>CBDHFN010000003.1:0-1718193 GCA_965262605.1 Alphaproteobacteria bacterium | reverse complement strand
GAACGGGCAAAACATTGGTTAGACCATGGCGCAGAACCAACTGACCGCGTGGTTAGATTTCTTGCTGATTTAGGCTTAGTCGCCGCACGCAAAATTCCGAATCAAACCGTGAAAAATCAAGTGCATAAAAACACGATTGAACGCGCCGAAGAAAAAGCAAAAAAATTACAAGAACGCGCTGATGCTTTGGCTGCGGCTGCGGCTGAACCCGAAGCTCCTGAGGCTCCAGCCGAAGAAACCCCTGCTGAATAATATTTGGCAAATTTATTGCAATATAAATGATAGTGATTGACTTTGTGGTGAATCACTATCATTATATATATTAAGGGGGAATTATGGATAATTATATTTTTAGAGCGATTAATTCTTTGTGGAATGAGTATTTCCACGGGTTAAGCATTCAAGCACAGGCTAAGCAAGAATTGCTGGAAGAAAATGCTAAAATAAACTCGCAAATTCAGGCTGAAATGTCAAGAGGTGATTTAGATTTGCAACAACCATATATAAATTTTTTAAATCAGAACAATCAAAAAGTGATGTAATGAAATGATTGGCAATTATAATTTTCTTGATGAATGGAATATAATAGAAGAAAAAATTAAAATTGTAAAAAACACAACTGGCGTATTGCCATTTGCGTCAGTTAATGAGTTAAGATACGCTGGTAGAGCTATAGTTGACACATTAAATAAGTCAAGAACTTCTGGACAATTCACAATAAATATTGAAGATTTTAAAATTCCTAATCGGTTTTTTAATCATGCCAAACATGATTTAATTGAATCTTTGATAAATTATTATTTAAATAAGGAAAATTTGTTTAAAAATAAATTTCTAAGTGATTATGGTTTATTTAAAGAATCTATAACTGCTTTCACGGAATCTGTTAATATATGTTTGGAAAAAATTTCAGAATCAAGAAAAAATAGAGATAAACGCGACGAAATTTATAATGAATTATTTGATAAATATTTTGATGAAATTATAGAAAATATAAAACACATTGATTCCGAACTTCTTAAAGCACAAATAAGAAAAAGCAATTCTGATAGAAAGCATTTATATATTAATGTTCTTTTTTTACTTCTTGGTATTGCAATTCCCTATATTATTGATTATTTTCTTGCCAAATAAATCCATCATCATTGGCAAAATTTTACGCACGCGGGGCTTAAAGGGCGAGTGCATTGTGCAATCTTTTTGCCAAAACCCGATTGATTTTGCGAAATATGGCGATATTCGCACGGAAAAAGGCATTTTAACGACTGCTAACTGCAAACAAGTTCCAAATTCATCAAAATTACAAGTTTTTTTCAAAAATATTAACGATATTAATCAAGCTTTGGTTTATATTGGGCAAGAATGCAAGGTTGACAGATCGCAATTACCGCCTTGTGATGATGAGGTTTATTTTGCCGATTTAATCGGTTGCGCTTTGGTTAATTTGCAAGATACGCATTTAGGGGTTTGCACGGCATTTGCCAATTACGGCGCGGGCGATATTCTTATTTATCAAGATTTAAAAAACCAAGAAGAAATGATTCCTTATCAAGATTTTGTCATAAAAAAAATTGATTTAGCAACAAAAATCATACAAATTGACGATTCCGTGCTTTAAATCACGAAAAAAACATTGACATTTTAAGTAATTAATTGTTTATTTAAATCTCTGAAGAGGTAAAAATGGCAGAATATGATTTAGTAATTATGGGTGCTGGACCGGGCGGGTATGTAAGTGCGATTCGCGCGGCACAATTAAAATTAAAAGTTGCCGTGGTTGAGGCAAACCATCTTGGCGGAATTTGCTTAAATTGGGGTTGTATTCCAACCAAAGCCTTACTTCGTTCTGCGGAAGTATTAAGACTTGCCAAACATGGCAAAGAATACGGCTTGGAAATTGGGCAAATTAAGCCCGATTTTAACGCTATCATCGCAAGGTCAAGACAAGTATCCAAGCAATTATCATCAGGAGTTGCCCATTTATTAAAGAAAAATAAGGTTGAAGTCATAGACGCTTACGCAAGATTGCAAGGTGGCGAGGCAGGAAATCGTAAAATTGGCTTAACCATGAAAGATGGCACAAATAAAACTATCACAGCGCAATCGGTAATAATTGCCACGGGCGCGCGCCCAAAATCTTTACCCAATATGGAAGCCGATGGCGTGAATGTTTGGGATTATAAAACTGCCTTGCAACCACCAAAATTGCCCGAATCTATGATTATTTTAGGGTCTGGCGCGATTGGCATTGAATTTGCCAGTTTTTATAATGAATTAGGCGTCAAAGTAAGCGTTATTGAAGTTTTGCCCCGCATTTTACCTCAAGAAGACCATGAAATTTCTGATTTTGCCCTTAAATCTTTAAGCAAGCAAGGAATAGAAATCTTAGTTGACACAAAGGCAGAAAAATTAACAAAACAAGCCCAGCAAATCAGCCTTGAAGTAGCAGGCAAAGATGGCAAAAAAACATTACAAGCCTCTGTTTTGCTAAGTGCCGTAGGAATCAGCCCCAATAGCCAAGATATTGGCATTGAATCCTTGCAATTAGCGACTGATAGGGGGCATATTATCACGAATGAATGGGCGGAAACTGCGCAAAGCGGCGTTTATGCGATTGGTGATGTTGCTTCTGCGCCTTGGTTGGCGCATAAAGCCGAACATGAAGGTGTTATTGCCGTTGAACGAATTGCAGGCTTAAAACATTTGCACCCATTAAATAAGGCAAATATACCGGGTTGCACCTATTGCCACCCGCAAGTTGCTTCGGTTGGGCTTAACGAAAATAAAGCCATTGAAAAATTCGGCAAAGAAAATCTTAAAATTGGTAAATTTCCTTTTATGGGTAATGGCAAAGCAATTGCGCTGGGCGAAGCCGAAGGATTTATTAAAACTATATTTCACGCGAAAACGGGGGAATTATTGGGTGCACATATGATTGGCGCGGAAGTTACCGAATTAATTCAAGGATTCGGTATTGCCAAGACCTTGGAATCAACCGAAGAGGAATTAATGCACACTATTTTCCCGCACCCGACATTATCTGAAATGATGCATGAATCGGTGCTGGCAAGTTATAACAGGGCGATTCATATTTGATGGGTAAATTTTTATTGTCATGCTTATTTTTATTAAGTTATTGGCAAATTGCCAATGCGGTGGATACTTCTATAAAAATTACCACCCAAGCATCGCAATTAAGCGAAGATGAAATTATTCAACGAATTATTGAAGTTGACCCAAAAGCTGGCGGTTCTGCCTTGGATATTATTCATTCGGAACGCATTTCAAGCGGTTTATGTTTAACAACGATTCCAACCGACCCAAAAATTTTGATTCAATTACCCGAATTTGATTTAAGAGGGGCTAAAATTAATTTAGTGCGCGAACCGATTATTGATTCGGCACCTTCCACGAACAGCTTAGGCGTGCCGATATTTTTAGAACCCGGCGAACGAGTCAAGGCTTTATGTCAAAAGGGGGCTTTTGTGTTAGTTTTCACCCCGAATTTACCACTTAATCAAACAAGTTTTGGCTGGTTGCGCTTTGGTGTTTTATATACCCCCGAAGATGCAGTTAATCGCGGGCTTAACCCCGAAGATGTTATATGGCAAGAGGATAAAGTCTTGTTTCGTGATAAAATTTTGCGCGCCATTAATACTATTTATAAAAATGAACCAATATGCCGTGAATATATTGACCCAAGAAAATTATATAACGCAACTTCGGTGCATAAAAATTATATAACTTATGGCATTTTTTGTGGCAAAGGCAAAAATCAACAGCGGGTAATTTTTAAACTTGATGGTTCGGTTGTTGAATACCGATCAGGTTTAGATTATTAACTTTCAGGGCTTATTCTCAGTTTACCTAATTTATTTTAAAACTATCATTAATGATGAAAATATAGTATATGCCTAAAAATATCAAGTTATACACAAAAAATTAAAAAAAAAATTTGCATTATGGACGAATCATGCCATTAATCTTGAATGATAGGAGAGAAGCATGACAGATGAAGTTGGCGAAAGTGGCGGTAGCAGACGCAGAATTAGCATGATGACAATTATTATTTTAGTTGTCGGCTTAATTGTTTTGGGCGTTGGGGGCTTTTTCGCGTATAAATATGTCGGTGAAATGCTGGGTTTGACGATAAGCAATGCCGAACAAGGCACGGGCAGCGATTATATGCCGCTTGATGAAATGACTATTTCCATCAAGTCAAATTCCGCGCGGCAACAATATTTAAAATTAAAATTTTCATTTCAATTGGCAAATGCCTCTGACAGAATTGAAGTTACAAGGAATTTGCCACGGATTTTAGACGATTTTCAAGCCTTCTTGCGTGAGTTAAAGGTTGAAGAAATTCAAGGTTCGGAGGGTTGGTATCGCTTGAAAGAAGAGATGGTGATTCGGGCGAATACAATATTAACCCCCACGCAAATTCAAGAAGTTTTAATTTCTGATTTAGTGATTCAATAGGTATAATATGACAAGTGCCGACTTAGAAGACGAAGATTTAGACGAAGTAATGGGCGAGCAGCTTCCAAAGTCTAAATCTGGTGTCAAAGAATTACTTGAAAGCGCGAATGTTTCATTAGAAAAACTGCCGATGCTTGAAGTTGTTTATGACCGCTTGACAAGGTCTTTGGCAACATCATTGCGTAATTTAGTCAATGAAAATGTGGAAATCGCGATGGAATCAATCAATAATCAACGCTTCGGTGAATATCTTGATGCGATTCGTCCGCCGTGTATTATTGCAATTTTTAAGGCGGAAGAATGGGATAATTTTGGCATGATTATGCTTGACGGCAATCTTGTTTTTGGTATCGTGGATTTATTATTGGGTGGTAAACGCGGTGGTGCCGCGCCGATGCGGGTTGATGGGCGAACTTTCACCGTGATTGAACAATCTTTAATACAAAAAATGGTGCAAGTGGTTTTAAATGATTTATCGGTTGCTTTTGACCCGATTTCTGCGGTGCATATGAATTTTGACAGGCTGGAAACTACGGCAAGATTCGCGCCAATTGCGCGCCCGAATAACGCGGCAAATGTTGCGAAATTCACGCTGGAAATGGACGACAGGGGCGGTAAAATGGATATAGTTTTGCCATTTGCGACTTTGGAGCCAGTGCGCGAATTATTATTGCAAATGTTCATGGGTGAAAAATTTGGGCGTGATTCTATTTGGGAAACCCACTTGGCGCAAGAATTATGGCACACAGATTTAGTTTTAGACGCGGTTCTTGACGAACGCAAAGTGCCCTTAGGTGAAGTGCTTAATTGGGAAGTTGGCAGTTTTTATAAGCTTGATGCCAATGTTGATTCCATGGTGCAAATTCGTTCGGGCGGAATCCCGATTTTTACTGGTGAATTAGGCAGAAGGTCAGATTTTTTAGCAGTAAAATTGCGAAAACGAATTGTAAAGGAATAAAAATGGAATTATTTGTAATTTTTTTGGATATTATCTTGGGCGCAATGTTAACTGGCGTAATTTATTATGCAATTAAACTTAATCGCAATATTGCTTATTTGCAAAATACCAAAAGCCAATTTGAAGCGAATTTAGAAAAATTTATTGGTTCAATTGCCCGCGCCCAGCAAGCTTTGGATAATATCAAAACTCATTCCAATCAATCGCATCGCCAAATGCAACAATTAGTGCAACAAATGGAAAATATAAAAACCGAAACTTTGGCTAAAATGGAATTACAAAATAATATTAATTATCAAAATTTTACCAGCCAATCTGCTTTAAATAATGCCTCGTTGCAAGATGCGCCCCCGCCTTCAAGGGGTATCCCAAGACCGCGCCCGGGTTCGCAACTTGAACGGGTTATTATGCAGCATCAAATGAAAAATGGCATTGATTCGCCAAATATCCCCAGTAAAAACAATCTTTTTGATGAATTAAAGAAAATACGATAATGCGTTTTAGATTATTCTTTTGGTTAAGCTTAACTATTTTTGCCATGATTGGGGTGCGGATTTTAAGTGTCTTTCCCCAAAGTGCCGAAATTTTTGATATAACAAGATATTTTTCATTGGGCAATGTTGCAACCGCCCAGCAAACACAAGCGCAACAAAAACCGCCAATCACGCCTGTTGCCAATGCTGTTAAAAATATTGCTAAAACTGGTGGTGGCTTGGGTGAGCTTGACACTCAATTAAAGCAATTTATCGGTGCAGACGAAGAATCTAAGAAAAAGCGCGAAGAGGATATTGACAGAATTTTTAAAGGCTATCAAGATTACATTGATTTAGCACCATCAGAGGTGCGAATTTTATACGAATTAACTGAGCGTAGATTAAAATTAGACCAACGCGAACAAAATATTAAAGAACAAGAAGCCGCATTAGAAGCCATCAATAAACGATTGCAAGAACGCAATAAAGTTATGGAAGATTTGAATTTTGAATTAAAGAAACAATTGGGTATTTTGGATAATACGCTGGAAGCCGAACGCAAGAAAATTCGTGATTTATACGCGAATATGAAACCGATTGAAGCAGCAATAATTTGGAATAATATGGATGCTGATACGCTTACGCTAATTATTACTGGTATGCCTGCGCGGGTAACGGGTCCCATCATGGGTAAAATGAATCCCGATAAAGTTTTGAAAATTACGCAAGCGATGGCGGAATCTAATCGGAAAAACTTAATTGAAAAATTGCGTAAAAAAGAAACCGATGAAAAATCCAAAGCCGAACTTGAAAAATTGGCAAAAGAATTTGACACGAAACCTACGGCTGGCACTGCACCAGTAAAGAAACCTTAGGTTAATTATGACAAAATACGATATTGGCATCATCGGTGGCGGTGCGGCTGGGCTAAGTTTAGCGGCGGGTGCGGCGCAGATGGGCGCAAAAATCATTTTGTTTGAGCCAAATCAAATGGGGGGCGACTGCTTAAATTATGGTTGCGTGCCGTCCAAGCGATTAATTGCCTTGTCTAAGGCGCGGTATGATAATTTTGCCAATTTGCCCGATAAAATTCATCAAGCCATCATGGCAATTGCGCCGCATGATTCGCCCGAAAGATTTGCAAGCCTTGGCGTAAAGGTCATCGCGAAGCAAGCAAAATTGCTTAATAAAAATCAAATTAGTGTCGGCGATGCTGTGTATTCGTGCCATCATATTGTTATTGCGTCTGGTTCTGTGCCGAAAATCCCGAATATCAAGGGTATAAATGCCATAAAATTTTATACAAACCATAATTTTTTTCAAATTAGCGACAAAATTTCGCGGCTTTGCGTGGTGGGTGGGGGGTATATTGCGTGTGAGCTAGGCATGGCTTGGCAAAAATTAGGCGCGCAAGTTGATATTTATTGCCGAAGCCGATTATGCTCAAGCCTTAGCCCAAAGGCAAGGGAGGTTTTAATTGCCCAAATGCACGCATTAGGCATGAATATTTACGAATCAACCGAATTTCAAGAATTTTCACCGATAAATACCGAAATTAAATTGCAAACTAACCACGGGCAAAGCGAATATAGCCATGTTTTAATCGCTTGCGGGCGTGCGCCGAATGTCGCCAATTTCGGTTGCCAAGAAATTGGTATTGCGTTTGATGAATCGGGTATTAAAGTGAATGAATTTTTGCAAACTTCCATTAAAAATATCTATGCCATTGGCGATTGTCGGGGCGAGCCTTACGCCACGAATAAATCGGGGCATGATGCGGGGGTGGTGTTGCGCAATATTTTATTTTCATTGGCGGGTTTTGGTAAAATTAAAGCTGGTAAGCCAAATTTATTGCCGACTTGTCTATTTTCTGTGCCAGAAATTGCCGAAATTGGCGATAAAATGGATAAATTACCCCAAGACGCAAAGGTTTTTTATCAAGAAATCAAAACAAACGACAGGGCAATTACCGAATCAATCCATGCGCCCTTGACAAAAAATGATGGGCATATTGAAATCGCGGTAAATAAAAAAGGCATGGTCATCGCGGTAAGCATCGTCGCGCCCAATGCGGGCGATTTATTAATTCCGTGGCTTTTGATGATGAACCATAAATTGCCGTTAAAATCCATGGCGGGTTTATTAATGCCATACCCAATTTTCAGCGAATTAAGTAAATCAGTTGCGGGTGCATTTTACCGCCCCTTAATTTTCAGCAAATTAATGCGCTGCATTGTCCGTATTTTGCAAATAATTAAGGGGAATTTTAGTTAAATTGTAATTTTTATTCCCCGTTCCCAAATAAAATTAAGGAATAAAATTTTGCTTGCTATTTGAAACTATTTGGATATTTTATTATTGAAATGGAAGGACGCAATCAAAATCGGGTTTGATAATTGGGAGTTTAATAATGAATTATACAACCCAAGTGGCAAAGTCAATTTACAAGAATTGATTCAGCAGTAATTATGCAATAGAGGCAAAGGTTTACAAGATATTAAATTTATGGTTGAAGAAAATGTTGAAGTAATAATTTCATCAAATTTTGCATATTTCGCTTGACATGTTGCAATATATTGTTATTTTTATTCTAACATTAATTAATTGAGTGCTTATATGTTAAATATAAAAGTTAATGAAATTCCATTGGAAAATTACACGGGTGATTTTTTAAATGTCCATTTTAGTGAGGTTGCAAAAGCAAGTAATTGCGAAGCACTTAACTCAGATTATTTTGAGATATTATTTAAAGATAATATTGAAAAATTTGAAAATTTATATAGAAAAAAAATCAATAATTCCAAGTCAATTGCTAATATTAAATACATGGATGCCAAAGGCGATTGTATGGAAGGTTTTTTTCTGTATGGTAAAGAAATCCCAAAACTTGATAAATATAGTTTTGGCGCATTTGTAGATTTGAAAGATTTAAGCGTGACCAAATTATTAAAAATTGGCGCAGAGAATCACGAGATTATTTATACAAAAAAAATTGATGATAGCGTTGAAACAAATTTTAATTTATCACTAAATGATATTATTTTAATTATAGATGGCGAAGGTCAAATAAAATGTCGCGTATTAACGGGCATTATAGATGAAGATGATAAAATTTTTGTAAAAACGAAATATAAATATAAAAATAAAATTATTGAAAGCGAAACAAAAAATGACATTGCCAATGTTGTGGGACGCTTATTTTATATTGATTGCTAATTACATACTGATTATATCATGCAAAATCGCTGTAAGAAAAATTGCCAAAATTTACAAAATAATGAATTACCGATAAAAGATGAAGATAGTATTTTCCAGATATTGAAAGATAGCAATCAAGAACAACATGTTTATGGCGTAAGACAATTTATGATGCATCTAAATTATCACCATAATGGTTATAATTATTTAAATTGTTATGATTTCAACTTATCATTTATTTTAGATATAATTGACGATTTTTCAAATCCATCTTTTTTAACCCATGAACATGCTGAAGATAAAGTAATGTTTGTAATTGCTGATGAAAAAAATTATTTTATTGTAATTTTTTTGCTGTTTGAAAAAAAATATAGATATTTTGGCTATACAAGAATTGAATTTAAAGATTTAACATGTAAAAATAAATAAATTTATTCTGCAAAATTTAAAACACGCAATTTTAATTATGATAGCGATTGCCAGAAAGTAAATTTATCCCTAATTTTTAACATTATTTTTAATGATAATATTACCATTTTCCGCGCTGATGTTTAATACAGAATGCGGGGGGTAAGAGCCATTGAGTAAACCATCGGCAAGCGGATTTTGCACAAGATTTTGCACGGCACGGCGAATCGGGCGCGCCCCAAATTCTGGGGAATAAGCTTTATTGGCGATAAAATCATAAATTTTTTCGTCAAATTCGCAAAAAATTTGATGTTCTTGTAATTTTTGCGCAATAAAATCGCATTGAATTTGCACGATTCGGTAAACTTGACTTTTGCTAAGTCGGTTAAATAAAATAGTTTCATCAATTCGGTTTAAGAATTCTGGACGAAAAAATCGTTTTAATTCGCTATTAATATCGCCTTGCGCATCGCTGGCGGGGGCGTCATCGGGTAAATCCAGCAAAAATTGCGCGCCAATATTGGAAGTCATCACTAAAATACAATTCTTGAAATTTACAATATTGCCTTGCCCATCGGTTAATCGCCCATCATCAAGAATTTGCAATAAAATATTATGGACATCGTGGTGGGCTTTTTCAATTTCATCAAAAAGCAAAATTTGATATGGTCTGCGCCTTACAATTTCGGTTAATGCCCCGCCTTGGTCATAGCCAACATAGCCCGGTGGCGCGCCAATAAGCCGTGCAACAGAATGCTTTTCCATATATTCGCTCATGTCAAATCTTGCGATAGCTTTATCATCGGCAAATAAAAACTCCGCCAATGCTTTACAAGCCTCGGTTTTACCGACACCCGTGGGACCTAAGAATAAAAACGAACCAAGCGGGCGATGCGCATCATTTAAACCAGCCCGCGCTCTTCGCACCACCGAAGCCATCGCGTGCAATGCTTCGTCTTGCCCAATTATGCGCATACCCAGCGTTTTTTCCATATCAAGCAATTTTTGTTTTTCGCCCCCCAATAATTTATCCATCGGAATCCCAGTAGCCCGCGCAACAACCGCCGCAATATCGTTTTCAGACACAATTTCATGAATCATAATTTGCGAATCATCGTTTAATTGTTGCGATTCGTTCAAGGTTTTTTCCAATGCAGGAATGATGCTGTAAGTTAGCTCGCCCGCTTTGGCATAATCGCCAGACCTTTGCACCATAAGCAATTCGGCGCGCGCTTCGTCAAGTTTTTTGCGGGTTTCTTTAAGCGTGCTATTTTTGGTTTTTTGAATTTGCCATTTTGTATTATAATCCGTGGCGGTTTCTTCTAATTTTGCCAGCTGTTTAGTAATTTCTTTCAATCGTTCTTTTGACGCAAAATCAGTTTCTTTTTGCAATGCGGATTGTTCAATTTTCAGATGAATAATTTTGCGGTCAAGCTCATCAATAATTTCGGGTTTAGAATCAACCGCCATTTTTAAACGCGACGCTGCTTCGTCCATTAAGTCAATCGCTTTATCGGGCATAAATCTGTCGCTTATATAGCGGTTGCTAAGATTCGCGGCGGCGATAATTGCCGAATCGGCGATTCGGACGCCGTGATGTAATTCGTATTTTTCTTTTAAGCCACGCAAAATGGTTATTGTATCATCAACCGATGGTTCGGCGACAAAAAGGCTTTGGAATCTGCGGGCAAGGGCAGGGTCTTTTTCAATATATTTGCGGTATTCATCAAGCGTGGTTGCGCCAATGCAATGCAATTCACCCCTTGCTAACATGGGTTTTAACATGTTTGACGCGTCCATTGCGCCATCAGTGCGCCCAGCACCAACCAACGCATGAATTTCATCAATAAAGCAAATAATTTGCCCCATGGAATCGCCAATTTCTTTTAATAATGCTTTAAGCCGTTCTTCAAATTCGCCGCGATATTTTGCACCAGCTAAAATCGCGCTTAAATCAATGGATATAAGCCGTTTGTTGAATAAAGATTCGGGCACATCGCCGTTGATGATTCTTGTGGCAAGCCCCTCGGCAATCGCGGTTTTACCAACTCCGGGTTCACCAATTAAAATCGGGTTGTTTTTGGTGCGCCGTGAAAGAATTTGAATCGCACGGCGAATTTCTTCATCACGCCCAATTACAGGGTCAAGCTTACCTTGCTTAGCCATAGCGGTTAAATCGCGCGAATATTTGGCAATTGCTGAATTGGCATTTTGTCCGTTTTCCCCTTGGTTTTGCGATTGCGCCTGCATGGTTAATATATTTCGTTCTAATTTTGCTTTATCGCCCCCTGATTTTTTAAAAATTTGTGCCATTTTATCGCCAGAAACAATGGCTAAAAGTAAATTTTCCACGCTGATAATCGCATCTTTGTTCTTGCGGGCAAGTTCTTGGGATTTTTCAAGAATTTTTGCCAAACTAACATCCATGCTAAGCCCCGTGCCTTCGCTTAAAATTTTGGGAATATTATTCAAATATAAGGCAATTTCGCCGTGCATTTTGTCAATATCCGCGCCCGCGAAACTTAAAATTTGCACGCAATCTTGGTTATTCAAGCACGCGCTTAAAAGATGAATATCGGCTAATTTTTGATGTTGCCCTGCCAAAGCCTTTGTTTGCGCATCCTGGAATATTTCTTGCGCATTTGGTGAATATTTTTCTAAATTCATAATATTGTCTCCATTTTCCTTTTACCATACAAAGATAGGAATTAAAATACTGATATTCAATATCATAATTTGATATAAAGCAAAATTTCTTATTTTAATTTATTGATGTTAGCAGGAATATCGTAAATAAATAAAGGTAAATAAAAAAAATACTTGCAAATTGAATGTAATTAAGTTAATTGCTATCAAATAACTAACAATTGGATGATAAAATGAGTGAATCTGCACAAAATAGACGCGATTTTTTAAGTCTTTTAACTGTTGCTACGGGCGCAGTGGGGGCTGGATCAATGGCATGGCCTATAATTAATTCAATGAATCCTTCTAAGGATGTTTTGGCGCTTGCCTCAACCGAAATTGATATAAGCCAAATCCCCGAAGGTGCATCAGTCACCGTTAAATGGCGTGGCAAGCCTGTATTTATTCGCCATCGCACCCCCACAGAAATTGAACGGGCAACCAAAGATAATACGGCGCAGTTAGTTGACCCCCAAGAAGACGCAAAACGAGTTAAAAAAAATGAATGGTTGGTTTTAGTTGGCGTTTGCACCCATTTAGGTTGCGTGCCTTTGGGGCAGGGGGTTGGTTCGGAACGGGGCGATTTTGGTGGTTGGTTCTGCCCTTGCCATGGCTCACATTATGATACTTCTGGACGGATAAGAAAAGGTCCCGCGCCCAAAAATTTGGATGTGCCACCATATGAATTTGTCAGCAATAGTTTAATTAGAATCGGTTAAGGAGATGAACATGCAATCAGAAAAAAGCGAATTTGAAAATGGTTTTGTGCGTTGGGTAGATGACCGCTTGCCAATTTTTACCTATTTCAAGCATGAATATGGTTTATTTCCAATGCCAAAAAATTTAAATTATTTTTGGTCGTTTGGCGCGATGGCGATGGTGGTTTTAATGACCATGATTGTTACGGGCATTGTCTTGGCAATGCAATATACACCGCATATTGACAAAGCATTTTTCTCGGTTGAGCGCATCATGCGTGATGTAAATTACGGCTGGTTATTGCGATATTTGCATATGAATGGCGCGTCCATGTTTTTTATCGTGGTGTATGTTCATATTTTCCGTGGTATTTATTATGGTTCATATAAAAACCCGCGCGAATTAATTTGGTTATTAGGCGTAGTTATTTTTATTTTAATGATGGCAACCGCTTTCATGGGTTATGTTTTGCCTTGGGGGCAAATGAGCTTTTGGGGCGCGACCGTGATAACAAATTTATTTTCGGCAATTCCATTTATTGGCGAACCGATTGTTACTTGGTTATGGGGCGGATTTTCGGTTGATAATCCCACGCTAAATCGTTTTTTCGCGTTGCATTATTTATTGCCTTTTATTATTTTAGGGATTGTGATTTTACACATTGTTGCAATGCACAAAGCGAAATCCAATAATCCATCGGGTATTGAACCCAAAAAACCTGAAGATGTTGTGAATTTTCACCCATTTTATACCGCCAAAGACGGCGTAGGTGTTGGCTTATTTTTAATCGTATATGCTTTTTTTGTGTTTTATGCACCAAATTATATGGGGCATCCCGATAATTATATTCCCGCTAAACCATTAGTTACCCCTGCGCATATTGTGCCAGAATGGTATTTCTTGCCGTTTTATGCGATTTTACGGGCAATCACATTTCAATTTTTCTGGGTAATTCCAGCAAAATTAGGTGGCGTGATTTTAATGTTTGGATCATTATTTCTTTTGGCTTTATTACCATGGCTTGATACTTCACCGGTTAAATCATGCCGTTATCGTCCAATTTATCGCTGGTTTGTGATTTTATTGGTGGTTGATGTTGTTTTATTAGGATATTGTGGCAATAAACCCGCCGAAGGTATTTATTTAACTTTATCGCAAATTGGCACATTTTGGTATTTCTTGCATTTCTTGGTTATCACACCAATTTTAGGATTTTTGGAAACACCCAAACCCCAGCCGCAATCATTATCCCAATCCATCTTAAATTAACACTGACCATAGGAGTTATTGATGAAAAATTTAGTAAAAAACTTTTGTATAGCTGGCGTGGTCGCAATGTCCATTGGCAGTGTTGCATTCGCTAACGAAGAAGTTCATTTGGAAAAAGGTTCTTGGGCATGGACGGGATTTTTTGGTTCATATGACAAAGAAAAAGCACAACGGGGTTTGCAAGTATTTACTGAAGTCTGCGCGGGTTGCCATTCCTTGTCTTTATTACCGATTCGTGAATTAGCAAAATTGGGTTATAACGAAGCCGAATTAAAGGGCTTTGCGTCAAAATTTGAAGTTGCGAATGGAGTAGTTGATGGCAAAATGACGAAACGCCGCGCAACGCCTTCGGATACTTTGCCCAATCCATTTGAATCCGAAGATGCCGCAAGAGCAGGCAATAATGGTGCTTTGCCACCCGATTTATCGTTAATCATCAATTCGCGCGCCCATGGCAGAAATAACTTTTTCTTGAATTTTTGGGATGCGATTCGCGCCCAAGATAACGCTTCGGGTGCAGATTATGTTTATAATTTGTTAATTTCCTATGATGCGCCCCCTTCGGATTTTGCAATGGGTGCGGGTATGAATTATAATAAAATCTTCCCCGGCAAGCAAATCGCGATGGCTGCGCCTTTAAGTGATGGGCAAGTAACTTACGCTGATGGCACAAAGGCAAGCAAAGAACAAATGGCAGAAGATGTCGTGAATTTTTTAGCTTTTGTATCGCAACCTAACTTGGAATTACAAAAAGCCATGGGTATTAAGGTTTTATTATTCTTAATTGTGTTTTTTGTTTTGTTATTGGCGACAAAGCGCAAAATTTGGTCTAATGCTAAAAAATAAATTTAAGGAAAAATTATGAAAATTGACGGCAACAGCTTAAAGCCCGGCATCGTTATTGAACATCTTAACCGATTATGGCGCGTAGTTAAAACGCAACATGTTAAACCCGGTAAAGGTGGCGCATTCATGCAGGTTGAATTGAAAGAAATTCCCAATGGCACGAAAATGAACGAACGATTTCGCTCTTCGGAAATGATTGAAAAAGTGCGATTGGAGCAAATGGATTATCAATATCTTTATGGCGATGGCGAATCATTTACTTTCATGGAACAAACCAATTACGAACAAATTATTCTGAACAAAGATGATTTAGATGAAAATCAAATTTCATATTTGCAAGACGGCATGATTGTTATGATTGAAACTTACGAAGGCAGACCAATTGGCGTAAAAATCCCTGAACAAGTTGTTTTAGAAGTCGTTGAAGCCGATGCCGTGATAAAAGGGCAAACGGCTGCTTCGTCTTACAAACCTGCGATTATGGCAAATGGCGTTAAAATTCTTGTGCCACCTTATATTGTTGCGGGGGAAAAAATTGTTGTCAATACCACCGAATCTGTTTTTGTTGAACGATTTAAGGGTTGATTAAATTGGTGATTTTTACCTAAATTAAATACTTGACATTTTGGCGATTCAAGTAAATATAAAATGAAATACCAATTAAATTAGGATAAAATATGCGAATAATAGCAGGACGCGCGAACGATGATTTAGCCCAAAAAATTTATCAATATATCCAATCATCTTATCCTGAAATTAATGCGGCAATGGTGCCTTCTAATGTGCGCGTGTTTTCTGATGGAGAAATTTTTGTGGAAGTAGGCGATAATGTCCGCGGTGAAGAAGTTTATATTATTCAACCGACTCAATCGCCGACTAATGATAATTTAATGGAATTATTAATTATTATGGATGCCGTGCGCCGTTCTTCGGCAAAGCGGATAGTTGCGGTTATTCCTTATTATGGCTATGCCCGCCAAGACAGAAAAACTTCGCCCCGAAGCCCGATTACCGCGAAATTAGTGGCGCAAATGTTGCAAACTGCTGGGGCGACACGGGTTGTCACCGTTGATTTGCACGCCGCGCAAATTCAAGGATTTTTTGAAATTCCGACCGATAATTTATTTGCGATGCCGACTTTACATACAGCAGTTAAAGAGCATTATACTGATTTATCAAAATTAGTGGTGGTTTCCCCCGATGTTGGTGGTGTCTTGCGCGCGCGCGCCATGGCGAAGCGGTGCAATTGTGATTTAGCAATTATTGACAAACGCCGTCCAGTTGCTGGGGAATCCGAAGTAATGAATATTATCGGTGATGTGCGTGGCATGGATGCGATTTTAATTGATGATATGGCTGATTCGGCGGGAACTTTATGCAACGCCGCCAAAGCTTTAATTGATATTGGCGGGGCAAAATCGGTGGCGGCATATGTAAGCCATGGTGTATTATCTGGCGATGCGCTGAAAAAAATTGAAAATTCACCATTAAAACGGGTGGTAATTACCGACACTATCAAGCAAAAACCCGAAGCAATATCGCACCCGAAAATTACCATCGTTTCGGTAAGTAATCTTTTGGGCGAAGCTTTGGCACGGATTTATACTAATAAATCAGTGTCATCATTGTTTAATTAAATGTTTAAGATTTTAATTTTTTTGGGGTTAATTGCATTTTCGCCCTTACGCGCCTATGATACTTACGAAGATTTTAAACAAGTTCAACAAGAAGCCCGCGGGCAAGTCGTGCATTTTAACGCTTGGGGTGGTTCGCAAACATATAATAATTACATAAAATGGGCGATTGATGAATTTCAAAAAACACAAGCCACCCAAGTCATTCATGTTAAGCTAAACGATACGGGCGATGCGGTGCAAAAAGTCATTCTTGACAAGCAAAATAAAACCCAAAGCGGCGTGGTGGATATAATTTGGGTAAATGGCGATAATTTCCGTAAATTAAAAGAAAAATCATTGTTATTTGGACCCATAACCAAATATTTACCGAATTACCAATTTGTGCGCGAGGCAAGCAACCCTTCAATAGCTTTTGATTTCGGCACGCCGACCGATGGGTATTCCGCGCCGTGGGGTAAAGCACAATTTGTTTTTGTCCATAACCCTAAAAAAACCCCTTTTCCGCCAAAAAATGCCCAAGAATTATTAAATACTATCAAGAAAAACCCCTATAAATTTGCTTACCCCAAGCCAACTGATTTTACCGGCATGTCGTTTTTGAAACAAATTTTGTTAGACACTTCGCCCAATCCCGATATTTTCAAAAATCCCGTTGATAAAATTCCGAATATTGAGCGCGAAACCCAAGGTTTATGGCAATATCTTGACCAAATTCACCCGTTTTTATGGCAGCAAGGCAAAGTATACCCGCAAAATGAATCGGCTTTATTAAAATTATTTGCCGATGGCGAAATAGATTTTAGCTTTTCATTTAATGTCAGTGTCGCCGCCAACGCCATTGAACAAAAAATCATTCCCCCTAACTCCCAAGCCTATGTTTTCAAGAAAGGCACAATCGGTAATTACCATTTCTTAGTCATTCCCGCCAACGCAAAATCAAAAGAAGGCGCGCTAGCATTTATTAATTTTCTGCTTTCCCCGCAAGCCCAAGCCCGTAAGTTAAACCCCGAATTTTGGGGAGAACCGACTATTTTAGATATGAAAGCCTTATCCCCCCAAGATGCCCAATTATTTCGCGCAATTCCAGTCAAACAAGGTCAAGTATCTGACGAAGATTTAAAGCGCGTGATTGGCGAACCACACCCTTCGTTAGTGCCATATTTAGAGCAGCAATGGTTGTTGCGGTATGGTAAAAGTTAATAACCATGATTTTGGGCATTCTGAGTCGTTAAATAAAATTTTTGAAACGCATGAATAATATCATTCACTTGCCTTTCAAAAATTTTCTTTGCCTATCATTATACCCAAACTGATGGTTATTGCTGTTTTATTAACCATTATTTTGGGCATTCTGAGTCGTTAAATAAAATTTTTGAAACGCTTGAATAATATCGTTGCAATTCTACCTTAATTTTTTTGTGAAGTGTTTATTAAATATTTTTAATTTTGAATATTTTAACATAAATATTATTTAATTGATTTACGCATGTAATTTTGTTATACTTTTTTCAATAAGTTATTGATTTGGGGTTATAAGGATTTATTTATTCATGTAATGTATAAATGATTCAAGATAGCATTCAAAGCATAAGTTTTTTTTAATGATAGTCATTAAACACATGAATTAATTAAAAAAACCTTTGACTTAATTTAAACTAAACAATATGGAGGCATGGATCTTGAATATTAAGGTATTAACACTTAATTTATATAAAGATTTATGGATTGAAAATGAGTAAAACGCAAAATGACTGCTCTAACGGCGAAATGATAAAAGTTCAAGCGTATCTTGATAGGCATCCGCAACATCATTACACTGGATGGACGGTGCGTGGTGAAGTTCCTGTGGGCAACCTATTTGATGAGGGAGATAACCCCAAAAAACTAACAGCTCAAATGTTAGATGATGAGATGAATCAAGCTAAAATTGCAAGTATGCAGGCAAAAATAAGTAGTTAATTACAGGAATTTGAATTTATGAAGTTTCAAAATCCCAGGGATTATTTATGCCATTATTCAAATAGAATAATAGAATGCGCAAAAAAAAATGGATTAAACATAAATTCATTAATGGATACTGATAAGTTTAAAATAGTTGGGATAAACACAAATTTTTTAGTAAATTGCATAGTGAATGTTCTAAGGGAAGCAGATGATACTCGCTTAGCCGTTCGTGCAGATTATGGTATGATTTATGAATATCGTGATTTTATTGAAAATTTTGTTAGTCGGTATAAATGTTATTCACCAGATAATAATATGAATTTTGTTCATCACATTGAAGTTAATGCAAAAGAAAATTTGTGCTATAAACGATATGGTTTTATTACAGAGCATTGCTTTATGTTTATTCCAATTGAATATTTGCGTCCATCAGCATTTGATTTAAGAAAATTAGGGAGTTCTGTGGGTATAAATTACAATTTTATTATAGATGATTCAGATAATTTTAAATTTATGAAAGATTATGAAAATCTTGGGGACACATTTACATTACCTTTATTATTTCCAGATGATGTAAGAGAATATTATGCTAATTTAATTATGAACAATAATTGGAATTATGTTGATGTTGCTAATAAGTTTAAAATCCCACAAACAAAAATACAAATTGCGTTAGAGCCATTAATTACATTAGAACTAAGATAATAAACATTATGAATTGTTTCACCTTAATCCATTGTTTTATATTGTAATTTTGAATCAATCACGACATATTTATCTAAATTTGCGCCGATAAATAAACCAAATCCGATTAAAACCGAAATCATTACCGAACCACCATATGATATTAAGGGTAAAGGCACACCAACCACGGGCAATAAACCCATAACCATGGCGCTGTTTATCATTACATGCAACGCGTAATAGCCAATAACACCGCCGCTTACCAGCCGACCAAACGAGGATTTTATTTGATTAATCATAATAAAACTATAAATTATCAAGGCTAATTGCGTCAATAAAACTAAAATTGCGCCAAAAAAGCCAAATTCCTCACTAACAACCGCAAAAATAAAATCAGTATGTTTTTCGGGCAAAAATTCGTTGTAAGATTGCGTGCCTTTGCCAAAACCTTTGCCAAAAAATCCACCCGCACCAATGGTGATTAAAGATTGCAAAATATGATACCCTGTGCCTGTTGGGTCTTGTTCGGGTGATAAAAAAGTTAAAATGCGATTTTTTTGATAATCATGCAGAATAAATGTCCATAAAGGCACTGCGGCACTTACCACTAAGCCAATGCCCATGGCAAAAAATCTCAACGGCACGCCGACTAAAAATAATATCACCGCGCCTGTCATTAACATAAGCATTGCTGTGCCTAAATCGGGTTGCGCCATTACCAATAATACCGGCAAGAAAATCAAGCCAAGGGGAATAAATAAACCGCGAAATCTGCGAATTTCGGTCATCGGGGTTTGATGATACCATCTTGCAAGGGCTAAAATAAGGGCGATTTTCATAATTTCGCTGGGCTGAAATCTTAATCCGCCAATATTAAGCCAACGGCGCGCGCCTAAGCCAATTATGCCCATAACATCAACTAAAACAAGCAATAAAACCCCAGCAATATAAAGATAAAAGCTTAAATTATAAATTCGTTCAATCGGCTGGCAGATAATTAAAGCCATTATAAAAAAACCTAAAATTACCTTTAATAAATGCTTGGTTGCCAAGTCTTGGTCGCCACCGACAGAAACCATCATTAATGTGCCAAATAACGACAAAATTAATAATAAAATAATGATAAATTTATTCGCATGGTATAATCGCCCAAAAACAGATTCGGACGCGCGGTAAGGATTAAAATTCTTATTTTCCTGCAATCGTAATTCCATCAATGCGTATGCTGGGTGCTGAATTAGTTTTATGGGCTTCGCGGTCATTGGCGATGGTCATATTTTGAAACATTTCCATTAAATTGCCCGCGATAGTCATTTCATTGACGGCGTGGCAAACTTCGCCATTAATAATCCAAAAACCTGATGCGCCTTGTGAATAATCGCCCGTAACCATATTAACGCCAAATCCCATGGTTGAATTTACTAAAAATCCAATTTTTATGTCTTTAATTAATTCATCAAAACACAAATCGCCGTTTTCCATGCGTAAATTCGTTGTGCCCGGACGAACGCCAGTTAACGAACGCATGGCATTACCGGTTGGTTGCATTTTCAATTGCCTTGCTGATGCTAAATCAAGCAAATATTGGGTAAGTATACCCTTGTCAATTAATTTAGTGGCGCGGCATAGTAAGCCCTTCGCCATCAAAAGGTTGCGAAGCCAAGCCACGAATCACAAATGGGTCATCAGTAATAGTAATGCCCGCATTCATGATTTTTTCGTTAATTTTCCCTTGCAAAAAGCTTGTGCCTTTGGCGATGGCTTGCCCATTTATGCCGCCAATTACATATGAATTTAATGCGCCTGCGATTCGTTTGTCACATACAACGGGGAATTTACCGCCAATTTCTTGGATTGCTCCCAAATTACTCACGGCGCGTTTGGCGGCTAAAAGCCCAATTTCTTGATACGAAGGCAAATCTGACCAAAACACCCGCGAAGCAGAGGCATAATCGGTTTCTTTATTGCCATTTTCTTCGGCTAAAACCGCAACCGACATGGAAAAACCCGAATTTTGCAGGCTACCTTGAAAGCCATTTGAAAAGCAAAAATCAAATTGCGATGTGCCGTATCCCACACCCGCCCCCGAACTATTAGTAATTTTTGGCTGGCTTAGCGCGACATCCTCCATCGCCATGGCTAATTCGCGTAATTCTTGTGCCGAAGGTTCGGTTTTGTCAAAACTTTCTAAATTATATTGGGGATTTTTGCATAATTGTTGGGGTTCTGCTGGACCAGCAAATGGGTTTTGCGGTAAATATTCCGCCATTGCAAATACTCGTTCAATTATATCATCAATCGCTTGGGGCAGAAAATTTGCGCTTGAAACTGATGCTTCTTTTTGATTAATTAAGATTTTTAAACCAATCATTGCGGATTCTTGATTTTCCGATTCATCGGGTTTTTGTAATCGCACGCTTTGCTGGCTTGACCTTGAATAATGATGCGCAACTTCAACATGATGCGCCCCTTTTTTTTTGCATTTACCCATAATATCGTGTAATAAATTTTGAATCATTTTTGCCTTTTGTTTGGGGATTAATATCGGGGTTTTGAATTATCAATTGAAACCGACCACGCGTCAATGCCACCCATTACATTAAAGGTTTCATATCCGAATTGCGATAAAAATTGACAAGCGCGCATTGACCTGCCACCAAAATGGCAAATTACGAATAAGGGTCTGTCGCTAGGAATTTCTTGGTATCTTTGCGCCAATTGCGATAAGGGTATATGAATGGACGGCGTGATATTCACAAATTCAAATTCATCATTTTCGCGCACATCCAGCAAATAACATGCGTTATTTTCTAAATTATTTTGGCATTCTTGGTACAGAAATTTCGTGCATTTTCAAACTTTTTTCATTAAAATATATATTTAGAGTTATAATAGCTATGCTTGTTTGTCAAGGCAAAATTAAACGGAAATTTGCCATTTTTTTAGAGGGTATTTTTAAACAAAATATAGTGCTTTTAAAAATGGTATCCTTCCCCTCTGTGGAGGGGTGCTTGCAAATGAAATTTGCAAGCGGGGTGGTTTAAAAAAAACTTGAATAAATAACCACCCCGCTTGTTTATTGCCAAGGCAATTACGCAAGTATTGCATCAGGGCATAAAATTACCTTTTGGTAATTTTATACAGAAATTGAAGTAATTCAATTTCTGCCCTTCAACCTCCGCTTCGGCTTCGCCGAAAATCTAAAGATTGGAGGGGAAGGATAGCATTTTTAAAACAAAAATTAGTGCGTTTAAAATTAGAAAAAATCTATAAAATTCTTTTAATTCTATTAACGCGTAAGCGTAAAATAATTACCGAAAATTAAATTTTTTGCGCATCGTCCCCAAGTTGCTATTAAGCATTTTCTGGCGATTGCCATTATTTTATCAATCTCGTCCTTAGTAATAACCAAAGGCGGACAAAATAACATCGTATCACGCGTTGCGCGCATAATGGCGTTATTTTTGAAAAAATGGTCACGGCAAATTGTCCCCGCCGTGCCAAGATTCGGGAATCGTTCCTTGGTTTTTTTGTCTTTCACCAATTCAATGGCGCCAATCATGCCAAGACTTCTAACTTCACCAACAATGGGCAAATCCGTTAATTCTTGAAGTTTTTTGGCGATGTAATCCGCCATTTCGTTTTTGGCACGGCTAACTAAATGCTCGTTTTCCATGATGGCGATATTTTTAAGCGCAACCGCGGCGGCAACCGGGTGCCCTGAATAAGTATAACCATGGTTAAATTCGCCACCATCAGCCATGGCGACTTTGGCGACTTTGTTATTAACCGCAACCGCGGACATGGGAATATAACCCGAAGTTAATGCCTTTGCCATGGTGACTACATCAGGTTTAAATCCAAAATGTTGAAACCCAAACCATTCACCCAATCTGCCAAATCCGCAAATTACTTCGTCAGATACTAATAAAATATCATATTTAGTGCAAATTCGTTGAATTTCTTGCCAATAAGTTTTGGGGGGAATAATCACGCCACCCGCGCCTTGAACTGGTTCGCCAATAAAAGCAGCAACATTATCGGGACCGACTTCCAGAATTTTTTCTTCTAATTCCCTTGCGCACTGAATTCCAAAATCATCGGCAGACATGCCCGCGGGGGCTTCGCCATAAAAATAAGGTTGATTAATATGCACAATGCCGGGCACTAATAATTGCGTTTGCGCGTGCATATACCCCATGCCACCTAGGCTTGTGCCACCAATAGTTGAACCATGATAGCCATTTTTGCGCGAAATAATAATATTGCGGTAAGATTTATTTTTGACTTGCCAATAACGGCGGACAATTTTAATCACCGTGTCGTTTGATTCCGAACCCGAAGAACCATAAAATATTTTACCAAAATCTTTGCCCAATAATTCGCATATTTTTTGTGATAATTCAATAACGGGTGGGTGCGCCGTTTTGAAAAAAGTATTATAAAAACATAATTCTTTTATTTGGTCATATGCCACTTGCGCTAATTCTTCGCGTCCGTAACCAATGGCGGTTGTCCATAAACCCGCCATGCCATCAATAATTTCATTACCATCAATATCGGTGATGATTGAACCCTTGGCACTTACCATGATGCGCGTGCCACCCCATTCTTCAAGTGCTGGGTGGTCGGTGAAAGGATGTAAATGATGCGCAGCATCTAATTTTTTTAATTCCGATTTATTATGGTTTCTTTTCATTTTTACCCCTTTGTTTGTGTTAATATCGTGATAATGCTTTATCTAAATCTGTGATTAAGTCTTCGGTTGCTTCAAGCCCAATATTCACGCGGAACATTTGCCCTTTTTCATGCCAATTTTCATGATTAGGTGAGTGGCTACGGATAAATCTTGCAGGAATCATCAAGCTTTCATACCCGCCCCAACTATAACCCATGGCGAAATATGCCATTTCGTCCAAGACTTTGCCCATTTGTGTTTCATTTAATGAATCTTTAAGAATAAATGAAAATAACCCCGAAGAACCCGTAAAATCCCGTTCCCAAAATTCATGCCCAACGCAATCGCTTAACGCGGGGTGATATACTTTGCTGACTTTGGGGTGTTTTTTCAAAAAATTTGCAATGGTTAAAGCTGATTTTTCTTGATGATTCATGCGAACTTCCATCGTGCGCAAACCGCGATGCGCCAAATAAATATCGTCTGGCGCAACCGAAGAACCAAGCGCGTAATATGTTGCGAAAACCGCGTCATAATCCGCCATAGTCTTGCACGCAATCGTTCCCAACATAACATCACTATGCCCAACGATATATTTCGTGCCTGCTTGACACGAATAATCCACGCCAAAATCCAAGGGTTTTAAAAAATACCCCCCCGACCAAGTATTATCAATGCCAGTTTTAATTTTTTTATTTTTACAAAAATCCACTATTTTAGGTAAATCGCAAACTTCAAAAGTCATAGTGCCCGGTGATTCAAGCCATACAAGCTTAGTATTTTTTTGAATTTGCTTCTTGAAATGCTCAATATTCATTGGGTCAAAATAGCTTATTTCAATGCCCATTTTTTGCAAAACAGCATCCGCGAAATGCCGAACGGGCGCATAACAATTATCGGTGATTAAAATATGTGCGCCCTTTTGCGCAAACGTAAGCAACACAAGATTAATTGCCAATAAACCCGAAGGCGCAAGCAACGATTCCGCCGCATTTTCCAAGTAATTTATGGAATTGCGTAAATATCTGTCGCCATCAGTGCCACGCCGCCCATAATGATATTCCACGGGTTTATTGCCGATTAAATGTTGATATGATTCAAATGTAATAGTTGAAGCATGGTATACGGGTGGATTTACCACGCCTTTATGGGCGCGGGGGTTTGTGCCAGAATGCGTAAGCATTGTGCCAAATTTTTGTGATTTTTCATTCTTCATAAAGCTTAATATACCATGAATTATAATATATTCAAGTTTTTTATCAACAGGACAAGCAATTTGCAACGGGATTTAGTGCGTTTAAAAATAGCATCCTTCCCCTCCTAAGCGAAGCAGCTAACCGAAGGTTAGGCGGAGGGGTGCGCCGAAGGCGCGGGGTGGTTAAAAAACTTGCAGTAATAAACCACCCCGTCAAATTCTGCGCTTATGCTTGAATTTGCCACCCCTCCGCTTCGGCTTCGCCGAAAATCTGACGATTGGAGGGGAAGGATAGCAATTTGCAACGGAATTTAGTGCGTTTAAAAATAGCATCCTTCCCCTCCTAAGCGAAGCAGCTAACCGAAGGTTAGGCGGAGGGGTGCGCCGAAGGCGCGGGGTGGTTAAAAATCCTTAGAAAAAATCTATAAAATTATTTTAATTTTATTTAAGCACAAGCGTCAAAATAATACCCGAAAATAATAATTTTTGCGAACAAAACTGATACCAATACCAATCAACACTATGGCGACATTCATTCAGCGCACCGATGAAGCTAAATTCTGGGGAATGTCCTGATTTATTAAAATACGAAAATGTAAATTTATTTACAAAATTATCAATTTGTAAATAAATTTACATTTTTAATTTATTATTTGTAATTTTAGTAAATATTGATTATGGGTAATATTTATGGTAATTTGAATTTATCGTTATTGAGGTATGTTCTTGGGGGGACAGAACTCAATAGCGATAAGTATTTAAACAAAGGGGCAAAATGTCAAAAAGCAATAATTTTCCAACACCAGATTACGCACCAACCAGATGGGACGGCATACAACGCGATTATTCGTTCAAAGATGTTCAAGCTTTACGCGGGTCAATTATGATTGAGCATACGCTTGCAAAAATGGGTGCCAAGAAATTATGGGAAAATTTGCATAATTTGCCATATATCAATGCTTTGGGGGCTTTTACGGGCAATCAAGCCATGCAGCATGTCAAGGCGGGCTTAAAAGCAATATATTTATCAGGCTGGCAAGTTGCCGCCGATGCGAATTTAGCGGGCGAAATGTATCCCGACCAAAGTCTTTATCCCGCAAATTCGGTGCCAGCCGTGGTAAGAAAAATTAATAACGCGTTTATTCGTGCCGACCAAATTCAAAATATGGAAGAACACCAAGGAATCGCAACGACAAAAACTGATTATTTTCAACCCATTGTTGCCGATGCGGAAGCGGGCTTTGGTGGGGCTTTAAATGCGTTTGAGTTAATGAAATCTATGATTGAAGCAGGGGCGGGCGGTGTGCATTTTGAAGACCAGCTTGCGTCTGAAAAAAAATGCGGGCATTTGGGTGGTAAAGTTTTATTGCCCACGCAACAAATGATTCGCATGTTAAACGCCGCGCGATTCGCATCCGATGTGATGGGCGTGCCAACGCTTATTATTGCAAGAACTGATGCCGAATCCGCAAGGCTAATTACCAGTGATATTGACGATAGAGACAAGCCATATATCACGGGTGAACGAACTGCGGAAGGGTTTAACCAAATTACTGGTGGCGTGGATATGGGGATTGAACGGGCGATAGCATATGCGCCATATGCGGATTTAATTTGGATGGAAACTTCAACGCCCGATTTGAAAATTGCTAAAAAATTCGCCGATGGCGTGCATAAAAAATTCCCCAATAAAATGCTTGCCTATAATTGTTCGCCATCGTTTAATTGGGCAAAATTCATGAACGAAGCAGATATGGCAAAATTTCAAGCCGAATTGGGTAAAATGGGTTATAAATTCCAATTTATCACTTTAGCGGGTTTTCATTCGGTGAATTTAATCAGCTTTAAAATGGCAAAAGCATATTCAGAAAGAGGCATGGCGGGTTATTCCGAAATTCAACAATCCGAATTTGCCGAAGAAAAAAACGGATTTACAGCGGTTAAACATCAACGCGAAGTTGGAACTTCGTATTTTGATGAAGTTGCAAAAGCGGTGTCGGGTGGGAAATCATCAACAACTGCGATGAAAGAATCAACCGAAAGCCAGCAATTTCACTAACAGAATTCTTGCCGAAATTTACCCTGTCCCTACGGCAAGATTAGCGGTTCTGGAATAACCCAGAACCGCTCTTTGTTTTATAATTCATACCTATTCTTCCTTGCCTTTTGCAAAAATCTAACGATTGGAGGGGAGGGATACTATTTTTAAACGCACTAAATCCCGTTGCAAATTGCTATTTTTCCCCTCCTAAGCGAAGCAAGCGGGGTGGTTTAAAATCCTTAGAAAAATTTATAAAATTATTTTAATTTTATTTAAGCGCAAGCGTAAAAAAATTACAGAAAATAATAATTTTTGCGAACAAAACTCATTCACCACAGATACCAATGCCACTCAATACTAAGGCGACATTCATTCCCAGCACCGATGATGCTAAAATATGGGGAATGCCCTGTAATAAAATACCCCCAATAAATCATATGCGTTAAACTTAATCGTTTTTTTTAATGCTTTTGAGATTTATAACCCATTAATGAATCGGGGTGCGATTAATTACTTAACCATTGCTAAATGCTAATTCATTAAAATAAAAATAGCTTGAAGGGTGATGATTATAACCCATAATGCGCTTGTCCATGGCGGTTAAAACGGGTCGCCAAAATGATTGAATAACGGGTCCGTCTTCTTGCAATATTTTTTCTAATTTAGCCATAATTTTACTGCGCTTGGCGACATCAGGGCTACTTTGGGCTAAATCAAGTAATTTGTCAAATTCTTTGTTAGAATATTGCGTATGATTCCACGGCACGCCAGTTTTATAAACTAAATTATATATCATTGTTCCCAATGGTCTATGTCCCCAGCCAACTAAACCAAAAGGAGATTTAGTCCAATTTCCCCAAAAAACTGGGGCGGGCATGACATTTAATTTTAAATTAACGCCAATTTCTTTAAGTTGCGAAACGGCAATTTGTGCAAAATTTGTTTCCCATTCTTGGTCGCCCTTCATATCCAAAGTAATGGTAAAACCATTGGGATACCCTGCCTTTGCTAATAATTTTTTGGCTTCAGTTTGATTTGTTTTCCATTCAGGCAATTTTGCATATTCGGGATGCACGGGCGCAACATGGTGATGTTCGGCGGGCACACCATAATTAAAAGTTGCCACTTTGGTGACTTCTTCGTTGTTGATTGCCAAGCGAAGAGCTTTGCGCACTTCTGGTTTATCAAATGGTTTATGATTTTTATTCATGCCCATTACGCCCGTTGCCGCGCTTATGCTGTTGTAAATTTGGAAATTAGGTAATTTTTTGATAATTTCAGTCTGGCTTGGCAAAATATCATAGGCACCATCAATTTGTTTAGATTGAAAAGCCGCCGAATGCGCCGCGCGGTCATCGCCTAAGTCAATGCAAATAACTTCGTCTAATTGCGGTTGAATACCCCAATAACCGGATTTTCTTGCTTTTAAGATTGCCCGTTCGCCAATTTTAATTTCGGTTAATTCAAATGGACCAGTGCCATTGCAACCGACAAAAAATTCTCCATTTTCTTCGGGATCCATGATGTGCATGGCGTAATGATATAAATATTCGGGAATCGCCAAGGTAGGCTGGCGCAAATTTAATTTGATGGTATAATTATCAATTTTTTGAATAGCATTATCCGACCAAATGTGCATTTCTTTTTCATCTAACAAAGCTGAGCTTAATAAGCCAAATACCGAAGAGCCAGTCGCAGGATCCAGCACGCGTTTTAAATTCCAAATAACATCATCGGCGACAAAATCACGCCCTTTACGCCATTTAATATTTTTGCGAAGAATTAAAGTCCAAGTTTTTAAATCTGAACTTGGTGTGAATTTTTCCAATAAATAAGGGTGAGTTACGCCAAATTCATCGGTGCGGGTCAAATGTTCAATGACTTGACGCGCAATTTCGCTTTCATACCATGAGTATTTATGGGGGAATTTATAATCTTGGACGCGAATCGCGAATCTTAATGAACCGCCATTTTGGGCGTTGATTGCGGCGGCATTGGCGTTTGAAACAATGTCATTATTAGGAAAATTATTGGCATATTCAAATGCCAAACTTGCGCTTAACCCCAATAAAGTCGCGGTGCGAAGAAAATCACGCCTGCCAATTTCTTTTTTGGCAAGTTGCGATTTTAACTTATCTATAAACGGATGTTGTTCAGCCATGTTATTCCCCAAATTCATAAAATTACAATAAATGAATCGGAAATTTAAATCAAGAATTTATTTTGAAAAATATTTTGCAATATTATCCATTAAATAAACTTCATTATGCCACATAATATTATTTATTGCATATGGATAAGTTGCAAATTTTACAATGGCGACTTCGTTTTCTGGGTGCATGTAAACCACTTGCCCGAAAACGCCAACCCCTAAAATCACGCGCGGTTTTTGATGCACTATCCAGAAAAAATTCTTATAAGCACCGCAAGGCATAAGCTCAGGGTCTTTGGTATCAAACCCATATGGCGCAGGGTTAAAGCATTCGCGCACGAAATCTTTGGCAATAATTTGCTGGTTATTATAAAACCCATCATTATTCATCATCAGGGCAAAACGCAAATAATCGCGGGCAATGCCACTATGCCCCCCCGAAGCGCAAGGAAAGCCGCTTGGGTCAATGCTATAATAGCTTGATTGTTCTGCGCCAATTTTTTGCCAAATTAATTCTGATAAAATATCAGCTAAATTTTTCTTAGTGATTTTTTCTAAACAATGTCCAACGACATCTGTATCTGGGCATCGGTAAATCATTTGTGAACCCGGTTGTTGCACTAATTCCTTGATATTTTGCGCATATTCCATATTGTTCTTAGGCGGGTTTTGCATGGAATTTTTGGGTTTCCAGCCGTTCGCAACATCTAAACCCAGCGAATCACCGCTTAATGGCAATTTTTCATAAGACATGGCGTAATTTACACCACTTCGCATGTCAAGCAAATGTTGAATTGTGCAATGATGATATGCCGAATTTTTTAATTCAGGCACAATATCACTTACGCGCCATTGCGGATTTAAATCACCCGTAGATTTTAAGATTTGCGCGCAAGCTCCAACTAACGACTTGCCAACCGATTGGGTTAAATGCGGCGTTGTTGCATCGTTAAAACCAAAATATTCTTCATGAACGATAGTGCCTTTATGCGCAACAACTAAGGCATCAACATATTGCGAATTGCAAAATTTTTGCACGCTTATTTCTTTGCCTAAATGATTTTTGAATTTAATATTCGCAATATCGGAGTTTAATTTTGTCGGTAAATTCGTAATGCTTTTCGGATTATTGGCAACAATTCGTGTCGGCAAAATTTTATCAACATGGTTAAACGACCACCGATTATTGGGCGCAACATCCCAATCGGATAAATTAAGATGCTTGCTTGCGTCCAATAATGATTGGCGATACTTAGGGAGGAGGGAGTTTGTAATATATTTCATATTTTTATTTATATATGAATGTATATATTTTGTCAAGATTTTTTTTAAAGAATTTTTTGAATTTTTATTGCTTCAATTATAGTTGTAAAAGGTAATAATATTGCACCATGACGCGACCTGTGCGGGGCGCAAGGCTTAAAAATAGCGAATTGGGCGAATTTTTCGGTGGTAAGTGGCGTTTCATTGCTTAGCATTTGCGCGATTTGTGTATTTGCGTCAATAATTTCGTTAAGATTTGCATCAGGTAAAATTTGCGAAAATAAATAAGCTGATGCTGAACCCAAAGCGCAAGATTGCGTGATAAATTGTGAATTTGGGAATTTGCCTTGATAAAAATCAAATCCACAACTTAGCCGAGAACCGCATAATGGGCTAGTTTTCGTATGATAATATTGAAATTCTTGGCGAATTTTGCCTTCCTTCGTGCTTTGACTCGCTAAATTGAGTATTTTTTGATTATATAATTCTAATTCGTCCATATATTACTCATAGCAAATATTTTAAGTTTTTGCAAATATTTTAACGAAATAATTGTAAGATTGCCGATTGTTGCTTGGCGGCAACTGAAAGCGCGTTGATGGCTAATTGCAATCGCGTTTGCAAAGCTAATAAATTCGTGGCTTCTTCGTTTAAGTCGGCGTTTAATAATTCATCGGCGCCTTGCTGCAAGCGATTCGCAAATCTTGTCGTGTAATCTAATCTTGTCGTTAGCACGGATGCGCTATTACCCAGCCGTTTGCCAAAACCCCGATTTGCCGAAATCGCGCTATCAATCGTTTTTGTCAAAGAATCTATTTTGCCATTAAGGCTGTTTGATATTCCCAAAGAGCTAAATCCGCCACCGATTCCTGATTGCGAAAATAAATTAACATTTCGGTTTGAAATATCAATGCCTGAAAATAAATTTTGTGTTAAGGCATTTAAGCCATTTATCGTAAATCGCGAATTGGGATTATTGGAAAATTGAATATCCAACGAACCATCGGTTAATAAATTACTGCCTTGATAAGTTGAATCATTGACCAATGAATTTATTTGGGCAACTACTTCGTTAAATGCTGAAGTATTTGACCTTCGCTCTGATAGGGTGTTTGCGGTTTTTGAAGATTCGGTAATGCCTTTTAATTGTTTTAATAAATTATCCACCCCATCAATTGCCTCCAACGAAGCGTTAATTGCCGAAATTCCTTGGGAAATATTTTGTCTTGTGCTTAGTAATTCTTGGGATTGGGTGCTAAGACTTTTGGCGCGAAAATATGAAACCGCATCATCGGCAATGGAATTGATTTTTTTGCCGGTTGCCAAGCGCAAGGTTGTTCGGTCGGTAAGCTTGGTAATTTCTTGAATGCTACCTAACGCGGAACGAATTGCGGCTGATAATGTGATGCCTGTCATGATTATTATTAATTAATTGATGTAATAATACCATGATTAATAATTAATGTCAATCAATAATTCTATGTATTTATTGTAAATTTTATGGTATATTAATTATTGAAAAGGAAGCAACATGCAAAATAATAATTTTTACAACCGATTTTCAAAACTTGCCGCTCATTTTTGCGGCAGACCGATAGTATTCGTCATGGCAATAATTGTCATATTATTATGGGTAATTTCGGGACCCATTTTTAATTTCAGCGATACTTGGCAATTAGTCATTAATACCAGCACGACAATTATAACATTTTTAATGGTATTTTTGATTCAAAATACGCAAAACCGCGACACAATCGCCATGCAAATAAAATTAGACGAATTAATTCGCGCAACGAACGGCGCGCATAATGCCTTGTTGGATTTAGAAGAGCTTGAAGAGGGGCATTTAAGTAAATTTCGTCTGCAATATCAATTGCTGGCTTCGCAAGCGCGCGAAAAAATATTACAAGGCGGCAATGACACGAACACTCCCGAATTTACCAAGGATTAATTGTTCGTTGCAATATTTATGAAAAAATTTATTAAAATTTTATAAGACTTATTGACAAAATTACAATTTAATTTATAATAAAAAATATAGAACAACTTTTTAATAGAGAGGGAGAGAGTCATGCCAATATCCAGTAATACAAGCGCTACTAATCTTTTTGATAATGGAGATGCCGAATTAAATCCGTTAAACCCATGGTCGTGGAGCGTATTTCGGAATCTGCGCGGGTGGAGCGTGTTAAGCGGGGCGGGTGTTGAAGTGCAAAAGAATGCCATAGTTGGCGTGGTGGCAAAATCGGGCGATTCTATGATTGAGTTAGATTCCAGCGGTGGCAATAGCAACAGCGCGGCTTATCAAGACATTGCAACGGGTGCGGGCAATAAATTTGTGGTAAAATTTTCGTATTATGCGCGGGTTACTTGGATTGCAGGCACGGATACAAACGACATTGAAGTTTGGTGGGAAAATCAATATTTAGGGCGCATTTCGCACGATAAAGGCGGTTGGCAGGATTATCAATTTGAAGTAAGCGCGACCAGCGCGTCCAGCCGATTAACCTTTAAAGCAACGGGATTGCAAGATAATTACGGCGGATTATTGGACGCGGTTGGCGTATTTCGCGCCGAAGATTCGCTATATACGCGTAATTTAGTTGGCACTGACGCCAAAGATAATTTACAAGGAAGCGCAGGCGCGGATTATCTTAATGGCGCGGGCAATAATGATGCGATTTATGGTGGTGGTGGCAATGATATATTGCAAGGTGGCACGGGCGATGACACGATTTTTGGCGATAAAGCGATTGATTACAGCAACAACCGAATCGCGAACGGCAGTTTTGAATCGGTGCAAATGGGCGGGGCTTGGGGCACATTTGCGAATATGAGCGGTTGGCAACGCAAATGGGGCTATTTTGAATTGCAAAATAACCGATTAGGCATTACGCAAGCAAGCGAGGGGTTTAATTATTTGGAGCTTGACGCGAATGGCAATGCCGCAATTTTCCAAGACATTAATTCCACGAATGGCGAAAAAATTTCGTTGCAATTTGAATATCGGGCGCGGGTTTGGCACGCAAATTCCAATGCAATTGAAGTTTGGATTAACGATGCTTATTATGCGACGATTAACGAATCGGCACCGGGCGCATGGAAAACTTATAGTTATGAAATTACCGCCACGGGCGCAAAAACCCGTATTGAATTTCGTGGCGCGGGGCAAAATGATACTATGGGCGGATTTATTGACAATGTCCGCGCCTTTGGCATTACGGATACCAGCGGCGACGATATTATCCGCGGGGGCGAAGGTTTGGATAATATTCAAGCAGGCGAAGGCGATGACCAAATAATTTTGGTTGGCGAAACCGAAGTTGCGTATTATACCCAAGCCCATATTAATAATTCAGGGGGCACAGGCACGAATTTATCGTCCGTTTTAAGCGCAGAAATTCTTAATAATCACAGCGTATCCGATGCGGTTGCGGGCGAAACCATCAATGGTGGCGCGGGCAATGACACCTTACATATTTTTGGTAAAGTGGATATTTCCAATGTAAACTTAGTTGGCATTGAAACAATCGCGCTAAATTCGGATTTAACGATGAATTTAAATCAATTAAGCGGATATGGTGGGGAAATAAATCAACTTGAAATTAATTCAGTGGCTTCATTAGCTGACACAACAACATTGCGTTTAACTGCAAACACTCAATCAACATTTCAACTGATTAATTTTGGTTCGCATGTTAGCTCACTTGAACGATTAGATTTAAGCTCAAATACAAATATCTCAATTACTTCGTTAAATGAATTAAATAATGCTGGGGTAAAATTAATTTCTGGCAAAGGCAAAATCATAATAAATTCACAAACAACTGATATTAATTTTTATAATCATCATGTTGCGCTTGGAACTGATATATCGGTTGTATATGCAAATAATTCCAATACAGCGTTAAATAATTCAGTCTTGGGAATCGCCAGCAGAATTAACAGCGCAACGGCGGAATTATATACGCAAACTGGTAATGATAATATTATTGCAATTTCATCATACACACCACCCTTTCCCAAATCTTATAGTTTAAGTCAATTGACGGCACGCACGCATAGTTCAAGTCTTGATAATTTATTTGGACATGTTGTTGCAGGAATAGGCGATTTAAATCAAGATGGCTTTGATGATTATGCCGTTGGTGCGTATCGCGAAAATAATTATTCGGGTGCCGTATATGTTTATTCAGGCAAGAATGGCAGTCAATTATATAAATTTAATGGGCAATCAAGCACTGAATGGTTTGGTTCATCTATTTACGGAGTTGGCGATATTAATAACGATGGCAGACCAGAAATTTTAATTGGGAGTCAGGATTATTATTCATCATTCGCATATATTTCAAATAGATTGCCACAATTGGAATATGGTTATGTTGGTCTAGCACAATTATTTACATCAATTACAACAAATGGTAGTGCAATCCCTTTAAAATCCTATCTAACTACAGCAGAATCATCAAACACATTAACTCGCTCCGCCGCGCATTTTGGCGATGCTGTGGGCGGGGGTGGCGATTATAATGGCGATGGGTTAAATGATTTTATCATTGGTGCCCCGCAATATAGTATTGGCTCAGCAGACACAGGCAGAGCCCATTTATATTTAGGGGTATATGGCAATAATGCAGCCCCTTCATATGTAGCAACAAGAATTAGTGGCGGACAACAAGGTGATTTTATGGGGGAATCAGTGGGTATTATTGGTGATATGAATGGAGATGGTTATGATGAATTATTTATTGGTGCAACGCAAGCTGGTTCAAGTAATAATGGTTATTTCCATGTCTCGTTTGGTCAATCGGCATTGCGGGATAATTATACCGCCAATTCGTCAAAATTAACGGCAAGTGCTGGGGCTGGTATTGGCGAAGTCATTACAAATTTAGGTGATTTTAATGGTGATGGTTATGATGATTTACTTATTGGTTCTGAAAATGAATCATATAATTCGCTTACAAATAATGGCAAAGCATATTTATTATTTGGTTCAAATTCATTAAATTTAGATTTAAACTTAAATAATTTAAACGGCAAAAATGGGGTAATTTTTACTTCTAGTCAAGCGAATGAATTTTTAGGTTCTTCGGTTGGCAAAGGTGGCGATTTTAATGCCGATGGTTATGATGATATTGTTATTGGTGGAAGATTAGGTAATGTTTATGTAATTTATGGCAGTAATACAGGGTTTAATGCAAGCTATGATGTTAATAATTTAAACGGATATAACGGATTTGTTATTACGGGGGTAAGTGGCGTATCAAATAGCTCAAATGGTGGCAGGTCTTTAGCATCGGTTGGTGATGTTAATGGTGATGGGTATGATGATATAATTATGGGGGATTATTTCAATAAACAAGCAAAAATTATTTATGGTTTTGATGCGCAAAATAAACATGTTCTAACCAGTGATGCGAATGCAAACTTAATTGTTGGTACATCAAATTCTGAATATATTTATGGCAATGGTGGTGCCGATGTGATTCGGGCGGGCGCAGGCAATGATGATATTGTAATTCCAGATACTAATTTTAAAAAAATTGATGGTGGCAATGGCGAAGATTATATTGATTTAACGGGTAATAATCAAATTATTAACTTAACAACCATGAATAATAACGCCATTGAATCAATTGAAGGTATTGACTCAACAAATGCCAATAAACAAATAATTATTTTAAATACCCTAACGGCACAAGATATTACTGATAAAGTAACCAGTAATTTTAAATTATTACAATTATATGCTGGTGCTAATGATGCAATTTACTGCGCGGGTATGAATGATTTAGGTCGTGATAGTTCAGGGCTGTATTTGCAATATAAAGGAAGTTTTTTAGTGGCATCAACTAAAGTATTTAATTCTGCAATTGCTAATACCACGGCTTTAAATGATATTTTAAATGGCACATCGGCGACAAATTTCTTTAAAATTGGCTTTAATTCTGATAATTCAACCGCTTGGGCTTCGGGAACTGATAAAATTTTTAATTTTGATACTCAAAATGATTTTATCCATTTTGACGATAAAAAAACAAATTTTATCCACAATCTTGACCAATTTAACTCATTTTTTAATGGTGGTGGTGGCAGTATAACGCTTAATAATGGCGCAATTAATTTAAATTTTGGTAATAATGAAATATTACAAATTAATAATCATGCTTCTGAAACTGCGTCTGATTTTACTGATATTACTTCGCAAACTGCGTTTAATATTGATGATTTTATCAATGCCATTGGTGGAAGTAGCCATTTAATTTTTAGTTAATAAAGATAATTAATATTTACCCCAAATAATATATAAAATTTTATTAATTATATTGAAATAATATAATATATATGTTATAGTAAATACAATTAATAATTAATAATAACAAATATTGGGGGGCAGAATGGCTATTCAATCAACTTCAAATTCAATCGGCTTAGCGACATATTATAACGCAAGAACGATTAATAATGGTCAGAAAAAAACTTTTGAAGAAATTTCTTTGAATGCTTTAATAGGTAGAACTCAGCAAGAAAGGCAAGCAAATATTAACGCCTTAAAAGAAATTCCCAAAAACGGAATTATCAATAATAATTCATATTTTAAGGATATAGTTGATGTAAAATTTAAACAATCCGAATATGTTAATTTGCTTGAAAAAGATCGTCTTGATTCAATCCGTGCTTTAGAGCAAAAATATGGTGAAACAGCTTGGACTAATGGTGAATTTGTAGATCAAGTTAATGCGATTAATGATGATTCTACCGAACAATTCAACAAATTCTTACAAGGCGCAAGAGCCAAAGCTTATAATGATAAATTTGATTATCAAAATAATGCAGCTCAAACAATTAATGACAAGATTGCGCAATATCAAAAATTTGAAACTGATACAAGTGATTTAAATGATGTATTTGGAGTATTTGATGGCAAAGTTGCCGATGCAGGCAATAAGGGCAGTTCGGTTGTTGTCGGATATGAAAAAATAACCGCGTATAAATCAAATTTTAAAATAACCAATGCCGATAAAACCATAACGACCAATGATTATGAATTTATAGATGCCGAAGGGGTAAAAATTGGCGATGACAAAGTTGCCGAACAACTAAAAAATAACTTTTTAAACAAATATAACAATATTTCACAATCCCAAGCATTTGATGTTGAAAAAGACGGGTTTGCCCAACGAAATGTTATTGGAATTGCAGGTGTAACGGAAATAAAAGAACAAACAAATAATCAAAATGATGCAAGAAGGTTATTAGTTGAAAAAATCAAAGATAATATTAATGCCCGCAAAGGAGAAATAAATTATGATGAAATAAATGGGATTATTTCTGAATTTTTCGCTAATGCAAATGAACTTAAATTAACTAGTTTAAGTAATTTAACTCTAGAATCAAGGGCAAAAAGTTATGATGGCAATAAAGTACTTGATGAACAAGCCTTGCATTTTACTTTTCAAGACGATTATGGACGCACGATTGATTTCACTGCTGCGCAAGATGTGCGCAATAATGTATTGGAAACAACCGTTCAAGATGATAAAACTAATTACGACCAAGCATTTTTTAATCAACATTACGAAGGATGGGCAGAAGCCGCACAATTACAAGGTGGCGACGAAGGCGAAGCATTTTTTAGAGCGCATCAATCCGTGGAAGATTTAAAGGACTTATTCATCTCTTTAAATCTTCAAAGTGAGGGATTATTTAGACAAGGTTTAGTAAACACCTTTGGCGAGCAAGTTGCGAGTTATTTTAATAATGCTGATGGCAGTTTAAATAACCGCAAAGCATTTGATTTTAAAACCAATGTAATAGACAGACTTAGCGAAATTTTTAAGGATTTAGATGCCAAAAACGCCCGCCCAGATGCGTATAAAGTGCAACGAAGTAGCTTTAAATATTATAATCAATCAAAATCTGGCACCGCAATAAATACTCCAATTGTGCAAAATACTTTGGAAATAATCAACCAAAAATCCCTTGATATTAAGGTTTAATAATATAATAACCCCAAGCGAACGAAGCGCAGGCGTGGTGGTATCGGGCACCGCCGAGGCTTTATCGCGCGTGCATATTACTTGGGGTTCGGCAAGCCATGATGTTTATACAAATTCTAATGGCATCTGGTCAAGCAATTTCAGCGCAAGCGAAATTCCAACTACAAGCTCGTCTATCACAGCTTTTGCAACCGATGCGGGCGGGAATGGTGATGATGTTTTATTTGGCGGCAGTGATTTCAGTTCATTAACGGGTGGAGCGGGTAATGATACATTTTATTATGGAAGTGATTACTTTTTTTGGAGCTTTAATTGGAATAACGGAATCGGTAAAACAATGATTCTTGATTTTGATAAAAATTCTGACACATTGAATTTTACATTCTCATACGATTATAATATTGATAAATTTCGTAATGATTATAATAATCATTTGTTTTCAATTACAGGAAATGGCGATGATTTAATTTTAACATTTAACAATAGTTCTGATACTCAATTAACCTTACATGATGCAACCGATTTAAATGGAAGCATAACATTAGACCAATTTGTTAACGAAATTGGCGGATTATCACGCATCGCATTTAATCATCTTTTCGTGGCATCGTGAAGTTTTAACTTGATTAATCAAAAAAATAGTTATAAATTGATAATAATTTGGATTATCACAATCATAAATGACTTTAAACTTGTTCATGTTGTTGGTGCGGTAAATTAGATTTAAAAAGAATTAAAATGCAACTTAAATTAACTGATATGTTTGATAATTTATATTATATGGAATATAAATTATCTCTTGTAATTAAACACAACAACTTATTTAAGTTGCATGATTTGATTTTAGCATTTGAATTATATGAACATGGCGAATTATCAGAATCATTGATAAAATTTCAAACAATTAATGTTTCTTCTAAACTTGGGTTGCGGATTAAATTATTTTACATTAACTTGATAACAAGGCAGTTAGGGCTTCACAATGGTAATTTTCGTAAATTATGCGATAGTTTTATTTCTTTACATCAAGAATTTCAATGTTGGGGTGCTTTATATGAAGCCGCCCAATGCGCCGTATTTTTTGACCATAATTTAGCTCATAAATATTATACGCATTATTATTCAAAATTTCCTGATATGCTTAGCAGTTTAAAATATTTTGAAGGTAATAAAGAACAATTAAAGATTAAAAGTAAAATTTATGAAGAATTTGTTGAAAAATATCCAAATTTTCACGATATTAGCAAAATTGGATTGATTGACAAGCCATCAGAATCTAAAATATATGATAATAATGATATATTGATGTTTAACCCATATCCATACGACATTAAAATTGGTGATTCATATTTAATTGCCAGCATGCTTAAACACATCAAATCAGAATTTAATCGTGAAATTATTATATTTACCGAACAAAATAAAATTGAACTTTATCAAAGTTTCAACCATATTGATGTTGTGTATAACCGCGATTATTATACGCAATTTATAATGCAACATCCAAGGTCAATTAAGTTTTCTTTGGGGCGAATTTTTCATTTAAGTATAAGTTTAGTTTTACTTCCCAATCGTAATCCAGCAACTTTGCGTGATTTATTAGCAATGAAATTGGGATTGCCTAATGGAATTGTTATAGAGCCATATACAGAAAAACCAATGATTAAATTTCAAGCTAGACAAATTTTTGCACAATATGGGCTTAAGCAAAATAAAACAATAATGATATTTCCAGATTCTATAACCATTAAATGCAGCAATATTAATGATGAATTTTGGTTAGAGATAGCTGATTTTTATCAAAATTTGGGTTTTGATATTATTTTTAATCTTAATCAAGAAAATTTTTATGGGTATAAAACTTGCTTCTTACCCTTATTAATAACACCTGAATTTGCTGAAATTTGCGGTTTTGTGATTAGTATCCGCTCTGGAATCATTGATGTTATCGCCAATCAAAAACCAAATTTACCATTAATTACCATTTATGACAAACAAGAATTTGATAGTAAATATTCAAATTTAAATGAAATATATGGCACAAATAAACAATTTGAATTTCATGATGAAAATATTCTTGTGCTAAAAAATCTTATTCATGGTTATATTAAGCTAAATTTTTAACTTGATTAATCAAAAGAAATAGTTATAAATTGATAATAATTTGGATTATCACCACCATAAATGGCAGTATGACTATAGACTAGTTTATTTCCAGCATCGGCGGTGAATCACATTTAATATTTGGGTATATTTGGGTAATGATTTTTATATAATTGACTTTAACAGAATTTAGGATATTATAAATTTAATATGTTAAATATTAATCAAGAAAATACAGAATATATCACTAGAAAGTCTTCAAATATTTTTGAGGATGAACTTAATTTTTTCTTATCAAATTTAGATGATAAAAATTCTGAACACCATTATAAATTAGCAATTGCTTATAGTAATTTATATGATGACGAAAATGCTTTTTATCATTTAATTAAAGCATATCAAATAGATAATGAGTTATTTAACCAAATATTAGATGATTTACCAACTAAATTTTGCCATTTCTTGCAATTAGCAAAAAAAATTGCACAAAAAATGCATGAAATAAATCCGAATTCATATAAGCCTTATTTTGCTATGGCTCTACTTGCTAAGAATTATTTAGATTATAAAACTGCTATTTTTTTTATTAACGAAGCACTAAAAATTGCACCCGCCCGCGTCACTTTATATTGTGTTTTAAGTGAATGTTATTATGCAATTGGTGAAAGCTATGATGCTATAAACTCTTTGATGCTTGCACTTAAAGTTAATAAAAATCACCTTATGCGGAAATTTATTTTATCTAGAAAACACCATTTGCGTAAAGGTAATTATAAATTAGGACTCGCATATTTTGAAACACGCTATCATTATTGGTTTTATGGTTCAGAGGTTTATTTAAAATTACCAATAGCAATTTTACCCGATAACTCACAAACCTTGCATATTTATGACGAAGCTGGTTTTGGCGACAGAATTGTGAATGCGCGATATTATAAAATTCTTAAACAATTAAATTATAAGTTTATTATTTATACTGAATCTTTTATGGTTAATATATATAATAATATGACAAGCATAGAGAAAATTGAGATTGGATATTTACCGCACGAGGTAGAAGAATTAATTTATTCAATGAGTCTTGCTTATCATCTGCAAACCCGAATTGATAATTTACCGCTCCCTGAACTTGATTTTAAGCAATCATTTGTTAAGGAGCAGAATATTTTAAGCGATAAAAATTGCAAAATTGGCTTTGTTTGGCATGCAAACTTGAATTTAGGCATGAATAGATCTATGAACCTAGAGCTATTTTTAAATATTACAGCCCCCGAATTGCATCTTTATTGCTTTCAGATAGAATTTACCAAGGACGAAGAAGAGTTAATGAATAAACGAGGTAATATCACGATTCTAAAACCGCAAATAACCGATTGGGCAGATACAGCGGGGTTTTTGGAACAAATGGATTTATTAATTACCATAGATTCGGGTATTGCCAATTTAGCGTCGGCTTTGGGCATGGGCAATAAATTATGGGTAATGTTGCCGCTTGATGCCGATTGGCGATGGTATTGCACAAAAACGAACTACCCGCCGTGGCACCCTGACGCGCGCACTTTTCGGCAAAATAAATTTAATGATTGGGGCAATGTTATTGACGATGTTCGCACCGAATTAAACAAATTCCTTGAAGATTGGGCGCCATAATCTTATGCGAAGGCAATTTATCGTTGACAAATGGTAAGATTACTCTTAATTTTGGGGATAATGAAGTTTTAACAATTTCCAATCAAGCATCAGGGGGCATAAGTAATTTCATTGACGCAACTTCGCAAACTGCGTTTAATATTGATGATTTTATCAATGCCATTGGCGGAAGTAGCCATTTAATATTTGGGTAATAATTTTTGGTAAATAACTTGACAAAAACCTAATAATTATATATGTTTTTTTATGCTAAAAACATTTACCATTCTTGATTATTTTGATAATTATAATCATTATCGTGCAGTAGATATTTCTGATGATTTTATAAATATTGAATTAAAGCAAGCTGGTAAATTACATTATTATGGCAATTACAAATTATCTTATGATATAATTTGCGAATTTGAAAAACAAAGTCCTGATAAATTAAATTTTTTTGTTAAATTTTATAAATTATTATGTTTATCTAAGGGCATCAATCAAGATGATATTTTGCAATATGTGTATAACGAGTTTAATATAATTTATAAAAAATATAATTTTTACCCAGCATTATGGGAAATGGCATTTATTGACATTCAATGTAATAAAATTAATCAAGCCATTGAAAAATATCATTTTATTTTTAAAAATCATTTAAATTCTTTAAATTTAATCAATTTTATCGTTATTAACAAAACGCAATATGATATTTTATATCCTATTGTTTTGTCTTATAATATGGTTTTATTTAATTACAGAGAGAGAATTTATGATAGGCAATTATCAATATTAAACGATAAGCCAACTTATAGCGCAAGTGAATTGCCAATTATTCTTGAAAATTCATTTAATCAGGCAAATAGCTTACAACCGAAACTGGCAAATAAATTTTCAGTTAAAACAAGAAAAAATAAAATAAAAATATTATATGTTGCGCATTTTGAAGTTGCAAAACCCAATCGCCATGCGAATGAAATTTATTACTATTTTAAGCAAAGCTCGCATTTACGCGGACATGAAATAAATTATTTTAATTCAGGCGAACAAACTTCACCGCCAGATTCCATACAATTAAAAGAATTTGACAATTTTTTGTTTAATTATCAGCCAAACCTAATTATATATGAATTTCACGATTACAATATTCCAAAGAATGCTTTTTTAAGCGAGACAAAAATATTACAAATTAAGGCGCAATATAATTGTAAATTTTTACAAATTTTTCCAGATTCTAATAACCTTGTTGAGTTATTTCCGTTCTCGTGGTATAATATAATTGATTTATTTTGGTTGTTCATGCCCAATAACAAACAATTTATTCATTTAGAAACCATTGAAAAATTATTATATTTTCCAAGCTTTAAATTAAATGATAATGGCAAAAATCACAATTTAACAAAAAATATTGAATTTGGGTTTATTGGCACAAAACTAAGCCAAAGAGAAGTTTTTCTTAAAGATATTCAAAATAATATTTCAGGTGCAAGAATTTATTTTAATTCCAATGAATTTAATACTACTGAGGCTTACGATAATTTTATGGCACAAACCAAGATAACATTTAATACAGGGTATCGCGCTATGTATGGCGGTCAAAATTATTTCGTGCCAACGGGTCGCATTAACGAAGCAATAATCAATAAATGCTTGTTGCTGGAAGAAGGCACGATGTCTTGTGAGGATATTTATGTGCCGTTCGTGCATTATATTCCCGTTTATAACCGCAATGATGTCATGATTTATGCGCAATTTTTCTTAAAACACGAAGAATGGCGCGAAAAAATCGTTAATGAAGCATATAATTTTTGGCAAGAAAATTATTCATATAACCATATTTGGTCGGAAATTGAACGAAGGCTTGGTTTTTTATGAAATATTTTGACTTTATTGACAAATAATGTTAGTTGTATTTTATCACCACCATAAATGGCACGGGGCTATCGGCGGTGAATCACATTTAATTTTTGTATGAAATTTTTTAAATACATCTTGCAATTCAAATAAAATTTAATATTAATATTTAAACTTCATTTTTAAGGGCTAGCAATGTTAATGAATCTTTCAAATTTTGAATTTATTGATAGTTTTTATTATTACATTTCAAAAAATATGAATGAAAAAAACAATGATAAATTATCTAATAATAATGAATTAAATCAAGCAATTGAATTAATCATTGATAAGAATTTTATGCAAGCTTCCAAAATTCTTATGAATATATTTGTCCAACCCGAAAATTCTGGCAATTTATTGATATATTTTTTAATATTTTTTACATATGCTAAATCAGATATTCCGCAAAATGAGTATTTAGCTTGTTGTGATAAAATGCAAGAAATGTTTAATAAATATGGTTCATATAGTTTTTTATGGGAAAAAGCACATATATTGTTAAAATTAAAACAATTTGACATTGCCCAAGAAACTTATGAATTAGTATTAAAAAATCATAAACAAGCAATTATTAACCGCAACGAAATAATTAATACCAAAGAAGAATATATTTTTTTAAAACCTATATTTCAAAAATATGGTAAATTCCTTCATAAATATAATAATTTAAATAATGACAGAGCAAATGACATTATTAATGGTATATCTGATTTAGGATTAGCACAAACAAACATTTCCAATCATCAAGAAACAATGATTATTGAGAAATTACAGCAATTTTGGCAAGAATATCATAATGGCAATTATAAAGAACCAGCTTATCAAGGTATTTTTAAAAATCAGCTCCCCGCAAAAAAGCTTAATATTTTATATATTGGTTATACAAAAATGCGAGTATTTGAAAACGCCACAAAATTTTATATTCAAGATTCAATTCAAAGACGCGGTCATAATTTTTTTGAAATTTCTATTGATAAGTTGCATAATCAAGATGAATTAAATTTTTTGAATCATTATGATGGCAAGGATATATTTGAAGCCATTGAAAAACACCAAATAAATATAGTATTTTTGGATTATAATGTTCGCAATACAACACTTGAAAGCGTTAATTTTATCAATATCATTAGCAAAATAAATAATATTTTAAAAATTCCTGTGATTCGGTATGTCATGGATTATATAAATTGTGGACCTAAAATTCCGCAAAATTGGTATGATGCGATTGATATGTTATTATCGTTAAACCAAAATATAACGGATATAAATTTTCATAATAATAAGCATAAATTTTTTTATTTACCATTAATTGCGCTTAACGAATCAAATCAACCTTTAAGAAAAAATTATAATTTTACAATAATTGGTTCGGATACAGAACAAGCGCAACGATATTATTTTATTGAAAAAATTACCGAAGTTATAAAAAATGGCATCAGAATTACACTTACTGATAATAATAATGAAATTTATTCCATGAAAGACTATATCGCTTTATATCAAAATTCAAAAATTACATTTAATACGGGTTGCAGAAATTTTTTTAATGGACAATATTTTTATATTTCAACATTCCGCATTAACGAAGCGATTGTGAATAAATGCTTGTTATTAGAGGAAGGCACGATGTCTTGTGAGGATATTTATGTGCCGTTCGTGCATTATATTCCCGTTTATAACCGCAATGATGTCATGATTTATGCGCAATTTTTCTTAAAACACGAAGAATGGCGCGAAAAAATCGTCAATGAAGCATATAATTTTTGGCAAGAAAATTATTCGTATAACCATATTTGGTCGGAAATTGAACGAAGGCTTGGTTTTTTATGAAATATTTTGACTTTATACGCAAATAATGTTAGTTGTATTTTATCACCACCATAAATGGCAGTATGACTATAGACCAGTTTATTACCAGCATTGGCGGTGAATCGCATTTAATATTTACATTTGGTTAAGAAAGTTTGCGAATGAATCAAATAAATATTTATGATAATTTAATGTTACAAATTCAAAAATTAAAAAAAGAATTTAATTACTCAAAAGCCCTTAAACACCTTCTAAGCCACGGAGTTTTATTTGGACATTCATCAAATTATCATTTTGAAATTGCTAAATTATATGCTTTGATGCTTAATGAAAATAATGCAATTAAGCATTTAATTAAAGCAACAAAATGTAATAATCTAAATTTAGATGTTATTTTTGATGAAATAACATTATTTAATCATATGCCAAATGCTATATTAAAATTCTGTCGTTACTTATTGATTAAGAATTATGATAATTATAGAATTTATATTACTTGTTCCAACATTCATCGCGTATACAAACAGCATGATATTGCTATAAATTTTTTAAAAAATGCACTTGAATCTTATCCAAAAACACTCATTATACATTCAAAATTGGTTGAGCTATATTGTAATTTAGGGGAATATCATTTAGCGAGACAACAATTAATAAAAGCTTTGCAACTAAAAAATTCAAGAATTATACAAAATGAGAATTTATATTTTGTTAGTCCATTTTTTTTGATTCATGGCAAGTATAAATTTGGTCTAAAATTATTGGAATCAAGATTTCCAAGTTCTTATCAAGATAATTTTAGAAAAATTTATCCCCATTATAAAGAAAAAAAATGGGATGGCATCTCTCCTTTAACAAATAAGAATATTTTATTTCATTATGAAGCTGGTTATGGTGATATGATAAATTTTGTGCGCTATGTGCAACGATTAAAAAAAATGGATTGCCATATTACCATATCATCGCCACCAAATATGAAAAGATTCTTTGCTAATATTCATGAGATTGATACAATTACCCCAATAACAGAAATTACTGATAATTTTGATTTTGAAATCCTGCCATTGAGTATGCCATATATATTCAATGATTCAATAACCACTATTCCAAATGATAAATTAAATTTTAGAAATTCCTTTGTTAATCAAGCATTATTACTTGGAAACACTCAAAATCCAAAAATTGGTTTTTTTTGGCGAGGCGGAGAATCATACAGCCTAAGATTTATTAAATTAAAAGAAATGCTTGCAATATTCCCCCCAACCCTTCATCTTTATTGCTTTCAGATAGAATTTACCAAGGACGAAGAAGAACTAATGAATAAACGGGGTAATATAACGATTCTAAGACCCAAAATAACCGATTGGGCAGATACAGCAGGGTTTTTGGAACAAATGGATTTATTAATTACCATAGATTCGGGTATTGCCAATTTAGCGTCAGCTTTGGGCATGGGCAATAAATTATGGGTAATGTTGCCGCTTGATGCCGATTGGCGATGGTATTGCACAAAAACGAACTACCCGCCATGGCACCCTGACGCGCGCACTTTTCGGCAAAATAAATTTAATGATTGGGGCAATGTTATTGACGATGTTCGCACCGAATTAAACAAATTCCTTGAAGATTGGGTTTCAGAGTAATCGCGGTTTTGCTATAACTTACAAATAACCGCAAAGCTTTTGCATAACAATATGACCAAATATTGAATGTAAGTCTTCGGATAATTGCATATCATCGGCATCAATCCAAATAGAATGCTGGGCAAGTTGCTTTAATTTGCCGCCGCGATACCCTGATAATCCCAGCGTAATTGCACCATTTTCATTGGCATATTGCACGGCACGCACAACATTTTCGGAATTACCACTGCCAGAAATTGCAATGACTAAGTCGTTTGGGCGCAAAATATTTTTTAATTGTTCGGCGAAAACATCTTGGAACGAAACATCATTGGCATATGACATTAATAAACCGATATTATCAACCAAAGACCGCCCCAAAAAAGGCTTTTTGCCCAACATGAAAATAGATTTATTCCAATCATTGATAAAGTGCAAGGCGGTAAGCGATGACCCGCCATTGCCCAATGTGATAATTTGCGACCCGCGTTGCCATGCTTCGTAAATAAGATTTACGCCATTATCAAACGCGTGCATATCAACATGTTTAATCGTATTTTGTAATTTTGATAAATATATATCAGTCGTGCCAATAAATTGGTTGGGATTATTGCTTGCCATTGGATTTTACCTTTCGTTTAGGGTAATATAAGAATGATTCTAAAATAAATCAAGATAAAGATAGAATTTTATGGTATTTTTATAAATCTATTACATCAATAGGCAAGTTAATCTTTTGCCTTGATTTTGTTTTTTGCTCATAAGTTATATTACTGGACAAGCTTACATTCATGTATTCGTTAGTTTTTGACGAATTTTCCCTTATTACCGCAAACCCCAATCTAAATTTTTGAAAATTATAGGTGGTTGTATTGTTAAGGCGATGAAGTTCAATCCCAAGTCTATATTTCAATACGGCTATTCCTTGGCATCTTATATATTCAATAAATGAATATTCCCAAGTCATAAAATCAGTATGCAAAATTAATTGATTGTTATATAATATCGGCTTTTTGGGAAAAGTTTGTTGTATTCCAATCACATATTCATCGTAATTGTAAAATAATTTTCCAATAATATTCGCCGATTCTGGATTGGTTAAAAAACATAAATCTGCGGTATCATGACTCATTATATGTCGGTTATTGTATGAATAAACATGTAATTTGATGGGAAAATGTATTGAAGTTAATTGCCGATATTCAAAATGATGAATATAATTTTCAATAACTAATTTTTCACCAATAAAAATATCAGGTCTTATGAATAAAACAAAATCATATTTTTGATTATGCTGGTTTTCATGTTCAATGCGTAATTCATTCACAGATTTTTGTGAATGTAATAAATATTTTATGGCAAATAATGAAATGCACCCCGGTTTTGGTTCAATTGAACCATAAATGCCTTGAATTTTATTATAATCAAAATTCTGCGATTGAATTAATAATTTTTTTGGCTGATAAAGATTGTTGATTTTATTAACAATTGTTTCATTAAATTGCCAATCGGGATTAAAATTATTTTTATCTTGCACATTTAAGCTATCCCATGTATGAATAAACACATCGCAATCATATTGGCTTAATATATTATGCCATAACGAAGGACTGCATTTTTCAAATGTTCGCATATGTCCAAATAACTGCACCGCAACTTTATATTTTTTTTTCATTTTAATTTAATTTCCCATATTACCTTTATTTTAGCAAAAATACCATTTAAGTCAAATTTTAATTGTTAAATTTAGTAATTATATAGTTAAATTTATATTCGGTCGGTCTGATTCCTTGGCAATAAATATATTCATAAAATGAATTTTCCCAACTTGAAAATCCAAATTCACCATAAAATTCGCCTTGCATATTTGGGTCTGAATTTTTATATGGTTGTGGAATATTTTTTTGATATTCGCAAACATGTTTATCAAATTGATTATATAAATCCGCAATAATATTGGCGTTATCTGGTTGCGTTAAAAACATCAAGCTTGTGTTTTCATGGGCGTATAACATCATAGTATCAATATAATATGCGTCATAAATATTGGTAAAATGTATGGAAGATTTTTTTCTAAAATTAAACTCGGCTTGATAATTTTCAATAACGAATGGTTCATTTAATTTTAAATCAGGTCTTATGAATAGCACGAAATCATATTGAGTGTTATTTTCGGTTTGATAAGCGATTCGGTAATTATTGACGGCATTTTGGGAATATAAAATATATTTTATCGTGCTAAGCGGTGTTTTTTTGAATAAATGCGTGCCGAAATAGCCTTGAATATTTATGAAATTTGCTTTTTCAACCAATAGTTTTTTTGGGCGATAATATAGATTAATTTTGTTTATTATATCATTGTATTTATTCGTATTATTTAGTAAGCTAAAATCGTCCCATGTATGAATAAAAACATCGCAATCATAAAGGTTTAGGAAATTATCCCATAAAGCTAGATAAGTTTTTTCAAATGTTTGCATATAGCTAAATAATTGAACGGCTATTTTTGGTTTTTTGCCTGACATTTTTACAACGATGCCTTAATAAATTAAAAGGGTAAATTTGATTAAATTATTTAGATTAATCAATAATTTTATTTTATATAAGTTTCTAAAAATAAATCAAGTTAAAGATTTAAAATATACCTTGATTCACCATCATATTGATAATTAAGTGATTTAAAATATTCCAATTCTTTTGGTGTGCCTAAAACATGAATGTTGCTAATGTCAATATTATGAATTTTTATTTTCTTTCCCGTTGATATAAGATAATTATATAATGGTGCAATATATTTTTCACGATACTCTGTTGATGATGTTTGACGATAGGCATCGGTAAATAATTCTGTTTTAGCAAAATAATATAATCCAACTGATGCAAATGGTGAAATTCGTTGCTTTTCTGCGACTTTTATAGCATTATCATATTCGTCAAGCTTAACAAAACTCCAATGTGTTCCCATCGCATTCATGCAGGGAATCCAGCCATCAGTATTGGGCGCAATCATACTTGGGTGTAAAAAATACGGATGAATAAATGTATCAATATTGAATATCATCAAAGGCTTGTCGCATTGCCAAAGATTTTGTGAATGCAATGCTGTGGTTGCTTGCCCATCTGTTGTTTGAGAAATTTCAAGTAATTGATGAGGGTGATTTATTGATTTCTTGATATAATCGCCGACACAATGCTCGGTCAAAGCAACAAAAATCAAATTTGTTTGGTCATTTATAAAATTACTTAAAGATAATATTGACCATTGAAGTAGGCTTTTGCCGTTTGCAATCAGTGAAAATTTAGGATTTGTATAACCAGCTTGGGTAAATCTGCTACCAAGCCCCGCCATTGTTATCACAATATTCATTTCATATTTCCTATTAATTGTTGAATTTGCGCTTCTGATAAATTTAAAAACTCATCTGGGCGAATGGCTTTGTCATCTACATAAAATCCAAATTTATCACACCATGGCTTGCCAAAAATTAACTCATCATATGGTATGTTCCATTTTTCTAACCATGACCATAAAATTGGTGCAGTAAATTTGTTTATTTTACCGATATTATTTTCAAAACTACGCATATTTCTTGATGTGAATAGGGTTATTTTATACCCCATAGATTTATAATGCCACAATTGTTCCACAATCGGTTGGAATGGAATTAAATCAGCGTATTCTTGGTTTGATTGCTTTAATGGGCATAAAGTGCCATCAATATCAATGATAATATTTTTATTCATTTTCAAGCTCCTGCATAATTTGATATGAATTAATTGTAATCGCTAATAATTTATCTATTTTATCTCCATGCAAAGGCAGCATAGATAAAAATAACGAAACTTCACCCAAACGAACTGCTTTATAATTAAACCCTAAGTGTGATAATTTATCCACAAAAACTTGTTTTAAAGGTAATAAAAATTCATTCGCAAAACAAACGCGCGCATTATTGTCAATTGTGAATTTTTCGTAATTTATAAAATCATAATTACCTAATATGCTATGAGATATTTTACAAACATCATATAGCGGATGCATCCAAGCACCTGAGGGAATAAGAGATCCACGAGGATCAACTAATTTGAATAAACCTAAATTTTTGTCATATAAAATATTAGACAAGCAAGAATCACCATGTCCAATTGTTAAATTTTCTGACATAAATTCATGATGGTATTGGTTAAATAATTGATTAAATCGTGATAATTGCCAATGAATATCATATTGTGAATTTAGTTGAATGGCTAATTTATTAATTTTTTGCCCAATTTCTGATGCTAAGAATTCATTACATCGTTGGTGTAATTTTTCAACGAATAAAAAATTAACATGTGTTTGGTTTTTATTTTTTTTAAGAGGTCTTTCGTGAATAAATTCAAAGAAAAGCTCTATAAATTGATTAAAATCTTGGTAATTTAAGCCATTATTAACCCATTGTTTTGCTGCATCAATGCAGTTATATCGTTTCATTTTATAAGACGATATTTCGCTTTCTTGTATAAAATCAAAAGGTTCAACAAACCATTTTTGCATTTTTTTTGGCACAAAATGAAAAAAATTATATTCGGCGCGTATCTTATCTTTCATTTTTGATGCTTTTATTAAAACATCGCCTTTTTGGATAATTTGATTAAAATGTCTTGTTTGTGTAATGTCATGCATGAATGATATAATAAAATAATTCTAAAATAAATCAAGTTAAAGATAATATTTATTTAAAATTTTAATAAAATTTTTTAATGAAATTTTTGAAATACCGCTTGCAAATTCAAAATAATCATTATATACACATTCGCGATGGTGCGATGGCGGAGTGGTGACGCTGAGGTCTGCAAAACCTCCTACGCCGGTTCAATTCCGGCTCGCACCTCCAAATAATTTGGTTTTTTATGAATTTTATCTTATTTTTTTTAGTAACGATTATTTGGGGTTCAAGCTGGTTGGCAATAAAATTTCAATTAGGCGTGGTTGACCCCATGGTGTCAATTTTTTGGCGGTTTTTTCTTGCGTCAATGGTAATGTTTGTGGTGGGTTTTTTCAAAAAATCATCATTTAAGCTAACTATGCACGAACATTTAAGCATTGCAAGCCAAGCTAGCTTAATTTTTTGCTTTAATTTTGTATTTTTATATTACGCGTCATTTTCGTTGAGTTCAGGTTTAGTTGCCGTTGTATTTTCGTTGTTCGCCATAACAAATGTAATATTCAGCGTGATGTTTTTAGGCAAGAAACCCCCGCGCAGTCTTTGGGTTGGTTCAGTTTTAGGCGTAATGGGTATTATCATAATTTTTTCCCCCGAATATCAAGGCGATTGGGATAAGTCAAAATTTATTGGTTTAGCCTTTGCATTGATTGGCACAATTTGCGCGTCCTTAGGCAATATTATTGCCGCAAAAAATAAAATTAAGGGGATTAAATTATTGCCCACGATGGCATTTGGCATGGGTTATGGCGCATTGATTGTTGCGGTTTTGGCAATCGTTCAGAATCGTTCATTTGCGATTGATTTTAACATGCCATATATTTTATCGCTGTTATATTTAAGCTTGCTGGCGACATGCGGGGCGTTTGGCATGTATTTGACTTTATTGCATAATATTGGTCCCGATAAGGCTGGGTATACCGCCGTCATGTTTCCAATTGTTGCCTTGATTTTAAGCTTCACCATTGAAGGCGCGCCCGTGCATATTGAAGTCATTTATGGCACGATATTGGCTTTGTTTGGTAATTATTTAGTATTAAATAAAAAATTTCAATAAAAAACGACAAAATTTTATTATTATTTACCTTCGTGACTTCTTGCGAAATTGGCTTAAATCAATGATTTTTGCAGATTTAGGCGCGGGCAGGGTGGCTTCAAAATTTTCATCAATTTCAGGATTTAAGATATTTGGCAAGACACCATCAATATGCAACGGATATAACGCACCATAACCGCCATGCCTAAACCTTACCAAAGAACTTGGTCGGCGATGATAAATCGCCCTTAATGGTGCTTCGTGGCTAGATTCATGGTATGATTGTTGTTCCATATTTTTTCCTTATTATCTGTGAGTAGGCATTGCAAATTCCGCGCCTTCCTTGACTCCCGAAGGCCAGCGCGTAGAAATTGTTTTCATCTTAGTAAAAAACACCACGGATTCGGGACCATACATTTGCGTATCCCCGAATTTTGAGCGTTTAGACCCGCCAAAATGATGAAAAGCAGTCGGCACGGGAATCGGCACATTAATACCAACCATACCAACATCTACTTTTTCATAAAACGCCCGTGCGGCATCGCCATCGCGTGTGAAAATTGAAGTGCCATTGCCATATTCATGGTCGTTAATCATCTTAACGGCATTTTCAAATGAAGTATTTTGCATGATTGATAAAACTGGTCCAAAAATTTCTTGAACATAGCAATCCATATCAGTCCTTACTTCGTTTAATAAAGTGCCACCAACCCAAAAGCCATTTTCATAACCTTGCAGACTTTTACCCCGTCCATCAACGACTAATCCCGCGCCTTGTTTGACACCCGATTCAATTAATCGTTCCACGCGTTCTTTGGCTTGGCGTGTAATTAACGGATTAATTTCAGCGTTTTTATCGTGGTATGGTCCGATTTTCATTTCAGCAACACGGGGTTTTAACAATCTTGTTAATTCTTCGGCAGTGCCTTTACCAACGGGCACAGCAACCGAAATTGCCATACATCTTTGACCCGCCGAACCATATCCCGAACCCACCAAAGCGTCAACCGCTTGATTCATATCGGCGTCTGGCATGATTATCATATGGTTTTTTGCCCCGCAAAATGCTTGCACTCGTTTATTATGCTTGCAACCTTCTTGATAAACATATTCGCCAACTGGGGTTGAACCCACAAAGCTTATCGCTTGCACCATGGGGTGATGCAACAAGCCATCTACGGCTTCTTTATCGCCATTAACAACATTCCAAATATTATCGGGCAAGCCAGCTTCACTTAATAATTGGGCAATTTTAATGGATGCACTTGGGTCGCGTTCTGAGCATTTGTTAATAAAGCTATTGCCGCAAGCTATCGCCATGACTCCCATCCATAAAGGCACCATAAAGGGAAAATTAAACGGCGATATTCCGCCCACGACTCCAATCGGTTCGCGAATATTGAAAATATCAATTGAACCACCAATATTTTGTGAAAAACCGCCTTTTAGTAAATTCGGAATACCGCAACCAAACTCCACCACATCAAGCCCGCGTTGAATTTCACCCAAAGCGTCCGCCATGGTTTTACCATGTTCTTTGCCAATAATTTCGGCAATTTCATTTTTCTTGGCAATAATTAATTCACGGAATTTAAATAAAACTGATGCGCGTTTTACGGCACTGGTCGCGCCCCATTCTTTTTGCGCCACAGCGGCAAGACGAACAATTTTATCAATTTCTTGGGTATTGGCGTAAGCCGCATGCGATTGCACTTCGCCCGTTGCGGGGTCAAATACATCGCCAAACCGCCCTGATTCGCCCTCTTGCGCTTTACCATTATAAAAATGCCCTAATTTATTCATAAAATTCTCCATAATAATTATGCTTGTATAATAATTTAAAGACTTAATTGAGTCAAGTTAATAAAAAATATTTTTTAGGGAGGTTGCATTGCTAAATTATATAAAATTTTATCTATATCTGATTGCGTATATTGTAAATAATGCAATTTAAGCGTAATGATATTTTATTCTTAATCATGACATAAACAAGGAGAATTTCATGACCGATATTTCATCAAGAGCAAATACACCCGCAATTGCAGGCTTAGAGCAATTTAAATTTAATAATGACGCGGTGCGCGCATTAACCAATACTGGTTCTTTTGGTGGCAAGATTATTACCGCAATTGCTGGTATGTTGCATCTAGATTATGGGCAACGCCAAATTGAAGCTAAAAATAACGCGATTGTCCAAGGTTTTTTTTCAACGATTGCTGAAAATTTTGGCACGGATGTTGCGAATCGCGCCACAACCGATTTGATAAGCAATAATCAAGGACATATTATAAATATTGATTCAATTAAACAAAATTATCAATCATTAAACAATAAAATGACTCAATTAATGAATAACCCAATGGTGAAAAAATTTCTTCCAGAATCCGAAGGGTTTAATAATTTAGCATCACAAAAGCCCATCGCTGATAATATAGCATATGTGAAAAATCTTTTAAAGCAATTAATTAGTTTGCCAAGCGACCAATTAACAGAACAAAATATTAAATCCCGTGCAGAATTTGCCGCGAATATTACATTGTTAAAATCAAATCCGAATGTTGATTTATCTAATTTAACGCATTTTGAAATTGACAGAAAAACAGAAGTTTCAGACAGATTTATCACTAATAATACAATTTTTAAATCCGATGGCAATGCGATTTATGGCGCAAAAATTGCCCCAGATTCTTTTAAAAATTATGGCGAAGATTTATCCTTGCGTGAAGCTAACCCAAATTTAAGCAATTTTGGGTATGAAATGCACATTAATGTTAAGCCCAATGATGCGCAAAATGCGTTTGAATTATTATTGCCAATTATGGCGGCACCAGATAGCCCCATTGGCGAATGGAAAATTGCAGATGGCAAATTATCCATGAAACCTTTATCACAAGACCCAAATTTAGCCGATATTACGCCAAAAATGGGCAAATTTATCAATCAATGCGAAAATATCTTGGCAAATGCGGGTATTGAAACCAAAGACCCAGTTGCAGGCGAACATTTTACCAAACGCGGATTTGTTAGTTTAAGCCAAGATGGCGTAGAAAAAACTGATATTGCTAATACCGCATTCCATGATGCAACTTCAAGAGAAATTCAGCTTGACGGCAAAGTCAAAAATTTAAATGGCAAATTGGCAGAATTACAATCAAAAGGCGGTGGGGATTGTTTTTCAATTTCGTCAAGAGCGGGCAATCAATGGGTTGATTATAATTACAAAAATATGATTGCCGAAGGCGACCCCATCGCTGATAATATCATCAAGGGCGTAAGAGACGAAATTAGTCTTGGCAATAATATTAGCAATAATATCTTATTTCGTGATATTCTTGGCAGAGCAAAAGTTGTCTTAACCGACAAAGAAAATCAATCGGCAATTTCCGTAAATAATGGATTTTTAACGATTGAGCGAAGTAAAGTTAACGACCAAAAAGGTGCATTGCCCAGCAAAACAAGTTATGAATTATCACAAAGTCCAAGCTGGCAAGAAGTTAAAGATTTGTTCATTGCCGAAGCAGAACAATATGGTTTAGACGAAGATTCTGTGAATGCAATTGCCAATACATGCCACCAAGGTTGCGCTTCATTTGCCATGCAAGAAGTAGTGGATAAAGGTTTTAATACCACATCATTTCAAGCGCATGACCCTAATACTGCATTTTCTATCAATATTATTTGCAACAAGGGGGCGGATAAAAAATTTAACTCGGCGAATATATCCATGGCGGGCGCATTAAATTTCAAAATGATGGACGGCAAAGATTTTGAAAAATTACCCTTAGATTATATGGATACAGAAAAAAAATCAAGCAGCATTTCTAATGAAAAATTAGGCAACTATGGCATGATTTCTTATACTTCAAGCATTACCTTTGGCGCTGATGAAAAAGGCAAAATTAGCGGTAATTCGGAAATATCGCTTGAAGCCGCAATGGTTGATGTTAATGCCAGATTTAATCGCTTGGATTTTGAAAAACAAGCCTGATAAAAATTTCACCCTCCTTATGAAACGACAAAATGCAAAAGAAATTTTGCATTTTGTTAGTTTTAAATGAAATGACAATAAGAGCCAAAAATTGTATCCTGCATTAAGCCCATTCGTTCGGCTTTATCGCTTTGCAACATGGGGTTGCCCGATTCAAAACTTGCATGACTATAATGAAATTCATGGGCGGGAATATTGTTCGCGCCACGCCAAATGGGTAAATTTTGCGCTAAATTACACTGATGGTATGATAAATGTAATTTGGGTTGCGAAAAATCAGTGATTAAATTTAATAATCCCAGCATGGGAATTTTTTGCTTGGATTTCGTAATAATTGCTTGCCCTAAAACCATATATCCACCGCATTCGCCATAAATTATCACGCCATCATTGGCGGCACGGCGCATGGATTCAATGAAAAAATTCGCTTTGGCAAGTCGTTCGGCATAAATTTCAGGGTATCCGCCGGGCAAAAAAATCGCTTGAGCATTAGAATCGGGCATTTCGTCCCTTAATGGCGAGAAAAAGCTTAAATGCACGCCGTTTTTTTGCCATTCTAATATTTGATGGTTATAAATAAAATTAAAACAATCATCTTTGGCAATGGCGATATTGGTTGCCAAAGGCGGTAAAATTGGCTTCAAAGGCGATTTATTAATAAGTAATTCGTCTTGCATTAATTGTTCCATTATTTTGGGACCTAAATTTTCGCCAACCCAATCGGCGTAATAATTAATGATTTGTTCAATATTTTCATATTCTGAAGCTAATTTTAAGCCTAAATGCCGCGAATCAAGGGGTTTATTATGTTTGGGCAAAAATCCATGCGCGATATTTTTGGGGTGTTGTTCGGTAATTAAAGCCTTGTGCCTATCGCTTTGCACGAAATTATAAACAACTGATTTTATCTTGCAATCTTGATGGTGCACGCTAAGGCTATTAACGACTTGAGCGATAGTGCCCGCGCTATTTTGCGCATTGGCAACTAATAAAATTGGTAAATTAAGCATTTTTGCTAAATCTGCGGTTGCATTGGTGATATTGAGTGATTTATCAAATAATCCCATTGCGCCTTCAACAATTAAAATATCTTTATCGTCTAGAATTTGCGATAAAATGCCGTTGATTCGTTGCTTATCCATGGCGTAAAGGTCTAAATTATACGCAGGATTGCCAGATGCCATGCTTAAAAATTGCCCGTCAATATAATCGGGTCCAAATTTGGCGCATTGCACCTTGTATCCCAAGCGCACTAAGTGGCGAACCAAGCCGATGGTTAGGCTGGTTTTGCCGCAATTTGAGCTTATCGCCGAAATAATAAAGCCTTGCATTTTTTTCTTTACATAATTAATGATTCGGTTTATATAGCACAAATTATGAATATCCAAGCAAAAAAATCATCGCTTTCTGTGCTGGTTCTAAGTTCTTTAGGGGTTGTTTATGGCGACATAGGCACAAGCCCTTTATACGCTTTAAGTTCCGTTTTTCTTGAAAGCCATGAATTAGCAACCGCCCCGCATAATGTTATCGGTGCTGTTTCCTTAATTATCTGGCTTTTAATGATGATTGTCACCATAAAATATGTGTATTTTACATTGCGTGCTGATAATAATGGCGAAGGGGGCGTCGTGGCATTATTAACCTTGGCTTCCAATGCCAAAAAATATAATCCAAAATTTAAGCATTATTTATTATTATTCGGCGCAATGGGCGCGGCAATGTTTTTTTCTGATTCGGTAATAACGCCCGCAATTTCTGTATTAAGCGCGGTTGAAGGATTGAAAGTCGTTGAACCTTCGTTAGAAAAATATATTTTGCCCATTTCCGTGGGTATTTTATTAAGTCTGTTCTTGGTGCAACGCAAGGGCACAGGCGCGATTGGGCAATTTTTTGGGTATATAATTTGCGGGTGGTTTGCAACATTATTTTTCAGTGGGCTTTATGGAATTTATTATAATCCCGATATTTTAATGGCATTAAACCCTTTTCATGCGCTTGAATTTTTATATCATAACCCTAAAAATATTGTGTATATATTAGGTGCGGCAGTTTTGGCAGTTACAGGGGTTGAGGCTTTATATGTAGATATGGGGCATTTTGGCTATAAACCTATTAAAATTGGTTGGTTATTCGTGGTTTTTCCAGCTTTAGTCAGTAATTATTTAGGGCAGGGCGGGGAATTATTAAGCAATCCTAACCATATTGAAGGCTTGTTTTTTCATTTATTTCCAGACTTTGCGACTATTCCCGCCGTTATTTTGGCAACTATTGCCACGGTTATTGCTTCGCAAGCGGTGATTACGGGGGCTTTTTCTTTGGTTCGCTCCGCAATGATTTTAGATTTAATCCCACGGGTGCGAATCGTGCAAACTTCCGTGAAAGAATATGGGCAAATTTATATTCCGTTTATCAATTATTTTTTGTTATTTGTGGTTATAATCGTGGTGCTTACTTTTCAAACTTCCAGTGCTTTGGTTGCGGCATATGGTATTGCGGTAACGGGCACAATGTGTATTACTTCATTTTTATTATATATTGTTTGTCATTATCAATGGAAATTGAACAAATATTTATCCATATTAATTGTTTCAGGCTTGCTTGTGATTGATTTACCATTGTTTTTCAGCAGTTCGGTGCGAATTTTTTCAGGGGGCTGGTTGCCATTATTAATGGCTGTTATTATAATTACTATTGTGTCAACTTGGTTGCGGGGGCGCGCGTATTTAAAAGCCGAAATCAGTAAAAACGACCCAGAATTAGATTTTTTAGCCGAAAATTTGCAAAAATCATCGCTTACCCGCGTGCCACGCACGGCAATTTATCTTTGTTCCAATGAAATTACGGCACCGCAAGCGTTATTGCATAATATCAAGCATAATATGGTGCTGCATGAAACTAATATATTCTTGCATGTGCATATTTTATCAGTGCCATGGGTGCCGTTTTCCGAACGATTAACAATTTCACCGATTGCCAAGGGTTTTTGGCGCGCGAAATTGCAATATGGTTATATGAATATTCCGAATATCCCCAATGATTTAGCTTCGGCGAAATTTCAAAATCTTAACATTGAAAGCATGGATAGCAGCTATTTCCTTAGCATTGAAAATATCGTGCCATCGTCCAGCTTGAAAATCCTTAATCCATGGCGCAAGGGTCTTTTTATTGCCTTGCATCGCTCTTCGGTATCTATTGTCAAGCTTTTTAAAATCCCCAGCAACCTTGTTATTGAATTAGGAAGCCGTATTACGATTTAGTTTAGGGTTAAGCAAATTTTATCTTGCGCAAATTTTTAAGCAACCCATAAATGGCGGTGGTAAGGTATGTTTTCCCTAAATTATTTTTACCAATAATAATCGTTAAATTATTAATTTCAATCTTGGCATCATTAAGCTTGCCCAAATTTGTAAAGTGAAATTTCATTTTTTTCGTCCATGTGCGATTTATGAATATTATATTTTATAATCATAAATAGTCAAGAAATTTATAATAGTCAAGAAATTTATACTTTCTTAAAATTATTGCCAAAAATAAAAAACTTGATTTTTGCCATAAAAATATTCACTATAAATTTATGTTTACTAAAATCAGAAAATTATTATTGCCAAAACCCCAAGAATCCGAATCGGGAAAAAGTGTCGTGCAAATTAAATCGCATGCCTTTGCCGAAGCGCGCACCCGTATAATTTATATTATTTTATTTTTCATGTTGATTTTTGGCTTGGCAATTTTAAAATTAATTCGCATTAATATTTTTCCTTTGACCCCCAATGATGTTGTCATTGGCGAACAAGCGTTGCGAAGGGGTGAAATTTTAGACCGAAATGGTGAAATTTTAGCCACGAATATTCGCACGACAAATTTAGTTTTAAATCACAAAAATATTTTATCGCTTGATGAAACAATTGATAAATTAAAATCCTTATACCCAAAATTAGATTATGAAAAAATCCGCGCCCGTGTTTTTGCAAAATCAGACGGCTGGACACCCTTGGTTGAAAGGCTTACGCCGAATGATGAAACTAAGATTTTAAATTTAGGCTTGCCGGGTTTGGAATTTATTCAATCTTTTGAACGAATTTATCCGCAAACGCAAACAACGGGGCATTATGTTGGCTATATTAATCGTGATAAAAACGGCGCATTGGGTATGGAACGGCAAATGGACGCGGTTTTGAAAAATGGTGAAAATATTAAATTAGCGATGGATATTCGTGTGCAAGCCATTTTGCACGAAGAAATTACTAAGGCTATCACAAAATATCGTGCCATTGGTGGCGCAGGCATGGTCTTAAACGCCCATACTGGCGAAGTTTTAGCAATGGTATCTTTGCCTGATTTTAATCCGAATACCTATAATACTTATGCCCCCGAAGTTTTTTTTAATAAAGCCACCCAAGGTTCATATGAATTAGGCTCAACCATGAAATTATTTAATTCGGCGGCGGCTTTGGATTCGGGATTGGTAAAAATGAGCGAAAAATTTGATGCGACTCAATCTTTATCAATTGGAAAATTCACGATTCATGATTATCATGCTAAAAAATCATGGCTAAGCCTTGAAGAAATTTTTATTTTTTCATCAAATATTGGTTCGGCGCGTATGGCGTTAAAAATGGGCTATGATAATCAAAAAAATTACATGAAAAAATCGCATTTTTTGGAAAAATTGCCCATGGAATTTCCTGAAAATAATGTGCCTTTATATCCTAAACACTGGAAGGAAGTAGAGGCTATAACAATTTCTTTTGGGCATGGTATTTCTATTTCACCGATGCAGTTAGCTGCGGCAACTATTCCCGCGATAAATGATGGCAATTTGCGCATACCAAGGTTTATTGCCGTTGATGACAAACACCCAGTTACCTTGATTGATGATAAAATTTACAACGAAGAAACCATACAAAATGTGCGCAAATTAATGCGCTTGAATGCGCTTGATGGGTCAGGTAAAACAAGCGATATTCCCGGTTATTTAGTCGGCGGCAAAACGGGAACGGCTGAAAAACCAATTCGGGGTATTTATAATCGTGAATTAATGATTTCTAGCTATATTGCGGGATTTCCGATTCATAATCCGCAATATGTTATTTATGCCTTAATTGACGAACCGAAACCTGATAAGGGTATTCGCCCAACGGGTGGTATTGTGGCGGCACCCATAGTCGGCGCGGTGATTAAGAAAATTTCCCCCTTATTGGGCTTAAAACCCTTAGAAACTGATGGGTTAAGCCTTGACCAAACATTAAAATTACCCATTGATAGCGATTCTGTTTCTGATGAGGGTAAAAATGATTAACCCATTTTAATCATTATTAAAAACAATATCATAATCGCGCGACCATTGGTTAATCATCGCTTTTGTGTCGCCATCTTGAATCACGCCCGCATCAAGCGTATCAATGATTCGGCGATAATCGCTTAAATTTTCCATGAATGTTTTTGCGCCCGTATCGCCACTTAATTTGGCTAATTCTGAAAAAATTCTTGGATTAAAGACAACGGGGTGTCCTAATTGTGAGCCGAATTTAGGTTGCACAGCCATAATATTTTGCGTGTCGCGCTGAAATTCTTGCCAAATTGTTGCAATAGTTTTGGGCGTAATATTGGGCATGTCGGCTAAAAATACCATTAACGCCGAATGCGTTTGCGAAGCATAATTGACAGCTAATCTTAGCGAAGATGCGATTCCTTCGTTATATTGGTTATTTATTATAAACTTATATTGTTTTGTTAAACAAAATTCTTGAACTTGTTTGCCTTGGGGGGAATCGTTAACAATGATAATAATATCCTTGCTTGGCAAGGCTTGATTAATATTATCAATCACCCATTCTAACAAAGCTTTATCACGAAAAATTGTTAAGGGTTTTGCTAAATCTTGCGCCATTCGTTCGCCTTTACCCGCGGCTAAAATTGCGATTAATGGCTTGGATGCGACTGGGTAATTAACGGCGCGAAGTGCGCCTCTGTCGTAATTTTCGGGCAATAAGCCGATTTTTCCTAATTGCGCAATATCTTTGCTGGTAATATTTATCCGCGCGGCTAATCGTTGCAATATAAAATCTAAACCATTAAATTTCGGTGATTTTGCGCAACCGGGCAATCCTAAAAACGGGCAATTACTTATTTCGCCCAATAATAATAAATTACCGGGGTCAACGGGCATGCCATATCTTATAATTTTACCACCACAATTTATTAAAGCCTTGGGAACAATATCGTTAATATCCGCAATGGAAACTGCGCCCATTATCGCGATTAAATCAAAGTCTTTGGGGGGGATTTGGGTTAAAAATTCGCTTAATTCTTGGCAATGATGGCGAACATTCGAAATTTTACCGACTTCATAATTATATTTAAGCAATCTTTTTTGGAAAATTTGCGCGGATTTTTGCAATTTTTGCGGGGGAATTTCTTCTAAATAAGTGAAAATCAAGTGCGCCTTGCCACCTTGCAATGGTGAAATATTCAAGCAAGATTTTTTGGCAAGCACCATGGATTTTTTGACAATATTGCCCGCGACAAAATACGGGATAATCTTACACGATGCTACAATTTCGCCTTGATAGATTTGGGTGCAATATGGGCGGGTTGCCATGGTAATTTCGGGCGTTAATTCGTTAAATTTATCTAAATTTTCGGTATTAAAATGCAAAATTCCATCAATTTTCGCAATAAAATTCACCCGCCCAGATTTAGTAATTTCGCATTTAATATTTTCGCCTAAAAAATCATTTGCCAATTGTTCGGTAATTTTTTGTTCATGCCAATCATTATTATCAGGATATGCAACATGAAATTGATAATTTTCGGGAATTTCGGCGTTGTTAAGAAAATTTTCCAATGGGCTTGATTTCGGGAATTTTTGGTTGTTCCACACTAAACCATGCCCCAAAATTGCCGATTTAATTTGCTTATCTGTCCATGATTTTAAATCTGATTTAGTAATTTCAAGAAATTTCATGCGAAGCCTTTATGATTTGCGCCATAATAGCAATGGCGATTTCACATGCTCCAGACGCGTGAATCTCCAATCCAGCGGGTCCATGGATTCGGGCGATTTCTTTTGCTGAAAAACCATATTCACTCATTCTTGCCATTCTGGTTGCGTGATTTTTTTTGCTGCCCAAAGCACCAATATAAAATGCCGATGATTTAAGCGCGTATTTTAATGCCATATCATCAATTTTTGGGTCGTGAGTCAAGCAAATAATCGCGTTATGGGCTTGAATTGGTTGATTTTCAAAAAAATCATCAGGATATTGGTTGAAAATTTCGTGATTGACGAATCGTTGCGACGCACCAAAGCTTTGCCTTGGGTCAATGATTTTGCTTCGCCAACCGAGCGATTCAATCATTACCGATAAAAATTGGCTAACATGCACGGCACCAATGATAATTATTTCGCTTTGGGGTTTAATTATCCAATGAAAATCACCCTTATCATCATAACCAGTTTCGGAAATTGGTGGGGTATATATCAATTCGCCTTGGGGATTTATTGTAATGGTAGCTTGGTAATTTCCAAAAAATTTTTGCCAATCATCATGGTGAAATTGCTGATTTTTAAAGGCAATTAAGCATATTTCAATTTGCCCCCCGCAAGCCAAGCCAAATTCCCACGCCATTGCTTGACTGACGCCAAATTCAAGTTTTTTTGTGGTAATGCGTGATTCGCTTAATAAAATCATGGCTTGGCTGATGACTTCGCCTTCAATACAGCCCCCCGATACCGAACCCATAAAATGTTGATTCTCGTCAATGACCAATAAAGAACCGACGGGACAGGGCGCAGACCCCCAAGTTTTCGCAACAATCGCCACAACAAAAGGGATATTTTGTTGAAATAAATTTTTGGCATAATTAATAGTTGGTTGAATCATCTTGACAATATTATCATAACATTATAATTAAATACAAGAGATAAATTTTATAAGGATTCACCATGACAACATGTCAAATAATATATTCTAACGCCATTCCCACTGCCCAATTAAATGGAGTGCTTTGCGTGCCGATTTTAAAAAATAATTTACTAAGTGCCAATGCGCAGATGGTTAATACTTGGAGTGCAGGCGCGATAGATAGAGCAGTTGCGAGTGCGGGATTCAAGGGAAAATCAGGCGAAACCGCTGTGATTCTTGCCCCGCATGGTGTCGCGTATAGCAGAATATTGCTTTTTGTCGTGGCGGAAACCTTAAAAAATAATGAAGCCGTTGAATTAGGCGCAAAAATCGCGAATCAATTATGCAAAATAACCGATGAATCTATTCATATTTGGTGCGATTCTAATGTTATGAGCGGCGCGATGGTTAATGATATGATTCTTGGCTTTCAATTAAAATCTTACCGATTTGATAAATATAGCGAAAAATTGCGCGATGAAAAACCTAAATATAAAAAATTACATATTTATCATAACGAATCAGCGGCTTTGTCAAAAGCTGTCATTGAACGCGAGGCAATTTACCAAGGGGCAGAATTTACCCGTGATTTAGTGTCAGAACCCGCGAATGTCTTATCGCCGTTGGAATTTGCGAATCGTTGCTTGAGCTTAGAAGTTTTGGGGGTTAAAGTTGAAATTCTAAAAGAAAAAGAACTGAAAAATTTAGGCATGAACGCGCTTTTAGGTGTTGGGCAGGGGTCGCATAACGAAACTTGTGTCGTGGTTATGCGCTGGAATGGCGTGAGTGGCGCAACAACTCCACCAATTGCTTTGGTTGGTAAAGGCGTTTGTTTTGATTCGGGGGGCATTTCATTAAAAGCTGGTCCGGGTATGGAAGAAATGATTTGGGATATGGCGGGTGCTGGTGCAGTCGCTGGCACAATGAAAGCTTTGGCTTTAAGGCATGCGCCAATTAATGTTGTCGGAGTTTTGGGCTTAGTTGAAAATATGCCCGATGGTATGGCGCAACGCCCGGGCGATATTGTTAAATCTATGTCTGGTAAAACCATTGATATTCATAATACTGATGCCGAAGGTCGCTTAGTCCTTGCCGATGTTTTATGGTATACGCAAGAAAAATATAACCCATCTGAAATTATTGATTTAGCAACTTTAACAGGGGCGATGATAATTGCGCTGGGGCATGAACATGCTGGCGTATTTTCCAATGACGATAAATTAAGCCAAGATTTAATTGAATCTGGCTTAATTTGCGGGGAAAAATTATGGCGTATGCCGCTTGGCGATGCGTATGACAAGGCGATTGATTCGCCAAGAGCCGATATGAAAAATATCGGTTCAAAAGGGGCGGGGTCAATTATTGGTGCGCAATTCATACAAAGATTCATCAAACCCAATCAAAAATGGGCGCATTTGGATATAGCAGGCATGGTTTGGAGCGGTGATGACAAAATTTTGTCGCATCGTGGTGCAACGGGTTATGGCGTGCGATTGTTAAATCAATTTATTAAATCACGGCAGTAATGGCGACCGAATTAAAATTTTACCATATCTTAGGGCGAAATTACGATAAATCTCTTGCCAAAATCCTATCGGCGCAATTTGCAAGAAATAAAAAAACTTTTGTCATCACCGATGATACGCAAAAATTTGATAATTTCTTATGGGAATATGACGCAAATAGTTTTCTGCCTCATGCGCTTTGGAATCACGAAAAAGCCCATGATATTCCGATATTAATTGCGAATGAATGGCAAGAAATTGCCGAAAATTCTGATTCGTTATTAATTCTAAATGGCATGAAATGCCCAGAAAATATCATAAATTTTTCGTTAATTATCATTGCATTTCGCGATGAAGAAGACGAACATAAAAATTACGCCCGCGAATTATGGAAACAATTCCAAAACAACCCTGATTTTCATTTGTCTTACCATCAGCAAGATGCAGCGGGGAAATGGATTGTCAAATAAAATCCTTATCATAACTGGTTGCACGGCAAGCGGTAAATCGGCTTTTGCATTGGAATACGCCCATAAAAATAATGGTGTTATAATTAATGCCGATGCCTTGCAACAATATCAACAATTGCCAATTTTATCAGCGCAACCCCTTGATTATCAAGGGATTAGCCATGAATTATACGGGTATTTACCCCCTGATGCGATTTCAAATGCGCATGATTGGTGCAAAAAAGCCGTTGATGCTATAAATAACGCCCAAAAAATCGGTAAAAATCCAATTATTGTTGGTGGCACGGGCATGTATATCAAAAGCCTAATCGCAGGCTTGTCGCCAATTCCATTTGTCGCAACAAACCATGATTACACCGAATCAACGCAACAATTATATGAAAAATTATTCGCAATAGATAAAAAATGGGCTTTATCAATCATGCCCCAAGATAGACAACGCATTATCAGAGGCTTAAATGTATTTGCCGCCACCAATAAAACGCTTTCCGATTGGCATTTAGTGCCGAAAATTCCCTATATTACCCAAGAATATGACATTAAAAATATAGAAATGCCAACCGATATTTTGCGAACACGCATTCGCCAAAGACTCAACCAAGATTTTGATAATATGGTTGCAGAAATGGCTGAATTTGTCAAAAAATTTCCCAATATAACCGAAAATTCGCCAATAATGAAAATAATCGGCGCAAAATTATTATGGCAATATCATCACCAATTGCGCGATTTAAGCAATATACAAGCAGAAATTTTTAATCAAACTTGTCAATATGCTAAACGCCAAAGAACTTGGTTCCGCCATCAACTTAAATCACCATGATTTTGGGCATCCTGCCCAATCACCATGATTTTGGGCATTCTGCGTCGTTATAAAATTTTTTTAGAACGCATGAACCCGTTCGTTCACTTGCCTTCTAAAAAAATTTTCTTCCTAGCATTATACCCAAACTGATGGTGATTGCAATTCCGCCATCAACTCAATAAATCACCATGATTTTGGGCATTGTGCAACGGAATTTAGTGCGTTTAAAAATAGTATCCTTCCCATCCTAAGCGAAGCAGCTAACCGAAGGTTAGGCGGAGGGGTGATTGCAAATGTAATTTGCAATCGGGGTGGTTTATCGTAATTGCGTTTAAAAATACTAAGAATTCTGATTAATAGAATTAAATTAGAATCCATAAAATTAAAAATAATTTGCAATATTCAAAATAAAACTTGACTATACATGTAAAAATTTTTATGAAGTATAGTGATTTTATCTTTAAAAGGAATCTAAGTAATGACAATAATAAATAAAATAACGGCAAACGCGATGCGAATCATGTCAAAATTATCCGTATTTATAATGATGTTGGCAATTGGTAAATTTGCAACGGCTGATGATTATGCTAAAAATTGGCAATTGGGCTTTAATGACCCAGTTTCTGAAAAGGCAAGACAAATTTATTGGTTTCATGATGCCATTTTATTGCCTGTTATTATTGCAATTTCGTTATTTGTATTGGCTTTATTGATTTATGTTTGCTGGCGGTTTAGTGAAAAAAACAACCCCGTGCCAAGCAAAGTTGTCCATCACACTTGGCTGGAAGTGATTTGGACAGCTTTACCAGTATTGATTTTGGGCATTATATTCATTCCTTCAATAAAATTATTATATTATACCGAAGATAATTCAAAAGCAGAATATACGATTAAAGCGATTGGCAATCAGTGGTATTGGACTTATGAATATCCCGATTATCCAGAAATTAAAATTGATTCAAATTTAGTTGCATTGGCTGATTTACCTGAAAATGAAAAACATTTATTTAGAATGCGCGCCGATAATCCATTGGTTGTGCCAGTGGGTAAAAAAATTAAAGTTTTAATTACGGCAACTGATGTAATTCATAATTTTGCCCTTAATGTCGCGGGCATTAAAATGGACGCGGTGCCCGGTCGCATTAACGAAAGCTGGATGACAATTGACAAACCCGGCACATATTATGGCTTTTGTCAAGAATTATGCGGTATGAATCACGCGTTCATGCCAATTGAAGTTCATGCCATCACCGAAGATGAATTTAAAGAATGGGTTGCAAAGAAAAAGCAAGCGGCTTTAAATAGCAATCAACAATTAGCTCAAAAATAATAAAGTTATATTAGGAGAATATTATGGAACATTCGGCACATACTTCGCATCATGATGACCATCACGGGCATCCAACATTTATTCAACGCTGGTTTATGTCAACAAATCACAAAGACATTGGCACTTTATATTTGTTGTTTTCAATTTTTGCTGCTTTAATTGGTGGTGCATTTTCTGTATATATGCGCATGGAATTACAAAATCCGGGCGTGCAATATATGTTAGGGGCTGACGGCTTACCCAATGGGCATTTATGGAATGTTGTCGTAACCGCGCACGGCTTAATCATGGTGTTTTTTGTGGTTATGCCTGCTTTAATCGGTGGTTTTGGTAATTGGATGGTGCCTTTAATGATTGGTGCGCCCGATATGGCATTCCCAAGAATGAATAATATAAGCTTTTGGTTAATTGTGCCTGCGTTTTTATTATTGCTTTTATCGGCATTAATCGGTGGTGGTGCGGGCACGGGTTGGACCGTTTATCCGCCATTATCTTTGGCAACATCGCATCCGGGTGCGGCGGTTGATATGGCAATTTTTGCCTTGCATTTAGCGGGTGCTTCGTCAATTTTAGGGGCAATTAATATTATTACCACAATATTTAATATGCGTGCGCCGGGCATGACATTGCATAAAATGCCTTTATTTGCTTGGGCGATGTTAGTTACCGCTTTTCTTTTAGTATTGGCAGTGCCTGTATTAGGTGGCGGTATTACCATGTTGCTGACAGACCGCAATTTTGGCACGCATTTCTTTAAACCCGAAGGTGGTGGCGACCCAATTTTATTCCAACATTTATTTTGGTTTTTTGGTCACCCCGAAGTTTATATTATGATTATTCCGGGCTTTGGAATTATTTCGCATGTTATTGCTACTTTTTCTAAAAAGCCTATTTTTGGTTATTTAGGCATGGCATATGCGATGGTTGCAATTGGCTTTGTCGGTTTCGTGGTTTGGGCGCACCATATGTATACGGTGGGTTTAAGCGTGGATACAAAAGCTTACTTCACAGCGGCAACAATGGTTATCGCGGTGCCAACGGGGGTAAAAATATTCTCATGGATTGCGACAATGTGGGGTGGCTCAATTCGTTTTTCCGTGCCAATGGTTTGGGCGATTGGGTTTATTTTCTTATTCACAGTCGGCGGTGTAACGGGCGTTGTTTTGGCAAATGCGGGTATGGATATTGCGTTTCATGATACATATTATGTTGTTGCCCATTTCCATTATGTTTTGTCTTTGGGTGCCGTATTTGCGATTATCACTGGTATTTATTATTGGTTTGGTAAAATGACTGGCAAGCTAATTCCAGATTGGATGGGATATACGCATTTTATATTTACCTTTATTGGTGTGAATTTAACATTTTTTCCGCAACATTTTTTAGGAATGGCGGGAATGCCCAGAAGATATGTTGACTATGCAGAGGGTTTTTCTGGTTGGAATATGGTGTCCTCAATTGGTTCATATATTTCATTTGCCGCAACAATATTCTTTTTTGGCGTGTTAATTTACAGCTTAATTTGCGGTAAGAAAGCCTCAAAAAATTATTGGGGTGAAGGGGCGGATACTTTGGAATGGACTCAAGATTCTCCGCCAGAATTCCATACATTTAATGAATTACCGATTATAAAATAATGCAAATAAGCCTAACATGTAATTCTTCGCCTGATATTAGTATCGGGCGAAGTTTTTTTGCTTTGTTAAAGCCAAGGGTGATGTCTTTGGTTATTTTTACGGGCTTTGTTGGTATGATGATTGCCCCTTATCATGGTAATGCTTTGTTGGGTTTTATGATTATTTTAGCAATTGGTTTAAGTGCTGGCGGGGCTGGTTGCTTGAACATGTGGTATGAACGCGATATTGATGCTTTAATGAAGCGCACGCAAAAACGCCCGATTCCTTCGGGGCAAGTTGACGCAGATTCGGCATTGGCTTTTGGCGTGATTGTAAGTTTATTTTCATTCGCTATCATGGGTTTGGCAAGCAATTGGTTAGCTGCATCATATTTAATTTTTGCGAATTTATTTTATGTTTTGGTTTATACCATGATGTTAAAGCGCACAACGGCGCAAAATATTGTCATTGGCGGTGCCGCGGGGGCTTTGCCACCCGTTATTGGTTGGGTTGCGTTAAGTGGTGAAAATGCCATTGTGCCTTGGATGTTATTTTTAATTATATTTTTATGGACTCCCCCGCATTTTTGGGCTTTGTCCATAACCACCAGTGATGATTATAAAAAAGCTGGCGTGCCGATGATGCCGAATGTCAAGGGCATTGAATCTACAAAAACTCAAATTTTAATTTATAGCATTCTCATGAGTATGGTGGTAATTGGTTTGGCATTCATGCCCCAAATTGGCAAGATTTACAGCTTTGTCGCCGTGATTGGTTCGGGTATTTTTATCGCTATTGCGTTGGCTTGTAAATTATCAGCCGAACATAAATATAGTAAAAAATTGTTTTTTTATAGTATTTTTTATTTATTTGCCTTGTTTTTAGCATTATTATTAGATAAGGTCGTCAGCAATGGATAAAAAACTTAAAACAAAGAATTTCTTGGTTGCCGCATGCGTTGTTGGCTTGATTGTAATATTTTACTTAATTACTATCGCCCGCATTACTGAGGGGCTAAGCGCAGGTGTCGGGCAATGATGAATCAATATGCAGGCAATAAGAAAATTGGCATAATGGTTGGCGCATTTGCCTTATTCATGCTTGGTTTAGCCTTTTTGTCAGCACCATTATATAATTATTTATGTCGGGTTACGGGTTTTGGTGGCACAACACAAGTCGCGGTGCAAGCACCAAGCAGTGTAGGGCAGGGCTTTATAAAAGTGCGTTTTGATGCGAATATTGGTGGCAATTTAAATTGGAAGTTTTGGACAGATGCGACCCCCTTTGATGCGCAACTTGGCAAAACATATAAAATAAATTATTACGCCCAAAATTTAAGCAATGAAACCATCAGCGCAACCGCATCATATAATGTAAGCCCGAATTTTACGGGCAGTTATTTTAATAAAATTCAATGTTTTTGCTTTACAAAACAAACATTGAAACCCGGGGAAATTGCAACTTTACCCGTGCAATTTTTTATTGATGAATCCATCAATAAAGATAGTCAGTATGATAATTCTGGCGAAATAACACTTTCTTATACATTTTATCAGCAATGAAAGGACAACCAATGGCAAACGCACACGAAGTAAAACATGATTATCACTTATTAAACCCAAGCCCATGGCCTTTAATGGGTTCAATCGCTGGTTTTTTATTAACTTTTGGCATGGTATGGTCATTTCACCCTGATTTATTTGGTCATTCTCTTGAAGCATTTTCAAAATCTTTGGGTTATGCCAAAATCATACCGGGTTTAGCCTTAGTGTTAGCAACCATGTTTTTTTGGTGGAAAGATGTAATTCATGAAGCCAATACAGGTGACCATAAACCAGTCGTGCAATTAGGCTTGCGCTATGGTATGTCCTTATTTATTATGTCCGAAGTTATGTTTTTTTCGGCATTTTTCTGGGCTTTTTTTGATGCGTCATTATTTTTTAACGAAGCAAAACAAGTATTAAGAGTGATAGCCACAGGCGGTGTCTGGCCCCCCAAAGGAATTGAGACATTTAACGCTTGGGATTTGCCTTTATTAAATACTTTAATTTTATTATTGTCTGGTTGCACGGTAACTTGGGCGCATCATGCTTTGCGTGAAGGCGATAGAAACGGCTTAAAAACAGGCTTATTATGTTCATGGATTTTGGGGTTGATTTTTACCGCTTGCCAAGCTTACGAATATCATCATGGTTCTTTTAAGTTTGTTGATGGTATTTACGCATCTACCTTTTTTATGGCAACGGGATTTCATGGTTTTCATGTTATAGTTGGCACGATTTTCTTGTTTGTTTGCTGGGTGCGCGCGGTTAAAGGCGATTTTACACCGACACAACATTTTGGCTTTGAAGCAGCCGCTTGGTATTGGCATTTTGTTGATGTTGTTTGGTTGTTCTTGTTTGTTTGTGTTTATTGGTGGGGCGGGGCTCACTAAATTTATAACCATGATTTTGGACATTCTACTTCGTTAAAGAAAAATTTAGAAACGCACGAACATTTAGTTCGCTTGCCTTCCTAAATTTTTCTTTGCCTAGTATTATACCCAAACTGATGGTTATTTTTTATTTTTTTTATATCCATGATTTTGGGCATTCTACTTCGTTAAAGAAAAATTTAGAAACGCACGAACATCTAGTTCGCTTGCCTTCCTAAATTTTTCTTTGCCTAGTATTATATCCAATAACCATGATTTTGTTTTTTTTATTGAATTACCCAATTATTTTAAAATACCGCACTAAGCCATAAATATTAATGGCAATAATAAAAATTCCGATAAAAATAAAATATTTTTGATTGAAATATTGCGTAATTTTCGCCGCAAATGGGGCAATAATCACACCACCGATAATTAAGCCAGCAATAGATTCTAAATTTTGCCCAAAAGTAAAAAAGCTTAATGATATGCCAGAAACTAAGGTGATAAAAAATTCACTAGTATTAACTGAACCAATGATGTTTTTCGGTGCTGTATCATTTTTTAAGGCACTTAAATTGCCCGTCATGATTGGTCCCCAACCACCACCTAAGCTATCTACAAACCCGCCTAAAATAGCAATATATTTGATTTTTTTGACATTTATTGCCAAGGATTTTTTTGTTTTATAAATTATTCTCCAAATTATCACAAATCCCATCAATATTAAATAACCATTAATAAACGGCTTAATTTGTGGAATATCAAAATTAGTTAATAAAATAACGCCGATAATTGCGCCAAAGACACCGGGCAATAAAATGGCTTTAAATATAGTTTTGTCAATATTACCTAAACGCCAATGCGATAAACCTGATGCGCCAGTTGTAAAAATTTCAGCAACATGCACCGATGCGCTTGCCGACAAAGGCGATAAGCCACTGGCGACCAGAAAGCTTGTGGAAGTAACCCCATATGCCATGCCAAGCGCGCCATCAACCAATTGGGCAAACAAGCCGACAATAAACGCGCTGATGAAAATATCCCAATGAAATTGATAATTTTGGCTAAGGGCGAAATAAAAATTCCAACCCAAAAATGTCAAAACTGCCAAAATAAATGCACTAACTAAAAATAAAAAATAAATTCTCATAATTCAACCTTTCAAGAAATTAATTCTAAAATTATAGATGATTTTGATTTTGTCAATAAATAATTTCTTTAATTCCCGATTTTTAAGAAATTTTCACCTTAAATTATAAAATAAATCCTTATTTTTTATTGACAATTAGAACGACATTCGCCATAAACCATTAAAATAGAAAAATATTATTTAATTATGTAAATTATAGAAAATAATTCTATAATTTTAAAATATTTCTTGAATTTATGAAATAATATTTTATATATACTAATATGAATGAAAAACAATTAAACGAATTTTTTGAAAATAATACGGATTTAAAACTCCGTTTAGAATATATTATTACCCATGCCCCCAAGCCGATTATTTATTCAACAAGTTTTGGTTTGGAATGCCAATATATCACGCATCATATCGCGCAAGATTTTCGCGATGATATTGCGTTGATAACATTGGATACGGGGCGGTTATTTGAAGAAACTTACCAAGTTTGGCAAGCGACTTGTGATAAATATAACCTTAAAATTCAAGCTTTTTACCCCAATCCCCAGCAAATTCAAGATTATGTTTTGCAAAATGGCATTAATGGTTTTAAGAATAGCGTTCCGCAACGGCAAAAATGCTGTGAAATTCGTAAAGTTTACCCCTTAAAATTGGCTTTGAGTGGCGTTAAGACTTGGATTAGTGGTTTGCGCAATCAATCTTCATTGGCGCGAAAATATTGTAATTATGCTTCGTTTGAAGATAATATTTGGAAAATTAATCCGATAATTGACTATTCGCGTGAAGAAATTTGGCAATTCGCCCAAGATTCCAATATCCCCATTAATCAGTTGCATTTTCAATCTTATCCATCAATTGGTTGCGCCCCATGCACCAGCCCCGTTGCCATCGGTGAATCAGAACGGGCAGGGCGGTGGCGTTGGGAACAAGATTCCGCCAAAGAATGCGGTATTCACCAATCAAAAGGACAATAAATGAACCATTTAGATATTTTAGAATCACAAGCGATTTATATTTTTCGTGAAGCTGTGGCGCAAAGCCAGAATCCCGTTATGATGTATTCTATTGGTAAAGATTCATCAGTGCTTTTGCATTTGGCGATTAAGGCATTTTATCCAGCATTGCCGCCTTTTCCAATTTTGCATATAGACACGGGGTATAAATTTCGTGAAATGATACAATTTCGTGATGAAATTGCGCAAAAAACTAAAATTAAAATGATAATTTATCAAAATAAAGAGGCAATTGCCCGTGGCATAAGCCCCTTAACCCATAATAGTGATGTTTATACGAATGCGATGAAAACCGATGCGTTAAAGCAAGCTTTAAATTTGCATGAATTTGATTGCGCTTTTGGTGGCGCAAGACGCGATGAAGACGCAGCGCGGGCTAAAGAGCGGATTTTTTCTCATCGCAACCATCTTCATCAATGGATTCCTAATCGGCAAAGACCAGAATTATGGAATTTATATAATGGCACTAAGCAAAAAGGCGAATCAATGCGCGTATTTCCATTGTCCAATTGGACTGAATTGGATATTTGGCAATATATTGCCCGCGAAAATATCGCCATAGTGCCGTTATATTTTGCAAAAAAAAGGCAAGTAATTATCCGTAATGGGCAAATTTTTTGTTATGACCCTGTATTAATGCCTGCGCTTACGCATGAAGAAATTCTGATAAAAAAAATTAGGTTTCGCACCTTGGGATGTCAACCCTTAACGGCTGGAATTTTAAGTGATGCCGAAAATCTTAACGAAATTCTTGTTGAACTTGAACATTCCAAATATTCTGAACGAAACGGCAGATTAATTGATGCAGACAGCGCGAATGCCATGGAAAACAAAAAAATACAAGGATATTTTTAAAATGGATTTATTAAATTTAGTTATTTGCGGGTCGGTTGATGATGGTAAATCAAGCCTTTTGGGTCGGATTTTGTATGAAACAGACAATATCCCCCTTGATAAATTGCAATCATTGATTAAATTAACCGAAAAATTTGGCACGAATAATGAAAATCTTGATTTGGCTTTATTGACGGATAGTTTGCAATCGGAACAAGAACAAGGCATTACCATTGATGTTGCATATCGTTTTTTTGCATATAAAAACCGAAAATTTATTGTTGCTGATACGCCCGGTCATGAAGAATACACCCGCAATAACACTTGTGGTGCGTCCAATGCCGATTGCGCCATTTTGTTGATTGATGCTAGCCGCAATATTACAACCCAAACAATGCGCCATTTATATATTTTAAATTTAATGCGCGTAAAAAATTTGGTAATTTGCGTGAATAAAATGGATAAAATAGTTTATTCGCAAGAAATATTTGAAAAAATTATTGCGCAAATTCAGCTTCATTGCAATAAGTTTGAATTTGAATCGGTTTATTTTTTGCCGATAAGCGCAAGAAATGGTGAAAATATTACGAAAAATTCCGATAAAATGCCGTGGAACAAAGCAAAAAATTTGATGGATTATCTGTTGGAATTAAAAATACCCGAAGAAAATTCCGAAGTTTTTAGATTTTGGGTGCAAAGAACTATTCGCCCCAATGAAAATTTTCGTGGCTATGCGGGCATGGTTAATAATGGCGCAATATCGGTTGGCGATGAAGTCGTAATTATGCCATCGCATCATCACGCGTTAATTAAAGAAATTTGGCAGGGTGAAAAGCAATTGCCAAGTGCACATAAAGGGCAATCCGTCATTTTGGTTTTAAATAAAGATATTGATATTTCACGGGGCAGTTTAATTGTTAATCCAAATTTTATTCCAAATATTACAAATTATTTTAAGGGGTATGTTATTAATCTAAATAATAAAAGCATTACCGAAAATTATAAATTTATGCTAAAAATTGGAGCTTTGCACCTTCAAGCCGAGGTTAAATCCATTAATTACCGAATAAATATGCAAGATTTTTATCCCGAAATTTGCAATATCATTCAACCCAATGAAATTGCTTTTGTGGAAATTTTTACCCATAAATCCATTCCAATTGATAATTTCAAAAATATCAAATCAACCGGAAATTTTATCATGATTGATTTGGAAAATAACGATACGATTGGCGCGGGAATTATTGAAACTAAAATATTAAATCAAGAAAAACAAAATAAAAGTTTTTTGAAAAAAATATTAATTATCATGGGGTTTTATTGTAAAGTTAATTGAAAACTTTAATCCAGAATTAATGAATGGCGCAGGGGATATAATTTCATAGCTTAAATTATAAATTTTTATTATATTATAGATAATGGCTAACCCTAAGCCGTGCCCTTGTGATTCTGAAGATTTTGAAAAATATGTGAAATAAGTCTGAAATTCATTAATATTAACGATTTTTCCGTGGTTTATTACCGATAATTTGCCATTTTCTTCTAATTCTACAATAATATCTTGATTTTTATCGCCGTGTTGGTAAGCATTTTCGCATAAATTTCTTAAAATTAAACAAAAAGATTCTATGTCAATATTTGAAAATACTGGCTTATCAGGTAATATGCAGATAAATTTATGGGGTTCGCTCATTTGGCTAACTACTAAATTTATCAAATAGCATAAATTATTTCGTTGATTATTTTGTATGTGAATATGATGAATTTTAGATAATTGTAATAATTTTTGCAACATGTTGCTCATTTGAATTATTTGGGTTTTCAGCGATTCTAATTTGGCGTAATTTGGTTTTTTTTGCAATAATATCGCATCAATTTGCAATAACATGATGCTAAGCGGTGTGCGTAATTCGTGGGCGCTGTTGGCGGCAAATAAAGATTCTTGCGCCATGGCTTCTTTAATTTTTTGGATTAAATCATTGAATGAATCAATAATGGGGACAATATCGGGTGGTGGATTATCCATGGTAATAATTTGCAAATTATTAATATTATTATGCCGAATTTTATCGCTTACTTGCAATATTGGTCGCAAACTATATTTTGTAATAAAATAAACCATGCCACCAATTATCGGAATCAACAATAACAATGGTAAAATAAATGTTTTTATTGTTTTGCGATAATATTCGCTTCGCTCTTCGTTTGTTTCGGCAACGACTAAAATATCATCATATGGCAAATTACGATAAAAAAGATATTTTATATTTTTTATGGTTGTAAGTTTTTGCCATTTATTGGGGTTATTACCGATAATTTCGCGAAGCATCACTGATTTATCTAAGATGGGAAATCCGTTTGAAAATAATATAACATCGGCATTTGCGGTAATTAAAGCAAATTCAATATTTTCTTCAATGCCAAATTGTAAGTAAAAACTATCAATTAATTGCTTGTTTTGATCGTTTGCTTTAATTTTAGCCAATATCGGCAACATTAAATACGAAGCCTCACTTAAAGCGAAATCAAACTTTTCTTCAACTTCTTTGTTGATTAAACTTGCCATAAATATGCTAATGATGAAAAAAAATACAAAGAAAACACCCACTATTTGTAATGTTAACCTTGTTGCTAAATGCAAATTACTGCTTATATTCTGCATTTGCGCCACCACCCCATCTGAATCCTATGCCACGAATGGTTTTTATGGAGTTTTTATGAATTTTTTTGCGAATTCTTGAAATTAAAACATCAATGACATTACTTTCAATAAAACTATCCATATCATATAAAGCATTCTCAATCATGCTGCGGGTAATAGTTTTATTGGGGTTATGCAAAAATAAATCTAAAATCACCCATTCCTTGGCGGTAAGCGCAATAAGCTTGCCGTTGGCATCATGGGCGGTTTTTTCTTCCAAAGAAAATATACAATCAAAAAATTCTAAAATTTGAGGGGTGTTTTGAGTGTTGCGGCGCAATACTGCTTTAATTCGTGCAATTAACTCCTTGAAATCAAATGGTTTTATCAAATAATCATCTGCGCCTAAATCCAAACCACGAATTTTATCGCTTACTTTATCGCGGGCAGTAATAATAATTATTTTTGTGTCTTGTGATTTTTTTATATGGGAAATAAAATCAAAACCCGAACCATCTGAAAGCATTATATCAAGTAAAACAACATCATATTGATGATTTGTTAAGTTGATTCTAGCATCACTTAAATTACTTACCCAATCAGTAGGAAAATGGCAATGATGCGCAACATGTTCTTTTATTAATTCTGCGATATTAATATTATCTTCAATAAGTAAAATTCGCGCCATGTTTTTTCCTAAATAATAAGGGTAATTCTTTGATTTACCAATATAATTACCTTAATAATTAAATGCAATAAAATAAAGAATTTAATTTTATAATTTAAGGCGACTTAATGCCGATTCCCATGATTCATCGGGGTGGTTTTTTCGGTGAATTTTTACGCTTTGATACCAAATTAAATTTTCATCGGAAGCTTGATATTGCCAATTGGAATAATACGGCAAAAGCACCGTGCATTTTTGCCCCAAAGCCCCCGAAAAATGCACTATTGATTGATGAATCGCGACTACTTCATCTACTGCCATCGTTAAACTTGCTAAACCTTGAAGGTCAAATCGGTTGTTAATCGTTGATTCGCAATAAATTGGGTAATTGCGTTGCTTGGCAAGAGCCATAATTTCATCATTAGGGTCTTTATTATATTGCAAGGAGACTAATGCCGTATTTTCACGCCCCGCGGGTGATTTATTAAGGATAGTTTCAATTAATAACGGCAAAGCAATTAATCGGTCGCGATAATCAATGCCCCCCAATTTTACTGCCAAAGACCACCATGCTATACCAATCAAATAAGGCTTATTAGTTTTTTTGCGAATTATATATCGCAAAACATCGCGTTGTGCCTTGTCAAATGGTAAAAATGGTGGATTTTGTAAGCGGTTATCGTTTAATTTTAATGCCATCGGCAACGAACAAATGGGAATATAATAATCGCAATTAAATTCTTTGGCGGCTTGGGCTTCTTTGTCGTAAAATTCAGGAATCATGGTGATATGCGAAAAAGCAAAGGCGAATAAATCCTTAAACCTTGGCTCACACGCATAATAAATTGTGCAATCTTTGGGTAAATGCCGTAAAAATCCGCTAAAAATTAATTGGTCGCCGATACCTTGTTCGGCTTGAATTATAAGTTTTTTTCCCAATAAGGATTCGCCTTGCCAAATGGGGCAATGATAGGGGCGTTTGAATGCGCTATAATAAGGGGTTTCAAACCGATGCTTAAAATATTCCCAAGCTTGCGTAAAATGCCCGCAAGACATAAGAGACATGGCAATATTAATGGACATTAATGGCGCGTCCCCGTATTTTTGGGCAAAAAATATGCCTTTTTCATAAGATTCTTTATATTGTCCCGCCCGATTTAAGCCGTTTACAATATGAATTATTGCGCTTTTGTGGTTTGGTTGATAAGATAAAGCTTTTTGGTAATTGCTTTGCGCTTCAGCAAATTTAAGTTGGAAAATTTGAACATGCCCCAAAAAATCATATAAGTCAGCTAATAACTTCGCATCATTGGTTAAGCCGATGGCTTCAATATAAGATAATTCGGAAGATTTATAATCGCTTTTGCGTTTGGTAATATGCCCGCGCATCATTAAAATATCAGCATCTTTTTTTAATAACATTGCCTTATCATTAAAAATCATCGCATTTGCGTAATCTTTAAGGGCGTAATAAGCCTTGCAAATCGCCACTAAATAATCAAATTCTTTGGTAATTTGCGGATATTGCAATAAAAGATTAATTGCCATGCTAAATTTATTACGGGCAAATAAAATTTGCGCGATATTGGCAACAAAAACCCCGTTATGAATATTTTCAACTGCGCGCGCTATTAATTCTTGGTCTGGGGCATCGGGGTTGATATTGGGCATTATGATTTTTAGAAAAATAAAATATCTTGCGGTTTATCTTTGTAAAGGCTTGCGACATGTTCTTCATAACCATTATAAAGCAGCGTAGGTTGTGATTCGCCACTGCCCAAAAGTTTTTCATTGGCTTGCGACCAGCGTTTATGCGAGACTTTGGGGTTGATATTGGCATAAAAACCATATTCGCTCCCTTGCACTTCTTCCCAAAAGCTTTTTTTATGAGTATCGGTAAAAATAATTTTATTAATAGATTTGATATTTTTAAATCCATATTTCCAAGGTAAGACTAAGCGCAATGGCGCGCCATTTTGATTGCCAAGCGGTTTGTCATATGCGCCAACTGCCACAAAAGCTAAATCATTTTTAGCTTCGGCTAATTCTAAATTTTCCCGATAAGGCCAAGGATACCATGGCTCTTTTAAGCCCGGCATTGCATCAGGTTGCGTTGCGGTCAGAAAAGACACCAACTTCGTATTCGCATTGCCTTCAAATAATGCCAAAAGTTTATTTAATGGAAACCCAACCCATGGCACCGTCATTGCCCAAGTCTCCACGCAACGAAAGCGATATACGCGGGTTTCCAGCCCAATTTTCTTAATAATATCTTCAATTGCGAATGTTTTTTTTGCGCCTCCTTCAACGGAAATTTCAATTTCCCAAGGGTGCGCCTTCATTTTTTGTGAAGCCGCCGCAATTGACTTATGCGACCCAAATTCATAAAAATTATTATAAGATGCAAAATCTAATTCCTTGGTAAGAATTTTTCGTTGTGTTTTTTCAAGCAGAAAATTGGGGTTTTCCTTCGCGGGATAATATTTTTTGGTTGCATTCGTGTATGATTCATCAGCAATCGCGCCCAAAGGTGCAATTAAAGAACTTGCAACTAAACCTTTGGCAAATGTTCGGCGATTTAAAAATATTTTTTCGTCACTCGCTTGGGACTCGGGCAAATACCAGCTTGGCTTATTTTGTAATAACATTAATAATTTCCTTTTTTTTATATTATTCCATAATCCGATTAAAATCAAGAAATTATTATGTGAAATATTCCCCTTATTCTCTAACTTGCATAAATAATTCTTATATTGCGATTAATATTGTCTGATTATTTCAACTTTTAGCATAAAAAAAATAATTTTTCATAAAAATGTAATTTACAACCATTAATTAGTTTATTTTTTATTATTCTAAGTTATTATACTTAAGCGATACATTAACAGAGGGTATAGTTATGGATTTAAATATATATATTGGTGATAAAGTTAGAAAAAATCGCAAATTTCGCAAATTAAAAACGGAATTTGTGGCAAATTTTCTGGGCACCCATAAGCAAAAATTATTAATGATGGAACGCGGAAAAATTGAATTTCATGCTTCGCAGTTAATTAAATTAGCGAATATATTTGAAATTTCTATTAATGATTTTTATCCAAATACAATTAATCATGAATTAAATTTCAATAATTACCAAGATTATGCCGAACTAAATAATCTTATGAATAAGGCTAATCCCAACGATATTGCGCGGGCAAATTTTTTTATTCAACAATTCAATATTACTTGCGAAAACCCTGTTGGATTTTAATCCAACCAAAAATAATTAATGGCACGGATAAAGCTTGCCCATAAGTAATTGGCAGATTCCATAAAACCTCTTCGGTGCGGAAAAATTCGTTAATAACTCGCAAAATGCCATAAAAAAGCATAAACAAGCCCGTGGCAAAACCATTCGGGCGATTTTTAGCAAAATAATTGACAATGAACAATAATAACAACCCTTCGGTTAAAGCTTCATATAATTGGCTTGGATGACGGGGCAGGGCATCAACATTCGGGAAAATAACTCCCCATGAGCCATCGGTTATATTGCCCCACAGCTCAGCATTAATAAAATTAGCAATTCTGCCAAAAAACAAGCCAAAGGGTGCGGTTTTTGCTAAAAAATCAGAAAATTCCCAAATATTTATAGTATGTTTATTGGTAAATAATATTGCGGCAATCATTACGCCCACTAAACCCCCATGAAACGCCATGCCACCTTGCCATACTTGCAATATTTCCAAAGGGTGCTGGAAATAATATTGCGGATAATATAATAGAACATGTCCCAACCTGCCACCAATAACCACGCCAATAATGCACCAAGTCATAAAATCGTCCCATTGTGATTTTGATAAAATTGGTTTTATGTCAATTCGGCTTATCCAATATCGCGCCAATAAAAATCCGGCAATATACGCCAAACCATACCAGCGAATCGCAAAAAACCCTAAATCTAAGGCAATTGGGCTTAATTGGTGCGTGTATATCATGGTGATTCAGCGGTTGATTCAAGCAATCTTTTTTCGCGCAACGAAAGATTTTGCGAAGCCGATTTTAACTGCCCGCACGCCGCCATAATATCATCACCCCTTGGGCGACGAACTGGCGAAGGATAACCCGCATCACGAATAATTTGCGCAAAATCTTCAATGGCTTCACTATCGGAAGTTTCATATCCGCTTCCTTGCCATGGATTGAAAGGTATTAGATTAATTTTAGAAGGTATCCCCTTGATTAATCTCACAAATTCGTGGGCTTCTTCGGGCGAATCATTAACATTCTTTAACATAACATATTCCCAAGTCACCCTGCGCCCTTTGTAATCTTCGCCATTATTAGTGGAATATAAACCCGGATAATTGCGCACGGCTTTAATTAATTCCGCCAAGGGATATTTTTTATTAATTGGCACTAAAACATCGCGCAATTCGTCATGCACAGCATGCAAAGAAATGGCTAAATTACAACCAACTTCATTGCCAATTTTATGAATTTCAGGCACAACCCCCGAAGTTGACAGCGTAACTTTGCGTTTAGAAAAGGCCAAACCATCGCCATCACAGATGATTTTAAGGGCTTTAATTACTTCATCAGTATTCATTAAAGGCTCACCCATACCCATAAAAACAATATTGCTAAAAAACCTGTCAAGCTTGCTTGAAGGCCATTCGTTAAGCTCATCACGCGCCAAAATTACTTGCCCAACAATTTCATCGGCGGTTAAGTTGCGCACTAATCTTTGCGTGCCAGTATGGCAAAATGTGCAAGTAAGCGAACAGCCAACTTGCGATGAAATACATAATGTCCCGCGGTCTTTTTCGGGAATAAATACCATTTCAATTTCGCGCCCGTCCTGCATGGCAACCAACCATTTTATTGTGCCATCGCTCGACGGGTATTTTATGGCAATTTTGGGTCGTTCAATCGTGAATTTTTGCGATAATTTCGCGCGGGTTTCTTTTTGAATATTGGTCATATCGGCAAAATCGCGCACGCCAAAAACATAAATCCATTGAAAAATTTGCTTGGCACGAAACGGCTTTTCGCCAATTTCTTGCATATATTGCGTTATTGTCGCTAAATCACAACCGATAAGTGAGGTTTTCTTGTCCATAATTGCCTTATAATTTAGATTCTATGGCATTCCATAAAACTGCTTCAACTTGAATATCGTAAAAACGATTCATTTCTTGCATTCCTGTCGGTGAAGTGACATTAATTTCGGTAAGCAACCCATCAATTACATCAATGCCCGTAAAAATTAAGCCGTTATCTTTTAAGAAATCGTGAAGTCGTTCGCAAATTTCCTGTTCGCGCGCCGTTAAATCGCAAGCTTCAGGCTTGCCGCCGACATGCATATTGGAGCGAATTTGTCCTTTAAGCGGGCGACGATTTATTGCGGCAACGGCTTTGCCATCAATTAAGATGATTCGTTTGTCGCCATCAACGACTTTGGGAATGAATTTTTGCGCCATAATCGGCGATGGTCCTAATTCATTAAATAATTCTAAAATTGCCCCTAAATTTGGGTCATCTTGGTTCAGCTTAACCACGCCCAAACCGCCATTGCCAAATAAGGGCTTGACAACAATTTCCCCATGAATTTTATGAAAATCTTGAATTTCTTTTATATCCTTGCTTATCATGGTGATGGGCATTAAATCGCTAAACCCCAGCGCAGAAAGCTTTTCAGGCGCGGAACGAACGGAAGCGGGGTTATTGACAATCAAAACTTTGTGCATTATTGTTTCTAATAAATGGCACGCGGTAATATATCCCATGTGAAAAGGGGGGTCTTGGCGCATTAAAATAACTTTTGCATCGCATAAATCAATGGTAGCCTCGCTTAAAACCGAATAATGATTGCCCAATTCACGGCGCATTTCTACAAAATGCCCGCGCGCCGTTAATTTGCCGTGATTATAGGTTAAATTTTGCGCCAAATAATGAAAAATGCTAAACCCGCGAATTTGGGCTTCCAACATACAAACAAAGGTGCTGTCGCCATTAATATTGATGGAATTTAAGGGATCCATCTGCACCGCGCAAATTTTTTTCATTTGAACCTCGTGATATTGCTAATATGCTATTTTTTTGTAATTGGCAAGTTAATTTAATATTAAACAATGAGTTTTGGGTAATTTAAGGTTTTTTTTCACAAATTTCAGTTAAATACCAAACATTATTATAGTGCGAATCAGGGTCATTGGTGAAAAATAGCACGCAAGAATGAATTAAAATATTACCTTCATCATCTTTGATTTCAGGAATGATTAAAATTTTTTTATTAATTGTAGCAGGTGCATCTACAAAACAATTTTTATTTTGTGCATATGTTTGATTTATTAATGTTGATTTTATTGTATTTAAATATCTTCTTAAGCCAAGATTTGCTTGATTAATGTAAATTTTGTTTAAATAATCAATATTATTTATGCCTAATATAAAATATAAATTTAACTTAGAGTCAATTATTGGAATCTCAGTATAAAAAGTTGAATTAGTAGAGATTTTAGTCTTTACTTCATTATTCCTATAACTGCATTGTAATTTGTTAATGCAAGTCATTTTATTTTACTGGATTAAAGCCTACAAGATGAGAAATCGGCATATAATCACTCAAAATTTTTTCATTATTTGCAAAAAAATACCCACGAAAGAATATTTCAATTTTGTCGTTTAAAGGTAAAGCATAAATTTCGTTTAAGCGATATAATTTTACCCATTTAAACACGGGTAAATTATTAAATTCATTATTTAAATGCTGTTCGTGCGGTTCGCTTTCTTTGCGCATTACACCAAGAACATGTCCAGCACTTACATATTGCCCTGCAAAAATTTGCACTCCATTTTTGAATGTTATTTGCGTTCTGTTAAAATTATCTATGATTGCCCCCTGCATTGGAATCAGGGGTATTACATCGTCAGACTTAACAGGATTTATTTTGTTATTAACATAATCTTGACAATTTAGTTTATTAATAACATTATATTCTTTCAAACCAAGGGTGTTTTTAGTAAAATTTGGCAGTTTTTCAAGATTATTCCAATATTTTTCATAACCCAATTTTGCACCTTTTAATTTTTGCGCAAGGGCGATTTTATCTTCGTTTTCTTGGGAATTGGCAAGCACGCACGCCGCGTAATCAATTAAAGGTTTGCCAGTGAAATTTTTAACACCAATATTGCAAATCGTTAATTTGTGATTATTTATTACGCGTTGTTCTTTACTAAAAATATTATAAGGCAAAATATCGCCATTGCGGGGCGAATCGTAAAATTCAAAATGCTCATCTTCATCGTGGAATGTTTTTAATAATTCCCAACCTTTTGCACGCAAATCAGCTCTTTGCGATTCGCTATTTTCAGAATTTAAATCAATAATTCTCATTTTTTCCTCTTGAAATTAAATATGCAACTTTTATGCTAATTAAAGTTATACACAGAAAAAATTTTGAGTCAATAAAAAAAACTTGACTTTTTCAAGAATCATAGAATTTCAATTCTCACGACCCGCATTCAAGCGTGGTTATTTCTTTTTTTGCTTGCTCAATGATAGATTTTTCGGCTTCTTTTTCATGTTTTTGCACTAAAATCGTAAATATTGAACAAGCGTCAGTTTTTGCTTTGGCATTTTTAAGCGTAATGCCAAGTTCATACATTGCTTGAAATCTTTTGATAAATTTAGGATAATTTTGGTATATATCATAATAAATTTCCCCCGCATTACCATATTTTTTGGTAACATAATATTCGCGCGCCAGCCAAAATTTTGCATTGGGCGTTTCAACCGATTCGGGGTAATCATCAATAAATTTTATTAACGCGTCAATGGCTTCGGGGTGTTTTTTATCCAAAACTAAATTATACGCCTCTGTAAATGCGACATTAGAGGGTTTTTTGGGCGGAGTCGGCGATTTAATCGTGCCAAGATTAGTGGCAGCCGCCGAATTTGGTGGTGGAATTAACGATTCCAAATGCGTGACTGAATTTTTTAATTCTTCTTGGGCGGCGATTAAATTATTAGTTGCTTCTTTGGAATAATTAGCAGACGCTTCAATTTTATTGATTCGGTCAAATAAATTATCGTATGATTTTAATTTTTCTTCCAAAGCGCGATATTTAATTTCATTGCCATTGATGAATCCGCTGTATTTTCTGTCAATTTGTTCTAATTTATTATCAAATTCTTCTAATTTACCGGTTAAGCTGCGAATAACATTGTCATATGATTGAATTTTTGCCTGCATGGCACTAAGCGCGGAATCATTAGCACCCGCATTCACACCCGAATTACCCCCCCCACTTGCCGATGGATTAGCATAAATTTTGCGTTGTAAATCAGTTAAATCTTGGCGAAGCCTGCGAATTTCTTGGTTTATCTCGGGGGGGATATTCGTTGTTTGCGCCAACAAAGCACCTGCCATAAATATACTTAAATAGCCAGCCGTTAATAATTTTGTTAATTTCATGTTAAATTTTCATTTCCACTGATGATGGCATTTTAGGCATGCCCGTAGAGCCAGTTTCCAATTTTGCTTTTTCATTATTTGCGTCTTGGGTAACAATTTTGCTTGATTCCATAAGTCCCGCGCCAATTTGCCGATTAATATTAATTAAAGCCGTTAATTTTTCAGGCGTAGGGCGTGAAATAATATCAACCGAGCGTTTATCCACAAAAGTTGCTAAATTTAACAAATTTGTGCGAATCGGTTCGGGCACGGTGGATTCGTCCGTGCTTAATTCTGATTGAAAAATAGTCCAAATGCGCCAATTTAACCTTGTTACTTCAACAATTTTTTCCTTGCTCGGCGGGTCCATTTTCGCGACATCATCCATGCGTCTGGCAAGCTCAACCAAAGCCCACCCTTCGGAATGGGCGGCATTAGCAGAATGTAAATTTTGCCTTTGTTGTTTGATATACGGATTCGTCAAGTTTTTTCCTTGTTATTTTTTTTCTTAAAATTCAAACTAATACATTTTTATATAAAAATCAATAATAAAATATTGCATTAGCTTATAAATTATAGTAAATTGTGATAATGAATGAAATTTTATTATCAGCAATATTCACCATTATAACCGCATCTACGCCAATGATTCTTGCGTGTAGCGGTGAGATAATAACTGAAAAATCGGGCGCATTAAATTTAGGCGTGGAAGGCATGATGATAATGGGCGCGGTCGTTGGGTTTTATACATCGTTTCATACTGGCAATAGCTGGTTGGGATTGGGTTCGGGAATAATTGCGGGCATGGCAATGTCAATGATTTTTGCTTTATTAACAATATTTTTGCACGCGAATCAGGTTGCCTCTGGTTTGGCATTGTCAATATTTGGCGTTGGGCTTAGTTCGCTTGTTGGGCATGAATTAGTGGGTAAAAATATCAACTTAATTGAACCAATATATCACAATCTTGATATAGTAGCGATTATTTCATTTGGTTTAGTGATTTTAGTATGGTATTTTTTAAATAAAACTAAGTCTGGTTTGATTCTGCGCGCTGTTGGCGAAGACCACGCTTCAGCGAATGCGCTGGGATATGATGTTATTAAAATTCGTTTTGCCGCAATTTTATTTGGTGGTGCTTGTGCGGGATTGTCGGGGGCATATTTGTCCATTATATATACGCCTTTGTGGTCGCCGATGATGACAGCCGGTCGCGGTTGGATTGCGCTGGCGTTAGTTGTGTTTGCGGCTTGGCGACCTTTGCGGGCTTTGTTTGGTTCATTGCTTTTTGGGGGTATTACTATTTTGCAACTTCACGCCCAAGGGTTTGGCGTGCCTGTGCCTTCACAATTATTAAGCGCAATGCCTTATATTATGACAATTTTTGCTTTAATATTTTTATCGTTAAATAAAAAAAATAACTTGAATGCACCCAAGGATCTTGGTATAGTTTTCATGAAACAAAGTTAATAAATATTAGGAGGAACAATATGATTAACACAAAAACTAAAATTTTCACATCTTTAATTGCTTTGGCAATGGGGGCTTCGGTCGCATTGGCGCAAGCACCTTATAAAGTTGGATTCGTATATGTTGGTCCAAAAAATGATGGTGGCTGGACGGAAGGGCATCATCATGGCGTTGAAATGGTGCAAAAAGAATTAGGCAGCAAAGTTGATGTTACCTTTGTTGAAAATGTCCCAGAAGGCGCAGATGCAGAACGGGTTATTCAGTCTTTGGTTGATAAAGGCAATAAATTAATTTTTACTACAAGTTTTGGTTTTATGGAGCCCACGCTTAAAGTTGCCAAAGAAAATAAAGATACAAAGTTTGAACATGCCACGGGTTATAAAAATGCTGATAACTTAACAACTTATAATGCAAGATTTTATGAAGGTCGGTATGTGATTGGTGAAATGGCGGCAAAATTATCCAAGAAAAAAGTAATTGGTTATATCGCATCTTTTCCGATTCCCGAAGTCATAATGGGCATTAACGCCGTTGCAATTGCCGCACGAAAAATTGACCCAAAAATTGAAATTAAAGTCGTTTGGGCTAATACTTGGTTTGACGCTGGCAAAGAAGCCGATGCTGCCAAAGCTTTGTTAGATCAAGGTGCTGATGTTATTATGCAACATACTGATTCAACCGCGCCATGTAAAGAAGCCGAAAAACGCGGCGCATGGTGCTTTGGGCAAGCTTCTGATATGTTAGATGCCGCACCAAAAGCTGTGGCAACTTCAATCGTTGATAATTGGGGACCATATTATGTTGCACGCATTAAAGACGCGATTGACGGCAAATGGAAAACACAATCTTCATGGTGGGGCTTAAAAGAAGGCGCAGTGAAAATGGGTAAATATAATCCAAAATTACCCAAAGAAATCACTGAAAAAGCGCAACAAACCGCAAAAGCTATTGCTGATGGTAAATTATTACCCTTTGCTGGACCAATCAAAGGTCAAGACGGCAAAGAAATTTTGGCAAGCGGCAAAAGCCTTGATGATGGGGCAATTTCTGGTATGAATTATTATGTTGAAGGTGTTAATGGCACGATTCCAAAATAATTTAACCATTTAAATTAACGAAAACTCCCGAATTTAATTCGGGAGTTTTTTATTTTCGTTAATAATTTTAGTTTTTAAAAAAAATGAAGAATTGGGGTATAATGCATAAAATCATTATTTACCCTTAAAAAGCTTGTTTAACTTCTTTAACTTCCGGGATATAATGTTTCAAAAGATTCTCCACGCCGACTTTAAGTGTTGCCGTTGAGCTGGGACAACCCGAACATGCGCCGTGCATTTGCAAATACACAACCCCATCTGTAAATGCCCGCAATTGAATATCACCACCATCACTGGCAACCGAAGGGCGAATACGGCTTTCCATTAATTCTAAAATTTGCTGAATGATTTTTTCATCTTTCGGGTCAAATATGATATTTTCGCTATCAATGTGATTTTCGTTGGAATTTTCATCAATTGCGGCTTCGTTTGTGATAAAATGTTCCATTATTATCCCTAAAATTGGTGCTTTAATTAAAAACCATTCAATCGCAGAATCTTTGGTTATCGTTATAAAATCATAACCAAAAAACACCGATTTTACGCCCTTAGTTGTTAATAATTCAACGGCTAAGCGCGATTTTCCTTTTGCGTCTTCGGCATTATGGAATTCCATTGATTGGCTAGATACTTTGACACCGGGCATAAATTTTAATGTTTCTGGGTTTGGTGTTGATTCGGTTTGTATAAACATGATGTTTCCTTTATTTACTGACTTCGTTATATTTATTTGGCGCAAAAGCTTCATGGCAAGAACGGCAACTTAGGGTAACTAATTTATCAATTGCATTTCTTCTTTCTTTTACTGAAACTGGCGAACGGCTATAAGCTTCAATGATATTATTAAGGTAAATGTCGGTTCGTTCGCTGTAATATCCAAAAGATTCATTTTCTGATTTATCAGTATCAATTAAAAATCTTCCCAATTTTTTGGGTTTTAAGGCGTAATATTTGCTTAATAAAGATTTAATTTCGTTAATTTTTTGGGTAATAAGTTCCAAAGTATCATTACCACGAAAATGCGCTTCTTGAATATCAAATAATCGGGATTCCACGGCGGATTTAATGGATCTGTTAAGTGATGCAAGCGCCGCGTTAGCTTCGGTGTTGGGCTGTGCAATAATTTTGGTATTGCCCGTTGAAAATTCGTTTTGCGCATATGCAAATGAATATAAGCCAAGCAATGCAAGGATTATGGGAACTTTAATGAAATTTTTATTCATGGGATAAATAATAAATTAAAATCCGCTTATAGTCAAGGAATATAAATATTATGCCTTGTGCTTGATATAATCAATGGCAGCATTTTGATAAAATTTTGCAAATCGGTGGGCGCATTCTTGCCAAGTTTTAAGGTTTTTTTCATTAATTTGCGTATCAGTAAATCCCGAACGCAATAAAAATTGCGCTTGGTCTGGAACTAAATTGCCATTGGCGATAATTCTGCCTTGGAAATTATGGCGGATTCGCAATAAATAAGCCAATGAAAAACCACGCCCATCGCGAAAACTTGAAAATTCAATGATAACATCTTGATTATTTGTTAAAAAATTTTCCAAATTTTCTGGCTTTGTATCTGTTGGAATTATTTGGCAATTATCCATTTGCGTGGATATTTCGCCATTATTCAAATTCATCCAAACCATGTAAGCTCTCCTTATATTTATCTAAACCCAAGCGATGAACGGAACCTAAAAAACTTTCATCTGCCAAGCGATTGGCGCGATAAAAATTCAAAAATCGCTCAATGACTTCGGGAACTAATTCGGCGGGCACAGATTTACCGACTATTTCACCAATTGACGGGGCGAATTTTTCGGACGCATCGGGGTTGCCACCAATCGTAATTTGATATGCTTCAACCCCTTTTTTATCCACGCCAAGCACGCCAATATGCCCAGCGTGATGATGCCCGCAAGCGTTAATACAACCGCTCATATTAATGCGTAAATTGCCAATATCGCCCATAATTTTTGCATTATGGAATTTTTGCGTGATTGCCGATGCCAATGGCAATGATCTTGCGTTTGCTAGATTGCAATAATCTAAACCCGGACAGCAAATAATATCGGTTGCATGGTCGCGCATTCCAGTATCAAGCGCGATTTTTTGTAAATCTTGAAATAAATTCAATAAATCACTGCGATGCACGCGTGGTAATACTAAATTTTGCACATATGAAACTCGTAATTCGCTTTGCGAATATCTGTCGGCTAAATCGGCGATTTTATCCATTTCATCGCTTGTCGCATCACCGGGCATGCGGTTTTTGTCTTTTAAGACTATCGTAACCATGGCATAATCATTGGCTTTGCAATTACTGACATTTGCCTTATACCAAATGGCAAAATCTGGATTTTCTTGAATTTGCTTGGTTAAGTTTGCGGGGGTATATTGCTTGGCTTGCAAAGGGGGAATCGCAAAATCCGCAATTATTTTGTTTTTAATACGCGCATCTAAATCAAAAGCCGTATCTTTCATTGCCAACCATTCTTCATCAACGGCTTGACGAAATGCGTCAATACCGATTTCATGCACTAAAATTTTAATGCGGGCTTTATATAAATTATCGCGCCTGCCATATAAGTTATACACGCGCAAAATTGCCTCTATATACGGCAATAAATCATGTTGCGGTAAAAATTCGCGTATCACTTTACCGATAAAAGGCGTGCGTCCTTGCCCACCACCCACGATGATTTTAAAGCCAATTTCTTTTTGATTATTTTCAACCAATTGCAAGCCAATATCATGAAAATAAATGGCGGCGCGGTCATTGGGCGAACCTGTTATGGCGATTTTAAACTTGCGCGGCAAAAATGAAAATTCTGGGTGAAGCGTAGACCATTGGCGAAGAATTTCTGCCCAAGGGCGAGGGTCGGCGACTTCGTCTTCTGCTAAGCCTGCAAAAGGATCGGTGGTGACATTGCGAATGCAATTGCCGCTGGTTTGAATCGCGTGCATGTCAACTTTATACAAACATTCCAACACATCAGGCATTTGTGATAATTTTATCCAATTAAATTGGATATTTTGACGGGTTGTAAAATGCCCGTATTCCTTATCATATTTGCGCCCAATATGCGCCAAAGCCCTAAGTTGTGTGGAGTTTAATATGCCATATGGAATTGCCACGCGCAACATATAAGCGTGCAATTGCAAATATAATCCATTCATTAAACGAAAAGGGCGAAATTCGTCCTCGGATAATTCGCCCGATAAACGGCGGTTGACTTGGTCGCGAAATTCAGCAACGCGATTTTTCAAAAAATCTTGGTCTTGGGTGGTGTATTGATACATTTTAGCTCGCTAATTTAGTGATGCCAGCGCGGATTTTTTCACGCATAGTAATGGGGTTGATTTTTGAACCTTCAAGTTCTACAGAAAATTCATATACAGCAACAACTTCTTGTTTATCAATTGATTGTTTGGCGTTATTCATTAAATTGTTTAACTCATCTTCGGTATAGGCGACGCAGGCATTTTGTAAATTCGTATGCCAGCCTTGCGCCGTTAAATAAACAATTTTGCCATCGTGAAGTTGATTGGCGGTAATTACGGTAATTGTGCCTTTGGTTCTTTTGGTCATAATATTATTCTCAATTTAAAATTGGTTGTGGGGGTTGATGGTGAAAATTTGGGGCATTAATATAATGCGCGGGTGCGCAAATGACAATTTTCTTATGATGAAAAAATGGCAATCTGCTTGTATCAAGCCCATAAATTATTTCAGCTTCCCGTCTGCATAAATTTTCAATTTCGGGCATTTTTTCGCAAAAAATAACTAAATCGGCGCGTTTCAAGTGTTTAAATTCGCCCATGGTTAAATTATCGGGATTATCTTGATAAATATAAGTAATTTCATGGGTAAATTTTGATTTATTCAGTAAATTTTCGGTAAATTCGTGGGCTTGGTGCAATTTATCATTGTCAATATATTCGCTGATGGAGCTTGCAAAAAAATCTTGCCAAAATAATCGCCGTTCGCTGATGCTGGCAAATTTTTTCTTGACTTTATCGCGATATGCGCCAGCAAATGCGCATAATTCACTGACTTTTTGGGGCAGGGTGGCTTCAAGCATACCGCGAATATAAGTTGCATAAACGGGGGCGGTATTTTCTGTGCCAATGGCAATGGTAAGCGGATATTTATCCACAAAACTTGCAAAAGAAAAATTAGATAATTCCTTGCAATCAATGACATTAAGAAGAAAATTCTGATTTTGCGATAAGATAAATAATTCTTTGGCTAAATCACAAGGTTCAATAACGATTAAACTATGATTTTTAATGATTTTTTGCCAATTTTTTGATTTTTTAATTAATTCATATTCTGCATCATGCCAACGGCTTGGCGTTTTTTCAATATCATCAACCAAGACAGAAATTTTTGTAAATCGCTTTAATAAATTACGCGATTTTTGCCAAATAACCTCGCTATGCCCAATTAATAACGGGCTTCGCAATGTCTCAATCATGATGGGGTAAGTCATGGCGATTCTATATGATAAAATATTGCTTTTTGCAACCAAAAAAAATTATTTTTACTATTTTTTTAGTAGTTTAGAATTATTTGCCATTATTTTCTTTTTTATCCGTATTTATTGGAAATTTTATCTTTAATATAACGATGCAATAAAAATCATTGACAATATATAATTGGTAGTTTACTCATAATATCCAAAGGGTGTATAGCTCAGTCGGTAGAGCAGCTGACTCTTAATCAGCCTGTCGGGGGTTCGATTCCCCCTACACCCTCCATTCTTTTTAAGAATCCATTTATAGCTAACATGGATTGTGTGGTTTGTCAATAAATATTTTGACGAAAGGGGATTTTTTGCGCATTTTTAATTTAAAACACGCAACTAATTAAAAATTTAAAATAAAAAACCCAAGATTGGCGTCTTGGGCTTTTCTGGAATGCTATAAAATAAGCAACCCCTTATTAATATATGGGTATTATAGCAAACGGGAAATTATTGTCAAGTGTTTTTTTGCATTTTGTCGGTATTTTTTTGCTTAAATTTGCCTTTCTTCATTTAATGGAGAAAACAATGACTATAACGCCCGCAAGCCGTTCTGACGGCAATTCGTGCAAGGAAACCCAGCTTTCTTTGTTTAACTATTACGACATACATAAAATAAAGTTCGCTTTGATGGCTAATTTAGGTAATGCGCAAATTATGGGTTCGGTTAAGCAATTAACCGCGCTTGCGTATTTAATGCAACAAACTTACTTAAATGGCGGACAAATAAAAGTCGCACTGGAATATATCGCGCTATGTTGTAAAGTATCGCCTGCTTCGGCACGGCGCGCGGTAAATTATGCCATAGAGAACAAATTAATAGATGTTGTCAATAATTTTTGTGGAAATATTCAGACGGCAAATTATTATATTTTGACTAAAAAATCAAAAAAAATGCTGGATAATTATTATCGTGAAAGTGAGGTTAAAAGCCAGCCCGCCGCTGAATCAAATTTGATTCACAGATATAATAATTTAAATTTAAATAATAATTATAAATCAGAAGTATCTAAGGTTGATAATACTGATTTTTTAATTTCACAAGAAAAATTGATTGAAGCCACGATTGACCAGTGCTCAGAAATTAAAGAAGCAATTTTAATCGCACCGCTGGACGCGATGGCGCAAGAATTAGGTATTAAGCAAGCTGATTTGACGCGCGCGATGGTGCATAACCCGAAATTATCGTTATTATGCTTAATTTCGGTTTATTGGTATAATAAATTTGGCAGCCGTAAAATTGAAAAGCCAAGCGCATTTTTTGCGTGGCTTCGGTGGAAAGCAACCAAAGCCCAGCAACAAGAATTTTTAATAAAAGGCTTTAATTGCTTTAATTTGCGCGAGGATTTAAATCAATACAGGGAGGCAAGAAAACTAAAAGATATTGATAATAAAAATAATGACCATCATAAAATTTGCGCATTAACCGCGCCCGATGATATTCGCCAATTTGTGCAGGATTCGCCGCCGCCGTTGGACGCGCGGATTGCAAGACAATTTAGATTAATAAAATCCCAATTTTTATATAATTTAGGCATTGATAAATCAAAGAAATTCCATGAAATAAAACCCTTGGGCATGGTTAATGGTTGCTTGATTTTACGCGCCAGTGCCGATGAAATTTTAATATTTTCTAGAATTTATCAAGAATTTTTGCATAAATTTCAATCAGAAAACAAACAAATTAAATCTATTAAATTCATTAAAACAGGAGGAAAAAATGACTAAAATTAAACTGAACAAAGAAAAACAAAATGAAATGCAAAATCATTTTAAGCAGGCGATTAAAGCGATTGCTAAAAACCCGCGGGTTGCTAAAAAACATTTGCGCGATGCAATTAATATTATTTATGAACATGGAGAAATTAATGCTAAATATTAAATTTACTTACGACTTATTAAAGTTTTGCTTGGGTTATTCAAATTTTGAGCAAAAAATTAATGATAGTATTGTTAAAATTCATAAAATTGATGAACAATTACCGACTTTAATTCAAAATATTAAGGAATTAAAGCAAGAATTACTTGATTTAAAACAGGAGAAAAACAATGAATAATTTTTTTACAAACATATTATTAATAATTATAACGATATTATTATTTTTAATATTTTCAATTTTGCTCTTTCAAATTCAAATAACCGAACAATATTTTGAATTTTTTGAGAAGTTAGTAGGCGAATTTTTTGATTATGTGGTTGTTATAGTAATGCTTTATATTGGCATTACTATATTATTATCATTAAATATCAGCCCTTTAATGAATTTCAAATTTAATTTTAAAATTTGTAATTTATTAAATAAAATTACAAATTTTAGTAAACAAAGGAATTGAATTATGTTGAGTGCAAGTATTCCATTTAAAATAAATGATAGAACCAATAATTATTATTGTTCCAATAATGCTAACAATAATAATTTTTTGTATCGGGTGCGATTCAAAATAAATTTTCAATTTATGCCTAATAATAGCTATGGCAGTAATAATGGATGCAAACATTATCACAACTATAATGACCATATCAAATTTATCATTCAACATCAGAATTCTCCTATGTGTTTAAGTGTTGTAGGGGAAAGCGGGCGGGGTTCTGGTAAAATCCCGTCCGCAACTAAAAAACACAATAACATTATAAAATTTCAAATTCAAGCCAGCATTGTAAAACAGAAAGGAACAAGGTAATGAGTGAAAAACAAAGTAAATTAATGCGCGAGCAAAAGAGATTTATTGAATTAACTAAAGGTTATGGTTATTTAAAAGCTTTTGCTTTAAGGCATGGCTATAACTATAACACTTTACGCAATTTGCGGTCGGTGAAGTATAACTTGCCATTTTCTATTGAAAAAATTCAAGAAATGAATAATAAAATTATTGCCGAAAAGAAAAACGCAAGTGATGATATGTATATGAAATTAAAACAAATTTCAATTTTTGATTTTTGTGAAAATCCAAACTCAAATTGATTTTTAAGGGTTTTTTGTAATTACTTTGTAATTATTTTTTTAACAAGCCCGCGCCGCGTGGGTTATTGAATATGCTAATAAAATCGATAATGATTTACCATAATTTTGAAATAGTGATATAAGCGGTAAAATAATTTATATCATTTTTCATTAAAACAACAATATTTGAGCCTTGGGCTTTGGTAGTTATTGGATATAATGTTATTTTTTCTATAAAACATTTTAAAATTTGATTTATTGGCTTGGCAAGAACTGGATCATGAATATTTTCTATAATATTTTTTAATCCAAATATAATTTTTTCATGAATAAATTCGGAATTTATTGGTTTATATTTTTTTAATAAATCCAATTCTTTTATTTTAAGCTCATCATCACTAATATTTTTCATTAATGAATTTATTTTGTCAATCATAAACTTTTCTTTATTTAAACCAAGTCGTAATAAATCGTAGGCTTCATTAAGACTTAAATTATTAATTTTAATTTGATTTAATAATACATTAATTTCAATTTCTAAATTAAAATAATATTCATTAATAATATTGATCATATTATTTATATCTATGTTATTTTCGATAAATTCAATTGTTTTATTAATAATTTCTAAATCGGTTTTTGTGCGGGTATTTTGACAAACTAATTTATTTAATCTTGCGAATGAACACATATATCTGCTTTCGTGAGCGCGGTTCATAATATTATTACACGCGCCACAATATACTAAATATGTTAAAGGAAATGAAATTATTCGCTGAATCGGGCTATTTTTTTCTAAAAGCTTGCTACGAATATTTTTTTCATGCAAAATACGATATTGCACGCGCGCCCATGTCTCTTCATCAATTATTCTAAGCTCTGGTATATCTTTTTCAATCCAAAGCTCTTTGGGCTTAATTTCGACATGTTTATGCCCTGTTTGCGGATTAATCTTTTGTAAAGTTCGGTTATATATATAATGCCCGCGGTAAATTTGCGATAGTAATATCCCTTCTTGTCTTTTAACGCTCGATAATATATTATTAATGCGCCAAATACTGCCCGATGGCGATTTAATGCCTAAATTATTTAATTTTTTAACAATTCCCGAGATTGATATTCCATTTGCAAAATCATTAAATATCATTTTAATAACTGATGCCTGTGCGTCATTAATTTTTCTATAACCTAATATTGGGCGATTTTTCTCATCAACCTTAAAATCTAAATCATAACCATATTTGAGACCGACTATTCGCCCCTCACGCGCACGGCTAGAATGCCCGCGTAATATTTTTTGTTTTAATGATTTTAATTGAAATGCATTCATTGTGCCGTTTAAGCCGATGTGTATTTCGTTTATATCGCCCTCTAAAATCGTTTTAATTTTTATGTTGTAAAATTCGCACATTTCATAAAATCCACCCATGAACGAAATTGACCGACTAATTCTTGAAATGTCTTCACAAATAATATATTTTATAGCATTATTTTTATTTTTAATAAATTGTAATAAGTCATTAATTCCTTCACGATTATTGTCAGAACCAGATTTTTCTTTGTCATAGAATATTCGCACCAAATTTCCATCTGGAATATTTTTAACAATAAATTCCTTGCATAATAAAATTTGGTCATCGACAGACTTTTCATTTTGCAAATCCGAGCTATAACGGGCATAAATAACAATATTCATAATTTTACCTTAATAATTTTCATTATAAATATAGGATTCACGGCTTAAATCAAGACTAAAATAAATAATTTTATGCCTTATAAATCATTGATAAATATAGAAATTACCTTAAATAACCTTAAATAACCTTAAATAACCTTAAATAACCTTAAATAACCTTAAATAACCTTAAATAACCTTAAATAACCTTAATTTTTTACAATCAATCGTAAAATAACCTTAAATAACCTTAATTTACTTTATTTTTTAGTGGCAAGATAGTTATAGGTATATACCTATAATCTTGTTTTTTCTTGCGAAAAAATCTTATTCGCAGATAAACTGCTCAACGAATGAAATAAACGGCAAAAATTACGGCAGGGTAAACCTGCCATAAACTTGAATTTAAATTTTAATAAAATTGGATAAGTATTTTAAATTTATAGATTTTTTAATACGCCAAGCCCAAGCGTTTGTTTGTGAAAATTCATGATAGCCATGGCTAATATATCGCCGTCCATCATTAAATATTCAAGAAATAATTTAAAATTATTCCCGCTGAAAATGCCCGCTTCTTTAAGTTTTTTTGATGAAACCCCCAATTTTTTAGTGCGTTCCTTGAATTTTTGAAAATATTCTTTGGTTTTTGGGTGTTTAGTTAATGGTTTTTCTTCAAAGCGCTTTTTTTCTTTGGTTTTATCAATTTTTATTAATGGTTCAAATTGACCAAATCGTTTTTCAAGGGCATTTTTAGAAAATTCCCGCCCCAAATTTGACGCTTTCATACCTTTTGTTGAATTATTATCACAAATAACTAATCCATTAGCAAACTTTTTTATATGTAAGCCCAATTCATTAAAACCTTCATGCACTTCTTGCCAATTTTTTGCCGTATTTATTAATTTTTGCAATGCAGGCTTATTTTCTTGGCAATAGCTATAAAAGCTCTGTTGCCAAGTGTTAGCTTCTATGTCATCAGATATATTTTTGATTTTCGTTTTATTATTTTCAAGTGAATCCGTCATGCCTTTTGATACTTTGAAACCATGCTTTAATTCCATTCTTCGCGCGGTTCTTGCCATTGTTACGAAATCCCTAAATGGTGAATGCATTTTATAAGTTTCAGGGTGCACACGGCTTATTGCGACATGAATATGAAAGTTATCAGTATTTGCATGGCACGCAACTAGCCTATGGTGGTCTTTAAAACCTAAATCGTTAGAAAACTCATTAACAATGTCTCTTACTTGGGCTAAGGTTGGTTTTTCATTTTCTTGAAATGATATTAACAGGTGATAATTTTTATCAGTAGTATTTGGGGAATTATTGAAGCTTTGAAACATCTCGGCTTCTATAATCGTTTCGTTTAGATTTTCAAGTTCAAAATTAATGTCGTGTAAATCCTCTTGGGACATGTATAAATTTTGTGAATATAAATATTCTAATTTTTCACCCTTATCAGGCGCATCCGCAATATATCGCGCTAAACCACCAAAACTGCCCTTAATATTTGCTTTTTTAATAATTTGTTTGGCAATCATTATTTAAAATTCGGTATTTGGTTAATTTGTGATTTAAGTAATGCGTGTTGCATGGCAATTTCGCGCGATATTTGCACCAATGGTTCGGCTTTTTTATGGTCATCAAGGGTTTCAATCGCCAGTTTGAATAAATTACCCAGACGCGCTAAATCGGCATTTGTTTTTACAATTGCCGAACGAAATTCTTGTAATATTTTAATATCTTCGTTGGGTTTGGGCATTGGTTCATTCATGAATAAACGGCGAATAAGTTCGGCTCTTGAAATATTATAAGCAGCAGCTAAATTTTTTAAATATTCAAGTTCGTTATCATTTGCCTTGATTAGAAATTTTCTATTTTTCTTATTTGACGATGCTTTAATCATAATGATATAATTTTTTGTTTAGGGCTATTTGTATTTTGAATGCCAAGCACATTTTTTTGCATATCGGTATAAATCTCCCCCGCGAGGCGGATATTAATTTTACGCGCTTCTATGGTGGCTTTTTTATCGGTGCTAAGCGGTGCTTTACTTAAATTAACAAATCGTGTTGATTGTGCTTTAAAAAATTGCCTTGCCTCATCGTTGGGTAAATCGCCAATTTTATTTTTGGCTTCTTCATATGATTTAGCGCGTATTATATACTCATCTGGCTTGTTGTGTATAACATCAATCAATTTATTCGTAATCTCTATACTCGTTAAAGTCTGTTTAATACTTGATTCCATGGGTTTTGAATTAGTATAATATTGCAATTCATGAATATTAATTGCCTTTTCAGCCGACATTATCATATCTATATCGCACGTTTTATAAATCGCCTGCAAAACCTTGACAATTTGCTTTTGCGAATATGCTTCGGCAAGAGGATTTAAAGCAAGTTTAGAATTATTTTCAAAAGCAAGCCAATTATCAAGTTTATCTAAATAACCAGTCATTGCCAAACTTTCTATTTGCTAATGTAATATCTAATTTTCTATCTAAAATCCATTGAGAACCCCGATAAATTTTAAAATTCATCAAAGTGTCAGGTGCATTCAGAATTTTGGATTGATGAAAAAATCGTGCTTCCTCATCATTCGCTTCATTAGCTTCAATTAATTTATTAATATGAAAGTTATTATGAGCCATTTCCTCATCGGTTAAGTCCCATGGTTGTCTTTTGAGTTGTGCGTTTGTCATATTAAACTCCTTTGGTTAAAATATATTTATTTTATAACATAAATTACCGATTATTTCAATAAAAAAAGGGCGAGCTATTAAGCCCGCCCTGTTGAGTTTGTGATGGTTTAAGCAACCGACATTTGCGCCGTTTTATTTGCGCTTATAGCGGGTTGTTTAAGCGGGAAAGCACCGCGTAATTCTTGATTAATCGCCGCAATGCCCCGTGTCTTAGCCAAGTCATTAAAATCGCTTAATCCTTTGGCGACTTCTTCTTTGGTAAAATTTGGTGCTTTAACCGTGGCATTGACTTTTTGTGCTGCTTCATGCGCTTTAATTAAACCAACATTGATTTCTTTGCTTAAATCATTATCCGCCGCAATTACTAAATTAGCATTCGGATATGCACCACGGATATTTTCAGCAACACGGCTTAAATTTGTCGCGTCAAATGCCACAGCCACAGGTTTACCCGTTGCTTCGTGTAATGATGCGCCAGTTGCATAACCTTCACAAATGATAATATCATTATATTTTCTATCAATTGGTTTGATGTCAAATTTTGCATTTGAATCAATCAAATTGAAATTTCCGGATTTTTCGGCATCCTTCATGAAAGTTTTTTTGCCTTCGGAATCAATAAATTGAATCGACCTAATTTCGCCCTTGATATTATGAATTGGAATTACTAAGGAATTGCGCGGAAATTCTTCGTTGCCTTTGTCAATTTTAATACCGTAAGGTTTAATATTTTTTACTTGTAAATACGGATGATCATTCATTGATTTAGCATAATTTTTTGCCTTGTCAGCAATAATTGCAAACGCCTGCTTGGCTTTTTGTGCATAAATCGCTATTCGATTGTCATTATTTTTGGCTTGAATTTCAGCATGTTTCGGATTTTCAATTTTTCGTTCGCCACTAAGCTTTGATTGATTAGTTTTAATCCATTTTTGCCCAATTTCACCAGTTTTAAAGTTGGTAATTACACCATTTGGCACACCATTTTCATGATAAATGTATGTTCCCGATTTTTTCCCTGGTTTATCGCCTTCAACCGCGCAACGCGTGGATTTACCAATGGTTAATTCGCCATCGATAATTAAACCTTTTTTTGCGGCTTCTTCTTTGAATAATACCGATGGTTCAATAACAGGTTCAGGCGTATGTTTAGGAAAAATTTTAAAATCAATTTTATCGTTATTAGGTGCGACAAACCATGATTTTTTTTCTTTATCCCAAGCGGCACCTTGCGATTTGGCTAAATCTTTATTTTGAAAATCTGCTTTGACATAGATTTTTTCGGGTATATTTTGCATGGCTTTATCCTCGCTTAATTCAATTTTTTGACGAACATTTTGAAATTTATCAAAATCATTTTTGACATTATCAAGACTTTTGAGTAATTCTTTTTCAGACTTATCGCCAGCTGGAAAATTATTTTTTGCTTGTATTTTTTTATATTCCATTGATGCGTAAAGGTCTTGAAAGCTTGAGGCTAATTTGATAGCAGCCTTCATTACTGCTTCGTTTGCAAATTTTGTTGATTTATCGCCGAGCATAATTTCAAAACCATCAGTTGTTTTAATCGGGTCTTGTTTATGGAAATTTTTTCGGTTGTGATAAAAAGTTGCCAATTGGACAATTGCTTGTAATTTTTTTTGACCATCAATGCTATTATCAAATTTTAAACCAGCACTTGAAATTGATTTAAGCATATCTTTTTCATTGATTTTTGACTCTAAAACCCATCTGCCTTTTTCTTCTTGTAAATCAAATTTTTCAAGCCCCATAATATCGGCGCCGTTGTAAACTTGGGCTTTAATTAATTTGGGCGAATCCAATTTTACACCTTTTTCTTCGGTGATAAAATAGGATAAATCAACGGGTCTTGCGTTAGGTTCTAGTGCATAACCCGCTTGGACAAGTTGGCTTGCCGTCATCCAGCGTGGGTCAGGACGATTTTCAGCCGTTAATTTGAAATCGTTAATTTCATTAAATTCCTTGCCAGTGATGGGATTAAATGGTTGCACGGCGACTTCATTTTTATGTAAAAAAGAAGTGCCATTTTTAATTGTTTTTACGAATTTTTCAAACATGATATTTTTCCTTTGTTTGGTTGTTTATAATGGTTATTAAGCAGCAATATTTAATGATAATTGAATATCATCAAAATTAATTGCGTCTTCGGGTAAAGCACCCATTAAATCCGCTAATTCTGGATCCACTTCTAAAGCTTCATCAGGGTTTGCAGATTCATAATATTCAGATTCAGCTTCAAGAAGAAAAACGCCCGCAAGCTCACTGGTTAAGTCGCGGTTCGCTTGGGCATGTTCTTTTGAATATTTTTCAAAATCTTCTGCCGACATATTCGCGAAATAATTAATTAAATCTTCAAATTCGTTCGGATTTAAATTTTCTTTATTGGCTAAGGCTTGGCTAAATTCAATGTAGTTTCCAATCATGATATTCTCCTTGTTAATTGGTTGTTACGGGTTTATTATCAACCGATGAATCGGCGGGTAATTCTGTTGGTATAGTGCCTTCATGAACCTTAAACGCAGTTGCTTCTTGGTCATTAAAAACGGCGGGTATTTGCGTCCGCTTAACCATAATTTTATTTTTATAAAAAAATGGCTGGTTTAATAATAATGGTGGATTTTTAGCAATCATTGTTAGCATTTTACCCATTGGTAATTGCATAATTTGCGCGGTATTTAACAACGGGACTTTGTGTGATTGATAAGAAATACTTGTGCTTGTTCCGGATTTACTGGACGAAGTAGAGATATTTTTTAATTGAATCGTCCTATCGCCCAATCTTTTTTGTAAATATTCCGCGGTTGGCACCGTGTTCGGTGCAAACGCAACCTGAACATGGCAATTACTGGTAATTGCTTCATCCTTAGTATATTCTTTATATAATTGGTTTAAATCTTGTATAATTACATATGTTTTTAAACCATATCCGGCAATATAACCAATGGCTTTTTCAAATATTTCAATTTTACCTATTGAAGTAAATTCGTCCAATAATAGCAATAATCGGTATTTATAAGGGTTTTTTTGCTTGCCACCCGAAAAATCCATGGTTGCCGTGCGTTTAGTAATTAAAAGAGTAAGGATAATCCGAATTAATGGCTTTAAGCGTATAATATCAGATGGCGGAACAATTAAATAACATGATACGGGTTTATCGCCGTCCATAAGTTCGTCAATAGTCCAATCAGATGTTGCCGTGTTTTTGGCAACCGTTGGCTCAATGAATAAACCCAATTTGACAGAACCTGAAGAATGCACGCCCGAGCGTTCTTGTTCTGCCTTTGCCAATAAAGCCCCAGCACCGCGTTTAATATTATCATTAATAAAAGCATTTTGATGGTCATATTCCATCATATCTTGCAAAATTTGGGTTAAACCGCCGCCAGAATCACCGCCCGCGGAGTCTGGATTGATATAATTATATACATCCGCCAAAGATGGCATAGTATTTTTTTCTAATCGCCACCGATAGCAACAATGTAAAATTGCCGTTGTCATCCAAATCCAGCCACTATTTGCCCAATAATCATTGCCTAAACCTTTGCCTTCACTATCAATAATCATCATGGATATATTTTGCACATCAGCAAATTCATTGGGCGTGCCAAAGCGAATTTCAGCCAAAGGATTAAATCGGTTGCATTCTTTTGGGTTGGTTGGTTCAAATTTAATAATTCTTTGCCCCATTTTGGCACGAAATCCCGAAGTTAACCCGTAATTTTCGCCCTTAATATCGAGCACCAAAACTGAATTTTTTACCCACGAAAGCAAAGATGGAATAATAATTGATACGCCTTTACCCGAGCGCGAAGGCGCAAAGCAAATCATATGTTCGGGTCCGTTGTGGAATATTAATTTAATTTTGCCGAATAATGTTTTATACCCACCGACAACCACCCCGTCATTTTCTTTTTTATGATTTAATAACTCATTCGGAAAATCACTTACAGCTAAGCCTGCCTTTTCTAAATCAGTAAAACCACCCCACCTTGAATCGCCATGAACATTTAAATGATCAATCCCCGATAAATTTAAATGGCTATAAATAATATAAATTGTAGGAATTATTAGCAAAAGCAGTGGTAAATATATAAATGTTGGCACGGTGCGTTCCTTTGCCATATATTTAAATAAATAAATTATATTTTCACTATAACGGGCATCAAATCCATTAAATCGCCATATATAATATATGGCAATAACCGATATTATCGCTAATATAATTGATATTATATTATGCTGCAATTGCTGATTCATTGAAAACTCCATTTTTGTAAAGATATGTTTGTGTTTTTGGTAAATATAAATCCGTAATTTGCCGAACTCCCTTATCGTTCCTTTTAATTTGAATGACCAAATCAATCAAATCGCTTAAATATTTGCCAATATTTTCAATCTTGCGACCGCCCCATTCTAAATTCATGGCAAATTTATAAAAAATTGCTTGCTCAGGTGATTCCGCGTGAATTGTGCACATAAAGCCTTTATTGCCCGTGTTTAATGCATTAAGGGCAGGGAAAGTATTAGTTGTGCTAATTTCGCCAAATATAATATTATCAGGCGTAATTCGGTTTAAATGATTTGTTATTGCTTCCCATGTCATTAAACCCTCTTGACCAGAATTTTCAGAACGCGATGCAAGCAAGCTCTTGCCATTCCAAAATTTTGTAATGTCAACCTCTGGCGTATCCTCAACGGCTATAACCCGTTTATGTTCGGGTAAAACAGATATTAATTTATTTAATAAAGTAGTTTTTCCCGTGTTTGTGCTTCCCGATATAATAATATTATCATCGAATAACATTCTTGATTTAAGAAATTCTTGCACACGAACATCAGGAACCAGCATATCCCATTCAGGAATAAATTTGTGCTTACAGCGCACGGCTAATGATATGCCATTTTGCGCCGAAGCCCCAAAAGCCGCTTCGTACCGATGGTTAAAATAAGGCATTACGCATGATATTTGCGGTTTAGCCTCACTAAAATCTATATTATACCGATTAGCAAATAATTTGCTAATTGACCATATATATTTTGTCGTTAAATTTTCATTAACTTCTTGGACTAAACCAACCCCGCGCTTGTCAATGATAACTTCGTGCGGTTTATTCATACGAAATTCTATTATATCTTTTTCAGAAATATAATCAAATATATGCTCTAATCGCATCTTCATTATCGGATTTAATGATTCATATTGCATATTTAGAATCCGTAAATAACTTGATTATCATCACGAAGCCACGCCTGCCCTAAGGTAATAGAGTAGGTATAAGGATTCATGCTTGGAGTTTGCGCACTATTACAAAGAGCATATGTTGCCGAAGTGCCGTAAGCCCCATTACCATTGCTATCGCCACAACCCCAAGCAATGCCCCAATTGCTACCTATAGAAAATTTAGTCAAGGCGTTAATTGGAGATGATGCGATGGTTTGCCCCGATTTAACATAATTAAATTGGAATTTGCGATAAACCGAAGAGCCACTTGGCAATAAATCGGCGCCCGAATTATTATTAATCAAGCTAACAATACCATTTTGCGAATTATAGCTTGCCGTGCCGTAAGGGTTGCTAACACTAATATTTTGGGAAATACACGCATAAACAGAACGATTCGTGCCGTTGGTTACGCCGGGCGCAACATATAACGAATTATCACCGCGCCGATAAGTGCCTTGATTCATTTGGGGAATTGTTTTAGTGCAACCTTGATATGTAAAAGTATTTGCGGGCGCGTCAATAACCGCCGTAGACACTAATTGATAAGGTTGCGCAATTGCCCCTGATATTATATGATTGTTTTTAAGGTTATACCTAACCCCCGCAACCGTGATGTAAACTTGATATAATGGGTAATTATTCAAGCTTGCGTCTTGAAATTGCCATGATTGCAACTGATAAGTATGATTAAAAGTTTGCGTGCCATCTGCACAATTTGTTAAATATTTTCGCGTGCCGTCTAAATTAAAAAATGTTCGCGTCCGGGAACGGGTAAAACCAGCATTAAAATCATGAAGCCACTGATTCATATCAATGCACCCGTCCATCGTGGTTTCAATTGCCGTTTCGGTTTCACTTGCATTGCATTGTGTTATATATTTTTTAACGCCATCGCGGATATAACCCGTGCGATAAAATATAATAACAGCGTCGCCCAGTGGTGATTTACCCACCGAACAAAGCAAATTGCCCGATTCGTTTAATTTAAATTTCTCGTGATTCCAAAAAAGCGCTTTTGAATTTTGACACCCGCGCGCTTGGAATTTTTGCCCATTAAAAATATAGGTTAAGGCTTCTTGCTGGAATGATTTATTTAAGGTAAAATCATCAAAAACCGAGCAAGGTTCAGTATCAACCGATAATGCCATAGTTGGCGCAGTGGCAGACACCGCGCAACTATCAATATCATGCCTATTGCCGTCTAAATTATAATAATATGTATTTGATTTACGCCGAACAACATTTGCATCATAATCCACCAAAACACCGCAACTTGCAAAATCCTCAACAATATTATGCTTAATTTCGCTATCATCGGTGCATGTATCGTTAATGATTGTTTTTTGTGCATTATTTTCTAAGTAAAATGTCTTATACCTTGGAATAATAACATTATTCACAATATCTTTTTTAACCGTGCAATCGCTATATGATTTATATATTTGATATTGTATAGCAGGGTCAGCATCCGCGCATGGCGTCTGTGAAACGACCTTATTATTCATTATAGCTTGCTTAGTGGTTTGTTTATATACTTGATTATTATTACTATCAATCCTAACCGCGCAATTACCCACGGTTTCAGTGTAATCAATAACTGGACATGATTCATAAATAAATTCAGAGCCTTGATAAGAATAGGTTTTTTTAAACCCAATCGCTTGACTTGGGACTGGATAGCCCTCTTTGAGCGTGCAAGCCGTGCTTGCCAACGCAACCGATTGCGCCGACTTGGCACAAGCCGACACTTCAACAGGGTTGCCGTTTATATCATTGTAAGATTTTTTTGATTTAACCCATACTTTGTTTAAAACCGCGTCAATTTCAACCCCGCAACTGCTTAAATCCTCGGTGATTTTAAATGTTTTTTCAGCGTCAATCGTGCATTCGCCTAAGGTTTGAATTGCCCCCGTGGAGTTCGCATATTTCCATTTATACCTTGGGTTCGCAATCCCGCCCGCCGTGTTTAATACATCAGAACAGCCATCAAAAGATTTTGTCATGGCAAAGAAATTTGCCGAATCTGCACAGGCAGTTTCCTTGACTTTGCTATTGCCCACAAAAGCTTGCTTTTTTTCTTGCAAGAAAACTTTGGCTTGGGAATAATCAACCCGATTTTGACAGCTTGCCGTATCAACGCGGACTTCAACAACTGGACACGCACCAACCCGTTGCGTCGTGCCATCAATCATATATTCCCAAACATCCGCGATTTCATTCATAAGACTTGGGAATTCATTAGGGCTTTGGCAACCAGCAAATTTTGTCATAGCAATTGTTTGTGATGAATTAGCACAGGCAGACACTTCAACAGGGTTGCCGTTTAAATCATTATAGTATTTACGGCTTTTGCGAATAACCTTTTGCGTGGCTGTATCAACACTAACCCCGCAACTTGTAAAATCCTCAGTAATTTTAAATGTTTTTTCAGCGTCAATCGCGCATTCGCCTAAATATTTTGTATCGCCCGTGGCATTTGTATATTTTTGCCGAAATCTTGGGTTTGCAACACCATTACTTATAAAATCTGTGCACCCTTGATATGATTTTTCAATAATAAAGCTCAACGCGGAATCCGCGCAATCCGCGGTATTTGTTTCAACACCATCTTCCAATGTAATTAATTTTGTCTGTTGTATTGCCTTATTTTGTGAAATATCAACTCTTATCGGACAACCATCAGCAATAGTTTTATAAGTGATTTTCTTCGGTGTTGTGGTTGCTAAGGGCGCAATGGTTGGTAAAGCGTTCGCCCCGCCGTTTTCTGATAAACCACCACCAGAACCAGATTTTGCCGCTAGGCTTGGTAAATTGCTTTGTAGTTCAATTTGTGGCGCAATGGCTAATAATTCCGAAATGATATTTTTTAAAACATCCTGATTAAATGGTAATTTAACTGCCTCACCAGTTTTCACGCTTAAATTATCAATTAACGCGCGAAAATCATAATTGGTTAAATCCTTGGATTTATCGCCCGCGCTGATTGAATTTAACACAACTTCGCTTTTGTTATTATTAGTTTTACGCACCGATGCGCCCAATGTAATTTTTTCAGCATTCGGTATTTTTGACTTAATCTTTAAATTTAAATTTTGAATATCTTGGGTAATCACCGCATCTTGAACGGGGGCAACCTCAACAATTTCATTATTTATCGCTTCTTGGGAATTTGCATAATTTGTAAAATTAATCAAAATTGCAAAAAATATGAATTGCACTAAAACAATATATATTGTTAATTTAAGCAAATGAGACATATGTTTAAATTTATTAATGCTATATTCAAGTTTTTTTATGCTTTTATTTAAGTTTAAATTTTCCATGGTAAGCTCCTGTTTTTTATGGTAATTTTGGTAAGGTTAATTTATTATCAACTAAAATAGTTAATAAATTTTGTAAGGTTTCAGGGTAAATTGCGATATTATTAATAGTGAATTTTTTAAGCTCAAAATAAGCTTTGGCTTTACGCAATCTTGCAACTTCAAACCATTTATGCTTAACAAAAGCCGAATTTTTCTATCCTTTGATTGAATTGAGTGAGTTTTGCATAAAATCATATTATTTAAATTTTCAATTGCAGACCCGATGGTAAATTTATTGTTAACATCTTCAATTTCATGCTCAAAATGCGTAATTATTTTTGATACTGGCGCATCTTTATTTGCGCAAACAAGTTGCCTAATCCAGATAATAGTCTCTTGTGTAAGTTGCATTTTGTCTCCCTTGTTTAGTTAGTTGTGATAATCCAGTCTTTAGCTGGACGAATTTGTATACGCGTGCCTTTGGACACCCGAATAATTGGCTTAATGGCTAACGATTCTTGCAAACTTTGCGCGGATATTTCGCCGAATTTTTGCGATAATTCCTTTGCGCCATCATCAACCGCCTGATTAATTGGGCTAGTGTTATTTGTGCCTTGATTATTACCACTACTGCCCTTATTCGCAATTGTTGCTGTGCCAATTCGCGTGCCAACCGAAATTGCAGCTAAACCAAAAGCTAACCCATATTTTTCATAAAATCGGTTGTCAACTTCGCCCGCAATGCCAACCGCGCCTTGCACATCGGATATTGAAGAATCAATTTGATTTATCTCCGCGCGCGTTTCACCCATTAAAATTCGGTTGCATTTTGCTTGCAGGCGACTAACCCCTTGCTCACCCGCGGTTTCATACGAACAAACCATGCGTGAACCCTTAGGTATTAAAATATTACGCCCATGATAACCATAAACATTTTGTGCAATTTGCACGATAATCGTACCAGCAATTTGGCTATTAATCGTATTTTCTAAAATACCATTAATATAGCGGTCTTGCGTAACTATATTATCATTATTCACAGGATTGCTGCTCTTGTCTGATGGTGAAGTATATTTTGATTGTTTTAAATTTGCTGATTTTTCAATTTCGCCTTGCGTGGGTGATTTTCCTTGAATATTATTATTTGGCTTAATTTCAACTAAATCATCATTCCAATAATCTATATTCGCTAATCGTTCGGTGTAAAAATCAGGTATCGGTGCGGGTTCTGGATATACCAAAACCTGCTTTTCAACAGGAATTTCGCGTATAACTTCAACAGGTTTATCAACATAAATTATTTTCTCAATTTCCTTCGGTATTTCAACAGATTTTTGTATATTATTTGAAGTTTTAAGTTTAATTTGTTTGACGGGTTCAACCAGCTTGACCTCTTCGGTTTTTTTTAATCCAGATTCCCACGCGGATTTATCATTTTCAGGTAATTTTTGCGGTAAATCCGCAACTGGAACAGTTGCACAAAATAACGAAATGCCAAGCTCACATAAAAAACTCATTATTTACCCTCATATTTTACGCATAAAAACTTTTTACCACTAATTAAAGTGATAGTTTTTGCCGTGGATTCAATGATTAGTGTCGTGCCTAAAACCCGCGAATTAACATTTTCATCAATGCCATCATTAACAACAAACGCCACGGGCAAATCAATTTCATTAAATTTCTTGCCAAAATTTATATAAGTAAAAAAATCATCACGAAATACCGCCTCAGGTTTTAATTCGCTATCGCCTTTTAAGGTATAATCTTCCCAACCACGAATCTTGCTTGGATCAAATTTTGCCTCTTGCGGATATTTCTTATTAAAATTTAATTCTAACGGCTTTTGCTTAACTGATGAATTTTCTTGATTATTACTAAGCCTATCGCTTAATGCTAATTTTTGCGCCGTGGTTTTATCAATAATTTGCATTTTATTATCATCTTGCACATTAACGCGCCCGGATTTTTTAATATTGTTCAATTCAACAGGCGCATTAATCCGAACCAACATATCAGGAATATTCGGTGAATTAATGCCTTCGGCACGGACATAAAATGGATAAATATTTTTCTTTGCCGTAAAAACCAAAATATTACTATCTATATTTGGTAATAATGGCTTGATTGATATGCTAAACGGCGACCTTTGCTTAATTTGAAATGCCGAATTATCGCCGACATCAATCGTTTCAATAACCTCATCTTTGGGCAATTCAATATTTGTAATAAAAAATTCACGCGTGGCAATCTTATAGGTGCATATATCGCACCATTCATACACAAAAACCCCATCAGTTCCCTTTGCATCGTCCCATGCCTTTTGAATTTGATTATTTCCCGAAGCGCGCGTTAATTTACCATATTCATTAATCGTCTTTGGTTGCAAGGCTTGATTAACAACAGGAGGGTAATTATTGCTAACCAAGCCTTGACCTTGCGCGGGCAAAGGTGCAGGATTCTGTTTTGCTAAATTTTGTGCCAATGCTTGTGAAGGTGCTATATTTTGCGCTTGTGAAGGTGCTATATTTTGCGCTTGTGAAGGTGCTGATGATTTTGCATTTTCAATTTTGCTAACCGACACAGGCGCAACAGGTGCAGCCGCAACATCACTGCCTCGTTGCGCACCAGCAGGCGGTATAAATGCCGTTTGCGCTTGTATACTAAAACATTGCGCCATAAATAATGATAATATTAAATATTGTAGTTGTTTTTTTGTCATGTTAAAATCTTTCTTTAAGTGAAAATTCTATTACAAATATGCCCAACGGATTTTGATATTTGTCTTTTTCTAAAACATCGTTCGGGCGCAATACAAACGCGATATAAGCCCGTAAATTTTTTCGCGAAACCTCAACCTTATTTATCTGCTTGGTATCAATTTGGGTAAGCTCACAACTAAATTTATATACACCATAGCTTAACCCCGCCAGCGCGTCGCAACTCTCAACATTAATGTTGCGAATTAAGCCCGATTTAATAAAATCATCAAGCGCATGATTATCAAGCCTTGATTCCTTAAATTCTTTAAAAGGCTTGGAATCCATCATTGGAAAAACCTCATCAAATCGCGCTTTTTGCGTGATATTATCAATTTCAAGTAAATTCTTAACAAATCTTTTAGAGACCGATTCCATTAATAATTGAAAGCCATCAATATCCTTGCTTAAAGGCTGAATTCGCAATAATTGATCGCTTGCAGGCACGCGCTCAACAAGCGCAATTTCCGTTCGCTTTAACGGATAAGCCTGATATAACGCCATGCCCAATGCCATGATGGTTATAATAAAACCAATATTAGCAAACATGCTAATTTGAAGCAACCAAGCCAACCGCTTAAATGTCGCCTGAAAATCGTATGGATTAACCTTATTAATTTTTGCATGATTGCCAACCGATTCATTATTATTAATCGGAGCAATTTTTGAATTTTTCTTTAACCAAGCCATTGAAAGCTCCGTTTTTTATATTCAATCGTTTCACACGCGCAAGGTGAAGGCTTAATTGTGTCAATATCCTCAACCTTGCTAGGTGGCATGTCTATATCGCGCTTTAAATACGAACAACCGCTTAAAATCGCGCCTAATATAATTAATTTTATGATGTTTTTCATTTTGTCTCCTTATCTTTTGAACCGCCACGCAATAAATTAGATATGCCTTTTGCTGCTTTGGCATAATCGTTTTTATCAAGTTGGTTTTTGGCGCCTTCAATAATTTTAGGGCTTGCACCATATTTAACAGCCGTCATTGCCGAACCAGCAATGCCCGCCGTCATTACACCCGCCGCCGTATTGGTTAAGCTTGAACCAGCAATTGAATTTGCTATTGATGTCCCTTCGGCTAATAGCGCGCTCATCGCCCAGCCAATAATCACTCCAAAAATGATTTTTTCATTACTAAAATTAACTTCGCCCAAATTTTCGTTTAATTCTATACCTAACGAATTTACGACAAATATCGCAAATGAAACCACAATTGTGGACGCGCTCATTACCATTATAGACGCTAATATCGTTTTAAACGCCGTCTTGCCCATTTCGCGCCAAAATCCAAACCCAACCGCCATAAATATAAATGGTAAAAATGTTGATAAAATCACTATTCGGAAAACATTGACAATTATTTGACTGAAATACACAATTAATAAAAGCATATAGGGTAAAACTAGTAATATTGATAAAATAATGGGTGTAATCATATTGCTTGGAAATGCAAATTTACCAATAATAATTTGCGCAACTTCAACAACTGACCAGATAGCAGCTTCAAGCGCGGATACTAAACCCACCAACCCGCCACCACTGCCGATGGGTGCGCCCGTTACCTCAAATATTTTTATTGAAATTCCCGTCAAAACTTGTATACTTAAATTAAATATCATTTGAATTAAGCCATTTGCATTTATAAAAAGGAGTGCCCAAGCTATGAATATCCAAGGAAGCTCATCAGTTAAAACTTTATGCGGATTTATCCGTTGTAAAATTACATCTAAACCCTTAATTGTCATCCATAACGCCGTCGCTGAACCAAATATTAATTGGAAATCAGGCAACATGGTAAGTGATAATTTAGCAATAAAATCGCTTGATTGGTTTAAATATTCTTGGGTTGGCGCACATAAAATACATGCATGTTCTCTTGTCATTCTTTTATCCTTTGGTTTGGGTAATATGGTGATGGCTGATAAAGCTTATGATGATTATCAAGAAAAATTTGTAAAATTTGGTAAAGAAATTATTGCTAAATATAATACACGCGAAAAAATTGATAAATATTTGCAAGAATTGGAAAAATCTAGAAATGGCGATTATATGAAAAATATATTTGAAATTGAAAGCGTTTCTAAACTGCTTACTACTTTTGATGGTGAAATTATGAGTGTTTATGGTTATAATTGGGGTAGAAGTAAAAAACCTAAACCAATTAGTGAATTTAATAAATTGAATAATAGTGAAAGCTGTAAATCTATTATAAAATGGATTAATTCCAATATTGATAGATCTGATATATATTTGCTGAATGAATGCAATTCTTTGCCAGATTGGCGCACCGCCGAACAAAAGAAATTTTGGGATATTAAATAAAATCATTTTGTCGCTGTTTCCGATGCAATTTCATCTGCCGCCAAACCGCTTAAATTATTTGTAGCTTGTAATTTAAGCAAGCTACTTAATATTTGGTTTGTTTGGTTTTGCGCACGGGCATTTAATAAACCAATTTTTGCTATAACCGCTAAATGCGAGGCTAAATCCGTGGCATCGTCCGAAGCCGTTTCAAGCTCGTTTATTGCGCTTTGAAAATCAGTAGTCTGTTGCAGGGCTAAATCGCCTTGCGCAAGGGCTTTTTCTAAGGTGTCTTTATTTAAATTATTGCGTTTTTCTTTAATTTTTTCTTTAATTACTTCTTTTTCTTTATTGGGTAATCGTTCATAATCTTGTTTGTTTTTGATGAAGTAATTATCGCGGTATAAATTGCGCCCTCCGCACAAATCGGGAATTTTCGCGTTGGTGGTGCTAAAATTCGGTATTAAGTCTTTGAAGTTAGGCATTAAGCAAGACTGGTTTTTTGCTAATGCTTGGTCAAACCCCTTGCGATTCACAAACGGCACGGATATTTTAGTCAATTTACCTAACTGCTTTAATGTATCTTGCGCCGTTTTATTTATGTCTGCAAAAAAATCAAGTTGCTTAGTTACTGCTTCTAATTGTTGTTTGCCTTGATTAAATAATTCAATTTGCTTTGCCGCATTCGTCGCGTCAAAAGTCGCCATTTGCGCGTTCGCCTGCATACCGATAAAAATTGCACAAAAAACCGCTAAAACCCTTACAGGCTTTAATTTATTTGTCTTGCTTTGGCAACGCCAAGTATATTTTTTTTGATTGTGCTTACAACCATTAATAATTTGGGTTTGTGGCTGAAAATTAATCATAAATGATCCCTCCAATTTTCGTTATAAGTTGATTTTAGTTTATCGATTAAATCGTTCGCTTGCGTCCCACTTTTGAAATATTTTAATATATCGCCACCTAACAAACCCAAATCCACATCAATAATAATGGAATCATTAAGCCCCGTTGCGTCATCGCGTTGCACAATAAGCACTTGGCGTTTGTTGTTATCCGAAGGCATTTTGATAAAATTAATCTGCTCTTCATTAAGCCCAAATAAAGCATAATCGTTCGGATTCGCGTTTGAATCCTTGAAAAAAATATAAGTGCTGGTATTATTTAAAATCTCGTCCTTAATATCCGTTTTAAGCAAACTAGCTGGTTGCTGAAATGCCATACCGCACGCAATATCTAACTTGCGATATTCTTGCCACATTTCCCGCGCCAAGCCACGAAAACCTGCATTTTGCATTTGCTTACCGCCCTCATCAATAAATATACACGCGCCTTTGCCCGCCGATTTTGCTGTTTTATTGATAATATTTGCAATATGGGCAATAACAGGCGCGCCTAGTTCAGGATCATTCAAAGCCTCGTTCATATTTATACCCATAATTGGTGCATTGCCGATGCTTTGGGTAAAACTATCAAAACCACTATTAAATACATGCTCATATAACCCACCAATCAACCATTTATTTAAAACCTGCCGTAATGGTGAATTTGACGATAAAGCCGCCTCACACACAACATTTAAAGTCCGTTCGGGCGGATTTACATCAAACATATATTCATATATGCTATCTAAATCTTTTTGAATTTTTGGATTAATTTCAGTATTGCCCAACATGGTTTTTAATGCCAAATTCACGCGGTTCAAAGATTCCGGTGATTTATCGCCAACATCAAGCGGATTAAATTTAAAATCACTATAAGTTTGATATAAGCCACCCATGGCTTCAATCATGTATTTGCACCCATTTTGCGAATCAATCACGAACGAACGAACACCCTTAATTTTAGCTAAACCCGCCAACAAATATAAAATCAACACCGATTTACCCGACCCCGTGGGGGCAAATACTAGAAAATGCCCCTTAGATTGTGGCTTATTCGCAACATGAAATTGAAACCGAAAAGCCGAGCCTAATTGCGTCTTAAATAACCTTACAGGGCGATTGTCCCAAGGGCTTGATTCCCGTCCATATTCATTGCTTGGGAATGCCCAAATCCCCGCGATATTGTGAGACATAATCCGCAAGGGGCGAATTAAGCTATCATTAAACGGCACGCGGTTAAACCATGCCAACGGCATGGCAATTGATTCAACGGCATAATTAATTTTATGAAGTCCGCAAATCCGCGTAATCGCAGATATTGCTTCATTTATTTCATTTTTCTCTTCTGACCTAATCGCAATTTGAAATTGTGTGTCAAATATCGCAACTTCACCATTATTTACCAATGTTAACTGCTCGGCAAATTCTGCTTCTGCTTTATCAGAACCTATCATTGGCATTTTTTGATTATTTCTTTGCCTTTGCAAAAAAAAAGAAATATTTTTTGTCGTTATGCACGACATAAATATTTCGCAATCAATATTTAATTTTAAGATTTTACCCAAAAAATCACCATCAACCGAATCCGCCCATTCGGTAATCGTGATTATTTTTGTGTGGTTCTGATGAGGGGTAAATGTCCCCATCACGCCAGATTTTTCAAAGCAAATTTCAGAAATCGGTAAATTTGGGCTAATGCTTTGATTATGTGCTGTTAAGCCAAGTGATTTTTCGCCAGTTATTAAATAATATATGAAATTTGTTATAGGGCAGGGCAGGCTTTTATCCTCAGGCGATTTTAATAATTTAATATAATATGGCGACAATGCAGCATATAATTTTTCTTGCGCTTCATTAATATCTTTTGTGTGTTTAGCTTGTATAATAATATACCAATCAACGACAAATGAATTTTTAAAACTATTTGCTTCGCTATCGGCGATTTTTTGTAAAATGAAATTTGGATAATTCGCAGGATAATCAATATTTTCTTTGCGCTTGACGCAATAAATTCGAAATGAAATATTAAATTTGCTTAAATCATTATATAATTTCAGGCGCATAGCTAATAAATTCTCTTGCGACTGCAATGGCAACGCGTCATAATTTTTGCCCAGTAAATGAAAAATTCTAAACCGCCCGCCGTCCTTCATCAATATGGTTGCATTATCATCATCAATCTTGTCAAATGGTAATTCGTTCAAAACCCAATCCGCGGATAAATTACCCATCGCACGCTCGCGTAATGTTTTTGTTGCTAATATAGTGGTTAAACCCGCAATAAAAGTCGTTGTTAATAATTCTGGTATCATTTTTTGCTCCTGTAATTAATAATAACACAATTATTATGCTGCTTTGTTTTTGCCCAAAACGCCATTGACTTAATAATGTAATGAAAATAAAATCGGTTGCGCCGTGAAAAAGGTATGCCAAATATAAACGATATAGCTACAACAGCGACCATGCTAATGAAAGCAGTAAATAAATATCCTAAAAACATAAAAATGAAGGCAACGATGATTGCGGTTAATGCACCACCTAACAATATTTGCAAATGCAATCCCAATTGCAAATATGGCAATTGGGTTGTGGTTAGAAAATATGTTTTTGCCTTCATAATTATGTCCTGTTGTGTTTAATTTGTAACGAAATCGGCAAATGCACCCGCACCCGCAATCATCGCACCGCCAATAAAAAACACCCATAATTTCATGGGTTCAATTTGACCTTTAACCATCATGACCACCCCCGCAATAATAGCAACTACCGCGACAATAGCGCCAACAATGGTTAATATCCCAGTTCTCCCTTCGTCAACTTTGGATTTAACAGACCCCGCCCAATCGCTTGCCGCAAAGGCTAAATCTGGAATGAATGAGTATAAAATAGCAATGCCAATTACCAACACGCATATAACCATCGGATTATATTTGTCGTTGTCGTTGTAAAACTTGACATTGGGTTTTGGCGGCATAATAATATCCTTTGCAGTTTTTAAGATATTAAGATTATGATTAATTTCTAAATTTTTCATGATTTTCCTTTGTTATTTAGTTGTGTTGTGATTAATACGGCTTTTTATCGTAATCTTTGGGATTAAACGGTTTTCTTGCATCCGCCCTTGATTTGACTAAAACAATCTTGTCCAAAACCAAATTATTTATTGATTTTTGCTCGCCTGTTGTTTTGTCTTGATATTCATGCACGGATTTTGAACCCCACACTTCAACTATGTCACCCTTTTTTAAATTTGGAACAATGCCTGTATGATCATCCAGCGGTTCAAAAGACTTTACCTGAAACCACATCGGCGGTTCTTTATCTTCGTCTGGCGTATCTGGTAAATTCAAATCCACCGCAGCAGAAAATTTCCAAACTTTGGATTCTTTGCCCTTTTTGTTTTTGAATTCTTCGCATACAGCGTCCTTGCCAAGCGAACATACAAAATTTTTCTTTTCTTCTTCGTTATCAGTCATTTGTTTACTCCTTAATTAAGACCAATTTATTATCGCCGTAAAACCAAATAAAATATCGCACTGGATAATATCGCAATCGTGGCTAAACAAGCCATGCTTATTATTCGTGTTATTCTATTAGATTTTAGAACAATTTCGTTTTGCGCACTTAATCTTTCAATAAGTTCGCCTTGCACCGATGCCAAAGCCACAATATTTTTTATTGAATTTTGTATTGTAGAATCGGTTAATTTTTGATTAATGTCATTGGCGGTATTGCCGAAATCCATTAATTTATTTTGAATTGTATTGAGAAAAGCGGAATTTAATTCTTTATTCGTATTGATTAAATCATTTTTAAATAATTCAATTAAAATCGCTAAACCCAAAATTGGATCATTTTCATCAAAATTAATTTTGCATTTTGTCCATATTTTTGAGATTATTTCCGCCGCGCGTTCTTCAAAGTCGCTTGGTTGGTGGTCAGGGTTCAGTTCCATTTTAAAACCCCCCTAATTGAATGCTTTGAAAAATAATATCGCGGTAATTTTTTAATCGTTGCCGTGCCATTATATTAATATTTTTATCATCAAGGCATTCGCTAAATGTTTTTTTGTCAGTAAGCATTTTATTTATATCAAACCCAAATGTGCTTTGATTTACCGATGGAATTTTTATTAAAGCCCCAATTTGCGCCTTGTTTTTTTCAAAAAATTTAGATTTATCAAATTCGGTGCCGTCCGCAGTTTTTACAGGTGCGAAATATTCATTAAGCCATATATCAATTTTTTGCTTGGGGAAAGTTTCTAATATTAGCAGAAAATTCTGCATTGTTTCGTTTAAATCTTGCCCACCTTTTAATATCGTTTGCAAACGAACGCTATGCCCATTTTCGCCTAAAAATGATAATACATCATTTTCTTTCATATATGCCAAAAGTGGCAAGAAAGTTGAAGCTCCAATATCTATTAAAACAAAATCATCTTCGGCATAATTTAAGATGCCTTCAATTAAAGCGTCAAAATATCGTTGATTAATTTCATCCGCCCGTTCCCCCAATTTAACAGGAATCGCGCCCAGTGTTTTAAAACTTGATAATGTCGGATTAACCGTGTCCGCGTCATAAATAAATAATTTTTTGCCGTCGTCAATTAAATATTGCGCTAAATAACTTGATAGTGTTGATTTGCCAACACCGCCTTTGCCTTGTGTTTGGATAATTATATTTGCCATTTGCTAGTTCCTTTCGCTTTGACTTTGATTAATACTTTGCTATAAAAAAAGCATGGGTTGCGCCTTGGCGTTCCCCGTGCTTATTTTCATGAATAATTATGTGGGTGAAAAATTCATGAAAAAAGCTTAATAAATTTTCTATAAATAAAAATATGTCTACAAATGTAGACGCTAAAATAGTATGGTAATTGATTTGATTCATTGAAATTCCTCCATTAATTTTTTGGATTCTGGACTTAAGGGGCGCAATGACTCTATTACAGCGCGCGGTTGCGCTTCAGATTGAGGAATTTCATTTATAATCGGTTTTTGCAATGAAACCGATTTTTGCGGCACACCTAAATTTTGCACAGGCAAATTAAGATTTAAATTGACGGCAGAATTTAATTTTTTTAATTTTCGAATTTTAAGTGCAAATTCTTTATACCCAAAATTTAATTCATTTTTTAATTGATTGTAAATTTCAATTTTAGTGTAATTATTATTCATTAGTTCTATAATTTTTGGCACGACCACCGCGAATTGCCGATTTCCATTACGACTATTTTTTTTATTTAAAACATCAATTTCAGACATAGCAAAACCTTAAAAAATTTATTTTTAATAAATGTAATTTTTTCTTGACTAATAATTACATTTATTGTAATAATAATTCTTAATTAGTGGATTCTGCTATATACGACATATCTACACCCTCCATATTTTTTAAGAATCCATGCACATTTTTTTGCATTTGGGTATAAATCTCCTCCGCAACGCGGATATTATATTTGCGTGCTTCTATGGTAGCTTTTTTATCGGTGCTAAGCGGCGCTTTACTCATATTAACGAATCGCACCGATTGCGCTTTAAAAAATTGTCTTGCTTCATCGTTGGGTAAATCGTCAATTTTATTTTTGGGTTCATTGTAAGTATTTGCCATGATAATATAATCTTGTGGCTTATTCTGTATTAAATCTAACATATATTCGGTGCTTTTAATGCTAGATAATGTTTGTTTAATGCTTGATTCCATGGGTTTTGAATTAGTATAATATTGTAATTCATGCAGATTAATTGCTTTTTCGGCAGACATAATCATATCTATATCGCGCGTTCTGTGAATCGCCTGTAATAGCTTAACAATTTGCTTTTGCGCAACTGATTCAACCCGCCCATGAAAAGCTTTCCTAGCATTATGTTCGTCTAATAGTAATAAATCCAATTTATTTAATAAGCCAGTCATGCCCAAATTTCCTATCGGCTAAGGTGGTATTTAATTTATTTTCACGAATAAAACTCGCCCCTGAATTAATTTTAACAGCCATTAATGAATCAGGGTCGCTAAAAATTTGTGAACGATGATAAAAAATAGCATTTTCATCGTTGGTTTCAAGCGCATCACCTAATTTATTAATATGAAAGTTATTATGAGCCATTTCCTCATCGGTTAAGTCCCATGGTTGTCTTATGAGTTGTGCGTTTGTCATGTTAAACTCCTTATGGTTAAAATATATTTAATATATAGCATAAATTACCGATTATTTCAATAAAAAAGGCGAAAGTGGATTTAATATTTTTCATAATAAGCAAAAAATGCCTTGAATCTTCAATATATTTTGGTATTATGAGTTATGGAAGAAATAAATCAATTTATAACGGGATATAAAATACCTGTGGGTATTTGGATTCGTGATATTGTAAAATTTGGCATTCAAGGGGATGAATTTTTTAGCAAATTTATTACCAATTTGATAAAAAATTTAGTGGAATTTGTCGCCTTATTTACCGAAACGCCCCCAGCCATTGTGGTTGTGGCGATGTTTGTGGCGATTTCATATTATTTTCGCCGTTCCATTGGTTTTTCTATATTTGTTTTATTAGGTTTTTTATTCATTATTAATCAAGGATATTGGGTTGAAACCAGCAAAACTTTATCGTTAATTATTGGTGCGACCATTGTCATTATGGCTCTTGCGGTGCCGATTGGCACTTATTTAGCGCATCATTCGCGCGTATTTCAAGCCATCAGCCCGATTCTTGATTTAATGCAAACGATACCAACTTTTGTATATTTGATTCCCGCATTAATTTTATTTGGTTTAGGGGTTGTGCCGGGTGTGATTGCGACTTTAATTTTTGTTTTACCTTCGCCAATTCGCATTGTGGCTTTGGGGATTCAGTCTGTGCCAATTTCGTTGCACGAAGCCGCCGATGCATATGGTGCGACAAAATGGCAAAAATTATTTATGGTTGAATATCCATTTGCCGTGGAATTTATTAAGCAAGCTTTAACAAGCACCGTGATGTTAAGTCTTAGCATGGTTGTTATATCGGCGCTTGTGGGGGCAGATGGCTTGGGTGTGCCAGTGGTGCGCGCTTTAAATTCGGTGAATATTGCCAAAGGATTTGAAGCTGGCTTGGCAATTGTCATTGTTGCGATAATTTTAGATAAAATGGTGAAAAAATAATGTCAATCATCAGCATAAAAAATTGCAATATTATTTTTGGTGATAAACCGATTCCCACGGGCGTTGACATTCTTAACACAACCAAAGAAGAGTTATTAAAATATGGAATCATCAGCGGAGTTTTAGACGCGAATTTAGATATAAACACGGGCGAAATTCTTGTTTTAATGGGTTTGTCTGGTTCAGGAAAGACTTCGTTATTGCGGGCGATTAATGGGCTTAATGTAATTACAAGCGGCAGTTGCATCATTGAATGCGCCAATAAAAAAACCGAATTATATAAAATTTCCCCGAAAGATTTGCGCGATTTGCGTTTAACGACTATTAGCATGGTTTTTCAGCAATATGGCTTATTGCCTTGGCGAAGCGTGCATGATAATGTTGGCTTTGGTTTAGAGATTGCCGGTGTTGAAGAAAAATCGCGCCATGCACGCATTGATGAAATTTTAGAATTAGTCGGCTTAAAATCGTTTGCCGATAAAAAAATCAGCGAATTATCAGGTGGTATGCAGCAACGAGTTGGCATCGCCCGTGCCTTAGTCACGCAATCACCAATTTTATTAATGGACGAGCCATTTTCCGCGCTTGACCCGATTATAAGATATAATTTGCAAACAGAATTGCTAGAAATGCAACAAAAATTTAACCGCACCATCGTTTTTGTTTCGCATGACCTTGACGAAGCTGTGCGCATAGGGCACCGAATTGCCATCATGCACCATGGAAAAATTGTTCAAGTTGGCAAACCGATTGATATTATTTTAAATCCTAAAAATGAATATGTGGCGGAATTTGTGCGCCATATTAATCCTTTGAATGTGTTAAATGCGCGGGCTTTGTTAATGGTTATGCCGACAAAATACGCTGATGATGGTAAAAATAAGAAAATTCAAGCCAATATTACGCTTAAAGAAATCTTACGCGTTTGGCAAGAAAATCAAGAAAATCTGTCCGTTTATGAAAATGATAAATTTTTAGGCGTGCTTAGTGGCAAAGAAATCATGGCAGCAATCACAGGGATTGGCGTGAATTAGCGCAGTTTTTGAACGATAAATGCGAAGTATTATTGAATAAATTTAAATCCAAATTAACACGACCGATAAAACCAAAAGTCCCGCCATAATTTTATTGACTAATTTGATAATTTTGGGTTTGGTAATCGTAATTTTTGCACCCCATACGCCTAACATTGTCCAAGTTGATAAGGAAACTATGCCAATGATGAAAAACATCGCGGAAATAATGGCAATTGACCAAATATAAGAAAAATAATCATTATGGGCATAAATAGTCACGATGCCAATACTCATCATCCATGATTTTGGGTTGATAAATTGAAATAAATACCCTTGGCGCAATAAAAGTGGCTTTTTTCGGCTTTGGGCGTTGCCTATATGCGCAAAATAAGTCTTATAAGCAAGAAAAATTAAATATAAACTGCCCGCGATGGCTAAAATATCCTTCAAAATTGGCAAAGCAATAAATACGACACCCAAACCTGCTGCTGTTGCCAGCCTTAGGCTTAATGCGCCAAATAAAATGCCAATAATATGCGGAATCGTGCTTTTATAGCCAAAATTCCAACCAGAATTAAGCAACATGATATTATTGGGACCGGGAGTAAATAAAGTTGAAAACGCAAAAATAAATACCGATGTTAAATAAAGCACCATAAAATTATGCAAAATCCTTGGATAAATTGGCAATATCATCCGAATTTAACATTGCCAGATGCGAATAATTCGGGTGGTTAAAGCCAATAAATGCGTCTTTACTTGATTTGAAATCCTTAATTTGCTGGGCATTAAAGATAAAATGCACAAAATGCACCGAAGATGCTTTGCCTTCGTCAGTCGTGCGTTCTACATCCTCTTCGGCGGTGCAAAAAATTTGTTCATTTCCAAATTTAATAAAAAGATTTTTTTCAATGCCACCAATTTTACCCAAAAATTGCGCGCGCCGATAGGCATCATCAATTTCAAACATGATGGTTGCGGTTAATTCATGCCCTTGAGGAATCATGGGGTTATAGGCGGCTAATTCATCGGCGAGTTGTTCATCGCCACCTTTTTCAATTGCCAGCATTTCTTGGACTTGAAACAACATTGTATCGTAAGATTCAAATAAACAAGTTGCGTAAGGACCAATCGCGACACGGCGATTTTTCTTAATTTCAACGATTTTTTGCCGATATTCTTTGCGGATTTTCAGATATTCGCTGATGGGCATAATATCTTGGGCGGTTATAATTTTATTTGACATAATATTCCTTAAATTTGTGGTTGGTATCCGTAAGATTGCGCCATAATCAATAAAGGATGCGAGAAAACTTGAGGGTTTTCACCCGCAACATTTTGTTCTTCGTTAATCATTTGGCGAATATGTTTCGCGGCAAGCGGGCATTCAGAGGCAACTAATTTTGCTTTGCCATCTTGCCTTAGTTGTTTCACCGTGGGTTTTGCCATTTTTTTAGCAATTGGAAAATTATCTTTCATAACCCCCCAAGAACCACCATGACCTGAGCATCGTTCCACCGCCTTTACGGACGCATTGGGTAATAATTGCAAAATTTCCGCACCCTTATTGCCGATATTTTGCGACCGCGAATGACAAGCAATATGCACCGATATTTCGCCATCAATTGGCGTCATGCTAGATTCCAAGCCAAAAATTTTAGATAAATAAACGATATATTCGCTAATATCCATGGCATTTTGGCTTAATTCCACGACTTTTTCATCGTTCGGCTCAATTAATCGCCATTCATTTTTAACCATTAAGGCGCAAGATGGCGTTAAGCAAATAACTTTCATGCCTTTGGCAATATATGGCGAAAAAGACCTTGCGATTCTCCCTGCTTTGCCAGCAACACGGGCGATTTCGCCTTGTTCTAATTGTGGCATACCGCAACATTCAGGGTAATGATAATGGCATTTTACACCTTGCTTGGCTAAAATAAAGGCGGCAGCTAAACCAATTTCTACTTCGGCATAATTAGGGTGGCAATTTGTATATATTACGGCTTCTTGCCCGAATGCTGGACCATTGGGATTAGGCGCGGGCAGGGCGTATTGCGTAAGTGGTTTGCTGGCATATTTGGGTAATTCAACATCTTTGGCAACCCCTGCGCATGAACATAATAAACTTCGGCAGGCTTTGTTTTCCTTATCACTTACCCAATTAACGATGGGCGATAAAGCATTACCAATTTTGCCGTTTATATCAGTTTCGCATAAAACCATTGAAATTTTTTCTTTGATTGATTTTTCGTTCTTTTTAGATTCAACGGCGCGATAACGCAACATTAAATGCGGAAAATCTAAATCAAATTCATGGGGCGGAACATATGGGCATTTAACCATAAAACATAAATCGCATAATGTGCATGCTTCAACGACTTCGCCATATTTTTCTTTGGGCACAGAATCAAGTTCACCAGTGGGGCTTTCGTCAACCATATCAAATAACCGCGGAAAAGAATCGCATAAATTAAAGCATCGCCTGCAACCATGGCAAATATCAAATACTCGCTCTAATTCATGGTTTAGTGCTTGCTCGTCATAATATTCTGCATCGCGCCAATCAATATTTCGGCGAAGTGGTGCCCCCAATGAACCTTCTGCTTTCATTTTATATCCTTGATAATTGATAAATATATTTTAATAATCAGGGCGAGGTTATAAAAACTATACTCTGACTCCGCATAAGTGTTAAAAATTAACATCACTAACAGAATCAAATTTTAGTTTAAGTGGGATTTTTTCTCTGTGCTATCGCAACAGCTCAAAACCCACTTTACAACCCCTTTATAGCCAAAATCCAGACAATAGATTTATTTAAATCTATTGGGTATTTTGATTATACCCTGATATATATAATGATTTTTTATAGTGAATCCAAAGCTTTTTGGAATCTGCCAGCGTGGCTTTTTTCTGCTTTTGCTAAGGTTTCAAACCAATCAGCAATTTCATCAAAACCTTCTTCGCGGGCTGATTTTGCCATGCCGGGATACATATCTGTATATTCATGGGTTTCGCCAGCGATTGAAGCTTTTAAATTGTCATTTGTTGGACCAATTGGCAAACCAGTTGCTGGGTCGCCGACGGCTTCTAAAAATTCAAGATGCCCGTGCGCATGTCCTGTTTCACCTTCGGCGGTGGAACGAAACACAGCGGCAACATCGTTGAATCCTTCAATGTCTGCTTTTTGTGCAAAATATAAATAACGGCGATTCGCTTGTGATTCGCCTGCAAAAGCTTCTTTTAAATTATGTTCAGTTTTTGAACCTTTTAATTTAGCCATGATTTTCTCCTTAATGTTGATAAACAAATTTTAGCCGTAATTAGCTAATTTTTAGATATTATATCGCAATTTTATTTTTGTCAATAATAATTTAGAATTATTCTAAATTATTTTTTAATGAAAAAGCCAAAACGATATTCCCGCACTAATCATTGCAATAAACGCAAATTTCACCCAATGTTCTTGAACATTATTGGGGATATTTTCGCCTTGCTGGGATTGTTTGCCATGAATCATTGCTTTTACTATTTCGGGATTTTTCTTTTCAAAATAATATAAAACTGCGCAAATATGCACAATAATCATAATTATAATTAATTTTGCAATTATTTCGCCATGAACAAAATTAAATTTTCTTGCCAAATCATATGAAATATATTTTGCCCAAGGTCCTGCTAAAATCTCATCGGTTGTGGAAAATAACCCTAAAATAATTTGTGCGCTTATTAATCCTAAAATAGCAAAAACCGATAACCAACCCATTCGTGTATGCCCATAACCATCATATTTATTACGCCAAACGACATGAATAAATCCCTTGAAAAAATTCGCATAATTTGAACCAAACAAACCCCATAAAATCCGAAATAAAATTAACCCAAATAAAAATTTGCCAATCTGCATATGGATTTCAATTGCACCACCAAAACCAGAGCCAAGCATGGCGAAAATACCAACCAATAAAAAAATATGGAATATTCTTATCGGAATATCCCATATTTTATGTTTTTGTTTATTGTTAGACATTAAAACGCAACAGATGCACCAAGAATTACTTCTGATTGCTTAATCGTGTCATTTGCTTTTTTGTTATTGGGGTCTTCAACATAGCGGTTAAATTCCATATAACCAACTAAACCTTTGGCAAGTTCGCTGGAAGCACCAGCGGAATAAAATGTGCCACGGGTTTTGCCACCGGAAACTAAATCGCCAGTTATCGCATCTGTTTCTTTGGGATTATCGGCACGATAAACGCCAACGCCAGCACCTAATTTAATATCATCAATAGTATAGCTTACGCCAACATCAGTAATGCCACCATTATTGCCACCATATTTTTTATCTTGACTGCCTTTGCCATTATTTTGGAATCCAACAGCAATTTGCAAATCGTCTTTTACAAATTTTGCACCCAAAGCAAATGCGCGGGCATTATTGTATTTTTTATTGTCGTTTGTCGCTGAAATATAACCACCATATAAAAACACACCAAAATCGGTCGTTTCATATTCGTAATTTACAGCAACATTATGCACATTTACGAAAGCATTCGCAACTGGAAGATTATTATTTTTGGTATCACCTGCTTTTTCTAAAACATTACCATTGGGCGTAAAGCTATACCCCAATGACAAGCCATTTAATTTAGGTGATTTATAAGCAATTTTTGGCGTGTAAATACCGCCATTACTATCAATAATATAAGCAATATCAGGCGAAAAATACCCTAAATTATTAGCAACATTTGTTGCGCTAGTGCCATTTGAATCAAAAAATGGCACAGCAGCTTGCGCATTCCAGCCACCAGTGCCAGATAATACCGAACCACCATCAATTAAATTCGCGGTGCTTGCCGAATAAGTTTGCCCAAATTGAAAATTACCAGCACCCATACCAAATTCAAGATAAGCGCGGTATGATTTTACATCAGGCATTACGGCTAATTCATAATTTGCGGAATAATCCATTCCCGAATCGGTTGAAGCAGCAGCATTAAAATATATTACATTATAGCCATTTGTGTAATTAAACCCATGCCCCGTAGAATATTGCGAAGTAAAACCCGTGTTAACGCCGTTTTCGTCTTTCCAAGCACTACCGTAGCTTTGGCTTGTGGTGCGTAAATTGTGCGCGAAATAACCACTTATTGAAAGTTCTGGTCCTGTTTTTTTCGGTTCTTCGTCAGCATGTAATAATGATACTGTGCTTGCGAATGCAATTAACGAAATTGCGCTAAATTTTTTATATGATTTTATCATTTTTTTCTCCTGATTATATAAACATACATAATTTTTATTAACTTGTCAATAAAATTTTTCTTTAAAAATTAAAATAATGCTATATATCATGTTTGTTGAGGTGAATAAATGTTAGAGCAAGCAAAAACTATGGGCTTAAAAGCCGAAGAATATGAAAAATTATACCAAATAATGCAACGAACGCCGAATTTAACGGAATTAGGGATTTTTGCGTCAATGTGGTCGGAGCATTGTTCGTATAAATCATCAAAAATATGGCTTAGCAAAATGCACACGACTGGTGCGCAAGTAATTTGCGGTCCCGGTGAAAATGCGGGCATTATTGATATTGGTGATGATGATGCCGTTGTTTTTAAGATAGAATCGCATAATCACCCAAGCTTTATTGAGCCATTTCAAGGCGCCGCAACGGGTGTGGGTGGCATTATGCGCGATGTTTTTACTATGGGTGCAAAGCCGATTGCCAATATGAATGCCCTTAGGTTTGGGGCAAAATCGCACCCGAAAACCGATTATTTGCTGAAAAATGTTATTGCTGGCATTGCGCATTATGGTAATTGCATGGGCGTGCCGACTATTGGGGGCGAATGCGAATTTGACGAATCTTATAATGGCAATATTTTAGTTAATGCCATGACTATTGGATTGGTAAAAAAAGATAAAATTACCTACGCCAAAGCCGCAGGTATTGGTAATAAAGTAGTATATTTTGGGGCGCGAACAGGGCGCGATGGGATTCATGGTGCGACTATGTCTTCGGCTGAATTTGATGATGATAGCGCAAAAAAGCGTCCCGCCATTCAAGTTGGCGATCCTTTTATGGAACGATTATTATCGCAAGCTTGTTTAGAATTAATGCAAACTGATGCTATTGTTGCGATTCAAGATATGGGTGCGGCGGGTTTAACCTCATCATCAGTTGAAATGGCGGATAAAGGTGGCGTAGGCATCAGGCTTGATTTAGACAAAGTGCCGTTGCGTGAAGCCAATATGAATTCATTTGAAATCATGCTTTCTGAAAGTCAAGAACGCATGTTAATGGTTATTGCCAAAGGCAAGGAATCATTGGCAATGCAAATATTAGCTAAATGGGATTTATCTTGCGCCATTATTGGTGAGCTTACCGATACGAATCATTTGCAATTATTCATGAATGGTGAAATTCAAGCCGATATTCCGCTTGCCCCCTTAGTGCATCAATGCCCTAAATATGAAAGACCATTTGAAAAAACTTTGCCAAAGCCCCAATATGCTGGTGATGAAATACCATTAAAATTAGCCGTGCGCCCTTATATTAAGAAATTTTTTGAATCAGAACATGGCAAATCCAAGCAAAAATTATGGCGACAATATGACAGCCTTATTTCTGGGGCGTTAATCGTTGGCGGTTTAGCCAAAAAACAAGGCGGGGCGGCGGTTATTAAATGCCCAGATTCCAATAAAGCCTTGGCGATAAGCACCGATTGCACGCCAAGATATGTTATGGCTGACCCGTTTAATGGCGGCGCGCAGGCGGTTTGCGAATCATACCGAAATTTAATTGCGGTTGGCGCAAAACCCATTGCCATTACCAATAATCTTAATTTTGGCAATCCTGAAAAACCTGAAATCATGGGGCAATTAGCCGATGCTATCATGGGCATTACCCATGCTTGTAAAATCCTTAATTATCCAGTTGTTTCGGGTAATGTTTCGTTATATAATGAAACAAACGGCGTGGCGATTCGCCCAACCCCCGTTATTGGTGGAGTCGGTTTAATGAGTCATTATAACCAATCCATCGGCATGAATTATGAATCCCAACAACATATTATCTTAATTGGCACGAATCATGGCGAAATTGGCGCGTCAAGATACGCCGAAATGATGGGTTATCGTGATAAATTTGCGCCCCCGAAAAACGACCCTGAAATTGAACTTAAACACGGGCAATTTATGCTTGGCTTAATGGCAAAGGGGCTTGTGCAGGCGTGCCAAGATGTTTCTGATGGCGGGGTAATCATTAATCTTATTGAAATGGCAATGGCAAGCGAGATTGGCTTTGAATTGCGCCACGCCCCCAATATTGATGATATTGAATATTGGTTATCCGAAAGTCAAGCTTTATACATAGTTGCAACCAATAATCCATCGGAAATTTATCAACTAGCCCGTGATGCTGAAATTAATGCCCAAATTCTTGGGTCTTGCGGTGGTGATTGCATCATTGTAAATGGGCAAAAATTATATGATTTACGCCAAATTTATCAATTTGCGGTTTAAACCCTGATTCCCCAATAGTATTAAAAACTATCATCGCTAACGGGATTAAATATTTTAAGTTTAAGGGAGATTTTTTCTCTGTGCTAACGCAACAGCTCAAAATCCCCATTAACAACCCCCTTTATAGTCAAAATTTGACCAACAGATTTATTTTAAATCTATTGGGTATTTTGACTATAAAATAAATACCTTGATTTAACAAACAAATTATGCAAGATGGCTTTATGGTTAAAAAAACTGAAAAAAAATTACACGATAAAATTATTTTAATTACGGGCGCATCGCGTGGAATCGGACGCGCTTTGGCATTGCAAAGCGCGTTGCAAGGGGCGAAAGTTATTGCGGTTGCCCGCACAAGTGGCGCGTTGAATGAATTAGATGACGAAGTGCAAGCCATGGGTGGCGAACAATTAAGTATTATTGAAGCAGATATTGCCAAAATCGGCACGATTGAGCAGTTAATGAACGCCATTGCTGGACGATTCGGCAGGCTTGATGGAATCATTGGCAATGCCGCGGTTTTGGGGGCGGTTTCACCCATTACCCATTGCGATATTCACGATATTGCGCAAACTATGTCGTGCAATTTTATGGCAAATTTTGAAATTATCAAATATGGCGATGGTTTGTTAAGGCAATCGCAAGCGGGCAGGGCGTTGTTTATTACAAGTTCTGTTGGTGCAAATCCGCGGGCTTTTTGGGGACCATATGCGATAAGCAAAGCCGCGCTTGATAATTTAGTTTTAACTTACGCTAAGGAAATATTGCAAACAAATATCAAAGTAAATTTGATTAATCCCGGTGCCGTGCGCACGAATATGCGGGCAAAGGCTTTTCCTGGTGAAAACCCTGAAACACTTATTCAACCCAACGAAATTGCATTGCAGATTTTGCCTTATATATACCCCGAATCAACGATTCACGGGCAAATTATTTCGGTGCAATGACATATTGACTTTTTTTATAAATTAATTTAAGGTGATTTTATGACTCAAGTATATTTAGATTTTGAAGAAGAGTTAGCTGATTTGCAAAATCAGATTGAAGCTTTACGAAATAATTCAACGCTTAAAGGCGCCGCTATTGTCAAGCAATTGGATAAATTGGAACAAGAAACCAATAAACAATTGGAAAAAATCTATAAAAACCTGACACCATGGCAAAAAGTTCAAGTGGCTAGACATACAAATCGCCCCCGTTCTTTGGATTTCATCAATAATATTTGCACGGATATTATATGGTTGTCTGGTGATAGGTTGTTTGGCGAAGACGAAGCCATGCCGACTTGTTTGGCGCGCATCAATGGTAAACCAGTGGTAATTATCGCCCAAGAGCGCGGTAAAGATACGCAAACCCGCATAAAACATAATTTTGGCATGGCTAAACCCGAAGGTTACCGAAAGGCGCAACGCATGATGCAGCTTGCCAATCGCTTTAACTTACCTTTAATTACATTTATTGATACCCCGGGCGCATATCCGGGTGTCCAAGCCGAAGAGCGCGGGCAAGCCGAGGCGATAGCAAAAGCTTTAGAAATTTCTGTGCAAATTAAAAGCCCGATTATTTCGGTGGTTATAGGCGAGGGCGGTTCGGGCGGGGCGATTGCTATCGGCGTTGCCAATAAATTATTCATGCTTGAACATGCGGTTTATTCGGTAATTTCACCCGAAGGATGCGCATCAATCTTATGGCGCACCGCCGAAGCTGCGCAAATTGCAGCGGAGGCTTTAAAAATAACGGCGCAAGACCTTTTGCGTTTAAAAATTATTGACGAAATTATCACCGAACCCTTAGGGGGCGCGCACCGCGACCCAGAACAAGTTATAAAAAATACGCAAATCGCGATTTCACAAGCGATTGAAGAATTTGCAGGCATGAGCGGCGAAGCCATAATTAAACATCGCACCTTGAAATTTCTTGCCATGACGCAATAGGAGGGCGAAATGGATAAAGATGAAATTGAAAATGAAAATGAATCGCGCATAGCAAATAATCAAGTTGAAGCTGGAGATTTATATCTGGGGGCGATTAGAATTGAAAAGCCTAGCTATCTATAATAATCTTCATGATAGATATATTATAATTGATAGGAAAATTAAAATTATGCTAAGTAGTGGTATAGAATATTTATTTAATTGTGATAAAGAATTAACAATTTTAGTTAAAAAACCTTAAACATTAAACATTCCGAATAAATTTTATGGTGATTTGATAATTTTTTCAATTTGGCATTTAGCGTATTATTTCATATCTTGCTGATTTTATTAATTTGATGCTGTTGTAATTCATCTGATCCGTGAATTGAAACTGCCACAACGAATAAATGTTATTATTTTTTTGAAATAATAAATTTGAAACATTTTTATGTTTGCCAAAAATTCGGGCATTTTCAACCCATTGACGAAATGGGTAATATAATTGTCTTATTATAATATTTTTAATTTTTGCGGGTTTTGCTTCAACTAAAACAATATCTTCGGGACCTTCATACCCGCCGTCCACTTCGGTTTGCACCGAGCCTTGATTAATTTGAAAACCATTAATATTAAAATTAAATTCGGGCGTATATTTGCGCCCGCGAATTGACAATACTAAATGGGGGTTATTGGTAAAAGTTCTGATGACACTTGTTGCGTAAGCATAGTCTAAATGTTGCATTTCAGAGTCACCCGTATGTCCGCCAATTAAATCAAAATTTATCATTGGTTTATGGGGAATAATTTGTGTATTTATTTCGGGTATATCACAATATCCTTCGCCGTGAATAATTGCATATTTTCCATTTTTAATGGGTAATAAAAATAAATTTCTGTCTTGAAATATTTGGGGGCGAGATTCGCGCGTATCTTGTTTGCATAAAATTCTAACTTCTTTTTCTGTGGTGGTTTTAAGATTATGGCATGCTTGTTTTATATGTTTCGCATCTAAAATAAAATAATTATTTTTAAAATCAAAATTATTTAATTGGCAATGATTAAAAATTAATTGCCATGAATTACTATTTGCCATTATATCATTCTCCTTGTCAAAATGGAATTTAATGCTTGAAATCTTTTAATAGATAAATCCAAATATTCTTGGTTTATGTCTATACCAATATATTGGCGATTTAACATTATAGCACTTATTCCTGTTGTAGAACTTCCAGTAAATGGGTCTAAAATCACATCATTTTCATTTGAACAAGCCATAATAATTCTTTTTAATAATTCAATGGGTTTTTGCGTCGGGTGCTTACCGAATATTTTTTCAGAAGCTTTGGTAGTAGAAATTGCCCAAACCGAACGCATTTGAGAATCTTTGTTTTTAATAAAATCACCTGCCCAGTTGTTTTTCTTCATAATGTCATAGTGAAAGATATGTTTAGAATCTTTGGTTTTTTTTGCCCATAATAATGTTTCATGCGCATGGGCAAAACTGCGACAAGCTAAATTTGGCGCAGCATTTGGCTTATACCATGAAATATCATTGATAATATGATAGCCAGTTTTTTGTAATGCAAAACCACATTGAAATATGGAGTGCATAGTTCCGCTTATCCAAATTGTGCCATTAGGTTTTAAAATTCTTCTGGTGGCATTAATCCATTCTAATTGAAAATCAAAATCACAATCTATGCCTTGACTTGAATCCCAACTTCCTTTATTGACTGAGACTCTTTTGCCTGCATGCACTGATGTTCCGCCATTTGAAAGCATGTAAGGGGGGTCTGCAAAAATCATATCTATTGATTCACAAGGGAGATTTTTCATTATTTCCAAATTATTGGCTAAAAATAATTTAAAATTATCCGCACTAAAATATGGCTGTATTAATTCATTAACATTTTTACTCATATTGAAATTAAACCCGAATCGGCGATAAAAATCAAGATTAATTTCAAAATAATGAATTTTTTTATAAAAAAATAATTGATTATTTTTCTCTTTGGTTATATTAAGAAAGCACATTTACTATGAAAAATATGGAAATAAGATAATGGCGCGTATTGTAATGAAATTTGGGGGCACTTCGGTTGCGAATTTAGAGCGGATTAACCGCGCGGCTTTGCTTGTAAAACGCGAAGTTGATAATGGGCACGAAGTTTGCGTGGTTGTCTCGGCAATGTCGGGTGAAACGAATAAATTAGTAGGTTTTGTAGATAATATTTCGGAAATTTATGATGCGCGCGAATATGACGCGGTTGTCGCCACGGGCGAAGCGGTAACGGCGGGCTTAATGGCATTAACTTTGCAAAAAATGGGCGTTTCTGCAAGGTCTTGGCAGGGTTGGCAAATTCCAATATTAACGGATTCTGCGCATGGTTCGGCAAGAATAGAAGAAATACATTGTGATAAATTAATTGAAAAATTTCACGAAGGCATGGTTGCGGTGATTACTGGATTTCAAGGGGTAAGCGATAAAGGGCGCATTACGACTTTGGGGCGCGGTGGTTCGGACACTTCGGCGGTTGCGATTGCGGCGGCGTTAAAGGCAGATTTATGCAATATTTATACTGATGTTGATGGCGTATATACAACCGACCCGCGCATCGTGCCAAAGGCAAAAAAAATTAACAAAATTTCCCACGAAGAAATGCTGGAATTAGCGTCTTTGGGGGCAAAAATATTACATATTCGTTCCGTTGAATTGGCAATGAATCATGGAGTCAGATTACAAGTTTTATCAAGTTTTGAGGATAAACCCGGAACTTTTGTTGTTAAGGAGGAAGAAATTATGGAACAAGAAGTCGTAAGTGGAATCGCATTCCAAAAAGACGAAGCTAAAATTACTTTGGTTAAGGTTGAAGATAAACCGGGCGTTGCCGCCATTATTTTTGGGTTATTATCCCAAGAAAATATTAATGTTGACATGATTATCCAATCAATTTCGCTTGAAGATGGGCGCACTGATATGACCTTCACAATTCCCAGACGCGATATGCCCCGCGCCATTAAATTATACGAAGCCAATCAGGCAAAGATAGGGTTTAAGAAAATTGTCGCCGATGATAAAGTTGCAAAAATATCCATAGTTGGCGTGGGTATGCGTTCGCATTCTGGCGTGGCGCAAAAAGTTTTTGAAGCATTGGCATTAAAAAATATCAATATGGAAGCAATTTCTACTAGTGAAATTAAATTATCTGTGCTAATATCTGAGGAATATACTGAATTAGCTGTGCGTGCTTTGCATACCGCATTTGGTTTAGATTTGGAGACATGATATTATGAGGAAAAAGTCGCAATATTTATCCAGTGATGATAAAGCTGTGCGACTTGCGCTTTTGCCGAAAATTGAAGCTGTGCTTGATTCTGATAAATATGATGATAGCCAAGCAATGGCAAAAATTGTGTCTTTAATCAAAGAAGATTTTCATGCAAAGGTTTGTTCGTTTTATGTGCGCCGTGCTGGCGATATTTTAGAATTATACGCCACTGATGGCTTAAATCCCCATGCAATCAAGCATACTTTATTGCGTATCGGCGAGGGGGTGGTTGGCAAAATTGCGACACTTAACGAAATTTATTATACTAAAAATATCCGTGAAGACAAAGATTTTGTGTTGCGCCCCGAAACTGACGAAGAAAATCTTAAAGCCACGATGGGATCGCCCATTGCCCCGGGGGGGCGCATGGTGGGGGTTTTGATTGTGCAATATGAAGATAAGCGCGATTTTGCTGAATCAGAATTATATCAATTAAAATTATTATCATTGGTTATTGGCGATATTCGCCGCCATTCGCGCAAAATTCTTAACCCCCAAGAAACTACGCCAATTGATGGCATTGGCATCGCGCCTTTACGCTTGACAGGAATTGGTATTTCGGGTGGCTTATGTATGGGTGCGGCAGTTTTGCATAAGCGCGATTTAGGCGATTTTGAAATTTTTGCCACAGATTCCAAGCAAGAAAAAAAACGGCTTGAAGATGCAATTTTAAAATTACACGAATTTTATGATGATATTATTGCAAAATTACCGCAAAATTCGCAACAAAGCGAAATTATGGAAACCATCAAATTAATGTCAGCGGATAAGGGTTTTATATCCAGCATGTTTAAATTCATTGAAAATGGCATTACAGCAGAGGGTTCGGTGCAAAAAACGCTTGATGATTTGCGGGAAAAAATGGCTTCGGTTGAAGATTCTTATATCGCCCAAAGAATTGATGATATAGAAGATATAGCTTCGCGATTATTATTTATTTTAGTTTCTAAAAATTCTTCGGCTTCGTTGCAATTGCCTGACCAAGCCGTCTTGGTTGGGCGTAATATCTCGGCGGCTGATGTTTTATCGTTGGATTTATCAAAACTTAAAGGCATCATATCCGAAGAGGGTAATTTTTCATCGCATGTCGGTATTATTGCGCGCGCCCTAGAAATTCCGTTTGTTGCCCGTGTTCCCAAAGTTTTTTCGCGCATCGCGCCCAAGGATTTAATCGCAATGGATGGCGACCATGCCATTGCTTATATTCGCCCCGGTGAAGAATTTCGCCAAAGATACCGCGAATCATATGATTTATACAGCGAAGAATTAAACCAAATGCGCCAAGATGCCAATTTACCCGCAATAACCTTAGATGGATTTAATATTTCATTAATGATGAATGCGGCGTTATTAATGGATTTACCGCATCTTAAAAATTATGGTGCGGACGGCATTGGTTTATACCGAACTGAAATGCCATTTTTAAATCGCGAAACTTTACCTGATTATGAAACGCAATCTAAATTATATAAGGCGATTTATGCCGCAGTGCCAGAAAAGCCCGTGATAATTCGCACATTAGATATTGGTTCTGACAAAGCTTTACCGCACATGCACCGCGGGCACGAAGATAATCCCGCCATGGGTTGGCGGGCAATTCGGGTTTCCTTAGATTCTGTGGGGTTGTTTAAAACTCAATTGCGCGCCTTATGCGATGCGGGGCAGGGGCATGATTTGAATATTATGTTTCCCATGGTGGCAAGTGCTTCGGAATTTCGCCGCGCCAAAGATATTTTATTAAATGTTGCCATGGAATATCCGAAAATCAAACAATTAAAAATCGGCACAATGCTTGAAATTCCTTCATTAGTATTTTCTTTGCCTGAATTAGCGCGCGAAATTGATTTTATTTCGGTTGGCACGAATGATTTATCGCAATTTTTCTTTGCCATGGATCGCGATAATAAAAAAGTAAATGAGCGATATTCCGTGTTAAATACTAGCTTTATGCGCTTAATGACTATGGTAAGTAATATTTGCCAAGCCCATAAAATTCCTGTGTCAATTTGCGGTGAATCTGCCGCGGACCCCATTAATTTAATTGCTTATTTAGGTTTGGGATTTAAAAGTTTTTCAATGTCCGCGCGTTCATTAGGGTATGCAAGGCGCGCGATAAGGTCGTTAAACCACCACCAAGTTCAAAGCCTGATATGCGATTTAATGAAACGCGAAATTGAAGATATTCGCAATCCAATTCAAAATTTTGCCCTTGATAATGGCATTCACCTTAAACGCTAAATAATTTTTAATTCCAGTGCGTGAATTGGTTTAGGCATTAAGTGATTTAACTTGCCATAAACTAATTGATGCTTTTGTAATCGCGATAAACCCGCAAATTCTGGGCTTGAAATTGTGATAATAAAATGCGTCTGCCCTGTGCCATTGTCGCCCGCGTGCCCATGATGCCTTGCGGAATCGTTTTCAACTTCAAGCGTAGTCGGTTTAAGTTCTTGCAAGCTTGCGGTAATTTCTGATGCTACATTGCGGGTTTGTTTCATGATTTCGGGTATCCTATGGTTAATAATTCTTGGCGAATTTCGTCAATGATTAAGGGGTCGTCAATGGTGGGTGGCATGGAAAATTCAACACCATCGGCAATTTTCCGAACAACAGCGCGTAAAATTTTACCTGAACGGGTTTTGGGCAATCGCTTGACAATGACGCATAATTTAAAAGCCGCAACAGCACCAATATCATCGCGCACTTTGGCGATAAGCTCCTTGATAATTTCTTCGTTTGATTGCATCACGCCTTTTTTAAGCACAATTAAACCCAAAGGCAATTCGCCTTTTAACTGATCCTTGACACCCATGACGGCGCATTCGGCGACGGCTTTATGCCCAGACAAAACTTCTTCCATTAATCCCGTGGATAAGCGATGCCCAGCAACATTAATAACATCATCCATACGCGACATGACGAATACATACCCATCATCGTCAATATACCCCGCATCACCGGTTTTATAATAACCGGGATAATCTTTCAAATAAGCTTGTTCATATCGTTCTTGGGCATTCCAAAGCGTGGTTAACGCCCCCGGTGCCAACGGATATTTAATGCAAATCGCGCCCATTTCACCATTTTTTACGGGTTGATTATGGTCGTCTAAAATCACAACTTCATTGCCAACAACGGGCAAAGACGGCGAACCTGATTTTATGGGTAATAACCCTAAGCCAAGGCAATTTGCCGAAATTGACCAACCAGTTTCGGTTTGCCACCAATGATCAATGACTGGAACTTTTAATAAATCACCCGACCAATGTAAAGTATCAGGATCGCATCGTTCGCCCGCCAAAAATAAAGCTTGCAAACATGAAGTATCGTAATTTGCTTTAAATTCGCCTTGGGAATCTTCTTTTTTAATGGCACGAATTGCCGTGGGGGCAGTAAAAAATTGTTTAACTTGATGTTGATTAATCACGCGCCAAAACGCGCCTGCATCTGGCGTGCCGACGGGTTTGCCTTCGTAAATTATGGTTGTTGAACGATTTAATAAGGGCGCATAAACAATATAACTATGCCCAACCACCCAGCCAATATCGCTTGCCGCCCAAAAAACTTCACCGGGTTTTGCGTTGTAAATATTTTCCATGCTCCATAATAACCCAACCATATGTCCGCCATTATCGCGCACCACGCCTTTGGGTTGCCCCGTTGTGCCGCTTGTGTAAAGAATATATAAAGGATCAGTGGCATTAACTTGCACGCATGGGGCTTCATCGCTAAGCGCGACTAAATCATCATAATCAAATTCGCCATGTTTAAGGAAATGGCTGTGCTGGGGGCGTTTTTTAATGATAATTTGCGGGTCAATAGTATTATCATGGTTTTTGGCAATTTGAATTGCTTCGTCAATTAAATAAGTATATGGGATTATTTTAGCACCTTCAAGCCCGCAAGTCGCGGTAATAATGGCTTTGGGGCGACAATCAATGATTCTTGTTGCTAATTCTTTGGACGCAAACCCGCCAAATACCACCGAATGCACAACGCCAATTCGGGCGCAAGCAAGCATGGCAATGGGACCTTCGGGAATCATCGGCATATATATAATCGCGGTATCGCCTTTTTTTAAGCCAAGGCTTTGCAAAGCACCCGCAAGTTTTGCAACACGGGTTTGCAATGCCGAATATGAAATTTTTTCAATATGCGAAGTAATGGGGCTGTCGTAAATTATCGCTGTTTGTGCGCCGAATCCCGCCTCAACATGTCTGTCAACGGCATTATAACAAGTGTTGCATAATGCGCCGTTAAAATATTTTGCTTTATATGGTTCGCTTTCATCAAGAACATTATCCCATTCCTTAAACCATGAAACAGATTTTTGTGCGTATTGCCCCCAAAATTTGGATTTATTATTCTGCCATTGTTTATATATTTGCGGAAATTCACTCATTATACCCCCCATCTGCCCTTATAGACATAATAGAATTTTTAAGGTGATTTTGCAATATTTTTTTTATAAAATTTGCGTGAATTCGTGATTAAAATCAAAATTCTTACTTGTAATATTTGCAATACTTGATATTATGCGAACCATGAATGAAGAATTATTTAGTAATGCCCCCGTGCAATCGGTCAGTGAAATTTCCAACCGAATTAAGGCGGTTGTGGAAAATAACTTTGATTATGTGAAAATTCGCGGTGAAATATCAGGTTTATCACGCCCAAGTTCTGGGCATATATATTTAAAGCTTAAAGACGCGCAATCGGTGATTGACGCAACAATTTGGAAGTCTAAGGCTATGTATTTAAAACTTAAACCAGAAGATGGATTAGAGGTAATAGTTAGCGGAAAAATAACAACATATGGCGCAAGGTCAAGCTATCAATTATCGGTGGAAACGATGGAAATTGCAGGCGAGGGGGCTTTGCTGAAATTGCTTAATGAGCGTAAAAAGAAACTGCAAAGCGAGGGCTTGTTTGATAGCGATAGAAAACGGCAATTACCTTATATGCCAAAAGTTATTGGAGTAATTACTTCGCCAACTGGTGCGGTGATTCGCGATATAATTCATCGCGTGCGCGAACGATTCCCATGTCAAATATTAGTTTGGGGTGTAAGTGTTCAAGGCGATAACGCCCGCGAAGAAATAACTAAGGCTATCATCGGTTTTAACAGATTGCCCGAAAACATGCCCCAGCCTGATGTGCTTATCGTGGCGCGTGGTGGCGGCAGCATTGAAGATTTATGGGCGTTTAACGAAGAATCGGTGGTGCGCGCCGCCAGTGAAAGCCGAATCCCTATAATTTCTGCGGTCGGTCATGAAACCGATACGACTTTAATTGATTTTGCGGCTGATAAACGCGCGCCTACGCCAACTGCGGCGGCTGAAATGGCGGTGCCCGTCATTGGTGAAATTTATCAGAAAATTGACGAATTAAGCGATGGGTTGCATTTTAAAATTCGCCAAAATATACAAAATATCACAAAACAATTACAGGCAATAAATATCCCAGCCATGAAGCAAATTTTAACAATTTGCGCCCAAAAATATCAACAATTATTCGCGTATTCGGGACAATTATTGCAACAATTTTGTCATAAGCAAGAACGAATATTGCAAAATATGAATATACCGAACCCAAAAAATAAATATGAAGTTAATGTAATAAAAATCAATGAATTGTCAAATAAAATTAATGTTATTTCTAAGAATAATTTGCAAAATTATCAACGGGAAATTCAATCATTATCAAGGAATTTGGAAAATCTTAATTACAAAAAAACCCTTAATCGTGGTTTTGCGATTATCACCGATTCGCAAGGTAAATTAATCACAACGGCGCAAAATTGGCACGATAATCAAGAAAATACCATTATTTTTTCTGATGAAACAAAAAAAATCATTACTAAATAACGATTTTTTTTGCTTTTTATTAAGAAAAACCTTATAAGAATTCCATGAAGAAAAAAATATTATATTTTATTGCGTTTGCAATCTTACTTGGTTATGGTTATGGCGGTTATTATAATATAACCATGAATGAGCATAAGCCCAAAAAAACAGAAACTGCCCAAGAACAAAATGGCGGGGTTAAAAAGAGCGATGCACCCCAAGATGCTGGTGGTGGTAAAAAAGATAAAAAACCGCAACCACCCAGTGTAATAAGCGATACCGCGCGTGAGCTTGTCGTGCCGAATCAATTTCAAGCCGCAGGAATTGTGGTCGCGAATCAATCCATCGCCCTTAAAACGCGCATTGATTCCCAAGTGCAACAAATTTTTGTGAAAGACGGCGCGATAGTTAAAAAGGGTGATTTAATCGTGCAACTTGACGATGCGCCGATTAAAACCCAGATTGCGCAAATTACCAGTTCGCTTGACAAAGAAAATTTTTTGTTAATTGATACTAAAAACAAGCTTGACAGAAGTAATAATTTATTATCCCAAGGCTTTGAAACTAAGGCAAATAACGATTCTATAAAAAAAATACATGATGCCCAAGTTGCTTTGGTTAAATCAATTGAAGCGCAAATGGACGCTTTAAAATTGCAATTATCCTATACAAAAATTCAAGCCCCAATATCAGGACGGGTGGGAAATATAAATATTTCGGCGGGTGCTTTGGTGCGCATTGCCGATGCGAATCCCATTTTAATCATTAACGAATTAAGCCCGATAAAAATTCAATTCCCAATTGGGCAAGAATATTTAAGCGATGTGAAAAACGCAATTAAAAATCAATCTGGCGAAATAATTATCAATGCCGAAGGGTTAAAAAATCCTATTAAAGCAAAAATTGCCACGATTGATAATGCGGTTGATGCGCAAACTGGCTTGTTTTTGGTGCGCGCCATCAGCCCCAATAGCGATGAATCGTTATGGCAAGGCATGTCAGTGGTGGTAAATGGACAATTTAACGCACAAAAATACCCCATGGCAGTTGAAGAAACCGCGATTTACCGCACCAACGAAGGCGAATTTGTTTATGTTATTACCGATAACAAGGTTAAACTTACCAAAGTTGTCTTAGGAAAAAATATCAAGGGTAAGCAAGTTATTGCTTCGGGCATATCAGCGCAAGATGTTATTGTCATTGACGGATTATTGACGATTCGCGATGGTATGGCGGTCAACCCAAAAAATAAAAATTAAATTATAACAAAAGGATATTTCATGAATTTCACCCGAATGTTTAATCCAAAATCGTTGGCTGTCATTGGCGGCGATTGGGCTGATGAAGTGGTCAGACAATCTTTATTGGCGGGATATAAGGGAAAAATTTATCCCATTAATCCCAAACGCGATGCGATGCAAAATATTGCTTGTTTAGCAAGCATCGCTGACTTGCCCGAAGCACCAGACGCGGCATTTGTGGTGGTGCAACATGAAAAAGCTATTGAAGCCATTGAGCAATTAGCAAAATTAGGATGCGGTGGTGCCGTTATTTTTGCCGCGGGTTTCGCCGAAGAGGGGGAAAAAGGTGTGGATAGGCAAAATCGCCTTGTTGCCGCCGCGGGCGATATGCCGATAATTGGTCCCAATTGTTATGGTTTAATTAATATGCGTTCGCTTAGTATTTTATGGCCTGATTTTCATGGGCTTGTGCCCGTTGATAAAGGCATTGGCTTAATCACGCAAAGCGGCAATATGGCGTTTAATTTCACCATGCACTGCCGTAATTTACCGATTGCAATGACGGTGGCATTGGGGAATCAAGCTCAAGTTAACCTTGCAATTATGATGAAGGCAATGGCTGATGATGATGCTATTACGGGCATCGGTATTCATGCCGAAACTTTGGGCGATGCGAAAGAATTTGCAAAATCTGTGCAATATGCAAGGTCCAAGGGCAAAGAATGTATTTTGCTTAAAACCGGCATTTCCGAACATGGTGCTTTATTGGCGCAATCGCATACGGCTTCAATGGCGGGGGGCGGTAAAGCCACAATCGGTTTTTGCACCCGATTAGGCGTGCCTTTGGCGCAAGATGTCCCCGAATTTTTGGACGCGCTTAGCTTTATTCATAATTTTGGTGGTTTATTGGATAATCAATCGGTGGTTTCATTTAGTTGTTCAGGGGGCGAAGCGGCTTTAATGGCGGATTGCGCCAGCCGAATTAGTGTGAATTTTCCAGCGTTTAACGAAGAATCAAAGCGCAATTTATTTCAAGTTCATGGCGAAAAAGTATATTTAAATAATCCGTTTGATTATCATACTTATATTTGGGGTGATAAGGAAAATTTGTATAAAAATTTCTTATATGCCTTGCAAAGTGATTTTTCGGTTGGAATTTTAATTTTAGATTTTCCAAACCGCCAAGGCATGCACCCGCAAAAATGGTATGATGCGCTTGATTCATTTTCAGAAGCCATCTTATTAACAAAACGGCGCGGCATTGTTTTGTCAAGCATGGCAGAAACCATGCCATCTTTGGCAATAACAAAGAAATATCCGCATTTATTATTTATGTCGGGTATTGAAAATTGCGTGCGAGTCATCAAAATTTGCACGAAAAAATCAGCAAATTATGAAATTATCAATCGTAAAATTGCGAATCATGCCACTCAATTACTTGAAACGCCAAAAATTCGCGAAATTTTGCAAAAATATGATATTAAATTTCCGCAATCGGTAATAATTACCGATGTTAATGCCCCCATTCCATCATTTCCCGTTGTCGTCAAAGCCGAAGGATTGGCGCATAAAACCGAATCGGGCGGCGTTATCTTAAATATTAACAATCACGCCGAATTTACTAAGGCTTTTAATCATTGCAAAAAACTATCAGCGCATATTTTAGTGGAACAAATGATGATGCGCCCAATTTGCGAACTTTTGATGGGAATTGTGCATGATAATTCTTATGGTTTGATGTTAATGATAGGTGAGGGTGGAATCTTGACCGAAATTCGCCAAGACTCAAGCTTATTATTCTTGCCCGCCAGCCGTGAAGATTGCATGAATAGTTTGAAAGAATTAAAAATATTTCCAATTTTGCAAGGTTATCGCAAGCAAAAACTGGCAAATTTGGATAAAATATGCGATATGATGATGAATTTGGCACAATTTGCTATGGATTATCAAGGAAAAATCTGTTCTTTGGATTTAAATCCCGTTTTAATTTACGAAAATGACTGCGTGGCGGTTGATACGGCTTGTGAATTTTTTCTATAAAATAGCTTGATTATCAATTTTTCTTATGGTAAAGCAGGTTGAATTTCCAAAAAACGGAAGAGTGGCCGAGAGGCTGAAGGCGCACGATTGGAAATCGTGTATGGGTTAATAGCTCATCACGGGTTCGAATCCCGTCTCTTCCGCCATTTACTTTTTATTATAATTTTAATTGACTTAATCATCAAAAAACTTAATAATAAACTTGCATACATTTAATTAACTTAATGGGAATATTAATGGTCAATAAAGAAATTAGCTCATTTTTAGTCAATGAACAAGAAATTCATGTTGTTGAATATAATAATCATGATTATATTTCACTTACTGATTTGATAAGAAATTTTGAAAACAAAGGTATGTTGATTAATAATTGGTTGCAAAATAAGAATACAATTGATTTCTTGGGTGTTTGGGAAAAAATTTATAATCCTAGTTTTAATTCTATGGAATTCCATAGAATTAAAACTGAAGTTGGGTTGAATAGATTCGTAATGTCAACTAAACTTTGGAATCAACGAACAAATGGTATTGGCATTATTGCGAAGACAGGCAGATATAATAGTGGCACTTATGCGCATAAAGATATTGCCTTTGAATTTTGTTCATGGCTAAGTCCTGAATTCAAATTATATTTAATTACTGAATTTCAAAAATTTAAGCAAATTGAATCTAAAATTGAAAATTCGGAATGGAGTATAAGGCGAACCCTAGCCAAAGCGCAATATAGAATCCATACCGATGCGGTAAAAAATTTTTTAATCCCACCAAATATAAGCAAACAACAAGAAGGTTTTATTTATGCAACTGAAGCAGATATTTTAAATGTTGCTTTATTTGGCATGACTGCAAAAGAATGGAAAGATAAAAATCCCGAAATAAAATCTAATATTCGTGAAAGCGCATCAATTGAGCAACTTGTCGTATTATCAAGTTTAGAAAGTCAAAATGCTTTATTAATACAACAAGGAAAAAATCAACCTGAACGATTAAAAACACTTAATGAATTAGCAAAAAATCAAATGCGTTCTTTATTGAATAATCCTTCGCTGGAAAAATTAAAAGACAAACCGCTTTTATCTTAAAAAAAAGGAATTTGAAGTTTATGAATAAATTAATAGATTCCCATTGCCATCTTGATTATTTAGAACGCGATGGTTGTGATTTAGATGAAATTATCAATAATGCTAAACAAGCTGGTTTAGAAAAATTATTGACTATTTCTACCAGCATGACGACTTTTGATAAGGTATATGCCATTGCCATGCGTTATGATATGGTGTATGCTTCGGTTGGCGTGCACCCCCATGAAGCCGACAAGGAACAAGTCTCGTTTGACGATTTAATGGCGCAAGCGCACCGCGAAAAACTTATTGCCATTGGCGAAACGGGTTTAGATTTTTATTATAATCATTCGGGTAATCAAGGGCAAATTGAACGATTTATTACCCATATCCAAGTTGCCCAAGCCACGCAAAAGCCATTAATCGTGCATACGCGTGATGCGGACGAGTTAACCATCAAGATTTTATTGGAACAATACGCAATTAAACCATTTAAAGGCTTAATTCATTGTTTTTCAAGCGATATTAATATGGTTAAGGCTTTGATGCCGATAGGTTTTTATTTTTCTATGTCGGGAATTTTGACTTTTAAATCCGCCACGCAAATTCAACAAGCCGCCGAATTTATTCCGATTGATAAATTATTGGTGGAAACTGACGCGCCATTTTTAGCCCCGATTCCATTTCGTGGTCAAAAAAATCAACCGGCATTTATGGTGAAAACAGCCGAAAAACTGGCGCAATTAAAATCGGTAAATCTTGATGAAATTGCTTATCATACCACGAATAACTTCCAAAGATTATTTTTTAAATAGAGGCAAATTAATCCGCGCCACCAAAAAAACGGCTGGCAAAGGTTGGCGATTGGCAATGAAATTTTTTTGCCAAGTTGCTGATTTGCTTTGCCGATGGGTTTTGCCCTAAATCAATTTCATGAATACCACCAGTAATAAAAATTGAATCAATATTAAAATCTTGCGCGCCTTTAATATCATGCTCCAAGCTATCACCGATGCCAATAATTTTTTTGGCATCGGGGGCAAATTCCATACATAATTCATATACTTCGCGCGCTGGTTTGCCGAATCGGTATACTTTACCGCCAAGCTCTTCATATCGTTGCGCCATAACACCCGGACAAATTTTTAATGTGCCATCGGGCATATTGGAAACTAAGTCAGGGTTGGTGCAAAGCATTGGTATTTGCTTTTTTGCGCCAATTTGCAATTCATCTTCGTAAGCCGCAAGATTGGCGCGCATTGCGCCCGCCGCAACGATAAAATCGGCTTGATGAATATCATTAATAACCTGCAAACCCAAACCATCAATGGCGGTATAATCATAATCAAACCCCCAAAAAACAAGATTTTTGCCAAAACTTTTATTATTTTGTAAAGTTTTTTGCAACCAAGTCCTTGCCGCTTGCCCCGAAGAAATAACTGATTGTATCGCGTTCATATTAAATCCCATGCTGGCAATTAATTTATGGGAATATTCCGATAATTTACCTGAATTTGATAAAATAACCACGGGAACTTTATTATCGTGCAAGCATTGCAGCATCTTCACAGCATATGGGTAAGGTTTTGCGCCATTATGCAAGACTCCCCATTGGTCAATAATACATAATTGATATTTTTGGGTAATTTCATTGTGCCAATCATTTTGGTTTGCTAATAATATAGTCATGATACAGGTCTTGGTTTGTCAAATAATCCGCCTTGCCCCAAGATTATTTCGTGATTTTGTGCGATGTTAAGGGCATCTTGGGTGGCGATGCCATTAATAATAAGTTCAATATTTTGTTGTTCAAGTCGGTTTTTGGCGCGAATAATTTCATCCTTAGTTCCAGATTGAATTTGCGCTTGAAAATCATTAAAATCAAGCCGAATAAGTTTAATGGCGCGGTTTGTAATGTTTGTTGTGTCAATATTTTGAATTCGCCCGCCTTCTTGGCAAAAATGAAAATCTAAATTAATCATTTTATTTAAAAATGTAACGGGAATAATATTAATATCGCTGAATTTATAAGAAAAAATAACATTTTTTGCCAATCTTGGCGTGCGGTCGGTAAGAATAATATCGCTTAAATATTCAATTAATTCGTCTAAAAACAAGGAATCTTGCAGTGTTTCGGTGCTTAAATGATGAATATAAGGCGGATTATGGCTTGATTGGCTGTTTTTATGGCGAATAATTTGCTCCAAAAGCCTTAATTCAAAAGTGCCCAATTGCCCCGATTCAATTAATTCGGGTAAGAATGATTTGGGGTTTAGAATTTTGCCATCTGCGCCCAGCATCGCGCCATAGCAAGCTTGATATTGAATAATTTGCCGATTAATATCCACGATATTTTGCAAATATAATTGCGAATTACTGGATAATGGTTTGGGGATTGATTGATTAAGCACCATCGTTGGCATGGTATTATTTGCCGAATTATTGGCTGAATTTTGGGTGGTGGGGCTTATTTTTAATCCAATTGGTTCGGGTTTTTCGTTATTTGTATGGTCGGGAATATTTTTTAATTTATCGGAAATTTGATTAAAAAATCGTTTAATCATGCCAATTTCATCGCGTTGTTCCATTGCTTTTTCAATAGTAGGGCGGATTTTATTGCCATTATCCATATTATTCAAATTGGTTAATTGATTATCGCGGGCTTTTTCTACATCGCGTTTAATATCGTTCATAACCGAATTTTGGTCATGGGAATTATTGGTTATTGGTGGTTTACCCCGAAGAATATTGGCATTTTGCGATTCGCTAAAATTAAATAAATCCGAATTAAATTCTTGAATATTTTTGCCCGAATCAGTCATGGAATTCTTATCGGTAATTAAACCAGACGGCATAGTTAAAGCAGGTTTTGTGGTGTTAATTTGTGGGTTTTGTTGTTCTAATAAATTTTCCACTAATTCGCGTAATTTTTTATTGCGGTTGCGTAATTTATTAATGATTTTTTCGGAATTATAATATGCTAACCCCAATAATGCCAGTAAACTGCCAATAATAAAGATAAAAATAGCGGTTTGAAATTCGCGTTCGTTCTGAATTAAATATAAATATCCCCCAACCGATATTGCACCAAAAATCAGGCTTAATATTAGGTTGAGGGCAGAAAAAATCATTGGGCATTATTCCATAGAATCTTCGGAATCAGCAATTTTAATGGCTCTTTTTCTTCTGATTGTCGTGGGCTCATTCGGTGATTGGTTGTTAGATGCCGCCGAAGATCTTTCGCGTAAAAAACCGGGCAATTCATCATCGTCTTGCTCATATCCATTGGATTTTGATTCATATCGTTCAGCGGTTCGCTCAATTGGGCGTTTGCGTTCGGGTAATGCAGAAGAATTTGAATCAGAGTTAAATTCGCTTTCGTTATTGCGAAAACTTCTATCAAAGCGATTCGGGCGATTGCGTGTATAAGGGTGACGAAATTGTCGTTGTTGCTGTTCGCCTCTATTTTCATTATTTCTTGAATCGCTACGCATTTCACTTGTTCGCATATCCGCGCGATTTTCGTTATTTCTGCCGTTTTCGCTTTTGGGTGATTTTTCCAATCGTCTTGGTTCATCATCTATATATTGTTGATTAATTTCAATATCTTCATTGGGTTGTTCATAATTATCCGATTCACCATTATTGCTTTCGCGCATTTCGCCTCTTTCGCCTCTTTCGCGGTTATCGCGATCGCTAAATTCATTCAGCATTCGTTGATAATGTTCGGCATATTGCCAAAAAGATTCTTGAAGTATTCTATCTACATCGCCTTGGGCTTCACGGGCAAGATTTTGATATTTATCGCAAATTTGTTGCGCATTGCCCCTGATGCGTCCAGCGGGTCCATTAGAATCAAGCTGCGAGCGCAACGGGTGAAAATTTGATTGTCTATTTTGATTGGAGTTTTGATTTCTGCTTCTTGGGCGATTGCGCCAGTTTGTCATTGGTTTCATTTAATTACTTTTGTTGTTGTTTGGAAATTATCAGCAAAAATGAGGTTAGCGATTTATGATTATGTATTGAGCATCAAAGAGGTGAAATAAGATTCACAACTCCATATTACCGAATTAAATTAATTATTTTGGTCAAATAATCAAAAATTGAATTAATTCACTGCTGTCTGATGTTTGATTATCTAAATGATTTATAAAAAAAATCAAGCTTTTTTTTTCGTATTTATGAATTTATTTAAGATATTTTCCGTATTTCTTGCCAATTAGTTGTGTATTTGGGGCTTAAATGGTTTTGAGTCGTAATTTTTTGCGTGGAAGTTTGGTATTTTGCCCCAAAATTTATGGTGTTTTTGCCGAATTTTTGGTTTAACTTATCCATGCTTATCATTAATTTATCGTTTTCATGGCAATGATTCGTGAATAAAGATAATTGCGATTGGTTGCTTTTGCATAAATTATGGGCGATAATGCCAACCCGCTTATAACTAACGCCATATTTAAATATTTTAGGCAATATTTCCAAACAAGCATTGCGGATAATTTGCGTATGGTTGCAAGCTTCACTAAAATTATATAAAACAGAATCTTGGCGATAATTACCACGAAATTGATTCGTTGCGATAAAAACTGATATAGCTTGACAATATTGCTGATTTTCGCGCAATTTTTCCGCTAAATCATGGGCGAATTGCCCAATAATCATGCTTAATTTTTGATAATCTTGGACTTCTGGTTGCAACGAACGGCTGATAAGCCGATTTTTTTGCGGTTCGGGTTGCGTGTTTATTTGATAACAAGCTGTGCCTTGCAATTCATACCAAATGCGCAAACCTTGAATGGTCATTTTAGATTTTACCCAATCACCGCGCTTTTGGATAAAATCATGGGCATTAAACACGCCATGCGCTTGCACTAAGGGCAGATTTGCCCTGCCTATCCCCCAAACATCACCAATTTTGGTTGATTTTAAGGCTTGGGTAATGGTTTGTTCTTGGTTTAATTCCACAAAATAATGGTGCTTTGATTTCGCCATTTTATTTGCCATTTTTGCTAAAGTTTTAGTCGGCGCAACCCCAATTGAAACGGGAATCCCTGTATATTGCCAAATTTTATGATGCAATTCATGGGCAAATTCACGAAAACCATTTTGGAAATTTTCTTCGTAATTCGGGCAATGCAAGAATGCTTCGTCAATGGAATATATCTCCATATTCATGTTTTTTTCTGATGATAATTGCGCAATAATTCCCATGACGCGCCGTGATATATCGGCATATAACGCGTAATTACTGGAACAAACCACAATTTTATGGGTTTGGCATAAATGGCGAATTTCGTGCATGGGCGCGCCCATTGGAATGCCCAATTGCTTTGCTTCCTTGGACATTGCAATCACGCATCCGTCATTATTTGATAAGACTATAACGGGGCGATGATGCCAATCGGGGCGAAAAACCCGTTCGCATGATGCGTAAAAGCTGTTGCAATCAATTAAAATAAACATGTTAATTTTTCAATTTGCGAATAATGGCGCGCACCACGCCAAAACATTGTAATTCTTGGCTTATTTGCAAAATAATGGGCGGATAATTCGCCGATTCGGTTAATAAAGAAATTATATTATGGTGAATACTTAACCGCCGAATCATTAATTCGTCATCATGTTGCGCAATTATTATGTCGCCTGATTGGGGCGACAAAGAACGATCCACAAGCACAATATCGCCAGAAAAAATACCGCTTTGTGCCATAGATTCGCCACTTACCCGTAAATAATAACTGGCGAACGGGTGCGTTTTAATTAGTTCGTTTAAGTCCAATGCCCCCTCGGCATAAGGTTCGGCGGGCGAAGGGAAGCCAGTAGATTTTCTTTCACTCATCATTTGTATTTGCATAGTTCTTTTTATACCCCATTTTAATGTCGTTGTCAATATAATTTTCTTATTTTGTTCTTTTTTGCTGGCTTATATTATCATTTAATACTGGCTCTTGCAAAGTTCGGTATTTTATGAATAATAAAGCGCATATTCATTAACCATTAAGGAAATATACATGTTAATAGGAACACCCAAAGAAATTAAAAATCACGAATACCGCGTTGGCTTGACACCGAATTCTGCGGCGGAATTAGTCGCAAATGGTCATCAAGTTTTGATTGAAACCATGGCTGGCGCAGGAATTGGTTATAGCGATGAAGCATATATAAAAGCTGGTTGCAAAATTGCCCCCAATATGTCTGAAATTTTTGCAAAATGCGATATGATTATTAAGGTTAAAGAGCCTCAACCATCGGAAATTGCGGCTTTGCGTCCCGGTCAAATTTTATATACATATCTGCATTTAGCGGCTGATAAAACACAAACCGAAGGGTTATTAAAATCTGGGGCAATTTGTATTGCGTATGAAACTGTGACTGACAAAAATGGCAGATTGCCTTTGTTAGCCCCGATGAGCGAAGTAGCAGGGCGCATGTCCATTCAAGTGGGCGCGCATTATTTAGAAAAACGCCAAGGCGGTTCTGGCGTATTGCTAGGTGGCGTATCTGGCGTGACTTCTGGCAAAGTTGTTATCGTAGGTGGCGGTATTTCGGGCACAGCGGCGGCAAGAATGGCGATGGGCTTATTAGCTGATGTTGTGGTTTTAGATAAATCTGGTGAAAGATTAGCATATTTAGACGAGGCATTTAACGGCAGATTAAAAACTGCTTACGCCAGTCGTGCTGAAATTGCCCGCCATGTTAGCGAAGCGGACTTAGTCATTGGCGCTGTATTAATTCCCGGTGCCGCAGCACCCAAAGTTGTTAGCAAGGAAATGATTAAATCTATGCGCGCTGGTTCTGTCGTTGTTGATATTGCGATTGACCAAGGCGGTTGCTTTGAAACTTCCAAACCAACTTCACACGAAAATCCCGTGTATAATGTTGATGGCGTGATTCACTATTGCGTGACTAACATGCCCGGTGCCGTGGCGCAAACTTCCACCCGTGCGTTGAATAATGCGACTCTGCCTTTTGCGGTTGAAATTGCGAATAAAGGCTGGAAAAAAGCAATTAGCGATAATAAACATTTAATGAATGGTTTAAATATTGCGAATGGGCATTGCACATATTCGCCCGTTGCTTCGGAATTTGGATTAAAATTTGTTGACCCTGCTAGTTTATAATTTTTTAGATTGAATTTTGCACGAAATTTGCATTATCAATTTGCATGACAAAAAAATTATTCGGCACAGATGGGATTCGTGGCTTAGCGAATAGCTATCCGATTACTTGTGATATATTAACCAAAGTTGCGCTGGTTGCGGGGCAATTTGCGAAAACTGGCAATCATCGCCACCGCGTAGTCATTGGTAAGGATACAAGATTATCAGGCTATATGGTTGAACCTGCTATGGTTAGTGGCTTTATAGCCGCAGGCATGGATGTGGTTTTGGTTGGACCAATTCCCACGCCGGGTTTGGCAATGCTTACGCAGTCAATGCGTGCCGATTTGGGGGTAATGATTTCGGCTTCGCATAACCCTTATTGTGATAATGGCATAAAGATTTTTGGCGCAAATGGTTATAAAATTTCACAACAAATGGAAGAAGCAATTGAAAATGGCGTTTTTAATAATGATTTTTCATACGCCAAAGCCGAAGAATTAGGGCGCGCCAAGCGATTGGACGATGCCCAAGGGCGATATATTGAATTTGCAAAATCCACTTTGGCAAAACAAGTAAGATTAGATGGCTTGAAGATTGTTATAGATTGCGCCCATGGTGCGTCATATGATGTTGCCCCTAAAATCTTATATGAATTAGGTGCCGAAGTCGTGCCGATAAATGTCAGCCCAAATGGCACAAATATTAATGAAGAATGCGGCGCAGTTTCCCCAGAAAAAATGCGCATTCAAACTTATCGTGAACATGCGCATATTGGTATTGCGCTTGACGGCGATGCGGATAGGGTTATTTTATCCGACAATCGCGGGCATATTATTGATGGTGATAAAATTTTGGGAATTATTGCGCATTCTTGGGCAAAGCAAGGGATTCTGCAAGGTTCTGTAATTGGCACAATCATGAGCAACCTTGGCTTAGAATTATTTCTTAAATCGCAAAATTTAGATTTTGTGCGCACGAATGTTGGCGATAAATATATCACCGAACAAATGATAAAAAATGTTGGTAATTTAGGGGCGGAGCAATCTGGTCATGTGATTTTAAAGGATTTTGGCACGACTGGCGATGGTTTAATCGCGTCTTTGCAAGTTTTAGCCGTGATGGTCAAGGAACAAAAATCATTGTTTGAATTAAGCAAAATTTATGAATCTGTGCCGCAATATATGGAAAAAATTCGTTGTGAAAATGCGGGTGAAGTTTTAAAAGACCCAGAATATCAAAAATTTTTGACTAAAATGGAACAAAAAATTAACGGGAATGGGCGAATTCTTGTGCGTAAATCTGGCACTGAACCCGTGATTCGCATCATGGCGGAATCGCCCCAAGAAAAAATTGCCAAAGAAATTGTGCAAGAAATTCGCACAAAAATTGCCCAAATTATTTTGTAAAATGGGCAAAATTTTAATAAATTTTCCTTTTTTTAATCACCAAGAATTTAAATTTTGGCTTAAGGACGAAAAATTTTCATGGCTATCCAAGGTTTATGACAAAGAATTAGTTGAAATCCAAGCATGGTGTTTCGGCGATGAAATTAGCAATTATTCGGCTTTATATGGTATGCAGCCGCCAAATATCAACCATTTGCGCACTAATTTTGTGGTTAATCCATTATTATTAAGCAAGAAAATCACAATTATTGGTTTAGATGATTATTATTTAGCGCAATATAAGTTCGGGCAAAAAATTTTGGCGCAAAATTTAATGAGCGCATGTCTTAGCGCACAAAAAATTCTTTTTGACAATGATTTAGTTATAATTGATGCAAATTCACCAAATTATTGGTTTTGCGGTTATGAATCGCCCGAATATTTTGAATATCTAGAAATTCTTAACAAGCAATGCCAATTATTTTCTAAAATGCCGCGATTGCAATGGGGATTAATTGCGCCATTTGCGCTTAGTGATAAATTTAAATCCAATGTGTTTAATTGTTTTTATTTATCTGATTATATTGCCCAGAAATTCTTTGGCAAGATTGAAGTGAAAATAATTCCACAATCATATCACCCGCAAATTCCTGAAATATTTGGCAATATCGCCTTGCTTAAAATTAATTCACCCGAACTTGATACCGAATTAATTCAAGTAATGATGAGCGCAGAAAATTTCACCAAACAAGCCGTGATAATTACTGATTCCCCTGAATTTGCCCATTTACAAGATTTTGATGTGATGGTAATTGGGCGCGCCAATTTAATTTTTGGGCAAAATTATCACAAACGCGATGTGAATTGGCATGAAAATATTAAAATTTTTGGCGGTGGTCATGAAAATTGCGCGGTAAGTGGCTATATTAGCGATAAAAATATTCCGCAATATATTAGTTTAGATAAATTTATGGCAATATTTCTTACCTAATTAAATTTATTAACTCTTGCATTAATTCCGAAGAAACTGAAATAACTCTTGCGGTTGCGGCATATGAATTTTGATAAACGGTAAGTTTTGATAATTCGCTATCTAAATTTACGCCGACTTTTTGACGCAAATCAATATGGGTTTCATTGCGCACTTGTTCATATTGTTTATATGTATCTGAAATAACTTTTGATTGGGTCAATACATTATTTATTACGCCGATTGCAATTTGCAAATATGATTGATTTTGAATATTAATGCCTGTGTTAATCAAATTGCGCGTGCCCGAAGTCAAGCTATCAACTATGGCATTCGGGGCAAGTCTTTTGATTAAAGGCGGGTCAACGCGGTCAGAAAAATTGGGGTTTAATGAAAAATTCCCCAAAGAAAAACCCGTGCTTGGATTAGTAAAAAAGAAATTACTTTGCGCTTTGGCGTTAGTAAGTTCGGTTGCGGTTGGTGCTAATGGATTAACCGCAACTTTTTTAAGCGCATAATCTAAACCTAATTCATTGCGCCCCGCGGTGACGGCGGCATTCGCATATGCACTTGCAAAATTAGGGACATAGCTAGCTTCATCAGTAATTTGTAAGTTTTTAATAGTATTCGTGCTGCTAAAAATACCTGTATTATCATTTATTACAATTTTAAAAGTATTAGAATCAAATGTATCAGTAGATTTAACAATTAATTGTCCGCGTCCAGTCCATTCAAACGCATATTTCGGGTTACTTGTTGTAAGTTGTGTTTGCAATGCGGTTTTAAAATCACCAATGGTGGTGGCGGCGGTAATTGGCACGCTGACGCTGTGTCCGCCTTCAGGTGCACCCGTGCCTTTTAATTGCAATTGCACGATGAATGTGCCAGCTTTAATGCCATTATTGGTTTGAATCAGTTTATCCGTATCCGCACCTTTGATGATTGAGCTGAAATCTGAATGAACTTTGGCAGTTTCTTTAAATTCATAAACTAAGGATTCAAGGCGGGTTTTAAGTTTTTCAATAATGGCGATATTGGGGTTTGGGTCGGCAATATCAACCGCCCGATTTGAAACCCCTTTAAGTAAAGCTTCAAGCGAGCCACCACCAACGCGTCTTGCGTAATCATCGGTGATTTTAATGTCCGTGCGCAATAATTCCGTGGTGTTTTCGTTATAAGCAAATTGTGCGTAATTATTGGAAACAAGCGCGGCGGAATTATTATAAACTAAAATTGCGCCATTTTCTTCCTTGTAAGTTTTGAATGATAAAAATTTGGATAATTCAACTAATTTGCTGTCGCGCTCATTTTGAATGGAACCGACATTGCCATTATGCCCTTGGGCGTATACGACATCAAAATTTAATTGATATATATCTTTTAATAATTTATTGACGGAATTAACTTGATCGCGAACTTGAAAATTCCACTTGACTTGGCTTTCGTTTAAGAAGCTATTTAGTCTGGTAATTTCATTGACTAAATCTTCGCCCGCATTTTGCACGGCTTTTTCCACACCAACAATTTCGGGGGTTGCTTGAAAATCTTGCCAAGTATTTTGAAATTTCTGGAATTTATCCACTAAAATCGTTGCCCCATTGCTTGTGCCTAATGCCCCTTCAATGGTATCGGCAAGTTCTTTTTCTTGCCCCGCATAACCAGCTTGAGCGGTCGCGGTTAATTCGGCGCGTTGCAATACATCATCAGTTGAACGAACGGTTTTAGCAATTAAAACCCCGCCAATTGGCTGGCTTTGAGTGTTCGCTGATTCATAATTATAAGTATCATTTGTTGCGTTTGATATATTATTTGAAGTCAGCCCAATTTGCTTATTCAAAGCTTGAAGCGATGAAACGGCAAAAGTAATTGCTGATGATATAGTGCCTGCCATGGTTTATAAGCTTGTGTCTAGTGTTACGGAAATGGGTTTATTTGAAACTATCGCTTTACCTTTTTTGCCATATGATTTCATTTCGCCGTGAATTTTGCGCACTTGCCCAACCACAGAAGATAAAATTTCAAATGTCGTGCGAATGAGTAAATTTAAGCGTTTTTCATTGACAGCAATCGCATTATAATGCGCCAAAGACATTGATTGCAATTGCTCAAACGATTTTTTTGATAATTTATGGGGAAAATCTGGATGTTCTTTTAAATCTTTTACGCGGTGTTCATACATATTGGTAAGTGATAATTTTATACCGATAATTGATTTATAATCATCAATTTTTGGCGAATGCAAAGCGACATGCTCGGCTTCTATGACTTGAATAAAATCACTCATGATATTAATCACATCTTGGGCGATGATTTCAAGACTATTGGGGTCTGATGGGTGCTGCATTTTTTACCTCTGTTCTTGCTTCTTGGGATTTGATTAATTGGTTGTAAACTTGTTTGGCTATGCCAAAGCCACCTTGATTTACCACCGACTTTGCGTATTCATCTACTAAATAGGATTGAAAAGCATTTTCGCCTTCTTTGCCACCGAATAAATTATTGCCAGCATCTTTGGGGAAAAGCGATTTTAGAAATTCACCAACATAAACTGTTTCAAATTCTTTTGACGCTTTTTCGGCGGCGGCTTTATCTTTTGTGGCTTTAATGCTTAATGATGATTTTTTTAAACTATACCCCGTTTGGGAAATAGTATTGGCTATATTGGGTGATATTCCTGTTAAATTTATGCTCATAATTCTCTCCTTTTATGGTGCATGGGGTTACATTACGATTAAGCTTGCTTGCAAGGCGCCGCTGTTTTTAATGGTTTGCAAGATGGATATTAAATCGCGCGGGGAAACACCCAGCGCATTTAAGCCTCGCACCATTTCGTCCAACGATACGCCAGTATCAAGCTCACCTAATTTATATTTTGTGTCATCTACGGGACCTTTATCAACGGCTGGCGCGGCATCGCCAAAAACTTCGGCGTTAAATTGCGCAAGTGCTGATTTTACCGTGTCTTTGCGGATTTGCACCGATAAATTACCTTGGGCGATGGCAATATTATCTATGCGGACATTTTTACCCATAACAATTACCCCAGATTTTTCATCAATAACCACGCGGGCAACCGAATCAACTTCAATGCGTAATTGTTCAAAATCTGTTGCCAAGCCAACCGCGCCATTTTGGTAATCATCAGGCACAGAAATTTCCACTGAACCCGGCGATATTACCTTGGCGACATCTAAACCAATTAAGGCATTAATGGCACTTGTTACGCGTCTTGAAGTAGTAAAATCTGGTTGTCTTAACGAAAGACGGAATTTTTTTGCCTTGCGAAAATCAAAATTAATCTCTTTTTCAATTAACGCCCCGTTTAATATGCGCCCCGAAGTCGGCACATTATTTGTTTTGGAATCGGTAATGCCGGTTGCACTATAACCCGGCACGGTGATTGACCCTTGGGCAACGGCATAAACATTGCCATCTGCACCTTGCAAGGGGGTTACTAATAAAGTGCCACCAACAAGCGATTTTGCATTGCCAATGGAAGAAACCGAAACATCAATTTTATCGCCAGATTGCCCAAAAGCCGGCAAATTCCCGCTTACAATCACCGCGGCAATATTTTGAGTTTTCAAATCCTTATCGCGTGAGTTTATGCCCAATCGTTCCAACATACCAATCACAGATTCTTTGGTAAAAACGCTGTTGCTTAAATTATCACCATTGCCATTTAAACCGACAACTAAACCATAGCCTACTAATTGGTTTTCGCGCACGCCTTCAATAGTTACAAGGTCTTTTAATCGCGATTGCGCATATAATAAATTATTAAATGGCATGATGCCATTTAATAAAATCATGCTAAAACAAGCAATTATTAGGTTGAAAATTCTTTTTTTCATTTGATTTCTATCATTTTGTATAAACTGCTATTACCTTTCGCAATTTTTATGCCACTATTTGAATAAGCATCATAATATATGAAAAAAAAAGATTAATCTTACTGATGGGTAAAATACTAAAGCATTAATTGCATTTAGCAAATTATATTAATGACAATATAAAACAATTAATAATAGCTAATTTTTAAACCCAAAAATTAAATTATATAAAATATATACCATCACACAAAAAATTATAATATTAATGATGCGCCAATTTTGTGGCTTGCTTAAAATGGGTGCAAGCATTCTTGCGCCATAAATTATTCCAAAAAACCAAGTAAAGCTTGCTAACATTGCGCCCATAGCAAAAAACAATCGGGTTTGTCCGATATATGGCGCGGAAACGGAAGCAATCAAGCCAATTGTATCCAAATAAACATGCGGATTTAACCAAGTAACTCCCGCAATTATCTTAATATTATTGATTAAATTACTATTATTAGAATCTTGATATTCAAGTGATTTTGGATTTATCAATTCTTTTATCAAGTTTTTAAGGAAAAACGCAATATATAAAACACCGCCCCAGCGCATTATTTCAATAAAAATTGGGATAGATTGAAAAATATAACCACCACCCGCAACGCCAATCGCGATTAATATCGCATCAGATAAGGCGCAAAATAAGGCAATGATAAAAATATTTTTACCAATTATACCGATTTTTATAACCATTGCATTTTGCGCGCCAATGGCGACTATCAACGATAATCCAATTAAAAATCCATTAATTAAAGGGTAATCCATGGCTAATGCTTTCTTGATGATAATAAAATTGACTAATTTGTGGGTTTATGTTAAGCAATTTTCATGCAAATATTTTTTTCTGACTTATTTTTTGTGCGGGCATTTTTAAATTCTGGTCGCAAGGCAAGGTTTGTCAATATTACAAGCTGGTTTGCGATTATCGGTATTATGTTAGGGGTTGGCACTTTAATTGTGGTTATGTCGGTCATGAATGGATTTCGCCATGATTTATTGGAAAAAATTCTTGGTATTAATGCGCATATTCAAATAACCCGCAATGATGGACAATTAATTAATCCCGATAAAATAAAATTTTCTCAGGAATCTGTTATATCGCTTGCGCCAGTGCAAGAGGGGCATAGCATGATTTCCACGCCAAGACAAGCGGGCGGTGCTTTGGTGCGTGGCATTAGTGGTGCGGAAAATCTTCAACGAAAATTGCTTAAAGAAGCGATTATTGACGGCATTTCGTGGCAAGAGTTTGATGAATCAGATGGTATTATTATTGGGCGCAGAATGGCGTTAGATTATGGATTAAAATTGGGCGATAATTTAACGCTTACTTCGCCAGTTGCGGCGCGCACAGCTTTTGGGTCGGTGCCACGGGCAAAATCTTATCAAATTGTTGGTTTATTTGAAATTGGCATGTATGATTATGATAAAAATGTAATTTTTATGAATTTAGACGAAGCAAAAAAATTCTTTGCCATTACTGATTCGGGATTTTCGCGATATGAAATTATTTTGCAAGACCCCAATGAAGCTTGGCAAGTCGGCAAGAAACTTAGTCAAGAATTGGGCGAAGAATTTAGAATTAGCAATTGGCAAAACTCAAATTCTTCCTTGGTTGCGGCTTTAATCGTTGAAAGAAATGTCATGTTTTTAATTCTTACCATGATAATTTTAGTGGCGGCATTTAATATAATCACCGGACAAATAATGTTGGTGCGCGACAAACAATATGCCATTGCCATTTTGCGCGCTTCTGGCGCATCAAAAGCAAAAATTTTGCGAATTTTTCTGTATAGCGGCTGTTTTTTAGGGATAGGTGGCACGCTTTTGGGATTAATATTTGGGATATTATTTGCGGAAAATATTGAAAATATTCGGCAATTTGTGCAATTTTTTATCGGTTCTGACCTTTTTAGCGCAGAAATTTATTATTTAACAAGATTACCCGCGCGTATTGAATATTTTTCAGTGCTTGCGGTGGCATTCATGGCAATATTCATCACCATTCTGGCGGCGTTAATTCCCGCGCTGCAAGCAGCAAATACCGACCCAATTAAGGCGTTGCGCCATGAATAATATTTTATCATGCTCGCACCTTAATTTTGCGTATAATAGCACGGGCGAAGTAATCCAAATTCTTAAAAATGCACAATTTTCGCTTGAAAAACAAGAAATAGTAGGTTTAATTGGTGCTTCTGGCACTGGTAAATCATCTTTTTTGCATATTTTAGGCTTAATGGAAAGTAATTTTCAAGGTGAATTGGTTATTAATGGCGTGAATATCAATGAAACAACCGAATCAATGCGTAATAAATTGCGTGGTGATTTAATTGGCTTTGTTTTTCAATCACATTTTTTACTTGATGAATTAACTGCATTAGATAATATAGCAATGGTATTGATATTAAACAATATATCAAAAAATATTGCCCAAAAAACCGCGATGGATTGGCTTAATGAAGTCGGCTTAACAGCGCGGGCAAACCATTATCCGCGCGAATTATCCGGCGGCGAAAAACAGCGTGTCGCCATCGCCCGCGCCTTAGTCCATCAACCTAAAATTTTATTAGCGGACGAGCCAACGGGTAATTTAGACCCAAAAACAGCCGAGCATATTTTTGAAATGTTGCAAAATCTTACAAAAAATCATGGTTTAAGCGCGATAATCGCCACGCATGATTGGCAAAAAGCCCATAGTTTTGTGAAAACTTATAAAATTCAAGACCAGCAAATTATTTTGTAATTTAATAATTTGACAAAATTTCAAGCCATTTATTTTTGATGGGGTTTGGTAAAAATGATGCCTTGAAACTATTAGCAATAAATTCATGAATATGATTATTATTCAAGGGTAAATTAGCACAAATTGCATCAAAATTCTCGTTCAAATATCCCCCAAAATATGCAGGGTCATCAGAATTAATCGTAATTAATAAACCTGCTTCATGCAATTTTAATAAACTATGGTCCGCTAAATTCGGAAACACGCATAATTTTTGATTGGATAAGGGGCAAATTGTTAGTGGAATTTGCATTCGGGCGCAATATTTCATTAATTCCTTGTCTTGAATTGCTTGCACGCCATGGTCAATGCGCGCGACATTCAGTAATTTTATTGCTTGCCAAATATATTCTGCGGGTGCTTCTTCGCCAGCATGGGCAACTATTTTCATGCCAGCTTGGGCGCAACTACGAAATAATTCTTTAAACTTAATGGGTGGGTGATGCAATTCACTGGAATCTAAGCCAACGCCAATAATATTTTGGCGATATTCTTGGGATTTTTCCCAACATTCAAACGCATTTTCTTGGGATAAATGCCGTAAAAAACACATGATTAAATAAGCCGAAATGCCCCATTGCTTTTGGGCATCAGTAATTGCACGGGTGAATCCATTCATGAAAATTGCAAATTTTATACCCCGTTCAAGATGGGTTTGTGGGTCAAAGAAAATTTCGCTATGCACGATATTTTGCGCATGGCAACGGCTTAAATACGCCATCATTAAGTCATAAAAATCCGATTCGGTGATTAAAACTGATGCGCCTTGGTAATAAATATCCAAAAAGCTTTGCAAATTATGGAATTTATAAGCTTCACGAATTTCGCTTACAGAATTATAGGGTAGGGGTATGGCGTTTTTTTTCGCAAGCGCGAACAATAATTCAGGCTCCAGCGAACCTTCAATATGAATATGCAATTCACATTTTGGCATTAAATCATAATATTTCATTGGTGAAAATTACAGAATTTAATAATGATTTTCAAGTATTTTCTTGAATATTATTTTTTTTATGCTATACGATAGTTCATAAAAGTGAGGAAAAATGGATTTTATCTTAAATGAACAACAACAAATGATAGTTGATACGGTGCGCAGTTTTGTTGAAAACGAATTATACCCATTGGAAAATGAAGTTGAAAAAACCGATATGGTAAGACCAGAAATTGCGCATGAAATTCGGCAAAAAGTAATTAAAATGGGCTTTTATGCGCCGAATATCCCCACGGAATTTGGAGGTGGAGGCTTAAATCACCTTGAATTTGCGCTTTTGGAACGGGAATTGGGCAGAACTTCCATGGCGTTAAACCACCATTTCGGCAGACCATCGGCGATTTTATGCGCTTGTAATGCCGAACAACGCGAACAATATCTTGCGCCCACGGTGCGCGGTGAAAAATATGATTGCTTGGCGATGACTGAACCCAATGCAGGGTCAGATGTGCGCGGTATGAAAACTTTTGCCAAAAAAGACGGCGATGATTTTGTTATCAATGGCACCAAGCATTTTATTTCCCATGCGGATATTGCCGATTTTGTGATTTTATTTGCCGCAACTGGTGAAGAGCAAACTAATAAAGGACCCAAGAAAATCATTACTTGTTTTTTAATTGACAAAGGCACAAAAGGTTTTGAGACATTAAACGGGTATAAATCAGTTTCGCATCGTGGCTATCACAATAGCATCTTGCAATTTGATGATTGCCGAATCAATAAACGGCAAATTTTAGGGATTGAAGGCGGCGGTTTTGATGTCATGAATCAATGGCTTTATGCGACCAGATTAACTGTGGCGACAATGGCAGTTGGACGCATGAGAAGGGCGTTTGATTTAGCATTGCAATGGGCAGCAACCCGCAAGCAATTTGGGCAAGAAATTGGCAAATTTCAAGGCGTTTCATTTAAATTAGCCGAAATGATTACCAAAATTGATGCGTCCGATTATTTAACTTTGGCAGCTGCAGATATGCTTGATAAAGGTTTAGATGCAAACCGCGCTGTTGCTTCGGCAAAATATTTTGCTTCGGAATCGTTAAGCGAAGTTGCCGACCAAGCAATTCAAATTCTTGGCGGTATGGGATTAATGGCGGATTACCCATTAGAGCGCATTTGGCGCGATGCAAGGGTGGAGAGAATTTGGGACGGCACGACCGAAATTCAAAAACATATAATCTCGCGTGAGCTTTTGCGCCCATTAGGTGCATGAATAAGTGAATATTGCGCTGAGTGGCAAAGATTCTTTGTCGCTATCGCGTTTAAAATTATTCAATAATTAAAAATTTAATAATTTTATGAAATCCCACCGTTTCAAAAATTTGATAAATATCGCGTTTGCATTGAACGGAAAAATTTAATTTTTTTGCGGAATAATCTTTGGCAATGGTTAAAATAACACGCAAACCTGATGAATTTATATAATTTACATCAGATAAACTGACAATTAAATTATCTGGTGAACTTGTGATTTGTTCGCGTAATTTTGAATCAAATTCACTTACCGTTGCGCTGGTTATACCGCCAGCCACTCTAATTATATAATGTTCGCCTGAATGTTCGCTTAAAATTTCCATTTTTATCCCCTTTGGTTGAAAATTAAAATATAGAATTAAATTTATTTTGTCAATAAGAAAGTTGACATTTATTACGGCAAAAAAAACCTGCCAAGTTTTCACATGGCAGGTTTAATTTGTTTTTACCAAAAATTAGTCAGCTTGACCAGCAAATAAGGTTTCAAATTTGCCACCATTATAGATTTTAGCAACTAATGGCACGCCCAATTGACGAGCTTGACCAAATGATGCTTTACCCACAAAGGTTATTTTTTTGTTGGTGTCTTTGGCAAATGGATCTTGAACTGCAAAACCTGAATCAACAGTTTTCAAGAATTCATTACCATCGTTAATCGCCTTAGGATTAGCTTTTAATACAGCTAAAATATATTCTAAAGCATAAACTTTGGTATTTGATTCGTCATTATATTCACCAAATTTTTTGGTATAATGCGCAACCCAAGCTTTCATCGTGTCAGATTGAATATCTACACCAGCACCACCTTGGCAAATGAAGCCATTAGCGGCATCGCCAGCACCTTCTTTTAAGATACCAGCATCAAGAGCGGTTGAAGCCACCATGTTGCCTTTAAATCCTAATTCACGGGCAGATTTAATGATTAATGGTGCAGTTGCAGGTGAAACACCAGCTAACACCAATAAATCTGGTTTATTTTTCACGATTGGCGTTAATACCGAGTTAAAATCGCGGGTATCAGCTTGATAAGTTGCTTTTTCTTCAACAACATTTAAGCCTAAACCTTTGGCAATTTTCACGCCATTATCGCGTTGATTGATTGGGTCAGCAGCGTTCGCAGCCAAGAAAGCAACATTTTTTACGCCTTTGTTATCTTTTAACCATTTATAAACTGAAGGTTCAAATTGATATGATGCAATCATGCCCAAAACTGCGTTATTTGCGGGTTTTGAGTATAAAGATTTGTCAAAAGCATAGGGAAAATAAACGATTTTGTTTTTTTCGGCAATAGGGCGAACAGCGATAGCTTGCGCATCATCATTCGGACCAACAACATATGAAATTTTTTCATGCGCCATTTTTTCCATACCAGCAACAGCTAATTTGGGGTCATAAGCATCGTCAAAAGGCACAACTTCAATTTGGTATTTTTTGCCACCAATTTCATAGCCACCCTTTTGGTTGTAAATTTCAGCCGAAGTTTGCATAGAACGCACATTTGATGAACCCCAAGCAGCATTTTGCCCTGATAAAGTTCCAACGAAACCGATGCGTATTTTGTCTTGTGCTTGCGCTACGCCTAAACCCGCAACAATTGCGAAAGCTGACATTGCAACTAAGCTTTTAATTTTGTTTGTCTGCATTTTATCCTCCTAGATTTTGAATAACAGAATGCCATATTACTATTTTCTTAAAAAGGAGTCAAGCGTGATTTGCTTTTTTAAAATTTTTATTTTTCAATTTATACATTAAATCTAAAATGAAATACATCGCCGTCTTTAACAATATAATCGCGCCCTTCAATGGATAATTTACCCATTTCTTTGGCTTTTGCTTCGCTTTGGCATTGAATATAATCAAGATAATGGATTTTTTCGCCCGCAATATACCCCTTGGCAAAATCTGTATGAATCACACCCGCGGCTTGTTGTGCGGTCATTCCTTTGGTTATGCCCCACGCTCTTGCTTCCTTGGGTCCCACTGTGAAATAAGTAATATGTCCCAATAATGCGTAAGATGCACGAATTACTCGCTCCAACCCTGATTCCTCTAATCCTAATGATTTAAGGAAATCAGTCCGTTCCGCCATATCCAAGGCAATAATATCCGCTTCAATCGCTGCGCTTATCATTACAAAACCAGCTCGTTCCGATTTTGCTAATTCTTGCACAGCTTGTGAATATTTATTGCCATCGGGCAAGTCATTTTCACCGACATTACTGACATATAATACTGGCTTATCGGTAAGCAAATGCAAACCATGTAATAAAATTTGTTCTTTTTCGTCATATTGCAACGACCGCGCGGGATTGCCATTATCAATACACGCCATTATTTTGTCGATTAAAACAAGCTCTTCCTTCGCCGCCGCATCACCACCACGGGATTTTTTGGTTAAATTTTCTTTTTTTCTTGCCAGCGAATCGTAATCGGCTAATAATAATTCGGTATTAACAATTTGAGCATCAGATACAGGGTCAATTTGATTGGCAACATGGGTAATATCGTCATTGTCAAAACAACGCAAAACATGGCATAAAGCGTCAACTTGCCGAATATTGCCTAAAAATTGATTGCCTAAACCCTCACCTTTAGATGCGCCTTTAACCAACCCTGCAATATCTACAAATTCCATTTGTGCGTAAATAGTTTTTTGTGATTTGGCAATTTTTGCTAACTCATCAAGCCTTGAATCCCGAACGGCAACGCGTCCAACATTGGGTTCAATCGTGCAAAAAGGGTAATTTGCTGCTTCGGCGACTTGGGTTTCTGTTAAAGCATTAAATAAAGTGGACTTCCCAACATTGGGAAGCCCAATAATACCGCAATTTATACTCATTAAGCTAATTTTTTAGCGCGAGCATTCAAGCGGGAAATTTTGCGTGAAGCGGTTTGCGATTTAATATAACCGCGATTTGCGGCAACATGTAATTCAACCATTGCTGCTTTTAACGCGACCATTGCATTGCTGTGAACGCCAGTTTTTGCAACTTCTTCAAAATGGCGAATGGCTGTGCGGACACGGCTTATTCTGTCGCGATTGCGTAAATTGCGAACGACATCTTGACGGGCTTTTTTCTTGGCGGATTCTTTATTTGCCATTATTTTCTCCAAACGGGGTGTTGATTTTTACGAAACAAACTACCATAGTTTATTACAGAAATTGGCTAATATCATAAGCATTTATTAATGTCAATATGTAATGTTTGCTTATATTAATTTTTTACTCTATACTTTCATGCGTGAAGGCATCAAAAATTAACTATTTAGTTGGAAGGTTGTGCACGCTACGATAGGGGTATCCCATAAATTTTATTTGACAAATGCTTAATTTTGGTTATTATGTATGAATGTATATATTAATTTAGGAGTGCAAAATGTATGAAGAATTTACCCAAGGTCAAATAGGCAAAGAATATTTCAAAAATTATCCGCGCACGGGATTGCCTGCATGGGCATATACTTCGGAAAAATATTTTAAATATGAAACTGAAAAATTATTTTTAACAAACTGGCAAATTGTTGGTCATGAAACTTCAATAGCAAAGAATGGCGATTATTTTACATTTGATTTATTGAGCGAACGGGCATTGGTAATTCGTGGCAATGATGGGATTGTAAGGGCATTTAGCAATATTTGCCGCCATCGTTCTTCAAGGTTAGTTGCCGCACCCCAAGGAAATTGTGGAAAATTATTGCAATGTCCATTTCATGGTTGGACATATAATCTTGATGGAACATTGCGTGGCACATCCGAAGTAGGTTCATATGGCGATGATATTGACAAAAAATTGTTGGGTTTAACGCCTTTGGAGATGGAAATTTGGCAAGGATTTGTTTTTGTGCGATTTAAAAAATCCAATCAACCATCTGTTCGGGAAATTTTTGCCAATTTAATTAATGATTTTAATGATTATCCTTTGCATCTTGTTAATGGTCAGAATCAAATTAATGCAAGCGAATCTCCGATTTTGGGTAATTGGAAATGCGCCGTTGATGTAGATAACGAAGGCTATCATGTGCCACGACTTCATACTTATTTGCAAGACCTTTATGGTGGGCAATATTACGATGTTCCGTTAAACATGACCAACAGCGGTAATTGGAGCGGGGTATCGCGTGGGATTTTTAATGAACGCCCAAAAAAATATTGGACAACCCGATTATACAAGGAATTAACGGAAAAATATTGCAATTTCACAAAACCACGGGCGCGCAATCAAGTATTATATATCAGCTTGTTCCCCAATAATGTATTTCAATTATACCCTGAATCTATCAGTTTTTATCAATTTTTGCCCGTAGATGTGGGATTTTCAAAAATTCGTTATGCGAATTATGCTTTTAGCCAAGAATCTCGTGAATTGCGTATGATTAATAAATTAAGCTTGCGCATTGATAATGTTACCACCAAAGAGGACGGCGATGCAACTGATTGGACTTATCAAGCAGCAAAATCGCATAATTATCAAGGGGTTTACCTGTCAAATTATGAAGCAAATGTTCATGCTTATCATGAAAAAATGCGTGATTTAATTCCGCAATTGCGATTCAACCACGAACCCGACAGCTTTGAAAATTAAATAAGTAAGGGTAAATTCAATTAACTTTTAATAAAATTTTACCTATATGATTGGACGATTCCATTAATTCATGCGCTTGACAAGCTTGTTCAAGTGGAAATATTTTATGAATTATCGGTTTTATTAAACCCGATTCAATCGCGCCTTGGCAATTTTGCCATGCTTGGCGGATAATCGCCGCTTTTTCCAATGTGCTTCGTGGGCGAAGCGTGGAACCAGTAATTGTAAGCCTTTTGCGCATAATTTGCCCAAAATCGCATTGGATTTTTGACCCTGTTAAGAATGAAATCATCACTAAAACACCTTGGTTTTGCAATAATGCAATGTCAGCATTGATACTTTCACCGCCGACCATATTTAATGAAAAATCAATACCGCCCCATTTTTCTTTGATAATTTTTTCAACATTATCTTCGGTGTAATTAAGGGCTAAATCCGCGCCTAAATTCACGCAAGCTTGACATTTTTCGGCATTGCGCGCAGTGGTTGCAACTTGTGCGCCTAAAAATTTTGCGACTTGAATCGCCATCGTGCCAATACCGCTTGTCCCGCCGTGAATCAGAATTTTTTTATCTTTAAGCGATTGGTTGCGGTCAAAGCATAAATTCGCCCATACCGTATAAAAAGTTTCGGGCAGGGCGGCGGCAAATGATAAATCTATATTTTGCGGGATAACAACGCATAATTCCGCATCGCACACGGCATATTCGCTATAACCACCACCGGGTAATAAGGCGCAAATTTTATCGCCAATTTTAAAAGGCAAATTGCTGTTATTTTCCATAATTTCGCCACTTACTTCAAGCCCAAGAATGCTAGAAGCTCCAATTGGTGCGGGGTATAGACCCTTTCGTTGCAAAATATCGGGGCGATTAACCCCCGCAAATGCAACCTTAATTAAAACTTGCCCAGATTGCGCGGTGGGCATTTCGCCACTCGCTAATTTAAGCTCACGCGCATCGCCAAAATTGGCGCATTCAATGAAATTATTCTTCATAAATTCACTATATATTATGATTATCTTATATGCAAATAAAATATTATATTCCGTTAGCGATGATAATTTTTAATATTATTGGGGAATCATGTTATAAGTATTTTACATAAAATTTTATACAACATATTTTATTTTGAAAATTTTTAGTGTATATTAATTTTTGAGGAAGATAATAATTAATGAAGAAAATATTTCTTAATGCGGACGAAATACTCGTAGCATCACCGCAAGAAGTGCAAGCAATTCTGAACGATATGCCAGTTCCTGATGATTTGGATTGGTTTGATGAAATTGCTGATGGTAATTTTGATGGGCAAAAGCTTAGCTTTGTCCGTCAAACCTTGACAATGCCCGAAGAATTTGAACAGCCATTTGATAATGATATTGCCGATTTTTTTAATATAAGCGAACAAGATATTATTCAAGAATTAAAAGATGAGTTTGCTGATGATGATTCTGGTGATATGGTATTTTTGGATAGTTTAAGTGCCGATGATATTAATTATCTTGATACGATTCCGATTCCGCCCCAAGTTGAATTTGCGACCCGTGATTTGGGCGCGTTGCACGGATTTAGTGAACATGATAAAACCCTGAATCTTAATGATTTAATTGCCTTGGAAGAAGATGAAATTTTTGCGCCACAAAAAGACGATATTTTAATGATTAAAACACCCAAAATTAAAAATACCAATAATAATTTTGATTATGTTTCGCATGATATTGGCAATGATGCCCATGATGTCAGCGATTCCGAAATTGAAACCCTGAACCAAAATCATGGATAATAAATTTTTAGACGAATATTTATTAAGACCGCAAGCCGATTCCCACTTAACCAAGAATTGCAACATAACCGATGAAAATGGTGAAAAATCGGTGATTCAAGCAATATCCGAACAGGATTTAACGATTTTTCTTAATAACCAAGAAATTGTAACCACGATGACCATCGGCGATTTTCCTGAATATCTGGCGTTAGGCTTTTGTAAAAATCAAGCCATGCTTAGTGAAAAAGATGAAATTACCGCCATTGATTATGACGAAGATTTGGCAATTATCGTGATAAGAACCAAGAAAATCACTGATTTTCAACAAAAAATGCGCAAGAAAATTCGCACCAGCGGTTGCGCCCAAGGCACCGTGTTTGGCGATATAATTGACGAATTCCAAAAAATTCAATTAAATCATCAAAATATTATTAAAAAATCGGATTTATTAAGTTTATTGCATAAAATTGGCTTAACCCCATGCCTTTATTTAGAAGCGGGCGCGATTCATGGGTGCGCTTTGGGGCAGGGCGCAAGACCGCTGATTTATATGGAAGATGTCGGTCGCCATAATGCGGTTGATAAAATTGCTGGCTATATGATGCAAGAAAAAATTGACGGCGCGGATAAAATATTTTATACTACGGGCAGGTTGACATCTGAAATGGTGATAAAAACGGCGTTAATGGGCATACCAATTTTAGTATCCCGTTCTGGGTTTACTTCTTACGCCATTGAATTGGCGAATCAAGTGGGCTTGACCATGATTGGACGCGCCAAAGGTAAAAGATTCGTAGTTTTAAGCCACCCAGATAGGATTATTTTTAATGAGTGAATTAGTAGATTTTGGATATAAAAAAGTGGCAAGTGAAGCAAAAGCGGAGCTGGTGCAGGGGGTTTTTAGTTCGGTTGCCGCGAAATATGATGTGATGAATGATGTGATGAGTTTTGGCTTGCACCGATTATGGAAAGATGCCTTGATTAATTTAGTGCGCCCAACCCCCCAAATGCAGCTTTTAGATGTGGCGGGTGGCACGGGTGATATTTCATTTCGTTTTTTAAAACGCGGCGGTGGTTCGGCGGTTATTTGCGACTTGACCCCTGATATGATGGTTGAGGGGCGCAAAAGAGCCGATGAATATGGGATTTTTGAAAAAATTAACTTTGTTGCGGGCAATGCCGAAGAATTACCATTCGCAGATAATAGCTTTGATTGTATCACCATTGCTTTTGGGCTTCGCAATGTCACCAATATCCCTAAGGCTTTGGGTGAAATGGTGCGGGTTTTAAAACACGGCGGGCGATTTTTTTGTTTGGAATTTTCGCAAATTTGCTTGCCATTTTTAAGCCAAATTTATGATGCGTATAGTTTTCGTGTTTTGCCAAAAATGGGCAAAATTATCGCGAATGATGCGGATTCTTATCAATATCTTGCCGAATCTATCCGAAAATTCCCCCCCCAAGACGAATTATTAACCATGCTAAACCACGCGAAATTAAGCATGACTAAATATCAAAACTTATCGGGTGGTATAGTCGCCATTCACCAAGGCGTGAAGTTATAATAACGAATGAATAATTTTTTCTAAGAAATTGTCGCATCGGTGCATTTCACTGATGGCGATAAATTCATCGGGTTTATGCCCTTGTTCCATTGAACCGGGTCCGCAAACAACGGCGGTTGTGTCAAGATTTTGTTGAAATAATCCTGCTTCCGTGCCAAAAGACAACTTAATCAAGTTATTTTCACCCGTTAAATTTTGCAAAAAATGCACTAATGGATTATCTTTGGCGACTTCCAAGCCCGGATATTCATTGGTGATGGTAAATTCATATTTAGCATTGGGAAATTTTTCTTGAAAATTCGCGCTTAAAATTTGCGTGCGCGCTTGAATTTGCGCGAATAATTCTTGGGCATTATGCGTGCCGATATTGCGAATTTCCGCGATAAGTTCGCAATAATTCGGCACAATATTAAGTTGCACGCCACCATTTATTAAGCCCGTATGCAAGGTTGTATAAGGAATATCATAATAAGCATCTTGATAATTGCCATTTGCGATTTCGTCTTGCATTTGGCGAAGCTGATTCATAAAATCGGCTGCCATATAAATGGCATTTAACGCATTGGGGGCAAGCGCAGAATGACTTGCAACGCCATGGCAAGCCACCTTAAAAGCTAATTTTCCCTTATGCCCAATGCCAATTTTTAATAAAGTCGGCTCACCAATAATACAAAGGCTTGGCTTGATTTTCTTATCACGCAAGTGGTGCAATAAATGATGCACGCCTAAACAACCAATTTCTTCATCATATGATATTGCTAATTGTAAGGGTTTTTTTAAACGCGATTTTGGGGCGCGCACCATGGCGTTTAAGGCGCAAGCCAAGAATCCTTTCATATCCGCGGTGCCTCTGCCATATAATCGTCCGTCTTTTTCAATCATCACAAATGGGTCGCTTGTCCATTCTTGCCCTGCGATTGGCACAACATCGCTATGCCCCGATAGCACAATGCCACCATCGCCCGAACCACTTTCTGCCCAAAGATTCGCGGAATATTTACCCCCATGCTCATGCCCATAAACAAGCTCAGATTTAATGCCAAATTGCGCCAAATAATCGCGAATCCATTCAATCATCGCGATATTTGATTGCCGTGAAATTGTATTAAAGCTAATGAATTTATCTAAAATTTCAATGGAAGATAGGGGTTTTATATTCATTTTAGACTCGGTAAATTAAGATTTTGTTCATGGGCGCAAGCTTTGGCAATTTCATAACCCGCATCGGCATGGCGCATAACGCCCGTTGCGGGGTCGTTCCATAAAACTCGCGCTAGTTTTTCATCAGTTGTGGTTGTGCCATCGCACACTATAACCATGCCTGAATGTTGCGAAAATCCCATGCCAACACCGCCGCCGTGGTGCAATGAAACCCAAGTTGCCCCAGACGCGCAATTAAGCAAACCATTTAATAGTGGCCAGTCTGATACAGCATCTGAACCATCAAGCATGGCTTCGGTTTCGCGATTGGGTGATGCGACTGAACCCGAATCTAAATGGTCGCGCCCAATGACTAAGGGGGCGGATAATTCGCCGTTTCTTACCATTTCATTAAAGGCTAAACCGATGCGATGTCTGTCGCCTAAGCCAACCCAGCAAATACGGGCGGGCAATCCTTGAAACGCAATTCGTTCCCGCGCCATATCAAGCCAATTATGCAAATGCTTATCATGGGGCATTAATTCTTTGACTTTTTTATCGGTTTTATAAATATCCTCTGGGTTGCCACTTAACGCCACCCAACGAAATGGTCCAATACCACGACAAAAAAGCGGTCGGATATAGGCAGGCACAAAGCCCGGAAAATTAAACGCATCTTTATAACCTTCGTTAAAGGCGACTTGGCGAATATTATTGCCATAATCCACGACTGGTATTCCTAAATTTTGAAAATTAACCATGGCTTCAACATGCGTGCGCATTGAAGATTTAGCCGCCTTTGCCACTGATTGCGGGTCGCTTTCGCGTTTTGCTTGCCATTCGCGCATTGTCCAACCAATTGGCAAATAACCGTTAATCGGGTCATGCGCCGAAGTTTGGTCGGTAACTAAATGCGGGCGAATCCCCCGTTTTAATAATTCAGGCAGAATTTCGGCGGCATTGCCGACTAACCCCAATGATTTTGCTTCGCCATTTTTGCACCATTTTTCCATAATTTCAATGGCTTCGTCAATGTCATAAGCTTTTTCATCAACATATCTTGTGCGAATCCGAAAATCAATTCGTTCTTCGTCACATTCAATCGCCAAGCAATTTGCGCCCGCCATCACGGCGGCTAAGGGTTGTGCCCCGCCCATACCGCCAAGCCCAGCGGTTAAAATCCATTTACCACGCCATGAACCTTGATAATGTTGTCTGCCTGCTTCCATGAAAGTTTCATATGTGCCTTGCACGATGCCTTGGGTGCCGATATAAATCCAAGACCCCGCCGTCATCTGCCCATACATCATCAGCCCGCGTTTGTCTAATTCATTAAATTTTTCCCAAGTCGCCCAATGCGGCACAAGATTGCTGTTCGCAATTAAGACGCGCGGCGCGTTAATATGAGTTTTAAACACGCCAACGGGTTTGCCTGATTGGACTAACAAAGTTTCATCATCATTAAGCTTGGTAAGCTCTTTAACGATATTATCGTAATCTTGCCAAGTGCGCGCGGCTTTACCAATGCCACCATAAACGACTAATTCATCGGGGTTTTCCGCAACTTCCCTGTCAAGATTATTCATTATCATTCGGTAAGGCGCTTCACTTAACCATGATTTACAAGTTAAGATATTACCCCGTGGGGCGCGAATTTCGCGTTTATTTGATAGCATTTTTTATCCTTTCGTAAAGTTTAGTATTGTCAATTATTAATTTTGCGTTTTCAATATCGGGCGACATCATGCGGTCATCTTGCCAAAATGCTACTTTTTGACGCAAAATATTAATATTTTCGTTGCAAATTTCGCTTGATTTTAAGGGTAAACGGCATTGAATCGCTTGCGCACCCATTAAATACTCAATGCTAAGAATATAGCTTAAATTTTGCAACATTTTTTGCAACCGCACAGCGCCATGCGCTGCCATAGAAACATGGTCTTCTTGATTCGCCGAAGTTGGCGTGGAATCAATGGAGCAGGGCGTGGCTAAAAATTTATTTTCACTCATCAAGGTTGCGCTGGTAATTTCCGCAACCATAAAGCCGCTATTTAACCCCGGTTTTGGGCATAAAAACGCGGGCAAGCCATAATTTAAGGCTGGGTCAACTAAGGTTGCAATGCGTCTTTGGCTTATTGCACCAATTTCGCTTATCGCCAAAGCCAAATGGTCGGCACAAAATGCCACAGGTTCGGCGTGAAAATTGCCACCAGACACAATTGAACCATCGCTTAAAACTAAGGGATTATCGGTTGTGGCGCATGATTCGCGTAATAAAATCTGTCCGCAATGGGCAATAATATCATAACAAGCACCTAATACTTGGGGCGAACATCGCAACGAATAAGGGTCTTGCACCCTTGGGTCATCAACAATATGCGATTGGTTAATCGGAGAATTTTCTAAAAATAAAGTCAGAATTTTTGCGCTTAAAATTTGCCCTTCTTGTTTGCGCACTTGATGAATTTCGGGGCGAAATGGTGTGATAGATCCCATCAAGCCATCAATGGCAAGCGCAGCCGTGGCATGGGCTTGCCACCAATATTGTTCAAGCCTGCACCACGCATTTAGGGCAAACGCCGTGGAAAATTGCGTGCCGTTTATTAAGGCTAGCCCTTCTTTTGCCTCTAATTTAATGGGGGTTAAACCTGTTTTTGCAAATGCCTGCATGGCGGGAATGATTTTATTTTTGTAAGAAACATTGCCAAGCCCCATCATTCCCCCCGCCAAATGCGCTAAGGGAGCTAAATCGCCCGATGCGCCAACAGAACCTTGCAATGGAATAATCGGATAAATTTTTGCATTAACCATGGCAATTAAATGTTCAATAACGCTTAACCTTGCGCCCGATGCACCACCAGATAAGGATAAAATCTTTAATATCATCATTAATCTGACAATATTATTGGGTGCAGATTCGCCAACCCCCGCCATATGAGACAAGATAAGATTTTCTTGTAATTTTGCGCAATCGGCAGTGTTTATTTTTATTGATGCAAGCTTACCAAAACCTGTATTTATGCCATAAACAGCATCTTTGCCTTGCAAGACTTGTTCTATGCAACCCCGTGCCCAATTTATTTTTGGGATTAATGCTGGGTCTAAGGCGATATTTTGGTGATTTTCGCTTAATTTTATTAATTGTTTTAACGAAATTTTATGGGGGTTTAGTTTTATCATGCTTGTCCTTTAAATATTGTTTTATGATGGGGATTATCACTGATGGGATATACTAATTCATTGGGGTGGCTGACATTCCATAAAGAAATATCGGCACTATACCCCACTTGTATTGAGCCAGTTTCATGCGCTAAACCAAGGGCTTTGGCGGCATTATGCGTCACGCCTTGGTATATTTCCATGGGCGTTAAACGAAAAAGCGTTGCCGCCATATTCATTGCCAATAATATATTATTCATGGGGCATGAACCGGGGTTGCTGTCGGTGGCAACCGCCATGCTTACGCCATGTTGGCGCAATAAATTTATGGGCGGTAAAGTTGTTTCACGCAAATAATAAAATGCCCCGGGCAAAAGCACCGCAACCATATCGGCTTTTTTCATATTTTGCACGCCAATTTCGTCAATATATTCTAAATGGTCGGCACTTAAACCGCCAAAATTGGCAAGCAAGCTTGCGCCACCTTGATTGCTAAGCTGTTCGGCGTGTAATTTAACGCGGAATCCTAAATCCGTGGCTGCTTGCAAATATTTGGCAATTTGTTCGGGGGAAAAACCGATATTTTCACAAAATCCATCAACCGCATCGGCTAAACCCAATTCCTTAATTTTTGGCAAGCTATCGTAAATTAAATAGGCGATAAATTCGTCTTTGGTCAAATGTTTTGGGCAAGCGTGCGCCCCTAAAAAAGTCGTGATGATGCGAATCGGGTATTTTTGCGCCAAAGCCCTTGCGACTTGTAATTGGCGAATTTCTGTTTCGGTATTTTGCCCATATCCCGACTTAATTTCAATCGTGCCAACCCCTTGTTTAAGATATTGTTGCAAGCGCAATTCAGTTTTAGCAAATAATTCATCAAAGCTTGCGTTTTGTGTGGCTTTTACAGTGGATTGAATGCCACCACCCGCCATAGCAATCTCTTGATATGTCTTGCCATTAAGGCGCATTTCAAATTCTTCGGCGCGATTCCCGCCATAAACTAAATGCGTGTGGCAATCAATTAATGCTGGCGTGGCAAGCCGCCCACCGCCATCAATGGTAATGGTTGTTTGAATGTCTTTATGGGTAATGCTGGTTATTTTATCTTGATTAATATAAATATTTTGTCCAGATTCAACCTGCCAATGACCATTGACAATAATTGGAATGCGAATGTTTTTAATTGATGTAGACATAATTTGCTTTTAATTTTCTAAATTATATTATATATTTAGACATTATGCAACAATCAAATTATCAAATTTTCGCACCATTTTGTTTGACCCAACAAGGATATATGCAAAATGCCTTAATTTCCATTCAAGACGGCGTGATTGCGGCAATTGAATTGGGTGCAACTTGCCCAAAACAAGCCAATAATATCGGCAATAAATTATTATTGCCTGCTTTTAATAATTGCCATAGCCACGCATTTCAACGCGCCATGGCGGGATTGACGGAGGCAAAAACTAACGAAAATGATAGTTTTTGGTCGTGGCGGCAATTAATGTATCAATTTTTGGCGGTGCTTCGCCCCGAACATATTTATGATATTACCGCATTTGCCTTTATGGAAATGCTGGAATCTGGTTATAGTGCCGTGGGCGAATTTCATTATTTGCACCATGATATTAAGGGAGTTCAATATGAAAACCCTTATTTATTATCGGAAATCATCATGCAGGCTGCTGATGATATTGGTATTGGCTTAACATTATTACCAGTTTTATACCAAAATTCGCACGCCAACGGCACAAAATACACCGAACATCAGGCAAGATTCGTCCAAAGTAACGAAAATTACTCGCTTTTATTAAGCCATATCAGTAAAAATCTGAAAAATAATCAGAATTATGGTTTATGTTTTCATTCGTTGCGGGCAGTGTCATTGGAAAATATCGCGCAAATTAGCGAAATTCACCCGCAATTAATCAAGCATATTCATATCAGCGAACAAATCCACGAAGTTAAGCAATTATTGGAATTTTGCGGACAAACTCCAATTAATTATTTAGCATCGGGTGTTGACTTAAGCCAAAATTGGCATCTTGTCCATGCAACGCACGCCACAACCGAAGAAATCGCCAAGATGGCGCGTGCAAATGCCGTGGTTGTTATTTGCCCAATTACCGAAGCAAACTTAGGCGATGGCATTTTTCCCATGCGCGATTTTGTGCAAAATAATGGGCATTTTTCAATTGGCACAGATTCCAATGTCGCCATCGCGCTTAGCCAAGAATTACAAATTTTAGAATATAGTCAACGACTTAAATATCAAGCGCGCGCGGTGCTTAGCACAAAAACACAATCAAGCGGGCGGTTTTTATGCGAACAATCGTGGCAGGGTGGGGCGATGAGCTTGGGGCGTAATAACGGCAAAATCGCCATTGGTTGTGATGCCGATTTAATTAGTATTGACTTAAACCAAGTTAATTTTCAAGGTAAAAATGGCGATAATATCCTTGATAGCTGGATTTTCAATCAAAATTCCCAAAATATTAGCCAAGTTTGGGTTAAAGGGCGCGAAACCATCACCAATGGTCGGCATAAAAATCATGAAAAAATCCAAGCAAAATACCTGCACAGCTTAAAGCAAATATTAGGCGGTTAATGCGGAATTTTAGCGGATTTATTTTTTGATTGGCAATGTCCTTGCGCCATTTGCCATGCTTGTTTTATTCTGACGCTTGGCGCATTCTTCATAAGATTTTTATGCAGATGAAAATGATATATGGTAAAAAGCGGGGTCTTAATTATAGAACCTTTACCATCTTTTTCCTCATATTCTATATAAACAGGTATGATAATTTCATCAAGTTTGTTATCTTCTGGAATTGGTTCGCAAATTTCTAATTTATTTAATTCATCAAGTTGTGCAGCATTATTCATATTATATTTATGGCAGACAAATAATGAAATTTTAATATTTTCTGCATTTTTACTTTTGTGTATGGTGGTATTTTTAATTTTATCATGTATCTGTGCCATAACTTCGTGAGTTGCCTTAATTCCCAAATATTTTTCGTGTAAAATATGGGTAAAAGTTAAATTACTTAATTCCTCCATTTTATCGCATAAAGTTGGGTTTGTCGCAAAACAAGGCATGAAAACTCTTAAATTATATAAAATTAATCGGATATATATATTGAACAATGCCAATTAAATTATCAATAGTATGGGGTGTGCCTAAGGGATATTGATTTGTTGCCGAATCACAATATTGACCTGTAATGAAAATTTGGTTTTTATCATCAACTTCAATTTTAGCAATCCGTCTTGCTTTTAAATAAATTTTACCATATTCTTGGTGTTGAAAAATACCAATATCATCATCAGTGATGGCTAATTCCGCAAATTTATTTTGCGAATTTTTTAAACGCGCAACAATTGTCGGGCAATATTCAGATAAAATTACATTTTCAATAATAAAATTTTCTAATTTTAATATTCGGCAATATATGTATTTTTCACCATTAACTTCTTTAAATTCTTGTCCATTGGGTAAATTAATCCCCTTCATGCAATCACCATTTGCAACTATATCCATATAATTTTCGGTTGGTATCTTATTATTGGGATTTGACCGATGTTCTTTGGCAGTTTCGTTTAAAATCTTATATTCATTTTCCTGATTTTGCGCAATTATGCTTGCAATATTTTCAAATGTATTTTGTATCACGCCCTGAGGATTTAAATGCACAAAATGCAATTTTAAATTACCAATTTGTATTGGCTTTTGGGGTGCTTTTCCAAAAAAAGCCTCGCCTTCGCGAATAACGCGATTATATTCCTTATTAGTCATGCACTATCCTGCCTCCGTGCTAATAGTTGAAGATTATCAGAAATCGTGTGCTTGTCAAGTGTTATTTTTTTCAATGTTCGCATGTTTTTATTTAATCATTTTGGTTGTTTTTTTCAATGTTAACATAACATATACCATAAAATTTTATTTATTTCAAATAAAAAATAAATATTCACATGTATTCATTTACAATATACTTTTAAACGCGATAGCGATAAACAACCCTGATTATCACCCACCAGCAAGCTTATTACCAGATTGCATTCCTTCGGTAATGGCACGGCGTGCACCTTTGTCTAAGCTTGTTGCTTGTTCGGCTAAACGGCGAATTTCGTAATTAAGGCTTTTAATATCTTGGGAAATACTGCTATCTTCCAATCCTGCCAAGGCGGAAAAATTATCAAAATCATTGGCGGACGAATTTTCGTTATTATCGCCCGAAACGATATTAAATTTTGTTGGGTAAGTGCTATATTGAAATTTGCTAAACGGGTCATAGCCATATTTTGCATTAAAATCCGATGCAAAATCCGCCAAAGACTTTGATTGAAAAAAACTACTTCCCGTTATAGTTAAAACTTCGGTCATGGCGACAGATTTTTTGGTTTTATCGGCATTATAATTTTTCGTGGCGTAAGCGGAGACTTCTTTAAGTGCGCTCCTAAATTCGCTAATCTGGCTACGCTTTTTGGCTAAGGCTTGCAATTTATCGGTAATATCCAGCACCCGTTCTTGGCATATTTTTGATGCGCTTTGCAAGGTAATGCCTACAAAATCAGAGATATTATAAGCTTTTTCCTTATAGAAAATCAAATTAACGGCGGAATCAAACACGACTTCTTGGGGGTAATCGGCGTAATAAGACCTTGCAAGGCGGACAATTTTTTGCGAATAAGATTCGTTCGCCAATTGCCCTAAATTACTTGCATTATTATCAACAAAAATTGTCATTATCGCATCGCATTTGTAATGGTTTCTGTTTCGCGTTTAAATTGCTCCAAGAATCCCTTAAATGCTTCAACAATCGTGTTATACTGATTATGTAATGCGGTAAAAGCTTGGCTATCCGTGGTAATATCTGACAAGCCATTGCTGTTTGGGTCGGCTTTGGCGGCTTCAATTTTCGCATTTAATGCCGAAGATGAAGTTGCCATTTGTCGTTGCAAATTAACAATGATGGAATCATAATTTGCTTTTAAGAAATTCATTTTGGAATAAGCCTTGCCGCCATAATACCAAAATCTTGTTTCTTTATCATAAAATACTTTGGTGCTATCAACCAAGCCTGCGCGGTAATCGGCTTCGTCTTGTGAACCGCCAACATTATTATGATTTATTTGCCGATTGGCATTCGCGTTAATAATGTCATTTGCGCTAAAAATAATTGTTTGTGCCATGGTGTTTCCTTAATTTTGTTTCAATAAAGCTAAAATATTAAAATATTAATTAATTGGCAATCATATATAGGGCAAATACATAAAATTTTATATATCTTGATAAATAGGGTGGAATATGCCTGAAAATTGTATAATAAACTTGAATATATTGTGAAGTATGCTATAATGCAATTTCAAGGAGAATATCATGGAAAACAGATCATTAAACAGAACATTAGCCGAGCTTGCGATTACGGGGGCTTTGAATGGTTATTTGGTTTTATCGGCACCCGTATTAAAATATATTGATTCGTTGGGCACGCCAGATTCGCAATCCGCGGCGTTAATTGGTTATACGATTCAAGAAATTCAGCGCGGCAATATTGATGATGCCATTCGTTTAATTGAAAAAACTGACTATTTTACCAGCCCGAATGTCAATCAGCTTGAAGCTATATTAGCTTTTGCATATTTTGTTGGCGGTCGCGTTGATGAATATAAACAACGAAAAGTGCCCCATGAATTATTTAATATTGATTCATATAAACGCAAAAAATAAGGTTAAAGACAATGGACGCAGGCAATTTATTTGGTTTAATTAAGGCGAAAAATGCGATTTTGGGTGATAATATCCAAAGCTCTCCGATTAGCTTGCCGACTAACACCCCAATTTCACGGGACGCAAGCCAAGCATTTGAAAAATATTATGATACGCTTAAACCAAGTGAAACTCAAAGCCATGCCGCAGTTCAAGAAATTACCACAAAACCACGGGTTCATAAAATCCAAAATATGCAAGGCGTTGCCCCTGATTATAGTCAAAAATCTGCAGGTGATAGGATTTTAAATAGCCTGCATGGGATACGCGAATTTGACCCCGCAATGCCCATCAGTGAATTAACCCGCGCTGATTATACGAATCCCGTTTTTGTGCTTGATTTACAAGTATATTTAGCCGAATTAACGATTAATAACCATTATCAACAAAAACTTAGCCAAGAATTAAATACGCAAATCAAGCAACAAGTTTCTGGAAATTCATAAAATGGATTTAAATCAGCTTTTTGCTTTGAGAAAAATTCGTAAATCGCATTTGGATAAGCAAGAAGAAGAATTGCAAAATGCCTTGCAATTACGCGATGTTGCTATTTCAAGGTTTGAGCAAGCAACCAAAGACCAAGAAGAATTTGCCGAAAAATTACCCATTAAAATTAACCAATTTTATCAAGAGCTTATGGGTAAATTAGTGCAAAAAGACGATATTGACGATGTAAAATTTCGTGCCGATGATTTATACGCGCAATTAGAAAGGCTAAAAGCCATCACCGCCGAACGAAAAAAATCAGCGGAAAATGCCGTTGCATTCGTGGAAATTTGTTTGAAAAACCGCCATGATGCTGTGATTAAGTTAGAGGCTTTTGATGAAATTATTAAGGAGCGCAAACTTGAAATTACCCAAGGTGAGCAAATGGCGGAAACTAACCTTATTGATGAATTTTCTGAATCAGCCTTTATTCGCAATAAAATAAAAATTAATTGATAATAATTATTTCATCACCCACAGAAATTACACCATCATTTTGGGCATAACAAAAAAATCCGCAATGCGTGTTATTGTAAGCTTTTTTTAATGCTTGCGGAAAATTGCAATCAATTTCCGCGGTTTTTAAGTTGATATTTGTGGTTTTGCATCGTTCATTTTCAATACCAAATTGAAATTTTACGCCATTGATGCTTAATTGCTTGCCGATTAATTTTTGTTCAAAAAACGCCCCGAAACCCGAAAATAAAATATTATCGCGCATTCGGTATTGGTCAACTTCGCAACCCGTATCTTGAATGGCTTTGTTTAACGAAGCAATATTTTGAAATGAAATTTGCGGATATTTATTATCGGTATAATATGGGGCGCTTTGCAATAAATGGCATTTTTGCCCGATATATTGCGAAAAAAACATATTAGCTTTGGTCAATTCTTGGGCATTTCGTGGGTCAAATGAAATTTGTTCAACGCCATAATGATAAATTCCAATCACGCCATATTGGATTTTTGCTTGCAAATGCACTAAACATGGCGTATTACCGCTGTGAATTAATTGGTTTTTTGGTTTCCAGCCTGCGGAATCATCTTCATTATCAAGTTGCAATGCCATAATTCTATCATTCGGTAAAGTTTGATTTGCTTTAATTTGCGTGGAATTTACCTCCATGCCTTGCAAGCCCTTAATTGGGTATATTTTCAAATTTAATATTGCCATTTTTTTACCTTTTCTTGAAGAAAATCTTTAAATACCTTAATGCGCCGAAGATATTTAAGCTCCTCGGGGTAAGTGAAATATACGATATTACTTGGTAATTCATAAGAATTTTCATTAAATAATTCAACTAAGTCATTGAATCTTATGCCTAAATATTTTGGGAAACAAGCAATACCCATATTGCTTAAACAAGCGCGATAAACGCCATAAATATTATTAACCCGAAATACTGGTTTATGGGGGCGTGAAGCAGAAGCCCCAAAATTTAACAACCAATTCACCCCAGAACCTAATAAATGCGATTGCCCAAAGGCGATTAATTTATGTTGCGATAATTCTTCGGGTTTTGTGGGAGTGCCGAATATATCCAAATAAGATTTTGTGGCAAAAATACCATAATTCATTTTTAATAATTGCGTCTGAATCAGCCAATCTTCGGTTGCAGGGTAAGTTGAAATCATCACATCGCATTTGCCAAAGTCAAATCCCGCTTGTTCGTCCAGCAAACTTAAAGTAATTTCAATTTGCGGGTGTATGTCAATAAATTCCTTGATAGCATCAGTAAGCCAAGCCGCACCGAACGCGATAGTAGACACCACCCGCAAGGGTCCTACAATTTTATTTTGCTCTACATTTATTAAATATTCTGCTTCTTCTAATTGAGTTTGCATATTTTGCGCGGATTTAAATAACACTTCGCCCGCACCGGTTAATTTCACCCCGCGCGGATGGCGATGAAAAAGCTTGATTTTCATAGTTTTTTCAAGCCATGTTATCGTGCGCGAAACCGCAGATTGCGAAGTATTTAGCTCTTCGGCTGCATGTGATATGCTTTCAAGTTCGGCAACTTTTAGAAAAATGCGTAATTTATCCCAATCCAACATCGCTTAAATAATTTTCATGGTAATGGCTTTAATCGCGCTATAAGCTTGCACGGCACTTAGCCCTTTTTCGCGCCCATATCCCGATTTTTTATTACCACCAAAAGGCACAGCAACCCCGCCCGCCCAATATTCATTGATGGTAATTTGTCCCGCATCAATTTCACGGGCAAATCGCATGGCGCGGTTAATATTTTGCGTATAAACCCCCGTCATCAAGCCAAAATTTGTGCCATTGGCAAGGGTAATAGCCTCATCATCTTTATCAAATACTTGCACGGATAAGACGGGACCAAAAATTTCGTCTTGCACGCAAGCATCGTCCAGCGGTAAATCATCAATAATTGTCGGGCGATAAAACCAACCCGTATCCGCCGAATCGTCAGGATTCATATTGCCACCAATCAGAATTTTTCTGCCGCGTTTTTGTGCATCAACCACAAAATTTGCGATTTTATCGCGTTGCATTTGTGAATTAATCGCGCCGACATCAGCATTTTTTAAGCCATGCCCAACCGATAATTTGGCGGCTTTTGCCGATAATTTTGCTAAAAATTCCTCTTTAATTTTGCGATGCACGATTAAGCGCGACCCCGCCGAACAAATTTGCCCCGCATTTTCAAAAATTGCCCATAAAGCCCCTTCAACCGCCGAATCAATATTGCAATCGTCAAGCGCAATTAACGGCGATTTTCCCCCTAATTCCAAGGTAAGGCTTGTGATATTTTTCGCCACAGATTGCGCAACATGCACGCCCGTTTGCACCGAACCCGTAAATGTTACATGGCGAATTTTTGGGTGCGACACAAGGCTTGCGCCAATTTTACTGCCTAAACCCGTAATAACATTAACCACGCCATTTGGCAAACCTGCTTCGGTTAATAATTCAGCCATCATTAAAGCAGTGAAGGGGCTTGTTTCAGCAGGCTTTGCGACCACCGAACACCCCGCCGCCAAAGCGGGCGCAATGCCCCGCACAAAAGTATTTAATGGATAATTCCAAGGGATAATATGCGCGGTAATGCCAACTGGCTCATTCATGGTAAAGCTTATATTTTCGTTATTAAGCGGAATAGAATCGGCTTGCATCGTATCGGCAACCGATGCGTAATATTCAAAAATTCGCGCCGAACTTAACGCATCGCCCATTGCTTGATTATACGATTTGCCTGCATCTAACGCTTCAATAAAGGCAAATAATTCGCTGTTTTTCCTTAATAATTCGCCCGCTTTGCTTAAAATATTGCGCCGTTCCATCGGTGAAGTTTTGCGCCAAATTTTTAAGCCTTGTTCCGCGCTTTCAACTGCCCGTTCAACATCGCTGGCATCACCGCTGGCGAAATCTGCAAAAGCACGCCCAAACCCGGCATCATAACTTGGCATATATTCGTCATTAATCGGCGCAACGAACGCGCCATTAATATAATGCCCCTTGGGTAATTTTGGTGTTTTACCTTGATTAAGATATTCTTGAATTTGCTGATTAATATTAGCCATTTTGTCCTCAATTTTTATGGTTATTTTGTGATAAGATTAATTCGGCTGCTTTATGCCCAACCAAAATACTGGGTGAATTTGTGTTTGCCGAAGTAATATTGGGAAATATTGACGCATCGGCAACGCGTAAATTGCCAATGCCATAAACGCGTAAGTTATCATCAACGACTCCGCCCGATTCTTGCGGCGCCATCATGCAAGTGCAACAAGGGTGAAACACCGTGCCGCTGCGGTTTTTGAAATCTTCAATAATTTCAGCATCACTGGCGCGATGCACATCAAATTTTGGCGGTGCGGATAAGATATTTTGCAGGGCAGGGGTTTCTTGAATCCTGCCAATTAATCTTGCCGATTCTATAACATTATCCCAATCTTCCTTGGTTGAAAGATAATTGGGGGTAATCAGCGGTGCATCTTGAATATTACCCGAAGCCAACGCAATATGCCCGCGTGAAGTCGGACGGCATGGATTAAAGCTTAAAATAAAGCCTGCCCAAGCATCTGGTTTTAACAATAATCTTTTGCCATTATATTCGCCAGAATAACTTAAAGGATTCAAATATAATTGCGTGTCGGGGTGTTCCAAATTATCAGAAGATTTTACCATTCCCCCCATTTGATTGACGCTTAGGCTAAGCGCACCCTTGCGCCATAAAGCAAAATTTAAAGCCGATTTTATTCGCCCAATCCATGTCCCTAATTCTTGATTAAGGGTGGGAATTTTTGCGCGGTAATAATAATTTATGCCAATATGGTCTTGTAAGTTCTTGCCAACGCTGGGGTTGTGCATATTAACAGGAATTGAAAGTTTTTGCAAAATTTCGCCATCGCCAATCCCCGATAATTGCAAAATTTGTGGGCTGGCAATCGCGCCCGCGCTTAAAATTATTTCTTTGTTGCAAAAAACAGAATATTGTTGATTATTTTTTTGATAAATAACGCCTTTTGCTTGCTTATCTTCAATAATAATTTTTTGCACCAAAGCATTTATTTCAATGTTTAATTTATCCCTATCCATTGCTGGATATAAAAAAGCCTTTGCCGAAGAGCATCGCCAACCATTTTTAGTATTAATCTCATAATGCCCAAAACCCATGGGTGCATCGCAATTCATGTTATCTGTGTAAGGAATTTGCGCTTGTTTCGTGGCTTGAATAAAATGTTCTTTAATGGGGTGATATTCACCATCACGCTTGGATACATAAAGCTCGCCATTACCAATTTCTTGCCCGTCATTCGTGATTTTGCGCTCAAACCCTTCAAATATAGGCTTAACTGATTCATAATTCCAATTTTTATTACCGATTTTTTGCCAATCGTCATAATCCCTTGGCATACCACGGCAATAAACCATGGCGTTGATTGAACTTGACCCGCCCAGAATTTTACCCCGTGGCCAGTAAGTCTTGCGGTTATTAATTTCTTTGTCTTCTTGGGCATTATACATCCAATTAACATTGGCATCGGTAAAAGTCATGCCATAACCAATGGGGGTTTGAATGAATAATTTTCGGTCCGAACCGCCCGCTTCCAAAAGCATCACCGAATGTTTTTGCGATAATTTTTGCGCTAAAACGCATCCTGCTGAACCTGCGCCAATAATAATATAGTCGTATTTTTTCATTATTTTACCCTCATGTTATAAAATTTAAAGGATAATTTGCCAATAAATCATGCTGTATGCCTGCAATATTCATATCTTCCAAGCCAATAAATACCAATACCGATTGCTTTATTTCATTATTTTGCCAAGCGCGATCAAAATATCGGTTAGTGCGAAGTCCCGCCGATTGAATAACTTCACGGCGCGGTTTATCTTGGTGAAATAAAAATCCCTTAGTGCGCAAAATTTTATATTTTTTAACCAGATTATTCAAAAATTCGGTAAATTTTTCACTATCCGCGACTGCCCCAAATTTCATTGAAACGCTGACAAATTCATCATGGTCATGGTCTTCGTCTGGGTTATCGTGATGCGTGGCAATTTCATTCGCGGTATTTTCAGATTTTTTATCTAAACCCAGCAAATATTCCAACGCAATTTCGCCATTAACTGCATTTAAAATTTGTACGCCATCGCGCTTGCCTTCAATGATATTATGGTTAAGTTTGTGATGAATTTCCTTGATTTGCGCCATGGTTATAGTATCGCATTTATTTAAAACCACAATATCCGCCATTACTAATTGGTCTTCAAAAACTTCTTCTATCGGTGTATCGTCATGTTCGGTGGGGGATGGGCGGGCATCGCGCACCATACCATTGCTTAAACCCAAACCATCAAGCACGCAAATTACCCCGTCAATCGTAATTAAAGGCTTAATTTCATGCCAATTAAACGCCGTGATAAGCGGTTTAGGCAATGCCAACCCCGAAGTTTCAATAATGATATGGTCGGGTTTATTATCGCCGTGTAATAATTGCATCATCGCTGGTAAAAAATCATCGGCAACCGTGCAACAAATGCACCCATTCGCAAGCTCAATAATATTATTATTCGTGCAACCATCAATATCGCACGCCATAATCAAATTCTTGTCAATGCCAAGTTCGCCAAATTCGTTGATTAAAACCGCAAATTTGCGCCCATTGGCGTTGCGCAAAATATGGCTTAACAACGAAGTCTTGCCCGCACCCAAAAAACCCGTAATAATAGTTGTAGGAATTTTAGCCATTAATGCAACCATAAAGGCGAAATATTGGCGCCTTTGCTTTCAATATTTTTCAATTCTGCCTCACTTAAATCCAGCGCAAAGACGATTTTAAAGCTTTTTGGTTGATTTTCAGCATCAACCTTAAACCCAATTGGCACTAATTTTTGAAAATAAAAATTATCGCGATTGCCAACACGCGCAATCGTAATATTTTCCGTTGATTTTGCCAATAATTTATTGTTTTTATCCAACAAAGCAATTATTACGGGCATGTTTATGGGCTCTTTGTAAGCGCGCCCCAATTCAATTTTTACAATTAATGGTATATCGGTGGTAAAGTCCAACCCCGAAGTTTTGCAAGCCGCCGCGCCATATGATAATTCCGCATGATATAATAAATCAGTAATTTCTTTTTTATTGTCTTTATACCGATAAATTTCCTTTGCCGAATCATAAATCACCACCGCGGGGCAATCAATTAATTTATTCGGATTTGTCGTGCAACCAGCCATAATAACCGCCAGCGACATAGTTATTAATATTAAAGCGTAGTTAGATAATGTTTTATAAATATTTTTCATAAACTAAGGAATAAATGATTTTTATTCATAATTCAAGCAAATTTACCTTGAAATTCCAAAAAAAAATGTTATTAGTCTTTTTATCGCCGTTGTAGCTCAGTCGGTAGAGCAACGCATTCGTAATGCGTGGGTCGGGGGTTCGATTCCTCTCAGCGGCACCAGCAGGGCCCTGATAAAACTAAGGCGGATTAAAATATCGTGCAAGGCACAAGTTTTTGATTTAAAAATGCTATCTATTCCCCTCCTTGCGAAGCAACTAACCGAAGGTTAGGCGGAGGGGTGCTTGTTTATGCAATAAACAAGCGGGGTGGTTTATTTGAAATAACTAAAAGCCTATTACAAGCTCTGATGCATTACTTGCCATGATTATTTTTTTATCAAGATTTTTTATCGGTTTTATCAGGCAATCGATCCGCCCAAATGAAAAACATACCGACACTAAAATAAAAATATTGACGAAAATCAGTGAAATTGTGCCCGTATCAATCATTTAATAAAACTCATTATGATGTAATTATTAACTATATGATTGTTTACGCCAGTTTTTGACAGCATAACTTAAATCATTTTTTTCTTTTTCCGAATTCCATTTATCCCAAAAAGCTATTGTCGCACTTGAAGGTTTATTTTTCGGTTCATTGATAATTATTCGCGATGGTAAAATTGAAGCATCGCCAATAACCAAGGCTTCACCGATTTCTAATGATGGTAAAAATTCCGAAAATCCGCCTAAATTATCAGGCAATAATTTTTTAACCAAATTTTGATCATCTGCGTTAGTTAATCTTAGGGCAATAATATTATTACATTGGCTTAATATCGTCCTATTGACCTCAAATGGTCTTTGGGTAATTACAACTAAGCCAACGCCGTATTTTCTGCCCTCTTTGGCTATCCGTTCAAAAATCCCAACGGATAATTCACTGGCGGATTCAGACTTGTTATTTTCTGGGAAATATAATTGCGCTTCATCACAAAATAATGCTATGGGCTGTCTTTTATTTTTTTCTTGCCATTGTTGCACGGTAAAAGTTATTTTTGCAACCATACTAACCATTAATGGTAAAACATCTGAAGGAACTTCTGAAAAATCAATAATTTTGATGCCTTTTTTATCATCACCCAATAATAGCAAATTTACAATTTTTTCTAACCAATCCATTTGCATTACAGAATCGGGTAATTTAAACATAAACCCTAATCTTCTATCATGTATTTTAGATTCTAAACGGGCAATTAAACGAGTAAATTTACCAAAATAATCACCTTGTTTTGTGCCGTCACCTTTTTCTTTTGGCACCATTTCATTATCTTTAAGCCTTAATTGGTTTATTACCTCATTTAAGTCAAATGGAATTGGGCTATCAATAGTGAAATTATTTAAAATTTCACATTGATTATTAATTGATAAGAATTTTTTCTTTTCATTAATTATTAATTGGCTAATCATCATATTTTGATTTGGCGCATTTTGATCGCTTCTGTCTACAAGTATAGATGACAATGCTTCTGCACCAAGCAACCAATAGGGCAAATATAATACGCCCTTATCAATATCTAAACCATTATTAACATCATCTACACCTGCAATTTTATAATGTGCAAAATTACCATCTTTTAAAGTGTCATATTCACCATGAATATCAAACACAATTGCGTTTGCATTTTGTGTGTTAGATATTTGTTCAAGCAAACTCGCCACAGTATAGGACTTCCCTGACCCCGTGCTCCCAACAATAATTGCATGGCGTTGAAAAAATTTATTGCCATCTATATAAGCATCTGCATTATTATCCATGGAATATTTTCCTAATGTTAGCTTGAAACTTGAATCTTTCGGTATGCTTGCGATACTTCCCATAAAATTAGTTAAATTTTCATCACTGATTAAATATGCCTTGGCATTTATTGATGGATATTGTTTAATACTTCTTTTAAATTGATTAACTTTATTGCCAATTTTGCCATGAAAACTACCAATCAGTCCAATTTTTATATAATTACTAAATTTAATATTGCCGTTTAAGATTTTATTTTCATCATTTACATCATGTTCTTCATCAGCATTTGCCTGAGTAATAGAAATTTTTAATATTAAACCAATTAATTTTACACCTGAAACATTATCAATTGCAACTAAATGATTAACTTGTAATTTGTGCAACATTTCATCAGCATCAACTTTAACGAATACTATCCCAGTATCAACAGATTGAACAAAACCAATAATGTGTTCATCGGCAAATTCTAATTTTGAATTCATGGTAGCACCTCTTTCGTAAAATGATGTAAATTCCAAATATCTAATCCCTCAAGCAAATGTTCCTCTAAGGGCTTATTTTTTGATTTCATAAATACTTTGGTTCCAATTATATCATGTGTTAAAATTACAAAATTGATATTTTCATTTTTTAAAATCAATTTTTTAATATTATCAGTTAAACTTTTCGCAAGAACTAAAATATTAATATTACTATCAGTTAATTTTTTTAATAACTTTGTCTGTATATGTTTATCATTAAAACCATAACCCATAACCATAAAATTCTTTGAATCATTTATTGCTTTATCGCTCATAGTTATTAAAGAACGATAGGGCTCGTCATGCGTCTCGGAATTTTTATTTGCTGATGGGGGAATTATCAATGGCTTTATTTCGCTGTTTTTAATAGTATTTTCAGTAAGTGAATCAGAAATTGAAAAATAAAAATCGCCATTTTTAAACCAATCTAACGAACCATGAACCTTATACAAGCGAACAAATTTTTTACGATAATTATTTGTAAATAATTTACATGGTTCAGAATCAAACGACCCAATAATATTTTTAGAAAAGAAATTATCGCAAAAAATACCTACTTCACTACATGATAGTTCAATTAATCTGTCATAATTTGTAGTAATTATTTTAACTTCGATTTTATCACTATCAAATAAATATTTTAAAAGTTTAATTAATGGAAAATATTCATCAATTTTTTGCTTAAATAACAATTTCAAAAAAGCATCATAATGATTTTTAGAAAACATAATCCATATTTCTTGCCTAATTAAATCGTATAAAATATCATCTTGCCGAAGATTTAAGCTATCAATAGCGACTTCTAAGCCCAAATTATTTTCTAAATTTGTTTTTAATTTTGACCATATTAGTTTGTCAATTTGGGTAAAGCTGTCATTTTTTTCAATATTTTTAATTAACTCATTTGCTAGGCTTGACATACTTGGAAAAAAATCTGTTGATAATCCACTACCAATAATTAATAATGGATTTTGCTCAACAATTTCCTTACATTTTTCAATCACCTTTTCCTTCGTTTCAATATCTTCCTGCTCCACTACGAATTCCCCTAACAATTAAAATAATATTGTATACCTATCATTTTGCAACCCAAGAGTCAATGAAAATAATTAAAAAAAGTAATTATTCAGGGCGTTCCCCATATTTTAATATAAAAATAGCTAAAAATGATTGGTGCAAAGTTAATGAGCGGATTGTAATTTGTGGCGAGTTGCATTTACCAAGCCTAATTTTTTATTTTCGGCATCTGTTTTGCGCTTGCGCTTAAATGGGATTATGGGATTAAAAGATTATTTAAGATAGTAATTAATCAAACTCGGTTAAAAAAATATGATTGCATGGTTAAAACGAAAAAACTCCTTAAATTTTTTAATCCTTTAATCCAATTAAAAGGGGGGCGGGGAATCCCCCCAAAATATTACGAAAAATTTTTTTAATTTAATATAAAAAATTATGCGTAATTTGACAAAATTATATCTTGATTTAATTATAAATTAAACTATAAATCAATAAATAAATAATTAGCAACAAGGAGTTGATTTATGCGAGTGTTTTTTTTAATTTTAGTTTTTATTTTTGCGCCGAATTTTGGGTTTAGCCACGGGGGAGGGTGCAAAAAAGATTATTTGCCCCAATGTTGCCATACTGACCATAAAACTGGCGCAATGCACTGCCATTAAAAAATCACAAATCCATAATATTAAATTCGTAATATCCTTCATAATAATAACTTATGTCAATGCCCTTCATGTATATGGCGCGGTCATTGATTTTATCGGTTAAAGCGGGTTTTAGCAATGCCTTGATTTCAATATCTTTGACAACACTTCGTTCCATCGCCGACAAATAATCTGACTTATCAACTAAATTCCAATCAATTACGCAATTAATTGTTGATTTAAATATTAAATCTAGCCAAATTCGCGTGGCTCTGCCATTGCCCTCGCGAAATGGGTGAGCAATATTCATTTCAACATATTTAGCGATAATTTTATCAAAATTTTCATGGGGCATAGTATCAATATGGTTTAATGATTGCGTTAAATACATAACCGGAGCAAAACGAAAATTCCCTTTGGCGATATTAACGGTGCGTATTTGCCCAGCAAAATCATAAATTTCAGCAAATAAATAATGATGAATAAAGGCAAGCCCTTTAAAATTGCCAATTTCGCATTTATTAATATCACCAGAATCAAAAAGCTGTTTAGCCTTTTGCTTGCTAAGTTTTTCTTCGGCTCTGGCAAGTTCAATTTGATTGGTAATATTTAATTTATTTCTTAATATCATACTAATTTTAATATCACAATTTGGTAGTTTTTCAATAATAAAAATTAAAAATATCTAATTCATTATAGGAATAATTTTATTGACTTTGCATCGCAAATCATTTTACAATCAAGTTATGTATTATAGAATTTTAATTGGTTTTTGGAGTTTACTAATTCCGTTATTTGCCATGGCTAGTGGCATTACTGGGTTTGAAGCCGCATCGGCAACTAAATTTAATATTGAAATTAACCATTTTCAACCCAATAAAATTAATAATAAAATCCAAGAATATATCGGCTTAAATATCATTATGCCTAAGGGTTGGAAAACCTATTGGCGAAGTAGTGGCGTCAGCGGTATTCCGCCCATTTTTGATTATAGCAAATCACAAAATATCAGTGATTTTGAAATTGCTTTCCCTGTGCCAAAAATTGACCAAGAATCAGGCTTAAATACATTTGTATATTATGATGAAATTACTATTCCCGTGCTGATAAAACGCCAAGCAGACAACGAGCCAGCTTTCATTAATATTCATGCGCAATTCGCCGTTTGCAAGGAAATTTGCATTCCGATTGACAGGCACGCGCAAATAACTATACCGCCATTCACAAAATTTATTGAAAACCCAAAAATTACCGAAGCATTAAAGTCAGTGCCTCATAGCACCATTCCGAATGATGATTTTGTTAATGCGCGTCTAGATGGGCGCAATTTAACCTTAAAATCCAATCGCATCGGCGAATTTATCATTGAGTCAAGCAATGGTTTTGCCATTGATGGTAAAATTTTCGCAGGGCAGGCGCATATAGCCTTACCCAATGAATTTCAAGCCCCCTATACCATAACCATGTTAGGTGAAAATAGTTTTCAAGATGTGATAACAAATATTAATGATATGGACACACCAAATATTGCTTATTTTTTTGTTTTAGCCTTTTTAGGTGGCTTAATTCTTAATGTAATGGCATGTGTTTTGCCGACTTTGGCAATTAAATTGCGCGCGATAAGCAATGCGGGTGAAAATGCCCGCAAGCAAATTCTTGCGATGATTCTTGGGATTATGGCTTTTTTTATGGGTTTGGCGATAATCTTAACGATATTAAAAGCAATCGGCTTAAAAATAGGGTGGGGCTTGCAATTTCAATACCCTGTTTTTGTGTTAAGTTTGCTCATTGTCATTGCGTATTTTGCGCGCTCCATGATGGGCGATAAATACCGCGTGATTTTGCCAGCACCACTTACAAAATTGATAAGTAATTTATTGGGATATAAATATAATTCCAAATTCACCGAAAATTTCTTGGCGGGCTTTGTCAGTGCATTATTGGCAACGCCTTGTAGTGCACCATTGGTTGGCACAGCGGTAAGCTTTGCCTTGGGCGGTGATTTAACGGATATAATCCCGATATTAATGACCATGGGCATGGGATTCGCCATGCCTTGGTTTCTTTTCTTATATAAACCTGATATTCCAGCGAAAATATTTAAATCTGGTGCTTGGCTTTCATGGCTTGAATTGTTATTTTGTTTTTTAATGGCGATGGTGGTTATTTGGCTTTGGTTTATATTGTTTAATTTAATGGGATATTTAGCAATCTTTGTTGGCATCGTTGGCTTGTCGGCGGTGATTCTGCCGATGATAAGCAAAAAATTTCAAGCTAAATTTTCAATTTTTTTAGTTTTATTAAGTTTAGTTTTAACTTTAATTATTCCCATTAATCATATTGAAAAACAAAATAAAAATAGCAATTTATGGCAAAAATTTTCCAATGAGATAATTGCTGAATATCAAAACCAATCTATGCCAATTTTGGTGAATTTTACCGCCGAATGGTGCTTGACATGCAAGCTTAACGAATTGCGAGTTTATGATACAACTGAATTTGCGCAATTAGCGACTAAGCGCAATTGGCAATTAATTAAGGGTGATTGGACGCACCCTAATAATGAAATAAAAAATTTCTTGCTTAAATATGGTAAATATGGCATTCCATTTAATATTTATTACAGCGCAAACCATGAAATTCATATTTTGCCTGAAATTTTCTCTTTATCGGATTTAGAAAAACTGCCATGAGTATAAAAAAAATAACTATTTGCGATTACGGCGTTGGTAATTTATTATCAGTGCAAAGAGCGCTTGCGTCTTGCGGAGCCGAAGTTTTGCGCACGGCAAACCCAAAATTAATTTTAGATAGCGAAGCCATTGTTTTGCCGGGAGTAGGGGCTTTCGGTCATTGCGTGCATGAGCTTAAATCCCATGGATTATGGGAAATTATTCCTAAATTTTTACAAACTGGTAAGAAAATTTTGGGAATTTGCGTTGGTATGCAATTATGTTTTCAAGAATCAACGGAATTTGGCAATCATCAAGGATTTGGTTTTGTTGATGGCAAGGTTAATAAAATACCCGATGGTGATTATAAAATACCATTTATTGGTTGGGCAAAACTTGAATTAAAAAATGAAAATAACCAATTATTTCATGGCATTAACAACGAAAAATTCGTGTATTTTGTTCATTCGTTTTTTGGTCAATATAATGAAAATTGTCAGGCGTTTTATCAGCTTGGCGCAACTAAAATAACGGCTTTAATTGAAAAAGAAAACCTAACCGCGTGCCAATTTCACCCCGAAAAATCAGGCGAAGTTGGTTTGCAAATTTTAAGAAATTGGATTAATAAATGATAAATAAGGCATTGATATTATTATTTTTATTATTTACAAATTTTGCATTTGCTCAAAATGCTAATACACCACCTAGTTTTAATATAGAAAATTATTTTTTTCAAACTTCTGATAATAAAAAACATCAATTCAGCCTTGAAGTTGCGCTTAGCAATGAACAGCAAGCATATGGGCTTATGTTTCGCAGGTCGTTAAATCTTTATAATGGTATGATTTTCTTTTGGGGCAGAATGCAAAAGACAAGCATGTGGATGAAAAATACTTATATATCCTTAGACATGATATTTTTTGATGATAAAGGCGTAATTGTAGATATTATTCCAAACGCCGTGCCGTTAAGTGAAAATACAATTTCACCCAAAGCTGAAAATTTTGGAGTTGTGGAATTGAATGCAGGGGTGGCAAAAAAAATCAATCTTAAAATCGGCGACAAGATATTAGGCGCAAGGCTTTAACGATTTTAAAATAAGGCGTATCGGTTGCTATATTCTGTTATATTTAATTCGCATAATGTATATTATGGAAAATGAAATATTAGGGAATTAATTAAAAATTTGTTTAAAAATTATATTTAAACTATTGACTAATCATTGAATCATATTATTCTTAAAATAATGAAAGCTCCAATGACACCGATAATTTCACTTAACAACACGCAACCAAAAAAACAACTTCCTAGCCAAACAAGCGCAAGTGCTTCTGTGGCGGTTGCAAGTTCGCAAACGGCTGACGGATTTTCATTGGAAAAATTTGAATATTTTGCTTATTCACGGCAATCAGAAAAATCAGCGCAACAGCTTATTCGGCTTTTGCAAGCATTGGAACGCGGTTATGGCAATCCCAATATTGCATTGGCGCGCGGACCTAATAATTCCATTGCGGATAATGATGTTGCGCAACATTTAACCAGCCGCTTTGCTGGCGCGATTACGGCGATGTTTACCGACCCGAATTTTAAATTAAGTAAAGAAGGATTTAAAACTTTAGTTTTTTTTCAACGATGGATTTCCCATATTTTTGGCGGCAGCCATTACCGCAACGCCGACCATATTATTCGGGCAATTAATGTTGAAGACCAAACTACGGGCAAAGTAGAAGTTAAAACCGAAGATATTTTAAAGCTTTTGTTATTATGGGTGCCCGAATCGGAAATACAGCTTAATTATGATGATTTTTGGCGTTTTGACAAGATTTTAGCCGCTAATGCCTTCTTGTCTATGCTTACCCCAAGATTTTTAGGTTCGCCCGCCGCGCATCAACGGCGCGAATTTTTATTGCAATGGTTGCCTGAAAAATTGGGCGAAATTGATGATTTGGAGCAATTAAACGCGGGGAATTTGCTTGATGTTTATTGGAATACCAGCTATTCCAATTTAAAAACCAAGCATCACATTAAACGCCCGATTAACTATTTAATTCGCAAGAAAATTGTGCAATGGGGCATTCAAGATATATTAAACACCCCCCTGCCCAGCGATGGCACAAAACCGAAAATCTTTATCATCGTTGGTAAATATTTTTGCCATAATGTTGTGTATAGAACTTTGCGGAAGATTCTTGAAGGTTGCTTAACCGATTTTCATATCATTGGCATAATGCCCGGTAAATCGGTTGATGCAACCAGCGCAAAGGGATTTAATGAAATTATTGATTTACCTGACAAGCCTTTGGTGGAGCAATTAAAATTTATTGTGAATTTAGCTCAAGAACGCCGCCCGCAAATTATTTTATACCCTTCGGTTGGCGAGATTTTTTTAACTTTATTCGGCATAAATATGCGCCTTGCGCCGACTCAAATTGCGTCAATTGGCGCAACGGGGTCAACCGAATCTAAATTTATTGATTATTTTTTATTGGAAGAAAACCAAGTTAAAGACGAGGGGTATTTTAGTGAAAAATTATTGCGCATTCCAAGAAGCGCAAACCCGATGACACTGCCCCCAAGTTTTAACGAAGTTGAACCGATTTATCGCGAAAACCCTGATGTAGTTGATGTTTCGGTAATTATGACGGCGAATAAAATTAATCCTGATTTCTTGCTTACTCTGAAAGAAATTGCGAAAAGGTCAAAATCAAAAGTAAAATATGTCATGTCGGGATCGTTATTCTTGCCGGGTCCAGTCAAGGAACATATTGACCATGTCATGAATTTTTATTTGGGGGATTTAGCCGAAGTATTACCACCCATTGATTATTTGAAATATATTGAACGATTGCGTAATGCAGATTTATTTCTTTTGTCATTTCCATTTACGGGATTAAATACGATTGTGGATTATTTTTGCGTGGGTTTATTGGGGGTTGCATCAGGTTTTGGCAATGATTTAGCTGAAACTTTTGGTGAAGCGTATTTTAAAGCAGTTGATGTCCCCGATTGGACTATTGCAAAATCGCGTGAGGATTATATTAACGCCGCTGTGCGCCTAATTGATAATCATGCCGAACGAATCGCCCTTCGCAAGCAATTTGTGGCGTCAAAACCGCATCACCGATTATGTGATGGCGATGCGCTTTTTTTGAATAATAAATTATTGGCTTTGGTGCATGAACGGGCAAAAAATCCACCAACTCAAATTGCCGAATCGTTATTTCCGCCCGCTAAATTTAATGATAATTCGCAAAACCGAATTTATTATATAGATTCCGTTGAACCAACAGCGGGCGGGCAAATTGTTAATTGGCGGCATTTAGAATTTTTGCGCAATTTGGGGTATAATGCCGGTTTAGCTGCGATTAACGAGCAACAAATCGGTAGGGTGCCCCCTTTCCTAGCGATTCCGATAACTGGTTTGGGTAAAATAATTCCAAATTTGAAAAAAGATGATATTGTTGTTATTCCCGAAATTTACAAGCAAGTTTTTGATATTTTGAAAAATACTGATTGCGTAAAAATTATTCACAATCAGAACCCTTATTATACTTTTCAAGCATGGCAATCGGTGCAAGATTTGGATAAATACGGATTTAAATTTGGCATTACTTGCGGTGAATACCCCAAGAAAATTTTGCAAGAATTTGGCTCAAAGCTTGATTGGCAAGTCATTACGCCTTATTGCGATGAAAAAGCATTTATTAGCGAAGGCAAAATAATAACTAAAGAGATTTTTAAAGAAAAAATCCAAAACCGCCCATTGCGTATTGGTTATATTGCGCGCAAACGCCCCCATGATCATTATGCAATTGTCGGTATTTTTAAATCTTTATATCCCGAACATGCGCAAATTGAATGGGTGGATTTTTCACAATTTAAGGGTGATGAATACACGAATCAACTAAGAAATATCAGCATTTGGGCAAATTTTAGCTTTAACGAAGCAACACCGATGCCACCATTAATGGCGATGGCGACGGGGTGCTTAGTTGCGGGATTTCATGGGCATGGTGGTTTAGGTTATATGGACGAATCAAATGGCTTTTGGGTTGAAGAAGGCGATTATCAAGGCTTTGCACAAGCACTTCATCAAGCAATCGCGTTGCAAGGTGATGAAAAATCTTACCTTGCAAAAATTAAAAATGGCTTTGAAACTGCCTTGAAATTTAAAAAATCAAGGTTTGAAACCGAATTACAGCAAGTTTGGCAAAATATTTTGGGCGACAAAGCCGATAATTTCAAATTAAAATCAGAAACACCTTCACCATTCACCCCTACTCCGATTTTAAATTCAAGCAAAATCGCGCCGAATTCACCCGTCATGAAATTTAATTTGAATGCGAATAAATCAAACGACCAATCCCTGCCCTCATGCCGTATTTTCTCGGCTTATTATTTTAATCCGCAATTTATATTTAATACAGAAATAATAAAGCCAATTTTAGTGGATAAATGTTTTGAAAAATTTGATGGTATTGAATATTTGGAAAATTCGGGCAAAAATATCGCCAATAAAAGCAAATATTATCATTGCGCATCGGTTTTTTATTGGATTTACCACAATCAATGTAATTATGATTATATTGGGTTTCATGATTATCGGCGATTTTTTAATTTTACTTCCCAGCAATTCCAATTTGCATATAACAAAGAAAATATGGGCAATTTATTTGAATCGCACGGCTTGCAAGACAATAATATTCGCCAAACCATTGCAAATTATGATATAATTTTACCAAAATTAGCGACAATAGGAATTTCCATTTATGACCAATTAAAAAATGCGACACCCATTGAACCCTTAGATGTATCACGCGATATTATTGCGAAAATTCACCCTGATTATTTAACTGATTTTGATAATGTAATGCAGGGCAATCAAATTTATTGGTGGAATATGTTTATTGCCAAGCAAGCGATTTTTAAGGAATGGTTTGAATGGATTTATCCGATAATTCAAGCGGTTGACAAAAAAATCAAAATTGCCAATAACCCAAAATATCAAGGCTTTGATATGGGGGCAATCGGTTATTTAACCGAAAGATTATGGATGGTATTTGTGCATCATCATCTTAAAGATTGGAAAATTCACGAAGTTGGTTTTTCACAAATTAATGTCCATTCCCCCAAAGATGATTTAAAGAAGCGATAAATGAATTTAATTAACAACCGCATATAATTCATGGTCGCGCCATTGCCCGTTAATGCAGAATTTTTCTTTAACCATGGCTTCAAATTCAAAGCCATTTTTTAATAAAATCTGGCGCGATGCGTGATTTTCGGGAATAATATAAGCTTCAATGCGATGAAAATGATGATGATTAAAGCCAAATTCAACGATTTTTGCTAAACATTGCGTCATTATGCCTTGGTTGCGGTATTTTCCGTCAAGCCAATAGCCTAATTCCGCGCCCATCACCATGCCAAAGCGCATGTTGTTCAAATTTATGCCACCAATAAGGCGGTTTTGCGGGGCGAAAATACAAAAACCGCACGCTTTATCATTGTTGCTTACGCGGTTGCGGTAAAATTCAAAATCTCTTGTGCTTAACGGATAATTATCCCATGCCCCTTCCCATTGTTGTAATTGGTGAAAATTGCGGTTGCGCACGCTTAACCACTGGTGCATATCCGATTTTTTAGGCGTGCGCAAAATAAATTCCCCAACTTGGATTTCCAAAATCTTGGGGGCTAAGTTAAACATTTACAAATTTTTTGCCATATAACCGAATAAATCATTAAGATTATTATCTAAAACTTCATATTTTTCGGGGCGTTTCATCATTTGTGTTAGATGCTCAGGCAATATCTGGGCTTTATCCCCAATAATTGGCTTAACAAAATCGGTAAATTTAATCGGTGAAGCTGTGCCAAGCGCAACGATAGGTTTGCCTTCGTGGTGGGTTTGCCAATTTTGCGCGGCTTGAATGGCGATTGCCGTATGCGAATCAACAAGTTTTCCTGTTTCTTTAAAGATTCTTTGGGCGCAAATTAGGGCTTGCGCATCAGTGATAGCTTCTGCGCTAAAAAATTCTTGAGCTTTGCTAAAAACATCATCGGGTATCGTCATTTTATTATTAATTCTGAAATCACGCATAATCGCGCCCGTTGACACGCTGTCTTGGTTATTTATATCAAACAAGAATCGTTCAAAATTACTGGAAATTTGAATGTCCATACTGGGCGATTGGGTGGGTTTTACGCCTTGAATCGTCATGTCATTATGATTAAAAAATCGGCTTAAAATATCATTTTCATTGGTTGCAACATGCAATTTATCAACGGGGAAGCCCATTTTCTTGCAATAATAGGCGGCAATAATATTGCCAAAATTGCCGGTTGGCACGGCAAAACTTGTTTTACCCAATAAATGGCACGACCAAGCATAATAGACCATTTGCGCCATGATTCGCGCCCAATTTATTGAATTTACCGCTGAAAATCGGTATTTTTTCTTCATTTCCAAATCGGCAAAGCATGCTTTAACTAAGTCTTGGCAATCATCAAAACTGCCATTTATGGCAATCGGGTGAATATTTTTGCCCCCAGTTTTTGTCATTTGATGGCGTTGGAATTCGGATACGCGCCCATTGGGGAATAATACAATTAATTCAATATTTTCGCGGTTTTTAAATGCTTCCATTGCCGCCGCGCCAGTATCACCCGAAGTTGCCGCCACAATAGTAATTTTATAACCCTTACGGCTTAAGATAGTTTCAAATAAGGGTCCCAAAAATTGCATCGCCGTGTCTTTAAAGGCAAGCGTCGGACCATGATATAATTCCAATAATTTCAAATTCGGTGTTAAATCTTGCCAATTTTGCGTGGCAGATTCAAAAGTTTTAAGCGAAGGAATCAGAAATTCATTTAAATCATTGCGGGTAATAACCGAATCTTTTTCAATGAATGGCATTAATAATTCCGATGCAAATTCCCTTAATTTGTTAGATTTTGGGCGTTTTTTGGAAAAATCTGGCATTTTATTGGGCACAAAAAGCCCGCCATCATTTGCCAATCCTTGCAAGACAATATGCGAAAAATCATAATTTTTTGTGGAATTGCGGGTAGAAATATAGCGCATTATTGTTCACTTTCTTTTCGTTTTTCAATTAAATACCCCGCCCATATAGAAATTTCATATAAAAGACATAATGGAATTGCCAAACCAATTTGCGATAAAGGATCTGGTGGAGTTAACACGGCGGCAATAACAAAAGCTAAAACAATGGCATAGCGGCGTTTTTCGCGCAAGGCTTTGGTGGATACAATCCCAACTTGCACCAATAAAGTCAATAAAACTGGCAATTCAAAACAAATTCCAAAGGCAAGAATCAGCTGCATAACAATCGCTAAATATTCATTGACTTTCGGTTCAAGCACTATGGCGATTTTGCCTGCACCCCCTAATTGCTCAAAGCTTGCAAAAAATTTCCACGCCGCCGGCAAAACAGCATAATACACAAAAGCCGCACCCGTTAAAAACAAGATTGGTGTGGCAATTAAAAATGGTAAAAATGCTTTTTTTTCGTTTTTATATAAACCGGGGGCAATAAAAAGCCATAATTGCACCGAAATAATGGGAAATGCCATAAAAATTGCGGCAAATAACGCAACTTTAATTTGCACAAAAAATTGCTCTTGAAGGGCGGTTGCAATCATGCGCCGATTTTCTTGCCCATGCCAAACATCTTGCAAGGGTTGCGCCAAAAAATTATAAATATCCGAAGCAAAAAATAACCCAATGCCAAAACATATTAATACCGCTATTAAAGATTTAATGATTCGGTTGCGCAATTCAATTAAATGCTCAATTAACGGCATATTGCCCAAATCTTCGTCTTGGGGAGTTGTTGTTTCAGACATCTTCGGACTTTATTTTCTTTGCGCGCGGTTTTCTTGCTTTTATTGGCGATTCTTCAAATTCATCTGTTGCAACTGATTCAATTTTTGGGATTTCTTCGGCGGTTTGCGCGATAGATTTTTCAATGGCTTCACTAAGGCTATTGGTGGCATCATTAAGCAATTGCTTTTCGCCTTCCATATTCATGGTTTCTTTAAAATCATCGGTTTCGCGCACTAATTGTTTGCGTAATTCTTTTAAATCGGCTTGGTCAGCAATATCGGTTAAAGAACTTTGAAATTCAGACGCAACATTGCGCGCTTTCCTTACGAATCCAGCAACCGAACGCACAACATATGGCAAGTCTTTGGGTCCAATTACCACTAAGGCAACTCCGCCAATTATCATGATTTCAGACCAACCGACATCAAACATTATTTAACTTCAGTTTTATCGGGTTTAACATTAATTACTGGTGTTTCATTGCTACGATTTTCATCTTGACTTGGTGCTGGGGTTGAAGTTGAATTTTTCTCACCTTCACCACCCTTGAAATTTTCTTTAAAATCTTTCAAGCCTTTGCCCATGTCGCCCATCAAGCCTGATAATTTATTTTTACCGCCGAATAATAATAATACAATAAATGCAACTATTAGCCAATGCCAAATACTAAATGAACCCATTTTATTCTCCTTGTGAATTAAAATTCCGATTTGAAATTAACTTACTTGAATAAATATAATAATTCAAGAAAAATTTCAATTATAATGCCTCAGCACCCGATATAATTTCAATTAATTCTTTGGTGATTTGGGCTTGACGGGAACGATTATATGTAATGGATAATTTGCCAATCATATCTTTTGCATTACGAGTCGCATTATCCATGGCGGTCATTCTTGCGCCTTGTTCAGATGCAAAAGATTCCATCATGCCACGAAAAATTTGCACCGATAAATTGCGCGGCAATAAATCATTTAAGATTAATTCTTCGCTGGGTTCAAATTCAACTAATTGATTCGTGCCAACCGATTCGGCATCTTGCCCAGAAGGCAATTGATAAGGAATAATGCTTAAAGGTGTCACAATTTGCGTTAAAGCCGATACAAATTTTGTATAATAAAGCACAACTTTATCAACTTCGCCCGCATTAAATAATGCTTGAACTCGTTCCGATATTTTTTGCGCCCCTTCAAAACTTGGTAAAGGTTTTGAAATTTCTTCGTAACTATCAATAATATATTGCCCGCAATCGCGTTTTAACAACATGCCTGCTTTTCTTCCAATGGTAATAATTTTGACATTTTTACCCTGTTTCACCAAGCTGTTTGCGTGTTGTTTAACAACCCGCACGACCGAAGAATTAAACCCCCCGCACAATCCCCTATCCGAGGATATAACAACCAGTAAATGCGTTTCATCGCGCCCATTACCGATTAATAATGCGGGCGCGCCATCACCAATACCGCTGGCGCATTTTTGAATGACTTCCGACATTTTTTCTGCATATGGACGCGCGGCTTCAGCGCGTTCTTGGGCACGGCGCAATTTAGCCGCCGCCACCATTTTCATAGCAGAAGTGATTCTTTGCGTTGATTTCACGCTTTTTATGCGCGTTCTAAGGTCTTTTAAGCTTGGCATATTTCACCTTTTAATTAGAAATTAGCTGCGAATTGTTCACAAATATTCTTAACCTTGGCTTCATTATCATCAGAAAATAATCCAGTGTCGTTAATATCCTTGATAATTTGCGCGTGATTCGTATGAAATTGTTGCAATAATTCGCTTTCAAATTTACCTACTTGCGCAACGGGAACTTTGTCTAAATACCCTTTGGTGCCAGCATAAATTGAAATAACTTGTTCCGCAACGGATAAAGGCGAATATTGAGGTTGCTTTAACAATTCCGTTAAGCGCGCACCCCTTGCCAATAATTTTTGGGTTGAAGGGTCAAGGTCAGAGGCAAATTGCGCGAAAGCTTCCATTTCGCGATATTGCGCTAATTCTAATTTAATAGAACCTGCAACTTTTTTCATCGCCTTGGTTTGTGCCGCCGAACCCACCCGCGATACGGATAAACCGACATTAATTGCTGGGCGGATACCTTTGTAAAATAAACTTGTTTCCAAAAATATTTGCCCATCAGTGATGGAAATCACATTGGTTGGAATATAAGCCGACACATCGTTTGCTTGGGTTTCAATAACTGGCAAAGCCGTTAAAGAACCTGCACCATTATCGTCATTTAATTTAGCAGCCCGTTCCAAAAGCCGTGAATGCAAATAAAACACATCGCCGGGGTATGCTTCGCGTCCCGGTGGGCGACGCAATAATAACGACATTTGGCGATAAGACACGGCTTGCTTAGATAAATCATCATAAATAATCAAGGCGTGCATGCCATTATCACGAAAATATTCACCAATCGCGCAACCTGTATATGGAGCCAAAAATTGTAATGGAGCTGGGTCAGATGCCGTTGCCGCCACCACAGTTGTATATTCCATTGCACCTTTTTCAGTTAAGGTTTTCACAACTTGCGCCACCGTGGAGCGTTTTTGCCCGATAGCAACATATATACAATATAATTTTTTCTTTTCATCGCTGCCTTGATTAATTGATTTTTGATTAAGAATCGTATCAATCGCCACGGCGGTTTTGCCTGTTTGTCTGTCGCCAATAATTAATTCGCGTTGACCGCGTCCAACAGGAACTAGCGCGTCTAAGGCTTTTAAGCCAGTTTGCACGGGTTCATGCACTGATTTTCTTGGAATAATGCCGGGAGCTTTGGTTTCAACTAACCGCCGTTCGCATTTATCCAGTGAACCTTTACCATCAATGGGGTTACCCAAACCATCAACTACGCGCCCTAACAAAGCCTTGCCAACGGGAACATCAACAATTTGCTTTGTGCGCTTGACAATATCGCCTTCTTTAATGGATCGGTCATCACCAAAAATAACTACACCGACATTATCGGATTCTAAATTTAATGCCATGCCTTTAATGCCACCATTAAATTCAACCATTTCGCCAGCTTGGACTTGTTCCAAACCATATACACGGGCAACACCATCGCCAACCGATATAACTTGTCCAACTTCTGATAAATCAGCCCCTGATTTATAATTTTCAATTTGATTTTTTAGGATTGATGATATTTCACCTGCTTGAATTTCTGCCATTTTAGGCTCCTTTCATTCTTGTTGCGCATTGGTTAAGTTTGTTTAAAATGGAATTATCAATTTGCATTGAACCGACATTTACGATTAAACCGCCGATGATAGCGGGATTTTGCTTATATTCAACGATTATTTTGCTTGCGCCCGTCATTTCCATTAACATTTTTTCAATGTTTTTGGTGTTTTCATCGCTTAATTTTTCGGCACTGGTAATGATGGCGCGTTTTACACCCAAATGATTTTCAACCATTTTCAAAAATCCCAATGCAATATCATTGATTAAAGCCAACCTGCCGTGAGAGGCAATTACCGCCACGAAATCTTCGGATATTTTATCTAAATTTGCCAATTTTGCTAAATCATGGGCGATATTTTTGCCCGCATTAACACTGATTAATGGGCTTTTTATAACTTGGCTTAATTCTGAATTTTTCGTAAAAATTTGCGCAAAATCGCTTAATTGTTTTTGCAATTGTTTCAAATTATCATTTTCCATGCCAATTTGAAACAAAGCCTTTGCATACCGATTTGCGATTAAATGACTTGACGACATATCATATCCCTTTTAGAAATTATTAAGTGCTTCTTAACAAAGTTTTTTAGCATAATCAAGATTTTTTTTTCTTTTTTTTACCAAATAATTACGAATCAATTTTTACCGCAATGCACCGATATTGAAATTTTTTACCCGGTATGCTAAACTTTGCCGATTTATTATATTCTTCGTTAGATTTATATTCGTGTTTTTTGCATTCTTCATAATTTTGAAATTTTTTTATGGTTTCGGCATCTTGGGAGCGATGCACAATTGTATTATCGCCATTAGTATAAACAGAAATTGCGATTAAAGCCCAATAAATTATCGTCATGATGTCCCTTAGTTTCAAAAAGTTATAAAAATTTTGTTTTATAATTTAAACAAAATAAATAATAAAATTTTATAAATACAATAAAATATAAAATTATTATCTTATTAAGTTGCAAAACAAAAACATAATATCTTTTTTGTTAATAATATAGTATTATTTATTAGTCAATATAAAAGTGCATTTTTTATAGGATTTTGGAATTTATTAATGATTCTTAATTACTTATTTTTTTAAGATTTTGAATTTCTTGATTAATATCTTGGGCGCGCAACGATAATTTATCAATCACACCATTTTGCACAATTTTCAAGTGAAATTCGGCGCGTTTAAAGTCGCCAATCCTATATGAAGCTTCGGCTTGATTCAATGACGAAGCCCGTTTATTGCCCGCTATTTCATACCATTTAGCCAATAATCCATAGGCTTCAAGCGAATTTTTGTCATTTGCCAGCACTTGATTTAGGGTTTGAATTATTTCGTCTTGATATTTTTTATCGTCAAGTTGATTAATGGCGTAAGCTTTTTGCATTAAAATAAGCGATGCCCAAGGTATAAAAGCAATAGATTTATTATAAGCGCCGATTGCATCATTATAAAGCCCAGCTTGGCTATAAATATCGCCTAAATTTTCCCATAAAAATGGGTCATTTGGGTATTGATTCGTAAGGTTAATTGCAATTTCTAGTGCTTCTTTTGATTTATTAAGCCTTGAATAAGCGATAGATTTTGCCAAAAGCGCGGGCAATGAAATATCGGTAATCGCATAAAATTTTAAGGCTTCTTCGGGTTTTTGATACCCAAAAATTTTGGCTTTGATTCGATTTAATAAATCATGGTTTATTTGGGGTAAATTTCTTGTGTAATCTTCGGGTTTAAGGGCGCTTTGCAAGGAGTTTATTCGGTCATTGGTCAAAGGATGCGTGCGAAAATAACCGCCTTCTGCACCATATAAATATTCTTCATTTTTGATTTTTTTCATAAAATCGCCAAATTTTGCGCGATTTACCATGGCTTTTTCCATAATTTCCAAGGCAAATTGGTCCGCTTCATTTTCCATTTCACGCGTAAAACCCGTTAATACGCCCAAGCCAACCGATTGGCTGGCAACCAAACCACCCGCAAGCCCATCACGGCTTTTGGATAATATTGCCAAAGGGACACTGATTGCGGCGGCAAGTAAAGCGGCTTGCTGGGCACGGGTTTGCGCGTCTTGAATACGGGCAAGATGCCCTGCCCTTATATGCCCCAATTCATGCGATAATACGCCGATAAGCTCTTCGGGCTTGTCAAGGCTTAATAATAAACCCGTATGAATAAAAATATTTTGTCCGCCCGACACAAACGCATTTAATACGGGGTCATCAACAATATAAAAATTAACATTTTCAAATGAAAACCCTGATTTTTCAAATATATTCGTCATTAAAAACCGAATATCATTTTCAATTTCCGTATCGCGAATTATTTTTCTTGCATATGGTTGTGCATTTGCTATATATACTACGCATAATAAAATGCTGACACAAACGAAACGGGATATTAAATTTATCATGAAATATACTATAAAAAACAAATTATATTTATGCAATAGTTATTTTTTATTGATGGCTTTTTGCGCAATAATTATTAATGGCTGTTCCAGCGTTTCCGATAATGCGCGCACGGGACAAACCTATTCGGCGGATAATCTTAAAGGTTTAGTGGTTGGCGATGAGTCAAATTCCGTTTTAATTGGGCGCGAAGTATTAAATAATAACGGCACCGCCGTTGATGCCGCCATTGCTATGAGTTTCGCCTTGAATGTAACCTTGCCTTCACATGCAAGCATTGGTGGTGGTGGTGCGTGCATGATTTACCGCGAAGAAAGACTTGACGAAGCGACAAAAAAATCTGCTTTTATGGAAGTTATTGATTTCCAAAATCTTGCGGACGGAACGCCGATGATGCTCAAAGGGTTAAATTTAATGTTCGCAACATATGGCACAAAGCCTTGGGGTTCTTTGGTAGGACCTGCAGAAAAATTAGCCCGATTCGGATTTACGCCTTCACGGGCATTTCAAAATGATATAAAAACTATGCCAATTGAAATTCAAAGCTATTTTAATCAAACTAATGATAAGGGCGCATTTATCAATAAAAACCTTGCGGATAGTCTTAGCGAAATAAGGCTTAAACCTGAAATTTTTATCTCAGGCGAAGGGGCTAAATTTTTTCAAAATGAATTACTTAAATATCAAGGAAATTACCCGAATTATTTAGTCGCGAAACCTAATTTAACCAATGCTTACAAGGCAAAATTTGGCGATAATATCGCGGGGCAATTTAAGACTCAAGAATTACCCCAACAAACTGCGGATTACTATAATAAAATTATTCAACGCGACAAAAATATTATCGGCACTCCCCAAGGTGATTTTTCTATAAACAAGGAAAAATTGGGGGATATATTGGCTTTGGGACAAAAAAATGGCACGGGCTTTGCCATTATTGATTCATTTGGTTATGCGGTTGCGTGTAATTTATCGCAAGGCAATAAATTTGGTTCAAAACAAATTGTTGTGCCTTACGGATTTACTCTTGCCGATAAATCTTTTGTCAAAGACCCTGCTCTTACCATCATTCAAAACCCAAGCGCGAATAGTTTTCGTGCGGTTTATGTCGCCAGCGCGTCAAATTCGCATGTGATTCGTTGCACTTTGGGACTTCGCAATAAGTTATTAACCCAAAGCTGTTCGGTTGCCCAAGGCACAGGCTTACCCGGATTATCCGCAGAAGCATTCTGATAATGCGGCGATGTTTTGCTTTAATTTTCATATTTATATTGCTGATATTTAAGGCTAAATCCGAAAATTTATGGGATAATTGCCATTTTACGATTAATGAAAAGGGAATCGCCACTATACGCGCCAAAAATCTGCCCAATAATGCCCAAGAAGTCAAGTTTTTAGGGGTCTTATTGCCTTATCAATTTGCGAAACAAAATTTTAAAAACGAAATTCAAGCAATTTTAGATAAACCCGAGCCATGCCAATTAACCGATTTTAAGGATAAATTTGGTCATTACTTCGTGATTCTTAATGCCCGCAAAATTGAACAACTTGTCGCGAATGGTTTAGCCTTGGTTTATCAATCAGAAAATCAATGGTTATGGGAATTGGAAAAAATTGCCGCACAAAAACAAATTGGCGTTTGGCAAGATTCGGCGCAATATTGGCATGGCAAGGCGTTTAAGCATAAAAATCCTATAAAATTTGCCATATTTGAAGGAGAAATTAAGAATTTTACCCATAAAAATCATCGCGTCATTATGCTTGAATTAGGGGATTTCAAAAACCCCGATTCGTCTTATCAAATTGAAGTGCCGATAAAATATTTACGGGATTGGAAAATAAAAGACCAAGATTTATTGGGCATGCAAATCTTAGCAAAAGGATTTACCCAAAACCCGCAAACTATCATTATTAATCACCAAAATAATTTAATTTTTAAATAATTTTACCAATTATTTTGCAAAATTGATTCATAGGCGTCAAGGGTTAAAAAATCGGGGCATTTTTCGCTTAACGACATATTTTGAAATAAATCAATGGCTTTGTCAAAATTAGTGGATTTATAGCCATCGCCTAATTCTTGTTGATAAATTTTGCGTTGATTACGAATTAAATCAATAATATATTGTGGCGTAATTTTATTACCTTCGGCAGTTTTTACTTCATGGCGAATCCATTGCCAAAGTTGCGCGCGCGATATTTCCGCGGTTGCGGCATCTTCCATAAGATTATGAATCGGCACGCAACCATTACCGCCAAGCCACGCTTCAAGATAGCGCACCCCAACATCAATATTGCCCCGCAAACCACTATCGGTAACTGAACCATCAGGTACTTGCACTAATTCGGCAATACTAACATTAAAATCAGGCAATAACTTATTGATTTGATTAGATTTTGGCATATATTTGTCAAAAATTTCTGTTGCCAAAGTCACCATGCCCGGATGCGCAACCCATGTGCCATCATGACCATCTTTAACTTCGCGTTCTTTATCGGCGCGCACCTTTGCCATTGCAGTTTCATTGGCTTGGGGGTTGTCTTTAATTGGTATTTGTGCCGCCATACCCCCGATTGCTGGCGCACCGCGTTTATGGCAAGTTTGAATTTCCAATAAACAATAAGCGCGCATATTGGGCACCGTCATCGTAACTTGTCCGCGGTCTGGAAAAATTTTATCGGGTTGATTCGCAAATTTTTTGATGAAATTAAACATATAATCCCATCTTCCGCAATTTAAGCCTGCGCTATGGTCGCGTAATTGGTATAATATTTCTTCCATTTCAAAGGCTGCGGGTAAGGTTTCAATAAGCACGGTGGCTTTAATCGTTCCCAAAGGAATTTTCATATAAGATTGCGCGGCAACAAATATTTCATTCCATAATTCCGCTTCAAGATGGCTTTCCATTTTCGGCAAATAATAATAACAGCTTGTGCCGCGGGCTAAATTTTCGTGGATATTATGAAAAAAATACAAAGCAAAATCAAATATCGCCCCGCTCATTCTTACGCCATTGACTAAAACATGCGCTTCGTCAAGATGCCACCCGCGCGGGCGAACTAACAAAACGGCGATTTTATCGTTAAGCGTATAATTTTTGCCTGTTTTGGGGTCTTGATACGCAAGATTGCGTCTTACTGCGCCCATCATGCTTACTTGCCCCTCCATCATATTTGCCCAAGTCGGGCAATTAGAATCTTCAAAATCTGCCATAAAGCATTTTGCCCCCGAATTTAACGCATTAATTACCATTTTTGGGCTGGTTGGACCGGTAATTTCCACGCGTCTATCTTGTAAATCGGCGGGCAAAGACGCAATTTTCCAATTTCCTAAGCGAATCGCTTCGGTTTCAGGCAAGAAATACGGCAAATTACCTTTATCATAATGAGATTGCCGAATTTTGCGCTTCGCAAGCAAAGATAATCTTTTTTTATTAAATTTTTTGTGTAAATATTGTAAAAAATTACACGCGTCTGGTGTCATAACTTTGTATGTATCCGCATGTTCTGGTGCTTTAATTATAATAGACATAAAATTCTCCAATCAATTTTGATTTATTATCATTATTTATATACGATTATTTTATTTTTTCAATAATAATTAAATAAAAACGGCATTTTTTATAGAAAAATTACTTTATTTCGCAATGCAATATATTTTAAAATCATATCTTTATCAAGCTACTTTATTTGAAAATCAAATTTATGGGCAATTTCCGCCGCCACCATTAAAGCTTTTGCTTTATTTTGACATTCGGCATCTTCGGATTCGGGCAACGAATCATAAACTATCCCTGCCCCAGCTTGAATATATAAATGCGAATTTTTTATAACCGCCGTGCGCAGTGCGATGCAATGATCCATATCTTTATCCGCCGAAAAATACCCGATTGCCCCAGCGTAAATTTCGCGTTTTAACGATTCGCATTCGTCAATTATTTCCATGGCGCGAATTTTTGGCGCACCCGACACCGTGCCCGCAGGCATGCCCGCCATCAAAGCATCAAGTGCATCATATTTATTATCAAGCAAGCCATTCACTTGGGATACAATGTGCATAACATGCGAATATCGTTCAATTTGAAATTGGTCGCTTACTTCAACCGAATTTGCCTTGGCTACGCGCCCAACATCGTTGCGCCCCAAATCCAAAAGCATTAAATGCTCGGCTCGTTCCTTTTCATCGCCCAGCAAATCAAGCTCATTTTTCTTGTCTTCATCAGAATTTGCCCCGCGTTTGCGCGTGCCCGCCAATGGGCGAATCGTAATTTTTGCATCCTCTAATTTCACCAAAGTTTCGGGCGAAGCCCCAGCAATTGCAAAATTATCCATATTGAAATAAAACATATAAGGCGAAGGATTTGTCGTCCTTAACGCGCGGTAATAAGCAAAAGGGCGCGAATCAAAATCTTGAATCTTAAATCGTTGCGAAAGCACAACTTGGAATATATCGCCCGCCGCAATGTATTTTTTTGCTTTAACAACCATATTTTGATATTGCATTGATGTCATTTGTGGCTGAATTTTATAGGCATGATTATGGTTTTTTTCTTGCTTGAAAATAATATTTTGCACGGGGTTCGTTAATTTACTTGATTCGTGGGCGATATTATTTTGCGCTTTTGCCCAAGCGTCCATGGCGGTGGTATTTTTATCATAAACTACAAGGTTAATTATCATCAATGAGTCTTTGATATTATCAAATATAATTACAATTTGCGGGCGAAAATATTGCGCCCATGGCACGCCAATTAATGCTGGATTTTTATCGGGGATTTTTTCAAATAACCGCACCGCGTCATATGATAAATACCCAAAAATGCCGCTGGCAGCTTTGGGGATATTTTCTGGAATCGTCATTTGTATTTCTTTGATTAATTTTGATAAAACTAATTTAGGATTATCAGATTCTTGAATTATATTTCCATTTTTAGTAATTTTGCACGATTTTTCATTAAAAGCTGTAAAAATTATATCGGGCTGATAACCAATGATGCTGTATCTTGCGCGGTTTTTGGCGCGTTCAATGGATTCCAATAAAAAACTATAAGGTTGGTCGCCAGTGCATTTTAAAAAAACAGAAACTGGCGTTTCGCAATCAGCATTAAATTCTTGCCAAATAATTTGATTTTTCCCTTGGTTATATTGGGATTCAAAATCTTGAAAATTTGGCGAATTTGGCATTTTAATATAATTTAGCTAATGCTTCATTAAAAATTTTAACTTTAAAATGCGATTTTAACGATTCTAAAAAGCCATTTTGATATTCACCGGTCATGGATTGCCTGATGATATTTTGGGCTAAATCAGTTTTTGTTAAATCGGCAATTTGTTGGTTAGCCTTTGATAATTGGGCGATTATCACGCTGTTATTTACGACTAAAAATTGGGCTTTTTGTGGGTCATTAAATAAAAATTTTGCGGATTGGTCGGCAATTTTAACTTTATTTGCCAAAACATCTTGATAATTAATATTTTTAATTGACTCTAATTTAACCTTAGCTGTTTGGGCAATTTGGCTTATTGGTTTGCCTTTGTTAATTTCATCAACATAATCCATCGCTAATTTATTAAGCGTTTCTTGGTCTTGGGCATTTATCCAATCAGCGTTTACCTTAACCGCGATTTCTTCAAATTTTGGAATAGTGCTTTCAATGATTTCTTGCACGGCGACTACGGCGATGCCTTTGTCATTTTCAACAACCGCGGCTTTTCCGCTGGTTAATTGAAATAATTGGTCAAATATTTCATCATTGAAGCCATCAATTTTTTTGCCATTTTTATCCGAACCCGTTCGGTCGCTAAGCGCGATTGGTTGAATTTTCGCGCCAGTTTTTTTGGCGAATTCTTGGATATTTGCGCCCCCTGCCGCCATGTCATTAAGCGATTTTGATAAATCATTTAATTGGCTTATCGCTTTATCTGCTTTGATTCCTTGGGCAATTTTCGCTTTTGCATTATCAAACGCAATAACACCAGCGGCTTGCACAGCAAATGGCTTAACCATCACAAAACCAAAATCAGTTTTCTTGGGTTTGGAAATTTCACCTTTATTAAGATTAAATTCCTCGCTTAAACCTGCAAATTGCGCTTGTTCTTGGTTAACATTATCAATTTTCGTGTATTTTGCGTTGGGTAATGTGCTTGGGATTTTCGCAAAATCTGTATTTTTCTTTACCAAATCGTAAGCTTTATTCGCATCGGTTTCTTCGCTAAACAACAACTGCTCAATGGATATAAGCCTTGGGTTTTGGAATTGGTCTTTATGCGATTCGTAATAAACCTTAATTTCTTCGTCGCTAAGGCTTGTTTTTGCCATTAAATCTTCAATGGAAAGTTGAATCATATTGCCGCTGCGAAATTGCGGTTGGCGATATTGTTCTTGATGGTCGCTAAACCATTTCTTAATTTCTTCGCCTTGGGGCGCTTTGGGGTGGGCAATATCCTTGGTATTTATCACAAAATAATCAATATTTTTAGTCGCCAATCGGCTTATCGTCAAGTATTTGGTTAAATTAGGCAAATCAAGTTTATTAGGCACTGCCGATTCAATTAACCAGCTCTGCCCGACTTGTTTCGCAACCGAATCAAGCAATTGCGCTTCGGTTATGTTATTTTGTTGCAAAATTTGTTGAAATTTTGACGGCGAAAATTTACCTTCGCTATCTGAAAAGGCTTTATCTTCCTTAATTATTTGCGCCAAAATTTTAGTATCTGGGTGCAATTGCCATTCATCAATGCGCTTAGAAATGACTGATTGGGTAATAAATTTATTCATTAAAATATCAGCTAAACCCATTGATTGCGCGGTTTTAGCGTCAATATTGCCTAAATTTAGTGAATTTTTTTGCCCTTCATAAAATTTTGCAAATTGCGCCAATGAAATATCTTCGCCATCTAGGCTGGCAACCGAATCATTGCCGTTGACATTTTTATTTAAATAATCACTTACACCCCATAGCCCAAAACTGACTATTAGCAAGCCAAAAAATAAAATCTTGACAACCCAAGTTTTAGCCATTTTGCGTATAAATTTTAACATGTTATATTTCCATTATGAATAATTAAGTTAGTTAAATATCACTATGTTGCGCTAAATGCAAATATTTTATCAAAAAATATTTTTTTATTTGCATGGTTCGTGAATCAATATATATAATACGGATTAAGGAGTAATTATGGCAAGAGAACCCATCAATCAAGATGACGAAGATGATGAAATTCGCCCAATATCTGATAATGACGATGATGAAGCCCCGCAGGCAAGGCGCAGGGGCGGCAACCGCGTTATTGATGATATTGCCAATAATATTGCCGAAGAAAAATTAAGACAAGGTGGCGTTGTCCCTGCCCGCGATTATATTAAAGTAGACCTTGCCGCTGTTTTAGGAAGCACTTCGTTAAAAATCAATAATTTGTTAAAAATTGGGCGCGGTGCGGTTATTGAATTTGACCAATCCATTGACGACCCTATTGAACTTACCATTAATAACAAAGCCATCGCCCGCGCCCAAGTCGTTGTTAAAGGCGATAAATTAGCCGTTGTCATTAAAAAATTACTGAAAAAATAAAATGCGGTTTATAGATTTATTTGCTGGAATTGGTGGGATAAGACTCGGGTTTGAGATGGCGGGAGGAAAATGCGTATTTTCAAGCGAATTAAATCATGATGCAAGACAAATTTATCAAGATAATTTTGGCGAAATGCCAAGTGGTGATATTACTAAAATTTCTGCCAATGAAATTCCGAATCATGATATTTTAGTAGCAGGTTTCCCGTGCCAAGCATTTAGCATTATCGGTAATAAAAAAGGGTTTGATGATGCAAGAGGAACTTTGTTTTTTGAAATTGCCCGCATACTTAAAGCCAAACAACCCAAAGCATTTATGCTTGAAAATGTCAAACAATTAATCACTCATGACAAAGGAAAAACCTTTGCCACAATAAAATCAATCATTGAAGAATTAGGATATAATATACATTATAAAATTCTAAATGGTTTGGATTTTGGTGTGCCACAAAAACGCGAAAGAATCATAATTGTTGGATTTTTGAAAAATATTAAATTTAATTTTCCTTGCAAAATTCCATTGAATTATTCATTGCATGATATATTAGAATCAAATGAAGAAATTAATCAAAAACATTATTTAAGCGCGCAAATTCGTGAAAAAATTCAATTAAAGTTAGCATTGCAAAATAAATTTATTCCTGATTACCCTGTAATTATTCACGAAAATAAGGGTGGTAATTTAGGGATTCATCGCTATTCTTGCGCATTACGGGCAAATGGTTCGTATAATTATTTAACGGTCAATGGTATAAGAAGACTAACTCCAAGAGAAATGTTAAGATTACAAGGATTTCCAGAATCATTTAAGATAACAATTAGTGATAATAAAATGCGCCAAGCAATAGGTAATTCAGTTGTTGTGCCCAAAATTCATGCTGTTGCTAACCAAATATTTAATTCATTAAATGAAAATAAAGAAAATACATTGCGATTCGCAATTCAAAACCCTGACTTATTTTATGAGAAATTCCATGATAGAATTGCCTGATTCATTAAAAAAATTAAACAACTTGATTAAAAAGTCAAGAGTTCATATGTATAAACCCATTCAAATTGCCGAAATTTTACATTATCATCGCGTAAAGCAACCCATAGATTTTAATGATATAAATTCATATCGTAATATTTCAAAAAAATGGCGTGATAAAATTTCCATGCAACTAGTTGGCAATATATCAACTTCATCTCAAAAATTCCAAGATAATTTATTTGATGCAAATGCAATTCCACCAAATATTTTATTGGATTTGGCAAATTTAAACACGAAAGGTGAAATTGAATCATTTGTCTATTTTTCCTTAAAAAATAGATTAGAATTAGTGCATAACGCCGTTGAATATTGCCAAGAATCAGGTGAAAATTTTAATTTTTTGGAATTTTTAAATTTATTTGCAAAAAATCAAGAATTAAAAAGAAGCATTGATAAAATATATGAAATTCTTGTATTTTCACTTTTTAATGCAATTATTGAAATCTTAGAATTTGAAATTACTTGTGAAATTAAAAATAACGACACTAAAATAATTAATGATTTTTCATTTTTTACAAAAAATATTATGGGATTTAATGAACAATGCAATAAAATTAATTTTGCACCTAGAATTTTCAGAATCGGTATTGCGAATGCAGCAGATTCAGGAATTGATATTTTAAGTAATTTTGGTTCAATGATTCAAGTAAAACATATAAATTTAAATAATGAAAATATAGAAGAAATAAGCCATAATATTGAATCTGATACTATGATTATTATCTGTAAAGATATTGACAAAAAATATATTGACATAATTCTAAAGCAAGTTGGGATTGGCAAAAAAATTAAATCAATAATAACGACATCAGATTTAGAAAAATTATATAAAAAATCTTTTGAAAAGCAATATTATAAAAAATTAGCTTCTAAAATTATTGAAAAAATCATTGCCGAATTGCAATTAGAATTTCCTTCTGCAAAAAATATTGCAGACTTTATAAATATACGAAATTATAAATTACAAGTATATAGTCAACTCTAAATATTTATTATACTGAGTTATAATTCAATGAATAAGGAAATAAATGCAATGAAAGATATAAAGAATTTGGGGCAAGTTTACACCCCTGATTTTATTGTTGATGTGATGTTAAATTTAAAAATAAACCATGGAACAATTTTGGAACCCAGTGCTGGTGATGGTGCTTTTGGTAAAAAATTTGATAAAATTGATGCCATAGAAATTGATAAAAATTGCCCATTTAAATGTATTGCCCATGATTTTTTTGATTTTAGCACTGATTTTAAATATGATACAATTATTGGCAATCCCCCATTTGTTAGGTTTCAAGATATTTTGCCGACAACAAAACACAAATTACCCATGAATTTATTTGACGAAAGAAGTAATTTATTTTTGTTTTTTATTTATAAATCCATTCAACATTTAAACCCAAATGGTGAGTTAATTTTTATTACGCCCAGAGATTTTCTGAAATTAACTTCCGCCAAGAATTTAAATGATTATATTTTTAAAAACGGCACAATTACGCATTATATTGAATGCGGCGACAATAAAATATTTGATGGCGCAACACCAAATTGTGCAATTTGGCGGTTTGAAAAAAATAATTATCACCGAAAAACAAAATATAAACATTTATTTGACGAACATTGGCAAGACAAAAATTTTTATTATACGGCGGGTCAATTATTATTTTTGCAAAATAATTATAGCTTAAAATTAAGCGATATTGTCCAAGTAAAAGTTGGCGCAGTAAGTGGCGATGATGCAATTTTTGGTAATGATGATTATGGTAATTGTGATTTTGTCTGCTCTTTTACGCATAAAACAGGCAATACAAGAAAAATGATTTATGGCATTGAACATTTATATCTTAGTCAATTTAAAGATAGATTAATGGCACGAAAAATAAAAAAATTTAATGAAAATAATTGGTGGCATTGGGGTAGAGGCTTTTATGTTTCCAATAAACCGCGAATTTATGTTAATAGCAAAACAAGACAGAAAAATCCATTTTTTATCCATGAATGTCAGTGCTATGATGGTTCAGTTTTAGCCTTGTTTCCAATTGATGCGGCAATAAATATTAAAGAATTAACGAATTGCCTTAATAATTTAGATTGGAATGAATTAGGATTTACTTGTGATGGAAGATTTTTATTTACCCAAAGAACGCTGGAAAATTGCCCATTGCCAGAAAAATTTAATCAGTTTAAAAATTAACTGGCGATTAATTGCGCCAATTTTTCACGCCAATCATCAGAATAAATTATTTCATATTTTGTATCATGAATTTTGAAATGCCTAATTAAGTTTGATAATTTTATTTGCTTTTGATAAGCATTTTCATTACAAATTTCAAATATTTGTTGTTTATATTGCGTGTCTTGATTGCCTTTTAAGTGCAAACCTTTGGATTCCACGACATAAACTTTATGGTTATCATTGGCTTGGTTGTTATTTTTAGCAAAAATAAAATCTGGGTATATTTTATGCCTTTGCCAGCCTTGAATATCATATCCGTTGCGCGAAATATTACGATACCAACAAAATAAATCCTCTTGTTTATCTAAAAAATAAACAATTTCTTTTTCCATTTCATTATAATCGCGTTCAAATGTATTTTCAAAAAGGCTTAACCCTAATAAATCATTGTTTTTATTAAGCATTTTAACTGAATCGTTAACTTTTGGTTCAACGGAAAAATCAATCGCATGATTGCTAAGCACAATAAATCGCATTTCATCATTTTTCATCATGGTTAAAAATTCATTTTTCGCCATTAAGTTAACTTTATTTTTCAAAAATTCCTTAGTTTTTTCAATGATTAAAACTGAATTTTGCATCATTAAGTTTAAATTATATTGGCTTAATAATTTATTATGAATTTGCTTGCCAATTTGATAGGCAACCCATGGGTTTGGAATTAAATCATTGGGAATATGGCGCGAAATATCCAACGGCGTGAAGTTTTCTTTTGATTGAAATTCTTTAGCTATATCAGAAATCAATTCATCGCTGGAATTTATGGTTGTTTTAATATGAGATTCATGAATTTCATTATCTAATGCGCATTGAAAATCTTCAATTTTTATATCATCATAATTAATTCTTGCCAATAAATCCATGCGATAGCTTACGGGTCGCCAGTTATTATCATCGGCATCATGAATATTATTGCGCACCGCAAACACGGGCAAGCATAAAGATTGCGCAAATTCCTTAAATTTTGGACGAATTTTATTAATTATTTGCTTAGATTCAAGTGAATCACCACTAATTTCTTGGGAAATTCTGCTTGATAAATCGCCAATTCCTTCAATTTCAAAGCCATCTTTAATTTGCTTCAAAATATCCTTAGCATGTTGTTGATATAAAAAAACATATGATTCGTCCAAAGACATAATTTTGGTTTTTTGCGCATATGGCTGACGCAAAACTCGCCCAACCAATTGGGTAAGTGCGGTCTTGCTTTGGGGGTTATTAAGAATAGTCAAAATATAGGCGAAGGGGCAATCCCACCCCTCTTGCAACGCCGATTTTGTGATAATAAAGCGAATCGGGCTTGATTCGGTTAATAATTCGCCTCGTTGCAATTCGCTTTCTTTAAGTTCATTTTGCGCGCTGGTTTTAATGGCGATTTGTTCGGGCATAATGGCGCATTGCTTGATAAGATATTCTTTAACTTGGTCGGCGTGAATCACTTTGCCGTCATCACGCATATCTTTACCAGTTCGCTCAACTTGAATCAACATGATGGGGCGGATATATCGCCCTTGGTTTTGGCGATATTCTTCGGCAGATTGCTGTAAAAAATTTAATTTTTCAATGCTGGCAAGCAGCGTATCTTTCCAATCTGCACTAGATTTATTAAATATATGCAAATCCAATTTCATCATTTCTTCTTGTTCCAATTCGCGCCCTTTTATATCAATTAAGATATTGGCATTCGGCGGTGGCGTTGCCGATAATTCAATTAAAAATGATGGGTTAAAATTCATCAATGTTTGTTGCGCCCGCTCACTATACGCTTTATGCCCTTCGTCTAAAATAATGACAGGGTTCAAAATTGCCAAGCAATTACCCAAAGACGAATAAACTTCATGCCCCATATATAAATCGCTTTTATAATGGGTTAAATTTGGAAATTTTGTTAATAAATCTTGATGCCCTTGAATATCGCCATTTTTGGGAAAAAATTTCATATTTGCCCCAGAATCTTGAAACATTTTTAAAGATTCCTTAGATTCACGATTCGCCGAAGGCAACATTAAAATCATAATAACTAAATTTTCCGCAACTTCAATGGGGCTGAAATGGCTATTTTTTTCAATAATCATGACATGGTCGCCAGAAATCATATTTAAATGCTGGCGATAAGGGTGATGGCGGTCTTTGAGTGATTTAAGCGTTTGTTCATAAATTTGTTGCGTGGGCACAATCCATAACACAAACCCGAATCTTTTGCGCAAATATTGGGTTTGCACCATGTCCAATGATTTAATTGCCAATAAAGTTTTACCGCCACCTGTTGGAATTTTTAAGCAAAAATTGGGTAATTCGCGATTAATTCCATCTGTTTTGGGGGTATATTTTCGGTGATGAAATTCAAGACTATCTTTGATTTTTTTCCATGCTAATTCGCAATAAATAAAATCATTATCGCCAAGGGTAATCGCAATTTTTTTGGCTTCGTTTAGTTTTTGAATATAAAATTCAACTAAATTCATGGCGCGGGTTTGATATTGTTTTAATTGCATTATTTTTGACTCAATGAATAAATTAAATAAGGCAATTGCTGAAATTCAATGCGGTGTTTCATTAAATATTCATCGTCCAAATACGCCGTTGGCGCAAATACTAATCGGGTTTTACCATTATACGCCCCCAAAGCTTCGGCTTTGGGTAAATTAAAAGCGGTATTTTTCAACCAATTTAAGTCAGGCTTATAATAAATATATACTAAATATTTCTCGGATTCACCGACATAAAATTGCGGTTCAAGCATTTTATCGGTTTGCAAGACTTCGCCCGTTGCCGTGAAAAATATATATTTTGAAATTTCTGTAAACGAAGGCAAAAAGCCACCAGATAATATTTCTTCCATATATAAAGCTTTACCAACTTCAAAATAGCTAAAACTGCCACCATAACCAATTTGTAAATCAGGGTCTTTAGCCTCGGGGACGCCTTGAATCACGCGCAAAATTCGTTCGCGGGTAATATCTATGACTTGGTTAAATCCTGCCTTTGCGGCAACTGATTCTGGTTTAATTTCTTCGGGAATTTGAATCAAAACAAATTTTCGGTTGCCACCATCGCTTTTGTTTAATTTCATCACCGCATGCGCCGTTGTCCCCGACCCTGCTGTGCAATCAAGAATTATGGAATCGGGTTTTGAACCCAATGATAATAAATCATAAATTAAATCAACTGATTTAGTATATTCAAATATTTTTTGTCCGTTAAATAAATCCTTTATAAGTTTTGAGCTATTAGCAGTGGAATAAGCAGGATTATAAAATGTAGTTTTACCTCTCTTATTTGGTAATTCGCCGATTGATGGGCGTTGTTTTTTGTATAAGGCATACCCAGTTTTAGTTTTTTTTATAATTACTTCGTTTTTATCCTGAATAAATTTACTTTTTTGCCAATACCATCGCAATTCAAACGAATCCGTCTTTGGCAAAAGCTCAAAACTATGATTATTATCTTTACTTAACGAAAATGTTAAATTTTCTTCATCTATATAAATTGGAAAATATAAATTGGGTCTTGATTCTCTGGTTGAACTAATACCAGTCGCTTTTAAACTACCACCTAATTTATAATAACCTAAATCGTCTTGTTGCCAATCATCAAATTCATCTTCATTAATATTTAATGCGCCCATCTTAAAAAATTTTTTGTTTTTTGCATAAATCATGCAATATTCTTGCGTTTCCATCATGCCGCTTGAATTATCATTACCATTTAGTTTATCAACAACGGCTAACTGATATAAAAAATTATCTTCACCAAAAATTTCGTCCATGATGATGCGCAAATGATGAACTTCATTATCATCAATACTGATAAAAATTACGCCATCTTCGCTTAGCATTTCGTGCATCAAGCGCAATCTGGGCCACATCATACATAACCATTTATCGTGGCGGGTTAAATCGTCTTTATCAACCACTTTGCCAATCCATGTTTGCATCATGGGATTTTTCACATTATCATTATATACCCACCCTTCGTTGCCCGTATTATATGGCGGGTCAATATATATACATTGCACCATGCCCGCGTGAGTCGGTCGCAAAGCCTTTAAGGCTTTAAGGGAATCGCCGTGAATCAATAAATTATCATGAAGCGACATATTATTCGTAAGGCTTAATTTTTTATTGGGAATTAATTCATGATGGTCAACCGCCAAATGATGGCAATAAACCAAATTTTTACCTTTAAAGCTTAAATCAACCATAAAATTAACCCTTGATTACTGAAATTTATGCAATAATCAAACCATATCTTAATAATATTTTAAGTCAATTAAAGATATTGGCTTATTAACAAGTAAAATGAATTATCCACAAGATATTAACAATTTCAAACCTTTAATAATCGGTTAACCATCTCCAATAAATTATCACTGATATTCGGGGTAAGTTGAATTTGTGTTAATAAATCGCGTTGTTTATGTTTAAATTTATCCGAAAACTTATCAAACGATTTGAATAAATTGATAAATCTTGCGGCAATATTCGGATTTATCTTGTCGCATTGCAAAATAATTTCGCTGATAAACTGATATGAATCATCTTGATGAAAATAATACGGATTCTGTGTCGCAAAGCTGTTGATAAGGGCGCGGACTTGGTTTGGTTTGTCTAATTTTATCTTGGTTGCGAACAGATTTTTGATGTTTATCAATGAATCTTTGCGTTGCACTGCACCTTCAAGTGCTAGAAATTTATCCAATAAAATTTCATCATTCTTAATAGATTGATAAAAATCTTGACGCAATTCATCGCCAATGGGCAAATTCAAGCAAGCCAAAAGCGCGGTATATTTTGTTTCAAAATCTTGGGCATTATCATAATGCGATTTAAGAATTTTTTCATTATCAGGGAAGTTTTCTTCGCCGATAAACCCGCATAAAACTCGCAACAAAGCATGATGATTGGTTTTATCGCGATTTTCAAGACAAGCTTGCATGGATTCTTGGTATTTTTGATAAATTTGTTCATGAAATTTCGCAACTAATTTTTGCCGAAAAGATTTTCTTCGTTCATATAATAAATGCGGTTGAATTTCCACCATACCCTCACCACATTCAAGGTAAGTTGGCGTTGCAAGGCTTTGCGACAAAAATCCAATATCACTGACATTTGCTAATTGATAAGCAAACCCTTCAAAATACAACGATTCATAAATATCGCGCTTAATTTTATGCGGGTGCGAAATTGCCAATAAAGCGCATTGAAATGACGCTTGCCAGCGATTAAATTCATCAGTATCATATTTCAATAATGACGCTAAATCCGAAGGCGGTAATTGATGATGCGCAATAATTGGGGCGGTAAAATTGCGGTTAAACGATAAAATTGGTTTAGATTTCACACCATAAAACGAAAATTCTTGCCTCGTTTGTGATAAAATTAACAAACAGCCATTTTCGCGAATTTCGTGGCAATCTTGGCTTTGAATTTTAATAACATTACCCTTGCTATCCATTAATCCGCATTCAATCGGGATATAAGCTGGCGCATTTGTCGGGTCTTTATCGTTAAATTGCGTAAGAATTAATTGATATTTCTTTGCCTTAGAATAATATCGTTCTTTAATCATAATTTGCGGAGTGCCCGCCGTTTTATACCAATTTAAAATCCGCGATTTATCGTAATTTGTGCCATCAAAAATTGCCCCAATAAAATCTTCAATTATTGCAGGCTTGCCATCATTATTGGCGATATATTGCGAAAACCCCTTGATAAATTGCGATTCCCCAACGATTCGGTGCATCATTGATATAATTTCCGCGCCTTTTTCATAAATAGTCGCCGTATAAAAATTGTCAACCGCTTGATAAGAATCGGGGCGAATCGGATGCGCCAATCCGCCAGCATCTTCGGGAAATTGATGGGTGCGTAAATTGCGGACATTGTCAATGCGGCATAGCACGCGCGAATATTTATCAGCCGAATATTCTTGGTCGCGAAACACCGTTAAACCCTCTTTCAATGATAATTGAAACCAATCGCGCACCGTTACGCGATTGCCCGTCCAATTATGAAAATATTCATGGGCGATAATGGAATCTATATTCATATAATCTTGGTCAAGGCTGGTTTTCGGCGAAGCTAAAATATATTTTGCATTAAAAATATTTAATGATTTATTTTCCATCGCACCCATATTAAAATCAGTGATAGCAACAATTTGAAAAATATCGCCATCATATTGCAAGCCAAATCGGTCTTCGTCATATTTCATAGCAGATTTAAGGCATTGCATTGCAAAATCAGTGCGCCCTTGATATTGTGATTCATACCATATCACCAATTGCACCTTGCGCCCGCTTTTTGTCATAAATTCATCGCGATGCTCAGCTAAATCACCGGCAACCAAAGCAAATAAATAGCTTGGTTTGGGGAATGGGTCGTCCCAAATGGCAAAAATGCGCCCGTCTTGTAATTCGCCTTTACTAACTAAATACCCATTGCTAAGTAAATTCTTTACAGATTTATCAGCGCGGATAATAACGCGGTAATGCGATAAAACATCGGGTCTGTCGGCAAAATAGCAAATTTTACGAAATCCTTCGGCTTCGCATTGCGTGGTAAAAATTCCGTTGGCAATGTAAAGCCCCTCTAATGCGCGGTTAACTTTTGGATTAATCGCAATGCGCATTGTTATTTCGCCAGTTTTGGGCAAATTGCGAATCGTTAAAGATTCCGAATCTATGGTATAATTTTGTTTGCCGATTGCTTTATCATCGCATAATAATTCGGTTAATTCCAAATTCTTGCCATCAAGCTTTAATTCGTTGCAATTATCGTCTAAAATATATAGTATTTTTGCTTGAACCAGAGTTCTGTTTTCATTTAAATCAAATGATAATTCAATTTCAGGCAATTGAAATTTTGGTTTAATATAGTCTTTTAAGTTTTTGTTTTTAGTCATGATACCATAAATTGTTCGTTAAAAATTCGTTCTTTTAAGTCGTTATCTTCGTCAAACAATAAATGAACCGAAGATTCTTTTTCTTGTTTGATTCGTATTTCAACTAAATTGTTAAATGCCAAAGCATCGGTGGCAACAATGGCGGGTCGTTTATTGCCTTCAAGAATTTTGACTATAACTTCGCTTGTGTTCGGGATTAAAGCCCCACCCCATCGTCTTGGGCGAAAAACACTGACGGGTGTCATTGCCAAAATATCACTATGAAGCGGTAAAATTGGTCCATTGCAAGCAAAATTATAAGCGGTTGAACCTTGCGGTGTTGCAACCATAATCCCATCACTTATTAATAAGGGAATTCGTTCTACGCCATCTACAATAACCTGCATTTTTAAGGCTTGCGCCGATGCGCGATTAATTGCAATTTCATTAAATGCAAACCCCCTCATCACCTCGCCCTTTGCATTAGTTGCCTTCATTTCAAGGCATTTAAGCAATACAGGCTGGGCATGCTTAATTTTTCTGGGAATTTTCGCAATTAAAGATTCATCAAAATGATTTAATAAAAAACCAATCGTGCCGTTATTTATGCCATAAATTATTTTATGGCTAAGGTTAAGTGATTTAAGTTTGCGAATCGCATGAAGCAAAGACCCATCGCCACCAATTACCAAAATATGCGTGGCATCTTGCAAATTTTCCTCAATTGGCAAAATTTTTGCAATTTTATCCGCAATTTTTTTTGAAGTGGTTGAACGAATAATGCCAAATTTCATGATAATACCGCGATTAATTCATGCAAATCTTTAACTTTGTGATGCCAGCTAAAAACGAATCGGTATACATCAGCAACATATTTTTTATCGTCAAGACTTGACCATTCATAAAAGCTAAACCCTGAATCAAGGGCTTTTTGCGCCAAATTTTTGGGAATTTGAATAAATATTTCATTACCAATGCCCCCCGATAAAATTTTAATTTTTGGGTGATTTTGGCAAAATTTAGCAAATTCTTGGCATAAATCATTGGCATTTTTCGCATTTTCAAGCCATAAATCATTGTCAAGCAATGCCAAAGCTTGCGCCGCAATATATTCGCCTTTCGCTGGCATATGCCCGCCCCGTTTGACATTATATGGCAAAGATTCTTGAAAATTTTCATTAAATAAAACTAAAATTTCACAACCAAACGCGCCATTTTTTGAAAAACCAAGCGTCAAAGCGTCTAAATTTACGCCGTTTAATAATTCCTTGGAATTTTGGTTATTTGCCAGCAAAGCATTCGCGTATCTTGCGCCGTCAATATGAAAATTTAACTTATATTCTTGGCATTTTGCGCTTATGGCTTGCAATTCTTTGTTGGTGTAAGCTAAGCCCTGCTCGTTCAAATTGCTTATTGTCAAGGATTGCGGTTGCACGCTATGCACAAAGCCAAAATGATAATGCGCTAAGTAATTATCAATATCATTTGGCGTTAATTTTCCGCTTGGCGTGGGGATAGTCATCACCCTTGCCCCGCCTGAAAATAATTCTAAACCCGAATTTTCATCAACCGCTAAATGCCCAAATTCTGGGGTAAGCACCGCGCCATATGGCTTTGTCATCGCCGATAAAGCTAAACAATTAGCCGCCGTGCCTGAATATACGCCATATGTTGTGCATTTTTTACCAAAAATATCTGAAATTTTCGCGTTTAATTCTTGATTTAAATCACCATTACCATAGCTTGTATGCGGGCGGGCGCAATGTTTTTGCATAAATTCAAATATTTTTGGGTGGCAAGGTTGGGTTGTGTCTGAACGAAAATCATGATTGGCTAATTTATTCATGGTTGCACCGAAATACTGCCCATTATCGCGCCATTATTCGCGTCAATTATTGTAATTTTATGAAAATTATCAGATTTTTGGGTGATATAAAGAAATTTTTCATTACCATTAACCGAATCAAATTTAAGCCCATCGCTTGGCAAATTTAAATTATAGCCAGCTGGCGGGGGTGGTGGCGAAAAAGGCTTTTTGCCACTCATCACCGAATAAGCCAAAATCGTAATACCCGATATAATTAAAAAACCTAAGAATACCACTAAGATTTTCATGCCCATATGATTATTTGTTTCCGAATTCATCATTACCCTTTATTTTTCGCATTTAAGCGCAATATGTCAGCAATTAAAAATGCTAATTCCAATGATTGTTCGCCGTTTAATCTTGGGTCGCAATGAGTTTCATAAAATTTATGCAAATCATCTGAACCAATATTTTGTGCGCCACCAATACATTCGGTAACATTTTTGCCCGTTAATTCAAAATGCACGCCACCTGCATTTGTGCCCATGGCTTCATGCACCGCAAAAAATCCTTTAACTTCGGCAAGTATACTATCAAAACTGCGGGTTTTATAGTTGCCAGATTTAATGGTATTGCCGTGCATCGGGTCGCTTGACCAAACTACGGGTTGTCCAGAAGCCCTTATTTTTTCTAAAATCGGGGGAAAGAATTTTTCAATATTTTCCGCGCCCATTCTGACAATCAATGTTATGCGCCCTGCTGTTCTTTGCGGATTCAAAACATCAAGCAAGCGAACAAGCTCATCTGGATTAGTTTTCGGTCCACATTTAATGCCTATTGGGTTAATAATTCCGCGTAAAAACTCCACATGCGCCGAGCCATATTCGCGCGTCCTATCGCCAATCCATAAGAAATGCCCCGAACCATCAACGAATCTGCCATCAATGGAACTTTGCCTTGTTAAAGCCTCTTCATACCATAATAATAAAGCTTCATGCGAAGTATAAAATTCCGTGGTTGCTAATTGCGGGATTTTGTCCGAAGTTATGCCGCATGCCGCCATAAATCTTAAAGATTCGGCAATTTTATCCGTCATTTTACTAAATTTTGAACCAGATTGCGATTGTTCCACAAATTCTAAATTCCATTTATGAACATTATGCAAATCTGCATAACCACCATCAGCAAAGGCACGCAATAAATTTAATGTCGCCGCCGATTGTTGATAAGCAAAAACCATGCGCATTGGGTCTGGTTCGCGCGCTTCGGCTTCAAATTCAATTTTATTAATAATGTCGCCCCGATAAGAAGGCAAAGCAACCCCGCCGATTGTTTCAAAATTATCTGACCTTGGTTTCGCAAATTGCCCCGCCATGCGCCCAATTTTAACAATTGGTTTGCCACCCGCGAAAGTCAATACCACCGCCATTTGCAACAATACCTTAAAAGTATCACGGATAATATCAGCACCAAATTCTGAAAAAGATTCCGCGCAATCGCCACCTTGCAATAAAAAAGCCTCGCCATTAGCGCATTGCGCCAATCTTGTTGTTAATCTATCGCATTCGCCGGCGAAGACTAATGGCGGCATTTTGCGCAAGATTGATTCAGATTTATGCAAAATTTCGGCATTTGCATATTCTGGCACTTGCTTAATCGGTTTGTCGCGCCATGAATTTGGATTCCATATATTTGTATGATTCATTTACATCCTTTGTTAATTTATAAAATCATAAAAAAACTAACAAAGTCAAGTTTTTTTTAAAATATTCCTTGACAATAACTTAAATAATGATAAATAAAGCCCGTTAAAAGGACAAAATTATGAAAGCAGACATTCACCCAAATTACCACGAAATTACCGTGGAAACAACCAATGGCACCCGTTATCAAACCTTCTCCACTTGGGGAAAAAAGGGTGATGTATTGAAATTAGAAATTGATCCAGACACTCACCCCGCTTGGACTGGTGGCACGCAACGCGTGTTAGAAGGCGGACAAGTCGCAAGATTCTCCAGAAGATTCGGTGGCTTTGGCGTAAAATAAGCCAATTATAAAATGCCTCAATTTCATGTGCAAATTTGGCAGGACTCATTAATTTTGGGTGCTGAAATGGAAATTGCCACGCGCGGGGCTTCGCGAATATTATTCGTTCATGATGGGGGCGCGCATGTCAGCGATTACGGCAAACTTAATGCGGGAAAAGCTTATAGTTTTGATGGATATTGCCATATTCAAACGGGTTTTAAGCCTTGTGTGATTATTCGGTATGAATTTGTTGAAGACCCCGAAGAAGATAATGAAATTTATTCAAACGGCGCAACTCATACAAAGCTTGCGGAATTTACATGGCTTGTGCCTTCGGATTATAATGCAGTTTCCTTAGATGTCTTGACGCTTTTAAATGCTGATTTTAGCGCAAAAACTAACCATGAATTTTCGCATGTTTTTATTTTAGAAGGTGCTGGCGAAATAAATAATTCTGAATTTAAATCACCCTATTTATTTGAAAATACTACACAGAAATTGCATATTTCACCGACAAGCGGCACGCAATTATGGTCGTTATTATTACAAATTGCGAATGATTACCCGAATCATTATGATGTGCATGATAATTGCGCTATTTTAAAATTATGCCATGCCTATCGCGAACACGACTAAATTCATTGATAACTTTGGGGAATAATTGGTGCTCTAATTCATGCACGCGATTGGCAAGAGTTTCGGGCGTATCGTCTTTGGCAATTATCAAGCTTGATTGGGCAATTATTTCACCCGAATCTAATTTTGGGCTAACAAAATGCACCGAACAACCATGCAAGGCTTGTTCTGATTTGTTGTTTTGGTAATATTCAATCGCCCGTTGATGCGTATTTAAGCCTTTAAATTTTGGCAATAAAGACGGGTGAATATTTATTATTCTGCCTTGCCATTTATCACAAAAATCGGCGGATAATATCCGCATATACCCAGCCAAAATAATATAATCCACGCTAAAATCTTGGCAAATTTGCGATAATTTTGCATCATGTTCTTGAATTTTATTGAAATTTTTGGGGTCAATCACAAAATTTGGAATTTTTGCCATTTGGGCGCGCACTAAACCAAATGCGTTAGAATTATCGCTTATCACGCAAGCGACTTTATAGGTGGCTTGGTTTTTTTGGGTAAAATCCCAAATCGCTTGAAAATTACTGCCATTACCACTTAACATCACGGCGATATTTTTTAACTTGTCATTCATGGGAATCTTTATATATTATCTGCATGGAAAATCAAGGATTATCAATCACACCATTTGACGAATTAATCGCGCATTGCGCCAATGGCGAATTTGCCCAAGCATTCGCAAAAGCGCAATTAAACTTAAATTCCGAACCGCAACATGCCGAATATAACCGAATTGCTGGTTTTTGCTTGTTTAATTTAGGGAAATACGCCGAATCACTTAAATTTTACGAAATCGCCATATATTTTTTAGGCGAAAATTTTCATTGCAACCACGAAATTGGTGCTGTTAATATGATGCTTGGCAAGCCAGATAAAGCACTTGATTATTTTTACAAAGCTTATTTATTAGATAAAAATCATGAAACTAACATGTATTATTTAATTCGCGCCTTGCATTTAATCGGTGGCGCAATTGCCAAAAAAAATATCATGAAATTTATTCCCGTATACCGAAAAATTATGGCGCAATTGCCCGAACGATATATTCAATTATCGGTATATTGCGACGCCATCGGCGAATCCGCGCTTGCGCTGGAATTGATTAATCAAGCCATGGAAATTTTCAAAGATGATATAAATATCATTGCCCGCAAAGCAAGAATTTTCTTTGATAGGGGCGATTTTTTAGAAGCCTTAATATATTATGACGAAATAACCCAAAAACCCAATTGCACCGCCGCAATGTTTCACGAATCCGCGTTTGCCGCCGAACATATCGGCAGGTTAAGCAAGGCGGGCGAAGATTTTCAACACGCGCTTAATTTAACGCCCAAGGACGATATTTTGCGTTATAATTACGCGCAATATTGCATTAACCAACGAAATTATAAATTAGGGTTTGAATTATACGAATCGCGCTGGCAAACCCCTTATTTTAGCCACCGCATTCGCAATTTGCCTGCACCGAATTGGCAAGGCGAAGATTTAACCAATAAAACCCTGTTTATTTATGGCGAGCAAGCCTTAGGCGACCATATCATGTTTGGGGGCTTATTAGATTATTTACCGCAAAATTGCCAAATTAAGATTTCAGTTGACCGCAGGCTTGAAGCTTTATTTACGCGCAATAGATACCCTAATATTGAAATTATTAGTGGGGCTTTAAATGACGAAGCGAATCATTGGCATAAGATTCAAGCCGATTTTGTATGCGCCATTGGCTCGTTGCCCCTTCGGCTAGGATTCATGGATAAAATACCCCATTATCAAAACCGAAAAATGTTTGCAGATTCATTAAAAATCAAAGAATTTTATCAGTTTCTTAAACCAGTTTCACACCATAAAATTAAAGTCGGTTTTTCATTTGCTTGCCGTTCCGTGCAATATGACAGCCACCACCGAAGCACGCAATTAAGCGACTGGTTGCCAATGCTTAAAGACGAAAAATTTCAATTTATTAATTTGCAATATAACAGCAGTTTTCAAGAAATTTCAGATTTTAATACCCAACATGGCACGAATATAATTTGCCACCCTACCCTTGATTGTTATGAAGATATTGAGGGTTTATTAGGCTTAATCGCCAATTGTGATATAGTTGTATCGGTTGCCAATACTACGATTCATTTGGCGGGGTGCTTGCATAAGCCGACTTTTTCGTTAGTTATGTTGCCCAACAGCTGGCGATGGGGGCATAGCGGCAATACTATGCCATGGTATAATTCAGTGCAAATCTTACGGCAAATTTTTATGGGTGATTGGAGTCACCCTATGACTATTTTACACAGCAAAATAAGTGGAATTACTAAAAATTTAGGGGGTTAATTCTTGATTCTTATCAATGCAATTTTACGCTTAAATAAAATTAAAAGATTTTAATGATTGAAAAAATTTTAAACCACCCCGCGCCTGTCGGCGCACCCCTCCACTTCGGCTACGCCGAAAATCTGACGATTGGAGGGGAAAGGATAGTATTTTTAAACAAAATATAGTGCTTTTAAAAATGGCATCCTTCCCCTCCTAAGCGAAGAAGTTTGCGAAGCAAAGCGGAGGGGTGCTTGTTTATGCAATAAACAAGCGGGGTGGTTTATTGTGATTTAATTTTAAATACCCGAAACATTGCTAAGAGAGGCAGTAAGCAGAAATTATAAATCAATCCTTTAATCTCTTAATCCTTCAATCCCATTAAAGCGCAAGCGTTCTAACTGCCACGATTTTAATATTTTTTTGATTAGGCAATTCCCCAAAAATACTAATACAAAATCATCAATAAAATTTTATCAAATAAAAATTGGGGAATGTCCACAATCAAGTTAAATATTGACAATTATTATAATTTTATTTATATTAAAATTATGAATAATGATTATTTAGTTTCCGTTGTTGTGCCAGTTTATAAAAATGCAATGCCATGGTTGCGTCAAACTATTGCATCAATTTTGGCGCAAACTCATCAAAATTTGGAATGTATTTTGGTGATTAATGGTGCACCGACAACGGGGGAACGCGAATGTTGTGCCGAATTTGCCGCAAGGGATAAGCGCGTAAAAATATATGATTTTTATGATGCGCCCTGCTCAACTGGCTTGGCTTGCCAAAAAGGCAATGAATTAGCTTCTGGAAAATATTTTGCAATAATTGGGCATGACGATGGTTATTACCCCGAATTTATTGCAAAATTATCACAATTTTTAGAAAATAACCATGATTACAGCTTTGTCGGCAGTTTTGTAGATATTATTGACGAACATAACTTTATTACTGCCAAGGCAAGCTATCCCATAACCAACGAAGCAATGATTGCAAGTTTACAAAAAATTATTACACCATTTCATTGTTATATGATGCCGATGGATATTTTTCGTAAAATGGGGGGGTATGAACTTATATCCATTGGTGAAGATGACGATATAATTTACAAAGCCGCCAAATTTGGAAAATTACATAATATACCCGAATTTTTATTTGCTTATCGCAAAATAAAAGGTCGCATCAGCGCATCAAATTCGCAAAATAAATTTTTAAATTTTATCCATAACATAAATTCCGCCAAGCAATATTTTCATGGTTATAAACTGCCATTAGATGCCACGCGGCGATTAAATATTAATTATTTATGGCAATTTGCCGAATATGAAAATGAAAAAATCTTTGTTTTAAGCAAATTATATCAAATTTTTAATTTTCCCACAACAAATGATGCCGAAAAATCAGAAATTAAGATTTTTTTTAATGATTTGTTATGCAATCCAGAATCAAAGGAAATTATTTCAAAAATTATTAAACAACCAAAAAGGTCAGAATTTTTAATGGATTGCTACCGATTAAGCTGGCAATTTGGTCAATATAAAATGATGGGCAAATTATTAACTCAATACCCCACCGAAAATTTCAAATTAATTTTATATTTGGGGCGTATTATACGAAAACGCCTTATCCCTTGGATATTTTATCCGCCTTATCTTTGGGGGCGCATGAAATATGTATTAAATGGAATTAACCATGACAATAAATAATGATAATTTCAGGCAATTAAACACCATACATTTTGTCAAATATACAATGAGTGTTGCAAATTCTTTTGGAAATTTAACCCGCATAAAAATTTTAGCAAGCCATAAAAATTGGGTATATTTATTATTATATATTTTGTTGTTATTAATAAATAATCCCAAATATATTGGATATATTTTAAATTTAATCCCTAAACAGCATTGGAGTTATAAGATAATTTTTTATTTTAAAATTTTGTTTATATTTCGCAAATTAGCGATTATTAATTTGCATAAAATGCCATTTAAAAAAATTGAGATGATACCCGAACAGACAATAAATCTTACGCCTATGCGCAATATTAATCCTGATTATAAGGGTGATATTTTTACGGGCAATTCAAGCGTAATTTTTCCCGCTATTAATGCAACAGAAATTGACAATTGTTATCTTGGCTCGGCTTGGAAGGGATGGGGCATTTATAGTGAAAATGAAAATAAATGTATTGTGCCATCGGTATTTAATATCCAAGAATCTAACTTGCCCGATGAAATTGGCGGTTTGTTGCATTTTAACGATAAAAAACGCGATTACGGATTCGTCAATTTTCACCATATAAAAAATAATGCTGTTAAAATCCCCATTGCCATTAATATGTGCCAAATCATCAATAATTTCGGTCATTTTTTTTTGGAGCAAGCACCCAAATTAGCCCTGATTGAAAAATTTAATTACTACCCGAATGCGCCAATTTTAATAAATGCAGATTTAACTATACCAACTATTTGGGAAGTAATTAATATTATTAATAAAAACCATCGTCCCATTATTAAATTACCCAGCAATGTTTTTGCCCATGTTGAAAAATTAATTAATATTGATGAAGTTCAAATTAACCCGTTTAATGCCCTTGATAAAATTGATTATTTACAATCTGATTTTGCATTTCATCGGCAAACATTAGATGTATTGCTTGACCAATTATACGAAAATACGGGGGTTAAGCGCGAATATACCAATCAACGCAAAATTTTTATCAAACGAAATGCAAAACATCGCGTTTGCCCCCAACAAGATGATTTAATCACAATTTTAACCAAGCAAAATTTTGATATAATTTCCATTGAAAATCTTAATTTTATTGAACAAATGGAATTATTAAAATCTTGTAAATTTTTATTAAATTTTTTTGGTGCCTCAGCATTACCAGCAACACCACTTATCAATCCGCAAAATGATTCAGTTGTAATTTCAGCCAATACAAGATGTGTATTATTAAATAACATGTTCTTTTACATCACCAATCAACATTATGAAGAATACAGCGATATTGTTGAAAAACCAGCCATTCTAACCGCCACAGATTTAAAAAATTTATCAGAAATCTGTGCGCAATATTAATATTTGCCTTTAATTTTAGCACCATCAGCAACATTTTTGGTGATAATTGCCCCCGCGCCTATTATAGCATTTTCGCCAATGATAATATTCGGTAATAATATCGCACCAGCACCAATGCTAGCTCCATTTTTAATTATAATCGGTTCATATTGTTGTTGGTAATTTTTTGAAACAGGGTATTTATCATTTGTAAAACTGACATTGGGACCAATAAATACATTATCGCCAATGGTGCATTCATCATATATAAATACACCATTTTTTATTGTTGTATTATGCCCGATTTTGACTTTATTTTCAATAAAACAATGAGAGCAAATATTGCAATTTTCACCGATAACTGCGTTTTCTAATATCACGCAATATTGCCAAATTCTTGTGCCTTGACCAATATTTTTGGTTTTTACATCAGATAAAGGGTGAATAAAGGTATTTAATTCATTGTTCATATTTTTTGCGCTTTGCGTTAATTGGTAATTTAAAATAATTGACAAATAATATTAATAATATAGAATTAATTTTATGATAATGCAAGCAAAAATAATTGACTTGCCCCGTATTAATGACCCACGGGGGAATTTATCCGTGGTAGAGGGTGGTATTCATATTCCGTTTGATATTAAGCGTGTGTATTATTTATATGATGTGCCCGGCGGTTCAAGCCGTGCAGCCCATGGGCATAAAAAACTTCACCAATTAATGATTGCCATGTCGGGAAGTTTTGATGTTCAGCTTGATAATGGCTATGAAAAACAAAAATTTCATCTTAATCGTTCGTATTATGGCTTATATATTCCCCCAATGATGTGGCGCGATTTGGATAATTTCTCTTCGGGGGCGGTTTGCATGGTTTTAGCATCAGAAATTTATGATGAGAGTGATTATTTCCGCAATTATGATGAATTTATTAAGGCGTCAAGAGCAAATGACCATAAAATTCCTTGATTTGCAAGCTTGCAATGCCTTAATTGCTGATGAAATTAAAGCCGCATGCAATCGCGTGATTGATTCGGGTTGGTATATTTTGGGCGAAGAATGCCAAAAATTTGAATTTCAATATGCGCAATATAATGGGGTTAAGCATTGCGTGGGGGTTGGTAATGGCTTGGACGCATTAAGAATTGCTTTAATGGCAATGGATATTGGGGTTGGCGACGAAGTCATTGTGCCAAGCCATACTTATATTGCAACTTGGTTAGCCGTAAGCCAAGTTGGCGCAACGATAGTTCCCGTGGAATGCAACCCCAATTCGTTTAATATTGAACCTGAAAATATTTTGGACAAAATTACAAAAAAAACGAAAATAATCCTGCCTGTTAATTTATATGGTCAATGTTGCGATATGGATAAAATTATGGCAATCGCCAAAAAATATAATATTCGTGTTTTGGTTGATGGTGCGCAATCGCAAGGTGTGAAGTATAATAATACGATTCGTGGTGCGCTGGGCGATATTACCGCCACTTCGTTTTATTCGGGTAAAAATTTAGGCGCGTTGGGCGATGGCGGGGCAATCTTAACCGATAATGATGAAATTGCGCAAAAATCACGCATCATCGCGAATTATGGCGCAATAAAAAAATACGAAAATCTTACCAAAGGCATTAACAGCCGTTTAGACGAAATTCAAGCCGCTATTTTGCGCGTGAAACTAAATTATCTTGAAACATGGAATAACCACCGCAAAATAATTGCCGATTTTTATATTAAAAATATTAATAACCCCCATATTATAACCCCTAAAAATAATAACGATTCAGTTTGGCATTTATTTGTGATTCGCACGCCATATCGCGACAAATTAATGGAATTTTTATCTAAAAAATCCATTCAAACCTTAATTCATTACCCGATTCCCGTGCATCAACAACCTGCATACCGCGAATTTTCAAATTTTGAATTGCCAATTGCAAAAAATTTGGCGAATCAAGTGTTGTCTTTGCCGATTGCCCCCAATTTAACCTTGGAACAAGCGCGATTGGTTGCTGACGCGTGCAATGAATTTTACCCTTAAATATTAAAGAAACACCATGAAACAGAAGGTTTTGATTTTATGAAATATAATGAAAAAGGCGATTCCAAAGATGGCGAAGTCGGCATTATTAATTATTTTTTAGAAAAATTAGCAATTACCCAATTTTTTCAAGCAATTTTTTCATTGATAATCTGATTGCCAAATTTCTTTAAAAAATAAATTTTGCTTGAAATTTGTTATTTTTATATTAATATAGTTTATGGATAAGGGTATATTCATCAGACAAGGAGTGGTATAATGTCAAAAGAAATTTATAAAGTCGCCGATAATATCAAAAATCGCGCCCATATTAATCATGAACAATATCTTAAATATTATGATTATTCGGTCAATAAACCCGAAGAATTTTGGGCGGAACAAGCCCAAAGATTGGAATGGATAAAACATTTTACCAAGGTAAAATCAGTGTCCTATAATACAGATGATTTACATATTAAATGGTTTTACGATGGCGAAATTAATGTTTCGGTTAATTGTATTGACAGGCATCTTGCCAAACGCGCCAATCAAGTTGCAATTATTTGGGAAGGCGACAACCCCAATGACACAAAAAATATTACTTATCAAGAATTGCACGATGAAACTTGCAAAATGGCTAATATTATGGTGCGATATGGCGTGCAAAAAGGCGACAGAGTAACGATATACATGCCCATGATTCCCGAAGCCGCATACGCCATGTTGGCTTGCGCGCGCATTGGCGCAATTCATTCGGTTGTTTTTGGTGGCTTTTCACCAGATGCTTTGGCTGGACGGATTGAAGATTGCGATTCACAATTTATAATCACCGCTGACGAAGGTTGGCGCGGCGGCAAGCCCGTGCATCTTAAAGCAAATGTTGATGAAGCCTTAACAAAATGCCCGATGGTTAAACATGTTTTAGTTGTAAAAAATTCCCCAAATAAAGTTAATTTTCAAGAAGGGCGCGATATTTGGTTTCATGAAGCCAAAACCCAAGTAGCCAATAGCTGTAAGCCAGCAGTTATGAATGCCGAAGATCCTTTATTTATTTTATATACTTCGGGGTCAACGGGCAAGCCCAAAGGCGTTCTGCATACAAGCGCAGGCTATTTGCTTTACGCATCAATGACGCATCAATATGTTTTTGATTATCAAGAAGGCGAAATATATTGGTGCACCGCCGATGTTGGTTGGGTGACGGGGCATAGTTATATTGTTTATGGTCCATTATGCAATGGCGCAACCACGCTTATGTTTGAAGGTGTGCCAAGTTATCCTGATAATTCGCGATTTTGGCAAGTAATTGACAAACATCAAGTTAATATTTTCTATACCGCGCCGACTGCTATTCGCGCTTTAATGCGTGATGGCGATGAACCAGTTAAGAAAACAAGCCGCAAATCGCTTAGGATTTTAGGGTCAGTGGGCGAACCCATTAACCCAGAAGCATGGCGTTGGTATCATAATATAGTTGGCGATGAACGGTGCCCCATAGTAGATACTTGGTGGCAAACAGAAACGGGCGGAATTTTAATTACCCCCCTGCCCGGTGCCACTGATTTAAAACCCGGGTCGGCGACTAAACCATTTTTTGGTATAAAACCTGTGATTGTGGATTCGCATGGGCATGAATTACACGGCGATTGTTCGGGGAATTTATGTATTGCGGATAGTTGGCCCGGTCAAATGCGTTCAGTGTACGGCGATCATGCGCGCTTTGCGCAAACTTATTTTTCAACATACAAAGGCTATTATTTCACCGGTGATGGCGCAAAACGCGATATTGATGGGTATTATTGGATAACGGGTCGGGTTGATGATGTTATTAATGTGTCTGGACACCGCATGGGCACGGCGGAAGTGGAATCTTCGCTTGTCTTGCACCCCAAAGTCGCCGAAGCCGCTGTCGTTGGCTATCCGCATGAAATTAAAGGGCAAGGAATTTATGTTTATATAACATTAAATGCGGGGGTTGAATATACTGACGCGCTTAAAACCGAACTACGCAACCATGTTCGCCACGATATTGGACCCATTGCTTCGCCAGATATTATTCAATGGGCGCCAAGCTTGCCAAAAACAAGATCGGGGAAAATTATGCGCCGTATTTTGCGTAAAATTGCCGAAAATGATTTTTTAACATTGGGTGATACTTCAACGCTTGCCGACCCGTCAGTAGTTGAGAGTTTAATTCAAGAAAGAATGAAACTTCATTGAAATACCACATAAAATTATTATTAAAACTTGCCCTTATTGCGCCGATATATTATTGTTGCAACGGGCAAGTTTTGGCGCAAAATACACCAAATATATTAGCGATGCTTGGGGCATATTCAAATTACAATGAGCCAAACTTAATCACGATTAAAAGCCCATTAATCGGATTTTCATATGAATATAATAAGGTTTTTGGGAATAATTTGTTTTTTTATAATAAAAATAGGTTTTTATATGGTGCGGCGGAATATAAGGGTTCGGGGCGGATTCATAATATCCCCAATTTTTATTGGTCAAGCGCGATTAATGCAGGTTATGAGCATAACTTCAATGAAAATTGGCAAATAAACCCATATATTGGGTTTGGGGTGCGTCAATATTATTATCTTGCCAAGGGGCAAAGCAGCACGGGCAGTGCCGCATATCGGCGTAAAAGCGATTATAATTATATACCATTTGGCTTGACACAAAATTTCAAAATTTCACAACAAAGCCAAATAAAATTGCAATTAGAATATGATTATTTATTGCAAGGGGTGCAAACTTCATATCTTAAAGACACGATTGGTTATAATAATATTACCAATACGCAAAATGTCAAAAATATTCAAAAAACGGGCATGGGATTAAATGGCGGAATTTATTGGGAAAATTCTGATTTCAGCATTGGACCATATGCGGATTATTGGCAAATTAAAGCATCAGAACCGCAATTAATCACGATTACAGAAAAAGTTAGCAATACGCTTGTAGCCAAGAAATACACAATTTATGAGCCTAAAAACACAAACTTAGAATTAGGCGTAAAATTAGGATTTAGGTTTTAAGGCTTGCATTTTAATGCTTTCTTAAAGATTTTCGGTTTTGCGGTTTTTTGCGTTGCATCGGCGTGTCGCCCAATAAGGCGACATTAGCATTAGTCGCCATTAAAGGTAAATCAAGGTCATAAATTTCACATTTTTTAATTTCATCACGAATTTTCGCCGCAAGTTCAAATTCAAGGTCTTTCGCAGCGTCCAGCATTTTCTTGTCCAATAATTTAATATATTGCAATACAGGCATTTTAGCGATTTCTTCGGGTAAATCTTGCTTAATTTTATCGGCGGTAATGCGGTTATTATCAAAAACTCCGTCCAGAGATTCGGCAATATTCTTGCGAATCGTTTGCGGGGTAATACCATGTTCCAGATTATAGGCGGTTTGCTTTTCTCTACGGCGATTTGTTTCGCTTATGGCATAATTCATGCTATCCGTCATGCGGTCAGCGTAAAGAATAACCCTGCCCTCTACATGTCTTGCGGCGCGCCCTATTGTTTGAATTAACGAAGTTTTTGAACGCAAGAACCCTTCTTTATCGGCGTCTAAGATTGCAACCAAGGCGCATTCGGGAATATCCAAACCCTCGCGCAACAAATTTATACCGACTAAAATATCAAACACACCTAATCGCAAATCGCGAATTATCTCAATTCGTTCCAAAGTATCAACATCAGAATGCAAATAACGCACTTTTAAGCCATTATCCGCCATATATTCGCTTAAATCCTCCGCCATTTTTTTTGTTAAAGTCGTGACTAAAATTCGGTGCCCTAAGGGAATAATTTTTTTACATTCGTGCATTAAATTATCAACTTGGGAATCGGTGGGGCGAATTTCAATGATGGGGTCAAGCAAACCCGTTGGGCGCACTAGTTGCTCGGCGACTTCGCCACCAGTTTTATTTAATTCCCAAGGACCGGGCGTTGCCGAGACAAATATCGTTTGCGGGCGAATATATTCCCATTCTTCAAATTTTAATGGGCGGTTATCTAAACAAGATGGCAAGCGAAAACCATATTCGCTAAGCGCGGATTTTCGGCTAAAATCGCCCTTATACATTGCGCCAATTTGCGAAACCGTGACATGCGATTCGTCCACAAATAATAATGCGTCTGGGGGAATATATTCAAATAAGCAAGGTGGCGGTTCGCCTTGCATTCTGCCTGTTAAATGCCGTGAGTAATTTTCAATCCCCGCGCACATGCCCGAAGCTATCAGCATTTCCAAATCAAAATTTGTTCGTTCGCGCAATCGTTGTTCTTCAACTAATTTATTCAAATTGCGAAGCTCATTAAGCCTTGGCGTAAGTTCGCTTTTAATTGTTTGAATCGCTTTATTAATCGTGGGTTTTGGCGTGACATAGTGCGAATTAGGGTAAATGCTAACTTCGTTGCATTTCGCGTTTAATTCGCCCGTTAAGGGGTCAAATTCTTGAATTTTCTCAATTTGTCTGCCAAAAAAGCTGATGCGCCATGCACAATCGTCAAGGTGGGCGGGAAATATTTCAACAATATCGCCGCGCACCCGAAACGCGCCACGCATAAATTGAATATCATTCCTGTCATATTGCAATTCAATAAATTTATTTAATAATTCGGTGATGCCGATATTTTGCCCTAATTCCAAATTCAGCACCATGTTGGAATAAGTTTCCACTTCGCCAATACCATAAATACAACTTACCGAAGAAACGATTATTACATCTTTTCGTTCCAATAACGCGCGGGTCGCGGCATGGCGCAATCGGTCAATTCGTTCATTCACCGAAGAATCTTTTTCAATATAAGTATCCGTTTTCGCAACATATGCTTCGGGTTGAAAATAATCATAATAGCTGACAAAATATTCCACGGCGTTATTGGGAAAAAAGGACTTCATTTCGCTGTATAATTGCGCCGCCAGTGTTTTATTATGTGCCAAAATTATCGCGGGTCGTCCAGTTTTTTCAATAATATTTGCCATGGTGAAAGTTTTGCCCGAACCTGTAACTCCCAATAAAACTTGGTCGCGCTTATGCTCTTCAATGCCTTTCAGCAATTGGGCAATTGCCGTTGGTTGATCCCCCGCGGGTTGATAATCAGACACAATTTGCAAGGGGTTCACCAATTTTCGCATGGCAAAAAGCGATTCGCGCGATTTCACCCGTGCTTGATGTTGTTCAAAAAAATTTGGGGGAGTGTTTATCATTATATTTACCAATAAATTAAAATTCCCAATTATGCAATGTATTTATTTTTATCCCCGAAATATTCATGAAATTGCGTGATAAATTCTTGGACGGGGGCGCGCCAATCATCATATTCGCTTTGACGCAATAATTGCGTATTTTCATTATAAAAATCCGAAACTTTTCCAATACCCCATCGCCAATCGGATATTTTGCTTAAAAATACCCAATTCTTCATACCCATTGCGCCCGCCAAATGCGCAACCGAAGAATCAATGGTAATGATGCAATCAAGATTTTTGCAAAAACTTGCCGTATCATAAAAATTTTTAATATAAGGCGATAAGTCTTTGACAATCCCGCCCAAGCCTAATTCATGAATTTCATTCGCCGCATCACCAATTTGAAGGCTAAAAAAATCTGCATTTATTGCATGAAAAACAGGCATTAAATCCTTTAATTTCATGGATTTAATTAAATGATCTGTGCCCTGCCCGCCGCTTGACCACGCAATGCCAATTTTTATTTTTGGCAAAGCGGGTAAGGGTAATTCCGCGGGCACAGCGTCAATATAAGGCGTTTTATCGGTTATATCGGGTATATTTTCCAGATAATTGGGCAACGAAGCCATTAAAACCATAGCATCATATTGAATTTCTGCTTTTATTTCAAAATATACTTCAGCATATGGAAAGTTAAATTTCATCAATCCCGCTAATTCGGGGTAAGATTCAATGATGATTTTTTGGGCTTTATGGCGAATTTTATGAATATATCGGCAAAATTGAATCATGTCGCCAAAGCCTTGCTCCATAACAATTAACAGGGTATTTATTGGTTGATTTTGCCAAGTTTTATTTAAATCATGCCACGGCTTTAAAATAAAGCTTGCAAATTCATTGACGCTATGGCGGTTTTGGTAAAAACGAAATCCAGCCTGCCAATCCATCAATCTTAATTGCCCAAACATCAAATGACGATTAAAACTTATCTGATTATGGGGGTATTGTTGCGCCATTTCCAAAGCCTTAATTGCCAAAAATCGGTGATTATCATACACCCATAATTTTTGATGCAACAGGCTTAATGCCAAGCAAACTCTACCTTTTTCTTCATCGGGAATATTTAATTGCAATAAGCGCATACAATCGGCAATCCCCGTTTGATATTCACGCAAATGATGCGCAACTTCTATTCTGCCTTTTAAGGCGGGGATAAAATTTTCGTCTTGGGCTAAAATTTTGTCGTAAGAAATTTTTGCTAATTTATAATTTTTAAGCTGAATCGCTTGCTGGGCTTGAAATATCCATAATTGCACGGGTGGCTGATAATTATGATGATTTTTGACAATTTTATCCGCCATCGCAATGGCTTTTTGCACGCAACTTTGCCAATTTTTTGGGGATTCTTGGCGAATTATGGTAAAATTATTCGGATACCAAATAGTTGTTTCTTTGTCATGCCAACGCCAAGTATTATCAAAATTTACCATAAGCCAACATGGCACGCCCAAAGCACCCGCCAAATGCGCCGCTGAAGTATCAACGCTTATTAATAAATCAAGCTGTTTTAAAAAACCCGCCGAATCATAAAAATCATAAATATAGGGGCTACAATCAATTATTTTATCGCTTAAATTTAGTTTGCGTATATCATCGGCATTTTCGCCAATTTGCAAGCCATAAAATTGCATATCGCGATTTGAAAATTCATGAATTAAAGGCAATAAATTTTCTAAACCAATAGATTTACTATGGGCATCTTGAAAAAGTTTGCCCGAAGCCCAAACAATGCCAATTTTATATTTTTTACCGCTTTCAAGCTTAACGGGCGTTTGTCCCGCACTTAAATAAGGATTTTGCGGAATATTTGTCGCAAAATCGGCAACACAAGGCATGGACATTGCCATCAACCAATAATCAAAGGGGGGTGGTTCGGTGCCGCCTAAAATTATTTGGCAACCAGAAAAATTTTCATCGCACGCAAATAATTTGATAAAATCACTGAAAGTTTCAATAATTATTTGCGCCCCCATCGCCCGCATTTTTGGAATATAGCGCATCATCATTATCATGTCGCCAAAACCTTGCTCCATCGTAATTAAAATATTTTTACCTTGTAATTCTTGCCCGCGCCAAATTTTATCTTCGCTATGGTGGCTAAGTTGATTAAAATTTAAACCATCAAAAGTTTTATAGCGATATTGATAAATTTCAAAAGCTTGCGCGTAATTGCCCGCATGAAAATTCACAAAAGCCCATCTTTTATTATATTCATCAGGGTTTGGATTAAATTTAACGGATTTTTCACAATAAAAAATTGCTTTATTGTAATCTTTAATTATATCGCAAATCATCGCCATTTTAAGACAAATATCCGCTTTATTCGCATCGGTTGCATCGGCATGATAAAAAATGCTTTGCCCATCACTAAGGGCTTGGGCGTAATTCCCGCATTCTAAATTTACCGCAATGCGGTTATAATATGATAATATTGTGGGGTTTAATTGTACAACTTGGTTCACGCAATTTATCGCTTGGTCAAATTGTTTAAGTTGCACTAAGCAATGGGCTAACCTATCCCAAATTTCTGGATATTGGGTAATTCCTGCATCAATGACGGATTGATAAATTTGTGCACCTTTGGTAAAATCTTGGGCAATAACCGCCGACACCGCTTCGTTTAAGCGGGCGACCATTAATTCAGGATTGTTGGTTAGCTCATTCATTGCTGCAACATTAATACTATATTTAAAATGTTGCAATAAGAATTTTATGTGGACATTCCCAATTTTTTATATAAAATTTTATTTATAATACCCTATCGCAATATTTGGCGCAATATTTGGTGGCTTCCCTAATCACGAAAATATTAAATTTCGTGGCAATTTGAACGCTTGCGCTTTAATGGAATTGAAGGATTGATTTTATAATTTCTGCTTCGCGACTCTCTTAGCAATGCTTGAGGTCTTTAAATTCAAATCGCGATAAACCACCCCGCTTGTTTATTGCCAAGGCAATTACGCAAGTATTGCATCAGGGCATAAAATTACCTTTTGGTAATTTTATATAGAAATTGAAGTAATTCAATTTCTGCCCTTCAACCTCCGCTTCGGCTACGCCGAAAATCTAAAGATTGGAGAGGAAGGATAGCAATTTGCAACGGAATTTAGTGCGTTTAAAAATAGCATTTTTCCCATCCTAAGCGAAGCAGAATGCCCAAAATCATGGTTATTCCATAAGTTTGATTTGAGAAGCATGGCTTATCGCCATGCCTCTCTCCTCCAAGAGAACCTTGGTAAAACATTTACCAGATCCTAACTTTTTTCAATAATTTATGAAAATAAATTATTAAATTCCGCATGAAATTTTGTTTTATTGCGATTACGCACCAATTAATCGGGTTACCGAATTTCTGGTTGAAGTCGCGAATGATAAGGCGTTTGAACCTAATTGAATACGGGTTTGCACCGCCAATAAGTTTGCACCTTCTTCGTTCAAGTCCGCATTTACTAAGCCATCGGCGCCTGATTGCAAACGGCTTGTATAGCGTGAATTAAAATCGCTTCTGGTTTGCAAAATAGCTGCATATGCACCAAAGGTTGAAGCCTGACCACGCACGCGGTAAATTGCTTGATCCAAAGAGCTTGTGATGCTATCAATTTGTGATGCGTTTGAGTTATTTGTCCCAACATTAACAAAGCTTGCTAAATCTTTGCCGCCTAATCCTGATAAAATTTTATCAATGGTATTTGCGGAGCCAACATTATCGGCAAAAACGCTTGCGCCCTTAGAAAAAATATTATTACCAACATTGGCATTGGTGGAATTAACATTGCTAATTAAGTTAAATCCACCGATTTTTACTGCCGAAGCAGTCAAATCAGAAAAGCGCACCGTTAAATTATTGGTTGATGATTTTAATAAATTTGAACCACCATAATTTGTGTCGTTAATAACTTGAGAAATTTGTTGCAACACTGCTTTGAATGTCACATCAGCACTTTTTCTTTCGTTCGTTGTAGTTGATTTTTGCGATTCGGCGATACCTTTTAATTGTTTAAGGAAAGAATCAATCGTACCAACAGCTTCCAAAGTCGTTTGCACAGTGTTTAAACCCTGTGTAATATCGTCTTTTCTTGCTAAAAGTGATGATGCTCTATCTGACAAGCTTCGGCTACGAAAATAGCTAACAGCATCATCAGCGATGCTATTTACTTTCTTGCCCGTTGCTAATCGTTGAGTTGTTCTATCTGCAAGTTGCTGTGCGTCTTGCAAATTAAGCACAGCCGAACGCTGCGCGCTGTTGAGATTAATCTCAGTCATTTTCTTCTCTCCTGATAAATCTTTTCAGATTTATTCTCTTCTGGTTTTGTTTTGACAAATCATCATTCTGATAATTTGTCGGTTCTCTCTAACTATCCCTTGTATATCATGTAATTAGGCAAGTCAACACAAATATTTATTTTTTTTATTTTTTTTATAATTTGCTTGAAATCAAGTATAATAAACATTTTCAATCGTTTTGAAAATTATGAAAATTAAAAAATACTTAATAAAATTGCACAAAAATAAAATAAAACTTGCAAGATAAGCAATGATGTTTTATAAGGATAATATATTTTGGAGAATAATTTATGTTTGAATTTCAAGAACCTTATTTATCAGAAGTAAAGCGCGCCATTGCAAAATATCCAGATGGGCGGATTCAAAGCGCAGTTTTAGCTTTACTTGACCAAGCGCAAAGGCAAAATCAAGATGGGCATTTCGTAACCCCCGAAGCAATTGATACGATTGCAACAATGCTTGATATGCCAAGAATTCGCGTTATGGAAGTTGCAAGTTTTTTCACCATGATTAATTTAACACCAGTTGGTAAATATCATATTCAATTATGTGGCACGACCCCTTGCCAATTATGCGGAGCCGAAGAAATATTAAAATCATGCGAAAATAAATTGCAAATTAAAAAAGGGCAAACAACCAAAGATGGCATGTTTACCTTAACCGAAGTGGAATGTTTAGGCGCGTGTTGCAATGCCCCTATGGTGCAAATTAATGATGATTTTTACGAAGATTTAACCGCTGATTCTATAACGCAAATTATTGATGATTTAATGAATGGCAAAACCCCTAAAATTGGTTCACAAATTGGCAGAAAATCATCTGAACCTGTTGGTGGCGCGGAAACTTTAACTTTTAAGGATTAATATTATGTTGGCAGATAAAGACAGAATTTTCACCAATTTATATGGTTATGAATCGTGGCAATTATCGGCGGCAAAAAAACGCGGTGATTGGGATAAAACTAAGGAAATTTTATTGCGCGGGCGCGATGCAATTATTAACGAAATTAAAGATTCTGGCTTGCGCGGACGCGGTGGTGCGGGTTTTTCAACGGGTATGAAATGGTCTTTTATGCCCAAGGAAGTCAAGGAACGCCCCCATTATTTAGTCATTAATGCTGATGAATCCGAACCCGGCACCTGTAAAGACAGAGAAATCTTGCGCAACGACCCGCATAAATTGGTTGAAGGTGCTTTAATTGCATCATTTGCGATTGGCGCGAATGCTTGTTATATTTATATCCGCGGTGAATATGTTTATGAAGCCAAAGTTTTAGAAGCCGCCGTTGCCGAAGCTTATCAAGCGGGCTTAATCGGTAAAAATGCGTGTAAATCAGGTTTTGATTTTGATTTATTTGTGCATCGCGGGGCGGGTGCTTATATTTGTGGTGAAGAATCTGCCTTATTGGAAAGTCTTGAAGGCAAAAAAGGGCAACCAAGGTTAAAGCCGCCCTTCCCTGCTATGGCTGGCTTATATGGCTGTCCGACCACGGTGAATAATGTTGAATCTATTGCGGTTGCGCCTACTATTTTACGGCGCGGTGGCGAATGGTTTAAATCATTTGGGCGCGCGAATAATTCAGGCACGAAATTATTTTGCATTTCGGGGCATGTTAATAAACCATGTAATGTTGAAGAATCTATGTCAATTCCACTTCGCGAATTAATTGACAAACATTGTGGCGGTGTGCGCGGTGGCTGGGATAATCTTAAAGCCATCATACCGGGCGGGTCTTCTACGCCGCTTTTACCCAAAGAAATTTGCGATTCGGTATTAATGGATTTTGACGCTTTGCGTGAAGTGCGTTCAGGACTTGGCACGGCGGCGGTGATTGTTATGGATAAATCAACCGATGTTGTGAAAGCTATCACACGGCTTGCATATTTTTACAAGCACGAATCATGCGGGCAATGCACGCCATGCCGTGAAGGCACAGGTTGGCTTTGGAAATCCATGAAAAGAATCCAAGATGGCGTTGCAGAAAACAAAGAAATTGACCAAGTGCTTGATGTTGCGCGCCAAATTGAAGGGCACACAATTTGCGCGCTTGGTGATGCGGCGGCTTGGCCTATACAAGGGTTATTTCGCCATTTTCGCCCCGAAGTAGAAGCAAGATTAATGGCAGCGAAGCGATGATTATATTTGCAGGATGATATGAATGAATTAAGCCCAATAAACAAAGCACAAAAAAAAATTGATAAAAATTTGTTTGAATCGGTGCCCGTGGATATTGGCACTTTATTAGGTAATGGACAGAAATTTAATGTGCCAATTTTTCAGCGCAATTATACTTGGGACAAAGATAATTGGCAAGAATTATGGGATAATATTTTAGAAGTTTATCATCACAAAGCCACGGGGCATTATCTTGGCAACATCGTATTATTGCGTGAAAATCATGATAATGACAAAAAAATTTATCAAATAATTGACGGACAACAACGAATAACTACCATTTCTATTTTGTTAATTGCGTTGCTAAGCTTTTTAGATAAATTAAAGAATGACAATTTAAATAATGATAGAGTCAACGAAATTCGCCATAATTATATCAATATTTTTGATAGTAAAACTGGGTTGCGCCCCGCCAAGCTTACATTAAATCGGGCTAATCGTAATTATTATATGAATTATTTAAGCCAAATGAATTTTGAAAAACCTGAAAAAAATACGCCCGCACGCGATTTACATAATGCGTTTAAATTTTTTCAAGAATTAATTGCCAAAGATTTATCCGCAATTATTAACGATGGTTTAAAAATTTATGAATTTATTACAAATGTTATTTTAGAAAAATTATTTATTATTCGCATTATTGTTGTTAATGAATATAATGCTTATTTATTTTTTGAAAATTTAAATTCGGCGGGCGAACCGCTAACCACGGCTGATTTGGTGAAAAATTTAATATTTTCTAAATATCCCGATTCGCATGAAGAAATTGATGAATTATGGCAAGAATTAGAATTATTAGCTAACAAGCGTTTGCCAGACTTGTTAAGATATTTTCATATTAGCGAAGATTTAGTAAAAAAACAGGATTTATATTTTTACATTCGGGATTTATTGAAAAACAAAGATGCAAATTATTGTTTAGATTATGTGCGAAATGTCATTATCTTTATTAGAAATTTTAATTCATTTAAGGATTCCAACCATGAAAATTGGAGTGGCAATATTAAATTAAAAAATTTAATTGCCGAATTTGCAGTTTTAGAAGCTTTTCAATTAATCCCTGTGCTGATAATTGTTAAAGACAAACCAAAAATTTTATGCGAATTATTAGAATTATTTATTAATGTTATTATGCGTTATTTAATCATTTCCAAAAAACAAACAAATATTCTTGAAGGCATATATCATCATTTAGCCCAAGAAATTATAAAAAATGAAAATTTTGATATTATTGATTGCAAAAACATTATTCAAAATTTACAAATTACTGACGAACAATTTATCGCAAATTTTGCCGAAAAATCATTTAAGAATAACGAACAAAAATTAGTGAAATATATTTTGGGTAAGCTTAATGGTTTAAATTTTCAAGATGCGCAAAGTTTAACCATTGAACATATTGCTTCGCAAAGTCTAAAATCCAAGAAATTATGGATGTTAGGTAATTTAGTATTATTGGAATATCAACTTAACAACGATGCAGATGACAAAGAATTTTTTCAAAAAAGACAAATTTATTTAAAAAGTAAATATCAAGATATTAAAGATATTGCCAATAATAACGAAAATTGGAATGACGATAATATTAATTTTAGGCAAAGGAATTTGGCAGAACAAGCCACAAAAATATGGAAAAACTTTAATATTTAATTATACCATGATTCCTTTATTTTAGGAAGAAACTCCAAAATAATTTTTAATAAATTGGTAATAAATTTCGCTTAATTGCGCGATTTCATGCACAGCGGCATGTTCATTAATTTGGTGAATACTATGGTTGCGCAAGCCAAAATCGCAAACTTCGCAATAATCTTTAATAAATCGCGAATCCGAAGTGCCGCCCGTGGTGGATAATTCCGGAGTAATATTGGTAATTTGCTTTATTGCTTGGCTTAAAGTTTCTGATAATTTGCCCCTTGGCGTTAAAAACGATTCGCCCGAAACGCTAAACTCCGCGTGATATTTATCATGGGGAATTGATTGCCATAATTCGCTAATTTTTTGCTTTAAGCTTTGGGAATCATGCAAATTATTAAACCGAATATTAATTTTTGCCGTGCAATTGGCGGGAATAATATTGCTGGCACTATTACCCGTATCAATGGTTGAAACTGATAAAGTTGATGGTTCAAAAAATTCATTGCCTTGGTCAATCACCCAATTATTTAGAATTTGAAGCATTTGCACCATGCGGTGCGTGGCATTGTCCGCTAAATGCGGGTATCCCGTGTGTCCTTGAATCCCAAAGCATTTTAAGGTAATGTTAAGCGACCCCCTTCGCCCAATTTTAATCATGTCGCCTAATGTTTTCGGGCAAGTTGGCTCACCCGTAAGGCAGGCGTTTAGTATTTCGCCATCATTGGTAATGGCAGGCAATAATAATTTCGTGCCATGCACCGCGTGCGATTCTTCATCACCCGTGATTAGCATGGAAAGCGCGCCTTGAAATTGCGGGTTTTCGTGAATAAAATGCGCGCAAGCCTCAATCCAGCAGGCTATCGCCCCCTTCATATCAGCAATGCCCCGCCCATAAAGCACGCCATCTTTGATAACTGGTTCAAAAGGATTCGTAAGCCAAGCATTCGCATCACCAATCGGCACGACATCAGTATGTCCCGCAAAGCATAAATTCGGCGCGCCTTCACCATATTTTGCGTATAAATTTGTGATTTTTGCATCTTTGCCAGATTGCGCATCGCCATCGCCAAATTCATAGATTTTAGATTTAAAACCTAATTTTTCTAATTGATTTTTAACAATATTTATTGCGCCCGCATCATTTGGCGTAATTGATGGTGCTGCAATTAATTGCTTGGCAATATCAAGCGATAATGCGCCAAATTTCATGTTAACTACGCAATAAATCGTTAATTGATGTTTTCGCGCGGGTTTTTTCATCAACCCGTTTCACAATAACCGCACAATATAACGATGGGCTTGGTGAGCCATCGGGCAAATTCTTGCCGCTTGGCAGTGAGCCAGAAACAACAACTGAATAAGCAGGCACCCTTCCCATAAAAACTTCACCCGTTGCGCGGTCAATAATTTTTGTGGAAGCCCCAAGATAAACCCCCATGGAAAGCACCGAACCGCGTTCAACAATAACACCCTCGGCTACTTCGGCGCGCGCGCCAATAAAGCAATCATCTTCAATAATAACGGGACCCGCTTGCACGGGTTCTAAAACGCCACCGATGCCTGTGCCACCAGACAAATGGACATTTTTACCAATTTGCGCACAAGACCCGACCGTTGCCCAAGTATCAACCATCGTGCCCGAATCAACGAAAGCCCCGACATTAACAAACGATGGCATTAATACCACCGAAGGCGCAATATAAGCGGAATAACGCACAACACAGCCCGGCACCGAACGAAAACCGCTTTCTTTATATTGTTTTTCGGACATATTTGCAAATTTGCTGGGAACTTTATCATACCAAAAACTATTGCCCGGTGCACCAGAAATTCTGACATTCGGGTTAAGGCGAAAACTTAACAACACAGCCTTTTTTAACCATTGATAAGTTTGGTATTGGTCGTTAATTTTTTTGGCAACGCGGTATTTTCCCGAATCCAATCCTTCCAAAGCATGGTCAACTGCCCCGCGCAAATCCCCTTTATAATCAGGGGTAATATTGGCGCGGTCTTCCCAATGTTTATTGATAATATCTTCGTAATTCATTTTGCCCTCCTTAAATAATTAATATGATTGCGCGTAAATTGGAAATTTTTTGCATAATTGCAAAACTTTTGCTTTGACGCTTGCTTCAATTTCGGGCACGGCATCGGCTTTTGCTTGCGCTAATCCGTCCAATATTTCTAAAATCAAGCTGGCAACGATTTTCATTTCGTTTTTACCAAAACCACGCGAAGTTAAAGCTGGCGTGCCTAAACGAATGCCGCTGGTGATAGTTGGTTTTTCATTATCGCCCGGTATGCCATTTTTATTACAAGTAATCCCTGCTCTATCCAAGGCTTTTTCAACGATATTACCCGTTAAACCTTTGGGGCGCAAGTCAACTAACATTAAATGCGTATCCGTGCCACCTGAAAATATATTCAAGCCACCTTTCATTAATTCATCGGCTAAAACTTGGGCATTTTCAACGATTTGACGGGCGTAAATTTTAAATTCTGGCTTTAATGCTTCGCCAAAGCCAACGGCTTTACCCACCATATTTGCCAATAAAGGACCGCCTTGCAAAGCAGGGAAAATCGCCGAATTGATTTTTTTCATGACTTCTTCGGAATTGCTTAAAATCAAGCCACCCCGTGCACAGCGCAAAGTTTTATGAGTTGTGGAAGTGACAACATCAGCAAATGGCATGGGATTGGGGTGCATACCACCCGCAACTAAGCCAGCAATATGCGCCATATCAACCATTAAAATCGCGCCGACTTCGTCAGCAATCGCGCGGAATTTTTGAAAATCAATGATGCGAGCATATGCAGAACCGCCCGCAATAATGATTTTTGGCTTATGTTCGCGGGCTAACTCTGCCATTTGTTCAAAATCAATTAAGCCATCTTGACGAACACCATACTGAATCGCATTAAACCATTTACCGCTTACATTCGGGGCAGAACCATGGGTTAAATGCCCGCCAGCGGCTAAAGCCATACCTAAAATTGTGTCGCCGGGTTTCGCAAAAGCCATAAATACTGCTTGGTTTGCTTGTGAGCCAGAATGGGCTTGCACATTCGCATATTTTGCGCCAAAAATTTGACATACCCTTTGAATCGCTAAATCTTCCATTTCATCGGCATATTCGCAACCGCCATAATAGCGTTTATGCGGATAACCTTCGGCGTATTTATTGGTAAAAACTGAACCGATAGCTTCTAAAACTGCTTGAGATACTAAATTTTCTGATGCAATCATTTCCAAGCCATCTTGCTGGCGCGATAATTCGCGTCCCAATATCGCGGTAATTTCTGGATCTACTTTTGATAATGGTGTTTCAAAAAATTTTTGCATGATTTTCTCCTTATGCAGATTGATTATTGTTATTGCGAATGATATTATTATAACTGACAAAAGCAATTAATATTACTAATATCGCTATACTATATGATTTTTCATAACCATATACATAATATATATAACCAAAAAAACTTGCCCCCACTACACGCGACCCACTTTGTATTGATTGCGCCATTCCCATTAATGCGCCATATGATTCATCGCCAACTTGCTTGCTTAAAACCGCTAAAATAGACGGGGTGCATAACGAAGAGCCTAAACTCAAACAAATAATCGCCAAAATCGCCATCATATCATTATGCGCGATAATCAAAAAAAATAAACCCAAGCCAATCATGGGCAAGCCATATTTAATAAGCTGTTCAGACGAAAATATTTGCGTAAGCTTGCCCAATATGCCGCCTTGCACAAAAATTGCAATCATGCCCGCCAATACTAATAAATAGCCAATTTCCTTGCTTGTATAACCCAATCTGTTTGCGCCCCATAAAGCCAATGATGATTCCATGGCGTTAAATGCAACCAGCAAGCTAAAATAAACAAATAAAATTTTGCTAATTTGCCGATTTTTCAAAAGATTAATCCATGGTTTTTTAATGGCTTGAATAATTGGTTGCGATTTTAATGCCAATAAAATCACGCTAAACGCTAATAAATTACACAACCCAGAAATAAGCAATGAATCTTGCAAATCCATATAATTCAACATAACAGCACCGACACCCGGTCCAAGCGTATATCCCATACCAAACGAAGCACCCAAAATGCCAAGATGCTTTGCCCGATTATCAGTATTAGAATAACTTAAAACGATGGCTTGCGCAATGCTCATCCAGCCAGCGAATAAGCCCGCCATTGCCCGACCAAAATATATATGCCATATTTCATGGGCATTACTGACAATAATATATGATATTGCCGTCATAATAAGCGATGTTAGCATTATTTTCTTGCGCCCGTATTTATCCGCCATGCGCCCCCAAAAAGGGGAAAAAACTAACGAAAAAAACGAAAAAACAGCAAAAATAAAGCTAGCTTGAAAATCATTGCCGTCAAGTTTTTTAATTAAAAAAGGTAAAATTGGAATGGATATTCCCAAACCGCAAATTGCAACCGCAACTGAAATTGCCAACCAAAAAATATTTTTATTCATGAATCATTCATTAGAAAAATATCGCTTAAAATGCAAGCTTTATTTCGCAGTTTCGTTTAATAAATTTGAATAAATACGATTGATTATCAGGAAATTTTTCTAAAAAAGGCAAAATTCGTTTAGTATAATCATTTTCGTAATTTAAATATTTGCTGTTGATGCAAGAATATGAATATTCGCTTTTATATAAAAATACTAATAAAACAAGCCCAGCAACAATTAAAATTAAACCAAATAATTTGTTAATTAATTTCGGGTAAAACCGAATATTATCAATGTTTTTAGTATTTAAGCCCATAAATATCGCAATGAAAATTAAATTTTGCGGTAAAAAATACCAAAGCGATGATAAAATCATAAAGCTGCATAAAAAAGCACCAACCCAAAAATCTTTGTTTGTATGTTTAAACCAACGCCATAAAAAACTACCCCAAAGCCATGCGCCCACTAACCCTTGGGCAAAAAATACTTCAATAAATTGATTATGCGTATGGTTTGTATGATTTTCAATGCCGTCCCAAAATGGATTGCCCGAAATTTTATAATTATATAATTGAAAATATTCAGCGATGCGCCCATATCCATGTCCAATTAATATTGAATTTATGCCTTCATGGGCTGTTTGGGTGAATAACACCATATAACCCATGGCGCGCGACCATAAACTATATTGCATTGTTGCATCACCCATTTGTTCAGGGTGATAAAAATATAAAAGCGATAATATTGTTAAAATAATGCAAACAACACCAAAAAAACATAAATATAAAAATAATTTAGGATTTTTGGGCAAAAATAATCTTGCTAAGACTAAACCCATCATTAAAGCCAATGGTGCGGAATTATTTTGCGAAATATATGCAATGATGAACGCCAAAATAATTCCATAAATATTGGCGAATAAACTGGCTATAACTAAGGCATCAAAGCCAATATAATCAGAATATTGGGTTAAATTTAGCGTATCAAAAGTCGGTTCTAAGGCAATTAAACTTTGGGCGATTATCACTAACATTATGATATAGGGGAGTTTTTGTTTAAAAATTTCTTGGTGATTCGCAAAAAAGCTGATTCCAATCCCCAAGGCAACTAAGCGCAAAATACCATCGTTAATTTGCGGTGCGCCATAAAAATTATTAAAATAAAAACCATGAAATAAACCAAAAAAGGCTAAAAAATACAAGGGCAATAAGAATTTAGGCAGAATTTTCGTATAAAAACCCATGATTCCGCTGATAATTAACAAACCAATCATAACGGCATTATCATCATACCAACTGCCAATTCTGAAAAAATCAAATGCCAAAAAGACAATTAAAATATACGAATATCCCAGAATTTTGGTCATATTTTTCCTTAGGTTTGATGTTGTTTGGCAATATAGGCAAATTTACCATTGTTATTAATTAATTCTTGATATGTCCCTGATTCCACTATTTTACCTTTTTCCATAAAATAAATAATATCGGCATTTTGTATGGAATTATATCGGTGGGTAATCACGATTCGGGTTATGGTTAAGTTCTCAATCGTGCGTCCGATAATTTTTTGATGAATATTATCAATCGCGGTGGTTGCTTCGTCCAATATTAAAATGCGCGGATTGCGCAATAAAGCGCGGGCAATAATGATTTTTTGCTTTTGTCCCGCTGATATACCCAATGATTTTTCGGAAATCATCGTGTTAATGCCCAAGGGAAAATCTTTAATTTCTTGCTCCATGCCTACTTTTTTCAAAACTTCCATAACATCGGCTTCGTCCGCATCAATATTATCAATCAAGACATTTTCCAAAATTGTGCCGGCAAATAATTCGGAATTTTGCATAACCAAGCCAATTTGCGTGCGCAATTCATGCGGATTAATGGTTTCCACATCTTGATTATCAATGGCAATTGACCCAGAATTTAATTTATAAAGTGCTAATAATAATTGCGCCAAAGTTGACTTACCCGTGCCAGTTTCCCCGGTGATAGCCACAAAACTGCCTGCTTTAACCGATAAATTAAAATCCTCTAAAACAAGGGGTAATTCGGGTGTATAGCGAAATGATACATTTCTAAATTCAATTTTACCATAAAATTTTTCAACTTTATTATGCTGGATATTATTTTCATTTTTTGCGTTAATAATCGGCAATAACCGATGATAAATTGGGAATAGCGAAACCAGATTGCTCATCGCGTAAACCGCCGTAATCATTGCCATTAAAAATTGCCCTAACGAAGAATTAAATGCAATAAAATTTTGCACTTCTAAATCAATATTATTATTAAGCAATGATATACTTACAAAAGTTAGGATGCAAAGCATAAAAATATTGCTGGAAATCGCATTAAACACAAATGAAATCGCGTGTTTTTTTAGTTGCGTAAATTTATGGTGTTTTTGTTTGGCGTAATGCGATATAAATTCATTTAAAGCGTAATCTTCGCGATTCGCAAGGCGAATTTTTATCAATAAATGGCATAATTGATAAATTAACCCGTCCATTTTACCTTGATAATTCTGAATTTTAATATAATTTGGTAATTGAAATAATGCTAAAATTAATGAAATAGTAATAAATAAAAAACTTATAACTAATACAAGCCATAATAATTTTGCTTCATAATACCACATCACAAAAATATTGGTTAATCCCGTCAATAATGCCACAATCGTGGTGATAAGTTGAATGGATAATTTTTGACGAATCGCATCAATGCCATGGGCGCGATTCATTAAATCCCCCGCGGCAAATTCATGAAAAAAAGCAATTGGTAATTTTAATAATTTATCCCAAATTGCCGATTGCACATACATTCCCATTCGGTTGGATATGCGAATAATATTGATGGCGTTATTAATTGCAAAAACAAATTTACCAATACTGGCGGCAAATAAAGCCATAATCGCCAAACCAAACATAGAAATTTCTTGGCTGGGGATATAAATTGTTAAAATTTTGCCCGTTAAAATCGGCGTTAACAAAGTCAAAAAGCCTGAAAAAAGGGCAATTGAACTAATTTTTAATATATTTTGCTTTTGTCCGAACATGGCGACTTTAATTAAATCGCCGATATTACCCACGATATTTCTTATTGGCGGATAAAGCATCCAGCCGTTTGGAGCTAATTTATTTTTTAAAATCGGTGTTAATTTTTTAACTTCACCTTCAATGGGGTCAAAATATTGATAATTAAGCCCTTGTTCTGGCATTAAAACCGCGATGCGCATAGTGTTTTTGAAAAATGATACAATATATCCCGAATCTTTATCTTGCCAATCATTATTATCAATGCGAACTTTGCGCATCCGAAACCCGCAAATTTTGAAAATTTCAATTAAATCAGCATTTTTATTAATAGCTTGCAAAATAATTTTTTCGTGAATTTTAACATTCATTTGCTTGCCTAAAATCAAGCATATTTTCAAATAAGGGTGAATAAATTGATTGCCAATCCAATGATTCATATCAGATTGAAAAATTCCAAATAATTTATCATTTAATTGATTATTTACGGCGGAAATTCTTTCGGCATTTAATAATATTTCTTGGGCATTATTTTTTTTATATTTTTGGTAATATTGGGCAATTGCATTGGAAATTAAGTGATTATAATCGTTAATTGCTTGGATAGCCCGTTCGCCATCAAGCAAAAATGTAGAAAAATAGCCAGTAAATTTATTGTCATTACCCAAAGTATGAATATACGACCATTGCGTCAAAGGGGTAATTACTTCATTTTGCAAGGGTAAATGTTGATTATCATAATACCACGCCTGCCCTTGTTGTAATTTTAACCAAATAACTGATTTATGGGGCGCGGATATAAATTTATCATCGCTTATATATATTTCATCATCGGCTTCAATTAAGTCAATGACTGATGGCACAGGAAATAATATTGATATTGCCCTGTCAATATTCATTATCCAATTTTCAAGTTTTATTAATAAATCAAAATCCCATTCCTTGTTTGCAAGCTCGTCAAGGGATTGGCGGAGTATTTTGCTGTTTTTGTCGCATCTTGCAATTAATTTAAGCCGATAATTTTCAGAATTTTCGCTTAATTTTATAGTATATTCATCAAACGCAAAAATTAAATCGCCGCTATTAATTTGCGCAAGAAAAATTTGGTTGCTTGGCAAGTTATTAGCCGCTTCAATGACCATAAAAATTTGCACGCTCCCTTCAATAATTTCCCAATAGGCATTTTTCTGTTGCAAAGAAAAATTTTGCATTTCATTGGAATTTGATGGAATTTGTGAATTTTGCATTTTATAAATCCATTAATTCGCGGTAATAAGTTTGGCTTGCGCATAATTCTTCATGCGTGCCTTGCGCAATAATCTGTTTGTTTTTTAACAAAATAATATTATCGCATTCGCGAATAGTGCTAAGCCGATGGGACGCAAGAATTGTTGTGCACCCATTATGGCGCAAGTTTTGTTCAATAATTTTTTGATTATAAACATCAAGGCACGAAGTAGCTTCGTCCAAAATCAACACCGAAGGATTATTTAACAACGCGCGCGCAATTTCAAGCTGTTGCTTTTGCCCGATTGACAAATTGCTTGCTTGTTCATTTAATTTGGTTAAGTGGCGATTTTTATATTGATTTACCTGTCTGTCAAACCCCGCAATTTTCAAGCTGTTAAAGATATTTTTATCGTCAATATTTTGATTCCAAAATGTTAAATTATCTTTGATACTGCCGCTGAATAATACAATATTTTGGTCAACGAATGCGATGCTTTCGCTTATTATTTCATGGGGGATTCTTGAAAATTTAAATTATCATATTTTATTTTACCAATATTTGGTTGATATATACCACAAATAAGCTTTAATAAAGTGGATTTTCCCGAACCAGATTCGCCAACTATGGCGGTGCGCTTACCTGCTTGTATTGTTAGATTAATATCTTTAAGCACGCTATCAGCAATATTGCCAAACGAAAATGTAAGATTTTCAACGGTTATATTACCCATTAATTTACCACTTGGCGAATCATTAATTATTTGCTTAATTTTAATTAATCTTGATTCTAAATTACTATTATCTTTATATTGAAATTTATAATCTTTATTATAACTATAAACATCATTAACGGCGGTTATTTTTGCCTTGATTTCTTGTAATTTGCTTGCCAATCCCACAAACGAACGAATCGGTTCAATAAAATTTTGCGCCAATCCTTGCACCGCAACTATACCACCGATGGTAATTAACCCTTCCATATAGCGCAAGCCGCCAACCCCCAATACCGCCATGGTCGTTAATGATGTTAAAAATATTGGCATTAGGTCGGCTTGATTGGTCATAACTTGCAATCGTTGATTTATCTTAATTGTTTTGCCATGAATATCCGCCCATTTTTGAAAAAAATAATTTTCAAGCGCGTGTGATTTTATATTATCAATGGAAAAAATTCCTGCCATGGCGACACCATTCAACTGATTTGTATCAAGCATAATGCGTTGCGACATATCGCTTACTTTGCGAATAATCAAGGTTAACACAAAGAAATTCATCATATTAATCGCAATAACCACCAATGCAATTTTATAATCATAAATTAATAAAATAGCACCAAATAAGCATATTTTGAATAATTGCACGATATTATGGGTAAAATCATAAACCATCACTTCGGCAATTTCATCGTTATTATTCACCCGTTTGGCAATATCACCCATTGCCCTGCCAATAAAAAAATTATTCGGCAGGCGCAATAAATGGTATAAGAAATTTTTTGTTTCATTGATTGAAATTTTAAGATAAAATTTTGCCAAGGCTATTTGTTCCAACCACGATAATAAAGCGCAAAATCCAATATTTATCGCCATTGCCAAAATGATAATGGGTAATATAGTAATGTCCGCGCCCGACAAAACGCGGTCAATAAATTGCTGAATCAAAATCGGCGTGATGATGGCGGGCACGATTAACAACACACCAATAATAAATAAATATAAAAAATTGCTGTAATTACCCATTAATTTTTTATGAATTTCATTAATAATATTAAATTTACCGCTTTTGTCGGGTTTGAAATTTGGGTTTGGTTTAATGATTAAAAAACTGCCATGAAATATTTCTGGGTGGTTTTTTTGGTTAAGTATTTTTCTGCCAACCGCTGGGTCGTTAAGATAAATTTTATTATTTTGGTTGCCTTCGTAAATGACATAATTATTATCATTACCAATAAAAAACAAGGGTGCTTGAAATTCGGATAATTCATGAAATTCACAAATTTCAAATTCTGCGTCAAGTTGATGCAACCTTGCCACATTAATGATATTTTCAATTTTAAGCCCATCGCGCGAAACCCCGCATTCCATGCGCAATTGTTCCACCGAAACCCATTTATTATAATATGCCAAAATAATTGCCAAGCACGCAATACCGCTTTCGCTGGGTTGCATTTGATAAATAATCGGAGTTTGGGCGATTTTATCTTTTGAATGCACAAGTTTTGCAATTTTTTTTATCATGGCTTTTATTGTTTATGTTTTAAAATTGGTAAAGCGAGCGAAATTGGGTGCTGCTTGTCAATTTCAATATTCGTGTTTACGATTGTGCCAATATTTAAATTAAGGTTTTGGACATTTTGCGAAAATTCAAGCTTTACTGCGTATGAAATTGGGTTGCTAACTAAATTATTCATCGTATCGCCAATGCCAATTTTTTGATTAATTAATTGTTTTGAAATGGGGTGCTTGGCAATATCGGTAATTTGCGCGATAATTTTTTCATTATCTATGCCATATGTATCTGCGACTTCTATTAAAGCTTTTTGCCCAATTTTGATTTTTTTTATTTGATTCACGCCTATAAAGGCGACAACTTCAACGGGTCCATTATTATCAAACGCCAAATTACCCAAATTACCATTATTATTTGCATCAAAAATTTTTGAATTTTGCGGTAAAATAATTGCTTGCGCAATAATTCGGCTGGAAATATATCCAACGAACCCCCATGTAATTAATATAATCAAGCCAATTATAAAAACAATCACCAGCACCCAATCAATTGGTCGCACAATTGAAACCACTTCGTAATTTCGTTCAGATGTGGGTAATTTTATAAAAGTATGCTTGCGAAAAGAATCACTCATATTATTATCGTATATCTTGCAAAAATAAATGTCAATAAAATTCAAAAATTCCTTGATTTTTAATCAAAAATAATCCCAAGGTTAATCATGGGCAAATCTTCATTAGCATATTTAATTTCTAATATCATCTGGGCGTTAGTCCCATATGCTTTATTGCCAATATTAGCGCGATATTTATCCGTATCGGATATGGGAATCATCAGCATATTTACAATTTTTGTGCAAATTTTTTCGTCTTTGATTGGCGTTAATTGCCATGCGGCTTTACAATCGCATTATTTTAAATTAAGCCAAGACGAATTTCACGAATATTTCAGCAATATGCTAACGATAATTTTCAGCAATTTTTTCTTGATTTCAGTATTTTCAAGCTTGGTTTATTGGGCATTAAATGGCGAAACATGGGGGATTAATTACCCGATATTTATGACCACAATATTCTTGGGGTTATTACAATTTTTAATCAGCTTATATTTCAGTATTCTGCAAATTCAAAACAAAGCGATTCAATATGCCTTTGTGCAAATTATACAAGCCCTATTAAATGGATTTATCGCGCTGGCGTGGGTGGTTTTAATCAACCAAAGCTACTTAGCGCGAATTTGGGGAATTTTTATTGCAAGTTTATTAATAATTATCATTTTAGTTTTAATTATACATCGGCAATTTAAGCCAAAATGGCGATATAATTACAACCATGTTAAGCGCATATTACAATTTGGTTTGCCTTTAATGCCCCATACAATTGGTTCATTAATTATTGCTTCGTTAGACCGCAATATCGTTGCGGCTTTAATGGGGATTGAGCAAGCTGGATATTATGGTGTATGCTTGCAAATCGCGTTGGGATTATCGCTGGTTGCCGATGCTTTTAACAAGGCATATGCGCCGTGGATATATAAAAAATTAGCGGTTAATGACGCCCAAGCGCGGCTTGAAATCAAAAAATCCATCATTTTATATGGCGCATTATGGATAATATCTGTGGCAGTATTGATTATATTTGCGCCCTTGATTATTCAAATTTTCGCGGGCGATAAATATCAAGATTATTACCAAATTTTACAAATATTATTTGTGGGAATGGGATTCGGTGGGTTATATTATTTAGCGACAAATATCGTGTTTTTTGCTGAAAAAACTGGGATATTATCAATAATTTCGCTTGTTTGCGGGGGCATTAATATTATTCTTGCTTTTTATTTGATAAGCAATTATGGTGCAATTGGTGGGGCTTTTGCTTACAGCATCACGCAATTATTAGTTTTAATAGCTGTAAATTTTTTAGCAATTAAAACTTTTTCAAGAGGGCATAATGGATAATTTTTCACAATCGCACGCCGAAGGATTTCGCCAAATTCTGCATTGCGAGGCAACGCAAGATTTTATTTGGGATATGAAAATGCCGGGCGAAATACCTTTTTGGATACCGATTCGTTATATGATTGCCCGCGCAATTGAAGATTCAATTACGGGTTCTATAAATTTCAAATCTTATCAAAATAAATTTTCCTTGCCTTCATTGCCATATTTATGGAAAACCCTTAAACATAATATTTTTAATTGGAAACAACAACAGCATGATATTTTATTTATTACCACCGACACGGCTGTATTAAAAATAAAAGGCAGGGGATTCAACCGATTGGCAGATTATTTCGGTTTATGCTATCCCCAAGATACAGCGATTATGGAAATGTCTGTAAATTTTCAAGACCATGGTGGGCGCGCCCTGCCCTATATTATGAATTATGAATTAAGCCGCATTAAAAATATTTTTGCATTGCGCAAGATTTTATTCAAAGACCAAGAAATATCCTATCAAATTAGTGGGTTTATAAACAAATTAAAACAGCATATAGCCTATATTAACGCCGAAGATTGGCAAGAAATTGAAAATTTTTTATATAAAACTTATGTTGGACAAAAATATTATTGTGATTTAATTCATAAAATGTTGGACAAGATTCAACCCAAAATCATCATTTTAGAAGACGGATGTTATGGTTATCAAGCTAATATCATTAAAATTGCCAAGGAACGCGCCATAAAAAACGATTGAATTTCAACACGGCATGGTCAGCAAAAATCATGAAGCCTATAATTATCACCCCAATATTTTTTCCAAAATAAAACCTTATTTGCCTGATTATTTTCTTGCATATGGTAAATGGTGGCTTGATTATATTTCTTTACCATGCGAAAAAATCATTATCGGCAACCCGCATTTTAGCGAATCAAACAGATTCCGCCCCAAAATCAAAAATGCCCCACCAAGCAAACAATTGCTGTTAATTTCTTCGGGCATGCAGCCCAAGCTTTACATTAAAATAATATCAGAATTTTGTGCATTAAACAAAGAATATTCGGTTATTTTTCGCAAGCACCCCTTAGAAAATTACGATTATGACGAATTAAAACCATTATATCCGCAAGTTATTTTTGACAAAGAACCCAATATAAACGCCAGCATCAGTATAGTAGATGGTGTAATTGGTGATATTTCCACGGGATTATTTGAAGCCAAAGCAAGCAATAAGCAAGTTTTTGTTTTGGAAAGCCCCTTAACCGCAAGACATATTCCCCCGCATTTTAATTTAGCAAGCAATGGCGCAGAAATTAACAGATTATTAAATGAAATTGCCATTGAACCCGATTATTCGCAAAGCCTATTTGCGCCAGATTGGCAAAAAAATTACCGCAATTTTATTGGAAATATTTTATATTCGCAATAAAACTTTGCTTGACAATCGCTTTTTTTTCAGTAAAGTCATTTTTATGCGGGCGTGGCGGAACTGGTAGACGCGCCAGACTCAAAATCTGGTTTTGCTCGGCAAAGTGGGAGTTCGATTCTCCCCGCCCGCACCAATAAATTTAATACACTAAATTTTTCTTATCCAATATTTCACGGGCTTTAATATTTCCTAATTTCGCAGATTTTTTAAAATAAACGAACGCTTTATCCGTATCTTTTGGGACAGATTCCCCCGCATAATATAATTCACCCAGTTGGTATAAAGAATCAGCATTACCTAAATCAGCGGATTTTTGCCAAAAATTTATAGCTTCTTGCACAGAATTTTGATTATTTGATTGTTCATATAATAAATAAGCTAAGGAATTAAAAGCATCAACATGCCCAAATTTAGCAATTTTTCGGTATAGGCTAATTGCTTTTTCTTTATTTTCTTTAACATAATCACCCTTTACATACATTGATGCCAGCATGTTAATTGCATCAATATGGTTTTGTTTGGCGGCGCTGTTAAAATATCTAAATGCGGCTTCTTTGTCTTGATTTACTAATTGCTTGTAATATAACATTCCCAAGGTAAATTGCGCTTGCGCATGCCCATATTTTGCTGCATCATCTAGATATTTCATGGCTTTATTAATGTCCTTATTGGTATTTTGCAAACCATCAAGATAAATCATGCCTAAAAAATAAGCGGCTTCTTTATTACCCAAATCAAGCGATTTTTCAAAATAATCCACAGATTTTTCAATTTTTATGGGCATATAATATAGCCCCAATTGCGATAATGCAATAGTATGTCCCTGTGCCGCCGCCATTTCATAATTTTTTTTTGCTAATTTTTCGTTGCCGTCAATATTATAAATATTACCCAAAAAATATTGGGCATTTGATGACCCTAATTTCACGGCTTTATTTAAATTTTTTATGGCTTGATCTTTTTGCAATAAATATATATAATCAATAAAACCAAGTTGATAAAAACATTCCGAATTTTTATCATCCGCGCATCTCATAAAATAATTATACGCCGATTTTGGTGATGGAATATTGCCATTATCACCATTTATAGTCATCAAACCCATATAATAAAAAGCTTTGGCGTAATTTTGCTTGCTTGCCAATTCAAATAAGCTCCAAGCTTTTTCATTATTCTTGCCCAATATATCGCCATCATAATATAACACGCCTAATTCAAACAACGCATCAGCTTGCTTTTGCTTGGCGGCTTTTATTAAAAATTCTACGCCAAGTTTTCGGTCATTTAAATCATTGCTTTTACCATCAAGATAATATTTTGCCAATTTATATTGCGCTTTGGCATTACCAAATTCCGAAGATTTTTTATATAATTCCACCGATTTTTCAATGTCTTGGGGAATATAATCGCCAGTTTTTATCATTTTTTCTTTGTCAAATTTTAAACCCGAATCTAATGTTTCACCAGACGCAAAAATATTACCCATTAAATAAACAGCTTGCGAATCATCATTTTGCGCGGCAGTTTGCAAATATTTTAATGATAATTTAAGATTTTTGGGAACATGAATGCCTTCTTGATAAAATTCAGCAACTTTAACCATCGCCGTGGAATATTGATGATTCGCCGCTAACATATAAAATTCAATGGCTTTTTGCATATCAGGCTTACCTAATTTACCTGTTTCATATAACTCGCCCAAATAAAATTCGGACTCGGGACTGCCATTACGCGCCGCAAGGATAAAATAATTACGCGCCATATTAAAATCTGGTTGTCCCAATAAGCTTTTGTAAAAAATATAACCGACAATAAATTGTGATTGCGCATGTTGTTTGTAAGCCGCAAATTTTAAATGCGGCATAGCAAGTTGCAAATTGCGGGCAATTATTTTATCTTCAAAATATAATTTACCCAATTCAAAATTAGCTAAAACATGCTCATTAATCGCCGCTTTTATATAATAATTTATCGCTAAATTTGGATTAATATCTTCACCAAATCCATATCCATAAACAAGCCCAAGATAATAATTTGCGTCAATATTCCCCAATGCGATGGCTTTTTCAAACCATATTTTTGCCAATTTATAATCTTTTATTACACCATATCCTTCAAAATTTATGACCCCCAAATGATATAACGCATCGGGTAAATTTGCATTTGAAGCCAATTGGTAATTTTTGAAAGCTTTTTGATAATCTTCCGCAATATTTTTACCATAAAAATACGCATGCCCCATCATTAATTGCCCAAATGGGTTATTGGCGTTCGCAGATTTTTGATAATATTCAAGCGCAAGTTTAGAATTTTCTTCAACTCCAATCCCATGCTCATATACATATCCTAAGACTAAATTTTGCAACCCAACATCGTTTAAATTATTGGAAATTTCATTAAATCTTAACGGGTTTTGTTTTATTTTGTTTATAAATTCGTATGCGGGGCTGTTTTTAGGTAAAGTATAATTGTCCGCATTCCCCGCATTAAATAAAAGGGGAAAAACAAATAAAATTGCCCATAAAATTTTCAATTTCAACCCGCCCTTAACTTAAATAGAATAAAACAAAATATATAATTTCATAATAAAAAAAATATCATAAAAAAGACAGATAATCAACTATTTTAATCAGTGCTTCGCCATTTTTTAACAATGATAAAGTCAAATTTCGCGCGTTTTAAAAATAAAAACGCTGGATTTTCACCCAGCGTTTTCGTTTGTTGTATATGAATAACCTAAACGAATGAATTACATCATTCCGCCCATGCCACCCATACCGCCCATGCCACCCATATCAGGCATTGATGGACCAGATTTTGAATCAGATGGTTTGTCTGCAATCATTGCTTCGGTTGTGATTAATAAACCAGCAACAGAAGACGCATCTTGTAATGCGGTGCGCACTACTTTAGCAGGGTCAATGATACCAGCTTTTACTAAGTCTTTATATTCGCCCAATTGCGCGTCAAAACCGAAATTCTTTTCAGAATTTTCAAGAATTTTGCCCGCAATTACCGCACCATCAAAGCCTGCATTTTCAGCAATTTGACGGCAAGGAGCTTGCAACGCACGGCGAATAATGTTGATACCATGATTTTGGTCAGCGTTAATGCCTTTGACTTTTTCCAACACAGCAATCGCGCGCAATAAAGCAGTGCCACCACCGGGAACCACGCCTTCTTGAACGGCGGCACGGGTTGCGTGCATCGCATCATCAACGCGGTCTTTGCGTTCTTTAACTTCAACTTCTGTTGCACCGCCGACTTTAATCACAGCCACGCCACCAGCTAATTTAGCCAAGCGTTCTTGTAATTTTTCGCGGTCATAATCCGAAGTTGTTTCGTCAATTTGGCGACGAATTTGTGAACATCGGCCTTCAATATCAGATTTTTGACCCGAACCATCAACGATAGTTGTGTTGTCTTTGTCAATGCGAACATTTTTTGCAGTGCCCAACATGTCAATGGTAACATTTTCCAATTTAATACCTAAATCTTCGGAAATTACTTGCCCACCAGTTAGGATAGCAATATCTTCAAGCATTGCTTTGCGTCTGTCGCCAAAGCCCGGAGCTTTAACAGCAGCGACTTTCAAACCACCACGCAACTTATTAACAACCAAAGTTGCCAAGGCTTCGCCTTCAACATCTTCGCTGATAATTAATAATGGGCGAGAAGTTTGCACGACTGCTTCCAGAACTGGAAGAATTGATTGCAACGAAGATAATTTCTTTTCAACCAATAAAATATAGGGTTTTTCTAAATCACAAATCATTTTGTCGCCATTGGTGACAAAATAAGGTGATAAATACCCGCGGTCAAATTGCATACCTTCAACAACATCTAATTCTGTTGCTAAACCTTTTGCTTCTTCAACGGTGATAACGCCTTCGTTGCCTACGCGCTCCATTGCTTCGGCAATGATGCGACCGATTTCGGCTTCACCATTCGCCGAAATTGTGCCAACTTGCGCAACTTCCGCCGAAGTATTGATTTTTTTCGCCGAAGTTTTGATATGTTCAACAACTGCTTCAACCGCAATATCAATACCGCGTTTTAAATCCATTGGATTCATGCCCGCAGCCACAGCTTTAACGCCTTCGGTTACGATTGCTTGCCCCAATACGGTCGCCGTTGTCGTGCCATCGCCAGCAATATCATTCGTTTTGCTTGCAACTTCACGCAACATTTGTGCGCCCATGTTTTCAAATTTATCAGCCAATTCAATTTCTTTGGCAACGGTCACGCCGTCTTTGGTGATTCGTGGTGCGCCAAACGATTTATCAATAACGACATTGCGTCCTTTGGGACCCAAGGTTACTTTTACCGCATTGGCAATAATGTCAACGCCACGCATCATACGGGTGCGGGCATCTACTGAAAATTTAACTTCTTTTGCAGCCATTTTTTTATTCCTTCTTGTTGTTTGTTTTAACCAATAATGCCCATGATGTCAGATTCTTTCATAATTAATAAATCTTGACCATTGACTTTAACTTCGGTGCCTGACCATTTGCCAAAAAGGACTCTGTCGCCTTTTTTAACATTTAATGGACGGGTTTTGCCTTCGTCGCTGACATAGCCATCGCCGATTGCTAAAATTTCACCTTCCATTGGTTTTTCTTGGGCAGTATCTGGCAATATAATACCACCAGATGTTTTTTGTTCTGATTCCACGCGTTTTACTAAAACACGATCATGCAAAGGACGAAAATTCATTTCTATTCTCCTTAATTTCCTTGTTGTTGTTATTTTAGCACTCTAATAACAAGAGTGCTAATCCTTGCAATTCATATATGTATTTAATAATTATTTGTCAAGGTATAAATTAAAAAAATTTTGAAAATTTATGGCAAGAAATTTGCAATATACCCAAAGCTTATTGAAGGAGAAAAATATGGAACAAATTGACCGCGATAAACTTGAATTTGTCATATCGCAAATTTATAATATATCCCAAGGTCGCTTGTATCAAGCATGGACAGACAAAGAATTAATTCAAAAATGGTGGGCTCCGCAAGGGTGCACAACCGAAGTCGTTGCCCAAGAATTTGCTGTTAATAAGCTTTGTTTAAATAAAATCACAACCCCAAACGGCGAAGTTTTTTGGGACAGAATTATTTATAAACAAATTTTGCGCCCGACAATTTTACAATTTATATGCAGTTTTTCCAATGAAAACGGCGAAATCGTGCCAAGCCCATTTATTGAAAATTGGCCGCTTGAAATTTTAACGACTTGTAATTTTATGGGGCTGGGTAAAGACGAAACAAAATTTTCGCTTAAATGGCATCCGATTAATGCCAGCGATAAAGAAATTCAAGCTTTTATTGAAAATTACAATATCATGAATCAAGGCTGGAGTGCAACATTAGACCAAATTGAAGATATTTTCGCGCCGAAAAATTCCGCCAACGAAAATCAAGAAGCACTTTGAGTGTTTTTTGTGGATAAGTTAATATTTTATATTGCTTAGCAATTGAATTTTAGTATTGTAATTTAAAATGGAATTTAAATGAACTTAGACGCAAATTTATTGGTTAAAGGCGAAGTTATCGCCGATTTATCCCAAAGCTCTAGTAGCGATACAACTGAGATAAATCCATATTATCAACGCGATAATCTTAAAATTTACAATGAATCGGTTTTGAATTCTGATTTATTTATTGAACCATTTATTGATTTAATCGTAACTTCGCCACCTTATAATGTAGGAATAGATTATAATTCAAATGACGACACATTATCATATGAAAATTATTGCAAATTTACGGCAAATTGGATTCAAAATTGCTATAATTGGTCAAACACGCAAGCTAGATTTTGTCTAAATATTCCACTTGATAAAAACAAAGGCGGGAATAAAAGCGTTGGCGCAGATATAACTACAATAGCTCAAAAAATTGGCTGGAAATATCATTCAACTATTGTATGGAACGAAGGCAATATTTCAAGACGGACGGCTTGGGGTTCATGGTTATCAGCTTCAGCACCTTTTGTAATTGCACCCGTTGAATTAATTGTTGTGCTATATAAAGATACATGGAAAAAAACAAATGGCTCTAAGGTTTCTGATATTTCAAAACAAGAATTCATGGATTGGACAAATGGGTTATGGACTTTTAATGGAGAAAGCAAAAAACGCATTGGACACCCCGCACCATTTCCCCGTCAATTACCCTATCGTTGCATTAAATTGTTTAGTTATGTCAACGATTTGGTTTTTGACCCCTTTGCTGGAAGTGGCACAACCTTAATTGAAGCTTCATTAAATAATCGTAAAGCGGTTGGTTTAGATATTGACCCGATTTATTGTGAACTTATGAAAAACAGAATTGAAAAAGAAAGGATTATTAATGAATCAAAATTACAATTCTAAAGAAAAGAAAATATCACAAGAACAAGTAATAATGAAGTTTTTTGAAAATAATCCAAATCGTGATATTCATCACCCAGAAGTTGTTGATTGGGCAACAAATTTTTATGAAAATAAATATAATACTAAATTTCGCGACCCAGACAGAGCCATAAGAAAATTGCATCAATCAGGCAAACTAATTAAAATAAGCAAGGGAATTTATAGTTATAATCCCGAATTGGTTAAGAATAATAAAATTAGTGATTTTACAGCCAAACAAAAGGCAGAAATTTTTAAGCGCGATGACTATAAATGCGTTAAATGTGGCATGGGTAAGCGCGAAGGTGAAGAATTACATGTTGACCATGTTAAGCCGCGTGATAAAGGTGGGTTATCTACGAATGAAAATGGGCAAACTTTATGCGCAAAACATAATTTTTTAAAAAAGAATCTTGGCATGACAGAGACTGGCAAAAAAATGTTTTTAAGAATTTTGGAATCATCAAAAGAAAACAATGAAATTGAATTGCAAAAATTTTGTGAAGATGTTCTTGCCCAATATGAAAAACATAATATGAATGGGCATATTGTTTGGAAAAAATAATATGTCTTGATTGCTTTGCGTATTTTTAATTTTTTTACTAAGAATTTTAAGGATATTTTTATTATTTTATTGTTTGATTCACATCACTATAAAGCTTTTATTATCATAAATAACATATTTTATATGGCTTGTATAATTGTCTTGAATAAGTAATTCCCGCCATTTTTGTATTTCTGATAGTTTGTTTGGTAAATTTTGCGCATTCACACACAAATAAAGTGGTTTTTGCTTTGAAGCGTCATAAATTACATAATTACAATAAGGCAAAAACAAGCCTTCGCCAATATGCACCGCCGCAAAACGAAGTGCTGGAACTTGCGGAAGTAATTTATTTTGGACAATGCGAACAATTTTTTGTCCAAATTTGACATTTTGCGTTAAAATTATTGGATACATGAAATAAACCTTATCATAAAATAAAAAAATTACAATAAAAATCAATTTCGTTGGGGCTTTATTTTTTAAATTAAACCATCAATAAAATAGTTGAAATTAAAATAAAATTTGCTAACATTAAAAAATAAAAAGGAAGTAAAATGTCAGAACAAATTTTAGAAATTGCAAATTTTTTGGCGCGTTGGGTGCATTTATATTTTGGTATTTTTTGGATTGGCACAAGTTTTTATTTCGTGTGGCTTGATTTTTCCCTTAGAAGACGCGCCGAATCTGCGCCAAATGTCTTGGGCGAAGCTTGGTTAGTCCATGGTGGCGGTTTTTATTTCGTTGAAAAATATAAATCTGCGCCGTCCAGTTTACCCAAAAAATTACATTGGTTTTTTATTGATTCATACATGACTTGGGTGTCTGGTTTTATTTTAATGTGCCTTTTATATTACGCCAAAGCCGATATTTTATTGGTTGATAAGGCTAAATTTGATATTTCGGGCATGGTTGCGATTGCAATTTCAATTGGTTCTTTGGGTTTTGGATTCTTGGTTTATCATATTTTATGCAAATCACCGATTGGTAAAAACACGCCCGTTTTAGCCATTTTAGTTTATAGCATGGTTTTAGGGATTTATTTATTTTATACGCAAGTATTCACCGACCGCGCGGCTTTATTGCATGTGGGCGCGTTTATCGCAACTATCATGAGTGCGAATGTGTTTTTTGTGATAATACCGAATCAACGAAAAGTTGTTGCCTTATTGATTGACGGCAAAGAACCCCCTACTCACTTTGGCATTGAAGCCAAACAACGCTCGCTTCATAATAATTATTTAGGCTTGCCCGTGTTATTAATGATGGTTTCAAACCATTACCCAATTTTATTCAGCCACCCCAATAAATTATTGATTTTAGCCTTGTTATTATTATTTGGGGGGTTTATGCGCCATGCAATTAACCTGCATGACCAAGAACTTCCCGTAAGAAATTGGTTAATTATGGCAATAATTTCAGGTATAACCTTAATTTGCGCAATTTTATATCGCCCAGAAATTGCCGAATGGAGTAAAATTCAAACTTCCGCGCAAGAAGTCAAAGAAATTGTAAATAAGCATTGCATTCAATGCCATTCGCAAACACCTACTCACCCTTCGTTTCAGCAACCACCGCAAAATTTAGTCTTTGAATCCATTGACCAAATCCGAAAAGCAGCACCGCTAATTTTTGCGCAAGCTGTTTTGGCCGATATTATGCCACTTGGCAACGAAACAGGCATAACAACCGAAGAGCGATTAAAAATTGGCGCATGGATAAAACAAGGTGCGAAAGAATGATTCGCGTCATTTCGGGAATTATCATTGATATTGCCAAAAATCCTTATCTTTATGGGGAAAATTCCATAAAATTTATTGAAAATGGCGCGGTATTAATTGAAAATGATAAAATTACCGATATTGGCGAAAAAAACATAATCTTAAAGCAAGCAAATTTATTAGACGCAAATTTTTTGCACGATAATTTTGACGGGCAATATATATCGGCGGGATTTATTGATTCGCACCTGCATTTTCCGCAAATTCGCATGTTGGCGTGTTATGGCGCGCGCTTAATTGATTGGCTTAACCAATATACATTTCCCGAAGAATCAAAATACCAAGATATTAATTTTGCAAGACAAATGGCTTCGGTATTTTTGCAAATTTTATTTAGCCATGGCATCACGACCGCTTGCGCCTATGGGGCAGTATTTGCGCAATCGGTTGAAGCCTTATTTGACGAAGCGCGCAATCATAATTATTCCATGATTTGTGGCAAAGTCATGATGAACCGCAACGCGCCTGAATATTTGCAAGATACAGCGCAATCTTCGTTTGACGATAGCGTAAAATTAATTCAAAAATACCACGGCATTGGGCGTAATAAATACGCTATCACGCCAAGATTTGCAATAACTTCCACCGAAGAACAACTTGAAATGGCAGGGCATTTAGTTAAACAAAATCCCAGCGCATATTTGCAAACCCATTTGGGCGAACAACCCGAAGAAATTGCCTTTACGATAGAATTATTCCCAAAATTTCAAGATTATTGCAGTATTTATGACCATTATGGCTTAGTGCATGAAAAATCATTAATGGGACATGCGATTTACTTAACGCAAAATGAAGCGCAAATTTTGCAAGCAAAAAAAGCAAGCTTAGTGCATTGCCCCAGCAGTAATTTATTCATCGGCAGTGGCTTATTTCCATTCACACGGCATCTTGATTCGCAAAAAATATCTATCGCGTCTGACATTGGTGGTGGCACTTCGGTGTCAATGTTGCAAACTATTGATAATGCTTATAAAATTGCGGCTTTACAAAAATTTTCGTTGCACCCCTTGCATTCATATTATATGGCAACGGCGGGTAATGCCGAAAATTTGGGGCTTGAACATGAAATTGGGCGATTAAAATCGGGGCTTTATGCGGATATTATCGTGCTTAACCCTTGCGCAACGGCGCAAATGAAATTACGCAATCAAATTGCCGATTCGCACAGCGAACGAATTTTTGCCATGCAGATTTTAGGCGATGACCGCACCATAAGCCAAACATATATTTCAGGCAAACCAAAGTTAAATCAAAAGGAGACTTAAATGACCAAAAAACCTAATAATGAAACCGCAAAACCCGCGAAACCCAATGCAAATTTTCAACAAAACAAGCCAAATTTTGCGCAAAATCTTAATCAAAATTTTGCCAATTTCAAAAATAATTCAAAACCCGCAAAATCTTTTGTGAAATATTGATTAAAAAAAACTTGACATTATTATACAGCTTATATATGAGCTTAAACATAATTATCTTCGCAGTCCGCAGGTGTCATTAAAAATTTAGCTTTTTACGCACGACAGGCTTTTACCATAGGACGCGGTTTACAAAAGGAAAGAAATTATGTATGCAGTTGTAAAAACAGGTGGCAAACAATATCGCGTTGCGGTTGGTGATGTCTTACGGGTTGAAAAAATTGAAGCCGAAGCAGGCGCAACCCTAAACCTTGACCAAGTTTTATTAATTGAAAGCGATGGCAAATTGACCGTTGGCGCACCTTTGGTTGCGGGCGCAGTTGTTAAAGCTGAAGTAATTGAACAAGATAAAAATCGCACGATTATTGTTTTCAAGAAAAATCGCCGCCATAATTATCGCAGACGCAATGGGCATCGTCAAAAAGTAACGGTAATTAAAATTACTGAAATTAACGCTTAATTTAGGAGAATAAAATGGCACATAAAAAAGCAGGTGGTAGTTCTAGAAACGGTCGCGATAGCGCCGGTAAAAGATTAGGTGTAAAAATGTTCGGCGGACAAAAAGTAATCCCCGGTAATATTTTAGTGCGCCAACGCGGCACAACTTTTCACCCCGGTGCAAATGTCGGTATTGGTCGCGACCATACTTTATTTGCATTAATTGAAGGCGTGGTGCATTTTCGCAAAACCCGCGCCCGTCAATATATTGAAGTTATTGCTGCTTAATCATTAAGTTCAATTAATAAATGCGCCACTTCATCAAAAAAATTCTAATTTATTCTGGAGTTTTTTTGGGCGGAGTGGCGATTTTTTTATTGTCCATGCAAATTAACGGCTTTTTGTCCAAACCTCATGACTTAACAAACGACTTTAACCAATTACAGATAATATCTGATAAAAAAGCAAAATTTGATGCAAACCAAGATATGATAATTTATTTTGGTTTTACCAATTGCGCCGATGTTTGCCCGATAGCTTTGGCTAAATTAACCGAAATATTTAAGTCAAACCCTGAAATTGCGCAAAATTTGCCAGCATATTTCATAACACTTGACCCGAATCGTGATACGCCCGCAGTAATGAGCGAATATTTGAAAAATTATGACCCAAATATCATGGCAGTTTTTGGTTCTGAATCACAAATTGCCGCAATTACTGAAAAATTATCCATTCATCATTCGCATACTAAGGATAAATTAAATATTAATCATGAATCATTCTTTGTAATGCTTAATTTATCGCAAAACCGCTATCGCCTAATTGCTGATTCATTGGAAGCCGCTAAAATTGCCGATTTTATCAGAGAATTTCATGAAGCCAAGAAATAATTTAGAAAAATAAAAGAAAATGCTTGATTTATTGCAAAATATATGGCATTTGCCCTTATGTCGCCGCTGTAGCTCAGTGGTAGAGCACACCCTTGGTAAGGGTGGGGTCGGAAGTTCGATTCTTCTCAGCGGCACCATTCAGGTATTTTGAAGGGAGACAAGATGCCAATAAAACAAATACCCAATAATGTTGAACAACAAATGATTCAACAGGGCATAAAAATCACAAAACCACGCATTGAAATTATTCAAGAATTGTGGCACGCTCACGACCACCCAGATATTGAATTAATTCAAAAAAGATTAAAAGAAAAAAAATCCTTAATCGGTATTGCAACTATTTATCGCACGCTTGCCTTATTGGAATCGGCGAACATCGTGATGCGCCATGAATTTAAAAACGGCAAAAGCCGTTATGAATTAGTCGTATCCGACCATCACGACCATTTAATTAATGTTGAAACTGGTGAAGTCATAGAATTTAACGACCCAGAAATTGAAGAATTACAAGATAAAATCGCGGCAAAATTAGGATTTAAATTAATTAACCACCGATTAGATTTATACGGCGTGCCGTTGAAAAAAGAAACGCCCATACCCATAAATAAGGTTAAAAAATGAAGCGGATTTTAGCTTTATTAATGTATTTTTTGTTTTTAAGCCCAAGCTTTGCAATTCCAATGCACGGATATTCGGTTTGGGGTAAATTAAAATATCCAAAAAATTATAGCCATTTTGATTATGCCAATCCCCAAGCCCCCAAAGGCGGCAGTTTAACAACCGATGCTTCGGGTTCATTTGATAGTTTTAACGGATTTATAATTCAAGGCAACCCCGTGGCAGGCATAGGAAATATTTACAATTCCTTAATGGCAAGTTCTGCCGATGAAGTTGCATCGGCTTATTGTTTAATTTGCGAAACCATTGATATTTCTGACAATAAAAAAACTATTAAATTCAAATTACGCAAGGAAGCGAAATTTGCCGATGGTTCGCCCATCACCGCCAGCGATGTAGTTTTTTCCTTTGAATCTTTAATTGAAAAAGGCAATCCAGCTTATAAATCATATTATGGCGATGTTGAATCAGTCAAAGAAACTGCGCCAGATGAAGTGATTTTTCAAGTAAAAAACCCCGATAATCGCGAATTACCCTTGATTTTGGGCGAATTTGTGATAGTTAGCAAGAAATTTTTTGAAAAAGTTGATTTTGCGAAACCTTTTTTGGATATTCCCGTGGGTTCGGGCGCATATAAAATCAAAAATTTTAGCGCAGGAAAATTTATTATTTATGAGCTTAACCCAGATTATTGGGGAAAAAACTTGCCAATAAACAAAGGCAAAAATAACATTAATGAATTAAAATATGAATATTATCGCGACCGAACAATTGCGCTTGAAGCCTTCAAAAGTGGGCAATTAGATTGGCGCAATGAAAATTCAGCGCGCCATTGGGCAACGGGATATGATATTCCCGCCGTGAAAAATGGGCAAATTCAACGAAAAAACTTTACCAATGGGCGCGTTGCCCCTTTACAAGCCGTATATTTTAACCTAAGGCGACCATTATTTCAAAATTTAGAATTACGGCGCGCCTTGACATATTTATGGGATTTTGAATGGGTGCAAAAATCTATCATGTATGGTGCATACACGCGCACGCAATCAATCGCTGATAACAGCGTTCTTGCCGCGCGTGATAAGATTTCTAAGGAAGAGGTTAATTTATTGACGCCTTTCAAATCACAATTGCCAAGCGCGGTATTTAATGAAATTTATCAAGCACCAAAAACCGATGGTTCGGGCAATAATCGCGAAAATTTAAAAATTGCCCGCGATATTTTAAGCGCAGATGGCTGGAAATATAATGAAAAAACGAAATTATTAAGCAAAAATGGGCAAGACCTAAAATTTGAAATTTTGCTCCATAATGATGATTTAGCACCCCATATCCAGCCTTTTGTGCAAGCGATTGAAAAAATTGGCGGTAAGGTCAATCTTAAAGTCCAAGAAACAACTATTTGGATTAAATCCGTTGAAAATCATGATTATGATATGGTGATTGTGGCGCGGGGCAATTCCGAATCGCCGGGCAATGAGCTTAAAAATTATTGGCAGAGCCAAGATATTAATGTTGCAGGCAATGAAAATTTCGCAGGCATACAATCGCCCGCCATTGATTTTGTGGTGGGTGAAATAATAAAATCTAAAACATATGAAGAACTCACTTGGAAATTTCGGGCTTTGGACCGAATTATCATGAATAATTATTATTTTATTCCGATGTATCACCCGCAATCTGACCGCATGGCTTGGTGGGATAAATATGGTATTCCCGAAATTATTCCTAAAAATGGATTGTCGTTGGATTATATTTGGTATGATTCGCAAAAAGCTGACAAGTTAAAAAAATCGCCTTAAAAAAAATCATAGACTTTATAATAATATTGGTTATACTAAAATAACTAAGTAAATAAAGAGGTATAAAATGACACTAAAATTTGAACCATTTGAACAAAAAATGAAGGCAAGTATAGATTCGTTGCATCATGAATTATCAGGGTTAAGAACTGGACGCGCATCGGCGAAAATGCTTGAACCGCTGATGGTTGAAGCATATGGTGGCACGATGGCTTTATCAGGTTGTGCCACTGTGTCCGTGCCAGAACCACGCATGTTATTAGTCACCGTTTGGGACAGAGATTTGGCAAAAAATGTTGATAAAGCGATTCGTGAATCTGGATTGGGCTTAAACCCCCAGACCGAAGGCACTTCCATTCGCGTGAAAATTCCTGAACTTACCGAAGAACGCCGCAAAGAATTAATTAAAGTTGCAAGCAAATACGCCGAAAACACGAAAATTGCGATTCGTAATATTCGCCGTGATATTTTAGAAGCCGCAAAAAAATTAGAAAAAGAAATCGGTAAAGATGATGTGCATAAATTAACAGAAAAAGCCCAAAAAATAACCGATGATTTTGTAAGCCAAGTTGATAAAATTTTGGCTGAAAAAGAAAAAGACATAAAGCAAATTTAATGGCAAAATTAAACCATTTAGCCGTTATTATGGATGGTAATGGTAGATATGCGCAATCCCAAGATAAACCACGGATTGAAGGGCATAGTCAAGGTGCTAATTCGGTAAAAATTTTGCTTAATGCTTGCTTGGATTTAGGGATTGAAAATATCACTTTATTTTGTTTTTCCACGGAAAATTGGCAACGACCCCGCGAAGAAATTGATTTTTTGATGAATTTATTGGAATATTATCTTGCCAATGAACAAGAAAATCTTATCAAAAAAAATGTTAAATTAGTGGTAATTGGCGATAAAACTGCCCTTCCCGATAAACTGATTAAACAAATTAATATCACTGAACATGCAACCCAAAATGGCACAATGCGATTGCAACTGGCAATTAATTATGGCGCAAGACAAGAAATCACCAATGCAGTTAAGATTTTAGGTGAAAAAATTGCTAATAACCAATTGAATATCAATGAAATAACTGAAAAAACTATCACTGATTTATTATCGTGTCATGATATAGGCGACCCAGATTTATTGGTGCGAACCAGTGGTGAAATGCGAATCAGCAATTTTTTATTATGGCAAATTTCATACAGCGAAATTATTTTTGAACCAAAATTCTGGCCTGAAATTACCACGCAAGATGTGATAAATTGGGTTAATATATTCCAACAAAGGCATAGAAAATATGGAAAAATCAATTAATTCTTTAATGAAGCGGTTAATAAGCGCGGGCGTGATGCTGGCAATAATGATAATATTTTTTTATGTGCCAATAATCGCCCAACAAATTTTTGTGGCTATAATTTTTCTAATTTGTTATCATGAATGGCAAAAATTGGCTTTTTTAACGGATAAGCCACTTTTTTATCTGGGTATTGGTGCGCCATATATTTTTTTAAGTCTAGGAATTTCACTTTATTTATTAACGCATTATTTTGAAATATTCATAAGTTTGATTATATTAGTAATCGCCACTGATTGCGGGGGGTTTATATTTGGCAAATTAATCGGTGGCAAGAAAATTTGCCCCGCGGTTAGCCCCAATAAAACTTGGGCGGGGCTTGCTGGCGGAGTTGTTCTTGCTATAGCATCTGGTTTAGCTATCAATTATTATCAAGGCTATTTAAATTATCCTTTGCCCGTAATTATTGCAATTTGCACCTTCTTCGCTTGCGTATCTCAAGCAGGTGATTTTCTTGAATCAGCCCTTAAACGCGCCGCCAATGCCAAAGATTCGGGCACAATTATCATGGGGCACGGCGGTATGCTTGACCGATTTGATGGGCATATTATGGCGCAAATTTTTGGATTTTTGCTTACGATTTTTTAAATTAACTTTTATTATAGGTATTAAAAAAATCTTTCATTTTATCCAAAAATCCCGTTGCTTCTGGCGTATGGTTAGAACTTGTTTTTTGCGTCTCAAGGCGGAATTCAACCAAAATTTCTTTTTGCCTATCGGTAAGATTTCTTGGTATTTCCAATGAAATTTGCACAATCATGTCGCCTTGTCTGCCACCGGCATTAAGCACGGGCATTCCTTTTGATTTACAGCGCAAATTATGCCCGTGTTGCGTGCCATTGGGTATGGTAATTTTTGCACGGGTGCCGTCAATAATCGGAATTTCAATATCGCCACCCAAAGCAGCGGTTGCAATATCAATAGGAATTTTGCAATGCAAATCATTGCCTTTGCGTTCAAAAAGTTTATGGGACGCAACTGCTGTGATTATGTATAAATCACCCGTTGGCGCACCGCGTTCGCCCGCATCACCCTTGCCTTCTATACGCAAGCGCATTTCATTATCAACACCGGGCGGAATTGGTATGGTCACGGTTTCGGATATTTCCTCATGCCCACTACCATGGCACTTACGGCAAGGTTTTTCAATGGTTTTGCCTTTGCCTTTACATCTTGGACAAGTTTGTTCAATTTGAAAAAAGCCTTGACTCATTCTTACGCGACCATGCCCGCCGCAAGTGCTACAATTTACGACACTACTGCCCTCATCAGCTCCGCTTCCTTTGCAGCCTGTGCAATGAATTAGACGATTTAGCTTAATATCATATTTTTTGCCATGAAAAGCCTCTTCCAAAGTCATATTAATTCGGGCTTGTCTATCGCGACCTTTTTGTGGACCGCCCCGCCCGCGCCCGCCACCACCAAAAAATTGATTGAAAATATCGTTAATATCGCCAAATCCTTCTTGACCAGCACCAGCACCACCGCGTCCATTTTCAAAAGCGGCATGACCATATCTGTCATAAGCCGCCTTTTTCTGGGCATCTGATAAAATCTCATAAGCTTCATTAACTTCCTTGAACTTAGTTTCAGCTTCTGGATTATTTGGGTTGCGGTCGGGATGAAATTCCATTGCTTTCTTGCGATAAGCCGATTTCAAAACTTTATCATCGGCTGTCTTTTCAACACCTAGAATTTCATAATAATCGCGTTTGCTCATGTTTATCCGTTGTGAGGTTTAATATCTTCGGGGTTAATATTCACAGAACCATCTTCATTGGGCTTGCTTTCTTGCTCCTTTTTATAGATAGCTTCGCCCAATTTCATTGACGCTTCCATTAATGAATCCGTTGCAGTTTTCAAATCTTCAACCGATATTTCAGGGTTTGCCAATTTTTCTTGCAAGTCTTTTAGGACAATTTGCACGGGCTCAATGACATCAGCACCGATTTTATCTTGGTTTTCCTTGATAGTTTTTTCGGTGGAATGTGCCAAAGATTCCGCATTATTTCGCGCTTCAACCAATTCGCGTTTTTTCTTATCGGCTTCGGCGTTAAGCTCGGCATCTTCCATCATTTTTTTAATGGCTTCTTCATCAAGCCCACCAGAAGCTTGAATGCGGATTTGCTGTTCTTTGCCCGTTGCTTTATCTTTGGCAGTTACATGCACGATACCATTAGCATCAATATCAAACGCAACTTCAATTTGTGGCACACCGCGCGGAGCTGGGGCAATACCTTCAAGATTAAATTCACCTAAGGTTTTATTATCAGCCGCCATCTCTCTTTCGCCTTGCGATACTTTAATCGTAACCGCCGTTTGCCCATCAGCCGCAGTGGAGAAAATTTGTGATTTTTTAGTTGGAATCGTGGTATTTCTGTCAATCAAGCGGGTAAAAATTCCGCCCATGGTTTCAATACCCAATGACAAAGGCGTAACATCAAGCAATAATACATCTTTAACATCGCCCGCCAAGACACCACCTTGAACTGCCGCACCGATTGCCACGACTTCGTCGGGATTCACGCCGCGATGCGGTTCTTTGCCAAATAATTTTTCCACGGTTTCATAAACCTTAGGCATTCTGGTCATGCCGCCGACAAGAATAACTTCGTCAATTTCAGAAGCCTTCAAGCCCGCATCTTTAAGTGCCAATTCGCAAGGTTTAATGCAGCGTTTAATTAAATCATCAACCAAAGATTCTAACTTCGCGCGGGTTAATTTCACATTTAAATGTTTAGGACCCGTCGCATCAGCCGTGATAAAAGGCAAATTAATATCGGTTGATTGCGCCGAAGATAATTCAATTTTAGCTTTTTCACCCGCTTCTTTTAATCGTTGCAAGGCTAATTTATCTTTCAGCAAGTCAATTCCACCATTTTCTTTGGCAAATTCGGACGCTAAATAACTTACGACTGCTTGGTCAAAATCTTCACCGCCCAAAAATGTATCGCCATTTGTGGATTTAACTTCAAACACGCCATCGCCAATTTCCAAAATACTGACATCAAATGTGCCACCACCCAAGTCAAATACGGCAATCATGCCCGAACCTTTTTTATCCATACCATATGCAAGCGCGGCGGCGGTTGGTTCGTTAATTATCCGCAAAACATCTAAACCCGCGATTTTACCCGCATCCTTAGTTGCTTGGCGTTGCGAATCGTTAAAATAAGCAGGCACCGTGATAACAGCTTGGGTTACAGATTCGCCCAAATAAGATTCCGCAGTTTCCTTCATTTTTTGCAATACAAACGCCGAAATTTGCGAAGGTGCGTATTTTTCACCCGAAGCTTCAACCCAAGCATCACCATTTTCTGCCTTAACAATTTTATAAGGTGCTTGTTTCATTTCTTTTTTAACTTCTTTATCGTCAAATCGTCTGCCGATTAAGCGTTTAATCGCGTATAAAGTATTTTCTGGATTCGTTACAGCTTGGCGTTTTGCTGGTGCGCCAACTAATTTTTCACCATCATTTGCAAATGCAATAATTGACGGGGTTGTTCTTTGCCCTTCGGCATTTTCAATGACCTTCCAATTTTTGCCTTCCATGACGGCGACGCACGAATTGGTTGTGCCTAAATCTATTCCTATTACTTTTCCCATAATTTTACCTCTTTTTAAGTTGTTGACATTGAGTATATATGAGTGATTCTTTTTAATTCAAGAGGGTAAATGAATTTTTTTTTATTTTTATTGCAAAATATGCAAATTTTGGTATAATATTTTCAAATTTAAGGAATTAAAATGAACAATGATGCCACATCAGCCAAGGAATATGATAATATTCTGAAAATTTGGTTTAAGAAAAATAAAGTTTTATTTGAGCAAAATGGCTACAACGAAATAACAGACACTAACAAGCAAATTAATTTTGTTTTTCAACATAATATTATTTGCAATGTATTTAATATAGACAGAATCCAAGCATTTGAATATATAGTTGAAGGGCATGATGATGGTGGGATTGATTGTTTTTGGTGCGATGACGATTTTAATGTTTATATCATTCAAACAAAATACTCATCTTCATTTATTCAAAAAGGTATAGAAGAAGCGGTGATGACAAAAATAGCATCTTTTATTACTATTTTAGAAGATTCAAACGCAAATATTACAATTTACAATAAAAATTTACAAGAAAAAATTGGGGAATTTAGGGATAAATTTAATGAATTTAAAACCCCAAATTATCAAGTTTATATAGTTAACAACGGCATTAAGTGGGGTGATAATTCAAATAGATTAATTGATAACCACCCTAATTCTCATACTAAATGGCACTATTTAAATCATAATGATTTAATTGAATATCATTATAGCCCACCCAAACGCAATGAATATGAAATTTCTTTAACTAAATCATGGTATTCAAACTCCATTGATAATAAATTTGTAAAAGTTGTTCATGGCATAATTAATGTTAAAAGCATTTTTGAATTAATCAAATATTTTGGCGATAATATTATTGACAAAAATGTTAGAAATTATTTAGGATTAGATAATGAAGTTAATATGAAAATTGTTGAAACCTTGCAAAAACAACCTGAATATTTTTATTTACTCAATAATGGCATTACAATTATTGCCGAAAAAATCTCTTACAATGAGCGAATATCCAATGATTTAAAATTAAAATTAGAAAATCTATCCATAATAAATGGCGGGCAAACTTGCAATACAATATATCAATTATTTAAGGATAGGGCGCAAGAAATTCCTGAAAATTGCGAAGTGATGATTCGTATCATTGAAATTGGTTCGGATAAATTTAAGCAAAACCTTTATCAAGAAATCGCGATTGCCACGAATAACCAATCGCCGATTATTAAGCCTGATTTAGTCGCAAATGATGAAATCCAACGAAAACTTGAAATTGAATTAAAGAAATTAGGTCTAAATTATCGCAGAAAACGAACTGAGGAAATGCAGCATAATGATATAACACCTGCAGTCTTAGCCGAAGCGGTATTGTCGGTTAAAATTGGATTATTCAATGAAGCTAAATACCAAAGGCGCAAACATTTTGATGAATATTTTTATCGTCAGATTTTTAATAATCTTAGCGCGCAAGATGCAAGTGTAATTATTAAAATTTTTCGTTATTGCGAAAATATGCGCAAAAATACAAAAATTTCAAACGACAAACATGATATTTTAAAATATTCTTGCTCTTATAAAATTGGCAATTTAATTTATCATGATATAAAAAAACAATATCAAGACATTAAACAAAATTACAATAAAATATTACCCATGATTGAAAATGGTTCAATGCGTGAATTATATGATAATTTTATTAATTTAATGATTGATTATTTGGATAAATATCATAATAAAAATGATAATTGGAATCAAGTATCATATCTGGAAATTAAAAAATTTATTTTTAATATGACAATAAAAAGTTAATTCATGAATGAAAATTACCACTCCACGCCGAAAAGAAGTTTAAATAACAGCTTGTTTTTTATAATTGTTATTTGCTTGGGGATTATTTTTGGTTGTTTAATTTTACTGGTTGTTGACGAAAACAGCTTTCATTCCAATGTCGGTTTTGAAAAATTTTATTTAGGGATAGCTATAATTTTATGTATTATTCTTATCCCAATTGCTAAAATTTTATCTTCAAAGATAAGCAATGATTTGACAAAAGATAAAAATCATGATATTAATTTAAAATAATAAAAAAGGATATGCCATGAATTCATCATCATTAAAAAATGAAAAACCTGCAAAATCAATTAAAAAACTCTATGATAGTGTTGAAGTTTTATCCTTGGAAAATCATCAAAATTTGCGCTTAAAGCAATATGGGCAATATAATTTTGCCCGTTCGTTGCGCACCTGCCCTGTTAATGTTGTGGAATTTATTGCCATCGGCAGGCAAATGCCGATTTTATTCATGCGTGGCGACCCTTCGGTGCCTATTGCTTTAATGGGTGTAAAACGCGGTGAAAATTTAATGATTGATTCAACGGGCAAATGGCGTATTGAGGGATATGTGCCAAGCTATTTGCGCAGATACCCGTTTATTGTGCGCCGCGATGATGTTGGCGAAGTAGAACTTTGCATTGATGGTAATGCCCGCAATTTATCTAACCGCAGCGGTGAATTATTATTTGATAATAATCAAGCGACCAGAATTACCGAACGAATGGCAAAATTTTCGGCTTTATATTCCAAAGAACAAGCGCGCACTTATCAATTTTGTCGCTTTGCAACCGAAAAAAACCTATTTCGTGAAGGCGATTTAGAAATTCGCGCTGGTTCAGAAAAAGGGATTCGCTTAAAAGGCTTTATATCTATTGACCCAGAAAAATTGCGCTCGTTGGACGATGCGTCAATTCTGCATATTTGGAAAATGGGCTGGGCGGGCGCGATTTACGCTCATTTAGATTCTTTGGGGCAATTTCAAAATTTATTAGAACGCGCTAAATGAAATTAATATTTATTTTAGCATTATTTATTATTACCAATGCTAATTTATTTGCTTGGAGTTTGAATTTTACAAATAAAGCAACGATGATAATGCCCCATGAAGCACAATATGATGTTTTCCTAAAAGGTTTTAACACGAAAATTGGCACAATGTCCTACAGAATCAATAATAAATGTAGCCGATATACAGCATTTAATAAATGGGATTTAGATATGCCCGATATTGGCAAACTTATTATCAGCCAATCTTTTAAAGAAGACATAAAATCGCTTTCTTCGGTTTATAAATCTGTAACATTAATTGCCAATAATGATAAAGTTATTGAGCGAAAATCAGTGGAAGTTATCAAAGAAGATGGGCATATTTTTTCACATATTAACGACAATGCCAGCGCAAGCATTAATAAATTAAATGATGATGTAATGTTTCCAATTCAATTGCAAACACAAATATTGCAAGCCATAAGTAAAAATAAAACTTCGCTCAACGCTATTGCCTTTGATGGTTCGGACATTAAGCCTAAAATGGTTAACACCTTGATTTTAAATGAAGGCAATAGTAATACATTAAAATCAGAATATTTTAGAAAAAAACCCATACGAATCTCGCAATCTTTTTATGAAATTGACAGCACCGATAGCTCGCCAATCGCGACTATTTTTTTTGATTTATATGAAAAAGGTTTTACCGATAATATCGCCATGCAGTTTGGCGAATATAAATTCATCGCAAAGATGACAGGGGTTAGTTCTATTGCCACAGAATCTTGCCCAAGATAATATAATCAAAATTTATTAGGGAATCGGAGTTTAATAATAGCGGTGATTTTGGTTTTTCGGTGGTGCTAATTTGGATTTATTTTTTTAATGCTCTTGAACTTGACTCAATAATATATGGAAGCTTAATTTTATTTGATACAGAATATTTTTCAAATTTTTTAGCAAATTTTTCTAAATCATTAATGCTGACGCTACACTGCAATCGCCTTTGGTTGCCGCTGTCAATTTTTGGATTTAAAATTATACAAGATTGATATTGTGATTTTAATTCTTTTTTCCTAATTTTTGCAAATTTTCTGCCTTCGCCATGATTTCCCGATTTAATTTTACAAATACTATCATGAAAATCATTTATTACATCAAACGACAAATTACCCCGCAAATTATTTAAACCTTGCGCATCATATTGAAATTCATATACTTCATAAAATTCCTTAAAAATTCCTTGCTGTTTATATGCGCCAACAATAAAAATTACATTATCATTTAATTGCCAAAATCTTCTTGCATCAGACAAGCCGACTTTATTATTCTTTGTAGTTTTTATAGAAACATTATATCCATCAGCATATTCTTTGGGCACATCAAAAATTGCAGTATTGGGTTGAATCGGACAATTACTATATAATGCTTGAATTATATATTCTTCAAATTTTTTACCATGCAATTGATTATTACTCATAAATGAATAATTAAGCAATTATCATACCAATCAAATTAATAAATTCTGATTTGAATCTTTAATTGATAAATATTTATTATACTCGCAAATTAATTCATGTTTGCCAATACTTGGATTGCCAGCTGTGCGGAATTTAATTTCAGACCAATTTATATTTTTTAAAATCTCATGAACAGGTCTTGTTGTGTTAATTATTTTAATAAAATAATGGCTATTTGGTGATTTTTTCAATCCTTCAATGGATACCAACCCTGCCCTTGCGCCAACTCGTTGAAAAGCAAAATCCGCATTAACAGAATCAACAAAATCAAAATCTTGATGATTTAATAATTTTGAAATTTTTTTATATCTTGGCGTGGTAGTTTTTTGCCATATTTGAAAAATAGTCGGCACATTTGTTAATTCGCCTTGAAAATTAAAGCAGTTATTCGGTAAATCAAGTTCGGCTAAAAGTGAAATTTTACAATTAATTTTATCTTGCCATATTGGTTTCATGAATGTTTTTGGCAATATAAAGCCTATAAATTGACAAAATTCTGCGGAATAATTTAAAAAATTCAGTGCCTTTGACGAATTTTTACCAAAAGGAGGATTGCCCAATATCACATAATTCATATTTAAATTGGGTGTCCATTTTAAAAAATCATAACGCAATATATCATTGCGCTCGGAATCTATATCAATACCGATTTTATCGCCTTGCATTAAATCAAAAAATACGCCAGTCCCCGCTGATGGCTCCAACCATGTATATTTTAATTCTTGTGGTATATTTTTAACCATAAAATTATAACATAATTGCGCAATATCAGAATTTGTGTAAAATTTATCAAGATTTCTGGCAATATTTTTCATGATTATATGATATAATAATTCATAATAAATTCAATATTTATTTTAAATTTTGTATATCAACCTTAAAACCCAATATAGTGAAATAAGGAATTTTAGAATTTTCAGCGCATTTATGTATATTGCCTGCAATTGCTTGGATTAGCGACTTATCATCAAAAATTTGATGTTTTTTATTTTTATCCCGAATGATATTTATCCACCCATCTAATGCGCGAACATCTTCGGGTTGATTAAATTTAATTGTGTGGTCAGTTAAAGCGCGATAAATTTTAAAATCTTCGGTTGACGGATAAATATCAAGTCGGTTTAACGCCTGCATGTAAATTTTATCGCGAATCGCCGAAAACCAAGGCACTAAGATTGATTTAGACATTGCCCCTGCGTGCCTGCGGTAATCAATTACTATATCTTTATGGGCAAAAAATCTTGGTGCAGGCTTGACATTCATCAAAATTCGCAACCATAAATCAAAATCTTCACCAGATTTTAACTCTTCGTCATAATGGAATCCAAGTTCTGAAATAATATTGCGCCGATACATGCTGGTGGGATTGGCAATGGCGCAATTAAGAAACATGCCCGCAGCAATCATATCATGTTCAAGTTCCCTTGTTGAATCGGCATACCCCGATTCGCGCTTATCGTCATAAAAAATATTCATGCTACCACTTATTACGGAAAGTTCAGGTCGCGATTTAAAAATCTGCAATTGAATATGCAACCGCTCTGGACGGGCAATATCATCGTCATCTAAAATAGCAATAAATTCACCCTTAGCAATTTGCGAAGCTATATTACGGGCGTGGGCAATACCAAAATTTTGCTTTAATGCAATTAATTTTACCCGTTTATCTTTAATTTTTTGGATTTTTTTTGCCGATTCATCATTTGAACCATCAAGCACAATAATTAATTCCCAATCGTGAAAACTCTGTTTGATGATAGATTCAATCGCTTGCATAATATAATAATCGCGATTATAACTGATAATTACAACTGAAACTACGGGTTTAGCCATTATTAAAAAATTTCTTTAATATCGCTATTATTCGCAATAAAGTTTTTATCTTCAATATCAATGGGTAAAATCGTTGTTTGCTTGATAGCTTCCATAGAAAACACCGTGGTCACATCGTATAATTGGATTTTTGAAATTAATTTTTTATATAAAACATCATATGCCGCAACATCGGCAACCACCACACGCAATAAATAATCATTTTCGCCACTTATTCTGAAAAATTCCACTACTTCGGGAAAAGATTTAACGGCAGTCGCAAAATTTTCTAACCACTCGGCGGAATGGTTATTGGTGCGAATCATCACAAACATGCTAAGCCCGCAGTTGACTTTACCCGAATCAACCAATGCCACCGTGCCCTTTATATATTTATCGTGTTCAAGCCGCTTAATCCGCTTCCAGCAAGGCGTTTGAGACAAACCGATGCGGTATGCTATCTCCGCAACTGGTAAAGAAGCATCTCTTTGCAATAAATAAAGGATTTTTTTATCAATATCATCAAGCATATTTTTATTCCTATAATTATATATAACAATAATTTCATTACTTTTTCAAGCAAAATTTACAAAGAATATAAAATATTATAGACTTTTTAAAAAAATTGTCTAATGATTAAGTATGATTAAAACTAAACTAACAATTATTATATCTAAATTCATCTTATTTTTGTCGGTGATTACGATGGCATTTGCTAGTTATGCGCAATTTTCTGCTGATTCAATCGTTATCCCCATCAAAAACAACCCTAATTATACAAAAATCACATATGAAAAATCTTACGCATTAATTATTGGTAATGATAAATATCTTAATTGGGACAAATTAAAAAACGCTGTTTTTGATTCCAAGAAAATAAAAGGCGCGCTTGAAAAACAAGGGTTTCAATCGTTTATATATCAAGATTTAGATTATGATAGAACAATGTATGAAATTAAAAATTTTTTAATTCAATATGGCAATAATGAAAATAACCGCTTGATAATTTGGTATTCGGGGCATTCATATAATTTTGATGGCAAGGGTTATATTGTGCCAATTGACGCAAAATTACCATCTGATTTTTATAGTTTTATGCAAAAAGCCATCGCCGTTCAAGATGTAATTAATGATACAATCAATTTTGCCTTAAAAGCGCGCCATGTTTTGATTGTTTGCGATTCGTGTTATGATGCGCGGGAATTTGCGAATCAAAATAACAGAGCCGAAGATTTGTTATTTAGTGATAAAATTGCCCCCGAAAGAACAAGATTTTTAATTTCGTCACGGCAACAACAAAATACGCCAGCCGATAATGGTGATTTTGCCGATTTATTTGTTGAAGCTTTAAATGTGTTATTAAATGAAAAACAAACCATCATCACTGCCCAACAAATTGGCAAATATATTAAAGATAAAATACCCCAAACTACCAGCTTAAAAGTCGCATTTTATCAACCAAAAAACGATAATAATCAACCAAGCGGGCAATTTTTATTTAAATTGACTGATAATAATCCAATCGCATCAAGCAACGCATCAGCAAATAATCAGGCATCTAATAAGCCAAATTGCCCCAAAATACCCAAAGAAGAATGGGATAATAAGCTTGAAATTGCTGAAATTGAATTATTAATTAGCGCGAATCGCAATTGCCCAGAAATTCTTAATGCGGCAAACAACCGCATTAATGAAATTAAGAAGGCTCAGTTCGTTAAAAAGCAAACACCCGCTGAATCGCCATGGAAAAGCTATAAAGAGCTTCTTCCTGAATCCCAAGCTAAATATCCTAAACAAGTTATGGATAGAATTTTATCATGCGCCAATAATCCCAATTGCGTGAATTTAGATATATCAAGGCTGAATCTTGCCGAAGTTCCGCAAATTATTGGGCATCTTACAAAATTGGAACGAATTAACCTTAGCATTAATAAAATTTCTGAATTTCCAAGTTTTTTATACCGAATCCCAACGCTAAAGGAAATTAATCTAAACGGCAATTTTATTGAAAATATTCCAGATTCTATCAGCAGTATTGAAAATTTACAAATTCTTGATTTAAGCAATAATACTATTAAGAAAATTTCAAATAATATAGTAAACTTAAATAAATTAAAATCACTAAATTTATCAAATAACCAAATTACAGCATTACCCAATAAATTTGGGCAATTGACAAGCTTGCAAACCCTGAATCTTAAATCAAATAATATTTCAAAAATGCCGATGGAAATTGAAAATATGTTTAATTTAACTGATTGTAATTTTAGCTCTAATGAATTAGAAAATTTTTCGTCAAAATTGCCCGAAAATATTATTAAATTAAATTTTGAAAATAACCGATTTACAAAAATTCCAGTTGCAATTAGTGGCTTAACAAAATTAAAGGAATTAAATCTGGGCAAAAATAAAATCGGTATAATTGATGATTTTATGCAAAATCCCGAAGAATTAGAACGACTGGAAATTTATGAAAATGAAATTATAACTATCCCCAAAGAAATTGGCAAATACACGAATTTAAAATATTTAAATTTATCCAAAAATAAAATTGTGGCAATTCCAGAAATTGTAGAACGATTAGTTAATTTGCGTGAATTTCAATTATGGGGCAATCAAATTATCAATGTCAATCCCGTGGTGCAAAAATTACCGAATCTTAAAGAATTAATATTAACCACCAATCCCATTCAAAATATGCCAAAATGGTTGATTAACATGAAAGAGGCTGGTATAGCTAAATATTAAAATATGGATAATAATTTATGAATAAAGCCAAAACAATAATTTTAGCCACGGGTGGCACTGGCGGGCATGTATATCCAGCTATTGCATTGGCAAATCGCTTAACGGAAATTAATTGCCAAGCAATATTTTTGACCGATAATCGCGGTGCAAAATATATTAATGGCTATCAAACGAAAATACTAAACGCCAAGGGTTTAAGTGGCAATTCAATTTTTGCCAAATTACAGGCTGTTTTTTCGCTTATGATGGGTATAATTCAAGCTTTTTATTATATTACAATACTAAAACCGCAAGTCATTGTTGCCTTTGGTGGTTATGCGTCAGTGCCAAGCCTTGTTGTTGCGGTTATTACCCGAATACCATTTATTATTCACGAACAAAATGCTGTTTTTGGGCGAACAAATCGTTTTTTTGCAAAATGGGCAAAATATATTGCAACTTCATTTGACGAAACCCAACATATATCGCCGACGCTTCGTGATAAAATTAAAAATACAGGCAATCCGATTCGCGCAAATTTTATCAATCAAAATTATCAAGAAAAATCAAATAATAGCAAATTTCAAATATTAATCACAGGCGGTTCGCAAGCCGCCAAGTTATTTGCCGAAATTGTCCCGCAAGCCATTTTGGCATTGCCAGAATCAATTAAGAATCGGCTTCATGTTGTTCAACAAGTTAAATCAGACCAAGTTCAAGAATTATCAGATTATTACAAAAAAAATAATATTTCATCGCAAATTCAAGATTTTTTTATCGGTTTACCCGAAATATACAAAAATACTAATATTTTTATCGGCAGAGCGGGCGCATCAACGATTGCGGAAATTTCCGCTATGGGCATTCCTGCAATTTTAATTCCATTGGCAATTGCCATTGACAACCACCAATATCATAATGCGCAAGCTTTAGCAGACAAAGGCGGGGCAATAATTATTACCGAATCCGCGCTTAATGCCGATAAACTCAGCAAAAAATTAAGTGATTTGATTGAAAATCCAGAATATTGTCAGCAAATTCACCTTGCGTCTTTAAAATTCGCACAACCAAAAGCCGATTTTGCTTTGCAACAATTAGTCTTAGAAATAATAAATATTAAGCAGGTAGCTTAAAAACAATACCATCTAAACTATCATTTATAATAATTTGACAAGTAAGCCGTGATGTTTTTGTTAAATTAAATGCAAAATCTAACATATCTTCTTCTTCTTTGGTCGGTGCAGGTAATTTATCATACCAAGCTTCATCAACAATCAAATGGCATGTCGCACATGCTAACGATCCTTCGCAAGTGGCTTCAATTTCAACGCCATTGCGAATGGCAACTTCCATAACTGAAAGCCCATTTTGCGCATCGGCAATAATGGCATTGCCATCGGGTTTAATAAAAGTTATTTTCGGCATTTATTCATCACACAGTAAACGAAATAAACAAGCCCAACAATACTAAACCGATTGCCGCCCATAAAATAAAATAAAGAATTTTTCCAAAAGACATAAATTTGTCTTAATTATATTCGCATTGCAAGTCAAGCGTATTTTTATTTTATAATCCGTTTTCAATATTTAAAAAGGATATAGTCAAAATACCCAAGTGATTTAAAATAAATCACTTGGTCAAATTTTGACTATAAAGGGGGGTTTTAGGGGGGATTTTGAGATGTTGCGTTAGCACAGAGAAAAAATCCCCCTTAAACTTAAAATAACACATTCCGTTAGCGATAATAATTTTTAATACTAATGGGGAATCATGGTATAATTCATGATATTTGCACCATGTTTTTTTAACCAAAGCCGATTTTCTTGAAAATTTTCGTCCAATTTTGCGACAAGTTGCCAAAATTTATCCGAATGATTATGATGAATGCAATGCGAAACTTCATGCGCGACAACATATTTCATTACTTCGTTCGGGGCAAACATTAATCGCGGGCTTAAAGAAATCACGCTGCCATCGTGATTGCAACTGCCCCATCGTGATTTAGTGTCGCGAATCACTAATTTTGGCACGGGAAATTTGATTAATTGGCAATAATAAATTAAATTTTCTTGAAAAATTTCGCGCGCCCAATCGGTGATAAATTTTGCGAAACGGCGTTTAAAATGCTCGGCTTTACCGCAAATAATAATTTTTTGCCCATTTAATTGTGAAATTCCCCGTCCTTCTTGATGAATAATTTCATATTTTATGCCCAAAATTTCAATCATTTCACCATTGGCAATTTTGGGCGCATCATGAATTTTTTGCCTTATTTGGCTTTTTAAATGAATATTATTCATCCATTTTTCGCATGATTCCACAAATTTTATGGCTTTTTTACCCGAACAACCCTTTGGCACAGACAAAACAAAGCCATTAATATATTTTAAAATCAATCGTTTTGATTTTAATGATGGCTTAAATAAAACCGCAAACCCATTAATTTCATGATTTTCTTCGGTTTTAACTATGGGCGAAAATATCATCTGTTAAGCCGTTCATGTCTAATGCCACGCGGGTAGCGATAAATTCGTTGGATTTTTGAACTAATTCCCCCTTGCCTTCTTTATTGGCAATCGTTAATAATTTATCGCGCAATTCATGCAAATAAAGCACATCATTCGCGGCGTATTTTTTTTGCTCCTCGCTAAGCTCATTAACGCCCCAATACGAAGATTGCTGTTCTTTGTCCAATTCAATGCCGCATAATTCTTTGGTTATCTCTTTAAGCCCATGCTTGGGCGAATAAGACCTGACAATCCGCGAAGCCGTGCGGGTGCAAAAAATATTTTGAATTGCAATTTGCATTTCAACCGCTATCATGGCGCAATCAAATCTGGCGAAATGAAAAATTTTCGTGATGGATTCATCGTGCAGAATTTTTCGTAAATTGGGGCAATTATATTGTTTGTCGCCAAATTGCACTAAATGCGCATCGCCATTTCCTGAACTTAATTGCATCACGCAAATTCGGTTGTTAAATAAATGCAATCCAAGGGTTTCTGTATCAATCGCAACCGCGGTTGATTGAAATAATTCGCACTTGTCTGGAATATCGTTTTTATGAATATATATCGTCATTAATTTGCCTTTTAGATTGATTTATTAACCAATTATAGATAATATCAAAATTAAATGCAACGAAAAACGAAGGGGCATACATGGATATTGGCGTTCATATCGTAAAATTTTTAGAAACCCAAGGCATCAAGAAGGCTTTCACTGTGCCGGGAGAAAGTTTTTTATCGTTGCTTTGCGCATTTAGCACCAGCAAAATTCAATTAATCAACGCCAGACAAGAAGGCGGCGCAAGCATGATGGCGGAAGCCGAAGCGCGAATCACCAAAAAACCCGGCATTTGCATGATAACCCGCGGTCCCGGCATGGCAAATGCCATGGCGGGATTACATGTCGCGAATCAATCGCAAACCCCCCTTTTATTCTTAGTCGGTCAAGTGCCAACCCATCAAAAAGGCAAAGGCGTATTCCAAGAAGTTGATTTTGTAGCGCATCTTAAATCAGTCACGAAACTTACCATTGAAGCCAAAAACTCCAGTGATATTTTGCCGATGATAAAACGGGCTTACAATAAAGCAATCAATGGAATTTGCGGTCCCGTCGCCGTGATTCTGCCCGAGGATTTATTTCATCAAGAATCCGAATTACCAAAATTTCCAATCTTAAAACGCCGTAAAACTAACCATAAAAATATTGATGATTTTCAATTACTTAAAGATAAAATATTAAACACAAAAAAACCTTTTATAATTGCAGGGGGCGGTAATTGGGATTTTGAATCGTGCAATTTGCTGATGCAGTTTTCTGAAAAATATGGCATTCCCGTTGCTGTTGAATTTCGCCGTCAGGGCTTATTTCCCAATCACCACCCCAATTATGCGGGCGATTTAACTTTTGCAACAAATCCGCAATTAGTTAAAAATATCCGCGAATCAAGCTTGATTATTCTTTTGGGCGCAAGATTATCTGACCCATCTTCGCAAAATTTTTCACTTATTAATCAACAATATATTGTGCAAATTTCAACTGATTTATCCGAAAATGGTAAATTATATTCAAGCAATATATTTTTTCATTCGGATAATGATAATTTTTTATCGCAAATGTTGCCAATGAATCATCAGAGCAATCAAGAAAAAAACCAATGGTGCGCCTTAAATCATCAAGCCTATAATGAATGGACGGAAACCCCCAATATTCCCCAAGAATATAAGCTATCACAAGGTTATATGGTGCAAATACTCAGACAAAATTTTCCACCTGATGCGATAATAACCACGGGCGCAGGCAATTATGCCATTTGGGCGCAACGATATTGGCGATATTTAGGGTATGAAACTCAATTAGGACCAATTTCGGGCACAATGGGTTATAGCTTGCCCGCGGCAATAGTCGCCAGTCTAAATTACCCGCACCGCAAAATTATTGCCATGGTTGGTGATGGTTGCATGCAAATGACGATGCAAGAGCTTGCCGTGGTGGCAACCCATAAATTACCGATGCTGATAATTATTGTGGATAACGGCAGATACGGCACGATAGGAATGCACCAAATGCGCCATTACCCCAATCAAAGCATCGGTATAGATATTCAAAACCCTGATTTTGCAATGATTGCCCAAGCATATGGCATTCTTAATTTTAAAGCCGAAACCAATGAAGAATTTTTAAATATTATCGAATCGGTTAAAAATATTCAAGCCCCAATTTTAATTCATTGTTTAGTTGATAAAGATGAGGTAAAACCATGAAAAATATAGGATTTATTGGCACTGGAATTATGGGCGCACCCATGGCGCGCGCGATTCAAAAAAAATATCAAGTTCATGCTTGGAATCGCACTTTATCAAAAACTATACCATTACAATCAAGCGGGATTAAAATTTGCGAAACGGCTTTAGATTGCGCCAAAATTGCCGATGCCTTAATCGTGATGCTATCCGATGGACCAACTTGTCAGGTTGTTTTAACCGAATTAATTCCCCAAATGCGCCCCGATAGCATTGTAGTTATTATGAGTTCAATCCCTGTTGCAACCGCACAAGAAATAAATAATTTTGCCAAACAACACCAAATTATTTGCTTTGATGCGCCAGTGTCGGGTGGCGAAAACGGCGCAATCGCGGCGACGCTTGCCATCATGGTGGGGGGCGATGCTGATAAATTTGATTTAATCAGTGATGTTTTAGCTTGCATGGGGCGACCAGTTTTAGTCGGCGAATCGGGGTGCGGGCAATTAGTTAAATTAGCCAATCAAATGATAGTTGCCAATACGATTACAACTATCAGCGAAGCTTTTATTTTGGTAAAATCAGGCGGTGCCGATATTGCCCGCATGAAAGACGCACTTAGCGGTGGATTTGCTGATTCTAAAATTTTACAAATTCACGGGCAACGCATGATTGATCAAAATTATCAACCCGGTGGCGCATGTAAATATCAATTAAAAGATTGCTTAACCGCGATTAATCAAGCTCATTCGCAAGGCAATAGCTTGCCTTTAAGTGAAAAAACGCTTGAATTATATCAAGAATTAGTAGCATCTGGCTTGGGTGATTTAGACCATAGTGCCATGTATAAATTTTTATCCGATAAATTAAAATAATGCCGATATTATACGGCATTGGCATTTTATCGCTTGCAGGTTTAATTTTTCCAAGTTTTGGCTTTTTTCCGCCATTTTCGCATGAATTTAGCCTTAAATATTTTACGCAAATAAGCCAATATCCGAATTTAACTGCCTCGCTATTTTATAGTTTAAAGGTTGGATTCATAAGCTTTTGGGCAAGTTTATTTTGCGCCATAGCGCTGTGCCGATACCAATCAAGAATCTTGCAATATCTTTGGTATATTGTGATTATCATGCCCGTTGCTGGTTTAAGTTTGGGGTTTTTATTTTTAATTGCGCCCAAAGGCTTCATCGCAAGGCTAATTGGGCTAGATTGGGATTACTATGGTTATTCTGTGCCAGATTTTTGGGGATTAAGCCATATTTTAGTATTAATGTTAAAAGAAATTCCATTTTTAACCCTGATTTTTCATCAAGCAAGCACTGATAAAAAAATTAAAAACGAAATTGAACAAGCAATAATAATCGGTCAATCCGCAAAACACGCGTTTCATGATATAGCCATTGCGCAAATTATTCATAAATGCTTTTGGGGGTTAGCCATTTCAATGGTATATGCCTTGAATAGCCTAGACGCTAATTTAGTTGCTGGCGCGACTAACCCGCCTAACCTATCTGGTTTATTATTGCAAATACTTAATAATGATAATAATTATGTTTTGGGCGCGTGTTTAAGCATAATAATATTATTAATCAATGCTTTATTTATTGTAATTAATCTTAAAATCATCAAAATATTAATGAAAAATTGGTTTAGGTTTTATTTTATTATGCCGATATTTTCAATTATTGCCCATGGTATTATTGGCATAATTATGCTTAGCCTTGGGATATTGATACTATGGTCAATAAGCGATGGCTGGTTTGCCCCGTCCGTTTTGCCCGAAAATTATACATTTAATAGCATCATGAATGCCATGGGAAATAATTGGCAAGCGATGAGCAATTCAATCTTATTGGCGATGATTGCCAGTATTTTAGCAATATTAATAGTATTATGGTTTATTTTTAATAACCCCAAGCCAAAATTATGGCAATTATGCTTAATTTATTACCCTTTAATCATGCCTGATGCGGTATTCGCATGGGGGTTATTAAAATTTAGTGCATTTTCGCCCGATTACTTAAATATTTTTATTATATTTCTAAGCTTCGCGATGGCTTATAGTTATTTATTGACGCTTGGGCATTTTCAACGATTAAATCAAGAAACATTAGATAACGCCAAAATAATTGGGGCGAATCGCTGGCAAGTTTTTTGGCATATCATCGTGCCAAGTTTAGAAAATATTTTATTTTGGAATATCGCCATAATTGCAGTCATTTGTTGTTCGCTTTATGCACCAATTTATATCATCAATGGTGGCATAACGCCCATTTTTGCTTTGGAGATAATAAGTTCAATAAATTCAGCTTCCAGACAAGAATCAGCCGCAGCAATTTTGGGATTCATCATTATTGGAATTGCGGTATTAATTTGTTTGAAATTAATTATTCTGAGCCTAAAATTTTATCAGCCCCGCCATGCGCCTTAGACCATTTTAAAGGGTTATGGCAAAAATCTTCAACTTGCGCCAAATTATTTTCATCAAATATTTTATATTGTCGCGCCACACTAATTAAATCTTTGGCGGTGCATAAAGCGTGTATGGTGATTTCTTTGTCTTCAAGCACTTTTTTCGTGTCAAAAATATCGTAATAATAAACAACAAATGTATCGTTGCATCGCCCGCCAGCTGCCCTTATGGCTTCAATAAATTTAACTTTACTGCCGCCATCGGTTGCTTGGTCTTCAACTAAAATAATATTATCGCCTTGATTAAATACGCCTTCAATTTGTTGCCCCAAGCCATGTCCTTTGGGTTTTTTACGCACATATGTCATGGGTTTATTAAGTAAATGCGCCATCCACGCGCCATATGGAATACCCGCCGATTCACCACCCGCTACGCCTTGAATTTTATCTAAACCAATGTCATTACTAATAATTTCCGCGCCATAATTCATCAAAAGTGTCCGTTCATTAACAAACGAAATTAATTGACGGCAATTAATATATACTGGACTTGCTAAACCAGAGGTGAAAATATAAGGTTGTTCAGGGCGAAAATTTACTGCTTTTATATCAAACAATATTTTAGCTGCATCATGCGCAATCTTAGTGCGGTCGGTCATAACAGATTCTCCAAATATTTAAAGCAAAACATGAATAAATAAATTTAAGCCATTCAAATATCATCCGAATGGCTTAAAAATTTATTCTGCTACTTGTGGAACTTCATCAGTGCCAGAAATAGCATTTTTCATGAAATTATCGCGTTCTAAGGCTTGGGCGCGCATATTACGCATAACCATACCCGTGCCTGCGGGGATTAACCTGCCAACGATGATATTTTCTTTTAAGCCTTTAAGATTATCAACCCGTCCATTTACCGAAGAATCAGTTAAGATTCTAGTGGTTTCTTGGAACGAAGCCGAAGAAATAAAGCTATCCGTTTGCAACGAAGCGCGGGTAATGCCTTGTAATACTAATTTAAATTGAGCGGGTTCGCCACCTTCATTCATAATTCTTGTATTTTCTTTTGCAATTAAGAATCTGTCAACCATTTCCCCAGTTAAATATAGGCTGTCGCCGGGGATAGTGATTTCAACTTTTTGCAACATTTGGCGCGTGATAACTTCAATATGCTTATCGTCAATTTTCACGCCTTGTAAGCGATAGACACTTTGTACTTCACGAGTCATATATTGCGTTAAAGCTTCAATGCCCCGTGTATCCAAAATATCATGCGGAACTAACGAACCATCAACAATAAGGTCGCCAGCGCGCACTTCATCACCATCTTGCACTAATAAATGCTTAGTTTTAGGGATTGAATATTCGCGTCTTTCTTGGTCATTTTCAATGGCGATAATCCGTTTTGCTTTGTAATCTTTGCCAAAGCGAACTTTACCATCAATATTAGCAACCATCGCGGGTTCTTTGGGCATACGGGCTTCAAATAATTCGGTAACCCGTGGCAAACCACCCGTAATATCCCGATTTTTTTGCGAACCGCGCGTAAGCCTTGCGATAATATCGCCAGCCTTAACATCAGAGCCATCAGCCATTACCAAAATAGTTTCTGGAGCAACTAAATAGTGATCCATGCCATTAAGAGTTTTGATAATTTCGCCCTTGTCATCAACCAAAGTTAACCTTGGTTTTAAACTATCAGCCTTAGTGCCTTTGAATTTTGAATCGGCTAATTTCCAATTCATCACCACGCGGGTAATTAAACCCGTTGATTCATTCAACACATCTTTCATGGAAATACCTTCTACTAAATCAAGATATTTCACTTTACCCGCCCGTTCAGCGATAATCGGAATCGTGTATGGATCCCATTCAACCAATCTTTGACCCTTGGATATTTTCATATCATTAGTAATCAACATTCTGGCACCAAAAGGCACGCGGTGGCGGGCTTTTTCAATTTGATTTTCATCGCGCAAGACTAATTCCATGTCTCTTGTCATGACAATCATATCGCCATCAGTATTTTTCATGATATTCGCCCGCAAGAATTCAGCAACCCCATCAATTGACGACTCAATTGCTGATTGTTCTGCGCTACCTTGGGCTGCACCACCAATATGGAAAGTGCGCATGGTAAGCTGAGTGCCGGGTTCGCCGATAGATTGCGCCGCAATAATACCAACTGCTTCACCAATACTTACCCGTTCGCCGCGCGCTAAATCACGACCATAGCATTGCGCACAAACCCCTTCGCTTGCTTCACAAGTTAAGGCAGAACGAACTTTTAAGCTATCAATGCCCGCTGTTTCAATGGCATCGGCATCTTCTTCGTCAATTAAGCGACCCTTGGTGAAAATTACTTCGCCTTTGGGGGAAACCGCATCAGCAGCCAAATGCCTGCCAAGAGCGCGTTCGCCAATGCGGGCAATCACATCACCACCATCCATTACGGGACGGATTGTAATAAATTGTTCGGTGCCACAATCATCGGTGCTTACAATCATATCTTGCGCGACATCAACCAATCGGCGCGTGAAATATCCCGAATAAGCTGTTTTTAATGCCGTATCAGCTAAGCCTTTACGGGCGCCATGGGTGGAATTGAAATATTCCAATACCGATAATCCTTCTTTAAAGTTAGAAATAATCGGCGTTTCAATAATTTCACCCGATGGTTTTGCCATCAAGCCCCGCATACCAGCTAATTGCTTAATTTGAGCCGCAGAACCCCGCGCGCCCGAATGCGCCATCATGTAAACACTATTCAAGCCTTTTTCAGTTGAAGCCATCATAGAGCGCATCATAGCATCAGCCACTTTGTCCGAACATTGCGACCAAATATCCACAACTTTATTATATTTTTCGCCTTGAGTAATCAAGCCGTCTTGAAATTGTTGTTCAAAAGCTTTCACTTGATTTTGTGAATTTAACACTAATTCGGCTTTTTCTTTGGGGATAATCAAATCATCTTTACCAAAGCTTATGCCCGCGCGACATGCCCAAGCAAAACCAAGCCCCATTAATTTATCCGCAAAAATTACCGTTTCTTTTTGTCCAGCATGACGAAACACAATATCAATCAAGTTTGAAATTTCTTTTTTCGTCATAACTTTATTGATGATATTAAAGGGCAATCTTGCGTGGCGGGGTAATATTTCTGACAATAACATTCTGCCGACCGTGGTTACCACGCGCGTAGTCGTTGGCTTGCCAGCGGCATCAACCGATTCAAAAATCGTGCGGATTTTGCTGTTAATTTCAACGGCATCAGAATCTAATCCCAATTGAATTTCAGAAATTGTTGCAAATACAGGCACGCGGTATGAAATTATATCGCCAGATTTTAAGCCAGCCATAATTTTATCAAAATTGCGTTCCGAATATAAAGCACCATTTTTATGGGTTAAGATAATTTCTTCTTTTTCTAAGCCCGCTTCAAGTGCTTCCTTAGAAGAAATAGCAACTTCATAACCTTTGGTTGGTTTGCCTTCGGTTGTAATGTAATATAAACCCAAAACAATATCTTGTGAAGGCACAATAATCGGCTTGCCGTTAGCTGGCGATAAAATATTATTCGTTGCCATCATTAAAACCCGCGCTTCAAGTTGCGCTTCCAATGAAATTGGCACATGCACAGCCATTTGGTCGCCGTCAAAGTCAGCATTAAATGCGGTGCAAACTAAGGGGTGTAATTGAATTGCTTTGCCTTCAACTAAAACTGGTTCAAAAGCTTGAATGCCAAGTCTGTGTAAAGTTGGGGCGCGATTTAATAATACAGGGTGTTCGCGGATTACTTCTTCTAAAATATCCCAAACTTCAGGGCGTTCTTTATCAATTAATTTTTTTGCGGCTTTAATTGTTGACGCGTAATCTTTTAATTGTAATTTGCCTAAAATAAAGGGTTTGAATAATTCCAAAGCCATTTTCTTTGGTAAGCCGCATTGATGTAATTTCAATTCTGGACCCACAACGATAACCGAACGACCCGAATAATCAACCCGTTTACCCAAAAGATTTTGACGGAAGCGACCATGTTTACCTTTTAACATATCTGCCAAAGATTTTAATGGGCGTTTATTCGTGCCCGTAATAACTTTTCCGCGTCTGCCATTATCAAATAAAGCATCTACGGCTTCTTGCAACATTCTTTTTTCGTTGCGAATGATAATTTCAGGGGCGCGCAGCTCTTTTAAGCGGTGCAACCGATTATTGCGGTTAATTACGCGGCGATATAAATCATTTAAATCCGAAGTTGCAAATCTGCCACCTTCTAAGGGGACTAATGGGCGCAAATCAGGTGGAATAACGGGTAATACTTCCAAAACCATATGTTCGGGTTTAGTATCGCTTTTGGAAAAAGCTTCCAAAGCGGTTAATCGTTTAACCAAAGTTTTGCGTTTAGTTTCGGAATTATTTTCCTTTAATTCTATGCGGGTGCGTTCAATTTCGCCATTAACATCAATTTTTGATAAAATATGTTTAATTGCCTCTGCGCCTATCATCACGCTGAAATTTAATTCGCCAAATTTATCTTGCGCTTCAAAATACTCATCTTCGCTTAATAATTGATGCAATGATAAATCCGAAGTGCCAATATCAGTCACGATAAAGCTTTCAAAATATAAGACTTTTTCCAAATCGCGTAATTTTAAATCAGAAATTAAACCAATGCGTGAAGGCAATGATTTCAAAAACCAAATATGCGCAACGGGCGACGCCAATTCAATATGCCCCATTCTTTCACGGCGCACTTTGCTTAATGTGACTTCAACACCGCATTTTTCACAAGTGATTCCTTTGTGTTTCATGCGTTTATATTTACCGCATAAACATTCATAATCCTTAATAGGACCAAAAATTTTGGCACAAAATAAACCATCGCGTTCAGGCTTGAAAGTCCTGTAATTAATGGTTTCGGGTTTTTTAATTTCCCCAGAAGACCACGCACGAATTTTTTCAGGTGATGCAATGGTGATGCGTAATCTGTCAAAACCCGCTTGAATTTGAGGTTGATTAATGATTGTCGTATTATCGGTCATGCGATTACTCCTTAATTATGTTCGTGTAGCATTTCTAGATTCAAGCCTAAGGAACGAATTTCCTTGACAAGAACATTGAAAGACTCTGGGATACCAGATTCAAATGTGTCTTCACCGCGCACAATGGTTTCATATACTTTCGTTCTTCCAGAAACATCATCGGATTTCACCGTGAGCATTTCTTGAAGTGTATAAGCAGCACCATATGCTTCAAGTGCCCAAACTTCCATTTCCCCAAATCTTTGTCCGCCGAATTGCGCTTTACCACCCAAAGGTTGTTGCGTAACCAAGCTGTAAGGTCCAGTAGAACGGGCATGAATTTTATCATCAACCAAATGGTGAAGTTTAATCATGTAAATATAACCCACAGTAACTGGGCGGTCAAAAACCTCACCAGTTCTGCCATCGGTTAAAAATACTTGTCCCGAAGATTCAAGTCCAGCTTGATGCAACATTTTATTAATGTCGCTTTCTTTCGCGCCATCAAAAACTGGGGTTGCAACGGGAATGCCATTCATTAAGTTTTTCGCCAAAAGCAATGATTCTTGGTCATTTAACTCATTAATTTGGGTTGTAATGTCGCTATCATTGTAAATTTTAGCAACTTCTGATTTTAACTTAGCTAAGTTATTATCATTTTGGTAAATTTCCATTGCTTGCGATACTTGTTTGCCCAAACCATGGCATGCCCAGCCTAAGTGAGTTTCCAAAATCTGTCCAACATTCATCCGCGAAGGCACGCCCAAAGGATTAAGCACAATATCAACCGCTGTGCCATCTTCAAGATATGGCATATCTTCAACTGGAACAATGCGTGAAACCACACCTTTATTGCCGTGTCTGCCCGCCATTTTGTCGCCGGGTTGTAATTTGCGTTTTACGGCAACATAAACCTTGACTAATTTCATTACGCCCGGGGGTAAATCACTGCCCGCACGGACTTTTTCTACGCGGTCTTCAAATCGGTGTTCAATTGCGCTTACTGATTTTTCAAAATATTCGCGTAAAGCATCTAAATCTTTGTTAATTTTGTCTTCATTAACAATGACTTGACGCAAATTAGCAACTGTTGCTTCGGCAACCATTGCATCAGAAACAACAGAACCTAATTTTTCGGGGGCTTTTTTAATTGTCGCATTATTGGCAATTTCTAAGAATCGTTGACGATAGGATCTTTCCAAGATTTTTCTTTCGTCATCGCGGTCTTTTGCCAATTTGTCAATTTCAATGCGTTCAATTGCCAAAGACCTTTCGTCTTTTTCAATGCCACGGCGCGAAAACACCCGAACATCAACAATTGTGCCTTGATTGCCCGGTGGCAATCTTAACGAAGTATCGCGCATTTCGGTTGCTTTATCACCGAAAATTGCTCTTAATAATTTTTCCTCAGGGGTAATTGGAGATTCACCTTTGGGGGTTACTTTGCCAACTAAAATATCGCCTGCATTAACTTCCGCGCCAATGCACACAATACCAGCTTCATCAAGGTTTTTTAATGCTTCTTCGCCGACATTGGGTAAATCGCGGGTAATTTCTTCTTGCCCTAATTTCGTGTCGCGGCTCATTATTTCAAATTCTTCAATATGAATTGAACTGAAAATATCGTCTTTAACAACCCGTTCGGAAATCAAGATAGAATCTTCAAAATTATATCCATTCCAAGGCATAAATGCCACAAGAACATTTTGCCCTAAAGCTAATTCGCCCATTTCGGTTGCAGGACCATCGCCAATAATATCGCCTTTTTTGACTTTATCACCAACAATAACAAGCGGTTTTTGGTTAATACAAGTATTTTGATTGGATCGTTTATATTTATGGATATTATAAATATCAACGGCTGATTCGCCCGCCGCAACTTCTTCGGTTACCCGAATAACAATCCGTGTCGCATCAACTTGGTCAACAATCCCCGAACGGCGCGCAATAATCACCACGCCCGAATCATAGGCAACTTTAGCTTCCATACCCGTGCCAACGAAGGGAGCTTCGGAGCGCAATAAAGGCACAGCTTGGCGTTGCATGTTTGAACCCATTAAAGCGCGGTTCGCGTCATCATGTTCCAAAAATGGAATTAAAGCCGCCGCAACCGAGACTAACTGCTTGGGTGAAACATCTATTAATTGCACTTGTGAAGGAGGAATCATCATATAATCACCACTGACACGGCAAGGCACAAATTCATCGGTAATTTTGCCGTTAGCATCAACATTCGCATCAGCTTGCGCAATGATTTTATTGCCTTCTTCAACGGCAGTCATAAAGTAAATGGGTTTTTCAACGACACCATCTTTTACTTTTCGGTATGGAGTTTCAATAAAACCATATTGATTAACGCGGGCAAAAGTTGCCAAGGAGTTAATCAGACCGATATTTGGACCCTCAGGGGTTTCAATGGGGCAGACGCGTCCATAATGTGTTGGGTGCACATCGCGCACTTCAAAACCAGCCCGTTCGCGGGTTAAACCGCCCGGTCCTAATGCTGATAAACGGCGTTTATGGGTAATTTCTGACAAAGGATTTGTTTGATCCATAAATTGTGATAATTGCGAAGAACCAAAAAATTCACGCACCGTCGCAGTTGCAGGCTTTGCATTAATTAAATCGGTCGGCACAGCTTTTTTCAAATCAGCAGTTTGCATTCTTTCTTTAACAGATTTTTCCATCCGTAATAAACCAATGCGGTATTGATTTTCCATTAATTCACCAACCGAACGAACGCGGCGATTGCCCAAATGGTCAATATCGTCAACTTCACCCCTGCCATCTTTTAATTCGCACAGAATTTTGATAATTTTAATAATATCATCTTTGCGTAAGACGCGGACGGAATCTGGAACCTCGTTCATGGAAATTCCTAATCTGGAATTCATTTTTGCACGCCCGACTTGCCCTAAGTCATATCGGTCATTATCAAAAAATAAACCACGAAATGTATATTCAGCCATATCAAAGGTTGGTGGCTCACCGGGACGCATTAATCGGTAAATATCAACCATAGCGTCTTCACGCGTGCGGTTGCGGTCAATTTGCAGGGTGTTTCTGATATAAGGGCTGGTGGTTATATAGTCAATATCCAAAACCTTAAACGAATCAAAGCCATTATCAAGCAAAGTTGCCAATAATTTTTCAGAAATTTCATCGCCAGCTTCGGCTAAAACTAAGCCCTTACTATTAATCATGTCTTCGGCAAGATATTTACCGACAACTTCATCTTCGTTAATTAACGCGAATTTTTTGGCGTCTTTTAGAATTTTATTGACTTGACGGGCGGTCATTTGCGCGCCTGCTTCAATCACAACTTCGCCAGATGATGCGTCAATAACATTTTTTTCAGGTTTTAAACCAACCCGAATTAGAATATTCATCGGCAAAACCCAACCTTTTTCAGATTTCGTAATTTCAAATTTTTCATAAAAATTATTTAAAATTTCTTCTTTATCCATGCCTTGCAATTCAATTTGCGCCAAATCTGCGCCTGCTTCAATCGCTTTTTTGCGTTTTTCTTCAATGGCAATGGAATCCAAAGTCATTAACAAAGTAGTGACTGGCAATTTGCGTCTGCGGTCAATACGCACATAAAGAATATTTTTAAAATCTTCCTTTTTGCTTTCTTTTTTACCATCGGCATCTTTGGTTTCTTTTTCACGGCGCGCTGGCGAAAATTCTAAATCTAACCATGAACCACGATAAGGAATAACCCGTGCGGTAAAATCAGTTTTATTGGACACGGTTTTATCTAATTCTTTGGCGAAAAATACACCGGGAGAGCGGTGCATTTGCGAAACAATAACCCGTTCCGTGCCATTAACGATAAAAGTCCCTTTATCTGTCATTAAAGGAATTTCGCCCATAAAGACATCTTGTTGTTTAATGTCCAATAAAGATTTTGCGCCCGTAACTTCGTCAATTTCATAAACAACTAAGCGTAAATGCACTTTTAACGCCGACCCATAAGTTACATCGCGTTGCAAACATTCTTCAACTTCATATTTTGGTTTTTCTAATTCATATGAAACAAATTCCAATACGGCACGATGATTCGTATCTTCAATTGGAAATAATTCAGATAAAACAGCTTGCAAGCCAAATTTATTGCGGTTTTCTGGCTTAACATTCATTTGCAAAAATGCGTCATATGATGCTTTTTGCACTTCAATCAAATTGGGAACATCAACTACTTCTTCTAGTCTTCCGAAAGATTTTCTTATCCGCATACGACCTGTGAATGTTTTTGCTTCTTCGTATCTAGCCATTTAGATTCCCCTTACAATGATTGGTATTTAACTTTAATAAAAACTCCATCAGGTGAAAAATCACCTGATGGTTTAATCACAAATTGATTATTTTAATTTGACAACTGCTTTTGCTTCTTCCAATTTTTTCTTAATGGATTCTGCTTCTGCTTTGTCAACGCCTTCTTTAACGGCTTTTGGAGCTGCTTCAACTAAGTCTTTAGCTTCTTTCAAGCCCAAGCCTGTAATTTCGCGCACAACTTTAATGCAGTTAATTTTTGAATCAGCTGGAACTGATTCTAACATCACTGTAAAGCTGGTTTGTTCTTCAACAGCCGCAGCAGGCGCAGCAGCCGAAGCAGCAGCAGCTGGAGCAGCAGCAGATACGCCCCATTTGGTTTCTAATAATTTTGCCAATTCGGCGGCTTCAAGCACGGTCAAATTTGACAAGTCATCAACGATTTTATTTAAATCAGCCATTTTATTTTCCTTTTTGGTTGAATGTTATTGATTATTTCTCTGAATAAGCGACTAAAAGACGCGCCAAACCACTTGCAGGTGCTTGCAGCAACCCGACAAGTTTGCCCCGTAATTCGTCCAAAGATGGTATTGTTGCTAAATATTGAATTGCAGCTTCATCTAATAGTTGCCCATTATATGAACCACCGACAATTTTTACCTTGTCGTTGGATTTTGCATATTCGCAAATTACCTTTGCCGCCGCAATGGGATCTGTTGACCATGAAATGGCGGTTGGACCCTTGAACAAACTATCTAAAACAGCAAAATTTGTGCCTTTGATAGCTAGTTTAGCTAAACGATTCTTTGTAACCTTATGTCCGACACCTGCTGCACGAGCCTTAACCCGTAGAGCACGCGACTGAGGAACAGTCAATCCTTGTTGGTGTGAAATTACTACTAGTTCTGCGCCTTGCAAAACTTGATTTATTTCACCGACCAGTTCTTGCTTTTCACTGCGTTTCACTGATCTCTCCTTTACAATTAATAATGATTACCTGAATAATCATTATGGTTTCGTTGTGAAAATATCGGTTGATATTTTCGGCTTTATATCTGCCCTTAGGCTTCATCAAGTGGCTTCTTCAAGTTTACTTGTTTGACCTTATTGTCTCATGGAGGATATTAAAGTTAATTAAAACTACCGCCAATCTTGGACAGTCAATGGGGTTGCCCCCATTATTTTTGTTAAGAGGATAATTGGCTTAAATCCAATTTCACCCCTGGTCCCATCGTGGAACTAAGCGATATTTTTTTCAAATATGCGCCTTTTGCTCCCGAAGGCTTTACGGAATTAATCGCCGCAATAAACGCTTTAGCATTAGCAACTAACGATTCATCGGCAAAACTTGCTTTGCCAATTAACGCATGGACAATACCTGCTTTATCTGTGCGAAATTGCACTTGACCACCTTTGGCATCCTTTACAGCTTCAGCTATATTGGGTGTTACGGTGCCTAATTTTGGGTTTGGCATCAAATTTTTGGGTCCCAAGATTTTACCAATTCGCCCGACAATCGCCATCATATCTGGTGTTGCCACGCATCGGTCAAAATCTAAAAAACCACCTTGGATTTTTTCCATTAAATCTTCGGCACCAACAATATCAGCACCAGCTTTTTTGGCTTCTTCGGCTTTATCGCCACGGGCAAACACAGCAACACGAAAAGTCTTGCCAGTGCCATGAGGTAAATTTACCGATGAACGAATTTGCTGGTCAGAATGCCGTGTGTCCAAGCCAGTGTTAATAGCCATTTCAATGGATTCATCAAATTTAGCTGTCGCGTTTTGCTTAACTAAACTTATGGCTTGGGGAATATTGTAAAAAATATTTTTATCAACATTACCGCGCGCCTTTACGATTCTTTTATTATGTGCCATTTTCTTACTCCACAACTTGTAAGCCCATTGCCCGCGCTGAACCTTTAATTTCGCTCATTGCGGCTTCAATGGAAGCTGATGTCATATCTACTAATTTTTCTTCGGCAATTTTGCGAATATCCGCCATTGAAATTTTGCCAGCAGACGCGCGTCCGGGGGTTTGTGAACCTTTTGGAATTTTTGCGTGTTTAATCAAATAATATGATACGGGGGGTTTTTTGGTGATGAAAGTAAAACTTTTATCTTCGTAAGCTGTAATGATAACTGGCGTTGGTGTGCCGGGTTCCATATTTGCTGTTCTTGCGTTGAATTCCTTACAAAAGGACATAATATTCAACCCCTTTTGACCCAATGCTGGACCAATTGGTGGCGAAGGATTTGCTTGTCCTGCTTTGACTTGGAGTTTAATTTGAGCGACTATTTTTTTTGCCATTTAATACTCTTTTAAGTTAAGTTAAATTAAGAGGTGCGGGCTTCCCCTCCCTCAATGAAAACCATGAGACGATTTCAAAATTATTTTTTATTTGCCTTAATCGGTTAAAAACACACTCAAAATGCTCATTTACCATCTGTAAACTGCGCTTTTTCGTATATTTTTGCCCTCTAATCCTTCTAAAAAATGAATTTTGACATTCACTCCCATTAAATTTTTTCAACTTGGGTGAATTCTAATTCAACCGGTGTTGAACGACCAAAAATTGCAACAACAACTTTTAATCGCGATTTTTCTTCATCAACATCTTCAACAATACCATTAAACGATGCAAAAGGACCATCACTTACGCGCACTTGTTCGCCAACAACATATGTTATTAGCGACCTTGGGCGTTCTGATGCACCTTTTGACATAGCAATGATTCGTTGCGCTTCTGATTCGGGCATCGGAGATGGTTTATTCCCCTGCCCTAAAAACCCCGTTACCTTATTCGTGTTTTTGACCAAATTCCAACTTTCATTGGTTAAGTCCATTTGCACTAAAATATAGCCGGGAAAAAATTTTCTATCTACATGGTGGCGTTTATTTTGACGCACTTCAACCACGGTTTCATGCGGAATTACCACTTCCAAAATTTGCGCTTCAAGATTTTTGCGTGCAGAGTCTTCTTTAATAGTAGCCGCGACTTGTTTTTCAAAACCTGAATGAACATGAATAATATACCAACGATGCGCCACCTTGAATCTCCTCAAATTATTTATAAAATTAATAGCCAATAATTTTGCCGATAGTCCACGCAATTAGCTGATCAGTTAGCAAAAAGAAAATTGACATGAACGCCACCATAACAAAAACCATCAAAGTCGCAGTTCCAGTTTCCTTCGGCGTAGGCCAAGAAATTTTGGCAAGCTCTAAGCGAACTTGCCTGACGAATTCTGCGGGTGATGGTTTATTTTTTATCATAGTCTTATAGGTAGTTATGCTTTAACACGAAATAATCAAATGTCAAGCGTAAAATAAAATTTTATCAAAATAATTTTATATCCTGTATTACCTTAATTTTATCCAAAGAAATTTTTAATATCTTCCATATTGCCAATTGATAAAACTTTGGCTTCGGGGTTAATTTTTTGCACTAATCCCGCCAAAACTTTACCATTACCAATTTCAACAAAATTGGTAAATCCATCGCGAGTCATGTTCAAAATTATCTCACGAAATCTAACAACGCCGCATACTTGCTTGACTAAATTATCAATAATCACTTCGGGCGCATCGCAAGGTTCAGCATTAATATTGCTATAAATTGGCAAAGTTGCGTCTTGCACGATGGTTGCTTGCAAAGCTTCAGCCATGATTACAGCTGCTGGTTGCATCATCGGCGAATGAAACGGCGCAGATACTGGCAAAGGGAACACGCGCTTAATGCCCAATTCTTTGGCAATTTCACCCGCACGGGTAATTGCTTCTGCTTGCCCAGAAATTACGACTTGCCCCGGGCAATTATCATTTGCTGGCACGATAATATAGCCTTCGCCTTGTAAAATCTTACATAATTTATCAGCATCTTGCCAATTCGCGCCCATAAGTGCCGCCATACCGCCCTTGCCTGCTGGCACGGCGGCTTGCATCGCGCGCCCACGAATATTTAATAATCTTGCCGTATCGCCAATGCCAAGCGACCCTGCAATCGCCAAAGCCGAATATTCCCCCAAAGAATGCCCCGCCACTGCTGAAGCCATTTGTGGCACAAGCTTACCCGAATATTCCAACATCGCCGACATTGTCGCCACGGAAACCGCCATAATTGCAGGTTGCGCATATTCGGTTAGTGTTAATTTCTCAATCGGACCATTGAAAATTAAGCTTGACAATTTCTCGCCAATCTTATCAAATAAGGCATCATCAATTTCTTGGAAAATTTCGCGCGCTTTGGGGCTGTTATTATATAAATCTAAGCCCATACCCACGCTTTGCGAGCCTTGCCCCGGAAATAAAAAAGCAGTTTTCATTTTAACCTCATGGTGTTATATTAAATGGTTGATAAAATTTTTACCAAAATCGCGCTTGTTATTATCATATTTTATCGGCTAAGTCTATCATATTTTTTAGGAAGACAATGCAGATTCACGCCAACCTGTTCTGAATATGGCATTGAAGCACTTAAAAAATATGGCTTTATCAAAGGCATAAACCTAACATTACGCCGTATTGGAAAATGCCACCCTTGGGGCGGGCATGGACACGACCCCGTGCCTTGAAAAATAGCACTTTGTTTGAAAAAATGCAATATAAAATCTATAAGTTTGTTGCGTTAAGATTTATTGGCTTTGCCTCTCACCACAAATTACATTCGCAAATTGCTTCTGGTCAAAGCAATAGAGGGCGGCAGTAGACCAGCGAATCTAAAACATAATACCCAAAGTGAAGGCGTAAGCCTGAACGAAGAGAAACGCGTAGCCGAAAAAAAGCTTAATGCAACAAACTTAATCTTATTTAATCTTACTTTTACGGCGGGTAAAGGCATCAACCGAAGCAAATGCCGCCATATTAATAACCCCATCAATCGTCGCCGCATTCGTCAAAATATGCGCAGGCATTTGCGTGCCCATTAACATCGGACCCGTGGAAATGCCGTTAGCCACTAAAACTTTCACCATATTATAGCAAATATTCGCCGAATCTAAATTTGGAAATACCAATAAATTTGGGTTGCTGTCTAAGGCATTATCGCTGATAAGCGAATCGCGCAGAATTTTATTAAATGCCGTATCGGCGTGCATTTCGCCTTCAACTTTAAAATCCGAAGCCATTAATTTTAAATTATGGGTTGCTTGGGACATTTTCACCGCCGATTCGCTTTGCGAAGCCCCAAAATTTGAATGCGATAGCAAAGCAACTTTGGGATTAACGCCAAATAATTTCATAACATCAACCGCCGATAACGCCATATCCACAATTTCTTGCGCCGTGGGATTTTCGGCAACATGCGTATCAGTAAAAAACATCGGGTCTTTATCCAATGCTAATAAATATAAAGCATGTAATTTTCTGTCTTTTTTTGCACCAATTACCCGTTTAATCGTGTCTAAATGGCGATGATAATTGCCGACTGAGCCACAAATTAGCGCATCTGCCTCGCCTTTTCGCACCATCAAGCAACCAATCATGGTATTGGAATTGCGCACTAATGATCTTGCATATGATTTACTGACTCCATTTCTGCCCAAAATTTTATGCAATAAATCAGTATAATCATTATAGCGCGGGTCGTCCGTTGGGTCAGTAATTTCAATATCTTTGGCGATATTAATATGTAATTTTAATTTTGCGATTCTGTCCATGATAACTTGTTTGCGCCCAATTAAGATTGGTTTTGCATAATTTTCATTTAAGATTTCTGGTAAAGCTTGCAAGATTTTTTCTGATTCACCTTCACAAAATACCACTCGTTGCGGATTTTTTTGGGCGACTTCGTAAATTGGGCGCATGATATTATAGGTATTTGCCGCATTTTGCGCCAATTGATGGCGATATTCGTTAAAATCGCTAATTGGGCGGGTTGCAACACCACTATCCATTGCTGCCTTGGCAACTGCCATTGAAACTTCCACCAAAAGCCTTGAATCAAGGGGTTTAGGAATCAAATAATCAACACCAAATTCCATATTCATTGAACCATATGCGTTTAAAGTTTCTTCGGAAACTGCTTTTTTTGCAAGACTTGCGATTGCTTTGCCTGCGGCTAATTTCATTGCCTCGTTAATTTGGGTTGCGCCAACATCAAGCGCACCACGGAATAAAAACGGAAAACACAAAACATTATTAACTTGATTTGGGTAATCAGAACGACCCGTGCAAATTAAAGCATCATCGCGAACTTCTTTTACTAATTCAGGGCGAATTTCTGGTTCTGGATTGGCAAGGGCTAAAATCAAGGGATTTTTTGCCATTTTCTTGACCATTTCTTGCGTCATTGCTTTGGCGGCGGAAAGCCCCAAGAAAACATCGGCATTATCAATCACTTCTAATAAAGAATGATTTTTATGAAAATCGTTGCGGGCATAAACGGATTTAAATTCATCCATGCCAGTATTGCGCCCAGACCATACTAAGCCTTCTTTATCGCAAACGAAAATATTTTCTTTTTTTGCGCCCATGGCAACCAAATAATCAAGACTTGAAAGAGCTGCCGCCCCAGCACCAGAGCAAACAATTTTGATTTTGCTTATATCTTTGCCCGTTAATTCCATGGCATTTTGCACCGCCGCACCGCCAATAATTGCCGTGCCGTGCTGGTCATCATGAAATACTGGAATTTTCATGATTTGTTTTAATCGCCGTTCAATATGAAAACATTCAGGTGCTTTAATATCTTCAAGATTTATTCCGCCAAAAGTTGGTTCCAGCGATGCAACTATCGCAACAAATTTATCAATATCGGTTTCATTAACTTCAATGTCAAAAACATCAATATCGGCGAATTTTTTAAATAAGACAGCTTTGCCTTCCATCACGGGTTTTGATGCCAAAGCCCCGATATTGCCAAGCCCCAAAACGGCGGTGCCATTGGATATAACGGCAACTAAATTACCCCTTGCCGTCATTTGCGCGGCTTCATGGGGATAAGCTTCAATTAATTTACAAGGACCCGCAACACCCGGTGAATAAGCCAAGGATAAATCGCGTTGATTCGCCATGGCTTTTGTCGGTTGAATCCGTAATTTTCCAAATGGTTTTTCACGATGATAAGCTATGGAATCTTTATAGACTCCTTGGGTATATTCTTTATCAAGCATTTAGTATCCTTATTTTTTTAAATTTAAATTAGCTAAATTATATATTATTCTTTTTGAAAATAAAACTATTTTTTTAAAAAATTAATCATTCATTCTGGATATAATTTTCTTTCCAGCTTTAAATGCAGGCAATTTACGCGCTTCAATCGTTAATTTTTCACCCGTTCGTGGGTTGCGGGCAATTGCCTTATTACGCTTTTTATTAAAAAAAGTCCCAAAACCACGAATCGTGATTTCCCTATCGTTCAGTAAGTTTTCGCGAATTTCCTTGAAAAAAACATCAACAGCTAACTGCGCATCTTTGCGTGTAAGATATTGAAATTTAATTAATAATCGTTCAACAAGTTCAGATTTAGTCATAAAGCCCCTATTCCTTTAACCTAAAATTTTCATTAACTTTATTATATATTAATTTTGGTAAATGTAAATATATATTTAAGATTTACTATAATTTTTTTCAATAAAGTGTCGTTTTTATTCAAAAATAACTAATATTAATCTATAAAAAATCGCGTATTAAGAAAATTATACCCTCATAATTTTGATTTTACCCAATTTTTAAAAGCATTTTTAACAGGAGTTTCAAAATAATGCACGGAACAATAGGCAACTATATACGAAGCAGCAATGATTATTGCCCCGAATAACAAATCATTTTCGGGTTTCCAATAAATAACCCGCACGATAAAAAAGAAAATTAACGGGTGAAATAAATATAATCCATAGCTTGTATCGCCCAAAAAACGAAAAATTTTATTAATTGATTCAGGTGCTTGAATATACACGCCGCAATAAATTAATAATACGCTGATTAACGGCAAGATTTTTCCCTTTGCCCCCAAAAGAGTTTCTTCGGTATATTCTGGCGACCAAATTATAATAATTGCCAAGCATATACTAAAAATTAATGCCATTAAATTGGAATTAGCTGGCAAGTCTTTTTTAATGATTCGCTCGCCAATCACTGCGCCCATAAAAAAATAAAAAGCAAAGCTTAAAAATTGCGTATAATCAACCCAATTTTCCTTTAAATCACCGGACGCAAAAATAAGTTGAATATAAATTTGCTGGCTTAAATATAATAACACTGCCAACCATAGCCAAAATTTACTGCGGGCAAAAACTACAATCATCGGGAACGAGATATAAAATACAAATTCTATCCCCAACGACCATCCGCCTTCTATAATGGCGAATTGTCCGGGATTGCCCCAACCAAAAATCAAGCTGGCATTAATGAAAAATTTCATTACTTCGTTGATTGAAATGCGCCCTTCTAAAATTGACAAAGCCATATAACAGATGGTGACTAGTATAAATAAAGGTAAAATCCTGCCGATGCGCCCAGTGTAATATTCAATTAAGCCTTTGTCAGAGCTTATTTTATGCGAATAAGCAATATAAAGCGACGAGCCTGCTAACACAAAAAAAGCATAAACGGCATAAATGCCAAAATTTACAAATGCCGGTCCGCCGAGCCAATGCGATAAATGGTGCAAAACCACCCCCAAAGCGCATAAACCCCTGATAAAGTCAAATCCAATTACTCTGTTCATTAATAAAATATATCATATTAATATTATTAAAACAAGTATATAGTTTGTTGCATTAAGTTTTTTCTGTGAACTAATCGGTTAAAAACACACTCAAAATGCTCAAATACTTCATCTGTTCATTAATAAAATATATCATATTAATATTATTAAAACAAGTATACAAATGAGTAATTAAAAATTTTCTTGTATTTCTGAGTTAACTTGATATTATTTAACAATAAATAGTCAAAATACCCAATAGATTTAAAATAAAACTATTGGTCAAATTTTGACTATAAAGGGGGTTGTTAAGGGGGATTTTGAGCTGTTGCGTTAGCACAGAGAAAAAATCCCTCTTAAACTTAAAATATTTAATCCCGTTAGCGATGATAATTTTTAATACTATTGGGGAATCAGGATATATTAGGAAAAAATATGTTGCGTCAATTTGAGTTAGTAGAAAGAGTAAGCGAATATATTCAAGATTGCGATGAAGCAATTTTGAATAAGGCTTATGTCTTTGCCTTGACTAAACATCAGCATCAAAAACGCGCTTCCGGTGAACCTTATTTTATACACCCCTTGTCAGTTGCCGCAATTTTAGCCGAAAAAAAAATGGATATTCCGACTATTTTAACCGGATTACTGCATGACACGGTGGAGGACACAGACGCAACCTTAGAAGAAATTCAAGAAAAATTTGGCGAAGAAGTTAAAAATTTAGTGGACGGCGTAACCAAAATTGATGAGGTAAACAAACAATTAAATAAACAAGCCGTTCAAGGTGAAAATCTGCGTAAATTAATTTTAGCATCCTTGCAAGATGTCAGGGTTTTAATTGTCAAGCTTGCGGACAGATTGCATAACATGCGCACCTTAAATTACATACAAAATTTTGATAAAAAAAGCCAAAAAGCCCAAGAAACGATTGATATTTATGTGCCTTTATCCGAACGAATCGGGCTAAAATCGTGGGGCGATGAAATGGCAGATATTGCATTTCAAGTCTTAGACAACCAGCATTATGAATATATTAATAACCGACTTGATGAATTATATGATGTTGATGAAGTTGAAAGAATCATCAGCAATCTAAATTTAATGATGGAAGAAATTAATTTGCCATGCCAAATTCGCGGACGCAAAAAGCACCCCTATTCTATTTACAATAAAATGCACAATAAGCATATGGAAATTGAAAATCTTTCGGATATAATGGCATTTCGCATCATCACGGATAATGTCATGGATTGCTATAAAGCTTTATGTAAAGTTCATGAACATTGCAAGGTCATGCCCGGCAGATTCAAAGATTATATCTCCAGCCCCAAATCCAATGGCTATCAATCAATCCATACGATTGTAAATGATAAGCTTGGCAAGCGCATTGAAGTGCAAATTCGCACCCGTGAAATGCACCAATTTGCTGAATATGGCATTGCGGCGCATTGGGCATATAAACATGGCACAGCTTTGGTGGAATCGCGCCAAGATAGCCTTAATTTCTTAAAACAAATTATTGATTCCATTGATGATGGTAATTCGGTTGACTTTAAGGAAATTGCAAAATTATCATTATATAAAGATAAAATTTTTGTCTTTACCCCCAAACATGAAATGAAAGAATTGCCTGTTGGCGCATCGGTTTTAGATTTTGCATATGCCTTACATGAACGAAAAATTGGCAATAAATATGATTATGCCAAAGTCAACGGCGCACGAAGATTAATTGACACAAAATTAAAAACTGGTGATACAATTGAAATATTTCTTAACGCCAAGGGCGAACCAAAACAAGAATGGCTTAGCCATGTCAGCACACACCGCGCAAAAAATGCAATAAATCGGCGGTTGCGCGAATTAAATTCGGAACAAAATATCAAAATCGGGCGCGATGAATTATACCGATTATTAAATGAATATGGCTTGCAAATCCGCAAATCTCACTTACAACTTGCGTATAAAGCATTTAATGCCAAAAATTCGGTTTCAATTTTTCAACGAGTCGGCGAAGGCATCATTAACGCCAAAGATGTCTTGGTGGCGATGTTCCCCCATTATAAAAATAATTTTGAAGTTAAAAATATTTCCAGCGCAAATCCAATTATTGTCAATAATTTTACCCCGGGGGCGGGTGTGAAATTTTCAACTTGTTGCTTGCCAATTCCGGGTGATAATATCATTGGGTTTGTTAATTTAGGCGAATCATTGACAATTCATCGTCAAGAATGCCCAAAAACTGCACAATATAAAGCATATCCAGATAGAATGCGGGTGATTCGTTGGGAAAAACGCAAAAATTACAACACAATTTTTACTTCGGAAATTACATTAAATTTGGGCAATCGCCCGGGCATGTTATCGCGCATTACCAATATCATCGCTGAATTTGGGTGCAATATTTCGGATTTAAAATTTATTGAACGAAATTCGGATTATTTTAAAATTTTAACAGAAGTTGAAGTTATTGACTTAAATCAATTGCAAGAATTAATGAAAGCCATGGCGCAAATTCAAGGCATAAGCGATATTAAACGCGTGATTGCCGGGGAAATTTAAAATGATTATCGGTATTGGCACAGATTTATGCAAAATATCCCGCATTGAAGCGGCATGCAATAAATTTGGCGCAAGATTTAAAAATCGTTGTTTCACCGCGCATGAACAAGCCTATTGCGATAAGCGCGGTTTGGATAAATCTTATAGGCGATATGCGATGCTTTTTGCCGCCAAAGAGGCTTTATCCAAGGCAATCGGCACTGGTTTTCGCCATGGTGTCGCTTGGCGGGATATTGAAATTATTCATTTGCTTTCTGGCAAGCCTACGCTCAAATTACATAATAAAACTTGGCAAATTGCGCAAAGCTTAATGGGCGAAGGCAAAATTGCCCATTTTCATATTTCCTTAACCGATGAATCTGGCATGGCGCAAGCAATGGTAATTTTTGAATCAATACCACAATAAAAATTAAGTATACGGCAATCAATAAATTACCAAAAAAAACCGAAAATCAAATTAAAGCCAACGACTGCCATGACCAAAGCCCAAAAAATTCGGCTGAAAAAATAGATTTTTTGATGATTATGCCGTAAATACTGCATCGGAATCGCAAATATTCCTGAAAAAATTATCATTCCTAAAATCGTGCCGAATGCAAACACGCTGATATTGACCAAGCTGGCAATTTTTCCCAAAGATTTTTGCAACATGATAATAATTATTGGCGTTGAACCCGCTAAACCATGCAAAAAACCCATAAATAACGATTGCCAATAACCATGTTGATGGTGATGGTGCGAATCATTATTTGTTTGATGATTATGAAAATGCCAATGAATTTTGCCACGATGCGTATGCCAATGAAAATGATGGCTATGGCGTTTTATGATGAATATTGCCATGCCAAACATTGTCAAACCAACAATTAAATCAAACCAAAATTCTAAATTTTCATTTAATTGCCAATTATAAAATTCTTGAATAATAAAATATAATATCGCAAATAAAATTATCGTGCCCGCATGTCCGATTCCCCAAAATAAAGCATTTTTAATTTGCTGAAATTTTGATTTTTTTTCGCTGTTTAACGCCGTAATGGTAAAAATATGGTCGGCATCAAAACTATGAATAAATCCTAAAAAAAGGCTTAAAAAAAGCAATGAAATATTCATTAATATTTATATCTTTCAATTATTTATTTTATTTAATAATTCTAAAACATTAAATCCAGAATCACGAAATCGGTAATATGGCGCAATTTCCGCCATGGGTTTAAGCACAAAATCGCGCATTTGCGCCATTTTATGCGGTATTTGCAAATTTTCATCGGCATAAATTAAATCGCCAAATGCGATAATATCGCAATCAATAATGCGTGGTCCATTACGCACTTCGTTAAAATCGCGCCCCATCATTGATTCTATTTTTTTAAGTTCATTCAAAAGCACGGGCGGTTCTATATTTGTTTGCAAGGCAATGACTTGATTGGCGAATAAAGGTTGATTGACTAAATAAGGGTTTTCGGTGCTATGAATGCTTGAAAATTGCGTGATATTCCCTAATTTTTGCAAATATTCATGACATTTCGCTAAATTTGCGTGTTTATCACCCAAATTTGAACCTAGTGCTATATAACAAATATTATTATATCTTGACGCAATCGCTTGGGTAGCATTAAGAAAATCAAACGATTCTTTGACATCATGCACGCGAATAATTTCCGTGCCCGCATGAAAAGCATTGGCGCACACTGATAAAGACGCCGCCATGCGTTCGTTAATATTTCGCCCGCAAATTTTACCCAAAAAGCTTTTACGGCTTACCCCGATAAGACTGGCGCAACCCAATTGCGCAAATTGCGCCAAATTTGCGATAATTTCCATGGAATCGGGGATAGTCTTGCCAAAACCCAAGCCCGGGTCAATGATTATTTGAGATTTTTGGTAAGAATTTTCTTGGAGAAATTTTATTTTATCAACAAAAAAATCTAAAATATTCGGCACAGAAGCATGATTTTTATCATCAGTTTGATATGAATTAATAAAAGTTTTACGAAACTTTGCGTTATTGTGCATGACTATAATTTGTTCGGCACTTATACAGGCTTGCACCATTTCTGGGTCGCCAAAACCATTAATGTCGTTAATAATATTTGCGCCCAAATCCAAAGACTTTTTGGCGGTGCTTGGCTTGTAAGTATCAACAGAAATTAATAATTGTGGAAATTCTTGGCGAATGGATTTTAATTGCGGCAAAAGTCTTGCTTGTTCGGTTTGCGCATCAATAATTTGCGCGCCCGGTCTTGTAGATTCTGCCCCTAAGTCAATTAAATCTGCGCCAGATTGCAATAAATGCGTAATATGCCGTAAAATCGGGGCATCGCTGTGCAATATGCCATCACCCGAAAAACTATCAGGAGTAAGATTGACTATCGCCATTATACATGGCTTTTGCCGATTTTGTATGATTCGTTGAAATTGCATGATTTAATGGTTGATTATATGGGTAAATATTGATAATACTATCATATGAACGACACATACCTTATCTTAATTAATAATTTTCATTGTAATTTAAAAATTGGCTTTTTTGATTATGAAAAAATCGCCCATCAATCCGTGATTATTTCGCTGAAATGCTCTGTTTTAAAGCCAAAAATACCCAATATTCAAAATGTTGGGCGATATGATGATATTTTTAATTTCCTAAAAACCTTAGAAACCATGCCGCATGTAGAATTATTGGAAACGCTTGCCCAAGAAATTTGCCGATTTTGCTTAAATCTTGATAATATCCTAAATTGCGAAGTTGAAATTACCAAGCCTAATATTCTGCAAGACCAAGCAACCCCATCAATTATTTGGAAGGAAAGCCGTAATGACCACTGATTTTTCACTTATTATGGTGCAAACCCAAGCATACCATTCGGAATATGCGAATAAATTATATAATTCGTTCAAGCGCAATTGCCAAATGAATTTTCAAGCTTATTGCTTTTCGGATACGCCGCAAAATTTAATCCCGCAAATTACCCCGATTCCTATTCCGCAACTATTTTATGGCTGGTGGAATAAAATGTATGTTTATTCGGATTTATGCCCCGAAGGCTGGCTGGTTTATCTTGATTTAGATCAAATTATTCAACGCGATTTAACCGATGTTATTGAATTTGCGCTGAAAAACACTCAAGAAATCGCTTGTTGGCAAGATTATATTCATTGGATGAATACGAAATTTGCTTCGGCATGCGTTGTGATTAAAAAAGGGACAATGCGGCATATTTTTAATGAATTTATTGCAAATTACCCGCAATTGCGTGATTTTCCCGGTGGCGACCAAGTTTGGATTGCGCCAAAATTAAAGCATGTTTTATATCTTGACGAGCATTTTCCCGACCTTGTGCAATCATTTAAATTCGGAGTTTTGGAAAAACGCGGCGAAGAAATGATTTTATCGGCTGAAAAATTTGCTAAACCCCGAATCATAAGCTTTAATGGCAAGCCAAAACCCCATGAATTAGTGCATATCGGTTTAATAAGAGACGCATGGCAATAATATTTTTTTATCTTAAAAAATTCTAGATATTCGCGCGCCTATAAAATTGTCATTATTAAAGCTTGACAAAAAAGAAAATTACAATTATTTTTAATTTAATTGCGGGAGAATTTATTATGAGCATTTGGGGTGGATTATCAGAATATATTGAAGACAAGATTATAGATTGGGCTGGGATAAAGGGGAGAATTATAAAATTAATTCGTCAAGAATTAATTAAATTTCTTGAAGTTTTTTGTCATAATAATGATAATTTAAAAATAGAAGGTTTGAATTTTATTTATAAATTTTCTGATTTTATCTTAAAAATGGACAATGAAGAAATTGATAAACTCTGGAAAAAATATAATAGTCCCGTTAGCACTATTAAAGACCTAGAAGATGAAAACATAAAATTAAAAGCAGAATTATCAAAATTAAAAGGAGAAAGATAATGACATTGGCGACTATTGTAGCATTAGCACCATTAATTGAACCAGCTGTATTAAGTTTGACTGGTTTATTAACTAAACAAAAAGATAAAGAAAAAATTGAAATTTTATTTAAAACTATTCAAGATAAAATAGATAATTTATCCAATGAAAATAATCAATTAAAATTAGCATTAGAAAATACTAATAAAAAATTTGAAACTACTAAAAAGTTCCTTTTATTAACCATGGTTAGTAATATTATTTGCTTAATTGGAATTGTTGGTTTAATATTTCTTTGATTTACCCCAGTTTCCCCAATAAAATTAAAGCAATTCGTTATAAACTACCGCCTCGGCTTTGCCGAGTTGCTTGGCTTAGGGCAAGCATTGCGCAGAATATAATGGGGAGTTTAAAATTAAAAACCCCATGAATTAGTGCATATCGGTTTAATAAAAAATGCGTGGGCATAATAAATATATTGCAAATGCAAAACTTTATATTATTGAAATATAATGATTAAATGAAAATATATTGCACTGCACAAAAAAATAATTGACAAATGATGATTATCATATTATATTGTGAATATAAACGAAACCAACCATTACGGAGAAAAAAATGGCAAAAACACTTGATATTAACGCTGAATCTGTTGTTGAAGCAGGTCGCGCGGTTGTTGAAAAAACTTTAAGCAACCAAAAAGAACAAGCACAAAAAGTTAACGAAACCGCCAAGAAAAATTTAGAAGAAATGACAAAATTTCAAAATGATGTAATTAACGCATCTTTTGAAGCGCAAACTATTTTTGCAAAAGGCATGGAAGAATTAACCCGCAATTTCATGAATTTCACACAAAAAGCAATTATTGCCAATTCAGACGCAATGAAAACTTTAAGTGAAGTTAAAACCCCATCAGAATTTGCCGATGTCAGCAAAAACATGGTGCAAGGTAAAATTGAAGAATTAGTCAAAGATTCTGTAAATTTATCCGAAAACTTAACCAAAGTTGCGAATGACACGCATCGTCCTTTTCAACAATTTTGGAAAATTTCAACCGACAAAGCATTCAAAAACTTTGTTGCTTAATTTTAATTAAATTACCCTCCTTATGAAATAGCCCCAATTTATTGGGGCTATTTTTTTTCATATTTTGTATTATATCAATGGTTTATAGATGTTTATGCGCGATTTTCTTTAATGCCACTTAAAAAGCAAAAATCTGAAATTAAAAATTATTGATAGTCATTTTTGCATAAGATTATGGCTTTCAATATTTATTTTTAGACCTAATAATTTTTGCCATAAAGGCATTGGTTAGAATATAAAAAAATTAGTCATAATTTATCCTTATTTTACTATCATAAAAATTACTGGAAAAAATAATACAAATAATAAACCGAACATAAAGTATAGCTTCATACTCAGTTTTTTCAAATCTTGAATAATTGCGTATATTATCCAGCTAAACTTATATCCAGCCTTATGTTCATAATAATAAACTATGAAAACAGATAAGTTAAAAAATAACAACAAAGCGATAAAACAATAAATTACGAATAAGTCTGAAATTTTTGGCAATATTCCAAATATAAAATGATAAATATACAAATTTAAAATTTCCAAATTCATACATAATACAGTAACGCAAGCATAGTAATAATAATTTAACCTAGAAAAAGCAAGAAAATCAAGTATGTAATAGATAGTTTTCTCAATTATATTTAAATTACTTAAATCTAAATTTTTATTAAGCCCAATCATTTTCTCATATCTTAAAGGCTTTTTCTCTGCAATTTCAGGATTCATACGCGATACCGTTGCCTTGATTTTATTCAAGAGCCCGTTTTGATTTGTCTCTAATGATTCATTGGTCATTTAAACCTCATTACCTCTTTAATTTCCAAAATGTAGTTTTGATTTATACTTAAAGTTAACCGATAATAATATTATAAATATTATCATTGGAATAATAAATAAAACTGCATTTGTTAATAAATTATTTATCTCAATATCAAATAAAATAATTTGTTTGTTTCTATCCTTAGTAAATAACAATAATTTATTTAATGGTTCAATTTCAAATATTATGGCAATCAAAGAAATCATTAAATACTTAAATAAAAGACCGAAAAAACCATAATAAAACCATAAACCAATTGCAAATTTACTATATGTCATTATTTCAGGGATATATTTGCCCTTAAAATAAATATTACTTATTGGGTGGAATCTATTTCTTAATTCTGCATATTCATAATCAATAAATGGTTTAAATTTATGCTTTTTATCGTAATAAAATAACACCATAAATGCAAAAAGATAAGTTGGTGTTAATATAATATAAATCAACATAAATTCTGATAAATAATTAAATTTATCATTAAATATTAATAATTGGATTCCATCAAAATATTGTATAACTGGATAAAATGCCTGCGCCGTTTTTTCATAGCCAAACACAAACATAAATGAAATTACAATCAAGGCGGTATTTAAAATATGAAATCCATAATTTATTACCAATCCTTGATTCCGCAAATAATTAGAAATGCCTTTATTTTCACCGCGCAAAACTTCGGACTTAAAAATAATTCCAATATTTTTCAAATATTTATTTATTATCATCGCTAAATTTCCTTTTACTAAATTAAATTAGAAAACTTCACAACTCACATTTTAATTAATATTAACAAATTTTATTATGCTTGTAAATTTATTTTTAACGAATGCAAAAATCTGAAATTTCGTGCTTGCAAAATATATAAATAGTGATAAATTATATTTGTTTAACAATAATAGGGATAAAAATGACACAAGAAAATTCAAAAAATTTGCCCAATAAAGCGCAAGTTGTAATTATTGGCGGTGGCGCGGTTGGCGTATCGTGTTTTTGGCATTTAGTTGATTTAGGGTTTGAAGCTGTTTTATGCGAACGCAAGGAATTAACTTGTGGCACAACATGGCACGCGGCGGGGCTTATGGGCACGATGCGTATGGCGCACAGCTTAACCAGAATGCAACGATATGGTTTAGAGTTTATGACCGATTTACAAAAAAATCACGATATTGGCTTTAAGCAAAATGGCTCAATTTCGGTGGCTTTAAATCATGAACGCATGGAAGAATTCAAAAGATTAGCTTCAATCTGCATGAAGCAAGGCACGAAAATTGATATTTACAACGACCCTAAAGAATTTATCAAGCAATTTCCTTATATTAACCCTGAAAATGTTGTCGGTGGATTATTTACCCCCGAAGATGGACAATTAGATCCGACTGGTTATACTTACGCCATGGCGCGTGAAGCCAAAGCAAAAGGCGGACAATATTTTGAAAATTGCTTGGTTGAAGATATTATTGTTGAAGATGGCGTAATTCAAAAAGTCATCACGAATATTGGCGAAATTCGCACCAATAAAATCGTGGTTTGTGGCGGTATGTGGTCAAGGGATTTAGCCAAAAAAATTGGCGTAGATGTCCCACTTCACGCCGCCGAACATTACTATTGCGTAAGTGAGCCTTCAATTGCGGTGCCCCGTGAAATGCCTGTTATCCGTGTTCCAGACGAAGAGGCTTATTACAAAGAAGACGCAGGAAAATTATTAGTCGGCGGGTTTGAAAAAGTTGCAAAGCCTTGGGGCATGAACGGCATATCGCCCGACCATAAATTTGAAACACTGCCCGAAGATATTGACCAATTTGGGCATGTTATGGAAATGGCAATGAATCGTATGCCCTTTATGGAAAAATTAGGGTGGAAATTATGGTTTAATGGACCAGAATCTTTTACGCCTGATGATAAATTTCATATTGGCGAATCGCCTAACCTCAAAGGTTGTTTTATTTGCACTGGGTTTAATTCCACGGGCATTCAAGTTTCACCGGGCGCAGGCAAAATGTTGGCGCAATGGGTGAAAAATGGTCGCCCAGACGAAGACTTAAACGGCAATGAACCTTCAAGATTACATTCATACACCAATAATAAAAATTTCTTATATGATCGCACGGTGGAAACTTTGGGTTTATTATATCAAGCCCATTACCCTTATCGGCAATATGAGACTGCCCGCGGGGCGCGCCGTTCGGTTTGGCATCAAACTTGGTTGCAAAAATTTAATGCGATTATGGGTGAAGCTGGCGGTTGGGAACGCCCCAATTGGTTTGCCCCCGTTGGCGAAAAATGGGGTTATGAATATTCATGGGGTCGGCAAAATTGGCATAAATTCGCCCTTCAAGAAGCCCAAGCAACACAAAATTCCGTGGCAATTTATGACCAAAGCTGTTTTGGTAAATTCATCGTTGAAGGCAAAGATGCTTTATCAGTTTTAAATTATATCAGCGTATCACAAATTGATGTTGCGCTTGGGCAAACTGTGTATACGCAATGGCTTAATGAATTTGGTGGCATAGTTGCCGATTTAACCATTACCCGTATTGGCGAAGTAAAATTCTTGGTTGTGACTGGGTCTGCGGTTGAAAATCGCGATTGGCATCGCTTGAACCAAGCAATTAAGGGCAAAAATGCGGTTGCATTTAATGCCACGGCGGGCTTGCCCATGGTCGGCATTATGGGTCCCAATTCACGCAAATTATTAGAAAAACTTACCAAAGAGGATTGTTCAAATCAAAAATTCCCCTTTGGCACAAGCCGTTTAATGGATATTGGCTATGCCCAAGTGCGTATAACAAGATTAACATATGTTGGGGAATTAGGGTATGAAATTTACATATCAGCAGATTTTGCAGAACATGTTGTTGAAAAAATCCTTGAAGCTGGGGCTGAATTTGGCATTAAACCCGCGGGCTATCATTGCTTGAATGGTTGCCGTATGGAAAAGGGATACCGCCATTTTGGGCATGATATGGCGATGCACGATTCGTTATGGCAAGCTGGTTTGGCTTTCACGGCTGACTTAAATAAGGGTGATTTCGTGGGGCGTGATGCGATGCTGCGCGAACGCGATGCGAATAAAGGCAAAATTACCCGCCGATTAGTGCAATTTCAATTAGCCGAATCAGACAATCCCCCCCTATTCTATCACGAAGAAGCGATTATGAATCACGGCAAAATGGTCGGTAATATTACTTCGGGCGCGTTTGGCTACCGCATTGGCAGGTCAATCGGCATGGGTTATATTACGAATCCCGATGGGGTTGATGCGGAATTTATCAAAAATGCACAATTCACCATTGATATTGCTTGCGTTGAATATCCAGCTCAAGCCCAATTATCGGCGTGGTATGATCCAAAACACGAAAGAATCAAATCATGATTCACCAATTCGCACAAGCGCGCGATTACAGAATCTTTGACGGCAAGGTTATTTTAATAACTGGTGGCACGGGTTCATTTGGGTCGCGGTTTTGCGAAACGATTTTGGACAAAGCCAAACCAAAAAAACTAATCATATATTCGCGTGATGAATTAAAACAATCTGTTTTAGCCGAAAAATGGCAAGGGCATGAAAAATATTCATGCTTGCGTTTTTTCTTGGGCGATGTGCGTGATGAAGCGCGGCTTGATTTTGCTTTTCGTGGTGTAGATTTTATTGTCCATGCCGCCGCATTAAAACAAGTTGTCGCCGCAGAATACAACCCTTTTGAAGCGGTAAAAACCAATATTATCGGCGCGCAAAATATCGTGTCAGTGGCAATTCGCAATAAAGTTCGGCGCATTGTCGCTTTATCAACCGATAAAGCCGCCAATCCGATTAATATTTATGGCGCAACCAAGCTTGCCAGCGATAAAATTTTTATTTCGGCTAATTTTTTAACGGGCGATACGAATATTAAATTTGGCGTTGTGCGCTATGGCAATGTGATTAATTCGCGTGGTTCGGTTATACCGCTTTTCAACCGATTAATAAAACAAGGCGTAAAGAATTTACCCATCACCGATGAACGAATGACAAGGTTTATAATAAACCTTGAACAAGGCGTGGGCATGGTGGTAAAAGCTTTTAATTCAATGGGTTATGGCGAGATATTAATTCCAAAAATTCCTTCAATTCGTATTACTGATTTAGCCAAAGCCATGAATCCGAACGGCGATTTTGAAATAAAAGGCATTCGTCCCGGTGAAAAATTGCATGAATTAATGGTTTCCCAAGATGACGCGCGCAACACCATTGAATTTGATGACCATTACAGAATTTTACCTGAACTTAAATTTCACGCTGATGCTGATAATTCCTATTATTTATTGGGCAAAAAAGTTGCCGAAAATTTTGAATATAATTCCTTAAATAACCCGCATTACCTAATGGGTGAGGCTTTATCAGAATTTATTAAGGATGTTGATGCTTAATAAATTAACTATTCGTGATTTTCCCGCAATACATGGTTTTTATACGCGCCAAGGTGGCAAAAGCAAAGGCATTTATCAAGGGCTTAATTGTGGAATTGGTTCAAAAGACGATGCGGAAACCGTGGCATTAAACCGCGAATTAGTTAGGATTGATATGGGCGCAAATCATTTAGTGTCGCTTTATCAATATCATTCCAATAAAGCCGTTATTATTGATGAAGATACTGATTTAACAACCCGCTTGCAAGCCGATGGCATGGCTACTAAATTACCTAATATTAGTTTAGGGATTCTTACCGCTGATTGCGCCCCCATATTATTTATTGACCCGATTGCACGGGTTATTGGCGCGGCTCACGCAGGGTGGAAGGGTGCATTATATGGCGTGGTTGCCGATACATTGGATAAGATGCAAGAATTAGGGGCAAAATATTCGCAAATTCATGCCGCAATTGGGGCTTTAATTACCCAAGAATCATATGAAGTTGGCGCGGAATTTACCGAAAATTTTATGAACGAAGGCAATTATGCGGAATTTTTTATTGCAAAAAATAATAATAAATATCAATTTAATTTACCACAATTCCTAATTAATCAGATTAATAAATTCCCCATCGCGTCTGTTCATTGGCTTGGTATGGATACATATTCGCGCCCTGATTTGTTTTTTTCAAACCGATATGCTGTGCATCATCAATATGGCGATTATGGGCGTTTAATCAGTTGCATCAGGCTTGACCATGCGCCATTATGATAAAAATCACGAATTAGCAATTGAAATCATCAATAAAACTTCAATTAAATCAACGCATTATAATGACTTGTTAATCTTTGCACTTAGCCATAGCGATTATTTTCGCAATTGTTATGAAAATCATGGCGAGATTCTAGGAAATTATTTGAATACCATGCCAATAAATGAAATATTGTTATTTTTAATACAAGAAATCAAACAAATTAATTTAGATTCTTCAATTATTGCAATTCAATCGCAATTGCGCACACTAAAACACCAAGCGCAATTTATCGCTGGATTGGGCGAATTAAGCCAAGAGTTTGATTTTGAATATATCACCCAAATATACAGCAAAATTGCCGATGCTTGTGTCCAAGTCGCGCTTGGCAAGATTGCCCATATGCTTGAAACCAATAATATCATTACTAATGGGCAAGCTATTTTCTCCATCGCAATGGGTAAATTGGGCGCGAATGAGCTAAATTTTTCATCGGACATTGATTGCATCTTAATTTATGACGAAGCCGAAATTGGCATAAAATCGCCTGAAAATATTGGCATACAATTAAGACGCGCTGGTATTGATTTTATGAAAATTCTTAATGAATATACCGACCAAGGCATGGTATTTCGCACTGATTTAAGGTTGCGCCCCGACCCTTCAATCACGCCGTTAATTATTTCCAAAGAATCTGCCTTGCGGTATTATCAATCTAATGGCGCGTTTTGGGAACGCATGGCGCATATTAAAGCCCGCCCCCATGCTGGCAATTTGGCGTTGGGCGAGGATTATTTAACGAAATTACACCCGTTTATTTTTCATAAAAATTATAATTATATGGCATATGATGAAATAGGTAAAATTCGCGCCCGAATTATTAGCCAAATTCCAAAATTTGATGGCATACTTGGATTTAATATCAAACTAGGCTGGGGCGGTATTCGCGCCATTGAATTTATTATCCAAGCTATGCAATTAGTTTATGGTGGCAGAAATCGCTATCTGCATAGCCGTGCTTCCATGGCTGCGCTTGATAAATTATATAGTTATAATCATATTTCGGACGAACATTACCAATATCTGCGTTCAGCATATTATTTTTATCGCCATATTGAACATAAATTACAAATGATGAATAACGCCCAGACTCATGAATTACCCAATTCCATACAAGAACTGATGATTTTATGCGATTTTTGCCGCGAAAACCCAAATAATTTTATTAACAAGTTAGAATTTTTCATTGATAAAATTCAAGAAATTGAAAATTATTATTTTGGCGAATGGTTGCATAACAACCAACAACAAAATCAAAATTCACTGGAAAATTCTCAAGTTGATGAATTATCAGCAATATTTAATCATTGGATTCAAGCACCTTATCGGGCGTTGCGCCATGAAAAAGCACAATATTTAATCAATAAATTCATTCCCATCATCGCCAATCAAGCAAAATTAACCGATAATCCCTTGCAAAGCGTGCAGTTTTTTGACTCTTATTTGCAATCTATTACCCACAGCGTTGATTTTTTGGCTTTATTAATAAACCACCCCAATATTTTAGCGAAAATTTTTACAATTTTGGAACAAATTCCATTTTTAAGCAAGATTATCAGCGAAAACCCCTTAATTATTGAAGCATTAATCGCCAATAATCTTGATGCGAATACTGAAAAAGTCATTAAATCTGCTTGCAATGACAATGAATATATAGAATATTTAGGGCTTGAAGTGGCGCGGGTTTATTTTGAATTATTATTTAATGCCGTGCAATATATCACCGATAAAAAAGACCAAAGCGCAAAAATTATCGCCAATATCAGCGAAATTCACGAAAAAATTTTTCAAATTGCAACGCCACAAATTATTCATCATTATCAATCTTCGCAATTTTTAACGGACGAAGGCGATGATTTGGCTATTATTGCCTTTGGCAGATTAGCCACGAAAACCATGTTGCCACAATCGGATAATGATTGTATTTTTGTGTTTGAAGCATCTAATAATTGCCGTATTGGCTATTATACAAAGTTAATTAATCGCTTATGTAATTTTTTTCATACTATCGGCGTGCATGGCAAGATGATGAGCATAGACACAAGGCTTCGCCCTGATGGCGAAGACGGCGCAGTGGCGGTGAATCTTGAATCTTTGGCGGAATATTATCATCACCGCGCTTGGGTTTGGGAAGAATTGGCGTTGGTTAAAGCCCGCATCATTTATGCCCCACCTGCCCTTAAAGAAAAATTACAAAAAATCATTCATGAAATATTGCAAAAAAAGCGCGACAAGCAAAAAATTCACCAAGAATGCCATAGCATGTTGCAAAAAATTCAAGAAGCCAAAAAACCAGATTTTTGGGATTTCAAAAATAAATTGGGCGGCACCATGCAATTGGAATTTATATCATGCGCCTTAGTTTTAATTCACGCCCATAAATTCCCAATTTTATGCCAAGATTATTCACCAGAACAATTGAAAAATTGCGGAATAATCAATGAAAATCAAGCTTTAATTTTAACGAAATGCCATGAATTTTATTTGCAATTAGGTTTCGCCCTTAGGCTTGTGCCGAAAAATTGGCATGAACTAACCCATTCGCAACAAAAATTCATCATGCAGATTTGCACCCAAGATACCGAATCTGAATTTTTTGCAAAAATCAATGAAATTGCGGAACTTGTCATACAATTATACCGCGAAATTTTGGGAAATCATTATCATTTAGATTAAAAGATTATTAAATATTTAATAGTTTTATAAACATCATGCTGCAGCATAATTTAAAAATTTATTGACTTTTCTTTAAAAATAGCTATATATAAATTATGAGAATAACAAAGCTATGCATAAAAAATCTTGGACCAATTGACCAAGAGGGAAATTTGCGCTTTGGTAAATTAACCATACTTATGGGCGATAATAATTTAGGCAAAACATATCTAACATATACTTTATATGGAATTTTGAAATTATTAAAAAATTATATTAAAATTGATTTGAAATTGGATGAAATGTTGGTTGATTCCAATATTATGAAGTTAAATTTGACGGAATTTTTGCGAGATATTAATCAAGAATTGGATAATGCAACTAATGATTTTATTGCTAATTCCAGTGATGATGTGTTTGGTGATTCCCCCGTAAATTTATATCAAAACACCGAACTAAAAATTGAATATTCGCAACCAGAAATTAAGAAATTAGAGTTTAAATATACGAATGATGAGTTTGAATTTTCAAAAACAAGCGGTCAAGATGAAGTTGTAATTATATTTAAAAATTATGAAGAGTTAAAAAAAGCTTGGAAAAAAGAATCTTGGAAAAAAGAATATTTTATAAACCAATTAAACAAGCGAATTATATCTTCGCTTACGGATCATATTTTGGGAAATTCATTTATTCTAAGCGCGGAGCGAACAGGAACGCAGATTTTTATTGATATGTTTAAAAATATAGATCAAGTTAAAAATAAAATACGAATGATTAGCCGTGAAAATGAAAATTTGCTGGGTTCTATATTTTTAAGTCAGTTGCTTGCCGAAGTTTTACCATTGCAAAATATTCGTGAATTTATTCAAAGCAAGGAAATATTCGCCCATAAATTTGATTTTGAAGAAATTGGTTTTTTAATAAATCGCTTGACCGACAGAGGGCGTTTAAGGCATTTATACGAGGATGATTTTGAATTATTGCAAATAACAAAAATATCCCAATTTGAAAAGTATTTACCTGAGCTAGAGCATATTTTAAAACTAATTGAAAGATCGTTGCATAAAATTGATATTGCAGGTAAAATTGATAGACAAATTATTATAAAACATTTAATTATGTTGGCGAACAACCCAAGTTTTAACAAAAATCTAATTTTTCGCGAGAATGAATTTCGGCGAATGGATAGATTAATTGATGATATTTCATACCCCATGCCGATTAAAGACAATATTAATTTTAATAAAACTGAATTACAAAAATTAGTTAAGCAAGAAAGTTTTTTATACAATAATGCTTTAATACAAAAACAATTTGAAAATATGGCAAAGGGTAAATATATTTATGACGATAATGCCAAGGAAATTCAATTTCGCCCAGATGGTTATGACAAATCGCTTGATTTAAAAAAATCATCTAGTAGTGTTCGGGCATTGACTATGTTAAATTTTTATATTAATAATATCGCCCAAAAGGATGATTTATTAATTATTGACGAACCAGAGTTAAATTTACATATTGGCAACCAACGAAAATTAGCACGATTAATCGGTATTTTGATTAACCAAGGCATCAATATTTTCATTACAACTCACAGCACTATGTTTGCCCGCGAAATTAACAATTTAATTCGTAAATCGGCATTAAATATTGATGAAAATGATGAAGATTTTGGTGCGGCGTTAAACCCAGATGATGTAATAATGCATGAAATTATTAATATTAATGGTAAATCAGTTATAAAAGAAGCCAATCGTGATAATTTTAATTTGGGATTTAGAATTGAAAATTTTAATGATGAAATTATGGATTCCATTATGAAAGAAAATGACATCATTGATAAATTAAATGATGCAAAACGAGATAAATAATAATGAACGGGATAATAGATGAATTGGCAAAATTCTTTCATTCAGATATTGTAATGAAACCCGATACAAATAATTCCATTGTTTTTTACAAGGATAGAAACACAAAAAAGCAGCTTGAAAAAAATATTGCCCTCCAAAATAATCTCAACAAACTTACTATAAAAATACCACAAGAATGCAATGCTATCGCTTTAATGACAGAAGATGCACATAATAGCTTTAATACAACCAAAGAAAAATTTGTATCGCAAAAAACACGAAAAGATTCAATTCCAGAGGGTTTTGTTATTGCATATAAAAATAATAAATTATTCGTCTATATTATTGAATTAAAAACGACAAAACAAAAAGCATCTGATTTGTATTTTAAATATAAGAATGGCATTGAGTTATTTAATTTTTTAATTAATGATTATGAAAATGCAAAAAAATTAAGTAATAAGTTAGATATAGTTTATCTTAAATATTGTTTTTATCTTAATGAAAATAAACCTGACAAACAACAATATAGTATTGCGCAAGAACAACCTATTGGGGAAAATTCAACAGATGTTAAGTTTGAAAAAGTAAATAATTCAAGTGCCATTGTTAATGTAAATTGTAATAAAGATATAAATGAAATTACTTTTAATGAACAAAATTAATATCATAATATTCAAAAATAGTTGTTTAATTAAAATAACAACCCCATCACCCATTATTCATAAATTTGATGCAATATCGGAATATAATAATCAAAATCGGGGGTGATTAAATTGGGGACTTTGGCTTTATCGTCCCATACGCGGACTTTAAGCGCAGATTTATAATATTGGTTTTTTTCAAATTCCTTAACTTCTTGGGGGTTAAATGCCCCACCTTGCAATGTTAAAGTATGTTGCGATGCGGGCGATAAAGCATCGTAATATCTTTGATTCGTGGCGCATAAATACCGCTTTGCTGCGACATGCAAGCCGATAATTTCGCCAATTGGCTTGGGAAATATCATATCGGCAAGAATTTTTCCACTGACTTCGTGATGCTTGTCTTGCGTATCATCGGGCGAATAACACCCAAATTCCCCCCAATAATGCCCAATATCATGCAACAAAGCCGCAATAATTTCATAATTTTCGGCTTTGGCAAGCACGGCTAAATGGGCGCATTGCAACATATGTTCTTGCATCGTCACTTGCTCTCCCAAATAGCTATCACCGCCCTTTTCAATCAGTAATTGGCGAAAAAATTCGGTGAAATTTGTTTTATTTATTTCCATATTTTTCGTTCAATATCGTGTATTTTGAAATAAATCCGTCTTTGTCCGGATAGCACCCTTGAAGCCAGCGATTGCCCGTGCCCGTAAATTCCCGTCTGGCGTGCAATACGCGTGTGTTATCAACGATAAAAAGCTCGCCTGCGTTAAGTTTAAATTCAACCATCATGGTTGAATCCGAAATATATTCGGCGAATCGCCGATAGGCTTGATAATAATCACCCATTACAGCAAATGGAATATCGCAAAACGCAAATGCTGAACGATTATTAAATCGCACTTTATCCAATTGCCCCAAGATATTTTTTTCAAAAATCGGAAATTTCGCCGATAATCTTGTGTTATCATCGCCACGATAATCAAAATGCGCGCTATATTGTGATAATAACCGAAAATATTCGGGGTTTTCTTGATATATTTTTTGCGCCACGGCAAAACCATCAACAATAATAGATTCCCCGCCATTTACCGAATTTTCCAAGGCATGAAGAATTTGCATAGTCGGCACTGGGTCGCGATAAGGATTATCAGTATGCGCTTGCAACCCTAAATTTGTATATGCAAGATTATTGGGATTGACTTCGGCGCGGACTTCAAACCAAAGCCCATAATTTGTATGGCGCACAAATGAAAAAAGCTCAGCTATTTTTATCAAAGAACCGCTTGCCGTGGGCGCACCCGCCATTAAAGCAAAGCCATATTTGCGCAAATTTGCCAACCAAATATATAATAAATATTCGCTGTTAAGTGCGTCTTGATAATTAATTCGGGGCAATTCGCCTAAAAAATTTTTATCCCATAATTCATAATATTCAGGGTAAGAAAATTCGGGGTAATCGTGATTTTTATCATACCGATTTTGCCATAAAAAATCGGCATGATATTTGATAGTTTCGTTAAGATTTTTTGATGGCGAATAAAATTTTATCTCCAATTCAAATTCATTAATAATATTGCACGCATTAATTTTCATGTCTGGGGCAATGTCGCCAATAGTTATCAGCCGTTGCTGATTTTTTGGGTGTCTTGTAGTGGCATCATAAGCATTATCGCGAAGCCAAACAGCATGAAACCTTGCAATTCGTTCATTATTAAACGAAATAATGCAAAATTCGCCCTTTTCACTAATTTCAATTTGCCGTATTTTATTCATAAAAGTAATATACCATATTTTACCGATATGTCAAAATTAATTTCGTATTGCTGGATTAATCGGGTGTTTGGAAATACCTTTTCTGATATTATCAATTAACTTTAATCGTTCATTGGCAAGACTTATTATTTTATTATCCGCCGAGTCTTTTAATTGTAAAACTCGAGTAAAGTAAGATTTTGCCCTATCCAAGTCAATAACTTGCCCAACTTCACCCGCAAAATATAGATTGCCAAGTTTTAAATTTGCCTCTGGATAATCATGGGAAGCCGAATAGGTTAATAATTTAATATATTTTGCAAAAATAAAATCTTTTTTATTAACGGCGATACCATCAAAATTTCCGTCCAAAGCAACGGCTTGCTCATATATTAAACGATAAGCAATTTGATTTAAAAATGATTGATTAATTTCTTTGCCGCCCGCCATGGGTTTAATTCGGGTTCTGATGAAATTATCATCTGCAACAAGCTTATGAATTGACGAAATAACGCCATCGGCATTTAAAAAGCTATAATCGGGTAAATCTTTAAAATTAGCTTGCTCGTCATTATTTTGAGGGGAACTCGCAAATTTACTCTCAGTTTTATTGATAGAATTAATATATTCAATACGCGATTTCGCCAAATTCTGAATTTTTGGGTTAATTGGATATTTAGAATTAAGGGCTTTATTATAAAAATCTAAAGCTGTTTTAAAATTCACTTGTTTGCCATTCTCACCACTAAAATAAATATTCCCTAAACGAAAATCCGCCAAATAATATTGGCGATTGCTTGCCGTTTCCAATAAAATAAAATATTTTTTTACATTTGATTTATTTTGCGCATTAATTTCAATGACAGATTCTAATTTAATGGCTTCGTCATAAATATATTTACCCGCTACATAATTGACTAAATCCGCGCTGATTTCTTGGTTTGGGAATAATGGTTTAATTTTTTGGTCAATAAAATTCTGATTTTTAACATTTTTATCAATAATCGCGATAATACCTTCGGCGGGGATTTGCGAATAATCAACTTTATTGTCTTCTTGCTTGGGCAAAGCTGTTTGATTTTTCTTTAAATTTTCAATAAATGCAATGCGCTCCTTTGCCAAAGAAATTAGCTTCAAATCGCCTTGAACTTTATTATTATTCAGGTATTTTTGATAAAAATTAAGGGCAATATTAAAATCGGCTTGTTTTTCGCCTTCGCCCGCAAAATATAAGTTCGCAAGCGCAAAATCGGCTTCGGGATAGTCGCGGTTGCTGGAAATTTCTAATAAAGCATAATATTTTTGTTTTAATGCTTGTTTAGCTTGCCCCTTTAATAATTCCGCCGTCTTATCAATTTTTACCGCTTCGTTATAAATTAAATTACCGGTAATATATTGATGTGTTTCAGGGGTAATATCTTTTTTACCATAAACAGGTTTAATATAATTATCTACATAAATTGGATTTTCCAATAACTTATCAATAAATGCAACGATACCTTCGGCAGAAAGCCTTGAATAATCTGTTAAATCTTGCGAATTTCCGATTGGAAAAATAAAATTAAAACAAATTAAAATTGTAATGAATTTATGAATAATTTTAACCATTCCTTTTTAATATTATTGATTCAAAATTTAGTCAATAATTTCAATAAAATTTTCTTGATTTTTTTTGCAAAGCTTATTAACATTAATTTATGAATAAAAAAATATTAATAACGGGGACTGCCGGTTTTATTGGCTTTCATTTAGCCAAAAGATTGCTTAATAATGGTTATGAAGTCATGGGATATGACATAATTAATGATTATTATGCCGTTAAATATAAATATGCGCGGTGCGCGATTTTAGAAAAATTTCCAAATTACAAATTCATCAAAGCCGACTTAGCCGATTATGATTCGTTGTTAAAAGCATTTCAAGATTTCAAACCAAATTTTGTGGTAAATCTTGCCGCGCAAGCTGGTGTTCGTTATTCGCTAACAAACCCCCATGCCTATACCAAAAGCAATATTGATGGATTCTTGAATATTCTTGAAGCGTGCCGTGCCGTTGGCGTGGAACATTTATTATATGCGTCTTCGTCTTCGGTTTATGGCGGCAACACGAAATTACCCTTTGCGGTAAGCGACAGGGTGGACACACCGATTAGCCTTTACGCCGCAACTAAACGCACGAATGAGCTGATGGGGCATGTTTATAGCCATTTATTCCAAATTCCAACCACGGGTTTAAGATTTTTCACCGTTTATGGTCCCTTTGGTCGCCCGGATATGAGCATGTTTTTATTCACCAAAGCCATTCTTGCGGGTGAGCCGATAAATGTCTTTAATTTCGGCAAGATGCAACGCGATTTTACTTTTGTAGATGATATTATCACGGGCATTGAACAATTAATTCCAAAAATTCCCAATGAAATAAATCCACCTTACCGATTAATGAATATTGGCAATAACAACCCAACCCCTTTAATGGAAATGATTGATGAATTGCAACAGCAGTTAGGGAAAAAAGCAATCATCGCAATGCAACCTTTGCAAGCGGGTGATGTGCCAGATACATATGCCGATATTGACGATTTGCAAGCTTTAACGGGATTTACCCCCAAAACCCCGATAAGCGAGGGCATAAAACAATTTATTGCTTGGTATAAAGAATTTCATGATTGTTGATTCAGCTTTTATCTTGACCGCGGGATTAGGAACAAGATTGCGCCCAATCACCGATAATATCCCCAAACCGCTGGTTAAAATCCATGGCAAGCCAATTATTCAATATAGTTTAGAATTATTATACCAATATGGCGTGCGCAATTTTATTTTTAACAGCCATTATTTAGCCTTACAAATTAATCAATTTGTCCATGAAAATTGGCAAAACAAAGCAAATTGCCAAGTAATTTTTGAACCAGATGTTTTGGAAACTGGCGGCGGCATATTCAACGGCTTACCCTTAATTCCAAGCGACGCATTTTGGGCGATAAATGGCGATATTTTTTGGCAAGGCGATGATGATTTATTACAACGCATGACGCAAAAATTTAATGCGCATCACCAAAATTACGCGGTTTTAGCCATTGCTCCATTACCCAATATTATTGGGCATAATGGCAAGGGTGATTTTAGCCTTAATGGCGAAAATTTATTGCGGGAAAAATCGGATAAATCTTTGTTATTTATGGGCGTGCAAATTTTACGCAAAGATTTTTTTAAGGATAATCGCCCCGAAAAATTTTCATTAAACTTAATTTATGATGAATTATTGCTTGAAAATCGCTTAATTGGCGAAGTAATGGGCGGGAAATTATATCATATTGGCGATGTGGCAACATATCAACAAGTCCAAAAACTTAACCGATTATGATTTATTATCGCGCCAGACAAATTTTTCTTGACATTCTAAACCGCAAATACTTAACACCCGAAAGATAGTTTGACTAACCATTTCATCAATCGTTTGTGGCTTTTGATAAAACATTGGCAAAGGTGGCATTATAATTGCGCCATTTTCAGTCGCAATAGCCATATTTCGGCAATGTTGCAGGGTTAAAGGCGTTTCACGGGTTAGTAAAACCAACCTTCTGCGTTCTTTTAATTGCACTTCAGCCGCGCGGGTAAGCAAATTTGATGTTATTGATAAGGCAATCTCACCAAGGCTTTTCATGGAACAAGGCGCAACTATCATCGCATCATACCTATTTGAACCAGACGCGCAAGCCGCGCCTAAATCTTGAATCGGAAAATTTTGATGCGCCAAAGCGCGCACTTGGTCTGGTGTAAAATCCGTTTCATACTTAATAGTAAGCTCGGCATTCTTGGAAACAATTAAATCAGCCTGTATCGCCATTTGTTTAAGGGTTTCAAGCAATTTAATACCATAAATCGCACCCGATGCGCCCGACATTGCGATTAAAAATTTCATTATTTTGTTCCTTTTTAAAGATTTTTGTGGTATTATTGAAAAATAGTAATTATAGGAGGTTAAAATGTCAACACAAAACTATCGTGAGTCGTTGATGCGTCAAAAATCAACAATAGATAATCATATTGATGATGAATTAGCTAAACCCATGCCAAACTCGGCAATAATCAACCAAATGAAAAGAGAAAAACTTGCCCTTAAAGACAAAATCCAGCGATTACCCTAGAAAATCGTATAATTCAGAATCCAAATCGGGTTCCAGAACAAACTCCCGCAGCGGCGGATTCCAAACTCGCGGTTCAAAATTTGAATCAGACACACGCAACAGCGATAGTCCAAGAAGAGAATCAAGAGGCGATTCGCGCGATTCTAACAGAGGATTTAAACCCCGTGCGCCCCGTGGTGATTCCGAAGGTAGCGATCGTCGTTCCTTTGGCGGTGGCGATCGTCGTTCCTTTGGTGGCAATCGTTCCGAAGGTGGCGATAGAAGTTCCTTTGGCGGTGGCGATCGTCGTTCTTTCGGTGGCGACAGACCCCGTCCCGCTTTTCGCAAGCGCGAAAATGAGGGTGATGATGATAATTTCGCCCGCCGCGCCCCTAGAAGTCGTGATTTTTCTGATTCCCGTCCGCCAAGATTTGGTGATGATTCTGGGCGCGAAGAACGACCAGCACGGGGGGAATCTCGTGGATTTAAACCCCGTTATAGCGATGACCGCGGACGCGGTGATAGAAATACCGATAAGCCCAGAGGTTCTAATAGTGGTTTCAAACCCCGCTATGGTGACGATAGAGGCAATGCCGTTGAAGGCACAGGACGCGGATTTAAACCCCGTGGTTCGTTTGAGCGCAACGACCGCCCCCGTAATGACAGACCATACAATGATCGCCCCCGTAACGACAAACCACGATACGAAAGCGAAATTGAAGATTTTGATTTGCAAGATAATTCAAGCGATGATTTTGCCAAAAATATCGCCCCGAATTCGGACAAAGCCCGCGTTGAAAAAGACGGCAGAATCTATTTATACGGCTGGCATGTTGTCCGCGCTGTCTTAATGAATCCCGCCAGACGCAACATGAAAATATTTGCAACTGATACGGCGGCAGAAAAATTTACCGCTGATGAAGCTTTACAAAAATTTTCTGAACATTTGAAAATTGTTTCCAAGGATCATTTAGAAAAGCTTTGCGGACGAAATGCTGTGCATCAAGGAATTGCAATTTTAGCAGACCCCCTGCCCGATATGGGATTGGAAAGATTTTTGGAAAAAAATCCTGAAAATTACACGATTATCGCGCTTGACCAAGTGCAAGACCCGCATAATATCGGCGCGATTATTCGCAGTTCCGCTTATTTAGGCGCAACTGCGGTGGTTGTCGTTGATTTTGGCACACCAGAAGATTCTTCAATCATTGCCAAAGCCGCAAGCGGTGCGCTTGAAATGGTTCCAGTGATTCGGGTTAAAAACTTGCGCAATGCCATTGAAGTAATGAAAAAACATGGGGCTTGGATTTATGGTTTTGGTAATTCCGCGCCAAACACGCAAAAGCTTAATGCCACGAATTTTGATAAAAAATCCGTATTATTATTTGGGGCGGAGGGTAAAGGTTTAAGGCTTTTATCGCAAACCCACAGCGATTTCTTAATTGAAATTGATGCTTTGGGTGATATGGCACAATTGCAAGCATATGAAATTGACAGCTTAAATGTCTCCAATGCGGTGGCTTTGGCTTTATATCAAGCCGCTGCATCACAAAATAATGCCAAGCAAGCCGATGAATTGCCAATAAACCACGCAGAACCTGCCCAATATTCCGAAGAATAATGGGCTTTGCGGATACGATTTTTGCCCAAGCAACCGCAGATGGTGGTGCTTTGGCAATTATTCGCATCAGCGGCAAGCAAACATTAAATATATTAAAAATTTTGACGGGGCGTGATAATTTCAACCCCCGTCAATTTTATTTATGCCCGATTACTTGCCCGATTCACCATGATATTCTTGATAATGCGATGGTGGTATTTTTTCAATCACCGCAAAGCCTTACTGGTGAAGATGGTGGCGAAATACATTTGCATGGTTCGCGCGCCATTATCAAGCGAATTTTTCAAGCTTTGGCAATAATTCCCGAAACCCGCATGGCAGAACGGGGCGAATTTTTACAACGCGCATTTAATAACGGCAAAATGGACTTAACCCAAGCCGAAGCAATTAATGATTTAATTCACGCGCAATCAGAAAATCAACGAAAACAAGCATTACGCAATGCCTCTGGTGGTTTATATGCCGTGATTGATAAGTTAAACCATGAATTTGCGGACGCGAACAGCTATGCCGAAGCTTTAATTGATTTTGCTGATGATGATTTACCCGATTCTGTTTGGCAAGATTATCAAACCAAATTGAAAAATTTACAAATTCATTGCGAAAAATTATTAAACGACAAGCGCGGTATTCATCTTGCCAATGGCTTACGGGTGGCGGTTATTGGCGCCCCCAATGTTGGTAAATCTTCGCTTTTTAATTATTTAATTGGGCGCGATGCCGCGATTGTTTCGCCCCATGCGGGCACAACCCGCGACCGATTAGAATTGCAATTTGATTGCCACGGATATTTTATCACGCTTTACGACACGGCGGGAATGCGCGAAACAACCAATCCCATTGAAGCCGAAGGCATTAAACGCGCCGAGGCAACCGCGCAAGAAGCCGATATACGCATTTTTTTAAGCGATAATAGTGCAAATTTCATTAATTATCCTGATGAATTTTGCGCGGATACGGATTTATGGGTTATAAATAAATGCGATTTACCCATTAATAACGCCCCTAAACACGCAATTAAAATTTCGGTGCGCGAAAATATTGGCTTAAATGAATTTATTGGCAAATTAGCCCAATCTTGTGAAATGCTTGCTGGTTTAAGCGATAGCCCGCAACTTACCCATGACCGACAACGCCAAGCCTTAGCGCTTGCCTATCAGCATTTATTAAATGCCCAAGCAACGAACCAATTAGAAATTTGCGCCGAAGAATTGCGTGAAGCGCGCCATCATTTAGGCAAAATAAGTGGCTTTATCGGCGTAGAGCAACTTTTAGACCGCATTTTTCGTGATTTTTGCATTGGGAAGTAGGGATTATTTTGCTTTACTCTTTTTTGATTTTATGGTAAGATTAACTTATGAAATTGGAATAATATGATGGATAATATAATTTTTTCTCAATATCTTTTGACTTTGGTATTTTTATTAATGCCGGGCTTTATGATTTTTCGTTTTACAAGGTTTGTCCGTAGTATTTATCAACGAAACCTTCCAGAAATTATTATTTATAGCATTGTAATTTCAATAATAATGCACATTATTGTTGCTTCAATTTTAAGCATTTGGAATGACAATTATAAAAATATTTATGAATCAATATTTTTACTTGGCGATGGTAAAATAATATTATTTAATTCCGTCAAATTTGCTTGGAAATTGTGGCTTTATGGTATTCACTTAATAATCGCACCCATGATTTTCTGTTTGTTATTTTTGCTCATCATTATAATAAATGATATTTTGACAGGCAATAAAAATAAAAATTTTATCAGAGACCTATTTTTTAAAATTGATGGTAACTTGCAATATATACAATCTATACTTGCCGAATCAAATCCTAAACAAATTTATATTAAATTAAAGGGTGAAAATAATACCGAAATTATTGGCATTATCCTTAGATTAAAAGCAAAAGAGAGGCAATTACAAATAATTGATTTTTCACAAACACCAGAATATATTTTAAAAATGCCAGCAATTAATGAAAAGCCAATAGAAGAATTTAGTAATATTGCTTATATAAATATTGACGATATTTTGATTTTAAGAAAATTTAATCATAATCAATTAGAAAAATTCACAATTAATGATATTTTAAATGCCAAAATTACGAGAAAAACCAAATGATAATAAAACATATCTTACGCGAATACGAGGGAGAAGCACTTACCCCGCAAATACAAGAGCTAATAAAACATTTCTTAAGAAATTCAGATTTAGATAGGCTTACACCCGATGAATTAGAGAGAATAAGGATTATTATAGACGATACCCAAGAAAAAAAACTTTCATTACGCGAGAAAATTAAAAAATATTTTACTTTAACAGAACATGATAAGGCACGAAATGCGTATTATCGTAGTGCATTAGGTTTTAAATCCATTTGGTCGCCTTATGGTGATAGCGGCGAAGCAGAAGCACAAGAGCATGCCCAAAAAATCATTGAACGCTTGAAAGAAACAAACATCAAAAAAACTTGACAAAATTTTAAATTTAACGATAATTAATTTGAGGGGTTGAGTGATGAAAAATATTTTAAAACAAAAAAATTTGATAATTTTAGCCATCGGGATTGTGGTTATTATTGGCGGTGCCATTTGGAAATTTCAAGAATTAAATAACACTACTAAGCTTACTTTATTGCAGTTTAACATCTTAAATGCGGGTGGCGATGATGAAGGATTTAATTCTATCGTAAAAATTATGAAAGAAAGCAACGCTGATATAATCGCCATATCCAAAGTTCGCGCCGATAGCACGGATACCAAAAATCCCGGTCCCGTTGGTGAATCAATCGCGGCAGATTTAGCAAAAGCCCTAGAATTTTATTATTATGATCAATCTGATTTTTATCAAGATGATTTCAAGCGCACCAATGGGCACCCCGCCATTTGGGCAAATGCAATTTTAAGCCGATACCCTATTGTTAAAGGCACTCCGCTTGGTTTGGGTGCGCTTATCAATGTAAAAGGCAAAGAAGTGCATGTATTTAATCTTAACCTTGATTATAAACCAAATGTTCCTTATCAATTACATAATATTGAATATGAAGGGTTTCCGTTTATTAATACCGAAGAAGAAGCGATAAAATACGCCAATATCGCCCATAAAGATGCCATCAATGAAGTTATTCAAGAAGTAAGTAGCGAGACAAAACAATCAAGCCTTGTTTTAATAATGGGTGATTTTAATGAACCTTCGCACCGCGATTGGACAATACAAGGCACAAAATTTCATAAAATTAAAGTCGCTTGGCCCACCACCATCATGCTGGAAGATGCTGGTTTTGTTGATACTTATCGCGCCGCTAATCCCGATGAAGTTGCAAAACAAGGGTTAACTTGGACACCAACAACCGAAGAAAACGACCCCAATGACCACCACGACCGCATAGATTATATTTTTGCCCGCGCGAAAAATCTTAAAATCAAGCAATCAATTGTTTTAGGCGAAAAAACCGAAAAAGCCGATAAAGTTTTTATACCTTGGGTTTCCGACCATCGCGCCGTTTTATCCGTCATTGAATTTTAACCGCGCCATTTTGCCATAAAAACTCAACAACCGCATGAAATTTATCGTGTATTTCTTGCATAATTTGGGGTTTATGGCATGATTGCACAAAATTCAATAATTCATCGTGGTTAAGATTCGGGGCAAATACCCTTAATTCATGAAAATCTGAATAGCATTTGACAATATTATTTTCGGTTTTGCATTTAATATAATCATATAATTGAAATTCATGATGCAATGAAAGCTTAATTGCCATAAAATCGCGACGAGTTTGGGCAATAAATTCTTGAATTTGTGTGATATTTTCATATCGCATTGTCGCAAAATATTCAATGCCATCAGGGGAATTTTCATTGGCATCAATGGGGGCAATAAGCGAAATTTTTTTGGTCGCCGCATTGACTAAATAACCCGCAATGCAACAAATTGTATTATGATTTATTTCAAATTTTTGCAATTTTTCTAATTCTAAATCACCGCGTTTTTTGTTATTATTAAATCGGGTTCGGGCTTTGCCAGCATTGGCAAGCCCCAATAAAGAGCCGTGAGTCAATGGGATAATTGGAATATCCACCAAATTTTCAATACCATATAAATCGTATATTTTATTTAATTGCGCAATAGAAAACACCGAAAACCGCATACATGGTGCGTCTTGGGCAAGAATTTTTTGGGTAAGTTTCAAAATTTTATCAACGGGCATTTTTTCAGCCATTGCCGTTGTTATCGCAGGTGCTGAGCGCGTAATTTCAAAAAAAATATCCGAAAAAACTTCATAATCTGGATTATCAAAAGGATCTGTCGCAAAATATAAAAAGCCATTTTTGGCTAAATCATGATAAATATCGGCAAAATATTGTATTATTTGTGCAAATTCTTGCTTATTTGTTTGATTTGCAAGATAATTTTTTTTGTGAACATCGGCAGAAACACCGCAAAACCAGCACCCAACCGAACAACCATCGGATAATTCAACCGCAAACGGCAAAAATAAGGACATTTTCGTGCGCATCTGCCCGTGCATAAAATAATTGCGATACTCAATTCGTTTGCGCCATGCAATAATATCTGATTCGGGTCTTTTTAAGCGATTTTTATCAAAATATTTGGTAAATACTTTATTTAAATTATCTTGAACTTCAAAAATTGCTTGTTCAGTTTCGTTGCGAATACCAATACCCGCCATTATTAAATGCGATTCGCCAATTGATAAATTCCAATATCGGCAAGACTGCTCGGCACTAAGGTGAATATTATATTCATCTAATGTTTGCTGAGCATTCTTGCTAATTTTTTGCCGAAAATCAGAATCTGCAATTAGTCTTTCAACTAAAACTTTGGCGTTCGCCTTTAATGTCATTATTTACTGGACGCTGAGCCACCAGAAGAGACAGAACCAACCGAACCAGCCGAGCTAACGCATGAAGGAAAGCTACTTGCTGTGCCTGCTGTTGACGCAGTGCCCACAGATGATACGCTAGCCGATGATTTTGCTGCCGCAATATTTGACAAAGCTTCATCAGAAATTTCTGTGCTATCATTAGCTGGGAAAACCACATACCAAACATTATCAGTATTAAAAAATACTTCATATTCTTTGGAGGCATCGGGCAACATATCGTTGTCTTTGAAATATTGCAATGGGTTTGCCCTTAATTTTGCGACTTCGCTTTTATCTTTCATCAATTGGTTTAAATTGTCAAAACCAGTGTTTAATTGTTGATTTAAATCTTTTATGTTCATTTTATTTTCCTTTTTGGTAATGTTAATTATTAGCTTGCGGTGCCACCAGAACCAGCTGAACTCGCTGAACCAATGGTGCTTGCAGTGCCAACGCATGAAGGGCTTGTGCTAACGCAATACATTGAACCTGCTGTGCCGACTGAACCTGCTGAGCTTGCTGAGCCACCTTTTGCGGCGTTAAGCCCCATTAATAATTCATCGGATAATTCGCTGTTCGCGTCAATTGGAATGATAAAATGGATAACTTCATCAGTGTTTTGCACAAATTCTACTTTAATACCTTCGGGAACGACAAAACCAAATTCATCGGCTAAGATTTTTGGGTTTGATTTTGCATTTTCAAGAAAATTTGGGTCTTGCTTAATTCGTTCTACGAATTTCTCAACTTTACCTAGCATTTGATAATTATTGACTTTTTGATTGTCATTCATGATTTTCTCCTTTTTTGTGTTAGCGATGCAAATTAAACAAATTTGATTAATAATTTACATTTGAATATTTAACACATAATTAATTTTTTTAACAATGTCAAGCATTATTATACCAGCCCCCGATAGTTTTTTATAACTTGTAATTTCAAAACTAATTACCTTTTAATAAACTCCCATATCTTTAAGAATTTTTGCGTCAGATTGGGCGGAACTATGAATGTCAGCGGGGGCAATTTCGGGGCTTAAATATCGCCAACCTTGAAATGCGCGCCAAGGGGTCGGCATGACTTCATGAATTTGGGAATCTAAAATAATTAAGCAATACCGAATATCGTTAATAAAATGCGGGCGCAATTCTTTTATTGCTTGGCGGGCAATGATTTTGGATTTCACCACCCAATATAAAGACGAACCTTGGCAATCACGGCGCGGGAAATTGCGGGTTTGGTGAAAAATATAGCCAAAATTTTGCAATTTTTCTTGCTGATAAGCATGAATTTCTTCAATTTTTTCAACTCCCACGCATAATTTAATCAGATGATAATTCATTGCTTGCCTTTTGGTTTACTGCCATAAAATTAGTTAACTCATTAAAATAATTCTCGGTCGGAATTGCATATGCGTGCATAACATTATTATTACCCACCAAAGCCGTATTAACACCAATTAACATCCATTTGTTATTTTTACTCATAAAAACGGGTCCGCCGCTATCGCCTTGCACGATAAGGCAATTATGGCGGGCTAATTTACCATATTTATTTTGGGAATAATCCTCCATCACGCATGAATCATCGGCAAATAACCTGTCGTGCTTGTCGGGACCATATCCTGCTTGCACAACTTTCGTTTGTTTGGCTGGACTTAACAAAGCAAGCACAGGAAAATTGCCTTGAATATCAACGGGTTTGTCTAAATAAAGAAACGCAAAATCTTTGGCAATCGCATTAAAACCAAAATCAATAAATTCACGATTGGCAAATAAAACTTTGCCATTTGCCATGGGAATAAATTTGCCATCTCGTTCCAATTGAAATTGCAATTTATCGGCATCAATAAAATCGTTATCTTTAATAACGCAATGCGTCGCGGTGATAATTATCTGGGGGTTAATTAAAGTCGCGGTGCATAAACCATGATGCGATACCAGCCTGCCAACCGCATTAAATGGCTCAATTAAGGGGTCAACGGGCTTTCGGCTGGCGTATTCTTTGCGCACTAACAAATTACTGAACATCATGTTGCGCACATCGGGAATAATTAAGGCAACCCCAATAATGATACCAAGCCAAATTATCAAGCTATGACGAATTTTCATATTTAAAGCGTTAAATTCGCATCTTTGGCGGCTTTTATAAAATCAAGCACAGCTTTTTGCGATAAATCAAGCGGATTTGCGCCCCGATTCGCCAATTTATCAATCATATCAAACGGCATAGTTATTATTTGGCAACCGCATCTTGCGGCTTCAATTGCGCTAAAAACTTGACGGGTGCTTGCCCATAATAACTCACAATTAGGAATATTTTTGATATATTCATGGCATTTTTGCACCATAGGCATGGGGTCAATCATAACATCAGCAACTCTGCCAGCAAAAACCGAAATAATCACGGGTTGATGATGCGTTAAAAATGGCACTAATTCTTTGACTTGGCTATCATCAAAAATTGCGGTGATATTTAATTTAATACCCAAGGAACTTAATTCTTGAATTAATTTACCTTGAAATTCGCGATGGCTGTTCATAATGGGAATTTTGACATAAACACTATCCCCCCAAGATTTTATTATTAATGCTTGACGGCGCATAGTTTCGTAATCATCGCCTAAAACTTCAAAACTAATCGGTTTATGTTTGGTATATTGCACCAAAGTTTGCGCATATGCGGCGTAATTTTTTACACCCGAAGCTTTTAAAAGACTTGGGTTCGTGGTAAAACCATGCACTAATTCATTATCGCAATGCTTAATAATTAATTCAGGAGTCGCGCCATCAGCAAAAATTTTTATGGGTATTTCCATTTTTTATCCTAAGTTTTTTTATATTGTAAATATAACAAAATAATCTGATAAATCAAGTTTTATTATTTTATGATTGACTTTAATTTATTATAATTTATATATTTAAATGCTTAATTTTTAAGGAAAAAACATGAGTAAAATGCCCATACACCGATATAAACCATTTGAATCGGTGAATTTAGCGAATCGCCAATGGATAAATAACCGAATTACCCAAGCACCAATTTGGTGTTCAGTGGATTTACGCGATGGCAATCAAGCCTTGATTGAACCCATGGGCATGGAACGCAAAAAACGCATGTTGGCGACATTAATAAAAATTGGCTATAAAGAAATTGAAATTGGCTTTCCTTCGGCATCGCAGACTGATTTTGATTTTGCCCGCGCCTGCACGGACGAAAGTTTATTGCCTGATGATGTATATCCCCAAGTTTTAGTCCAATGCCGTGAACATTTAATCAGACGCACATTTGAAGCCTTAAAAGGTTATAAAAAAGCCATTGTGCATTTTTATAATTCTACCTCAACCTTGCAACGCCAAGTTGTGTTTAATATGTCGCGTGAAGAGGTAAAAAATATTGCGTGCGAGGGCGCAAGGTTAATTCGCCAATTAGCCGATGAGAACCCGCAAACCGAATGGCGATTTCAATATTCCCCCGAATCTTTCACGCAAACTGAGCTTGATTATTCCTTGGAAGTTTGCCATGCGGTTATGGATATTATCAAACCAACCAAGCAAAACCCCATAATTTTCAACCTGCCCGCGACGGTGGAAGTCGCAACCCCCAACCATTACGCCGACCAAATTGAATGGATGCACCGCAATTTCAAAAATCGTGATTGCATTATCCTTAGCCTTCACCCGCATAATGATCGTGGCACGGGGGTGGCAGCCGCAGAATTTGGCTTGATGGCAGGCGCAGACAGGATTGAAGGCACTTTATTTGGTAATGGTGAGCGCACGGGCAATGTTGATTTAGTTACCTTGGGCATGAATATGGTATCGCAAGGCGTGGATGCGAATATAGATTTTTCCAATATGCGTGAATTAGTCCAAGTTGCCGAATATTGCAATCAATTAGCCGTGCCCGAACGCCATCCTTACGCGGGTATGTTAGTCTTTACAGCATTTTCAGGTTCGCACCAAGACGCGATTAAAAAGGGCTTAAACGCCATGCAAAGCAGCAATTCTGATGTTTGGGCGGTGCCATATTTACCCATTGACCCCAAAGATGTCGGCGCAAGTTATGATGCGGTGATTAGAATAAATTCGCAATCAGGCAAAGGCGGGGTTGCCTTTATCTTAGAATCCGATTATGGAATTCGCTTGCCAAGACGCTTGCAAATTGAATTTTCATCGCTGATTCAAAAATTCGCCGATGACCAAGAACGAGAAATTAAGGCTTCGGAAATTTATCATGAATTTAGCCAAGAATTTGTTAATAATATCGCGCCTTTGGAATTTATTATTCATCGCTCGCAAATGCAACAAAATGGCGATATTCACACAATTTTTGATATGAAATATCAAGGCAAAAATATTGAAATTACAGGCAAAGGCACAGGCGCGATTGATGCGTTTGTGCATGGGGTTAATCAATATTTAAAATTAAATGCCAATGTTTTGGATTATAATGAACATGCCATAGGGCAAGGATCCGAAGCCGAAGCCATTGCTTATTTAGAAATAAAATCAGGTAATACGGCGTTGCATGGGGTTGGGCGCGCCCGAAATACCGAAGTTGCTTCGCTACTAGCTTTAACTTCGGCGTATAACCGATTGTTAAAATCCGTATAACCGCCATAAAATCATGATGGGACATGCAATAATTGCGGCGACTATATCGTCCAGCATACAGCCCTTACCGCCTTTTATATTCGCGTCAAACCAATTAATCGGAAATGGTTTAAAAATGTCAAAAATCCGAAATAATATCAGCGCGAAAATATAACCAGACAAGCTAAGCGGGGCAAACCATAAAAGCAACGATTGACCCGCGACTTCGTCAATAATAATTGCGGGATCGTCTTCGGATTTTTTTGTGGTGATAATAATATCCGCCGCCCAAATGCCCAATAAAAAAATTGCCAAGGTAAAAAATATTAAATAACCATAGCCGCCATAATAATTAATGACAAAAGCAACGGGCAGTGTTGCGATTGCCCCTAAGGTGCCGGGCATTTTACTTCGGTAACCCAAACCATATAAGGTTGCGATTTTTTCCGCGAATTTAAATAAATTACTATTCATAAACCCCCCTTAAATAAGCGCATGAATCAGCGCATAAATCAACCATAAAAAAATTATTATCGGGCAAATAATAATTAAAATTTTCGCGCTATGCCGATTGCCAAATTGAATTTTTTTGCCAAAACGCCATAAAATAAACAAAGCAAAAAAACTAAAAATTGACCAAATAATAAGAGGTTCGCCCAATAATTCCAAACTTGCCCATATTTCTTTTAATTCTTCAAAGCCCGCCATCCTATATCCTTTCGGTAATGACTATCAGGAAAATTTATTCGCTTGATAAATTGATATGCCGAATCTTGGGCTTCGTGCAAGCTATCTCCTGTGGCAATAATGCTAAGCACCCTGCCCCCATTGGCGATAATTTTATTTTCACGAATCTTGGTGCCTGCATGAAATACATGAATATTTTGTGGAATTTCTTGGGGCAGAATAATTTCTTGCCCTGTAATTGGGCTTTGCGGATAGAATTTACCCGCGATGACAACGCAAATACTATGAGTATTTTTAAATTGGAATTGAAAAAAATCACAAACCCCGTCAATTGCCGCTTGAATCCCCACTAATAAATCCGAATGCATCATGGGCAAAATCGTTTGGCATTCAGGGTCGCCCATGCGGATATTAATTTCAATTAATTTTGGTTCGCCCTTATCAACCATTAAGCCAAAAAATAAAATTCCCATGTAAGCCATTGATTCTTGCGCCATGCCATCAACCAAAGGGCGCACAATTTTATCTTGAATTTTTTTATCAAGCGCAATATCCAAAAAAGGCACGGGCGAATATGCGCCCATGCCCCCCGTATTTTCACCTTCATCGCCATCATTAATGCGTTTATGGTCTTGGGCTGCGCCCATAAAAACAAAATTCTTGCCATCACAAAGCACAAAATATGATAATTCTTGCCCCTGCATAAATTCCTCAATAACAATATTTGCGCCTTGTTCGCCGAATTTTTTATCAATCATCATGCTGGTAATGGCTTCTTGGGCTTCGTTAATATTTTGCGCAATTATCACGCCCTTGCCCGCCGCCAAACCATCGGTTTTAATCACTATGGGCAAGTCATGCGATTCAATATACGCCAAAGCCTTAGCAACATTGGAAAATTTAGCAAATTTCGCAGTGGGAATTTGATATTTTTGTGCAATTTCTTTCATGCGTATTTTGGAAGTTTCCAAAATTGCCGCCGATTGCGAAGGACCCAAGCATCGCACGCCCAATTTTTGGCATTCATCATAAATCCCCAAACCAAAAGGCACTTCGGGGCAAGGAATCACGCAATTAATATTATTTTCAAGGGCAAATTGCGCCAATTTTGCCACTTCATGGACGGCAATCGGCACTATTTTAGCAATTTTGGCGATGGCATCACTGCCGGGAGCGCAATAAATTTCATCGCAAAAAGGCGATTGCGCAATTTTTAAGCATATAGCATGTTCGCGGGCGCCTTGCCCAATAATTAAAATATTCATATTTTTTATTCATTCAAGTGGTGAAAAATTAATTTTTAATTCATGAAATATCGCGATTAAATCCAATCCAAGCTTAAAATTAACTTCATTCCAAATTTTCCAATCGGACGAATTACTAAAAACTTGTATTTTCAATTCAATACCTTTGGTAATATTCCCCAAATAAATTTTTTGGTTATCGGGGTGAATATCGGCATTTTGCGCAATAACTTCATGAATCTTATCGCGCAATTTTTGAATTTTCTTTATGGAAGTATTTGCATCAATCATAAAAATATATGCTATCTCACGGCGCATCATGCGGCTTTCGTTAATCATCGGCTTGGATAATAATAAACTATTCGGCACAACCGCCCATTGACTATCCACGCGGGTGATGCGCGTGGTGCGAAACCCAATATTTTCAACCCGCCCATGCGCAACATCTTCAACTTTAATCACATCGCCAACACCAAAAGGTTTTTCAGAAATAATTAAAATACCCGACAACCAATTTCGCACCATTTCTTGCGCGGCTAAGGATAATGACAGACCTAAAAACCCTAAACCCGCGACAAAAGGCATAACTTTAACACCAAATAAATCTAAATAACTGGAAATTGCAATTAAAAAAAGCACCCAGCTTAAAATTTTTGGCACAAAAGGTTGCAAAGAATTATTAATCCATTTGTCATGCAAAATTAACCAAGCATTTATTATCGGTAATAGCCATTTTAAAATTAAAAATATGATAGTCAACGAAATGAAACCCACAGATTTATCCCATTTATCATTATATATTTCGCTTATCATTAACGAAAAAACAAAAATCGCCCAATTCCATAAAATAACGATGGAAATATTTACGCGATTTACCCGCCACAAGCGATGCGGAATTTTCAAGTTTTTGTAAATTTTTGTAATTTGCTGACGAATTAACCCACTTAAATAAATTGAAATAACAATTGAAATAACCATTATTGCCCCAATTAAAAGCAATTCATCAGTATATTTTTGCACCCATCGTTCCAGCATCGGCATATATCGCAAATGCAATAAATAATCAATAAAATCAATAATATAATCCATTTTATTAATCTTCGCTATTATCTTCAAATTTACTGGGCACCCATAAAATTTCGGGTTGCGGTGAATTTGCGTTAATAAAATTCGCTTGTCTTGCCAAAACAAATAATAAATCAGATAAACGATTTAAATAAATACCAACTTGCGGGTTAATTTTTTCCAGCGTGGCAAGTTCGGCATTCAGCCGTTCCGCACGGCGCACGATACATCTGGCAACATGCAAATTTGCCGATAGCATATTACCGCCGGGCAAAATAAAACTTGTCAAGGGGGGCAATGATTCATTTAATTGGTCAATGGCTTCTTCTAATTGCGCAACTTGATTTTTGTGAATCCGAATGTCTTTATAAGGTGATTTTTCTGATGAATGCGGCTTACATAAATCTGCGCCCATATCAAATAAATCATTTTGAATACATAAAATTAGCTCTTTTACTGGATTTGGGCAATAACAAGCCACCACGCCCAAATAACTATTGGCTTCGTCAATTGTGCCATAAGTTTCAACGCGTAAATCAAATTTTTTGCGTCTTGACCCATCGCCAAGCCCCGTTTCACCCTTATCCCCTGTTTTTGTATAAACTTTATTAATTTTAACCATATTTTATTCCTCAAATTAATTATACCCATAATTTATAAAATAGCAAATTAATTTGAAATTTATTTCTTAACTTTGGACAGAAAGCTTTGCAAAGCGGGATGTTGTGGGCGCAAGAAAATATCTTCTGGCTTGCCTTCTTCGGCAATTAATCCCGATGCTAAAAAAATAACTTTACTGGAAACTTCACGCGCAAAGCTCATCTCATGGGTGACTAACAGCATGGTTCTGCCCTCTTCGGCAAGATTTTGAATCACGCTTAATACCTCGCCGACTAATTCGGGGTCAAGTGCCGAAGTTGGTTCATCAAATAACATAACTTCTGGCTCCATCATCAATGCACGGGCAATCGCGACTCTTTGTTGTTGTCCGCCCGATAATTGCACGGGGTAATAATTTTCGCGGTTATATAAGTTAACTTTATTTAAATAATGCAGGGCTTTTTCCATGGCTTGTTTTTTGGGGATATTAAGCACTGAAATTGGGGCTTCAATCAAATTTTCCATCACTGTTAAATGCGACCAAAGATTAAATTGCTGAAAAACAAAGCCTAATTTTGCGCGCATTTTCGTAAGTTGCGCATTATTTTGGGCATGAAGCTTGCCTTGTTTTTGCACTAATTTAAGTTCTTCACCCATGATAATTATGCGTCCATGGCTGGGGTTTTCTAATAAATTTATCGTGCGTAAAAAAGTGGATTTTCCCGAACCAGATGCGCCAATAAGTGATAATACATCGCCTTTATTCGCGGAAATAGAGATATTTTTTAGCACTTCAAGTTCGCCAAAACGCACCCGAATATCAAAAGTTTCCAATTGTTTCATTAATAAGGCCCCCCAATAATTAACTAAGAATAAGATATATTATCCATGAAGTCAATGTTTTTTTGCTTGCTTAAAATTTAGAATATGATATTTTATACTGATGATTGAAGATATTAAAGTGCAAAAATATAATGGAATTTTAGAATTAACCTTAGCGCGAGGCAAGGCTAATACTATCACTGTGCCATTAAGCAAAGAAATCGGCAAAATAATGCAAGATTTTTGCAATGATAAAACAATGAAAGTTGTGATAATCACAGGTCAAGGCGAAAAATTTTTTAGCCCGGGCTGGGATTTAAAAAACGCCGCTGATGGCGAAGCACCAGATGGCGATTATGGCATAGGCGGTTTTGGCGGACTTCAAGAATTACCAAATTTAAATAAACCCGTAATTTGTGCGGTAAATGGTATTGCGTGTGGTGGTGGGTTTGAATTAGCCCTTGCTTGTGATTTAATTATCGCCGCTGACCATGCGAAATTTGCTTTGCCCGAAATAAATGTTGGCGTTTTTCCAGATGCAGGGTCCATAAAATTAACCCAAAGATTGCCATATAATGTTGCGATGGATATGTTGCTAACTGGCAGGTGGATGGATGCGCATGAGGCGCATAAATGGGGTTTAGTGCGCGATGTCGTGCCTTTGGCAAATTTAATGGATAGCACGCGCGAACTTGCCCAGCTTTTAGCATCAGGTCCGCCATTAGTATTCCAAGCCATTAAAGAATGCGTGCGTGAAACCATTAATATGACGGCGCACGATGCTTTTCTTGCCACGCGTGATGGCAGATTACCCGCGGCAATTAAATGCAACCGCTCCCAAGATATGCTTGAAGGCACAAAAGCATTTAGCGAAAAACGCAAACCAGTATGGCGTGGCGAATGAATTATACTATAATTTAGAGCATAAATAATATTACAAATTGATTGCTTAACCCTTTTTTTGATTGATTCGGGTTTTGAATTTCTTTTGAGTTATTGTTAAATTAATATTAAGAGAAATTAAAATTATGCGAAATCCGATTGAACCGATTCGCGTGAAAAATATAAATTATAAATAATATTATGTTATTTATACAATCATTAATTTATTATATTACATATTTTAAAAATATTGGTAATTGCAACTCAACCTTTAATGATTTTAATTCATGAAAATTTGTTTTTATACCTAAAATAACCTATATTTATTTTATGAGAGAGAATAAAAATTCCATAAAATTATTTTGGCATGAAATATTGCTGGCTTTGGCTTTGATACTCATAATATATTATATTACCGCGCAAGACTTACACGCAGAACCCAAAATTCAAAATGCGCATAGCGATGGCGAAGAAATCCCGCCTTATCGGTTATTAAAAAATATTTATATTTCTGATGTTTTAGTGCAAGAAATCGCAATTAAACCGCAAAAACCAGCCAATCTAACAAATAAAACTACTATTAATGATTCCTTGGCATTTAGCTTAGATTTATTGGCAATTAACCCATATTTTCAGCCACAAGCAACTCAAATTATAAAGACACAAATAGATAATATTCAATATAATATCTTGCAAAAAAGATTTTATTCTTACTTGGAAATATTGGGCGAAGGTTTTATTAATTTGAATGATATTCCGAAAATTAATGCACCATATCAAGCCATCATTGTGAATAATAATTTAACATTACAGATTAATGATTGGCAAATTATTGCCAATATTACGAAATTTTTATATGTCAAGGGTTGGCTTATCAGTGATGCAAACGCAATAATTAATGGCATGGATAAAATTCTGATAAATGCACAAAATAGCTTAGTTGCGGATAATTTATATATTTCAAGCCAATTAACTGCCCCACAATTAGGGGTTATTCAAGAATTCATCAATATTGATGCGAGAAATGATATTTATTCGGTTAATAATTTGGCAAATCTTGTGCAATTATATGATAATTCAAGCCACGGCTTAAAAACAATTATCAACCCCAATGACCCAATAATTATGCAAATAAATGGGCATGATTGGGCGGATAATATTCTGGATTTTGAGCAAATTGCGATTGGCAGTATTTTGTATTTTCATGATGAAATCAAGATAAACAGCCAAAAAATCGGCGAAAATTACCAAATAAGCAACCAAAATGCGCAAATTATTAGCATGATAAAAATTTCGCAAGGATTTTTGCAAATTCACGGCAATAATTCATTAATTATCAATAATGAATTTTCACTAATTAATCATGATTATCCATTTGAATCAACGGCACCGCCGCCAAAAATTCAACCTAATATTACCCATGCACGAAATGATAATTTTGATTTTGGCATTAATCATCAACCCAGCCAATTAACGATAAATTTTGATGGCAATCAAAATAGGGTTTTTAGCAATTTTCAATTAGGCGATAGCATATTATTGCAATTTAAACCGCCTGCGGATGCCGTATTTACTGATAATTTTGGTTTTGTGAATTTCATTCATGATAATCAAATCATCGCCACACAATATAAAATTCCAGACCATGCCAACGAAAATTTTCACCATACACCCAGTAATGATAATGAAATTATTTCGTTAAATCATGAACCTCAATTATGGTTTGATGGCGGCACGCATCATAACATTAACTTTCAAAATTTTTTTAACCAAGGTAAATTATTGCAATATATTTGGGTTTTTGATGGGGATAATGATGCTGTATCCGTGCATTTGCAAAATATTACCACGCATGACTTAAACATAAGCTCCAATTTATATTTAGGCATGGAATTAAATTGGCAAGATGCCCAAAATATAATTTTTACACCGCTTAGCGATGAAGCAGAATTCTCAATTAACTTGCAAATTAACGATGGTTTTGGCGCAAAAAATCATGAAATACATTGGCATTATTGAAATACGCCATCGCTCATTAATTTATTAAAATTAATTTTGTTTTTTTGATTTAAATCATTGAATCAATTGTTGAATTTAGCGATAAATCCATTATGGATAATGAAATTTCAACCAATATTAAAAAACAAGAAATCAAGAATTTTCTGTTTTTAACAATTTTTTTAGCTCCCATACTGACAATTATTTTAGTCGCGGGTTTAGGGTTTTCAATTTGGATTACTCAAATGTTAATCGGTTTGCCGCATGGATAAAAGCCAGATGGATAAAATCATAAACGCGCCAATAGCTTACCATATTGCCAGCGTGATTGTGCAATGCAAGCCTGAATTTTTAGAAGAATTAAGCACAAAAATTGCCAATACACCATTTTGTGAAGTGCATAATAGCGATAAATTAGGTAAAATTATCGTGGTGATTGAAACAAAAACAACCCATGAATTAAGCGATATTCAATGTAAAATCAACGACTTGCAAGGCGTATATAATGTCAATATGATTTACCATGAAACAATCATTGATTAAGAATAATTAGGAGAAAATAATGGCTAATAACGAAAAAAATTCACTATTAAGTCGCCGTGAAATGATTAAACTACACGCTGCTGGCGTGGCAACAATCACAGCGGGCATGGCATTGTCGGCACAAGCAAGCAATGTTATTACCGAACGCAACGATTCGCAACTTGAATGGAACAAAGCACCTTGCCGATTTTGTGGCACGGGTTGTTCGGTAATGGTCGCCACCAAGGAAAATAAAGTTGTAGCCACCCATGGCGATATTAAATCGCCTGTAAATCGTGGCTTAAATTGCGTCAAGGGGTATTTTTTGTCCAAAATTATGTATGGCGCGGACAGGCTTACCCAGCCGTTATTGCGCATGAAAGATGGCAAATACGCGAAAAATGGCGATTTTCAAGCGGTTTCTTGGGACAAAGCTTTTGATGTTATAGCGGATAAAATTAAATCTGCGCTTAAAGCAAAGGGACCAAGCTCAGTTGGCATGTTGGGTTCTGGACAATGGACTATTTGGGAGGGTTATGCCGCATTGAAATTATTCAAAGCAGGCTTTCGCACCAATAATATTGACCCAAATGCGCGGCACTGCATGGCTTCGGCGGCGGTTGGATTTATCCGAACATTTGGCTCTGATGAACCCATGGGTTGTTATGATGATATTGAACATGCCGATGCGTTCGTGCTTTGGGGTTCAAATATGGCGGAAATGCACCCAGTTTTATGGACGCGCGTATCCGACCGACGATTAAGCAATCCAAAATCAGTTAAAGTCGCCGTTTTATCAACATTTGAACATCGCAGTTTTGATTTAGCCGACCAGCAAATTATTTTTAAACCCCAATCAGATTTAGCCATATTAAATTATATCGCAAATTATATCATTAAAAATAATAAATATAACAAAGAATTTATTGAAAAACATTGCAATTTTGTCAAAGGTGTTGATGATATTGGTTATGGCTTGCGCCCTGAAAATTCTTTGGAACAAAAAGCCAAAAATGCGGGCGACCCCGGGGCTTCTTCGCCGATTAATTTTGAAGAATTTGCAAAATTTGTCAGTATTTATACCGAAGAATATACAGCAAAAATTTCTGGCGTGTCCGTTACGAAACTAAAGCAATTGGCGGAAATATACGCCGACCCTAAAATTAAAACTATGTCATTTTGGACGATGGGATTTAATCAACATACCCGCGGTGTTTGGGCAAATAACATGATTTATAATATTCATTTATTAATGGGTAAAATTTCTGAACCGGGCAATTCGCCATTTTCGCTTACTGGGCAACCATCGGCTTGTGGCACAGCGCGTGAAGTTGGCACATTCACGCACCGATTACCCGCTGATTTAGTCGTGGCAAACCCCGAACATCGCGCCAAAGCAGAAAAAATTTGGAAATTGCCGGCGGGCACAATTCCTGACAAGCCCGGATTTCACGCCGTTTTACAAAACCGCATGCTTAAAGACGGCAAATTAAATGTGCTTTGGGTGCAGGTTAATAACAACATGCAGGCAGGTCCAAATATTTTAACTGATATGTTGCCCGGCTATCGCCACCCTGATAATTTCATCATTGTATCTGATGCTTACCCAACGGCGACTTGTGAAGCCGCTGATTGTGTTTTACCCGCTGCCATGTGGGTTGAAAAAGAGGGTGCTTATGGTAACGCCGAAAGGCGTACGCAATTTTGGCATCAATTAGTGCCCGCACCCGGCGAAGCAAAGTCAGATTTATGGCAAATTATGGAATTATCCAAACGATTTAAAACTGATGAAGTTTGGGATAAGGATATTTTAGCCAAAAACCCCGAATATAAAGGTAAAACTCTGTATGAAATTTTATATAAAAATGGGCAAGTTGATAAATTCCCCACCAAAGAAATTGAATCAGGCTTTGAAAATCATGAATCTAAGCATTTTGGTTTTTATGTGCAAAAAGGTTTATTTGAAGAATATGCAAGTTTTGGACGCGACCATGGACATGATTTAGATAATTTTGATAATTATCACCAAAACCGCGGTTTAAGATGGCCAGTCGTTAACGGGCAAGAAACAACTTGGCGATATAATGAAAAATATGATTCATATGTTCCAAAAGGCGAAGGCATTAGATTTTATGGCAAAGCCGATGGCAAGGCAGTAATTTATGCGCTGCCATTTGAACCAGCCGCCGAATCGCCTGATATTGAATATCCATTTTGGTTATCCACAGGGCGAGTTTTAGAACATTGGCATAGTGGTAGCATGACAAGACGCGTGCCTGAATTATATAAAGCTTTTCCCAACGCGGTTTGTTTTATGCACCCAGATGATGCCAAGCGATTAGGGTTGCGCCGTGGCGATGAAATTAAATTAGAATCGCGCCGTGGTTTTATTCGCACCCGCGTGGAAACTAAGGGGCGTAATAAACCGCCACAAGGTTTAGTTTTCGTGCCTTGGTTTGATTCAAGCCAGCTAATTAATAAATTAACTTTGGACGCGACCGACCCAATTTCCAAACAGACGGATTTTAAAAAATGCGCTGTTAAAATTTCAAAATTTATTTAACAAAGGGCGTATCATGCAAAGATTATTTATATTTTTAATGATTATTGGGTGTTTTGGCGATATACGCCAAGCTCATGCTGATGGTTTTCCAATTCTTAAAGGCGAACCAAGTTTTATTAATACCCAACCAGCACCACCCTTAGCAAATTATGAAAATAACGATGTTAAACGGGCAAGAAATTACCCCGAACAACCACCCACAATTCCCCACAGCATTGATGGTTATCAAGTGGATAAACAAGCAAATAAATGTATGACTTGCCATGCCCGCAACAGCGTTGAACAAAGCAAAGCCCCCATGATAAGCATTACCCATTTTATTGACCGCGAAGGGCAGTTTTTAGCGGATATTACCCCAAGGCGATATTATTGCATTCAATGCCATGTGCCACAACAATCGGGCAAACCATTAATTGAAAATAAATTTCAAGATATTGATTCGTTTTACAAAAAAAATAAAACCAAAAAAACACCATAATCAAAAAGGGCATTCATGAAAAAAACTTGGGCATATATTAAAGATTTTTGGCATAGTTTTAACAAACCTGCAAAATTTCTAAGTTTTGGGGTGCTTACCATGGGGGGATTTATCGCGGGCATTATATTTTGGGGTGGTTTTAATACGGCTTTGGAATTGACAAATACTGAAAAATTCTGCACTTCTTGCCATGAAATGAACGATAATCCTTTTCAAGACTTAAAAGAAACTATCCATTATTCCAATCGTTCTGGTGTGCGCGCCACTTGCCCCGATTGCCATGTGCCGCATAAATGGACCGATAAAATTGCCCGAAAAATGCAAGCTTCCAAAGAAGTTTGGGGGCATGTTTTTGGTTCGGTAAACACTAAAGAAAAATTCCAAAACATGAAACGCGAGCTTGCCGAACATGAATGGGCGCGATTAAAAGCGAATAATTCACTGGAATGCCGCAATTGCCATTCCGCCGAATCTATGGATTTTACCAAACAATCTGCCCGTGCGGTTGCTGCCCACAGCGAATTTTTAATTACGGGACAAAAATCGTGCATTGATTGCCATAAAGGTATCGCCCATCACTTGCCCGATATGCAAGGCGTTGAAGGTTGGTGATTAATTGGCATTATATTTAATTGATAACTGGCTGATTGATAATGTTGACATGCAAAGAATTACATTATAACATTTAATTAATTAAATATATAAGGAATAAATCATGACAAAATCAATTAAAGTCAATGGACGCGAATATAATTTTCCCAAAAACCCATTAGTTGTCGTCTGCGTTGATGGCTCACAGCAAGAATATATACACGCCGCAATTGACGCGGGCGTTGCGCCATATTTAAAAAGTCTGATGCAGGGCAAAGGCACCTATTTCGTAGGTGAATGCGTTGTGCCAAGCTTTACAAATCCGAATAACCTGTCAATAGTAACGGGCGTGCCACCCAAAATTCATGGCATTTGTGGCAATTTCTTTTATGACAAAGAATTAGGCGCAGAAGTAATGATGAATGACCCTAAATATCTTAAAGCTCCTACTATTTTAGCCAAATTTGCTGATGAGGGTTTAAAATTAGCGGTTATTACCGCCAAGGATAAATTGCGTAAATTATTGGGGCATAAAATGAAAGGCATTTGCTTTTCATCTGAAAAAGCCGATGTGGCATCGGTGGCGGAAAATGGCATTGATAATTTACTTACCTTAGTTGGTAAGCCTTTGCCATCAGTATATAGCGCGGATTTATCCGAATTTGTTTTTGAAGCTGGCGTAAAGATTTTTGCGAAACACCGCCCGGATATAATGTATTTATCAACCACCGATTATATTCAACATAAAGCCGCACCCGGCACGAAACAAGCCAATGATTTTTATCAAATGATGGACGGGCATTTGGCAGAACTTGATAAAATGGGCGCAAATTTAGTCATTACCGCCGACCATGGTATGCACGCCAAGCATAATGGCGAAGGCAAACCTAATATATTATATTTGCAAGATTTATTGGACGATAAATTTGGCAAAGGCGCAACAAGGGTGATTTTGCCGATTACCGATCCATATGTTGTGCATCATGGGGCGCTGGGGTCTTACGGCACTATTTATCTTGAAAGTAAAATTAGCGCGAAAAAAATTAAAGATTACATCGGGCAGCACGCCTTTGTCAGCCATGTTTACAGCAAAACCCAAGCCGTGCAAAAATTTGAACTTGACGGCGATAGAATTGGCGATATTATTGTTGTTTCGCGCCAAGACGCCGTGATTGGCACTTCGGTCGCCCGCCATGACTTAAAAGCCTTAGAAGTGCCTTTGCGTTCCCATGGCGGATTATCCGAACAACAAGTGCCGATTTTAACCAATCGCGTTATTAAATCACCCGATAAATCGCACAGATGGCGCAATTTTGATGCGTTTCATTTGGGTTTAAATTGCCAATAATTTTAAGGAGAAAAAAATGGATTTTATTTACGAATATTTACGCATTAATGGCGAAAAAATTGACCGCAAAGAACGGATTAATATTTATCATCCTTTTGATAATAAATTAGTGGCATCTGTGCCCAAGGCAACTCTTGGCGATGTGCAACATGCGTTTCGCGTTGCAAAAGCTTATAAATCAAATTTAACCCGTTATGACCGATATAAAATTTTAATGAAAGCGGGCGAAATTGTCGCTTCGCGTAAATTAGCCATGGCTAAGGTTATTACCTTAGAATCAGGGCTTTGCATGAAAGACTCGCTCTATGAAGTTGGTCGCGCGTCCGATGTTATGTTATTTGCCGCGAATTTAGCCTTGCAAGACGATGGGCAAGTTTATTCGTGCGATTTAACTCATCATGGTAAATCGCGTAAAGTTTATACTTCGCGCGATCCATTATTGGGAGCCATCAGCGCAATTACGCCGTTTAATCACCCATTAAATCAAGTTATTCATAAAATCGCGCCGTCAATCGCCACGAATAACCGCATGGTGTTAAAACCTTCGGAAAAAACACCTTTATCGGCTTTTATTATTGCCGATATATTTTACGAAGCGGGATTGCCACCAGAAATGTTGCATATTATCACGGGGGATCCCCGCGAAATTGCCGATGAAATGCTAACGAATCAAGACATGGATTTAATTACATTCACTGGCGGGGTGCCGATTGGTAAATATATCGCCCAAAAAGCTGTTTATAAACGCCAAGTGCTTGAATTAGGTGGCAATGATCCAATTATTATTATGGACGATGCGGATTTAGAAGAAGCCGCGACGCTGGCTGCGGGGGGGTCTTATAAAAACTCTGGACAAAGATGCACGGCGGTGAAACGAATCTTAGTGCAAAATTCAGTTGCCAAAAAATTTGTTGAGCTGTTATACGAAAAAACTAAAGCCGTAAAATATGGCGATCCGTTTGATGAATCCATGGATATGGGCACGGTGATTGATGAACCCGCCGCCCAATATTTTGAATCAGTGGTGAATGATGCCATCAAAGGCGGCGCGAAATTATTATATGGTAATATCCGCAAAGGCGCGCTTTATTCGCCGACTTTAATTGATAATGTTGACCCAAACATGCAGGTTGTTGCCCAAGAAACTTTTGGACCCGTATCGCCCGTGATTCGTTTTGAAACTATTGATGACGCGATTAAAATCGTCAATGGCACGGCATATGGTTTATCTTCGGCAGTTTGCACGAATCGCTTGGATATTATCACAAAATTAGTCAAGGAATTGCATGTCGGTTCGCTTAATGTCCGCGAAGTGCCCGGTTACCGATTGGAAATGACACCATTTGGGGGCATTAAAGATTCGGGACTTGGTTATAAAGAAGGCGTGTTAGAAGCAATGAAAAGCTTCACCAACATCAAAACCTATTCATTGCCTTGGTAATTTTTATTTATATTCTGATTCGTGAATATATTTAAACGAAATATTTTATTTCTTAGCTGTTTCACCGCACTAAAACTGCACCATCACCAGTTAATTCATATAAATTATACTCACGGCTAACAATACCATTGGGATTAAATTGCATTCTGCCATCAACACCAACAAAACCGCTGGTATTTTTGCGAATAAAGCTTAAAGGGTTGCCATCATTGCCATTAATAAAAATTGCCAAAGATGCCGCATCAAACCCTAAGCTTGCGCGTCTATCTGCTTTGCGTTTGAAAGATTGCGCAAATAATGTTTCAAATTGGATTTTTGTTTCTTGGTTAATGGATACTAATTGCAAACCTTTTGCCGCGGGTTCTTGCGCGATTTTTTGAAAATCATCTAAAACTTGCAAGCCATATATTTGCGCAAATGGTTTCGCCGCATCTAAAACTTGCAATTGGTTAATAATGTTCTGGGCTTTTGGAATGTTGTTTTCGGCAATAATCATCGCATCATAATCGGGGCGATAAGCTCTTTGCCCGCCAATAGATTTTGCTTTTCGTTCATAATATTTGGTATATTGCGCGATTAATTGCCCAAATTCTGTGGCATTTTCATCATACATCAGGGGTTTTAAGAATTTAATTTGCTTTTCATTGGCGTATTTTTGCGCTAATTGTGCGATTAATCGCCCATATTCGTTATCTGGTGCCATTAAAGCCAATTTTTGCGCATTTTGCGCCACTAATTTATTCATAATTGTCTCAATTTGCGCTTCGGGATAATATCCAATTGGAAAAATATTCGGCTGGGCAACAAAAGTTGAATTACTAAATGAAATAACCATTACAGGCTTATTTTGCACCATGGGCGCAACCGCGCGCGCTTCGTTGGCAAATAATGGTCCGATTATAATTTTGGCGTTATTATCAAGCGCAAATTTCATTGCCTCCATGGCACCAGCCTCCGTGCCTTTTGTATCAATGGGGATAATTTTACTGATATTTTTTTGCCCCGAATTTTGCGCAAATTGCTGTAAAGCCAATAACGCCGAATCTTGAAAATCCTTGCCCAAAGATGATCTTGGACCCGTCAAGGGAACTAATAATGCAATGGGGTTGGGGTTATATTTTAATGCGCTTGTTTCAGTTTTTGGCGTTTGATTCAACAAAGGCACGCTGTTTTTATTAATTGCCCCGATATTGCCGCCAAGCAAAATACTTGCCCCCAAAGCCTTAGCATTATTGCCAAACGCATATGGATCGCTGGTATCTGGGCGATTTAAACTATCCGTTGGGGAATAAATTTGATTGGGATCTTTTTTAATCACATCAAATGGGCTTTTCAATCCTTCGTTGGGATTGGCAATTTCATATTCTTCACGCAAATCATTTTTTATGGCGATATTTTGCCCCAAAACCGCACCTGATTGCAATTGTTGTGTCAGCAAATTTGCTGTATTTTTATCTTTTTGATTGGCAAGACTGGCAATTAAGCGGTTGCGTGTGGCTTCTAGTGATTGTTGCTGTTGTTTATTGGGGATATATTGATCATTTTCATTAAACGCATCGCTAATTTTGCCTTGATTATCAAATCGGTTCGGGTATTTTTGTAAAATTTTATTCGTATCAATTTTTTGTGGTAAATTAACTTGAAAATCTTGGTCTGGCGCAAGCGCAAAAGCCTCAGCTTTAGCGATAGTTTCATCATTATATTGCGGAATTGGCATTTTATCCTTGATTGCTGTTGCAAAATCCGCTTTATTAGTGCTTGCAGTTTTAGTGACTTTCTCATCGGCGCACGCCCCCAAGAGCGAAAGGCTTAAAATTGCGATTAACAAAGGTTTTATCATGAAAACTCCAATTTATCTTGTTGCGACTCCCATCGGTAATCTTAGTGATTTATCGGCACGGGCAATTGAAATATTAACCATGTGCGATATTGTCGCCGCCGAAGATTCGCGTAATACAGCTAACTTGTTGCAAAAATTATGCCTAAATAAAAAAATTATTAGTTATCATAATTTTAATGAACAAAAATCAGCCGAAAAATTAATTAATTTGGCGAAACAAGGCACTAAAATCGCGCTTGTCAGTGATGGTGGTTCGCCGTGCATCGCCGACCCGGGTTATCGCTTAGTTAAATTGGCACAAAGCGAAGGCGTTGAAATAATTCCTATCCCCGGGGCTTGCGCCATAATTACCGCCCTGATGGCAAGCGGCTTGCCGTCAGATGAATTTCATTTTTATGGATTTTTGCCCGAAAAAAACATTGCGCGCACGGCAATTTGGCATGAAATTCCAAACCATAAAGGCGTCAGTATTTTTTTAGTCCCCCCCCACGATGCCAAGCAATTTGTCGCCGAAATTATCGCAAATTTTGGCAATCCGATGATTTTTATGGGGCGCGAATTAACCAAAATTTACGAAGAAAAAATTACACTTCCCGCCCAAGAATTAGCGCAAAAATTAGCAAACACTCCAAAAATTTTGGGCGAAATTGTTATGATTTTAGATAAAATTCCCCAAGAAAATCAACAACTTAATCAAGAAATCTTAGCAAATGAATTAATTAATCTTTGTCATTTGTCGGGAATTTCGGCAAAATCCGCCCTTGAAAAATGTCAAAAATTTACTAATTTATCAAGGAATAATTTATATAAGTTAATTCAAAATATATATAATTAATTTTAAAAAAATCATTCTTGATTATAGGTAACGCAAAAGAATTTATCAATAAATTTTATACTCATCTCAATCACGCAAAAGAATCAATATCTAACGCAACAGCAAATAATAATTCGTTCAAATCAGATTTTAAATATACTAATATTCCAGATTTATTAAATAGCTTGGCTTAATCACGCAATACATTTTTTGTAAATTTCAAAATCAACATTGCCACCAGAAATAATGGCGACTGCGGTTTTGCCTTGCAAAGCTTGTGTTTCATGGAGAATTGCTGCCAAAGCTATCGCGCCACCGGGTTCGCAAATTTGCCGAAATTCGCTTGCGCAAATTTGCATCGCGGATTTTACTTGAATATCGCTTTGGACGATAATTTTTTCCACTAATTTTTTTACCACAGGCAAAGTCAGTGTGCCCGGTGTCGGCGATAATAAAGCATCGCTAAGCGATGGTTTCGTTGGGTCATTCACCCGTTTTTCGCCCGTTTCCAATGCCAATTTAAAATCATCATAATATTCGGGTTCTGCGCCCCAAATTTTTATGCCCCGCGGGTTTAATGCCGTGCTTATGCCACTTATCATACCGCCACCACCGATTGGCACAGCGACTATATCGGGGGTGCATTTAATTTTTTGCAATTGATGCCATAATTCTAAGCCAATTGTGCCCTGCCCTGCCATGACAAATTCATCATCAAACGGATGCACCATTGGCGCGTTATATTTTGCGCATAATTCGCGCCCGATAGCTTCGCGGTCTTGGGTAAGCCGATTAAAAAGCACGACTTCACCCCCCCAAGCCTTAGTTCGGACAATTTTTGTTTGCGGTGTTGTGTCTGGCATAATAATTGTTGATTTTATGCCAAAATATTGCGCAACCATAGCCACAGCTTGCGCATGATTGCCCGAACTAACCGCGATGACATGGGATAATTTGGGGTTGGTTTTCATTAAATTTGTGATTTTATTAAATGCACCACGGGCTTTAAACGCGCCCGATGCTTGTAAATTTTCGCATTTAAGGAATAAACGAAAGCCTAATTGCTTATTTAAAATTGGCGATTCTACGATGGGTGTTTGATAAATTACGCCCAATTTTTGATATTTTTGAATGATTTTCCAAGCTAATTCAATATCTGTTCCGCTAATGCTCATACAACCTCCATAATGTTGCAATATTTTCTTGAAATTACAAAAAAAATAATATATGAATCTTGGCAAATAACAAGAGGAAAATGTTATGAACACAAAATTTTATGGTTCAATACCTGCATTAATCACCCCATTACATGATAATGGCGAAGTTAATGATAAACAATTTTGCGAATTCGTTGAATGGCAAATAAACGAAGGCACAAATGGCTTAGTTCCCATGGGAACAACGGGCGAGTCGCCTACTTTGTCGCACGAAGAGCATCTGCATGTCGTTGATTTAGCCATAAAAACCGCCAAAAAGCGCGTGCCAATTATTGCCGGTGCTGGTTCAAATTCTACCAAAGAAGCCGTTTCTTTGGCGCAAAATTGTGAAAAATTGGGGGCAGATGCTTTGTTAGTTGTGATGCCATATTATAATAAACCTTCGCCAGAGGGGCAATTTTTGCATTTTCAAGCCGTCGCCAAAAGCGTAAAAATTCCCGTTTTTATCTATAATATTCCCAGCCGTTCCATTATGGATATGTCCATTGCAACCATGAAAAGATTGGTTGATGATTGCCCAAATATTATTGGGGTCAAGGACGCAACTGGCGATATTCCGCGGGTTGTTGACCAAAAATTAGCTTTGGGTGATAATTTTTTGCAATTTTCGGGTAATGATGATTCAAGCCCTGCCTTTTTGGCGATGGGCGGGCATGGGTGTATTTCGGTTGTCGCGAATGTTGCGCCGAAATTAAATGCCGAATTACAAAGCTTTTGGGCGAAAGGCGATTTAGCCAATTTTGCACGAGTTCGCGATAAATTAGCCCCCCTTGCACGCGCTTTATTTTGCGAAAATTCGCCAGCACCGACAAAATATGCTTTAAGTCTTTTGGGTAAATCAGGCACAAAAGTTCGCTTGCCATTAAGCCAATTAAGCGATAATGGCAAAAATTTAGTGCAATCCGCCATGAGTCATGCTGGTTTAATCGCATGAGTTTAGATTTCCTTGTGCCCAACGGCGTTTATGAGCTTGAAGTTCAAACCATCAAACATTACACAAGCCGATTATTTAGCTTTACCACCGATCGCCCCCAAGAATTTCGGTTTCGTTCGGGGGAATTTGTCATGATTGGCTTGCCAAGTGAAAAACCTGTATGGCGCGCCTACTCTATCGCAAGCCCTAATTGGCTTGAAAATTTAGAATTTTTCTCCATTAAAGTGCCTGATGGTCCCTTAACATCAAAATTACAATTAATTCAGCCCAAAGACAAAATTTGGATTCGCAAAAAATCCACAGGAACTTTGGTGATGGACGCCTTATTACCCGCGAAAAGATTGTTTTTATTCGCCACTGGCACTGGATTTGCGCCCTTTGCCAGCATTATTCGCGAACCAGAAGCATATGAAAAATTCGCGCAAATACATGCCATTCACACAACCCGTGAAGCCGCAGAATTGCAATATAGCCAAGAATTAGTTAAATCTTTATATCATGACGAATTTTTAAGCGAAATGATTGGCGATAAATTACATTTGCATGATTATACCACCCGTGAAAATTCCAAAAATATGGGCAGAATCACCGATTTAATACTAAACGGGCAATTTTATAAAAATCATAATATCGCGCCTTTAAACCCAAGCACTGATCGCGCAATGATATGCGGGTCAATGGCAATGCTGCTTGACATTAAAAAAATATTACAAGATTTAGGGTTCAACGAAGGATCAAATTCCGCCCCCGGTGATTTTGTGATTGAAAAAGCCTTCGCCGATTAATTACGCCCATCGTTCAAGTTTAAATGGTGTGCGTTTGACATAATTGCCATCGCGGATAAAGGTTTTTTCCTTAACAAATGTAAGTAATAAATTGCGTCTGGTTCGTTCAGAATTATTATCAAATGACCCATGAATAACATTGCCATGGATAAAAATAACATCGCCAGATTTCATTATTGCTGGTAATTTTTCATTGTCATTTATTGGATAATCTACGACAATGGCGCGGGCAGTTCTTGGTTGTTTGTCATCTTGAACTTGATGCGAATCAACATGGTTAATCGTTGGCAATAAATGGGATTTTGGAATCACATATAAACAACCATTACCGACATCCGCATCATCAATTGCCGTCCAAGCAGACGCATAGCAACCATATGGCGATTGCGCATAAAAATTATCTTGATGATCTAAAAAACCCTTTAATTTAACATTACCAAATGAATATTGCGCATCAACACCCAATGGTTCGCCGCCAACACATAAAGACATAAAATCAAAAATTCCTTGATAACCCATAATTTTTTTGACTTGCGGCTCTAATTCTTGCACGGAATTTGTGACTTGGGCGGGTTTATGATGTTTTTCGGTTATTAATTTATCTAAACTGCGCAAATAATCAAGATTTTTTGCATTTAATTGCGGAATAATAACAAAGCCATTTTCTTGATAAAATTTATAATATTCAAGCATGTTTTTTCCTCCAAATTAAAATTGAGTTAGCTTCACAATATTCCGCACCAATGAAACATGGTTTGAAATATAATATTTCAAGCTTTTTCGCATATTCATTTAATTTCATAAAATTGCCAAAACCGCTTAAATAATGGCGGTATTGCGAATATACTTGCGATAAAAGCCCGGATTCTGATGAATCAAATAACACATCATTCATAATTTCAAAATGCACGCCACCTTGGCAATTAGGATTTTTTATTAAATAATTAATAAAATCATGGTAATTATTGCCAGTTTGTTCCAAAGAGTGATTCGTATATGCCAAAAAATTAGCATCAGGGGCATTGTATGTTGCTTGGTCAAAATAATCAAGCCTTTGGGCGTTTTGCGGCGCAACCACGCCCGATTCAATTATCCCATCAATCGCCGATTGCGCCCAATCAAACGCGTATAAATCACTGGTTTTTATGCCAATTTTATGCAAAAAATGTAAATTATGCCCTGTGCCACAACCATATTCCGCCAATTTTGCCACCGAAAATTTAGCCATTATCTGGGGAATTATTAAAAACTGCATGGCACGAATAATTTGAATTTGCACAAATTTTGTATCAGTCATATATAATTTATTTTTTATGCGAATTATTTTTTCACGATTGGAATAATAAGGTAATTTTTCATATGGTGCGTCATTTTCTTTATAAATACCATCACCCGCCCAACCTTTTTCCCAAATATCATGGCGATGTTTGCCAACTTTTGTATAAGAATTTTGTTGAATTTTATCCAATAACTCATTGGTTAATTGCCGAATTTCATCGTCTTTTAGTATCGTTGCGTTAAATTCAAATTCACCAATATCATCGGGCAATTGTCCGTGAAATTCTGGCGATAAGTTTTCTTTAATAATATCTTTAATGATAAATTTAGCCATTAAATATATTCCTGTAAAACAAATTTATTTTTAAGGCTTGGCGCAAATTTATTCAATATATCTGGATTTATTTTGGCTTCGCCCGTGTCATTTTTTACCATATTGCCAAACATGCCGAATCTTAACCATAAAATCCCCCGATGCCCAATTGAAGGGGGCACGCCATAGTGCATACCGAAAGGCGTGTTAATTATTGTTGTGCCTGCCTGACCATAAATTGTAGTCTCGTTTGCTTTATTCCAGTTTTTATCAATTATTTCAGCATCATAATTGCCAAAATTTATATCTTTATCTTCAAGATGGCTTTTTCGCAAATATCGTTGCGGACCTTGGCTTAATTCATAAATATCAGTCAAATAAATAAAAACGACTAGGGGGCGAATATTTTCATAATCACGATGCCATTCGTTGCCCCGCCTAATCATCAAATCATTGATTGACGAAGAATGATTATTATACATAATATTTGCTTGATAAAACACGGGCAAGCAACCCATAAACTGATATAAAATTTCCATTAAATTATTATTTGTCAGTAATTTAATAACAAATTCTTGATTAAGAATATCTTGCTGATGCATACAAATTTGCGACCAATCATCGCGCATAAGTCTTTGTGATAATTTTAAACCTTTATGATTATCTTCGCGATAACGATTCAAAACATGTCCCGCAAATGTTGGCAAATCATTTAAATCTTGGGTAAATTTTTTTAATTCTTGCTTATCAACTAAATTATCTATGGTAATTACGCCATTTTCTTGCAATTCTTTGATTTTTTCATGATTTTCATGATTTTCATGATTTTCACAAAAACCACCATGCAAGCCAGATTCTTCACAAAATTTCTTGCTAGCTTGGCTTAAATAATGCGCATGGCTGGCAATATCAATTGCTTTTATCGGCAGATGATGTACAAAATTACACATGCCATCAAGCATATAAGTTTTAAATTTTAATAAATCCATGTTCAATAAAATAAAGATATTTATAATCTTGTCAAGCATAAAAAACTTGATTTATCTGATTTAAATCACTATATTAATCTTATGAATCAAGTTCTTACTATCACGGATATTGCTGCTCAGCAAGTCAAACAAATAATGGCAAATGCCCCAGATGAAAATATTATTGGCTTACGGATTAAATTAGCCAAAAAAGGCTGCTCTGGCATGTCTTATCAAGTTGAATATGCCCATGATGTTCAAAAATTTGAAGAAGTCATTACCGATAAAGGCGTAAAAATCATGATTGACCCCGCCGCCATTATGTTTTTAATCGGCACCGAAATGGATTGGCGTGATGAAAAATTTACTTCAAGTTTTGTATTTAAAAACCCCAATGAAAAAGCACGATGCGGTTGTGGCGAATCATTTATGGTATGACGCTGTAAAATTAATCAAATTTCTTATTTGACAATTTGCTGGAATCATTTAATATCAATAGTAAATAAAATAAAGAGTTCCACCATGCTTCAATTTGATCTTTGGCAAAATTATAATGAATTGCAAAGCAATAATACCTATAATAATTCATATAAAAATGATATTTTGGATTACTTATTAAAATTTGAATGGCAGGGTAATAAAAGTTCATCATACCAAAAAAATAACTTACTTTATATCGTTAACGAGTTTTGGACATCAAAACAACGACAAGGCAATAAATTACATGAAATTAGTTATAGGGCTTGCTTTAAATCAGAATTACCAGAATTTTTTATAAATTTATTAACTAAACATTCAGATGTTGTTTATGACCCATTTATGGGCAGAGGAACAACTTTAATACAAAGCCAACTGATGCACCGAAAAGCCATTGGCAATGATATTAACCCAATTAGCTTAATGCTTACAGCACCAAGATTAAACCCTCCGCAATTTACCGAAATTGAAATGCGATTAAATAAAATAAATTTAAAAACCGATATAAAATATGATGAAGAACTATTAGTTTTTTATCACCCACAAACATTAATTGAGTTAACTAATTTACGACAATATTTTTTGTTCAAACAAAATAATTTAGATATAATTGACAATTGGATAAAAATGGTAGCATTAAATCGTTTAACTGGGCATTCTAATGGATTTTTTTCTGGATTTACTATGCCGCCTAATCAGGCAATTTCAGTAAAAAGTCAGCAGAGAATTAATGAAAAACGCAATTTAACTCCACCTTATCGTGATATAAAAAATATTATTTTAAAAAAATCAAAAATTTTATTATCCGAATTGCCAAAAAATTACAATCAGAATGAATTTGTATGCTATAATAAACCTGCGCATCTAACTAATGAAATTCAAGTTAACTCAATTGATTTAATTATTACATCACCTCCATTTTTAGATATAGTAAATTATGCCCAAGATAATTGGTTAAGAGCATGGTTTGCGGGTATTGATATTAACAATATACCTATAACAAAATATAAAAAAACAAATGATTGGACTAATTATATGCGCTTATGTTTTAGCGAATTTTTCAGAACTTTAAAACCCAATGGGCATATTGTTTTTGAAGTTGGAGAATTACAAAATGGTAAAATTTTACTAGAAGATGCCGTAATTGAAGCTGTTCAAGGATTACAGCTTGAAGTAGTTTGCATTATGATTAATCAACAAAACTTTACTAAAACTGCAAATATTTGGGGAATTAACAATAACAACAAAGGAACAAATACAAATCGCATGGTAATTTTAAGGAAAACAAATGGATAAGAATTTAAAATATGAAATTTATGATAATTTATTTCAGAATCTTGTAAAACCTATTAAAAACATGCCATTTGAAACAATAATAAAAGGTTTAAGTGGTTATGATTTATTGCCATTTGATAAAATTAAAGACTGCATTTTGCTTGATAAATTACATAAATCAATCAATAAATGTTATGAAAATATTAAAAATCAAGGTGGAATTTTCTCTGACAGACCAAACGAAGTTGGTAATTATATTGAACAGCCTGTAATTGAAGCAATAAATCAATTAAATATTGGGTTAATTGCATCTAGACCTAAAACAAAAAAGGGTAAGTTAAAAAATTCTGGCTATCCTGATATATTAATAACACATCAAGAAGAAAATATTTATTTAGAAATTAAAACATTTAACAAAAAAAGTTCAAATAGTGCATTTCGTTCATTTTATTTATCTCCATCGGCTGAATTTAAAATTTCTTGTGATGCAAAACATTTACTTTTAGCTTTTGAAATGCAACAAAATGAAAAAAATTATATGCCAATTTCATATAAATTAATCACGCTAGAACATTTAAAATGTCAAATAAAACATGAATTTAATGCAAATAATATTGATTTATATACCAAAGAATCAATATTATTATCTGAAGAATTTAAATAAAATTTTACACCGCTTACATTTGCGTGTAATTTGGTCCGCCAGATCCTTCGGGAACGACCCAAACGATATTTTGAGTGCTGTCTTTAATATCGCAAGTTTTACAATGCACGCAATTTTGCGCATTAATTTGTAATTTTTTGCCACCCGATTCATTATCAACCATTTCATAAACGCCTGCGGGGCAATAACGGGTTTCGGGCGCATCATAATATTTCAAATTATGGTCAACTGGCACTGATGCGTCTTTAAGCGTTAAGTGCGCGGGTTGATTTTCCGCGTGATTAGTTGCCGAAAATGCCACATTGGTAAGCCTATCAAAACTAATAATACCATCAGGTTTTGGGTAATTAATTTTCGGGCATTGCGCCGATAATAAAGTTGCTTCATGGTCGGGTTGCGGATGGCGAAAAGTCCAAGGCGCTTTGCCACGAAATAAAAAAGTATCAATCGCGCTGTATAACATACCGCCCCATAAACCGAAATGAAATGAAGGGCGAATATTGCGCGATAAATATAATTCTTCATAAACCCATGAATTTTTAAGCGCAGATTCATAATCAGTTAAATCCGAATATTCTTGCCCATTTACCAAGGCTTTGGCGATAGATTCGGCGGCTAACATTGCTGATTTCATGGCGGTATGCGTGCCTTTTATTTTCGGAACATTGACAAACCCTGCACTACACCCCGCGAATACGGCACCGGGTAAGGATAATTTTGGAATTGACTGATAGCCCCCTTCGTTAATTGCCCTTGCGCCATATGAAATGCGTTTGCCACCACGCAAAGTCGGTTCAATCGCTGGGTGATGCTTAAATCGTTGAAATTCCATGTATGGCGATAAATGCGGGTTGCTATAATCCAAACCAACCACAAAGCCAATTGCCACCATATTTTGCGCACAATGATATAAGAATGACCCGCCATATGTATCAGATTTAAGGGGCCAGCCAGTCGTATGCACGATTTTGCCGGGTTTTGATTGTTCGGCAGGAATTTCCCATAATTCTTTAATACCAATACCATAAGTTTGAAATTGGCAATTGGCGCGTAAATCAAATTTATCAATTAATTGTTTGGATAAATGTCCACGGCATCCTTCGGCAAAAATAGTATATTTTGCGTGCAATTCCATGCCCATTTGGTAATTAGCCGTTTTTTGTCCGTCTTTGCCAATGCCCATATCGCCGGTTGCGACACCTTTAATACTGCCATTTTCATTGAAAAGCACTTCGGCGGCGGCAAATCCCGGATAAATTTCAACGCCCAATTCTTCGGCTTGCGTGCCAAGCCAGCGCACAAATTGGCTAAGCGAAATGATAAAATTTCCTTCGTTGTGCATTTGCGGGGGCGTCGGCAATTTAAACGATGATTTTTGCGTTAAAAACAAAAAATTATCTTCGGTGGCGGGCGTATTTAATGGCGCATTTTTGGATTTCCAATCAGGAATAAGCTCATTCAAAGCCCGTGGTTCAAGCACAGCACCCGAAAGAATATGCGCGCCAACTTCTGAACCTTTTTCCAATACGCAAACATTTAAATCAGAATTAATTTGCTTTAATTTAATCGCCGCGCTTAATCCCGCGGGACCCGCCCCAACTATAACAACATCATATTCCATTACATCGCGCATTTTATCCTCCATGCCGTAAAATTTATACCCTAGCTTTATAAGGTTAATTCAAAATTTGCAAGATTTTTTTTTCACCCTTAAATGCCATTATTTTTTTCGTAATAATTCTTTAAGATATTGCCCAGTATAAGATTCCGTGATTTTCGCCAATTGTTCTGGCGTGCCTTCGCCGATAATTTTACCTCCGCCACTGCCTCCTTCTGGACCCAAATCTATAATATAATCGGCGGTTTTAATGACTTCAAGATTATGCTCAATTACCAAAACACTATTTCCCGCATCAACAAGACTATGCAAAATTTCCAAAAGCTTCTTAACATCATGAAAATGTAGCCCAGTCGTCGGTTCGTCAAGAATATAAATAGTTTTACCCGTGGCACGGCGCGATAATTCCTTGGCAAGCTTGATGCGTTGCGCCTCACCACCCGATAAAGTCGTTGCTGATTGCCCAATTTTAATATAAGTCAAGCCCACATGCGCTAAAGTTTCCAATTTATCGCGAATATTCGGCACGGCTTTAAAAAATTCAATTCCTTCTTGCACCGACATATTTAACACATCATAGATATTTTTCTTGCGCCATTCCACGCTTAGCGTTTCGTTATTATATCGTTTGCCTTTGCAATGTTCGCAAGTCACAAATACATCGGGCAAAAAGTGCATTTCAATTTTAATCAAGCCATCGCCTTGGCAATGTTCGCACCTGCCGCCTTTGACATTAAAGCTAAACCGCCCGGGTCCATAACCCTTGGCGCGCGCTTCGGGTAAAGCCGCAAACCAATCACGAATCAATCCAAAAACCCCCGTATAAGTCGCGGGGTTTGACCTTGGCGTGCGTCCAATTGGTGATTGATCAATATCAATGACTTTATCAAGATATTTTACGCCTTCAATTGATTCAAAAGCTTCATTAATCGCCGAGCTTCCCATTAAAGTTCTTGATAAATATGCTTGTAAAGTTTCTAAAATTAAAGTGGATTTTCCCGACCCAGACACGCCCGTAACACAAGCAAAAACTCCCAAAGGAATTGAACATGAGACATTTTGCAAATTATTGCCCTTCGCACCCTTTAATGTTAAATAATTACCATTACCCTTGCGCCGTTTTGCAGGAATGACAATTTTTTCTGTGCCATTAATATATTGCGCCGTAATGCTTTTGGGATTGTTAAATACTTCATCTGGCGTGCCGATAGCGACAATTTCGCCACCATTAACCCCTGCCCCCGGTCCAATATCTATTAAAAAATCGGCGGCGCGAATCGCGTCTTCGTCATGTTCAACGACAATAACGCTGTTGCCTAAATCACGCAATCGCACCAAAGTTTTCAATAATTTTTCATTATCACGCTGATGCAATCCAATTGAAGGTTCATCAAGCACATATAAAACACCCGTTAAACCTGACCCAATTTGCGATGCTAGCCTGATTCGTTGAGATTCCCCGCCCGATAAAGTGCCCGCATTTCTGGACATATTCAAATAAGTTAAACCGACATTGGCTAAAAACCCTAATCTTGCTGTAATTTCGCGCAAAATTCGGTTGGAAATATTTTTTTCTTGGGCTGATAAAAATTGCGGTAAATCGCTGAACCATTTTAAAGCATCGGTAATGGAATATTTTGTAATTTCACCAATATGTTTTTGATGAATTTTCACGCATAATGCCTCGGGGCGAAGGCGATAGCCACCGCAAGATTCACACGGAATCGCCTTCATAAATTTTTCATATTCATCGCGCATCGTTGCCGATTCGGTTTCACGATAACGGCGCTCTAAATTCGCAATCACCCCTTCAAAAGGTTTTTTCGTCTTAACGGTGCGAAACCCATCATCAAAAATAAATTCAATGGGTTCTTTTGTGCCATGAAAAATGGCTTCGCGGGTTTTAACAGGCAAATCACAAAATTTATCGGTAATTTTACCGCCAAATGTTTGGCAAACAGCCTCTAAGGCTTGGCGATACCACGGCGAAGGATTCGCCCCACCCCACCCCACCAAAGCCCCTTGATATATGGTTTTATTCATATCGGGCACTAATAATTCAATCGCAATTTTCTTATCTTCGCCAATACCATTGCATACCGAACAAGCACCATTGGGATTATTAAATGAAAATAACCTTGGTTCAATTTCGCTGATGGTAAACCCAGATACAGGGCAAGCAAATTGTTGCGAAAACATAAATTCATGCGCCGTTTCCATATTTATCGCAATCATTAAGCCATCAGATAATTTTAAGGCAGTTTCGGTGGAATCGGCTAATCTTGCGCGTAATTCGGGGGTTTCTGGTTCAATTATAATGCGGTCAACCACAACGGAAATATCATGTTTCAGATTTTTGTCTAATTCAGGTAATTCGTCCATTTCATAATATTGGTCATCAATTTTTACCCGCCCAAAGCCTTTTTTACGCCAATCAAGCAATTCTTTTTTATATTCGCCCTTGCGCCCGCGCACGACTGGCGCGGTTAAGTAAAATTTTGTTTCTTGGGGTTGCGAAAGCAAAATATCAACCATCTGACTTACCGATTGGGATTGAATCGGTAAACCAGTCGCTGGCGAATAAGGCACACCGATTCGCGCCCATAAAAGCCGCATATAATCGTAAATTTCCGTCACCGTTCCCACCGTGGAACGCGGATTTTTTGAAGTAGTTTTTTGTTCAATCGCAATCGCGGGCGATAAACCATCAATGGAATCTACATCAGGTTTTTGCATCATTTCCAAAAATTGCCGCGCATATGCCGACAATGATTCAACATATCTTCTTTGCCCTTCGGCAAAAATTGTATCAAATGCTAACGAAGATTTTCCAGACCCTGAAAGCCCCGTAATTACAACTAATTTATTTCTGGGGATTTCGCAATTTATATTTTTAAGATTATGTTGTCTGGCACCACGGATAATTATTTTAGACAATTCGGACATGAAATAATTTCCTTCAAAATTATGGTGCCCAGAGGCGGAATCGAACCACCGACACAAGGCTTTTCAGGCCTCTGCTCTACCGACTGAGCTATCTGGGCATAAAGTTTGTTTATACGATTTTTTTTTAAATGCAAGCATATTTTTGATTTTTTATAATAATTATATTTTTTTGCGTGATTTAACCTAAAAAGTAATAAAAATCCATAATTAATTGCAATTTTGCAAATTATTGCTTGACAAACGGCGATAAAATTTTGTATTTTTATATTGTGATAGGTTTTTTAATTAATTTTCAGATATATAGAATCATAATTTTACCTTTATCGCAAACTTTTTTCAAAAAAATTTAATTTTTTGAAAAAAATCACTCAAATTGCGTATATTAAGATTGACTTTATGTATAAACTATTTTTTATTTCATCCTTAATCACAATCTTTATTCAACCATTGCATGCTGGTATTTTAAGTAATATTTTTAGTAATAATGTCTTTAATGAATCAAATGAAACGAAAAATATAAAATTACCAAAAGTAGTTGGCACTTCATTATCATATTTAAATAAGATTGAAAAACTTAAGAATCGTGCCAATCAGGGTAATGCAGATGCGCAATTTAAATTAGGTGAGATTTATTATCTTGGTCAAGGCGTTAAGCAAGATTATAGTAAAGCATTTGAATGGTTTGAAAAATCCGCCAATCAGGGGAATACAGATGCGCAATTTAATTTAGGTTGGCTTTATTATCTTGGTCAAGGCGTTAAGCAAGATTATGGTAAAGCATTTGAATGGGTTGAAAAATCCGCCAATCAGGGAATTGCAATTGCGCAATTTTTTTTAGGTATGCTTTATTATGAAGGTGATGGTGTTAAGCAAGATTATGGTAAAGCATTTGAATGGTTTGAAAAATCCGCCAATCAGGGATTTGCAGTTGCGCAAGATAAGTTAGGTTTGCTTTATGAACAAGGTAAAGGCGTTAAGCAAGATTATGGTAAAGCATTTGAATGGTATGAAAAATCCGCCAATCAGGGAATTGCAATTGCGCAATTTTTTTTAGGTATGCTTTATGAACAAGGTGATGGTGTTAAGCAAGATTATGGTAAAGCATTTGAATGGTTTGAAAAATCCGCCAATCAGGGATTTGCAGTTGCGCAAGATAAGTTAGGTTTGCTTTATGAACAAGGTAAAGGCGTTAAGCAAGATTATGGTAAAGCATTTGAATGGTATGAAAAATCCGCTAATCAGGGTAATGCAGTTGCGCAAAATAATTTAGGTTTTCTTTATTATCATGGTCAAGGCGTTAAGCAAGATTATGGTAAAGCGTTTGAATGGTTTGAAAAATCCGCCAATCAGGGTAATGCAGATGCGCAATTTAATTTAGGTTGGCTTTATTATCTTGGTCAAGGCGTTAAGCAAGATTATGGTAAAGCGTTTGAATGGTATGAAAAATCCGCCAATCAGGGAATTGCAATTGCGCAATTTTTTTTAGGTATGCTTTATTATGAAGGTAAAGGCGTTCAAAAAGATTATGGTAAAATATTTGAATGGTTTGAAAAATCCGCCAATCAGGGTGATGCAGTTGCGCAATTTAAATTAGGTGAGATTTATTATGAAGGTAAAGGCGTTAAGCAAGATTATGGTAAAGCATTTGAATGGCTTGAAAAATCCGCTAATCAGGGTAATGCAGTTGCGCAATATTATTTAGGTCAGCTTTATTATGAAGGTAAAGGCGTTAAGCAAAATTATGGTAAAGCGTTTGAATGGTTTGAAAAATCCGCTAATCAGGGTAATGCAGTTGCGCAATATTATTTAGGTCAGCTTTATTATGAAGGTAAAGGCGTTAAGCAAAATTATGGTAAAGCGTTTGAATGGTTTGAAAAAGCATTTAAAAATGGACATACCGACGCAAGAATTAATGCAAATTATATAAGATATTATGTAATTCCCAAAAGCCAGCTCCCTAGAAAATAATAATTAAAGTTTGTTGCTTGATTGCATAGTTTTAAATGCGATAGCGATAAACCACCCCGCGCCTTCGGCGCACCCCTCCGCCTAACCTTCGGTTAGCTGCTTCGCTTAGGAGGGGAAGGATGCTATTTTTAAACGCACTATATTTTGTTTAAAAATAGTATCCTTCCCCTTGTCTATATAAAAAAGATATGAAATATGAATAATATTTTGTATAGTTCTTCTAAAAGGGAGAATTAGATAGCGGGTAGCGGATTGTTGCTTCCCCTGATTTTAAAGAATCGTATGGAGTTTAATCGCTACCCGCTGATTTTCCCTAGTTTCGAACAGATAATGGAGCAAAATAATATTTTGGCTCGCGGACAAGGCAGAAAAAAGGAGAAAACCATGTCAAATAATATCATTGGAATTGATGTTTCGCAAGAAAAATTAGATGTTTATTTTATGATGAATAATGAATATTTAGTGATAGACAATACATTGAAATCTATCAAGAAGTTCGTTAAGTTGATTAAAAAGAACAAAACTGATTTGGTTGTGTTTGAACCAACAAATGTTTATCATCGGCAATTACAAGTAATATTAGAAGCCGAAGCAATAGAGTATGCTTTGGTGGATAGTTATTGTGTTAAACGGCATAAGGATTCGTTGCGAAAAACAATCAAAACCGATAAGCAAGACGCGTATTTTTTAGCTGATTATGCTAAAAGACATGAAATTAAACCCAGCAAACTTAGTCATAAAATGTTGCATATCATGCAGGAATTAATGAATAAATACAATGAATTAATTGATATTCGGGTGCAAATGCAAAATCGTGATAAAGTCAATCAGGTAAAAGTTAGTCATCAAATCAATAAAACATTGATAGAAACCATTAATAAAAATATTGATAAAATATTGACAGAAATGGCAAAAATCATTAAAGACGACGAGGGATTAACCAATAAATACACGATAATGACATCGGTACCGGGTATTGGTGAGATTACAGCTTATTCATTACTTGCATTTATGTTTGAAATAGGTTCGCTCAACCAACGGCAAATAGCCCGATTGGCAGGGCTAGCTCCAATGGATAATCAATCGGGAAAATTTACAGGTAAAAAATTTATTGGTGGTGGGCGATGTAAAGTTAGAAAAGCTTTATACATGCCCACATTTAATGCTGTTCGTAAAATTGATTTTATTAAAAATACAAACGATAAAATTGCCTTAAATAAACCAAAAAAACTTGCACATACAGCTTGTATGCGCAAGTTATTACTCTTGGTTAATACGCTGGTCAAGGAAAATAGAATCTTTGATAAAAATTATTAAAAAAAACCTTGACACCCACAGATAACTCCAATCTTTAGATTTTCGGCGTAGCCGAAGCGGAGGTTGAAGGGCAGAAATTGAATTACTTCAATTTCTATATAAAATTACCAAAAGGTAATTTTATGCCCTGATGCAATACTTGCGTAATTGCCTTGGCAATAAACAAGCGGGGTGGTTTATCGCGTTTGAATAAAAGACATGAAATATTGCTAAGAGAGGCGCAAAGCAGAAATTATAAAATTAATCCTTTAATCCCATTAAAGCGCAAGCGCGAAAATTGCGCAAAAAGCATACGCATTTTTGCGATGATTTTAGGCTTGAAATGCAAAGAGAAAATAATATAAAGATTAAAATTCATTTAATCAAAGCGGTTCATGCGAAAAACCAAGCAAAAAGTATAAGTATTTTTGCTTGGCTTTAAGTTTGAAATGCAAAGAGAAAATGAATTTTATGCTGATTCAAATTTATTTGCGTATTCCGTGCGTTTATCAGCATACCATTGTGGTTCTGGTGGCCAAGGATTTAATTTAGCCAAAGCATCACCGGGGAAGGTTTCCGCAAAGTTTTTCGCATATGCTGGGGCAGCTAATTTATCTGCACCAATTACCGCGGAATTATAACCATGATAATCAATGGCTTTGCCTGCAAGGTCTTGACGCAATAAATATTCAATAAATTTATAGGCACCATCAACATTTTTTGCGGCTGCGGATACGGCGATGCCGTCCACCCAAGCTATTGCGCCTTCTTTTGGTGCGCGATAATTCACGGGTTCGCCTTTGTTTTTAAGTCCAAGTGCTGGACCGTCCCAAGTTTGCCCGACAACCACGCCTTGATTTAACAAGCCGTCTTTTTGTGCATCGCCCCCTGATTTCCAGAATGTTTTAATTTGCCCTTTGTTTTCAATGGCGTATTTTGTGACAATATCCCAAGTTTTCGCCATATTTTCGGGGTTTTTATAAGCGTCCCACATGGCGTTTGCTGGCAATTTATTGATTGTTTCTAACCATAAACCTAAGGTTAATAACAAGCTATGGGGTCTGCCCATTGCTTTGCCTTTATTTTCAGCTGACCATAAGTCGCCATATGATACTACGCCACCTTTTGGTTGGAATTTGTCGGTGCGCCAAGCGATTGCTTCGGTGCCCCAAACATGCGGCAACCAAGTATTGCCTTTGCCAAAATTCCATTGGCTTTCGGCACTTTTCACCATTGCAGGATTTAAAGATTTAATTGTTTTGTCAATTTTCTTGTAATCAAGGGTTGCTAAAACGCCTAGGTCTTTCCATTGTAAATTGCGGTTTAGTGTTGGGGCGCATAAGTCATAACCATCACCTTTGGCAACGGTCATTTTTTGTAAAATTTCTTCGTTTGCGCCAATTTTATGGAATATAAATTTAATGCCCGTGTCTTTTTCAAAAGCTTGGATTAATTTTTCATCTAATTCATCGTCCCACATAATGCAACTTACTTCACCCGAAGAAGCCAAGCCATAATGCGAAATTGCTGGCGCAACCGCGGCGGCGGCACCAAATGCAGCAGCATGTTTAAGTAAGGAACGGCGGTGAATTGCAACCGATTCCATAATTTCTTGATTTTTTGATTTTGTCATTGTTTTCCTCCATGATTAACAATAGTGTCATATTACAATATTTTTTTATTGCTAACAAGAATTATTTTATTAAAAATTAAAAAATTTTACAATACAGGCAATTCGCCGTCTTGCCAAATTGCACGAATAGTTGGATTGGCGCATAATCTAGCATAATATGCTTGCAAATTTGCAAATTTTGGCAAATCGCTTGGCACTAAATCAAGATAAAACGCATAAAGCATGGCAAAATAAATATCCACCACCGAATATTTATTACCCAATAAATATTGATTATTGGCTAATTTTTGTGATAAAACTTGCATATTTTCGTGAAGTTTCTTAATCGCCATGGTTTTAATGCCTTCGCTATGGCTGGAATCGGACGAATATCGGTCCGAATAATATCCGCGAATCGCGTTTGGATAAACCGAAGACGCAATGAAGAATATTAATTGCAACATATCGGCTTTCATTGCCAAATTATCCGCGCCTAAATTTGCTTGTGGCAAAGCTTCGGCAAGATAAATCATAATTGCACCCGATTCGGTAATTTTCAAACCATCATTCATGATGATAGTGGGAATTAACATCGCAGGGTTTATATCGCGGTAAGATTCAGGAATTTTCTTGTTCGCATCGCGTTCAACCATAATAACTTCATAATCTTTGCCATTTTTCAAGCCTGCTGCTTCTAAAACAACTTGGGCGCATACTTGCCCTGCGCCTTTAAATCCATATAATTTAATCATTTTTTGCTCCTTTGTTAAGCGACGGGTTTTTCGGCTTTGGTATCAACCACTTCGCCTTTTCGTTTTGGGTCATTATCAACTAAAACTGCGGGAAAGCCGTCCGCGATAATTTTAAATCCACCGCATTGTTCTTCTAAACGGCGGATAATATCGTCCGATTGTTCATCGCCACCATACCGCTTTTTAGCATCTTCAAAAATTTCCAATAATACGGGTGATAAGTCAATTTTCAAGCCATGCTTATCGGCAAGCCCTTGAAAATAGCCAACATCTTTTAAAACTAAATCATGGGTAAAATGAATCATGCGCGAACCATTTAAGATTAATTGGCTTTCGGTTTCGTGCACAAAACTATTGCCCGAAGAAATTCGGATAGCATCATATGTGGTCGCCAAGTCAATTCCGCATTTGTGCATCACAGCTAAGGCTTCGCAACAGCTGATTAAATTTGCCGTTGCCAAATAATTCGTCATAACTTTTAATTGTGAAGCCGTGCCAATCGCGCCCGTATGCAATAATCGGTGTCCCATGATGGATAAAACGGGAACTATATCGTCAAAAGTTTGCTTATCACAACCAACTAAAATTGAGATATTGCCCGATTCGGCTTTATGCACGCCACCAGTTACGGGGCAATCAATAACTTTTACGCCTTTTTCTTGCATAATTTTGTCCCAACGGGTGATTTCATCAAACCCGGTTGTTGACATTTCTGCCCAAATTAAGCCTTTTTTCATGCCATGAATTGCGCCATTTTCGCCTTCAATCACGGCGCGGGTTGCCTTGGGGCTTGGCAAGCAAGTAATTAAATAATCAACATTTTTGGTTAATTCCGCGGGGTTTGCGGCTGTTTTAGCCCCTTTTTTTACAAAACTTGCCACAACTTCAAGGTCTAAGTCCAATACCCAAATTGGATTTCCTGATTTTACTAAATTATTTGCTAATTTTTCACCTAAATTACCTAAGCCAATAATACCGATATTCATTTATTCCTCCGTGTTAAAATGATTTTGGGAATATCCCCTGCCCTTCCTATAAATTATTTCAATAAAATTGCAAGATAAATTTCAATGATAGTTATTCATATTCAACGCGGGTGCCAGCTTTGTTTTTTAATATTGCTGATAATTCGCTAAGATTACCGATAAAGGCAGGCTTGCGCGTAGATTGCACAAAATTAATGGCAGCTTGGGCTTTGGGTGCCATTGAGCCAGCAGGCAAAGTCATTAATTGTAAATCTTGATAATTAATTTGAGAAATTATACGCGCATTATCCGTGCCGAAATTTTCCATTATACCCGCAACATCAGTGGCAATCACAAAAGCATCAACCGATAATTTACTTGCCAATAAAGACGAACATAAATCTTTATCAATTACGGCTTCAATGCCTTTTATTTGATTATTTTCTTCAATGATAATGGGGATTCCGCCACCCCCGCCGCATATCACAAAATTTTCTTGGGCGATTAAGGATTTTATGATGGGTAATTGTAAGATTTCTTGAGGTTTTGGGCTGGCTATCACACGGCGGTATGCTTGCCCATCTTGTTTCATCACCCAATTATTTTCAATCGTGCATTTTTGCGCCTCGTCTTTATCATAAATACCGCCAATAAATTTAGTTGGATTTTGAAAGGCAATATCATTTTTATCAACGATGACTTGGGTTAAAATCGTAGCAATCGGATAATAAATCCCTAAAATATTGCGCAATTCGCGTTCCAATAAATACCCAATCATGCCTTCGGTTTCTGCATCTAAAACATCAAAGCTAAACGAAGATTGTGATTTATCAAGCGCAAGCATACCGACTTGCGGACCATTACCATGGGTAAGAATTATTTGATGCTGCATGGCAATTTTTGCGATTGATTCAGCGGCAATTTTAATGTTGATTAATTGGTTTTTGGCGTTTAATTCTTGCCCCCGTTGCAACAAAGCATTACCGCCCAGCGCGATGAGGATTTTCATTATAAATTCCCCAAAGTTGCCACTAAAATTGCCTTAATGCTGTGCATTCGGTTTTCAGCTTGGTCAAAAACAATGGAATTTGGCGATTCAAATACTTCTTCGGTAACTTCAATGCCATTTGTTAATTCGGGGTATTTTTGCGATATTTCTTGTCCAATTTTTGTATGATTATTATGAAACGCTGGCAAGCAGTGCATAAATTTCACGGCTGGGTTCTGGCTGGCAAGCATTAATGGCTGGTTTACTTGAAAAGGTAATAATAGCTTAATTCGTGATGCCCATTTATCGTAAGATTCGCCCATTGACACCCAAACATCCGTATGAATAAAATCAACATTTTTAACGGCTTCTTGGGGATTTTCCGTCAATAATATTCGTGCGCCACTTTGTTTAGCAAATTTTTGGCATAAATCTTGATGCTCTTGGCTTGCCCATAATTCTTTGGGGGCGGCAATGCGGACATCCATTCCCAATTTTGCGCCAATCAATAATAAGGAATTACCCATATTTGACCTTGCATCGCCTAAATAACAAAATGATATATTTTTGGGATTTTTTTCGCTATGTTCGCGCATCGTCATTACATCGGCAAGCATTTGGGTGGGGTGATATTCGTCCGTCAAGCCATTAAATATAGGCACGCCCGCATATTTTGCCAATTCCTCTACATTTTCTTGTCCGAATCCCCGATATTCAATCGCATCATAAAACCGCCCCAAAACTCGCGCCGTATCTTTCATGGTTTCTTTTTGTCCAATATGCGAAGAACTTGGTTCAATATAAGTTACATTCGCGCCTTGGTCAAACGAGGCAACTTCAAAAGCGCATCTTGTTCTAGTTGAGCTTTTTTCAAAAATTAACGCGATATTCTTGCCTTGCAAATGCCGAGTTTCCGTGCCAGAATATTTTGCCCGTTTTAAATCACGCGCTAAATCAAGCAGAAAATTTAATTGCTTTTCATCGTGGTGAACTAAGCTTAAAATATGATGATTATGTAAGTTAAATGCCATTTTTATATCCTTGTTGTTTAATTAATATGGAAAAGCATCGCGGCTAATCGGGCAACTCATACAATGACTGCCGCCCCTGCCCCGCCCTAATTCTGATGCGCTGATGGTTATAACTTCAATGCCTGCTTTGCGCAAAATGCTATTTGTATGGGTGTTGCGGTCATAACCGATAACTAAACCCGGTGATAAAGCCAATAAATTATTGCCATCGTCCCATTGTTCGCGTTCAGATTCATAATTATTACCACCCGTTGCAATAACACGCATTTTCTTTAATCCAAGCCCTTTGGCGATAATATCTGGAAAATAGCCATTTTCTTTTGAAATTTCTAAAATATTATCGGTATTTTCGGGGGAAAAATTATCATTGGGGCGAATGGAAAATGCTTGAATTTTTTCAACCATTTCTGGATAAATTGTCACGCAATCGTAATCGCAAAAACTAAAAATTGTATCAAGGTGCATTGCCGAACGAGTTTTAGGCAATGCCGCAATAATTATTTGCTTGGCTGCTTTTTTGGCAAATAAATTGCGCGCTAATTGACTGACGGCTTGGTGCGTTGTTCTCTCGCCCATACCAATTACCACTATACCATTGCCAATGGGCATGACATCGCCGCCTTCAATTGTTGCATATGATTTATTTAATTGCGCCCCATCAAACCAATAAGTAAAATCTTGATTCGCAAAATCGCTATGAAATTTGTAAATCGCGGCGACTAACATGGTTTCCATGCGTCTTGCTTGCCAATACATTGCATTCAAGCTTACGCCATTAAATATCCAGCAACTTGTATCACGGGTAAATAATAAATTTGGTAAAGGCGGAATGATAAAATCATGCGGACCCAAATATTTTGCTAATGCCGAAGAATTTCGCCAAGGCACTTCGTCAAATGCGATTCCGCCCATTAAATAACTTGCTAATTTCGCAACGGGCAATGAACTTAACCACGATTTTAATTCCGCACAAAATTCAATACCAACCATATTTTCATTAATTTTATGGTCTAATATCCAATTTAATGCTTGGGGATTATCCAGAATTTCAATTAAATATTGCCCAAATTCAACAACTTCAACGCCTCTTTCGCGCATTTTATTGCAAAAATCAAAATGATCCTTTTGGGCTTGACTTACCCAAATAACATCATCAAATAATAATTCTTGGCAATTATGCGGGGTAAGCCGATTTTGTGCAAGATTTGGGGCGCAAACTAATACTTTGTTTAATTGCCCGATTTCAGAATATACGCCTAATTTACTCATAATATTTTCCTAAATTGTTAAATTGTTAAAGTGCCATTAATCAAACCGATGATGCCATAAAACGCCGCAACAAGTATGATTAATGCCATTAATAATTCTTTGAAATCAAACAAAATTTTTCCTTGTTCGCGTTTTGCTATGATAAATAATATCAAACCAAACGCGTATAAAATCGCCGATAATAACAAATATTTAATTCCAGCCGCATAAATCAACCAAATGCTGTAAATTAATGCAACCCAAGAAAATACCATACAACTGATGCTTTGTTTGCTTGCCACCATTGCACCAAATGCCGCACAGAAAAAATACGGCACTAAAATCATGGAAGTTGCCAAATAAAACATGGCGTTATACGAGCTGGAAGAAATTAATGAAATAATCAAAAAAATCTGCACAACGGCATTTGAAAATAACAAGCTATTAACAGGCACTTGATTATCATTTACTTTTCTAAGGCATTTGGGCATTGTGCCATCGCTTGACGCAACAAATAATATTTCAGCGGAAAATAACACCCACGCTAATAATGCACCAGATAAAGAAATAATTAAACCAAGCGCCATTAAAATCGCGCCCCATTTACCAATTATTTGTTCAAGAAGATATGCTGTTGAGGGATTTTTTAAGCCAGCTAATTCCGCGCGGTTCATTAAACCCATGGAAACCATATTAACAAATATCAATAAAGCCAAAACCGCCAAAAAACCCATAATTGTTGCTTTGCCAATATCATTGCGATTTTCCGCCCGCCCTGATAGTAAATTTGCGCCTTCAATACCGATGAAAACCCAAACAGTTACAAGCATCATATTTTTAGCTTGGTCAAATGTGCTGCCTAAGTCGCCTTGCCAATAATTGGCTTGAAATAAATCAAGCTTGAAAAACAACACGCCAATCATCACAAATATTACTAAAGGCACAATTTTTGCCCAAGTTACAATAATATTAACAAAAGCGGCTTGCTTAATGCCTTGAACAACCAATAAATGCACTAACCATAATAAAATTGATGCACCAATTAGCGACGCCATATTATTGCCTTCGCCGAATATTGGAAAGAAATAACTTAACGCGCTAAATAATAAGATTAAATAGCTAGCATTGCCGACAACCGCGCTTACCCAATAACCCCAAGCCGAAGAAAAACCCATATAATCGCCAAATCCTGCTTTGGCATAAGCATAAACACCGCCGTTTAATTCGGGTTTGACACGCGATAAATTGTTAAATACTAATGCCAAAGCCAGCATACCCACGCCAGTAATGCCCCACGCCAGCCAGCTTGCTGCTACGCCTGCTTTATCGGCGATATTTTGGGGCAATGCAAAAATGCCACTGCCTATCATTGATCCAATGACTAACGCGCCCAATGCGCTTAAAGATAATTTATTATTCATAACATTCTCCTAAATATTAATTCATTATTTATAATGCGCTAATAAATAAGGTAATACTATGATTTAAATCATAATATAACAATATAACAATATAGTTTAAGGATTATTCCACAATACCCAAGGAAATTACCAATTTAATTGCGTGGTCAACGGGCATATCAAGGATTTTAACTTGATTAACGGGATATATTAGCAAAAATCCGCTGGTTGGGTTGGGTGTCGTTGGCACATAAACCATAATAGTATCATTTTCTGTGCCCAATTTTTGCAAAATTTCACCCTTGGGGCTGGCGGTAATAAAACCAATTGTCCATGTATCTTTTTTCGGATATTCAACCATTACCGCGTGCGAAAATGCTTGAGTCTTTTTAGATAAAAAAGTTTCCGAAATTTGCTTTAAGGCATTGTAAATCGTGCTTAAAATTGGCAATTTTGCCAATAATTTTTCATAAAATCGCCAAAAAATTTCACCAATTAACGAAGTAAATAACCAGCCAATAACAATAATTATTGCTAATAAAATTAAAATTCCCAAACCCGGAATCTTTGGGATAGTTCCCGAAGGTAAAATACTGGGCAATAATGAATCAATGGAATTTAGCAACCACCATACAAAATAAATTGAAATACATAAAGGTGTTAAGACAAGAAGCCCCGTCATAAAATATTTTTCAATGGTGTTTTTTAATTTGCTGAACATAATTAAGAAAAAATTTCGCGGTAATTTTGGTTGATTTTATCATATTCATGCGCGTCTGGCAATAAAGAATGAAAAATTATTTGCTTGGCATCGGGGAATAAATAAGGATTTTTAACATAATTCACGCTGATATTTTTATCGTCAATTTGCAAGGTTGTTGGGGCTAAAATCTTTTGGCAAAGATTAAGGTTAACTAAGGGATTTAATAAAAAATCAATAAAACTTATTGCTTCAAGCTGAAATTTTGATTTTTTAGGCACAAAACACGATATTTCATCAAGAAGTATCCCCTCCTTTGGAAATGCGAAGCCAAGAATTGGATATGTTTTCGCAAGCACAAGCGCAGTTCCCGATGATGCAATGCAAATATCCAATTCGTCTTGAATTATTCGTTGCGTGGATGCAAAATCGGTCAATTGCACATTTTTCTTGATATTGCGCACTAAATTATTGCGGATTTTGGGGTTATTTAAATTGCCAGATTTAAATTCTAATTTTTCATAAATCATGCTAATTTCTGCCATAGTTTTGGCATGGCGAATCCAGCCGACACGATTTTTTTCGTTATTTTCATCAAATATTAGCCCCCAAGAATCTACTTTGGGATATTTTTTGCGGTTATACACTAAACCAGAATAAATTTTAAGTGCTGGTATAGTATATGGGTTAATTTTAAATTGATTATAATAATCTTCGGTTAAATTATTCACATTATTAATATATTTTTCATGCAATACCGCTAATTTATCTTTAATTACCAACCTATTTATTTCAGAATTTAGGGCGATTCCTAAATCAATTTGTATTTTTCCTTGGTTAACATCATCAATAAATTGCGGGACATTAACATATTCATAAAAATTAATATTTATACCAAATAATTGATTAATTAAATTTTGTATTAAGGGATTTTGGCTGTTCTTAGGCACGGCAATAACGAAAGTTTGGCGTGTTTGCCCGAATGCTTGCTTGAAAAAGCCAGCACTCCCCGCCATCATTAAAGCGGTGAATATAAAATTCCTTCGGTTAATCATAAAATATACTATATAGTATATTAAAAAAAAATCAATTATAATTTAAAAAATATCCCATAATTATCATTAAAAGCTTGAATTTTGTGCAAAATAAATATAAAGAATAACGAAACAATATCAAAATTATTTTGAAATCGTCTGGTATTTATTAGCAAATGAAAAAACAAACCAAATGTCCATATTAAAAATCATTGAATTCCCAAACCCAATTTTAAAGAAAATTTCTGAACCAATTGCCATGGTTGATGATAATATTCGTCAATTATTTGATGATATGCTTAAAACCATGTATGTTGCTGATGGCATTGGGCTTTCCGCGGTGCAAGTCGCCATATTAAAACGGGTAATTGTAATTGATTTAGCCCGCGAAGAATTTAAACCATTATACATTGCGAATCCTGAAATAACTTGGTTTTCTGATGAAAAAACAACTTACCAAGAGGGGTGCTTGTCCGTGCCAACATTTTACGAAGATGTTATCCGTGCCAAAGAAATTACCTTAGAATATCTTGATTATAATAATGAAAAGCAAGTTTTGCAAGCCGATGGCTTGCTGGCGATTTGCATTCAACATGAAATTGACCACTTAAATGGCAAAGTTTTTTTAGACCGAATTTCGCCGTTAAAAAAATCTATCATTGCCCGCAAAATAAAAAAAGGCGTTCAAGGTGAACCACGAAGGAAAAAATCCAACGATGAATAAATACACCATAAAACTTGCGTCCCCCCGTGGATTTTGCGCTGGGGTAGAACGGGCGATTTTAATTGTGGAAGAATCGTTAAAAAAATTTGGCGCGCCCGTTTATGTCCGCCATGAAATCGTTCATAACAAGCATGTAGTGAGCCGATTGCAAAAAATGGGCGCGATTTTTGTGGAAGAATTAGAAGAAATTCCTGCCACGAATCAACCCGTAATTTTTTCCGCGCATGGCGTGCCAAAATCAGTGCCAGACAACGCCAAACTTCGTAATTTAACCTATATTGATGCCACTTGCCCTTTGGTAAGCAAAGTTCACCGCGAGGCAGAAAAACAAGTTAAAAATGGGCGCATTATCCTGCTTATCGGGCATAAAAACCACCCCGAAGTCATTGGCACGATGGGGCAAGTTGATAAAGATAAAATATTTTTAGTTGAAAATATCACCGATATTCAGAATTTAAATTTCCCCAAAGACCAAGAGCTTGCCTATGTCACGCAAACAACCTTGTCGGTTGATGAAACCCAAGAAATTATCGGTTATTTAATCGCAAATTTCCCCAATATTCACCGCCCAAAGCAAGAAGATATATGCTACGCCACCACCAATCGCCAAGCCGCCGTGAAAGCCATTTCCAAAGATTGTGATTTATTATTGGTTGTCGGTTCTAAAAATTCATCTAATTCATTAAGATTATTGGAAGTTGGCTTAAAATTCGGCGCAAAAAATGGTTATTTAATCAATGATTTTAATGATATTAACCAAGAATGGTTATCAAGCAATCAAACCATTGCCATCACCGCGGGCGCATCAGCACCCGAAGATTTAGTTGAAGGTGTGTTAGAATTTTTGGCTTCCCAAGGCGAACTTGACATAGAAAAAGTTTCATTAACCACCGAATCGGTGCAATTTAATTTACCAAGACAATTATATACTTAAAGTTTATTGCGTTAAGAATTATTGGCTAATTCATTGCCCAATCGTTATTTTTTTATCTTTTTCATTTGATTGTATCACGGCTTTTACCCTGCCACCAGTTGCTTTATTCGCAACTAAAGAGCTTTGTTGCGTTTCGGTATTTAAATTCGCGCAATCGCCACTAAATTTATTTTTGTCGCGCAAAATTACTACACTGCCACAAATAACGGCAAGTTTTTCTTCGGATTCATATGTTAAATTCGCGCCCGTGATAGTTTCGCTTTGGGTAATAACCTTGACATTGCCATTTGCCTTTGCCGATTTTATTGATGATTTTTTTTCGCTATTTTTATCATCTGTATTTTTTTTATTTTTAATTTCTGACTTTGGGGCTTCGTCTTTGGGGTAAAAAACCGCAACCATATCATCGGCTTCAATCGTTTGTTTGGGGTCAACCACCTTTACCGCCCCCAAAGCTTTACCTTGATTTAACTTCTTGTCATAAAATATTGATTTATTTGCATTAATTGTCGTTTCTTTGTTGATGAATTTTGCTTTATTGCCGTATAATTCCCCGCGTTCATCGGCGAAAAACCATAATAACTTATCGCCCGCCCCCGATATATCCGTATCATAAAATTTCACATTACCCACTGCCGTTAATTTTTTATACGCCGTGGTTTCTTTTGCGTCTTTGCCTTTGATAATTTCATAATCAATTTGCACTTGGTCGGCAGTAATTTTAAATGTCCCTTGCTCAATAATCACGGCATCTTTGGCAAAATAATAAAATTTATCACGCACCCAATCAATGCCGCCAGATGCTTCAATTGTGATGGGTTCGTCTTTGTTTTTTGTGGTTTGCGCTTGGGCAATATTTGACAGAATTAACCCAAAAAAAAGCATCATATTGAAAAATTTCATAAAATATCCTTAAAAATTTGCATTATTTTGACATAATACTGACTTTGCTATGCCCAACTAATTTGATAATATTTCCTTCTTGCAGAACTTTTAGCCCTTGGGAATTAAATGAAATTTTATCCGTGCGCCCAGTGATTTTATTTTGCGTAAAAAATTCTTTTTTATCCCAAAAAACTTGCAAATCTTGTGCGTTTAGCTGAATATTATCAGCAACATTAACTAATTTTACATCATCATTCAAGTATAAAATTTTTGTATTCTTATTTGCTGTGCCTATATTCGCTGTAATTTCGTATTTTTTACCATCTTTAAGGGTGATTTTACCCGTAGGTTCGGTTAAATGGGTAATTTCATCATTATTTTCATCGGTTGAAAGCATTTTTGCGGTGATATAATATTCTTGATTTTGCTTGTCTGCGCCTTTTAAATTCGCGCCTTCAATAATAAATCCGCCTAATTTCATTTTGGGAATGCTAAGATATTGAAATTTATCGTTAACATCATTGGCAATATAAGGGTAAATTAGCATTAAAATAACCAAAGAAAACGCCATTACTAATAATAGCCGTTGATAAAAACGAAATCTGCGCGGGCGAATCATGCGATAATTCCCGCCCGAAAAATTTCATGAATATGCACAATGCCTTTAATTTTGCGTCCAGCTGGCGAAAATTCGTTTAATTTGCCGATATTCATGCCGTTATCTTCGCCGTCGACCACAAATAAAACATTGATATTTTTTTGATTCATTTTTTGCAAAACTTCAGATGCAAAGGCATTTTCCGTGCAAACAAGCGGGTTTGCCGTCATAACTTTATCAACCGATAAATTAAAAAAATCCGCGCCAAGATGCCTTCGCAAATCGCCATCGGTAATCATGCCTAAAAGCATATTATCGGCATTAACTACGCCCATTGCGCCAAATTTTTTACCATCCATGGCGTGCAAAGCATCGGTTAGATTGCTTTTAACGCTGACCAAAGGAATCATGTCGCCCATCACCATAATTTTCTTAATCAAAGTCAATTGCAATCCCAATGAGCCACCGGGGTGCAATTGATGAAAATTCTCTTGATTAAAGCCAGACAGATTCATGACCGCCAAAGCCAGCGCATCGCCCAAAACCAAAGTTTGTGTCGTGGAAGTCGTGGGTGCTGTTTGTAATTTTCCCGCTTCGGGTATATTGCTTATTAATAATATTTTATCGGCAATTTTGCCTAATTTTGATTGCGCATTGGCGCATATAGCCATAATTGGTATAGACTGCGATTTTGCATAATTCAGAATATTTGCTAATTCCATAGTTTCGCCGGATTTTGACAAAGCCAAAAGCACATCAGATTTTGTTAATGCCCCCATATCACCGTGGCTGGCTTCGGTTGGGTGAATAAAATACGCAGGCTTTCCCAATGATGCAAATGTTGCAACAATTTTCCGTCCGATAAGTCCGCTTTTACCCACGCCAGTAATAATTAATCGCCCTTTTGATTCGTGAATAATTTGGGCGCATTGTGCAAAATCATCGCTTAAATTATCGGCTAATTGCGCGATATTACCACTTATTTCCGTTAAGAAACTTTGGGCATTTTCTTTAATATTTATATTCATTATGCGTAAATTATTCCCAATTTGCTCTTGATAATATTTGTAAAACAAATTATACTTAATTAAAATCAAATTGCAAGCAGTATTTCAAAGGTATTTCATGGATAATTTTAATCAATTCCCGTTGCGCAACTCATCAAGGGGTGTTCTGGCACTGCCGTTGTCATGGGGCGTGCGCGTATATGATGATAATACGACCCAAGAACGAAATTGCTTTCAACGCGACCGCGACCGCATTATCCATTCCAATGTATTTCGCCGATTAAAACATAAAACCCAAGTATTCGTTGCCCCCAAAAGCGACCATTTCCGCACGCGATTAACCCATTCACTGGAAGTCGCCCAAATTGCCCGTTCTTTGGCACGAAATTTAGGTTGCGATGAAGATTTAACCGAAGCCATTGCTTTGGCGCATGATATTGGACACCCACCATTTGGGCATGTTGGCGAATTTGCCTTGCGATTAGCATTAAAAAATTACGGCGGATTTGACCATAACCATCAAACTTTACGCAATTTAATGGTTGTTGAAGACCGATATATTGATCATAAAGGCTTAAATTTAACCGCAGCAACATTATTGGGTTTGGTGCAACATCATGGTAAAATTGGCGAAGATGAAATTATCGCGCCTTGCGCTGAAGTGATTTTTGATAAATTAGGATTTGACAAGAAACTTTCCCCAAGCCTTGAAGCGCAAATTGCCGCCGAAGCCGATGATATTGCTTATAATGGGCATGACATTGACGATGGTTTTAATTCTTCGGTGCTTGAATGGGATAATATTATGAGCCAAGAATGGCTAAACAGCGAAATTATGGCTATAAAAGCCGAATATCCCCATAAATTCGCCGAAATACCCCCAAAGAAAATTATTTCCTTATGCGTAAGGCGCATGATAAGCCAAATGATTCACGATATTTATCAACAAACTTACGAAAATATCCGCCTTAACGCCATAAAATCACCCCAAGACATCGTGCATTTTGCGCAAAATATTGTCCATCATTCGCCGTTAATGCAAACAAAAATAAAATCGTTAAAAAAATTTCTTTATGATAATTTATATTTATCCGAAAAATTAGCGTCAGAACGCAAAAAATCCCATGATTGCGTGGTTTTTTTGGCGAATTATTATTTAGAATCCCCCGAATTTGTCGCAAATTTTCCCAATATCAACGACCGCGCCTTAGCTGTGCGCGATTATGTCAGTGGCATGACTGATTTATTTGCGTTGAATTTAATTGAAAAACTGCAATAATTGTTAATATGGGGTGATTGATAAACCCGTAATATTTTAAAGATTATTGATTGACTTTATTAACAAATTTTTATATTATTATAATTGGGAAGTTATTTTAATGAATTTAGTTATTTCGCAATATATTATTACCTTGATTATTTTTGTGATTCCGGGTTTCATATTTTTTCGTTGGTCCCGCTATATTCATAGTTACTATAAGCGCAATCTACCTGAAATTTTTATTTTTAGCATTATTTTTTCAACTATCCTTCATTTCCTTACAATGTCATTATTAGTATTATGTAATGAAAATTTTAAATTAATCTATTATCATTTATTTAAAAATGAAATTACTATTGAAAATTTTTGGCTTGTATTATGTGTAATGCTAACGCATTTATTTATTGCGCCCACTATTTTAGTAGCTTTTTACTGGGGGTTTGATAAGATAATAACAAGAAATAGTAGCAATAATGATAATCCATTAAAATTAAAACCTGATGGTGATTTTAAACATTATTTAGAATTTATAAAAAACACGCCGAATGATTGTTATTTATATGTAAAAATTATACTTAAAACCCAATCGGGTGAAAAATTGATGCAAATTAGAGGTTTCTTGGTCAAAGTAAATGAAAAAGAAAAATTAATTTATATTAAAACACCCAGAATTTCTGATGAAAACATAATTGGCATTGAAAACGCTATTAATCATAGTAAGTTTGATTCCTCATCTGAACTTATAAGAAACGAAATTTTAGTAATTAGCTCATCAGAAATTATTGGAACAACTTTTTTTCATGTGGATATGGCAACAAGGAGAAATAATAATGAACGAACCAAATCATGAATATAATTTTTATTCTGTTTTAGATCAGCCACAAAAGACACAAACATGGCGTGAAATATTTGAAGACTTATTCTTTATTTCGCTATTTCGCAGTATTTTTGGTAAAGACACCCGCACAATATGGGAAAAACGCGCCGATGCGATGATGTCTGAACGATATGGCGAATCGGCTGAAATTATATATTCACCCGAAGATGAAAAATTTATGCGTGAATTTACCCAATATCTTGATGAAAAAGAAGCCGAAGCGCGTTTAAAAAATAAAAATTAATTTTTAACTTCCCACGGATATTGTTTCGCAATTTTACTATCGCGGTAATGTTCAAAAGCAATTGCGCCAATCGCTTCGTAAATTATTAAGGAATATAAAAATCCATCAACCGATAATATATCCGCGCCAGCCAAAGCAAACGCCAAAAATCGGTGCCCCAAAACAATTAAAAAAACATACCAATAAACATCAAAATGTTTGCGCCATGCGTTCGCCATTTTATCGGCGGTTAATATCGCGCCATAAGCCATAATGACGCTGACAATGATAAAAAAAGCTAAATGCGTGCCAATAATTTGTTCCATAATAATCTCCCTTTAATTATGCGGTTGAATTTTTGCCAATTTTTTTTGAAATAATTTGGTAATAAAGCCTGCCTTTGGGGCGTGTTCATTCGTTATTAAACCAAAATATTTCTCCCTTATAACTATCATAGCAGGCGTAATTAATAAAGTAAAGGGGGTTGCGAATGTCATGCCAAATGCAATCGCCGTGGATAATTGCAACCACCATTGCGTTGAAGGTCCGCCAACATCTACAACACGATGCACGAAGTCAATATTCACCGCCGCCGCAATCGGTATTAAACCAAGCACCGTGCAAAGCGAAGTCAAAAATACCGGTCTAAACCGCTGATAAGCGGCTTTTTTAATTGCCAATAAGGGTTCAACCCCAATGCGTCTTAAATTATCGTAAGTATCAATAAGCACAATATTATTATTAACAACTATACCCGATAAAGCCACTAAGCCAATACCAGACATCACAATACCAAATGGTCGGTCGGTCAAAATTAAACCCAATAACACGCCCGCCGAAGACATAATCACCGAAGTTAAAATAAATAAACAACTGGAAAAGCTGTTAAATTCCAATAACATAAGCAATGCAATCATAATAATCGCGGTGGCAAAGGCTTTGCCTAAGAAAGCTTGGGATTCTTTTTGGTCTTGTTGTTCGCCGACAAATTTATATGAAATGCCTTCTGGAAATTTTGTATTTTTTAAAATTGCGGTTAATCGTTCAATTTCTGTATTTGGCAATGTGCCTGCAATAACATTTGCCTCTAACTTAAAAGCATTTTTCTCATCAATACGACGAATCGTGCCAACATCGGGCACAGCTTGACGGGTGACTAAATAAGATAATGGCACCGCGCCTTTGGGGGTTTGGATTTTTATTTTATCCAAATTATCTAAATTACGGAATTCTTCGGGGAATCTTACCACGACATCTACTTCTTTGTCCGTATCATTGGGGCGAATCACTGCACCTTTAACCCCTTGGGTAAGCATTTGCACAAAATTGCCAATTAAACCAATGGATATATTATATTTTGCAGCTTCAACTCGGTTAACTTTTAATTGCCAATTAAATTTAGGAATCGGTAAATCAGACGCAACATCTTTAAGTCTTGCATCATCTTTCCATTGATTAAGGATTAATTCCGCGGATTTTTGCACGGCATCACGGTCATCACCGCGCACTTGCAAAGTTATCGGTTTATTTTGTTTGGGACCGCCCTGCTCGCCATGAATAAATACCGAAATTCCCCCAAATTTTTCAAAATCTTTACGCAAATCTGTCATAATAAATTCAGCCGAAGGGCGCGTTTTCCAATCGGATAATTCAATTTGCATTTGCCCTATAACATCATCGGCGGCTTGTTGCCCGCCACTGCCAACCAAAGTTGTAATTACCCCCAAGCCATTATTATTTTGTGAATATTGTAATATTTCATTTTCAACTTTAATCATAATTTCCAATTTATCCGCAATGGACAAATTACCACGCGCGGATACATCAACCACAAATCTTTCAGGTTCAATGTCAGGGAAAAAAGTAACTCCCTTGCCAAATTTACCATATGCGGCATAACTGGCGATTAATAAAATAAATGCAAATACCAGCGAAGATACGGGATAATTTGCGATGAACGATAAGATTTTTACATATAAACCACCAAAACCGCTTGTCGGCAAAGGTTCATTTTGTTCATCTTCGGTCATTTCGTGATAATCTTGGTTTTCTGATTCGTGTTTTTCAGATTTTTTGTGATATTTCACATATAATGCAATAATTATAACCCCTATCAAAACCCCTAAGAACAATCCTGCCTTGCCTAAAATAAGATTGCCCGCCACCGCAAATAAACCAATAATCGCAAAATATACGAATAATCGTTTCAGATTATCCATGTTAGACCCCAATACAGGCACAAATATTAAAGCAAAAATTAACGAAGCTGTCAAAACCGCCGTCAGCGTAATGGGCATATAACGAATAAATTGCCCAACAATCCCGGGCCAAAATAATAAGGGTAAAAACACCAAAATTTTAGTTAAGGTTGAAGTTATTATCGGCGCAGCCATGCGGGTTGAAGCCTCACGGTATGCGGCAGGAATCGCCATGCCTTGCCCAATTCGTCTTGCGGCATATTCCGCCACGACAATTGCATCATCTACCAACATACCAACCGATAAAATCAGGGTGAAAAGCACGACAACATTAACCGAATACCCACCAATATAAAGGGCTAAAACTCCGCCGAAAAATGACCCGGGCACTGATAATGCCACTAATATCCCCGAACGAAACCCTAAAAAAGCCAAAATTACAGCTATCACTAATAAAACCGCGCTAAAAATGCTATTGGTAAGTTCGGTAAGCATGTTTTGGATATGATGAGATTTATCTTGAATAGTTTGAATTTTAATGGCTGGCGGCAATAATTTTTGCGCCTCCGCTAACACTAATTTTGCTTGTTCAATGGTTTCAATAATATTTTCGCCCGTGCGCTTTTTAATTTGAATTGCCAAAGCTGGTTGCCCGTCTACACGCGCAAACGAAGTTGAATCTTTATACCCATAGCGTAATTCAGCTATATCCCCCAAAGTTATTACTTTATCGCCATTTTTCTTAATGGGAACGCCTGCTAATTCTTGGGCATTGGTGATAAGACCGGGTATTTTTACCGAAAATTTACCACTGCCATTTTCCAAAGCACCCGCAGCAACCAAAACATTCGCATTACCCAAAGCTTCGGCAATTTCATCAGCGCGGATTTTATATTCGGTAATTTTATTGGGCGAAATAATAATTTCTGCTAATTGATCCTTATCACCAATAATATCAGCAGATAAAATTTGCGGTATTGCTTTTAGCGCATCTTTAATCTGCCGCGCGGCTTTAAGCATAATGCGCTCTTCAACATCACCATAAAGCAAAATTGATAATACAGGAAACAAGCTTAAATTTACTTCATAAATTGAAGGTTCTTGCGAATCTCTTGGCAACTGGGCTTTGGCTTTATTGACTGCTTCACGCACATCGGCGATGGCTTTTTTGGAATCAAATCCTGCTTTAAATTCCATGGTAACCGACCCACCCGATTCAAAACCATTAGAACGAATTTCTTTAATTCCTTCAATTGAACGCACCTCTCGTTCAATCGGTTTAACCAATAAATTCACGGAATCTTCGGCACTTATACCATTATGTTGCACAATAACATAAATTATCGGTATTTTAACATCAGGTTCAGATTCTTTGGGAATGGAATAAGTTGCATACCCGCCCGCTAAAACAATAAAAGCGAAAAGCAAAATAATCAAACGGGCTTTATCTTGGACGAATTGGATAATATTCATAAAATAACCATAACAAATTTCAAAAACAATGCAAGCCTTATTATTTTTTTTCTTCCAAGGCAATGATTCGTTGTTCTAATTCTTCGCATTTTGTCAAGGCTTTTTGGGCAAGTGCTTGCATTATTTCAAAATCTTCACGCGGGACATAGCCAATTTCATGCAATTGCGCCAATAATTTATTTTTCATGGCTTGGTCAATTTCAGTTTTCGCGCCAGCAAAAATACCGCCCACGCCATTCATAAACTTGGCTCCGTCCGTAAATAATTTATTTTTATCCATTTTTTCTCCTTGATTTTTTATAAAATATGATGCGCGCCCCGTTCGGTATAGGTTAAAGGCAGCGTGTTATAATCGCGTAAAGCATGTTTTAAACCTGTTAAATCATTATCATGATTAACCAAAAGCACAAATCCACCACCACCCGCGCCCAATAATTTACCACCGATTGCGCCATTTTTGCGTCCAATATCATAAATTTTATCAATAATATCGTTAGAAATTTCCGTGCTTAACGCGCGCTTCATTAACCATGTTTCATGCAGCAACTTACCAAAATCCTCAAAATTTCGGCTTTCAAGCAAATTATATGCTTCATATGCCATGCGTTGAATTTCATGAAAATTTTGCTTTTTTGCCGAAATTGCCGCAACTTTTTTTTCCGCCATTTTCGTGGCATGCCGTTCAATTCCCGTATATACCAACAAACATCTGCTAAGAAATTCGTTCATCATCGGTTTTTCCATGATAATTTTTTGCAATCGGTATTTGCCATTTTGTTGAATTTCCACAAAATTAAATCCACCAAAGGCGGCGGCAATATGGTCTTGAATTCCCACAGTTTCGCCCAAAACATCTTTTTCAATATGATAGGCTAAATTAGCGGCTTCAAGTGGGGAAATTTCTAAACCTTGCATTTTATGAAATGCTAAAATACATGCAACCGCAAAGGAAGACGAACTTCCCATGCCTGATTGGCTTGGCAAATCACCCATATAAGCTAAATCAAAACCCTTGGCAATTTGTAATTTAATCGCCAATTCGCGCACGATGGGGTGTTGAATTTCGGATAAATTCTTAACATTTTCAGCCAACCGCCAATATACATGAAATTCGCGGGCAAAAAATTCTAATTGCGGGCGCAAGGTAATCGTAATATATTGCTTAATCGTTAAAGATAAAAAACAACCACCATGTTCGGCGAACCATGGTTCATAATCCGTGCCACCGCCAAAAAATGAAACTCGGTAAGGGCTTTGCACAATAATCATCTTGTTAAAAACTCCTTATTTTCTTGACTGATTCTTAATCGCCAATAATTTAATAAATCGGTCATGGTTTGCATATACGGAATTGTCGGTTGCCAACCCGTATGTTTGGTAAATTTAGCCGTATTCGGAACTTGTAAATCCGCGTCAATTGGGCGCAATCTTTCGGGGTCTTCTATGACTTGTATTTTATCTTTTATTGTGGATAAGTTTATTAAATCTTGCAAAACTTGCCCAATTTCAAGACTATGCGTGCCACCAATATTGTAATATTCGCCCGATTTTGGATTAATAGTCACCAACATATAATACGCAATCACCGCATCCCTTACATCGGCAATGGTTCGCAAAGATTTTAAATTGCCAACTTTAATTATTGGTGGAATTTTACCAGCCTCCGCCAAGGCAATTTGCTTGGCAAAGCTTGATTCAGCAAAAACATCACCGCGGCGTGGTCCAGTATGGGTAAACATCCTCGTGCTCATCACCATCATACCAAAGGCTTCGGCGTAATAACGGGCGACTAAATCCGTGCCAACTTTGGATATAGCATATGGCGATGCGGGGTGAAAACTGCAATCTTCATCAATCGGCAATTTTTCTTTGGGAACGCGCCCAAAAACTTCGCTTGACGCGCAAATATGAATCACGCATTTTGGGGCGTGAATTTTTAAAGCCTCTAATACCCGCGTGGCGCCTTGAATATTTGTTTCATATGTATCAAGTGGCGCGGTAAAACTGGTTTGCGGGTAAGATTGCGCCGCTAAATGAAAGCAATAATCAGGCTTGATATTTTGCACGGCTGTATCAATGGACTGGCTATCGCGCAAATCGCCATAATGAAAAAACACACGGCTTTTTTTATTAACCAAAGGCACAAGGTTTTGCACATTATCAAGCGGGCTTCGCCACCGAAGCAACCCATGAATTTCCCAATCGGTATTCGCCAATAAATAATCCGCCAGATGCGAACCAACCATGCCCGTAATACCCGTAATAAATGCTTTTTTTGCCATATTAATCCTTATCTTTACCTGCTTTTAATGAAACTTCGCTGCCGTCTGCCCAAACATGGCATGAATTTAAATGATAATCATCTTTTGGCTTATGACGAATTTCCGCCGCGCGTGAACTTTTGATTGTTTGAAACGCCACCGTAGCCATTGGAATAATTAATTCGGTAATATGCGTGCAACCTTCAATGCCCTTAAATAAATTTTTAACACGGCTTGTCCAGCCTTTTTGAATTTTTTCGCCAACTAATTTTTGGTATTGCTTGGTAATTTGCGGGCAAGGATGATAAGGCGCAGCGTCCGTCGCAACTTTAATCGCCATTATTTCCATATCATCATTTAATGTCATGCAAACCCGCATTTCATGCAAAGCCACCCCAGCAGGAATTTTACCGCGATGAATGGTTGAAATATCATACCCACGCGTATCAATCAAAAAAGATTCAATATCCCAAAACCCATCATTACGGCTATAACCGATAGTCTCAATTCTTCTTGTATGAAAAATTTCGCGTTTAAGATTGAGGTTCATGATTGACAATCACTTTCAATTGGGTAATTTTATGGCGATTTTTAGAAATAATTTGAATCGTGAAATTATGCAAGTCAAAAATATCACCTTGATTGGGGATTTTTTTACTATGATGAATCACAAGCCCCGCAATTGTTGTCGCATATTCATCGGGTAAATCCCATTCAAATTCACGATTCAACAAGCGAACTGGCACTTCGCCATCTAAAATATATTCATTATCCGCGACATGCACGACACCTTCAATCTGCTTTTCTTTGGTAAGGCTGGAATCAATATCGCCAATAATTTCTTCAATAATATCTTCAAGCGTCAAGATGCCTTCAAAATGCCCGTATTCATCAACCACCACGGCAAAATGCTCATTTGTTGAACGAAAAGACTTTATTTGCTTTAATAATGAAGTATGCTTAAGCACAAATACCGGTTTAGTTGCAACTTTAATTAAATCAATTTTATCATTGTTATTTAAAGATTTAATAAGATTTCTGACATGAATTACGCCAATGATTATATCAGCTTTATTTGGGTCATAAAGCGGAATTTTGCTATATTTTGATTTTATAATTTCATTAATCGCTTGCTTTATCGGCATAGTTGTTGGAATTTTAAAAACATTTTGGTCATGCGTCATAATTTTTTCAACGCTTATATCGTCTAATTCTAAAATAGACCTTAGCATGCGCCGTTCTTCGTTAATTTCTGGGTCGCCCCTGTGCATTTCAATTAAACCGCGCAATTCGGCTTCTATATCGGTTGCATGGGTTGATTCGGGGGTGAATTTTTTTATCACAAATTGGCTAAAATATTCTACAACTATTACCAAAGGGTTAAAAATTGTCGTGATGATTAAATAAGGATATGCGATAAACAAGCTTAACCGATTCGCATTTAATAACGCAATTTGCTTGGGAATAATTTCCCCAAACATAATAATAAATATCGTTAAAAATAACGATGCAATCGGTAATGATGCCTCGCCATATTTTGAAATTACCAAATAGGTTAAATAAGATGAACCTAAAATATTAACTCCATTATTGCAAATCAATGAAATACTTATTAATTTTTCGCGCGAACTTAATAATTTTAACACTAAAATTGCTAATTTATCATTTTCTTTGGCGCGTTGCTGCATGAATGGCAAAGATGCCGCCGTAAGCGCGGTTTCAGCCGCAGAAAAAAACGCGGATAAGCTCATAAATATCAAAAACAAAGCCGTAATTAATAAAATATCTTCCATTATTTCATCACCATTTCAAAAAATTTTATCATATCTTGGGTTGCAATATTTTTGTGAATTTTAACATTCCCGCAATTTTCTGGTAAAATTAAAGTAATTTTCGCATTTTCAACTTTTTTATCCGCCAGCATAAATTCGCTAAGTATTTCGGGCGTGATGCTAGCATTAACTTTTCGTAAATCTTGGATTTTTGTTGGTAATTTTGCTTTAATTAAAAGATTAATTAATCGCTTTAAGTAATTGTTATCATTAATAATTCCATGAAATAAAGCATATTCAACCGCTAAAACCATACCCACGGCGACTGCTTCGCCATGAATGATTTTTTTATATTCGTAAAGCATCTCAATCGCATGGGCAAAAGTATGCCCAAAATTTAAAATTGCCCGAATTCCACCCTCTTTTTCGTCCATCGCCACAATTTTTGCTTTATGATTCACTGATTTTTCAATGGCATATTCAATTTTATTAATGTTTTGGTTCATCAAATCCGTGATATTTTCTTCAAGCCAAATAAAAAATTCTTCGTCCATAATTGCGCCATATTTGATAACTTCCGCCATGCCCGCTGAAAATTCCCGTTGCGGTAATTTTGCTAAAACCGCCGTATCAATTAATACCGCGCATGGCTGATAAAAAGCCCCAATCATATTTTTACCAAAAGGTGAATTTATAGCTGTTTTACCGCCGACTGAACTATCCACCATTGCCAAAAGGCTGGTTGGGATTTGCAAAAATCTTACCCCACGAATGATAGTTGCCGCCACAAACCCCGTTAAATCGCCGACAACCCCGCCACCCAAAGCGATAATTAACGAACCGCGCTCAATTTTATGCTTAATTAATTCATCGCAAACTGCGCCATAATTCGCAATAGTCTTACTGGTTTCGCCGAATTTGCTGGGGGCAACTAAGGGTGTGAATATAAAATTTGATTTTGCACCATATTTTTCAATGGCATTTGCAACTAATTCACCACAAACTGGCATGACATTTTTATCGGTAATGACAAAAATATATTCGCCACTTGGCTTTAATTTTTGTAAATTTTCGGTTAAGATTTTCGTTAAATTATTAGAAAAAATTGAAATATCATAAGAATTTTCGCCACAATCACAATATATTTTTTTCATTTATGCGTCCATTTTTTCATAAAAATTTTGAATTTGCGATTTTAATATTTGGTAATTGCTATTTTTATCGCCCTCACCCAAATGCACCACGCAATTTGCTTGGCGATAAATCGGGTGGCGCGCTTGAAAAATATTATCAAACACTTGTTTAGGATTATCGTTAAGCAACAAAGGGCGATTGCGCTTATGTTGCACGCGTTGCCAAATAATTTCTGAGTCAACTTCAATATAAACCGATATGCAATGCGCATCAATTAACGCGCGGTTATTTGCTTGAATAAAAGCACCACCACCGCCAGAAATAATGGAATTTGGGTGATTTTTAATGCAATTTGCAATAATTTCATGTTCTTTGCGGCGAAATTCAATTTCACCATATTTGGCAAAAAAAGCGACAATATCAAGCCCAGATTCTTGGACAATAATATCATCAATATCATAATATTCACAAGACCAGTCTTCGCTTAACATCTTACCCATACGGGATTTGCCACAACCCATCATGCCAATTAAAAAAAGCGGTTTTAGTATTTTCATGCAATGATTAATATCATAGTTTTTTATTTTTTCAAGTTAATATACCATGATTCCCCAAAATGTTTAAAATTATCGGTGAATCAATGTTCCCAAACCATGCGCGGTAAATAATTCCAATAAAATAACATGCGCCACGCGTCCATCGCAAACTACAGCGGCTTTTAAACCCATATTTATTGCTTGAATGCAACATTCAACTTTGGGAATCATGCCACCACTTATCGTGCCATCATTGGTGATTTTAATCGCATCATCTAAGCTTAAATCTTCAATTAAGTTTTTATGTTTGTCCAATATTCCAGCGACATCGGTAAGCATTAACAACCGCTCCGCGCCGACTTCACCCGCTAAAAATCCCGCGAAAATATCGGCATTAACATTATAATGTTGCCCCGAATCATCGGACGCAATCGGCGCAATAATTGGGATATATTCACTTTTGACTAAATAATTAATAAAATCTTGGTTGATTTTCACGGGTTCGCCGACCCACCCCAAGTCAATATTGGGATTAGCTTGCATTTTTTTAACGCTTAGCAATTTGCCATCAATGCCACTTATGCCAATTGCTTTGCCACCTTGCAAGTGAATTGCATCTACGATGCCTTTATTTATCTTACCACAAAGCACCATTTGCGCGACATCAAGAGTAGCCTCGTCAGTTTTTCGTTGTCCATCAATAAATTCAGATTGGATATTTAATTCGTCCAATAATTTATTTATTTGCGGACCCCCGCCATGCACCACAATTGGGCAGATTCCGCATTGTTTTAAGAGCACGACATCACGGGCAAAATCCTTGGTTAATTCGCTTGAAGCCATTGCATGACCACCAAATTTTATCACGATTATTTTATTGGTATATTGCTGCATAAAAGGCAGGGCTTCAATTAAAGTAGTTGCTGTTTTAATCGCATTTTCCATAAAGCTATTCCTTAAAAAAAAATTATATATGTTTAGTAAAATAAATTATCCCAAAAAGCAAACGAAAATTTTTGCCTTTTGTCATTAAAATAATATTTTTTTTGCGCAAGCAAAATTAGCATGTTAAAAAAACTTGCAATAATGAAAAATTAGTTTATGATATAATTCTAAGAAATGCAAATAATCAAATATTAAGGAATATTAAGTTATGGAAAAAGCAAAAAATCAACATTATGAAGTTCGTAAAAACGCATATAGTTATGATGATTTATTAAGCTGTGGACGCTCAGATTTATTTGGGGCTGGCAACGCCCAGCTTCCCGCGCCTAACATGTTAATGTTTGACCGAATCACCCATGTTGCCGAAAATGACGGCGCATTTCAAAAAGGTTCAATTATAGCGGAGTTAGACATTAACCCAAAATTATGGTTTTTTGATTGCCATTTTATTAATGACCCTGTTATGCCCGGTTGTTTAGGGTTAGACGCTTTATGGCAATTAACCGGCTTTTATTTGGGTTGGATGGGGGCTTTTGGACGCGGACGCGCCTTAGGATTAGGCGAATTAAAATTCACGGGCGAAGTTTTACCAAGTGCAAAATTAGTGCGCTATGAAGTTAATTTCAAACGCATTATTATGGGCAGATTAGTAATGGGCATTGCCGATGGCGATTTGTTTGTTGATGACCAAAAAGTCTATGAGGCAAAAGATATGCGCGTAGGTTTGTTTGTTAAATAATATATTTTAAGGAGATATATATATGCTAAATCGTGTTGCAATTACTGGGGTTGGTATCATAAGCCCAATTGGTAATAATAAAATTGAAGTGATTCGTTCGCTTAAATCTGGATTATCTGGCATTTCCCGTTCAGAGCAATTTGCAGAAATTGGCATGAAATCACAAGTATGGGGTATGCCGAAAATCAACCCTGCTGACCATATAGACAAGCGCGACATGCGTTTTATGGGTGATGGTGCGGCTTATAATTATCTTGCAATGCAACAAGCAATTGATGATTCTGGCTTAACCCCTGACGAAGTAAAACACGATATGACAGGTTTAGTTATGGGTTCGGGCGGTCCTTCCACGAAAAATCTGTTGCAAATGCACGAAATTGTGCGCACTAAGGGCGTAAGACGGGTTGGTCCTTTTATGGTGCCCCGCACAATGTCTTCAACTAATTCGGCGACTTTATCAACGGCGTTTGGCATTCGCGGGGTAAATTATTCCATTACTTCGGCATGTTCTACTTCTTCGCATTGTATTGGGCATGGCGCGGAATTAATTCAATGGGGCAAGCAAGATGTTGTTTTTGCCGGCGGTGGTGAAGAGCTTGATTGGTCAATGGCGGTAATGTTTGATGCCATGGGTGCTTTATCTTCAAACTTTAACGACCGACCAACAAATGCGTCAAGGGCATATGATGCGAATCGCGATGGTTTTGTGATTTCTGGCGGTGGCGGTGTTGTCGTTTTGGAAAATTGGGACAAAGCCATAGCCCGTGGCGCACGCATTTATGCAGAATTAGTGGGTTATTGCGCAAATTCTGATGGTGCGGACATGGTTGCCCCTTCGGGTGAAGGCGCGGTGCGTTGTATGCGCGGGGCAATTGGTAAAATCAAAGAACCTATTGATTACATTAACACGCATGGCACTTCCACACCTGTTGGCGATATTAAAGAAATTGAAGCCATTAAAGAAGTTTTTGGCGAACATATTCCAGTTATAAGCTCAACTAAATCAATGACTGGGCATAGTTTAGGCGCAACGGGCGTGCATGAAGCAATTTATACGATGATGATGATGGACCAAGATTTCATCACGCCTTCTATTAATATTGAAAATCTTGACCCTGCGTTTGATGGCTTGCCGATTGCGCGCAAACCACTTCGCGATGTTGATATTCGTTATGCTTTATCAAACAGCTTTGGTTTTGGTGGCACGAATGCAAGTTTGTTATTTCGTAGATTTGGGGATTAATCAAAATGGTTTTAAATGGTAAAAAAGGCGTAATAATGGGCGTGGCGAACGACCATTCAATTGGTTGGGGCATTGCCAAACAACTTCACGCGCATGGCGCACAACTTGCGTTTACTTATCAAAATGACTCAATTTTAAAACGAATCACCCCACTTGCCAAGCAAGTAAATAGCGATATTTGCGTGCAATGCGATGTATCAGAGGGTGATGCCATTAAAAATTCATTGCAAGAAATTCATAAAAAATTGGGCGATTTTGATTTTATTGTCCATAGTCTTGCTTATTCTGACAAAGACGAATTAAATGGCAGAATTTCCAATACAAGTCGCAAGAACTTTGCGCAATCCATGGATATTTCTGTTTATAGCTTTATTGAAACCGCGCGTGAAGCCGCAAAATATATGCCCAATGGCGGTAATATGATTACGCTTACTTACGAAGGCGCAAGGCGGGTTATGAATCATTACAATGTCATGGGCGTTGCCAAGGCAGCGTTGGAAGCATCAGTTAAATATCTTGCCGTTGATTTTGGCGCGCAAAATATCCGCATTAATGCAATTTCCGCAGGTCCCATGCGCACTTTGGCGGGTTCAGCCATTGGTGGCGCACGATTCACTTATAATTGGCAAGGGGGCAATGCGCCCATGAAGCGCAATGTAACCCTTGATGATATTGGCGGCGCGGCGGTTTATTTATTATCCGATTTATCCGATGGCGTAACGGGCGAAGTGCATTTTGTTGATGGTGGCTATCATGTTGTTGGTATGTTAACCGTATGAAATCGGTATTATTAATTGATAATTACGACAGCTTTACCTATAATGTTTATCATTATATCGTCTCACTAGGCTTTGAAGTCATTGTCAAGCGCAATGATGAAATATCCGCCGATGAGGCTTGCATCATTGGTAAGCATGCAATAATCATTTCACCCGGTCCCGCAACCCCAAGCCAAGCTGGAATTTGTCTTGAAGTAATTGCCAAAGCCGCCACGCAAAAAATCCCGTTATTTGGTATCTGTTTGGGTATGCAATCACAAGTTCAAGCCTTCGGTGGCGAAATTATCGTGCAAACTCCACCGAACCATGGCAAAGTTTTTGATATGTTTCATGATAATCAAGGGGTGATGCGCAATTTACCTAATCCCTTCCCCGCAACCCGTTATCATAGCCTTATCGCAAACCCTGATAATTTTCCGAAAGAATTAACAATTACCGCTTGGTGCGCCGATAAAACTATCATGGCGATTAAACATAAAATTTACCCCCAAGAAGGCGTGCAATTTCACCCCGAATCAATTCGCACCATTAACGGCTTGCAATTATTGCAAAATTTCTTTGATTCTTATTGTGTTATACCTTAATTTCTGAATAAATTTACAACAACTGCGCGCGCAAATTATGGAATCAAGGTATATTTAACAATCGCACTTTTAATTTCACGGCTGATGGCAAAATGCAGTAAAGCCAAAATTATCAAAGGTCCAAACCATTCCAAAGAAATTAACGACCATTTATTCGGCAAAATATTATTAGCAAAGCTTAAAGAATCGTGAATAATTATCGCCAATAAAGCCAAAAACGCACCAATACTTGCGCCAATCAAGCCAATCATTCTGCCAAATTGCGTAAAAATGCTGATTAATTGATTGTCTGGCATGCCTAATAAATGAATTATAATAATGGTGGGTTCATGAATTTTGACTAAATATTCCGAAGCCATGCGCGCCGAGATAATAATCGCCAAAACAGCTAAAATTAAGGCAATGATTGATGATAAAAGCAACGATGACAAAGCGCCAGCTGTAAGATTTTCAATCGGCTGGCTATTGTGAAATACGGCGGATTTATCAATTTCTTCTAAGCGCACTAATAATTGCACCGCATCATATTTATCAGATAATTCCACAAAAATAATTGCTGGAATAACACCATCATCAATGACGGGATTTGATTTGCTACTTTGGTCTAACCCCGCAAGCCAAGGTTCTAATAAATCGCGAATTTGTGATTTATCCATTAATTTTATATTCGCGACAAATGATTTTAAGCTTAAGATAATTTTTTGAGCCGCTTCGGGCGAACTGGGGATAATAATTGCTTTTTGATGAATTTCACCGCGCCAAGCATAATATTCTTTGATAGAATTAATGCCAACCGACAAAGCAATCGCCGCAAAAAAGCTTAAAACCATAATTAATGACATAAAATAATAGCTTAATTTATGTTGCCAAAATGGTAATAAATGGTGATATTTCATGATTATCTTAATTCCGCCAAATATCCGTCTTTTAATCGCCATTCGGGATAAGGATATTTAAGCAATAAATCTTGGTTATGGGTTGTGAAAATCACGGCTGTTCCTTGCTTGTTAAGCGATTCCAATAAAAACATTATGCGGTAAGCCATTTCCGCTTCCACATGCCCAGTCGGTTCATCGGCAAGAATTAATCTTGGATTCGCCACAACCGCCCGCGCCAAAGCCACCCGTTGCTGTTCGCCACCCGAAAGACTAAGGGGTTTATCAAGAATTTTATCCTTTAAGCCCATCCAATCAATTAACTCATTAACCATGTTTTTGATAAAATCTTCGTCCCTGCCCCTTAACCTCAAAGGCAGTGCGACATTTTCATAAACAGATAAATGATTAAGCAAGCGAAAATCTTGAAAAACTATACCCATATTTTGCCGCGTAAGTGCGCGTTGTTCAGCATTCATTTGATTGGTTTGCTTATCAAACACCATCAATTGCCCCGAACTTGGCATCAAAGATAAATTCATTAAATTAATCAGCGAAGATTTGCCAGCCCCGCTTTGTCCCGTTAAAAAACGAAAACCACCAACTGGCAATTCAAAATTGATATTTTTTAAAATAAATTTTGAATTATCATAACTTAAATTACAATTTTTTGCGCTTAAAACCGCGGGCATTAGGCGTTTAAATTTGGCTTAAAACATATTCAGCCGAAGAAACCTTAAATTCGCCACCTTCTTCAACCCATAATTGCTCTACCTTCGTGCCATTCAAAACCATAGCGTATCGTTGCGAGCGAACCCCTAATCCTTTGGCGACAAGGTCTAATTCCAAGCCACATTCAGCCGTAAATTTACCCGAACCATCGGCTATCATGACAATATTATCGCCGACATTTTGATCTTTGCCCCATGCGTGCATGACAAAAACATCATTCACGGAAAGACAAGCAACAATATCAATTTTCTTTGCATGCAAATCTTTCATAGCGTTCAAAAAACCCGGCACATGCTTTGCCGAACAAGTTGGTGTAAACGCCCCGGGCACCGCAAATAAAACGGCTCTTTTGCCCGCAAATAAAGCTTCGGCAGTGGTGGGTTCAGGGGAATTGTTTTTTCCCATTACCATTAATACAGAATTTGGTAAATTATCGCCTTTTTTTATCATATTATCTCCTTTTGAAATTGTTATACTTGCCATTTGTAGTTTGTTATATTACAAAATTTATGATATTTCAACTAATATTTTAATGGGCAGTTTGCCATTCTTTCAGCCATTCTATTTTATTACTTTTAATCAATTCGGGGGGTAAATTATTAACCCTTGGGTCAGATTTTTTCGTAAAATTGACTGGAACTTGGGCATCTGACACAACGGGCATCATCCATTGCAAAGTTGGCAATTGATTTTGAATTTTCTTGCTTAGCATGAATTTTATAAACTCCTGCGCAAGTTCTGGATTTTTTGTTTGCCGTGCTATGCCCATTAATTCAACTTGCCCGTAATTGCCTTCAATAAATTCAATTGCCTTAATATCAGTGCGCTTTTCCATAATTTCGTGATAAAATGGCGAAGTCCAATAAGATATAACCATAATTGGTTGTTTTTTATCAACCGATTTTAAGAATAAACCATATGCTTCGGACCAGCCTTTGGCAAATGTAATAGTTTTGGGTTTAATCGCACGCCAAAATTCATGCGCCCGTTCATTCATTACTGATTTCACCCAAAATAATAACCCCCTGCCCACGGTTTCGGAACGCGGGTCAATTAAAATTAATTTATCGGGCGAAGTCATTAATTCTTGCATGGATTTAGGCGGATTCGGGTAATTTTTTTCGCTATACACAAAGGCAAAAACCCCTTTGTCAAATGGCACGCTATAATCATCGGCGGGCGATGATAATTTTAAAGCTGCAAGGTCTAATTTCGCAATATTATGCCTTGTTAAGATTTTAATTGCTTCATCGGGGCTTAAAATTGATTCATCATAACCCAAAATCACATCTGCTTGCACAGATTCGCCGTAATTTTGCAATTGATAAAGCATTTCGCCGCTGTTTGGGTAAGATTTAAATTTTAATTCGCATTGACAAACCGCTTCAAATTCTTGCTTGACAACGGGACCAAGCCCATATTTGGAGGCAAAGCTACTATAAGTATGGACAATAATTGTTTTGGGCACTTGCGCCATTAAAGGCGCAAAATTAAGTAATAAAATTAAGCAATAAACGATGTTTTTCATATTTTCCTTCCGTCAGCATTACCTGAATCAAGTTAATTGGGTATATTCTCAGCCAATTATCGGCACCCCATAAACATACATTACCATAATTTATTGAATAATCAAGCATTATTTTCATTTTGTCAGGGCAAATATTCGTGATGCAATTGCCCGCCAAATGCACGGATTTTTTAATGTCTTATTCGCAATTTTTTGATAAATTTATATCATCATAATATACTAATTTGCGTCAAGAATTAGAAATAATTCTTGACAGCTTCCCTTCGCTAAGGCTATTGCAAATTACAATTTCATTCACGAAACAAATGAATTACCACATCACCCAATTCAAGAAAATTTATTTTTTTGATATTTCATGGGCGGTTTTTCGCATATGTGCCTAATATTTTGACATTTTCAGAGAAAAAATTAAGCTCGTCAATTGCGTGCCTGACATTCGGATCGTTCGGATGCCCCAAGAACTCTGTATAAAATTCAGCGGTTTGATTGCGATGCAATGGGATATAGCTTTCAAGCTTGATTAAATTAACTTGGTTAGTCGCAAAACCACCCAAACATTTATAAAGTGCCGCAGGAATGGAGCGAAGCGAGAAAATCATGCTGGTAATGCAATTAACGCTTAACGGGTCTGGCACGATTTTTTCACGCGATAAAACTATAAATCGGGTAATATTATCGCTTTTATCTTCAAATTTTTCTTGGATAATTTCCAAACCATAATATTCGGCGGCAATTTTTGATGCTATTGCGGCTTTATTGCGTATTTTATTTTCGCTTATATATTGCGCCGCGCCCGCTGTATCGGCGAAATCTTCGGGAATTAGCCCCATTTGTTTTAATCTATGACGGCATTGGCTAAGGGCTTGGGGGTGCGAAATGACGGATTCAATATCAAGTCTTTTAACCCCGGGCAAAACCATTAAACAATGCGATATGGGTTGATAATGTTCGGCGATAATATATAAATTTGATTGGGGCAAAAGCAAATGTATGTCGGCAACCCGCCCACCCAACGAATTTTCAATGGGAATCATGGCTAAATCGGCTTGACCATTTTGCACCATGGTAAAAGCTTCGTCAAAACTATGGCATGCAATCGCTTGATAATTCGGATAACACGCCAACACGGATAAATGCGAATAAGCCCCAATTCGCCCTTGAAAAGCAATCTTACCATGCTGTTCAGCCAAAGGGAATTTATGCGTATTAACTTCAACACCCGTGCTAAGATATTGCACGGATAAGTTAAAAACTTGCGCTAATTGCCGTAATTTCGTGGGATTCGGTTCATTATGCCCGCGTTCCCAACGATTAATAGTCGCGATAGACACAGACATTCTTTCGGCAAGTTGTTGTTGAGTTAATCTTGCATTGATTCGGGTTTCATACATTCGTTCGCTTAATGACATTTGACTTGCTTTCTGGTAAAAATATTGTCAAATGTTATATATTTTAAAAATAACTATAATGCAAGAATTATTTTAAAACCTCGAGGGTGGCGTTTGCGTTTTGCGTTTCGGGTTAAAAAAAGGCTTTTCGCACGGCGTTAATTTTGCCCAAATGGGTATAAATTGCCCTTCGGATTCATGGTATACTTCGGCAAAAATTTTATGCAAATATTTTTCTTCAAAATAAGGGGCTTTAATTTCCGCATAACCAACATTGCGTTTCAGAGTCGGCGACCAAAGCGCGCTGGTTATATGCCCAATCCATTCTTTTTTATTATAATAAATCAATGATTTAGCGGCATTTTTGTTAAATTCAATATCAACGGGAATTAAGGCGCATCGCATGGAATTTTTTGATTTTTTTATCGCATTCATGCCATTATAAAATTCTTTTTCTTTGGGGATAAGCCAGCCCAAGCCTGCTTCCCATGGGGTGCGGGCGCGATTTAACTTACTGGCGAATCGCGACCCCATAATGTCAATATTAACCGCCAAAAATCCCGCTTCAATACGCGTTAAATCCAAAGCCTGCATACCGACTGGCGCAATGCCAAGATGTTTACCTGCTTCAAACAAATTTTGCCAAATTTCGCAATGATTTGTGCCCTCCAAGCACCATATTTCATACCCTAAATCACCAGTAAAGCCCGTGCGTGAAATCATAACACCCTTGCCGTGCCAAATTCCAAATGGTTTAAGATGTTCAATATCATAACCCGCGTTGCTTAACACCGCAAACGAGGTTGGTCCTTGAATTGCCAAGGCGGGAATTGCCTCGGTAATATCGCTTATTTCAACTTCAAAACCCGATTTATTAAGCGTAAGCCATGAAAATTGGGGTTCTTGACAACATAACCAAAATTCTTGTTCCGCAACACGAAATAAAGTGCCATCATCAATAATCATGCCTCGTTCATCGCACCAAATACTATAAAATACCCGATTAACCGCTAATTTAGTAATATCACGCGTCATAATTTTATTACAAAAATCCAGCGCGTCTTTACCGATAATTCGGTATTTATGCATCGGTGAAATATCTATAACCCCGCACTGATTGCGAAGTGCGCCATATTCAGTGACAATATCTTCGTAAGTTGCCGCCGTTCGGTAACCCGCCCAGCCGACAATTTCATATGATTTCATTTGCGCAAATGATACTTGTTCAAATGGTGAAGCAATTTTACCCATTTTCGTTGGCAAGGAAATATCCGTCATTATTTGCCCCCTTGATTAATTAAAGCATGAAGGGCATGCACGCCATTCATGCCATGCACATCACCACCCGGATGCGTTTCTGCGCCACCAATATATAAACCATTTATTGTAGTTTTATAATTAGCAAAATCAAAGAAAGGGCGCACCATAAGGCTTTGGTCCATGGTTAAATCGCCGTGATGCCAATGCCCGCCAGCAATATTATATTTATCCGCAATATTTTTGGGTGTTTGAATTTCGGTAATTTCGCAATTTAATCCCGAATCGCGCGCAACAATTGCCAATGAATCATTAACAGCTTGAACTAATTCATGAAATTGACAATCTTCATTGACATAAGGGATTTTAATCATTGCTTCGTCGCCATGAATCGTAATAACCAAGGGTAATTTTTGTGGCATTGCGCCAAATTGAAATTCATCAAAAGCCTTATCAAGCCCATTTGCACCATAAGTTAGGCTGAAAATTCGCCCGGGGGTGCTTGCCGCATGGGTAATTTTAGCCTTTGCCACCGCCATATTCGCGCGGGTTCTAAAATTTTCGGCTCGGCGCAAGATTTCCGTATCAAAATGCCTGCCTCCAATTAAATCTGTGGTTGCTTTTGCGCCAATCGTGGATATGACATGACGGCATAATATTTCTTCGCCATCAGCCAAAACCACTCCTTGAATTTCTTGATTACTTACCATGATTTTATTAATTTTGCTGTGATATTTCACCGAAATATCATGTTTTTGCAATTTTTTTTGCCAATTATTAATCAAGCTATTGGCTTCAATTAAGCGAATGGGTTGCTGATGCCTGATTAAGAATGTCCAAAAACTGCCCGCCATGCGTGGTGAAAGCCGCGACCCAAGCACCGACCACATCATCGGCAAAGATGCCAAAAGCTCATCATGAATTTCATCAAGCATAACATCATGAATACTGCTTAAAATAATTTTCATGAATAAGCGCAATTGCGATTTACCCAACATGCGCGCCCTTAAAGCCGTTTTAGCATAAAAAGCAAAATCCGCCATGGTATTTTCTTCTAATTTTGGGGCGGGACGCGCCATTAATTGCGCCCAAATTTTTGCAAATTCCCGATATTGCGCCATTTGCGCCATATAATTTTGGCTTTCTGGGTGAATTTTGCCAAAATTATCCAAAACTTTTTCGCCTACGATTAAAACTCGCCCATCACCATCAAGCACATTAACTATTTCGCCATGTTTTTCGCCATGCGCCGATAATTCGGCATGATTTTGCGGATAGCCAAAATTAATATCGGCATATTCCGCCAAACCGCCAATTTGCCCGCTTTGCTCAATAATCAGGGGGGTTTTGCCTTGCTTTTTCGCGTGCAATGCGGCATTTAAGCCGTTAAGCCCCGCGCCAATGATGATAATATCTGGTTTATTCATTGCTTACCCAATTCTTTTAATATTTCCCGTGCGGCGTTCATGCCCGGCGCACCCATCACGCCACCCCCCGGATGTGTTGATGAACTTGCGACAAATAAGCCTTTAATCGGGGTTCGGTAATCGCTATACCCGGGCACAGGGCGGTTAAATAATAATTGGTCTAATGAAAGCTCGCCTTGGAAAATATTTCCTTCGGTAATGCCAACTTCTTGTTCAATATCAAAGGGCGTGCGCACTTCTTTATGCAAAATCAAATCCTTGAAATCGGGGCTAAATAACGCAATGCGATTCAAGCATGTTTGCGCAAATTCTTCCTTTAATTCAGGAGTCCATGGGCGATTGCCCGATAATTGATACGGGCAATATTGCACAAATACGGTGGCAACAAAACCGCCTTCGGGTGCCATTGTGGGATCAATATAACTTGGCAATAATAATTCCACATAAGGATTTTCAGACCATTCGCCATATTTCCAATTTTGATACGCTTTTTCCAAATATTCCAAACTATCGCAAGTATAAATTGTGCCCGATAAAACTTTTGATTTTGGCGGGATACCCCGAAAACTTGGCGCAGATTTCAGCGCAATGTTAATCTTGCCTGACGAACCACGAAATTTAAATCGCTTAACTGCCTTGATATAATCACTGGGAAGCGCATCTGCCTTGACATGTTTAAGCATGGTGCGGTTAATATCCATGCCCGAAATAATTAAATCGGCGCGATATTCATTGCCATTTTCGCAAACCACGCCGTAAGCTTGATTATTTTTTGATAAGATTTCGGATACTTCGGAATTGACAAGCACTTCGCCACCATGGTCTTCAAAACAAAGCTTTAACGCCTTGGTAATTGCGCCCATGCCCCCCCTTGAAAAGCCCCATGACGCAATCGTGCCGTCTATATCACCCATAAAATGATGCAATAAAACATATGCAGTGCCCGGCGAATAAACCCCCATGCCCGTGCCAATAATACCATTGCCGCCAAACATTGCCCTTAACGCAGGGTGCGTAATATAATCACTGACATAATCAGCCACCGAAGAAGTGTAAAATCGGTATGTTTCCGATAATTCGCGCGCGCCCAAACCATGAAATCGCTTTAATATATATAATAATTCGTGAATATCCCTTGGGGCTAACCTTACTGGGTCTGGGGCGGTGCGCTCCAACAAAGGCTTAATATATCGGCATTGCCTGACAACAGCATTATTAAATTCATCATATGCGTCGCAATCAATCGGGGAATGGCGATGAATTTCACGGCGCATGGCGTAATGGTCGCCTGCATATAAGGCAAAATGTTCGCCCGATTCAGAAAACATCACCGATGATTGAAATGGAATTACTTGCAAACCATATTTACCCAATTCTAAATGACGCATAATATTGGGGCGAAATAAGCTGTTGACATATGAACAATTTGTATAAGTATATTCAGGGTGCAAGGATCGCGAAACAGCCGCCCCGCCCACTATATCAGAGCGTTCCAGCGCGATACATTTCAAGCCAGCTTTTTGTAAATAGCACGCAGCCACCAAGCCATTATGCCCCGCGCCTACTATAATTGCATCATATTTTTTAGTCATACCCAATATTTAACTTTTTTCAATTGCAGAGTCAACATAAATTATATATGTTCATTCAAATATAATTCCATTTTTGCTTAATGAATTATAATGTTAAAATTTGTGGTTTTTCGCCATTAATATTACCATCGGCGCGAAAAATTACGGCATTAAGCGAATCATCTGCGGCATCAAGCGTGATTAATTCGGGCGTAAAAATCGGTTTTTCTTGAATCGGGTCGTGCATTCGCCAATGATTGCATGCCCTGACAATCGTTTTAAAATTGCTATAATTTCTTGCTTGGGCATGAAAATTTTTGCCCGAAAGCCAGAAATTATCGCCTTGCGTCATCAGTGGCTCATCGGGATTAAGTCCAGAATTAATAAATAAATATTGCTTATTGCTGGAATAAGCCATGAATTTACAATTTTCTAAATAAGCAAGCAAACCATGCGAATCGCGCACCGCATGGCGCAAAGAACGCGTCCATGCGGCAATCATGGCGCGGTTTGGTTCGCCATTCGCGCGGATATTTTTTTGCAATAATGATAGCGAACATCCGAAATCTTGAAACGCATGGTTAAGCCCATACTGCATGGCAAATTCACAAATTTCATCGGGATTATCGGCTAAATGCAAACTAAATAATTTGGTAAAAATTTCTTCGCTTAACCCATTCAGCGTGATAAATCGCCCCGTATTCACCCACGGGCTATGCGCCAAAAACCAACAACGAAATTGCAATAATTCATGAATAGTTTCTTGGGAATGAAGCCCGTTAAAAATATCCCCGCCATAAATTATCGTATCTTGGGGGGTAATAAAATGGGCAATTTGTTGATGAAATTTTTTTAATTTTTGGGCGTGCCCCCGAATCGCACCCACAGCAATAATATATCGCGAAGGCAGAATTTTGGCAAAATTATCGGGCATTAATGTCCTTCATTACGGGCAAGGCGCGGTGTAACGCCAAATAAATCACGATAGCATTTAGAAAAATGCGATGCCGAAGAAAACCCAGACGCAAACGCAATTTCCGTGATAGGCATGGTCGTTTGACTTAATAAATTTTTTGATCTTTCCAATCGGATTTTAAGATAATATCGCGCGGGCGAAGTATTTAAATAACGGCGAAATAATCGTTCTAATTGACGGCGCGACAAACCAACCATGGCGGCAATTTCCTCGCGGTCAATGACTTCTTCGGTATGTTTTTCCATAACGCCGATAGCTTGCACTAATTTAGGATTTGAAATGCCCAATCTTGCATTAATCGGTAATCGTTGATTATCATGCCCATCACGAATGCGGTCGTGCATACATTGGTCGGCAATTTTTGATGCTAATTCATGCCCAAAACGCATGGTAATATCATGCAATACCATATCAATTGATGCAACCCCGCCCGCGCAAGTAAACCTATCCTTATCGCTTTCAAATAATTCAGCGCGTAAATCTACATCGGGGAATTCTTCGTGAAATGATTCAATATTTGCCCAATGCACGGTGCACCGATAATTATTTAACAATCCCGCCTTAGCCAAAATCAAAGCCCCCGTGCATATTGCGCCGATATAGCACCCTTCACGCGCCCAACGGCGCAACCAACCAAACACCATATTATCGCTGTAATTATGGGCATTAATGCCGCTGCATACGACTAAATTATGTTTTTTATTAATCGCGCTTATATCGTTTAGAGCTGGCATTTCAATGCCGTTTGATGCGCAAACTGGCAATCCGTCTTTGGAAATAATTTGCCATTCAAATAAAATTTTACCGCTAAGCCAATTGGCAAGACGCATCGCCTCAATCATTGACGAAAATGCAATCATTGAAAAATCAGGAACCAACAAAAAAGATACATGCACTATATCATCTTCGGGCGAAGAATAAAATATCGGACGATAATTAGGATTTTTCTTAAACATTATAATACCCTTTAAGTTTAATGACAAATATACGACATTATAGCTTGTTTTTTGTTATTTACAATTAAAAAAGTTAATGATTTTCAAAAATTATGTCGTAAATCAAAAAGTTTCAGTGGTTTTTTGAACAGAATCAATAACCGCATGGACAATTTTAGTCGGGCACGCATCTGGATTTGGAAAGAAATCTTCGGTAATTTGCAACCAACTTTTGATGGTAATTGCGGGTTTATCGCTTAATCCGCCCAAAATTTCGCTTATCGCCAGTGCCAATATAATAATTAAAATCATATCGCAACTATCCAAAGTGCGCCCTGATAATTTCAGATGTTTTTCTAAAATATTCAGAATATTATCCTCCATTTTAAGGTAATATTCGCATAATTTAGTGGTGTAATCTTGTGATAAAAGCACTTCGGCATTATCGCTATCCATTTTATATTTTAAGGCATCGTAAATTGCGATATTCAGGGGCTTTTCATTAAATTTCAAGCCGTAAATAATTTGCACGGCTTTTAGGCGCGAACCGATTCTTGCGTGGGGGGTGGGCGAATTATTGTCCATGTTGCACAATTTTCAACAAAGCAATTAACGCCCGCATAGCATCGCCGCCTTTATTCATTTGGTTAATATCGGCGCGGGCTTGGGCTTGGGCTAAATTTTCAACGGTTAAGATGCAATTGCCAATCGGAGCTTGAAATAAAACGCCTAAATCCATAATACCGCGCGCTGATTCATTGGCGACTATCTCAAAATGATAGGTTTCACCGCGAATAATGCACCCCAAGGCTAAATACCCATCATAATCATGATTTTTATGCAAAATACTGATGCTGGGGGGAATTTCAAGCGCGCCATCAACGAAAAAAACATCATGGCTTATGCCATGCGCATCGGCAATTTCACGAGCACCTTGATATAATTGGTCGGTAATTTCGTGATAAAAATTCGCGATAATTACCGCAATTTTGCATGGTTTTGCTAAAATTTTTATTTCTTGATTAGTTTTATTTTTTTGCATGGTTATTCGCTTGTCCTTTAATCGCCTGATGGGCATAGCGCATAAATACATCAATTTCAAGATTTACTTGCAAATTTTCGCGTAATAAATGAAAATTTGTGTGTTGCAATGTGTGGGGAATCAGCATAACCGAAAATTTATTTGCCCAAACTTGGTTAATGGTAAGCGAACATCCGTCTACGGCAACCGATCCTTTGGGGGCAAAGAAATTTTCATATTGCGGGGGGAATGCGATTTCAACACCCCAAGATTCCGATTTTTGCACCGAAATTATCTTGCCCATGCAATCAACATGCCCCATAACGAAATGCCCGCCCATCTCATCGCCCATTTTCAATGATGCCTCACAATTAATGGAATCGCCTTGTTGCCAAAATTGACAATTAGTGATATTAAGCGTCTCTGGCGACGCCCAAACCGCATATTCTTTTTCGTAAATATCCGTAATAGTTAAGCAAATGCCATTATGCGCCACCGAAGCACCCAAAACCGCATTTTTAGCCGTTTGCGGGGCAAAAATTGTAAATTCGCGCCCATTCGGCGTTTGTTGAATTTTTGAAATTTTACCAATTTCTTGGATTAAGCCACTAAACATCTGATTTTTTATTTATTTGAATAACATGATTAACAACCACAAAAAGCGAAACTAAAATTTGCACGCCCAAAATATTCCCCACCGATTCAATGGATATTAAGGAATTAAGGTTAAATAATAATTCACTAATTTGCAATCCATCAAATTCGCTGGAAAACCCTAAACGATAGACAATATAACGCCATGGAATTGTAAAATCATCATAAAAATATTCATAATAAAATGATGCAAACGAAACACAATTAATGATGCCAATTTGCCAAAATTTGCTTTTAGTCGTAATCGCAGTTTGATACGCAATAATAATTAATGCAATATAATAAATTTGCACCCCTGACAAATATGAACCAACCATATCAAAAGCCAAGAAAATTATCACTAATATTATAAAAATCCATTGACAATAACTTGTAAGTGAATTTCTGAAATAACTAACATATGCGAGCATAATTCCGATTAAACCAACAATAATTTGCAAAAATGCAAATTTAAAGTTAAGGTTGTTAAAATACGCCAAACTTCCCAATAAATTAACAATGCTATTAAAAACAGCATAAACCTGAAACACCACAATATTATGGGGTTGCGACCAAAATAATTCTTTTATTCCTTTTATCATACTTAAATAATACAAAAATTTATTGCAAAGTCAATATTTATAATTCTGAATTATGGCACTTGATAAATTATAAATTTGTGATATTAATATAATGAAAAGGAAAATAAATGTTTAGATATATTACAATATTAAGCTTGGCAGTATGGGGTTTTTGCGCGCCAATTATGGCACAAAATGTTAAAAAAGAAGAATTACCTGCTTTAATTGCCGAATATTTAAAGAAAAACCCCGAAATAATTATTGAGGCTTTGCAAGAATATGAAGCAAAAAATCAAAAAAATTCCATTGATGCCATGGCGGGATTAGTGAAAAAAATTATTGCTGATAAATCGCAACCCGCCATTAATGGTAAAGATGCCGATATTATTATCGTTGAATTTTATGATTATAATTGCGGTTATTGCAAAAAAATATATCCCGAATTAATGAAATTAGTCAAAGAAGACGGCAAAATTAAATGGATTTTGGTTGATTTTCCGATTCTTGCCCCAAGCTCATTTAACGCGGCGCTAGGTTCATTAATCGCCCATAAAAATGGCAAATTTGAAGAATATCATGGTGCATTGCAAAAATCGCGCGAAATTTCTGAAACCTCTGTTCAAGAAATTTTAACGGACGAATTAAAAATTGATAAAAAAGAACTTATTAACGATAAATTATTGACCCAATACCGCGCAATGCTTAAAAATAATCTTGATATGGGTAGAAAAATGGGCATTAACGGCACGCCTGCTTTAATAATTACCAATTCCCAAGGCGTTATGCCGACCAAGGATAAGTCTTTTATTCCCGGGTTTGTGGAATATGAAAAACTAAAGGCAATTATTGCGGAAAACCGAAAGGCAAAAAATGGCGGATAACAGAAAAATTAAAATTCACCAAAGCGAAGATTTTCAAGGCATGCGCAAAGCTGGCAGGTTAGCCGCCGAATGTTTAGATTATATCACGCCGTTTGTAGTTCCCGAAGTTTCAACCGAAAAATTAAACCAATTATGCCATGATTTTATCATTGACCATCAAGCAATCCCCGCGCCGCTTAATTATCGTGGATTTCCAAAATCAATATGCACTTCGGTTAATCATGTTGTATGCCATGGCATTCCATCGCCGACTAAAATATTAAAAAATGGTGATATTTTAAATATTGATGTCACGGTGATAATTGATGGCTGGTATGGCGATACTTCGCGCATGTTTTATGTTGGCGATAAAGTTTCCATCAAGGCAAAAAAATTAGTGCAAAATACTTACGAATGTATGATGCGCGGTATTGAAATTGTAAAAAATGGGGGGTTTGTCGGTGATATTGGGTATGAAATTCAACAGCACGCCGAAAAAAATAAATTTTCTGTGGTGCGCGATTTTTGCGGGCATGGCGTGGGCAAAGTTTTTCACGATGCCCCCAATATATTGCATTATGGTAAAAAATCCACCGGGCATGAGCTTAAAACCGGCATGTTTTTTACGATTGAACCGATGATAAATGCCGGTAATTACGATGTGTTAATATTAAAAGACGGCTGGACGGCGGTCACGCGCGACAAGGAATTATCGGCGCAATTTGAACATACGATTGGTGTCACTGATACTGGTTATGAAATTTTTACTCTTTCACCGAAAAATTGGCATTGCCCGCCATATAATATTTAGCCATGATTGACGAATCTGACTCCCCTAAAACTTCTGATAATTTGCATCAAGGGCATCGCCAAAGGCTTCGCGAGCAATTTCTTAAAGACAGCGGGCAAACGATGGATGATTATATCATGCTGGAATTATTGTTAACTTTTGCGATTCCGCGCGTTGATGTTAAACCAATCGCCAAAGAATTAATCAAAAATTTCGGTTCGTTCCAAGGCGTAATTTCCGCCGATACTTATCAATTAAGCAAATTTAAATTTATTGGCGAATCGGCGTTGACTTTAATCAAGCTTGTTGATGCAAGTGCTTTAAGATTATTAAAGCAACGAGCCATGGAGCATAAACATATTGTCAAATCTTGGGACGCGTTAATGGATTATTTATACGCCAGCATGGCGCGGTTGAAAATTGAAGAATTGCGCATCATTTTTTTAGACCGAAAATACCATATTATTTCATCGGAAATGTTGCAACAAGGCACCATAGACACCACGCAATTTTATCCACGCGAAATTGTTAAACGAGCGATTGAATTATCGGCTTTCGCCATTGTTATAGTTCATAACCACCCAAGCGGCGACCCGAAACCTTCAAAAGCCGATATTGACGCAACGAAACAAATTCAAAACGCTCTTGAAGCCTTAGATATGCGCCTTCACGACCATATCATCATGTCGCATACCACTTATTTCAGTTTCAAATCATCAGGAATTATTAATTGATTTTTTAGTTTTAAAATCATTCGCGCAAATTATCGTTTATTCTGTATCATTCTTAATCACTTCAAAATCAATAATATTTGTTAATTCGGATTGAGTTTTCTTTAATAAATCGCCCCTTACCCTTACAGGCAAGCCTTTATCATGAGCATTAATTGCTTGTTGATATTTATCACCGTCCAGCTGTGAAAATTGAAGGTGCAAATTTGCTTGGTCAATTAATTGCTTATGGATATTCCATTTATCAAAATCTTTTATCATAATTTAGTATTAATAAATTTTTTATATCGTTGCAAGCTTAATTATTTTCACCATAACCCAAGACTTTTAAAAAATTGTCCCCGCCCTTTTGAGTGGCGGGGTGAAGTGCCAAGTGGCAAAGATAATTAACCATATAACTTATTCTGTTCGTTTGTCTAGTTTTTCTTAGCAATTTTTTCAAGCAGAATTTCTAGTATTTTCTCAGGCGATACCTTATCCCATGTTTTGTCTAAAAATTCAAGTGTAGGCATGCTTTCTTTAACTTTGCCGTCAAGTGTTTTTGATGGATTATACGAAATTACATTAATGGTTTTTTCCATTAAATTCTCTAATAATTTTGTATCAGGCAAATTTAAATTTTGTATTTGTTCTTTATAGCTTAAATATGACATTGCCACTGCTTCTTTATGGGCATATTCTTGTTGCAGGCGAACAAATTCGGCTCTTCGCCGTTGGCAAAAGATTGCAAGCCAAATTATAGGTAATGAGATAAATACCATTTTATAAATTGAAAAATCAACATCAAAAGCCTTAAATTTAATTTCCAAATTATTCGCCACTAAACCGAAAATATTAAAAGCCACTAAACAAATAAGGGATATAATAAATGCGGAATTCCAAAACATAATTGAATATTTAAATGTAGTGCTCATTTTATTAAATGATTTTGCTAATCCAGCATTGGTGGCACCCACTAACAAAGAATTAATTTGCGTCTCCATATTTGCAAATAATGACTTTTGCTTATCTTCATAATTATCTAATGCTTTATGTCGTTCGTCAATTATACTTTCTAGACCTGTATTATTTTCATCACCAATCACTTTAATATAAAAATTTTTTAGACTATCTATTTCTTTTTGTGATTCATTCAATAAATTATCAATTTCTGATTTTTGCTTTTCAATTTCAGTTTTCGCGCTTAGAATTTTAGTTTTGATAGATTCATCAAATTCATTATCGGATAATAAATTCCGATAAAATGAATTAATTTCATTGCTATGTGTTGAAGCTTTTTGAAATACTTCTTCAATTTTAGATGCCGTTTGGTTTATTTTTGATTTAATTGATTCATGATCATTGTCAGCTTGCAAAAGATTAGTATCTACCAATAATTCTTTATGATATTTTATTATTTCATCATGGTGCAATTGGGACTTATCTTTTATTTTTTCAATAATTTTTTTAGTTAATTCTGATTTTTGTCTAATTTCATTTAATTTATTGTAATAAAATTCTGCTAAAGCATTATAAGATTTAGTTGCTGATATTTTTGCATCTTTGCCATTAATTGTATAAATATTGACCCTTTGCATAACATTTGCGATTTCATTATTCATATAAATTAATTGATTGCCATCACCAGAATTATTATAATTTGTAATACAATTTTCAATATAATTTAAACTATTTACATTATCCTCCAAAATTTTTACTGGATAAATTTCTTGAATATGGATTAGTGAATGATAAAAAGATTTAATTAAATCACAGAATAATAAAACTTTATTATAATTTTCGTTTTTTGAAAAGTTAGAATTATTGGTTTTTTGTAAATCAATAAATTCTTTAAATTCCGTTAATTTTGGAAAAAAAGGATGTTGTTGAAAATTTGCAGTATTTTGATTCATTTATTGTCCCCATTTTTTTGTTTAAATTTATTGTTATGATATTTTAAATATTTTTTATATTTATTAAAATTTTCTAATTTAAAATTAAACGGCAAGTTAGGAAAATAATTTACTAAATCATTTTTAATTAAATCATTAATCATTATTTAGCCATCCTCTTCAATAAATAAATTAGGTTGATTGGTTATTATATTCTTTTTTCTTTCTAATTTTATTTTATGAGGTATTAAATTATCGTTATGCGCACTAACCTCTTTTATGTTTACCCTTTTAAATTTATAGGTACGATAAAATGGGTCAAATTTAGCTGAAATGTCTAAGATAATTTTAATATTATCACCAGTTTCAAATTGAATTTGATGGCTATACATTCTTGACTTATATTCTTTATCTTGCATATAAAACTTTATAATCTCACCATCTGAAATTACATTATTGCCATTCTCATCAATAATATCATTGCCATAATATATTCCAGACCATGTTTTCCCCTTTCCCTTTTGTGTTTGTTTTAATAAATAAGGTTGGGCTAATTCTATATGAGCAGTTATGTTTTCTTTTAAAAATTCAATATTTTCAGGTATATATTCTATTTGCCTATGAAAATCAGTTCTATTTACTCTTTTATTATAAATTATTTTAACATCTGGAAGTTTTATTATTGTTTCCTCATATTCAATTAATGTATTTTGAATTAATGCCTCTGTTCTGTTGTTTTTAGTTTTTTTTACACCAACATCTTTGCATAATTCAATTAAAGCATTACTTAAATCTAAACTATTATCATTTAGTAATTTTTTACAAATTTCTGCCTGTTCTAAGGGGTGCATTTTAGGGGATTGAATAAAAGTGCTGTAAATAGCTAGCAATAAACTTAATGCTGTAAAAGAAATAGCTATTGGTGTTTTTTCTAACTCTCCTTTAAGAATTATTTTTTTAATTTCTTTAAAGCTACCATTTTCAGCAGGCAAGCATAATATTTCTATTTCTAAAATAGGGTAAAATTTTTGTAAAATAGTTTGTAAAATTATTATTTCAGATTCAAAGCAAACTTTCCTAGTATTGTAATTTAGAGCGTTTCCCTGAACACCATAATGCGTTTCAATTAAAAATTCTTGCCAGCTCAAATTTCTATTTTGGTTTTCCATAATGCTCTCTCAAATAATCGCTTATAATTTTCCAACCCCCGCATATAATCCAACCATTAAACACGCTGAATCAAAATCACAATATATTAATATCATTTTGCAACCATTTAGTCAAATTATAAATTCGCGTTATATGCGCGTTTGCAAGAAAAATCAACTTCATTCAAGCTTTATTGGCAATTTTAGCAGTTTTATGTAATGATTTGATGGTTTCTAAATACGCGGTTTCAACGGGCGATGGATTGCGTAATTGGTATTTTGTATATTCGCTATGGGCTTTAAATTCGGCTTCTATCTTGCTTATTTTTCCAGCGTCTTGCAATAAATCGCCCTCCATGGATATAATTAATCGGTCTAATAAATTTATATAATCTTTCATATTGGTTGGGCGTTGGTCAATTGCCCGTAATTCCGCAATATCAAAATATGCCGATACCATGTTATTTAATTTTTTTAATTCTGTTTCGTTTAAATAATTCTTGGCTATGGCGACATCGGATTTATGAATTTTTTTATTATTTATGCTAAGCATACCCATAAAATCTTTTACCGCATCGGCGCGTTCGTAAATTAATTCGGCGGCGGTATGTCCATGCACGGCATAATGCAATTTATTTTGCACTATGGCAAAAAATTTTTGGCAAGTTTCGCTTTTGGCATCATAATCCATGCTGGTTTGAAATAAATCTAAAACTTGGCGATAAAAAACTTTTTCGTTACTGCGAATATCTTTGATTCGGTTTAATAATTCAGCCCAATAATCGCCCCCGCCTGATGATTTTAATTTATCATCATCCATGGTAAAACCCTTAATCAAATATTCGCGAAGCCGTTGGGTTGCCCATTGGCGAAACCTTGTGCCTTGAACTGATTTGACCCTATATCCCACCGAAATAATAACATCAAGATTGTATTTTTTAATGGTGCTAATTTGCATTTTTTCAGTCATAGCACCATGTTGAGTGGTGTGTCGGAAATTCCGACATACCACTTGTTCGTCTAATTCTTCTTCTATAAAAATATTTTTTATATGTTCTGTAATGGTGCTTCGGCTTTTGTTAAATAATTCTGCCATTTGTTCTTGTGATAACCAAACGGAATCTTCGCCAATTTCAACCTGTAATTTGGTTAATCCATTGGCATCTTGATAGATGATAATTTGATTATCACTCATTTTTATAATCCCACCATTTTTGTATCAATTTCGTCCCTTAGCACTGCTGTGCCAATAATTAGATTAAAATGTTTTGCCATTTTTGTCAAATGCTTATTTTATCAATAATTTATAAACTTAAAAGAAAATTTTTCATGGCAATCTAAGTATGGGAGTGATTAATAATTTTGCTTTTAACTAATGGGCTAAAATATGGCAAATATTTTTGTTGCAATTTTGGAATTTGCCAATCTTTGCCCGTTATTAAACCCCGACAATTTTTTGCCCTGCATTGGCATTTTTTCTTCATAACATAATCATCATCATTCGTCCAAATACTATAATCAGCCGTGATTTCTTGCCCCGCTTTGATATTACCGATAACCATTAAAGAAGTTTCATTAAACATGCCAATAACGCCATCGCAACTATGGTTCATATAATCATCAATTGATTTTTCCGCGACATTAAGCGCACCAATATAATAATCAGGCGCAATCGGCACAAAACTATGGGGCACCGCTTTGCCAGCTAAAATTTCAGCGCGATTAAAAATTTTTCCACCCCATTTAATAATTATAGTATGTTTTTTTATTGGACGGCGGGTAAATACACCCGTGCCATCAATTGGCGAATTATCAACGAATAAATCAGGGTGAATCCACGATTGCGTTGCAATTTCAGGGGTATTAATATACATTTTAAATTCTTTTGTTGATTTTTATTATTATACATGGTTAATATAAAAATGCAATAAAAAAGAGATTTTTATGAAAAATTATATTAATGATTTAGTTTATTACAAGCATCAGAATCGTGATTTAAGTAATAATTATTTTGAGCAGAGCCTCTGCGTGCTTTTAAAGCAATTTTTAGGCACGGAAAAAATAGATATTTTATGTCAATATGGCGAAAATTTAATTATAAAATCGTTAATGAATGGGTTGAAAGAATATAATATCGCCGAACAAATAACCGCAAACAAGCAATACGCCGTTATTATATTATTTGCCGATTATCTTGAAAATATTGAAAATATTGATTTTAAAATCCAGCAATATCAAAAATTATTACAAGAAAATGGAGTTTTGGTTTTAGAATATGCCCCGCGCACCAATTACCAGCAATCAATAATTAGCCACCAGCAAGTTATTTTATGTGATTCCCAAGAATTTATTTTATTACAAAAAAACACAGCGATTGACAAAGATAATAAATATCAGCAAGTAAGTTATTTATTGCATAATGATGAAATTATTGAAACAAAAATTACCGATAAAAATTATCACGGCGATTTAATGAAAAAATGCAAAGAATATTTTTCGCAAGTTGGCAAAATTGATGGTTGTGATTATCAATATGATAATGATTTTATATTTGCTTATAATATCACCAATAAAACGCAACCATTGCCGATTCAAAATGATGGCAAGATTGGTTGGAATATTACCAATACGGAATCGTGCAATAATTTTTTATATCGCGAAGATATTAATACAAAATATAATTTGCTTATCAGAAAATATGATAAAAACGGCAACAGCATCATTGAAAAACGCAAGCAAGTAACTATAATAACGCTTTCAGGTGGCGTAGATAGCACCTATATGCTTTATAAATTCTTGCGCGAAAGTGATGATGAGATAATCGCCCATCATATTCATTTTATTAATCCAGAAAATCGCCACTTAGCCGAAGCCGAAGCGTGCCGAAAAATCGTTGATTATTGCCAAAAACATACCAGAAAATTTTTATATACCGAATCCGCGATTGACAGGCGCAGGTTTGAAAATTTTGGCATGGATGATATTGCGGTTGCTTTTGAAGTGGGCGTCGTGCATCAATCTTTTTACAAAAATCGTGGCTATGGAATTGATAGGTGGGGCACGGGATATTGTCTTGAAGAGCGCGACCATGAAATTTTTACCGATATTGCGCATTTTAATCATGTTTTAAATGCGCTTAGCGCAACTTCAAGTCCATTAGAACCACCCCGTGCATTTTGTCTTGATTTAATTCCAAAAATTGATGAAATAAATTACCTGCCAAAAGAATTATTTGCAGCAACTTGGACTTGTCGCCGTCCAGTTTGGCATAATAAAATTCCTTACGAATGCGGGCAGTGTAATACTTGCAAAATAATGGAAAAATCCGGCAAAAAATTAAGAAAAATCCAAAATTAAATTGAAATTTTGATATTTTTTTGCAAAATTACCGATAAAATAATTTCGGTTAAAGTCGGTGGCTTTTTGATAAAAATAATTATATATTGCATTACTAACAATTTTTCGTTGCTGTTTATCGTGCCATGATTGTTCATAAATTGGGTTAGCGTGCAAATATGATGCAACGACATTTGGCAATAAATCAAGGTTAATCGCCGATAAGTTAAACAAATAAATCATAAAATCAATAAATCCATCGCCGATACCAAATTCATCAAATCCAGATAAATATTTAAAATTATATTGGTTATCGCATAAAATAAAATGCGGGTGCAATGCGCCATGCACTAATCGGTAATGGTCGCGCATTAAATATGAATTTTTTTGACATAAATAAAGAATTTCATTATTTTGCAATGATTTTTGCGTAATATTATGGTTTTGAATTTGATGAATTTTTGCTAATTCTTTGCTGGCATTATCAAGCCAATTTGGGTGGATAAATATTGCTTTTTGGGCATTATATTTAAAAATTCCGTGTTTATTATACGCATACCAAAGCGGGTAAATTGCAATATCGCGTGGTTCAAGTGTTTGATTGGCTAAAATTTGGCGATGAAACGCCCAATCAAATTTATATTTTTGCACCAAAAATTGATATTTATCGGTCGTTTTTACTAACCATTTGCTTTGGTAATATCCTTGTTCGTAAATTCTGATGGAATCTATTTTGGTAATGCCACCTAATAATAAGAAAATTCCTTTGTCTAAGGCAATCATATTTAAAAATCACAAATGCCAAGAATTATTGATAATCACTTTTAACGCATCATTCGCATTAAGGTTTTGCGCATCATTAATTGTGCCGTGATATTGATTCATGGCAACCACTAAATTTTGCACTTCGGATTTCGTAATTTTCAATCCATCATTAAGCACAAATTCATCAACTTGGGCATTAACCCCCGCCGAATACCAATTTTCAAGGGTAATTTTATCATTATTTTGTGATATACCAATTGTTAAGTTATTGCCCGATTGCCAAAACCATAAATTATTTTTATCAATATTCGCATCAAAGATAATTTTATCGGTTGATTGCGCATCAATGCCCGTATTTTTAATTAAATCTTGACCATCGCCTTTGCCAAAATAAATACTATCATTGCCCGCGCCCGCTGTAATAATATCGTTGCCTGTGCCACCGCGAATAATATCATCATATCCCCCCGTGGTAATTGTGTCATTGCCCCCAAAGCCATGCAGGTTTGCCGAAGAATCAACCCAATATAAATTATCATTATTATTGCTTGCCAACGAATTATATAATCCCGAAGCATTAATTTTTGTGCCATCAGAAAATTGAACAAATTCAATGCGATTTTTGGAATCGCTAAACCATTCTTTTAAGGTAATTTGGTCGCTGGTTTCTGCGCCATTTGCATTAAGAACTTTAATAACCAAGTCGCAATTTGCTTGCTGATAGCCCCGCAATTTATCGCGCGTTATATCTGCGCCAAACATGATAGTATCTTGCCCACCGTCTTGTTCTATCCATTGTTGATAATTAACATTGCGGTATGCGGTTTGATTCGTATAATAAGTTTGATAATAACCCTCACCTTCACCTCTTGCAATCCATCGGTTATTTGCAACTTGATATGTATAAGCTTCGCTTTTGGTAAAAGTTTCCAAAGTTTGATAAAAATCATAAATAATATCCGTGCCATCGCCATAATTAAAACGATATGTATCTTTGCCTGACCCGCCATTAATTGTATCATTGCCCGCGCCTGCCACTAAATAATCATCATAAATTGTGCCATTAAGGCTTTCTGAATTAGCAGTGCCCAACACCGACAATATTTCGCTTATTTGTGCGCCATCGCTATATTGAAATTGCGTATTATTTCGGTTTGCCAAATAATTTTGAATGGTGAATGAATCATTATTACCATAAAATACTTGCAAATTACTTGATTGCAATAACATATAAGCGTTTTTATAATAAGCATCAAGCACAAATTTATTAACCCCGCTTGTGTCATAAACAATATCAACACCATCACCCGCGTTAAGATAATAAGTATCATTGCCCGCGCCACCATTTAAGCTATCATTGCCTTTGCCACCCATTAAAATATCATCACCACCATTCGTTATTAAAGCATCATTGCCATCACCGCCATTTAAAATATCGTTATATTCCCCCGAAGTTATCGTATCATTACCCGCAAAGCCATTGATATTTAGATAAGTTTGTTGCCAAGTAATATTATCATTGCTTTGGGTTGTGAAAAATCCAATAATTTCGCCAACTCCCATTTTTGTGCCATCAGCGAATTGCAGATATTCCACGCGGTTTTTGGAATCGCTAAACCATTCTTTTAAAGTTATTTTATCGCTAACTTGGCTTGCGTTAAGATTGGGGTTGTTGACATCTTTAATGCCAATGATTAAATCGCCCCCTGATTGCATAACCAAAACATCAGCGGTTGTAATGCCCGCGCCAAATTGCATGGTATCAATTCCCGCATCTTGTTCAACCCATTCTTGATAATTGACATTGCGATAAGCCGTTTGCCAAACATAATTATCAACATAAAGATATTCACCTTCGCCTTGGTGATAAGAAATTCGGTTATTTACCAAAACAGAATAAGCCTCGCTTCTTGTTTTATTTTCAAGTGTTTGATAATAATCAAATATGGTTTCATTGGCATCACCACGGCTAAATATATATAAATCATTCCCTACGCCGCCTTCCATGGAATCGCTACCTGCGCCCCCAAAAATACTATCATCGCCGATGCCTGCGACTAATTTATCAATACCCGCTTGCCCATCAAGGATATTATTTTGTGCATCGCCGTTTAGTGTATCGTTTAATTGCGACCCCGTAAGATTTTCAATACCAATTAGCACATCACCTTCGGCATCGCCACCATACCCGCGCCCGGATTCAAGCGACACGCTAACGCCTGCGCTGGAATTTTTATACGAAGCTGTATCATTGCCATCACCACCGATAAGCGTATCTGCGCCCGTGCCACCAATAAGCTCATCATTACCTTGACCACCATCAAGATAATCATTTCCCGCCCCACCATCAAGATAATCATTACCCAAACCCGCCAAAATACTATTTGCCAAGCTATTTCCCGTTAATTTATCATTGGCTTTTGACCCAACCAGATTTTCAATATTTGTTAAAATATCGCCCTCGGCATCGCCCCCTTTGCCTAGCCCTGTTAGCAACGAAACTTCAACCCCCTGCCCCGAAGATTCATAGCTTGCCGTATCATTCCCATTACCTCCATCAATATAATCCGCGCCTGTGCCTCCTTCTAAGACATCGTTACCATCTTCGCCGAATAACCTATCATTGCCCGCGCCCCCGAATAATTTATCATCACCCGCCCCGCCATAAATAATATCAACCGCGCCACCACCGACAATAATATCATTACCTGCTGTGCCTCTGATAGTATCATCTAACGCGCCAATTACCGCGCTAAGCATTATTTTACCCGAAGATTGTTTATTTAAAATCGCTTGAATATTAAATTTAGTGCCATCATTAAATTCAATAAATTCAATTTTTTGTTTGGTATTTTGCCAATTATTCACAATAAAGCTTGCATCATTAACGATTCCGACCGATAATTTTGTGCCACCATTGGTTAATTCCAAATACACATCTTGAATTTTAATATTATCGCCGAATTTAATGCTGTCTTGCCCTGCATCTGTGTCAACTGCCACTTGATAAGCGACTTCGCGGGTTGCTGATTTTACGACATTGCGCGTTACCCAACCGCTACCCTCGCCTCTATTTACATAATATGTTTCCGTTGTCGTATAATTGTAATTTTCGGTGCGATAACGGGTTTCAAGTGCTGTGCCATTATCTTCAATATTATCAATACCATCACCACGATTTAAGAAATAAACATCATCACCCAAGCCACCGCGCAACGAATCATTACCCGCGCCCCCATTTAATTTATCATTACCCGCGCGGGTTTCAATCACATCATTACCATCAAATCCGCGCATATCGTTATTTTGCGCATCACCATACAAGCTATCATTAAATTTACTTCCATAAACGGCTTCAATTTCTTGAAATACATCGCCCGACGCATCGCCGATATTTAAGCCCATATTGGCTAAATCCACCTTAATTGCCGAAGTTGCGCTGGCAAAAATCACGGCATCATAACCTGCACCACCATTAAGCACATCCGCGCCCGCGCCCCCTTCTAACAAGTCATTACCATCGCTTGCGAAAATATTATTGACGGCGCCATTACCCAAAATAATATCATCATACCGCGTTGCGCTGATATTTTCAATCCCATCGTAACTATCGCCCAAGGCATAACTGGTTGTTGAAGCAATATCATCATTATCCGTGCCGATATTGCTTTGGAAATTGACTCTGATACCAATTGCTGAATTACCATAATTCACGCCATCATTGCCCGCGCCCCCAATCATTCTGTCTGCGCCACCAGACGCCAAAAAAATATCATCGCCCGCGCCACCTTGCATGGTGCCGCTTAATTCGCCATTACCCAAAATATCATTATAAATCGTGCCAATATAATTATTTGCGCCATTTTTGCTAAAATCAACTATTGCGCCATTATTTAGCACGCCATTTGCCAATAATGCACCATTTAGGTTTAATTTCGTGCCATCAGCAAATTGCATATATTCAATTTGGCGATTTTGCGCATTCATGTTTTTAATGGTGATTTTATCGCTTAAAGCATCAAAATTTTTGCCAACCTCGTTAATACCAATAACTAAATCATTGCCAACCCATTTTACCGATAAATCCGTAAGCTTTATATCGGCACCAAATTTTATTATATCACTATCGCCCGCGGCAATATCATTGCTGTAATCCACGCGCACTTGAAACCATTCTACCCGTTGATTTTCTCCACTTCCAATAGTTTGTTGTTGCCATTGGTAATAACTGCCTTTGTCAATATATTCATCTTTGATAATATCTTGACCATCGCCACGGCTGAAATAATAACTATCCGAACCATAACCACCATTTAATATATCATTGCCTTTGTCGCCTGCTAAATCATCATTGCCCCAACCGCCATTGATAGCATCATTGCCACCACCACCAAATATTGCCGCCCATTTGTCATTATTCGTGCTTAAAATATCATTGCCATCACCGGAATAGAGTATTTCTATACCATAATTAGATATATTCATATTTAAATCGCCATTGCCGCTTAAATATATCGTGTCAAACCCATCGCCCCCTTGAAAATTATCGTTCGTATCCACGACCAAGACATCATCGCCTGCGCCTGCATTTATTACATCGTAACCCGCGCCTGCAACTATTAAATCATTGTAATTACTGCCGATTATTGTATCGTTGCCTTCGCTTGATTGGATAATTGCGGTATATTCTGTGTCGCCCTTAACCATCGTGCTGGCGTTGATAGTATCATTGCCGATATTACCAATAAAGGCTTCTATATTGGTTGCGCCCATGTTTAACACCACGCCGTCCGCGCTTGCGACTATCGCGACATCATACATTTCACCACCATTGATTTTATCGGATTTATCCATGAATATTACATCATGCCCCGCGCCACCATTAATTATATCCGCGCCCGCATCGCCGATTAAATAATCATCGCCCAAGCCACCCGTGATTATATCGTTGCCTTCGCCACCCAATAAAATCACAGAATTTGTGTTGCTTGCCCCCGCCGATAAATCGTCATGCGCCCGCCCGCCGTAAATCACATCATAACCCGCGATTTGCGCGTTAATATGCACACCCGCAAGGTCGTTCGTGGCGATAAAAGCCTTAATATTATCATTAGTGCGGATTTCTATACCATCGGTTACGCTGTTCATGCGATAGCCGACTTCGGCTGTGCCAAGGGCTACATCGCCCACCAATCCCCTTGTGCCATCAGTTTTGATGAAATTCGCCGTGTTGGTTATTATTGTCCCCGAATTGTCAATTGCTTGGTTTTTAGTGGTTAAAGTTAAGTCAATTTCGGTGATGCCTTTTTGATTTAATGAAAATAATTCGCCGTCATCTTGCACGCCATTTTGATTTATGTCTTGAAAAATATATACTTGGTTAAATTTTGAATCTTGGATGTTAAATTTGCCATCATGATTGGAATCATACAATTTTGCAAAAGCCTGCATATCCGTGTCATTATCGCTGGTTTGATTGGCGATAAATAACTCATCGCTTAGGTTTAACTTGCCGTTGCCGTCTAAATCAGTAATTAAAAACCCATCATTCTTACCAACCCATGCGATATTATGTTTAAACCCATCATTTTTAAGGTCAAAAAATACCGATGAATCAGTCAACTTCGCTATATCAAGCTTACCATCAAAATTTAAATCAAGAATGATGGGGAAGCCATCATTATCGCCGTTCCCCCCACCAGATGGTTGCCCATTTGAGTTTCCATCAGAATCATCATGGTTGCTATTATTCTCAGAGTCATTGTTATTATTAACCTGTGAATTATTGTCCACAACTGAACTATTTCTACCGCCATATTGCCCATAACCCGGTCTTTCGCCATATTCTGGATCAGGTTCAGGATCTGGATTATTTGTTGTTCTTTCATGCCTTTGATGATTCTCTTTTTCTGCAAGATTCTTTTCAGCTACTTTATCAAAATAATTTAAATCTTCTTCGCCATTTTTATACGCACGGGAAACATAGCTTGGTGTTTTTTCTTGAAACCCAGTTAAAAATCCAAAAACAAAACCCGCTAAAACTCCAAATATTCCTTTTTTTTCTAAACTCATATTGCTAATTTCATTCGCTAATTCTGCGTCCGCCAAAACCTTTTCATGCGGTAAATTTAATACATCCGATATACGATAATTTAAATCATGATGCATAAATTTTTTATCAAGGTCATCTATGGGGTCTACTTGCCCAGGTATTTGTTCGCCTTTAATATCTATTACACCATTTGTATAGCTTTGTCCGCCATATTTACCATATGTTAAGCCCAAAACTGACGCAATTGTTCCAAGACCCCAAGCCATATTTAACTCCTAAATTGTTTAATTGATGGATATTGTTTTGTGTTTAAATATTTGTTATTAAATTCAACCTTCTGTTTTTTTTGCAAATCAAATATCATAATTTTTCTTGAATAATAACGAATATCCAAATCATTAGAATATGAAGTTGCTAAATATTCGCCATTATTGGATAAAAATAAATTACTGACATAATTAAGTTGGATATCGTCTATTTTTTGGGATTTAAAAATATAACTATTGGGACTTTTGTTAATCTGATTGAATCCTGATTTATCACCTGATGAAAGTTTAGAGAATGCCACATCACCCATTCGGTTAATGGTAAATAATGTTGGAAAACTCATCGGAATCCGTCCAATATGTGTTGGGAATTTTGATAAATCATACAATCTTGCTGGTTTTTTTAACATTTCATTAAAATTAAATCTAAATATATCAGGAGAAATAGCCATTGGGATTAAAGATTGTTGTCTTGTTTTTTCAAATGGCAACATATATTGACCATGAAATGTCATGTAAATTTCATTATCAGAATATTTAAAGAAAACTGCCTTGGACGCAGATGTCATTGCATAACCAGTAATTACAAAATGCTCACCATTTACGATTGCATTATAATCCCAATTCATGCTTTGCTGTATTTTACTTATTTTATTATAGCCAAAATCGCCAATATTTGCCGTGTCAGTATAATTTGGTGGCACAAAACAATAACTTCGTGCACAAGATAAAAAAACTACATCATACCCATCAAAAGTAAAGCTAGGTTTAGCAAAAACAAAATCCGTTTCTTCAAAAACAATTTGATAATCCGTGCCGTCTAAATTCATGGTAATTATTTGATTAATATCGCTTTTTCGGTTAACAAAAACTATTTTTTTACCATCGGCAGAAACTGCTGGATGCAACCATTGCGTATCGCTATACTCTTTTTGAATATCATCATAATGAAAATTTGCTTGATTAACGCGATTATGCAACACAAAGCCGCATTTTGTTTTAGCGTCCGTTTCAAGCTTATATTCTTCACAATAATTTACAATAATATAATCAGTTTCACCGACAAAATCCATATAAATCGCCCTTGTATTTGATTCAAATATCCCGAATAAAAACGCGTGCGCGGGCGATTGAATTAATCCCGAAGCTATAATTGCAATACATGATAATAAAAATTTCATTCAACCTCTCATAATCTTAAATTATCAAATTTCATAATCCTTGTCAACTATCTTTTATTGAAAAATACTAACAACTCAACCAAATTCAAGCGCAAATTTTCTGGCTTACAATTTGATTGTCATTTGCATATAAAAAATGAGTAAATAATTGGGTCAAGGGCTTGCCCTTGCCTTCGCTTGATTGGATAATTGCGGTATATTCTGTGTCGCCCTTAACCATCGTGCTGGCGTTGATAGTATCATTGCCGATATTACCAATAAAGGCTTCTATATTGGTTGCGCCCATGTTTAACACCACGCCGTCCGCGCTTGCGACTATCGCGACATCATACATTTCACCACCATTGATTTTATCGGATTTATCCATGAATATTACATCATGCCCCGCGCCACCATTAATTATATCCGCGCCCGCATCGCCGATTAAATAATCATCGCCCAAGCCACCCGTGATTATATCGTTGCCTTCGCCACCCAATAAAATCACAGAATTTGTGTTGCTTGCACCCGCCGATAAATCGTCATGCGCCCGCCCGCCGTAAATCACATCATAACCCGCGATTTGCGCGTTAATATGCACACCTGCAAGGTCGTTCGTGGTGATAAAAGCCTTAATATTATCATTAGTGCGAATTTCTATACCATCGGTTACGCTGTTCATGCGATAGCCGACTTCGGCTGTGCCAAGGGCTACATCGCCCACTAAGCCCCGCAAATATAAAAAACCCAAATGTTCACACTTCGGTTGATTACAGACGAATTGCAAGCGTCATTTATCAATAATAAACCAAGCCAACGGATTTAAGGCAATTATACGCTTCGGGTAAGGATAAGCCAACGATATTTGTGTATGAACCATTAATCCATTGCGCAAATTTACCGCCTAAACCTTGAATAGCATAGCTACCTGCTTTGCCCTGCCATTCATTGCTTGCAAGATATTCATTTAATTGGCAATCGGAAATTCTGGAAAATTTGATACGGGTTTCCACAATTCGTTCAATGACTCGCCCATCGGGACAAACAAGGCAAATTGCGCCATAAACGCGGTGCCTGCCCCCCGATAATAACGATAAATTCTTACGGGCGATATTAATATCATCGGTTTTATCCAAAATGCGCCTGCCTTTGACGACAATTGTATCGGCGGCTAAAACAAAATTATTATCAAATATTTTTAAGGCTTTTTCACGGGCAACTCTTGCAACATAAAGCCTTGGATTTTCATTTTTATGAATGGTTTCATCAATATCGGCGGGCTGAACAATAAAATTCTTAATGCCAATTTGCCATAAAAGCTCGCGCCTTCGGGGTGAGGCAGATGCGAGAATAAAGTTTAATAATTCGTTTTTAGCCATTGTTTTTTAACGATTTAGTGATAAGTTTTAATATTTTGCCGTCATATATTAGCAAGCCCGTAAAGATAATCACCATACCGCTTATATGATTTGGTTCAAATTTTTCTTTTAAGAATATTATCGCCAATAAAATCGCGCAAACAGGCACCAACATGGTAACCAAAGCCGCATTAACCGCGCCAGCCTCGCTTAAAATTTTAAAGAATATTAAATAAGCAACACCCGTGCTAACCCCGCCATAAATCAAGAAAATCAAGAAATCGCGCGATAATATATCCGAACTAAGCGATTGAAAAGTCGAAATATCGTCAAAAATCAAGACTAATCCCAATAAAATTAATGTAGAACAAAATAATTGCGTCGCAGCGATGGATTTTGCGGGTATATGCTTTAAGTTTAAGCGCATATAAATACCGCTAAGCGCATAACAGCAAGGCGCACCGAAGACTTCCAGCATACCAATTGCCGATTTTATATTGCCAAATAAAATTTCCCAACCAATTAAAGTTATCACGCCCATGAAGGCTAAAACCATGCCAGAAACCTTGTTAATAGTCAATTTTTCTTCGTTCGTGAATAATAACATAACCACCAAAGTAGTAATTGGAGTCGTGGAATTAATGATAGAAGCCAAGCCTGCACCAATTGATTTTTGCCCCAATGCAATAAACGCAAAAGGCAAGACATTATTAGTTAAAGCCATAATTATCCCGTGTTTCCAATGGTTTTTGATATTAAATTTAGTTTTAGTTATCAATAAAACCGAATATAAAAATATAAAACCAAAAAAACATCGCATAAAAACAATCGTCCAAATACTCCAATTTGGCAATAATATTTTATTAAAAATAAATGACAAGCCCCAAATTACACCAAGAGCAATAAGCAAAATCCAATGTTTATTTGTCATTAATTAATCCTGTAATTACCTGATTCTTTGGTAATTGTAATATCATGCACATGCGATTCGGTTAAACCAGCATTAGTTATTTGCCGAAATTTCGCTTGTTGAAACTCATTTAAATCCTGCGAACCAGTATATCCCATAGATGAACGAAGCCCGCCAACCAATTGAAATATAACATTATTTGCCGAACCTTTATAGGGAACTTGCCCCTCTACTCCCTCGGGGACAAATTTATGCGAATCCTTGACTTGTTCTTGAAAATATCGGTCGGCAGAACCGCGCGCCATTGCGCCTTCGGAACCCATACCGCGATAAGCTTTATAACTCCGCCCTTGATGCAAGAATACTTCGCCCGGTGCTTCATCGGTGCCCGCCAATAACGAACCAATCATCACGGCGTTTGCGCCCGCAACCAAAGCTTTTGCCATATCGCCAGAAAACCGAATACCGCCATCGGCAATGACAGATTTACCCATTTTTTTTGCCATTTCGGCGCATTCTAAAATCGCGGATAATTGTGGCAAGCCAACCCCAGCAACAATTCTGGTGGTGCAAATTGAACCCGGTCCGATGCCAACTTTCACAATATCTGCGCCTGCGTTAATGCAATCGCGGGTTGCTTCTGGCGTGGCGACATTGCCCGCAATTATCGTAATATCTTTATTAAAATTGCGAAGCCATGCAATTTGTTTAATTACCCCTTCGGAATGTCCATGGGCGGTGTCAATAACTAAAATATCGCATTGCACTTTAAGCAATTCTTGGGCGCGTAATTGCCCATCTTCGCCAATACCAATTGCTGCGGCTGCTAATAATCGCTCGTCTTTATCCTTGCTTGCCAAAGGATTAGATTTTGTGTTTAAAATATCCTTCACCGTTATTAAGCCCACGCATTGCTTTTTATCGTTAATTATCAATAACTTTTCAATGCGATTGCGATGTAATAAATCAATTGCTTGGTCTTTGCTGACATTTTCGGGTGCCGTGATTAATTTCTTAGTCATAAGCTCTTTGACTTTAATATTCGTATCTTTGGCAAATCTTACATCGCGATTGGTCAAAATACCAACTAAGGCTTTGTTTTTCGCCGCAACAACAGGCAAGCCCGTAATGCCATTTTGCTTCATAATATTAATCGCTTCGCTTAGCGAAATATCGGGATTAATTGTAATGGGGTTTGCCACCATGCCCGATTCAAATCTTTTCACGCGTTCAACGGCGTTGCGTTGTTCAATCACGGAAAGATTTTTATGAATTACCCCAAGCCCCCCTAACCTTGCCATAGTTATCGCCATCATTGATTCAGTCACCGTGTCCATGGCTGAGGAAATTATAGGGATATTTAATTGTAATTTATCCGACAATTTCGTGGCAATATTAACTTGGTGCGGTAAAACAGCAGATTTAGCAGGTTGAATTAAAACATCGTCAAATGTAAGTGCAATCGGAAATTCACGCATTTCTTATTCCTTGGTTGCGATATGCTAATATCGCTTATTTTCTTGTTTGTCAAGAAATACCAAAAAAATCTTGCAATATTTATTGTAAAAAAGTATATGATATAAGATAAAATATAGATAGGAAATAAAATGCCCTTTGTTGCCCGAGACCCAGATGGACATATTGTCGCGGTTAGTAAAAAACCTAACCCGAAAATGCCCGAGTATTTGCCAGACGATCACCCAGAATTAAAAGCCGCGCTGGATAATGCCCGCCCGCAAATTGTCAAAAAAGAACTTGAAGAAGCCGAACGAAAATTAGGGCGCTTAGCCGAAGATTTATTGCAAATTTTAATCGCAAAAAATATCGTGTTATTCACGGATTTACCCGCCGAAACCCAAGATTTAATATATAATCGCAACCGATTAGCGTTTGAATATAATAAATTAATTGAAAATCAGTCAAAAATAAATGTCAATTAAAATCGCTTGTGTGCCATTTAATCCGACCATGGGCGATATTTCGCTTAATCGGCAAAATATCGTCAGATTTTGTGAATCTTTAGAATCAAGTTATGATTTATTAATTTTTCCAGAATGTGCGTTAAGCGGATATAATTTGCGGGATTTATTTTTTTACAAACCTTTTATTACGCAAATTGAACAAGAATTACAAGTTTTATGCCGCGAATTAAGCCATTGCAACATTGCGATTATTTTAGGCACGCCAAGATTAATAAAAAATCCCGAACAATTTGATATGCAATACCCGCAAATTGCGTCCAATAATGTTTTGTTAATTGATAAGGGTAAAATAATTTTTGAACGCGCAAAATATAATTTGCCACTTAATGATGTTTTTGATGATATTCGCAATTTTGCAAAACCCCAAAAAATGGGCAGTATTGTTGAATGGCGCGGTGTGCGCTTGGGTTTATTAATTTGCGAAGAAATTTGGCATAATGAAGTAAGCGAAACCATGCAAGAATCAGGGGCGCAATGCTTAATTGTCGTCAATGCCTCGCCTTTTGATGCGCAAAAAGCGGAAACAAGGCTTCAAGCTGTGCTTTTGCAAGCGAAATTAAATAAATTACCGATTATTTATTGCAACATGCTGGCGGGTTGCGATGATGTTGTTTATGATGGTGGCGCTTTTATTTTAAATGCCAAAGGCGAGCTTGTCGGGCAAAGCGCACAATTTGCAACCGAAATTCTTGCGGCGGAAATTGCCATCATCAATGATGAAATTGAAATTTCTTCCAATAATTTATCGCCGCACCCAAGCCAAAATTTGGCAATTTATCAAGCAATGATGTTGGGATTACGCGATTATATGCGAAAAAATGGTTTTAAGAAAATCATGCTAGGCTTGTCGGGTGGTGTAGATTCGGCGTTAAGCGCAATTGTCGCTGCTGATGCTTTGGGGACGGACAAAGTTTTTGCTTACGGCTTGCCCTCGCGTTATTCTTCGCAAGGATCCATTGATGATGCACAAGTTTTAGCCAATGATTTAGGGATAAATTTTCAAATTATCCCCATTGAGCCATTACATCTTGCAGGGATTGAAACAATTGCTAAAGTTCGCCCCGAAGCCACGCAAGGATTGGCTTTTGAAAATATTCAAGCGCGAATCAGGGGCTTAATTCTTATGACTTTATCCAATATAGACGGCGCATTATTGCTTACCACGGGCAATAAATCAGAATTATCAGTTGGCTATTCAACCCTATATGGTGATAGTTGCGGCGGATATTCGGTTATTAAAGATTTATATAAAACTCAAGTTTATGAAATTTGCGAATTTCGCAATCAGCACGCGGGGCAATTTGGCTTTTTAAATGCAAAAATTCCGCAAAATACGCTTACCAAAGCCCCCAGCGCCGAATTGCGCCCCAATCAAACTGACCAAGATTCTTTACCCAATTATGACGATTTAGACGCAAGTTTAAAAATGATTATTGAAAATTTTGGCGAAGATGCAAGTGATCATTTATTATATCGCCAATCATATAAGCTTTTGCGACAATCAGAATATAAACGATTACAATCGGCAACGGGCGTTAAATTATCAACTCGCGCTTTTGGAGTTGGCTGGCGTATGCCGACCACCCATCAATTTAAAGGCTAAACCAGCATTTTTCCTAAATAAAACAAGATATAACCGCCGATTAACGATATTAAAATCATACCGATTGCCCAAATAATATCTTGATTTTCCAATATCAGCACAAAATCCAGCATTAACGATGAAAAAGTCGTTAAACCACCCAAAAAACCGGTTAATACCAATAATTTCACCCAGCTTGGATAAGAATTTTGCGCATCAAGCCCAATATAAACCCCCAATAAAAAGCAACCTAAAAGATTAGCAACCATAACCCCCATCATAAATGGCTTGGTTAAAGGAATAATTAAAGCCAATAAATACCGCGTCATAGCACCCAAAGCACCACCCAAAGCCACGAATGATAAATTAACCCACATTGCGTTTAATCCTTAATTGTTTAAAATAATCCATGCGTTTTTTCAAATCGCGTTCAAACCCGCGCTCAACTGGTTCATAATATTCTTCGCGCATTAATTTATCTGGGAAATAATTTTGCCCCGAAAAACCATCTTCTTGGTCATGGTCGTAAAGATAACCCGCGCCATAGCCTAATTTTTTCATCATGCTGGTTGGCGCATTTAAAATAATCTTGGGCGGGGCAAGCGATTGCGATTGCCCTGCACTATTAAGCGCGTTTTTATAAGCAACATAACCTGCGTTTGATTTTGGCGCATTGGCTAAATAAATTACGGCATTGGCAAGCGCAAGCTCACCTTCGGGTGAACCCAATCGTTCATACGCATTCCACGCATTTAATGCGACTTGTGCGGCGTTAATATCGGCAAGCCCAATATCTTCATACGCCATTTTCACCAACCGCCTTGCGATAAAATGCGGGGTTTCCCCGCCGTGAATCATACGGCAAAACCAATATAGCGAAGCTTGACAATCAGACCCACGCACCGATTTATGCAATGCCGAAATTAAATTATAATGCCCATCGCGATTTTTATCGTAAATTGGCATTTTCTTTTGCAATATTTGCGTAAGTTCGCCTTCGTCCAGTATTTTATCTTGGGTATTTATATCAAAAATAGCCTCAATCATATTTAATAAATATCTGCCATCGCCATCAGCCATCGCCAATAAACACGAAACCGCATCTTCGCTTAACGGCAATTTTTTTCCAATTAAGGTTTCGGCGCGGGCAACTAATTGGGCGCAATCATTAAACGATAATTGCGCCATTTCAAAAACCATCATGCGCGATAATAACGCCGAATTAATTTCAAAACTTGGATTTTCGGTCGTTGCGCCAATTAAAATAATCGTGCCATTTTCCACCAAAGGCAAAAAACTATCTTGCTGGGCGCGATTAAATCGGTGAATCTCATCAACGAATAATATAGTCGCCAAGCCAGCTTGACGATTTTTTATGGCTTGGTCAAAATGTTTTTTAAGTTCCTGCACGCCACTGAAAATTGCCGAAATTGAAATATATTGATATTCTGCATCTTGCGCAATTAATCGGGCAAGAGTCGTTTTGCCACAACCGGGTGTGCCCCATAAAATCATGCTGCGAATTTTTTTTGACTGCAACATTTCATAAATCGGCGCACCTTGGGATAATAAATGTTTTTGCCCAACCATTTCTGATACAGATTTCGGTCGCAACCTATCCGCTAAGGGCTGATGCTCATCAGTCGTAAATAATCCACTAGTCATTAATATAATTATGAATGATATTGAAAATAATGTCAATTTAATATTTATGAAAAAATTTATTAAAATTTTATAAGACTTATTGACAAAATTACAATTTAATTTATAATAAAAAATATAGCACAACTTTTTAATAGAGAGGGAGAGAGTCATGCCAATATCCAGTAATACAAGCGCTACTAATCTTTTTGATAATGGAGATGCCGAATTAAATCCGTTAAACCCATGGTCGTGGAGCGTATTTCGGAATCTGCGCGGGTGGAGCGTGTTAAGCGGGGCGGGTGTTGAAGTGCAAAAGAATGCCATAGTTGGCGTGGTGGCAAAATCGGGCGATTCAATGATTGAGTTAGATTCCAGCGGTGGCAATAGCAACAGCGCGGCTTATCAAGACATAGCAACGGGTGCGGGCAATAAATTTGTGGTAAAATTTTCGTATTATGCGCGGGTTACTTGGATTGCAGGCACGGATACAAACGACATTGAAGTTTGGTGGGAAAATCAATATTTAGGGCGCATTTCGCACGATAAAGGCGGTTGGCAGGATTATCAATTTGAAGTAAGCGCGACCAGCGCGTCCAGCCGATTAACCTTTAAAGCAACGGGATTGCAAGATAATTACGGCGGATTATTGGACGCGGTTGGCGTATTTCGCGCCGAAGATTCGCTATATACGCGTAATTTAGTTGGCACTGACGCCAAAGATAATTTACAAGGAAGCGCAGGCGCGGATTATATCAACGGCGCGGGCAATAATGATGCGATTTATGGTGGTGGTGGCAATGATATATTGCAAGGTGGCACGGGCGATGACACGATTTTTGGCGATAAAGCGATTGATTACAGCAACAACCGAATCGCGAACGGCAGTTTTGAATCGGTGCAAATGGGCGGGGCTTGGGGCACATTTGCGAATATGAGCGGTTGGCAACGCAAATGGGGCTATTTTGAATTGCAAAATAACCGATTAGGCATTACGCAAGCAAGCGAGGGGTTTAATTATTTGGAGCTTGACGCGAATGGCAATGCCGCAATTTTCCAAGACATTAATTCCACGAATGGCGAAAAAATTTCGTTGCAATTTGAATATCGGGCGCGGGTTTGGCACGCAAATTCCAATGCAATTGAAGTTTGGATTAACGATGCTTATTATGCGACGATTAACGAATCGGCACCGGGCGCATGGAAAACTTATAGTTATGAAATTACCGCCACGGGCGCAAAAACCCGTATTGAATTTCGTGGCGCGGGGCAAAATGATACTATGGGCGGATTTATTGACAATGTCCGCGCCTTTGGCATTACGGATACCAGCGGCGATGATATTATCCGCGGGGGCGAAGGTTTGGATAATATTCAAGCAGGCGCAGGCGATGACCAAATAATTTTGGTTGGCGAAACCGAAGTTGCGTATTATACCCAATCCCATATTAATAATTCAGGGGGCACAGGCACGAATTTATCGTCCGTTTTAAGCGCAGAAATTCTTAATAATCACAGCGTATCCGATGCGGTTGCGGGCGAAACCATCAATGGTGGCGCGGGCAATGACACCTTACATATTTTTGGTAAAGTGGATATTTCCAATGTAAACTTAGTTGGCATTGAAACAATCGCGCTAAATTCGCATTTAATTTTGAACGCGAATCAGTTAAACACAACGATTTTAACGACTAATTCCACCACAGAAATTAATGAACCCACGATTATTGAAATTGCGTCAACGGCAACGGGCAGTAATATCGTTGATTTTAGCCGATTGGGCTATTTGCAAAGCGTTGAGCGGATTAATATTTCGGACGCAAAACTGGGCGCAAAGCCCTTATATAAATCAAGGTTAAGTATTTCTAATGCTTGTTTTTTGTCGGCAATTGATTTTTCTTTGCGTCCGCGCCTCTCGCCCATTTGAAAATAAGACAATCCAGATTTTTTATATTGTTCGCTTAACCGCAATACCTGTCGCTTGCATAGCGTTAATCGTTCTTGCGCCTCTTTAAGCGTAATCAATCCAGAACTATACCGAATTATCGTCTCTATGCGATTGTTTTTTTCTTCCTCTGTTTGCATTTTTCACCTGCTTTCTTGTGTTGCTTTCATTATAGCAGGTGACTTTATTTTTTGCCCAAAATAGGTGACTTTATTTCTTGCCGTAATATGGGCATGATGTTGTGTTGACTTTTGGTAGAAATTCTGCTACTGCTTTGGAAATAGATAATATCACCACCATAAATGGCAGTATGACAATTGACCAGTTTATTACTGCAATCGGTGGTGAATCACATTTAATTTTTGGGTAAAATGAGTGATAGCAATCAAAATATTGTTCAAGATTTTTTGAATTATTATGATAATAATGATTTAATTAATGCAAGGAAAATTATAGAAAGCCTGAATCAATCTTTAGATATACCACAAAATAATGTTATTCTGGCACAGATTATATCATACACTAATAACAAGCAACATGCTTTGCCGTTATTAATCCAAGCAACAAATTTAGATGCGCGTTATTTTGATATAATTTGTAATTTAATTTATAATGATTTTATTCATGACAAAGAAATTATAATCAATTTTTGTCATTATTATTATAATAATTTTGAAAAAAACCACAAAGCTTTTCATATAATAGGAATGATTGAAACATTTTACGGAAATTCATTATCAGCAATTGAATATTTAAATAAATCTAAAAATATTAAAAATAGCTTGTCAGTAAATTTAAAATTAATAAATCAATATCAACATTCTGGACAATATTGCAATGCAATAAAAATATATAAAAATAATAAAAAATTATTTAAAGATAAAAGAATTTTTGATTATTACATGGCGGATATTTATTTACTAAATGGAAAATACATTAAAGGATTTAATAAAAATGAAATAAGATTTGAATATTTATTACCAATTAGCGAAAATATTATATATAAAAATTACATTAGCACCATTATTCCAAATTTGCGTAAATTTGATTACAGCAAAATTCTAATTATTGAAGAATTAGGATTTGGAGATATATTTTGCATGTTAAGATTTTGTAAATCCTTAAAACAAAAAAAATTTCATATAACTATCCTTTACAAAAAAGATTTAGCGCGTTTTTATCAAAATATTTGCGAAATTGACAAATTGATTAAATTTAGTGATTTTGATTTAAATGATATTAAACAATTTGATTTTCAAGTTCCTATTGGTAGTTTGCCATTTGCGCATCAAGTAAAATTAGATAATATTCCCCCTCCAAAGTTAAATTTGAAAGAACCATTTTGCAAAATGCAAAGTGAAATTATCAAACAACCTGCATTAAAAATTGGATTTTTCTGGCACGGAAATAATGGAAATAGATTAAGATGGATAGGATTATCCGAAATGTTCGCAATATTCCCCCCAACCCTTCATCTTTATTGCTTTCAGATAGAATTTACCAAGGACGAAGAAGAGTTAATGAATAAACGAGGTAATATCACGATTTTAAAACCGCAAATAACCGATTGGGCAGATACAGCGGGGTTTTTGGAACAAATGGATTTATTAATTACCATAGATTCGGGAATTGCTAACTTAGCTTCGGCTTTGGGCATGGGCAATAAATTATGGGTAATGTTGCCGCTTGATGCCGATTGGCGATGGTATTGCACAAAAACGAACTACCCACCATGGCACCCTGACGCGCGCACTTTTCGGCAAAATAAATTTAATGATTGGAGTAATGTTATTGACGATGTTCGCACCGAATTAAACAAATTCCTTGAAGATTGGGCGCCATAATCTTACGCGAAGGCAATTTATCGTTGACAAATGGTAAGATTACTCTTAATTTTGGGGATAATGAAGTTTTAACAATTTCCAATCAAGCATCAGGGGGCATAAGTAATTTCATTGACGCAACTTCGCAAACTGCGTTTAATATTGATGATTTTATTACTGCAATCGGCGGTGAATCACATTTAATATTTGGGTAATGATTTTATATATTGCAATAATAAATTTATTTTGATAATATTTATCAAATAAAAGGCACTATTTTACAATGAAAGACAAAACAATTTCGGCATTTAATTATATTGATAATTATGCAATATATGGCGAAGAAGATTTTAAAATTGATGAAAATATTGTTATTAATTTAGCTCTTAAATTAATTCGCGAGAAAAAATTTGAAGAAGCTATGGATATTTTATATCAAAATATTACTGAAATGGATAAAAATGGCAATATTTTGGTATATTATTTAATTTTTTATTCATATGCTAGATGCAATATTGTTAGGGAAGATTTAGAAATTTGCAACAATAAAATGCAAGAATTGTATAGTTCTTATCAATCTTATAGTTTTTTATGGGAAAAGGCAAAAATTTTATTAAAATTAGAAAATTATGATCAAGCAAAACAGCTTTTTGAGTTAGTCATCACTAATCATCAGCCAACAAAAACATTTCGTAATTTAATTATTGACACAAGGATTGAATATAATTTTTTAACGCCAATTTTTCAAAAATTTCAACTAAATCTGCTTCAATATAATAATTTAATGCTTGATAGAACAAATGATATTTTAAATAATAAATCTTTTTTGGGAAAAATTGAGCAAGAAATAACCCTTGACCAAGAATTTTTGATTATTAATAAAATTAAAAAAAATTTGCAAGAATACGAAAATGATAAATTTAATAAACCATCGTATCAAGGAATTTATCTGAATAAAACACACCAAATAACTCTCAATATCTTATATATTGGCAATACTAAAATGAGAGTTTTTGAAAATCCAGTAAAATATTATTTAAAAGAATCTATTTTAAAGCGCGGGCATAATTATCATGAGTTATGCTTAGATGAGTTAATGGGTGAAAATCCAATTGATAAGAATTTTTACGATAAATATGATGGCAAAGAAATATTTGATATGATTGTAAATTTTCAAATTAACATGGTATTTTTAGATTATAATATAAGAGAAGAAGATGCAGATTCAGATAATTTTGTGGGTATTATCAATAAAATACAAAATATTTTAAAAATACAGGTAGTTCGTTATGTCATGGACTATATTAATTTCGGAGCAAAAATTCCTGCAAAATGGTTTGAATCTGTTGCTATGATTTTAGCATTAAACATAAATAAATTTGATGAAAATTGTTATAAATATCAAGATAAGATTTTTCATTGTCCTTTATTTTGTTTAACAAATGAATATAAAAATATAGTTAAAACTCATAATTTTTCAATAATTGGTTCTGATACTTATCAAGCGCAACGAAATAAGTTTATATTTGGCATTAATAATTTCGTTAAAAATGGAACAAAGATAAATTTGAATTACAATAATAAGATTTACAATATGAACGAATATGTAGCAAATTATCAAGATTCAAAAATTACATTTAATTCGGGTTGCAGGGGATTTTTACAGGGGCAATATTTTTATATTTCAACATTCCGCATTAACGAAGCGATTGTGAATAAATGCTTGTTATTAGAGGAAGGCACGATGTCTTGTGAGGATATTTATGTGCCGTTCGTGCATTATATTCCCGTTTATAACCGCAATGATGTCATGATTTATGCGCAATTTTTCTTAAAACACGAAGAATGGCGCGAAAAAATCGTCAATGAAGCATATAATTTTTGGCAAGAAAATTATTCATATAACCATATTTGGTCGGAAATTGAACGAAGGCTTGGTTTTTTATGAAATATTTTGACTTTATTGACAAATAATGTTAGTTGTATTTTATCACCATCATAAATGGCACGGGGCTATCGGCAGTGAATCACATTTAATTTTTGGGTAAGCTTTCAATTAAATGGACTTGTAATTTCTTAAATTTATGAATATAATTAAAAGCAATTTTATAAGAAGGCGATAATGAATGTAAATTATTCTAATTTTGATTTTATTGATAAATTTATTTATTATAAACAAATTGAAGTGCTAATTTCAGGGAAAGAGCATTTAAATTCTGCTATTCAATATATTAACGATAAGCAATATCATTTAGCATTACCAATATTAATTAATGAATTTTATGATTCAGAAAATAAAGATAATTTATTAATTTATTTTCTTATATTTTATTGCGCTGCAAAATCTAATAAAACTTTTTTTGATTATCAAACATGCGCGCACAGAATGCAAGAAATGTTTGATATGTATAAATCATATAGTTTTTTATGGGAAAAGGCGCATATTTTGTTAAAATTAAGGGAATACGAGCAAGCCAAATTACTTTATACATTAGTAATAAGAAATCACGAACCAGCGATAAAAAATCTTAATATTATAATTAATACAAGAGAAGAGTTTAATTTTTTAATGCCGATATTTAAATATCATGGTTATGACATTCATAGATATAATAATTTTTTTGAAGACAGAGAAAATGATATTGGTAATTCCATGACAGAGCTTGGAAAAATCCAAGATTTTATAACATCAGAACAAGAAAAAATTATCACCGATAAATTGCATCAAAAATGGCAAGAATATATTAACGGCAATCATTCAAAGCCCTCGTATCAAGGGATATTTAAAAGTCAACCACATGAAAAAAAGCTTAATATTTTATATGTAGGTTATGCAAGAATAAGGGAGTTTGAAAACCCCACAAAATATTATTTTGGCAATGCTACATTACAGCGCGGGCATAATTTGTATGAAATTTGTTTAGATGATTTAATGATTGATATTTCAAAAGATAAAGAATTTTATGAAAATTACGAAGGCAAAGAAATTTTTGAAGCGATTCGCAAACACCAAATTAATATAATTTTTTTAGATTTTAATGTGCATTTATTGCAAGACCACAGCGAAAATTTTACTAATATTTTTAATAAAATTAATAACATATTAAAAATTCCTGTAATTCGTTATGTAATGGACTGCTATAATTGCGGATATAAAATACCTCAAACATGGTATGATGCGATTGATTTGCTAATAACATTAAATATTGATAATACAGATGCTTGTTTTTTGCAGAATAAACATAAAATATTACATTTGCCGATTATGGCTTTAACAAGTAATTATAGTAATTCGCCAAAAGGATACGATATTATTATTATTGGTTCGGATACTGAACAAACAAGGCGGGGTGCATTTGTTAAGGATTTTGAAAATTATTTTAAAAACTTAAGACTATCTTTATCGCTACACAATGGCATTGATTCAATGGCTAAATATATCGCTTTATATCAAAATTCAAAAATTACATTTAATACGGGTTGCAGAAATTTTTTTAATGGACAATATTTTTATATTTCAACATTCCGCATTAACGAAGCGATTGTGAATAAATGCTTGTTATTAGAGGAAGGCACGATGTCTTGTGAGGATATTTATGTGCCGTTCGTGCATTATATTCCCGTTTATAACCGCAATGATGTCATGATTTATGCGCAATTTTTCTTAAAACACGAAGAATGGCGCGAAAAAATCGTCAATGAAGCATATAATTTTTGGCAAGAAAATTATTCATATAACAATATTTGGTCGGAAATTGAACGAAGGCTTGGTTTTTTATGAAATATTTTGACTTTATACGCAAATAATGTTAGTTGTATTTTATCACCACCATAAATGGCACGGGGCTATCGGCGGTGAATCACATTTAATTTTTGGGTAATGATTTTTATAATTGACATTAAAGAAACTTCATTTATGCTATTAAAATTATCGTTTAATGGTTGGATTAAATTTTTTAAATTATGACTGAAATTGAAATTAAAGATTACCATACAAAAATTCAAGAAATGCAACTCCGAAATGATTGCATCAATTTATTTGAATATTTAATACAATTTAAAGAAAAATATCATGATAACTGGGAATATCATTTTTTAATTGGCAAATTAAGCTTAAAATGCGAATTTGCTGAATTGGCTGAAAAGCATTTATGGCAAGCAATTGAGTTAAATAATAAATCAATCACGATTATTTGCCGTGATTTATCAATATATTCAATTGAAAATTATCAAAATATCCTAAATTTATGCAGAAAAATTCATAGTAAATTTCCCAATCATCACCAACCCTTGATTGAAGCATCGTATATTTTCATGCAAATAAATGACTTAGAAATGGCGATAAAATTTTTACAAATGGCAAAATCACTTAACCCTAAAAATATAATAATTTATTTGAATTTAGGGCATTGCTTTTTATACTTGAATCGCTTGCAAGAATCTATGGAAAATTATAAATTTGCCCAAATAATCGCCCCTGATAATATTAATTCTTTTTGCAATATTGCATCAGTTTATTATGCCATTGGCGATTATGTTCTTGCAAATAAACATTATGAATATCGTTTGCAACTTCCATTATATTCAAAATTTTTAAATGAATATAATATTAATATTTCGCAACAAATAGATTTATCAAATGAATCATCAAAAAAAATTCTTATAATATATGAAGGTGGTATAGGCGATATGCTTGCGATGATGCGATATTATCCGATATTACAGCGTGCAAAATATGAAATTTATTTAGGTATATTTCATATAAAAAATGATAAAATATGGCAATATTGTCCATGTATTAAGAAAATTATTACGAATAAACAAGAATTTGAAGCAATTAATTTTGACGCTCAAATTTTTTGCATGTCTTTGCCTTTTTATCTTCAAGCAAATTTTGATAATATCCCTGCGCCTGAAATAAATTTCAAATCAACATTTTTCGTTAATGAAAAATTTCAAAATCAAAAACTTAAAATTGGTTTTTCATGGAGGGGTGGCGCAATAAACCCGCTCCGCGCTATAAATTTAGAATATATATTAAATATTTTCCCCGCCGAATTGCAACTTTTTTGCTTTCAGATAGAATTCACCAAGGAAGAAGAAGAGTTAATGAATAAACGAGGTAATATAACGATTCTAAAACCCCAAATAACCGATTGGGCAGATACAGCAGGTTTTTTGGAACAAATGGATTTATTAATTACTATAGATTCGGGGATTGCGCACTTGGCATCTGCATTAGGATTTAAAAATAAATTATGGATTTTATTACCATTTTTTGCAGGATGGTATTGGTATTGCACAAAAACGAACTACCCACCATGGCACCCTGACGCGCGCACTTTTCGGCAAAATAAATTTAATGATTGGGGCAATGTTATTGACGATGTTCGCACCGAATTAAACAAATTCCTTGAAGATTGGGCGCCATAATCATACGCGAAGGCAATTTATCGTTGACAAATGGTAAGATTACCCTTAATTTTGGTAATAATGAAATATTACAAATTAATAATCATGCTTCTGAAACTGCGTCTGATTTTACTGATATTACTTCGCAAACTGCGTTTAATATTGATGATTTTATCAATGCCATTGGCGGAAGTAGCCATTTAATTTTTAGTTAATGCAATTAATAATGGTATATAGAGGGTAATAATGATTAAATTGGAAATAAAGGGCTATTTAGATATAATAAATAGCTTTGCATATTATACGCCTGAAAATCTTTTGTCATTGGGTGATGCTGATGATATGCAGATTTTTAAATTATTGCATGAAAATAAATATATCCAAGCAAGTCAAATTTTAAATGAAAAAATTGCAACAATTAACCCTAACAAAGCAAAATTTATTTTATATAAATTTTTAAATAATTTTTGTTTAATGCGTTGCCCTGAAACGACTCATGAAGATTTGCACCAAATTAGTAATCAATTGGAAGAATTGCATCATCAATTAAAATTTAATTACCCTGCAATATTATGGGAAAAAGCTAATATTTTATTGAAATTAGGCGAATTGCTATCCGCAAAAAAATATTATGAATTAATTATCGGTAATCACGAACAAGCAAGATTATGGGGTAATAAAATTATTCAAACCAAGGCGCAATATGAAATTTTATACCCTATATTTGAAAAACATAATATTTTTATTCGTAAATATAAAGATTATTTTAAGGAACGCGCCAAAAATATTTTATATAATCATTCCGAATTTGGCGTGGCTGAAGCCGAAATACCAAAAATTCAAGAAAAAGCGATTCAGCAAAAACTTGAAATTAAATGGCATGAATACGCCAATCAACAATTGCCAAAACCACAATATCAAGGATTATTTCGGCAATTTGCCTTAAAAAAACCTTTAAATATTGCTTATTTTAATATTAAAAATAGCCTTGATTTTTATCAAGAGCCGACATTATACCATTTTTCGCAATCAATGCGACAACGCGGGCATGTTTTTCATGAAATTCTTATTGAAAACACCGATACAAGCATTCCAACCCATATTTTTATACAAAATTATGATTTTAGCGCAATATATAATTCCTTAAAAATTAATAATATAGATTGCATATTTATGAATTATAATAACATCATCGCCAATCATGAAAGCGAGAATTTTTTTAATTTTATTGCCCAAGTAAATAATAATTTAAAAATTCCTGTCATTCGGTATTTACAAGATTATTATAACGCATCAACCCCAATTCCAGAAAAATGGTTTAACGCCATTAGTCTTTTTGTTTCATTAAATAAAACTATATCAGACCCAGCATGTTTAAAAAATCACGAAAAATTCTTACATTTTCCAATTGCGCAAACCACCGATAACAATGAATGCACGACTAAAACAAGAAATTTTTGTTTTATCGGCGATGCGCAATCAATGGCGATGCGCCAATATTTTTTGCAAGATATTCACCAATTTATTCCAAATATACCCAAAATAAAAGTTAATTCTGATAATAAAGTTGAAACCATGGACGAATTTATATCAATTTACCGACAATCAAAAATAACATTTAACAGCGGGCATAGATTTTTATTTAGAAATAATGACTTATATATTTCAACATTCCGAATCAGTGAAGCGATTGTGAATAAATGCTTGTTATTAGAGGAAGGCACGATGTCTTGTGAGGATATTTATGTGCCGTTCGTGCATTATATTCCCGTTTATAACCGCAATGATGTCATGATTTATGCGCAATTTTTCTTAAAACACGAAGAATGGCGCGAAAAAATCGTCAATGAAGCATATAATTTTTGGCAAGAAAATTATTCATATAACCATATTTGGTCTGAAATTGAACGAAGGCTTGGTTTTTTATGAAATATTTTGACTTTATACGCAAATAATGTTAGTTGTATTTTATCACCACCATAAATGGCACGGGGCTATCGGCGGTGAATCACATTTAATATTTGGGTAAAAAGGCAAAATATGAGCAATATAAATGAAATATATCAAATAATTATTGAAAATTTAGAAAAGTTAGGCATTGCTTGGGACGCGCCTATGGCAATGCAAATAAAAGGTGCATTGCATTTTGTGCCGAATCCCAAAATAATATTTGATATTGGTGGTAATGTTGGCGATTACACCTCCGAAATGTTGAAACATGCCAAAGATAGCCAGTATGTAATATTTGAACCCAATAAAAAAAATATTGATATATTAACTCAAAAATTTCATAGCCATACTAATATCAAAATTATGCCATTTGCGCTTAGCAATAACGATAATGAAAAAGTAATTCTATACGCCGATAGTGATGGCAGTGGCTTGGGTTCGCTATATCATCGTGATATTCGCGAATATAAACTTAATTTTGATTATGCCGAAATTGTGCAAACAAAGAATTTATACAATTATATTATGCAAGAAAAAATAGAAAATATTGATATTTTGAAATTGGATATTGAGGGGCATGAATTAGAAGTTTTAAGAACCATTGATAAATCTTTTTTTAAAAACATTAAATTAATTCAATTTGAAGTGGGTTGCAATGTTGATGCCCGAATATTTTTTCGGGATTTTTGGTATTTATTAAGTGAATATTATAAATTTATGCGTTTTACACCCAATGGAATCATAAAAATTCCCGAATATAGCGTATTTCATGAATTCCCACATTGCGCAAATTATCTTTTGATAAATAAATTAATTGTCTAAAATAAAACAAGCCATACACATTTGAAGAAATTTCACAAATTATCCCCCATAAATGCCGCATAATCGCGGAAGAACCACTTACATACCAATATAATTATATTATTATTTGGGGCGAAAGTTAAAAAATTATTTTTAAACGCAATAGCTCCCCCCGATTGCAAATTATTCAATCTATAATCACTTGCGCAATATATGCGTATGGTCAGGGGAATAAAGCGCGGAATCTTGAAAATCATGCAAGGCAAGCACTTGCCCGACTAAAATCATAGCGGTTCGGGTAATTTTCGCAGATTTCACCATGGGGCGAATCGTTGCCAAAGTGCCTTGCAATATTAATTCATCGTCCCAAGTTGCGCGGTATATAATCGCACACGGGCATTCTTCGCCATAATAAGGAATTAATTTTTTTAACACATTGGCTAGGTTATTGATAGATAAATGTATTGCCAAAGTTGCCTTGGTTTTTGCAAAATTTTCTAAATCTTCGGATTCGGGCATGGGCGACGCGCGTGAAGTTAAGCGGGTAATAACGATGGATTGCGATTGCCCCGCCAAAGTTAATTCTTTTTTAATAACCGAAGCCGAAGCGGCGAAAGACGGCACGCCCGGGCATACCTCATAATTTATATTTAATTTATCCAATGCCCGCATTTGTTCGCCAATCGCGCCATAAATGCTTGGGTCGCCCGAATGCACCCTTGCGACATCTTGCCCTTTGGCATGCGCCTCTTGCATATAGCCAATAATTTCGGATAATACCATTGGCGCGGTATCAATTGCCTTGGGTGATTGTGCGACAACTTGTTCGGGCACTAATGAGCCAGCATATAGGCATAACGGGCATTGCTGAATATATTTAAGTCCGCGCAAAGTGATTAAATCAGGGGCACCGGGTCCAGCCCCAATAAAATAAATTGTCATTATTGTTGCTTTCTTAATGCTTTAATGCCCGGCAGTTCAATACCTTCAAGCCATTCTAAAAACGCGCCACCTGCGGTGGAGATATACGAAAAATCATCGCTTACCCCCGCATTATTAAGGGCGGAAACCGTATCGCCCCCCCCTGCTATACTGATAAGCTTGCCGTTTTTTGTTTGATGCGCCACAAATTTTGCTAAATCATAGGTCGCTTGATGAAAAGGGTCAAGCTCAAAAGCACCCAAAGGTCCATTCCATAATAAAGTTTTGGCATTGCTGCAAATTTCTTGCATTGTTTTAATGCTTGCTTTGCCTGCATCTAAAATCATACCATCAACCTTATCGCCAAGATTTGCCGAATAATGTTCGGAATTTGCCGCAAATTCTTTGGCAATAATAAAATCTTCGGGGCAATAAATGCGGCAATTTTTTTGCTTGGCAAGGGTCAAAATTTCAGACGCTAAACCAACAGCATCAGCTTCAACTAAGCTTTTGCCGACATCATAACCTTGCGCCAAATAAAAATTATTCGCCATGCCACCACCGATAATGATAGTGTCAACTTTGGCAATTAAAAATTTTAATACGGATATTTTCGTGGATATTTTCGCCCCGCCTACGATAGCAACCGATGGGCGTTTGGGGTGTTCCAAAGCCGATTCAAGCGCTTGAATCTCCGCCAATAACGATGGACCCGCAAATGATGGCAAATAATCAGTTATGGCACTGATGGACGCATGGGCGCGATGCGAACAGCTAAACGCATCATTAACATAAATATCACCCAATTTCGCCAAAGATTGAGCAAATTTTGCATCATTCGCTTCTTCTTGTGCATAAAATCGTAAATTTTCCGCCATGATTGCTTGCCCAAAAGGCATATTTTGGATTTTATTTTGCAATTCTTCGCCAATGCAATCATCATGAAATAAAATTTCTTTACCCATAAGTTGTGATAATTTATCCGCCACAATTTTTAATGACATGCTGGGGATTTTTTGCCCATCGGGTCTGCCAAAATGCGAGCAAATAACTAATTTTGCCCCTAAATCACAATAAAATTTAATAGTCGGAATAATTCTTTCCAGCCTTGTAATATCGGCGATTTGCCCGCTTTTTTTATCCAAAGGAACATTGCAATCGGTGCGGATAATAATTGTTTTTTTGGCAATTAATTCAGGGGGACAGGCGGATATTTTATTCATCTTCATCATCCTCTTGGACATCTAATTCACGGATTTTTTGATAATAATCATCATCTTCTTCACTATCAGGGTTAATTTTATCTTGGGAATTTTCAATAATTGCCATTTGCGCATCAATATAATTGCCGACTAATTCTTGCATTGGTGCCATATGGTTTGTAAAAAAATGATTCGCGCCATGCATGACTTCAAAACCGACATTGATATTTTTTTGCGATTTTAATTTTTCCACGAATTTTGATTGCACTTCTAAATTAACAAATTGATCCTCTGACGCGTGCAAGACTAAACCAGAAGTTGGGCATGGCGATAAAAACGAAAAATCCCATAAATTTGGAGTCGGCGCAACCGCAATAAATCGGTGAAATTCAGGTCGGCGCATTAATAATTGCATCGCAACATATGAACCATAAGAAAAACCAGCTATCCAGCATTTTTTGCCATAATTATTTTGTTTTTGCAACCAATCAATTGCGGTGGCGGCATCGGCTAAAACGCCTTCGGCTTTGGAAAATACGCCTTCTGATTTGCCCACTCCCCGAAAATTAAATCGTAAAACGGCAAAACCGCGCTTGGCAAAAATATGAAATAAATTATACACAACTTTATTATTCATCGTGCCGCCATCTAAGGGATGCGGGTGTAAAATCAACGCAACGGGGGAATCTTCGGTGCGACCTTGGATATATCGCCCTTCAAGCTTGCCTTCTGGACCTGTAAAAATTACTTCTGGCATTCGTTTTCCCTTAAATATATTCCCTGATTTTTAAGTTTGCATTGCTGGTTAAGCAAAACTTGAAAAAAACAAATAACAAAAAATTTAAAAAAAGTCAATTTTTTAATGATTGCATATTCAATTAATTATACGATGATTTTTGAAAAATTTGCGATTTTAAAATTGCATTATCAAGATTTATTTGGGCGTTATTTTTACCCATTTCATCAGAAATTTCAAGCAATTTTTGATATTGGGCAATTTCCATATTTAGCGATTCTTGGTTTAATTTCGCTAAATCCGTGATATTTTCTGCTAAAACAGAAATTTTATCGGGGCTAATTTCTGCTAAACCACCCGTCAAGAATAAGCGCATTTGCGGTTTTTTATCGTTATAAACGACTAATTCGCCGCATCTTAACGAAGTTATAACGGCACTATGCCCCGCCAAAATACCTAAATCACCATCTGCCCCGGGGATAATCGCCATTTCCACGGCAATATTAAGCACTTCTTTTTCGGGGCTAACAATGACTAATTGTATTTGACTTGGGTTATTCATACCATATCCTTAAATTAAGCGACTTTTGACATTTCTTTGGCTTTTTCCAATGCTTCTTCAATTGTGCCGACCATATAAAATGCGGCTTCTGGAATATCATCATAATCGCCATTAACAATGCCTTTGAATCCTTTAATCGTATCTTCAATTTGCACGAATTTACCGGGTTTACCCGTGAATACTTCGGCAACATGGAAAGGTTGCGATAAGAATCGTTGTAATTTACGCGCCCGTGCCACGGTGATTTTATCTTCTTCGGATAATTCGTCCATACCCAAAATCGCGATAATTTCTTGAAGATTCTTATAAGATTGCAAGGTTTGTTGCACTTTGCGTGCAATATTATAATGTTCCAAGCCAACAACAGCGGGTTCTAAAATACGGCTGGTTGAATCCAATGGATCCACTGCGGGATAAATCCCTAATTCCGCAATTTGCCGTGAAAGCACGGTGGTTGCGTCCAAGTGCGCGAAAGTCGTTGCTGGCGCAGGGTCAGTCAAGTCATCAGCTGGCACATAAACGGCTTGCACCGAAGTAATAGAGCCTTTTTTGGTTGAAGTGATTCGCTCTTGCATCGCGCCCATGTCGGTTGCCAAAGTCGGCTGATAGCCCACAGCAGAAGGCATGCGCCCTAATAAAGCCGAAACTTCTGAACCAGCTTGGGTAAAGCGGAAGATATTATCCACGAAAAACAACACATCTTGCCCTTCTTGGTCACGGAAATATTCGGCTTGCGTCAAACCAGTTAAAGCCACGCGTGAACGGGCACCCGGTGGTTCATTCATTTGCCCATAAACCAAGGTAACTTTTGATTCGCCATCGGGTTTAATCACGCCTGATTCCATCATTTCATGGTATAAGTCGTTGCCTTCACGGGTGCGTTCGCCAACCCCTGCAAAAACTGAATAACCGCCATGTCCTTTGGCAATATTATTAATTAATTCCATGATAAGCACGGTTTTACCCACGCCCGCACCACCGAACAAGCCGATTTTACCGCCTTTTGGATAGGGAGTTAATAAGTCAATAACTTTAATGCCCGTCACTAAAACTTCGTTATCGGTTGATTGTTCCAAATAATCAGGTGCCGAACGATGAATCGGCAAAGACATTTTTGTATTCACAGGACCGCGGTCATCTACTGGTTCGCCAACCACATTTAATATCCGTCCCAAAGTCTCTGGACCCACTGGCACTGTAATGGGTGCGCCCGTATCAAAAACTTCTTGCCCACGGGTAAGCCCTTCGGTGCTGTCCATTGCAATACAACGGACCGTTTTTTCGCCTAAATGCTGGGCGACTTCAAAATAAAGCTTATGTCCGTGGTTATCGGTATATACAGCATTTAAAATTGATGGTAAAGTTCCTTCAAAACTAACATCAACAACTGCGCCCAAAATTTGGGTAATTTTGCCGTTTTGCATGGATTTTTTTGCGGCTTTTGCCATGGATATACTCCTTAAATAATATTCAAAATACTTGCATGTCAATATTGGGATTTTAAAAATTTGTCAAGTCTTTTTTTATTTTTTTTGGAAATTATTTTTGACCACAAAATTTGAAGCCATTAAAACACAATTTGGTAATTTTCCAAGACATTCCCCCAAAATTATGCATCAAAGTTGCTAAAATTAATTGTCGCCATGGGTTTGGTTGTATTGGCATTTGTGGTAATGAGTTTTTTTAGCAAAATTTTTTTTATAAACGCTTCGCTGAATTAGAATTGAAAGAAATTGGCTGCTACGCGCCTCCCTACTCTTCGCTTCGGGTCTTAAATTTTTTTTATCTTTATAAAATGAGAAATAAGGGTATAATTTTAAAATTAACAAATAATTTCAAAATAGAATCATGACGCAGTTATAAAGCAAATAGAAATTATGCGGGGCAAAAATATTTGTAAAACCTTTCATTAATAAAAATCGGCTTAATTATCTTATTTCAATGGTTTCACAAATAATAAATTTCGTATCTTTATCAGCAATATTATCATTAAAATTATCATTTTCGTTGGGAAATATTACCCCATAATGCGCGCATATTGCGTTATGAATCCCATTAATAAAACAATAAATATAATGAAATGATGAAATATTTATAAATTTGGTGTGATTATTTATTGTTGTTTTATTTTTTTCAACATAATCTTTTAATAAAAAACTTAAATCTTGGCAAAATTTTTCTTCTATAAATTGAAATTTTTCTTTTAATTCCTTCGCTATATTTTCATATTCACTTGAATCAGATTGGTAATTATTATAAATACCAATATCCGACAATGTCTGTACAAACAAATTAAACCAAAAAAATTTACAATGTAATTGTAATAAACAATCTAGCATTTCTTTATTCGGATTAATTTTTTCACTATTTGCAAAAAAAGTATTGCCAAAATGGCAAAACGCCACTATCATTGCCGTAATTGTTTTAGGTGTTTGCAAATAGTGCTTTTTATTTTTATCATTTATTATTCGCACGCCTTCAATTATTCCCCAATGATAACGCAAATATTTATCCCAATCATCATTGTTCATATTTTGTGTTATATTATATTTTACTACTAAATTATTTAATAACTCATCTTTTGCAACATAATCCATAACTGCTTTAAGTGCATCTTGCGCACTACCTAATCTTTCATTATGCTTTTCAGCATTTATTTGAACTTCAACCATAAAATAATCAGCTTTTTATGAATTTAAAAGGCTTTTTTTAACTGCATTAAAAGCATTGCGTAAATCTGTTGAATTTTTTGGTCTGTCTTGATTATTAAGACTCGCACTAATATTTTTACCATCAAACTTCATCATTTGCTGAAAAAGCTCTTGGCGATGACTAAGTTTTTTTTGCATTTAATATCTCCTTGTATTAAATATAAATGATTATTGCAATTTCAATGCAGAAACAAAATGAAATTTTATAGTTTTGTTAATTTTTTTGCGGATAACTCACAAATAAAATCAAAATTTATATTAAACAAAATACAAAGTAAAGAAAAAAATCAATAAAAGTCTTGGGGGTCAATGTCAATTTCAATTTTGATGCCATTGACGGCGCGCCAATCAAATGGGCAATTATTAATCCAATCATAAATAAAATTTTGCACGCGCAGTTTTTTGGGGCATTTTAATAAAAATCTAAGCCGAAAATTATGGCGAATTTTATATATGGGGGCTTGGGCGGGACCTAATAATTGAAACCCATCAATTTTTGGGGCAAGCGCGCCAAGATTTTGGGCAAATTTCATGGTATTTTTTTCATTTTTACCACTGATAATAATGCTTGCCATGCGGGCAAATGGTGGCAATTCGCCCCTTTCGCGCCGATGCAATTCGCCAATATAAAAATTTTGTATTCGCTGGTTTGCTAAATCAAGCAATAATGGTTCTTGGGGGCTATATGATTGAATCAAAGCATCGGATTCATCGCCCATGCGCCCCGCGCGCCCAATGACTTGTTGCAATAATTGAAAAGCGCGCTCCAACGCCCTTGGGTCGGGGTTGCAAAAAAGCGAATCCGCGCTGACAATACCGACAAAATTTAAATTGGGAAAATGATGCCCTTTTGCCAATAATTGCGTGCCGACAATAATATCAATTTCATGTTTCAGAATTTTAGCAATTAATTCGCTCCAATCTTCATCATCATTGATATTATCCGAACTTACCACGGCGATTCGGGCGTTTGGGTATCGGCTTTGGCATTCTTCGGCAATTTTTTCAATTCCCGGTCCAAATGCCATCATGCTATCGTCCGCGCCACATGCCGAACAAGAAAGCGGAATCGGATATTTCGCGGCACAAACCCCACATTCCAATCGGTTCGGTGATTTATGATGCGTTAAAAACGAATCGCACGCTGTGCATTCAACCTTAAACCCGCATTTTTGGCATAAATAAAGCGGCGCATAACCGCGTTTATTCAAAAAAACCAATGCTTGCTTGCCTTTTGCCAGCACCGCGCTTATCGCATCAATCATCGGGGGGCTAAGAAAATTATCCTTGGCAAGCGTATATTTTTTCATGTCTATAATAGAAATTTTTGGCAAATTTGCTTGATTAATTCGCGATTTTAACACGCATTCCACAAAAATTTTGCTAAGCGCGTTCATTTTCGTTTCCATGGACGGCGTGGCTGATGCTAGCACCACCGAAGCTTGATGATATTGTGCAAGTTTTATCGCCATATCCCGTGCGTAATAGCGCAATCCCTGATTTTGCTTGTAATGAATATCATGCTCTTCGTCCAAAATTATCAAACCAATATTGTCAAGCGGTAAAGACATAGCCGATCTTGCGCCAAAAACAATGGGGGTTTGTTTGAATATAATTTGCCCGAAATATTTTTTCTTTAACGAAACTGCAATATCCGAATGCCAAACGGGCGGTTCTGCCCCAAAAAAATCTTTAAATTGCCGAATAAAATTATGAGTAAGCGCGATTTCAGGCACTAAAACCATGACATTACGCCCCATTTGCCAAGCATGACGAATCGCGTGCAAAAATACCAAAGTCTTACCCGAACCCGTGATGCCTTCAAGACTATGCACGCAAAATTGGTGTTTCGTAATATTCGCGTTTATCGTTGCGATTGCAGTATCTTGGTCTTGTTCAGTTTTAATGGACGAAATACCTTCAATAAAATAATTGGGAATCGCTGGCGGATTGGGCATTTTATTGAAATATTCCGGCAAAACCAAAGATAATTTCAAAATTGCCCCCAAAGGTTGAATATAATATCCCGCCATAAATTCAATTAATTGCATGGTTGGCATGGGCATGGGCGGGCATTCAAATTTTTTAATGATATATTTTAATTTATTTAAGGCTAAATCCTTATCAATTGCGCCATGCCAAACTATACCGATATACTTACCGCGCCCAAAAGGGACTTGCACAAAACTCCCTTGGGGATATTCTTCTTCGCTGTAATAGTCAAGTGCCGCAGAAATCATCGGCAAAGGCAAAAGAATTTTTATTCGGTAAGCCATTAAACTCGGTATCTTGAGCCCAAATGCGCAATAACTTCGCTAGCAACTTTAACCCCCAAAACCCCAGATTCAAAGGCGGATTCACCGCGAACTAACCCACACAAGAAACCCGCGGCGAAACCATCACCCGCGCCAGTCGTATCCACAACCGCGACCCGTTGCGCAGGCACAAACGCCGTATCGTCAAGAATTTTACAATGCGCGCCATTTTCACCATCAGTAATACCATAAATTTGAATTTGCGGGCATAATTCCGCCAATTTAGCAATCGCATCTGCCAAAGAATTTTGCTTAGTCAATGCCGTAATTTCGGCATTATTTGCCAATAAAATATCCACCGAATTTTGACAAAAATGCAAAAAATCATCATAATGCCTGCCGACACAAAACGCATCAGACAGACTTAAAGCGACTTTATTACCGATATTTTTTGCAATTTTACTTGCCTGATAAAAGGCATTTTTTTGCGCGGGATTATCAAATAAATAGCCTTCACAATAAAGAATTTTTGCGGATTCTATCGCGGATATTGGCAGAGTGCTTTCGGTAAAATACTGATTAATACCCAAATAAGTTGCCATGGTGCGCTCGCCTTCTTCATCAACCATAATAACGCATTGTCCCGTATGTTCGTTATGATTCGCCAAGACATGCACGGCGGCATGAACGCCGTTATCCTCTAAGTCCTTAATAAATAATTTCCCCAAATCATCATCAGCAACGACACCGCCAAACGCTGATTTAACCCCCAAAATTTGTAAATTATAAGCCGTGTTTGCGACCGAACCGCCTGATGTTTGGCTCTTGTGGTTAAGGCTTTGGCGGATTTTCATGCTTTGGTTTAAATCAACTAAACTCATGGATCCTTTGGCGAACCCTAAATTTTTTATTAATTCATTATTGACTTTTGATTGAATATCTACAATAGAATTACCTAACCCTATAACATCAAATTGGTTGTTCATGAATAAATTCCTTTATATGTGCTTATTGTTAATCATTGTTTCTTGCGCGCCGCAACCACGCAATCAATCAATATTGCCAGATTCTTCGCCACCGATAAATACTTCAAGCGAAATAAAAACTGATGCCCAAAAACCAAAACTTGCTTTGCCTGAATTACCACCAGTTCAACCCAAAGTCAAGATAGCACCCTTAATAAAAAACCCTGAACCCGCCGATAATATTAGCACCAATACCACTGGATTAAAAATATTTAATCGCAATATTCAAAATATTACTGATTTAAATGGCACTTTGCCGCATGATTGGCTTGGTTTTTTGGGTGCGCCCTACTTGCGCCGACCCGAAGGGCAAAGCGAAATCTGGCTTTACAAAACAGATGCGTGTAGCTTGAATTTATTTTTTATTAAGAATGCGCAAAATATCTTTAATTTAAAATTTGCCGAAATTCGTCCCGCGATAAGTGGCAAGCCCAAGGCAAATTTAACAGATTGCCTTAATAGCATTAAAGCTGTTAGCTAAAATCCTTAACGAATTTAAAATATCATGATAATTATTAACCACCCCGCGCCTTCGGCGCACCCCTCCATTTTGCTTCGCAAACTGCTTCGCTTAGGAGGGGAAGGATGCTATTTTTAAACGCAATAAATTCCGATGCAAATTGCTATCCTTCCCCTTGTCTATATAAAAAAGATATGAAATATGAATAATATTTTGTATAGTTCTTCTAAAAGGGAGAATTAGATAGCGGGTAGCGGATTGTTGCTTCCCCTGATTTTAAAGAATCGTATGGAGTTTAATCGCTACCCGCTGATTTTCCCTAGTTTCGAACAGATAATGGAGCAAAATAATATTTTGGCTCGCGGACAAGGCAGAAAAAAGGAGAAAACCATGTCAAATAATATCATTGGAATTGATGTTTCGCAAGAAAAATTAGATGTTTATTTTATGATGAATAATGAATATTTAGTGATAGACAATACATTGAAATCTATCAAGAAGTTCGTTAAGTTGATTAAAAAGAACAAAACTGATTTGGTTGTGTTTGAACCAACAAATGTTTATCATCGGCAATTACAAGTAATATTAGAAGCCGAAGCAATAGAGTATGCTTTGGTGGATAGTTATTGTGTTAAACGGCATAAGGATTCGTTGCGAAAAACAATCAAAACCGATAAGCAAGACGCGTATTTTTTAGCTGATTATGCTAAAAGACATGAAATTAAACCCAGCAAACTTAGTCATAAAATGTTGCATATCATGCAGGAATTAATGAATAAATACAATGAATTAATTGATATTCGGGTGCAAATGCAAAATCGTGATAAAGTCAATCAGGTAAAAGTTAGTCATCAAATCAATAAAACATTGATAGAAACCATTAATAAAAATATTGATAAAATATTGACAGAAATGGCAAAAATCATTAAAGACGACGAGGGATTAACCAATAAATACACGATAATGACATCGGTACCGGGTATTGGTGAGATTACAGCTTATTCATTACTTGCATTTATGTTTGAAATAGGTTCGCTCAACCAACGGCAAATAGCCCGATTGGCAGGGCTAGCTCCAATGGATAATCAATCGGGAAAATTTACAGGTAAAAAATTTATTGGTGGTGGGCGATGTAAAGTTAGAAAAGCTTTATACATGCCCACATTTAATGCTGTTCGTAAAATTTATTTTATTAAAAATACAAACGACAAAATTGCCTTAAATAAACCAAAAAAACTTGCACATACAGCTTGTATGCGCAAGTTATTACTCTTGGTTAATACGCTGGTCAAGGAAAATAGAATCTTTGATAAAAATTATTAAAAAAAACCTTGACACCCACAGATAACTCCAATCGTTAGATTTTCGGCGTAGCCGAAGCGGAGGGGTGGCAAATTCAAGCATATGCGCAGAATTTGACGGGGTGGTTATTTGTTCAAGTTTTTTTTAAACCACCCCGCGCCTTCGGCGCACCCCTCCGCCTAACCTTCGGTTAGCTGCTTCGCTTAGGAGTTATCTGTGGGTGTCAAGGTTTTTTTTAATAATTTTTATCAAAGATTCTATTTTCCTTGACCAGCGTATTAACCAAGAGTAATAACTTGCGCATACAAGCTGTATGTGCAAGTTTTTTTGGTTTATTTAAGGCAATTTTGTCGTTTGTATTTTTAATAAAATAAATTTTACGAACAGCATTAAATGTGGGCATGTATAAAGCTTTTCTAACTTTACATCGCCCACCACCAATAAATTTTTTACCTGTAAATTTTCCCGATTGATTATCCATTGGAGCTAGCCCTGCCAATCGGGCTATTTGCCGTTGGTTGAGCGAACCTATTTCAAACATAAATGCAAGTAATGAATAAGCTGTAATCTCACCAATACCCGGTACCGATGTCATTATCGTGTATTTATTGGTTAATCCCTCGTCGTCTTTAATGATTTTTGCCATTTCTGTCAATATTTTATCAATATTTTTATTAATGGTTTCTATCAATGTTTTATTGATTTGATGACTAACTTTTACCTGATTGACTTTATCACGATTTTGCATTTGCACCCGAATATCAATTAATTCATTGTATTTATTCATTAATTCCTGCATGATATGCAACATTTTATGACTAAGTTTGCTGGGTTTAATTTCATGTCTTTTAGCATAATCAGCTAAAAAATACGCGTCTTGCTTATCGGTTTTGATTGTTTTTCGCAACGAATCCTTATGCCGTTTAACACAATAACTATCCACCAAAGCATACTCTATTGCTTCGGCTTCTAATATTACTTGTAATTGCCGATGATAAACATTTGTTGGTTCAAACACAACCAAATCAGTTTTGTTCTTTTTAATCAACTTAACGAACTTCTTGATAGATTTCAATGTATTGTCTATCACTAAATATTCATTATTCATCATAAAATAAACATCTAATTTTTCTTGCGAAACATCAATTCCAATGATATTATTTGACATGGTTTTCTCCTTTTTTCTGCCTTGTCCGCGAGCCAAAATATTATTTTGCTCCATTATCTGTTCGAAACTAGGGAAAATCAGCGGGTAGCGATTAAACTCCATACGATTCTTTAAAATCAGGGGAAGCAACAATCCGCTACCCGCTATCTAATTCTCCCTTTTAGAAGAACTATACAAAATATTATTCATATTTCATATCTTTTTTATATAGACAAGGGGAAGAATACTATTTTTAAACGCACTAAATTCCGATGCAAATTGCTATCCATCCCCTCCAATCGTAAGATTTTCGGCGAAGCCGAAGCGGAGGGGTGCTTGTTTATGCAATAAACAAGCGGGGTGGTTTAATGTTAGCAATTTGCAACGGAATTTAGGCGTTTTAATATAAAAGGCAGTTAGCTAAAAGCCTTAACAATGGCATCGGCGGTAATGCCGAATTTTTCGTATAATTTCTTGTATGGTCCGGACGCGCCAAAGCCTTGCATACCAATAAATTTACCTTGTGCGCCGATAAATTCATGCCAACCTTGCGCAATCGCAGCTTCACAAGCGACAATGGGCGCATCGCCCAATATTTTTTGCTTATAATCGTGGCTTTGGGCGCGGAATAATTCCATGCTGGGCATGGATACAACCACAATATTTTTGCCTAATTCTTTAAGCTTTCTTGCACCTTCAAGGGCAATTTCAACTTCTGAACCCGTGGCGATAATCGTGCCATCGCGTTTTTTATCTTGCCCAAAAATTTGATAAGCCCCATATTTTGTTTGATTTTGCGCAATATTATCACGAAATAATGCTAAATTTTGGCGGGTAAGCACCATCACGCTTGGGCGGTTAGTTTGGCTTAGCGCAATTTCCCAAGATTCCGCCGTTTCAACCGCATCAGCGGGGCGAAATACCAATAAATTTGGAATCGCGCGAAGCGAAGCAAGATGTTCAACAGGCTGATGAGTCGGACCATCTTCGCCAAGCCCAATGGAATCATGTGTCATAACAAAGACAACGGGTAAACCCATTAAAGCCGCAAGGCGAATCGCGGGACGGCAATAATCGGCAAAGGCTAAAAATGTGCCACCATATGGGCGCAACCCCGACAAAGCCATACCATTCATCGCCGCCGCCATTGCATGTTCGCGAATCCCGTAATTAACATACCGCCCATGATACGAATCTGCCAAGAAATTATCAAAATTTGCGACCGCAGGGCGTGTGCCGTTTGACCCCGTTAAATCCGCCGAACCGCCTAATAATAATGAAATATTAGGAATCGCCACGCCTAGCACTTGTTGTGAAGCCACGCGGGTTGCCAAAGCAGGCTTTTGCGCGATAAAATCGGCTTTAACTTGGGCGATTGCCTTAATAAAATCTTCGGCATTGGCATTTTTTGCCATATTTTTTGCTAAATCTTTATTTTTCTTGCACCAATCTTGATATTTTTGCGCCGATTTTTGCCCAATCGCCCGCCATGCGTTTAAAATATCACTGGGAATCTCAAACGGGGCATAATGCCAACCCAAAGCATCACGGGTGGCTTGAATTTCAGCTTTGCCAAGGGGCGAACCATGGACTTTATGCGTGCCTTGCATATTCGGCGCGCCCTTACCAATTTGGGTGCGGCACGCAATTAAGCAAGGCTTATCGCCCGCCATCGCATCACGAATTGCGTCCGCAATTTGCGCTTGATTATGCCCATCAACCGAAATACTATGCCAGCCATATGTGCGAAACCGCATCATTTGTTCCGTGGAATCCGATAAATTCACCGCGCCATCAATGGTAATATTATTATGGTCCCATAAGACAATTAAATTTTTAAGCTTTAAATGCCCCGCCAAAGCTGCGCTTTCATGGGAAATTCCTTCCATCAAGCAACCATCGCCCGCCATGACAAAAATTTTATGATTAATGGCATCATCACCATAAACGGCATTTAAATGCCGTTCGGCAATCGCCATGCCCACCGCATTTGCCAAGCCCTGCCCCAAGGGTCCAGTCGTTGTTTCCACCCCTGATAAATGCCCATATTCTGGGTGTCCCGCCATTTTGGAATTAATTTGCCGAAAATTCTTAATTTCGTCAATCGTTGCATCGGCATAACCCGTTAAATATAATAATGAATACAGCAACATACTGCCATGTCCCGCCGACAAGACAAACCTGTCGCGGTTTAACCAATTTGGGTCTTGCGGATTAAATTGCAAAAAATCACGAAGTAATACTAAGGCAACATCAGCCATACCCATTGGCATACCGGGGTGCCCTGAATTTGCCTGTTCAACGCTATCCATACTTAAAAATCTTAACGCATCGGCAAGTTTATTATCAGTCATTATTGTTCCATCATTATTTTAGCAAGTTTAGGGGTAAAATACGAAAAAATCGCCGATGCGCCCGCGCGCTTGATACATAAAAGCGATTCGGTGGCAATTTTAATTTCGTCAAAATATCCCAAACTAACGCCATTCATTAACATGGAATATTCGCCCGAAACTTGATATGCGAAAATTGGCACGGGCAATTTATCTTTAAGTTGGCGAATAATATCCAAATAAGGCATGGCGGGCTTAACCATAATCACATCTGCGCCTTCGTTTAAGTCTAATTCCGCTTCGCGTAAGGCTTCGGTAGAATTTGCGGGATCCATTTGATAAGTTTTTTTATCGCCTTGCAATGCGCCCTTAGAACCAACGGCATCGCGAAATGGTCCATAAAAACTTGACGCGTATTTTGCGCTATACGCGATAATCAAAGCATCATGCAGGTTGTTTTTTTCCAAATGCGCCCGAATTAATGCGATTCTGCCGTCCATCATATCCGAAGGCGCAACAACATCCGCGCCATGCGAAATTAATAATTTCGCTTGTTCAACTAAAATTTCATTGGTGGCATCGTTAAGAATTTTACCATTTTGCAACAAACCATCATGTCCATGGCTTGTATATGGGTCAAGCGCAACATCGGCGATGACTAAAATTTCAGGGGCTTGTTTTTTAATAACCCGAATCGCACGGCATACTAAATTATCATGATTAAGGGCTTCGGTGCCGTTTTCGTCTTTTAGTTCTGTGGGGGTTTTGGGAAAAATTGCCACGGCTTTAATATGATATTTTTTTGCATAATCAATAATTTGTGGCAATTGTGAAATTTTATACCGCAAAACAGCGGGCATCGTGGCAATTTGCTCTTCGTGGTCTTGGTCATCGCGAATAAATATAGGCCAAATTAAATCATCAACCGATAAAGAATTTTCAGCAATTAACGAACGAATCGCGGGTGATTGGCGATTTCGTCTCAACCTTGTGGCGGGAAAAGATGCTAAATTATAAGGCATTCATTGGCATTAGCAGTTTTATTGCAAAAATCAAGTTTTTTATTCAATTATTTTGATTATAATCATTGATATTTTTAATCAGCTTGTTAAATACAATGCTATCAGGAGTATAATATGGATTTAAAAAATAAAAAAGGCTTAATCATTGGCGTTGCCAATGAATCTTCAATTGCTTGGGGTTGCGCCAAAGCAATGTATGATTTAGGCGCGCAAATCGCGCTTACTTATCTTAACGACAAAGCAAAAAAATTTGTGGAACCCCTTGCCTTGCAAATTAATTGCCCGATTTTAATTAACTTAGATGTGCAAAATGACGAAGAAATGACAAATTTAGCCCATGAAATCGCTCAAAAATGGGGAAAATTGGATTTTATTGTGCATTCCATAGCGTTCGCGCCCAAAGAAGATATTCACGGCAATTTATATGAATCTTCACGGCAAGGATTTTTGCAAGCTATGGATATAAGTTGCCATTCTTTAATGCGCTTAACAAAACTGCTTAAACCTTTAATGAACGATGGCGGGGCAATTTTGACATTCAGTTATTATGGTGCGCATAAAGTTATTAATCATTATAATGTTATGGGTCCCATTAAGGCAGCATTAGAATCATCGGTTATGTATCTTGCCAAAGAGTTAGGCGATGATAAAATCCGTATTAACGCCATTTCCGCCGGTCCAGTCGCAACCCGCGCCGCATCTGGATTGCAAGATTTTTCGCAATTAATGGCAAAATCAGTTGAAAATGCCCCCATTCACGAGCTTATCTCCATTGAACAAATCGGCGATTTAGCCAGTTTCTTGGTTTCAGATAGCGCAAAATTCATCACTGGTCAAACAATTTATATTGATTCAGGTTATAATATTATGGGGTAAAATTTATTTTACCGCCTTATTGCTATTTAATTTTAATTATGCTAATTAGGGGTTATGGAAAAATTAATCAAACTACCACCAAATAGTGGCATAATGTTATGCGGGCATGGTTCGCGTGATGAATCAGCGGTGCGAGAATTTACGAATTTAGCCAAAGTCCTTAAAGAACGAGTTGCACCCGTGCCATTTGAATTTGGTTTTTTGGAATTTGCAACCCCCATTATCCGTGATGGTTTAGACAAATTACGCGCCCAAAAAGTCAAACAAATTTTTGCAATTCCCGGCATGTTATTCGCCGCGGGGCATGTCAAAAATGATGTGCCTTCGGTTTTAGCGACTTATCAAAAATCGCATAATATCAGCATAAAATTCGGGCGTGAATTAGGCATGGACACAAGATTAATCCGCGCCGCGGGTGAACGAATCTTATCAGTTTTACCCCATAAATCCAAAGATTACCGCCATGAAACTATTCTTTTAACGATTGGACGCGGGGCATCTGACCCTGATGCTAATTCTAATATCAGCAAAGTCAACCGCTTATTATGGGAAGGTTTGGGCTTTCAATGGGCAGAAGTTGGCTATTCGGGCGTTACTTTCCCATTAACTGAACCAGCTTTACGGCAATTGGTGAAAATGAAACCCAAACGAATTATCGTATTTCCTTATTTTTTATTCAGTGGGATTTTAGTTGACCGCATTTACGCCGCCGCTGATTTAGTGCAAAAAGACCACCCAGAAATTGAAATAATTAAAGCCCCCTATCTTAACGACCATGAATTAGTAGTTGATACTTTCATCAGCCGCATAAGCGAAATTTTATTAGGCTTAAACAACATGAATTGCATGGATTGCAAATACCGCAATCAAGTTTTAGGATTTGAAGACGAAGTCGGATTGCCCCAAGAAAGCCACCACCACCATGTTGAAGGCATCGGCACAGGAAAAATTGATGCGTTATTAAAACACCACGACCACCACGGACATTCGCACGGGCATCATTCCCATGACCATCATCACCACGGCGATTCCCACGGGCATTCGCACGATGACAACCATGGGCATCACCCCTACCCCCACGCCGACCATCCGCTTGGCACGAATAAGAAAAGTAAATTAAAGTAATAATTTATTTAATTCCAAAATAACTCAATAATGTTGGCATATCACTTGACTTAAAACAAGTTGCATATTTTTTATTATTATTTATAGCATGTCGTATTTTAGCAATATCAAATAAATCATCATATTGATATTTTTTATGAAAATTTTCTTTTATGGCTTGTTCAGCAAGTGATAAATTGCTTGGGTAATCTTCAAAATGCCACCAAAACCATATTTCTAAACCGGGGTTAGAGATTATACAATCTATATTGCGATTTTTTGATAATTTTAATATATTCTCTACATGCAAGTTTTTGCTATCAAAAACATAGAATATTTTGTCAAAAGTTTTTTGTGTGTTATTTTGTGCTTCGGTAACTTTTTTATTTAAATGCTTTGAATCATTTGGATTGCAAATGATAAAATTTAAATCAAATGATTTATTATCAATAAATTTATTTTGATATAAACTATCAATATAATTTTTATCATTCTGCCCCTCGGCGACAATCAAGACTTTGCATTTTTTTATTAATTTAGTCATTATTATCCCAAAATTCTAAATCATCAATTCTGGGATTAACGCCCAATTCACCCGAACGCAAATAATTAAGCCAATTTTTGCGGTTTAATTTTTTATCATTTTCATCGGTTATTTCGTGCAATCGTGTAATTTTTGAAGATTGCTTATCGGCATCTTTGGTAATTAAACAAATTTGGTCAGCGCGCAAGTAAGGTAAATCAACCAGCCAATCTTGATGGGTCGTAAAAATAAATTGCATATTACGCGCCTTTTGATTTAAATATGCCAAAATTTGTATTATCAATCGGCGGTGTAAATTATTACCAAATTCATCGGCAAATATGAAACCAAATTTATCTTTATGTTCCATAAAAAATGAAAAATAACTAAACACAACCCTTGTGCCTTCGGATAAATTTGCATTAAAATTTAAATCTGCTGTAATATTTTCTTTATCTATTAAATTTGTTTGCTGAATAAATTGCAATTGAATAATTTGTTGATTTATCGCCATACCATTAATATTAATATTTTGATTAATTCTTTGGTAATTTTTAAATTTTACGCCAAGGTCTACTAAGGATAAAAATTCATTAATCTTATTTATTTTATTGGCATCGTTATTTTGATAAATATAATCAACCGAAGGTATATGACCAGACTGAATGAATAATTTTGAATTAATATCATTAAAATATTCGCATAAATCACTTATTTTATCATCACCCAAAAATTTTAGTATAGTTAATAAAAGAATATTTGCCCTAATATTTTGCCTAACTTGTGGTTCATGTTTGTTTAATTCTTCGTTTAATTTAAAATCTAAATCTTCACGGCTAAAAATTAAATTATCTTCGCCGTTAATTATCAGGTAAAGCGATTCATGCGTATATTTATTCGTTTTACATTCCAATTTATATCGCCAAAGCTGTTTATTATGAATAAAAACTAATTCATTTTTATTGGGAAATTCGCGATAATTATGCCGAAACTTAAAAAGAAAATTTTCATCCACGGGCTGTTGATTAAGAGGGATTTGACTAAAATTCGCAATAATATGATTAAACACACTTGACAAAGCCATAAAAATATTAGTTTTACCGCTGGCATTTGCGCCATAAACAACCATTGATTTTACCAAATATGGAGCTTGTTTAATTCCAGTCTTAATAATATTATCGGCAAATCTATATTTATCTTTTTCATCAGCGCGCATTGAAAATTTAACCCGTTCACCGAACGAGCGAAAATTTTCAATATAATAATCTACAATCATGGTTATTCCTTTTCACTTTATATATTCCCTTTACCCCAAAAAATCAAGTTAATTTTCACCACGAAATGCGGGCTTGGGCGTGATTGCAAGGGGAATTAGTGGTGCTGGCAAAACAAAATGGGTAATTATTAATGGCTCTGGCGGCAAGAAACGCAAAAGCTTGCGCTTCGCAATAATCGCCGAAATTCGTGTAATTATCCATATTAACCACGGCAATATCGGTTAATTGCGCGATTCGTTGCATAATAAAGGCATTTTTGCGCCCGCCACCACCGATAATTATTTGCTTGGGTTGTTGCGGTAATTGCTTGATATGAGAGCTAAAACCCCGCGCTGTAAATTCACAAAGACTTGCCAAAACATCATAATGATTTAAGCCATCATAATTTATGCCATGAAATTCATTTCTGTCCATAGATTTTGGCAATGGTTTTGCAAAAAATTCATGATGACACCATGATTCCACAGCTTTTTGATTGATTTTACCCTGCATGGCAAGCGTGCCATTTTCGTCAAATCTTTGATTAAAATATTTTTGGCAATAATCATCAATTAAGGCATTGCCAACGCCAATATCGCCCGCCAATAAGCAATTGCCATCATCATAAGTTATATTACTTACCCCGCCAATATTTGCCAAAATATAAGGCTTAGGTATTTCGTGAAATTCAGCCAAAGCTTGATGAAATATTGGAATTAACGGCGCGCCCTGCCCGCCCATTTTAACATCCGCCGAACGAAAATCCCAAACGACTGGTTTATGCAAGGTTTTAGCCATGCTATCGCCATCGCCTAATTGCCTTGTGCGCCTTAAATGCGGGGCGTGATAAATAGTTTGCCCGTGAAAGCCAATAACATCATATTCATCATCCGTGAAATTCGCTTGAATCGCCCGAATATGCGCATTTGTAATTTTTATGCTTAGCTGGTTTAAGTTTTTTGTCATGGCAAATTTACCAAAATTTGCCTTTATTTCAAGCCGCAATTCGTCTTGCCACGGCACGAAAGCGCACTTAGCAAATTGCGTAATTTTCAAGCCATCAGTATGGATAATCGCCATATCGCACCCATCAACCGAAGTGCCAGACATTAAGCCTAAAATCCGTTTAATTTTGCGCATGATTTATGACCATTGCCCTTTTTTCTGAAAGATGATTAAAATAAATATAAATAAACGCTGAAATCATAATTAATGTCCCGCCCAAAATTGTATTGGCGCTTGGCACGATATTAAATAACAACCACGCCCAAATTGGTCCAAGTGGAATTTCAATCAACCCCAATAAAGCCGCGCTTAGCGCACTTATTCGCTTGACTCCCAACATATATAAGCCAAAGCCAATGCAAATATTTAAGACACCATACAACGCCAACCATGCAATATTTGTCATGCTTGTTGCGCCAAAACTGGCAAATGGAACGGCGACAAAAGCCCCCATAAATGCTGATAAATATATAACTTTAATACTGCGCACTTGCGTATAAAATTTTGCCGCAATTGTAAGCATCGCCATAAATAAGCTTGCCAATGCCATTAAGCCGATACCGAAAATATCATCGCTGGTCGGGCTGGCATTTGAAATTATTATCATACCAATTATCGTTAAAATACAACAAAATAATCCAACGAATGAAAAGCGATTTTTCAAAATTATAATTGCTAAAATCATGGTTAAAATTGGCATAATTCCATATGTAAAGGATACATTCGCGATGCTGGTAAAGAAAAACGAACTTATGAAACAAATCATCGCAATCGTTGATAATATGGATATGATGATTTCATCACGGCTAAATTTCCAGCTTGATAAAATTGATTCTTTGGGAATTATTATAAAATTCAATATATAAATCCCAACCGCCCCAAATAAAGCCCGCCAAAATAAAGTTGTGCCAATATCAGTGGTAATAACCAGATTAAATAAACCTGCGCTACTCCACGCAATTGCTGATAAAATTATGAATATAAATCCCATAAATTATTGATGAAGGCTATTCATAATATTCACACCCGCTTGCTGCATATCATTCATGGCTTTTTCCAACGACCCCGCCATATTAATGGCACGGCAAGCGTCTAAAATAACATGCGAATGAAAGCCATTTTTACGCGCATCAATCGCCGAATAAGCCACGCAATAATCGGTTGCTAAACCAACGAAATAGCAATCTGTGATGCCTAAGTTTTTTAACAAGCCCGCTAAACCCGTTTCGGTTTTTTGGTCGTTTTCGCAAAAAGCTGAATAGCTGTCAATTTTGGGGTTAAAGCCTTTTCTGATAATGCCATGCGCATATTTTGTTTTTAAACCGCGATGAAACTGCGCACCCTTAGTGCCTTGGACGCAATGATTAGGCCATAAAACTTGCACGCCATAATCGCAATTGATGGTTTCAAACGGATTTTTGCCCTGATGATTACTGGCGAATGAAAAATGGTTTTTTGGATGCCAATCTTGGGTTAAAAATACATGGTTAAATTTACGGGCAAGCTTATTGATTATCGGAATCACCTCATCTCCATTCGGCACGGCAAGATACCCATTCGGGCAAAAATCATTTTGCACATCTATAATGATTAAAGCAGATTTTTGTTTCATTAATCCCTCCATTAATTAAATAAACAATTCATTAATTTGACGCGATAAATAATATCATCGCCGTAATTATATACCTCAATTTTACTTAAAGCGCAATTTAAAACTGAAATGCGGAACGAAGATTCTAAGGGGCAATCCAACGCCAACGCCAATAAAGACTTAATCACGCCACCATGACTGACATGCACAATATCTTGCCCACTAAATTTTTGATTCCATTCGTGAAAAGCCTTGGTGCTTCTTGCGTATAAATCGGCAAAGCTTTCGCCTTGGGGCGGTGATTTATAAGCAGGCGTAAGCCAAAACCGCCGATAAATATTCGCATCAGTTTTTTCAATTTCGCTATGCTCCAACCCTTGCCAATTGCCAAAATGCTGTTCGCGCAATGATTTATCTTTATATACTTCGCCCGCATTCCAGCCGTGCGCCATCAGTGCATTGGCGGTTTGTTCGGTGCGCTTTAAATCCGATAAAATACAAGGCGCGTTTTTTGGCAATTTTGTGGCAAGATTTTGCAATAAAATCTTATCATAATCAACATCAGCATCGCAATCATATTGCCCATAAATTTTATTCCCCATTTCGTGAATCGTTGCGTGCCTGATTAACCACCAAGTCGTGATTGATTGCGCATTTTCAGTATAATATTTCATTTAAGCCACACAAACCATTACAACCAATTCACTTATCACGATTAAGAATCCAATCGCATCACCATTAACCGCGCCGAATTTTCGCTTGATTAACCACGCCCAAATAATTGTTGCAAAAAATAAAGATTCTAGAATTAAGGAAAAATTATCATCAAAAATCCAAAAACCCAACGCCAAAAATCCAAAAATCGCAATAAGCCCTTGGGTTATATCCACCCTGCCAAAATTATGCGCCAAGCCTGAATTCATTAATGGTAAGGTGTTTAAGCCAATAACAACCATGATTCTTGGCAAGGCGATTACGCCCAGAATTACGCCTTCTTCATGATTCAATAAAATCTTTTGCCATAAAATAAATTGCGATACCATAATTAAAATTAATCCCATAGCACCAAAACTACCCAATCGGGAATCCTTCAAAATCATTAAGCGTTTTTCAAGCGTGCGCCCCCCCAAAGCATCGCAAATATCGGCAAAACCATCATAATGCAAGCCACCCGTGATAATTATCAAAAAAGCCATTAAAGATATAGTTAAAATTTCCACGCTTGGTTCAAATAAAATATCGCCAAACCCAACCCAGAAAACTGCTAAAATCCCTAAAATTATTCCGATGATGGGTAAGCCCCAAAAACCATATTTTGGGGCGGTATCTTGCCAAGATGACGGCAAACGAATAATCGTTAAAAACGCAAATAACGCGCAAAATCCTTTTATATATTTCATCATAATTTTTGCCAATTTAATATTTCTTGATAATCCACAACTTGCCCAATGACGATAATCGCGGGGGTTTGCGCCCTTAGCGCCAATTGCGGTAAATCACGCAATTTACCTTTAATGACAATTTGTTTGGGGGTTGTCGCATGGCAAATAATCGCCACCGAATCATCAGGATTGCGTCCGTTATTAATTAAATTTTCCGTGATTAGCGACGCATGCTTAATCGCCATATACATCACAATAACAGGCGCAGCATTCGCAACCGAAGCCCAATTAATATTGTCGGGCACATCGCCCGTGGTTGAATGCCCCGTCATAAATAGCACCGCGCTATTACTATCGCGATGGGTAAGCGGAATGCCCGCATATGAAAGCCCCGCAATGCCACTGGTGATGCCGGGCACTAAGCGATATGGTATTTTTGCCGCAACCAATGCCAAGGCTTCTTCGGCACCGCGCCCAAAAACAAATGGGTCGCCACCTTTTAACCTTAGCACTTTATAATTTTGTTGCGCATAATCAATGATGCTTTGGGTAATATCGGTTTGTTTGGGCGATGGTTTGCCCCCGCGCTTGCCCGCGTAAATTAATTGCGCTGATTTTGACGCTATCGCTAAAATATCCTCACTTACCAAGGCATCATAAATCACAATTTCGGCTTGGGTAAGCGCGTAATATCCTAACATAGAAATTAAGGCAGGGTCGCCCGGTCCCGCCCCGACAAGCCATACAGAGCCTTTTTCAAATTCGGGCATTGTGCCAATTTTTTCTTGCCAATCGCTAAAAGCAGAATAGTTGATTCTTTTCATTTTTTGTGTATAATCGCATTTATGAGTGAAAGTCAATATATACCAAATAAAGTTTTGCGCCGTGGTTGGACAACGGGTGCTTGCGCCGCGGCGGGTGCTTCAATGGCATTGGCAACAATCTTATCAGATAATATTCATGATTCAATCAAAATAAGCCTGCCTAATAATAATTTTGCGTCAATGCGTGCGGAATTTGTCAAAAAAACCCCTGATGGTGTGATAGTTGGCGTGAAAAAAGACGCGGGCGATGACCCTGATGTCACGCATGGCGCCATTATTATTGTGGAGATTCGCAAATTACCCAAGGGTTCGGGCATAAAATTTCAAGCAGGCGAAGGGGTGGGTATCGTCACCCAAGCTGGCTTACCCATCGCCATTGGCGAACCCGCCATTTCACCCAAACCCCGAATTTATATCGCCCAAAATTTAATGCAAATTGCTGATGAATATCAAGCTCCCAATGATTGGCTTGTAATTATTTCGGTGGAAAATGGCGTTGAAATTGCGAAAAAAACTTGGAACAGCCGTTTAGGAATCATCGGTGGCTTATCTATTTTAGGGACAACGGGCGTGGTTATCCCCTATTCGTGCAGCGCATGGATTCATTCCATTCATCGTGGCATAGATATTGCGCGCGCCAATAATTTTACGATTATCGGCGCAGCCACGGGTAAAACTTCGGATAAATTCTTGCAAGACCACTATAAATTACCCGAATCGGCGATTTTAGACATGGGCGATTTTGCCGGGGGCATGTTAAAATATATCGCCAAGCACCCAATACCCAAGCTTGTCATTGCGGGCGGATATGGTAAAATCACGAAACTTGCCCAAGGGAACGGCGATTTACATTCGGCGCGTTCCCAAGTTGATTTTCAGCTTTTGGCTTCGTGGTTGGGCGAACCCGAAATTGCCAATTATAATATGGTGGGTGCCTTGCTTGACAAGCCTTATGCAGAAAAATTAGCCGAAATTATCAAGAAAAAAGCCCGCAATACTGCGCTTGAATTATGCAATAACCAATGCGATATTACCATTGAATTAGTGGCAAGGGGTTAGATTCTAAATACCATATATGAATCTGCTTGAAAAACATTTTATTTATGTATAATATAGCAAAAAAGGTAAATTTATGTTGCAACACAAGATTACGCGCGTTAAGATTGAAAATTATAAATCAATTGGTAAAATTGATGTTAAATTAGGCGATATTAATTTTATTGTCGGGCAAAATGCCGCAGGCAAAAGCAATTTCCTTGATGCATTGCATTTTTTAAGTGATGCTATTGTCGGGGATATGGCAACGGCAATCAGAAAACATGGTGGCATCGCATCAATTAAAAATCATTCAGCAAAATCAGATGATTTGGTAAAATTTTATATTGAATTTAAAATATTTAATTTAAAAAATACACTAATTGTAAATAATCAGCTTGAATTTAGAATTTCAATTAAGGATCATATTTATGAAATAGAATATGAAAAACTTAATATTGAATATGATTTTAATGAGAAAAAATTTAAAGGATTATTTAATTTAAAAAATGGAAAATTTATTACGACAAATTATGATGAATCTAGTTTTTTCCCAAATTTTAATAGGAAACTCTATGAAACTAAAGATTTACGATACACTTTATTCTCTAGTTTATATTTGATGCCTTCTGAACAAAATACTATTAGAAAAATAATTTTTTGTAATTTCAACCCGCATGAAATGAAACGCCCGCAATTAAGCGAAAGCGCGCATTTATTAAATTATGAAGGAAATAATATTGCTGAAATTTTAAAATCTCAACCAGAACAATTGCCCAAAATACTTGATTGGGTGCGTAAAATAATACCGCAAATTCAGGATATAGAGGTAAAAAATGCTGGCGGTTATGACCATTTAATTTTTAAACAAAAAAATTCCATCAGTAATGAATTTAAAGATTTATACGCGCATCAAATTTCAGACGGCACTATGAGAGTCTTGGGTGCAATTGTTGCAATTAATGCAAAAGATATTAATATTGTAGCCATTGAAGAACCAGAAACATCTTTGCACCCTTGGGCTGTGCGACAATTACGCAATGCGATGATTGAAGCATCGGCAAATAGGCAAATTATCATTACATGCCATAGTCCTGATTTATTGGACGATGAATCGGTGCGTAGCGATGATATTATTTTTATTGAGCATGATGGAATAAATACAATTGCCAATAAAATCAGTAAAAAAAATCGTAAAATGGTTAAAGAAAAATTAGCGACCATTGGCGAGTTATTGCGTGATAACCAATTAGAATCAGAAAAATAACCAATTATGCGTAATATTGTTTTTATCGTTGAGGGTGAGGGTGAGCAATTAGCTATTCCAAAGTTATTTTATAAAATTATTAAGCATCTAAATTTAAAAGAGGCTGATTTTAAATTATCAACACCATATCGGGTGAATTGGGGCAAACTTGTAAATGTTAATTCCAATGAAAAAATAAAGAAAGACATTGAAAAAACACTTAAAAAAGCAGATTTAGAAGGCGGAATAATTATTATTTTAGTAGATTTAGATGATGATAAAGAATCTGAATTAAATAATAAAATTAAAGAAAACCTCCCAAAACTAAAATCAAATTTGCATATAGCTTTTGCAATAAGGGAATATGAAGAATGGTATTTAGCATCGCTGAATCATTTTCATCAAGCAAATTCAATCAATTACAAACAATTACCTGATAATTTACCAAAACCCGAGACAAAGCGCGGTGTCAAAGAATGGGTGGAATTTAATATTTTAAACTGCCGTTATAACCCAAATATTCAATTAGAATTAACAAAATTAATAGATATTGATTCGGCTTTACAACATGGTAAAAGCTTTAATAATTTTTATCAATTAATCCAAAAAATCTGTATGTAATTTCTTAATTTAAATATTCTTAAAATACCACATTCCCCAATTTTCATAATTTCAATCACAATAAAAAGCAAATATTTCTTTACATTGGGAATATTTTCGTTTAAGCAAGGCTTAATCAAAACGAAGGATATTATGATAAAAGAAATTCGCAACCTTGCCATCATCGCCCATGTGGATCATGGTAAAACTACATTATTAGATTCAATTTTAAAGCAATCAGGCTCGTTTCGTGCCAACCAACAAGTCGCCGAACGCGCCATGGATTCCAACGATTTGGAACGCGAACGCGGTATTACTATTTTAGCAAAATGCACATCAATTGAATGGAATAATGTTAAAATTAACATTATAGACACCCCCGGTCACGCCGATTTTGGCGGTGAAGTTGAGCGGGTTTTGCATATGGCTGATGGCGTGTTGTTATTGGTGGATAGTGCCGAAGGTTGCTTGCCACAAACAAAATTCGTGCTTGGTAAAGCCCTAAAATTAGGCATGTTGCCGATTGTAATTGTCAATAAAATTGACCGATCCGATGCCCGCCCCGAAGAAGTTTTAAATGAAATTTTTGATTTATTCTTGGCGCTTGAAGCAACCGATGAACAATGCGATTTTCCCGTATTTTACGCGTCTGGGCGCAACGGCTGGGCTGTTCGTGATTTAAGCGAAGAACGCAAAGATTTAACAGGATTATTAGATTTTATTGTTGAAAAAATTCCAACCCCAAAATTAGCTGAAGGCGATGATTTCAAAATGTTAGCGACAATTTTGGAACGCGATAATTTCTTGGGGCGCGTGCTTACCGGCAAAATTATGAGCGGCACCGCGAAAGTCAATAGCAATATTAAAGCCCTTAACCTTGAAAATAATCTTGTGGAAAATTTTCGCATCACCCGAATTCTTAATTTTCAAGGTTTGGAGCGAATTCCCGTCCAAAGCGCAATTGCGGGCGATATTATTTGCTTGGCAGGTATGACCAAAGCCACCGTTTCTGATAGTTTAGTAGATTTATCCGTGGAAGAATCCCTGCCCTCACCCAAAGTTGCACCGCCAACTATGGCGGTTACCGTCAGTGTTAATTCTTCGCCGCTTGCTGGCACCGAAGGCAAAAAATTAACTTCAACCATGATTCGCGACCGATTAAAAATGGAAGCCGAGCGCAATATCGCGATTCGCTTTCAAGAAACCGAAGGTAAAGATGCGTTTGAAATTGCAGGGCGTGGCGAATTGCAATTAGGGATTTTATTTGAAACCATGCGCCGTGAAGGTTTTGAATTTTCCATTTCGCGCCCCCGCGTGATTTTTGACAAAGACGAAAACGGCGACCCAACCGAACCTTACGAAGAAATCATCATTGATTGCGACGAAGAATATGCTGGCTTAGTCGTGGAAAAATTATCCGTGCGCAAATGCGTGATGAGCGACATGCGCCAAAGTGGCAAAGGGCGCAACCGCATGGTGTTTTTAGGACCTTCACGGGCATTAATTGGTTTTCAAAATCAATTTTTATCTGACACACGTGGCACGGGCATTTTTAATCGCCTTTACCATAGTTATGGCGCGTATAAAGGCGAAATAAGTGGCAGACGCAATGGCGCTTTAATATCCACGGGCGATGGCGAAGCCGTTGCATATGCGTTATTTAATTTGCAAGACCGCGGTGTAATGTTTGTGGAACACGGCGATAAAGTTTATCAAGGAATGATTGTCGGCGAACATACCCGCGATAATGATTTGGAAATTAATGTCTTGAAAGGCAAGCAATTAACCAATGTTCGCGCATCAGGCAAAGACGAAAATATTTTATTAGAACCCGCCCGTAAAATGCCTTTGGAAGAATTAATGAGCTATATTAATGACGATGAATTGGTGGAAATTACCCCAAAAACTTTAAGATTGCGTAAAACTTTCTTAAACCCCAATGACAGGTCAAAAGCGGCAAGACAGGCTAAATCAGCGAATCAGTAATTGCAAAATTAATGCGGTGATTATTATCTGCGCCGTGCGGTGATGGAATTTAAATATTGATTCTGCTGGTCTTTGAATTTGCTCAACGAATTGAAAATTAATTGCGTGCGAGTTTTAACATTTAAAACATTAACCGCTTCAAGATTTAAATCGGCACTTTGCAAATTATCACTGCCTTCTTTAAGCCTATTGACATATTTTTCTGTGAATGATAATCTTGTTTCCAAAACTGCGGCTTGCACCCCTAATTGACTGGCATGGGCTTGAAAAGATTGTTTGGCAGTGTCAAATTTATTAATTAATAAATCAAGCTTGCCATTGGCAATATCTTGGTCGCTAATCGCGGAAAAACCTGCACCAATGCCAAATTTACTAAATGTTAAATTTTGAAAATCACCCGTATAATTTTTTGCTTGCAATGAAATTGAACTTGACGGTGAATCAGTGAATGTAATATCATAATTCACTGAACTTGATAATAAATTCACGCTGTCAAATGATGTATCGGTGGTTATCGCCGAAATTTGCTTTAAAATACTATTGAAATCTTGCGTAGATTGTATTTTTTCGCTGGTTGAATTGGATTTTGCCGCAATAGCAATGCCCTGAATTTGTTTAACAAAATTATCAAGCGCACTTAAACCTTCCAGTGCTGATTTTGCAATATTAACCCCTTTTTTTAATTCATCACGGCGCGATAAATAATCTTGGGCTTTTTGATCCAAAGATCTACTGCGGAAAAATATTACGGCATTATCGGACGCTTGGGACGCTAATTTACCGCTTTCTAATTTTCGGCTAGATTTATCCTCTTGCTGTCTTTGTTTGGTTAATTCAATCAAATTATTACGAATCGTTGAACTTAAATTTATTTGACTCATGATGCTCTCCATTCTTGGAATATTATCTTTTTTTGGAATTTTCATTGGCTTTATAATTAATTATTATGATGAAAATTCACATTAACATATATTTTTATTATTATTAATTATTGCAAATATACATTAATAAATATATTATATCACTTTAATTAATATTTGCAAGCATTTTATTAAAAAAAATTACCAAATTGATTGCAATCAAAATAACTATATGGTAAATATAACGAAAAGTGAGGAAAAATGATTGATTTATATAGTTGGGCGACACCAAATGGGCATAAAATCCACATAATTTTAGAAGAATTAGGGGTAAAATATAATATTCACCCCATTGATATTGGCAAAGGCGACCAATTTCAGCAAGAATTTTTAAAAATATCCCCCAATAATAAAATACCTGCTATCACTGATAGCGAAGGACCGAATGGACAAAAAATTTGCTTGTTTGAATCGGGGGCAATTTTAATTTATTTAGCCGAAAAATTTGGTAAATTTTTGCCCAATGATGCGTATAATCGCTATAAAACAATTGAATGGCTAATGTTTCAAATGGCGGGGTTTGGACCAATGCTTGGGCAAGCGCATCATTTCCGAATTTACGCCCCACAAAAAGTTGACTATGCGATTGAGCGATATACTAACGAAGCCAAAAGATTATATGGCGTATTAAATACCCAGCTTGGGTATCACGAATTTGTCGCGACTGATGAATTAACCATTGCCGATATTGCCATTTACCCATGGGCAAGATTATACGCAAATCAAGGCGTGGATATTGAATTATACCCAAATTTCAAACGCTGGTTTATGATGCTTGATGCTCGCCCAGCTTTTATTAAAGGTTGCCAAGTCTTAACAGAATTACGCAAAACTACGCCCATTACCGATGCCGAACGCGAAGTTTTATATGGTAATAAACAATATGAACGGAAATAATTATGCCTAGAAAAATCCCTAAACAACCTCAATCTGTCAGTTTAAATACGCGCATTATCCATGGGTTATTTTTTAACGACCCTATCACCAGTAATATTCATGCGCCGTTGAATTTTGGCACAACTTTTTTACGCAATGAACAATATGAAAAACCTGATGAACGCGGTTATATCCGTGATGATAATCCTTCGGCTGACCAAGTATCCGCGATGATAAACGCGCTTGAAAATGGCTTTGAGACATTAATGTATCCTTCGGGTGCGGCGGCAATGAATGCGGTATTTCACAATCTTTCCCAAGGCGAATGCGCATTGGTGCAAGACAGCTTGTATTTTGGATTGCCAAAATTATTGGATAATCATGTTGTGCGCCACGGGGTGAAAATTGTCTATTTCCCCGCGGGCGATGAACAAGCGATGGCGGACGCGATTACGCGTCATAAACCCAAGATTTTATGGATTGAAACTCCATCTAACCCGATGATTGTCATTACAGATATTGCCAAAGCCGCAAAATTAATCCATGCCATTGGTGGTAAATTAATCGTTGATTCAACTTGCGCTTCGCCAATTATAACCAAACCCTTGGATATAGGGGCAGATATTGTCATGCACTCGGCAACTAAATACCTCAATGGGCATACGGATGTTTTGGCAGGTTGCCTTACCACCAAGGAAGATGATGAATTTTGGCAAAAAATCCGCGAATGCCGATTTTTAGCGGGCTGGGTCTTGGGGACAATGGATATGTTTTTATTAGCAAGGGGCTTAAAAACTTTGTTTTATCGCATGAAAGCCCATTGCGAAAACGCGATGATTATTGCCAATTTCCTAAACAAACATTCTAAAATTGAGCGCGTCTTATACCCGGGATTGCCAAGTCATGTCGGGCATAAAATTGCGCAATCACAAATGATTGGTGGTTTTGGCGGTTTAATGTCCGTGCAAGTCAAGGGTGATGAGCAAGACGCTTTGAATGCGATTAAGAAATTTCAAATTATTCGCCGTGCAACTTCGCTAGGTGGCATAGAGTCAAAGGCTGAACACCGATTCACAATTGAAGGCGAATATTCAAAATCACCGCCGAATTTAATTAGATTCTCAACGGGATTGGAATCGCCTGATGATTTAATGAACGACTGGAATCAAGCTTTAAGTTAATTATAATCTGATGAATTAAAATAACTATTTTTAATTAACCTCGCTTGCTACGCAATTATTGCATCAAGGTATAAATATCAGCAAGGGCGAATGGCGTTAATTTTATCTTTATCGCCGACAAATAACTCGCCTTTTCGTCCGCCAATCAAATGCGAATATTCGCGGTTTTCGCAATGATTGCGAAAATTCATTAATTCTTGATATAATTTGCTTAAAACGCCAAAATATTTGGGATTTTTTGCCAAGTTTTTATAACAATGCGGATCTTTGCTGATTTGAAATAACAATGGTTCATCAAACGACGAATGCACCAACTTAAATTCATGGTTTTGAATCACATTCATACTGGCATTTTCAACATTTTCGCCCATATCATCAAAAACTTCGGTTTTTTGGGCATCGGCGCAATGAAAATCGGTGAATGTATATTCGCGCCATCTTTTTGGTTCATTGCCAATCATTAAATCGCGTAAAGACGCGCCTTGGCATTGGCGGGGGATTGGAATATCCATAAAATCTAAAATTGTCGGCATAATATCCACCGATTCGGTGAATTTTGCTATTTTTTGTCCCCAACTTGCTTGAAGTAATGGGTTATGAATGATTAAAGGAATATGATAAGATTGATCCCAATACCCCAATTTACCTTGAAAATAATGGTCGCCCAGCATGTCGCCGTGGTCAGCGGTAATGACTATTAGGGTATTTTTGTCTAATCCTTGTTCGGTTAGACAAGCCATAATCCGCCCGATATTATCATCAACTTCGCTGACTAACCCGGCATATGTTGCGCGCAATTCTTGGACTTCGCTTGAAGACATATCGCGGATATTACCTTTAAATCCTTGCATCATCCATTGGTTTGGTGTGATTTTATTATGGCTTGCCGTCCATTTGCATACGGCATATTCTTTTTCTAAACTTGCCCTGATGGGTTTGGGCATGTTTTTGGCTTGATACATATTATGGTAAGGCTTGGGCGCGATATAAGGCGGGTGCGGGTGCAAAATCGTTAAATGCAAGCAAAATGGGTCTTTATTATGCGCCGCCGATAAAAAATCAATCGCAGCATCGGCAACAAAAGCCACGGGGCTTAATTCTTTGGGGTAAATGGCATGATGACGCGAATAGAATTTTTTGGGGCTTTTCTTAACCGAATCCGCATCGGGCAAAAAAGCATCAAGCTCGGTCTTACTATTAATAATTCCCCGTTTTTTAAGCTGGGCAATCCATAAATAATAATTATCATCAAACGCTAATCTTTGCTCAAACCCCGCCATTACGCCGCTCATCGTGCGAAATACTGGGTCTTTTTGTGTCATATTGGCGTTTAAAATCGGCATTTGGTCGGTATAGCCCATTAAAATTGGCAATATGCCGTTTTTTCGCAATTCAAGCGGGAAATTCGTGCTGGGCGCAATGGTGGGCGTGCCATTCCAAATTTGCCGATGGCTATGCTGGTAAAGCCCAGTTAATAACGAATTACGCGCTGGTCCGCATGGCGCAGTAACCGATCGGTGTTGCAAAAAAAGGCTTGATTTTGCGGCTAACTTATCCAAATTCGGTGTTTTAATATAATCAAATCCGTTTGCGCCCAAAAAATCAAATCGCCATTGATCAATGGTGATAAACAAAATATTCTTGCATTTCCCGCTCATTTTACCTCTTGCATTTTTTTTGGGGATTTTGCCGATGAAGTTGCTTGAAATTTAAGCGCAATCCCCGATTTTTTATCATAATCAATGATAATTTCCCCGCCCTTGGCGCATTTTCCAGATAAAATTATATCGGTTAAGGGTTGCTTGACATGTAGTTCAACCGCACGATTTAAGGCACGCGCGCCCATTTTCTCATCATACCCGACTTCGCATAAAAATTGCCGTGCGGATTTCGTTAAGCTTAATAAAATATGTTTATCGCGCACCATAGATTCTAAAATATTTATATTTTTATCAACAATTGCGCCAACATGTTTGGGGTTAAGTGGCTCAAACGGCACAATCGCATCAAGACGATTGCGAAATTCGGGCGTGAATAATTGATTAACCGCATGGCTGGCAACTTCTGATTTATTGGTTGTTTGTTCAAATCCAATGGCGTTTTTCATCATATCTTGCGCACCGACATTGCTGGTCATAATTAAAATAATATTGCGGCAATCAATTTCTTTGCCATTATTATCGGTTAATTTGCCCCTGTCCATAACTTGCAAAAGAATATTAAAAATATCGCTATGGGCTTTTTCAATTTCATCAAGCAAAACTACAGCATGTGGGTGGCTGTCAATCTTATCAGTAAGCAAGCCACCTTGGTCAAAGCCGACATAACCCGGTGGCGCACCAATTAAGCGCGAAACCGAATGGCGTTCCATATATTCTGACATATCAAATCGGTGCAAGTCAATCCCCATAATTTGCGCTAATTGCTTGGCAATTTCGGTTTTACCCACCCCCGTTGGTCCGACAAATAAGAAACAGCCAATTGGGCGGTCAATTTCGCGTAATCCTGCCTTTGCCATTTTAATAACTTGCACGCATTTGGTAATGGCTTCGTCTTGCCCAAAAACCAATAATTTCAAGCTTTGTTCAAGCTTTCTGATAGTATCAAAATCATTTTCTTGGATTCTTCGCGCGGGAATTTTGGCAATTTGCGCAATGACTTCTTCAATTTGCGCTTGCGTAATTTCAAGCTGTTGTTCGCCAGCCGAACGCAATTGTTCGCGCGCGCCTACTTCGTCAATAACATCCAATGATTTATCCGGATTTTTCCTGTCGTTAATATATTTTGCTGAAAGCCGAACGGTTAGTTCAACCATCTCATCACTTAGGGTAATTTGATGAAAATCTTGATATTTTTGGCGCAATCCTTTAATAATTGCAATCGTATCATCGTTATTGGGCTCGTTTATATCCAGTTTTTGAAAACGGCGCAATAAGGCTTTATCTTTTTCAAAATATTGCCGAAATTCTTTGTAAGTTGTCGCGCCAATGCACCGCAACATGCCTTGGCTTAGAATTGGTTTTAAGATATTAGACGCATCTAATGAACCGCCCGAAGTCGCCCCCGCCCCAATTATTGTATGTATTTCATCAATAAATAAAATGCAGTTATTTTTTTGGGTTAATTGATTAAGAATAAATTTTAATCTTTCTTCAAAATCACCCCGAAATTTTGCACCCGCAATCAACGCCCCTAAATCCAAGGAATATATCGTCATATTTTTTAATTTGTCGGGCACCCTGCCCTGCACGATTAAATTTGCCAAACCTTCGGCAATTGCGGTCTTGCCAACGCCCGCATCACCAATTAACAACGGATTATTTTTTTGGCGGCGCAATAAGATTTGTTGCAAACGAATCACCTCATTATCCCTGCCAATTAAGGGATCAATTTTGCCATTTTCTGCTTTTTTATTAAGATTTATGCAATAAGATTCAAGTTTTTCCATGGATTCTTGTTCGCTTGATTCAAGATTTGCATCATCTTGTTCGGTATGAAATTGCTTGTTATTCGCGTGCGTGATGGAATTTATCAATTCCAAACGGCTTAAGCCCTGTTTTTTCAAGAAAAAAAGCGCATAACTTTCATTTTCATTAAAAATCGCCACCAATAAATCCATGGGGGAAATTTCGTCTTTGCCCGCTGATTGCACATGAATGGCGGCGCGCTGAATTACCCTTGAAAAGCTTGGCAGTGGTTCGGGTTCGTGCATCGGATTCGGCGTGGCAATCGCGCTTAAATTATCGGCAAAATATTCTTCGCAATCGCTGATAATTTCATCAACCGATGCGTCCAATTCACTTAGCATTTGGTGAATATCTTTTTCAAAACAAAGATTTAATAACAAATGTTCAAGGCAAATAAATTCGTGATGCAATTGCCCCGCCATATGCACGGAGTTTTTAATGACTTGTTCGCAATTTTTTGATAAATTCATACCATCATGATATTAGAAAAATCGCAAAAAATCAAATAAAATATTATGTTGTTGCAAAAATTCAATTAAAAAATTATGTTGTTGCAAAAATTCAATTAAAAAATTGTAAATTACTTTTTTTGTTGACTTATAAAATAAAATTATTATAAATATAAATAATGTCTACTACCGCTCGCCTGAACAACAATATTTTAGGAAATGATTTTGCGCAAATTGTGAAATTTGGGCAAATTAAACGCAAATATGCTGTGTGCAATATTGGCGAAGAAGACCCAGTCGGCGATAAGGTTGCCGATAATTTTTTAGTTTTATTAGCATCGCCAACCGATAATGAAACAAAAAATCAACGCGAAGCTAAAATGAAATTAGCAAATTTTATTAAATCGCAAAATTATCCACCAAAAAAATTTTTTAATGACAGGTTTACTGCGCCATTTTTGGGTATTTGCGATAATTGCCAAAATTACAAACATTTTGGTCATGAACAAAGAAAATATCCCGATAGCACCTTAGTGCCGTATATTGACTTAACACAAGAAAAATTGATTGGCTTAATGGCTGACGATGAATTGCATTTTGCTGAAGATATTATTGTTTCCAGTAATAATTTAGTCGCTGTTGGAATGCTTGAAGGATTTTTAGATGCGCAAAATCAAACCCGCATCCATCAAAAACATAATCCAGAAAATAACGAAATTGTATTTAATTGGGTAAAATTAATGCAATTAAATAATTTTTATGTATCAGAAGAAAATCCATCAGCAATTTATTTCAATGGCATGTATCAAAATAGCGAAGGCAAACAAGTTGAAAGTGATTATTTCCCGATAGCCCATTTATTGGGGGTTGTGCCTTTTACCGAAGCCCCTCCATTAAAAATTCAATAAAATGCTTTGCGATTTATATAAAACAAACCATTATAATGCACGCGATGCGCGATTGCAAAATATTTCAATTACAAGCAAAAAATTAAAAAATAATGATATTTTAACCATAGAATATTCTAAACTTACAACTAATGGCACGCCGACTAACTTTATTAAAAATATAGAATCAATTTTTAATAAAAATGAAGAGTTGCGAACATATACACGCGACAATAAAATTAATCCCAAACAATTTCATAAATTTTTAGAAGAGCATGTTGAAAAATTTAATAATAAATTACAAATATCAACAACAGCAATTGATGATGCAAATAAATGTGGAATAAATGAATCATGTGATTATATTCATTACAAACCAAAAAAACTTAGCTTTAATGCCAAAGAAGACATAAGAGCTGTTTTATTTGAATTTAATCCAAAAATTACCCAAGATAAAAATGTGCCACCATTTATTATTTTTATAAAAATGAAAACTGAGTTTAGCGCAAATATCGTTGGTTCGTGCATTAAACTCCATCAATAAATACCCTCAGCAAAAAATTAAAAATTTCATGAAATAAAGGCGTTAATAACAAAAAAAGTCAATGGCGGGCTTGCCTTGATTTTAAACAACAGGTTTTTTGATTTGAAATTCAGGGTTAAGATATGATTTTTTGGTTAAGATTTGCCATAAAATATGCGCGGAATTGACTATATCGGCGTTGCTTAAATATAAAGGCGTAAAGGCAAGACGCATCATGTTTGGCGGACGAAAATCGCCAATGATGCCTTCGTGAATCAGGTTTTGCATTACGGCGTAAGCATGACGATGCCCCAAAGCCAAATGTCCGCCACGATTTTCCTTGTTTTGCGGGGAATATAATTGCAATTCGCCATTTTGAAAAAACTCTGCTAATTCTGATAAAAAAATCTCGCTTAATTGCCATGATTTTTTTTGCATTTTTGCCATATCGCACGAATCAAAAAGACTAAGCGCGCCATTTAACGCCGTCAAGCCCAATACGGGTGGTGTGCCGCTTATCATGCGTTTTACGCCTTCGGCGGGTTGATATTTTGCGCTAAATTCAAATGGCGAAGACGCACCCAACCAACCAGCAATGGGATTATTTACGGAATCTGAATATTTATCGCTGATATAAATTGTTGCGGGCGCGCCCGGTCCGCCATTGCAATATTTATATCCGCACGCAACCGCGCCGTCAATTTGCCAATCTTGACAATACAGGGGCATTAAGCCCATGGCGTGCGAAAAATCCAAAATAATTTTGGCGTGATGTTTTTTGCATTTAGCTAAAATCGGCTCTAAATCCAATAATTTCGCGCTTCGGTAATCAACCATGGATATGGCGACTAAATTTGTCTTATCATCAATATCGGCTAAGATATTTTGACTTGGCACGGCTTGATATTGCGGAAAATCTTGGGTAATTTGCCCTAAGATATATGAATTAGTGGGAAAAATATCTTGTTCAATCAAAATTTTATGGCGGTTGCTTAACGGCAATAAAGCCCGCAATAATTTATACCATTGCACCGAAGTTGAATCGCCAACGGCAATTTGGCTTGGCTTTGCGCCCAATAAATGCGCTAATTTATGGGTGATTTCTGATGATAAATTAAGCCAACCCTTGTTCCAACTGGTTATTAAATCATTGCCCCATTGCTGATTTATGGCGTGATTTAAGGCTTTTTTGGCTGGCTTCGTCAATGGTCCAAGGCTGTTGCCATCGTGGTAAATAATATTTTTAGGAATTAAAAATTGTGATTTTTGATAAATTGCCATTATTGAACCATACCCCATTTTCTGACCGTGTGTTTTTCAATTAATTGGAATAGCATTTCAAATAACAAACCAATTAACATAATGGACAAAATACCGCCAAAAACTTTGGGAATATCTAAATCTTGTTTGGAACTCATCACAAACCAGCCAAGCCCCCCCGCCCCCGTTGCCGCACCAATAACCATTTCCACGGCGACAAGTGCGCGAAAAGCATTGGAAAATCCTGACCTTAAGCCTGATAAAATTGATGGTAAAGCCGCAGGAATTAGGATTTGAATCGTAAATTTTAAACCCGATAAGCCAATATTATGCCCAACTTTGCGTAAAGTATCGGAAACCGCGCTAAAGCCTTGATACATATTAACCGCAACAGGAAAAACCGATGCAAAAGTCGCAATAAATACGATGGATTTAAGGCTTATGCCAAACCACATTAACGATAAAGGAAACACAGCAACCGCGGGCAATGGCGCAAAAGCCCCCGTAATCGTTGATAAAAAATCCGAACCAAGCCGTGTATTAACCGCAAAAATTGTAATAATCGTGGCAACCCCCGTGCCAAGCAAGAAGCCCATGCCCAAAGTGCGAATCGTTTCAGCAATATGCAAACCAAGGGGTGCATTATTGCCCAAAAGACTTTGATAAAGTGCGCCAATCGTATCAGTCACCGTGGGTAAAATTAACGGCGTATTTGCCAAAACTGCGGCAATTTGCCAAATAAGCAAGACAATCGCTAAAACAAAGAATTTGCGTAAAACTTGGTTATCAATCAAGCTTTCAATCAGATTTTTTGGTCGGACAATTTTACTTAATTCTGGTTTGATTATTTTAGTGTTGATGATATTTTGGCGCATTTAACCCTCCGTTTATTTTATAATACATTATAATCAAATAAATTCAAGTTAAATTATTCGTTATTCATGCTATCATTACATAAAAAATATGGGGCGCAAAATAATCAATCACTCAAAAGATAATCATTATCCTTTTTGATAATTTCCGTGCCCGCAATTGATGCAACATCATGCCCGCGCCGCACCCAATGCGATTGCGTATGGGCGTAATAATACCCTGATATTGAAGCTTTAACAGGCGCGGATTCGCCATTAATCGGGTTGATTATTTGCGCTAAAATATCGCCTTTTGCAACCATTTGTCCAATGTTTTTTTCATAAATAATAATACCCATCATCGGCGCATATTCAATGACATGGGCGCGCAAATCGGTGGCTTGACACAATAATTTTGGGTATTTAGGCATAGGTGCGCTGATAAAACCGCGATGAATTAAAAAATTCAGCATGTTTTCTGCGTCGCTTTGCGCCGTTTTTGCATCAACATCAAGCAAAGATCGGTATTCCAAAGTTGCCGATTCGCATTGAAAATTAATGGGGAATTTATCGGCAAATTGAGCTTTTAATTCCCACCAAGGGCGGCTAAACGCCTCATCAAAGCTATTACCACCCGAAACATCGGATAATAAAATTGCCTCCGCCCCCATGAAGCGCCCTAAATCTTCAAGGCTTGGGTAATTATGGTGCGAAGTGTAAAAATATGGTCGCGCCACGCTATCGCAATGGCAATCAAGCACTATATCGGCATCAAACGCCAATCCCGCCAAAACCAGCCGATAATATGCCATCATGTCGCACGCGGGTTCAGCCATTTTTTGATTTAAAATTTCATAAAATTCATTGATGATAATTTGCCGATTTTCATTAGCATCTTGGGTTAATTTACCCGCGATATTTTGCGCAATTTCTGCCGTAAAATTAAAATGATTGCGATTAAAATTGCCCGAACCGCCTAAATCTTCGCGTCCAAGATGATAACCATTATGAAATTGGTGCGAACCAAAGGGGTTAGCCATCGGCACAATGGTAATATTGCCGATAATTTTACCTTGCTCTTCAAGGGGTTTAAGCAGTTTTTCCAAATAATAAATCATCAAAGCACCCGGCAATTCATCGGCATGAAGGCTGGCTTGAATATAAATTTTCTTGGCATTTTTATTGCCATATTGGCGCATCGTTATATAATGTGATGCGCCAACTTGGTCTTGATTAAGTGGAATTTTTTGTTCTAACATATCGCTTTATAACCTGACTCCCCAATAGTGTTAAAAATTATCATCACTAACGAGATTAAATATTTTAAGTTTAAGTGGGATTTTTTCTCTGTGCTAACGCAACAGCTCAAAATCCCCCTTAACAACCCCCTTATACACAAAATTTGACCAAGTGATTTATTTTAAATCTATTGGGTATTTTGAGTATATAGCAAACTATTTAACGGAGGGCAAGAACAAATGAGATTCCTGTCGCCATAAACATTATCAATACGCGCTACAGGACACCAATATTTATCACTATCGCTAAAATGATTTTGGGCGATGGCTTCTTCGCGGCTATATCCATGTTGCCAATTCGCGCTGGTAATGCGGTAATAAGGATGCGGCGCGTGTTTAAGCGGATTATCATCACGCGACCATTCGCCCGAACTTACCCGCATAATTTCGCCGTGAATCGCAATCATGGCATTAATAAACCTATCAATTTCGGTTAAAGATTCCGATTCTGTCGGTTCAATCATCAAGCTATCATGCACGGGCCAAGACATAGTCGGCGCATGAAACCCATAATCAATAAGGCGTTTTGCAATATCTTCAACCATAATACCCGAAGTTTCCTTAAAACCACTTACATCAATAATAACTTCATGGGCGACTAACCCTGAATCGCCAACAAATTTTAAGGGATAATAAGGTTTTAATTTTTGCGCAATATAATTAGCATTTAAAATCGCATATTTCGTTGCATCGGTTAAGCCCGCGCCCATCATGCGAATATATTGCCAAGTTATTGGTAAAATGGACGCCGAACCAAATTCATGCGCCGATACCGCGCCTGATTTTGATTTTTGCGGGTTGCCGGGCAAGAATCTTGCCAATTTTGCCACAACTCCAATCGGACCCATGCCCGGTCCACCGCCACCATGCGGAATACAAAAAGTCTTATGCAAATTCAAATGACATACATCGGCACCAATATCGGCGGGGCGCACCAAACCCACCAAGGCATTCATATTTGCCCCGTCCATATAATTTAAACCCCCGTATTTATGAACAATGGCAAAGGCTTGACGAATTGAAGATTCAAACACGCCATGCGTTGACGGGTAAGTAATCATGCAGGCAGCTAAATTAGCCGCGTGGTGTTTTGCTTTTGCCTCTAAATCTATTAAATCTACATTACCATTTTTATCGCACGCCACAACAACGACTTGCATATTCGCCATTTGCGCCGAAGCGGGATTCGTGCCATGCGCCGATTGCGGAATTAATACAATATTTCGTTTTGATTGCCGTTGTGCGCGGTGAAAGCGCATAATTGCCAATAAACCCGCATATTCCCCTTGCGAACCAGCGTTAGGTTGCAAGGAAATTGCGTCAAAACCCGTAATTTCAGCCAAATATTCTTGTAAATCTTGCACCATCTGCATATAGCCTTTAACATATTTTTTGGGCGTTAAAGGGTGAATATTGGCGATTTTTTCCCAAGAAACCGGTATCATTTCCGATGCGGCATTTAATTTCATGGTGCATGAACCCAAAGGAATCATCGTGCGGTCAAGGGCTAAATCCCTATCCATTAATTTACGCAAATATCGCATCATATCCGTTTCGGAAATAATATTATTAAAGCCAGCTTGGCTTAAAAATCGGTCTTTGCGGTTATTTTTTAAAGGCGCAAGATTGGGTAATTTTTCAGGCAAGCCCAAAATTTTACTCAATAAAGCTACATCTTCAATTTTATGGGTTTCATCAAATGCAAAAATACATTTATCGGCGAAATGACTGATTAAAATGCCGTTTTTTGCCATTTTTTCTTGAATTTGCTTGGCATTGGGGAATTTTAAGCAAATCGTATCAAAAAATTGCGTATTTTCGCAAATTAAACCATGATTCGTGGCGTGTTCGGCAAATAATCTTGCCAAATCATGCACGCGATTCGCGATATTTTTAAGCCCCTCAGGGCGATGCCACATTGCGTATAAAGTCGCCATATTTGCCAATAAAGCTTGCGCAGTGCAAATATTGCTGGTCGCTTTTTCACGGCGGATATGTTGTTCGCGGGTTTGCAACGCCAAGCGATAACCAATTTTACCATCAGCATCAATGGATTGCCCAACAATGCGCCCGGGCATTAAGCGCGCATATTGTTGCTTAACCGCCATAAAAGCCGCCGATGGTCCGCCAAAACCCATAGGCACGCCGAATCGTTGCGCCGAACCCACCGAAATATCCGCGCCGCTATCTTTGGCATTTTCACCCAAGCAAAGCGCCAATAAATCATTAATGATAATCACTAATATACCCTTGCTTTGCGCCGATTTAATATGTTTTTGAAAATTATTGATTGCCCCGTAAGCATCCGCCGCCGCGATAATAATTGCCGCCGTATCATCAGTAATTTCGCAACCAATCTGACAATTAATCGCTTGCATTCTGGTGGTTAATACCGATAAAGATTGGGGATTTATCGCATTTATAACCGCAATTTGATTTTTTTGTGATTTATGATGCCGAATCGCCAAACCTGCCGCCTCGGCAAGGGCGGTTGCTTCGTCCAAAAGCGAAGCATTGCTTATATCTAAACCCGTTAATTCGCAAATCATGGTTTGATAATGAAATAATAATTCCAAACGCCCTTGGCTTATTTCAGCTTGATAAGGCGTATAGGAAGTATACCAACCCGGATTTTCAAAAAAATTGCGCAAAATAACCGAAGGCACAATCGTGCCATAACTGCCCAAGCCTTGAAAATTTTTCATGCTGGCATTTTTTTGCATAATTTTTTGTAAATTTGCCAAAGCATCTTGTTCGCTAAGCGCGCTTGGTAAATTTAAAGCGCGATTCAGGCGAATATCTTTGGGGACAATTTTGTCAATCATGCTATCCAAAGATTTTTGCCCCAAAAATTGCAATTGTTCGTTGGCTTGCTGGGCATTAATGCCAATATGACGGCGTTGAAATTCCGTGTTTGGTATAGCTTGATTTGACATGTTAGCCTCCTATCATGGCTTTATAAGCAGCTTCGTCCATTAATTCCGTTAATTGATTCGGGTTGCTTATTGTGCATTGATAAATCCACCCCTTATCCATGGAGCTTTCATTAATTAATTGGGGTTGATTGGTCAAATTTTCGTTAATTGCGGTAATTTCACCATCAATCGGGGCATAAACATCCGATGCTGCCTTAACCGATTCAACAACCACAATCGCATCCATGGCGCGAACTTTTTTACCAATGGCGGGTAAATCAACGAATACTAAATCGCCTAATTGTTCTTGGGCGTAATTTGTAATGCCGATGGTGGCGATATTGCCGTCAATTTTTAACCATTCGTGGTCTTTGCTGTAATAAATCATTATTTCCTCCGCTTATTTTTTATATTGGGTTGTGATGAACTTCGTGCCTTTATGGGCGCGAAGCGGTATTAATTTACCGCGTAATTCGGCAAATAATTCGTTGCTATCGGCGGTTGATTTAATTCGTCCGAATGCTATGGATTGTTCCAAAGTTGGGCTATAACCACCCGAAGTTATAACGCCAATTTCTTGGTTATTTTTATCATAAATTAACGCGCCATGGCGCACGGGAGCTTTTGATTCCACAAAGAAAGCCTGCGTGCGCACATCATGCCCATTGGCTAAAATATACCCCAATGCTGATGCGCCAATATAAGAACCAAAACCTCTTAATTCCTTGGGGATAGCCCAAATTAACCCAGCACTAAGCGGGTTTGTTGCCTCGTCCATATCAAGCCCATATAACGGCAAGCCTGCTTCTAGACGCAAGGAATCGCGCGCGCCCAAGCCAATTGGTTTCACGCGCGAATCATCGGTTAATCTTTGCCAAAAAATTTTCGTTTGCCATGGGTTTGCGATAATTTCAAAACCATCTTCGCCCGTATATCCCGAACGCGAAATAGTTACCCCCGCCCATGCGCCACTTAATTTTTTAATATTCATAAAAGCTAAATCAGCGCAATCAATCCCCAAAGTTTGCAATACTGCCTCGCTTTTGGGTCCCTGCACTGCTAACATACCCGAACCTAATAATTGGCAATCAACTAAGAAATCTTTGGCGATATTGATAATATGCGCAAAATCTTTTTCTTTGCAACCAGCATTAATTACCAATAAATACTCGCTTTCGCCCAATCTGGATAAAATAACATCATCAATAATATGGGCATCATCATTCATCATCAAGCTGTATTTGCATGAATTCATCGCCATTTTACCCGCGTTCAGCGGCAATAATTTATCCAAAAAAATTGAAGATTCAATGCCCTTAATCGCCACCGCGCCCATATGGGAAATATCAAATAAACCCGCAGATTGCCTTGTGTGATTATGTTCGCCCATGACACCCAAGGGATAAAATAACGGCATATTATAGCCAGCAAATTCGCCCATTTTGGCTTTAAGTGCCAAATGCGTATCGTCCAATAAAGTTTTACGGATTGTCATAAATTTCCCCCATACAAGTTGATTGCCATAACGGCATGAATCACTCTATCTGTATGGGAGCCTGAGAGATTTCCCCCTTCGGCAGGTGCGCGCACCATTTTCCAGAATTACCAATAACAAGTCCTTTTGCCTGAGAGCTTCCGAGTCGTTTCCCCTTCGGCGTTTCATTAAAAAGCCAATATTATCAGCATTCATGAAATCTCTTCTATGTTATTAAATATATTCATAACCTAATTTTAAATCATATTCAACATTTTTTTACTATAATCCTGAATAAATTTAAAATTAAGCAACCTTATTTAATTATCTTGACGATATAATAATTATTTACTATAAATTAGCCATGCGCTATGTTTTTTTATTTTTATTTTTGGTTGCTTGTGGGTTAAAGCCCATTTATAGCAATATTGCGAATACTGAAGTTTCTAATATTCACATTCAACTTATCCCCCAGCGAATTGGACAAATAATGTATAATGCGTTAAGTTCCCGCATGGGTTATGAATCGCAAGATTACGATAAGATTTTATCGGTGAAAATGTCTACAAGCATCAGCAATCTTGGCATAGAATCTGATGCGACTTATTCGGTAAGTGAAGTTACGGTTAATGCCGAATTTTCTTTAACTCAACGAGGAACCGCCAAGGTTTTAGATAATTTTATCATTAGCCGTTCCAGCACTTTTACCACCACGCTTGATTCGTCTTTCGCCCATGAATCTTCCAAAGACAAAGCGCAACAAAATGCGATTGAAGCCATCGCAGAAATTGCGCATGACCGCTTAATCGCCAAATTAACCCAATGAAATTAACACCCCAAGACCAAGAACAATTTTTCAAAAATCTAAGCCATAAGTATCGCGCGATTTTGCTTTACGGGCAAGATGATGCTACTATCAATGAATATAAAACTAAGCTTAGTAATTATTTTGTTGCCGATAAAGATCCGTTTCGGCTGATGAATTATCACGAAGATAAATTAATCACCGAACCAAATTTATTATTTGACGAAGTATGCGCCATGTCGTTTAGCAGCGGCGACAGACTGATTATTATTGAAAATGCCACCGATGCGATTGCAAAAATAGTCAAAGATTTCTTGAATGAACCCATCGGCGAAGGGTTTATTTTGATGATAGGCGGCAATTTAATGCCCAATAAATCGCATCTTGTTCAAGCCATGGAAAAATCACCGCATAGCCTGTCTTGCCGATTTTTTCAAGACAACGAACGCGATGTGATGAAAATTATTGATGATGCCATGGCACAGCATCAAATTAAAATTGAATCAGCCGCAAGATTTTTTTTAGCGCAAGAACTTGGCAATAACCGCGCAATTACCCGCATGGAAGTTGAAAAATGTTGCTTATTTGCATTTGAAAGCAAACGGCTTAGCTATGATGATGTTGTGAAATTAGTCGGCAGTGGCGAAGCAACCATTGATTCCCTTATTGAAGCTTTATATATGGGTAATTTTGCGCAAACCGAATCGGCGTTATTTTATTTGGCGCAAAGTAAAGTTGAACCCATTGTGATTATTCGTTCGGTTTTAAGCAACCTTAATAAATTAGAAAAATTAGCGGTTTTATGCGATAATGGCGAAGATTTCAAAGATGCTTGTAAGAAATTAGCAATTTTTTGGAAAAGCGAAGCAATGATGAAAAAAGCCCTTAACCGATTTAATTTGCATCAAATTCGTCAATTTCGGCTTTATTTCGTGCATTGTGAAAAATTAACCAAAGAATCAAATTACCCATCGCAATTATTGGTTGAACGCGAATGCTTGCGAATTGCACGAGTTTGATTTTAGCAATTGGCGAATTTATATTTTACTTGCGACAAATATAGTCGCAAAATAGCAAGATTATTTAAATGAAATCTTGTATCAAATAATAAATAAATTAAACCTAAGGAAAAACATGACCGAAACCATCCTTTTTTCACAAAAAAAGAAAATTGTAATTAGCTTTGATAAACCTTTTTGCGTAATTGGCGAGCGAATTAACCCAACTGGACGCAAAAAATTAGCCGAAGAAATGAAAAATGGCAATTACGATACGGTGATTCGCGATGCTTTGGCGCAAGTTGCGGCGGGCGCCCATATGCTTGATATTAATGCGGGCATTCCTTTGGCTGATGAGCCCGGCATTTTGGCGAATACGATTAAATTAGTGCAAGATTTGGTTGATGTGCCATTATGTATTGATTCGTCCATTGTGGCGGCTTTGGAATCAGGCTTGGCGGCTTACAAAGGGCGCGCTTTGTTAAATTCAGTGACGGGCGAAGAAGAACGGCTTGAAGTTGTTTTGCCTTTGGTTAAAAAATATGATTGTGCCGTAATTGGCATTTCCAATGATGAAACTGGCATTTCCGAAGACCCCGATGTTCGTTTTGAAGTGGCAAAAAAAATTGTGCATCGCGCAATGGATTACGGCATTAAGCCTTGCGATGTGTTAATTGACCCGCTGGTTATGCCCATTGGTGCGCTTGGCAATGCTGGCAAAGCAGCGATGAGCCTGATTCGCAGGTTGCGTGAAGAATTAAAAGTTAACACAAGTTGTGGTGCGTCCAATATTTCATTTGGTTTGCCGAACCGCCATGCGTTAAATTCGGCATTCTTGCAAATGGCAATTGGTGCGGGCATGACTTCGGCGATTTTAAATCCGCTCCACGAAGAAGAAATGAACGGCATCATGAGCGCAAATGTCATCGCTGGCACCGATAAAGATTGCGGGCAATGGATTAAGAAATTCCGCGAACCCGCCGCCGAAGGCGAAACGGGCGCAAGGGGTGATAGGGGCGAACGCCGCCGCAGACGCGATTAATCATCAATTATGTTAGTTGATGTGCCTTTAAAATTAAATTCCTTGCATAATCTTGATTATGGTAAGGAAAAAATTTTTAGCAATAAGATTTTTTGTGATGATTTTTTAAATTATGCAAATTATATAGATGGCGAAAATATTTTTGATTTATGTATCGCGGACCCACCATATAATATTGGTAAAGATTTTCATGATGGCGGTAATGATAATTTAATGATTAGCCAATATGTTGAATGGTCATTAAATTGGATAAATGCAACTCTTAAATTAATCAAACCAAGTGCGCCAATATATATATATGGTTTTCCCGAAATTTTGGCGCATATTGCTGTGCATTTGCCAATAAATAAACAACGCTGGCTTGTATGGCATTATACTAATAAAACGACGCCTTCGTCAAATTTTTGGCAACGAAGTCATGAGTCGATTTTATGTATTTGGAAATCCGAAAAGCCTAAATTGCAAATTGACCAAATTCGTGAACCTTACACGGAAACTTTTTTAAATAATTCGGCAGGAAAAATTCGTAAAAATTCCGAAGGCAGATTTCATAATAGCAATATAAAAGAAACAATTTACCAAGCCCATGAAAATGGCGCATTGCCAAGGGATATAATTAAAGTTTCGGCATTAGCGGGGGGCGCAGGTCTTCATGAATCATGGTTTTATTGCTATGAATGCGATGATGCTTTTCATACGAATAATAAGGCTAAACATAAAAACCATACAATTTTAAAGCACCCCACGCAAAAACCAATTAAAATATCCGAAACTTTAATAAAATCAGCGATAAAATTAAATTCAAATGGCAAAGTTTTAATTCCTTTTTCGGGTTCGGGTTCTGAATGCGTGGCGGCAAAAATGTGCGGGGCAGTTTTTACGGCATTTGAACTTGAAGAAAAATTTATTAAAATTACTAATAGGAGATTAGAAGAATGTCTGATTTAGAAAAATTTAATTTGTTTTTAGAAACTATTGATTTAGAAACATACCGCGAAAAATTTACCCATATTAAAACAGTAGAATTGGATTTACCCAAGGAAATACAAGCTTTACCTGCGTTATACGATAATTATTGGCTTAATCGCAACGATTGGCTTTTATATGATGATTTTTATGAAGTTTATTATAATGAAATTAGCGATTTAATAGAAAGTTTTAGAATAAAGTCGCATTTTAGCGAACATACATTTTCATTAGGTTTAAAAGCAAGAATTTACAGGACTTGGGCTTCCTTAATCACGCAAATTCAAGGTGGTTATGTTTGCGAAGAAATTTATGGCGAACATAATGTCGTTATGAATGCAGAACTTGACTGGCAAGGTATTGATTTTAGGATTCAAAAAGGTAATAAATTTGCCAATATCCAAATTAAAAAAGATACATTTAATATCGGTGGATTACACGGCTTAACTATGTCTGCGAGATATGAAGTTATAAAATCAAGAACAAAAAATAATTTAACACAAATTAATTACGAATTAGCTCCAAAAAAATACACAGAAGTGAAACAAAATATAAGAGATTCATATCTAAAATGGGAAGCAAAATATAAAAATCAGTTAAGGCTTCTTGATAATGGATTTGTGATTTTTGAAACTGGCATGTTTGATGCAAGTAAAATTAACTTTGAATGAATGGAGAGCAAATGAGTGATTTAGTGAATATTGTTTTTACCCCATCAGGCAAACGCGGTAAGTTCCCCCGCGGTGCAAATATTTTAAAAGCCGCGCGTGATTTAGGCGTGGATTTAGATTCGGTTTGTGGCGGACGCGGTATTTGCGGGCGATGCCAAATTGTGCCAAGTTTTGGTAATTTTGCGAAATTTAATATTGAATGTTCCGAAGAAAGTTTTTCGGAATTTAATCAAGTTGAAGAACGCTATAAACGCGTCAAAGGCATGAATAAAAATCGCCGTTTAGGGTGCAATTGTTCAGTTCTTGACGATGCAGTTATTGATGTTCCCGAAGAATCACAAATTCATAAACAAGTTATCCGCAAAGCTATTTCTGATAAAGTTTTGGAAGTTAACCCCATTACAAAAATTTATATGGTGGAAGTCAAAGAACCCGATATGCACCATCCTTCGGGGGATTTAGAGCGGGTTTCCGACGCAATTTTGGAGCAATGGGGCATTCAAGTTGATGATTATGCCCCTGAATTATTACCGAATTTACAAAAACGCTTGCGTGAAGGCAAATGGCAAATCACCGTGGTTTTGCGCGAAAAATCTGGAAAATTCATGCTTGTAGATTGTTTTGCGGGTTTTGTTGAACATATTTATGGGTTGGCTTATGATGTTGGTTCTACGACTATCAGCTGTAATTTAGTGGATTTAAATGATGGTTCGGTGTTGCATTCGGTTGGCGCAATGAATCCGCAAATCCGCTTTGGCGAAGATTTAATGTCGCGGGTTTCATATGCCATGATGAATGCCGATGGCGCCCAAGAAATGACGAAAGCAGTGCGCGAAACTTTGGATAATCTTGCCAATCAATGCGCCGATTTAGCCAAAATTAATAACGATAAAATTGTTGAAATAGTTTTGGTGGGCAATCCAGTTATGCACCATTTATTGCTTGGGCTTTCACCTGTTGAATTAGGTTGGGCACCATTTGCGTTGGCAACTAATCGCGCCGTGCATATTGCCGCCAAAGAATTAGGTTTTAATTGCAACCCCGCCGCTGAAATTTACATTTTGCCTTGCATTGCCGGGCATGTTGGCGCAGATTGTGCGGGCGTAGTTTTATCCGAAGCACCATATAACGCCGAACGAATTACGCTTTTGGTTGATGTTGGCACGAATGCGGAAATTGTGTTGGGCAATAAAGATAAATTGCTTGCTTGTTCTTCGCCGACAGGACCTGCTTTTGAAGGCGCGCAAATTTCATGCGGGCAACGCGCAGCACCGGGGGCAATTGAACGGGTGCGCATTGATACAACGACGCTTGAACCTAAATTCAAAGTCATTGGTTCTGATATTTGGTCTGATGAAGTAGGATTTGCTGAATCTGTCAAAAATTTTGGCGTAAGCGGTATTTGCGGGTCTGGAATTATTGAAGTTATCGCCGAAATGATGCTGGCGGGTGTCATTACCAATGATGGTTTTATTGATGGCGATAAAATGGCAATTTGCCCAAAAATTATTAATGATGGGCGGACTTTTGCATTCGTATTACAAGCAACCGAACCCGTGATTAAAGTCACGCAAAATGATATTCGCGCGATTCAATTGGCAAAAGCCGCGCTGTATGCGGGTTGTCAATTATTAATTGACAAATTGGGCAAATCCCCTGAATTTATTGGTTTGGCTGGCGCGTTTGGCAGTCATATTGACCCAAAATACGCAATGATTCTGGGTATGATTCCCGATTGCGAATTGCAAAATGTGCAATCAGTTGGCAATGCCGCAGGCACGGGTGCACGCATGGCTTTAATTAATAAAAATGCCCGCAAAGAAATCAGCGAAATTGTCAAGCGCATTGAAAAAATTGAAACCGCCGTTGAAGCCAAATTTCAAGATTATTTTGTCGGCGCAATGGGCATTCCCCACGCCACCGAAGATTTTAGCAAATTAGCAAAATCAGTGTATTTGCCGCCGAAATATAAAAAGGAGAGTAATAATAATACGGAACGGCGCAGACGCAGATAAAATACATAAAAAAACCTCTGTTTTGCTCATTTTGCGTCGTTAAAGAAAATTTTTCAAACGCACGAACGCTTTAGTTCGCTTACCTTTGAAAAATTTTCTTTGCCTAGCACTCTAAGCAAACTAGAGGTTTTTTTCTTGTCATCTGTTTTGCTCATTTTGCGTCGTTAAAGAAAAATTCTATTTGGTAAATCTAATATAACCCATTATTTTCTTGGCTTTTGGGAATTGGTAAAGGGGTTTCCTTAATTTCGGGTTGGGTTTGCAAAATTTGTTTCGGTGCTGGCGCAAGCTCTGTTTTATCAACCGATATTTTGAAATAATCGGTTGCGATGGGTTGGGCGACTATACCGCGTCCTTTGGCAGTTGTTGGCGTCCATGTATCCAAATTCATATTGACAAATTCAATGCCTGCTGGCACGCGAAGGGGTTTTTTAGGCTTATCGCTTAAATATTGGCGCATAAAATCCTTAAATATTGGCAAAGCAACCGACCCGCCAGTTTCTTGTTGCCCCGTGATGATATTTTTGCCCAAAGGCGTTGGATTATCCATGCCCGTAAACACCCCGACAACTATATCATTATTAAATCCGACAAACCACGCATCGCGGTTGTCATTTGTTGTGCCAGTTTTGCCCGCTAATTGATGCCCAAGTTCGCTAAGGCTTGCCGAAGTGCCACGGATAGTTGCGCTATTAAGCATATCCGTAATAATATAAGCCAAAGCAGGGTCGGCAATAATTTGCTTAGATTCGTTAATTGCGGGAATTGGCACATCAGGGTCGTAAGATTCTTGAGTGCATGCAGGGCATTCGCGTTGTTCATTGCGGTAAATTGTATGCCCAAATCTATCTTGAATTCTGTCTATATAATTAGTTTGAATCAAATAACCACCATTGGCAAACGGCGCATATGCGCGCACTAATCGCTCAAGCGTGGTTTCAATGCCACCCAAGCTTATGGATAAATAATTGGGGATATTGTCATTTAAGCCGAATCGCTCCATGGTATTGGCGACTTTATTAACACCGACACGATTCGCAAGCCGTAATGTCATAAGGTTTTTTGACTTTTCAATACCAACCCGCATCGGTAATTCGTCGCCATATTTATTGTCAAAATTGCCCGGGCGATAAAGCCCCTTGTCTTTTAATTCATCGTCCGTATATTTGGCATATTCAGGCAAATATTCGGTTTCGCGCCAGCTGTTGCCGCTTGATTGAAAAATTAATCGGTCATCGGAAATTAATTCCATGGGGCTGATGGAATTTTCTAACGCCGTCAAATAAGTAAATGGTTTAGCCGTTGACCCCGGTTGCCGTTTGGCTTGCGTGGCGCGATTAAATTTACTTCGTTCAAACGACCAGCCACCAACCATGGCTAAAATTCTGCCGTTATTGGCATCAATTGCCATGATGGCACCGTCAATTTCGGGTTCTTGTTCAAGATTGTAATTTAGCGTGTTTTTATCCTTGCGTGAAACTAAAATCGCATCGCCGACTTTTAAAACTTCTTCGGCATTTTTCGGGATTGCTCCAGCATTACGGGTATTTTTATCAAATTTGCGCGCCCATTTTAAATCTTCATATTCAATGATGCCTAATTTACCATTTTCCAAACCAATCGTAATTTTTTCGGGGCTTGCGCCCAAGACTAAGGCTTTTTCCCATTCTTGCAATTTGCCAAGTGGCGAGGAGATATTATCTAAGGTAATTTGCCATTCCTTAGTAATTTTATCAACATGCCCAAAAGCTCCGCGAAACCCATGACGGCGGTCATAATCGCGCAAACCCTTATGCAGTGCATTTATCGCCCATTCTTGATATTGCGTGTTAAGGCTGGTGCGAATCGTTAAACCATCATTACTAAGGGTTACATCGGGTAATTTATCCTTAATTTCATCGCGAACTTTATTGACAAAATAATCGTTATTCAGCAAATCATTCGTTCTGGCGATGGCGTTAAGCGGTTGCCGAATCGCAATATCGGCTTCTTCTTGGGTGATATATTGTTCTTGCACCATACGCGAAATTACCCAATTGCGTCTGGCAAGGGCTAAGTCATATTTTTTGACGGGGTGATAATTGTTCGGTGCTTTGGGCAAAGCCGCAAGATAGGCAATTTCCGCGATATTAAGCTCATCTAGGCTTTTGTTAAAATAGCTTTTTGCCGCCGCCGCCACGCCATATGCGCGATTACCTAAATAAATATAATTAAGATATAATTTAAGAATTTCATCTTTTGATAAAGTTTGTTCAAGGCGAAGGGAAATAACAGCTTCCTTAATTTTGCGTTGCAAGGAAACTTCCGAAGAATCTAAAACCATATTTTTGGCTAATTGTTGGGTGATGGTTGATGCGCCTTGTGGGCGTTTGCCTTGGGTAATATTTAAAATATTGGTAATAATTGCCCGCGCCATACCCATATAATCTAAACCCGAATGCTCATAAAATCTTTGGTCTTCGGCGGAAATAAAAGCCTGCCTTACTTTGATGGGGATTAATTCAAATGGCACATCAAAGCGATTTTGATTGCTTAATTCCGCCATAACATCGCCATTGCCATCATAAATGCGGGTAATTTGTCCCGAAGCATAACTGCGAATATCCTTAATATTCGGAATATCACGCGAATAATACCAAATAATTAAAATACCTGAAAATAAACCGACTACGCCCAAAAATAAAGCCGTTGCAACCATTGAACCGATTAAATTACCCAAAATTTTACCCCAATTGCGATTTTTGATTTTGGTGCTGTTATTCGTTGTTAAGTCAGCAATTTCATTGGGTAAAATTGGCTGGTCTTGATTGGATATTTTATCACTAATTGGTTGGTTGGGCGAATTTATTGGCTTTTTCATGCCGTTAAATAACCATATTTTTCAAAAATATGCAAGTAAAATTGATTCTTTATTATTTAATTTTGTAAACTATTTAATGCTTCATGATTAACATTGAGGGTAAATTAAATAATCACATCGGGGTTCATAATATTATTTTTATCAAATAAATGCTTAATTTCACGCATTAATAGCAGTTGAATCGGTGATTTATATTGACGCATTTCTTGATTTTTAATGCGCCCAATACCATGTTCCGCTGAAAAACTGCCCCCCATTTGCATCGTTAAATCATGGATTAATTGGTGGATTTTTTCTTCATGGCGATAAAATTCATCGCCTTGCATCTGGGGCGGCGCGCTTATGTTATAATGCAAATTACCATCGCCAACATGCCCAAAGCAATAAGGGCGAATTTCGGGCATATAATCATTGAGGATTTTATCGGCAATCGCCATAAATTCGGGAATTTTACTTATCGGCAAGGCAATATCATGTTTTATTGACGCGCCTTCTTGGGCTTGGGCGGCAACTATTAATTCACGCCAATGCCAAAATTCTTCGCGGTCTTTGCTAGATTGGGCGATAATTGCGTCTTGAAAAAGATTTTTTGCCAATAAATCACTTAATTCATCGGGGTAATTGGTTTTGGGCGATTCGCATTCGCATAAAATACTAAATAAAGGGGGAGTTTGCCAAGGTTGGCGCATTTGCGGATAATGCTTACGCAACATTTCAAGCGCGATTTTTGGCATAAGCTCAAACGCGCTAAGACTATCGGCAAATCGTGCCTGCATGGCTTGAAATAAGGGTAAAATTTGCGACGAATCATTTAAGGCAAGCATCATAGTTTGGTGCGATTGTGGCTTTGGCACTAATTTAAGCACCGCTTTTGTTATTATGCCCAAAGTTCCTTCCGAACCAATTAATAATTGCTTAATATCATAACCCGTATTATTTTTGCGCAAATTATTTAAATCTGAAAAAATTGCACCATTCGGCAAGACAGCTTCAACCCCCAGCACTAAATCACGCATATTGCCATATTTAATCGTATTATGCCCGCCCGCATTCGTGGCAATATTCCCGCCAATTTGACAAGACCCCCACGACCCCAACGATAAAGGGAAATATTTGTCATATTTTTGCACAAATTCGCATAAATTCGCCAAAATCACCCCTGAATCCACCATAATACTGGAATTATCAATATCAATTTCGCCAATTTTTTGCATTTTTTGGCAATTGATGAGTATATTTTTGCGCGTGATATTCATGGGCGTTGCCCCCGCGCATCGCCCGGTATTGCCACCTTGGGGGGTGATAACTATATTATTTTCATTGCAATACCGTACGATTTTTTGCACTTGTTCGGTATTTTCCACCAAAACCACGGCATCACAATTGCCTTGATATTTATGGCGCGAATCCCATAAAAAAGCCTCTTTATCTTGCTGATTTATCAGAATATTTTGCGCGCCACAAACTGATTGAAAAAAATCCAACATGCTGTCAAGCCATTAAATTTAAGAAAAAATCTAAATCTGGGGTTTTGTAATTTGCCTTTTTGGCTAAATCGTCCCAAATTCTAAGTTGCACGGCGTCTTTGGCGTAAGGTTTATTGATGAAAATTTTGGCTTGTTCTTTGGTATAAATACCACCTTGCAATGCCAAAGAGCGCACGGAATCCGCCGATAAAGCTTCAAAATAGCCGTTTTTTGCTTGGCATAAATATCGTTTTGCTTCAACATGATATTTGACGGCATCTGCGACCATCGCGCCATACGCGGGTTTCAAGAATTTAGCCGCGTAAAATTGGTGCATATCATCAATTTTATCCAAAGTCGGCGTTTCACCCAAATCATTAATTAAATGCCCAATATCATGCAATAAAGCCGCAACAATTAAATAATTTGGGGCTTGGGCTTGATGGGCTAAATCTGCGCATTGCAAAGCGTGTTCTAACTGATTAACGGGTTCCCCACCATATTGGCGATTGCCAGATTCGGCAAATAATTTTTTAATAATAATTTTAGCTTCACTGATATTTTGCGGCAAATTTGCATTATTTTTTTTCATGAATAAATTTCCTTTAATCCTGCTTCGGGGTTGCAATCACCAAAAGCTTTATATCTTCGCAATTGCTCTTCAATCGGTAATTCATAATCAACTTTATTCATGTCGCGCACTAATTGCCGTGAAGAGCGATAATTTTCATTCCATTGCAATTTATCATTAATTGGCAACGGAGTCAAGTTGTCGGCTAATAATTCGCTATATTCGGTAACTAACCTTGCCCCTAATTTATAGGCTTCAATCGCAATGTCAGTGCGCGTTGCATTGGCATTAAATGAAAATTTTCGTTCGCTAACGATTGCGCCCGAATCAACTTTGGGGGCAATTTGATGCAAAACTGCGCCAAATTCATTATCTTGATGATATAACGCCATGCCAATTGGGTCAAACCCCGGATATTTCGCTGATGCGGGGTGCAAATTATAACAATTGCCTTCAACCAAATCAATAATATGCTTGGGGACAATAACAAAAGTAGAAAAACATAAAATACGCGTGAAATGATTCATACGATGGCGAATTGCTTCAAATTGCGCAATTCGTTCAACAAAGGCAAAATTTAGCCGAATATTATGCCGCAAAAGGGCAGCCGAGAAATATTTACTTTCCTCTGGCTTCATGGCAAGCACCATGGTTAATTGCGAATTATTTGTCATGAGAATTATTTGTCATGAATCAATCATTATAATATACTAAATAAAAATCAATGATTTTTTTTGATAATTTATTAATTGTAATACCATGTATTAACATATAAAAATCAATAATTTTAAAAATAATTGCAAATATTTAAAAATAATGCTTGACTCCAATATTTGTTTATATTATTATTTATATTGTAGGGTAAGAATATCTTACAAAAATAATCAATAACCAATAAGTTAGGAAAAACCTAACTAAATCCTCAGAAAGGGAACACAACATGAGTGGTATTACATTATCATCATCACAAAGATCATCATTGCTTAATTTGCAGGAAACTGACAAATTAGCGCAAAGAACAACTTTAAGATTAGCAACAGGACGGTCCGTTAATTCGGTATCTGACAATGCGGTTAATTTCTTTCGGTCGCGCTCTTTGGGTAATCGTGCATCGGACTTTGCGGATCGTAAAAACGATATTTCGCAAGGTATCTCCGCCATTAACGCAGCTTTAGAAGGCACGGATGCGATTGACTCGTTGCTTAAACAACTTCAAGGTGTTGTTGAAGGCACAAGGTCAGCATCGCAAACCGAAAGAAAAGTCGCTACGGGACAATTTTTTGACATTATCGGTCAAATCAGCAATGTCGTAGAGGACTCTACTTATCAAGGTCTAAACTTGCTTAATAATTCAAACAACAAATTGGAAATTCGTTTCTCCGAACGCTCGGCTTCGCAATTGTCGGTCAATGGTTATAACTTAAATGGCAGTGAATCCACAGTAAGTGATAAATCATTATTTACAAGAGTTGCTGGCGACAAATTATTTAAAGCAAACGGACAAGTATTAACAAGTACTGCGCAAAGAGCAACAGCATTTGTTGCATTAGGTTATGATGTAAGTGACGCGAAAGGCTTTACCAATATTGGTGATAACGCCACCAATGTTGCAAAAGTCAATGGCTTAATTGATACGGTTAAAATTGCAATTAATAAAAATCGTTCGGTTGGCACGCAATTAGGTAATAACGCATCAATTCTGAAAACTCGTTTAGATTTCACCAGCCGTTATATCAGCCGCCTGCAATCAGGTTCGGACGATTTAGTGTTGGCAGATTTGAACGAAGAAGGTGCAAACTTGCTTTCGTTGCAAACAAGACAACAATTAGGCGTCAATGCCTTATCGTTGGCTTCACAGCAACAACAATCAATCCTCCAATTAGTTAGATAATTAAAAAAAATTTAACTAATCAAATTAAATGCAATTGGGCGATGAATTTCGCCCAATTGTTTTTTATAAATATAAAATACCGCAACACAAAAGCGAAAATTGCGTCATTACAAAATTAATTAATATTATAAAATTGAAATTAAATATACAAATTTGATTGGAAATCCGTTTGACATCTAAAATGAATTATGTAATAAAATGCTCAAAGGATAATTGTTTATGTTTGATAAAATTATTGAAGAGCAAAAAAATCAATGGTTGCACTCTTCGGATTGTGGCATTAAATCAATTATTGATTATATTAAGGAAAAAAAATATTTAAGATTAGCGCAAATTGAAGCGATAGAAACTTACCTTTTTTTGAAATTATATTATGATAATAAGCCAATATCCAAACTATTTTCAAATGGAGATTTTATCAAAATTAAAAATTTAGACGAATTAAATATAAATCAAAATACCCGCCAATTATTACAACGCAATAAATCTGTATATGCATTATTTGATTATTTAGAAACAAATAATCTTAAATCAAATAAATTATATGCTAATATTCTTGAAGGTAAAACAATAAATTTTGAAGATATAATAAACGAAATTTTTTATAATGCCCATTATACGGACTATTTATTTAGCTTACCAATGGGCGCAGGTAAAACTTTTTTAATGGCTTGTTTTATCTATATTGACTTATATTTTAGCAAAATTTTTCCAGATAATAAAAATTTTGCCCATAATTTTTTAGTTTTAATCCCATCAGGATTAAAAAATTCCATCACGCCCAGTTTAAGAAACATTCAAAATTTTGACCCTGCATGGATTTTTCCAGAACCCATCGCCAGCCAATTAAAACATGAATTAAAATTTGAAATTCTGGACGAGGCAAAAAATGGTAAAAAATCATTTAATTCCCGCGACCCAAATACCAACAAAGTCAATAATTCATTGCAAAATCCATTTGGAAATGTTTTTGTCGTTAATGCCGAAAAAGTAATTTTAGAAAAATTATTTGATAAAAATAATCAATTATTTGATTCAAAGGAATTACCCGAAAATGATTTAAAAAATACCATTGGTAAAATACCCAATTTAAGTATAATAATTGACGAAGTTCACCATGCACAAACTGATGACATACGCTTGCGGGCAATTGTAAATTATTGGCAAAAACAAAAAAATATTATCAGTGTTTTGGGTTTTTCGGGCACGCCATATTTAAATAAACCCGATAAAATGAAATCAGGATTGGAATTTAAACAAATTACCAATACCATTTATTATTACCCATTAAAACGGGCAATTGATATTTTTTTGAAAAAACCCATCGTTAAACATGGTATTGGTTTATCGCGTAATGAAATATTACAAAATGGAATTAATGATTTTTTAGAATACTATGGTAATAAACAATATGAAAATAGCATTATAGCCAAATGCGCAATTTATTGCCCATCAATTAAAGTTTTAGAAGAAGAAATATACACAATTTTAACAAATCAATGCAATATTAACCCCAGCGAAATTTTAAAATATCACAGGGGGGATAAAGAATATTCATGCCCCGCTGAAAATGAAAGTCAATTTGAATTATTAGATTCCCCCTTATCAAATAAAAAATTTATATTATTGGTTGGCATTGGCAAGGAAGGATGGGATTGCCGAAGCTTAACATCTGTTATTTTATCACAAAAGGGTTCATGCTCAGAAAATATGGTTTTACAAGTTTCTTGTCGATGCCTAAGACAAATTGGTGATGATAATAAGCAAACTGCTTTAATTTGGTTAAGTAAAGATAATTATGATACGCTTGACAAGCAATTAAAACATGAACAAAATACCAGTATCAAGGAAATTCAAGCATTAGCGATAAAAAATGAAAATAGCAAACCGCAAATACCGCGCATGAATCATCTTAAATTACCAAAAATAAATTTTAATCAATTAAAGATTATATATAACGAATGGGTAATTGATTCGCAACCAATCATGCAAAAATTAAATGAATATTTTGATAATTTACCGAAAATTTATAGCCATGAAATTATTACCATCAAAAATTTTGAAACGACCAATGAAACCATAGAATCCAAAAAATCAGAAACAACACAAATAGCTGATTATGCAAATTGGTTATATGGTATTTACCGCGATGGTTTTGCCACTATACAATATAGCGAATTTTTGCAATATCATGAATTATTTAAGAAAATTTTTGATTTAATAACCAATGAATCTGCTGATAATATCCGATATTTTCAAACCACCACAGATAATATTAATCAAGCTTTAAGACAATGTTTTTATGAAATTTATGAATGTAATATTTCTAAAGAATGGATACCTGCGACCGCTGATTTATGTATTGTCAATGCGCTGGGCGAATATGATAAAAATGATAAACATATTTTTCCAACCCATAGCCAAGTAGAAACAATAATTGATGCCGATATATCGGGCATTATGCCAATTGAATATAATGACAATGAATTAAAAATAAAATATAATGAATTAAGCGAACATCTAACAAATTCTGGTATGAAAAAATTCATTCCAACATTTGACAATTTCATACTTGATTTACAATCACAAGTCGCCGATGTTGTAAAATACAAAGACTCTTACGGGCATTATTTACCCTATATTTTTCGCCAAAGCTTATTTGAACGGGAATTACTTACCAAAACTCTAAAATTGCAAGATTTTCGTGATAAAAATTTAGAAATTTATTATAATGGCGAACGGCATTTAACCGAATTTAGCATTAAATGCGTGCATAATAATAAAAATTTAGGGGTTTATACGCCTGATTTTTTAATTATGAGCCGTGATGATAACAATAATATTGCCAAGGTTTTAATTGTGGAAACCAAGGGCGCGGGATTTGCCACCGATTTTATTCCCAAACGGCAATTTATGGAGAAAGATTTTATTCCCGCCCAAAATGGCAAGTTTGAATTTTTATATATTCAAGAATCCGATAATATCACCGCATTATTAAGCGCAAAAATCAATGAATTTTTTTAAGGAGATTATAAATGCCCGTTAAATATATCCCATATTCCAAAGACCCTGTGCAGGGGCAGGCAATTTTAAGTTCTGATTTGGTTGCCCGCCATCGCCGTTTTTTAAATTACCGCGATAATGATAAAGTTTATCAAAATATCCAATTGGGCATGCCCTTGTTTGAATTTGATAAAATTGAACAAGTGGGCAAGGATAGTAAAAATTTAGTGTTGCGTGCTGAATGCTTAACCGCCTGCGCGTATTTAAAAAATAATAATATCAAGGTTGATTTGGTATATATTGACCCGCCATTTGCATCGGGGGCAGATTATGCCAAGAAAATTTATATCCGCCGTAACCCCAAATTGGCAGAAAAAATTGCTGAAGCTGAAACCACCATGACCGATGATGAATTGCAAGCATTTGACGAAAAAATGTATGGTGATAAATGGCGCAAGGAAGATTATTTAAATTGGATGTATGAAAATTTAAGGGCAATTAAGGAAATTATGTCCGATAACGCCAGTATTTATGTGCATCTTGATTGGCATATTGGGCATTATGTAAAAATATTACTTGATGAAGTTTTTGGCGAAGAGAATTTTGTCAATGAGATTGTTTGGTGTTATACTGGACCAGGAAGTCCGCACTTGCAATTTTTTAATAACAAACATGATACAATATTCTTCTATGCAAAGAATAAAGATTCAATAACATTCAATACTGATGAAATAAGAGTGCCATTTAAGGACGAAAATCAGAAACCAAGAAAAGCCTTTGGTGATGTCAACTTGAGTCAAGAAGATTTACAGAAGTTTAGAGATAAAGGTAAAGTTTTAGAAACATGGTGGAGTGATATTGCTATTACTGCAAGATTTAAAAATCAAATATTAGACTACGCCACCCAGAAACCCGAAAAATTACTAGAACGAATAATAAAAGCGTCCAGCAATGAAAATATGATTATCGCCGATTTTTTTGGGGGCAGTGGCGTAACCGCCAAAGTTGCAAATGATTTGGGGCGGCAATTTATTCATGTTGATGTCGGCATTAATTCCATTCAAACCGCCCGTGACCGATTATTTGCCGCGGGGGCAGAATTTCAAATTTATCAGGTGCAAGATGGTGTACGATTATTTCGCAACCCGCAACAAACCAATGATAAATTGGCAAAAATGATCAATGGTTTATGGACCAGCAATACCGATTTATCGTCTTTTTGGTTTGGGGCGGTAATGGATCCAAAATTCGGTAAAATACCCGTTTTTATGCCCGATTTTAAGGATTCACAGCAGAGATTCTTACAAAAAAACTCTCTTGCCCCCTTATTGACCCAAGAAATTGATAAATTGGACGAGAATATCAAAAAAATTCGCATTTACTATATAGATGTTATGGATATTAACGAAATTTACAAATTTATTGATGAAATAAACCCGCGCCCAATTAGCCTGCAATTTGAATTAATAGACCTTAAACAAATACTGCATGATGTTGTTTTGGAGGATATAGCCAAGTGCCAAAAAACAAACCAAAATAACGAATGGCAGGTGCAAATTGATTATTATAAATCAGATTATTTATATAAAAAAATTAGCGAATATAACGAAAAACAAAAGGGTAAAAAACCCATTTTTATCAGCCTTGATGGTTTGGAATTGATTGAATTTATTTCATTGGATGCAAAAACCGATGGTATTTGGCAATCAATAAGTGAAATTAAAATTGATAAATTGGGGTATACAACCATTAATGGCAAAAAAACCAAGCAATTTTGGGACGGCACTATCACCAGTTTATCAGAACCCAAACGGATTAAAATTCGCAATATTGCGGGCGATGAAATAATTAAAGATTTAGAAAATTAAGCGACATAATTGTCAAGCATAAATGATGGAAAAACCATGATTTCTTGATTAAGAAATTAGCTTTTAATTTTGCTTGTATACAACCATGACGGGTTTGTTTTTGTTGAAATTATTGCGTTCTTGGATATTGGCAACGGGTTGATATTGCACTTTATTCATGGCTTGCATTTGGGGCAAAAGCAATGATGCCAATTGGCTTACGCGTTCTGGACGCGAAATATATGCCCATTCGGCACGCAAAGTTTCCGATTTTATGGTTGCGTCCGCGATTTTTTTATCTTGGATTTTGATTTTCTTTTCTAATTCTTCAACTTGAAATGAAATTTGAAATAAAGCAATAGAACTTACGGATACGACTAATATCCAAAGTCCAGCGATTAGTATTTTTAGGTTGATGCTCATGGTATTCTCCATTATTTTCTTATGATTGCCCGTAATTTTGCCGAACGGGAACGGGGATTTTTGCTGATTTCTTCGGGGGTTGGTATGATGGGTTTTGGGGTTAAATTTTGAAAATTTATTTGGTATTCGGTTGGCGCAATTGGAATATGGCGCGAACCATGCGGTGGTGGTTTAGTCAAATTAATAAATTTATTCTTAATTAACCTGTCTTCAATGGAATGAAAACTTATCATCACCAATCGCCCATTGGGTTTTAATAAATCACTGGCAAAGCTTAAAAAATTTTGGATTTCTTGGATTTCTTGGTTGACTTCAATGCGAATTGCCTGAAACACGCGGGTTGCGGGGTGAGTTTTTTGGTAATAAGCCTTACTTGCCAATAAATCGGCAAGCTGTTTTGCTGTGCTTATCGGGCGATGGGCAATAATCGTTTTCGCAAAAAATTTTGCCTGTGGCTCTTCGCCATATTCATAAAAAATTTTGACTAATTGCGCATATTCATAGCGATTAACAACATCATCAGCGGTTAATTTTTGCGTGTTATCCATACGCATATCAAGCGGCGCATCATATTTAAAAGAAAACCCCCGTTCTGATGAATCAATTTGGGGCGAAGAAATACCGCAATCGCATAATAACCCATCAAGGCTTTGCGGTTGCAAATTATGGCTTGCCATCAAGTCGCTGAAATTACCGCGGCAAAATTGGAAATTTTTGGCGTTAATTTCATTCGCTTTTTGCATGGCGATTTCGTCCCTGTCAAGCGCGTAAAGCATGGCAGGATTATGCTCCAAAATTGCCTTACTCATGCCCCCTTGCCCAAAGGTTACATCGCAATATACGCCATTATTTTGGGGATTTAAAAATTTTATAACTTCATTAAGTAAAACGGGAATATGCTGCATGATTAACCCCGCTTGAAATAAGTCGTTGGAATTTGGGGCAAATCCGTGCAATGTTTTTTATATAAATCTTCGTTCCAAATTTGGAATCTGTATCCCGCGCCGGCAAATACAACACCTGATTGTTTGGTTATTTGGCAATGTTCGGCTAATTTTTCCGGCAAAATAAATCGCCCTGTGGAATCGCAAAGCACGCTTACCGCGTTGGCAAAAAAACTATTAAACACTTGCTCTTCGGCGGAGAATATGGACGCTTGCCCAGCGAAATTGTCAGCCAATTGACCAATATATTCCGCTGAGCACGCTTCACATGATAACACAAAAGGAGAAGGGAATAAATAGAATACGCGTCGGTCGCCAAGACATGAACGATAATCCGCGGGCAAAGATACCCGATTTTTATCATCAATCACAAATAAATGCGTGCCTGTAAACAGTTGCATACTCACCCTCTTTCACAGATCTTAACGCCTGTTGTTTTCCAAATGGGATTTTATGGTTATACATGGGATTAAAGTAATTGTCAAGTATTTTTTTTATTAATTCAAATAAAAATATGGCGAATTTTAAGTAAAAAAACTATGATGGCAATATAAATTTAAAAGCGAAAGTTATAAGCCACTGCGCTTATGAAAATATTCGGCAATCAGAGTATATTAATTTTAGAAGCAATAATGCGGGCAAATGCCATAATCGTGAAAATACTAAACGCGCCGATGATAATGGCGGGTCCCGTGGGGTAATCATAAAAAAAGCTCATGCTAATTCCGCCCAAAACCGCAATAAATCCGACAATACAAGCAATTATTACCATGCTCCACGGCGATTTTGCCAATAATCTGGCGGCAGCGGCAGGAATAATAATCATCGCGCTTATTAATAAAATTCCGACAATTTTAGTCGCAATTGTTATGACGATGCTTAAAATAACCAAAGTAGCCACCGCATAAAGATTCGTATTAATGCCTTCGGATTTTGCGTAATCTTCGTTAATTGTTATTAATAATAATTGATGAAAAAATTTCGTAATTAAGCATACAACCACGATGGCAAGCACAGCAAAACTGAAAACATCAACCCAATCTGCGCTTAAAATATCACCAAAAAGGCTTTGATATAAGATATTTTGCGGTAATTGCAAAATACTAAAAATAATGATTCCTGCGGCTAAACAAAAATGGGCTAAAATCCCCAATAAACTATCTATGGCTAAGATTTTCGTATGTTTCAAAATAGTTAAAATCAAGGCAAAACCCATGGCAAAAAACGCAATAAAAATTGATGGGTTAATATTAAGTAAAACCCCCATCGCCACGCCCAACAATGCGCTATGCGACAAGGAATCGCTGAAATACGCCATGCGCCGCCATACAATAAAAGGTCCAATAAAACCGGTGATGATTGCCAAGCAAATACCAATGGCGCAAATGGGAATAATAATTTCAATCATGGGAATGGTCGTGATGATGGTCGTGTTGATGATGCTGGAAAAATCCTATTTTTGCGGAATGGTCGCCAAAAATCTTTTGAAATTCTGGGGCTTGGCTTATGGAATTTGCATCGCCACGGCAACAAATATGATGATATAAACAAATAATTTGCGTGGAAGACGACATGACAAAATGCAAATCATGCGACACCATAATAATTGCCATTTTTTGCGTTTGATAAATTTTTTCAATAAAATCATAAAATTCTAATTGGCTTTTATAATCCAAATTTTGCGTCGGTTCGTCCAAAAGTAAAATATCAGGATTTTTTAATAAACAACGCGCCAAAATCACTCTTTGCAATTCGCCACCCGATAAATTATAAGCATATTGGTCTAAAATCGCCGATAAATGCAATTTTTCGCATATTTCGGCGAATTCTTGGGGCGTATTTTTACGCAAATATGATAAAAAATCTTTAACCTTCATGGGCATTGATTTGTCAATGGGTAGTTTTTGGGGCATATAACCAATTTGCAATTGCTTTTCGCGATTTATTTGCCCCGAAGTTGGCGCAAGAATCCCCGCAATTATTTTTAATAAAACTGATTTTCCCGCGCCATTGGGTCCCATTATCGTGATAAAATCGCCGTGCTTAATTTGTAAGCTGACATTATCTAAAATTTTTTTTTGATTTGCTTGGTAATTTAAGTCAATAATATCTAAAATAGTTTGATTCATGGTTAGGCTGGTTTTTTAAAATCATAATAAAATTTATCAAATTCCGCAATAATTCCTTGAATTTTACTAATATTTGCATAACCATATGCCGAACGCAATCTGTCTAATTCAAGTCTTGCATTAAATGCGGTGCGCAAAGGCAGTAAAATCGCATCAACCAAAACACAAAAATCCAATCTTGACATTACCCAAGGAAAACCGCCACTTTGAATTGGTGGGCGATTGGAATCTATCATATTTTGCATCCAAACGAATCGCCGTTCAAATTCCGTGAAATTTTGCAATAAATACATAATGGCATTAAAATAAATAATTTCAATTTCTTTGGATTCAATTACGATTTCCCATAAAATTGCCCCGCGATTTAAATGTTCCAAAGATTGCGCTAATTGCACGGCTTCGGTTTCTAATCTGCCATAATTATCGGCGCCGACTAAAAATCTTATGCCCGCAAGCAAACCAACCGAAACATAATCAGGAATTTTTTCGCCGGGAACTGGTTCGGTTTTTGCATCAACCAATAAATGCTGAAGTTGCAATTCAAATAATCGGTCTAAAATATCGTATTTTTTCGTATCAAAATAGGAAAAAAACATGGTTTTATGAAAATTTTTCCAAGCAGTTGAATATAATGCGCGAAAAGCTTCGTCTTCGCTTAAAGTATAGGCATTTAGTAAAATTAAAATATCATTTTGCGTTAAGCTTTTATTTTGCTGATGAATTGTAATCAAATGATCGCTAAATGATTTAAGGATTTTTGCGGTGTAATCTCTAACTTTTGCTTCACCGACTGGCGATTCAACAAATGGGGGCATTTTGGGCATTGGAAATGACATTATACAACCTCTTCTGACATGGTAAATGTATTGGAATCACCATTGCGGGCAACGCGCACGCGGCGATTCGGTCCTATATCTAAAAATATTTCTTGAGTATTGGGGTTTTTATCAAGCTGTTCGCGGACAATTTCTTCAATCCGCTCATTTAAAGATTTTCCTTCGTTTAATGTAAATGATTTAACTTCGGTTATTGGTTTCGCTAAACGATGCCCAAAACCGATATGTTCTTTGCCAACTGGGCGTGGAATCGGATGCGGTTTTGCCCCTAATTGCCGATAATTATTATCGTGAATCATCGCATCCGTATGAATTAAAGGCCAGATATAATCGCGTAAGAATTCTTGGTCGTCCCAACGGCGCACCGAATTATCATATGTCGCCTTGCCCATTTTTAACATATCGGGCAACATCATTGCTGTCCCGCCCCAAAGCCCCGCCAGCATCACTTCACAATGCCAAATATCATCACGCATGACATGAAAAGACTTACCACTTGCCAGCCATTCATTAACGGATGCTGCCTCGCGTTCAGAGGGGCGACAATCAGCATCACGGCAACAAAAATAATAAACATCTGGGTCATTTGCCACGCTAAAACGCCAATTTCCACCAGCAAGCGCGCTTAATTCTTTATCAACTAAAATAGTTTGCGCTTTAAGCGCGTGTAGTTTACGGATAATATGTTGCGGCACGGTTTCGTCATGATAAAAACGGCATATCCACCCCGGAAAAAACTTACCCATTTTTTCAACATTTTCCACCGCGCCATGCGTATAAGTCGGATTATCGCCCCATAAAGAAAAGCTCATCACATTAATTTGTCCATGTTTATATACGGGTTTAGGTTGCAACGATAAATCCAACCTATCCTTCCATAAATTAAATGTATCCATTGCTTTTTTATGTTTGGACAACATCGCCATGGCACCATGGGCGCGCGCTTCCATATTACGCCCCTTTTGTTCCAAATACATACATAATGAATTATTCGTGACAAAATCATCGGGATTCAGCATACATGATTTAAAAAGCGCATTAAACCCCTCTTCAACCCGCCCATTTTGATATAATGTAACCCCATAATTACGCCAAGCATGATGGTCATTCGGTTTTTTTTCCAATGCTTTTTCCAGATATTTAATTGCCTTTTCAAAATCTTGGTTGCTAGTATTATCATATGATAAACTGCCCAAAGCCAGCGCATAATCAGCATTTTCGGGATCCATTTCAATTAATTTTTCTAAATATTCAATCGCTAAATCCACCCGCCCAAGCTGATAGTAAATTAAAGATAATTGATGGCGCGCCCACACAGTGCGCGGGTGCATTTCAATATATTTTTCTAATTCAATGCGGGCTTTTTCATATTGCCGTTCGCGCACCAACACAGATATTGCGCGCGACAATTCTTTGTTTTCTTTTTGCGGTATAAATTGCGATAAATTAATTGAAACGCCAGTCATAATTATTCCTTATTGGCAAATAATACCATAAAATAATGGTTTGTCAATAATTGTTTAATTTGTATTCTTACCAAAAATCACCCAATTTATTTTATTGACGATTTACGATAAAATTTTAAAAATTCGGCTGACAAAATCGGCTTCTGATTTTGGGGTTTGCCCATTTGCAACCAAAGCCGCATCAAAAAGCAATAAAATTTGATTTTCATCAAGCACAGCTTGCGATGCTAATTTTTTTATCAAAGCATGATGCGCGTTTATTTCCATTACGGGCGCAAAATCCATCATATCCATGCTTTGAGGATTCATAGACCGCAATAAATTTTGCGTGGCAATATCGGGCGCGTCTTTGCTGGCAACAAGCCTAAGCGGGGAATCTGTCATATTTGCGGACACCACAATATCATTGACTGATTGCCCCAAAATATTTTTCATTCTGGCGATAAGCGCGTTAATATCCGCGGAATTTGCGGAATTATCCTCAGGCTTTTTGCCATCGGTGCGCTCATATCCACTTAAATCAATGCCTGCATTAAGAATAGACACAAATTTCTTATCGCGATATTCGCCATTATTCATTACCCAAAATGTATCAATTGGGTCGGTAAATAAAAGCACTTGTATCCCGCGGGCATTAAAGCCTTCAAGATGGGGGCTGGCACGCAAAGCCGCTTCATTATGCCCGGGCAAATAATAAATTTCATTTTGATTGGGCTTCATGGCATCAATATAATCGTCCAAACCAATATAATCATGGTTATTATTGACGGCAAAGCGGACTAATTCAAAAATTTCCTTGGTAAAATTCCCGTTTTGTTCATAAAGCCCCTCTTTGATTACTTTACCCATTTTTTGATAAAATAAGTCATAGGTGGCGGGGGCGTCTTTTAATTTTTTCTTTAATTCGCTTAAAATTTTCTTGGTTAAGCCTTGCTTAATTTTTGCAGTTATTGGCGATAATTGCAACATTTCACGGCTGATATTTAAGGGCATATCATCGCATTCAACCACGCCCGAAATAAATCTTAAATAATTTGGAATTATACCCTTGCAATTATCGGTAATAAACATGCGTTTAATATATAATTTCACCCGATTCATATCTGGTTGGGTAAATAAATCATGCGGTTGCTGGGTTGGCACATATAATAAAGCTTGATAATTCACGATTCCTTCGGGGCGCGTGTGAATAACGGCAAAAGGTTCGTCAAATTGCATCGCGCTTGATTTATAAAATTGCAAATAATCTTCATTAGAAATTGTCGTCGGATCCATACGCCACAATGATTTAGCTTGATTTAATTGTTCAATTTCATTATCTAATCCGTGCCAAAAAATTGGCACGGGCAAATAATCAGACCAGCGTTTCACGACTGAGCTAACACGAAATTTATCAACAAATTCATTGGCATCGGTTTTTAAATGCACGATAATTTTCGTGCCACCATCGGATAATTTTTCATCAGATTCGGTGATAGTAAAATCAGATTTACCATCGCTTTGCCATTTATATACTTGGCTTTCGCCCGCTTTTTGGCTATAAACTTCAATAAGATTCGCAACCATAAATGCCGAATAAAAACCCACGCCAAATTGCCCGATTAAGTCTTTCGTATCTTTATTTTGCACGGATTCCATAAATTTTTTCGTGCCCGACCTTGCGATAGTTCCTAAATTATCCACTAAATCTTGGTGATTCATGCCGATGCCATTATCGGCGATGATTAATTTACCATCTTGAACGCTGATAGTAATTTTTGGTTGCTCTTTGGCGGATAATTTGCCATTTTCAAGCGCAAGAAATCGCCGCTTTTCACAAGCATCTGCGGCATTAGCGGTTAATTCACGAATAAAAATTTCCCGTTCGGAATATAAGGCATTCGCCATAATATCTAATAAGCGTCCGACTTCGGCATTGAATGTTTGTGTTGTCATATTATCCTCTTGTTGTTTATTTTGATTAAATAAGCATTATAATTAAAAAAATCAATATTTATTCTAAATTTTTATCTAAATTTGTTTAATAGCTTGACAAACCAATAAGAATTTTAATAAAATCGCTTACCACAAGGAACAAAGATGATTAATATCCGATATTTTACTTTTCACCCTGAATATAATCAACTTATGTTTGAGCATAATAAAAATATTTTTACCCCCAATCACGATGGGATAATGCAAAATATTCAATTAATAAGCCATGATTCACCCGAAATTAACGAATGGATTTTTGCCGAAGCAACCCATGATTTGCCAGATTTTCAAAATACACCAAAATCAAAGCGCATCATTGCAATTTTAGAACCCCAGCAATTGCAAACGCAATCAGTGAATATTCTTAATCATTATGGCTTTGTGATGAGTCCCAGCCCGCGCCCAGAAAATTATCAAGGTGTTTGGATAATTGCGCCCAGTTCCACCACGCAATTTGGTAAATCATATAAACCTAGCCAAATATTAAATAAAATGATTCAATATCAAGACATCATGCAAGGCTTGCCAAAAAACAAGCTTTTATCCATGGTGTCCAGCATTAAGTTAATGACCCAAGACCATCTTAACCGCGTGCGATTTATGGGGCATGTTGGGCAAATATTATCAGGAAATATTGATATTTTTTGCCGTGAAATTAAACCAATTGACGAAAAATTTGACGCTTGCGCCCCGTATCAATATATTATTGCGTGCGAAAATGATATTTATGATAATTACATGACCGAAAAATTGCGTGATGGTTTAATTTGCGGTTGCGTGGTATTTTATTATGGTGCGCCGAATGTTGGCGAATATTACGACATGGGCAATATTATTCCCATTAACATTAAAAACCCTAAGGGAGCAGTAGAAATTATCGTCAATACCATAAGGCAAAATATCTTCGCCAAAGCCCAAGATGCCATTATGCGCAATAAAATAAAAGCCATGGAATATCATAATATTATCAGATATGTTGAGCGTATCGTTAACGGCGATTTCCCGCCCGATAGCCAAGGTAATGGCAATTATCGCGTAGTTTAGCTATTTCGTATTTTGCACGATTCTAGTCGCTGCAATCAAGGAATTATTTAATAAACACGCAATCGTCATAGGACCCACCCCACCGGGCACTTTGGTTATTGCCCCCGCAACACCATCACACGACGCAAAATCAACATCGCCCGTTAAGTAATTTTTGCCATCTTCGCGTTGCAAGCGATTAATGCCAACATCAATAACCACCGCGCCTTTTTTCAACCAAGCACCCTTGACAAAATCAGGCTTACCAATTGCGGCAACCACAACATCATATTGTTGCAATTCTGTTTCCAGATTTTTCGTGCGGCTGTGCATCACCGTCACCGTGGCGTTTGCCGATAATAATAATTGCGCCATGGGTTTGCCGACAATATTTGACCTGCCTAAAATGGCGCATTTCAAGCCACTTAAATCACCAAAATGATCCTGCAATAACATCAAGCAACCATATGGCGTGCAAGGGATTAGCGCATCAGCACCCCCCGTTGATAATAAGCCAACATTGATTAAATGAAAACCATCTACATCTTTTTTTGGGTTAATGCGTTGAATAATTTCATTATCATCAAGTCCAGCGGGCAACGGCAATTGCACCAAAATCCCATGCACCGAATCATCATGATTTAATTCATCAATGACTTTTAATAATTCGCTTTGCGTGGTTGTATCAGGCAAACGAATTTCACGGCTGTTCATGCCAATTTTTTCGGTTGTTTGCACTTTATTTTTGACATAAACCTCCGACGCAGGATTATGCCCAACCAAAACCACCGTCAAACCCGGGGTGATATTATATTTCGCCTTAAATTCGGCGACTTGTTTGGCAACTTTATCGGTTAAATTTTCCGCGAATTTTTTGCCATCAATAATTTTTGTCATGATTTTCCTTAATTTGTTAATATAATTTGTTTAATTCCGCTAAGAATGCTTGCCCCATGGCTTTGGTGCCGACAATTTTAGTGGTATCGCTTGATTTAATATCATTGGTGCGAATGCCTGAATTTAAGACATTTAAAATTGCTTGTTCAACATTTAACGCGTCTTTTTCTTGGTTTAAACTATACCGCAAGCACATAGCGAATGATAATAAATTTGCCAATGGATTCGCAAGGTCTTTGCCCGCAATGTCCGGTGCCGAGCCATGCACAGGTTCATACATCGCGTATCTTGTGCCGTCAGCCTTAGCCGCGCCAAGCGAAGCCGAAGGCAACATACCCAAAGACCCCGTCGCCATAGCAGCCGCATCGGATAATAAATCACCAAATAAATTATCGGTGACAATAACATCAAATTGTTTAGGGTTGCGCACTAATTGCATGGCGCAATTATCGGCAAGAATATGGTGCAATTCCACATCTTGATATTTTTCTTGGTGCAATTTTGTAATGATTTTTTTCCAAAAAGCCCCCGTCTCCATCACATTGGATTTTTCCGCCGAATGAACTTTATTGCCCCGTTTGCGCGCCAATTCAAACGCGACTTCGCCAATTCGGATAATTTCCGCTTCGGTGTAGGCTTGGGTATCAATGCACCGCATCACGCCGTTATATTCCTGCATACCCCTTGGTTCGCCGAAATACACGCCCGAAGTTAATTCGCGCACAATCACAATATCTAAACCATCAATAATTTCGGGTTTAAGGCTTGACGCACCCAAAAGCGGACGAAATGTCAAGGCGGGGCGCAAATTTGCAAATAAATCAAGCTCTTTTCTTAACCTTAATAAACCCGCTTCTGGTCTTGCATGACGGGGCACATTATCATATTTTGGACCGCCAACCGCGCCAAACATCACGGCACGCGAATTTAACGCTTTTTGCATGGTGGCATCGGTAATCGCAACTTGGTGTTTATCATAACACGCCCCGCCAACTAAATCAGATTCCAAATCATAATTAAATGTTGATTTTTTTGCCAAAAATTCGCAAACGGCGTAAAAAACCGCCATAACTTCGGGACCAATACCATCACCGGGCAGAACTAAAATTTTATTACTCATATTTTACCTTTCATATTTATTATTAGTTTAAATGCATTAAGAAATTTTCAAAGCAATAGAGGGCAAAACTGAACGAAAAACCGCAGAATACTAGCCGTATTTGAGGATTTTGAGGGCAGTTTTAACCGATTAGTGCAAAGAAAAAACTTAATGCAAGAAACTATATTATTTTAATTGCCTAAATTTATCCTTAATGTCAAGCAAATCTTGGGGGAATTTTTTAACCGCCTCGTTACTTCCAAATTCGCACCCGCAATTAATGCGTTTAGTTATTAATTTCCGCGTATCTTTCATCAAAAAATAACATAGCCAAAATGCCAATTTTGAAATTAGTTTTTAAACTACAACTTTAACTGCTATTAAATTCATCATGGTAATTTCTATCTAAAATCAAGCTAATTTAACCAACAAATCGGGCGCAACTATAATTGACTTTATTTTTGCCGTAATATGACAAAAGAAATAAATTGACAATTGCTTAAAAAAAGATTCTATTCTGTGAGTCAATAATTCAAGGATAGGAGGCAATTATGACAATATCGCTTCGTATAAACGAATATAGAAGGAATAGAGGATTATCGCAAAGGCAATGCATTAAAGCACAAATTAGGCGACATAATAATCATTTCAATATTTGCCACATTAAGTGGATTTAAGGATTACACGGCATTTTACCATTACGGCATAGAGCGCGAAGAATTTTTAAGAAAATATTTGGAATTACCAAATGGCATACCAAGTCATGATACATTTGCGTTGGGTTTTGGATGTGGATATGGGCGAAGACTTTCATTATGCTAAAAAAGACAATTCGCCCTTAAATTATGCTACTATTCGCAGATTCTGTCTAAATTTATTAAAACTTGATAAGAATAAAATGCCAAATTCACGAAAATTTATGAAAGCTTGCCTCAATACCAATTATCTGCTTTCCCTTATTGAGCTTAACCCGCAAAATTAATCCGTATGCATTTGCCATGATAATTACATTTACTGAAATACTTGAAAAATTAAAAACCATCCATGATTTAATTTCATGTGAAAATTCTTTTCAATCAAACGAAATCAAAAAGAATAAAAAGAAATTTAATGAAATAATCGCTCATCGCCCAAATTTATGATATTAATGTTATTGTATTTTCTTGCATATTTATCTAATTCATCTGTATCATCAAGTGCAGATAAAAATATTTGACCATTGAATGCTTTTCTTGCTACCAAATCAAATAATAATTTTTGAGATTCTTTTTCTACTTCTTGATTGCCTATCCCGTCCAATATTGTGAATCCTAAATGTTTAGAATATTCTGAGTTATCCTTGCACGACATTAACGCCAAAGTATAAGCCCATATCAATCTAATATTATCACTTGCTGAATGATCATATATATCTCCACGCCGATATTGGGGTAAATACTTATCTAATTTAATAATAATATCATCAGAAATAGGGATTGAGTTATAACCAAAAAAAGATAAGTATGATTTAAATTTGTTTTCAAATTTTTTAACCAAATCGGTACTTTGAATATTTAAATTCTCTTTTTCTGATTTTATACTCTGTTTTTGTAATTCAAGTGCACTAAATTGTTCCTTTAATTCAAGACATTTTTTGTTAATAGATTGAATTGTAATATTTAAGTCATTTAATTTATGTCTATTTATCTCATTTTCCGCTAATTGTTGTGCTAGAATGTTTAAATCTGGTCGCATATATTTTTTTAATGAATCATAGATTGTTCTTTTCAAATTTAAAATTTTTATTCGCTCAGACATTTTAGAATTAATTACTATTTCATATTCTTTAATTAGTATTTCATTGTGAACAATTATTTCATTAATTAAATTTTTTTGTTTCTTTAAAAAATTTACATTTTCTTCAATTGATTTAAAATTATCTAATTTGTCTTGCTTTACTAAAAGCTGATTAATTTCTTGTTGGCATACAGGGCAATCCAGCCTTTTGTCTCTACTTTTTCCAAAATATGTTAATAAACGCTCTTCTTGGGTAAATCTATTGATATCTAAATCAAATTTATTTACAGAATCCTTTAAAGTAATTAATAAATTTTCTTTTTGTTTTTTTAAGTTTTTATTGGCTTTAATTTCACTATCAATTGTTTGCAAAAAACTATTTGCTTCATCAAGCTTTGAAGTTATTTCAGGCATAAATTCAAATGCCTCGTTTGGAATTTTCATTTCATGCTTAATTTTTTTAATTTCTTCATATAAATTATCAATTAAGTATTCAAGTGCCACATCATTTTTAAATAATTTAAATTCTTTAAAATTATTAATTATGTCTGTCTTTCCATGTATTGCTAAGCTTTGATTGCTCGCTAAATCATTTGCAATTTTATAGTTTGTTTTAAATTCAATATTATTCTCATTTATATCTCTTTTAATCATTTGTTCTCGTTTATATAAATCAAAAGAATTCAAACCTAAAATTTCACTAATAGTTATTGAAACTCCATTAGTAATGTAATTTGGTTTATTTGCCATAATTCCCGACCACCCTCTTTGTTGTTCTACAAAAATTGCTGAGGTAATATATTCTAGATATAAATAATCTTGTTCAAATTTTTCTTCCGTATCAGGTGTATGGTATCCAATAAACTTACACAAATATCTATGAAAGCCATCTGGGTTTGAATAGCCTTTATTTTTATGTTGTAACACACGCCGATTATTGTTTTTGTCATAATTTTCTAAATTATCTTCATAAACAACTGCTATTTTACTATTTTGATTTTGGTTGTCACTCCTTGGCACTCTGTATATTGTAATAATTTTATTCTCTTCATTTTCAATTTCAAGCCATATCTCAGATTTTATTACTGCGTAGTTACCATTATGTAATGTTAATTCTTCGGCTGTTAATGCGGAAATAGAAATATTATCCATTAACCCTAAACTATAAATTAAAGAATTAATTATGCAACTCTTGCCCGCTGAGTTTTCATTAGATAAAATTAAATTGATACCATTGCTAAATTGAAATTCCTTCACGATGGTTGGGCTACTTTTATTATCAATTGTAATTTGTAGCTTTAATTTATTAAATTTAATCTTCATTACTATATTCCTTGGTTGCTTTTGTGTTTGATAAATTTTTATGATTTTCTGCAATTTCCAAAATTTTTTCCATAATATTGTTTTTAATAATATATTCTAATAGTTCATATCCTTTTTGCGTTAGTGTAAACTCAGTATTTTTTGAATTTATATTTGCTTCAATTAATTCAAAGCCGATAGCATAATTTAGAGCCATTATAACATATGGATCAATAATAAAATCGCTCTTTGCTCTTTGATAAAATAGTGAATTAAAATAGTGCAATTGATAAATAGTAGATTTTTCATTTTTGCAATACTTAATTGAGATTACAATTTTGCCCAATCTATGCCCAAGATGAATATCAATCGGAGTGTATAGAGATGTATTTCTATCAAAATCAAATAAATTATCCATTATAATTTTTTCTTTCTTTAAAATCTAAAGGACAATCAACTAACCATTGGGTAATCCAATAGTCAATTAATTGACTTAAAGAGTTAAACTCAATTTCTTCTTTTAACGATATATTGATATATTCTTTTAGAATATTTTTTGATTTTTCAAAAACTTTTGATTGGTCTGAATTTATTATTTTAATTTGATTAAGTTGATTGTGGGCTTCTTGTTTTTGGCTATTGAATTTCTGATACAACACTGGTTCATTCTTTGAAAAATCTTGATATTGTGCCTTTTGTGTAAAATATTTAATAAATAATTCATAAGTCATTTCTTCCGCTTCATTTTCGTTAAGTATTTTTAAAAATTTACTTTTTACTTTTAAAAAAAGTTCATTATTCTTCAGATTGTCTGGAATAGAAATATCTATTTTTTTTAATTCATACCCCATATATTCATTTTCAATATAATGGATTCCTTTAATGATAACTTGAGCGTTTATATCAATAAATGGCAAATTAAATGCAAGTAATTTTTTACTTACATCATTCATTAATGTATTATATTCGCTACTTCCTAAATCAACTCTATTTACTAGTAAAATATAGTATTTAATCAATCTTTCACCTAAAATTTCTTTAATCAACTCTTTCTTTGTTTCTAATTTTTTAATGTCTGTGTTTAGTTTGGATCTAATTAATACCAAATCATTTGTTTTATTTGCATTTTCCATTCCATAGCATTGAAAAATATGTGTATCATCATAACCATCAATTCCTTTATCACCTTTATCTTTATCACTTACCTCAATGTAATTATCGCCAAATTTTTTCGATAACATCCTATCGCAAAATTCTTCCCAAATTTTGCCTGATTTACTTTCCAATTCCATTAAATTTTTCATACAAACTTCTCAATAAATTAAATTTTTTAACAATATAAGCCTATTACTTCAAATTTAGATTATAATTTTTATGAAAAAAATTTATACTAAATTAAAATAGTTTATATTACCAACTTTAATTGTAATTTCCACTTCTAGCTTCATAACTGAAAAACCAATAAATCCAATCATTAATCACGAGGAAATCAAAATTACAATATATTATTATCATTATACAACCGATAAGTCAATATATTGTCAAATTATTAATTCAAATTAAAAAAATTATCCGCTTGCATTTGTTGTGATTAAGGCGTATACTCAATCATAGTAAAGATTAATTTTGTTTTACTTTTTAATTTACAAGCTTCAAAGTAAGCTTTCCCATTAGAAATAATCTCATAATCTGTTCCCAATGCTGCTACTTCTTCAATTTAAGTATCAAAATTTATAGTAAATATTTTATTGCATTCTAATTCTAATATAAATTGATGGCATGCTGAAGGTGTATAAATATTAGAAATATTATTTTCTAAAAATATATTAAGATTTTTTCTATTCTTTAACTTATCATATATTTTGGCTATTTTACATGCTGGTATAGCCTTTATCTGCGATAAATTCTTACCCCCCCTAAATTTTAACAATTAAAATTTCATGGGATAATTTCGGTTGATTGCCGATTTCGGCTTTGTTTTTGCCAATGCGCGTTTCCCCCAAAGCATATGAATAATGCCATTTAGGAAAAAATTGTTGAAAGTCGCGGTAATATTCGCGGATAGTTGCACAATTATTATAAGATAAAATAAAACTGCCCTTGTGATTATACAACAAATCGCGCAATTTTTCGTGGTCAAAACCCGAATGATGCACATCAAAATTTGCATTTGGGTATATACCCTTGAACATTTTATTATCAGCATCTTTTTCCAAAAAATACGGCGGGTCAAGATATAAAAAATCTTGCGCGTGATTGGGAATAACTTGGTCAAACGAGCCAAAATTTACATTTAATAACGGATTTTTGTATTTTTTAATTTTATCAATAAATTTTTTGCAAGAATAACGAAATTGTAATTAATAAACACACATCTGTTTGCGACACACAATCTCAGTTATTTACCTCCAATACTAAGAGAAATGGTAAATTTCTTAAAATCTTTAAAAAGCATTTCAATGCTAAAACGGGCAAGTTTTTTTGATTATATCGTGAAGTTTAGCAATATCACACGATATTCCTAAATCACTAAGCGATGTAATGCCAAATTCATGGGGGTTAAGCCCGCACGGCACGATTTTTTGAAAATCTTCAAGGTTTGGGTTAATATTAATCGCGATGCCGTGATAGGCTATCCAATGCGAAATACGCACGCCGATGGCGGCAATTTTGGCTTCTTTGCCATTGTTCATATCCACCCATAACCCGACGCGCCCCTCACGAATTTGGGCGATTATACCAAATTCTGCTAAGATTTTCGCTGTCCAATGTTCCAAAGCCCGCACGAAACAATGCACATCTTTGCCGATGATTCGTAAATCAAGCATGGCGTAAATAATTTGTTGCCCCGGTCCATGATAAGTTAATTTACCCCCCCTGCCCGTTGGAATAATTTCAATTTCTTTGTCCAAGCAATCGCGGGCGATATTCGCCGAAGTGCCCGCGGTATAAGTTTTTGGGTGTTGCAAAAGCCAAATCATGCTGGATTTTTCTTGATTCTTGATGGCTTCCACGCGATTCGCCATAAAATCAATGGCTTGGGTATATTGAATCAAATTCGTATCAATTTTCCAATCAATATGGGGTAATTTTTGGAATTTTAAGTCGTTAATTATACAATTAGTCATATTTTGTGCGCCGCAACATTGAATTTAGTTGAATATTACCATAATATATACTATGATATAAAAATTAATTCAACAACAATAGGAGAAAATTTTAGACTTTCGCTAAGAAAGCCTATTTTAATCATGGTAATATCACAAAATAATTCAACAAAAAGTGAAATTGAAAATTTTTTAAAACAAAATCCCGACATTATATCAATTGATGTCTTAATCCCGACATTCTCGGGGCATTTAAGGGGAAAAAGAATTCCCATCCGTGACGCCGATAAAATTATCAAAGGCGGCGTTCAATTACCAAGTTCCATACCTTTATTAGATTTAAGCGGTGCTAATTGCTTTCACTTGCCCGAAGGTGGCGAAGATGGCGACCCTGATTTTCGCGTCATGCCCGTTGCGGGCACAATTTGCCGTGTGCCATGGGTTGAAGAACCCCGCGCCCAAATTTTAGGCTATCAAACCATGCGCCATGGTATGCCGTTTTATGGCGACCCGCGCCGATTATTAAACCGCGAAGTGCGCCGATTTCGCGCCATGGGATTAAAGCCTATTATGGCGTTTGAATTTGAATTTTACCTTTGCAAATCAGATTTAGGAGCCGATGGCGCGCCAATTTTAGCTTCCGAAGAGGAAGATGAAATTGAGCAAAACGACATTCAATGCCTTGGTATGCAGGAGCTTGAAGCATTTGACACCGTGCTTAACGAAGTCAACGAAGCCCTTGAAACACAAGGAATGGAGCCATGTTCCACTTCCAAGGAATACGCGCCATGCCAATATGAAGTTAATTTAAGTTATTACGAGGATCCCTTAGTGCTTTGCGACCAAGCAATGATGTATCGGCGCGCAATTAAAGCCATCGCCCGCAAACATGGGCTTGAAGCAACTTTTATGGCGAAACCTTTTGGCGAATGGGCGGGTTCAGGCTTGCATACGCATTTGTCAATCTTAGACGAAAATGGTAAAAATATTTTTGAAGAAGGCATTGATGACGAAGGCGAACCAAAAGTTAACGATAATTTATTGCACGCAATTGGCGGGTCAATGAAATATACCAAGGATTTTATGATGTTATTAGCACCAAACGCTAATTCATATCGCCGATATTCCAAGGCAACCGCTTATTCACCCGTGAACAGCGCATGGAATGTTAATGACAGGTCTGTTGCTTATCGCGTGCCTTTGTCTGATGCGCGTAATACACGCCTTGAGCACCGCGTGGCTGGGGCTGATGCGAATCCATATTTTGTGGCAACCGCAATTTTAGCATCAGTGCGCAAGGGTTTAATGGATAAAATTACCCCGCCCGAACGCGCCGAACGCGGCACGGGGTTTGATTACCCGCCGAAATTTCCGACCCGATGGCTGGAAGCCATATTGGCGTTCAAAAAATCTGCTTTTGCCAAAGAAGTATTCGGCAAGATGATGCACGAAAAATTACATTTATTTCATTTAAGTGAATTTGACGCTTATGAATCTTCCATGCAGCCTTCTGATTTTACGCGATATTTTCGGCATTGTTAATGAATGAAAATTTGCGCCAAAAGGAATTATGGGTTTTTGATTTAGATAATACTCTTTACCCCGAATCATGCGATTTATTCCCCCAAATTGAAAAATTAATGGGGGAATTTATCATGACGCAATTATCCGTTGATGCTTATCAAGCCAAAAAATTCCAAAAAGAATATTATGCTAAATACGGCACAACCTTAGCTGGATTAATGGCGAATCATGAAGTTAATCCGACTGATTATATGGATTTTGTGCATAATATTGATTATTCTTACATTAAGCCTGATTTATTACTGAAATCAGCGTTGGAAAATATGAATGCCCGCAAGATTATTTTTACCAATGGTTCGGTAAGCCACGCCAAAAGTGTCTTAAAACAATTGCTAATTCCATTGGAAGTTTTTGATGGGATTTACGATGTTTGCGATGCTTTATACACGCCAAAACCCGCACCCGAAGCCTTTGACAGAATATTTGCAAAAATGAAATTTGACCCAAAAAAATCAGTAATGGTTGAAGATATTGCGCTTAATTTGCAATATCCCCATGAAATTGGTATGCACACGATTTTAATTAAGTCTTCGGGTTATCTTGATATGAATCTTGTGCCAAAAATTAACAATATCAGCGATAATATTGGGCAATTTATCCATAATGTCTATAACAATTGATTCAATTTTGGGCGGCAGAATCTCTGTCAAACAATGGAAAGATTCATACCGCATTTCCAGCGAATCCGTAATTTTAGCCGCGACAATTCCCGCCATAAATGGCAATATAGCTGATTTTGGGGCGGGCGTTGGTGCAATATCGCTGGCATTTGCTTATAACAACCTTGAAATTCATGCCAAAATTGACGCTTGGGAAATTAATGAACAATACGCAAAATTATTGCATGAAAATATTCACGACAATAAATTACATAAAATTATCAATATAATTCAATCTGATATTTTTAAATGCGAGAAAAAATACGACATAATAATGACTAATCCGCCTTATTATAATGATTCATTTCCTTCGCCCAATCAATTAAAGCGGGTGGCAAAATTTGCGGTTGGCTTTACATTTCAAGAATGGCTTAATCAATGCTTGCAATGCTTAAACCCCAATGGCGTGATTTATTTTAACCATGATATGCAAAATATTCAAGCCATCAAAGCTATTTATAATCAAGGTGATTTGCAAATTTTGCCTTTGTCTGTTGGTGATTCCAAACCTATCAAGAAAATTATTGGGCGATATTCGCCAAATAAACCCGCAAATTTTCAAATTTTACCTAAAATTTGCTTGCATAATGAAGAACATGTCTTTACAGAAGAAGCATTGGCAATATTACATCACGCAAAGGTCATAAACCCATGGGTTGGATAACAAGATTCTTAATTATTATTGGTGCTGCGGTCGCATTATTTTTCTTTTATTTTGCGCATGATCGCAAAAAAGCCAAAAAAAATCATGCGAAAAGCCAAATTCCGACAGATTTAGTGCAATGCCCAAAATGCAAGGCTTATGCGATGGAAAAATGCAAGCAAAGCGGTTGCCCGATATGAGTTTTTTGCTTTTTATATAATTTATCATTTAAGTTATTTTTCTCTTGATTTATCAGAAAAATATGTTATATTTTCATTAATTAGGCATTAATATTGCAGTAAGGGATTACATGTCAGGTGAAAAATCAGAATATTTAAAAGCAGTTGAACGGGGTATAAAACCCGGCTATAGACTTTTGGGCATTTTCAGCGACACTGATGGCTATGAAAATAAGATACCCGACAAAGAATTAGAACAAAAACTAGCAAATGCTTTAAATGGACTTTTTGATGACATTGAAAATGGCACATTTAAACAAGAATTCCACGATAAATAATATTCTGGAATAGTTTATGAATAAAGTTTCACAGATATTTGGTATGTTGCTCACGCCGAAAAGCGGTAAGTTTGACATATTAAATCATGAAAAATATAAATCAATTGATGAATTTAAACCATTAAATACCGAGGACACTTTAAATATTTTTGCAAAAATTTGCAATGCAAAAATTTATACAAAAAAAGTTAATATTGGCGTTGCTGGACATATATTTATCTACGATAATGAAGAAAATGATACTTACGATGTATATATTTTATATGACGAAAAAATTTGCTTTAATTCTAGTTTAACAGATATTAAAGATGGCGAAGGTATATGCAAATACCGAATGGTTATATTCAAAGAATTATTGCATTTAGCTTTAGCAATTAATTACAAATCTAAAGATAATAAGTTAAAATATTTAGAATGGAGCGGAAAAACTGAAGTAAAGGAATTTTCTAATGCCATAGCAGAAGAAGAAAATTATAAGAAAAACCCAGAGGATATTACAGATTTAGCGATTAAATTCATTCAAGGCAAAAAACATACCCATTTACAAATACAAGAAGATGCAGCCTTGATATTGTGTTATGAACTGATTTGCCCATTATATTTAATTGAAACAATGAAAAATTCAATTAACAAATATGATGATTCTAAATTAATTGAACAATTTATAATTGACATTGCGAAGCAATATAAAATTTTAAAAAATTATCTAGTGCGTGTATTATTAACAAAAGATGTCAATGAATATAAAAGAGCATTAAAAACATTTGCGTCTGAATATTATAATGCGCGATATATAAACCGCGCTGAATATTAATTCAACAACCTATACGCTTCAACATTTCGTTTATGTTGTGCGTAAGTTTCGGCAAAGCTGTGCCCGCGGTTGCCGTTCGCCACAAAAAATAAATATTTATGGGTTGCTGGGTCGGCGGCAGCTTGAATCGCGGCTAAGGACGGGTTGCATATAGGAGTTTTCGGCAAGCCTTCACGGGTATATGTATTCCATTCATTGATTGATTCCAAATCTTTTTTGGTTAAATAACGATTTAAATCGCCCGTAAAATTTGATAATGGGTAAATTGTGGTTGGGTCAGATTGCAATTTCATATTCATGCGCAATCGGTTATAAAATACCCCTGAAACTATTGGGCGTTCTGACGCAATGCCAGTTTCTTTTTCAATTAACGAAGCCAAGATAAGCAACTCTACTTTGGATTTAATCGGGTTAATATCGCCTTTATTTTGCCAAATTTTATCTAATTCTTTATCCATTTTTTTTTGCATAAGCGTTAATAATGTCATTCTTGAATCGCCCTTGATATAAACCCAAGTATCTGGAAAAAGCGAGCCTTCGTCTGGAATTTTGTCTATTTCGCCTTGTAATTTTGGTAATTTATAAAGAATTTCAACGATTTGTTTGGCTGTAAACCCCTCAGGGATAGTGATATTATATTGAATAACTTGATGCTTGATGATTTTCAATGCAATTTCAAATGGCGATAATTCGCCGCCAAATTCATATTCACCAGCCTTGAATGTTTTACCAAAAAAAATAATTCGCGCCAAATAATTAAAGGCAATTGGATTATCAATTACTTTATTTTTTGCCAAAATATCGCCAACATCATTATATGTTGCCCCTTTTTCAATATCAACAACGACCGAATCAATATTTCGTTTTGCATAAAAATCGCTATAATGATAATAGCCAAAGCCAATGCCCAAAACCAAAGCAACAAATATTGAAATAATTAATGATATTTTCACGATTTTTGAAATATTATTGACGCATTAGTGCCACCAAACCCAAAGCTGTTTGATAAAACCTTATCAATTTTCTTTTCTTGCGCAATAAGCGGCACTAAATTCAACCCAAAATGCGGGCAAGGGTCATGAAGATTTAAAGTCGGGGGCAAAATTTGTTCTTGCAATGCCATTATACTGAAAATCGCTTCAATTGCACCCGCCGCACCCAATAAATGCCCCGTTGCCGATTTTGTCGAAGAAACGGCTAAATTTGCGCAATTATTATCGCCAAACAACCGATGAATTGCCCTTAATTCAATTTCATCACCCAAAGGGGTTGAAGTGCCATGCGCATTAATATAGCCAATTTTATCCGTGCTAATTTTAGCATCTTGCACGGCTGTTTGCATTGCACGAAATCCGCCATTGCCGTCTTCGGGGGGGGCGGTTAAGTGATAACCATCACCGGACATGCCATAACCAATGACTTCGGCGTAAATTTTCGCCCCGCGTTTTTTTGCATGTTCATATTCTTCTAAGACTAAAACCCCTGACCCCTCACCCATGACAAAACCTTCACGGCGCGAATCATATGGGCGCGATGCTTCGGTTGGATTGTCGTTAAACGAAGTTGCCAAAGCCCTTGTCGCGATAAATCCGGCAATGCCTAATCGGCTAATCGGTGATTCGGCGCCACCACAAACCATAATATCCGCCGACCCGTATTGAATCATTCGCGCGGAATCGCCAATCGCATGCGTTCCAGATGCACACGCAGTCGCAACCGCGCTGTTCGGACCGCGCAATCCATGAAAAATTGAAATAAATCCAGAAGTTAAATTAATCAAATTCGCTGGCACGAAAAACGGGCTTACACGGCGCACCCCTTTTTCAAGAAGGGTTTGCGTTGTTTCTTCAATGCCCTGCAAGCCACCAATACCCGAACCCATCATCACGCCCGCGCGCCATGATTCTTCTTCGGTTAAGCTTGTAATGCCCGCATCATTAACTGCTTCGGCGGCGGCAATACACGCCATTTGGATAAATCGCCCCATTTTCTTTTGTTCTTTGGGGTTTATATATTTATCTAAATTAATTTTTTTATCTTCGTCATCTGTATCAACGGCAAAACCCGCAATTTGACAAGCCAAATCCGACACATCAAATTGCGTTATTTTACTTATTCCAGATTTACCATTAATAAGATTATGCCAGACCTTAGAAATGCCAATGCCCAAAGGACTCACTATCCCCAAGCCAGTGACAACTACGCGCCGCATTTTTAATTATTTTGTGTTTTCAGTAATATATTTGATAGCATCGGCAACCGTGGTGATTTTTTCCGCTGCATCATCCGAAATTTCACAACCAAATTCTTCTTCAAACGCCATGACTAATTCAACGGTATCCAAAGAATCGGCTCCTAAATCATCTATAAAACTTGCATTTTCGGTAACTTTCGCTTCATCAACGCCTAAGTGGTCGACGACAATTTTCTTTACGCGCTCTGCAACATTGCTCATGATTTTTCCTTTTAATTGTTAAATAATTATTGTAATGGCTTATGAAATCCATTAACCACAATATATACAGATTAAAACAAAAATCAAGAAAAAAATGCACAACCCGCATAAATCAAACCTTATGAATTTCCAAGACGCCTTGTCAGTAAGGTGTTTAACCTTATTATCGCGTCAAAATTTTTTGCAAATTACTACGGAATTATACCCCGAATACCATAATAATGCAACCCATGCCATATTAAATTACACGCTTGGAATTTGTGAATTTTTCTTGGGAAAGTGCCAAGATTCCCTTGAACATTTATTATATGCCCGCCAATCTGGCGTAATTACTGAAAATTTGTTTGATTTCTTAGTGCCATTATGCGATTGGCTTTCTCACGATGAACTTGCCCTTGAAATTATCGCTCAAGCCAATGAATTAGGCATAAAATCGGCATATTTTTGCCATTTTAGCGGAGAATTCTACTTGCGGCAAGGGCAATGGGACATTGGTTTTGATTATCTTAAACAAGGGCAAATTGATTATATACCAAAATTACAAGGCAAAATCCCCGAATTTTGGGGGCAAGATTTAACGAATCAAGATATTGTCTTGGCGGCAAATCTTGGTTTTGGTGATTCGTTCATGGCAAGCCGATATTTAGAAAATATTTACGACATGCCATATTTTAACAAAGCCCGCGCCATTTCTATTCGCGCACCGCAAGCATTATTGCGCTTAATGCAAATTAACTTCAAGCATCTTAAAATCAAGGAATTTTCTGATGCTTTTGGGGCGATTCACACAAAAAATGGCTTAGAAATTGAACATAATTTCATTCAAGGTCTGTGGTTAATCCATAATTTTATGGGGTCAAAAATGAATCACGCCGTTGGCAAAGCTCCAAATTGGCAAGCCGATGAAGCCGAGATTAAAAATTGGTATCACGAATTAAAAAAGCTTGCGGGGGGCAAAAATATTCTTGCGCTTGTTTGCGCTGGACGCCATGATGGGCAATTTGGATTTATTCATGCCCGCAGAGTTCCACCAATTGAAGCATGGCGCGAATTAAAAAATTTACACCATAAATATTATATTATTGGCTTGCAACCGCCCCCCTTCCCGCCATTAGTCAAGCAAATTTATCAAGAATTATTTGTCCATGATTTAGGAAATCGCTTGGGCGATTTTGCAACCGCTTGTGCAATTTTAAAAAATTGCGATGCCTTAATAAGCGTTGATTCGGCGTTAATTCATTTGGGGGCAAGCATGGATTTGCCCTGTTATATGCCGAACAGAGCCGATAGTTGTTGGCGATGGTATCCGCTTAACCAGCCATCTTATTGGTATCCGAATTTAAACATATCGCAACAAAAAACCCGTCATGATTGGCATGAAGCCATGCGCAATATTAATCAATCGCTGATGAATTAATTATTGCCTTTAACCGAAATTAAATCAAAATAAATTCTGTCGCCTGTTTTTATGCTTGTGGATACTCGTGCGCCAATAAGCTTATTGGCATAAATAAACACAAAAAAATATTTTATCGTTATTATAAACTATGCAATAATAACAATTTATTCATTTATAGGCTAAAATTACCATTAAAGCAAGAAATAATTTACTCTTTTATCCGAATTTCATTTTGGTAAATCAAGCCAAGATTCTTGCGGGCAAGCTCTTCCAATAAATCTTGGTCAATTTTTTTATCTTGCAATAAAATCAATTTTTTTTCTGTGATTTTATTATTTTCCTCTAATTGCGATAAATAATCAATTTTTTGATTTAAAATATTAGTTTTTCTGTCCAAGGAAGCCCACGACCTCTCGCCCGTTAAAATGTGAAAAAACAGGTAAAATGGTAAACCGAAGCCAATAAATATAATTACGGCTTGTTTAATTATTGAATTAGTATCGCGTTGATGATTCTTCATTTCATGTTTTCCATGATATTTTTATTCTTAAATCAAGAATATCAAATATTAATTAATATTGCAAGTAATATTTACAATTATTTCAAAAAAAATTATAACATTAAGTAAAAAAATAACTTGATTTAATAATAAAATTAAATATAATATTCCCAAGACACCTCAAAGAGTGTCGTAAAGCAACAAATTAAGGTGAAACCTAATGAAGAAGAAATTTTTAAGCAATATTGCGTATTGTGCTGTGTTTTTTTTGGCAACATTAATTACCACTAATAATTCGCACGCACAACGCGGGCAATTTTCCACAATAGTTGTAGAACAACAAAGTGGTAAAATATTACAAGCAACCGAAGAGCAAGAATTAGCTTATCCCGCTTCCATTACCAAAGTTATGACATTATATATGTTGTTTGAACGCTTGTCGGAGGGTAAAATTACCATGGATACCTTAATTCCAGTTTCTAAACAAGCATCAATGGCTTCGCCGACAAAGCTAAATTTGCGTCAGGGCGATGTAATTCCCGTTGATACAGCGATTCGCGCGATGGTTGTTCGTTCCGCCAATGATGTTGCAACCGCCGTTGGTGAATATTTAGGTGGCGGCGACGAAGAGGAATTTGCAAGACTCATGACCCGTAAAGCCCGTCAAATTGGCATGGCAAAAACTACATTCCAAAATGCGTCTGGATTGCCCGATAATCAGCAAATTACGACTGCATTTGACCTTGCGCAATTAGGCAGAAGAATGATTCAAGATTTTCCGCAATATTATCATTATTTTTCACTGCGGAGTTTTGAATTTGAAGGCAATACTTACGGCGGACATAACCGAGTTTTAGATATGTTTGCTGGTGCGGACGGCATGAAAACAGGGTATATTAATTTAAGCGGTTATAATCTTTTAACTTCCGCAGAAATTGATAATAAACGCGTAGTTGCGGTTGTTTTAGGCGGGCAAACTGGGGCGATTCGCGACAGAATAATGGTTGATTTGCTAAGTAAATATACTAAACGGGCTGATGATTATACTAATGAAGCTAATTTAAGTAAAAATTCTAAACCAATAACTATGGTCAATAACACAAAACCCGTTAAAAACATGCAAAAAGCTAAGGCAAATGATGATTTTATGATTCAAGTTGGCTCATTTTCCAAAAAACAAGATGCGAATGAACGAATCAAGCACGCACTTAACTTCTTACCGACAAGCATCAAACGCGATGCTGATTATGAAGTTTCAAAAATTCAAAATAATAAAAAAGTTTTTTTTAGGGCAATGATAAGCAGTCTTACGCAAAAAAATGCCCAAGCAGCTTGCTTAAACTTGAAGAAAAAACAAATTGAATGCGTGATTCGCAAGTCATGATTTAATTTTATAAAAAAATAGATATTTTCTTGACATGCGATTATAATTTTGTTATGTTTTAATGATGATTTACAATTAAGGTGTGTATAATGAAAATTACAGCAATTGTTATGGGTTTAGCACTACTTGTTGGCTATGCCAATACCCAAGAATATAACAGAACTTTATCGCCAAAGGGCGCAAAAATCTATTGGGAATTTCCTTCTAATGGTGCTGTAATAGATTCAGAAAATTTACTAACTGGCGCCGAAATTAAGTTGCAGTTTAATTCTGAGGGCATTGAAATTGGACCCAAGGAAGTTAAAAACAAAGCGCATTTTCATATTTTAATCAATAAACCAGATTATTTAAGCCGTGTGAAAAAAGATTCTGCAAAATCACAGCCTCCTATTTTTGATGTTGATGATATACATTTAGGCGACGGGTCATTTAAATATTCTTTACGATTGCCCCCCGGTGAATATTTTTTACAATTAGTATTGGGCGACTTAAATCATATTGCGCATTACCCTATCGTTGCATCAGACAGAATTAAATTAACAATCAAATGAAAAAATATTTAATATTATCGCTAATTGGCTTTATTTTAGTTAATTTAAGCCCATTATATGCGCAACGCACAAAATTACCTGCTGGTGCGACAATTACTTGGGACGAACCTAAGGCAAATTCAGTTGTTGCGAATCCTGTAAAATTCAAAATGTCCGCAACAAATCTTGATATTGCATCAACCAAGAAAAAAGGTTCGTCGCATTTTCATATTTTATATGACAGGCAAGATATAGTAACCATGATAAAAAATGATGATGCGTTCAAACCCGGTCCGCAACTTATTCCAAAAGATATTCACTTGGGAAATGGCGAAATAGAATATGAGTTAGATTTACCGCCCGGTTCGCATATATTGCAATTATTAATTACCGACCAAAATCATATTTCATATTTTCCTGCCCTTTTTACTGAGCAACGCAAAATAACCGTAAAATAACCATTATGAACAAGGTTAATATTGGAGTTATTGGTGCAAATGGAAGAATGGGAAATGCTGTAATTTCGGCTTGTAATTTATATAATCAAAATATTACTTGCGCAATTATTCGTGAAAATCACCCATTAATTGGGCAAAAAATTGGCGATATTCATTATACTGATATTGTTCATGCCGATTGGGCAAATACAGATGTTGTTATAGATTTCAGCAATGCTGATGCGATTAATTCCAACATCACCCATGCCATTAAAAATAAAACTGCGTATTTATGCTGTATTACGGGATTGTCCGAATCGCATTTTGCGACTATCAAGCAGGCTTCTGCAAAAATTGCGTGCCTTCATGCAAATAATACAAGCTTAGGCGTGCATATTCTATCACAACTTGTTGAAAAGGCTGCGCAACAATTAGCCGACTATGATATTGAAATTCTTGAAATGCACCATCGGCAAAAAAAAGATTCCCCATCTGGCACCGCAATTTTATTGGCAGAATCTGTTGCCAAGGGTTTAGGCAAAGAATATAATTCCCAGATTCATACCCATCATCTTGGCTTTAACAATCAAGGGCGCGAAGAAAGTAAAATTGGCTTTGCATCATTGCGTGGCGGACAAGTCATTGGCGACCATAGCGTTATTTTTGCGGGTAAAAATGATATGATTACCCTTTCGCATCGCGCAAATGATAGGGCATTATTCGCTGATGGCGCAATTAAACTTGCAAGCTGGCTTGCAAAACAGCAAAATGGGCTATATGTAGTTGCTGATTTTTTAAGATAATTATTGTTGTTTTTTAGCCGCATCTTCACTTACAGAAACTTTATCCTGCACGAATCTAGGCTTCGCAATATCGCCTCTACTTGGTTGAATTTCATTTAAATTCTTTAAAATTGGCGTAGCCTCCCGACTTAAAATTCTAGAGCCACTAGTAATTGGTTCAATTTTACTCATAAAATACCTCACTATTTTAATGTTAGCTTATCATAATTTTTTATATCTGTCAAATATTTTTTTACAAAAAATTCAAATTTGAATTTACAAAATTATTTGCAGGTGTTTTTTCTTGCCAAAGGATAATTTTGCCGTATTATTTATCATTTCATTATTGGTAATTTGAAAATTAGCATCGCTTATTACCCTATCATTAAGGCGGATTGCGCCACCTTGGATATTGCGTCTGGCATCAGAATTTGACGAACAAAAACCGCAATCAACCAATAAATTAACGATATTTATAGGGTAATTTGACAATTTATATTGCGCAATATCGCCGCCCATAACACCCGCGCTATAAAGATTTTGCGCAGTTTCAAACGCAGATTTTGATTTTTCTGCACCATGCACCATAGTAGTTGCGTGATTGGCAAGGATAATTTTCGCTTCATTAATTTCTTGCCCTTGTAATTTGCTTAATTTTTCAATTTCAGGCAATGGAATTTCGGTAAAGATTTTAAGGAATCTAACAACATCGGCATCTTCGGTATTGCGCCAAAATTGCCAATAATCATATGAACTTAATAAATCTTCGTTAAGCCAGACCGCGCCTTTGGCGGATTTGCCCATTTTCGCCCCCGAAGAAGTCGTTAATAATGGCGTGGTTAGACCAAAAAGCTCTGCACCATCTATCTTATGGGCAAGCTCAATACCACTGACGATATTGCCCCATTGGTCAGAACCGCCCATTTGCAAACGGCATTTATATCTTCGGTGCAATTCCATAAAATCATAAGCTTGCAAAACCATATAATTAAATTCCAAAAAGCTAAGATGACTTTCGCGTTCAAGTCGCGATTTCACCGAATCCATTTGCAACATGCGGTTGACGGATACGAATTGCCCAATATCGCGTAAAAATTCAATATAATTTAGCGGTAATAACCATTCAGCGTTATTCGCCATCATGGCATCATTGCCCGAATCACCAAATGTAAGGAATTTAGCGAATATTTTTTGGATTCCTTGGATATTTTCATGAATAATTTCGGGCGTAATTATTTTACGCGCTTCGTCTTTGCCTGATGGGTCGCCCACCATTGTCGTGCCACCACCCATTAAAACAATGGGTTTATGCCCTGATTTTTGAAAATGCCGAAGAATCATTATCGGCAAAAGACTGCCAACATGCAATGAGCTTGCCGTGGCATCAAACCCAATATAACAAGGTATATTTTTTTCGCGCGCCAATAAATTATCTAAGGCTTCAAGATTCGTGAATTGATGCCCCAATCCGCGTTCTGTTATAATTTGACAAAATTCTGATTTTATTTTCATATTTGCTCTTTTATGATATTTACCCGCAATAATCAAGTGTTTTTCTTATTACCCAAAGCGAAATTATTGTCAAGATATTCAAAAATTTGTTGATGCAATTCATCAATATTATTTTCATGGCATTCAAGAATATTTTGATTATTATACATTAATTTTAATGAAAAATAACCCATTGGGAATTGTTGTTGATTATTCATGATAATAATCATCTTGCCATCAGGATTCTGATTGGCAATTATATCGCAAATTCCTGTGCGCACGGTTATTAAACACCCGCAAAGCTCTGCAAATTCGGCTAAATATTGATATGGCACAAAACAAGTTTTAAAATCAAGAAAAGCTTGCGAATCATTAAATACCACTTCATAACCAAGATTTTGGCATTGTATAGCAAGATTAATCCAAAAATCATCACCCAATATTTTAAGCTTTATGGTATTGGAATATTTATTAAAAATTATTGTTTTATTCTTCGTTAAATTAAGCTGATGAAGCATTTTACAGGCATTAATTTTCATTGCCAAATTGGATTGATATGGTGCAACGAAGTTAATATCTTTTAAGCCTAATTTTCGCGCTAAAAAATCACTTAAATATGGCGAAGGCGTATTGGAAATATGGGCGAATCCATAATGATAATGAAACACAGACCCAATTTTGAATTTATTGGATTTTGGCAATTGCCATACAATATTTTGATATGATTCCATCGGCAAAACCGCATCAATATAATCATAAAATTTAAATATTGGGATTTTATTCGTTTGCGTAAAAACAATAATTTTCTTTTGGAATTTATCCTTAATATATTTTAACAACGAAGCCAAAATATAACTATCGCCGACTTTATTATCGTGCGGGTATGGGTTAAACATTAAATAATCACTAAAATCAAAATGAGATTCTTGTGCCGATATGTCATTGATGCCAATTTTTTGTGGGTCAATAAAATCAGGTTTTTCTGCAACAAATTTACTATAACATTCAATAAAAACCAATGTTTGCTGATATGTGCCACTAAAATCAAGATTTCTTAACATGTTTAAATTATTATCATAATATAACGCGAAATATTTCAGTGCTTCATCTGGATTACTTGCCGCTAATAATTGCCCAATTTCAAATAACGAAGCCATACAGCCATAATTTTGGTGCAATTTATTAAAATTTGCGACAATATTATTAATTTCATTTTCATTAATAATAAGTTGCGATTTACATAATAATAAATAAAAATATTTAATGCGATTATAAAGTTTGGAACGATTTTCAAGCTTATTAAACTCGTTAAATGCACGAATATATGATTGCGATTCAAATAATTCCAATGCGGGCAATAAATCATAAAATATTTCAATTTTTTCATTAATTATTATCTCAGAAAAAATATAATTTCTGTATTGCAAACTATCAAAAAAATCTTGTAACCGCATGAATAAACCAAATTTTAAGAAATAAGTTCAAATTTTAATTCATCATCAAGGGGCGCAAAAAAACTATTTATATCAAATTTATCATTAATTGTGCCGTGCCATTTTGGGTTGCGGTCTTTATCAATAATTTGCGCCCTTATGCCTTCCTTGCATTCAAGATTCCTTCCGAGGCGTTCTGCAATTCGGTATTCTTTACGAATAACTTGCCGAAAATTATCATTTTTAATATCGCGCAAGTGCCTAAGCGTGATATTTTTTGATAAATGCGAATTTTTATTCATAGCGCACAACGCTTGTTTGGCAATTTCACTGGAATCAGCTTGGCATTTGGCGATGATTATTTGCAAATCATCATGATTAAATAAATGCGCCATTAATTCGCCTTGCAATATATTATTTTCTTGGTCGGCAAGTTTTTTGGGGAAATTCTTATCAAGATAATTTGTGCCATCTTTAATGACATGCTTGATAATTTCTTCGCGGGGCATTTCATCGGCATAATAATCGGCAAACCCACAATAAATTGCATCAGCAGGATTCATTATACTGCCCGTCAAGCCATAATATATTCCGCTGGTATTTGGAGCAGATTTTAATAAATATGATCCGCCAACATCGGGAATAAAACCAATATTACATTCTGGCATAGCAACCTTACTTGACGCAAAAACTAAGCGGTGCGAACAATGCCCGCCGATTCCAACCCCACCGCCCATGGTTATACCAAACATCAGCGAAATAATCGGTTTGGGATATTCCTTGATAATCGTATTTAATAAATATTCATTATATAAATAAAATCTTGGAAAATTTATTTCTTTGCCAAACGCGTGGTAAATTTGCGATATATCACCGCCCGCACAAAACGCCTTATCCCCTTCGGCATTAATGATAACTTGGGTAATATCCGTATCATCACGCCAGATTTTAAGCTGGCTTAATATCGCCATCACCATATCATAATTTAGCACATTTAATTTTGCGCTATATGTTAAAAAAATCAAACCCGTTGAATCAATGATTGAAAATTTCACAAATTCATTGGAAAAAATTGGTTTAATTTGGTGATTATTTTTTAACATCATCTTTAAAATCTTGTTTCATTTCGGTGATTGAACGGCGAATCGCCCGCGTTTTCGTAAACCAATTAAAAAGCTTTTCGCCATCTTTATCGCGAATTGCCCTTGACATTAATGCCAAATCCTCCTGCAATCTTCCTAAAAAATCTAGCACCGCGGGACCATTATTTAAAAATACATCACGCCACATTGTCGGGTCCGAAGCAGCTATACGCGTAAAATCACGAAAGCCCGTGGCGGAATATTTAATAATTTCGCCGCTATGAATTTGCGAATCATCTTTTAAGCCTTCGTTTTTAAGCCTATCTTCAAGTTCTGATGCCGTGCCAACAATTGTATATGCGATTAAATGCGGCAAATGCGAAGTAATTGCCAATACTTTATCGTGATGGTCGGCGGACATGGTTTCAACAATCGCCCCCATGGATTGCCAAAATAATTTCATCTTGTCCAAAGATTTCTCATGAACATTATCGGGCGGGGTAATAATGCAATATCGGTTCACAAATAAAGTTGCATAACCCGATTCTGGACCCGAATGTTCCGTGCCCGCCAAAGGATGACACGGAATTATGCGCACAAATTTTGGGGCAATTTGCTGCATATCCTTCATGACAGATTTTTTCACCGAACCAACATCCGATAAAATCATATCGGGCGACATAAAATCGGCAAGCCGTTGCAATACGCTAGCTATCGCGCCAACGGGCACGCATAAGATAATGCAATTTGCCCCGTCCAATGCTGTTTTAATATCATCAGTCGCTTTATGAACCGCCCCTGATTTTAAGGCGCGCCCAACTAAATCTTGATTAATTTCCAATCCCATGACTTCGCGCGCCAAACCACCATGTTTTTGCACTGCATGACCAATGGACGAGCCGATTAAACCAACCCCCACCAAGCAAATTTTATCAAAAAGAAAATCAGACATTAAACCCCATTTGTGTTTTTTGCCATAATTTCACCACACCATTTACTGGTTGTTGATATTCATACCGCAAAATACATTTTTCTTCGGTAATTTGGGGCATATTATGGGCAATCATCAAGGCATTAATATAATTTTCTTGATGCCTATATCGTCCCGAAGCATGTAATTGATACATGCCAACCGCTGGGGGCAATAATTCCAAAGAAAAAGCCAATAATCCCGAAGGTTTCAGGGCGTATTTAATCGCAGGCATAATATTATCCAATAAGCCAAAATAACATAAAACATCGCCCGCCAAAATTAAATCAAATGATTGATTTTCAATATTTAAATAATCAACTATATCCGTGCGGATTAATTGCGTATAAATTCCATGATTTTCGGCTTTGTTCAGCATTTTATACGACAAGTCAATGCCGATTAATTTATCAATCTTTAATGGAAATTGCTTAACAAATTCTGCGCCCAAAGCCCCCGTCCCGCACCCTAAATCTAGAATTTTTAAGCCTTCAGATTTTGGGTTAATATGATGATGCAAAAGATTAATTAATTTCTTGGGCACTTGATAGCCAAGTTGCGACAGGCTATAATCAAAATTTTCGGCAAAATCGTCAAATAACCCGCCAATAAATTCTGGATTCGCCCTATCAGGTAATGCTTCGTTCGCAATCGCCGCCCCCATATGTTTAGCATCGGGATTTTCGGGAAATTGCCGCATCCATTTTTTGGCGATAGTGATGGCTTCGTCTTTATCTTCGCTCAAAAACATTTCATACAATGCCCGCCCTAAATTTGCATGGGCAATAATATCATTGGTGTCCCGTTCAATCGCACGGGTAAGTGCCGATACCGCTTCGGTTGCGCGCCTGCACTCATATAAAGCCAAACCCAATTGCGACCAATCATTAAATTTTTCCGAAAAATTATCGCGCGCCATGGTTAATACTTGCGCAGCAGTGTCATAATCATCAAGCCTTATCGCAATTTCCCCGCGCCATTCCAAAATTTCGCAATCTTCGGGGTTGATGCGATATGCCCCTTCAAATTCGTTTAAAGCTTCAAAATAATGCCCTTTGGCATAATAAATCTGCCCTAATCTTAAATATTCGTCTAATGATTTTTGGTTCATGTTAATTTAATATCACGGGGGTTGGTTTGGTATTATCTGGTTCATCTTTGGAAGATTTTTGATATATTGGTTGATTATCCCATTCGGCGCGACTTGCCGCTTGATTCATCATATGGCGAAGGGCAATCGCCGTTTCGCGTGGCAAAGGTAACGAAGTAACTTGCTTATCACTGGTAAAGACAAATTGAATGATTTTTTTGCTAACTTTTGCTTCAATTTTATCAATTAACAGCGGGTTTTCGCCAAAAATCGGCAGATATGGGCGGTCTTTGGCAATTTCTTCGTTAAAATTCGTGCCTTGCAGGTTTCTTTCGCGTTGAAATTCGCGCACAGCTTGCTTGGATACTTCGGGAATATTGGGGTCAAGCCCCGCATCTTCAATTTGATTAAATAAACCCAATAACAACCGATATAAACGATAAGTAATCCAATAACGAAATTCGCGATATTGCGTTGTGCCCGCCCTTAGCATAAGCCTATCTTCACGCGATTCATATGAAACCGAAAGATTGCTGATAGTTTCGGGCAAATCCGAATTATAATCTTCGGGGGGGTTATTATGCCCCAACATCGTTTTGGGCATTGGGCTTGGCAAAGAATTATTCGTTGCGCCCTGCCCTGAATTTTGTCCAAAAATCTTTTGCAATTGTTGCAATATTTCATTTGAATTACCATGGTTTTGTTGCGGGGCATTGCGCTTATGAATTTGCGCTCTTGTCATCATTTTTCTTGGTTTTTCGCTCATGTTATTCCTTTTCATAAATACATTGCAAGGGATGCTGATTCTGCCGTGCGCTTGACATTACTTGATTCACCTTAATTTGCGCAATTTCTTTGGGGAATTTACCGCATAATCCCTTGCCACTTACATGGACATTAAGCATGATTTTCGTTGCTTCTTCGGGTGTTTTGAAAAATACGCTAATTAATACCTCCACAACAAAATCCATGGGTGTATAATCGTCATTAAGTAAAAAAACTTGGTATAAAGGCGGTTTATCAAGTTTGGTGCGTTCCAATACTTGCGAATTTGTTGAAAATTTATTTTGTTCCATCGCCATAATTAACATTTTAATCAGATTCTTATTATAATCAAGCTTTAATTAGGGGCGATTGCATAATTTTTTTTTATTCTATACCATGATTCAAACCGCTTGAAGTTTATCTTGGTGTATTGTATAATAGCGAGATAACAACAAAGGTATAATAATGAAAAATCAAAATGCAATAATTACAGGTTCAACAAGCGGTATTGGTTTAGCCATGGCGCAAGTTTTGGCTTCGCACGGCGTAAATTTAGTTTTAAATGGCTTAGGCAACAGCGAAGAAATTGAGAAAATTCGCCAATCACTTGAAAAACAATATAAAATCAAAGCGATTTATCACGGTGCCGACATGACAAAACCGCATGAAATTCAAGATATGGTTGCAAGTTCCTTAGCTAAATTCGGTAAAATTGATATTTTAATCAATAATGCGGGCGTGCAACATGTTAACCGCATTGAAGAATTTCCAGAAAATAAATGGGATTGGGTGATTGCGATAAATTTATCGGCAGCTTTTCATGCGACAAAAGCGATTTTGCCATCAATGCAAAAAAATAATTTTGGACGGATTATTAATGTGGCTTCGGTGCATGGGTTAGTTGCTTCGCCTGATAAATCGGCTTATATTGCCGCCAAACACGGCATTATCGGCTTGACCAAGGCAACGGCTTTGGAAAATGCCAAGCAAAATATTACTTGCAATGCGATTTGTCCGGGCGTGGTTATGACTCCGTTGGTGGAAAAGCAAATTAATGACCGCGCACGGGAAAAATCTATTTCGGTTGCGGATGCGCTGGAAGAAATGTTTTTGCAAAAACAACCAAATAAACGCGCGATTCCTTCTGAACATATCGGTAATGCGATATTAGTTTTTTTAGGGGTTGCAAGTTCCAGCATCACGGGAATTTCATTGCCCGTTGATGGTGGTTGGACGGCGCAATAAATCATCATTTACCCCCATTTGCGGTATTTTAAATTTGGTTATTAAATCGCTAAATAACACAAATAAACGGGCTTACCCGTGCATCTGGGCGTCCATAAATAATGGGCGAATCGTCAATTAAATTAGTCATTTTGCCCAATGCGCCTAAAATAATCGCATGTCCCGCCGCAATATCCCATTCCGAACAACCTTGCATTCTAGGGTAAATATCGGCGATTCCTTCGCATAACATGCCGAATTTTAAGGAACTGCTATATTGGGTAATTTTAGAAATTTCCCGTTTTTCCTTGGTTTTAACCAATAATTTTATGCGCTCAATATTATTTTCATGCGATGAAATGATTAAATTACAGGGTCCAAAATGATTTTTCTTTGGGGTAATTAAATTCGTATAAAACGCACCATCGGCGATATATGCGCCAAAATCCTTGGCACCGAAATAGCCTTTATCCGAAGTTGGCGACCAAATATAGCCAAAAACAGGGGTATTTTGATATATTAGCGCAATATTTATCGCAAATTGTCCATTTTTTTGCAAAAAACCTTGCGTGCCATCTAAGGGGTCAATTAAAAAATAGCCGTTTTGCGCTTTTTCTTTGCTAAGCGGGTATTTTTTAGGTTGAAAATTCTCTTCGCTTACTATCGGAATATCGGGGAATAAGCCGCTGATGCGATTAATTAAAATTTCATTGGAATCAGTATCCGCCTTGGTAATTAAACTGCCGTCTGGTTTAGTTTCATACCAAATTTTTGCCGCTTGATAATGATTCATTATGGCTTTGCTTGCCTCTCTTAATACGGGTCTTAAAGCAATGGCAAGGCTATGATTAAATGGCAAGCTCATTTGCAATCAACCAAACTTCATTGCGCGCCAGACAGATTCACTGGTTAATGGCATTTGCAATACTGGCAAATTATCAAATTTCTTATCGGCAAAAATTGCATTTTCAACGGCATTCACAATCGCCGATGGCGCAGCAATCGCCCCTGCTTCGCCTGCACCTTTGACGCCTAAAATATTATTTTTCGTGGGATATTTCGTGGTATAATGAAATGTCATTTGCGGCATTTGGTCGGCGCGGGGAATCGCGTAATCCATGAACGAAGCCGTCAATAATTGCCCATTTTCATCATAAATAATTTGTTCCATTAAAGCTTGCCCTAAGCCTTGGGCGACACCGCCATGCACTTGGGCTTCAAGCGTGATGGGGTTAATCACATTGCCAAAATCATCGTGAATTATATAGGAAATAACCGCAATTTCGCCCGTGTCTTTATCAACTTCAACTTCGCAAATATGAATGCCATTGGGGAAAGTTTTGCTTATGCCTTTAAATTGCCCTTCGCCTTGAATCGTGATATTTTTATCCATGGCTTTTTGGGTTAATTCGCCTAAATCCCATGAAATATTTGTTGCAGGCGCGGTAAAAATACCATCTTGGTAATTAATGTCAATATCATTAATATTAAGTTCATTACCCATAAATTTTTTAGCATTTGTAATTAAATCTTCTGATGCTTTCTTCGTTGCCGAACCCGCTTCGGAAGACATGCGCGACCCCCCCGTGCCATTACCTGTTGCAACCGAATTTGTATCGCCTTGAATAATCAAAATTTTATCATTAGGGATTTGCAAAAGCGTGCTGATAATTTGCGTAAAAGTCGTGTTATGCCCTTGCCCATTATTTTGCGAACCAATCATTAAATGCACCGAACCATCTTGTTGCGGCACAATTTTCGCCGATTCGCCCCCACCCGCCCCGCAAGATTCCGAATAATAACAAACGCCAATTCCGCGGTATTTATTATTTTTAAGCGATGCTTGTTTGCGGGTTTCAAAATTAGCAATATCCGCTAAATCTAAGCCTTTTTGATAAGTTTCAGGGAAATTTCCCGAATCATAATAATTGCGCATCGGATTAGTCATGGGGATTTTATCGCCCTTAATCAAATGGCGCAAGCGAAATTTAATGGGGTCTTCGCCAATGGCGCGGGCAGTTAATTCCATTGCCCTGTCAGTGGCGTAGCAAGCCTCGGGGCGACCGGCACCGCGATAAGCATCAACAGGCACGGAATTAGTAAAAACGCCTTGCACTTGGGCGTAAATATTGGGAATATCATATAATAAGCCCAACATTAACGAACCGCAATCTGTGGGAATATACGGCGCAAAAGTGCTTAAATACGCGCCCATATTCGCGTAAGTATCGGCGCGCATGGCAATAATTTGCTTGTTTTTATCAAGCGCAACTTTAATTTTTGTTAAATGATCGCGCCCATGGGCATCAGATAAATGGGATTCGCCCCTTGTCGCTACCCATCTTATCGGTTTATTTAATAATTTGCTTGCCAATAAGGCTAAAATATATTCGCCATAAACAAAAATTTTCATACCAAAGCCACCACCAACATCACCCGTTATCACGCGAAATTCTTGAATATTTAGGTGCATTAATTCGGCGATGCTTCGGTGTAATCGGTGCACGCCTTGCGATGGCACATGCAGGGTAAGCTTATTATCTTCGTCAAAAAAAGCAAGACAATTGCGATTTTCCATGGGATTTGCCGAAACTCGGTTATTAACAATTGCGAATTCCAAAACTTTATCGGCGGAATTTATCGCCGCATCAGTGCTTGCGCCATTACCACGCCCCCAAGTAAAATTAATATTATCAGGGCATTCTTGCCAAATTGACGGCGCATCTTTGGCGATGGCTTGATAAATTGTCGCAAGCGCGGGCAGTTCGTCAACTTCTAAGACGATTAATTCAGCGGCATCGCGCGCTTGATTGAGCGAATCGGCAATAATGCCAACGATGGCTTCGCCCGTATGTTTGATGAAATTTTTCGCTAAAATCGGGTGATGAATCATAATATGCTGGGAATCATCAATATTTCTTACGGGCGTTTCGCAAGGAATATCCTTGATTTTATGGGATTTAAGCAATTCTGGCGTGATAATTAAGCGCACGCCATCGGCTTGCTCCGCCATTGAAACATCACATTTTTTAATGATACCATGGGCAATATTCGCCCGAAAAACAAATAAATGTAAGGCATTTGGGCAGTTAAAATCTTCGGTATAAATTCCCTTGCCTTGCACTAAATTGGTATTTTCAACTGGGGTAAGTGATTGCCCGATTCCAAATTTTGTGTTCGCCATTATATTCCTTAGTTTTTTAATTATTTATATGATATTTCTAAAATTTCGTAATCTTTCGCGCCACCGGGTGTTGAAAAAGTGAAATTTGCCCCTTTTTTCTTGCCCAATAATGCCCGTCCAAGCGGTGAAGATACCGATAATCTACCTTTGCTAATATCGGCTTCAATTTCGCCAACTAATTGATATATTACCTCTTTGTCGTCTTGGTCGGCTAATTTTAAGGTCGCGCCAAATTGCACGGTATTTCCCGATAATTTTTCTGGGTCAACTATCTCGGCACGGCTTATTTTATCTTCTAATTCGGCGATTCGCCCTTCAATAAAGCTTTGCTTTTCCCGTGCCGCAGAATATTCGGCATTTTCTGACAAATCGCCATGTTCGCGCGCGGTTGCAATCGCTTGTATTACCGCGGGTCTGTCGTGCGATTTAAGTTGTTTCATTTCAGCCAACATGGCTTCATAACCACGGCGGGTAACCGGATATTTTTGCATAATTTTTTCCTAATTTCCAATAATAACATCAACTTTATCAGAATTTTTTTGCAAATTCAAATTGTTTTTATGAAAAACTTCATGATTCCCTGATTTTTTTAAAATTATAATAAAAACCCCCAAAATCTAAGGCGTATATATCGGATTTAAATTGTAATAATATCCGGGCTGCATCGGCATTTGTTTATTACCAAGCCCTTTATATGTTAAATTTAATTGTTCATATTTTGATTTTAAAATAAATCGGCAATCAAAACTTACCCTTGTCGTATCAGTTGTATTATATTGGGTTGCATGCAAACATAATGGACTAAATACAGCAATATCACCAAAATTAAGCTTTAAATCAATGCTATGGTGGCGAATTTCATTATATAAATCGTCATTAAATTCAATGTCATAAACTAATTTAGCAAAATTCCAATCATATTTTTTCAATAAATTAATGGAAAAATCATAATCGGCAACTGAGAGGCTATTTGAACCATAAACATTATTTAACGACCACCAAAAATTATAAATAATTGGCAAATGCCCTAACATTAAATCAATGTGGTAATTTGCCCGTTTATTATAATTTGCCGGAAATGGAAAATTAACGCGGATAGTTGGCTGGTCTTGAAAATAAAAAAATTCACCAATTAACGGCGCAATCGTGGTTTTAACAAAATCAGCATAAGCATTTTTGATTTTTGTCAATTGAAAAATTTGGGACATAAAATTATTTCTGCCCGAAGGGTCAAAAATTTGATCATTTTGGGCGATTATTTGGTGTAATTTGCCCAAATCAAAATTAATTTTGGCTAAATTTGTGGCATTAACCAAATTTGTCTCTATCAATTCATTGATAAAAACTTCTTTTAAATTACATTTAAATTCATCAAATTTTATAATATTAAAATGATTGCCAAATTTATTGAAAACCCCCGATTCGCCAAGCGCAACATCCTTTAAAAAATTTAATTTTGCTTGATTGCTTTCAAATTTTTTAATATTATCAAGATGATAATTATCATTTGTCATGCGTTATTTTCCAAAATTTTTCTTCTTAATTTTAATTTGGTCATTTCTTCAATATTACTTCTATTTTTCATACCAAAGCTTTTTCCGATTTTATCTAAAAAAATTGGGTTAGTAAAATATTCATGCCAAGCATTATCGCGAAATGTTAAAATTTCTTGGGGCGTGCAAAATTCAGTTGCCAAAGGTAAAGATTCATAGGATAAAAATGAATATTTTGCTAAATCTTCATATGGTTGCCAGCCTGATTGCAACGCCTGCATATAAAGCGGGGAACCCGGTAATGGCATAGCAGGATAAAAATTTGCATGCGCGGTATTTAATTCCTTGGCTAAATCAAGGGTTTCACGCATTGTTTGAAGGGAATCATTCGGCAAGCCAAAAATAAAATTACTGACAATATGAATATCATATGATTCAATTAACTTAACAATATCACGCACATTGACTTGTTTAAATTTTCCGCGTTCAATCTCATGCCTGACATTTTGATTAGCCGTTTCAATGCCAAGCGCAATCCAGCGCACGCCAGCCTTTCTAAATAAAGCTAATTGGTCTTCGCGCACCGAATCAACTCTTGCATATGCCCACATATTAAAATCATATTTTCTTTGAATAATTGCTTCTAAAATTGGAATATAATGCTTGCGGTTAAGAAAAAACATTTCATCGGACAAGCGAATGTTTTTTACACCTAATTTTGCTAATTTATCAAATTCAGCCAACATTAATTCTGGGGAAAAATATCGCATTCCTGATGAATGTCCAGCATGGGCGGTATCATCAAAACTTGTTCGGTTAATAATATTTATCATACAAAAACTGCAAGCAAACTGGCAACCAAGCGAAGTATAAATCGCGGTAAAAGGCGAACGCCCTTCATCAGAAAAGAAATTATGCCAATAATGCGCGCGATAGGTATTTAAATCGGGTAAAAGCGACCAATCATAGCCCGGTAATTCTTTATCTAAATCGCTTGATGACACAATGCTCGCATGGTTAGAATGGCAAATTTTACCATCTGATTTATAAAAAATACTGGGAATATTTTCTAAATTATCTTTTAAATTGCTTAATCCAAGGGCAAATAACGATTGCACCCCTTCGTTTATCAAGACAAAATCAACACATGGAAACGCAATAACTTGACGCGGCAAAGCCTGTGAATGCGAACCACCCATCACAATTTTAATATCGGCATTTTGCGATTTTATTAATTCAGCTAATGGTATTGCTTGAATCATTGAGCTTGTGCCTGCATTGGGGTTTTGCCCATAAAGCATCATAACAACCATACGCGGATTATAAGCGATTATTTCTTCTAAAGATTGATTCAAAGAAAGTCTTAAAGCATCGCAATCTAAAATTTCTGACTTAAAACCCTTAGAATTAAGGCTTGTCGCCAGTAAAACCGCCCAAGTCGGCGGTTCAATTGCATTAAATTTATTTGCAAGAACTTGATATGACTGATGCGAGCTATTTGGATTTACAAATAAAAAATCAATTTTTTTCTTTGCCATAAATTCCCCTAAAACTTAATTTAAATCAATAATACATATATTCGCAATAAACGCAACATTTGAATAAAAATTTAAATAAAATAAATTATCGCCATTTATCAGCATCAAGCCCAATTAACTTGCTTATATGGTCAATTTTTCTATCGCTACATTCCTTGATTAAGGCTTGATTTATATCGCCAATAAGCTTGGGTCCGTAATAAATTAATCCCGAATAAATTTGCACCAAAGACGCGCCAGCACAAATTTTTTGCACGGCATCTTGGGGGGTCATAATGCCACCCACCCCAATGATGGGAATTTTTCCAGACGAAGCCGCATACATTAATGCCACCATACGGGTTGATTTTTCAAACAAAGGCTTGCCAGACAAGCCCCCCGATTCATTGGCATGGGTATGTTCAATATCATGGCGCGTCAGCGTAGTATTTGTTAAAATCAAGCCATTACCTTGATGGCGAATTACAGATTCCGTTGTTTCAACCGCTTGGGCAAATGTCATATCTGGCGATAATTTTACCAAAATCGGCTTATTGGTAATATCACGAATTTTTGTAAGAATTTGGCTTATATATTCAGGTTTTTGTTTATCACGCAAACCGGGCGTATTGGGGGAACTGACATTAACCACTAAAATATCCGCTAACTTATGCAATTTATCCGCACATTGGGCATAATCATCAATTTGATTATCGGAATCTTTGTTGCAACCAATATTAACAAACAAAGGTGTTTTATGAAAATATTTATATTTCAAAAGATTATCATGCAAAGCGTTCATTCCAAGATTAGGAAACCCCATGCGGTTAATGATTGCTTGATATGATTCAAGGCGAAAAATTCGCGGTTTGGGATTACCAATTTGGGGTTTTGGCGTAATTGTTCCCGCTTCCATAAAGCCAAAACCCATGCGCACCAAACCATTCGCCGCAAAGCCATTTTTATCAAACCCACCCGCCAAGCCAACGGGGTGATTAAAATGGCATTGCCAGATATTTTGATTTAAAATTGTATTTTCTTGAATATATTCTGGCACAAAATTAAGTCTTATCGCCCATAAAGCTAATTTATGCGCAAATTCAGGGTCAAATTTAAATAATATTTTGTGCATATTAATTAAGGGGATATTGCTTAAAATCATGCGCTAAATATTGCATAAATTTCGCAAATAAATAATAATTATCTTCGGGACCGGGTGAAGCCTCGGGGTGAAATTGCACGGAATAAATTGGTTTGTTTTTGGCTTGAATGCCCGCAATAGAATCATCAAAAAGTGACTTATGCGTGATATTTATATCTTCGGGCAAGCTTTCTTCGTCAACGACAAAGCCATGATTCTGGCTAGTAATAATTACTTTTTGTGATTGATAATCCCAAATTGGGTGATTGGCTCCATGATGCCCCAACGCCATTTTGCGTGTTTTTGCCCCCAAAGCAAGCCCCAATAATTGATGCCCCAAACAAATACCAAATATTGGATAATTTGCGGCAATTAATTGCTTAATAACGGGAACAGCATATTCCCCAGTCGCCGCAGGGTCGCCCGGTCCATTTGACAAAAATATCCCGTCTGGATTTAAACTCATAATAGTTTTTGCATCACAATTCGCTGGCACAATCGTAATTCGGCACCCTAATTGCGTTAAAATGCGGTAAATTTGTTTTTTTGAACCATAATCAATGGCAACAATATGAAATTTAGCCGATAACGGACCAAATGTTTGAAATTCATTGGATTTTAATTGCCATAAGCCTTCTTGCCAATCATTAAAATTTTTCACAACTGAAACTTCAATCGCAAGGTCTAAATTCGTTAAATCGCGCGTTTTTTTCGCTTGTAAAATTAAAGCAGCTAAATCAAATTCACCATTATAATTAACATGAATCATGCCAAGCGGCGCACCATTATCACGAATATAAGCAGTTAAAGCCCGCGTATCTATCCCAGAAATTGCGGGAATATCATGTTTCATTAGCCATTGGTGCAAATTTTCTTTGGCACGCCAATTGGACGATTCGGTAATTGGTTCGCGAAAAATCGCGCCACTAATCTTTATCGGCAAATGTCCCATTGTTTCGGTATCAATTTCATTACAGCCGACTATACCGATATGCGGGAAGGTAAAACATAAAATTTGTCCATCATATGAAGGGTCTGTTAAGCATTCTTGATAACCCGTCATTGCCGTATTAAAAACGACTTCGCCATTTTTTGTTGTGCTTGCGCCATGCCCAATCCCAAAAAAATAAGTCCCATCAGCAAATATTAAAACCGCAGTTGGTTGGGGATTTTGGTCGGCAATCATCATTTATCCTTTTTTAATGCTAAATAAGCATTAAGGATATTCGCGATTAAAATCAAGCATTAAATTATTTTTTTGCAGGGTATTTTTCAATAGTATTGCCGTGTTCATCAACTTTGCCAATTAAGCGCGCTGGATTGCCAACTACCAAACCAAAATCGGGAACATCGCGATTAACAACCGCCCCCGCACCAATCAACGCAAATTTGCCAATCGTGATACCGCAAATAATTGTCGCATTCGCACCGATGGTTGCCCCCTTGCCGATTAAAGTTTTCTTAAATTCCGATTTTTTTTCAATCATGGCGCGGGGATTTATAACATTTGTAAAAACACATGAAGGTCCTAAAAAAACCCCCTCCTCGCACTCCACCCCCGCATATACGCTGACATTATTTTGAATTTTACATTTATTACCAATGATGACGCCTTTATCAATCATAACATTTTGCCCAATATTGCAATTTTCACCAATAATTGCATCGGGCAAAACATGGCAAAAATGCCAAATTTTAGTGCCCTTGCCGATTTTTACATTTTCATCAATAAAGGCTGATTCGTGAACAAAAAAATTAGTCATTATTTCGGGCATTCTTTATCAATTGCATCTAAAGCCTTGCCAATATCATTCAAGGAAAATTCAAATATTAATTTTTCCTTCCCTTTGGCTGACATTGCTTCAATACTCATTTTTTTGGCTTTTTTCATATCAGTTATTAATTTTGTATAATCATTTTCTTTGAAAAATGCTGATTCGCCATGGGCAAAAAATTCAAATTTATTATCTTTATTAAGCGTTAATACCACGGCTTGGTCTGGATTTAAAGCTTGCCCAAATGAAAAACTTACTTCATTACGGCGTTTCCAATTGGGACGATGGGTAATGAAGCTAAAGCCTGTTAAGCCGTTTTTGTTCACGCTACGATTCCAAATATGACAGATTTTTTGCTGATTTTCGTAATAAACTTTGGCACTCCAAGGACCAAAAACTCCAAGATTCTTTTCCTTAATATCTTCGGCTGGTTTTGATTCTTGCTTTTTTTCAGTTTTTTCAGTTTTTTCAGTTTTTTCAGTTTTTTTGGTTGTTGTGGCTTTTTGTTCAGTTTTCGTCTCTGTTTTTTTTGATTTATCTGTATTTTGCGCCATTACTGGCGCGAATAAAATCCCCATTGCCAAAATAAAAGCTGGTATTATTGTTAATATTTTTCTCATATACCCTGACTCCCCAATAGTGTTAAAAATTATCATCACTAACGGGATTAAATATTTTAAGTTTAAGTGGGATTTTTTTCTCTGCGCTAACGCAACAGCTCAAAATCACCCTTATACTCAAAATTTGACCGAGTGATTTATTTTAAATCACTCGGGTATTTTGAGTATACACAAAATAATAGCATGTATTAAATCAAAAATCAACACTTAACTTTTTAAATTTTATTATTGGCATAAATTTTATAAATTCCAGCCGCCACGCCAAAAAATCCCATAATTATCATAAATATTGGGCGCGTTTGCAAAAATCCATCAATAAAATATCCCATTACCCCAGCAACCATAACCATGCTAAAAAACTCAATTGCGATTTTTATTCCCAAACTATATGAACTACCCAAAGATTCAGATTTTTCAGGTTTTTTATTATGAACGGCAACTTCCGTTAAGATTTCGTCAGCAGTTTTTTTGATTTCGTCTGGTGCTTTATCGTGAATCATATCTGCCGTTGCCCCGCTTCAAGCGCAAGGTTTCTTAATATCGCGCTTATCGGCGAATCGCCAAAATATTGCCAATCTTGCAACGCGTAATTGACATAAATATCCACCATTTCTTGACATTTATCGGCAATTTTATATTTTTTCATCATGGCAATAACCATATGAAATTCAGATTTATTGCGTTTTTTCGCTTGAATCATTGCGCTTAATTGCGATTTTTCAGTATCTGTGGCATTTTGATATAATAAAATCAACGGCAATGAAATTTTGCCTTCGTTAAAATCATCGCCGATATTTTTACCCATTATTTTAGCATTACCAAAATAATCTAAAATATCGTCTGCCATTTGAAATGCAATACCAAAATTTTTACCGAATGCGGCTAAAATCGCTTGCGATTTAGGGTTGTTTGCTAAAATGCCAATAACTGCCATCGCGCTTTCAAATAAAACAGCCGTTTTAGATTCTAGAATCATAATATAATCTTGCCATTTAATATTAAGATTTTGCGCATTGATTAATTGCAAAACTTCGCCTTGTGCAAGCTTGCTTGACGCGTGCGACAACATATTTAAACAATTAATATTTTCAGATTTCACCATTAATTGAAAAGATTTAGAAAATAAATAATCGCCGACTAAAATCGCCATTTTATTGCCATAAATTGCGTTAGCGGTTGGTTTTGAACGGCGTTGCAATGAAAAATCCACGACATCATCATGCAGTAAAGTTGCCGAATGAATAAATTCCACCGCTGTTGCAAGATATTTTGTTTTGGGCGAATCAAGCCCGCATAATTCTGCGCTTGCCAAGCATAAAAGCGGACGAATTCGCTTGCCACCCGCATTGACTAAGTGGCTTGCAACCTGCGATACAAGCGGCACTTCGCAATATAATTCTTGCTCAATTAATTGGTTAACTTCGCGTAATGGATTTGCCAAATAATTTGCTAATAAAATTGAAGCTTTCATCAATAAAACACCCAAGCATTAAGCCATAATAATGGCCCTAAAATACATAAAGCCCATAAGCAATAACCAAAAAAGCTTGGCATCTTAATATGGCGATGTTCGGCAATGGATTTTACCATTAAATTTGGTGCATTGCCGATATAGCTATTCGCGCCCATAAATACCGCGCCCGCGGATATTGCGGCTAAAATATTTGCCCCCTCGCCCATAAGATATTCTGGGTTTCCACCAGCGGCGTTAAAAAACACTAAATAAGTCGGGGCATTATCCAAAAAGCTTGATAATAAACCCGTCAGCCAATAATACGCGCTGGGGATTGCTTGACCATTTTCATCTAAAATTATTTGAAAAAGCCCGCGCAACGCGCCATTTTCGCGTTCTGATAAAATCGCAATTATCGGCAATAAGCAAATAAAAATACCGAAAAACAGCTTGGCAACTTCAATAATTGGGTGAAAATTAAAACCATTTTCGCGGTGATAAGATTCATGCGTAAGTAATTTAGAAGCAATAATCAAACCCAATAAAAATATATTGCGGGCAAATTCATTAATTCCGTAATTTATACCAAATATTTGCCAATTTCCTAATGATGGGATTGACCCGAAAAACACGACCGCCACCAATAGTAAAATCAATAAAAACACATTCACCCCACCAGCATAATGAATATCTTCATATTTATCTTTATTATGATGAAAATTTTTGTCTTTTTTGAAAAAATATGTATCAATCGCATAAAAAATAACCAGTAAACAGCCAATCATCAATAAAAATTGCGGCAATAAATGGGTGGTTGTCCAAAAGAAATTTACGCCTTTAAGATAGCCTAAAAATAGCGGTGGGTCGCCCAATGGCGTCAAAGCACCCCCAATATTTGCCACGATAAAAATAAAAAATATTATAATATGTTGTTGAAATTTCCGCCCTAAATTAATGCGAATCAGCGGACGAATCAAAACCATCGCCGCGCCCGTTGTGCCCATAATGCTTGCCAAAAATGCACCCGCCAACAAAACTAAGCTGTTATTTAATGGCGAAGGCGCAATATCCCCGCGAATCACGATGCCCCCGCAAATCGTAAATAAAGCGGTTAGCAAAATAATAAATGGTATAAATTCCAATAACATCACATGCAGAATTTGATGCGCTGTAAAATCAAACCCATAAAAAATTGCCATCGGCAAAATGACTAATAAGGCACAAAAAGCCGAAGCAAACCCATAATATTTTTCCCATAATTTAGAAAATAAAATCGGACCCATCGCAATTAAGCCAAGCAGGCTTGCAAAAGGCAACAGCCAATATAATGAAAGATTATTCAAATGCTTCGTCCCAAGTGCCAAGAGTTGCCGCTTTTGAATATTCGGTCGCACGATTTTCAAAAAAATTCGTATGTTCCAAGCCATTTAACATGGAATCCATCCATGGTAATGGATTTTTCTCAATCATATAATATGGCTCAAGATTTAATTGCCGCAATCTTCGGTCGGCGATATATCTAATATATAATTTAACTTCATCGGCACTTAAACCATCAACATCGCCCATAGCAAAGGCTAAATCAATGAAAGCGTCTTCATGTTCAATAATTTCATGGCAAATTGTCAATAATTCGGCACGATATTCCGCGTCCCAAATTTCTGGATTTTCTTCAATAAAAGTATTATGCAGGCGAATAATTGAAATTGTATGCAGCGTTTCATCGCGCACCGACCAAGTAACAATCTGCCCCATGCCTTTCATTTTATTTTTGCGCGGAAAATTCATCAAAATCGCAAAAGACGCGAATAATTGCAACCCTTCGGTAAAGGCACCAAAAACCGCCATCGTGCGCGCAATATCACGATTTGTCTTGCCACCCCATTTTTGCATATATTCATATTTTGCCTTCATTTCTTGATAAGACAAAAACGCCGAATATTCCGATTCGGGCATGCCGATTGTGTCTAATAAATAAGAATAAGCGGCGATATGCACGGTTTCCATGGACGAAAAAGCCGCTAACATCATGCAAACTTCGGTTGGCTTAAAAATTCTTGAATAATGGCGCATATAGCAATTATTCACCTCTACATCCGCTTGGGTAAAAAATCTGAAAATTTGCGTTAACAAGTTAATCTCACCCTTCGTGAGTTTTTTATTCCAATCTTTAATATCCTCACCCAAAGAAACTTCTTCGGGAAGCCAATGTAATTTTTGTTGCATCAACCATGCTTCATATGCCCATGGGTAATGAAAAGGTTTATATATCGGTTTTGCATCTAATAATGACATGATTTTTTCCTAAAATTATAATTAAAGCTTCTGCTGATTCTTGACATATTGCAAATAAAATTTTGGTATTTTGAAAATTTTATGTGCATAATTATTCATGCAAAATTTATGCTAAAATTTATCAAATAAATTCAATATGCTGATGATTAAATGCACGAAAGTCAAATGATGAATCTAATAAACTCGCAATTTTAGTAAAATCAGTTGCATCAACCGATGAATCACCCGAGTTAAATAACCATAATTGCGCTTCACCCGAACCATTGGCGAATAAAAACACGGCTTTGTCATTGGCAATAACATTTGCATTAAACGCCTTACCATTAGATGCCACAAAATTCGCCATAATCCCCGCCCCGTCCATATTGACAAAATTTCCGCCATTATTGCCAATACCATCAAAATCTAAAACTCCCGCAACATCAATAATATAAAATTTTGCATTGGCGATGCTTATATTATCCGTATCATTTTCTGTAAATGCTTGGGAAATATTGCCAATAACCCCTGAATTTTGCGCAACTATGGGGGCACTTGATGGTGATAAACCTGATATTTGCATAATATCAGTTTCTAATCCGCTTGACCCACCAAAATCGGCGATAGTATCAATGCCGAGCGATAAATCAAGATTAAATATATCATTACCATTACCGCCATTTAAATTATCATCACCCGCGCCACCCGTTAAAATATCCATACCCAAGCCACCATTTAAATTATCACCGCCATTACCGCCATTTATCGTATCATTGCCATCTTCGGCGATTAAATTATCTCCACCATTACCGCCATTTAATATATCATCGCCGCCGCCGCCCGAAATATTATCCGCATCATTCCCCCCGTTAATACTATCATTTCCATCGCCACCTGATAATTGATCGGCGCCATCAGCACCATTTAAAATATCATTATTATGACCACCAATAATAATATTTGCCCCATTATCACCGGTAATATTAACGATAGCATTTGACGCTGACGCATCAACATCCTCTATATTTATTAAATTACCACTATTTATGGTTAAAGTCGCTGCATTATTTACTTTTAATGTATCATCACCCACGCCGCCATCAATTTTAGCATCAGTTGCATCAAATACTAAAATATCATTCCCGGATTGCCCAAATACAAAATCAACCCCTGCACCACCATCAATAGTATCATTGCCCGCACCGCCCAAAATAATATCCCGTCCAGCACCACCCAATAATGAATTATCATTGCCCGAAGTGCCAATTATAATATCATTATCGGCGGTTGCCGTGGATTGTTTCAAATAATGCGTTTCATTACCCGTAGAATCGGTTAAATTAAATCCGTTAATATTATTTGTTATTAAACCCGCAATTTTGATGGTTGCTGTTGTCATAGTCGGATTTTGGGCAACAATATCATTGGGCAGAGCCGCGCTTAGTTCGCCAATTGTCGCTTCATCAAAAATTATGTCTAAATTTCCATTCGCATTAATGTTTACAGCATTTATAATCGGGGGATTCGCACTTAACGGGACAATACTAGTCAAATTAAAACTTATGCTCGCAGGTAAACTCGGATTGCCAGATACATCAGTTGCCACAGCAGTTACCGATATTAAACCAATTCCAAGCGTGGTTATATCGGATTGGGTTAAAACTATGGGCGTTTCATTATTGCCCGCTGATAATATAGTTTTTGTGATGATTTGAGTATTATTCGTAATCGTAATGACAATTGTTGCGCCCGATTCACCCGCAACCAAAACGACACCAGTTTGGGCTATTGCTTCACTTTGGGTTGCGCCGTCTGAAATACCTGCGCTTAATTTTAGGCTTGGGGCATTTGGTGCAATTTGATCAATAATAATTTTATTAATTGTGGTTGCGCTTAATATGACTCCTTGCTGTCCTGATATATTGACAATTTCGGCAGTTAAATCTGCATTTAAATTATTCGGTATATTAACCATATCCGAATCAAAAACGGCACTCCAAATTGTGCCTGAAACCACCGCAATGACACTTACACCGCCCAGCGTTACCTTGACATTTTCGCCAGAATTAAGTGATTTTGAAATAGTTCCCGTGAAAATCACACCATTTTTTAATTCGGCGGCATTTAATTTAACACCAGATGCAATTTGATTATTAGAAATACCCACGGCATCCGCTTGCCCCTCTTTAATAGTGGTAAAATCTTTAATTATTGTGGCTTGATTATTTGTCGCAAAAGTTGATAATTCTTCAATTAATGTGATATTTTCTGATTTTTTTGAATTAGAACAAGCCAGCAAAAAACTTAAAGATATAACAGACAAGCTAAAATTGAGATTGTTTGATACCATAATTTTTCTTATCTGGTTGCGTTGCGCCTTATACCAAAAATTATCCCATTCAGCGACTTTTTTTATTAATCGTTGGAATTTTGGCAAAAAATAATACCTAAACATTTATTTCCACTCTAATTTTATATATATGTTTATATATAAAATTAAACTTACGAAAAATAACATTAAAATAAACCATACACTCAATTTATAATAGTTTAATCTTCATCATAAGTCAAATAAATATATAATTAAATCATAAATTAAATCATTTATAGTCAAAAGACTATTTCAAGCCATGATGTTAGAGCTAGCACAGAGAAAAATCCCCCCTTAAACTTAAAATATTACTTTCCGAATGCGCAGATAATTTTTAATATTATTTGAAGAATCAGGGTTTATAATAATTATTCACACCATTTGCATTATTAAAAAAATTGAAACAAAAAAAAATCTTGCATTATGATTTGATATATGTATTATGGCATAAAATAAAGTAGGCAGGGATGGCATATTTTCTACAACAATTAGTTAACGGATTAACTTTGGGTTCAGTTTACGGACTGATAGCCATTGGCTATACCATGGTGTATGGCATTATTGGCATGATAAATTTTGCCCACGGCGAGATTTACATGATTGGCGCATTCGTTGCGGTAATTATTTTCACGGCGTTTCAAGGATTACCAATTGTTGTGGCGATTCTTTTGGTTTTATTATTTAGCGTGATTATTACTTCGGTTTATGGCTGGACGGTGGAGCGATTGGCTTATCGTCCTTTGCGTAATTCATTTAAGCTTGCGCCGTTAATTTCGGCAATTGGCATGTCAATTTTCTTGCAAAATTATATGCAATTAGCCCAAGGTGCAAGAAATAAAGCCATTCCCCCCTTGTTTTTGGGCGGATTTGATATTTGGGAAGATGGCGATTTTGTCGCGAAAATTTCGTATATTCAATTATTTATCATTGTTTTTACCATTATTATCATGGTGATATTTAACAAATTTATCAACAGCACAACAATTGGACGGCAACAACGCGCCTGCGAACAAGATAAAACAATGGCGGCTTTATTGGGCGTGAATGTTGACCGCACGGTAAGCTTGACTTTCATTATGGGTGCGGCTTTGGCGGCAATTGCAGGAATTTTAGTAAGCGCATATTATGGCGTGATTAATTTTTACATTGGTTTTTTGGCTGGTTTAAAAGCCTTCACTGCTGCGGTTTTGGGTGGAATTGGTTCATTACCCGGTGCCATGCTTGGCGGGATTATTATTGGCTTGATTGAAGCGTTTTGGGCGGGATATTTTTCAGCAGAATGGAAGGATGTTGCGGCTTTTACAATTTTAGTCATTGTCTTAATTTTCCGCCCTTCTGGCATTTTGGGCAGACCCGAGGTTGAAAAAGTATAATGAATAATACGGCAAACGGCAAATTAAATTGGGGCGAAGTATTGCGTGAGTTGGGCGCGATTGCTGGTATTTCTTGTCTTTTATTATACCCGATTCTTGCGCTTAAAGCGGTTGATAAAGTAACTGGCATTGAAATTGAACCACGCTATATTCAAGCATTATGGGCGTTGGTATTTGTGGTTATTGGCAGGTTGGGATTAATTTTAGATAGGCACGCCTATCATAAATCTGTTTTAAGCGCAAGCATAATAATTGGTGTTGCGGGGTTCTTGTTTCCAATTCCATTTGAATTATTGCGAGTAATTTTAATTGGCGGGTCAATATTATTGGCGATTAAGTCGGCAATTGGCTTGTCAAGGGCTTCAAGACATATAACCCAAGCACAATTAGACAAATCAAAGGAAATTCGTGAAGCAAAATTGCGTAAATATACGCAATTTATTTCTATATTTGTGGTAATTTTTGCATTATTTCTTCCTTTTATGCCGTTTGCGAATCGGTATGTTTTGGATGTCAGCACCTTAATATTTACATATGTCATGTTGGCTTGGGGCTTAAATATTATCGTTGGTTATGCAGGTTTATTAGATTTAGGCTATGTTGCGTTTTACGCGATTGGGGCATATACTTACGCGATTTTATCAACAACATTGGGGTTAAGTTTTTGGTTATGCTTGCCATTATCAGGGTTATTTGCGGCATTGGGTGGCTTAATTTTAGGCTTTCCCGTGTTAAAGTTAAGGGGCGATTATTTCGCCATTGTCACCTTGGGTTTTGGTGAAATTATCAGGGTTATTATCATTAATTGGACTTCATTTACACATGGTGCAGGTGGTATAAGCTCCATCGCGCGTCCAGATTTCTTTGGCTTAGCTGTGTTTGCGCCCCAAGGTAAAAATGGTTTACCAAGTTTCGCCGAATTTTTTGGCATTGAATATTCATCAGACCAACGGATAATTTTCTTATATTATTTAATTTTCACGATGGCAATGCTGGTGGCGATTTTCACCGTGCGGATTCGTAAATTACCTATTGGACGCGCATGGGAGGCACTTCGCGAAGATGATTTAGCATCGGCTTCATTGGGAATTAACCGCACGAATATCAAATTGGCGGCATTCGCAATTTCGGCAATGTGGGGCGGATTTGCGGGCGCATTTTTTGCGACAAGACAAGGATTTGTTAGCCCAGAAAGCTTTGCTTACATTGAATCAGCAATTATCTTAGCGATTGTCGTAATGGGCGGCATGGGCTCGCTTACAGGGGTTGCGTTGGCGGCGATTGCCTTAATCGGACTGCCCGAAGTTTTTCGCGACTTAGCCGAATACCGCATGGTAAGTTTTGGTTTAGGGCTTGTCGTTATTATGATTTTCAGACCCCAAGGGTTAATTTCGCACCGCGAACCATCGGTAAGCTTTTTTACCCCAAAAAATTCATTACCCTTGATTGGTAAATTATTGGGGAAAAAATCATGATTATCCTTGAAACCGAACATTTAACCATGAAATTTGGCGGTATTACGGCAGTTGATGATGTATCATTTCAAGCAATGGCGGGGGAAATTACCGCGATAATTGGACCAAATGGTGCGGGCAAAACAACTTTATTTAACTGCATTACCGGGTTTTATTCCCCCACGATTGGCAGAATCACGCTGCATGGCGATAAAAAACATTATCTTGAACAAATGCCGTCTTATATGGTTGCATCAAAGGCAAAAGTGGCGCGGACTTTTCAAAATATTCGTTTATTTAACAAAATGACGGTGCTGGAAAATATTTTAGTCGCAAGGCATAATGAATTAATGCGCGCGTCAGGTTTTAGCATTTTGGGCTTATTAGGCTTAAAATCATGGAAAAAAGCCGAAAAAAATGCCGTTGATGAAGCGATGGAGTCTTTAAAATTAATCGGTTTATATGACCGCGCTGATGATGAAGCGGGTTCATTACCATATGGCGACCAAAGAAGATTAGAAATTGCCCGCGCCTTGGCGACTAAGCCAAAAATCCTCTGCCTTGATGAACCTGCGGCGGGGCTAAACCCCAAGGAATCCTTAGAATTAAACGAATATTTAATTAAAATTAAAAATGATTATAAAGTAAGCATTTTGTTAATTGAGCATGATATGTCCGTGGTTATGAAAATTTCAGACCGCATTATTGTTTTGGATTATGGCAAAAAAATTGCCGAAGGTGATGCTGATTCTGTCAAAAATAACCCCAAAGTCATTGCTGCTTATTTGGGGGAAGAGGAATAACATGCTTAATATCGCCAATATAGATTCATTTTATGGTTCAATTCAAGCACTGAAGAATGTTTCTTGCCAAGTTAACGAAGGCGAAATTGTCTCGCTTATCGGTGCAAATGGTGCGGGAAAATCAACATTATTAATGACGATTTGCGGAGTAGTTCATGCGCGCAATGGTTCAATTAAATTATATGACAAAGATATTACAACCCAAAAACCCAATGAAATTGTTAAGCAAGGTTTGGCAATATCCCCCGAAGGCAGAAGGATATTCTCTAAACTCACGGTATATGAGAATTTACAGCTTGGCGCGTTATTCGCCGACCCCAAAAATTTCAACGCAAAACTTGATGAAATTTATCATTTATTCCCAAGATTAAAAGAACGCCAATCCCAGCGTGGTGGCACTTTATCAGGCGGGGAACAGCAAATGCTTGCCATTGCCCGCGCGTTAATGAGTGAGCCAAAAATTTTATTGCTTGACGAACCATCGCTTGGCTTAGCACCAATTATTGTCAGGCAAATTTTTCAAGCCATCAAGGAAATTAATGAACGCAAAAAAATGACGGTGCTTTTGGTTGAACAAAATGCCCATCACGCTTTAAAATTAGCCCACCGCGGCTATGTGCTTGTGAATGGCGAAATTACCCTTACTGGCACTGGCGAAGAATTATTGAGCAATCCAGCCATTAAAGCTGCTTATCTTGAAGGCGGGCATTAAGTTATTTTCAAATAATTCTTGCATAATGATGAAAATATAGTATTAATACGCCATATATATTAAAAAGGTGCACCATGAACGGCTATAACGAACCATTAAAATTTAAAAACTTCAACTTTATTGGCTTTCGCACGCTTTATTTCAAGGAAGTAAGGCGATTTACAAATATTTGGACGCAAACTTTATTGGGACCTTCGGTTACAAATTTATTATATTTTATCGTTTTTTCTTTGGCGTTAAAGCATACAGGCACAAGCGAAGATTTTAATGCAGTGCAGTTATTTTTAGCACCGGGCATTTTAATTATGACCATCGCCAATAACTCTTTTGTATCAGTATCTTCGGCGATTATGGTATCCAAAGTGCAAGGCAATATTGTTGATTTTTTAATGCCACCGATTAATTCGGCGGAAATGGCGGGGGGATTGTTGCTTTCAGGCATCACACGGGGAATATTTGTTGGCATTTCTTGCTGGATTCCTTTATTATTTCTTGCGCCAATATATCCACAAAAAATTGGTTTTGTCTTGGCTTTTGCCGTTTTAGGTTCGCTTTGGATGGGCTCTTTGGGTTTATTTGGCGCGATATGGGCGCAAAAATTTGACCATTTAAATGCTTTTGTCAATTTTCTCATCACGCCCTTGATTTTTTTAAGCGGCACATTTTATTCCATTAAAAACTTACCTGATTATATGCAAGTCATCAGCCATGTTAATCCGTTTTTCTTTATGATTGATGGGTTTCGTTATGGTTTTTTGGGGACAAGCGATACTAACCCATGGATTGGCATCGCCGTTTTAAGCAGTTTAGATTTAATTTTAATCACCATTATTATCTTAGTATTAAATTCAGGTTGGAAATTAAAAAATTAAGCATGCTTAGCAAACAATTCATTACTTTCAAAGCAATTTGCTGGGCTAAAACTTTGGAATTATTAGAAGCTCCTACTTGGGGCTTAGTAAATTTAATAAATGCCATATTATTTATTTTTGTGTTTCGTTATATCGGCGATACCCAAGACCCCTTATATTTGCAACCATTATCTTTAATTATTGGGCTAAATTTATGGACAATTTTACATTGCCAGCGCGCCTATGAACATGTTGCTTACACCATGTTTTATTATAAATTAGAAAAAGTAATTGACGATTATTTAGCATCACCCATGCACCCTTTTATATGGTTGCTAACTATTTATTATGATGGGCTTATCAGCGCGCTGTTTACAGCGACGCCGGTCATTATTTTGATTTTAATATTGGGCATGCCCATGCCCAGCTTGCTTGCTATTTTATATATTTATTTTTTGATTGTTATTTTAATCGGCGCGTTTTCCAGCATCGCAATTTTTTCAATGTTCTGGGCGGATAAATGGGACCATTTAGCCCGCATTGACATGATTTTAATGACCCCTTTATTTTTATTATCGGGAACTTTTTTTACCAAAGAAGCCGTTTTAACAGAATATCAATTCTTATTGGATTATAATCCCATTTATTTATTACTTACCAATGTCAAAAATGCGTGGTTTTTCAATCAATTTGATTTCAGCATTTTATATATTTTCCTGCCAATTACCCTTATTTGCATGATTTTTGGATATTATTTATTAAAAATCGGCTGGCGCGTCAAGCAGTGATTAAACCATATTCCGACCAAGAGCCATCGTATAAATAAGCTTGTTTGCCAATTGATTCAAGCGCGAGCAATATAACAGCAGCCGTTATACCAGAGCCACAATAAACGATAATTTCTTTGTCAAATTCCTTGCCCGCAAAAATTTTATGTAATTCGTCTGGATTTTTTAAGCACCCATCGGCATTAAGCACTTGATTATACGGAATATTTATCGCGCCATCTACATGGCCACTTCGGGTATTGGGGCGCGGTTCGGGCACTCGGCTATGGAATCTATCGCTTGACCTTGCATCAATTATCAACCAATTATCATGATTTTTAGCATCATCAATGAATTTTTTATCTTTGATATAATTTGATTTTTTCAGAATTTTCTCCATTGTGGCTTTGGGATTATTTATTGTTTTTTCCATCGCAAATCCCCCCGCAACCCAAGCAGGCAAACCGCCATTTAAAACTTGAACGCTTTTAAACCCATGCGATTTTAAAATATACCATAATCTTGCGCATGAAAAAATACCGACAGAATCATAAATTACCACGCGCGAATCAGCTTGAATGCCGATTTCTTGAATATTAATTTGCAATTCTTCAAACGGCAAAAGCATATGTGGCAATGGTGTATCTTGGCGCGAATGTGCGTCAATGTCATAAAAAATCGCGCCTTTAATATGCGATTCGCAATATTCTTGATAAGCATTGCGCTTTGCTTGGGGCAAATGCCAACTGGAATCAATAATAATTAAATTTTCTTGGTTTAATATTTCATTTAATTCAAATGCGGTTATGGTATTTTTCATGGTGTCTCCTTGCATCATTATCAAAGCCGTTAATATACTACAAAATAACGCAATATGCAAACTTAATTAAATCATTCTTGACATTGATATATAAATAAAATATACTATTAGCGGTTGGTAATATCCGCAGGAAACCATTTATATAATGAATAAAATTTTTGATAAAATAAGCCATAAAATCGCAATTATTATTGCTTTGCCATTAATTTTTGGGTTAATGATTTATGGTGTTGTTTTGACCAAAAAATACGAAAAATTAGAACAAAAATTCGTTGAAGAAAATTATTTAGTATATTTATCATCAATCCATAATAATTTTCAAATATGGCTTAACACGGGTGGATCATTGGATAAAACCCCGAATATCGCCAATATGATTGATGCTTTATCAGTGCAATTAGTTGATGTGCAAACTATAGATATTATCAATAACGAAGGAATCACAATATATTCAACCGACACTTCATTTATCAATGAAAAAATTCCAGAAGAATGGCTTGCAAAAATTAAATATGAAATTACTCCAAAATTTTCTAACAATACAACGAATTATGTTGGCATTACATTAAAGGACGATACTGGGAATTTTGCTGGTGTGCTTCTTGCGTCTTATCCGCAAAATATTTACAATGGTAAAATTATGGAAATTACTTACAAAATAACGATCTTTCTTATGATTATCATCATCTTTATTGTGATGTTAAGTTTTTATTTTTCCAATAATTTTTTTGCGGGCGCTATCCAACGCATTAACAAACAGGCGAACAGCTTTTATTTGCTCAATAATAAAAAATTAAACCGCGAATATCATGAATTTAACGAAGAAACTAATAAAAAACTTGAGGCGCATGAAATTTTTATGAAGGATAGGCGCAACAAAATGCTTGCCATAGATTTTGCGGATAATTCATCATGATAAAATTCCATGCTTTTTTAAATGGCTTAAATTTATTACCGCTTGCCAAAAATGATATTGATTTTTTAAAAGACGATAAGTCACGGGATATATTGGCAATCGCATATAAAAAAATCAAGATTTTATTAGCCGTAATTTGCACGCTGTTAATATTTCTTGTTTTTTTATTTTCATACACAATTGTGGTCAATCAAATTGAAACAACCATCAAAAATAATGCCCAAATTACTGGGGTTGCTATCTCCAATGATATATCAAAATATGCTTATTACGGGCTTGACATCAGTAAAATCAAGGGATTTGACCAAGAAATCATCAATTATTTTGCAAAAAATCCAACATTTTATGCCATCGCCATCACGAATGCTGACGATGAAATCATCAAACAATTCGTGCAAAAAAACGAACAATTTAATTTTCAAAATAAACCAAATTTTGTTTTTGATTATTATTCCACCGAAAATAAAGAAGGCGAAGTTAAAATTTATTTAAAAGATAATTTTTTCAGTTATATTTTAGAACAAATAGGTTTTGAGTTAATTTTTATTATATTCATCAGCGTGTGGCTTTCAGTTTGCTTTACATTTTGGGCAATTAATTCCAAAATTATTAATAATATCTCGTTTATTTTGAATTTTATTGAACGATTAAAAAATGGCAATTATTCGCGATATTTATTTATTAATCAAACCGATGAAATTGGTAAATTTAGCCAGCAAATTAATCAATTTGTTAAAAACAAGAATGAATATTTTATTGATATAATTCAAGAAACTAACGAAGCGGTTGAATCGCAAATTGATCCCGAAAAGGGTATTGCCTTAACAAATTTACTTGACGAGATGAATGAAAAAATTAAAACAAGCAAGCTTGGTCATGAAATACCCGAAAAATTATTTTCATTAGAAACTTTCATTATTCCATTGTTTTTAATTTTTGCAGGTTTTGGTTTAATGGCTGGTATATTGCCAACATTTATAATTAATCCCAGCCAATTAAATTGGCAAATTCATGAAGGCAGCGCAATCGCAATCATGTTTATCGGTTTCATAATCATGAAAACTATTGGGCAACAATACACGCAAATTTTATATGCGCGATATTCGCCAAAATCTATATTAATATGCTCCTTGTTCGCCTTGCTTGCTTCTTGTGTAATTCTTTATTATGCAAATAATTTATTTTATATTATCTTGATTAGAGTTTTTATGGGTTTAAGCTTTGGAATCATTATTTCAACAATAATGCAATATATTAATAATTCAGAAATTAATCCATATAACCATAATTTTTCATATAAAAAATACATTATTATGGCATTTTCTATTTCGCCATTATTGGGGGGAATTATTGCCGATAATATATCCATGAATAGTGTTTTTATTATTATGAGCGGAATATTTTTATTTGCAATTATTTATTTAATTTTTATTGATTTGCCAACCATCAAAATCAATAATATCAACATATTTTTGCGCACCAAAAATATTTTAAGCAAATATGAAAAATTCCAAATTTATTCTATGTTGTTAAGCGTAGAAATGCCTATTAAGATGATAAGCTATTCATTAATGTTGTTTTTTATGCCGTTATATTTATTCAAAACCAGCCAAAGTTTTACGCAAATCGGTTTATGTTTTTGCTTATACGCCTTAGGATTTGCTTGTTTCAAAAATATACAAAATTTAAATTCATGGAATAAATTGCAAAACGCCAACCGATTTATTATCGGCATTTTGGCAATTATGATTGGTATTATTTTAATTTTATTTCACAATTCGTATATTTATTATGCTGTATTTTTATGGGGCGTAAGCTATACGATTTTAAGCAATGATTTTAATAAAACCATCATGAAAATATGCAAAGATAATCCAGAAAAAATCCAAGCATGCGTCATCATAAAATCCAAAACTTTTTATAGCATGTCCATCATTTGTGTTTTAATAAGCGGGCTGTTTTATGATTTTGCAACAATTAATAATTTCTTAATTACCCTATTAATTTGTTTAAGTATGATGATAATTTGGTTATTATTTACCAATCGGCATTTCAAGGTGGCTCATGTTTAAATTTATATTAATTCTTGCGTTAGTATATTTGCCTAATTTATCTTGGGCAAAAAAAGGCGATATTAACGATCCATTTATCATCGTCCAAGTCATTCCAGACTTACCCACGCATATTGAAAAGGGATTTGAAAATTACTTAAATTTACGAAGAATTGCGACTAAAATTACGCAATATTCGTTAAGAGATTATCAACAAAACCCATCAAATTTAGTTAATATTATCAAATCTTTAAACCCTGATTTTGTTTATACAAATGGTGCGGAGGCGACTAAATTAATTTTTGGCACAATTAGTGATTACAAAAATCAATCGGACAAATTTATCACCAATATTCCCGGTATTTTTGTAAATTTACCTTATTCGGTGGAGTATGGCATTATTGCGTCATATTTAAGTTCCGAACGAAACATCGTTGGAATTAGCAATTTTGCCCCCATTGATTTGCAATTAAGCAGTTTATTTGATTTTAAAAAATTTACCAAAGTCGGCGTAGTTTATAACCCCAATGACCCTATTTCAGTTTTTAATAAAACCGAATTAATCACAAAACTTCGGCAACAAAATATTAATTTTCATGAGGCAAAAATTGGGCAAGACATTAACGGCAAACCATCTTTATTTTCAATGGAGCAAATTTTTGAGGAGTTAAAAATAAATAATGTTGATGTAATTTATTTAGGCACCGATAAATTCATCATTGATAATCAAGCAAAATTTACACATTTTGCGACATTACAAAAAATTCCAGTATTCAGCACCTATGAAACGCCGTTGCTTGAAGGCAAAGCTTTATTTGGCATTGTTTCCAATTTAACGGGTATTGGTAAATCGGCGGGCAAACTTACCGAAGATATTTTATTTCGGCAAATCCCGCCCCAAAGCATTAAATTTTATAACCCAAGTGAATATTTCGCCACCCTAAATATTAAAGCTGTTAAAGCATTGAATGAATATCCTTCATACACGCAATTAAAGCAATTTAAGATAGTTGGATATTTGCCATGACCATTACGAATAAAATCACTATCGTATTTATGTTCATGATTATAAGCCTTAGTGGTGCAAATCATCTGATGTTTAATTACCAAGAAAATTTATTTAAAAATAAATTCACTGAAACTATAGTTTCGGATAAAAATCAAATATGGCGAAGAATTACCAATAACAAGCTTGACGCTAACATTCAAATTATTAATAAATTAGGTAAAGAAGTTGCTAAAATTCTAACCAATGATACTGATACCAATAAAAGCATAAAAATCAATGAATTATTTTCTAAATCTATATTAGAAAATGATTTGAACCATGGCAAGAAATTCATTGAAATTTTTAATTTGGAACGAAAAATTGAATATCGTTCTTCGTCCAATCTTAACCCGATAAGCCCGGTAAGCGAGAAATTAATTGAAAAAGTTCTCAATCAAAAAAGCGCGGAATATGGTTTTGGCTATAATGAAAACCGCCATTTATTTTTAACTTATATATTTCCCATAATTAATGAAAAAAATTATGAAGTTGTTGGGGTTGGTGTTATTGCGGAATCAGTCGTTAGCATTTTGGAATTGCTGGCGAATCAAACGCAATCTCATGTTTATATTGTTAATCGCAATGGTGGAATTATTGAAGGCATTGATACGCAAGTATGGAAAAACATTGCCAATTCCATTATAATTGACAACGACCACCGATTGATTGACCTAAAAGACGGCAATTATACTTATACAGCCACGACAATTCCCATGGACAAGGTATTTAACAATCAAAAAACATATTTAGTTTTATTAAAAGACACTACTGAAAATAGCAAAGACATTTTATATTTGCAATATACATATGCTGGTAGTTTTATCTTAATTATGTTTTTATGCCTTTGGTTTGTCCGATATATTATGTATAAATCATTGCAACCTTTGGAAATTTGCACAAATGTATTGGAAAATCTTTCAAGGGGCGATGCGTCGCATGTTATTACCAGTAATATTAAAACTCCAGAAATTAATAAAATGCTTAATGCCATTGAAATTCTGCGTGAGCAGCTTTTAGATCTTTGGTTAGTGCGCCGTTCGCGCGTCAAGCAACGATTAAGAACCGAAAAAATTATTAAGGAAGAAATTTTCAAGCTAAGCGATGTTTTAGACCAAACTGATAAAATGGAGTTAAGTTTTCATTTTCATAACTTAAACGAAAAAAACATTAATTCGCCTGATGACCATCAAAAAAACAACGAACTTGGCTCGCTTGCTTTGACTTTGCGCAAATTAGGCACAAGCTTAATATCAAAACAATCAAAATTAAATGAAGTGATTGACGAATTAAAAGAGGCACTTGCCACGCAAACGCGATTTATGGCTATACAAAAGGAGCTTGATATAGCAAGAAGAGTGCAGCTCTCTTATGTTCCTGCCGCAAGCTTTAACCATGAAAAAATTGAATTACAAGCTCTGTTAAAGCCTTCAAAAGCCGTGGGTGGTGATTTTTATGATTATTTTATGATTGATGATAATCGCCTAGGATTCTTAGTTGGCGATGTCTCGGACAAAGGTGTGCCATCGGCATTATTTATGATGGTTTCTAAAACCGTGCTGCAAGTTTTTGCGCAAAATTGCGCGACTGCCGCAGAAACCGTGCAAAAATCCAACAATTTATTAGCCGCGAATAACCAAGATAACTTTTTTGTCACCTTATTTTATGGCATTATAGATTTTAAAAATGGCACATTTGAATATTGTAATGCCGGGCATAACCCGCCTGCAATTATCCGCAATAACGGCAAGGATATTGAATTTTTGCAATCAACGGGTGACTTAGTGACGGCTATCATGCCAGACATTGAATATAGCCAAATTACTATTCCATTTAATAAAGGCGACCGATTATTCTTATTCACTGATGGGGTAACCGAGGCATTTAACAAAAACGAAGAATTATTTGGGGAAGCGCGCGTGCTTAATGTGCTAAACAATACTGATTTTAACAAAGGTGTTGCCGAAAATATGAATTTTATGATGCACGCCATTGAAGAATTTGTAAATGGACACGACCAAAGCGATGATATTACCGCCATGTTTGTGCATTTGAAAGAATGACGAAAAATATTCACCATGATATGACGATATGTATGGTGGCGCGCAATGCCGAAAAAACCATCAAAGAAAGCATATTATCGGCTTTTGCTAATAATGTCGCAAAAATATTAATCATTGACGACCAAAGTTCCGATGATACATTGAAAATCGTGCGCGATTGTAATTTTCACAATTGCACCATTGAAAAAATTCCAACACGGGTTTCATTGGGGCATTTGCGGCAATATGCGATTAATCAAATTCAAACTAAATATGGTATGTGGCTTGATAGTGATGATATTTTACCCGCCCATGCGGCTGAAACTTATTTGCAAATCTTTGCCGAACAAGAATGCGATTTAATTTACCCTAATTTTACCATTAATGATATTGCCAATCAATCAATTTCGGCTTTTAAAATTGCGGATTTTATAAAACAACCCCATGGTATTTATTTTGAATTTGAACGCCATTGGCAACCGACCGCCATTTGCCATGGATTTAATACGGAATTTGCCAGAAAATATCCATTTTCACCCTATTCTCTTTCTGGCGAGGATTATTTTTTTAAATTGCAAGCAATTTTAAATCATGCAAAAATTTCATATTGCGATGATTTTTTATACGAATATCGCAATCAACCCGGCTCAATTTCATCAAAATTTCCGTTAATTAAGCGTAATTTAACCCATAATTACCGATTATTACCTTTTGATAAAGTTAAAAACACATTAAGCCAATCAATGATTCCTAAACCGATGCAATTATGGATTTTAAGTTCATTTAAGCAGTTTTGCGGGTATTTTCACGAATCAAACGAAATTTTGCATGAATTATCTAAAATACCTGATATTGATAAGCTTGTGCATCAAGGCTATCAGCGCGATTTATTTTATTTATCGCATTTCGCGATGGGTGTTAATTACTTGAATTTGGGATTGCCGATTTTAGCCAATGAAAAACTTAACATGATATTAACTAACGAAATTGATGCTGCTTTATACAATAACTACGCGATTGCCAAGCAATGGCAAGGCAATGATATTCTTGCTCAACATTTTTGGCATCTTGCAATTCAATCAAAACCTCAATATCAAGATTGCCAAAATAACATTTCTGACAAATTTGCCGATAATATTACCATGTTGCCGTTCAGAAGCAATTATACGATTCAAAGAACATAATATTTAAAGTAAATTTTATTAATACTATTGACACTTATTGCGAATTATGAAATTAATCTGATATTATGTATGGAAAAACCGAAAAAAAATTACAAGCAGCAACTTCGTATCCTATACCACCTGATGTGGTAAAGGACCATGAACGCGGTGTGCGGTTTCATATGGAAAATAAATTTGAAGAAGCCCAAGCAGTATACGAAGATATTTTAAAACGGCGATTTGATTCGCACGCCACGCGCACTAATCTTGCGCAATTATATATGACGAAGAAAGAGTCAAAAAAAGCATTGGAAGTAATGTCAAATTTCATGCCGTTGCAAAACATGACCATTGAAATGTTGATGTTTTATATTCATGTTTTGCGGGAAAATAAAAAAGAATCAGAAGCCATCACCGTGGGCAAAATCGCCGTAGAACGATTTCCCACGAATCCTGATATTTGGTTTCATTATGCGTTATCATTACGCAATAATTTAATGTATGACGAAGCCTTAGTTGCCTATGAAAATGCCTTAAAATTTGGTCCGAACAGCTTTTCAACTTGTTGCAATTTGGGGTTATTATATCGTGATTTTTTGCGGTATGATGATTCTGAAAAAACTTACGCGCGGGCTTTGGCATTAAATCCCTTTGAAGGGCGTACTTTGGGCAATATGTCCATGTTGCATTTGTTTCGTGGTGATTTTGATTTAGGTTGGGCGCAATATACATGCCGATGGCGTTCCCCTGATTTTCATGAAACTCCGCCCGATTTTTACGAAGATATTGCATATTGGTATCCGCAAGACGAACCAGACGAGGCGCGCCCTCCCCTTATTGTTTGGCGCGAACAAGGTTTGGGCGATGAGATTATTTTCTGTTCGCATCTTGACCGATTGCTAAAAGCAAAAACCCCCCTTTATCTAGCCCCAAGCTTAAAAATGGCACCAATTTTCAAGCGCACTTACCCACAAATTGAAGTTCTTAATTCCATGCCCCCAGCCAGCTGGCTCAAAGAACGAAATATCCTGCACCATGTTCCCATGGGTGATTTAATGCGCCAAGCCCCGCATAATGTCATATACCCACGCAAAGCATGGTTAAAATCAGACCCTGTGCTTAAAAATGCGATTCGCGATGCAATGCTTAAAGCCAGTGGCGGTAAGCCTTTGGTTGGGTTAAGCTGGTCTACTATTGGACCTAATGCTTATCGGCGCAACATGTCGCTTCGCGATTTAATCAAGCTTGTTTATGATGCGGGGGGCGTGCCAATTGCGGTGCAATATTTGATGAATAACAAAGAAGTCGTTGAAATTCAAAAAGAATTAGGTTTAACTTTATATAGTATCAAAGAAATTGATATTTGGGAAAATGTTGATGGCTTAACCGCAATGATTGACGCAATGGATGCGGTTGTGTCCATTGCGAATATTAACGGGCATATTGCGGGCGCGCTTGGCAAGCCGGGTTTAATTGCCGTTTGTCATTCGTCTGATTGGCGTTGGGGAACTTCAAACAGAAGCCCATTTTATCATTCATTAAAATTATTTCGCCAAGATAAAATCACGGATAATTGGGATATTGTCACCCAGCGAATCGCCAATGAATTACCCATTATTCTTAAAAATCAAAGCACTTGGTGAAATTATGGAAAAAATTGAACTTGGGCAATTTTATACCAAACAAAATTGCTTTATGCTTGAACCATTTAAACATTGGGTTGAATTACTGCGCAATTTTGACCATCAAGCCTATAATTCCGTCTGGTGCGAACCTTTTGCGGGGGCAAAAATAATTCTTAACAGCACCCTTGAAACCATGGAACTTGGTGAGTTGCTTTGTGTCGCGTAGATTATTTAATGGCTTGGTTTAAAACTCTATTATTCCGTTGCCTACAAAGTAATAAGCATGCAGAATCGTTTACCTAAATTGCTTTTAAATCTTTTTACGAAGAAAGTTTATTTTAAAATTGGATAATATCCACATTCAATTCGCTTGCAATTTTCGCAGTTTTTTGTTATAATATAATTATGCCAATATTTTCGTCCAATACAATGCTTTTATTAATTTTATTGTCGGTGCCGGGTTTTATAACTTTTCGTGCTACCAGATATATAAGGTCTTGGTTTAATCGTGAATTAAATGAATTTCTAATTTATTCAATTGTATATTCCGTATTTATTCATATTTTAATAATGTTTTTTGTCATAGTTTTTGATATTACGACATTTAAAGAAATTTACAAATTAATATTAAGCCATAATGATATTCATTTTAACTTTAATTTTATATTGTTAACATTCACCCATTTGTTTGGCGCGCCATTAATTATAATATTCATTTATTTGATTTATATGTTGTTTTTTACTAAAATGAATATTTGGGATAATTTATTGCCATCGCAAAAAATGACTATTGAAGAAAAATATTTAATAAATTTAATTAAAAATGCACCATATCGCAAATTACCCTTTTTAAAAATAAAACTTAAAAATCATGATAATCAAGCTTATACAGGAGCGTTAGCAGAATATAACATTAAATATCAGACTTTGATATTGATTGAAGGCGGAATAGTATCAAATCAAGATATTGAGAATCTTTTAGTTGAAGCCGATAAAACAAATCTTGAATTGAAAAAAACTAGCAAGGATGCACAAAAACTATATGATTTATTTAATGATAAATTTTTTGGCAACAATGGTTTAGGCGTAAATTCAGGTTTACTAGTCATTAAATTATCAGAAATTCAAGCTTGGGAATTATATCCGCCATATTATTTATACACAGAAGCTAATTTTCCACAAAACCCAGATTTTTTTAAAACCGCTTTTGAAAAAATATACAAAAATAATAATACAAAGGATAACCCATGATTTTAAAAATATTAAAAAAAATTCATGAAAATTTGCGCGATAATTTTTCAAAATCGCCATCATATATTGCATATGAACAAAAAATGAAAAACGACCCAGATTTTTATAATTCCCAAGTCCAATTGGGCGAATCGCCGAAAATCGCGCCAAGCATTGAAAAAATGCTTAAAAAATACCGATAATAAAATCGCCGCGTTAATTTATAACATTAAAATTTTTTACTTGACTAATCGGGCGCACTGCAATACAAAATTGGTATTGCTTGATTAAGAGAGAGACAATCATGGATTATTCCGCATATATTAATATGTTTTTAATGCTAGGCTTAGTTTTGTCGGTTATTTACGGCATGGGTTTATTGTTAAAAAAATATAAAAATCCGCTTTTTGGCAATAAATTTAGTGGAAAATTGCAAATCACCGACCAAATTATGCTTGATGCCAAGCGAAAATTAATAGTCATTGACAAAGAAGGCGAAGAATTCTTCATTTTAATATCGCCTCAAGGCGACACAATCATGCCAATTTCAACCCATAATTACGAGAAAAAAACCATAAAACCCGTCAAAAATTTCAAGAAAATCTTAGAAAATGAGAAATAAAATCACCATTGATACGATTAAAAAATATCGGATTTTCTGGATAATACCCATTGCTATTTTGGCATTATTTGCCGAACCGATAATGGCGCAAACCCTATCACTTAATTTTGGGCAAGGCGGCGGTTCAGTAACCGCAAGGTTATTCCAATTAATTGTCGTGGTAACCGTGCTTTCCATTGCGCCCAGTATTTTAGTGATGATGACAAGCTTTACGCGCATTGTCGTTGTGCTTTCATTTTTGCGTCAAGCCATTGGCACGCAAACCGCGCCGCCCAATATGGTAATTATTGCCTTGGCGGTATTTTTAACTTTTTTTGTGATGGAGCCAACTTTTACCAAAATTTACAATGATGCAGTAATCCCTTTAATTGCCCAAAAAATCACCGAAGAAGTTGCCTTGGAACGAGCCATTAAACCCATGCACGCGTTTATGTCGCGCAATGTCGGCGAAAAAGAGATTGGGCTTTTTCTTAATTTGGCAAATATTGACAAAGCCACCACCATAGATACCGTGCCTTTGCGGGTTTTATTGCCCGCCTTCATGATTTCCGAAGTAAAACGAGCATTTGAAATTGGTTTTTTGATTTTTGTGCCTTTTTTAGTGATAGATATGGCGATTGCCTCAATTTTAGTGTCCATGGGCATGCAATTATTACCACCCGCCGCCATTTCTTTGCCGTTTAAGATAATATTTTTTGTGATGGTTGATGGCTGGGTGCTAATTTGTGGTTCGCTTGTCCAAAGCTTTAAGTGACAAAATTATCTTAATTTTATTTTAAAAAATATTTATCGCCATTTTGCGTTTGGCAATCATAACCATTATTTTCATTGCGCAAGCATTTCGTAAATTTAGGTATGGTTTGTTGCGCCTTAATCGGCGATAAATTACCATTCGCAATTGGGGTATTTTCAATTTTAACAAAAGGTGCGGGCGCGGTATAATCATTTTGCACAAAAACCGAATATTGCGCAGGTTGCGCGGGTTGCTTACTTGATTTCGCTGGCGTGGGCGTATCCTTAGTGCCCGTTGCCAAAGCTGCACCAGCCAGCGCACCACCAATCGCCCCCACCGCGGCGGCTTTATCGCCATTTCCTAAAATTTTTCCTAAAACCAATCCGGTAATACTACCTTTTAATGCGCCTTGAATTGTATTTTTTGGGTCCGCTGCAACGGGCGATGCTTGACTAAAAATCGCTAATAAACTAAGAAAAACTAAACTTATCCTTGGCTTCATGGCGTTGTCTTTAAATAATCACGGGTTAGAAATGACGGCAATCCCGTGCCAGTTGCTTTATTTTTAGAATTATCACTTATTTTATCTTCATCTTGTATTTTTTTGCGTTTGGCAATAAAATAAGTCGGCATTTCGCTGGGCAATTCACCGCTTAAAAGCTTGCCGTTAGCGTAATTCGCCGAAATATTATTTATCTGCATAATGCCGATGGAGGTTAAATCACTGCCTAATTCTTGGTTCGTTTGTGGGTCAATAATCACTTCAGATGGCGTGAATAATTCCCAAACATCGTTGACTTGGGTAAATTTTTGCCCGCGGTTTAACACTAAACCCTGATTTTTCACCTTAATCACTAAGGGTGGGTAAATTTCATCAATCACTTCATTGGCAAATTCCGCCACCGATTCGCCAATAAATTTTTGAACACCCACCGAATCAGTCGTATTTATTAATTCATCATCGTTGTTTACTTGGTTATTTTTAACATGAACTTCATATTTTATCGTATCGCTTTTAATTATTTCATATGATGCCGAATCAATAATGGTATAACTAAATTGCATTAATCCCTGCGCCCGTTTTGTTTCTTCCCCGCTTATTTCCGAAGTTTTTTTACTTGATTTCCAAATAATTTTATCAATTTTGGGAATGAAAATCCAGCTTGCGCCAATGACTTGGGCATAGTTTTGATGATATTGATTGGCAACAATATTGCTTTGAATCAAATTTCGCTCAATATTCGCGTAATCTAAGTCTTTGCGTTCCAAAATTGTAAATCGGTTGGATTTAATAAGATAATTGGTTAATTGCTTGTGAATAAAATCAGCAAAATTATATTTTATATCTGTTTCAATTTGCGAATCTGTTGTATTTAATGGCGCAATTACCAGCCTGATTTTACCTTGATTCTTAATATTTTGCGGGTCAGCTTTGGAATATTCGTAATAACTTACGCTTAACTCAACTTGTTTGTCAGTGCTATTTTCTTCGTTAATGTTCCAGCTTGCAATTAAATTTGCCGAAGGGGCTAAACCAGTTTGCGATTTAATTATCGTGCCAATGGAATTTAAATTTTGCGTCATTTCGTGAATATTCGGCTTGCCATTCGCATCAAACGACAAAATTTGCGTATTTTTTTGCGTTAATTCGCCCATTTGTTGAATTGACAAGCCATAAATTTGCGTGGTAGCATTTAATAAACCATTATAAATTGCTTGTTGTCGGGTTTCGCCCTTACCAATCACGATTTTATTTTTTAATTCTGCGGCAAAAGATTGATTTGTTATATACCATAATATCAATATAAAAAATGCGCAAAATAATTTGTTAAACATAAATTATGGATTCCATGTAAAGCTGTTTTTGGAGGTTAATTTTGAAATAATTTGTTCAAATTCCCAAAAAGCCAAACCCGTATTAATGTTAGTTATGCTAAGTTGAATGTAATAATCATTTTGTTGCGAAGAACCAACCAGATTCGTGCGCTGAATAATCTTGCCAGACAAGCTTAAATCAGGGGCAATTAAACCATTATTTTTCGCAACCGTGGTTTGGTCAAATAATTGTGATTTTTGTAAATCCCTAATTTGCTTGCTTAATTCGTCTTCGGCACCGCCCGCGCCAACCGCCGTAGTCGTTATAACTTTACCGCTGTTAAGCAAGGCGATTCGGATTTTTTTAACTAATTGGTCGGTATCAAGACTTATCGTCGTGTCATTTTTTATGCGACTTATCGCCATAACCCAAGGCTGATTGGAATTTGGTTTTGTAGAAACTGGGCTTTTTAAGAACGATTCAATCGCCTTTGACGCCGCAAATTCAAAATCACGATAATCAAGCGCAACCGAAGTTGCCCCATCAGTTGCCGTTGATTTTGTTGTGTAAGACGGGTCAGTGATGTTTTTATTAATTGTTTTCGTGCCACAAGCACTTAGCAAGCCTAAAAAAACAATGGGTAATATCAATTTTTTAATCATACTTAAATTATATTAGATATGTTTTTTTTGTCAAGAGATTTTTGAAAAAAAACTTATCCACAAGAAAATTACCTTTTATGAATAAAATACTAGCTTTTTAGATAGGAATCGTGGTTTGTTATTGTATAATTTAAAAAAAATGAGGTAAAATATGCGTTTAACAATTAACAAAAGCGATTTACAGCGCGCTTTAAGCCAAGTGCAAAATGTGATTGAACGGAAACATTCCATTCAAATCTTGTCTAATGTAAAAATTCAAGCCATGCGTGGCAAGGATTCGCAGTTGATTTTAGCAGGCACCGATATGGATATTTCTATTATTGCCAAAGTGCCCGCAATGATTAATCAAGACGGCGATATTACCGCGCCCGCCCATATGTTAGCTGATATTGTGCGCAAATTACCCGAAGGGGCTGAAATTGCCTTAAATCTTAAAGAATCTGATGGCAAATTAGACATTCAATCGGACAGAAGTAAATTTTCATTGCAAACAATTTCGGCGGAAGAATTTCCCCAAGTTCACGATGATGATATGCCCGTGCAATTCACCATCAATAAATCTGATTTAAAAAAATTAATTGACCGCACGCAATTTGCAATTTCAAACGAAGAAACCCGTTATTATTTAAACGGCATCTACATCCATGTTGCTGAGATTGATGGGCAAAATTATCTTATTGCCGTGGCAACTGATGGGCACAGGTTGGCAAAATGCCAAGTGCCTGCACCCGCAGGGTCTGAAAATCTTAATGGTATTATTATTCCGAAAAAAGCAGTCGGTGAAGTATTAAAATTAATTGAGAATGCCGAAGAATCCATTGAAATTGGCGTAAGCGAAACAAAAATCCGCTTTGAATTCGGTAATACCCGCCTTACTTCAAAATTAATTGATGGTAAATTTCCAGATTATACCCGCGTGATTCCAAAAAATAACGATAAATCATTATTAGTAAGTCGTCAAGAATTTGGCGATGCGGTTGACAGGGTGTCTACTATTTCTTCGGAAAAAATGCGCGCTGTAAAAATTTCAATCAGTAAAAATGCCTTGCATTTTTCGGTTAATTCATCGGATAATGGCATGGCAGAAGAAGAAATTTATGCGGAATATAAAAGCGAACCCTTAACGATAAGCTTTAATTTCAAATATCTTTTGGATATTACCAAACATATTGAATCGGGCAAAATGGAATTATTGCTTAGTGATGTTTCTTCACCTGTCATCATCAATGACGCGGGCGATGATTCTTGTCTTTTTGTCGTAATGCCTTTAAGAATTTGAGCAAACTTCATCAATCCAGCATATTGATTCGGGCAAAGGCAGTTTCGCTTTTGGTGAATTTTATCAACCATGATGAATCACCCGAAAATAAATATCATCAACAATTCAAGGGGGGCGAATCGGCGTATTTGCGCCGTTTAGTGCATAGTTTCATGAAATATTATGCCGATGTTATGCCACTTATTGAAAGCCTTAGCAAAGAAAAGCTTGATGATAAAAAAATATCTTTCTTAACCGCAACGCTAATTGGCGGTGCCATTGAATTTCATTTTTTAAAAACGCCAAGCCACGCGGTTTTGTCGCAATATATGGAAATTATTAAAAAACTTGATATTTCAAAACATAATAATTTTTATGCTATTATGCAAAAAATTATTCAAACGCCAAGCGATAAAATTAAATCGCGCCAAACGCCTTTGGAACAACAAATGGCAAATTATTATTCCGAAGATATTATGAAAATCATTATGCGCGCCCATCGGCGCGAAGTTTCATATTATTTTCAATATAAAAATGGCAAGAATCAAGTTATCCCCCAAGGCGTGCAAATTACCAAAAATTCTGAATTTTTAAGCGGCGAATGCTGGGTGCAAGATATAGCCGCAAGCTTACCCGCAAGGTTTATCACCAACCCCAAAGACAAAAGAATTTTAGATTTATGCGCCGCACCGGGTGGCAAAACCATGCAATTGGCAAGCTTGGGGGCGGAAGTTGTCGCATTGGAAATCAACCCTTATCGCGCCAAAATGATTGAAGATAATTTAAGCCGATGCCAATTAAAAGCCCAATTAAAAATAATGGACGCTTTTAAATTGCCGAAATCGGCGGAATTTGACGCGGTATTGGTTGATGCGCCCTGCACTGCTTCGGGCACGGCGCGCAAAAATCCTGATATTTTATTCAAAATATTTGACTTTGCCAATTACCAAAAAACCCAATTAAAGCTGCTAAATCACGCTAAGTCTATGCTTAAACCGGGCGGCGAGATAATTTATTCGGTATGTTCGGTATTTCCCGAAGAATCTATTGATGTTATTTTGCAATTTTTAGACGCAAATAATGATTTTCGCCTTGATGATATTGATAAAAAACTCATTCCCGCCAATCTAAAAAATTATGCGCAATCCCATATACACGCCAATAATTTAGATAGCCAAAGTTTCAAAGGTGTTTATCAAACTTTATCAGACGAAGTTGACGGATTTTTTATTGCCAGAATCGTTAATAAATAACCATATGGAATTAACCCAATAATAATAATTAATAATTTTGTGGCATAATCGCCAAATGCAAGACTTACCCAAGGTAAATCGCTATAATCGCCAATTACCAAGCCCCAATTTGTCATTAAAGGGGGCAAGTAATAAAATGCGAGCGAATAAAATAAGATAGTATCAAGCGCGGCGGCAAAAAAACCCGAAGCCAAAGGTGCTTGCCACCATTGGCTTTTGCGCAATCTTGAAAATACCGAAATATCCAGCAATTGCCCAATAATAAATGCCAAGCACGAAGCGGTCGCTATCGCAATATCCGCCAGAATATACGAAAGAATAAATCCCACGACAAAACCAAATGATGCGCTGATTCGGGCTTGGTTTGCGCCCAATTTACGCACCGTTAAATCGGAAATTAAAAATGCGAACGGGTAAGTCAATGTCCCCCATGTAATATAATCATTAATGGGAAAAACAACTAAATAATTGCTAATCACGACAATAAAACTTAACGCCAAAATAAACGGCAATAAGTGGGTTATTTTCATGATAAAATTGCCCTTAACATCCATGCAGTTTTTTCATGAATATTTAGCCGTTGCGTCAATAAATCAGCGGTTGGCTGGTCGTTTGCTTCATCAGCCATCACAAAAACCGCCCGCGCTGTGCGTGCCACGGCTTCATGCCCATTTTTAAGAATTGCCACCATTTTATCGGCTTGAGGCGGGGTTGCTGGCGCGTCTGGCAACGAAGATAATTTTTGAAATTCGCAATATGAACCCGGCGCATTAAAACCCAAAGAACGAATTCGTTCGGCAATCGGGTCAACCGCGTTCCATAATTCCGTATATTGCGTCATAAACATATTATGATAATCGTTAAATTTTGGTCCAACGACATTCCAATGAAAATTATGCGTTGTTAAATATAAAGTATATGTATCTGCTAATAATTTACTTAAACCATTGGCAATTTGCGTGCGATGCGCATCATTAATGCCTAAATTCACCATGATAACTCCTTTTTTTTATTTTAATTATCAATTAATTAAACACAAAAACCCATAAATTGTCAAGATAAATATTAGTGTAAACACCAGCAAAAAATAAAGCCACCATAAATGGTGGGGCAGGAAGGAATTGAACCCTCGACCAATCCGTTATGAGCGGACCGCTCTAACCCCTGAGCTACTGCCCCATAAATCAAAAAATGATTTACGGGCTGGTTATTATCATAATAATTTTAACCTTGCAATTAAAAAATATTGCTTAATGGAATTAATTTTGATAATATACGATAAACAAATTTATTATTGAGGGTAATTATGACGAAACAAACCACCAAAAATTCACGGCGCGATAATGATATTGCCCATGTTTTGCATCCATACACAAATTTAACCGCGCATGAAACTAAGGGTCCCTTGATTATAAATAGCGGACAAGGCGTTTGGGTCAAAGACGATGAAGGTAAAGAATATATTGAAGGCATGGCGGGTTTGTGGTGCACCGCGCTTGGGTATAGCGAGGAACGATTGATAGACGCCGCCGTCAAACAAATGCGCGAATTGCCTTATAGCCATTTATTTGCCCATAAATCACATGGTCCCGCCATTGATTTAGCAACCAAATTAATTGAAAATGCCCCAAAGGGTTTAGATTCACCGATGCAAAAAGTTTTCTTTGCCAATTCAGGTTCCGAAGCCGTTGATACAGCGATAAAAATTGTTTATTATTATCATAATGCCATTGGTAAACGGGACAAGAAAATTATATTATCGCGCCATAATGGCTATCATGGCGTCACTGTGGCGGGTGCGTCTTTGACGGGTTTACCCACGCTCCATAAAGATTTTGATTTGCCAATAATTCCCGTGCATCATTTGACTTGCCCGCATTATTACCGCAATGGCAAAGATGGCGAAACTGAAAGCCAATTTACCGACAGGCTAATCACCGAATTAAATGAAACTATTGAAAAAATTGGTGCCGATAAAATTGGCGCGTTAATTGCCGAACCCATTATGGGCGCGGGCGGAGTCATCATGCCACCCGTTGATTATTTCAAAAAATTACAACCAATTTTGAAAAAACACGATATTTTATTAATTGCTGATGAAGTAATTTGTGGTTTTGGGCGCACAGGCGAATATTGGGGGTCAGAATTTTATAACATTAAACCCGACATGATGACAATGGCAAAGGCTTTATCTTCGGCTTATATTCCCATTTCGGGCGTGATGATTAACGAAAAAATCGCCGCAGCCGTTGTAAAAAATGCTGGGATTTTAGGCACTTTTGGCACAGGTTATACTTATTCAGGGCACCCAGTTGCCGCAGCCGTTGCGCTGGAAACCTTGAATATATATGAAGAGCGCAAAATTTTTGACCATGTCAAGAAAATGGGGAAAATTGTCCAAGAAAATTTAGAGCAATTTCGCAAGCACCCCTTGGTAGGTAATGCCCGCGGGGCTGGCTTAATCGGTGCGGTTGAATTAGTGAAAGACAAGGCTAAAAAGATTTTCTTTGACCCCAAGGATTACGCAGGCATGAAAATGACGAATAAATGCGAAGCAAATGGCTTAATTGTGCGCCCCCTGCCCTTTGATTCGGTGGCTTTTTGTCCGCCCTTAATTATTTCAGAAAAGGAATTGCGCGAATTATTCAAACGATTCGCTAAATCATTGGACGAATCCGCCAAAGAATTATTGTAACGAAATGTTGCATTTTTCTGCCGAAGAATTTCAAGCAAGACGCGATAAATTACGCGCCGAATTAATTCGGCAAAATTTTGACGGCATTTTGATTTTTAAGCAAGAATCATCATATTATTTAACGGGTTATGATACATTTGGCTTTGTTTTTTTTCAATGTCTAGTCTTCATGAATGATGGCAATTATTTTTTACTGACAAGGTCAGCGGACTTACGGCAAGCCCAGTTGACTTCGGATATTAAAGAAATTCATATTTGGAAGGATAGCGCAACCGCGAATCCCGCCCAAGATTTAGTTAATATTATGAAAAACAAAGGCTTAAAGGGTAAAAAATTTGCCGTTGAATATGATTCATATGGTTTAACTGGTAAGAATTGCAAGTTGCTTGAAGCCGAATGCGCAAATTTTATTGATTTAAAAGACGGCAGTTTAATAATTTCAAAATTACGCTTAGTAAAATCAGCGCAGGAATTAATTTATATTAAAAAAGCCGCCGAACTTGCCGATAATGCGCTTGAAATTGCGCAAAAAATGGCGGTAGTCGGACAGGACGAGGGCGCAATTCTTGCCGCGATGCAGGGCGAGATTTTCAATGGTGGCGGCGATTATTCAGGCAATCCCTTTATTATTGGTTCGGGCGATTACGCGTTATTATGCCGCACTAAATCAGGACGCCATAAATTGCAAGACGGCACAGGGTTAACTTTGGAATGGGCGGGTGCTTACCGAATGTATCATGCGGCGATGATGCGAACACTTCCGATTGGCAGGGCTTCAAACCAATTTACGCGCTATTACAACATTGCTAAAGAGGCTTTGTTAGCCTGCGAGGCTAGCTTGCAATCAGGCAAAACCATGGGCGAAGTTTTTGCCAAACATTGTGAAGTTATGGATAAGCACGGCTTGTCCAAACACCGCTTAAATGCGTGCGGTTATGCGATGGGGGCGTTATTTCAACCAAATTGGATGGATTACCCAATGTTTTATGAAGATAATCCCATCATTTTACACGAAAATATGGTGTTTTTCCTGCATATGATTATCATGGATTCCGATAGTAAAACTGCCGTATGCCTTGGCAGGTCAAGCATCGTTCATGAAAATAATTGCGAAGTTTTAAGTAAATCGGTCATTTAACCGCTTAATTGCCGTCGCCGTCTTTATCGCCATCGCGTCCGTCTTATGAATAATTTCGCTTAATTTACCATTTTAATACCATATTGCGCGCAAAAATCGCAAATAAATTTGGGTAAATATACATTTAACCTTGACAAAATTTATTAAAAATATATTATTTACTTTAATTATTTGGAGAATTTTATGCCAACACCCAATCAAAAGTATTTTAATAATTTAATTAATGCTCAGCATAAATTAGAGCTTCGTGAAAAAGGTTATACAATTATTGATAATTTTTTGCCACAGGATTTACACGATAATTTAATCAATGAATTGGATAATCGCTCTACAACTATTCATTACCAATATAAAGACAAAAATTATTCGCATGTTTTCAAATCTGAAAATATGAATTTACCCGGTGAAAATGAAGCATTCATCGCAAGATTTAAAACCATTGATAACAGAACTGAATTACCTTATTTGAAAACTTTATATACAGATTATTTACAACCAGTTATGCGCGCAACAACGGGTGGCGAAGCAAAATATTCAATGTTTCCATTAGCATTTCGCATGGATGGGGGTGATGGATTTCGTGGTCATAATGACGCTTTTGCTGGTGTAATTGGATATAGTTTTTTTCTTAACAAAGGTTGGTGTTGGGATTATGGTGGCATTTTAACTTATGTTCATGAAGCAGATAAAGCCGAACCAATTTTCCCAAAATCAAACAGACTCTTACTAAGAGATGAGCATGAAAAACGATTTCATTACTTAAACACAATTGAACCATATTGCCCAAAAGACCAATATATTATAGTTGGATGGGCGGACAAAGAATTTCGTAACGAATCACCAATTCGTGGCGAATATTATGATTTGTAAAATTTTAATAACAATAATCAAATGCAATTAAATTCAAAAATCTTAATTACTGGAGCCAATGGTTTGGTTGGGCAATCCTTCGCCAAACATTTGCAAGCATCTGGATATAATAATCTAATTTGCCATACACGACAAATTTGTGATTTAACCAATAAAAATGCAGTGTTGGATTTTTTTAATCAAGAAAAGCCAGAATATGTTTTTCATTTAGCTTCCAAAGTTTATGGTGTATCAGGACGAATCAAGCATCAATATGAAATTCTACATGAAAATTCTTTACTAAATTTGAATATTGTTGATGCTTGTCGCATATTTCAAGTAAAAAAGCTTCTTGCTTTTGGGTCAATTGCTTTGTTTCCTAACCTTAATTCTGAAGTGCCATTCACTGAAAATGATATTTTTCTTGCAAATAATTTATATAACGAAACTGAAATTTCATATTCAACATCAAAACGATTATTACTAAATCAATTGTTAGCTTTAGAAAAACAATTTTCTATACCATTTTCATTTGTAATCAGCAGCCATATTTATGGTAAATATGATAATTTTGATATGGACGAAGGGAGGGTAATTCCAGCTTTGATTGCCAAATTTCATCACGCAAAGATAAATAAAACCAAAGTCAAATTACTTGGTAATCCAGAAATAGCAAGGGATTTTATGTTTTCGGAAGATGTTGCACGGGCATTAGTTATTATAAATAAAAATTGCACAGGTTTAATCAATTTAGCAACTGGAATATCAACCAAAATAACAACAATCGCAGATATTTTGCAAAAAATAACAGGGGTTGAATATGAAAAACAAAATCAAGAAAATAATCCGCCACCCAATCGTTCAATTGATATAACAAAACTTCAAAAATTAAAATTCACGCCACAATTTGATATTGAAGCTGGTTTAAGGCAAAGTTATGAATGGTATGCAAGCCAGCAATTAAAAAAATAATTGTAAAAATTTTAAGCTATTCCTAATTTTGCAAACTTAACAATTTAAGTTAATTTACCATTTTAATACCATATTGCGCGCATAAATCGCAAATAAATTGATACGCTGTGCGTCCAGATTGCGACCCACGCGTGCGCGACCATTCAACAGCTTTTGCCTGCCATTGCGCTTCGTCAATCGGGATTTTATAATATTGAACATAACCGCTTATCATGGCAAAAAAATCATCTTGATTAATGTGATAAAAACCGATTGACAAGCCAAATCTATCGGACAGGGAAATTTTTTCTTCGTTTGCCTCTGATGGATTAATTGCCGAAGATTGTTCATTTTCAATCATATTGCGTGGCATTAAATGCCGCCGATTTGATGTCGCGTAAAGCACGATATTGGCAGGGCGACCGGCAATTCCGCCATCTAAAACGGCTTTAAGCGATTTATAATGTATATCATCATGTTCAAACGATAAATCATCGCAAAATAAAATAATTGGGAAATTATATGCCCGTAATTCCAACAAAATTTTTGGTAAATGCCCTAAATCTTCACGCGGTATTTCAATCATTTTAATTTTTTGATACGCAATATTGCGTCTTGTTGCTTGGACTGCCCGCAAAATTGGCGAATCTTGATTAATAAAATTTTGCACCGCTTTCACAAGCGAGCTTTTGCCCGTGCCCCTTGCGCCCCATAAAAGCACATTATTACATGGCAAACCTTGCGCAAGGTTTAACGAATTATTAAGCAATAATTCCTTTTGATAATCAACGCATTGCAAATATTCCAACGGCACAATCGGCATGTTTTTTATTGCGTGATATTCGCCCGTATTAGCTTGAAAAACAAAAGCATCTGCTTGGCTATAATCCCATGCTTGTTTTGCTTTGGGCAAAGATTTTTCAAGCAATTCACGAATTAATTGCAATTCTTGGGCAATTTTATCGGTGCTGTTCTGCATTTTATTCCTTGTTTATAATATATTACGGGCATGAAACGCCGCGTTAATCGTGCCATCGTCCATAAATTCTAATTCCCCACCCGCAGGCACTCCATGGGCAAGGCGCGTGATTTTACCCTTAAAATCCTTTAAATTATCTTGAATATAATAAGCCGTAGTTTGCCCGTCTATCGTAACATTAGTCGCCAAAATTATTTCCTTAATTTGCGGATTGTCGCACCGATGCCATAATTTTTTAAAATTAAGATTATCAGGTCCCACGCCGTCAAGCGCGGATAGCACTCCGCCCAAAATATGATATAAACCATTATAAGTTTGGCTTCGTTCAATTGCCCATAAATCCGACATATTTTCAACCACGCATAAAATTCGCGCATCGCGATTCGGGTTATGGCAATAATCGCACGAATCTTGAAAATTTAAAGCCCCGCATTGCTGGCAAAATTGCACCGCATCATAACATTGACGCAAGTAATTAATTAAATTATGCAAGTCTTTGTCCTTGTTCATTAATAAATGCAACAAAGCGCGCCGTGCCGAACGGTTACCCATACCCGGTAATTTCGCCATTTGCTTAATAGTATGTTCCATAATTGGATGTTGTTGTAATTCAGGCATGAAACAAGCCGTGCTTAATGTTAAATATTAGCTCAATATTAAAAATAATGAACATGATAATGGGGTAAAAAGGTAATATATTTAAAAACATCGGCGTCCAAATTTTGCCCCTTGACAGCATTGGCATGGTTATCATTAAAATAATTGCCGTCAAAAACGGATAAGCCAGCACCACCATGTCAATATGCACGGGAGTTTTTACACCACCACCCCAATATGTAATCCAAATACCAATCATTAAACAGCTTACTGGCGTCAAGGATATTGTTTGAATTATCGCGAAATTTCGGCTTACCGCCAACCACCAAAGGCGACCATATTTAATTGGTCCCAATTTTTCCAAACCCATTCCTAAGGTGTCTAGCGAGTCTTTAAGCATAAAGGGATTTTATTAAATATTTGGGCGAATTTAAAAGGGCGAGGTAAAGAAAATTTTTGTGATGCTTGGTGGATATTTTTTCCAATTGCCACAACATTATCAAGCCGATGGCGTAAAAAATCCGCGGTTTCGTGCAAATTTTCAGTTTTATCGTTGCAATATACTGGCAAAGTCGCGCTTATCACGCCCATTAACAAGGCGCGTTTCGTGTAATAATTAAAATCAACAGAATTATCGCCCGCCCTTTGCCATAAGGCATCTGCCGAATCCGCCACCAAGCGAATCCCCAAGGGAATTTGATGCGGTAAAGAAAAATGCAATGCCGATTTTTGAATCGCCAATCGGTAAGGTTTCATAAATTCATATCTTGCCATAAGTCCATGGAATAAAATTGCCCGCACGCCTTTTATATCATCGCTAATCGCGTTAATCATCACCGAATCGGCGTATTGGTGCGCATAAGTTAAGCAATCATTCGGCACTGATGGAAATAAAACCCGCAAAATATTAGCTTGATATTCATCAAATTCCCCCAGCGCAATTTCAAAAGCGTGCATACCCAAACCATCAAATCCAGCATGGGTAAGATATTTCAAAATAAAATCATCCGCCAATTTATTATGGGCGGGTTCATGAAAATGATGATGATGATGATTATACATTATAATTATTATAACGCATTCATATCATTATTTCAAGATAAATAAGTGTGGAAATTCGCCATTTTTTTGCGGGTATTTTATATAGTTTTATTTATAGACAAGGGGAAGGATAGTATTTTTAAACGCACTAAATTCCGTTGCAAATTGCTATCCTTCCCCTCCCTGCGAAGCAGTTTGCGAAGCAAAATGGAGGGGTGCGCCGTCAGGCGCGGGGTGGTTTAAAAAAAGTTTGAACAAATAACCACCCCGCTTGCTTATTGCCAAGGCAATTACGCAAGCACCCCTCCGCCTAACCTTCGGTTAGCTGCTTCGCTTAGGAGGGGAAGAATACTATTTTTAAACGCACTAAATTCCGTTGCAAAATACTTTTATTCCCTTCCAACCGAAATATTTTTGCCGTCAGGCGCGGGGTGGTTTAAAATAATTGAGGAATTTTAAAATAAAAAAGCCCCAAAAATATTTGGGGCTTTTCGGTATTGTTGTTAAAATTATTTTACAACAGAAATACCACGGCGGTTTTGTGAATAAGCTGATTCATCAGCACCACTAACAGCGGGTTTTTCTTTGCCATATGAAACAGTGGTTAATCTGTCTGGGTTAACACCCAAAGCAATTAAAGTTTCTTTAACTGAATTTGCGCGTTTTGCGCCCAAAGCCAAGTTGTATTCACGCGTGCCGCGTTCGTCACAATGACCTTCAACTGTTAAAGTTTTTGATGGATATTGTTTTAACCATTGAGCTTGCTTTGATAAAACAGCGCGCGCATCACCAGAAATTTCTGCGCTATCATAAGCAAAAAATACTCTGTCGCCGACATTAATAATAAAATCTCTGTCTGAACCGGGAACTACGCCAGCTAAACCGGGTTGATTTGCTGCGCCTGCACCGCCAGAAGCACCACTTCCAGAACCTGTTGTGCCCGCTGCCGAACCTGATTGTGCTGCCGAACCTGAACCAGCGGCAGAACCTGCACCATCTGGCTTATATGAACAAGCTGCCAAAACTACCAAAGCAATAACTGCCAAAATTTGCGATTTCATTTTATGAACTCCTAAATAATAAAAATGTTGTTAACTTAGTTGCAGATTTGTTTCCCTTTACAACCAACACACGCTAAGCAATGCAATATCTATGCTTTTTTTTAAAAAATGTCAAGATTTTTTTTGAAAAAAATGAAAAAAATTACAATAAATGCCAATATCTTGTAAAATTAGTCGCTAATACGCGCATTTTATAATTACCATCAATTAAAACAAAGTGATTTTTTTGAAAAAATTGTTTGTCTAATACCGAAATTTGGCAATCATCATCAAATTTATCTTGATTCGCCATGATAATTATTTTACCGCGCAAGCAATCCTCTGCCCATGATTCGCGGCTTGGATTAAATATTATGATTTCATCGCTTTTTTTATCACTCACCCTGAGGATGCAATTTTTATCATCACAAAAAATTGGGTAATTATTGGCTTTAAGTGGTGCATATTCTAAATTATCTAGGCGGTATATTTGTTGCCATTGCTTTAATATATAACCATCATCGGCATTGCTAAGCCAAATTTCTTGGTTATTTTGCATGGTTTTAATGGCGAAAATCCTGCCTTGGTTTGCCAATAATATTGCAGGCTTGATTGGGGCGTATAAAATGATACAAGCAATAATAACCAGTAAAATTAAATGAAATTTCACCCGATTATTCGCACAAAATAAGATTATTATGCCCCCAAACCATAAAATCATTATATCATCGGAAAATCTGGGGTATGTTATTTGCCATATTGTATGATTCGCGGCAAATTGGGCGATGTGCAATAATAATTTAAACACAGCATTAATAGATTGATTTATCAATGAAAATTCACCCAAACCAAGTAATAATATTTTTAAAAATACCAAGGGCATACCCAAAAAATCCATCAATGGAATCGCCAAAATATTACTGAAAATTCCAACGAAATTAATACTGCCGAAATTATATAAAATAATGGGTGCGCTTAAAAATATCGTAATAATTCCTGACAAAAAAATACCCACAAAAAGCAATAAAATCCCCGCGAAAGGCAAATTAAAAATAATGAAATTCCGCCATTTTTCAATATAAACATTATAAATAAGCATAAATCCGCCCACGGAAATAAACGATAATTGAAAGCCAACATTAAAAATTATGCTGGCATCATAAATAATTAATCCATAAAATGCACAAATTAATAATCTGATATTAATTTGCACCCTGTTCACCAAAACCGCAATAATGATAATCTCCGTCATAATGATTGAGCGAATCATAGCGGGGCTATATTCGGCAAAGCCGCCATAAAATAAAATCAGCAATCCCGCCACCAAAGCAGCAGTTTTCTTAATGGTAATTGATGGCATTGATGGCAAAAAAATTAACAATAATCGGCGAATCACAAAGAAAATCAAGCCAGCAATCATGGTAATATGCAAACCAGATATTGATAAAATATGAATCAAGCCACTATTTTGAAAATCTTGGATAATTTCAGTGCTAAGGTTATTGCGTTGTCCGCTTACCATCGCGATGACTATTGGGCTGATGCTGGAATCCAATGTCTTGGTAAAATTTTCGTTTAATTTTTGTTGCGAAGAAAAATTATCACCGCTGCAACCTTTGCCAAAAACAGGGTCGCTGATAATATTTCCGAACGAAAAAATTTTGCTAAACCACCAATTAACCCGATAATCTGATGCTTCATTGCTGATGGGTTTGGGCAAGCCAAATAATTTTGCCTTCACAATAACTTCGCAACCAAGGGGCTTGGTAAAAATATCGGGATAATTTGGCGCGCTTATGCGTAATAAAAACCCAGATACTACCTCATCATCAATGGTTTTCGGCGCGATTAAAAGGTATTTTTTATCGGCGACCCCATCAAATTTTATGATTTTACCTTCAATAAAACTAACGCCTTGCAAGGAAAAATTCGGTTGATTTTGGCTGATAAAATAAGCTTGGGAGCATGGCAAAACAAAGCCAAAAATTAGCATATTCACGCTTAAAACCCATGGTTTATGGCGAAAAACACCTATAATTACCATAAAAATCAGTGATAACATTAATATAATTGGCAAAGTCGGTTCAGATGGCAACGAAAAATACAGCGATAAGCCTAAAATAACAAACGCCACCGACCATGAAAATGGCGATTCTGTTGATTCTTTGGCAACAAAACAGCGGTATAATACCGATAAATTAGAAATTATGGACTTGACCATTGATGGTAAATTGATTAATGCCGTGTCTTTTGCAATGGAAACACAGGATGTTTACCATAATTTCATGCAAAATATCCTTATCAAATTGGGATTCGTGATGATTTAAGGTTGTTAAAGCTTCAAACCATTTTATTAATTTCGTTAAATCTTTTTTGGATTGCCAAAATTGCGCATTATTTAAATTGAGATGTGTTTGCGCAATATCCGCGGTAAAATATTGCTTATTATCAAACTTGTCAAGCCATAATTGCCAATTGGCAATCTGATTTTCGCCATCAAAATTTGCTTTTTCGGCGAATATATCATTGGTCAAGCCAAAATTCATGGCGCAAAAATATTGCCAATTTGCCATAATTAAGCCCCAAAAATTTGTGGCGTTTTTAAAATCTTGATATTGCAGTATTTTATTCAAGCTTGCATGGCGAATCATTACCAAATGCTGATATGCTTGAATCGCAAACCACGCGGGCAAATATGATTTTTCATTATGCCCCATCGGAATGCGCAAAAAATTATCGTTAAACGCAATTTGCGCCATGCAAATATCATAATTTTGGTTGAAATTGGCACGCCAAAGATTAATTAAGCTGGTTTTATTAAGCAAAATGCCGTTATCAATAAAAATAACATATTTACCATTGCAAATATTTATGGCATCGGCAAGTTGCGATAATTGGTCATTATAAATATACGCGATTTTTGGGTCTTTTATGGCATCGGCAAAGGCAAAATTATAATCATTAATGCCGATTAAAATAACTTCATAATCATTAAATTCTTGCGTGGCAATATGATTCAGCATTGCGCCGTTTAAGTCGTTATCTTCGCTTAATTGACAAATTAATGAAATTTGCGGTGGTATATATTCAGCCATACATAATATATTTCATTTTTTATGACTTAAATCAAGGTAATTTTCATATTTCGCTTTTTTTTAGTTGAAATCATAAATTTAAAGCATATTATTAAATCAGAAAGTGATGATGAAATGACAGAAAATCTTCAATATGGCAAAAGAGTTTTTTTATATTTTTGCTTGTTTTTTGCCGTTATTTTAATTGCAAACGGGTTTTTATTATATTTTTCATGGCATAATCAACCTGATATTTTAGCAAAAAACGGCTATGTCGCGTCCATTGATTTTGCAAAACAAGACAAACAATTAAAGCAACAAGCACCATGAGCGAATATATTTTTTTAATAAATGGCATACATTGTGCGGGGTGCGTCAATCGGGTAAGCGAATATTTTAAACAAAACCACCCGCAAATTTCATTTAATTTGTCGTTAATTGACCATAAATTAACGATTCAAAAACCTGATAATCTTGACAAGCAAGCATTTATCAATTTAGTAAGCGAGCCTATTAAAAACCTTGGGTATGAGGCAATATTATTATCGCCCCATGAAACGAATCAAAATGCCAGCAATGAATCAAGGCGCAAAATTTGGTTGCGTTATTTAATTGCAATTGCGATAACTGGTTTTGCTTCAACCAATATAATGTTATTATCAAGCGCGGTTTGGGCGGGCGCACAAGGCACTACCCGTGATTATTTGCATTTAATTTCAGGCATTATTGCGATTCCCGCAATTTTTTATGGCGGCAAACCGATTTTCCAATCCGCGTATTTTGGTATAAAAAATCGGCAATTAAATATGGATTTTCCGATTGCCTTGGCAATTTTATTGGCGGTTGGTTTCAGCGTGTATTCTTCAATGGCGCATCTTGCTTACGCGTGGTTTGATGGCGCAGTTATGTTGGTATTTTTCTTAAATATCGGGCGATTTTTAAATTTTATTATGGAAGATAAATCGCAAAAAAATGGCAAATCAATTTGCGCAATTTCAATCACCCATCATTCATAAATGGCAAGATAATCAAGAAATTGACACGGATATTAATGCTATTAAGAGCGATGATTTATTTATTGTGAAGGCTGGTGAATTTTTAAGCCTTGACGCGAAAATGGTTGGCGGGCATGGAGTTTTAGACACAAGCTTTATCAGTGGCGAAAGCGATAATTTCACCCCAAAATTAGGCGATGCTTTATTAGCGGGTAGTAAACTCACCCATGGCGAGATAATTTTTCAAGCCATAACCGACGCGCAAAATAGCATGGTGCAACGAATCGCCCGCAAAATTACCCAAACAAGCGATTATGGTGTCGCAAAGCAATATCAATATAAATTCATCAAGATTTTTACTGATATTTATGTGCCGCTGGTGCATATTATCGCGATTTTAAGCGCGGCATTTTGGTATTATCAAACCCAATCTTGGCAATTTGCAGTCATGAACGCAATTACGATATTAATCGTCACCTGCCCTTGCGCGATTTCCTTGGCGATTCCATTAACCCAAGCCATTACAGGTTTCCATTTATTGCGCAACGCCATGGCGTTAAAATCGGGCGCGGTTATAAGCAAATTTAACGAAATTACCATGATTATTTTTGATAAAACTGGCACTTTGACCATGGGCAAGCATGAAAATGGTGAAGAAATTTTACGCCAAGACGCCGAAGCAAGCATCAAAATTTTGCAAGCAATGGGATTTAAAATTGCAATCTTATCGGGTGATAAACATGAAAAAATTGCCAAAATCGCCAATATCCTTAATATTAGCCAATTTACGGGCGAATTAACCCCGATGGATAAGGCAAGAATCATCAACGAATATCAAACAAACGGCGAAAAAATCTTAATGATTGGCGATGGATTTAACGATGCCCCTGCCCTGCAAAGCGCGTTTATCTCGATGGCGCCAGCCGATTCGCTCTCGGCACAATTATATACTTCGGATATTTTATTCATGGGGCAATCATTATTGGCAGTGCCAAAATTAATTAAAATTGCAAAAAAATCATCACAAATTACATCGCAAAATCTTTTAATTGGCGCAATATATAATGCAATTGCGATTCCCTTGGCGATAAGCGGAATCATGTCGCCTTTTTTGGCAGTCATCGCCATGTCATCTTCGTCTTTATTAGTTTCAATCAACGCGTGGCGTTGCAACAAAGGATAATTTATGAACGCAATTTTATGGCTTTTACCCATCAGTGTCGTATTTAGCGGTTTGGGCTTAATTGTCTTAATATGGAATATTCGCCATAACCAATTTGACGATTGCGAAGCAAAAGCCAAACAAATTCTAGAAAATGAAAATTAATCAATAAAAAATTAAAAATAGCTTGACAACGATTTATTATTTGGTTAAACAAATGAACAGGTTTTGTAAGGGGGTGTAGCTCAGTCGGTTAGAGCGTCGGCCTGTCACGCCGAAGGTCGCGGGTTCGAGCCCCGTCACTCCCGCCACCTTATAAAACTTTTAATTACCATCAATATGATGATGAATTGAAATTACTTTTCAGATTTTGTTAACTCACACGCAATACTCTTCAATTTCTGCCAATTAATGGCGGAAATATTCATGGTATATTCGGCATAATCGGGATTATTTTCATCAAAATTCACCTGAATTTGTGCGCCTAATTGATAAATCGCTTGAATTAATGCGCTATTAATATGTTTAACCAAAATATTTTGTTGTTCCACGGATTCTTGGTCATTAAAATAATCATCAATCAGATTTAATAAACCTTGAATATTTATATTTTCTTGCCCGCTTATCGCGCAATCAACGGGAAAATTATGGTTATGGTCGGCTAAATCGCATTTATTGCCAATTTTCTTTATTTGGGTGCGTTCAATATCAAACGAAGCCAGTAAATTATCGCCAGTTTCGTAATAAATATTAAGGTTAGCGTGGCTTAAATCGCCGATATGCAGGATTAATGATGCTGTTTCTAATTCTTCTAAGGTTGCGCGAAAAGCGGCGACTAAATGATGCGGTAAGTCATGAATAAAACCCACAGTATCGCTTAAAATAATACGCCGTCCAGATGGCAAAATAATATGGCGATGATGCGTATCAAGCGTGGCAAACACTTTATTATCGGCGAAATCTTGGCTTTTGGTAAGCATATTAAATAAAGTTGTCTTGCCCGCATTCGTATAGCCGACAAGCGCAACCACAGGAATCGGGATTTTCGCGCGGGCATGGCGATGCAAAAGCCTTTTTTTGCGGATTTGCTCTAATTTAAATTCAAGTTTTTTTATATTTTCATCAATAAGCCGTCTGTCAAGTTCAATTTGACGCTCACCGGGTCCGCCCGTTTTACCCAACCCTCCGCGTTGCCGTTCAAGATGCGTCCAACTGCGCACTAATCTTGACGCATCATAGCGCAATCTTGCCAAGGCGACTTGCAATTTACCCTCCTCGCTTCTGGCGCGGCTGGCAAAAATTTGAATAATTAAGGATGACCTATCCTCAACAAATACTTTGAGAATTTTTTCAATATTGCGTTGCTGAGTTGCGCTTAAATTCGCGTCTACTATCACAAAATCAAGATTTTTATCGGCAATTTCAGTGGCAATTTCAGTGGCAATTTCTTCTAAAACCCCTGCGGATAAGTAGGTCGCCGCCTTAATTTTTTTAACATCCACGAATCGTATACCAAAAACTTCTTGGTCAATGGCGCGGGCAAGTTCCTTGATTTCATGGCATCGGTCTTCGGGGCTTAAAGCGTGATTTTCGCTTTGGTAATAAGCCGCAATTATATAAACTGCCATTAAAATATATTTGGCTTAAACAACAACCACCCCCCAATTACACACAAAATCAATGTCAAAAAAATACAAATTTTAAGCCAATATCGCCGAAATTTTTGCGCATAAAAATTAATTTTTTCACCATAAAAATAAAAAAGCCCAGCCATTAAACAATAACGCAAGCACCGCCCTAATATAGAGCCTAAAATAAATAAATCCAATGATAATTTCATTAAGCCGCTGAAAATTGTGATAAATTTATACGGAATCGGGCTAAACCCCCAAATAGCCACCACCCAAAACCCGTATTTATCGTAGTAATCCACCATATTTTGATAATATTTTTCACCATGAAATAACGAAATAATGCCAATTCCTAAGGAATCATAAAAATAAAAACCAATCGCATAGCCAAGCAAACCACCCAAAATGGAAAAAATAATGATGATAAGCGCATAAAGCCATGATTTTTTGGGGTTAATTAGCATCATCGGCACCATCATTATCGCGGGGCTTATCGGAAAAAATACCGAATCTATAAAGGCAACAAAAGCTAAATAATAAAGGGCATGGCGATGATTCGCCCAAGAAATAACCATTTGTTGATATTTTTGCCAATTCATATTAAATTACTTTGCCCTTTGGCAATTTTTCCCTCGGCAAATGGGGTGTGGAATTTCTTGCCGTCAATAATTTCGTCCAAGGATAATAATTGAATCGCGCGAAAATCGCCAAAAAAACCCGCGCTTAACATTTCTTGGTCAAAATTTCGGCGCATCGCATCGGTTAAAGGGTTGCGGATAATTAAACCCGCCATTTTTGCGCCGCTTCGTTCCATCGCACCGCGTAAATCACGAACATCTTTAATGCCGATATTCTCGCCACCCTTAACAGATATAATCATGGTATGTAATTCGTTTTCATGCCGAAAATAAATATTACCATCAATGCCCCCATCATTTGATTTTTTGGCGCTGACAAAGCCGTCTACTTGCTCCACTGCCCAGCGTTGAAATTGGAATTTATCGCGAACCCATAAATCAATGGCGGCTTCTTTGGTCAAAGGCACGCCATTTATTTGGTAATCTTTGCCTTCTTGAAGATTAAATTTATCTAGCAATCGCGATTGCACCACTCGTTGAATCGCGTGATAAGCAATGTCTATACCAATCCATCGGCGATTTAATTCATGCGCCGCCGCAATCGTTGTGGCACAACCGCAAAATGGGTCAAGCACGACATCGCCCTCGTTAGAACTGGCAAGAATAATTCGGCGCAACAAAGCCAATGGTTTTTGCGTGGGATAGCCTAAATGTTCTTTGCCTGTTGCGTTCGCTATATCCGTCCAAAGCGAAGATATGGGTTTGCCGTGATAATCATTCATATAAGATTTACGCAATGGGCGTTTGCCTTCACGCCAAATAATTAATCCTTGTTTGTCCATTTGCGCCAATTTTTCACGGCTCACCCGCCAACCCGAAGGATAAGGATTTTTTACGCCATTATATTCATAACATAAATTCGGTCTGTCGCCCATTGACGGCTGACAAAATATTGGCACAATTGTATTAAACCGCCGACCATCTTTGTCAATATGGGGGAATTTTTTTATTAATTCTTCGTCTTTAAAACCTTGATATTGCGGGTTATGGGTATAATTTTGCCCATTACCATAGCGAAAAATAGCATCAGTATCTTGCCCAAAACTGCGGTCTTTAAATTGGCTACCTTTGCTTCTGCCTGCGGCTCTTAACCAAATTATTTCATTGATATAATGCTGATAACCGAAAATTGCGTCCATTAACACTTTGATATAATGCGAAGCTGTGGGGTCGCAATGCAAATAAATCGTGCCAGTCGGTTTTAATAAGCTTTTCATAATAATTAATCGTTCAGTCATATAGGATAAATAAGCCAATAACCTTGGTTGCGTGCGGCGCAAACCATTCATCCATAATTGCCACAAATGCGCCAAAGAATCGTCCAATCCTGCTTGCCGCATGATAATTGGTATTTTAAGTATTGCGCGTTCGCGGTCTTCGTTTAATTCCCAAATATCACAAAAAGCTTCAATTTGTTCGGGCAAAACCATACCCGTTGAATCTTTATATATCGCATTATAATTGCGGTTGGAATTAAATGGCGGGTCAAGATAAATTAAATCAATTGTATTAGGCGCGATATAATCTTGCATTACTTGCAAGCAATCGCCATAATATAATGAATTTTTAATCATACTAATGCTTTGCCCGCACCTGTGATGGCTTCTTGTCCGTTGGCAACGGGTCCCAATAACATTTCATTATGGGGCTTACCTGATGGAATCATCGGATAGCAATTTTCTTTGGGGTCTATGCCACAATCAAAAATAACTGGTCCTTGATGATTTATCATGCGGGCAATTTCGGCATCTAATTGATTCGGGTCGGTGCATTTTATGCCTAACCAGCCAAAAGCGTCCGCCAATTTCACGAAATCGGGCAATGATTCTGAATAAGATTCCGAATATCTGCCGCCATGCAATAATTCTTGCCATTGGCGTACCATGCCCAAATATTCATTATTTAAAATAAAAATTTTGACTGGAATGCGGTATTGCGCCACGGTGGACATTTCTTGAATATTCATTAAAATTGATGCTTCGCCCGCAATATCAATAACCAAAGCGTCTGGGTGCGCAATTTGCACGCCCACGGCGGCGGGAAAGCCATAACCCATCGTGCCAAGCCCCCCCGAAGTCATCCATTGATTAGGTTTCGTGAATTTAAGATATTGTGCCGCCCACATTTGATGTTGCCCAACTTCGGTGGTGATATAAAAATCTTTGTCTTTAATTGCGTGCATTAACCTGTCAAGCGCATATTGCGGTTTGATAACATTGCCTTTTTGCACATATTTTAAGCAATCAACTTTACGCCATTCGTTAATTTTTTGCCACCATTGATGAATATCATCGCGCATAAATTCGGCTTTATCATTTTGCAAGCATTCTAAAATCGCTTTTAATACTTCGGTGCAATCGCCTTGAATTTTCAAATCAACGGGAATAGTTTTATTAAAAGAACTTGCATCAATGTCAATATGAATTTTTTTAGAATGCGGCGAAAAAGCATCTTTTAAGCCTGTAATTCTGTCGTCAAATCTTGCGCCCACGCAAAGCATTACATCGCAATCGTGCATGGCAAGATTAGCTTCATATGTGCCGTGCATTCCTAACATGCCTAAATATCGTTTATCGTCATAATCAACCGCGCCCAACCCCATCAGCGTTAAAGTCACGGGAAAATCCGTTAATTGCACTAATTGGCGCAATAATTTTGAAGCCTCGGGTCCTGAATTGACAATCCCGCCACCCCCATAAATTACCGGCTTTTTCGCTTTTTTAAGCATTTCGCAAGCTTTTTTAATGGTATTTGCATCGGGAATCGTTTGTGGGCGATAAGTCGGATGTTTTTTATCTTTATCGTTATGATAAGCTCCCATCGCAAATTGCACATCCTTGGGAATATCAATTAATACTGGACCGGGTCTGCCATTTTGCGCGATAAAAAAAGCTTGATGCACAATTCGTGATAAATCATCAACTTTCTTGACTAAATAATTATGTTTCGTGCAAGGGCGGGTAATGCCCGTTGTATCGCATTCTTGAAAAGCATCAGAACCAATTAAATGCGTGGGAACTTGCCCCGTTATACAAATTATCGGTATAGAATCGCATAAAGCATCGGTAAGCCCCGTGACAGCATTAGTTGCGCCCGGTCCCGAAGTCACTAAAACCACGCCGACTTTACCCGTGGAACGGGCATAACCCTCGGCGGCGTGGACGGCGGCTTGTTCATGGCGCACCAAAATATGGCGAATATGATTTTGCTTAAAAATTTCATCATAAATGGGTAATACTGCCCCACCGGGATACCCAAATATCGTCTCTACGCCTTGATCAATCAGGCTTTTTATTAAAATTTCTGCGCCATTATATTTTTGCATGATTTACTCCTTAAATGAAGCAATCCTAAGTTAAATATCGTAAATTGTCAATAAGGTTTTGATTGAAAAGATATTTTATTCAAATAATAATCCGCTTCAATGGTAATCTTTTCGTTATTAATGACATTTTTAATCAAATTGGGGAATTGGGGAATAAAAAAAATTTGACATAAGTAATTGAATCATATTTAGTGATAATATGTTAATCAATTCTTTAAAATCCACTTGGCAAATACAATTTGGCGCGTTTATGGTTTTGCTTGGTTTGGCTTATCACGCGGCAATCTTGCAACTTCAAGCGCCATTTTACAATATATCAACTTTTGCCATTGGCTTAATTTCAACCAGTTATTTTATGGGTTTCTTGGTGTCATGTATTACTTTGGTGCATTTGGTCAATAAAATCGGGCATATTAAATTATACAGCGCAATGGCGGCGATTTATACGATGGCTTGTGTGTTATTCTCGTTTTCGCCCAATACGCCAATTTGGGTGATTTTATATGTTATTTGCGGTTTTACCGCCGGTGGTTTATTTATTGTTATTGAAAGTTGGCTTAATGAATCATGCCAAAATACCAATCGGGGGCAAATTATTGGCATGTATGTGGCGGTGTTAACTTTTGGCAAAATCGCTGGTAATTATGCGGTTAATTTAATGGAAAAATACGATGTTCGCCATTTTTCGCTTGCTGCTATGGCGATTTTATTGACAATTTTACCGATGTTAATGTCGGATATTAAAGCCTCCAAGGTATCGGAGGCAAAAAAAATATCATTTTCAAGGCTTTATGTGACTTCACCCGCGGCGGTGGTTATCATGTTTTTATGCCAAATTGGCGCGGGAGTCGTCAATGGCTTAGGGGTAACATATGCCGCATTATTGGGATTCACAACCTTAGAAATTGGTAATTTTATGTCGGTGATATTTTTGGCAACAATTATTTTGCAATATCCTTTGGGTAAATTATCCGATAGTATGGACAGGCGATTTGTGATGATTTTAGTGGCTTCGTTATTGTTAATTGGTTGTTTAGGTTTAATATTTTTTTCGCCCACTACGCCTTTCTTTTTCATTTCGTTATTTATTATGGGTGGGGCAGTATTTTCATGCTATCCATTATGTCTTGCCCATATGAACGATTTTCTCAAAGACGATAAGCGGGTGGCGGCTTCTGGGCAAATGCTGTTGTTGGCTTCGGCAGGCAGTATGGTTGGTCCTATCACGGCATCGGCGATGATGGATTATCTTGGGCATATTGGGTTTGCAACCACCATGGCTTTTGAGGCAGTTTTAATCATTGCATTCTTGCTTTATCGGTTAAAAAAACGCAAAGGCTTGGGACTTGATGAGCAAAAACAACGAAGCCATTTTGCGATTGCATCAAATTTAATCGTGCCGCTGCAAGCAAGAAAGACAATAAAAGATGCACAATAATAAAGTTTGGCAAGAATTTTGGCAAGTTTTAACTGATTTTCAGCAAAATCAAGCAATTTTATCGCAATATCAACCATATAACATGGCAAAATCAGCATTAACACCATTCTTACCTGATGGCAAACCCCATCAAGATTGGCAATTAATTATTCAGGCTTGCGAATATTATGCGAAGCATACAATCAATACGCATCATGCGCAATTTGCCAATCAATTATGGTCGGGGCAAAGTCAAGCATCTTTGATGGGTGAAGTTTTGTCGGTAATGACGAATACTTCAATGGCGACATTTGAAACCGCGCCGATGGCGACTATTATTGAAAATCACTGCCTTAAATGGTTAAAACAGCTTTTTGGTTTTGAAATGGGCGAAGCGCAAATGGCAACGGGTGGCTCGCATGGGAATATGATGGCGATGATGCTGGCGCGCAATGAATATTTCGGCGATAATAAGAAAAATGGCTTATTTGCCAAGAAAATGGGCAGAGTGCTTATTTCCGCGGAAAGCCATTATTCTTCGGATAAAGCCGCGAATATCTTGGGGCTTGGCACGGATTGTTTGATAAAAATTCCAGTTTTGGCAAATGGCACCATGGATACGCAAGAAATTGCAAAAATTTGCGCAACTTCTGATGATATAATGATGATAATTGCGACCGCAGGCACGACGGTGCGCGGGGCTTTTGATGATATTAAGGCTTTGGGCGCAATTGCAAAAAAACATAAAATTTGGTTTCATGTTGATGGTGCTTGGGGTGGCGCGGTGGGTTTTAGCCCGAAATATAAAAAATTATTAGATGGCTTGGATTACGCGGATAGTTTTGTTTTTGATGCGCATAAAATGTTGGGCTTGCCGTTAATGTGCTCTTTTTTCTTTAATCGCCATTTGGGGCTTTTTGACAAGCATTTTCAAGCAGGCGATACAAGTTATATTTTTCATCAAGACGATGAAACCCAAGACAGACTTAATCTTGGCGGTTATAGCCTATTGTGCGGCAGACGCGCCGATATATTAAAATTTTGGCTTGAATTATTATATTATGGGCAAGAAGGCTTAGCAAAGCGCGTGGAATATCTTCAAGAATTATGCCAATATTTTGCCGATAAAATCATTAATCATCAAAATTTTGAATTGCAATCACCGCAAACCATTAATAATATCTGCTTTCGGTATATTGACCCACAAATCCAAGACCTTGATGAATTTAATTTAAGCTTGCGCACGACATTATATCATCGCAATCAAGCTTTGGTAAATTTTGCCTATATTAATGGCGATTTAACCATTCGCTTAATTTTAACCAGTATAAATCAAACCAAAGAATCATGCGATGAATTATTTGGTTTATTTGAAAATACCGCCAAGGAAATATTAAATGCAAAGCGTCATTAAGCTGATTGAACCAATTATACAATTAATAAAAACGAATCCAGAACCGCATTCGTGGCATGAATTGCCCAAAATCATAGATAAAATTATTAAAGAAAATAAAATTCATGAAAAAATTAATTTGCATGATGTGCCTTGTGAATTAGGGACATATTCACGAAATTCAATATTATACGACGAAATTCAGCCATGGGAAATTGTGATAACAAGATGGAATACAGGCGATTTTTCCGCGATTCACGGGCACCCAGCCTTTGCGTTATATTACCCGTTAATTGGGCAATATGAAATGGATATATATAATTTGCACCATGAAAATCTTGAATTTGATAAACGATTATCTTTAAATCCGTTAGATTTCGTGTATAATATTGGAGAAATTGGTATTTATAATCATTATATTCACCAAGTATTCGCCAATCAGCCATCAATAACTTTGCATGTTTATTCGGAACATGCGTCCAAAGGGCAAAAATTTATAAATAAAGGATAAACCATGCAAGAACCCGTATTATCAGGCATTCGCGTTTTAGATTTATCAAGAGTATTGGCGGGACCATGGTGCACGCAAATGTTGGCGGATATGGGTGCCGAAGTCATTAAAGTTGAAAGCGAACATGGCGATGATACGCGCGGTTGGGGACCACCTTTTGTTGGCAAAGACCAAACGGCTGCTTATTTTCATTGCGCCAATCGCGGTAAAAAATCTATAATCGTTGATTTTACAACGGCAAAAGGGCAAGATATTATTCATGAATTAGTGAAAATATCCGATATAGTCGTTGAAAATTTCAAATTAGGCGGATTAAAAAAATATAAAATGGATTATCAAAGCCTATCGGCAATTAACCCTAAAATTATTTATTGTTCAATTACGGGTTTTGGGCATACGGGACCCTTTGCCCCACGGGCGGGCTATGATTATATCATTCAAGGCATGAGCGGGCTTATGGCTTTGTGCGGTGAACCACAAGGCAGGGCGCAAAAATTACCCGTTGCTTTTGCCGATGTTTTTACGGGCGTGTATGCCTCCAATGCGATTTTAGGGGTGCTTATCGCGCGCGGTAAATCAGGGGTTGGGCAATTTATTGATATGGCTTTATTAGATACGATGTTGGCGGTAAGCGCGAATTATTCCAGCAGTTATTTTGCCACGAAAAAACGCCCAAAACGCACGGGCACGCAACACCCCAATATCTCGCCTTATCAGACTTTTCCCACCCAAGATGCAGAATTTATTTTGGCGGTTGGCAATGATGCGCAATTTGTGAAATTTATGGAAATAATTGGTTTAGAATCTTGGGCAAATCACGAAAAATTTGCAACAAACAAAGCCCGAATTATTAATCGCCCCGAATTAACGCAATTAATGGAATCCAAAACCATAACTATGACGCGCGATGATATTTTGACGAAATGCGAGGATGCGGGCGTGCCCGCAGGTCCGATTTTGAATATTGACGAAGCAATGAATCTGCCGCAAGTTGCCGCCAGAGATTGTATTTTTAGCGCAAAAATTGACGAAGAAAATAGCATGGAATATATTAAATCGCCCATCAGATACGCCGAAATTCCCATGGTTTATGACAAAGCCGCCCCAAGACTTGATGAGCATCGCGATGAAATTCTTAAATTAATTGGTCGCTAATCATAACCCTGAATTTGCCGCATCTAAGACTTTACAAGCTTGATGCCAATTATGCAATAAATCGCCCTTTTGTGCCAGAATTTGCCGAAATTTCTTGCCGTTTTTGATGCCGCTTATCAAAGCCATTAATAACGGCACAATATATCTTTGGTCATTTTTGGGCGTGTTGGCAATAAATCTTGTAATTTCTTGCTGATAATCTTGAAACTTGCCTTGATTTGTTAAAATATATGGGTTGGCAAAAGCCGCCCGTCCAATCATCACGCCATCAAATTGTTGTTGAAATTGCCGAATATCTTCTTGATTGGTAATTCCGCCGTTAATAGAAATGTGGTATTGGGGGAATTTTTGCTTTAATCGCAAGGCGCGCGCATAATTTAAGGGTGGAATCGTGCGATTTTGCGCGGGTGAAAGCCCTTTTAATATGGCATTACGGGCGTGAATATGAAAAATGCGCACCGAAGAATTTGCGGCAATTATTGTGATAAAATTATCTAAAAATTCATCATCTTGGGCTTTGTCTAAGTTAATACGGCATTTAACCGATAAGGGTAAAGGCGTATTTTGGCTGATTTTTGCCATAATTTGCGCGACTAAATGCGGTGATTTCATTAAAACTGCGCCAAACGCCCCACTTTGCACGGCATCAGATGGGCAACCGCAATTAAGGTTGATTTCGTCAAACCCTGCATCAGTGATTAATTTAGCAGCATTGGCGCAAGCGTCAATATCATTACCGCCTAATTGAAAAGCAACCGGATTTTCATTTTCATGCTTGATTAAAAATATTTTTGGGTCATTGGCATATTTTAACGCAAGGCAATTAACCATTTCGCCATAAATTAAGATTTCTTGGTTAAAAATTCGCAAAAATTGCCTGCCAATATGATGGGTATATTCCATCATTGGTGCGATTGATAAACGGCGATGGTTTTGGGAAATTATCATTTTTTATCAAAAATAAAATCTTCAAAATGCGTCCAAATATGGTCGTTGCTATAATTCTTCATATGAAAATCATACGCATCATTGGTAATGCGGGCGCGATAATCCTCATTGGCAATAAAAAATTGACTATATGTAATTAATTCGGCGCGATTTTGAATCGGTATATAGTGAATATAGGGGTAATACATCGGTGCAACCGCGCTACCTTCTTCTTCTAAGAGTAAAGTTTTTGCGCCGATTGCTTCAAAAATTCTAGCTGTTAACATATATAAATTATCATAAACAAACCCGCTTGAAAATGTCATTTTGCTTGATAATAATTCACCGATAGATTCTTGCGTGGTAAGTTTTGATTGCGCCGAATAAGTTGAATTTAAATGGATTTTTGCGGTTGGCACAAATTTTTGAAAATCGCATAAAAACGCATCTCTGTTGCGATGGTTGCGCCCAGAAAAAATAAAATTTTGGGTTTTGGTTGGAATAAATTTAAATTTTGCATATGGTAAAATAGGATTTAAAATTATTTTTCCAAGTTTGTTATGATATTCAAATTGCTCGTGATTAGCACGATAGGTGCAGAAAAAATCAGTTGATTCATTCCATACATCATATCCCAAGGGATTGCCACGAACAGCGTCAGTATATAAGGTCACTAATTTAAAAGGGTGAATAGTTTTTAAATAATGAAAATCTTTATTTTGTATCGTATCTTCATTGGGTTGCCAAAAACTCTCAAAATAGACAATATCTGGTTTAAATTCTGAAATTATCTGGGCGATATTGGCAATTTCTTGTTTTTTTGTTTCTGGCGTTGACACAAAATTTTTGCCGTTAATAATTCGTGGTTTGCCATATTTTTTCATATATCGTTCATGATGTATAAGGCATTTGTCGGTAAAATATATTTCTACTTGATGCCCACGCATTTTCAGTGAATTATAATATAAATATGAAACAGCAGAATCTTGCAGCAGTTCCGTAGTGCCAATATGCTTGGCAGTTAATATCAAGAATTTTTTAGGATTAATATTGGGTTTGCTAATATATTTCCCCTCAAATTCGCGTTTGGGTAATTTATTTTCATGAAAATCTTGGGCATTTTTATCTAATAAATCTTGTATTTTTTGATTTTGTTGGGCGGTAATTTGCAATTCTGGTTGCCCCAAAAATGGCGAAGCCAATAATATTTTATGTATTCTGGAATCTTTTATTGATAAATAAAGATTTAAGTAATAGCTTTGTTTGCTATTCACCCTTTGGCGCAAATATTCGGCGGGATATATTTCAAGAAGTTTGGGCAGAAATTCCAAAATAAATTTTTCTTTTTCTAAATAAGCAAGCGTGCAAAAAACTTCAAAACTTGCATATCTTTGGTCAAGATTCGTTAATTCATTGGCAATTTGAAAATAATCATGCCGTTCAAGCGGTTGCATTTTGGTGGCAATTAATCGGCAAAACTTATTGATAGGTTGGCGCATGTCTAATTTTTCGCAAAATTCAAGGGCTTTTTGCGGATTATTTTCATGATAATGCACCATAAAATCATGATACGGATTATCAATCGTTAAGAAATTCGCAATATCTGGAAAAACATAATTTAATTGCGTGCAATAATTTGTAAATTCGGCGTAATTATCAACCGATATTGTTTTTTCCAAAACTGCATTTAAAAATGGAATTGATATTTCCCCTAAATTATCTGCATTAATTTTAAATTCAATATTTTGTTTGGTTGCTTGTTCTTGGGGGATTTCGGTAGGAATTGCAATTTTATTTGGCATTGCTTCATGTATTTTTATTGCAGGTTGCATTGGTGCTTGCGTTAAAATTTCGGGCGAAAAATTAAATTTAATGGTATGTTTTGTTGGCGGTTCTTGGAGAATTTCGGTGGGGATTGCAATTTTTGGCACAGATTCCATGGTTTTTGCCATTCTGGATTCAATTAATGTCCAAAAATGGTCAGGCGAATAATTATTTATCATAAAATTATGCGCCGATTCCACAATTTTTTGCCAATATTCGGGGTATTTTTGAAAAAATTGCGAAAAAATAATTATTTCATGGCGATTATCCACCGGAATATAATGCACGAATGGCACGAAAATTTCGCGTATTTTATCGTCATTTTCATTAAAAACCAAACAAAAATTGGCAATACACTCAAAAATTCGCCCTGGGGCAATATTTTTTGCCGTTGGCGGTAAATAACCATTGGAAAAACCAAACCGCGATTTGGTAATTTCATCAATAAATACGGGATATTTATTGCTATCTTTTACCAAAACGCGATTATTAAGTTGGATTTTATTATTGGGGATAAAATCTTCATATCCCGCCAAGAACGCATCACGATTTTTATAACCATAGCCCATAAAATTCATATTATAATGTTTTTCAGGCGGTGCTTTGGCATAAGAATGTGGTATTTGCGCAAAGAAAACTGCCTTGCCATTATTTAAATGTTCTTGGAATTTTGGGTGAATATCCGCGAATACAACGGAAAATTCGTATAAATCCGTTGTATCTGCAATCGGGTCGCTGGTATCTTGGACTGAATTTGCGTAATAATCAGGATGAACACTAAATAATTTACAATTATATTTATTTTTCAATGTTAATAAATCTTGAATATTTAAATAGTCTTGTCCTGCGTTTTCAAAAATATCACATACAAGCCAATCAGGCTGGAATTGATGGATTTTTTGGTCAATATTGTCTAATTCTTGGGATTTAACCTCTGGCGAGCCGCGAAATTCCACACCATCTATAATTCGGCTTGTCGCAAATTTTTTATCAAATCTTTCTTGTGAAGTGCTGATTTTATCGGTATTATACCATAAAACTTGATGTCCGCGCTTAATTGCCGAATTATGTATTTCAAATGAAACATCTGTTTCTCCTCCCAATTCCGTGCCCCATGCGTATCTGCCCAATAATACCATAATTTTTAAAGGCTTGGTTAAGGGTGCGATATTAAATTTCCCAGCATATAAGGGTTTATTGCTGATATTATTATTAAAATCTGCAAAAGCCTTATCAAGAGTCAATTTGATTGTGGAAATTTGGGAATCGGTGATTTTATTTTGGGCTTCGCCTAAAATTTGTGAAGGCGTCATAATTTTTTGCACGCGCGGGTTGGTTTGCGCCAAAGCTAAATTATATATCACCATTTGGCGCGAATTGCAATGTCTTGCCAATTGTTCAGGGTTGTAAAATTTTAATAATTGTGAAAAAATTTGCATGGCAACATTATCTTGGCGATAATTTGTTAATAATTTTGCGCATTCGTAATGGGCGGCAATGATTTTTTGTCCATTGCCTAAATTAATAAGTTGTTCAGAAATTTTTTGTATTTCATCTGACGAAAGGTTTTTATTTTGTGATTGTGCGGCAAGCAAGAAAAATTGATAAAATAAGTTATATTCATTGTTTTTTGGGGTGTTTTCTAAAATTTTATGTGTTAAATCCACGACAAATTGGAAATTTTGCGATTCAAATTCTTGCCAAATTATGCGGTTTATTTGATGAATAAATTCATTGGACGCGATGGGGTATTTATCTTCGTAATATTTTAATTGGTTGATTGCGTTAATTAATAAATTTAATGTCATGGCTTTTTCTTGAATATGTGATGAAGATTCCTTAGCAGATATTTAACTTTAATTTAAATTATAATCAAGCAAATTAATTGTTATTCATAAAATTATATAGTCAAAATACCCAATAGATTTAAAATAAATCTATTGGTCAAATTTTGACTATAAAGGGGGTTGTTAAGGGGGATTTTGAGCTGTTGCGTTAGCACAGAGAAAAAATCCCCCTTAAACTTAAAATATTTAATCCCGTTAGCGATGATAATTTTTAATATTATTGGGGAATCAGGGTATACATAAATAAAGGCATGGTGATTAACGCCCCCAAATGCGTCAAGCAAATTAACATTGCCATCACGGGTGCATCGCCCCCCAATTTTTTTGCCAAAACATATCCCGAAGTTGCCGTTGGGCTTGAACTGGCGATAAGCCCCATCATAAAGGCAATACCCGTAATATTGAAATAATTCATGAATAATATGGCAATGAGTGGCATAATAATTAACCTTACCAATGCCCAAACACCAATTCGCCCGCCAATTTTTTGCAATATACTAAAATCAAGGGCGGCACCCACCGAAACTAAACCCAAGGCAATGGTTGTTTGCCCCAAGATATTTAACGAATCCAATAAAAATTTGGGGCGAATATCCCAATAATTGCCTAAAATTCCCAGAATACAGGCGATAATAAAGGGATTTTTAAATAATTCTTGCGCAAATTGCCCTTTGGCATTGCCGAATTTGCTAAACCCCCAAATAGCCAAAAAATTCGCCCAAGGTATCATTGCCGTCATAATAATAGACATAATCGCGATGCCTTTTTCACCATATGCCAATCCCGCCAAAGCCAATGAAAAATAGCTATTCCAGCGAACTTGACATTGAAAAATACTGCCATATCCTGATGGCGAAATTTTCTTATCCCAAGAAAATAATAAAGTTAAGCCACCCATTAATAATTGCGCCCCGCAAAGCGAAATTACTAAATTCAAAACGGGCGCGCTGTTAAAATCAGTTTTTAATAAGCTGACAACTATCAAGCATGGAAAACCAATCCAATAAAGAAATTTTTCTAACCCTGCCATTTGTTCGGCGGGAAAAAATTTATAATATTTCGTGGCATATCCTAAGCCAAGAATGATTATTATCGGTATAAATAAGCCAATTATCGCCATACTAACGGGAAAATTTACGGAATTTTAAGCGATGCGGTTGGCTTGCGTCAATGCCTAAACGGCGTTTCTTATCTTCTTCATATGCTTGATAATTGCCTTCAAACCATTCAACATGCGAATCGCCTTCAAATGCTAAAATATGGGTGGCGATGCGGTCTAAAAACCATCTATCATGCGAGATAACCACGGCGCAACCAGCAAAATCATTTAAGGCTTCTTCCAGCGCGCGCAAAGTGTCAACATCCAAATCATTGGTTGGTTCGTCCAAAAGCAAGACATTCGCCCCCATTTTAAGCATTTTCGCTAAATGCACGCGGTTGCGTTCCCCGCCCGATAAATTACCGACTTTTTTCTGTTGATCGCTGCCCCGAAAATTAAAAGACGATACATATGCCCTTGATGGCACTTGTTTGCCGCCTAGGTCTAAAACATCAAGCGATGCGGTAATTTCTTCCCAAACATTATTATTATCGCTTAACGAAGAACGGGATTGATCCACAAAACCCAATTTCACGGTTTCGCCCAATTTTATGCTGCCTTTATCCGGGGTTTCTTGCCCAGTTAAAAGCCGAAATAAAGTCGTTTTACCCGCACCATTTGGTCCAATTACGCCAATAATTCCCCCCGGTGGCAAACGAAAATTTAAACCATCAAATAATAATTTATCATTGTAAGACTTTGCTAAGTCAATGGCTTCAATAACATTACCCCCTAATCTTGGTCCATTGGGAATAATAATTTGTTCGGTGATGGATTTTTTCTCGTTCGTTTGCGCCAATAAATCTTCATATGATTTAATGCGGGCTTTTGATTTTGCTTGGCGGGCTTTGGGGTTTGATGAAACCCATTCTTGCTCCTCGGCTAAGGCACGCATTTTCGCGGTTTCGGTGCGCTCTTCTTGGGCGAGTCGTTTTTGTTTTTGTTTTAACCATTCGGTGTAATTACCTTCATATGGAATGCCATGCCCGCGGTCTAATTCTAAAATCCAGCCCGTGACATTATCCAAAAAATAGCGGTCATGGGTAACCATAACCACGCAACCTTTGTATTCTTCTAAAAATCTTTCAAGCCAAGCAATAGATTCTGCATCTAAATGGTTCGTTGGTTCGTCCAAAAGCAACATATCGGGTTTTTCCAATAATAACTTGCATAAGGCAACACGGCGCACTTCGCCCCCTGATAATTTATCAACCGCCCAATCGGCAGGCGGACAACGCAACGCGTCCATCGCAACATCAATTGTTGATTCTAAATCCCACGCATCAGCGGCATCTATTTTTTCTTGTAAGGCTGATTGCAAATCAATTAAGCGCATCATTTCATCATTATCGCTAACTTCGCCCAATTTCATGGAAATTTCGTTAAATTCATCAACGATTTTTTTTATCGGGGCTAAGGCTTGCAAGACATTTTCGCCCACCGATAATTTTGGGTCAAGCTTGGGTTCTTGGGGCAAATATCCCACCGTTACCCCCTCGGCTGCCCATGCTTCGCCATTATAATCCTTATCCATGCCCGCCATGATTTTTAATAAAGTTGATTTACCCGACCCGTTTTCGCCCAATACGCCAATTTTAGCGTTGGGAAGAAATTGTAAATGGATATTTTTTAATACTTCTTTGCCACCGGGGTAAATTTTACCGATGGCTTGCATAAAATATACAAATTGATGTTTCATATTTTGACCTTTGTTAAAAAAATTATATAAACCATAAATCTTAATAAAATCAAGTGAATAATTTTATTGCAATTGAATTTAAAACAAATTATATATATTTAATATGAATAATATCTTACGGCGTAAATTTATCCAATCCGTCAATTATGCAATTGGCGCAATGCTAGTTGGCAAGCCTGCGCTGGCGCAAAAGGGCTTTACCTTGCATATTGCGCATCAAATCCACGAACTTGACAATAATATTTGGCAAGATATTGAAGATTCTTACGGCATTAAAATTCGGTTGCAATATTTTCATGATGCTAATGTCATCATTAAAAATATGCAAGAAAATAAAAATGATTTTGATATTTTCTTAATTAATGCCCAAAGCGCCTATAACATGAAGCAATTAGGGTATTTATCAGAATTTGGGGTGTTGAAATTTGCGGCAACAAATAATTCTAACAACCAATCTATCATTAATTACGATAATGGTGCAATGAGAGATTTTTTTGTGCCCATGGGATTTTATAATTATTTTATTTTAAGCCAATCGGCGATAAAATTGACTAATCCAAGCTATGGTTATTTTTTTAATAAGAAACCTAGCAACCAAAAAATAATTTGGGAAAACAACCCCCATTTAATTTTCAGAATTGCTTTTAAATATATGGGTTTAAGTGGAAAATTTGCGAACTTAGATAACATAAAAAAAATTCAATATTTTCTTCAAGGCAATAAAACTGATACTATCATCAGCGAAGATGTGTTTGAAAAATATACGAATTTGGAGGCAAGTTTCGTTTTAACCGATTCACGCAATTTAAATACGATAAATAATTTGAAAGATTTTCAAATTCAATATCCCAAAGAGGGCATTATTGCCGATGAATTAGTTTTTTGTTTAAGTAAAAATTGGCATCATGATGAAAATATTTATGCTTTTATTAATTATTTGGCGCAACCGCTTGTTAATAAAAATTTCTGCGAATCATTAAATTTGGCAACCGCAAATCGCGATATTATGCGCTTAACAAATAATAAATACCTTAAAAATCCCTATATTTATCCAGCGCAAAACCCCATTGACCCGAAAAACCCGATTAAAATAATGCCCAATGAATTTCATTCATGGGAATTTCAGCAAGCAATAAACGAAGCTTGGCAAAAAATCATTCGGTAAATTCAAAATTATTTTATTTCAAAAATTATCTTGACATTCGCCATGATATTTCATAATTCAATTTTAAGATTCTTAAAAATATAGGAAAAAATCATGATACAGACGGAATGGGGCAATAAACATTTATGCCAATCTTGTGGGGCTTTGTTTTACGATATGCAAGGCAAATTACCAGTTGAAGAACGCAATATTATTTGCCCAAATTGCAATAACACGCATAATCCGCATCATGCGCTTAAATTATTGCCTAAACATATTAATGATATTAAAGAGGAAAAAGACGGCACCGAATTTGGTGTTGAAGAAGACGATATTATTCCCGAAGATACAACTGATTTGGGTTCAAATGACGAAGATGTTGATATAGCACCCGAAGAAAAAGAAAACGACGAATCCTAATATGTCTGAAAATATTAAGCAATCTAAATTAACAAGTATTTTGCTTAATATCGCCCATACCATTGACCATGCGTTTTTATTAATTTTTGCCGCCGTTGTAGTGGTGATAGCGCAAGAGTTTCATATAAGCAATTGGCAAGATTTAATGCCGTATAACACGGGGGCATTTATTTGCTTTGGGTTATTATCCATTGTTGCGGGTAAGTTAGCCGATAATTTTGGGCGCAAACCCATGATGATGATTTTTTTTATGGGTATGAGCCTAAGCTTATTATTAATCAGCCAAGCCGATTCTGCGTTGGAAATTGGCATTTATTTAACGATTTTAGGCGTGTTTAGCGCGATTTATCACCCTGTTGGCATTCCAATGTTATTGCAAGGACAAGAAAAATACGGCAAAATTATTGGTTTTAACGGCTTGTTTGGCAATTTAGGGGTCGCAATCGCCGCTTTGATGAGTGGCTTTATCATGAAATATTTTGGTTGGCGCATGGCGTTTATTTTGCCAGCGGGCATTTCATTTATTGTCGGCATAATTTTTTGGCTTAACGCCCATGAAACCGAATCGCCCAAAAAACGCCCCAGTAAAATTAATAATTTTGATGCTAAATTTTTATTTCGCTTGATGATAGTCATGATTATGGCGAATGTTGGCATAAGTTTTTTATTTAATTTTACCACCAATGCTAATGGGCAATTATTACAAGCCAAATTTCAAAATATCACCAATGACCCCGCCCAGCTTGGCTTATATTTAGCCTTGATTTATGGTGTTGCATCGTTTGTGCAATTATTTATTGGCAGGTGCATTGATAAATATTCTTTAAAATCATTATACGCTGGTTTAGTTGCAGGGCAAGTATTTTTTGTGATTTTAACGAATTTAGGGCAAGATTGGCTTTTTTATCTGGGATTATTGGGTTGGATGTCCTGTATTTTTGGCGCGATTCCTTTTACCGATGCGATGATTGGAAAATATATTGACGACAGAATGCGCTCTTCGGTTGCGGGTATGCGATTGACTATTTCGTTTGGCATTAGCTCATTTGCAGTATGGTTAATTGGACCCGCCGTAAAATCCATGGGTTATGATGGTATTTTATGGGTGATGATGGCGGTTTCGCTTGCGACTTTAATTATCGTAAGCTTTCTACCTAAACCTAATACTCCTTGACTTCAAAATATTTTGCGATAAAATAATCAAGCAAATGCGAGGGGTTATGCAAAAAATATCAATTAAAGTTGACAATCATTTGGTTATTAAGATGCAGGACGGGGTTGAATTATCGGCAAGGCTTTGGTTGCCACAAATTCCCCAAAAAATTCCCGCGATTTTTGAATTTATTCCGTATCGCAAGCAAGGCGGCATGGAGCATCGCGATGAATTGGCTTACCCGTATTTTGCGCAAAATCACTATGCGGGCGTGCGCGTGGATTTGCGTGGCACGGGTGAATCATTGGGCGATATGGTTGATGAATATACCGACCAAGAATGGCAAGATGCCTGTGAAATTATCGCTTGGATTGCCAAGCAAGATTGGTGTGATGGCAATGTTATTATGATGGGCAATAGTTGGGGCGGTTTTAACTGCTTGCAATTAGCCGCGCTTCGCCCGAAAAACTTGCGCGCTGTGATTGCTTCTTGCGCAACTGATGACAGATATAATTTAGATATTCATTATCGCGGTGGCTGTTTATTATCCGAAAATCTTTTATGGTCGGCGCAAATGAATGCTTATCAATCACGCTGCCCCGACCCGCGCTTAATCGGCGAAGAATGGCTGAAAATATGGCTTGCGCGGCTTGAAAACATGGATATGTTGGCGAAAACATGGCATGAAAAGCAGTTATTTGACGATTATTGGCGGCATGGTTCAATTAATCAGGATTTTCACGCGATTCAAGTGCCCGTATTAATGGTGGGTGGCTGGAACGACCTTTATGCCAGTTGGATGATGCGCACCATGCAAAATTTAACCGTGCCAGCTTATGGCGTCATGGGACCTTGGGAACATGCTTATCCAAACCTTGTGCGTGTGCGCCCGAATTTTGATTTTTTGGGCGAAGTTGTGAAATTCGCCGATTTTCATGTCAAAAAAATCGCGAATAATTATGATTCAACACCAAAATTACGCGTATTTATCCAAAAACCATCGCAAAATACCGCCGAAATTGCCCGCCGTTCTGGTTTTTGGCATGAAGTTGCCGATTATAAATCATATCGCCCCATTACAAAAAGATTATTTTGCCACGCAAATGGTCGCTTGGAATTAAAACGCGATAAAATTTCCGAACAAAAAATTGTGCCTTTTGATTTAAAACATGGGCATAAAGCGGGCAGATACCTTTCAGGATTGGCGGTTGATGGCGATTTTGCCCCGAATCAACACGCCGATGATGCGCGGGCTTTATGTTTTGAAACGGCGCCATTAAAAAATTCATTAAGAATTTTAGGATACCCCAAAATAAGCATAAAATTTGCCACAAATCAAGCTTTAGCGCAAATTATCGTGCGCTTAAATATGGTTGCCCCAGATGGTTATAGCACAAGACTAAGCTATGCTTGCGTCAATTTATCGTTAAATACCGCGCAAACCAAAGTAAAAAAATTGAAAATTGGCAAATTTACCAAGCTAAGTTTTGATTTAGACGCGCTGGGATTTGAAGTGCCTGCGGGTTATAAATTGCGCCTTGCCTTTGGTTGCAGTTATTTTAGCCAAATTATTCCCTGTGAAAAACCATTTGAAATTACCCTAAACACCAAAGATTGCCAAATAAATTTACCGATTTTGCCCAAAAAAAATGTGATTAAAATGGGCGATTCGCCAAAAATGGCGGGGGTTGCGTGGCAATGGCAACGAAACGCAACGGCGCATTATGAATCTGATGAATTAACCATGCACGGATTTGATGATTTAGGGCGCAAAACTCACCCAATTTCAAAACTTTTTCAAGACCAAACTAACGAAATAAAATTTAGCCACGATGGCGTAAATCCCTTGTCATGCAAGGTAAGTTCAAGGTGGGTTATGGGTTTTGGGCGCGAATCAGGCGAAGATGCGTTTGATACGCAAACGATAATTGACCAAGAATTATCCTTGCAACCAAATTATTTTGTGTTAAAAGGTTCATTGCAAGCATTTTGCGATGCAACCAAAGTTATCCACAAAAAATACAAATATAAAATCAAACGGAAATTATAAATTTATGTCAATTTATCAAGGGCTTAACCCGCAACAACACGAAGCTGTGCATGTAATAAATGGTCCTTTATTAATTCTTGCGGGGGCGGGCACGGGAAAGACGCGGGTTTTAACCACACGCATCGCGCATTTAATTAATCAAGGATATTGCGGTATCATGAATATTTGCGCGGTTACTTTTACCAATAAAGCCGCACGGGAAATGAAACTTCGCATCGGTAAATATTGCAATGATGAAAATTTGGCGCAAAATATTAAACATTTATGGGCGGGAACTTTTCATTCTTTGGGGGCACGAATTTTGCGAAGGCACGCGCAAATAATCGGATTTACCAGTGATTTTACCATCATTGACGCCGATGATTCCCTAAGGTTAATCAAAAGCATCATGAAAAATATGGATATTTCCGATGAAATGATAAAGCCAGCATCGGTTGTTTTCGCCATGAATCAATCCAAAGATTTAGGGGTTTTATGGCAAGAATTTCCATCGGCTGATGCGCATAGCGCCTTAATCAAGAAAATTTATGGCGAATATCAAACGCAATTGCGCGCGGCGAACAGCATGGATTTTGGCGATATTTTAGTTTATAATTTGCAAATAATGAAACAACCCGAAATTGCGCAATATTGGCGTGATAAATTTCGTTTTATCTTGGTTGATGAATTTCAAGATACGAATATCGCGCAATATTTATGGTTAAAATCATTGGTGAATCATGAACAAAATATTTGCGCTGTGGGCGATGATGACCAGTCAATTTATGGTTGGCGCGGGGCGCAAATTGCGAATATTTTGAATTTTCCCAAAGACTTTGCCAATACAAAAATTATTAAATTGGAACAAAATTATCGCTCAAGTGCCAATATTTTAGCCTCCGCCACGAATATTATTAAGAATAATCAAGGACGGCACGATAAAACTTTATTTACCGAAAATTTGCACGGCGAATCGGTCAAGGTGCTATGTTTTGATGATATGAATCAAGAAGCGCGCACGATTGCAACCCATACGAATAAATTATTAGTCAATGGCTATCAACCGCGCGATTTTGCAATTTTAGTGCGCGCCAGCTATCAAATGCGCGCCCTTGAAAGTGAACTTAATTACCATGCAATACCCTATAAAGTTGTCGGCGGGGCAAAATTCTTTAACCGCGAAGAAGTGCGCGATGCCGTGGCGTATTTAAGATTATGCAAATCGCCTCAAGATAATTTGTCGTTTTTACGCATTGCCAATAAGCCAACGCGGGGTTTGGGCGATAAAATGATGGAAAAAATTCAACAATATAGCCAAGAAAATAATTGCGGATATTTCATTGCTTTGCAAGCAATGCTTGATAAAAAAATCGTGAAATCCGCGAAATTAGCCGAATTTTGTCAAATCTTAACCGATATTTCGGCAAAAATCGCGCATTTAAAGCCTTCGGTAATTTGCGATGATTTATTGGAATCGCTGGGTTATTATGAATATTTACAAAAAAATCCTGATAAAAATCAAGCCCGTTCCAAACGCGAAAATTTGCATGAATTAGTGATTTATTTGGATAAATATAGCGAAATCACCGAATTTTTAGAAGAAATCGCGCTTATGTCCGATAATGATGAGGATATAAACGATAATATGCTGGTTTTATCAACGATTCATTCCGCCAAGGGTTTGGAATTTAAATGCGTATTCTTGCCGGGCTGGGAACAAGGTGTATTTCCGTCCAGTCGCTCTTTGGACGAACACGATGGCATTGAAGAAGAACGCAGATTGGCGTATGTCGCCATCACCCGCGCGCGCGAATTATTATTCATCAGTTTTGCCCTTAACCGAATGATTTATGGTGGATTTGACCGCCAAACCCCATCAATTTTTTTAGAAAATATCAAAATTCCAAGCCAAGAATGGCAATTTCCTTCGCCCCAAACACGACAAATGGTTTTGGGATATACTGCTTCGTCTTATCCGCAAAATTCTTTTCAGCCGAATAATAAAAAACCCGCCCATAAGCCGTGCCGATTTAATTTAGGCGATAATGTCCGCCACCCAAGGTTTGGAACGGGTGTTATTGTGAAAATTACCGATGATACGGCATTGGTGAATTTTGAATCGGGCGAAAAAAATATTTTGATTGATTTTTTGGATTAAGCGCATGATAAATCGCCGTTTTTTTATTAATTCTGGATTATTAAGCTTGGCAAGCCCGATTTTTTCGCAAAATTCCGATAATCCCGAATGGTTGCCGTATAATTTGCCCGCAAAATTTAAGGGGTATGCCGATATTGACACAGATAAAGGCAATATTTCATGGCAAAAAATGATTGCCAATCACAATATTTTATGTAATTTTTGGGCAATTTGGTGTGCGCCTTGCTTGAAAGAATTGCCAATTTTAAACCAATTACAGCAAAACCCACCCGTTGATAATTTTAGAATTATCACCATCAATATTGACCAAAGCGCGCAATTAGCCGATAATTATGTAAAAAAAACATTACAGCTTAATAATTTAACAAATTACGGGCAAGGCATGAAATTATTTCAAAATTTTGGCTTTTCTGCCCTGCCAACCTCGTTATTTATCAATAAATCTGGTAAAATTACGGGTGTTGCCTTGGGGGATAAGGATTGGCTTGGCAATAAATGGCGCGGTATTTTTCAAAATTTATATAAAGCATGATTATTTTTAAATTGAGAATCAATCAGTAATAAACCACCCCGCGCCTGTCGGCGCACCCCTCCACTTCGGCTACGCCGAAAATCTGACGATTGGAGGGGAAGGATAGTATTTTTAAACAAAATATAGTGCTTTTAAAAATAGTATTCTTCCCGTCTGTTGTGGGGTGCTTGTTTATGCAATAAACCACCCCGCGCCTTCGGCGCACCCCTCCATTTTGCTACGCAAACTGCTTCGCAGGGAGGGGAAGGATAGCAATTTGCAACGGAATTTAGTGCGTTTGAAAAATACTATCCTTCCCCTCCAATCGTCAGATTTTCGGCGTAGCCGAAGCGGATGGGTAGCAAATTCAAGCATATGCGCAGAATTTGACGGGGTGGTTATTTGTTCAAGCTTTTTTTAAACCACCCCGCGCCTTCGGCGCACCCCTCCGCTTTGCTTCGCAAACTGCTTCGCAGGGAGGGGAAGGATAGCAATTTGCAACGGAATTTAGTGCGTTTGAAAAATACTATCCTTCCCCTCTGTGGAGGGGTGCTTGCAAATGAAATTTGCAAGCGGGGTGGTTTATCGCGATTTAGAAATTCACCATATTTATAAGTTTACATTTTATTGGTAATATTGTATTTTATTTTTTGCAATCACTTTTTAAGGTATTTCAATGGCAAAAAACCCAAAAACCGCCCAAGATTTTTTTGATTTAGGCAAAAACAATTATCAATCACAAAACTTCCAAGAAGCTATTGGGTATTTTACCAAAGCAATAAGTTTAAATCCTGATGATGACATCGCTTATTTTAATCGTGGTGTTTCATATAATAATTTAGAAAAATATTCAGAAGCAATCGCGGATTTTACCCAAGCAATAAGTTTAAAACCTTATTTTTACGAAGCTTATGTTAATCGTGGTAAAATTTATCAAAAATTAGGAAAAAATGAATCGGCGAATTTAGATTTTACCCAAGCAATTAAATTAAACCCTGTGTTAAAAGATATTATTGATGATTTAATAAAATCACAAGAAAAATTAGAAGAATCAGAAAAGAAAATTGAAAACATCACAAAATATGATGATTATGCGCAAAAGGAAGAAAATAATGCCAATAAATTTAGAAATTATGCGCTTGTCGCATTGGTTTTTTTGATTTTAATGTTTTTTATTTTAATTTTGTGCCAATTTTATGGGTATAACGACTATAATGATATTTATGAAAATAATTATTTTTTGGCTAAAATTATTATTTTTAATTCCTTGATAATTTTTTTGATAAGTTATTTAATGCGTCAAGCGGGCAAGCACCGCGAAAGCCAGATAATTTACCGCCAACGCGCCTTGATTTTAGGGTCAATTGACAATTACGCTAAAAAAAATATAAATTCATCAGAAAATCAGGATAAATTATATTTAGACATTGCAAACACGGTGTTTTCCGACCGATTAGCGATTAATGCCGACAATAAAACCAATAAATCCGACCTAGTTAGCCCCAAGGATATGCTTGATTTTATGGCAAAAATTTTGCCCAAACAAAATTCTGACCCTAAATAATAATCACTGCGATTCACCCCAATTTAAAACTGGGGATACTAAAAATTTTATGGGAATTTGCATTATTTTTTCACGGAACGAAAGCTTAAAATACTAAGAATTACCGCCAAAATAATCACGCCGATTATGGCGAGCAGTGATGCTATCTCCCAACCTAAGAAATTCGTGAAAATTTCACTTAAACCCAACAAAACAATGATAATCGGGTAAATTTTCCATGCTTGATGGGTATAATTAATGGGATTAATTATCGGCAATTCGTGTTTAACCCATTCATCAATTCCACCTTGGATAATAAAAAAAGATAAATCGGGGTTTAATTCTTGCCATTTTTTTATTTCGTCTTGGGATTTTTTGCCATTTTTACAAATTAAGCCAATATTTTTGGTGCTTTGTTCCGATAATTTTATGGGTTTTGGGTGATGATTCGCCGAATCAATGCGCATACATAAAAATTCGGATAAATCGCGTATGTCAATAATATTAAGCTGTTTTAAATTGATTAATTCAAAACATAGCTTGCTTGTCATGGTAATTTTTTGCATATTAAATCTATAAACTCTAAAAAAATATATTGCAATCTATTTTTTTTATGGTTAATATCTATCAAAAGGATTATGATGAAAAAAATATTAAATTACTCGCTGATGGCATATATAATTTTTGTGTTTGTGCAATCGCTATTTTTTAAATTTACCGATTCCCCCGAAACTGATTATATTTTTTTAACCAAATTAAATCCATGGGCTTTGGAGTTAACGGGATATAATTTATTTGCGCGCAACGGCATTTTCTCGGCTTATGTGATTGGCAGTGCCGAATTAGTTGCGTCAATTTTAATGGCATTATCCTTAATCCCTCAATTAAAAATAATTCGCGTTTTAGCCTCATTATTGTCAATGGCAATAATGACGGGCGCAATAAGCTTTCATCTTTTCACGCCTTTGGGGGTTGAAGTTGTAAATGAATCGGGCATGGGTGATATGGGGTTATTATTTCAATTAGCTGTGGGTGTTTGGTTGAGCGCATTATTGTTAATTATATTAAATTTTGCAGATTTTTGCGGTATTTATCATTTAATTCAAAAAAAATTGGGTAAACAGCAATAAAAAACTTGATTATATCAAGAATCTTTCTATTGTTTTCTTACAAAACAAAGGAAAAACATGATTAAAAAACATAAATTATTTGCAATTGTTGCATTTAACACCCTAATTTTAACTGGTGCTTTGCATGCCGCCGAAGATAAAATATATGCCGTTGTCAATGGTATTAAAATTACCGAAAATGATTTACGAAATTTAGTCAAAAATTATCCCGGTCAAATTCCCCAAGACGCAAACCCCGCGGAAATTCAATCGCGATTCATGGATATTTTAATTCAACGCAAAATTCTTTATACCAAAGCCGTTAAAGAAGGATTTGAAAAAAAACCCGAAGTCGCCAATCAAATTCAACAAGCCGCAGAATCTATCGTTGCTGACGAATATTTAACTTCAAGGGTAACTAAATTAATTACTAAGGAAGCCTTAGATGCCGCTTACCAAGAGTTTTTAAAACAAAACCCACCCCAAGAAGAAGTTAAAGCCCGCCATATTTTAGTCAAAACTGAAAAAGAAGCCAAAGATATTATCGTAAAAATTGGTAAAGGCGAAAAATTTCAAGACTTGGCAAAAAAATATACAATTGATCCTTCTGGCACAAAAAATGGCGGTGATTTAGGGTATTTTCCCCGCGGGCAAATGGTTTTAGAATTTGAAAATGTTGCATTTAAATTAAAACCCGGTGAATATTCGCTTGACCCTGTAAAATCGCAATTTGGCTTTCATATTATTTTAGTTGAAGATGTGCGTAAAACCCCATCACCAACTTTGGAACAAGTTCGCCCGAATCTTGAACAAGCCATCGGCGGTAAGTTAGTGCAAACTATTTTATTAGAAGAAGCCAAAGCCGCCAAAATTGAAATTGCTGATGAAACCGGTAAATTAAAACCATGGGAAGGAAAACCAAAATAATGGCGCACGCAAAATCACCACTTGCCCCCAAGCATTTTTCCAATTTACCTGAAATTCACGGCGTAAAATTGCAAGTTGCTCATACGGGTTTGCGGTATAAAAATCGTGATGACCTTTTATTGATGAGTTTTGCTGATAATTTTATCGCCATGGGGGTGTTTACTAAATCCTTAACCCGTTCTGCGCCCGTTGATTGGTGCAAAAACAACCTAAAAAATTCGTCAAAAGCCCATGCTTGTTTAGTAAACGCTGGTAATGCAAACGCTTTTACAGGGCATGCGGGGCAAGAATTGGTGGAAGAATCCACAAAAGCGGTTGCTGATTTGCTAAAATGCAAACCAAACCAAGTTTATTGCGCATCAACTGGGGTAATTGGCGTGAAATTACCCGCCGATTCGCTTGCCAAGCAATTACCAAAATTGCGCAATGCCACATGGGACGAAGCCGCCCAAGCAATTATGACAACCGATACTTACCGCAAAATTGCCACGGCAGAATTTCAATTTGCTGGTAAGACTCATCATATTAACGCCATCGCCAAGGGTTCGGGCATGATTGCGCCTAATATGGCGACTATGTTAGTTTTTATGGCAACGGACGCGCCTTTAATCGCGGAAAAAGCGCAACGAATTTTGGAATTATCCGTCAATAAATCCTTTAATTCCATCACGGTTGATGGCGATACTTCAACCAGCGATACGCTTTTATTATTCGCCCCCAAAGCAAAACAAGATGCAGAAATTGATTTTCACGATTGGCTTAATTTTCATAAGGCACTTGATGAAATTTGCCTTGACCTTGCGATTCAAGTCGTAAAAGACGGCGAAGGCGCGCAAAAATTCATTGAAATTCATGTTTATGGCGCACAAAATGACGATTCGGCGCGCAAAATTGGTTTGGCAATCGGCAATTCCCCCTTAGTAAAAACGGCAATTGCGGGCGAAGATGCTAATTGGGGGCGGGTGGTAATGGCGGTTGGCAAAGCGGGCGAACCTGCGAATCGCGATACATTATCCATAAAATTTGGCGGTGTTTTAGTTGCAACAAATGGCGAAGCCGTGCCTGATTACGATGAAAAACCCGTTGCCAAACATCTTAAAACCCGCCATATCATCATTGAAGTTGATTTAGCCATCGGCGAAGGTAAATCGGTGGTTTATACTTGCGATTTGACGCATCAATATATTGACATTAACGCCGATTACCGCAGCTAACAAGGTTAATACCTGCACCCAAGAAATTATAAAAATCAAAAAAAATCGGCGATGGCTTGCATGTCTTGGGGCATGGGGGCGTGAAATTCCATCGGTTTATTGGTAATGGGGTGAATAAAGTTTATTTGCGTGGCGTGCAATGCTTGGCGGGGAAAATTTTTGATTAATTCGCGTAATTCTTCGGGCGTTTGTTTAGGGATTTTATGCGCATGCCCATAAATTACATCACCCAATAAACTATGCCCGATATGCGCGGCATGAACGCGGACTTGATGAGTGCGCCCGGTTTCAAGCCGAAATTTCACCAACGATAAATTATATTTATGCGCCAACTTCTGATAATGGGTAATGGCGATGCGCTCCCTGCCCTGTGCAACCACGGCTTGCTTTTGGCGATTGCGCGGGTCGCGCCCAATTTCAGTGGTAATAATACCCGAAGGCTTTTGCAATTCGCCCCATGCTATCGCGATATATTGCCGATTTACCGCATGAATCGCAAAATCTTGCGAAAGTTTTTGATGCGATTTATCGTTTTTCGCAATAATTATTAAACCACTTGTATCTTTATCCAACCGATGCACAATACCCGGTCGCAATACTCCACCAATTCCCGACAAAGAATCCTTGCAATGATGCAATAAACCATTAACCAAAGTATCATCATAATGACCGGGTGCTGGGTGCACGGTCAATCCAGCGGGTTTATTAATGACAATAATATCATCGTCTTCAAATCTAATTGCTAAATCCATGGCGATAGGTTCGGGAATCGCGGCGATGGGTTCGGGAATTTCGGCGGTTATATTATCGCCTAATTTAACCATAAAGCCAACATCAGTAATAATTTTATCGTTAATTTTTACCGCGTTATTTTTGATTAAATTTTGCCAAAAACTGCGCGAATAATCATTAAATTGTTCGGCGCATTGCTTGTCAATGCGGTTTGTATGGGTAATAACCCCCGTGATAATTTGCATTTATCGTTCCGATAAGGCTTGGTTTCTGGCGCGTAATACGGGTTTCAAGAAATAATTCAATACCGAACGGCGACCAGTTTTTATATCAACCTGCGCCTGCATACCTTGGACAATTGGTTTATTGGGTCCAATATTATTTTTTTCCGTGCGCAATCTGACACGATAATATGGCAGGCTATTGGGACCCTCGCCGTCCTTGAAAGTATCAGCAGAAATATCAATAACATCCGCATTTACGCCACCATGAACGGCAAAATCATATGCTGTTAATTTCACCACGGCTTTATTGCCAATGTTAATATAAGCCCTGTCCTTAGTTTGCACTTTGGCTTCCACGATAAGATTTTCTTCAATTGGCACGATTTCAATAATATCTTGCCCGCCTTTAATAACGCCGCCAATCGTGCTTGCCATAACTTTATTAATTGTGCCATTTATCGGCGATACAAGTTCAGAACGGCGATTAACTTCGGCTTTACCCGCAATTTCATTTTCTAATCGCTCCAATTGCCCGGTAATTGCTGATAATTCCTTCAATGCTTCGCTTTTAAATTGCGAACGGCGCGATTCAATTCGTTGCTTTGCTTCGCTTATCGTTGATTCAGTTCTTGGCAGAGACAAATCAATACCTTCAATGCGCGATTCCACATCGTTAATTTTTTCTTCAATTTTAATCATGTCCAGTTTGGGCGCAAGATTTTGTTGCACCAAAGGCAGAGTAATGGATCGTTCGCGCTTCGCAATTTCCAATTGCTTTTTTAATTGTTCCTTGCGGGCAAGATTTTCCGAATATTCCGTTTGCTTTTGGCGCACTGATTCAACCAAAATATTTATTTCCTTATTTAATCCGTCAAGCCGCTGATTAAATAAATCTTGTTCAACCGAAGTCACTAACGAGCTATTTTTGGCTTTAAGCAGTTCTGAGGGAAATTCAAGCGATTTTTTGCCTTCACTCTCAGCGGTAAGCCTAGTTTTAGCGGCAATCAACGCCAACCTTTGCTTTTGGCGTTCTTCTAAAGCCATTTCTGCAATCACGCTTTCTACGCGCATTAAGACTTCGCCTTTTTTAACATATTGCCCTTCTTTGACAAAGGATTCAACCAAAATACCGCCTTCTAAATGCTGAACAATTTGGTTTTTAATGGACGGGATAATTTTACCCTCACCACGGGTGACTTCATCAACCATCGCATTGGAAGCCCAAATAATCGCTATTGTTAAAAAACATAAAATCGTAAAAAGCAAATAATGCGCAGCGCGCGTGGATTTCTGCTCAAAAATATTATGTCCTTCAACATCTAATAGTTCTTTTTCCCATCTATCAAGTGCAGCCATGGTTCACCCTAAATTAAAAATCTTTTATTTCATATTCATGCAATAATTATGCTAATATCTTAAAATATAGCAGATTTATTCTTAAAAAGATAGTTAAGTTTTTTATATTTTAGTTTTGATTAAATTGCAATAGCTTACCGCCGATAAAGCCGCCGTTTCACTTCGTAAAATAAATTGCCCCAAAGAAAAAGCGTGCGCATTCGGGTGCTTGCTAAATTGCATCATTTCTTGCGCAGAAAAACCCCCTTCGGGTCCAATACAAATTTTCGTGATATTTTGCAATTTTTCTTTGGCAATCTCACTAATCATTGGGGCTTGCCCAATTTCTTTGCCATATAAAAAATCGCAATTATTATGCGTGGATTGCGCCAAAAATTCATGCAAGTGAATGGCTTGATTAAAAACCGGAAAATTAATTCGTTGCGATTGTTCCACAGAATTTTTTATCCACGCATGAATTTTGTCCAAATTCGGTAATTTTGCATTCGTATTTTGCGTAATAATCGGCGTAAATTCGCTTACCCCTAATTCAACCGATTTTTCAATCATGACTTGCAATCGTTCGGTTTTAATCGGCGCGAAAATTAAATGGCATAATGGAGTTTGTTCGGTTTCTTTAATTTTTTTAATTAATTGAAATTGCCCATTTTTTTTGGTAATTTCCGTGATTTTTGCGCTATATTCCCCAGATTCTTGGTGAAATACTAAAAATTCATCATTTATATTTAAGCGCATAACCCGAATTAAATGATGAAAATCAGCATCATCAAGCAAAATATTTTGATGGCATTGCTGATGAATGATTTTATGGCTAAGGATTCTAGGGATATGGCTCATTTTTTGCATTTAATTATTTTAATGACTTTGAGGGATAGTATGACCATAAAATTTTATGAAAATCAAGAATTATATTTTAAAAATTGCGAAGCCCTAAAACCAGTAATTTCTGATGCGTATTATCAGCATCTTTTGCATCGCAATAAAATTCCCATACAATTAATCGGCGACAAAGATAGCGACTTAAATTATTATATTGATGGTAATTTAGCATTTCAGCCCAACGCCGTAGAATATACTAAAAATCATGTTGAAGCTTATTTAAGCAAGGTTGAATTAGAAAATCGGATATTTTCAGCCCCCAATGAACAAAAAATGCAAGGCACAAGCATTCAAATAGTCAATGGCTTAATTCGTCAAGCCGTCTACACCAAAACAACCATGCGCCATTTCCCCGAAATAACCGCGGAAAGTCCATTTTTGCTTATTTGCGGTATTGGCACGGGGCTTCATATTCCGATGCTTTTGGACAAGCTTAATGTGCGAAATTTGCTTATTACTGATGCTTATATTGATTTATTGCAAATTTCCATGGAAGTCATAGATTGGGCAGAAATCATTGATAAAATTCACGCAAAAAGCGGTTCGGTGCGCATTTTATTAAGCGATGATACCCAAGGCGTCGTAGAAGAATTAATTGAAACCATTAAAAATATGGTGCATGGCTGTTGCGATGGTGGGTATTTTTACCGATTATATAATTTTGCCAATAATGCCAAAGTTGCCGATGCTTTTTTAGACCAAGGCACTTCAATACAATATTTGCTGGGCTGGGCAGAAGACGAAGCGCAACATTTAACGAATGGCATTGATAATAATATCCTATACCGCGCACAGATTGATGCAAAAAAACATTTCTTAATGCCGCGGCAATATTCAGAATTAAAACTGCAAAAACCTGCTTTAATCGTTGGTTCGGGACCATCTTTGGCAAAAAATATGTATTTAGTCAAAAATTACCGCGAGCAATTTATCATATTTTCTGCGGGCACAAGCACCCATATACTTTTGGCGAACGGCATCACGCCAGATTTTCATATCGTGCAAGAAAACACCCATAGCGAAATTTTGGTAAATACTGATTTAGCGAAAAATTACGATATTTCCGCCATAACTTTAATTCATTCCAGCACCGCACCTGCGAATGTCATTAAGCTTTTTAATAAATCAATTATGTTATTTCGCGATGGCAAAGCCGCCGCACCTTTTTTATCAAAACGCTGGATTAGCTTTCTTAATTCAGGGCGAACTTCTACTTTAATGGCGGTATTTGCGGCAAATTGGCTTGGGTTTCAGAATATTAATTTGCTGGGCATTGATCTTGCGACCGATAATAATAACATCACCCACAGCGCCAATACTATTTACGATGCCCAAAAAGAAGGTGAAAAAATACCCGAAAAGAAAAGCTTTAACGCACCAGCGCAAGGGTATAATATAAAAATCCCCGGTAATTTTCGGGCATTTGTTTATTCGTCTAATGTTTGGTTGTTTATGCTGGGCGGATTTGATATTGTAACTGGTTATTTTCCGAACAGCCAATTTTATAACGCATCTGATGGCGCGCGGATTAAACGGGCAATTCCCCGCAAAATAAATCAAGCCTATCTTGATTTTAAACCAAATACTCGCGCCGAAGTTTTAAGTGAAGTTGAGGCAAAATTAGAGGCAAATTACGATAATATCTTAGTGCATAATCATGAATTTTGTGATTTTATTTTGGCTTTAATTAACGAATATGATAAAATAAAAAATATTATTAATCAAACAAATATTACCGAAAATCAATCTTTTGGTTTAGATTTAATGGTGGCTTTGCAAGAATACACCTTGCCAACGATAAAAAGCAATTTCACCAAAAACAACACAACAAATAATCTTACCGACATGATAAAAGATGTTTATGCTGGCACATTAATGAATTATGTAACTTGCCTGCATTATATTACAACCCGCCTTACCCACAAACAAACCCAAGAATTTACCCCAGAATTTAAGGAATATATGTTTCTTGGATTAGATATTATTATTGGATATTATTTGGGTTCTTGTTATGATAAATTAATTCAAGATTATGATGAAATTAATGATTTTGCCAACCAGAACCCGCGAGTGCAATGGGTAAGGCAGATGGTTCGCAATTATTACCATATAATTTACGAAAAACCTATTGATATAACCAAAAATTTTCAAGATAAATTTGCCGATATTTTGGGAACTTCGTTCATTTACCGAACTTTGCTTGACCCAAAATATATGTTGCGCAGCAATAACCAGCTTGCGAAACAATGGTTTGATGATGCCTTGAAAAATATCAAGCCTTGGCAAAAACAAATTGCCGAATTATCAGGCGAATCCCGTGATTCATGCCCAATTTGCCATGCAAGCCAAATTGAAAAAATCCCGCATTATTATGCCATTGACCATATTAATAATTTAATACCTTGCTTTATGATAAAATGCTTAAATTGCAATCATTTATTTAATCCATTTAAATATTCAGATGAATATAAATACCAATTTTTAAGCTTTGATTTAATTGCAAATACCGAATTATTATCATTTGATAATTATTTTTTAGACCGCCCATATTTTAAAACAGAATTTTACCAAGAATTTTTTGCAAAAAATGGCTATCTTGATTTTTGGCAATATTGTGAAAATCCCGCGATAATAAGCCCCGAAGTACCAAGTGAAACAGAATTTTTATATCATCTTAACCCCGCATTGCATTATTATTTTACCCATAATATTTTATTGGAATCAAGCCAAAATAAAATGAAAAATGCCCCCGAAAAAAGTGAAAGACTGCATTACTGGGCATATAATGATTTTAATCAAAACCAATTCATGCACCAAGCAATTTTTGTGTATTTCTTGCCAACGATGGTTGAATCACCGCAATTATTCATGCAAAAATTATATAATATGATGCAAGATGACGGAATTTTATTCGTAATTATACCTTTATGGGCGCCGCATGAAAATCCAAATTTTGAAACGCACAAAATTCATGGATATATTTTGCCAAGATTTTATAGCCAATTTTTTTCGCAAGAATCTTGGGTATATTTTTGTAAATCTTGCAATTTTTCCATTGAATATCAAGATATTATCATGAATGATGCTTGCCCAATTTTGCAAATGGTTTTACGAAAAAATTAAATCCCCTTTGTTGTTTATACTTGATGCCCAATCTGTGTAAAATCTATCATCAACAAATTTTACTTGATTTTTTTTATAAAAAAAATACTATAAACTTATCAGGATTAATAAGAAAATAGGCTTAATGATGGAATTAATTCAAACAAAAAATTTTATTTACTCGGTTCAAAAGCAATCGGAAAAATTAAAACACGGCATAACGGAGCATGGGATTATAGTCGCTAATTGCGGTTCTGATGATGCTTCGGCTTGCGATGAACGCGCAAAAAAAATAATGGATAAAAAATTTGATTGCGAAGAGAATTATTTGATTGGCAATTTTTTGGGTAATTCTTTGGTTGGATTTGGGATTAATGATGGGCAATACGGCTTATTTAAAAAAATACAAGATGATAATTTTATAGTTGATGTTTTTGCTGAGACTATTAAGAATGTAAAAGATGATTTAATCTGTCAAAATGGTAATTTTATATTAATGCGGCATGATAATGGCGTACCTTTTGTGCGCATGATAGATAAAATTGTTGTCAATCAAGATATAATTGAAATTTTAACAATTTATTCCAAAGAACAAGGTAAAGAAATTCACGATACGCATCATTATTCACTTAATGATATTCATGCGAAATTTTTAAAATTACTATAAAAAACATTGGAATATTTTATGAATGAATTAGGCGCAAAAATATTTAATGCCAAGGTTGATTATCCAAATATAAACGAAGCTTCAAAATCTGAATTAAAAATTATTTGGGGATTATGCTGTGAGAATAAGAAAAGCATTGAAATTATTCATAAAGACAGGTTTTTGCTTTTAAAATTTCCTGCCGTTGATAAGAATAATAACACCAAAAAGTCATTAAGCCTAAAAATAAAATTTACCAGTGCAAACACAATACTTATTGAATAATGGAATGATAAATAAAGCCTTAACTCAATAAGGCTTTATTATTCACCAAAGGCTTAAATACTTAAACAAATATATTTTTCAATTAAATATTCATCAATGCCTTGATGTGCGCCTTCTTTGCCAATGCCCGATTCTTTGATGCCACCAAACGGCGCAACTTCGGTTGTCATTAAGCCCGTATTCACGCCCACCATACCCGATTCTAACCCTTCGGAAATTGCGAATACCCGCGAAAGATTTTGCGAATAAAAATAACTTGCCAAACCAAATTGCGAATTATTGGCTAAATCAAGGGCTTCTTGGTCGGTTTTAAATTTGTAAATCGCGCAAATAGGACCAAAAATTTCTTGAAAACTAATATCCATTTGTGGCTTCATATCAACAACTAAGGTTGGTTCAAAGAAATTGCCACCGCGGCTATGGGGTTTGCCACCCGTAATAACTTTCGCGCCATTATCCGTGGCATTTTTCAATAATGCTTTGACTTTTGCCAATGCTTTATCGTCAATCAGGGGCCCTTGAGTTACGCCTTCGTCAAAGCCATTACCCACGACTAATTTTTCAATCGCGATTTTTAATTTCGCGATAAAATCATCATATACCCCCTCTTGCACATAAAGCCGATTAGTGCAAACGCAAGTTTGCCCCGCGTTGCGAAATTTGGAAATCATGGCGCCTTCAACTGCTTTATCTAAATCCGCATCATCAAACACGATGAATGGCGCATTGCCCCCCAATTCCATGGAATATTTTTTAACCGTGCTGGTGCATTGCGCCATTAATTTCTTGCCAACAGCGGTTGAACCAGTAAATGAAAATTTTTGCACTTTGGGGTGGGTTGTCATGGTCAAGCCGACTTCGGTCGGATCTTGGCACGGAATAACCGAAATTAAGCCCTTGGGTATGCCAGCTTCTTCGGCTAATTTTGCCATTGCAAGTGCCGAATAAGGCGTATGTTGCGCAGGCTTAATGATAATCGCACAGCCCGCCGCCAAAGCCGCGCCCGCTTTTCGCGAAATCATGGAATGCGGAAAATTCCAAGGTGTAACGGCGCAAACAATGCCAATAGGTTGCTTAATAACTAATAATCGTTTATCGCGCATATGCCCGGGGATTGTTTCACCATAAACCCGTTTTGCTTCTTCGGCAAACCATTCAATATATTGGCAACCAATGGCGACTTCGCCCATGGCTTCGGCGGTCGGTTTGCCATTTTCGGCGGTTAAGATTGCCGCCATATCGGCTTGATGCGCCATAATTTTCATCGCCCAAGCGCGCACGATAGCGGCGCGTTCTTTGCCCGTATATTTAGCCCATAATTTTTGCGGTTCTACGGCTGCTAAGATGGCTTGTTCGGTTTCTAATTTACCGCAATTGGCAACTTGACCCAATAATTCACCAGTTGCGGGGTTATGCACCGCGAATTTATCGGACTTATCCAACCATTCACCCCCAACGAAAGCTTGATTAATTAACAATTCTGGACGATTTAACTTCATGATATACTCCTTAACATTAAGTTGATATTTTGTATGGCTGCGCCCGATGCACCCTTGCCAAGATTATCATATCTTGCCATTAAAACAATATTTTCGTTGTTTTTATCAGCAAAGATAAATAATTCAATGTCATCAGTTGTCGCCATTTCTTCAATATTACATGCCGATTCTGGTGGCATATAGCCTAAACCAGCAAGATAAATTCTTGATTTTGATTGATAATTTTTTTGATAAATTTGATGGATTAATGCCATATCGGTATTTTTAGCGCATAATCGTGGTTTAATGCCGATGGTTATCACCATACCACTATGGCAATTGGCAACCATGGGCAAAAATAAGGGCGAATATTTTAACAAACAATAATCCTGCATTTCGGCTAAATGCTTATGGTCAAGCCCTAAACCATAATAACGCAACGCGGAATTTATGTGATTATCAAGATTTTTATCTTCATATCTTGCGATTAAGCTCTTACCACCACCGGAATATCCTGATGCGCCACTAATTACAATCGGGTAATCTTCGGGAATTATGCCCGCGCTTATCAGCGGTTTAAGCAATAAAATCGCCCCCGTGGGATAGCAACCCGGATTTGCAACCCGCTTCGCCGCCGCGATTAAGTCAGGGTGCGTATCAGAATATTCAGGCAAGCCATAAACCCAACCATATTTAGTGCGATGCGCGCTTGACGCGTCAAGAATCTTAACAGCGGGATTTTTTACTAAGCTTACCGCCTCAACCGCGGCATCATCGGGCAAGCATAAAACAGCAATATTGCAACTATTTAACGCTTCTTCGCGGGCTTTTGGATTTTTGCGGGTATTTTCATCTAAACTAAGAATTTCAACGCCATCATGGTATTTTAAGCGATCCAAAATTTGCAAACCCGTGGTGCCAGCCTGCCCATCAATAAATATAATTGGTTTTCTCATGGCTATTTTATACTTAAATCCGCAGTGAATTGCAAGTAAAGAATTGCACGCAATTTGATATTTTTATTTGCAATTTTTTTAATAGAAAATATAATAAAATTACGATGGAGGGCAATATGCGCATAAAAAAATTAGAAACTTTTAGCAATGAATTTGTTTGCTTTGTTAAGGCAAGCACCGAAGACGGGCAATTTGGCTGGGGGCAAACTTCAACATATAACGCCGATATTACCGCGCAAATTTTTCATCGCCAAGTCGCGCCATATGTTTTAGGCGAGGATGCTAACGATATTCCTGCCTTAATCGCCAAAGTGGAACGAAAAGAACATAAATATCCGGGGTCTTACCGATGCCGCGCATTGGCGGGGCTTGATACGGCTTTATGGGATTGGGCTGGGCGCAAATCTGGCAAGCCTGTTGTGGAATTATTAGGTGGCACAATTGGCGCAATTCGGGTTTACGCATCATCAATGCGCCGTGATATTACCCCCCATGACGAAGCATTACGATTCGTTAAATTGCGCGATAAATTTGGCTATGATGCTTTTAAATGGCGGGTCGGTTCCGAATGCGGGCAAGACGCGGACGAATGGCAAGGGCGCACCGAAGAAGTTGTTCCCGTGGTAAGCAAAGCCTTGGGCGATGGAATCGCTAAATTAGTAGACGGCAATTCATGTTATAGCCCAAAAAAAGCAATCGCGGTTGGCAAATTATTAATTGATAACGGCATTGCGCATTTTGAAGAACCCTGTCCTTACTGGGAATTTGACCAAACAAGGCAAGTGCGCGAATATTTTAATCATACTAATTTAGACATTACTGGCGGGGAACAAGATTGCGCAATGATTATTTGGGATACGATGATTCGCGATAAAATCGTTGATATAGTGCAACCCGATGTCATGTATATGGGCGGTATTTGCCAAACTTTGCGCGTTGCCCAAAAAGCTCAATTAGCGGGATTTCCCTGCACTCCGCACGCGGCTAACTTATCCTTAGTCACTATTTGCACGGCGCATTTGCTTAAAGCGATTCCCAATGCTGGTAAATATTTAGAATTTTCCATTGAAGATGAATCATATTATCCATGGCAACAAGAATTATTCTTGGGCGATCCTTATAAAATTACCGATGGCAAATTAATGATTAGCAATAAACCGGGCTGGGGTGTTGAAATTAATCCAAGATGGCTTGACAAAGCGCAATATCAGATTTCTGAATCACCTTAATTATTTAAATTTCGTGAAAATACCTTGAATCCCTTTTGGGAAAAATGCCACCATAAGCACCATGAAAATTCCCAACCATAATTGCCAATTTTCTGTGGTAATTTCTAAAAATTCTTGGGCAAGAATCAATAGCATCGCCCCAAAAATCGCGCCATTTAACGATCCAATGCCGCCTAAAATAATCATCAGCAACGCATTGCCAGATTGATGCCAGCTTAGGATAGCGGGGCTTATATAACCAAATTGCAAGGCATATAAATATCCTGCCAAGCCCGCAATGCCTGCGCTTAACACAAAACTTGCCATTTGATAGCGAAAAACATTATACCCAAGCGCGCTCATACGGGTTTCATTAATCATTGCCGATTGAATAATAATGCCAAATTGGCTACGGACTAATTGCCGAGTGAACCAATAAATTATCGTCAAAAACCCCAAAACAAACATCGCAAATTGTTGCGGTTTTTGCAATTGTATTTGCCAATAATCCGCCCAAATTTGCAAATTAAAATCTGATTTTGCGCTTAAATACGCGCCATCTGACCCGCCCGCAAAGCTATTATCATGAAAAATATAATAAATACATTGCCCAAACGCCAAAGTTACCATGATGAAATATATCCCGCGGGTGCGAAGCGATAATGCGCCCACCAGCAAACTTAGCACCATGGGCAATAAAATTGCGGCTAAAATATGCCAATAGCCATTGTTGCTATAAGGCATTAATAAGGCAACCCCATAACCAGCAACGCCAAAAAACATGGCATGACCCAAGCTTACCAAGCCATTAAATCCCACTAAAATTTGCAACGACAAGGCAAAAATACTATAAATCATAATTTTGCTAATAATTTGATAATAATATCGTTCAACCATGCCATTTGGCAATAATGCCAAGAGAAAAATCAGCAAAAACAAGCCATACATGCCGTATTTTTTCATGAACCCACCTTAAATAATCCATTAGGTTTCCAAATTAATATGCCCGCCATTAAAAAATAAATACTAAATCCCGAAAAAGATTGCCAATAAACTTTGCCAAAACTATCCGCCAAGCCAATTAACATGGCGGCGATAAACGCGCCTTTGATTGAACCAATGCCCCCAATGACAACCACAACAAAGCTAATGATTAAAATTTCAGACCCCATGCCCGGAAATACTGATGATTGCGGGGCAACCAACATACCCGCCATCATCGCAAAAAATACCCCCAAAGCAAAAACAATTTGTTGCACCGCGCGGTAATTTACCCCTAAATTTTGCAACATTTCCCGATTGGACGCGGCGGCGCGAATTTTCATGCCTAATTTTGTTTTGTTAATGATTAAATAGAAAAAAACAACCAAAATTAAACAAGCGCAACTTAAAAATAATCGGTAAGCTGGATATTGCCAATTTTCGCTTAATTGCACCGAAAAATCAAATATTGGGGGAGTTTTTATGGAGTAAACATCGTTGCCGACTAAAATTTTGCGCAATTCTTCAAAAATTAAAATTAATCCATAAGTCATTAATACTTGTTGCAAATGATCCCGTTGATATAAATATGAAAAAAATAATTTTTCAATTATAAAGCCAAAAATAACCGATAAGACACTGCCGATAAGTAAAATTTGCCAAAAATCATCAAAAAACCACGATAAAACTAAGGCACTATACGCCCCCAACATATAAAAACTAGCGTGCGCCATGTTGATAACATTCATAATGCCAAAAATTAATGACAAGCCGCTGGCGATTAAAAATAATAATAAACCATATTGTAATGAATTTAATAATTGAATTAAAATATATTCCATATTTACCCTAAAAATACCGAAGAAGGCAGATTAATTACCCGTTTTGATAAATCAATAGCACAAGATAAATCAGGGGATTTTGGGTGATTCAAATAAGGTGCTTGCAGGTGAATTAATCCCCATAAAGGACGGGCTTTAATATTTAATTGATGCAGCGAAGGTAAAATTTCGTCAATATTTATATTTTGATTGCAAATTAAGCCAATTAACCAATGATTTGATTGGCATTCATGAGGGGGAATAAAAATTCTGCCATAGGCAAAATTCGCAAAATATTTGCAATAATTTTCAAATAATTGCGATTTTTTTTGCAAATATTGCGATAAATTTTCCAATTGCGCCACACCCAACGCCGCATTTATATTCGGCATTCGGTGATTATAACCAATTTCATCATGAATAAAATGATATTCATGGGGAATTTTTGCTGTTGTCGCCAAATGGCGAAGATGATTATATATTTTCTGGTCATGGGTTAAAACCGCGCCACCGCCACCCGTGGTAATGATTTTATTACCATTAAAGCTGGTTGCGCTTACTAAACCCGCGCCACCGCAAGCGCGATTTTTATATTTTGCGCCAACAGCTTCGGCGGCATCTTCAATAATGGGAATATTAAAATCATTGGCAACAGCGATAATTTCGTCCATTCGCGCCGCGCACCCCCAAATATGCACGGGCATTATGGCGGCAATTCTTCTGCCCGTATGTTTATTTTTGCCATTTTGCATAATTTCGCCAAGATATTCCCGTAATTTATCAGGGTCAATGCCCATTTGCACCGATTCGCTGTCAACAAAATGTGGGATTGCCCCCAAATGACTTACCGCATTCGCCGAAGCGATAAAAGACATGGTCGGCATAATAACCTCTTGGCCCGCTTGCACGCCCGCAACCACACAAGCCATCGTTAAAGCCACGGTGCCATTACTCATCGCAACGGCAAATGGAACTTCAAAAACTTCGGATAATTTGCGTTCAAATTCGCCGACAAATCGCCCAACATATGACACAAATCCTTCGTCAATACATTCATTTAAGTATTTTTTTTCATTACCCATAAAAAAAGGTTCATGCAGATTTAATGGTTCATCAAACCGCTTGGTTGCGGTGCGGGTTCGGCTGGCAATTTCTTCTACTATCAGTTGCGTATTAGATGACATAATGATCCTGTGGGTAAAATTTTAAATTTTCTGGATAGGTAAACCATTTTATAGTTTGCTCCAACGCCTTCTTAAACCCTTCTAGTTTCGCAAATTGCGGCTGCCAATTCATCAAAGATTGCGCCTTAGAATTATCAGCGAAAAGCCGAAAAACTTCGCTGTTTTGCGGGCGAATTCGGGCATTTTCGGTTTTTAATTGGTAAGAAACCCCCATAATTTGCGCAATGCAATCAATGGTATCAGCGATGGTAATTTCAAAACCAGACCCTAAATTAATTGTCTCGCCAATTGTATTTGGCGATAATAAGCAAGCCAAAAAACCGCTTGCCGTATCAGTTGCGTAAGAAAAATCGCGCGTAGGCGTAATATCGCCGATGTCAATCACGCGTTTTCCCTTGGCAAATTGGGTGATGATTGAAGGAATCACGGCGCGCAACGATTGACGCGGACCAAAAGTATTAAAGGGGCGAAGCACGCTTATCGGCGTGCCAAAAGCCTTATGATATGATAAAGCTAGCGCATCAGCACCGATTTTTGTTGCCGAATACGGCGATTGCCCTTGCAACGGATGTTTTTCATCAATCGGCACATATAAAGCCGTGCCGTATACTTCCGAAGTGGAAGTGACCACAACCCTTTCCACGCCTAATTCTTTGGCGGCTTGGACAATATTTAATGTGCCATTAATATTAGTATCTACATATGAATTTGGCGCATCATATGAATAAGGAATCGCGATTAAAGCCGCCAAATGCAAGACGGCATCGCAATCCTGCATGGCTTTTTTCACCGCAAAACTATCGCGAACATCAGACCTTACTATTTCGCAATCAAGCCCCTTAATCGTATCAAGCCAGCCATTCGTGCCAAAGCTGTTATAAAGTGTAAAAGCCTTAATATTATAATTTTTTGCCAATAAATACTCAACTAAATGCGAGCCAATGAAGCCATCAGCACCAGTAATTAGAATTTTTTTAAATTTTTGCATTGCTATACCTTAAAATATTTAGAATATTCTAATTGAATTTATTTAAAATTCAATAGTTAAATTTTATTTTTCTAAAAAAACCATAACAGCAATTTTAAATCCCACAGATGCCTTTGATTCGCGAAATAGTGCGCATAAATTCTGATTGTTGCTTGTCAGTTTGCAATAAATCATCAACGGCGCATGAACTGCATATAAATAATGCAAGGTTTTTTTCGTAAAAAATATCAATCATAGTAATAAATCGGCGCATTTCATTCAAATTATCATTGGTAAATTGCGGTAAATTATTGATAAAAATCGTATCAAATTCGTGGGCGATATTCAAATAATCAGCAACCCAAAATAAATCACCGCAAATTTCGTGAAAATCAACCCATAAGATTCGGCGATTCGTTTGCTTAAAAACTCGTTCATACCCTGCAATATTAAAAATTCGTTGGCATGATTGATGCGAACCGCATAATTTTTGATAGATTCCTTGCATTTTAGCGATATTTTCGGGATTATTTGGCGCAATATATTTTTGCGCCGATTTTATTGCTTGCACCCGATAATCAATCGGCGAATTAAGGTGAAATATTTGAAAATTTGCACGCACGAAATTTACAAATGGCAAGAAATTTTCGCGTTGCAAGCCGTGTTCGTATAATTCTTCGGGGGCAAAATTACTGGTAAAAACCATGCTTACCCCTGATGCGATAAGCTGGGTAATTAAACGACCCAAAATCATTGCATCGGCGATATTTACCACATGAAATTCATCAAAACAAATTAAATCATAGCTATTTGTGATATTTTTAATTGATTCGTCCCATGGATTTATTTTAGAATTACTTTGCGATTCGGATAAAAATTTTTGATAATTTTGGTGATATTGCCCCATAAATTCAAAAAAATGCAAGCGAATCTTGCGTTTTATGGGGGAATTGGCAAAAAATTCGTTCATAAGCATCGTTTTACCGCGCCCCGTGCCACCATATAAGTAAAAACCAAAACCCATATTCGCCCGCCCAAAAATTCGCGCCAAAATTGATTCGTTTGATTGAATTTTGTGATGAAAGCCAGTTAATTCCCGCCAACATTCTGATTGTATTGCATCTAATTGAATATTATTAAGCATTTTGGAAATAAGGATTAGGGATTCTTTTGCTGTAATTATTGCGGGCGCGTGTATGGCTTGGCGCAACTGAGATTTTTCGCGCCATTACCATAGTTATACCGCCGCATTGCGGAAAATATTTTGCGCCAATTTTTTCTAAAAAATTGCCAATATCCTGCCCCATATATTGCAAGGGCGCATAGCCATAATTCACCGATTTTACAATCGTCAACCCCGCATGATTCAAATAAGTTGAAAATTTATTTAATGAATAAGGTATCGCATCGGCAAAAGGCGAATCATCGCTTCTTATCCAAAACCCGTGGGTATTATTAAATAAGCTTATCATTATGCCACCGCTGACTAAGACACGATAAACCTCGTCCATGGATTTAATAATATCAACCGTATGGTCAAAATAATGTTGCGCAAAAATAAATTCCATGGATTCAGGCTTAAAAGGTAAATTATATGGATTGCATAATAACGACATATTACCCGTGGGAATTTCCATTTTTTCATAACCCATAAGGTCTGGATAGCCATAAATTGGGGGCATAAAAAATTTACCCGAATTAATTAATCGTTTCGCATAACCCAAAAAAAGCCCCGTTTGAAATTTTTTATCCGCAATAAATTCCGATAAATGCAAGCGCGTTAAACCCGCCAAGCCATCACCCATCGTGGTTTCATAAAAATTGCTTAATGTTTCAATATCACAATACATTGTAATATCTTAATCTAAATTAATTTGATTGTATAGCAAAAAATCCCCCTTAAACTTATTATTTATCTTTTCATTGGTGTTGAAAATTTTAATTTTATTGGGGAATCATGGTATAGATAAAATCATAGAAAAAAATTAATTGACTAGGAATAAAAAAAAGTATATTTTAATAGTTAATCAACAAAGTATTTCATGGAGGGTAATATGAATACAAAACTTAATCGCCGAAAATTAATTACATCAGTAGCTGCAACGGGTATCATTGGCGCAACTGCGGGCTTTACACCAAGGTTTGCCCAAACGCAAAGCGCAAAACCCATTAAAATTGGTTTTCAATTACACCGCACGGGCATTGGCGCATCATATGGCAAATGGTATGAAAAAACAGGCATTGCGGCTGCTAAAATCATTAATGATGCAGGCGGGATTAATGGTCGCCCGATTGAATTAGTATCCGAAGACGATGCAACCGATCCAAAACGCGGCGCGGAATTAGTGGAAAAATTTGCAACAAAATCTGGGTGCGATGTTGTATTTGGCACTTTATTTAGCCATGTTGTTATTGGTGCTGCGCCCCGCGCGGGCGAATTAAAAATCCCTTATTTCGTCTGTTCAGAGGGGCATCATGTTGCATCGGGATTAAATCGGTATGTTATGCAACCCGGTATTACCGATGTGAAAAGCCAAGTTATTTCCATGGCGCCATGGATTTCCAAAAATATTGGCAAAAAAATCACCATGATTTTCCCTGATTTTGCGTTTGGGCATGACCATCGCGATTATTTTTCCAAGGCAATTGAAGCGCACGGCGGTAAAGTAATTGAAAAAATTGCCATTCCACCCACCGAATCATCATTCACGAAATATTTTCCCAAAATTCCCAAAGACACTGATGTTATTTATCATGTCATGGTCGGTCCAGCTGTATTGACTTTTGTCAAAGAATTAGGCGAATTTTACGGCAAAAATAAACGCCCTGAATTATTTGGCTTTATTGATAGTTTAGAAGCGGTTGACATTACCAGCCCGGGCTTGGAATTCCTTGAAAATTCTTATTTCTGGGAAGGCAACCCAAGATACGCTCAAGACAAGCAATCAGAACATGATGCTTTCTTCCGTAAAGCCGTTGGCGTGGATGCAAATGGTGCATCTTCAACCGATAAAACCGATGTCGCGACTTATTCCCATATGTTTAGCGTCTGGGAAACCTTGTTTATTATTAAAAAAGGCATGGAAGCAAGCGGATATAAAACCGAAAAAGATAGGGCTAAATTAATTGAAGCGATTGAAGCGATGAAGAAATTTAGCCATAGCAAAGAACACCCCCAAGGCGAAAAAGAATTTAATGGTAAGACGCACCAAGCTTTTGGTTTGCAATATATTACCAAAGTTCAAAAAGGCAAATTAGTCTTAGCCCATACGGTGCCAATTGCTGATGGTCATTATCCCGATGAAATTGATTATACTAAGCAAAGTTTCTAATCAAAATCTTGCATGGAATTTCATCAATATTTAGCTTTAGCATCACTTGAAGGATTGGTAAGTGCAGCGGTGCTTGCGCTTACCGCCCTTGGTTTGTCGTTAGTTTTCGGCGTATTGCGTGTTGTTAATGTTGCCCATGGGGCTTTTTTCATGCTGGGTGCGGTTTTAGCGTGGATGATAACTAATTTTTTGAAAATTAACCCCGCGTTTGATTTTATGATTGCGTTAATTTTAAGCCCCTTGATTGTCGCCATCATTGCGTTTGTTGCGGACAAGTTAATTATCAAAAATTGTAAATATGCCCCCGATGCTACTATGGTGGCGACTATTGGTTTATTATATATTTTAGAACAAACCGCATTAATGATATATGGTCCAGACGCAAGACCAGTTAATGCGCCATTTTCCTATAATATGCAATTTGCGTGGTTTGGGTATTCGGCTTATAAATTATCCGTGATTGCGGCGGCAATTGTGATTTTATGCGCCATTTGGTATATAATGAGTCGCACAAAGCTTGGGCTTATCATGCGCATGACGGCGTTTGATGCCGAAACGGCGCAAAATTTTGGCATTAATATTGGCAGTGTTTATTCGGGCGTTTTTGCTTTGGGCGCGGGTTTAGCGGCAATTGGCGCGGTTTTAATCGTGCCAACCCAGCAAGCGCATTATTTAATGGGCGGCGACCCGCTTTTATTATCATTTATTGTCGTTATTATCGGTGGTTTGGGGTCATTGCGTGGCACTATATTAGCCGCAATTTTAATTGGTATGAGTGATGGCATAATTTCCGTGATGTTTTCGCCGACTTTGGCAAAAATTCTGTCAACAATTTTAGTCATGCTTGTTTTAGCAATTCGCCCCCAAGGCATTTTAGGAATGAAAGCAAAATGAGTAAAATTCAGCAAAAAATTCTTATAATTCATGGCGGTTTAATAATTTTATTATTTTTGGCGCAATTTATCTTGCCCGCATATCATCACGGGATTTTGGCGCGTATCATGGTCTTGGCTTGTTATGCCATGGGCTATAATATTGCATTTGGCTATACAGGTATGTTAAGCCTTGGGCATAGTTTATTATTTGGTGCGGGACTTTATGGTTTGGGGCTTGGCATTACGCAATTGGGGTTAAGTGCGGGTTATGCGCTTATGCTTGGTATTGGTGCGGGCGCGCTTGTTTCTTTGGGTTTGGGGCTTTTGGCGTTGCGCACCAGCGGGGTATCTTTCATGATTGTTACCCTAATGTTTGCCCAAGTCGGATTTTTAATCGTTTTTTATTTTAATGAATATACAAGGGGCGATGAAGGATTTTCCATTAAACAACCGCTTCGGCAAATTTTTGGTATTGACTTAACCAATGCAGAAAATCGGTATTACTGCGCTTTTATTTTATTTTCCGTGATTTTTGGGCTTTGTTATGCGGTGGTAAAATCGCGGCTGGGGCGGGTTTTAATCGCAATTCGCGAAAATGAAAATCGCACGATTATGCTGGGGTATAATGTTGTTAATTATAAGCTTATCGCCTTAGTAATTTCGGGCACGATGGCAAGTGCGGCTGGGGCATTTTATGGTATTTTATTTGGCTATGTCGGCGCAAGTTTTGTGGCGATTCCCTATGCGATTTATCCGCTTTTATGGGTTTTAGTCGGTGGTGCTGGAACTTTATTGGGACCATTTTTTGGCACGATTTTAATGTTTTATTTAATTGATTATAGCTCGCATTTCGTATCGGCTTATATGCTGATAGTAGGCGCAGTGCTAGTTTTTATCATTATCAAAGCTCCGCAAGGAATTTTTGGTTATATTCGCAAGGTTTATTATCCATGGTTGCCATAAATTCCCCCGAAATTATTTTGCAAACTCAAGCCATAACGAAAAATTATGATGGGTTATGCGCGGTTAATAATGTTGATTTAGATTGTTATAATAATGAAATTCATGGATTAATTGGACCCAATGGTGCAGGCAAAACCAGCTTTGTCAGTTTAATAAGCGGCAGAATCTTGCCATCTTCGGGCAAGATTTTATTTTGTGGCAAAGATATAACGCAAAAACCAGCATTTGAACGGGTAAAATTGGGGATTGCTTATAGTTTTCAAATTACCAGTGTTTTTGCGCAATTAAGCGTGTTTGAAAATATCGCCCTGCCCGTGCAAAGACGGCTTGAATTTGACCATAATTTTAGTGAAAAATTATGCCATCAGCGCACAATGGCAATTTTAGAAAAATTTGGCTTACAAAACCGCGCTTCGCAATCAGCGGGGTTGTTAAGTTATGGGCATCAACGATTATGCGAAATTGCCATGGCTTTAGCGTTAGAGCCAAAATTACTGATTTGCGATGAACCGACCCAAGGGCTTGCCGATAAGGAAATTGACGATTTTATCAACCTACTTCGCCATGAAAAAACATGTCGGAGCATCTTATTAATTGACCATAATATGGAATTTTTAATGGATTGCGCCGAACGAATCAGCGTATTAAATTTGGGTTCTTTGTTAGCGACAGGCACACCCAAAGAAATTCAATCAAACGATGCCGTGCATCATGCGTATTTGGGGGGATAATGGAAATTCAAAATTATTCTGCAAATTATGGTATTGTGCCAATTTTGAAAGACATAAACCTAAGCGCAAGCCCCGCGACCATCACCGCAATTATGGGCAGAAATGGCGCGGGCAAAACAACTTTGCTTAAATCCATCATGGGCATGACAAAAACAACTAAGGGTAGCATTATTTGCCGAGTAAACGGCGAAGCGAAGGATATAAGCAAATTACCCGCCCATGAAATTCCGTCTTGTGGCATTGGTTATGTGCCGCAAGGGCGCAGGTTATTTGGGCAAATGTCGGTGGCTGAAAATTTACAAATTGGCATGATGGCGGGCAAGCTTAGCACCCATGAAGCCGCCGAAACATTGGAATATATTTTGCAATTATTTCCGCGCCTTAAAGAACGATACCATCAATTATCAGGCACTTTATCGGGCGGTGAACAACAAATGGTGGCAGTTGGGCGGGCATTATGCTTAAAACCAAGTATTTTATTATTGGACGAACCGACCGAAGGCTTGCAACCATCAATGATAAATTTGATAAAAAGCGTAATATTGGCTTGCAAAGCCAAGGGTATCATGGTATTTTTAGTGGAACAACGAATTGATGCAACTTTGGCGGTTGCTGATAATATCGCGTTTATGGAAAATGGACGGATTGCAAAAATCATTTCAACCAATGGTTTAAGTGCAGATAATTCAATTTTTCTTGAATTTGTAGGTGTATGATGTATCATAAAGCGCAAAATATCGCCCAAGCATGTCAGATTTTATCTGAACAAGAATGCTTGATTTTAGCGGGAGGCACCGATATTTACCCCATGTTCGGCGAAGAAATTCACGAAAAAAATATTTTAGATATTTCAAGCATCATTGAATTAACAAAAATAAGCCAAGACGACCTTTATTATTATATTGGCGCGGGGGTTTCGTGGGGGCAAATTGGCGAATATGGCTTTGGTGATGATTTAAAAGCCCTTGTGCAATCCGCCCGTGAAGTTGGCGCGGTGCAAATTCAATCCAAGGCGACAATTGCGGGCAATTTATGCACGGCTTCGCCTGCGGGTGATGGCATTGTGGCTTTAATGGCGTTAAGTGCCGATATTATTGTCCAATCTTCAAAAAAAATACGCATTATTCCCATTCGGGAATTTAACATTGGTTATCGGCAAACTTCATTGGCAAAAAATGAAATTATTACCCAAATTCGCATTCCGAAATATCACGATATTTCATATAGCCATTTTGAAAAATTAGGCTCAAGACGATATTTAGTCATATCCATTGCCATGGTTGCGGTGCGCTTGGCATGGGATAGTCAAGGATATATTAGCCGTGCCCGCGTCATTGTCGGGGCTTGTTCGCCGGTTGCGCAAAATATCAGCCAATTGGAAACTAAGCTAAGATATAGTAATATTGCCCAAGATTTAACAAAATTAGTGGCATACCAAGATTTTAACCATTTATCGCCAATTAACGATGTTCGCGCCAGCGCACAATATCGCCGTGACGCGGTCGGTGAATTGGTAAAAACAAGCTTAAATGCCATTCAAAATTATTATTATCAAGGCAAAGGCAAATGAATATATCATTAAATATTAACAATAAAATCATCAGCGCCCAAGTTCCGCCCACGACAAGATTATCGCAATTTTTGCGTGATAATGCGGGGTTAAGCGCAACTAAGGTTGGTTGCGATGCGGGCGATTGCGGGGCTTGCACGGTGATTCAAGACGGCAAAATACTATGCAGTTGTATATGCGCCGTTGGGCAGTGCGAGGGCACAAAAATTACCACCCTTGAAGGCTTACAAGACGATGAAATCACCAAAAAATTATACGAATCTTTTTTAAAATATGGGGCTTCGCAATGCGGGATTTGCACGCCCGCCATGATGGTAAGCGCAGTGCATTTATTACGGCACAACCCGCACCCTTCTTGCGCCCAAGTAAAAGATGCCATGGGCGGTGTCTTATGTCGGTGCACGGGATATAATAAGATTATTTTAGCGATTCAACATGCTCTAAGCCCCCTGCCCTTCACGCCATCTTCGGCAAAAAATCTTGGCATAGTTGGCGCGGAAATACCCGCGATTGATGGGCATGATAAAATTTGTGGCATCAGTAAATTTGGCGCGGACAAAGTGCCTGATAATGCTTTATTTGTGCGCGTTATCCGTTCGCCTTATCATCATGGCGAATTTACCATCGGTGATACCACCGATTTTTTGCAAAAAAATCCCAAAATCATTAAAATTTTAACGGCTAAGGATGTTATTGGTGAAAATAAATTTGGCGTGATTGCCCCCTTTGCCGACCAGCCAGTTTTTGCCGAACGCAAAGCCATTTTTAAAGGCGAGGCAATTGCTTGTGTCATTGGCACAAAATCCGCCGTGCAAAATCTTAACCCCAAAGAATTTCCAGTTATTTGGCGCGAATTACCCGCCGTGCTTAACCCAAATCAAGCCATGCAGGAATATGCACCCATATTGCATAAAAACCGCGCCAAAAATATTCTTGTCAAAGGATATGTCGCAAGAGGTAATTTAGCAAAAGGCTTAGAAAAATCACTCCATCAAGCCAAGGCAAGCTTTACCACGCCATTTATTGAACATGCGTATATTGAACCCGAAGCAGGTTATGCCGTGCGTCAAAATAATCGCATCACTATATTTGGTTGCACCCAAGCCCCGCATATGGACAAAGAAGCCATCGCCAAAATTATGGGATTGGACGAATCCGCAGTGCAAATTATTCCTTCGGCTTGCGGGGGTGGGTTTGGTTCTAAACTTGATATTTCTATGCAACCATATATTGCGTTGGCGGCATGGCATACGAATCAACCCTGCGCAATTATTTATACGCGCACCGAATCTATGCAGTCCACAACGAAACGGCATCCTTCGGAAATTACCACCGATATTGCATGCGATGCTAAGGGTAAAATAACTTATTTTGATTTTTATGGAAAATTTAATACGGGTGCTTACGCAAGCTGGGGACCCACGGTGGCGAATCGCGTGCCGATTCATGCCTCTGGTCCTTATTATATACCGAATTATCGCGCGGAATCTTTGGCGATTCATACGAATTGCGCGCCTTCGGGAGCATTTCGTGGGTTTGGCGTGCCACAATCCGCGGTGGCGGTTGAATCTGTGTTTGATATGTTGGCGGAAAAATGCCAAATAAGTCCGTGGCAATTTCGCTATATTAACGCGCTAAGCACCAATAAACCCACGGCTACGGGGCAAAAATTTACCAGTGGCGTGGGAATTAAACAATGTTTATTGGCTTTACGCAAGCCATATAACCAAGCCAAAAAGCGCGCCGAAAAATTTAATGCCCACAGCAAAATTTTGAAAAAAGGCGTGGGTATAGGCACATGTTGGTATGGTTGCGGCAATACTTCCATGGCAAACCCATCGGAAATTTTAATTGGCATTAATGCCAAGGGTGAAATTTATTTGCATCAAGGCGCGGTGGATATTGGGCAAGGCTCAAACACCATCATGGCGCAAATTGCGGCGCAATCGTTGGGGATAGAATTTGCGGATATTAAATTAATCAGTGCCGATACGGATTTAACACCAGATGCGGGCAAAACTTCCGCTTCAAGACAGACTTTTGTCACGGGCAATGCTGTTCGCCTTGCAAGTTTGGCTTTACGCAAGCAAATTTTACAGCTTGTTAATGATAATGATGGTGCAAATGATGATGCGAAAATCAGCCTTGAAAATGGTAAAATTATCGTTAAGGGCACGATAAATCACGAAATTTCATTAGCAAAATTACCGATTAATGCCAATAATTATGTGATTTTTGCTCAAGAATCTTACGACCCGCCGACAAAACCCCTTGATGCGAATGGTCAGGGCGAACCTTACGCTTTATATGGTTATGGGGCGCAAGTCATGGAATTAACTATTAATACCGCGCTTGGCACGATAAAGTTAGATAAATTAACAACCGCCCATGATGTTGGGCAAGCGATTAATCCAATCTTAGTGGAAGGGCAAATTGAGGGTGGTTCAACACAAGGAATCGGTTTTGCTTTAATGGAAGAATTTATCCCCGCACGCACCGAAAACCTTCATGATTATTTGATTCCTTCGTTTGGCGATGTGCCTGAATTTGCCAATCATATTATTGAAGTTGCCGATAAAAATGGTCCTTTTGGGGCAAAAGGTTTGGGCGAACATGTGCTTATTCCGACTGCGCCCGCGATTTTAAATGCAATTTACGATGCTTGTCAAGTTCGCATTACAGATTTACCCGCAACACCCGATAAAATTTTAGCGAAATTAAAGGAATTAAAACATGGCTAAACCAATTATTGATAAAATTCGTTGCGATGCTTGCCCAGTTATGTGTTATATTGCCGATGGGCGTGCGGGGGCATGCGACCGATACGCGAATCAAGGCGGGAAATTAATTCGGCTTGAAGCCCATTTAATCCTTGAAAGCGAAGCCGATAATAACAATGACGATAATTATTTTGTAACGGCAATTGGCGCGGGCACAACTTACCCTGATTACAAGCCTGCGCCCTTTATCGTTGGCAGTAAAATTGCGGGCGCGGACATGGTAACCGTGGTAACCGAGGGCATTTTTAGCTATTGCGGGGTAAAGGTTAAAATTGATACTGACAGATTTATCGGTCCTGAACAAAAGCTTGTGCGCGTTGGCGGCGAAGCCATCGGGCATGTAACCACGGCGGAATACGGCTCACAAATGTTGTCTTTGGGTGGGGTGCATCATTTAACGGGTGGCACGAAAAAGGAAGGCAAAACAACTTGCGAAAGCTTACTGGCTTTATGCAATAAGCAAGCCTTAGACATTAGCATTGACGAAGGTTCTTCGCTGATTATTCAAGCAGGGCAAGCCCCCATTATTGACGGCAAAAAAGAGGAAAAAATGCGCGTTGGTTGCGGTTCGGCAACGGTGGGCATGTTCGCTTCGCAATGGCTTGGCAAAGTTGATGAAGTAATTGTCGTTGATGATCATATCACGGGCGTGTTAAGCGAACATCAAGCGGGCAAAGTTATTGGTTGGCAACCAAGTGGCATCAGAATTTTAGGGCGAAAATCCACACCCGGTCGCTATTTTCAAGTGGCAGAACCGGGCACGGGTTGGGGGGGCACGAACTTAACTGACCCGCTTAGCATCATTGAAAAAATTGACCCGACAATTGCACGGGTTGGGCAAAGCTTGCTCATGACTTCCACAACGGGCGAACATGTCGCTTATTTTATCATTGATGAAAATTTCCAATTAATTCAGCATGAATTACCCAAAAATTTACAAGAATCCGTGGATTTAATTGCGCAAAATTGCGAACCATCGCTTTGTTCGGTGTTTTTCATGGCGGGCGCGGGTGGCTCGTTGCGTTCGGGGGTTACTAATAATCCTGTTAAGCTTACCCGTTCGGTGAAAAATAATTTAACACGCGTAACTTGCGGCGGGGCACCTGCTTTTATTTATGGTGGTGGCGGTATTACTTTGATGGTTGATATATTGGCGATGCCTGACAAAAGCTTTGGCTATGTGCCGACTCCCGCATTGGTTGCACCGATTGAATTTACCATGAGCTTAGCCGAATTTATTCATTTGGGCGGGCATAAAGACCATATTTTAAGCCTTAGCGATGTTAAAAAAGGCATTACAGGCAAGCAACAAGACCATTTATTAACCGCCACAAATTTTATAAAATGGCAATCACTCTATGATTGACAAGCCTTTAATGGCAAAAAATCAATATGGAATATGGCATTTGCGCCATGGACCGATTGAAATTTTCATGCAAATAGATGCCGAAGAGCGTGTTAAAAATCAAGCTTGGGATTATATTCAAGCAATTTTTCCGCAAATTTTGCCGAATCTGGCGAAGGATTACCCAATTTATCGCCATTTTTTAACAAAAAAATTGCCCAAAACTGATAATATTATCGGGCAAAAAATGATTAACGCTTGTGCGCCTTTTGCAAAATATAAAATTACACCCATGGCAGCAGTCGCGGGCAGTGTCGCCGAATTTATTTGTGATGATATTTCAAATAAATTTGAATTATCGCGAATTTTTGTCAATAATGGTGGCGATATAGCACTTTTTTTGCGGGAAAATCAGCAATTTACCATCGCGATATGCACGAATCCCGAAATTGACATTATTCCAGCGAAAATACAAATTAATCACCAAGATAAAATTAACGGCGTAGCGACAAGCGGCTGGCGCGGGCGCAGTTTCTCGCTTGGCATTGCCGATGCGGTTAGCGTGCTTGCAAGCACTGCTTCACGCGCCGATGCTGCCGCGACGATTATCGCCAATCATGTTAATATACCCGATAAAAATATCGTGCGCGTGCCCGCAAACACCCTCAACCCCGATAGCGATTTGAAAAATATGCTTATCACCCAATTTGTGCCAATTTTAAGCGAAAACCAAGTGCAAATTGCGCTTGAACGGGGGCTTAAAATTGCGCAAGATTTCAAAAATCAGGGCTTAATTACCGACGCATTTTTAGCCTTGCAAAATCGGATTCTTACCACAGCAAATAATAAGTCGGTATATACTAATTTGCGTCAAGAATTAGAAATAATTCTTGACAGCGAATTAGTATATTAGGGGGGGTTGGGGGGTTGCCGAGCAGATATTGTTAAAAATCACGATTAAATGAGGGGTTTTTAACAATATCGTCGCGAACGCAACCACCCAACTGAATAATTATTTTTTGACAGCTTCACGCATAATAGTATATTAAGTATTTTACAATAAAGTTATAGTTTATTATTAAAAAAATACTTGACAAAAACTTGAAAATATGGGATTCGTGTTTATAATAGTGGTAGAGAAATTATGTATAATATACAAGTTAAACCAATTCCTTCAAAAAACTTCCGTGGCGATTGGTTGCAGGTGCATTTTAGCGCGGTTCGCAAAACCGACAATGCACAAGATGATTTTAAAAATATTAATTTTTCCAAACAAAGCTCAACTTCAAACGAAAATTATGATTATAATCTGTTATATAAAAATAATTTCCAAAATGGAATAGATAAGTTCCAAAATTTGTTTGCAATGCAAACCAGAAATTCAAATACCATTGCGCCAATTAAATACTTGGTTGCAAAAGGCAAATGTATGTCTGGATTAATTTTCAACAATGTTAAATTACCCGAATTTGACACCAATACTTTTGGTGTATATGAAGATTTAACAAATCTAAAAGTTATAGAAGTTCAACAAGTTAACGGCGAAAATCATACGCTTATTTATGCCAATAAAGAGGGTAAATCTGGATATTATATTAGGCTTTTTGATTATGTTTTAATAATTGATAGTAAAGGTCAAATAAAATGCCGACTTTTAACGCAAATTATGTATGATGATGGCAAAATTACCATTAAGACAAAATATAAGGATAATGGTGATTTAGTTAATGGCAAGGAACATGATATTTCGGATATCGTCGGTTGCTTAGTTTATATTGATTGCGAATAAACGCGGGGAAATCTATGACAACATGTATCAATATTTGCAAAGATTTTGCCAATAATACATTTGACTTAGCATTTATTGAAGAAATTTTATCCGATAATTATCAAGGCAATCATCAATATAAAAAAGAATTTTTTGAAAATTTAACAAAATTAACATTGAACAATAATATTCCATTTAATTCGTTGGCTTATTTTGGATTAAAATGCCTAAATTGGCAAGTTAAATATAATATAACGGATTTTGTTGCTTTGGATAAAAATAAACTAATCAAAAACCCCACTGAAATTATTGTATTCGCTATTGCTTCGGCAAATGATTATTATCTTATTGGCTTTGCAACCCATCAACATGCTTTAGGTAATACCTTGCTATATGATTGCATCGGATATAAAAAACTAAATTTAGCAGACTTAAATTGCGCGTATAAAAAATATATTTAATCGCATTAAGCTTCGCGCAACTTTTAACGAAATTAAACCTGCTTTTTTGCCTTGACACGCCCAAACAAATTCTTGACATTAAATAAAAACATCTTTATATTATAGTCATGGTGTAGGGAATTATGCTGTTTTGGGTTCGCCCCACTTTACCCATCAGGGAAGTGCTGGTAATATGAAATATACAAAAATAAATGCAAAGCTGTCCTTAGCAACTGTTTAGATAGTTAGGAAAATAACCACTTAGATTGAACATCTTGGGAAGGTTTAAAATCTGTTTGACCTATCATAGCCAGGAAACCTGCCATATATATCAACAACCATCTAAGGAGAAAAAATGGTTTCTAATGTATTCACTGGGTATTTACCCATCGCCCTGCATATCAAAGTTGCTGTATTAGCCCTTGTTTTTGGTGCATCATTATTATTTATCGCTGGTGCTTCGCAATCACAAGTCTTACATGATGCCGCGCATGATGCACGGCATAGCTTTGGTTGGGTTTGCCACTAAGTTATTTATACTAAAAATCCCCAATGAATTTAGGAAATTCATTGGATAGATTTTTTGTATCGGGGGGCTGTTAAGGTTGAAGGGCACAAATTGCATAGCAATTTGTATATAAAATATACCCTGATGGGTATATTTTATGCCCTGAAATATGCACCCCACTTAAACATCATATATAATCTTATTGGGGAATCAGGGTATATGTCATATTCTAAAATATTATTTCGCATGGTAGTAGCGCCTGCGGTTATGGCTGGTATTTTGCTTTTTCTTGCGCAAACTATTGCCGTTCACCCAATATTGCGATATGCTGAAACATTTGAAAATCAAATGGTTGAAGATAACGAACAACATGATGAAATTCTTGCCGATGATTTAGCCAATGCGAATAACACCCATATTCACGAAGATGGTAAAAAGCATATCCACGCAGACCAAGATGCGAAAATTCCTGATGATACGGCGCACCATGAAACCCAAGCCCAAAATTCGTTTAATTGGGTTGCGCTTGGTGCAAATATTGGATTTTCTTTGGGTTATGCCGCAATTTTATGGGCGATTAGCTTAATTATAACGCATGGCGATTTTCAAAAATTGCAATTTAACGATGGGTTAAAGCTTGGGTTATTGGGGTTTTTGTCGTTTAATTTTGTGCCGAATTTATTTTTTCCTATTGCTTTGCCAACGCTTAAAGAATTTGATTACCAATTGCATAATTTTCAAATCATGCAATATTTATATTTCGCCTGTGTTATTTTTGCGCTTATTGGTAATTTTATTTTATTTTACGGCAAAAATTCAATATCTAAGATAATTATATTAATTTTTGGGTTTGGTTTATTAATATTCGTGCAAACACCGCCTGAAAACATGGAATATTCTTTTTATTTACCCGCCGAATTAGCGCGCAATTTTGCCGTGATAAGCAGCGGCATAAATTGCGGATATTTCTTATTATTAGGGGCTTTAATGACCCTGAATGTTAAAAAAAATTAATAATTATTTAATCCTTGTCAAGCGCAAGCGTAATTACGAAAGAAATAAACAAAAAAAGATAAAATATGAAAATAATATTTTTTTCTTGCAATCTTATTGAATCATGGCAAAATAATATGATAAGGGAATATAATGTCAAAAAATCTATTAGACACCAAGAAAAACAAAAAAAGATGAGTTTTATACTCAATTATCCGATATTGAACGCGAATTAAAGCATTATACCGCGTATTTTAGGGATAAAATCGTTTATTGTAATTGTGATGACCCGCGGGTTAGCAATTTTTTTCATTATTTTTCATACAGATTTGAACAATTGGGTTTAAAAAAACTAATTGCCACTTGCTATAAAAATCAAAATATGGATTTATTCAGCAAAAATGAAAGCGAACGGGCAATAATGCTGGAATATACAGGCAAAAAACAAGGGGGCAATATCCCCAATGCCGAAGATATTGGAATTAAGCATTTAAATGGCGATGGCGATTTTCGTAGTAGCGAATGTATTGAATTTTTAAAACAAGCCGATATTGTGATAACCAACCCGCCATTTTCGTTATTTCGTGAATATGTTGCGCAATTGGTGGAATATAATAAGAAATTTTTGATAATAGGTAATGTTAATGCAATTACATATAAAGAAATATTTTCCTTAATTAAACAAGATAAATTATGGTTAGGTTATGGATTTAATAACGGCAATGCTTTTTTCAAAACACCTTACAATACAAATTATGCAGACGGAGTTTATGATGAGGAAACAGGTTTAGTAAAGTTTAGAAATGTTTCGTGGTATACAAATCTAGATATACAAAAACGCCACGAGGATTTAATATTATATAAAAAATATCATGGCAACGAAGAATATTACCCCAAATATGATAATTATGATGCCATAAACATTGATAAAACTGCTGAAATTCCATGCGATTACACAGGTGCAATGGGTGTGCCTATAACTTTTTTAGATAAATATAATCCCGAACAATTTGAAATTTTGGGTAATGAATATGATTTGAATATTGATAAAGGGCGTGGATATATCAAAGGTAAAAGAATGTATAGCAGGGTGTTCATCAAAAACAAAAAACCGCAACCATAATTAATTTGACATTAAGGGTAAAAAATAATATATTATGGTTATGAAACAATTTCAATTTAACAAGGCGCATCGTGAGGGGTTGGCAAGGGTATTTGATAATATTCTAACAGCCTGCGCTTTGTCATTGGGCATTTCATTGTCGGGGCATAACAATTTGACTATAAATGAAGATGCTTTATTAATTCTAACAGGTTCAATTTGTTTGCTATTAACTTATATTTTAAGAAAGGATTTATCATGACACCACTTGCTTGGGGGCTTATCGTTTTTATCGTTCTGGCTGGGTTATTAACTTGGTTTGTCCGCAAAAACTCAATTTGAATCTTTAAGAAAGGATTTATCATGACGCCTTTAATTTGGGGAATAATTGCATTTTCTGTAATTGGTGGTTTACTTACGTGGTATATCAGAAAAAATTCAATATAATAACCATGAAAATAGAATTAAAAAATATTTCAATCGCTGAATTAACAAACGGCTTTGCAGATAATGGCGAGTCAGGCGTGGTTGGTTATGGTGGCAAATTAGATATACGCCCCCCCATTTCAACGCGAATTTGTGTATAAGGATAAACAACGCGAAGCGGTTATAGAAACAATATTAAAAGGATACCCCCTTAATGTTATGTATTGGGCGGTGCGCAATGATGGCAATTTTGAAATTATTGACGGACAGCAACGCACGATTTCAACTTGTCAATTTGTAAAGGGTGAATTTGCGGTAAGATTCCAAAATGATTTACTTTATTTTCATAATTTGCAATCAGATATTCAACAAAAAATTCTTAAATATGAATTAATGATTTATTTATGTTCGGGCACCGACAGCGAAAAATTGGAATGGTTTCGCACCATTAATATTGCGGGGGAAAAATTAACCGACCAAGAATTGTTAAACGCCGTTTATGCGGGCAGTATGATTAGCGATGCCAAAAGATATTTTAGTAAGACAGGTTGTGCCGCCTATCAATTAGGTAATAAATATATTGATGGAAATCCCATAAGGCAAGATTATTTGGAAACTATTATTAAATGGATAAGTAAGAATAATATTGAAAACTATATGGGTAAAAATCAATTTGCCCCCAATGCGAATGAATTATGGAAATATTTTAATGATATTATTAATTGGGTGCAAAAAATATTCCCCACCTATCGCAAGGAAATGAAGGGCGTTGAATGGGGGGATTTGTATAATGAATTTAAAGATAAAGACCTTGATAGTAAAGCCATAGAAGCCGAAGTTGCCAAATTAATGGCAGATGAAGATGTTGGCAATAAAAAAGGTATTTACTATTATGTCCTAAACCACAAAGAAAAACACCTAAATTTGCGGGCTTTTGATGACAAAACAAAACGAACCGCCTTTGAAAAACAAAATGGGATTTGCAAAAATTGTCAAAATAAATTTGATATTAACGAAATGGAAGCCGACCATATTACCCCGTGGCATTTAGGCGGTAAAACCAACCTTGATAATTGCCAATTATTATGCAAAGAGGATAATCGCCGAAAATCGGGTAAGTAAATATTAATTATTCAACGATAAAATAATAATTCTAAAAAAGTAATTTTTAATTCTTTCATCCCTGTGGCACGGCGATAATTTCCCCGCCCGCTTTGGCAAAGCCACCAAAACCACCACTGATATGGGCGATATGGGGAAATCCCATGGCTTGCATGGTTTGCGCCGCCAATGCCGAACGCAAGCCACCCGCGCAAAATAAAATATATTTTTTTTCTTTGGCAAAAATTGGCTTGTAATAAGGGCTTTGGGGGTCGCACCAAAATTCAATCATACATCTGGGCGCGTGATAACTGCCCTTAATTGTGCCTTCGCGCCATAATTCGCGAATATCGCGTAAGTCAATTAACTGATATTCGCCTTGGTTAATGGCTTTAATCGCATCGTTGGGGCTAAGGCTGACAACTTGGGCAAGCGCGTTTTTCACCATATTATTCATGCTTAATCCCGAATTTGAGCATTTCACAAATTCTTCAATATTTTTGACAAATTCGCACGCCTCTAAAATAGCTTCTTGGGCTTGCGGGACAAGCGATGAATAATGAAGAAAGCCATGCACAACCCCGCTATATTCAATATAGCGATTGGCAATATTATGGTGCGATAAAATTTCATGCAAAGCGCGGCTGTCATCGCGGAGCGAATCATAAGCGGCACTAATAATCAAACAAGGCGGAGTTTTGCTTAAATCATTCCCCAAAAGATTAAATAAAGGGTCATGCGCGATTTTTACGGCATCAATATGCCCCAAATAATAATTAACATATTTTTCCATATCATTCATGCTTAAACCATAATAATCATCCATGCCAAATGCGCGCATTGACGGCGAATCCATTAAGCCAAAAGCACCATAAAACACCATTATTCCATCGGCTTGTTGCGTATTATTCATTTGGCAATAATGATCCATGGCGATAACCATATGTGCGCCTGCGGAATCGCCGGCGGTAATAATTTTCCCATATTTTTTGCGCAATGATTTATAAACATCATAAATTTGCAAAATAGCCTTAGGATGCTGTATTTCAGGCGCCAAATCATAATCAACCGCAATTAAATCACAACCCGAATTTAAGGCTAAATTACGGCAGATTCTGTCGTGCGTGTCTAAATCACCGACTAGCCAACCGCCGCCGTGGCTATATAAAATACATAATTTAGTCGGCTGATTCGGTTCTTGCTGATAAATTCGGCAATTTACGCCCGCAATTTTTTTATCTTCAACCGATTTAATCGGTGGCTTAATATGATTCCAATGCGCCCGCAAGCCTTTATATACTGCCCTTGTATATTGCAAATCTGTTTCATTGGCTAATTTTTCGCGAAAATTAACTTTATTTTCCATGTCAATTGCCAAAGCTTGCGTCATTAATTCGTTAAATTTTTTCATTTTATCACCTTAATAATTATGGTAAGCCATAATATCATAAAATTTTATGATTGCAAAAATAAATTTATAGGGTGATTTTAAAAATTGGCACAATAATTGCTTTAATTCAAATAAGAGAATTTTAAGAAGAGATAAATCTAGGAGAGAAATATGGATAATATCAGTTTCATTGCAATTTCACGCCAAAAAACCCTTAGGGATCAGCTTGATGTTGTTGCACAAAATGTTGCCAATGTCAATACCCAAGGATATAAAGCCGAAAATTTGCGATTTCGTGAATATATCATCAAATTGCGCGGTGGTGTTAATGAAAATATTGCCTATGCCGATAATATTGGTAAATTGCGTGATATAAATGATGGTCCATTACAAACAACCAATAATGATTTGGATGTGGCGATTAAAGGCATCGGTTATTTTCAAGTGCGCACCCCCCAAGGCGTGCAATATACACGAAACGGCAAATTTAATATTAATAACCAAGGGATTTTGGTTGATTCAAAAAATCAACCCGTTTTATCGTCAGAATCAGGAGTCATAAATTTAGGCGAGTCAACGCGAATTTCCATTGCCCGCGATGGCACAATTTCCGATGAACAAGGCTTAATTTTGGGGCGGATTGGTTTAGTCAATTTTGCCAACGAGCTTGACTTAGACAGAACAGAAAACAACCAATTTAGCACAAGGCAAACTCCCTTGCCCGTGGTAAACCCAGATGTGATTCAAGGGTCTTTGGAAGGATCAAATGTGCAACCAGTTATTGAAATTACGAAATTAATCCGTTTGCAAGCCGACCATACGCTTTTAAAAGGGCTAATGGACGAGGAAGCAGGCAGGCAAAATAAAATTTTAGAAACTTACAGCGGTAAAGGTTAAAAATATCGCTAAAATTTAACTTAAAACCTTAAAGGAGATTTAGAATGAGAGCATTAAATATTGGTGGCACTGGTATGGCGGCGCAACAAACAAATGTTGAGGTCATATCCCATAACATCGCCAACGTAAACACCACGGGTTATCAGCGCAGGCGCGTTGAATTTCAAGATTTATTATATCAAAATTTGCGCCGAGTCGGTTCGGCTTCGTCCGATGCAGGCACGATAGTTCCAGTCGGCGTTCAAGTAGGCTTGGGCGTAAAAACGGCGGGCGTTTATCGCGTCAATCAACATGGCAACTTAAATAAAACCGAAAATCCCCTTGACTTAGCGATTAATGGTGAGGGATATTTTCAAGTCACCCGCCCCAATGGCGAAGCCGCATACACAAGAGCAGGTTCATTTCAATTAGATTCAACGGGACAAATTGTGACCGTTGATGGCTATATTGTGCAACCGGGTTTAACGATTCCCGCCAACAGCATCTCTATCACCGTTAATCCCAACGGCGAAGTTTTGGCAAAGCTTGACGGGCAGTTAGCGGACACGAATGTCGGGCAATTTACGCTGGTGCGATTTCCGAACGAAGCAGGTTTAGCGTCTTTGGGTGATAATTTATTGCAACAAACACCTGCTTCGGGTGCTGCCAATGCTTCGGTGCCGGGCGCGCCGGGCTTTGGCGCATTGCAACAAGGCTTTATTGAGACTTCCAATGTGAATGCGGTTGAAGAAATTACCAACTTAATTTCCGCGCAACGCGCCTATGAGATGAATTCCAAAGTCATTACCGCCGCAGACCAAATGTTGCAATCGGCTAACCAATTGAAATAAGGATAATTAATATCATGCAAAAATACCCCCGCAATTTATTTTTATTTTTTAGTTTATTAACCCCAATTTTATTGGTCGCGCAAACCCATAAACCTGAAATTAATATTGTCGGGGAATTTGTATATATTCAAGATATTTTCACCGAAACCGCGCCAAATCCGCGCCCAGTATTACAAGCCCCAGTTTTAGGCAAATCTTATAATTTAACAACCGATTATTTAGATAAAATAGCCAAGCAATATAGCGTAAAATGGCAACCCATCACGCAATATGAATCGTCCAAAATCACGCGCAAATCCGATGTTATTTCGGCTGATGAGCTTAGCATCTTAATGGAAAAAGAAATTCTTAAAGAACAATTAATTAATGGCGAAGCCAAGTTAAAATTGAAATTAATTGGTGGTTATGAAAATGGCTTAAATATTGAATTTGGCACAAAATCGCTGATTCGCCCCACGGGGATAAGCTATAATAAACCATTAAAAACCGCAACCCTAACTTTAAGCAGTTTTCAAACTAATGGTGAATCTTACAAAATTATGGCAAAGGTGGAATTAACCAAAGAGGCTCTTGTGCCTTCGCAACGAATCAATGCGGGTGATATTATCACCAATGCGATGATGACTAAAATTTACTTACCCGAAAGTGAATTTGTGGGTAATTTTACTTCCGAAATGAATGAAATTATTGGCAAAGAGGCGCGCCGTTCCCTGAACGCCAATCGCCCCATCAATCCTTCGGATTTAAAAGAACCTCAAATTATTAAAGCCAAACAAGCGATAACTATCGTTGTGCAAACGCCCCAAATGCAGCTAACTGCCAAGGGTCGCGCCATTGAAGGTGGCAGTAAAGGCGATGTTATAAAAGTTGAAAATATTCAAAGCGGAAAAATTATCCAAGCCACGATAGTTGGCACTGGAATTGCAATGGTTAACCTATGATAAATACTTTAATTAACAACGACAAACAACAATTCCATAATAGAAAAATTCATCATAATATGAATAAATTATTATGTGTTTCTGTTGCTTTATTTGCGCTATCAGGTTGCAATATGTTGTCAAGATTTGCCAAAATTGGCGAAGCACCAGCATTAAGCAAAATTGAAGACCCGACTGAACGAGTTGGCTATAAACCGATTTCAATGCCCATGCCATCAGCAACCGAAGCATACCAATCAACTTCAAATAGTTTATGGAGACCGGGTTCAAAAACTTTTTTCAAAGATCAACGGGCGAATAATATCGGCGATTTAATCACGGTGCTTGTGGATATTAACGATTCCGCCGAAGTAAAAAACACATCTTCAACCAAAAGATCCAGCGCGGAAACCGAATCCTTGCCAGCGTTGGGAGGGTTAGAAAAACAAATATCCAAGGTGCTACCCGGTGCTAATCCTTCCAGTCTTTTATCTGCTTCGGGAAATTCGGCTAATTCGGGGTCTGGCGAAATTCAACGCAACGAGAAAATTTCCATTAAAGTATCAGCTGTGCTGACGCAAATTCTGCCAAATGGTAATTTTGTAATTCATGGCAGGCAAGAAACAAGAATTAATTATGAAGTGCGCGAATTGCAAATTGCTGGTGTCGTGCGCCCGCAAGATATTACTTCGCAAAATACCATTGCCTTATCGCAAATTGCCGAAGCGCGCGTTTCATATGGTGGCAAAGGCTCTATATCTGATGTGCAACAAGCAAGATATGGTTCGCAATTAGTTGATTTATTCCTGCCGTTTTAGTGAGGTTTAAGCAAGATACCTGTCTCCTATCATCTCTTCTCTCTCTCTCCTTGATAGGACTTCAGGCAAGGGGGGTTGGTTAACCAAACCAACCCCCCAATTTTATTGGCGTATTTTGATTTTAAATTATTTTAGAAAGCTTGGTATAATACCTATTTTTTAAACTCAAATCGGCTTTCAGTTTTATTTTTAAGGCGGATAATATTTTCCTTGTGTCGTGAAATGACAAACCAACTTAAAATAACCAGCCCAATCACAATTTCAGGCATAATATGCAAGGTTTCATTCAAAAATAACGCCAAAATTGGCATGATGGCAAAGGCAGAAATAGCTGATAATGATGAATAACGCGTCCAGCCAAAAATAATTAACCAAACCCCAAGCCCCATTAAGCCAATTTCTGGCACTTGCATTAATATCACGCCAAAGCTTGTCGCCACGCCTTTACCACCCTTAAATTTCAAGAAAACCGAATAACAATGCCCAAGAATTGTAATTATTCCCCCGCCAAATGCCAAATATTCATCTAAACCCATTTGGCTGGCGAACCATATCGCAAAAGCACCCTTGCCACTATCGCAAATAAGCGTTAAAAGCGCAGGTATTTTACCAACAACCCGTAAAACATTGGTGGCGCCAATATTGCCCGAACCAAAATTGCGAATATCCTTTTGGGCAAAAATTAAACCAAAAACCAAACCAAACGGCACAGAACCCAAGACAAAACAAGCTGATAAAATTAAAATATCCATATTAAATTTCCGATTATTCCATCGCTTTAATTATGCCTTCGCAAACTGCTTTGGCATCGCCGAATAACATCATGGTATTGTCCTTGAAAAATAAGGGATTTTCAACGCCCGCATAACCCGCCGCCATGGATCGTTTAATAAATAACACGGTGCCCGCCGATTCAACATCTAAAATCGGCATACCATAAATTGGTGAAGATTTATCATTCTTTGCCGATGGATTCGTGACATCATTCGCGCCAATCACAAATGCCACATCGGTTGAGGCAAAATCGCGATTAATTTCGTCTAATTCTAATACTTCGTCATATGGCACATTCGCTTCGGCAAGCAAGACATTCATATGACCGGGCATGCGCCCAGCCACTGGGTGAATTGCATAACGCACTTGCACACCATGTTTTTTCAAAATATCGCCCATTTCACGCAACGCGTGTTGCGCTTGGGCAACTGCCATACCATAACCGGGCACGATAATCACAGACGAAGAATTTTTCATAATAAAAGCCGCATCATCGGACGAACCTTGCTTGACAATTTTATCACCCATATCCACCCCAACAGCCCCCGCCGAAGTTTCCGCGCCGAATCCCCCCAAAATAACATTAAATATTGACCGATTCATGCCTTTGCACATGATATACGACAAGATTGCCCCCGATGAACCCACCAAAGACCCCGTCACAATTAACGCAATATTACCCAACGAAAAGCCAATGCCACAAGCCGCCCAACCAGAATAGCTGTTTAACATGGACACAACAACAGGCATATCCGCGCCACCGATGGGGATAATTAACAAATAACCCAACACTAATGAAACAAGCACTAATAACCAAAATAACGCTGGCATACCCGTAATTGCAAATAACGCAATAATGGCAATAATGCCGACCGCCAAGCCTAAATTAATCGCATGTTGCGAAGGAAACATTATCGGCGCAGATTTCAAAATGCCCTGTAATTTACCAAATGCAACCACCGAACCCGTAAATGTAATTGCGCCAATCGCCGTGCCCAATCCCATTTCAATCAATGCCCCCGCGGGAATAAAACCCTTTTGCCCAATGCCCATGGCAACTGGGTCATAAAACGCGCCCGCCGCGACAAAAACGGCGGATAAACCCACTAAGGAATGAAAAGCGGCGACTAATTGCGGTAAAGCCGTCATTTGAATTTTTAAAGCTGTAATTGTGCCAATCACACCGCCAATTGCGATGGCAATCACAAATGGCAAATATCCCGTAATTGCTGGATTAATTAAAGTTGTTATTATCGCAATCGCCATGCCCGCAACGCCAAGCAAATTACCCCGTTGCGAAGATTCTGGATGCGATAATCCTTTAAGGGCGAAAATAAATAATACCGATGATAATAAATATAAATATGGGGAAAATTGTTCCATTTAGTGCTCCTTTTAAGAATGGGCTTGTTTCGGTTTTTTCTTAAACATGGACAACATGCGCCGCGTCACCACAAATCCACCAAAAATATTGATTGAAGCCAAAACAACGGCGATAAAACCAAATCCAGACGCTAAATAACTTGAAGTTGCCCCCAAAGCAATAATCGCACCGACTATAATTACCGAAGAAATCGCGTTAGTCACCCCCATCAACGGCGAATGTAAGGCGGGAGTTACCGACCATACCACATGATAACCCACAAAGCATGATAAAACAAACGCGGTAAATAACGCAAAAAACGGCGTGGCAACCATCATTTCTTGATGCACGGAAATTTGATGCACTTCATTTGACAATAACAATAATTGCTCGCTTATTTTTTCAATTTGACCTGAAACTTCATCTAAACGCATGGTATACTCCTTATTATATTAATTCTGGTTGCATAATATTACCATTATCGGCAATTAAGCACCCCTTGACAATTTCATCGTCGGTATTAACAACCAATTGTTTGGTGTTTTTATCGGTAATTAAGCTTAAAAAATTATAATAATTTTTTGCCAATAAATTGCTGGCGGAATTGGGTATCCGTGCGGGGTAATTATCATAACCAATGATGGTAACGCCATGTTTTTTAACGACTTTACCGCATTCGCTAAGCGCGCAATTGCCACCCGTTTCAACCGCCATATCTAAAATCACCGAACCTTCTTTCATGGATTGCACCATTTCGCTGGATAGTAATTTTGGCGCGGGACGACCGGGAATTAATGCCGTAGTTATAATAATATCGCATTTGGCAATTGTTTCCCCAATTAATGCCGCTTGCTTGGCTTTATAAGCATCGCTCATTTCCTTAGCATAACCGCCCGCGGTTTGGGCATTTTTAAATTCTTCGTCTTCCACCGCGATAAATTTTCCGCCCAAGCTTTCCACTTGTTCCTTAGTTGCGGGACGAACATCGGTTGCCATAACAACTGCGCCCAATCGTTTAGCTGTGGCGATGGCTTGCAATCCTGCGACTCCCACCCCCATAATTAATACTTTCGCAGGGGGAATCGTGCCCGCCGCCGTCATCATCATTGGCAAAGCCCGCGGATAATGGCCGCATGCGTCAAGAACGGCTTTATAACCTGCTAAATTCGCTTGCGAAGAAAGAATATCCATAGATTGCGCCCGCGAAATTCTGGGCAATAAATCCATGGCAAAAGCACGAATTTTTTTATTTGCCAAGGCTTGCACTAAATCCCTATCGGTTCTTGCCGATAAATGCGCCACGATACTTGACCCTGCGCTAAATTCATCAATTTCCGCCATTGTCGGTTTTTGCACTTTAAGAATCACATCGGCGGCAAATAATAATTCATGCCTATCCGCAACAATTTTCGCGCCCATTTTCGCAAAAGCATCATCAGAAAAGCTTGATAATTCGCCCGCCCCCGCTTCAACCCAAACATCAAAACCCATTTGGATATATTTTTGCGTCATTTCTGGATTACAAGCAACCCGAGTTTCCCCAAGCAGTTTTTCTTTCATTACAACCAATTTCATGTTGCCACCTTAATTATTACTCATACATACTATTATACAATTATAATACCCGCAAAGCAAATAAAAAAAATTTAAGAAAAATGAAATTAATGCTTTACAAGCCATAAAAATAATGTATAATATAATTATTCTCAATATCATTCGTTGGGTGGTTTAGGCAAACGGCTTGAACCACCTTTTTTAATGCTAAATTTTTAATAATCGGACGGAGCAAAATGCTTGAAGATAAAATACACACGATGATTGACCCAATTTTAACTGAAATGGGTTACGGAGTCGTGCGCGTGCAAATTCAAGCCAGCAAACGGGCTAATTTACAAATTATGATTGAACGGCTTGATGATTTAGCCATCACTGTAGCCGATTGTTCGCGGGTTTCACGGCATTTATCGGCTGTTTTTGATGCCGAAGATTTCATGAATAACCGCTATAATTTAGAAGTTTCATCGCCGGGCATTGACAGACCCTTAGTCAAATTTCAAGATTTTATGAAATTTTCGGGCTTAATGGCGAAAATCACCCTTAAAATTGCGCATAATGGCGGTAAAAAATTTAATTGGCGAATCATGCAAACTGATTTAGCGAATCAGACTATTTTATTTGCCGATGAATTAGTGCGCACTAAGACAAAAGAAGTGATTCGCACCGAAATTTCGGTGGATTTTGATAATATTGACGCGGCGAAATTAATTTTTAATGATGAAATTTTGGAATTAGCCCAAAATGGCAAATTACCGGGTTCGGTGCAACCAGACGAAGCCGTAATTGCGCAAGTCATCGCCCAAGAAGAAGAATTTATGGCGAAAATTCGCGCGGAAAATGCTCAAAAAATAGCCGAATCTGATGGCGAATTTAATTTGCCGATTAACCAGAAAATTGAAAAAAATAAAACCAAACCCTCAAAAAACAAATCTAAGGACCACAAAATCAAGAAAGGATTATACCCATGATTAACCAAGATATGATAATGATTGCCGATATGGTGGCAAAAGAGAAAAATATTGGCAAAGAAGATGTTTTATTAGCCATTGAATCCGCGATTCAACGCGCGGCGCAATCAAGATATGGCACGGAAAAAGATATACGGGCGTTTATTGATCGCAAAACGGGCATTATTACGCTGTTCCAATATGTTGAAGTGGTTGAACTTATTGAATTTCCTGAACGACAAATGGGCTTGCGTGAAGCCACAAAATATGGCTTAGTTGCTGGCGATTATTGGAAAGAAGAATTACCCGCGCTTGATTATGGTCGCATTGCTGCCAATGCTGCAAAACAAGTTATTATTCAAAAAATGCGTGAAGCTGAACGGGTGCAACAATATGAAGATTACAAAGACCGAGTCGGTGAAATTATCAATGGCACGGTTAAACGCATTGAATATGGCAATATCACCATTGATCTTGGCAAAAGCGAAGCGATATTAAAACGCGATGAAATTATTCCCCGCGAACATTTTAATTTCGGCGACCGCGTGCGCGCCTATATTTACGATGTGAAACGCGAATTGCGTGGTCCGCAAATTTATTTATCGCGCACCCACCCCGGTTTTATGCAGGCTTTATTCAAACAAGAAGTGCCCGAAATTTATGAAGGCGTATTAAAAATTATATCCGTTAGCCGTGACCCCGGTTCACGGGCAAAAATTGCCGTTTATTCTTCGGATTCCACCATTGATCCCATCGGTTCATGCGTGGGCATGAAAGGATCAAGAGTGCAAGCCGTTGTCAATGAATTACAAGGTGAAAAAGTTGATATTATTTTATGGTCCAATGAACCCGCAACCTTCATTGTTAATGCCATGGCGCCAGCCGCGGTAAGTAAAGTCGTTATCAAAGAAGGCACAAAAAAAATTGAAGTTGTCGTGCCCGAAGATCAATTAAGTTTGGCAATCGGCAGACGCGGGCAAAATGTTCGCCTTGCGTCAATTTTAACGGGTTTTGATATTGATATTTTAACCGAAGACCAAGAAGCCACAAAACGCGCCAATGAAAATAACTTAATATTAGACGAATTTAAATTATCGCTTGATGTTGATGAAATTATTGCACGACTTTTAATGACCGAAGGTTTCCAAAAAGTTGAGCAATTATTGCTTGTCCCTCATAGTGAATTGGCAAAAATTGAAGGATTTGACGAAGATATTGCCACTGAATTACAATTAAGGGCGCAAAATTACTTGAATAAAAAGCAACAAACAATCGTTGATAATATTGCAAATTTGGGGATTAACCACGAATTGCAAGGTTTTGAAGGTTTAAATTCTGAAATGTTGCAAGCCTTGGGCGAACATCAAGTGCGCACATTAGATGATTTTGCTGATTTAGCTACCGATGATTTAATTGATGCCAAAGAAGGAATTTTCAAGCAGTTTGCATTATCCAAAGAAACCGCGGAAGAAATGATTATGCGCGCCCGTAGCCAATTAGGTTGGATTTAAGTTTCGCTTAATCCCATATTGCGAGGGCAAAAAATGCAGAATAATTCGCACGAATCGCTAATTGCAACGCTTAGTAATCTTGGCTTTAGCCCAAAAATACTTAACGCGTTCAATGCGATTGACCGAATGAATTTCGTGCATCGCGATTTTTTGGAATATGCTTATCACGATTCGGCTTTACCGATTGAATCGGGGCAAACTATTTCACAACCATCAGTCATGGCAATGATGATGGAAAAATTAACCATCGCACCGAATCATAAAATCTTGGAAATTGGCACGGGTTGTGGCTATCAATGTATAATTTTGTCAAAATTATGCGCCAGAGTTTATACAATGGAACGGCTTCGCAATCTTTTGCGGTTGGCGGAACAAAATATCCGCGATTATAAATGCCGTAATATCACGACCTTATATGCCGATGGACAAAATGGCTGGCAAGCAGTCGCGCCGTTTGACCGCATTATTATTTCGGCTTGTTTTGACCATATTCCCCATAAATTATGGGATCAATTAGCCGAATCAGGGAAAATGATTCTGCCGTTGGGCAAGCAAGTTGGCGAACAAGAATTAATTTTAATTACGAAAATTGACGGCAAACCCATCAAAGAATCACTTGGGGCAGTTAAATTCGTGCCAATCATCAGCGGCATAAAGTAATGGGGGCATAATGTTGAAATTTTTGCAAATTATCCCGTTGATTTTATTATTAAACGCTTGTAATAATGCGCAAAATCGCCAAATTATTTTGTCTGAATGGCAACCAGAAGCACCCATTGCACCCGCGCCGAAAAAAATTATTAATAACGAAGTTAAGCAACCAATTTATCAACAATATATCGTGCAAAAGGGCGAAAATCTTTATGATATTGCCAAAGCTAAAAATGTCAGTATTGAAAGTTTAATTACCATCAATAATTTAAAGCCGCCATATGAATTACGCGAAGCGATGGTTTTAAATTACCAAGCCGCGCTTATTTATATTGTGGAAAAGGGCGATAGTCTTTCACAAATTGCCAAGAAATTTAATACCAGTCTTAACAGCATTATCCAAGCGAATAATATTCAAGCACCTTTTGGAGTCAAGGCTGATAGTAAATTGATAATTCCAAATGCGGTTGTTGCCAATCCCAAACTAATCGCTGTTTCTGAAAGCACAAGCACGATTGCCCCCGCCCCGCCCCCCGTTGTTGTCAGCACGATTCAAGAACCCGCCGTTGTGCCAAACGCGCCCCTTGCCCCTGACTTATCAATTAAATCGCCGATTCAACCTTATCTTAGCAATAATTCCCCCAAACCACCGATAAATAACCCGATTAAAAGTCCCGTAAAGCCGTATAGCGAACCATTAAATATTCCGCCGCGTGCTGGGCAATTTGTTTGGCCCGTCAAGGGCAGTATCATTCAAAATTTTGGCAATTACGCCGAAGGCTTATGGAATGATGGCATTAATATTCGCGCGAAGTTAGGCACCAATATTTTATCGGTTGAAAATGGCGAAGTAGCCTATACTGGCGAGGAAATTAAAGGTTTTGGCAAGCTTATTTTAATTCGCCATACGGACGGATTTGTAAGCACTTACGCCCATTGCGATAAAATTTTAGTCAAAGTCGGCGATAAGGTTAAAATTAATCAAGTTATCGGCGAAGTTGGGCAAACGGGCTTAGTATCCGAAAGCCAATTGCATTTTGAAATTCGTAAAAACAACACACCTGTTGATCCTTTAACTTATTTAGGAAGCGCGCCCAATGGATAAAGAAACCGCCATTGCCATGGAAAATTATCAAGAATTATTGGCAAGCCTGCCGAAATTATTCGTGTTTGGATATGGGTCATTAATTTGGAAACCCGGTTTTGAATATATTAATCATTACCGCATGGAAATTAAAGGGTATCATCGGCGATTCGGGTTAATATCCACGCATTATCGTGGCTCGGAAACTAACCCGGGGTTAGTTCTGGGCTTAGATTATGGCGGCGCATGTCAAGGAGTCGCGTTTGAAGTAAGCGAAGCAAACCGCGCCCAAGTCGCCCAATATCTTTGGGATAGGGAAATGGTTAGTCTTGCTTATCGTCCCGTTTTAGTGATGGCACGATTATCACCATTTGAAAATGACGAACGCCCACGATTTTCCGTGCCTGCCTTATCATTTGCCCTAAACCCATCGCATCATCAATATCAAGCCAATTTAACAATTGCTGAAACATATCAAAGGATTCGGCATTCATGGGGATTATCTGGGTCAAATATTAATTATCTTTTATCAACAGGGCAAGCCTTACAAGCCCATAAAATTCATGATGCTGATTTAGAAATTTTATACCAAATGGCTTACCGCGAATTTGGCGACCAAGACACCAGACCCCCGCCCGAAAATGGCTAAAATCGCTTGGGATTATTTGATGAAAGCCTATCAAATGGGCTATTTTCCAATGGCAGAGCATCACGAAGACGAAAAAATCAATTGGCTTGCCCCTGAAAAAAGATGCTTGATTCCCATTGAAAATTTTCACGCCCCGCGTTCCTTGCTTAAATTTGCCAAAAAATGCCATTGGATTGTTAAAGTTGATTTTTGCACTAAATTAGTCATTGAAGAATGCGCGAAAATTCATGAAACCCGCCCAGTTGGCTGGATAAACGACCCGATAAAAGAAATTTTTATTTATGGTGCCAGCATTAACATGGTGCATTCTGTCTCGGTGCATGATGAAAATACCGATGAATGTATTGGTGGCTTATATGGGCTAGCGCACGGCGCGGTATTTAACGGCGAAAGCATGTTTTCAAGACGCAAAAATGCCAGTAAAATTGCGCTTTTGGCGTTAATGCGATTGCTTAAAAATCAAGGATTTATGATATGCGATGCGCAATTTCAAAACCCGCATCTTGACCAATTTCACCCAATTTTTTATAATTTTGATGAATATCAAGCCATTTTGGCGCAAGCCTTGCAAAAAAAATGTGAATTTATTTGAAATTTTTTATTATATTCTTTTTGGTGTAATAGTTAAATTGAATTTTTTCTGATATACCAAGTAAGCAATGCACCTAAAATTATAAAAACAATTATTCCCCATGCAAGCGGTGTCATGTTATGTCCTTTCTTAAAAAATAAGCAAATAAAATACAAACAATGCTTAGGATAAATAACAATATATCCTCATACAAAGTCAAACCATTATGTTCAGAAATTGAAATGCCCAACGACAAAACGCAGGCAGTTAACACATTATCAAATACCCTTGCTGTTCCCTCACGGTGTGCCTTGTTAAATTGAAATTGCTTCATGGGTATAATATATTATTTTTCGCTTGTTTTGTCAAATAAATTAAATCCAGGATTAATTGTTTTTATCAAAAACCCGTGCAAAAATTTCATCAACATGCGCCAAGTGATATGATAAGTTAAAGGAATTTTTAAATTCATCGCTAGCGACTAAATCGGGGCATAATTTATTTAATTCTGGATTTTTTGCCATTACCTCTTGAAATTCAAGATTATTTTGCCATGCTTCCATTGCCGATGTTTGCACAATTTTATAAGCATCTTCGCGGCTTATGCCATGTTGCGTAAGCAATAAAAGCACCCGCCCTGAATCATGCAATCCCTTAAATTTATTAAGATTTTCAAGCATTTTATTGGGGTAAATAACTAATTGTGCGACTATATTTGCCAATCGGTTTAGCGCAAAATCTAGGGTAATTGTTGCCGAAGGCGCGATAATTCGTTCAACCGATGAATGCGAAATATCCCGTTCATGCCATAAAGCAACATTTTCCATGGCTGGAATTGCATATGAACGAATTAAGCGCGCTAAACCCGTGATATTTTCGGATAGAACTGGGTTTCGTTTATGGGGCATTGCCGAAGACCCTTTTTGCCCTTTGCTAAAAAATTCTTCCGCTTCGCCTACTTCGGAGCGTTGTAAATGCCGAATTTCCGTGGCTAATCTTTCCATGGAACTGGCAATTAACGCCAAAGTTGTAAAATACCGCGCATGGCGGTCGCGATTAATTATTTGCGTGGATATGGGTTCAATGGCTAATCCCAATTTTTGCGCAACGAAAGCTTCCACTTCGGGCGGCACATTGGCGAAACTACCTACTGCGCCAGAAATGGCACAAGTTGAAATAATGGCGATGGATTCTTGTAAATTTGTTTTTAATCTGGAAAATTCGGCATAATACGAGGCTAATTTCACGCCAAAACTTGTCGGTTCGGCATGAATTCCGTGCGACCTGCCTATACATGGCGTTAATTTATGCTCAAAAGCACGGGTTTTTAAGGCTTCAAGCAATTTATCCATGTCCTGCATTAAAATATCGCCCGCTTGCTTTAATTGATAATTCAAGCAAGTATCTAAAACATCAGACGAAGTCATGCCTTGGTGCAAAAATCTTGCGTCTTCGCCAACATTTTCGGCGATATTGGTTAAAAATGCAATCACATCATGCTTGGTAATTGCCTCAATTTGTGCAATTCGCTCAATGGAAAATTTAGCTTTTTTTCGGGTGTTAATTGGCGATTCTTTGGGGATTATCCCTAAATCCGCCATTTTCTCGGCGGCTAAAACTTCAATTTCAAGCCAGATAGCATATTTATTTTCGTCTTGCCAAATTTTTACCATTTCTGGACGGGAATAGCGCGGTATCATAATTTTTTCCTTTATTTATGGTGTTTTTTTTGCTTGGGCTTCGTCAATTAAATATTTCAAAATAAGCTTGGAGTCAATATTTTGTGGATTTTTTGCTGAATTTTCTAAATTTAAAATTTTATTTAAGAATAAAATATTGAATTTTATCACGGCTTTTGCTTTGGGGGCATCATGGTCCTTGGCATATAAATAACAACGATTTAGCTCGCCCAATATGAAATTAATGGCTTTAATGCGCAAATTTTTTTGTTCGTGGTTAAGCCGATAAAATCCATAATGTTCAAAATCCTTAACAATATCGCGCGCGGCATAGGCAATTAATAAATCTGGCTTCACTTGGGGCAATCGGTATGAATAAAAACGCATCGCACCATATAGGGATAACATTCTTAATTTAAATTCTTCGCTGGTCATTCGTATAATGCCAAATTATCGCGGTGAATTAATTCAGGCGGGGTTAAGGGTGATTTTTTACCCAAAAACGGCGCAATTACTAAGCCATCATGGCTTGCCAAACCAATCGCAATTCGGTTTGCTTGCTGGTCTTGCACCAACAAGACACTGCCCGATTCAAAATTGCCGATGATTTGCAAGCACCCCGCGGGCAAAAGACTTTTACCGCTTTTTAATGCCGTGATTGCGCCATCGTCAATGACAATAATTGCGTCTGGATTTAACAGCCCCGCAAGCCATTTTTTGCGCGCTAATTTAGGGGTGCTATTGGCATGAAATACGCTATGCGGGCGATTCCAGATACTTAATAAGGGGCTTGGTAAATTGCCATTGGCAATAATCATATTAACCCCAGAATTCATTGCAATTTGCGCGGCATGTAATTTGGTAATCATGCCCCCCGTGCTTCGTTCGTCAATATTACCCCCCGCAAATGATAATATTGTTTTATCAATCTGTCTTATATTTTTAATTAATTCGGCATCAGTATGGATTTTGGGATTTTTTGTGTATAAGCCATCAATATCAGATAATAAAATCAATAAATCTGCGCTTATCATTGAGGCAACCCGCGCCGATAGCCTGTCGTTATCGCCATAACGAATTTCTTCGGTTGCCACGGAATCATTTTCGTTAATAATTGGAATAACCCCCAATTTCAAAAGCTGATTTATCGTGTTGCGTGCATTAAGATGCCGAACGCGCTCTTCGGTGTCTTGGGGAGTAAGCAAAATTTGCGCCGTCATGCAATCATGCTTGGCAAAATATTCTTGAAAATGCTTCATTAATTGAATTTGCCCAATTGCCGCGACCGCTTGTTTTAATTGCGTGGTTTCCTTGGGTGTTTTGCGAATATTAATCATGCGCCGCCCCAAAGCCATCGCCCCTGATGAAACTATAACAATTTCATGTCCCGATTGGCGCAATTTCGCGATATTTTCGGTAATTTCGGCTAACCAACTTGTGCGCACCGCGGAATCTTCATTCATAACCAATAATGCAGAACCAATTTTAATCACAATTCGTTTATATTGTGCCATCATTTTCTTGTATTACCCGATGCTTTTTTGGTTTCAATTTGCCCATAAACAAAATCAATTATTTTATTGATTTTAGTTTTATCCTTGATGCTTGTTGAACCCCCCAAAATTTTAGTGATATTTTCATCTTTATTACCCTTGACATCAGGGAATAATTTTTTATACAAAGTCGCATACACAAATGATTTTTCATGATTATTTTGAATATAATAAAAATTCGCCAATGAATAAATCGCCAGCGCATCGCCATTTTGGACTTGCGCCTCTAAAATATTGGTGGCTTGAATACTTGCCGATTTATTTTCCGAATTAATTTGAATTGCCGCCAAAGCAAATCTTGCCTCTTGATAGCCATTTTTTAATGCTAAATTAAAATAATTTTCGGCGTCTGGAATGGATTGGTTAACAATTTCGCCTTCGGCAAACAACAAGCCTAATTGATATTGCGCTTCGGCATTGCCACTATCGGCAAGCACTTTGAAATATTGTAAGGGATTAATGTTAATTTTGAATATTTCAGGTTTTTCAACATAAAATTTTGCTAATTGAAAATTAACTTCTGCATCTTGCTTTTTGAAATATGGCAGTAAGACTTCAATTGCTTTGGCTTGATTTTTTGCAAGCTTACCGCTGCCATTCCAATAGATTTTTGCCAATTGTATCGCGGATTCTTTTTGTTCAATCGCTGCTTTTTCCAATAATTGAATCGCTTTAAGCTCGTCTTTACCAGCACCATTAATACCATTCAGATAAATTTCGGACAAAGCTTGCGTGGCTTCAGCATTGCCATTTTCAGATGCCAGCGTAAATATTTTAATTGCTTTATTAACATCATTTTGCGCAAAAGCCTTATCAATAAAGATAGTTCCAAGCAAATATAAAGCATCACTATCATTTTCAACGCCTTTAACGGAAATAACTTTATAGGCTAAATTAACATTTTTCGTTGGACCATCTTTTAACAAAATTTCGGTAAATAATTTGCGGGCTGTAAAGTTGAGCTCGTTATTCGTTTTGACGCAAAATGTTAAAAATTTATTTGCCAAAGCAAAATTATAAGGCACTATTTTACCTTCGGCATAGATGCGTCCCAAAATAAAATTAGCATATTCAACATCGGCATCGGCTAAGACTTGTAGTTGATTTAATAAATCAGTTTGTAATTTTTTGTCGGAAATATTTTGAATAAATTTAATACCAAATTCAATGGAATTTGCGGCTTTGTTTTTTATGGCATCTAAAAATTTAATCGTTGCTTCTTGCTTATTTTTTGCCACAAAATTTCCTTCGTTATAATATTTTGATAATAACAATGATGCTGCCCCAACTCCGCTGTCCGCAAAGACATTTAATATCCGCAAACCATCAGTAGGGTTAATCGCTGGTGTGTTTTTTGTGCCTTCAATTAATGCTTTTGCTAATAAAATTTGGGCGGTGGGTTGATTTTTCTTTGCCAATATTTTCAAATAGTTTAAGGCTTTGTTAATGTCAGGTTTTGTTTTGGAATTGCAAGTTAAAATTACTTGCGCCATATAAAAAATTGCATCATCGCGTTGCTGAATCGTGCCCGCTTCAAAATATTTTTTTAATTCATCGTGATTGCATTCATTGGGGTTAGCATCATATATCTTAATGCCATATTCAATTTTTGCGTTTTCATTATTATATTCGGCGGCTAATTTTAAGTAATCATTATATAGCTTATTATTGACCGAGACGCCATTACCATTTTTATACATTAACGCCAATTCATACGCCGCATTGCCGTCTTTCAAATCCGTGGCAATTTGAAAATATTTAAGCGCAACCTCAATGCTTTTGGCGATTAATTTGCCATTAAGATATATTCGCGCCAATTCCGTCGCCGCCGCCGCATTTTGAAAATTAGCGGCTTTTTCATAATAATCAAGCCCTTTGGTGATATTTTTTTGCGTTCCTAGCCCTTCAATCGTCATATAACCCAAAAGATAATTTACCAAACCCCTGTCCGAATCGTTAATGCCGTCTTGGGATTTTTGCAAATAATTAAAGGCTATCTCATAATCTTCTGCCTTGCCACTTTCGTAATAAATTCTGCCTAAATAATATTGCGCTAATTTATTGGCAGTATTAACATTTTTCAACAAAGCGTTAATCACAATATCGCGATTTTCAACCGATTTATTATATTGGTAAAGGTCGTATAAGTCTTTGGGATTGGTGGGTAATTGCTGGGAATTTGCAATAAAAGCCATCGCCCAAAACATTAAAATAATGGGATATTTGCATTTATTGTGCGCGAACTTAAAAATCACAAGATTAATTTTGTCCTTTGGTAATGGTATTTTATTCATTTTACTTTAATAAAATTTAATTATTTTGTCAATATAATATGCTAAAAAATATAGTATTTTATGAATTATTTTTTTGGGGATATATTATATTAACATGCCCCATTTTGCGCCCAGCTTTCACAGAATCTTTGCTATACAGATGTATAAAACAATAAGGATTATCAAGATATGAACGAACATTTAATATGTCTTCGCCAATTAAATTCACCATTTCACACGGCACATATACGGCATGATGCCCCAATGGCAGATTCACAGCAATGCGCAAAATTTGTAAAAATTGATTCGTATAACAAGCATTTTGCGTCCAATGATAGCTGTTATGGGGGCGCGGGGCGCATTCATTAACATAAATATCGCCATTTTTCATCATAAATAATTCAACGCATAAAAGCCCTTTTAATTCAATATTCGCGACCAAAATTTTAAGTTTGCCGATAATATTTTCAATATGCGGATTATAATCTAAAATTGGGCTGGCACGCCTTATAATGCCTCGTTCATGGTGATTAAGCGATGGCGCGTAATTAATAATATTGCCAAAATTATCGCGGGCAAATAAAACAGAAAATTCATAATCAAAGTTTAATTTTTCTTCTAAAATATGGTTGGGTTTCGCGTGAATCTGATAATCTTGGGCAGTATTTATCGCATATTGCCCCTTGCCATCATACCCCAAAGCATTGGTTTTTAAAATTGCGGGCAATTTAATATGGTTAAGCGCGTCAACTAAATCATTTTGGCTATTTATATAAAAATTTGGCGCAGGTGGCACATTATTTTGGGCAAAAAATTGCTTTTCAAGATGGCGTTGCTGGGCAATTTCTAAAATTTCGTGATTCGGGTAAGTCGGTAAAAATTGGCTTATTTTTTTAACAATATCAATCGGAATATTTTCAAATTCAATGATACAAGTATGCGCGCTTTGACAAAAAAAATCAAGCGCGTTTGCATCTTCAAATGGACGCTTTTCGTGAATATCGGCAATCGTTGCCAAGGGGCATTCTTCGTTCGGTTGCCAGCACAAGATTTTATAACCCATGGCGCGCGCCTCAAGCCCAATCATTAAGCCCAATTGTCCGCCACCTAAAATCCCAATCATACTGCCGATGGCAAGCGGTTGTGCGCTATTATTGCGAAATTTCATGGGGCACATTTTCGGTTTGATTTTGGCGGTAATCTTGATATTTTTGGGCAATTTTTGCATCAGTTAACGCCAATATCGCAATTGCCAATAACGCCGCATTTATCGCGCCCGCCTTGCCAATCGCCAAAGTGCCAACTGGCACACCCGCCGGCATTTGCAAAATGGACATCACGGAATCTACGCCCGCTAAACAAGTTGCATTAACAGGCACACCCAATACGGGTAAATTCGTTTGCGCCGCACACATGCCCGCTAAATGCGCCGCACCACCCGCGCCTGCTATAATAACTTGCACGCCACGCGATTGCGCATTTTTGGCAAATTCCCTTAACCTATCGGGGGTGCGATGGGCTGAAATTATTTGTTTTTCATAAGGTATGGCGAATTTTTCTAAAATTTCCGTGCAAAACTGCATGGTCGCCCAATCAGATTGACTGCCCATAATTACGCTGATAAGTTTTTGCGATTCCATAAAATAAATTTACCATTAAATTCCATAAAAATCAAGTAAAAATCTGTCTGGAGATTCCCTATTTTTTGTGTCTTGCAAAAATATTTTCTCAAAATTCTTGCGCCACACTTCCATATACCTTTATATCGCTTACTCGCTCTCATTCTTGATATTATTTATTATAAATTTTGGGGAATGTCCTGATTTTTTTATTGCGAATACTTAATATATACTTGACAATTACGATAAATATTTTAAACTATTTTTCATGACGCATAATATTCTTAATCAATTAAAAAAAGCTCGCATATTGGTATATGGCGATATTATTTTGGATAATTATATTTATGGGCGGGTGGAACGCATTTCACCCGAAGCCCCAATTCCAGTAATGGTTAAAAATAACGAAAAGCAATCTTTGGGCGGGGCGGGTAATGTTGCACAAAATATCGTGTCTTTGGGGGCAAATGCCACTCTTATCGGCATAATTGGCAAGGACGAAGCAGGAAGAAATATCAAGAAAATTTGCCAATCAAAAAAAATAAATACGCAATTTATTTTTAATGGCACGCCGACAACCCATAAAACAAGATTTGTCGCGCACGGACAACAAATGTTAAGGCTTGACGATGAAAAAATTATTAATTTATCGCCAAGCGAAATTGCCCAAATCAAACAAATTTTGGCGGATAAAATCCCCCAATTTGATTCCGTGATAATTTCCGATTATGGCAAGGGCATGGTGCATCACGAAATTGTGGCTTGGATTGTGAAATTAGCAAAAAATCATCAAAAAATCGTGGTTGCCGACCCAAAATCAACCGATTTTACCAAATATTTTGGCGTGGATTATATTACGCCTAACCGCCATGAATTGCATTTAGCCACTAAAATGCCCGTGGCGAATGATGATGACATTGTGGCGGCGTGCCATAAAATTATGCAAGATGCGCAAATTCAAGGCGTGTTAGCAACCCGTTCCGAACAAGGTTTAAGCATGATAAGCGGCGATAAAACAAGCCATTTTGCGACAAATGCACGGCAGGTTTTTGATGTTTCTGGTGCGGGTGATACCGTGGTTGCGGTTTTCGCAACGGCTTTGGGGGTTGGAATTCCCCCAATATTATCGGCAAGAATTGCGAATACTGCGGGCGGGGTTGTCGTGGAAAAATCTGGCACAGCATATACAAATTTGCAAGAAATTGCGCAATTATGGCACGAAACCGCGCATCATAACGCGAAATTAATTCCATTAAGCAAAATAAAATCGTTCATTCAAAAAATCCGAAAAGCCAATAAATCAATAATTTTCACGAATGGTTGCTTTGATTTACTGCATGATGGGCATGTGCAAATTATCAAGGATGCCAAGAATCAAGGTGATTTTTTAATCATTGGCTTAAATTCCGATAATTCCGTGCAAAAGCTTAAAGGGCAAGACCGACCATGGACAAATTTTCATTTGCGCGCTGATTTATTGGGTGGCTTGCCCGAAGTTGATGCTATTATTGGTTTTGACACTGAAACCCCCTTGGAATTAATCAAAAAAATTGCCCCCGATGTCTTGGTAAAAGGCATGGATTACCAAAATAAAATCGTGGTTGGCGCAGAATTTGCCAAACGCACGCATTTATCGCCCTTAAAATCGGGTTATTCCAGCACAAATATCATTAACCACTTAAATAAGGCGTGAAATGGCAAAAATTTTAATCACCGGTGGCGCGGGCTTTATTGGCAGTAATATTGCGAAATTTTATGAAAATAACGGCGTGGTAATAATTGATGATTTGAAAAAATCCCCGCAAATACGCCATATTAAATATCAAGATTACTTGAATAAAGACGAATTTATTCAAAAAATTCAAGATAATTATGATTTTGGCAAAATTGATGCAATTTTTCATCAAGGCGCGAATAGCGACACGATGGCAACTGATGCGGATAAAATGCGGTTTAATAATTTTTCTTATTCGCAAATTTTGGCAAAATATGCGCTTCGCCATAAAATTCCAATGATTTATGCGTCAAGTGCCGCGGTATATGGCGATAAAACGATATTTACCGAAACTCCAAACGCTGAATCCCCGCTTAATATTTACGGGCAATCAAAATGCGATTTTGATAATTGGGTGCGAAGTCTTGGCGATAATGAAACGCAAAGCTTGTTGGTGGGGTTGCGCTATTTTAATGTTTATGGACCGGGTGAAAATCATAAAAACCGCATGGCTTCGGTGGCTTTTCATCATTATAATCAATGGAACTCTGTCCGCAAAGTCAAACTTTTTAAGGGCTCTCACGGCTTTGAAGATGGCGGGCAATTACGCGATTTTATTCATATTGACGATGTGGTTGCTGTTAATGACTTTTTCTTGAATAACGGGGTTAAGGGTAAAAATTGGGGCATATTTAATTGTGGCACGGGACGCGCGGAATCGTTTAATCAAGTTGCCTTGGCGGTTATTAATCATGGTTGCCAAACAAATTATGATTTAAGTCAAGCCATTAATCAAGGATATATAGAATATATTGATTTTTACGATGGCTTATTGGCAAAATACCAAGCATTCACCAAAGCGGATATTAGCAACTTGCGCTTGCAAGGTTATACCAAAGAATTTTTATCGGTTCGTCAAGGGGTGCAAAAATATTGCGCTTGGCTTGATGAAAATTTAATAAATATGGAATAATTATTGCATGTTATTTAAGAATAGGAGAAAATAATGAAAAAATTCATCATAATATTATTAAGCGCAAGCATTTTGGCTTTGGGAGCTTTGGTGGTATTTTTAGCCTTAATTGGCGATAAACCCAATATTATAGAGCAATCTGTTAATTTAGATATTACAAAATTTATCCGCTAAGTTTCTTATTACTTCAAGTATAATTTGCTTGTGATGGGGGGTTATGCTTTAATAATAAATTTTTAGTCCTTGGAATTTCACAATAAAAAAAATTTATATTTTGTAATATTTATTGTTGCAATTAGATTTATTATATGGTAAATATAAAACAATTAAAAATAATATGGGATTCAACCCATTCATCATAAGGAGCAATATATGTCTAGTAAAGATATAAAAAACAAAGTCGGCAATATGGCTGATACGATTGAACGGATTGGTTTGGCGATGCCCAATGCCAATGAAGCAATGGATAAGGCTAATTTGCTTGATATGACAACCAAAGTCATCACAGCTTATTTAAGCAATAATTCGGTGGAAACAATGAAAGTGCCTGAATTAATTGATTCGGTTTATAAATGTTTAGAAGAATTAAGCCAAATTGAACCCAATGCCAACACGCAATCTGGGCAAATTCCGATTAAGAAAACAATTCAACCAGATTATATTATTTGTTTAGAAGATGGTAAAAAACTTAAAATGTTAAAACGCCATTTACGCACGAATTTCAGAATGTCGCCCGAAGAATATCGTGCAAAATGGGGATTGCCTTCGGATTATCCGATGGTCGCGCCAAATTATGCGGCACGCCGTTCGGCGTTTGCCAAAAAAATTGGTTTGGGCAAAACCGGCAATCGCGTATTTTAATTTTAAAGCAAAGGGTAATTAATGAATAAAGTCGCGATAATAACGGCGGGTGGCAGTGGCATGGGCGCGGCTACGGCACGGAAACTTGCGCAAGAAGGCTTTAATGTCGCGATTTTATCATCATCAGGCAAGGGCGAGGCTTTGGCGCATGAATTGGGTGGAATTGGCTTGACGGGTTCCAATCAATCTGTGGCGGATTTGCAAAAAATTACCGATTTAACCGTAAAAAAATGGGGCAGAATTGATGTTTTAGTCAATAGTGCGGGGCATGGTCCACGCGCCCAAATTATTGAAATTACTGATGAACAATGGCTGGCGGGTATGAATATTTACTTGATGAATATTATTCGCGCCGTGCGGATAATCGCCCCCATTATGCAATCGCAAAAAAATGGCGCAATCATCAATATTTCTACGGCATGGGCAAACGAGCCGAGCGCGATGTTTCCGACTTCGGCGGTGTTTCGTGCGGGACTTGGGGCATATACGAAAATTTTCGCCGATACATTTGCCCCCGATAATGTGCGCATGAATAATGTCTTGCCGGGTTGGATTGATTCTTTGCCCCAGTTGGACGAACGAAGAGTTTCTGTGCCCATGAAGCGATATGGCACAAGCGATGAAATCGCCGCAACTATTGCGTTTTTAGCCTCTGATGGCGCCGCTTATATCACAGGGCAAAATATCCGCGTTGATGGCGGATTAATGCGCAGCGTTTAAATTTTAAAAACTATTTGACTTTATATTTAATATATGGTAATTTGTGTTTAATAAAAATTATCAGACAATCATTAGGGGAGATAAATATGAAAAAATTATCAGTTGCAATTACAAGTTTATTTTTAACAACAATGGCTTTGCAAGCACAGGAAAAAGTCAATATCGCCATTTCAGGTTGGACTGGTTTTGCGCCAATAACTTTGGCAAAATCTGCGGGAATTTTTGAAAAAAATGGGCTTGATGTTAATGTCGTGAAAATCCCACAAAAAGATAGGCATTTAGCCATTGCGTCTGGCGATGTGCATTGCGCCGCAACCACCATTGAGACTTGGATTGCGTGGAATGCAAATGGCGTGGCAACCACGCAAATATTCCAAATGGACAGGTCCAATGGTGCTGATGGCATGGTCGTTAAAGATAATGTCAAGACTATCGCGGATTTAAAAGGCAAAAATGTAGCAGTTTCGGCACCGGGCACCGCGCCTTATTTCACGCTTGCGTGGTTTTTAAAGAAAAATGGCTTATCGGTTAAAGATGTGCAAACCACAAATCTTGAACCGCAAGCGGCGGCAAATGCCATGATTGCCAATACGGCGGGTTTAGATGCCGCGATGACATATGAACCATATTTATCAGCCGTGCGCGCAAAACCAGAATCAGGAAAAATTATTGCCACTACGCTTGATTATCCGATGGTGATGGATAGTTTTGGATGCGCGACAAAATTTATAACTGACAAGCCTAAAGTTGCGCAAGCCTTGACGGATAGTTATTTTCAAGCCTTGGAAATGATTAAATCTGACCCGAAAAAATCTTTTGAATTAATGGGCGCGGATGTGAAACAAACGGGCGAACAATTTGAATCATCACAAAAATATCTTAAATGGCAAGATAAAGCGGCGAATCAGAAATTTTTTGCCCAAGAATTTGATGGTTTTAACAAAGATGCCGCAAGTTTATTATTGGAAATTGGCATTATCAAAGCCATTCCAGACATGACAAAATTAGTTGATACCAGATTCATAAAATAACTAAATTATATATAATAAAAAACGGAATGCTATGCGCCCATTAATTGAAATTTCACAACGAAAAAAAATATTTTTGGGTGTTAGCTTCTTTGTATTATTTACAATTTTTTGGTCAATATTAACTTTTGGCGGAATTGTAAGCCCAACTTTTCTTGCAAGCCCGATACAAATGCTGGTTGCTGGTTATGATTTATTAACAAAATTTGATTTTTCATACGATATTTTAATCACAATTTGGCGGGTAATGGGTGGGTTTATTTTATCGGCGGTTTTTGCGATTCCTTTGGGAATATTCATGGGCGCGTATAAGCCAATTGAAGCATTTTTTGAACCATTTATTTCATTTGCCCGATATTTACCAGCTTCAGCATTTATTCCTTTGCTTATTTTATGGGTGGGGATTGGTGAAGGTGAAAAATTATCACTAATTTTCATTGCCAGTTTTTTTCAATTAGTCATTATGATTTCATCAATCATCGGTGCAACCCGCAAAGACTTAGTGGAAGCGGCTTATACACTGGGCGTAAAGCCCCATAATTTAATGTTTCAAGTTTTAGTGCCGATGGCAATGCCCGCGATAAGCGAGTCATTAAGGTTAGTGCTTGGCTGGGCGTGGACCTATGTTATTGTGGCGGAATTAATCGGCGCAAGCCGCGGAATTGGGCATATGATTACCGATTCGCAAAGCTTGCTTGCCACGGACAATATAATATTTGGAATTATTGTCATTGGCGTGATTGGGTTATTATCAGATTGGAGCTTTAAGCAATTAAATAAAAAATTGTTTAAATGGGCGGTAATATGAAAAAATTTTTAGAAATACACAATATCACCAAGATATTTGAAGGCAAAACGCCAACAACTGCCTTAAAAAATATTAGCTTACAAATTAACGAAGGTGAATTTATAACATTCTTGGGACCTTCTGGATGTGGAAAATCAACTTTATTAAGAATAATCGCGGGTTTAGAGACAATTACAATCGGCGAAATTACCCTTGAAGGCAAAGCTTTGGGTGAGCCATCAGCCGAACGGGGCATGGTTTTTCAATCTTATACTTTATTTCCATGGTTAAATGTGCGCGATAATATCTTGTTTGGCTTAAAGCAAAAAAAAATGCCAAAGCGACAACAAGATGAAATTGCCAATTTTTATTTAGAAAAAATAGGGTTAATGAAATTTCAAGACCATTACCCAAAACAATTATCTGGCGGTATGCAGCAAAGGGTTGCTTTGGCGCGGGCAATGGCAAACGACCCCAAAATTTTGCTTATGGACGAACCATTCGGCGCGCTTGACCATTTTACACGCGGTTTAATGCAAGAATTATTGTTAAAAATTTGGCAAGATAATCAAAAAACCATTTTATTTGTGACTCATGATATTGAAGAAGCCATTTTTATGGGTAATCGTTCAATCATGCTGGCACCGCATCCGGGCACAATATTTCAAGACCGCGCCATTGATTTTGCTTATCCGCGCGATTATCAATTAAAGACAAGCGCTGAATTTACGAAAATCAAAGCAGAAATAACGGATAATATCAGGCATTTTTAATTATAAATTTAATCAATTTTTTTACCGCATTGCCTTTGCCATATGGGTTTTGCAAGAATAATTCTTTGTCTAAATTTTCTGCTTGCGTAATGGCATTTTTAATTGATGGCATATTAAAATCGCAATGCAAAACTGAAGGCGGCGCAAGCCTACCTAATTGCCGAATCCCAATATTAATCGCGGGCGTATGGCAAAAGGCGGCTTCGTAAATGCCCGAAGATGAATTACCCATACAAATTTTTGCATTAAACATGGCTTGAATATAGGCTGATGCCCCCAAATTTTCCCGAAAAAGCCAATTTTTATTTTGTTTATTCATGATTTTTGTAATGGCTTGCCCGCCCGTATCCATATTCGCCCCCGTGCAGATTTTTAAATATTGCGGATAAGATTCTAAGGTTTCACGCAAAATATGCGCTTGCTCCGCGCTTGAATTGGGGTTGATGGTTTCGCTATGCAGGGTGATTAATATAAAATCACGATTATCTTGAATACCCAGATTTTCATAAAATTCATCGCGGGATATTTTGGGAATTGTTGCGATATAATCAAATGAAGTGCTACCGATATTGCAAATATTTTTGGAATTTATGCCAATTTTTCGTAAATTTCGTGCCGAATATTTATTGGTTGGGCAATGAAATTGCGCCAATTTGCTGATACAAAAGCGGTAAATATCATCCTTTGCGCCCAAGGAAATATCGCCCCCCGCCAAATGCACAATCGGAATTTGTGCATCATTAATTGCCAAACAAGCTCCCAAAACTTCATATCTATCACCTAAGACTATGACAAAATCAGGGTGCTGATGAGTTGATAAAAAATCGTGCATTGCCTTAGTGGCAAGACTTATACCCAAAGCCATGGAATCTTGAATCGCGAATGGTATTTCAAAAATATTGGGGATTATTTTGCGGTATTCTTGAATAATATTGCCGTGTTTTTGCGAAAAATGCTGACCAGTCGCCCAAAATTCGCATTCAAAACCCGCGGATAATAAAGCTTGATAAGGGGGGTAAAGATAATTAAAATCTGCCCTTGAAGTGCTTAAAATCGCGCATTTTTTCATATTATTCATGTTTTTTTGCCCAATCGGCGGTTGTTTGCGCCACAAATTCTTGCATATTATCCGCTTCAATTGCCCCGCGAATTCCGCGCATTAAGTCTTGATAATAATGCAAATTATGCCATGTAAGCAACATTGCCCCCAAAATTTCTGATGCGCGAATTAAATGATGAATGTATGAACGGCTATAATTCTTGCACGCGGGGCAAGCGCAATTCGCATCAATGGGCTTGTCATCAGTTTTATGAATCGCGTTTTTCATATTTAATGTGCCATATCTTGTGAAAGCTTGCCCGTTTCGTCCCGACCTTGTCGGTAAAACACAATCAAACATATCAACACCACGGCATACCGCGCCTAAAATATCGTCTGGCTTACCAACCCCCATTAAATATCGGGGCTTGTCTTGGGGCAAAAAATCTGGCACGAAATCAAGGGCGGCGAACATTAATTTTTGCCCTTCGCCAACCGCCAAACCGCCAATAGCATAACCATCAAAGCCAATATCAGTAAGGATTTTTGCCGATTCTGCGCGTAAGTCGGCGTAAACCGAGCCTTGATTAATGCCAAAAATGCCAAACCCATCGCGTGCGACAAAGGCTTTTTTAGAACGCAACGCCCAGCGCATAGATAATTCCATGGATTTTTTGGCAACTTCATGAGTCGCAGGATAAGCCGTGCATTCATCAAATGCCATGGTGATATTGCTGTTTAATTTATGTTGAATGTCGGTGGATATTTCGGGCGATAAATAATGTTTTGACCCGTCAATATGCGATTGAAACGCCACGCCATCTTCGGTAATTTTACGCAAACTTGCCAACGACATGACTTGAAACCCCCCAGAATCCGTCAAAATCGGTTTATGCCAATTATTATATTTTTGCAATCCCCCCATTTGCGCGACTATATCCGCCCCGGGGCGCAAAGATAAATGGTAAGTATTCCCCAAAATTATTTCCGCGCCCGTTTGCGCCACAGATTCGGGCATCATCGCTTTAACATTGCCAATCGTGCCAACAGGCATAAAACAAGGCGTTTCAATCGTGCCATGTGCCGTGGTTATTTTACCCCGCCTTGCCTTTGGAAATGAATTTTTGGCGTTTTTAATTAATTGAAATTTTATCATTTTTGCGCGCGAAATATTTCAACCGCTTGCATAAATTCTTGAAATAAAATATTATTATGCCAAACATCAATCACCGTGGCGTGCTCTGGGTGCCACTGAGTGCCAATTAAAAACCCCTTGGCACTGGGCATTGACACGGCTTCAATAACGCCATCAGGCGATAAAGCTTCAACTTTAAGCGCAGGGGCTAATTTATCAATCCCCTGCCCGTGCGCCGAATTTACTTGCCATTCGGTTTTACCTTGGTAAATTTTATCAAACAAGCCACCTTTAACAATTTCAATACTATGCACAGGTTCAAATTTTGTGGTTTCATTATATCGGTGATCCATTTTGCCGTCCAATTCTTCAATATGTTGGTGCAAACTGCCACCCATGGCAACATTTAATTCTTGAAAACCACGGCAAATACAAAAAGTCGGCGTGCCATTTGCGATTGCGGCGCGCATTAAAGGCAAAGTTGTTGAATCGCGTAATTGATCTTCAAGCGTTTCTTCTTTAATTTTTTGGCTATTATATTGGCTTGGATGCACATTGGTGGGCGAACCCGTGAATAACAAGCCATCAACATGCGCCAATACGCTGGCTATATCTAAATCATCGCCGATTGGGGGAATTATAAACGGCACTGCTTGGCATGTTTTTGCAATCGCATCAATATATCGGGCGCGTTCATAATAATTTAACAAGCCCATTTCATCAATTTTCGCATTGGAAGTAATGCCAATTAAAGGTTTTACTGAATTTTTCTTCATTATTTTTCCTTGGTTTTATTATTAAAAAGCCCCGTTATAATTACCGCCGTCCAGCAACAAATTTTGCCCCGTAAAATAAGACGCTTGCGCTGAACAAAGGAATGCACAAAATGCGCCAAATTCCGCAGCATCACCGAATCTTTGGGCGGGAATTAATTTTTCTTGAATTTTTACCATTTCATCAAGGCTTATACCTTGGTTTTTTGCAGGCGTTTCCAAAGTTTTAAGAATTCTGTCAGTTTTAAATTTACCCGGCAATAAATTATTAATGGTAATATTATTGCTGGCATATTCCGCCCGCCTTGCCAAGCCTGCCACAAATCCCGTTAAACCAGACCTTGCACCATTGGAAAGCCCTAAATTAGGAATCGGTGCTTTAACCGCGCCCGAAGTAATATTTATAATTCGCCCAAATTTGCGTTGCTTCATGAATGGCAAAACAGCTTTCATTAATTCAATGGGGGTAAGCATATTCGCGCGAATCGCGTTTAACCAATCGGCTTCTTGCCATTGCGTAAAATCATCACCGGGCGGCGGACCACCCGCATTATTAACTAAAATATCAACTATCGGGGTTTTCGCCAAAATTTCCGCACGCACCGATTCATCAACGACATCACCCACCACCATGGTGATTTTTGTGCCATATTTCGCCAATTTATCCGCAGCAATTTGCAAATTTTGCGCATCGCGTCCATTTATTGTAAGATTTACACCCTCCATCGCCAATGCTTCGGCGCAACCAAAGCCAAGCCCGCGCGACGATGCGCAAATTATCGCATTTTTATTTTTTAATCCTAAATCCATTTTCCCCTCGTTGTTAATGACTGATTGTGATTATATTAAAATTATGATTGGCATATAATTGCAAGAAAATTTGATGAATGTTTATAATTATATCATAGTAAACTTGGTGCGTCATTAATTTCCTTAATAATATCCGATTTACTTGGCATAATTATCGCGAATAATGCTTTATAGTTACTTTTAAATTTTTATCTTTTTCCGAATTTTTTCTCATTTTATTCTCCTTCATCTTGATATTAGGCTGAATCGGCAAAAAGTCAAGCAATATTCGCTTTTCTGCTGGTGCGAAATTGTAATTCATGGGCAGAAAAATAATTACCCATAACATAGCGAACAATTTGCTCCATAACGGCTAAATTTAATGAATAAATGCGGTTGCGTCCGTCTTTTCTGATGGATATTACTTGAGATTCTTCTAAAATATGCGCATGAAAACTCAACAGATTCTTTGGCATATCAAGCGCGCTTGCGATTTGGCTTGCAAAAACGCCATTGGGATTGCATGATAAAAATTGCGTAATGGCAAGCCTTTGCGGTGATGCTAAAGCGGCAAAAATATCACTTGGCTCATGATTCTTGGGCATTAATTTGAAGTCGGGTTTGGTAATTCGGCAACCGAAGATTCAAGTTCTTCAAAACTTGGGCGCAAATGTGATGCGATGGCTTTGCGGGCAAATTCAATGCAAACCGCGGGCGAATTGCCATTTAAATAAGCAACCAAGCCAGCTTTAATTGAAATAATATATGTTTTTTCTTCTTCATAAACTTGCTTTGCCGAATTTGCCAAAGGCGAAAACCAACCATAGCATAATAACACGCCCAAAAATGTTCCCACCAAAGCCGCCGCAATCAAATTACCCAAAACTTCGGGCGGTTCGTTAATATGCGACATGGTTTTAATAACCCCAAGCACCGCCGCCACAATTCCCAGTGCAGGGAACGAGTCAGCCAAAACAAATAAAGATTGCACCGCCATGCCTTCGTCTTTTTCCATAACCCGTAAATCTTCTTCCATCAGCGATTCAATTTGATGCGGATTATCCGTGCCCAATGAAATCATGCGCAAATAATCACAAAAGAAAATTAAGACTTCGTGATGCGAACAAAATTTTGAAAATGAAGTAAATAATGGACTTTCAAGTGGTCTGTCAACATGTTGTTCCAATGCCAAAGCCCCGCGTTGCTTAATAAGTCGGTAAATTTGAAATTGCACCATCAAATTTTCCATAACATCTTGCTTGCTATATTTTCCACCCTTAAACACAGACGCGTATTTTTTAACCGCCATCATCAAAAGTCTTGGGCGATTCGCGACCACAAACGCGCATACACCGCAACCAAAAATAATTACCAATTCAAATGGCTGATTAAGAACATAAAGCTTGCCACCTTGGGCAAGATAACTGCCCAAAATCGTGACTAAAACCATGACGATACCGATGATTGCTAACATTTAAATTCCTATCATCACAATATATATCATAAGTTTAAACAATAATCAAGTAATAATTCAACGAAAATTGAATTTTATTTAAGTTTAATTACATTTATTTAGTTTTTATTTAACTTTTATTATACTAAATTAATTCCAAAGGCTTTGTGAAAATATTCAGCAATAACGGGGCGTTCGGTTTCATCACATCGGTTAAGAAAACTTACCCGAAAACTAAGGGAAATATCATTAAAAATTTCTTGATTTTCTGCCCAAGTAATCACAGTGCGCGGACTCATCACCGTGGAAATATCGCCACCGATAAAGCCTGTTCTGGTGAATTCGGCTAATTTAATCATACCGCTAATCATGTCTTTACCTTCTTGAGATTTGGCATAATTCGGCACTTTGGCAACGATAATTTTTTGTTCTTCTTGGGCGGGTAAATAATTTAAGCTTGTAATAATTGACCATCTGTCCATTTGCCCTTGGTTAATGGCTTGCGTGCCATGATATAATCCCGAAGCATCACCCAAACCAATTGTATTGGCGGTGGCAAAAATTCTAAAATAAGGATGCGGCTTTAAAACTTTTGATTGATCCAGCAAGGTAAGCTTGCCATCTTTTTCCAAAACCCGTTGAATCACGAACATAACATCGGGTCTGCCCGCATCATATTCATCAAAGCAAATCGCGACTGGTCCGCTTAAAGCCCAAGGCAAAATCCCCAATTTAAATTCGGTAATTTGCTTGCCGTCTTTCAGAGTAATCGCGTCCTTGCCAATTAAATCCATACGGCTGATATGGGAATCTAAATTTACCCGAATGCAAGCCCAATTAAGCCGCGCCGCCACTTGTTCAATATGCGAAGATTTACCCGTGCCGTGATAGCCTTGAATCATCACGCGGCGATTATATTTAAATCCCGCTAAAATTGCCAAAGTTGTTTCGCGGTCAAAAATATATGATTTATCAATTTCAGGCACATATTCCGAAGGTTTTGAAAAAGCAGGGACTTTTAAGTCAGAATCAATATTAAAAACTTCGCGCACCGATATTTCGGTATCTGGAGCTTGCAGATGGTGCGCCGTTTCATTAAAAGTTAAATTTGACATTATTCCCCCAATTTTTTGAAATATTCTTTTAATACATGATAAGCCGAGTTAATTTTCATTAACTTTCTTTCATTTGCTTGCTTTTCTTTATCAGTCATCGCTTGACTTGTCAAGTCTGGATGCAAAACTTTGGCGCATTGTTTGTATTTATTTTTTATTTCATCAACCGAAGTCGGCGATTGCAATTCCAAAACCCTTAAAGCTTCTTCTTCTTGCGAACCTTGGGCAAAAACGATATAATCTGTGGAAATTTTTGGGGCGCTTTGCTTGGTTTTAAGCGGTGAAAATTCGGAAATTATCCCCAAAGGGTCTTCATATACTAAATTAAACGGGTTTAGTTTTTTTGCGCCGCCGCCCAATGGGAATGTCTCTCTACGCCAAGTCATATCTAAATTTCTATCGGCATCAATTTCTGCCGAAGACATGCCTTGATAATAATCCCATTCGCGGTTATAAATTTTGACATGTTCCAAGCAAAACCAGTAATTATCGCGTGAATGCCTTGATTTTGGGGCTTTATAATCCGCTAATTCAATGCAATCTGGGTGGTCGCAAATTCGCATTATATTTTATTCGCATTTAAAAAATTGCTTAATTCCACAATGGGCAAGCCCATAATTGCAAAATAATCGCCTTGAATTTTGCTAAATAATTGTATGCCGATATTTTCAATTTGATAGCAACCAACCGATTGCAAAAGCCCCTGCCCCATTGATTTACAATAATTTTCTAAAAATTCATCAGAAAAATTGCGCATGGTCATTTTAGGTTCGGATAAATGCCGATATATTGGCTTATTATTGGCAAAAATAGTTGTTGCCGTGTGCAAAATATGTGTTTTACCGCGTAAGAATTTTAAATCTTGATATGCCTCTTTAATATTGCTGGGTTTATCAAACCATTTACCTTCGCAAGATAATAATTGATCGCAACCAATAACCCACGCATTTGGCTTTTTTTCGCTTACGGATTTCGCCTTTAACAACGCCAATTTTTGCGCACAAATTTTCGCCATTTCGCTATTTTCTTGGCAAGATTTTTTCAATAAAGATTCATCAATATTCGCAGGAATTACCAAAAAATCAAATCCAGCATTTTTTAAAATTTGCTGGCGAATTTTGCTTGACGATGCCAGAATTAACGGGGGGCTTGATATTTGTTTTTCCATGTTTCATAATCCATGCCATAAATAATTTTGCGTGCTTCGGGGTCGCTTAGGGCAATTCCAGCTTCATTACTTGCCTGCATATACCATTTCGCCAAGCAATTTCGGCAAAAACCCGCCGTATTCATCACATCAATATTTTGTATTTCAGTATGGTTTTGAAAATGGGTAATTAATCGTTCCAAAACAATTTTTGCTAAATTTGGGTCTAAGTCTAGTTTTTGATTCATAATACACCTCGTTTATTATTATTATATTAAAGCGTATATTGCAAGATTAATCAAGCAAATTCAATAATCCCCCAAAAGAATTTTTAATTTTTCAGAATTAATTTCATCAGCGGGCAAAACGCCAAATGTAAATGTAATGGGCGCAAATGGATAAGGAAATTTAATTTTATCCCAAGATTTATTTATCGTAAAACCGCGATAATCCACCCGTATTGCAACTAAGGGCAAGGATAATTTTTGCGGCAAATATAAAATGCCTTCTTGCAATTCGTGGCGGGGACCTTTGGGACCATCAGGGGTTAGCAAAATCCAATAATTTTCTTCCTTAGAATAACGAATTAACTGCAACAAAGCCTTTGCTCCATCGCGTTTATTTGACCCCAGTGCCGCCACAAGCCCAAATATACGCATATAATTCGCAACCACAAGCCCGTCTTTATGGGTTGATGCCATAAATGCCAAAGGCGGATACCCTTGCATGCGCCACATAAAAGGCAAGAAAATTATACCATCATGCCATGAACATAAAACCACTGGCTTATCTTGAAATTGCGCGATGGCTTGAATATTGTTAAATTTTTTGGGCGCGATAAACCAAATTAACCTCATTATCCAATAAATTAATTGGGCTATAATTTGCTGGGCATTCGGCATTGTCATTTTAGGAATTCTGGGTTTGCAGGCTTGCCATTTTAAAATAACCCGCCTTATTTGCCATTAATTCAAGGTGCGTGCCTTGTTCCGCAACATGCCCATTTTGAATAAAAATAATCATATCGGCATTTTTAATCGTGCTAAAGCGGTGTGCAACCATGATGCAAGTGCGCCCCTTGGCTAAATCCAGCAAGGATTGTTGAATTTCTTGTTCGGCATGGGAATCAAGCGAAGAAGTCGGCTCATCAAGCAATAAAATTGGCGCGTTTTTCAAAAAAGCCCGCGCGATTAAAATTCGTTGCTTTTGCCCGCCCGACAAATTCCCCCCTAACTCCCCGCATTCGCTATCATAACCATTCGGAAGATTCATGATAAAATCATGCGCATTGGCTTTTTTGGCGGCGGTGATAATTTCAGCTTCGGTTGCAGCGAATTTACCGAACAAGATATTTTGCCGAACACTGACATGAAACAAGCCATAATCTTGGGAAACAAGCGCGATTTGCGCGCGATAACTTGGTATATCCAACAAGCTTATATCCTGACCATCTACGCTTATTTGCCCTGATTGCGCCATATAAAGCCGCGGAATAAGATTTAAAATCGTTGATTTACCACCCCCAGAAGCCCCAACAATCGCCGTAGTTTGCCCGCCAATTATTTTCAAATTAAGATTTTTTAAAATCGGCATTTGTTCATGATAATTAAAGCAAATTTGCTTAAATTCAATATCACCCTTGGTTATTTGCAATTTTTTCGCATCGGGCGCATTCGTAATACGCGGTTTTTCATCTAAAATTCCAAAAATTCGCTCGCAAGCCGCCATGCCCTCTTGCAAATAACCGCTGATGCTTGACATGCTACGCATCGGTTGATAAGCCCCAATTATCGCCACAAAAAAGCTTAAAAATTCGCCCTTAGTCATGGAACCTTGCCCAATTTTATAACCACCCCAAAGCAAAATTAACGCCAAAGATAAACCCGCCATGCCGTCCATCATCGGATGCGAAATAGTGCGAATCATGGTTGCTTTCATGGATAAATGCCGCGCTTTTTCAAAAGCTAAATTGGCACGGGATTCTTGCCATTTTTCAAGCCCAAATGACCTTACATGCCTTGCGCCTTTGAAACTATCGTCAAGCACCGACATCATCGCGCCCAATTGGCTTTGGATACTGCTTGCTAATTTTCGGATTTTTTTGCCAATTATCATCACCGGATATATCGCCAAAGGAAAAAATATTAACGATAAAATCGTCATCTCCAAATTTTTTGTCGCCATTAAGCCGAGCATAAAAATTATAATCATGACATCACGCCCAAAGCTTGTAAATACTTTACTGACCGCTTGGTTAAGATAATGAACATCATTGGAAAATCGCGATAATTGCTGGGCGGTGCCCGCTTGATTAAGGCTAAATAAATCAATTTTTTGCAAAGCCGCAAACATTTGCGATTGCAATTTTTCAATAACGCTGACCCCGATTTTTTGCAAAATAACCACTTGAATATAAGTTGCTAAACCACGCCCAAAGCTAAAAGCAAAAAAACCAAAGGCAACCATAATTAAAAAATGCGTATCTTGCCCATCAAGTGCCCTGTCAATCGCTGGTTCAACTAAATGCGCCATGCCCGCCGAACACGCGCCCGCAATAACCATGAACAAAACCGCAATTGCATAATATCCCCAATAATTTTTCAAATATTCGCGCCATAGTCTTGCTAAAATACTCCAAGTTTCGCCTTGCTGGGTATTAGGATTGCGTCTTTTTAAAAATTTCATCATTATTAATACTTAAATCTTGCTTGAGTTTAAGTCAAGGAAATTCTTGAATTTAACCCCAAGCAAGATTTGTATTAAAATAATTTTATCCAAATAATTTTGCCACGGTTAAAAGCGTGCGATACACGCCCCAAGCTAATGGTATGCCAACCGCTAACCATGCCAAATAAATTGTCGCATTTGCCGTATGTTCTTTCGCATCAAAGGCAACTAAGACTTCCTCTTTCGCGTGTTCTTTGGCGTGCATTTTTTCTTCGGCAAGCTCTGATTCAGTCATAAACCATTTATCTGCCAAGGGTTTCACCATTAAATTACAAATTAAACCAATGCCAAGCATCGCCGTTAAGATATACATTGTTTGGTTATAAACTTGTTCGCGGGGAATCCCGATGGATAATTGATAATCACGCATGTAATTAACAACAACTGGACCTAAAATCCCTGCTGTCGCCCAAGCCGTTAATAATCGCCCATGGATAGCACCAACCATTTGCGTGCCGAATAAATCGGATAAATACGCGGGCACTGTGGCAAAACCACCACCATACATGCTTAAAATCACGCAAAACGCGCCGATAAATAAGGCAATATTGACTGATTGCGCGCTGGAAGGCACGGAAAAATACAAAACGCCCCCTAAAACGAAAAACACAACATATGTCATTTTGCGCCCCATATAATCGGAAAGGCTTGCCCAAAAGAACCGCCCACCAATATTAAACAGCGATAATAATGCCGTAAACCCGCCAGCAACCGCCGCAATCGCGCCCAATTGAGTTTTATCTAATTCACCGAATTTTAAATCCAAGTTAATTAAATTGCCCCCGAACACTTCTTGCAACATGGGCGATGCCATGCCAATCACGCCAATGCCTGCGCTTACATTCATACATAAAACCATCCAAATCAACCAAAATTGGGGAATTTTAAAGACATTTTTCACATGCACATGCCCTTTGGCGACCGACATTTTATTTGCCGATTCGCTGGGCGGATTCCAGCCTTTTGGTTTCCAGCCCGTGGCTGGCAATCGGTATCCAAACGCACCGCACATCATAAACACAAAATAACCCGCTGCCATGACTAAAAATGTTTCAATCACGCCCAAGCTTGTTTCGGTTGCGAAATTTTTCATTAATAAGACTGCTAAGGGCGAGCCAATCATCGCGCCACCGCCAAAGCCCATAATCGCCATGCCTGTTGCCATGCCGCGTCTGTCTGGAAACCATTTAATCAAGGTTGAAACGGGGGAAATATAGCCTAAACCCAAGCCAATACCGCCAATGACGCCCGAACCCAATAACATCATCCAAAATTGGTGCAAATAAATACCAATCGCCGAAATTACCATGCCACCGCACCAGCAAAAAGCCGAAACCACGCCAGCTTTACGCGGACCGACTCGTTCAAGCCATTTGCCCCAAATTGCCGCAGAACACCCCAAAAACACGAAAAATAAAGTATACATCCAGCCAAGCGTTGAAACTTTCCAATCGCAATTACTGACGAATAATTCTTGAAAAAAGCCGATTTCGGGTCCGCATTTAATCGGTTCTTTTATTCCAATGGCTTTTGACAAAGGCAACCAAAATACTGAAAATCCATATGCCATACCAATACATAAATGAATTGCCAATGCTGCAGGTGGCACTAACCACCGATTATAATGCTTGCCAGCGATAATATGTTGTTTATCCAGCATATTTATAAAATTATTTAACATATTTTCCCCCCTAAATTATATTAATATTCGGTTAATATAGCATGAATTTTGATTATAATCAAATTATTTTTTTGTGATTCCCTGATTATTCAATAATCATGGTGTCGCATATAATTTTGCCACTAAATTATTAATTTGTTGTATTTTATCATCATAATATTGATTTTCATTGCCTAAATCAATAATTTCACGGGCAAGCCGCGTTATTTCATCAGTTAATTCACGATTTTCATTCGTTATTTTGGCAATGGGAATTTGCGCCAAGGATTCCGAAAATAATTCCAACATGTTGCCTTTGCGCTTGCCATTATGGTAAAGCCATTGATAAATTGTTGCGCTGTTTAAAATCGCTAATAAATAAAAATAATCATATTTATTATTTTTCAGCGTGATGCTATACGAATCGGTGCGAAAATATACTGGTTTGGCGCAATATCCAAAAATATTAGTTGGTGCGCGATAAGGCACGATGATTTTTTCATGGTCAAATGTATGAAAATCGCGTTCCCAATGCAAGCAATGCCATGGCAATTTACCATTTTTAGTTTCGCGTTTTTCTTGCAAAATCACTTGAAATTTTGCTAAATGCTTCATAATAGTGGGATATTGGCGAAATTTTGTTGCTTTTGCCATATAAATAACCCATTTTGTATTTTTACCGACTCCCAAAAACGCTTGAATATCAGAATTTTTATAAAATGGGCGCAAAATATCCCGTTCATTTTCGGGAATTAAGTGCAAAAATTTATAATCATTGGGATTTGTTTCGTCCAAAACAAATATTCCATCACCAATTTCTGCCAATTTACCATATTTTTCGGCATGGGTTTTTGTAAATGTATCTGCACCCGCGACTAAACCATTAAGAATATAAGTTAAATTGCCAAGTTTTTCGCAATTATTTCGCCATTTCGTGAAAATTTCATCTTTTTCATTACCCTGAATCTGCATATAACCATCGCTTGATTGGGCAATTTTGGCAAAGATTTTATCGCGGGCAATGCTTGATACGCTTACATCTTGGCAAATACCACGCCTTATTTCATCAATAATGATTATATCCATTAATTTCTTGGCATTATAGGTGATATTTTGGGCGTGAATATCATGCTTGCCTTTTTTCAGCGTGGTAATCAAATTATGTTGCCCCGTGGCATTATCAAAAACGATGGCTTCGTTAAAATTGACAAATTTTAACGGCGTTGTGTGGTCGCTTAATGCTTTGCGTAATTTTTTTGCGCCAAACGCCGTTATATAATAATTTGTCGTTATCAGCGAAATTATCGCGTCTGGCTTGGCAATATCAATTGCTAAATGAAAGAAAAAATAAAATAAATCCATCTTGCCCATATAAAATTCACCCAAAAACGAAGTGGCAATCGGTTGAAATATTTCCTTGTTATGTTGTTCGCCAACATATGGCGGGTTGCCGATGATAATGTCAAAACCGCCCGTGGCAAAAACTTCGCTAAATTCCTTGCGCCAATCAAACGCCAATGATTTTGTTAGCCCTTCATATTGAATTTCTTCGCGTTCAAGCTCAGATAACATATCATCGGTAATTTTCGTTTCATATTCTTCGCCTTCAAATTCATAATATTCACCCGCATTGCCATTGCTAACCAATGAATTACCTACCTTGATATTTTTGTCCAAATCCGTTAAGGGAATTTTATAATGCGCGGTTTTTAACCATAACGAAAGCCGCGTAATATCCACAGATTCGGGGTTTTTATCAACTCCGTAAATATTATGTTGCAAAATATCGCTGTGATTCCAATCATATTTAATATTTTCGTGAATTTTTGCCCATTTTAATTGCAATTTTTCATACATGCGCACCAAAAAAGCCCCCGACCCGCAAGCCGTATCCACAATTTTCACGGATTTTAAAATATCCGCATATTCGCGCCATTGTGATTTTGATGATTTTGCTTGCGGATAATTCGGCATTTTATCGTGAAGCCAAAAATCAAGCGCATCATCGCTCATCCAATCGGTAATAAAATCGGGTGTATAATAAATGCCGTCTTTTTTGCGCTTTGTGGCAATTTTAATGGTTGCATTGTCCGTATCATTGATGGATTGTTCAAAAATATGCCCCAATATATTCACATCCAAATCAACAGCATATTGGCGATTATATAAATCATAAATTTTATCAATCGCGCCATCGGGGACGATTAAATTATCCAAAATATCATCGGGGGCAAATAAACCACCATTAAATTTAGGGATATTTTCAGTTTCATCACCTAAATCAAGGGCATGAAATAATTCTTTTACTTTGTCATATTGTTGGCGTTTTTCAAAAGGACTGCGGTGTAAGACTAACGGCACAATATCCCTGTCCAGCGTGCCATTTTCATAACAAAACCGAATAAAAATAAATCGGTATAATAATTTTTGAGCTTTTTTATAATATAATTTTGGCTTATAATGATAATGCTGATTTTCCTTCATCATATCATCGCGAATCTGCATACGGCATTTTTTATAATCATCATAAAATTGTCGTTCAACCAATTTAATCGCCACGGCATCGCCCAATAAATGCACGGGCGATTGGCGCGATTGCGTGCGAAATAATTGGTTATAGGCGCATAAATAGATAAATTCTTTGCATAAATGGGCATTATTAGCCATTTCTGCCACAGAAAATTGGTGATATTTTGCGCTGTCCAGCGATTTATAAAGCCGAATTTCTTGCATATTGGTTAAAATAACAAATTCGCATTTCCCCCCGACTTTATGGCTATAATCAAATGCTTGCTTGACATGAGCATCCAAATTTTCGTGCGGCGATTTAACTTCAACCACGGCGCGAATATCATCGTTAAAAATATACCCTAAATTTCCATCGGGGCGAGTCATATCAGTCTTGGTTTCTTGTTCATACCATAAAGTTGGTTTTATAATATCATCGCTATACCCCAAAATTTCAATAAAAAAATCCTTGAAAAATTGGGGTTTTACGATGCGTTCTTTATGGTTAATATTGCGCCATTTTTGGCAAATTGCTTGGGCGCGAGCAATTTTTTCATCACGAACAAAGTTATAATGAATGACGGCTTTGTGTAAATCTTGGGCATTAAATAAATTTTGCATAAAATAATAATAAATTGATTTGCTTAATTGTCAATTTAATTTTAATCATCGCCCATTTTCAAAACGGCTAAAAACGCGCTGTGTGGCACTTCAACTTTACCGAATTGGCGCATGCGTTTTTTGCCCTCTTTTTGCTTGTCAAGCAATTTTCGTTTGCGCGATACATCGCCACCATAACATTTTGCCAAAACATCTTTGCGCACAGCGGGGATTGTTTCGCGGGCGATGATTCTGCCACCGATGGCGGCTTGCAAGGGGACTTGGAATAATTGCCGTGGAATCACATCTTTAAGCTTGACGCAAATTTGTCGCCCGCGGTTTTCCGCAACGGATCGGTGCAATATCATTGCCAAAGCATCAACAGGGTCGGAATTAATTAAAATAGACACTTTCACCAAATCACCGGGTCGCATACCGATAATTTCATAATCAAACGAAGCATAACCACGCGATACAGATTTTAATTTATCGTGAAAATCAAACACCGTTTCATTAAGCGGCAATTCATAAACCACCATGGCGCGCGTGCCGACATAGGTTAATTGTTTTTGAATGCCCCTGCGGTCGGTGCATAGAGTCAAAATCTGCCCCAAATAATCATCAGGCACCATGATAGTGCATTGAATCCAAGGTTCAGAAATTTCGCTTATCCTTACTGGGTCGGGCATATCAGTTGGGTTGTGCATCATTATTTTGTCGCCATTCGTCATGGTTAATTCATAAACAACCGAAGGCGCAGTGGAAATAATATCCATATTAAATTCACGAATTAATCGTTCTTGAATAATTTCCAAATGCAAAAGCCCTAAAAATCCGCACCGAAACCCAAAACCAAGCGCGGTGGAGGTTTCGGCTTCAAATTGAAAACTTGCATCATTAAGCGATAATTTTTCCATGGATTCGCGAAGTTCATTATAATCCGATGGGTCGGCGGGAAATAAGCCACAAAATACAACCGGTTCAGATGGGCGAAATCCGGGCAAAGATTCGGGGGCTGGGTTTTTATCATCGGTTAAGCAATCGCCGACATGGCAATCAGCAATTGACTTAATGCCGCTGATTATCACGCCAACTTCGCCCAAACCTAATTCATTAACATCCTCCATTTTCGGAGTCATCACGCAAAGCCTGTCAACGACATATGCCGCCCCCGTGCCCATTAAGCGAAATTTTTGCCCTTTTTTCAACGCGCCATCAAACACCCGCACTAATAAAATCACGCCCAAGTAAGTATTATACCAACTATCAATTAACAAAGCGCGCAAATACGGCATTTTTTCTGGTTGCGGTGGTGGTAATTTCGTAATTATTGCTTCTAAAACATCGCCGATGCCCATGCCCGTTTTTGCCGAAATTTCCACAGATTCCGAAGTATCCAAACCAATAACATCCTCAATTTGCCGTTTAACGCCCGCAACATCGGCGGCGGGTAAATCAACTTTATTTAAAATCGGTACAATTTCATGGTTATTATCAAGCGCCATATAAACATTTGCCAAAGTTTGCGCTTCCACGCCTTGCGATGCGTCTACTACTAACAAGCTCCCCTCACAAGCCGCCAAGGCGCGCGATACTTCGTAGGAAAAATCCACATGACCGGGCGTATCAATTAAATTTAAGAAATAATCTTGACCATCTTTGGCGCGATATTTTAAGCGCACGGTTTGCGCCTTTATGGTAATGCCTCGTTCGCGCTCAAGCTCCATATTATCAAGGACTTGCTCCTTCATTTCCCTTTCGGCTAAACCACCGGTAAGCTGAATTAGCCTATCCGCCAAAGTTGACTTGCCATGATCAATATGGGCAATAATTGCAAAATTTCTGATATTTTCTCTTTTCATAACCATATCAGTATAAGAATTTATAAAAAAATCAAGTTTTTTATTTTATTTCCCGATTCTTCAATTTTTCTGTCTTGTTCATGCGTTTCAAAAAAATTTTATGACGAAGCAGAATGACCAAAATCATGGTTAGGAAAAAATTAAAAAACCATCAGTTTGGTTAGAATGCTAGGAAGAAAATTTTTTTGAAAGGCAAGTGAACGACTTTGTTCATGCGTTTCAAAAAAATTTTATGCCGTAGCAGAATGACCAAAATCATGGTTTTTTTACAAAATCATGGTTAGGAAAAAATTAAAAAACCATCAGTTTGGTTAGAATGCTAGGAAGAAAATTTTTTTGAAAGGCAAGTGAACGACTTTGTTCATGCGTTTCAAAAAAATTTTATGACGAAGCAGAATGACCAAAATCATGGTTTTTTTACAAAATCAGGGTTTTTCGCATAAAGCTTGCCACTGCCCATATATTCGCTGATGACTAAGATGCTCATTAACAAATTCTGCACCTTTTATTGCAAAATTATGCCTTAAATCAATGTCTTGTGATAATAAATTCAATGATTGGGTTAATTGTTGAATATTGCCATTTTGGCATAAGATTCCGTTTTGCATGGTGTGAATTATTTCTGATGGACCGCTTGGGCAATCAAATGCGATACTGGCTACTTGGCATTGCATGGCTTCTATTAAGGCGTTTGGAAAGCCTTCAAAGCGCGATGACAAGACAAAAATGCTGGCTTGCTGATAAAATTTGATGGGGTTATTTTGCCAACCTTCCAATATTATTTTATCCTGCATGGTATTTTTGGCGATTAATTCGTGTAAAAATTGCCTTTGGTCGCCTTCGCCAACTATTTTTAATTGCCAATTATTTTTTGGCAATTCTGATTGGGCAAACGCTGTTATTAACATATCAAAACCTTTTTGGAAATGCAATCTGCCAACGGCAAGCACGATTTTATTATCATTAAAGTTATTGTTTGGAATATTGCGAATAGCATTTGGAATATAATGAATTTTTTCGTTATTTAACCATGTTTTTGCCCATTTTTCTACGCTTCTTGTTTGGACAACTAATTTTTTGGCATTTGGGTAAGTTAAACGGCGCAGAAGTTTTAAAATAATATGGGTGGTATAATAATTGGGGTCTATGCGTTCGGAAATAATAATCGGAATTTTCGTAAATACCAAGGCTAATAAAATTCTGATATTGACTGAGTGCATAAAACTTATGACTAAATCGGGATTCGCGTGGCGGATTGCTTTTCTTATGCGCCAAAACCCGATAATTGCATCAAAAATATTAAACGAAGCCCAGTTTAAATTGACGCGAATGCGCTGTATTTTGGGGTGTAATTTATATACATCGTCTTGATTATCAATCATGGTTAAAAGCGAGACTTCGTAATTATTTTCAACAAGATGATTGCCAATTTCACTAAGCACTCGTTCGGCACCGCCCCCTTGCAACGAAGCAATTGCTAATAAGATATGCGCCTTTTTGTCCATAACTTTGTTATAATGATTTTAAGCCCGCAAAGCAAGTAATTAATTTATTGAATTTGGCACAAAAATGTTATAAACTTGCATAAAAGGAAACGACATGCAAGTTCAATACACGCACCTAAGCCAAGATGAGTTAAATTGGCATTATTCGCCGTCTTTATCCGCGCCAGATTGGCAAGAAATAATCAACCGATGGCAAAGCGATTCGTGGCAAGTATCCGCAAATTATGCCCAAGTTATGCACAAAAATATCGGATATGGCACGCATGAACGGCAGATTTTTGATTATTTTATACCGAAAAATCCGAATGGAAAAATTGTCATTTTTATTCATGGTGGCTTTTGGCAAATATTATCCAAGGAATATGCTTTATTCCCCGCGCCACAATATTTAGAAAATGGTTTTGCCTATGGCGCGATTAATTACAGGCTTTGCCCCGAAGTGAAATTGGCGGATATTATCGCCGATATTGCGATTTGTTTGGCGCGGTTTCATCATTTGGGTTATCACGACAAAGATATAATTTTGGTTGGGCATTCGGCTGGGGCTTATTTAGCGGCTAATTTTTCGGCGCATCACCATGTTTTAATCGGTGGTGTGTTTGATTTATCGCCCGTGCAAGCCAGCACGCGCAATGAAAAAATCATGCTTTCAAGGCAAGATGCGGTTGAATTAACCCTAACAAAAGCCCCAAAATCGCATGAAATTGATATTTTTGTAGGCGGTGATGAAACCGAGCAATTTATCGCGCAATCGCAATATTATCACGCCATTTGCGGCGAAAAACATGCTAAACTTCATATAATCGCCAATCGGCATCATTTTAATTTATTAAATGATTTCGCAAATGGCGCAATTGCAGATTTAATAATTGCTAAGGAGAACACTAATGGAAGATAATATAATCAAGGGTTCGTGTCTTTGCCAATCGGTGCAATTTACTATTAACCAAAAACTTCAAGATATAGGTGCATGTCATTGTATTCAATGCCAAAAATCATCGGGGCATTTTTGGGCTTCTGGTTTAGTGAAAAGCGAAAATATTACCATTCACGACTCAAAAAATTTGCTAAAATGGTATGAATCTTCGCCAATTGCCAAACGGGGATTTTGTTCCAATTGCGGTTCATTCTTATTTTGGGCAACATTGGACGGCACAGAATGCGATGTTTCAATGGGCGCGATTGATAATTTGCCGACCAATGCCCAATTATCTTATCATATTTGGACAGAATCAAAACAAAATTATTATCAAATATCCGATAATATCCCCCAATTTAAGCGCGAAAAGCCATAATAATGCAAAATATTTGGACGATTCACGCAAGTTATGGATTTGCCGATAATTTTGTGCAAGGCTTAATTCATCGCACGCGCCATGATTTATTAAAACTAAGCCAATGCAAAATTTTTGTGCCAAACCGCCGTTCCGTGGAAATTTTTCAAGATGCTTTCATAAGATTAAGCGCGAATAACGCCATTATTATCCCTAAAATCATGCCATTAGGCGAGGATTGGGACGATTTAATTGACCAAGCGGTTGATAATGATGAGAATGAGGATAAAACAACTATATCCCCCATTAAAAAGCGATTTATCTTATGGCAATTAATTCAAAAATTAACTGATAAATTAGCGATTTACGCCAATTTATCGCCCAAAGAACAATGGCAATTAACCGCAAAATTGGCGGGGCTTATTGATGAATTAATGATTGAAGGCATTGAAATTAAAGCACTTAGCGATATTAAATTACCCGAACAATTTGCCGAACATTGGGCGGATATTCAAGAATTTTTAAAAATTATTGGTGATAATTGGCATAAAATTTTAATGGACGAAAATATTATGGATACCCAAGAATTTGCCAATTGGCGCATTAATAAATTAGCGCAATTTTACGCCGAAAATCCAACCGATGATTTTATCATCGTGGCGGGTTCCACGGGGTCGCGCCCGATGGTGCGAAAATTAATGAAGTCCATCAGCCAATTACCCAACGGCATGGTGATATTACCCGGTTTTAACAAATTATTATCACCTGAAGAATATGAATATTTAGCGAAACAAGAAACTATTTTTGCGCATTTGCACCCGCAAAAATCTATGATTGAGCTTTTGCAATATTTGCAACTACCACCAGATAATGTGCTTGCGTGGCATGAAATTAATCCCATCGCGCAATCCATTATCCAACGGCAGATTTTACTTAACGAAGTAATGCGTCCCGCAGAATTTTCGGATAAATGGCTTATTTCTGACCATAACATTATCAAAAGCGCGCTTGAAAATATCCATGTGATTGAAGCCAATAATGCTAGCCAAGAAGCCCATATTGTTGCCTTAATTGCCGCACGCGAATTAAATGAAACAACCAACAGCATCATGATTATTGTCCATAATCAAACCATAGATGCCATGGTGCGCGCCGCTTTATTGCAATTAAATATTAATATTTCAAGTTCAATGGGACAAAGTCTTTTAAGCACGCCAAAAGGTATATTTATCAGCCAAATTTTGCGTTTTATTCATGCGCCCAATGCGTTAAATTTCTTGGCGGTAATTAAAAATTCTTTGTGGATTGGCAATAAAAAATCGCCCTTAGCCCTTGATTTTATTGATGAAAAATTATGCCGTGACCAAAACAACCCTGATTTTTTTAATTTTTTGCTGGTAAAACTTAAAAATACCATGCAGTCCGACCCAACAAAGCCAATTTATTTGGAATCTTTGGCAATTTTATTGGAATTTCAAGCAATTATTCATGAAAAATCACAAATCGCCGATAATGCACATTTTCGTGAAAAGCTTATTTTCTTGCGCAATATTTTAGAAAAATTGCTTGATAAATCGTTAATTGCCCGCAAAACCATGGAAAAATTTGAAAATTTATGGCAAGAAATTTCCGAAAATACCAAATATGCCCCAAAATGTAATTGGCTTGAATTTCAAGAAATTATCATGGCAATTTGTCAAAATATTTATATTTACCCGAATGTTTCGCATCCCCGATTAAAAATTCTGACCCCTATTGAATCGCGCAATCAGCAATTTGACACCACGATTATTTGCGGTTTAGAGGAGGGAATTTTTCCAGCAAATACCCCCAAAGACCCATGGTTTTCGCGCAAAATGCGTCTTGATATTGGCTTGCGCCCGCATGAATTTTCAATCGCCCAAAGCGCCCATGATTTTACCACCAACTTGCTTTCAACCAATATTTACTTAACCCGCGCCGTTCATCGCGATGGCGCAATTACAATTTTAAGCCGATGGCTTGAACGGCTTTACGCTATTGCGCGCATTGCGGGGCATGAAATAAACGCGAACCAAGAATATTGGCTTTGGTGCGCCCATACGCTTAAATCGTCCATTATATATGAAAATACCATTACGATTACCAGACCCATGCCAAATCCAGCTTTGGCTTTGCGCCCTTCGTGGCTATCGGTAAGTGATATTGAAATATGGTTGCAAAATCCATACAGCATTTTTGCCAAAAAAATCTGTAATTTGCGCAAATTGCCCGAATACCGCATAAATTGCGATAATCAATTGCGTGGCACGCTGTTTCATCAAATTTTTCAAGAATTTTGTGATGAATGGCAAAAAAATTCGGGCAATGCGCATGATATTTTTGATAAAATTACCGATAAAATCATGCAACCTTACGCAAGATACCCCATTGTTAAAGCTTTTTGGTTGCCGAATTTAATGGCAAATAAGGATTGGTTTTTAGCACAAATTCAAAATAATTTCGGGAAAATTTACACAGAAATTCAAGGTGATTGGCGCGTAAGCGATAAATATGATTTTTCCTGTCTTGCCCGCGCCGACCGCATTGATTTAAGGGCGGAACAAATGGTTGTGATTGATTATAAAACTTACGAACCGCCCAATGCCACGAAACGCGCCAATGGCGAAGCCCCGCAAATTCCCTTAACAGCTTTAATTTTAAAGCACGGCTTGTTTAGTGGCATTTGTGAAAACCCCAACCAATATGATATTCAAGGCGAATATTGGTTTATCGCCAAAAACCCTGATAATTCGGAAATTATTAATTTTTCATCAAAAAAAGCTTCGTTTAGCGATATTTGCCATGAAGTTTATCAAAAATTATTGGCGCAAATTGAAGCTTATTACGGCAAAAATCCCCAAGAATATATCGCCAACCCCGCCATTAAATATAACGATTACGCCCATTTATCGCGTGAGGCAGAATGGCATAATTACCAAAATGATTTAATTGACGAAGAGGATAATTAAGCTACCCTACCCCAAATACGCAATCTTGCAACTCCGCCATCGGGGTAAATATTTAACCGAATATGTGATACGGGTTTATCATAGCTAATATTATCAAAAACATGGTTGTTTTTCGCCGATAATTTTGATGGCGCAAGAATTTCTTCCCAAAAAATTGCATCGGTGATAATCGCCGAATCATTTAAATTAGTAATTAACCCGCCATTAATTGAGCATTTATCGGGATAATTCCCCTTGTAATAACCAGTATCAACTTCAATTTTTTCAATTATTCCCGCATGGGCAAGTGCAATGACAATCCAATCATACCCGGGTTCACGGCGGCGGCGCGTTTCCCAACCATCGCCCATATTAACCGCTTTATCAGGGGCAAGCAAATTATGGACAATCCCATAATGCGCATTATTATAACCAATTATTCGCCCGCCATATAATAAAGATGATAATTCAATCACGCCTTTATTTTTCTTTAACGAGTCAAAATCTGCCCAAGCATTGCCGTAAACCCGCAATCTTGCCACCCCGCCGTCTGGGTGAATATGCAAGCGCACAACATTATACTTACCTTGGTCTTGAATGGGAAAGAAATTATCGCCATCGCCGACTAAATCACGCGCCGATAAAATTTCCGTCCATTGAACTTTTTCATAATCACCATTTTCGGGCAAAACACCCGCTTCAATGCTTGCACCCTTAGGGTAATTGCCCGTAAACCATTTAGTGCAAATATTCACGCCTTGAATTTGCCCGTTAAACGCTAACTTAACAATGGCAATATCATGACCACCATGACGGCGCCGTTGCGATTCCCAGCCGTCCATATATTTGCCGTTATCATCATATAATTCAACATCAAATACTGGTTCAGAATCTTGCAACATTCTGTCAACTTTGGCAAAGAAATCGTTCGTGGTAAATAAAGCGCGCGCACCCAATCGGTGGCTTGCCATATTGGGGGTATTTTCACAATAATCTGGAAGATTTGGAATCGGTGCTGACATTTTTTATCCTTTGTTAGTTTGGGTTTCAGGGTTTTCAAAAACTTGTTTCAAGCGAATTTCGGCAATTTTATAAACTTGCGCCATTGCTTCTTGAAATTCTGCATCATAATCATTATTGACGCGGCTTTTAAAAATTTGTAAAATTTCAAGGCGCGATTTACCACTTACCGCCACAATAAATGGAAATCCAAATTTTTCATTATATTGGCTATTAAGGGTTTGGAATTCTTGAAATTCATCGGGCGAACATTGGTTTAAGCCCGCGCCCGCTTGCTCACGCGTTGATTCGGCGGTTAATTTCCCCGCCAAAGCTAATTTACCGACTAATTCAGGGTGCGATTGCAAAATTTTTAACCTTAGACTTGCATCAGAATTTTTGACAATTTTTTGCATTTCGGCATTAGTTTCGGCAAAATTATCCCATTTTTCTTGATTATGGACAAAACTTTGCCAATATTGTTCGGCAACCCAAGGGGTTTTTTCATAAATCCCGCCCAGAATTGCCATAAATTGCGATTTGCTTAAATTTGCTAACATAATTATCCTCGGTATGGAAATTGGTTGCGCCATAAATTGGCAATATCAATACGGCGCGTAATCCAAACTTTATCGTGTTTTTGCACATATTCCAAAAATCGTTTCAAGCCCATAATGCGCCCCGGTCTGCCAATCAAGCGACAATGCAAGCCAATTGACAACATTTTGGGGCTTGTTTTTCCTTCTTCATAAAGACAATCAAACGCATCTTTGCAATATTGAAAAAATTGCTCGCCATTATGAAAACCTTGGGGCGTGGCAAAGCGCATATCGTTTGAATCCAATGTATAAGGCACGATTAAATGCGGTTTTTTAATAATTTTTGACCAAAAAGGCAAATCATCGGAATAATCATCAGCATCATAAATAAATCCGCCATCTTCGGCGACTAAATCGCGCGTATTGGGTCCCGTGCGCCCGGTATACCACCCCAATGGTCGCTCACCAGTGATTTTTTTATGAATCGCGATGGCTTCTTGCATATGTTGGCGTTCGGTTTCTTTGTCAATATATTGATAATCAATCCATTTTAAGCCGTGCGAACAAATTTCATGCCCGTCTTTCAGGCATTGCTCAATAACTGCGGGGTGCTTTTCCATTGCCTTGGCAACGGCAAAAATTGTTAATGGCGCGTTATGGCTTCGGAATAAATCCAATAACCGCCAAACCCCTGCCCTTGAACCATATTCATAGATTGATTCCATGGACATATGGCGCGCATCGCGCTTGTCAGCACCGACAATTTCGGATAAAAATGCTTCGGATAACGGGTCGCCGTGTAGATGGCAATTTTCGCCGCCTTCTTCGTAATTAAGCACGAATTGCACGGCAACACTGGCATTACCCTGCCAAACTACCGCGGGCTTTTTTTGTTCATAACCCCATAAATCGCGGGGGTATTTTGTAAAATCATTGTTCATTTTTATCCTCATTAATTATCATAAATAACCGCGATACAACTTGCAAAGCCACGCTAAACGGCGATTTATCATTTAATTTCAACGAACCTATCGGGCATTCAAATTTTGATTCACCATCAACCCATGCTTCACCCAAAAGATTTTTTAACAAATGCCGCATTTTTGCTGATTTAGATTCAGAACCCAACAGCAAAATTCGGCGTTTTATTAATTTTTCATGATATAAGTCATAACAAAATTGCAAGTCATATTCATGATTATGCGCCATAATAATAGAATAATCATATCCGCTTGATTTGTTTATATGCGACAATATTTTACAATTTTGCACTATATTTTTTGCATTTAGTCGGTATTCTTCGCGCACATCAAGCCAATCAAAGACAAATTTAGCCCTTTGCAATAATAAGGCAACCTCTTGCCCGACATGCCCTGCACCAATTAACAGAATTTTTTGGGGGCGCAATTGATGATTTTGCGCACGAATCGCGACTTGGTCTTGGGGGATTTTTTGAAATAACGCCGTAATTTTACCGCCGCAACATTGCTTATTTGTGCCCCCTAAAATATAGGATTTTTGCAAAGATTCGTGCGAAGATTTTAAAAAATTTATGCCGTCCTGCATGGCTTGAAATTCGGCATCACCCCCGCCAATCGTGCCCAAAAAATTCACCCCATCATACCACATTTTCGCCCCCAAAGCGCACGGCGCACTACCTTTTATATCAGTTATGATAATTTCAAGCATCGGAATCAATATGCTCAAATATTTGGTGAATATCGGTTTTTATAGGGTGTTCGGCAATTTTTTTGGCATTATTTAGCGCAATTTTAGTATGTTCTTTAATTTTTTTATACACATTATCGTGCTTTTTTGAATATCGTTTTAAAATCGTTTTGCTCTTAATTTCTGCTATCACGCTTTTTTCATTGGTGATATTGCTTAAATCATCGCTAAAATGCAACAGCACCCATAATTCATAACAAGGTTTTGAAATTATTAAGGCAAGATTTGCTAAATTTGCATTTTTTATCAAATTTTGTGATTTTTGGTCGTTTTTTATTTCATCGTTATTATGGACATCATATACCACAAAAAACATAGCTTGCTTATTTTCTTTGGCTTTTTCAATCGCGTGATTGGTGATTAAATGCGATTTTGTATGCCCAATAAATTCGCTTTTTATAATTAAATTGGGGTAATCATCTTGAATCGCATTAAAATAAAAATTTGAAGATTTTTCATCTTCGGTTAAAATCATAATGGCGGGTTTAAATTTTTGGGGCGATTCTTGATAAGGGAATAAATCCATGGCATTGCCCCATCACTAAATTATAATATCATCATTGGTTGATATATCAGGCACAGCCCCAAATGAACCATTATAATAATCCAGATGCCATAATGATTTATTCATTTTTTCATGATAGCTAAACGAAGATAGCCGCTTTAATTGTGATTGATTGTCATTTTCATCACGATTTACCAAGAAAATTTGGTCTTTACGCATTAATTTTGCCTGCATAGTATAATAAGCATGATTGGTGAATATCACTTGCGATTTTTGCAATTTGGGCAATTGTTTCATGATAAATTCCAATAAATGCGGGTGCATGCCTCTGTCAATTTCGTCAATTACCAATAACTTTGTTGGTTCATGTATTTCATTTAATTGCAAAAACAAAGCAATATATGGAATAAATTCCATGGTGCCGTGCGATTCATTTTTTATATTCATAAAAAATTCGTAATTTTTTTTGTCTTTATAGGTAATTTCAATGGCGGGTTCGGTGCGCATTTCGTTATTAATGCGAATTTGTTCCGTGGAAATATTAATTGCCACAATTTTTGGGTTAATTATTTTCAATGATTTTAATAATTTTGCCTTTAATTTTGGTTTTTTAAGCACTTGATATAAATTATTTTTAAAAAGATTATCCCTTGAATATTCCACGCTAAAAAATTTAGATATTAAAAAAGTTGATAAATATTGCTTAAACTCTGGAAAAAAAGTGATATTCTTGATTGCCAAGAAATTAACAAATAATATTTTGGCGTGTATTTCGCGCGAATATTGGTTTATTTCGTCTTGATTTTTTTGGGATTCTTTTGCCAAAGCTTCGGACGCAAATATATATTCATATTCACCATGTTCATTGATTTGCCGATTAATTTTCCATTCCAAATCACCTGAATTATTATATATTTCTAGATTTTCGGCAACAATACCGCGGGAATTATAGGCAATTTCATATTGCACAAATTTTTCATTCAAAAAACATTTAACATGGTGCTTGGTGGGGTAATCTTTGTATTTTTTATTTAACATGCAATAATCTGATGACCATTCAAAATCTGGTGCTTGGTTATTAAAATTTTGCACAACAAGCCAAAAATCAAATAATCCGTTTAAGAAATTCGTTTTACCGCTGGCATTGGCACCATAAAGCGCGGCAAATTTATTCACCCATAAATCCTTGCCTTTATATTTTATTTTTGTGCAATTTTGCCTGCGCCATAAATCGTCTTTATCATCGGCGACAAGCGACAAAACCTGCTCTTCGCCGATTGATTTATAATTACTGACGCGGTATTCTAATAACATAATATTCCTTAAAATCTTAAATTATCATACTATATTTTTTCAACAAAGTAAAATTAAATTTAATATGGTGTCCGCGACGGGATTCGAACCCATGGCCCCAGGATTAGGAATCCTGTGCTCTATCCATCTGAGCTACGCAGACACTGCGCATTTATTATGATAATTTCACCAATAATGCAATAATTTTATTTGATTCCGAATAATTATATGGTAAAAATAATTAGTTTTAATATTATAAAGGATAAAAAATGGCAAAAGTCGCTTGGATTGGTTTGGGGGTTATGGGCTATCCCATGGCAGGGCATTTAAAAACTAAGGGCAATGACGAAGTTGTGGTATTTAACCGCAATATATCAAAAGCTGAATCTTGGGTGAAGCAATATGGCGGTTCGTTGGCGAAAACCCCCAAATTAGCCGCCGAAAATGCCGATATTATTATCAGTTGCGTGGGTAATGATAATGACTTGCGCGAAGTTGCCATTGGCAAAGACGGCGCGTTTCACGCCATGAAAAAGGGTGCGATTTATATTGACCATACGACTGCTTCGGCGATTGTCGCGCGGGAATTATCGCAAAAAGCCGATGAAATTGGCGGCGGATTTTTGGACGCTCCCGTGTCGGGCGGGCAAGCTGGCGCGGTGAATGGCGTTTTATCCATTATGGTGGGTGGCACAGAAGCAAATTTTGCCAAAGCGCAAGCTTTTATGGCGCATTATTCGCGAACTTGCGGTTTAGTCGGCGAAGTTGGCGCGGGGCAATTGGCGAAAATGGTTAATCAAATTTGCATCGCAGGCTTAGTGCAGGCTTTAAGCGAGGCAATTAATTTTGGACAAGTCGCGGGCTTGGACATGGAAAAAGTCATCAGCATAATCAAAGGCGGTGCGGCGCAAAGCTGGCAAATGGAAAATCGTTATAAAACCATGCTTGACGATAAGTTTGATTTTGGTTTTGCCGTTGATTGGATGCGTAAAGACCTTGGAATTTGCTTAAACCAAGCGCAAGCCATGGGCGTAAGCCTTCCCGTTGCGGCGTTGGTTGACCAATTTTACGCCCAAGTGCAAATGAAGGGTGGCAATCGCCATGACACAAGCGCCTTAATCAGCAACTTGCGCAAACCATGATTATAATTCAGCCTGATATTTTTGACATTTCATCGGCATATAAATATTTAAGTGCCGATAATACTATCGGTGCGGTGAATATTTTTATTGGTAAAGTGCGCGATTTTAACGCAGGTGGCAAAATTTTATCCATGGAATTGGAACATTATCCGCAAATGGCACAAAAATGCTTAAATGATATTGCCCTTCAAGCTAAAAAGCAATTTGCGATACAAAATACCATTATTATTCACCGATACGGCAAATTAGATGTTGGTGAGCCGATTGTGCTGTGCGGGGCGGCATCAGCGCATCGCCAAGATGCTATTTCCGCCGTAGAAATGATGATGGATTATTTAAAAACGCAAGCCCCATTTTGGAAATTAGAATCTAGTGAAACTAAGGCTAATTGGGTGGAATCGCAACAAAAAGACAATGAATCTTTAACGAAATGGCAAAAATCATGACTGAAAATATTATAATTTGCGCGGCAAAATCAGGCGATGCCGATATGATTGCTATTTTAGTCAATCAATTAATTCAAGAATCATTCGCCAACGAAGATAAGCCAAGCGCGAAACAAATTCAAATCGCCGCCGAGGATTTATTAGCCAATAATAACGCCCATGCAATCATTGCCTATAACGAAAGCGAAGCCGTTGGCGTGATGACTATTACCGAGGCTATCGCCGTGCATGCGCGGGGAAAATTTGGTATAATTATGGAATTTTTTGTCTTGCCAAGCGCAAGGTCAAAAGGGGTTGGTTTGAAAATGCTTGATTATATTCACGATTTTTCGGTGCAAAATAATTGGCGGTGGCTTGAATTATCCTTGCCCCAAGGTGGCGATAAACAAGCCGCCGAAGAATTTTTTATGCGCAATGGCTTTCATAATATCGGTCCATCATTACGCAAGCAAATTTAATTATCCCGCCCGAAATGGATTGCCGATTTTAACGCGAATTGAACCTGCATCGGCTTTATCAGCCTGCATTTTAATATGAATAAATACGGGTTTTTGCCTATCTTCGTCTGACCAATAAGAATAAATTTCATGCGCCTTAGTCTTGCTTGCCAAGCCAGCGAATAACGGAATATTTTTAGTTTCGCGTTTATCCGTGAAATTATGATGATTTTTTGGAATATTTTGGGTAATTTTATAAATTATTTTATCAAAATATTTTTTCAATGCTTCGGAATCATTGGTTAACCCTAAATCAACTTGCAGTGCGACTAATTTATTGGCGTTTAATTTATCAAACAACGCAATCATCACGACATTTTTTTCGCCTAACCATTCGGTTTTCTTTAATTTACACGCCCTAAATCCATCTTGAATATCGGTGCAAACTTCGGAATTTTTCTCAACATCGGCTAAATTATCTGACCAAGTAAAATTACCCATGACGGCGTGATACTCGCCTTCTTTTTCTGCCATTATCAACATTTCCAAAAGCTCTTTATTACCCGTCAAAGACGCTAAATTCGCCGCAGTTTCGCCCTTGTTTGATTTTAATTGCGGGTCTGCGCCCGCTTTCAAAAGGCTTTCAACAATTTCGGTGCGGTTGCGCACCGCGGCACGCATTAACGGCGTTAAGCCTGCTTGAAAACTATTAACATCGCCCCCTAATCTAATTAAAAATTTGGTTAAATCTTTATATTCAGCTTTATCGCCCTCATCAATTGCCCAATGCAACATCTCGGGTGTGTAAGAAATGCCCATTTTCTTTTGAAAAAAAGCCGCAATTGGAAAAGATTTTTGCAACAACGCATAATCGGTGATATTGCGGTAAGCTGTGCCCGAAACCCCCGAAACAAAAATATTTAAATCCGCAAATTTAACACCCTCTGGCGCGGATTTAAGGGTTTCTTGCACAATTTTTAAATTATTGGTTTTAATGGCGGCAACTAATTTTTGCTCAAATGCACCAAGCGGTTTTGCCGCATCATCGGTTTTGATAGTCGGGTCAGTAAGCTTGGCGCTTTGCATTTCGGGGTTTGCTTTTTGGGTTTTTTCTAATCTATCCGCGGCGGCTTTTTGAAAAATATCAGAAATTTCGGTATTAAGCGCATAATCTTGCGGGGCTTTTTCGCAACCGGGTAATTTACCAATCTCCGCCCCTTTTTCCGTTAATAATTGCACAACACGGGTGCGCCCGTTTTCTGCGGCAATTTGCAATGGGGTTCGGCAAGAATTACCGACACGATAATCAATCGGTGCGCCCAATTTTAGCATGGCTTCAAGTGGCTCTACCCTGCCCTCTTGCGCCAGAGTATAAATTAATGGTTGCCCAAATTTATCTTTTTCGGTTAATTTTGCGCCGCCTTGCGCCAATAAATTTAACGACGCCATATCCGATAAACGCGCCGCAGTCAATATGACAGGGTCGCCGTATCTATCCTTTGAATTGGGGTTTGCGCCTTTTTCTAATAATTGGCGCACCATAACGGGATTCGCGCGCCTTACCGCATCAACTAAATCGGCTTCGGGCAACAAAGTCGTAAAACTATCACCCATTTTGGCGACAACTTGCTGAATATTATCCTTTTGCATCAAGCCTAACGCGCCAGATACCGCCAAAAATCCGACAACAAGGCTACTTGCAAGTTTTTTAGATTTGCGCCTTGGTTGATTAGAATTAGTTTGCTTTTGCGGGCGACTTTGATGCCTGCCTTGAATGCGCGATTGATGGGCGCGATTGTCATTAATTGCCATGCTCCGCATATTTTTCAAGGGATTTTCGTGATATTCTTGAAAATAATTATCGCTAAATTGTTCTTCTTTGGGGTTAAATAAAGAAAATGGATTGCTGGTATCGCTTGGCATTTGCGGCGCCATTAAGCTTAAATTTTGCACCGATTTCATGGCAGTTTTGCGCCCCGGTGCCCGTAAAGTTTGGCGCATATCCCATGAATCAAGAATTAATGTTTCTTCGGTTTGTGGTTTTGCATCATTTATTTGCGATGCAATTTCATGGTGGTTTTGCGTGGGATTTTGTAAGGGAACTTGCACAGCTTCGTCAGGTTTTTGTCCATAAAAATCGCCTTTATGCAGTTTATCAACCGCTTTTGGCATGGGAATGTCAAATTTCTCACTTGCCGCGATGACATAACTTGGCTTATAGTAATTTTGATTTTCTGGCACCGATTCAACTTCGCTTGTATGCAGGGGATTTATTGGTGTTTCTTGGCTTGGCAATTCTGGCGATTGTGGGGTTTCGCTGATATTTTCATCGGGGGCATCGCCGAAATGCTTATTTAATTCTGCCTTAACCAATTGCGAAATATAGGCTAAATGCGGGGCTAATTCCGCTTGAAGCATATCACGAATTTGCTCATTGCTTAAAACCAGCATATCATCGCCCATAATTTCACTAAGCGGCGGCTTAACTGGGGCGGGTGAAGATTGGTGCGAATCTTCAAGATTAAATTCAGGGGCGACATTTTGAATATGTTCCATTAAATAAGGCGATAATTCGCTGTTAGACCTGCTGTCTTTGGCATGGGAAAAATCAGCATTAAAACTTAAAAAACCATTTTGCTTTGCCGATACTAATAATATATTTTGAAAATTATTATTGCCATCAATGATGGAAAAATCAGTCATAACCATGCGTAATTGAATTGATTCAACTGATTTTACCAATTGCGCCATCGCCATAAGACATGCTTTGTCATCGCTAAATTCTTGAATATTCACCCAATTATCGTAAATTTTTTCTTGCAACCAAAATTTACGCACAAGATTAGTTAGGGTATTTTGGGGTGATTCTTGCGCATCATCAGCACCCAGCCAACCCAAGTCATGCTTGGGTTGCAAGTTTTTTTCAGATTCCTCATCAGGCGCAAGGTAAATAGACAACGGCGGGATTTTCCTTATAATTTAAAATATTACTCACAAACAACATAACCAGATTCTTGGTAATTTCAAATATTATTTTTAATTTTTAAGAATATTTTTTGGATATACTAATTTGCGTCAAGAATTAATACGCAATTTGACAAATGGTTAAATTTTATGAAATTAAATTTTAAAATGATATTCAGTAATAATTTTTTTAGGAAATATCTCTTTTTTTTCAAAATTAAGCTGAGCGATTGGATTTTCAAATATAATCATATTTGGCTTATCATTTAAATTAGCAACGATTGTTAAAATAAATTTTTCCTTGTATTCTAATGCTTTATCATATTCATTTTCGGTCATTCTAATTGAACCATTTTTTTCACGAATACCTTTAACTTCTATAAGAAATAAATTATTATTTTCATTTTCCAACATAAAATCATAACCATCGCCAAAATATCTAGCATCAAATAATTTACATAATTTAAATAATCCGATTGATTGGTAATTATTCATAAAAAATAACTCCGCCTGCATACCTGTTTCTTGAAGCTTTTTGAAGCCAGATTTTATAATCGGCGAATCTTTAACAACCAAATTTGTGAATTGAAAATTTTCCATTAAATATAATTTTATAATATTTGCATAGCCCTGCGCATTTTCATGTCCATATAAACTATCAATTAATATTTTTCTATGAATATATGCGTTGCCCTTTTGCCACCAACCTTTGCGAGCGTTGTCAAAAAAGCAATCAAATAAATCCATTCTATTTTTTATGACGCTTGTCGTTTGTGCAATTTTATTTTCAACAAGATATTGAAAAAAACTTAATTTACTCTTAAATCCAAATTCATTGATGAAATCATTGTCAAATTTACTTAAACCATAACCGATTAAATTAAGAATTTCGTAATTATCATGTTTCATGCTGTGATGCCCATATTATTTATAATAAATTTATTATATAGTAATTTCAATAATTATCAACTAATTTTAAATTATAGAGCCAAAATGAATTGATGCGACATAAAAGTATTTTTTTATTTTAAATCGCTTGCAAAATTGATATTTTGTGCTATCGTAATACGACAAAAGCACAAGGATTTAAGATGGTTCAAACCCATAATCACCAATCAATTAATGATTTATGCCAAGCATTTTTATTATGCGAAAATGAACAACAAATATTAAATTTTTTAAAAGACCTTTGCACGCCCCAAGAATTACACGCTTTGGCGGAAAGATGGCGCGTTTGCCGTTTATTGCAACAGGGTAATTTGTCGTATCGCGATATTCACGCCATGACAGGCGCAAGCTTGACAACTATCGGCAGGGTTGCAAGATTTCTTAAAGACGAGCCATACCACGGCTATCGCGCAGTTTTAGATAAAATCAACGAAGATTAGTCGCCCTTTGCCCTGCAAGGTCGTCCAAGAAAATCTTATCAAGCCGTTGTTCTTCGGTTTTTTGGGTTTGAATTTGATTTTCTTTGATAATATCATATTTTTTATAATCACCGAATAATTCGCGCATTTTATCTTGCAATTGGCTGATAGCGTATTCTTGGCGGGTTTTAATATCATGAAGCCTCAATCCCTCTTTTTCAGTATAGGCAATATAGGCGTAATAACTGGCGACATAATTCACATTGCCCAAATTTTCTTGCATTGCCAATTTTTCATTTAGGCGATGGCGATTAAGCTCTTCAATCGTTTCAATCGTGCGTTGCAAGGCATCTAATAAGCGGTTTAATTCCATGCGCATTTCATCAATTTCCATGCGTTTCAGGCGCATTAAAGCGTTCAGAGTTTTACTCATGCCGCGCCTTCTTGTTTATCAAGAATTTTTGCCAATAATTCATATGAAACATCAAGACTTGTCGCATCATGCTTATATTGCCGCAAGAAATCTTCAAAATCTTGGTTATAAAATATCGCTTTGTCAACTTCGGGGTTTGATCCTTTGCGATAAGCCCCTAAGCGAATTAATTCGCTCATATCATCGTATAAAGCCATATATTTTCGCGCGGTATTGACAATTACATTTTCGGCTTCGCTGTTGCAACCGGGCATGGTTCTTGAAAGCGATTTAAGAATATTTACGGCGGGGAATCGTCCGCGATTCGCGATATTTCTGTCTAAAACAATATGCCCATCTAAAATACCACGCACCGCATCGGCGATGGGTTCATTATGGTCATCGCCATCAACCAGCACGGTGAAAAAAGCCGTAATATCGCCTTGTTGCACGCCATGATAATTATCCGACCCCGGACCTGCGCGTTCCATAAGTTTTGGCAATTCGGCAAAGCAACTGGGCGTGTAGCCCTTGGTGGTTGGTGGTTCGCCCACTGCCAAACCAATTTCGCGTTGCGCCATGGCAAAGCGCGTGACACTATCCATCAATAACATAACCGACAACCCCATATCGCGAAAATATTCCGCAACCGCCATGGTGGTAAGCGCGGCTTCACGGCGTTGCAAGGCAGGTTCGTCCGAGGTTGACACCACAACAACGGCGCGTTTCATGCCTTCTTCGCCCAAATCTTCTTGAATAAAATCTTGCACTTCGCGCCCGCGTTCGCCGATTAAGCCAATAACGACAATTTGCGAACTGCTATATTTTGCAATCATGGATAATAAAACTGATTTTCCCACGCCAGAACCCGCAAAAATGCCCAGTCTTTGCCCATAACAACAGCTGGTAAAAGCATTTAATGCCCGCACGCCTAAATCTAATTTACCGCCAACTCGGCGTCTGGAATGGGCGGGAGGCGGCGATTGTTTAATGGGAATTTTCAATTCGCCCGTGGTCAATTCGCCTTTACCATCAATGGGTTCGCCAAACGCATTAACCACGCGCCCAATCCATTCCATTGATGGATAAATATGCGCCGAATTTTTGGCGATAATCGCCTTTGACCCCAAACCTAAACCATCAACCGAACCATATGGCATGACCAAAGCATTATTATCGCGAAAACCAATAATTTCAGCCAATACTTGATTATCGCCATTTTTGGAAATTAAATTTAGCCTGTCGCCAATAGCCACGCGGTTAATGACCCCGCTTACTTCAATCATACTGCCAGTAATTGCTTGAATCCTGCCGTAAATTTCAATAATGGGCTTGTTTAATTCTTTGATAATTGGGGTGACAAAATCATGGCGCATATTTTTATATAAACCCGATTCGTTGCTGATGCAAATGATTTTATTCTTCGCTGTCTTTTTTGGAATAATAATACGCAATAAAAATCGGCAATAAAGTCAATAAAATAACAATAATCGCCACGACATTTGTCACGGGGCGTTGCCGCGGGCGAATTAATTCGTTAAACATCCATATTGGTAAGGTTGTTTGTTGCCCCGCGGTAAAAGTCGTGACAATAATTTCATCAAAAGAAAGCGCAAATGCCAGCAAGCCACCGACTAATAATGCGCCCTTGATATTTGGCAAAATTACAAAATAAAAGCTTTGCCAAAAATTTGCCCCGCAATCGGCGGACGCTTCCATCAAATTGGGCGATAAACGGCGCAAACGGGCTATGGCGTTATTATGGACCACCACAATACAAAAAGTTGCATGCCCTAAAATCAGGGTAAATAAGGAAAAATCTAAATTTAGCGCATAAAAACTTGACCGAAGGGCGATGCCCGTGACAATGCCGGGTAATGCTATCGGCAGAATCAACCAAATTGACAAAATATCACGCCCAAAAAATTGCTTGCGCGCCATCGCCATTGCGCTTAGCGTGCCTAAGACTAACGCAATTAAAGTTGCCCAAATCGCCGTTTCAACTGATAAAGCCATCGCGCGCCAAATATCTGGGCGATCTTGGAATGCGACTTGCCACCAATGTAAAGTTAAACTTGGTGGTGGAAAGACAAATGATTTTTCTTCGGTTGTAAAACCATAAAGAAAAATTAACATCAACGGCAAATTTAAAAACGCCATGCCCAAAAACACCCAAACGGATAATAATTTTTTAATCATCAAAGGCTCGCAATTTTTTGGCTACTGACAAATACAGCAACATAATAATTAACGGCACCACGCTAAACGCGGCGGCAAGCGGTAAATTGCCCGCATTACCTTGAAAAACATATACTGCTTGACCAATCACTAAGCGCGAAGGACCAATAATTTGCGGCGTGATATAATCACCCAAAGTTAGCGCAAACACAAATAAAGACCCCGCCGCAATCCCCGGTATTGCCAAAGGAATCACGATAAAGCGCATGGTTTGCCCCGCACTTGCCCCGCAATCTTGCGAAGCTTCACGAATATTTTTCGCCATTTTGCTTAAATTTGCCTCAATCGGTAAAATCATATAAGGCAACCATAAATATAAAAACACGATGATAGTGCCAAAATAACTTAGGCTTAATGAATTACCCCCCAATAATGGCACGGATAAAACCGCATCAATCAACCAATCGGCATTGAAATATGACAAAATACTATAAAGCACGCCCTCCTTGGCAAGAATCATTTTCCACGCATAAACACGCACTAAATACCCCGACCATAAAGGCATCATAACCGCAAAAAACAACCAAAATTTCATGCGCCCCTTGGCGTGCGCCACCATATACCACGCTATCGGAAAGCCAATGATTATTGCCAAAATATTGACAATTAACGCCATTAAAAAACTGCGTAAAATAATATGAATATTGGCAATTTCGCCCAAAGCGATATAATTATTAAGATTATAATCGGCAATAATAGCACCAGAAAAATCGTCTAAGCGGTAAAAGCTTTGCAAAAATAAAATTAACAGCGACACGCCATAAATTAAGAGAAAAATAACAGGTATTGCCAATAAAGCCAAAATCTTTGTTTTCGGAAATTGATAGAAAATCCGTTCAAGATTCTGAATATTCTGTTGGCTCATGCCGATAATCCCCATAAATCCGCGCGGTTAAAGCCAATTTTTATAACTATATTGGCGGGAATTGCAACCGAAGATTTAAGATTTATTGCCGTATCATTTATCTTGGCAAATATTTTATAAAAATTACCTTGATATAAACAAGATTCCACCACGGCATCTTGGATAAAATCATATGTATTTTGCGGATTAATTTGGATTTTTTCGCTTCGCAAGCTATAAAATTCTTGCCCATAATCGCCATTTTGCCACGATTGCAATAATTCTTTGGAAAAAATATTGGCTTTGTCAATAAATTGTGCGACATATTGAGTTTGCGGTTGATGGTAAATACCATCGGGCTTGGCGACTTGTTCCAGTTTGCCTTGATTAATAATGGCTATCCTATCCGCCAAAGCCATGGCTTCTTGCTGGTCGTGGGTGATAAAAACAAACGCAATCCCCAATGTTTTTTGTAAATTTTTTAATTCTTGTTGCATATTTTCGCGTAAAGCTGCATCCAATGCCCCCAAAGGTTCATCAAGCAAAAGAATTTTTGGTTTAAAAATTAATGAACGCGCCAAGGCAACTCTTTGCCTTTGACCACCTGATAATTGATGCGGTTTGCGGGTTTCCAAACCTTGCAATTTCATTAAATTAATCATGGTTTGGGCTTGGGCATATCGTTCATGTTTGGCAACACCGCGAATCATCAAACCATATGAAATATTATCCAAAATATTATAATGCGGGAATAAAGCATAATCTTGAAATACCATGGCGGTTGGGCGCGTATTGGCGGGCTCGTTCGTGTAATCTTGCCCATCAATAATAATTTGACCCGTATCGGGTTTTTCAAAACCCGCGATAATTCGTAATAATGATGTTTTCCCAGACCCAGAAGCACCCAAGATGGCAAAAAATTCGCCATCTTGAATCTCCATATTTAAGGCATCTAAAACAACAATATCATCAAAAGATTTACTGATATTCGTAATTTTTAATGACATTTTGTTAGTTAGCACCAATCAAAGCCACATAATCCTTTGCCCATTGGGAATAAGGAATACATTGATTATTATGGTCTTTGCATTCAGCAACGGGGGTGCGCCAAAAGCTGATTTTTTCAAAATTATCAAGCCCATTGGTTTTACAACCCTCGTCCGTTAATAATTCATTGCCTTTACACGCGTCTAAAACTACGGGCACGGAACCGAACCATGCGGCTAAATCACCTTGTAATTTCTTATTAATAGAATGTTCCAGCCATTTATAAGCGCAATTAACATGTTTTGCCTTGGCGTGCAGCATGGTTGTATCCGCCCATCCTGTTGCGCCTTCTTCGGGAATCACCGATGCGATATTTTTCTTTTCACCAATTAATAAATTAACTTGAAAGGGCCAAGAACCCGATGCCACGGTGCCTTCGGTTTTAAAATCGTCAATTTGCACATTCGCATCATGCCAATAACGGCTTACCAATGGTTTTTGCGATTGTAATAATTCCAATACAGCATCATATTGCGCTTGGTTTAATTGGTAAGGATCTTTAATGCCTAATTCTGGTTTATGCGATTTTAAATATAAAGCCGCGTCCGCAATATAAATTGGGCTATCAAAAGCTTGCACGCGACCTTTATTTGATTTACCATCGGGCAATTTTTGTTCATTAAATACCACCGACCAGCTGGCGGGTGGGGTTGGAAATACCTTAGTATTATACATTAATACATTTGAACCCCATTGATAAGGCACGCCATAATGTTTGCCGTCCACGGTGTGCCATGATGCGTCTTGCAAGCGTGAATCAATATTTTTCCAGCTTGGGATTTTTGATATGTCAATAGCTTGCACGGTTTTGCCCGCAATTAAGCGTAAACTTGCATCGCCCGAAGCCGTCACTAAATCAAAGCCACCTTGATTCATCAGCGTAACCATTTCATCAGAAGTGCCCGCGGTTTTAACATTGACTTTGCAACCGGTTGTTTTTTCAAAATCTGATACCCAATCGTAAGCTTTATCAGTTTCACCGCGTTCAATATACCCCGCCCATGCGACAATATCTAATTGCCCCTCAGGTTTATTATTGTTGTTATAGGCGAAATATCCGCCGCCTGCGACTATGACGGCTAACCCGCCAGCGATTAATTTTTTATTCATTTTACCCTGCCTTTTTGTAATGAAATAATTAGCAATATTATACATTCAAAAAAAACATTTTCAAGCATTAATTTATACCCTGATTCCCCAATAGTATTAAAAATTATCATCGCTAACGGGATTAAATATTTTAAGTTTAAGGGGGATTTTTTCTCTGTGCTAACGCAACAGCTCAAAATCCCCACTTAACAACCCCCTTTTATAGTCAAAAATTTAACCAAGTGATTTATTTTAAATCACTTGGGTATTTTGACTATATTTCAAGCGCATCATCTTTTCGGCATAAAATTTGCATATATTATCTTCATGCCTGCATATTCCGACTTTACCATTCTTGCTGACTCGCTTAAAAATCAAACTTTGGCGATTGAGTCCATATCGCGCAATATTGCGAATGTTTCAACCATCGGCTATAAACGCCAAGATGTAAGGTTTTCCGAATTTATCAACCACGATATTTCAAATGATAATGTCCATAATGCTAAGGGTTTATCGGGGGCTGAACCATTTGTGCGTGCCACGAATAATGTTGATGGCAATTTGGGGCAAACTGGCAATCCGCTTGATGTTGCCTTGTCGGGCAATGGTTTTTTTATCACGCAATCGGATGCTGATAGCAATCTTGCCCAAGCTTCATTAGGTGAATCTTATCAATTAACCGATGCGGGTTCGTTCCAACGCAAAGTTGTCAGGGGCGATAATGGCGAACAAGTTGCAGTTTTAACTGACTTGGGGGGCAATGTAGTGCTTGGCTATCCTTATAATGCCAATACGCGAACTTTTGACAAAGTGGCGACTATTCAAGAATTAAAACCTATAATTATAGAACAAGCCACGATTCAACGCTCGGCTTTATCAACCCGAAGCGTAGATTTGCAATTTCAATTAAATCCCACGGCGGTTGTCGGCGATATTAATGATTATTTTAATTTTAGTTTTAATATTTTTGATGGGGCAATTTCTACCAAAAGCGCGGATGCCCTTACCCCCGCTGATTATAAGCAAGAAATTAAAGGCACAGCAAAAAAAATTGCCGAACATCAATGGGAAATAACTTACGAAACCGCGAATGGCGTAATCACAAACCCCGTGCAATCACTTACATTTGATGAGTTTGGTGTATTAAAACCACCATATGGCAAGCAATTAGATATAGTTTGGAATGCCGAACCCACTAAACCGAATTTAGTGCGCAATCAATCCGTTTCGTTGTTTAATAAAAATATTTTAGAAGCCGTGTCAAAGGATACAAGTATTGTTTATAATTCTGATGGCTATCAAGATAGTTCGTTATTAAATGTGTCTATTGCCGCCGATGGCGGTATAAAAGCTTTTTATACAAGCGGGCAAGAATTAACTATCGCCAAATTAGCCGTGCTTAGCGTGCGCAACCCTGATGGTTTGCTAAACTTAACCAACACGCATTTTGGTTTTTCCAGCGTAACGGGCGATTATAAATTACTTGACCCCGCCACTTCAACCAGCATATCGTTAAAACCCGGTAATATTGAAAATTCTAATGTGGATTTAACCAACCAATTTACCGAATTATTATCGCAACAACGCAATTATCAATCAGTGTCTTCAGCATTAAATTTGGTTAATGAATTATATCAAGTGGCAATTAATCTTTATAAATGATTAAGTGGCTGGATAATGCGATATTATTGGGTGTGCATCAATTATCGCCCAAGAAAAATCGGTTAATATTTTTAACCCAAAATCATGGTAAAGTTGCCGTTGCGGTTTACAAATCGGCGCAACAAATTATTGGTAATATTTTTCAAATTGATTATTCAGCAAGGCTTCATGAACATCTTGGCACGGCGAAATGCGAAATAATTCATGATTATGGCGCAAGAATTATTTTGGATAATGCCGAATCTTTACATATATTATTAAGTGCTAGCGGTATGGTAAATAAATTCCTGCCAGAATTTGCGATTTACCGCGAAATTTATGAAGATTTCAGCAATTTATTGGCAAAAAATCAATCGGTATTTGCGAATCAAATGCTTCGGTATTGTTTGTTTGAACTTCGGTTATTGCAATATTTGGGGTATGGTTTAGATTTAACTAAATCGGCAATTTCGGGGCGCAATGATGGTTTAGCCTTTGTTTCGCCCAAAAGCGGACGCGCCGTTTCGTATCAAGAGGGTTTGCCATATCAAGATAAATTATTACAATTACCAAGTTTTATGGTGAATGAGAATGAAATTGCCAATAAAGCCGATATTTATCAATCACTAATTTTAACAGGTTATTTTTTGAAAAAAAATCTTGCGGATATTTTGGGGGTTAATTTGCCTGATTCTCGGAATTATCTTGTTGCTTTATATGCTGACTTGCCCAATAAAATTGCGAACCAATAAACAACATAAATACAAATACACCGCCGACTAACTTAAACCAAACCCAAAAATCCGTGGAAAAATTGCGCCAAATAATTTCGTTTAAACTTGCCATAACCACAAAATAAATGGCGAATCGGTGGCATAATTTAATCCAAGTTGCATCATCTAAATCTAATTTATCGGCGGCTAAGATTTTAATTATGGGTTTATTGACATAAACACTATACCAAATGCCTGATGCTAAAAATAAATAAACAAAAGTTGCCTTCATTTTAATATAGCTGGGCTCTTTAAGCAATATCGTTAAACCGCCAAAAACCATGAATGAAATAAAGCTGGCAATTTGAATTTTTGACCATTTTTTATGAACGATTAAAATAATTAAAGTGCCTATAAACGCGCTGAGCATACAGAAACCCGTTGCCCAAATTAAATCGTAACCCATTACATATGAACCAACAAAAATAAAAGTCGGTAAAATTTCCAAAGCTATTTGCATGGAACATCTTATATCTTAGTTTATTACGCAAAGCAATAAAAAAAACTTGCAATATCATTTTTATGCCGTATAAGAGATTTGTCGGAGCGTAGCGCAGTCTGGTAGCGCACACGTCTGGGGGGCGTGGGGTCGTGGGTTCAAATCCCGCCGCTCCGACCAATAATTTCTTGTAATATATTAAAATTTATTGTATAATCCTAAATAATAAAGGATAATTCATGAACACAATCCCACAATTAGCTTTACGCAAGAACGCCCAAAAAATCGTGGCTATAACGGCTTATACCGCTCCGATGGCCCGAATTTTAGACGAACATGTTGATATTATTTTAGTCGGCGATTCGCTTGCCACGCAAATTTATGGGTATGATGATACTTTGTCGGTAAGTCTTGAAACAATGATTGGGCATGGTAAAGCCGTGCGCCGTCAATGCAAAAATGCCATAGTCGTTATTGATATGCCATTTGGTTCGGTTGAAGTCTCGCCCGAACAAGCTTTTATTAATGCCGCAAGGGTAATGAAAGAAACCCACGCCCATGCCGTTAAAATTGAAGGGGGCACGGAAATGGCGGCGACGATTGAAAAATTAACGAATCACGGCATTCCCGTTATGGGGCATATTGGTTTATTACCGCAACGGGTGAATGCGATGGGTGGCTTTAAGGTGCAAGGCAAAAATGATAAATCTGTTGATAAAATTATGGCTGATGCCCATGCAGTCGCCCAAGCGGGCGCATTTAATATCGTGATTGAAGGTGTCGTTGCAAAAATTGCTAGGCAAATTACCCAAGCGATTCTTGTGCCAACCATTGGCATTGGTGCTTCGCCTTATTGCGATGGGCAAATTTTAGTTTGCGATGACATGATTGGCTTTAACAATGGTTATACCGCAAAATTTGTCAGAAAATTTGGCGATGTCGCGGGTGAAATTCAAAATGCGGTTAAAGATTACGCAAGCGCGGTGCGCGATGGTTCTTTTCCGTCAAATGATGAGTTATATGGGGTGCAAAAATGACCGAGCTAATTGCAAATTTAGCCGATTTACGCCATATCGTCAGCCAGCTTCGGCAAAAAAATAAAAAAATTGCTTTAGTTCCAACCATGGGCGCATTGCATGATGGGCATATGTCCTTAGTTAAAATGGGGTTTGACCATGCCGATTGCGTGATAGCCACAATTTTTGTCAATCCCGCGCAATTTGGCGCGCATGAAGATTTTGACCGATACCCAAGACCCTTGTCGGCTGATATTGAAAAATTAGCCCAATTAGGCGCAAATTTTGTTTATGCGCCCAAAATATCCGAAATTTATCCATCAGGTTTTGGCACGGAAATGTCGGTAAAAAAATTGGGTGATAATTTATGCGGACGGGTTCCCCCGGACATTTTAACGGCGTAGTTTTGGTTGTCGCCAAGCTTTTTAATCAAGCAATGCCCGATATTGCCATATTTGGCGAAAAAGATTTTCAACAATTAACGATTATTCGCAAAATGGCAAAAGATTTAGATTTTAATATTAAGATTTTAGGTGCGCCCACAGTGCGCGAAACTGATGGTTTGGCGATGTCTTCACGCAATGCTTATTTAACCGCCGAGGAGCGTAAAATCGCACCCAAATTATTTGAAATTATTTCTTGGGGGGCGGATAGCCTGCGCGCCTTGCAAAATCCCGCTAATATTTTACCTTTATGCGCCGAGAAAATTACCCAAGCAGGATTTCAATCAATTGATTATTGCGATTGGCGCGACAGCGAAACATTGGATATGGTTGATAATTGCATGCGCCCTTCGCGCTTAATCGTTGCCGCGCAATTGGGCAAAGCAAGACTATTAGATAATGTGCAGGTTATATGAAGCAATTAACAAAATTTAGTGGTTTTTTTGGGCAATCAGGCAAGCCTAAACCTTCAGCACCGATTATTGCCCAAGAAATTTCCCCGCTTGACGCGCGCACCTTGGCGGAAAACCAAGCTAAATTAATCGCCGATGCGCAAAGAAAACACCATGAACACCAAGAATCAGGCGGACCCCAAGGGTTAGAGCCAACAAGATATAATGATTGGGAACATGCGGGGCGATGTATTGATTTTTAAAAAAAGGAGTAAAAATGAACATTATTAATTGTAATTATACGGGCGAATTGCCTTTATTGCCAAAAATAGCCGATGAATTTGTAGCTTTTGGCAAGCCCGAACAGCGCGGAATTGATTTATTTACCGATGCTAAAATTGGTTTATCGGTCGGAATATGGGCATGCACGCCATGGAACGCGCAAATGAGTCCTTATTCTGTTGATGAATTTATTATATTAAAAAAAGGCAGCGTGAAAATTCACCTTGCCGATGGGCGCAGTGAAACCATGGTGGCGGGCGATAGTTTTTTTATACCTAAGGGTTTAAATTGCGCTTGGGAACAATCCGAAAATGTTGAAAAAATATATGTTATTTTTGAAAATGGCATTGCCAATTCGGCGGCAAATTTGCCATTAAAAATTGATATTAATGCTAAGCTTAGCGCAATTGAAGGACCATTAAAAGCCAATGTAATTGGCAATGAACCCCTTTGGCGCGCGAATTATTGTTATGACGATGCGTCCGAACAATTTTCAGTCGGTTTATGGTCAAGCACGCCATATACACGGCGCACCATGATTTTCCCCCGCCATGAATTAATGTTTTTATTGCAAGGCGAAGTGATTTTTACTATCAAAGGCGAAAAGCCCCAAAAATTTCAAGCAGGTGATATTTTTTTCATGCCCATGGGTTGTGAAGTTGATTGGGTGAATCCCACCGAAGTGCGCAAAATATTTTGTTCCATTATGCCCATTTAAGCGCAAGACTAAAGGGCGCAAATTGCAATAACCACCCTTTTTATCAATAAATATAAAAACCCAAAAAAATTCTTGAAATGAAAAAAAAATCAATTATGATTAAATTAAGGAATCAGATGATTATGAGGCGCAATAAATTTGTATTTTTATGATGGGGATAATGCTTAATGGGTGTTTTTATAATTGCCGAAGCTGGCGTCAATCACAATGGCGATATTAATATCGCTAAAAAATTGGTGGAAGTTGCCGCAAATTCTGGGGCAGATGCCATTAAATTTCAGAGTTTTCGCGCCGAATTATTAGTGACTAAATCGGCACAAATGGCGCAATATCAACAAGAAAATACCAATACGCAATCGTCGCAATATGAAATGTTAAAAAAATTGGAATTAAGCGAATCTGATCATTTCGCGATTCAAGCCCATTGCCAGAGCCATAATATTCAATTTTTATCCACGCCTTTTGACCCAATAAGTGCCGATTTATTAATTAAAAAATGCGGATTACCGATAATTAAAATTGGTTCGGGGGATTTAACAAATTTGCCGTTGTTATATGAAATTGCCCAATCGGGCGTAAATTTGATTTTATCAACGGGCATGGCGATTTTATCGGATATTGACGATGCGTTAAAAATTTGTTATAATGGTTATAAACATTACCCACCAACCGAAAATTCGGTGATTGATTGGCATTTTTTGGGCAAAAAAATTGCTATTTTACATTGCATCACTGATTATCCTGCGCCCGCGCAATTATGCAATTTAAGGGCGATAAACACTTTGCAAGCAAAATACCCCCATTGCCAAATTGGCTATTCTGACCATGCTTTGGGAATTGACATTGCCTTTGCCGCCATTGCCATGGGCGCACAAATTTTGGAAAAACATATTACCTTGGATAAAAATATGCACGGACCCGATCATATTGCTTCAACCGAACCCCAAGAATTCAAGCAATTAGTCGCAAAAATCCGCGCATTTGAATTAGCCAAAGGCGATGGCATTAAACGCCCCAATCAACGCGAAATTGCCAACCAAAAAATTGCTTGTAAATCCTTAGTCGCGCTTAAAAATATTGCCAAAGGCGAAATTTTTAATCATGAAAATTTAGGGGTTAAACGCCCGAGCGACGGCATTAAGCCGAAATATTTTTGGCAATATTTGGGCACTCCCGCCAATCAGGATTACCGAACAGATGAACTTATCCAACCATAATTACATTATTATCGGCGGTGGCGGACACGCCAAAATCATTGCCGAGATTTTAAATCTTACCCATTGCCATATTTTAGGATATACGGATAAATCTAAGCAAAATATAAATTTTGATTATTTGGGTGATGATGATATTATCAACAATATTGACAATAAATTTCACTTAACCTTAGGGATTGGTGGCATAAAATCCACGGCAATTCGGGCGCAAATTCGGCAAAAATTCAGCCATTTTAGCCAACCCGCCATCGCGCACCCACGCGCCATTATTAGCCCTTCGGTTAGGCTTAATGCCGCGGTGCAAATTATGGCGGGCGCAATTATTGAAACTGATACTATCATTCAAACGGGCAGTATTATAAATTCTGGCGCGATAATTAACCATGATTGCCAAATTGGCACTGATTGTCATATTTGTCCGGGCGCGATAATTTGTGGTGGCGTGCAAATTGGCAATAATTGCATTATTGGACCGGGCGCGATTATCGGCGCACAAGTTAAAATTCATGATAATATTACCATTGGTGCCGGCGCGGTGATTCGCCATGATATTATGGAATCGGGGTTATATTTTTAACGCCAATAAAATTTGCTTGGCAATTTTCATATAAGCTTGCGCTGATTCGCTTTGTGCATGCGACACAACGATGGGTTCGCCCGCGTCCGAAGTTTCTCTGATAATTTTTTCCAAGGGTATTTCGCCCAAAAATGGCACGGATTGGCTTTGCGATTCGTCTTTTGCACCGCCATTGGCAAAAATTTCATGCCTTGCGTTGCATTTATCGCAAATAAAATACGCCATATTTTCCACAATACCTAAAATTTTTGTGCCGACTTTTTGAAACATGCTGATGGCTTTGCGGGCATCAATTAAGGCAATATCTTGGGGCGTAGACACAATCACAACCCCAGACAAAGGCACTTTTTGCACCAAAGTTAGTTGCGCATCGCCCGTGCCCGGTGGCAAATCAATCACCATAACATCAATATCCGTCCATTTGACTTTAAATAACATTTGGTTAAGTGCGCTCATCACCATGGGACCGCGCCAAATAGTCGGCTGATTTTCGCTTACCAAAAAGCCAATGGACATTAATTGTAAGTCAAATGCGTGCAAAGGCAATAAAAATTCATTACCCTCAGTTTGCGGTTTCGCGTCTTTAAGCTTTGTTAATCTTGGCACCGAAGGACCATAAATATCGGCATCCAATAAGGCGACTTTTTTACCCAAGCGTGATAAAGCGCAAGCTAAATTAATCGCGGTTGTGGATTTACCAACCCCGCCCTTGCCGCTTGCCACCGCAATAATATGTTTAACCCCGGGAATTTTTGCTTGGTCATCAAATGGCGATTTTTGTGCTTGTTGCGGGGCATGATTATGCCCATCATGTTTATGGTCATGCTTATGGTCATGCCTAGCTTCGCTTGGCTTTGGGGCATCATGGGCAGTAAAAATACACAAGCAATTTTCAACCCCTTCAAGCCTTTTGACGCTTGATTCAATTTCTTTGCGTAAAGCCGCCATTTGTGGCTTGTAATTTTCGGGCAATTCCACGACTAAATGCACGATTTTACCACGAATCGCCACGGATTGCAGGTATTTATTTTGAATAAGCGACTTGCCATTGGGAAATAAAACCGATTCCAGCGCAGCTTTAACAATATCTTCGTCAATATTTAAATTATTAGTCATTAAATGGATCCCTTAATAAAATTGTATCCTCGCGCTCTGGTGAAGTTGACAATAGGCTTAGTTGAATTTGGGTTAATTCTTGAATACGCATGATATATTTCACTGCCCTTGCGGGTAATTGCGCAAACGAGCGCACACCTTGCGTGGATTCTTGCCAACCCGCCATAGTTTCATAAATTGGTTTAGCTTGGGCTTGCAAATTGGGTGATGCAGGCAAATAATCATATTTTTTACCATTAATGTCATAGCCAACGCAAATTTTAATTTCTTGCAAACCATCTAAAACATCTAATTTTGTCAAAGCCATGCCGTTAATTCCGGCTATTTGCCCGGTTTGACGCACTAAAACCGCATCAAACCAGCCAACGCGCCGTTTGCGCCCAGTCACTGTGCCAAATTCTTTGCCAATTGTGCCGATTCGTTCGCCGATTTCATCAAATAATTCTGATGGAAAAGGTCCCGAACCAACCCTTGTCGTGTAAGCTTTGGTAATACCCAAACAAAAATTCTGCCTTAAAGCCGAACCCAAGCCCGAACCCGTGATGGCTTGCGCCGTGGCGGTATTGGACGAAGTAACAAATGGATATGTGCCGTGGTCAACATCCAATAAAATGCCTTGTGCGCCTTCAAATAAGATTTTTTTATGCTGGTGATGATATTGAGCCAATTCGCGCCATACTGGCTGAATAAAAGGAATAATTTTATCGGCAATTGCCATTATTTGCGCCAATAATTCATCAAAACTGGGAAATTCCACACCCGCCGAAGTTAAAAATACTTGGTGATATTCATATAATCCGCGCAATCTTTCGCTAAAATATTCTTTATCCATTAAATCACACATGCGCACAGCGCGTCTTGCAACTTTATCTTCGTAAGCTGGACCAATGCCACGCCCCGTTGTGCCAATTTTTTTATCGCCCTTGGCTTTTTCACGCGCCATATCAACTAAGGGGTGCAAAGGAATAATCATGACGGCATTTTCCGCAATGGCTAAATTTTGCGCATTAATTTCCACGCCTTGCGCCCGCAATTTTTCAATTTCATTTAACAATGCAAAGGGATCAACAACCACGCCATTACCAATGATAGAGCGTTTTCCCGCCCGCACAATACCCGATGGCAAAAGCGATAATTTATAAACCTTACCATCAATAACTAAGGTATGACCAGCATTATGTCCGCCTTGAAACCGCACCACGCAATCGGCGCGTGCCGATAACCAGTCAACAATTTTACCTTTTCCTTCGTCGCCCCATTGTGCGCCGATGACCATAACATTTGGCATAATTACTCCATAATTATAATGATTTCATTCTTAGTTTAATGGATTCACGCCTAATGTCAATCAAGATATTCTAATACTAAAATAATTTAAAAAAAAGCTTGCTTTATTTTTTTAATTTGCTATTACGATATTATTAAAGTTTGCCGCATTAAGAAGTTTTATAAAGCAATAGAGGGCAAAAACATACGAAAAAGCGCAGTTTACAAATAGTAAATGAGCATTTTGAGGGTGTTTTTAACCGATTAGTGCAAATAAAAAGCTTAGTGCAACAAACTTTTATTATTAATCGTGATAAATGATTAACGCGGGCGTAGCTCAGGGGTAGAGTGCAACCTTGCCAAGGTTGATGTCGAGGGTTCGAATCCCTTCGCCCGCTCCAAATTTCTTAGGTAAATTTGGCGCAACGAAAATTTCAAAAAAAAATAAAATATCACTTTATTATTCCAAGAATCAATTTATTTTAATATTAAAAATAAGTTGAAAGGAAAACTATGATTAAATCACCACGCAAATTAGGCACAATCCATTTTATTGGTATTGGTGGTATTGGCATGTCGGGCATTGCCGAAGTGTTGCATCAATTAGCCATTCCCGTCAGCGGTTCGGATATTGCCGATGGCGCAAATGTTAAACGCTTGCAAGCCATGGGAATTAAAGTTTTCATTGGGCATGATGCGCAAAATATTGTGAATATTGATACTATTGTAATTTCTTCGGCAGTTAAGGCAGATAACCCTGAACTTATTGCCGCCCAAAAACAAGGCTTACCCATTATCAGACGCGCCGATATGTTAGCCGAATTAATGCGATTTAAATGGGCAATTTCGGTGGGTGGCACGCATGGCAAGACAACGACAACTTCGTTAATTGCGCATTTGTTGGTTGAAGCAAATCTTGACCCGACCATTATTAATGGGGGCATAATAAACAGCTATGCCACGAATGCGAAATTAGGCAATGGCGATTGGCTTGTCGCCGAAGCTGACGAATCGGACGGAACTTTTCTTAAATACCCTTCCACTGTGGCAGTCATCACCAATATTGATGCCGAACATTTAGACCATTATGGCAATTTTGAAAATATTGTCAAAGCTTTCAAGCAATTTGTCATGAATGTGCCCTTTTATGGCTTTGCCGTGTTATGTTTAGACCACCCCATCGTGCAAAAATTAATTGCAGAAATTGATGGGCGCAAAATTATTTCATATGGCTTTAGCGCGGGCGCGCAAGTGCGCGCGTATAACATTACCACCACGGAATTGGGCAATGTTTTTTCAATAAAACGGCAAATTGCCAATGAACCAGATGAAATAATTGATGATATTTTTATTCCAATGTTTGGCGAACATAATATTAAAAATGCCACGGCAACTATCGCAGTTGCGCGGGAAATTGGCATTTCATGGGATATTATCAAGCGAGCCTTGGCAAATTTTAGCGGGGTTAAACGGCGATTCACGACAACGGGCATTGTTAATAATGTCAAAATTATTGATGATTATGGGCATCACCCCGTTGAAATTCAAGCCGTGCTTGCCGCGGCGCGCAGTTGCACTAAGGGGCGGATAATCGCCGTCATGCAGCCGCACCGATATACAAGATTACGCGATTTATTCACGGAATTTTGCGGTTGCTTTCATCAAGCCGATGAAATTATCATCGCCGATGTATATGCCGCGGGCGAATCGCCGATAATTGATTGTAATTCTGATAAATTGGTTGATGGTATCAAGCAACATGGCTTTCGCCAAGCGCAAAAATTAGCATCAGCCAACGAATTACCGCAATTAATCGCCAATATCGCCAAAAGCGGTGATATTGTCGTATGTTTAGGCGCGGGTGATATTACCAAATGGGCATATGATTTACCTGATAAGTTGCAAAAAATTTGGGAAAAATAATACATGATGAATCAATCAGATTATGAAAAATACGAAATTTTGCTTTCTAAAATGGGCGAAGTTGCTTTGCAATTGAACGAATATATGCAAGATTTTTTACCGCAAAGCGATAATATTTCATCTTTGGCTGATGCCATGCGCTATGGCGTATTAAATGGTGGCAAGCGAATTCGCCCTTTTTTGGTGCTAGAATCTTGCAAAATTTTTCAATATGATTTAACCAAAGAACCACAATATTTTGCCGTTGCCGCTTCGTTAGAAATGATACATTGTTATTCCTTGATTCACGATGATTTACCCGCCATGGATAATGATGATTTTCGCCGTGGCAAGCCAACCACCCATAAAAAATTTAATGAATGGAGCGCGATTTTGGCGGGCGATGGCTTGCTGACTTGGGCTTTTTATTTATTGGCAAGGCACGGCTTAACCGAATATATGCTTGAATTATCCAAAAATTCTTTCCGCATGGTTGAAGGGCAAGCGCGCGATATGTCGCCAAATAAAGAGCTTTGGACGATAAGCGAAATTAAAGAAATGCAAGGCTTAAAAACCGGGGCATTATTGGCTTATGCTTGCTGGGCAGGGGCAAAATTGGGCGGGGCAAGCCGTTTGCAACAAGATTATTTGCAAGAATTTGGCAGTTTATTTGGCGTATTATTTCAAATTTCCGATGATTTATTAGATATATACGGCGATTCTGAAAAAATGGGCAAAAGCGCACAAAAAGATTATAAACAAGATAAAATTTCTTTGGTGCAAAAAATGGGGCTGGAGCAAACAAAAATTGAAATTACGAAAATTCAAGCCGAAATTCATAAAATTCTTGGGCATTTTGGCGATAAATCGCAAAATTTACGGCTTTTATGCGAATATATTTTTGTGCGCGACAAATAATTATTTTAGTTTTTTAAACCCATTTATCATCGCTTTGACAAGATTTTCTTTATGGCGAACGGACGCTAAAATCACGCCAGAAATATGCCCAATAATCAAAATCAATAATATTTCTGTGGCGATACCATGCGAAACTTCCAAAAATTCATTGCCCCAATATTCATCAAAACTCATAAACACGCCCGTGATACTTATATAACCAACGACTAAAATTAACGCCATCACCATGGCAAAACCAGCGGGATTATGCCCAATATAACGCGCTTCGCGGTGTTGCAAAATATCGCGTAAATACGCGATAATATTACTGGGGCTGGCATAAAATTGTGAAAATCTTGCATATTTTGAACCAATAAAGCCCCAAATTATGCGCAATACCAATAATATGCCAACGAAATATCCTATAATTGTATGAAATTCCATAAAATCGTCATTGAAAAATTCCATGACGATGCAGGTTGCGAACAACCAATGAAATATTCTGACAAAAATATCCCAGACTTTAATCATTATTATTTTGCTTCTTCTAAAGTTTTTGGGTCAAAATAAACTTCCACTTTTTTGCCCTTTTCATCAATAGCATATGTTTCATAACAGCCATTGTCAACCTTAATTTTATTAACTTTCCAGCCTTTGGCTTCTAATTTTTTTTGCAATGCTTCAATGGGTTGCTTTTCGGAATCTGGCACTTTGCAATTTATATTTTTGCCTGTTGCCCAAGCTTGCGTTGCGATAACCATCATGGGCACTAATAATAAATATTTTTTTGACATTAAGAACTCCTTTTTTATTTAATGTATTATGATAATACCGAATATTTATGAATAAAATATGAACAAAAACAAGGTATAAATAAAAATTATATAGTTGACTTAATGAACGATTATATCTATTAATTAGGCAATGCGGTAATGGCGGAATGGTAGACGCGCAGCGTTGAGGTCGCTGTGATGGCAACATCGTGAAAGTTCGAGTCTTTTTTACCGCACCAAATTTATCAAGAGGCAATAATGAGCAAATTAGAAAACAACATTGAAAAAATAGTATTCGCATCAAGATGGTTGCAAGCCCCCTTATATATTGGCTTAATTATTGCTTTAGTCGCCTATATAATTTTATTTATTGAAGAATTATGGCACTTAATCCTTAGCCTTAACGATATTAATTCCCACGATATAATTATCAAAACTTTGGCATTAATTGATGCTGTGATGGTTTCCAATTTAATTTTTGTGGTGGTTGTTGGTGGTTGGCAAACTTTTATTTCTAAGTTAAATTTAGATGAACATAAAGACCGCCCAGATTGGCTTTCAACCATTAATGCGGGCGTGTTAAAGGTTAAATTAGCCTCCGCTATCGTCAGCATTACTTCGGTGGAATTATTAATTGATTTTTTTAAATCCGATGATTTGTCGGAAAAAACTTTAATTTGGCGCACAATAATTCATTGCGTATTTTTAATTTCTGCGTTAATTATCGCTTACATTGAAACGCTAAGCCATAAAAAGGATCACGAATGAAATTACGACAAATTTACGATGGTAAAGCCAAAACTTTATTTGAAGGACCAGAACCCGGCACATTTGTGCAATATTTCAAAGATAGTTTTACTGCCTTTAACGGCATAAAAAAAGCCGAAATGCGCGGCAAAGGCATTATTAACAATCTTATATCCGAACAAATAATGCTATCTTTGCATGAAATGGGCATTACAACCCATTTTATTAAGCGAATTTCAGCGCGTGAACAACTGATTCGCGCCGTGGAAATTATCCCTTTGGAAGTTATTGTCCGCAATTTTGCGGCTGGCTCTATCGTCAAACGGCTGGGTTTGGTTGAAGGCACAAGATTGCCAAGATCTATTGTTGAATATTGTCTTAAAGACGATAAATTAGGCGACCCGATGGTTGCCGATGAGCATATTACAGCCTTTAATTGGGCAAGCCCCCAAGAGCTTGACGATATTTTATCCTTGGCATTACGAATTAATGATTATTTAAGCGGCATGTTTTGGGCAATCGGTATTCGCTTAGTGGATTTAAAATTAGAATTTGGCAGAATTTATGACGAAACTGGGGAAGTGCGTGTCGTGCTTGCCGATGAAATAAGTCCAGATAGTTGCCGTTTATGGGATAAGGTTAGCAATGAAAAACTTGACAAAGACAGGTTTAGGCTTGATTTAGGCAATGTCATGGAATCTTATCAAGAAATAGCCAAGCGCATGGGAATCTTGATTGACATGAATTTAGCAAATTCTCCAAGCGAAAGCGAGATAAGCAATGAAAATTAAATTATGGGTAAAATTGCGCGAAAATATCCTTGACCCGCAAGGTTCAGCTGTCTTAGGGGTGCTTAACGATATGGGGTATAAATCCGTGCAATCAGTTCGGGTTGGCAAATTAATTGAAATTGAAATTAATGAAAATAATGAAATAATCGCCCATGATTTGGTAAAAAAAATGGCAAATGACCTTTTGGCGAATTGGATAATGGAAGATTACGAGATTGTAAAATAATGCACGCAGCCATCATTCAATTTCCCGGCACGAATCGCGAAAACGACCTATCTGATGCCTTGCGTCAAGCGGGTTTTAATAAAATTTCAATAATTTGGCACAAAGAAACTTTTTTACCCAGTAATTTAGATGCAATTTATCTGCCCGGTGGTTTTGCATATGGTGATTATTTGCGAACTGGCGCCATGGCGGCGCATTCGGTTATTATGCGTGAAGTTAAAGCCGCCGCACAGCGCGAAATACCGATTATGGGTATATGCAATGGTTTTCAAATTTTATGCGAAGCCAAGCTTTTGCCCGGTATGCTGACGCGCAACAAAGACATGCAGTTTATTTGCGATTGGCAAAAAGTTAAAATCATGAATAACGATAATATTTTCTTAAAAAAATATCAAAAAAATCAAGAATGTTTTTTCCCCATCGCCCATGGCGAGGGTAATTACCAATGTGATTTGGATACATTAAAAAAATTACAAGATAAAAACATGATTGCCCTAAAATATGCTAATAATCCCAATGGTTCGTTGAATGATATTGCAGGCATAACCAGCGAAAACGGGCGTGTGTTCGGTTTAATGCCGCATCCAGAAAATGCGGCGATGCCTTGGCAAAAATATCAAGACGGCGCGAATATTTTTGCATTCTAAATGGTAATTTTTAAAAATATAAGTCTTGAAAACATCATGCAAACAATATATAAAAAATTACAATGTCTAAAAACCCAATAAATATCAAACCGATTGTAGAAATCCCAAAGCCTAAGGGATTTTGGCAAAAATTTATATTTTTTTATCGTGATATTAATAAATCAACCGATTATTTGGGGGAATTTGATATTGGTAAAGCCAGCGGCACGATGCGTGGTGGCACCCAAGAAGAAATAGATTTTTTAAAAAAACAATTAAGCGCGCCAGATAAATGGCTGAAAATGGGCAGTTTAACGATTTTTGTCTGTATTGGTGGTTTTTTTACTTGGGCGTTTATGGCGCCGCTTGAAGAGGGCGTAGTTGCGTCGGGCACCGTCACCGTGGAAAGCAACCGCAAAATAATTCAACATCTTGAAGGGGGCATTATCAAGGAAATTTTAGTAAAAGATGGGCAAGCAGTGCAACAAGGCGATGTTTTAATGGTTCTTGAACAAACTAAAAATCGTATCCAGCAAGAACAAATTACCACAAAATATTACGCAGATTTAGCCAGTTTTAATCGGTTAATGGCTGAAAGCAAAGGTTTAAATGCGATTATATTTGACCAAGAGCTTCTGGATAAAAAAGACGACCCTAAAATTTCTGAAATTATTCAAGGGCAATCGGCGATTTTTAATGCGCAAATTCAATCACGCAAAGGGCAAATCTTAATTCTGAATCAAAAAATCGCCCAATTACAACAGCAAGTTATCGGTTTAGAAAGCAACCTTAGAGGTAAAAAAGAAGAGCAAAGATTAGTTGCCGAAGAGCTTGATAGAACTGAAAAATTATTTGCTAAAAAACTGGTTGAAAATACCCAATTAATGAATAATCAAAAACAAGCGTCGCAAGTAAACGCGGAAATTGGGCAAATTGAATCCGCGATTGCATCGGCTAAAGTTGCGCAAAGCGAAACTAAACAGCAAATATTGCAATTGGAACGCGAAAGTCGTGAAAAAAATGCGGGCTTGCGTCAAGAACTGCAAGATAGAATTTTTGCAACCCGTGATGAATTGCGCAATGTATCCGATATTATTGACCGCACCGAAATTAAAGCCCCCCAAGATGGCAAAATTATTAACTTAAAATTTCACACTTTGGGCGGGGTAATTCCGCCCAGCTCGCCGATTATGGAAATTGTTCCCACGAATGATAAGCTTATTTTAGAAACTAAGGTGCGCGTCAATGATATTCAAAATGTCAAAATTGGGCAAGTTGGCGAAGTTAAATTTATTACCTTGCAACAAAAGGAAGTGCCATATTTAGTCGGCACGGTAATTACAAAATCCGCCGATGCGCAAACTCCCCAAGCACCAAGCCAAGCAATGGGATTAGCAGGAATGGAAAGTTATTACACCGTGATGGTGGCAATTTCTGACGAAGAATTAGCGAAAATTGCCAATAAAGAAATTATTCCGGGTATGCCCGTCACGGTGTTTTTAAAAGGAAAAACGAAAACCGCCATGCAATATTTTCTTGACCCGTTCCGTGGAATCGGTCAAAAAGCCTTAACCGAACATTAATAAAACAAAGGAAAAAAAATGGAATTTCTACAAAATATAGAATACTCGCACTTACAAGCATTATTTTCAGTAATTATGATTGATATTGCTATGTCGGCGGATAATGGTATTGTTATTGCGCTTGCCGTTCAAGCGATTCCGGCGCATAAACGAAAAAAAGTTATTGCCATTGGGGTAATTCTTGCCACATTATTGCGGGTGGTATTTGCGTTATTAACCGCACAATTATTGCAAATTCCCGGCATTATGACATTTGGCGGGGCATTATTATTTTATGTTTGTTATAAAATGTATAAAGATTTACGCAGATTAGAACAAGAACATCATGCTGAATCAAAATCAGATAAAGAGCAATCTTATTGGTCGGCGGTTTATACCATCATTGCCGCCGATATTTCCATGTCTTTGGATAATGTATTAGCGGTTGCTGGCGCGTCAAGCGAACATCCTTATATCATGATTTTTGGGTTGGGTTTATCTATCGTTATGATGGCGGTATTATCCAATTCGCTTTCAAAATTAATGAATAAATATAAAATCATTGGTTATATTGGGTTGGCGATTATTTTTTATGTTGCTATTAAAATGGTTTATCATGATTATGATAATGTGCTTGCGCTGATACAAAATTTAAGACAATGATTTTAAGCCATCAGCAAATTCACAATATTGTTAATATTTTAATTGAAAACAGCAACCAATTTATCATACCTTTTTACAATAAATTGCAATCAAGCGATATTTTCAGCAAAAATGGCAATGATATTGTCACCAAAGCGGACTTAAATATGGAATATGGCTTGCAAGTGGATTTATTAAAATTATTTCCAGATGCCATAGTGTTAGGCGAAGAAAATTATCAAACAAACCCAGAAATTTTTCAAAATTTTGAAAAAAATCAATGGGTTTTTATGATAGACCCCATTGATGGCACGCGCAATTTTGTTGAAGGGCGCGCCGAATTTTGCGTCTTATTGGGTGTATTTTATCATGGCGAAATAATCGCCTCATTTACCTATTTACCCTTGGAACAAAAATGCGCTATTGCGCTTAAAAATCAAGGTGCGATTTGGCAAGATGAACAAACCATACCCAAGCTAAATATCGGTGGCTTAATTTTTAATGAATTAGTTGGGCATGGTAATTTTGTGGTATTTAAGGAAGATAAAATCGCAACCATGCGCAACCAATTTAAAAAATTAGAACGGCTAAGATGCGCAGGCGTAGATTTTTTGGAACAAGCCATTGGTTTGCGCCATTTTTCATTATATCGGCATTTATGGTGGTGGGACCATGTCGCGGGTTGCTTATTATTAAATGAATGCGGGGCAAGTATTGGTTTATTAAATAATCAAAAATACGATGCAACTAAACGCGCGCATCTATTGCTTACCGCCAGTAATGAAATAATTTTCACCGACTTGCACGATTTTTTCACGGATAATTTGATTTAAAATCAAGCCTTGCTTTTAGGGTTCTGGCTAAAAATATCCATATAAGTCGCTGATTTTGGGCGAAATAAATTCACAACTGGCAATGCCAAGGCAATTGAAGAATAAGTGCCGATAATTATGCCAAAACACATGGCATAACCAAAATCTTGAATCGCTGAACCACCATAAATCGCCAATGCCACCATTGATATAAAAGTTGTTGTTGAAGTTAATATCGTGCGCGACATGGTTTCATTAATTGATATGTTAAAAATTTCGTCCAAAGTTTTGCTTTTATATTTTTGTAAATTTTCGCGCACTCTGTCATAAATAACCACAGTGTCATTCATGGAATAACCCGCAATGGTCAATAAAGCCGCAACGGAAATTAGGTTAAATTCTAAACCAAACAGAACATATAAGCCAAATGTGCCAATAACATCATGCACCAACGCCATTATCGCCCCCAAGCCAAATTGCCATTCAAAGCGAAACCATACATAAATAAGCATTAAAATTAATGCGCCAATCACGGCATATAAAGCAGATTTTTTTAACTCATCACCAACGATGGGACCCACGGTTTCAACCCGCCGAAATTCTTTGGTATCCGCGCCAATTTGTTCCTTAATTTTAGCCACAATTTCAAGGCTTTTTGCTTCATCGCTTTGCCCCAAACGCACCAATAAAACTTGCGGTGCGCCAAATTCTTGGATTGAAATTTCGGTGTTAATATTTAATTGATTAATTTTCGCGCGCACTTCGCTTATTTGATTGGGCTGGTTAGTCTCAATTTCCATGACGATGCCGCCGCTGAAATCTATACCATAATGCAAGCCTTTGGCGAAAAATAACACCAATGAACTTAACATTACAAAAACCGAAAAAGCAACATGATATTTGCGGTATTTAATAAACTGAATATTATGATTCTTGCGTAAAAAATTTGAAAATGCCATGAATATTCCTTAAAAATTTAATTTTTTCGGTTTGAAATATTGATAATAATAACCAACCAATAATCTGGTTATCATAATGGAAGTAAACATTGAAGTAATAATGCCAATGGATAATGTTACCGCGAAGCCTTTGATTGGTCCAGAACCAAACGAAAATAACAAAAATGTTCCCAATAAAGTTGTGATATTACTATCAAAAATTGTCGCGAAAGCCCTATCAAACCCAAGGACTAGTGCTTGACCAAGCTGGCGATTATTGACATCAACTTCTTCTTTAATTCGCTCATAAATAAGCACATTCGCATCAACCGCCATACCCAAAGTAAGCACAATACCCGCAATACCCGGTAAAGACATAGTCGCTTGCAATGCCGATAAAACCCCCATTAAAATCACAATATTCACCACAAGCGCGATATTGGCAAATAAACCATAAATCTTATACCAAAATAGCATGACGAAAATCACACCAATTAAGCCAATAATGCACGCAATTTTTCCCGATTCAATGGAATCCGCGCCAAGCCCAGCACCAACGGATCTTTCTTCTAAAATCTCAATTGGCGCAACCAAAGCCCCCGCGCGCAATAATAACGCTAATTCTCCTGCTTCTTGCAGATTAAAATTACCGCTAATTATACCGCTTCCGCCTAAAATTGGCTCGTTAATACGCGGGGCAGAAATAACCTTATTATCCAAAACAATCGCAAGACTTTTACCTGCATTTTCTTGGGTAGTTTTGCCAAATTGCCTTGCGCCCTTGGAGTTAAACCGAAAACTTACCACTTGCTGATTATCGTTAAAACTGGGTTGCGCGTCCTCTAAGTCATCACCAGCGACTTGCACCCGTTTATCTACAATATAATAGCCGCCACCCTTAACATTTTCTAAAACCATCGTTCCCAAAGGCGCGAATTGTGGCTTATTCGCAACAAAACCCCCTTCGGATACAATATGAAAAGTTAATTTTGCTGTTTTACCAATTGTTCGTTTTAATTGTTCGGGGTCTTGCGTGCCCGGTGCTTGCACGATGATGCGATTCGTGCCTTGGGGTTGTACAAAAGCCTCTTTATTGCCCAATTCATCAATCCTTTTTCGGATAATATTTACCGATTGGTCAAGGGCTTGGGTTGAAAAAACTTTAATTGTTTCAGGCAAGAAAACCAAAGAATATAACTCGCCTTCAGATGTGATTTTTACCTCTTTGGCAAGTTTTCTTAGAGCATTTTGCACGGCTTCATGGTCAGATTTATTGCGCAAAACAAATGAAACTTGGCTTTGATAATTTTGCAAATCGGCGTAATTAATGGCGGCTTCACGCAAAATATCGCGGACTTCTGATTCTAAAAAATTATATTTTTCTTTGATTAAATAGCTTGTTTGTATTTCAAGCAAAAGATATGCGCCACCTTGCAAATCAAGCCCAAGATTAATTTTTTGACCGGGTTGAAAAAAACCTGATTTATTGGTTTGAAATCCTGAAATAAAATTCGGCACAGCATAAAATATACCCGCAAGGACTATCAATAAAATAAGAATTTTCTTCCAAATAGGATAAATTAACATTGGGCTAAATTTTACTTTTTACGGGATTTTTTGGGCGATTCGTCAATAGTTGTCGCTTCAACGATTGTTTCCGTGGTTTCACCAGTTTTACTGACAACATCGGCGATAAATTGCCGTGCAACCTTGACATTTACGCCCGCTGCAATGGTTATTTCAAGGTTATTATCGTCTAAAACGCGGTTAACAACCCCAAAGATTCCAGCTTGCGTCATAATATTATCGCCACGGCGAATTTGCGATAATTTATGCTGGTGTTCTTTTTGTTTTTTTTGTTGCGGGCGAATTAATAAAAAATAAAATACTATAAAAATCAATACCAAAGGCATGAATTGTAATAAAATTTCTTGTGTTGGCATATATTCCTCGTTTAATTTTGTTGAAATTATAAAAGATATATAATAGGGTTTTTTTCACAAATCAAGTTAAATCACTATAAAAAAATGAAAAACACAAAAATACCCTTAACCGCCGTTATTATGGCAAAGAACGAAGCCCATCAAATTGCGCGCGCGCTTGAATCGCTTGATTTTTGCGATGAAATATTAATTTTTTTAGATTCCGAAGCAGGCGAAGAGGAAACTATTCGCATTGCGGGGGAATTTGGCGCAAAGATTCTGATTAAATCGCTTGAAAACGAAGGGTTAAGACGCGCTTTTGCCGCGAATCACGCTAAAAATAATTGGGTGCTGGAATGCGATGCCGATGAATCCATAAGCCCTGAACTTGCGCTTGAAATTTGCCAAAAATTACCCAAAGCCCAAAAAGGCTATTTTTTAATTCCCTTTGACAATCATATTGGCGCGCGCCGCGTTCGGCATGGTTGGGGCGCGATTATTGGCACGGCTGCTAAGGCGTGCTTGTTTCACAAAGAATGTAAATCTTGGGGTGGCGAATCGCAACACCCCAAAGTTTCATTGCTGGGCAAAAAGCAAAAATTAAACAACCGCATTAATCATTATATAGACGATGATATTCATGATTTATGGGCAAGACTGAACCGATATTCAACAAAACGCGCCCAAGACATGCTATACGCCCCGAAAATTGATAGTTTTCCCATGGTTTTTTGGCGATTTATTTGCCGATTTTTGAAATTATATCTGATTCGTGGCGGGTATAAGGAAGGCGTTTACGGATTTGTCGTGGCGCTGGCGGGTGGATTATACCCGATGTTATCGTTAATAAAATATTACGAACTTCGCGACAAAGCTAAATTAAATAAAACTTCCAATCAATAAATGCTAGCTTCCATAATTTTTAATAAATTAGGGAAATAAGGCATAATAATTTATAGACAACGCCATTAATTTCTTGTATAATAGCATTAATTTTCTAACAAGGAGTTTATTTATGAGAAAATATATTATTTCCACTGCTTTTGCAATGGTTGCAAGTGTTGCTTTTGCTGCAAATGTAAAAATTTGTGTTGAAGGTGCTTACCCGCCGTTTTCTGAATCAAAACCTGATGGTTCGGTTGTCGGTTTTGATATTGATATTGCCAATGCTTTATGTAAGAATTTAGGGCATAAATGCGAAATGGTTAAAACTGATTGGGACGGAATTATCCCCGCCCTGACTGAAAAAAAATGCGATGCCATTGTTGCGTCCATGTCCATTACGCCCGAACGCGCACAAAAAGTTGATTTTTCTAAAAAATATTATCAAACCCCTGCGGCTTTCATTGCGAAAAAAGGCACAAAGCTTACTGACACACCCGAAGGCTTAAAAGGCAAAAAAGTTGGCGTGCAACGCGGAACAATTCACGAAGATTACTTAAATAAGAAATATCCGGGCATTGTCATTAAATTATACGCAACCCAAGACGAACTTTACGCTGATATGTTAGCTGGCAGGTTAGATGCTGCTATGTCTGACAAAGTGGAAACCGACCTTGGATTTTTGGCGGAAAAAGGCAAAGGCAAATTTGAATTTTTTGGCAAAGACCATCTTGACCCCGTGATTCATGGCGAAGGTGCTGGAATTGCCGTTCGTAAAGGCGACAAGCTAAAAGACGAATTTTCCAAAGCCATTGATGCGATTCGCAAATCTGGTGAATATACAACCATCATGAAAAAATATTTCCCATATGATATTTTTGGTGGTTAATACAACGCAATAAACAAGAACGGCTTGGGTTTTAAGTTGCAACTTAATAATTCAAGCCGTTTTATTTAAAATGAGACGATTGCAAAAGTAAGAAAATGACAGAAAATTTTGAAAATCCCATTTGCGTGCATATCACCCGTGGTGATGAAGTTGAATCGGTGCATCGTGGTTCAATTTTAATTACCGATAATCAAGGCGATGTTAAATTTTCGCTTGGCAATATTAATCGGCAAATTTTTCCCCGTTCGGCTATTAAAATAATGCAAGCCTTGCCTTCGGTATTATCGGGTGCGCCCAAAAAATACGGATTTGACAATGAAAGTTTGGCTTTGATGGAATCTTCGCATAATGGCGAGAAAATTCATACGGAAAAAGCCTTGAAAATGTTAATGGCAATGGATTTAACCATGGACGCGCTGAAATGTGGGGCGCATTTGCCATATGATTCCGATGCCGTGATTGATTTAGGGTTTTACAAGCAAAATACGCCATGCACTTTACATAATAATTGTTCGGGCAAGCATTGTGGCATGTTGGCTTTGGCGAAATATAAGGGTTGGGATATAAATAATTATCATTTATCTGACCACCCCGTGCAATTAAGCATCAAGAATATGATGCAAAAAATTTGCGAGACAAGCCTTGTTAAATTTGGGATTGATGGTTGTTCGGTGCCGACTTGGCAAATGCCGATGCCTGCTTTGGCGTTGGGTTTTGCCAAAATTGCAAACCCCAAAAATCTTGAAAAATCTTTGCAAAATGCCATTAAAGAATTAGTCAATGCGGGCATGAATAACCCTTATTTTGTTGCGGGCAAGAATCGGCATTGCACGAAAATTATGGCGCATTTCCAAGGGCAAGTTTTTGCCAAAATCGGTGCCGAAGGGGTATATTGCGCTTCTTTACCCAAAATGGGCTTAGGAATCGCCATTAAATGCGATGATGGCAATGAACGCGCCGCGAATATGATGTTAAATATTGCGTTGCATAAAATTGGCATCGCCAAGGATAAAAACCTGCTTAACCAAGCATTATTTAACCACCAAAAAATTCAAGTTGGCGAAATTAAAGCAGTGGCTTAACATGATAAAAACAAGATTAATGCAAGAATCCGATTGGCAAATTATTGCCCAATATTATGACGAAGGCATTAAATCTGACATCATGACATTTCAACCCCAAGTGCCTGATTGGCAAGAATTTATCGCGTCCCGTCCGCCCGAATCACGCATTGTTGGTTTGACGGAAACGAATGAAATTTTTGGCTGGGCGTGTTTATCGCAAATTTCAAAACGGCATCATTATCGCGGAGTCCAAGAGGTAAGCATTTGCTTGGGGCAAAAATTCCGCCACCAAGGCTTAGGCAAGCCATTATTGCAAAATTTAATAAATTTAAGCGAAAGCCTTGGCATTTGGGCATTACATTCCAGCGTTTTTAATGAAAATCAAGCGTCAATAAAGATTCATCTTGCCAATGGGTTTAAAATTTTAGGTATTCAAGAAAAAATTGCGCAAATGCAAGATGGACGCTGGCGCGATACTACTATATTATATCGCCGTTCCCCCCATATTTTATAATCTTACCCCAAGCAAAACGGCGCATATGATTACCATTGATGGTTAAGAGATTATCAATTTCATTGCACGCATTGGTTTTAATGCTTGCAAATATTTTTAACGCTTACGCTTTACAAGGATTTTTAGGATTGAAAGGATTTAAGGATGATAATAATTATTTATAATTCGATGAAATTTTAACGATGATTCACCAAAATTAAACAATAACCCATTTTGATAATTTGTTGATTTCAGATAATTTATTAGTTGCGATTTGTGTGATGTTAAAATTGTTGGGACAGATTTTAATTCAATAATAAAATTATATACGACTATATCGGCGCGAAACAAACCAATCACTTGCTCGTCATAATAAACTTTTAATTCTCGTTCTGCTTCGGCGTTAATATTATTTTTATTTAATTCTATCATTAGTGCATTTTTATATACAGATTCTAAAAATCCAGGTCCCAAAAAACCATGCACTTTCATCGCACAATTTATAATTTTTCCTGAAATCTCCATATCAATTAACATAATCCTTTTAATCCTTTCAATCCTAAAAATCCTTGTAAAGCGTAAGCGTCATACATCATTCCCCCGTTATAATTTTTATTTCATCAGGGGTAAGGTCATAAAGAATATAGACAAGATTATCAATTTCATTGCACGCATTGGTTTTAATGCTTGCAAATATTTTTAACGCTTACGCTTTACAAGGATTTTTAGGATTGAAAGGATTTAAGGATGATAATAATTATTTATAATTCGATGAAATTTTAACGATGATTCACCAAAATTAAACAATAACCCATTTTGATAATTTGTTGATTTCAGATAATTTATTAGTTGCGATTTGTGTGATGTTAAAATTGTTGGGACAGATTTTAATTCAATAATAAAATTATACGCGACTATATCGGCGCGAAACAAACCAATCACTTGCTCGTCATAATAAACTTTTAATTCTCGTTCTGCTTCGGCGATAATATTATTTTTATTTAATTCTATCATTAGTGCATTTTTATATACAGATTCTAAAAATCCAGGTCCCAAAAAACCATGCACTTTCATCGCACAATTTATAATTTTTCCTGAAATCTCCATATCAATTAACATAATCCTTTTAATCCTTTCAATCCTAAAAATCCTTGTAAAGCGTAAGCGTCATACATCATTCCCCGATATAATTTTTATTTCATCAGGGGTAAGGTCATAAAGAATATAAACAAGATTATCAATTTCATTTTCAAGTTTTGCGGTATCGGCATTGGGATTTTGTGATTTTTGTGCCATAATTTCATCAACCAAGGATTCAATTTTTGCTTGAATTTGTGCGGGTGGATTGGCGGGAATGGGTATTTTTTCAAAAAATATTTTACTTAATTCGCGCGTGCCACCTTGTAATTCAGGACAATTACCACGAATCCAATAATGTGATAATTTTGAGTTAAATACACCAACTAAAAATTTTAATTTTTTACCAGTAATAATAAAACATTTTTGATTCGTAAAAAATCTCTTTGTATCATAAATAAATGGCAAGAATAAAGTCATATTGGGATAAATAATTTTCTCCTTCTCAAAATCGGGATAGTAGGCGCAAGCCCGCAGATTCCACCAATTTTTTCCTTGGTCTTGACGATTTTTCAATTGTGATTCAAATTTTTTAAGCCAATTAAATATTGATGGATATAATGTTGGAATGTCAATATCAAATCCCGTTGCTAATAAAAAAAGCGATGATTCCGCCCGATACCGCTTAATATCCCGCCCGCGTAAAATGGGCTTAATAATCGCATCGGTGCGGGTTCTCTCATCTTCATCGGCGCAATTATTTAAAATTTCTGTGCGCTTAACCGCATCAATAATAAACGCATCATTTAAGCCTGTTTTAATACCATAATTTATTTTTATATCCTTACATTCGCCTAATGGCTTATATTTATCTTTATTTTCAATTTTTGCCTTTAACTTTGCCTGTTCTGGGGTGATTATCGCGAATGAATCGGCAGTGAAATGGCTGCATTTTAAGGCGTGTTTATCAAATTCGCTTAATGGTTTATCATTGGTTATTGTAAGGGCGCGCACCGATAAATTGGGGGCAGTTTCATTGCGGATAATTAAAATATTCGTATCCACCGTGGCATTGTCAAAAACCCCCGCCCCCAAATCAATTAAAGTTAAGGGATTTTTATTTAAGAAATAATTCCGTAAATTTTGCCAAACCAATTTGGGGGATACCTTGGTTTAAGCCGTTAAAAATTTGCAAGCAAGTTTCATATTTTGAAATAAAGCGGTGATTTCTAATTTCATCAGCAATATTTATTTCCAATGCGCCATTATCGCGGGCAAATCGCATAAATATAAATCGGTCAATTAATTTTTGGGATTTATATAAATAAAAATTCGGTTTAAAACGGGGGTTATCGTGGTTGGCTTTGATTAATTCGTCTTTAACAAAGCTTCGTAAATTTTTATAATCATGATAAAATTCGCGTTCAATCGTGGATTGAATGCCGTTATATCGCAAATCATGCACGGGGGAACGATCCTTTTCACGCGAAAATAACCGCTCAAAAGCTAATAAATAATAAAATTCCTTGATTTTATATTCATCATTCGCAAGGTCAGATAAGAAAAACTGATGATATTTTTCGCGCATTCTGGCATCATATAACCGAATTTCAACAAAATTACTGACTATCACAAATTCGCATTGCCCGTTGGTTGCCGTGGCATATTTAAAAGCTTGTTCAATTGGACTATCTTTAACTTTATCTAAATCAACATTGCATCTCTTAATTTCAATCACGGCGCGAATAAGCTTGTGGTCGTAAATAAAATCATAACCTAATATTCCATCGGGGACCTTATTCATTGGGTCGCGCGTTTCGGTAATTAAATTAATATTTTTTGTGCCATGCTTATTGTTATAATTCAAAATATCAGCAAAAATTTCTTGAAAAAATTGAGGCTTTACAGCATCTTCATTTGATTTATCAATTTTTTCATGCCAACGGCGAAAAATTTCTTGATATTTTTGCATATTTTCGGGTGAAATTCGGTGATAATTCATCACTCGTTTTTGCAATTCAAATTCATTAAATAAGTTAGACATAAAAATATACTACCAAATATTATTGCATTTGCAACTTGAATCACAAATATTTTGCATCAAATTTAATGGGGTGATTTTTGCGTAATTGCTTGTCCATTTCATCAGAAATAAAGCCGTGCGGTTTTAATGCCAAGATTTTTTCTTTAATCGCGCGCGCCCGTGCAATCAAGTCTGGCTTGCCATTTGCCGCCCATTCCTTGGGTGAAGTGCGGTCAAAAGTTTCAGGGTAAAAATAATCGCGTTGCATCAAGCGCATGGTTTGGTCAGAACCCAAAAAATGCCCGGGTCCATTAATACAAGTATCGCGAATCACTTCAAACGATAACGAATCGTCATTAACTTCAACCCCGCGCACGATGCGCATTACCGAACCCAATAAATCATTATCTAAAATTAGTGATTCATGGCAAAAGCCTAACAAAGAGGCGTGCATACCCGCGGCTTCATAAATCATATTTGCGCCAGATTGGGCATTTAACGCAATCGTGTATGCTTTTTCAGCACCGCTTTGGTAATCGGGCATTTTACTATCCGCCATGCCCGCCGCAATGCAAGTCGTAAAGCCATAATAAGCCCCCATTTCCGCCGTGCCGTTCATCAATAAAGCTTGCTCGGCACTGCCGCCACTCATCGCGCCCGTTCGTAAATCAGACACAAAGGGCCATGGCGAAAACATAAATGGCGCACCTTGCACAATCGCATTAATATAAATTACAGATGCTAATACTTCGGCGATTGACAGGGCAATTGATCCCGCCAAAGCCGCGGGCGCAGTTGCACCCGCCTGCCCCGCCGAGACAAGCAAAGCGGGCATTCCTGCCAAAACTGCGACTTCTAAACATCGGCAAGCGTCTTGGGCAAATTTCAAAGGCGGCACCACAAAACAACTGGAAATTGACACAAAAGGTCTTGCCCGCCATTTTTCTTCACCACCAGCAATATCATGCAGCATCGCCAACGATGCTTTTAATTGCGGAATATCAACCCACGAAGTGCCAACATGCTTGCGCGTGCCCCTTAGCGAAACATAACAAGTCGTAAAATCCATATCAAAGGGTTCGGGGTAATCGCGGCATACCATTGGGCGTTGAAAAATATGAATATTATCTAAATTATCCACTAATTTTGCGGCATGATATAAATCAAGACTGGTTGAAGGCGTATAGCTATTCGCAATCGGGTCAACTAAATTTACCGCCGCGCCCGAAGTGCCAAAATATACGCGCCCATCGTAAGGGTGCGTATCGCATTTTGGGTCTTGCGCATAAAGGGGAATCCTGCGTCCCGCTTTGGCGATAGCGTCTTCAATGGTGGATTTTGGAAAACACAATCTGCCCTTATCATTAACAAACGCGCCAACTTTTTGACAATATGCGATGGTTGAAGGCAAAGCATCAGCAAAACCAATTTTTTCCAAAATATCGCATGCCGTTTGATGTATTTTTTGAATATCAGAATCAGAAAGAATTTTATATTTACCGCCAACCATACCCGGATATATTGAACGGGTTTCTTGGGTTAAAGGCGCAGTTCGCATCGCCACGCGGGCATCTCTGCCCCCTATTCTTCTTGAAGTCATTGGTTATCCTAATATTATATTTTATTTTTATCACCATACTATAATATAAACGATTATTCAATTTTTTTTAAGCGAATCATCAACATTTTTTAACAAAATTATCCGCACACCCTTACCACCAAATTTTTGTTTCGCATCAACTGAAGCCACAATATATTGACTAATTTCGGGGATATTGCACCAATTTTGCACTAAATCATAGAGGATTCCCTTGCCTTTGCCTGTAATTACCCGAATACAGCGTGATTTATTTTGCACATTATAATGCAAAAATTGCCAAAAATTCGCCCAAGCCTGTTCGGCGGTGCAACCATGCAAATCTATCGTTGCGTCAATTGGGTATTGACATTCGGCTAATTTTGTTAATAATTTATTATCATGATGTTTGTGGGGTGATTTTTTGGCAATTATTGGCAATTGCGGCGCGATATATCCTGACTTTACGCAAATTTTTGGCTTTTTTTCTTGTTTGTCGGCTTGGTTAATCGGCATGATGGGCATGGTTTGCGCTTGAAAATTTAACCATGCTTGCGATTCTTGGCTTGGGTGATTTTTATGGTGATTTTGCGGGTTAATAAAATTTTGCCAATTATTTTTCATAAATAACTACCAATAAATAAATTGGTCCGTGTGCCCCTAATTCCAAAGTTTGCGCAATATCGCCCGTGCGTGAAGGACCAGTTATATAATTTATCGTTCGTGGCAATGCCGTATTTAACGAAATTTTATCCCATGCGTCTTCATAACTGCCTAAAATATCATTTTTTTGCAAAAAAACAATATGGCATTCGGGCAAGAAATTCAACGAAACAAATTTAGTGTCGCTTGATTCCACCACCAAAGTTCCCGTTTCGGCAACTCCCGCCATAGCCCTTACTACGCCAGATTTTTTGCCCGTTAAGTCTTGGTTTTTACTGACATTAACCTCATAATCCGCCCATGGTAAATTTAAAATTTCATCAGCCCCACCGCACCATAATTCCAATGGCAAGCCTTTGTCGTTAAGATATTCGCATATTGCGGGAATTGCTTGGCTTAATTCGTCAAATTCCAAAATATCGGTTTGCACTTTGGTTGCTTGTTCTTTAAATAACGCAACATTATCACCATTATTGCCAAATACCCAATCTGGCGCAATACCGCGTTTATTATATTTTAATCGTAATTCCAACGCATGTTTGCGCTGAAAATCAGCATCTGAATCTTGCTTGGGCGCACCGACTGCGCGCCTTAGCGATAATAAATTAATGTCGCGATTAATACTCATTTCCCTACTATCCACTAAATACCCAAAAATTGCAAGAAAATTTTGTTGAATTTAATTTGAATCATTTTATAATGATTTTATGATAAAAGCCATTATAATTAAAATTTTGAGCATGATTGCCACAATGATAATAATATCAATTTTGATATTTGCCTTGCTTGAATATAATGCGATACAAATTGCGAAAAATAATTTGGGGCAATTTTCAACTTTGGACCAACAAAAAATTTGGCTTAGCGCCAATGGGTTTGATGCGTCAATCATTGGGCGGTATTATCAATGGTTCGGTAATTTTATTGCGGGCGATTTTGGCGAATCGGTGCGATTTAAAGTGCCAGTTAGCACGCTTATTGCGCCAAGATTATTCAATAGCCTTATTTTATGCGGGTTTGTATTATTATTAATGATTCCGATTTCATGGATTTTAGGAATCATCGCGGGCGTAAATCATGGTTCGTGGCTTGACAAAGCTATTTCTTTTATGGCGATTTGCGCAACTTCTTTGCCCGAGTATATTATCGCGATTTTTTTGTCCAGTATTTTTGTATTTTGGCTTGGGTGGCTACCGGGCACAAGCTCCATGTATGCTGGCTTTAATTTCAAAGAATTAATCTTACCCGCCCTTATTTTAACTTTTTTTTCATTTGGGTATATTACGCGCATCATGCGCAATTCGGTGGTGCGCGTTATGCAATCAAATTACATAAAAACCGCGATATTAAAAGGCTTGCCGATGAAAATTGTTATTTTCAAGCATGTTTTGAAAAATGCCTTAATTGTGCCCGTCATCGCCAGCTTGATGCAAATTAATTGGTTGATAAGTGGGGTTGTAATTATTGAATATTTTACCGCGTATAAAGGTTTTGGGGCGTTAATTTTAGAAGCATCGCTTAATCAAGATTTATATTTATTGCAAGCAACTTCAATTATCGCGGTTGGTTTTGCTGTATTTACCCAATCTTTAACCGAAGTTTTTCAATATTATGCGGCAAAAATCGGGGGGAATTATGATTAATTTCTTGTTTATTTTTTGCCAAAGACAAAAAATTGCGGCAATGGGCGCATTTATCATTATATTTTGGTTGGTTATTGCTGTTTTTGCGCCTTGGCTTGCGCCATTTGCCCCGAATCAATTATTTGAACCCGCCTTATTGCCTTTAAGTGAACTAAATGGCGATGTATTTTTATTGGGAACTGACGCTATTGGGCGCGATATTTTATCACGAATCATGTATGGCGGACAAAATATTATGCTATATGTCCCTGCTTGCGTTGGTTTTTCCTATATAGTCGGCGTGACGATTGGCTTAATTTCGGGGTATTTTGGGGGAATTTTAAATAAAATTTGCAATGAAATTAATAATATAATTTTAGCATTTCCAATTTTTGTCTTATATATAGCCTTGATTGGATTTTTAAACAACAGCACCATCAATATTATTATCGCCATTTGCTTGGGTTCTGTGCCAGTAATTGCCCGAATTACCAACGGCGCCGTTAAAGATATTTTACCCAAAAATTATATCTTAGCCGCCAAATTACGCGGCGAAAAAAATCTTGCCATTATTTTTTACGAAATTTTCCCCAATATATTACCGCCATTAATCAGCGATTTATGTATTCGCATTGGATATATTATTATTGCCATTGGCGCGTTAGGCTTTGTGGGTATTGGATTATCGCCCAATGAACCCGATTGGGGCGTGATGATTAATGACGGCAGGTCCATTGGATTATTATTCCCGCATATAATTATTTTTCCCGCATTGGCGATTTCTTCGTTAATTTTAGCTTTTAATTTTTTAGCCGATGGCATTAGGAAGTTTATGTAATGCCCATGCCAATTTTACAAATAAAAAATCTTTCCGTTGGATATGACACAAAGTTTGGGGAATTTGTGGCAATTGATGATTTTGGCTTAGTTGTCGCCCAAAATGAACGAGTCGGCATAGTCGGCGAATCGGGCAGCGGCAAGTCAACAATTGCCCATGCTATTATGAATTATTTGGACAAAAATGGGCATATATTAAAAGGTGAGTTAATTCTTAATGGCATTAACCAAACCAGCAAAGAATATAATAAGTTAAGAGGGCGCGAAGTTGCTTTAATTAATCAAAACCCTGCAACTGCGTTTAATCCGCGTTTAAATATATTATCGCAACTTATTGAAGTGCCAATTTATGGGCAAAAACTGCCGATGAATACCGCAAAAGATAAAGTTTTAACCATGCTTGAAGCGGTTAATTTATTTGAAGTTAAGCGCATTTGTCAATCATTCCCCCATGAATTATCGGGCGGGCAAAAGCAACGAATTATGATTGCCATGGCATTGCTTGCCAACCCAAAACTGCTAATTTTAGATGAACCTACTTCGTCCTTAGATGCCAATAACCAAAATGAAATCCTTAACTTAATTGAAAATTTAAGCCAGAAATTTAATTTTGCGCGGCTTTATATATCGCATGATTTGTCGTTAATTGCCAAAACCACTGACAGATTATTGGTATTATATGGTGGGCAAATTCTTGAACAAGGCAACACCCAAGACATTTTGAATAACCCAAAACACCCATACACGCAAAATTTGTTAATGGCGATTCCCGAATTTAATAAGCAAAAATTCACCAACCCCATAAATTCATTAGATGGCGTATTACACGAAGTAAAGCAAAATACGGGCTGTTTATTTTATAATCGTTGCGCGATTCGCGAAAATATTTGCCAATTTGGGAAAATCCATTTTCAAGAAATTAATGATTCGCATTATATTCGTTGCATTCACAAAGACCCTATCTTAGCAATTACTGCAAAAAAAACCACGCCAAATAACAATCATCTTAACCAAAGCGAGATTTTAATTAAGGCGCAGAATATATCAAAAAAATATGGCAAAAATATAATTTTAAAAAACATAAATTTTGAATTAAAATCCAATCAAATTTTAGCCATCATGGGGGAATCAGGTTCGGGGAAATCCACGCTTGCGCAAATAATTATGGGAATTATTAAAGCTGACAAAGGGCAATTAATCATGAATAATCAAGATTTATCCAATATGACATTGCAACACCGCCCATTTGAAATTATCAAGAATTTTCAAATTATTTTGCAAAACCCCCAAGAATCGCTTAACCCCAAAATTAAAATTGGCAATCAAATATCGCGAATTTTTAAAAACATGCACCAAGGTAAAATTCAAGATACCTTAAATAATATTATGAATTTAGTCAAACTTCCCATGGAATTAACACAAAAATATCCAGACGAATTATCGGGCGGACAAATTCAACGCATCGCCATTGCCAAAGTCTTAGCCACCAAGCCGCTTGCCATTATTGCCGATGAACCATTAAGCGGTTTAGATGTATCCGTGCAAGCGGCAATTTTGGAATTATTAGTCAGCCATCAAACCAGCAATAAAAATTCACTAATTTTTATCAGCCACGACATTAAAGCCGTGCATTATATTGCCGATTGGGTGATTATCATGTATCGCGGAGTTATCGTAGAACAAGGCGAAGCAAGCAAAATTTTTAACGCCCCCAACCACCCCTATACGCAAAAATTGCTAAGCACAATAAAGCCGCACTTAAAAGTAAATTTCCAGCATGAATTTAATGATAATCAACCCCAACCCAAGCAAGCTTGCGTCTTTGCGCATATTTGCCCCATTAAAATTGGCGATATTTGCGACAAGATTGACCCCATCACCCAAAAAGCCGAAAACCACGAAATTGCGTGCCATCACCCATTGGAAGAGTTAGCTTATTTTTCAAAAATATCCAATAAGTGAATTTCTTGAAATCCATATTCTTCGGCAATTTTTGCAATTGCGGGGCTTATGACTTGGCAAGCACAAAGTGGAAAGTTCGGCATTGATTTTAAAATAAGATTGATGGTGCGCGTTAATGTGCGCGGTGAATAAAAGCTAAACACTAAATCAAACCTATTTTGCCATAAAAAAATCCTTAATTCTTCGGCAATTTCTGATATTTCTGCCATTTCATAAAGTGTGATTTTTGTTGCCAAAAATCCATCATCACGCAATTTACTTGCCAAAGATTCTTCGGCTTCGCTTGCGCCATAATGCCATAATTTAAGCGATTTATCGTGTGTTTCTTGAATTAATTGCCGTAATTTTTCCGAATCGCCGCCGGCTGTGCGAATATTGCCAAATCCATGGTGCAATAAAATATCACGCGTCATGGGACCCACGGCATAATTTAGCGATGCCCGCTTATTTGTTAAGGATGATAAAGCCCGAACCCCATTTGCCGAAGTAAAAATCCACGCATCTTTATCGTTCGGTTGATGATGTATTTCGGTTAATTTCATACGCATAACGGGAAAAATGATATTTTTTATGCCTAATTCATTATATTTTTGCGCTAAATTCAAGCCATCTTGTTCGGGGCGGGTAATAACGATAATTTGGTTGTTTTTACCCATCGGATATTACTTAAGCTCGCTTTTAAGCTTATCTGCTAATTCGCACCCTAATTCTTGCCATTGATTCATGGGTTTGCTTAATACCCCTTTTGCAGATTTTGACATATCGCCATTGGATAAAAAGCCGCTTAAAACAAGATTATCCCCTTGAATTTGCGCAAATGCCGCAACGGGCGTGCGGCACGAACCATCGCATTGCGCCAAGAAAACTCGTTCGCAACTTGTCGCAATTGCGGTGGGTTGATGATTAAGTTTTTCTAAAATTTTTGCAACTCTTGTATCGTCTTTGCGGCTTACAACCGCCAAAGCCCCTTGCGCCACGGCGGGAATAATTATATCTGGTTCGTAAATTTGTTTGGCAAGATTGGTTAAACCCATGCGATTTAAGCCCGCCAAAGCCAACATGCTTGCCTCGGCTAAGCCTTCGTTTAATTTGCGGATTCGGGTTTGAATATTACCACGAATTAACACAATATCTAAATCTGGACGATATAATTTAATTTGCGCCGCGCGCCGAAGCGATGCCGTGCCAAATTTTGCGCCATTTGGTATGGTTGCAAGGCTTGAATGCAGGGGGCTTATCAAGCAATCGCGCACATCTTCGCGTTGCAAAACGGCGGATATGATAAGCCTGTCATCAATTTTAGTTTCAAGGTCTTTCATGGAATGAATCGCGCAATCCACGCGCCCTTCTAACACGGCTAAATCAACTTCCTTGGTAAAAAGTCCTTTGCCACCAATTTCCATTAACGACGAATCTAATTTTTGGTCACCCATCGTGCTGATAGTTTGAATCGTGGGTTTAAAATTCCCAAAATTTTCTTGGTATAAATCTTCCAGCGCGTTTGCCAATATTTCGGCTTGACGCACTGCTAACGGCGACCCGCGGGTGCCTATCGTAAATGGCTTATTCATAATTAATGGGGTTTTATCATAAAAAAATTTAAATTAAAGTCTTTTTTTACAAAAAATTGATTTTTATTAAAGTTTTATAACCCGCTTAAAAATTCTTGATTATAATCATTTAACAAATTCAATATTTCAATAGTTTTAGCAATTGCAATCGCCATATTTTTAATATGCACTAAATCATCTAATACAAGGGTATGATTATCCCTTATCCTGTATTTTAGCCATTTGTCAATTGGGCGATAGCCACCAATTTTAAAATTATAAATTGATTCAGATATTCCCTTAAAAACTATGGTTTTACCTTGCCCATAGTCTAGAGTTAGAATTTCATTGATTCCTTTGGGCTCATGAATTTTGCTAATTTCAAATTTTTTATCAATTGGGTTAAAATTGCAAGAAACTTTATTATCTTGCAAAGCCTCTGGTTTCAATAAATGGCAATCTATCAAATTCTGTCCTAATTTTGCAAATTTACGAAACACCAATTCATCGCGCGTTATTGGAATGGCTGGATATTTATTTATTAATTTACCAAAATTACTCCAATATTGTGGTGATGAAATTACTCCATAAATATAAGCAAAAATAATATTATCGTGCTGCTCGTAAGTGAATATTTGTTTAATTGCATCAGTAAAATTACTATTTCCATTGGGTAATTCAACATTAAGCGGGCAAAAACTTGTATCGCCTATAAAATGCAAATCTACGGGCACGCTTGTCACCATTGCCTTTAAATAATTATTTGAATCGCCATTTCTTGAAAATGCTAATCCCATATTATTTTTCATATTATTAAAAATTTTATAATTTGGTCTATTAATAAATCCACCAGACATTTTGCTTAATGAAGTCCAACGAAAATCAAATGGACGATATAAGATTTTTACTGGATTATAATTTGTTCTTAAATCTAACAAAGCTTTTTCTGCATCCCAATTATCTTTGCTTTTAAATATATCTTTGATTTCAGGATTTCCCATGCGTATTTTTTCATAAAAATCATTAAGGGATTCCTTGCTATAAAAAATCGTTGCATTATCATTATTCGTTGAAATTCCGGGACCAAAATTAATAAATACCTCTTTCCTTAAAGTATAAAATTTCTTATATTGCGCGATTTTTTCACCATTTTGATGTTCATCAAATGCGCTTGGCAAAAATAAAAAACCATTTTCTTCTATTGGGTTTAATTTTGTCCAATTAATATCAGAAAAATTATTATTATTTAGAAAATGCAATTTTTCATCTCTTGTATAAATTTCATTTTGAGAAGATGAAAAATAATTAATTGATTTTTCAATTTTATTCTCTCTTTTGATGAAAAAAACTATACAAACTCCAACCCTGATGTCAAAAATATTTTTTCCAACTTCACTGGCGTTGCCATGTAAATTTAAAATATAAATATCGCTAAAGCTTTCAATTAGTTTTTTACGCATTATTTTATGGGAATGTCCATTTAGAAAACTATTATTAACGATAATGCCAAAAATACCTTGTTTTTGTTTGTCAATTTTCCATTGCGCAAAACGAATAAATTTTATGTAAATATCATTTAATTTATCTTTTTGTTCATTTAAACCAACTTTATAATCAAGCAATAATTTATTAATTTCTTTGCTTAATATTTTAGTTTTACCAATACGATAAGGCGGATTGCCAATAATCGCCAAAACATTATTATTTTTTATTGAAAGTGCTTTTTCGTGTTCTTTTTTTAATTCATCAAATAAATCTTTAGTTTTATCAGTATTTTCAATAACCAAAGTATTTGTTAAATAAATACCCAAATTTTCATTTGCGTCAAGATGCACGCCTAAATTTGCAAGCTTCTTTCGTAAAATAGTATGAGCAACGATATATGGCGTGAACAACAACTCAAATCCATAAAAATCAGCTAAAATCTTATTTTTAATTTGAGTTTTCTGTATATCGTCTAAATTATTTTGCATGGGAATTATTTCATCAATCACGCTATTTAAAAAAGTTCCAGTTCCGCACGCAAAGTCTAATAATTTTACATCGCTATGCAAATAACCTTCTTGCATATTAAGCATTGATTTTATTAAATAATTTACACTTCTAACAATAAAATTAGTTGCCTCCTTGGGGGTATAATATACACCATTTTCTTTGCGTTTTTCTGTTTCTCTTAATATATCATATTCTTTAAGAAATTCTTCATATAAATATGTTGCAATGCTATTATTATCAAAATCTGCTTTTAAGATTTCTTGCTCAATTAAACTACTATCAATTTGATTAAGTTGTTGCACTGTCATTCTTAAGCTAAGAAGAATACTGGTTGGCAGATAACTAGATTTAATCACCCATGCTTTTGATAAAAATTCTATTAAAATGCTATATTCATCAGGGATATATTCTAAATAACAAATTGTATCTTCTTTAAATTTAAGCCGAGTATCTATACGGGCAATGCAAAGTCCATATGCCAAAGATTGCGCGTAAATATCACAAAATTCTACCTTATCAAACTCATAGTGCATTGAATCGCGGTATTCCGTAAAAAGTTTTAATAATTTATCAAAATAATGATGGTTTTTATTATTTTCTTCTAAAAAAAATTCACGCAATGATTTTGCATAATAAAAGCTTACTCTTGCTAGGTGCTTTGCTAATTGGTTTTTTGTGCGAATTTGCTCATATTCATATTGATAAAAAGCATATAATAAATTTATAAATTTCTCAATCTCACCATTTTGTATTTCCATATTACTATCAAGCAAAATAATTTTATCTCCTACTTTGCGTCCGTTATTCAACAAAATAAACTCACGATAGTTAGTAACTATGATATTTGGGCAAACTTCATTATATTTTGATATTTGATTACTTGAAATTAAATCTTCAATCGCAAATGAAGGTTTTTTACATTCAATTAAACCCACCAAACTTACAAAATGGGTATGGTCATTTTTATAAACAAAAAAATCTGGCGTGCTGTTTGTTTGTTTAGTTATATCATCTTGAACTCTTGATTCTTGGGTAATTGTAATTTTAAGTTTTGGCAATTGCACATTATTTATCAAATTTTCAAAAGCCGTGCGGTGAATAATTTCACGCGAATCTTTTCCATGTTTCGCGATTTCATTCATATAATTTTCAATTGCAAGCTTTATTTTCATATTTTAAAACTAACTTGGTTCGTTTATAAATGCAAGAAAAATTTCAAAACCCAACTTGGCTTATGTTTTTAGTGATGATTTGCGGGGATTTATCCATGATTTGCTTGATAATTTGCGGTAATTGTGATTGTTCGTCCTTGGTGAAATTGCTTAATACGAAATCAGCAACTAAATCTTTATGACCGGGGTGACCTACGCCGATTCGCACGCGCCAATATTCTTTGCCGATGCGCGCATCAATGTCTTTAATGCCATTATGTCCGCCGCTGCCGCCGCCGATTTTCATTTTCATTTTACCAAAGTCAATATCAATTTCATCGTGAAACACGCAAATATCTTGGCTTTGCCATTGATAAAACGCCATGCACGATTGCACCGATTGCCCCGATAAATTCATATAAGTTTGCGGTTTTAGCAATAAATATTTTTGCCCGTCAATATTTACCTTGCCAACCAAGCCATGAAAGTTTTTTTGCCAAACCCCATCGCCAAATTGCGCCATTATTTCATCAATGACCATAAATCCGATATTATGGCGATTTCCGTCATATTTTGCACCATAATTGCCCAAGCCCACGAATAATTTCATGCGTTAGCTGTGGCTTCATCGGAGTTAGGCATTTGGAATGAACTGCTTTTGACATTCGCATTTTTCGGTGGTTGCGGTAAATTCCCAGTTGCGATTAAGCTGTCAATATCCGCACGGGTAAGCGTTTCATGTTCCAATAATCCTTGGGCGATAATTTCCAGCTCGTTATTATATTCCGCTAAAATTCGGCGCGCTTCGCTTTCGCCCCCTTCAACTAATTTGCGAATTTCCTTGTCAATGATGCTTGTCGTATCATCGGAGAGGTTTTTACGGCTTGGCGAAGCATGACCGCCAAATAAATCTTCGTCCGTATCCGTATAGCGCAAGGGTCCAAGCGCATCAGAAAAACCAAATTCGGTTACCATGCGTCTGGCAAGTTTTGTTGCTTGTTGAATATCATTGGACGCGCCAGTGGTAATATTTTCCTTGCCAAAAATCATTTCTTCGGCAACTCTGCCACCAAAAAGGCTGGCTAATTGGGCTTTAAGTTCCATAAATGACATTGATAATCGGTCGCGCTCTGGAAGTGCAAAAGTTACACCCAAAGCTCTACCCCGCGGAATAATCGTTACTTTATGCAATGGTTCATGCCCCTTGGCGTGCATCATAATCACAGCATGTCCCGCTTCGTGATAGGCGGTGAGTTTTTTCTCGCCATCACTCATCACCATGGAACGCCGTTCAGACCCCATCATAACTTTGTCTTTAGCATCTTCAAGTTCGCGCATGGTAACCATTTTTCTATCACGGCGCACCGCCAATAAGGCTGCTTCGTTAATTAAATTGGCTAAATCCGCCCCTGAAAACCCCGGAGTGCCCCGCGCAATAACAACAGGGTCAACATCGGGCGCGATTTTAGGAATATTTTTTAAATGCACTTTAAGAATGGCTTCGCGCCCTTTTATGTCTGGGTTTGGCACGACAACTTGCCTGTCAAAGCGCCCCGGACGCAATAACGCAGGGTCAAGCACATCGGGGCGATTCGTTGCCGCGACAATAATTACCCCTTCGTTAGATTCAAACCCGTCCATTTCAACTAAAATTTGGTTAAGAGTCTGTTCGCGTTCGTCATTACCGCCGCCCATACCCGTGCCACGATGCCGCCCAACCGCGTCAATTTCGTCAATAAATATGATGCAAGGCGCGTTTTTCTTGCCTTGTTCAAACATATCACGCACCCGTGATGCGCCAACACCGACAAACATTTCCACGAAATCTGAACCGCTGATGGAAAAAAACGGCACATTGGCTTCGCCCGCAACCGCGCGCGCAATCAAAGTTTTACCCGTGCCCGGAGGTCCCATTAATAACACGCCTTTAGGAATTTTGCCACCCAAAGAAGTAAATTTTTGCGGTTGTTTCAAAAATTCCACAATTTCGTATAATTCTTGTTTTGCCTCTTCAATGCCCGCAACATCGGCAAAAGTTTTTTTACCCGTATGTTCGGTTAATAATTTTGCTTTTGATTTGCCAAAACCCATAACGCCACCTTTGCCACCGCCGTTCATTTGACGCATAAAGAATATCCAAATACCGACAAACAGCAACATGGGAAACCATTGAATAAATATGGAAAATAACGAACTTGAATTATCTTCGGGGGGGATTACTTTAATGGCTACGCCACTTTGGGTTAAATTAGGTATTAAGTTTAAATCATTTTCGGGCGCATAGGTGCGAAAAGCTTGCCCTGATTTATAATGCCCCAAAATATGCCGCCCATTAAGCGAAACATCATTGACATTTTGTGATTGAACTTGTTTATTAAATTCAGAATAATCAATGGCACCGCCATCGGCTAAATTTTTTCCTGAACCAATCATATTATAAAAAGTAATTAAACCAATTACAACTGCTAACCATATTAAAATAGTTTTTATATTAATTTGCATTATATCCTCTTGTTGTCTGATATTAAGTGATAATAATTATTCATAACCATAAAGTCAAGTGCCTAAGTTGAATGAAAAAAAATAAATTCTTGCTTTACAAAAAAAATAATGCTAAATAATTAAATTAAAATAATGTAAATGGAAATTATGGATTATCATGACCAAAGTCAAAGTAAACGGCAATGAATTAGAAGTGCAAGCGGGCATGACCGTGTTGCAAGCATGCGAACAAGCAGGAATTGAAATTCCGCGTTTTTGCTATCATGAACGATTGTCTATTGCGGGTAATTGCCGTATGTGCTTGGTTGAAGTAAAACCCGGACCACCAAAACCCCAAGCCAGTTGCGCACTTCCCGTCAGTGAAAATATGGAAATTTTTACCAATACGGATATGGTTGTTAAAGCCCGTCAAGGCGTGATGGAATTTTTATTAATGAATCACCCTTTGGATTGCCCAATTTGCGACCAAGGCGGCGAATGCGACTTGCAAGACCAAGCCATGGGCTATGGGCGCGCTTTTTCACGATTTGATGAACCAAAACGGGCGGTTGCCGATAAAAATATGGGACCATTAGTCAACACGGTGATGACAAGATGTATCCATTGCACCCGTTGCGTGCGATTCGCAACCGAAGTCGCAGGTGTAGATGCGATTGGCTTATTGGGACGCGGCGAACATGCCGAAATATCCACAATTGAACAAGCTATTGATTCGGAATTATCGGGCAATTTAATTGATTTATGCCCCGTGGGCGCGCTTACTTCAAAGCCTTATAAATTTCATGCCCGTCCTTGGGAATTGGTGAAGACTGAATCTATTGATGTTTTAGATGCCATGGGCGCAAATATCCGCATTGATTCACGCGGCAATGAAGTATTAAGAATCTTACCAAGATTAAACGAAGATATTAACGAAGAATGGATTTCTGATAAAACAAGATTCGCGTGCGATGGCTTAAAAAATCAACGACTTGACAAAGCTTATCACAAAGAATCGGGAAAATTCCACGCCATCAGCAACACGCAAGCCATTGACTTAGTGGGTTTGAAAATATCCAGCGTGCAACCAGATGAAATTGCGGTTATTGCGGGCAATCAAGTTGATTGCGAAAATTTATTTGCCTTAAAATCGTTATTTGGCAAAATTGGCGCGACAAGATTTGAATCGCGCATTGCCGATGAAAATATTAATGGCGATGTAAGTAATTATATCATGAATTCCCAAATAAAAGGCATTGAATCGGCTGATTTTATTCTTTTGGCGGGGATTAATCCCCGCAAAATCGCGCCCGTATTAAATGCGCGCATACGCAAAATTTATTTAACGGGGAAATGTAAAATTTATTATATCGGGGCTGACAAACCTGATTTAACCTATAAATATACGCATTTAGGGCAAGATATTAGCGTGCTTAATGAAATTTTAGATGGCAAATATATTGAGGGCGCACAAAACCCCTTGATAATTACGGGCGAATCACTCAGTAAATTAGCCGATTGGCATGATATTCTTCATAATATACGCTTGATTGAAACAAAATATGGCAATGATAAACCAGTATATAATTATTTGCATAGCGCAATTGGACGAATTGGCGCGATGGTGCTTGGCTATCAAAGCGATGGTGGTTTGCAACAAATTAAAAAAGACGCACAAAATGGTAAAATCAAGCTTGTGTTTCTTGCGGGGGTTGATGAAAATATTCAATCGGGCGATTTTGGCGATGCTTTGGTAATTTATCAGGGGCATCATGGTGATATTGGTGCGCATTTGGCGGATATTATTCTGCCAAGCGCGGCTTATACCGAAAAATCTGCAACTTATTTAAATACCGAAGGGCGCGTGCAACGCACGAATCGGGCGGTTTTTGCCCCCGGTCAAGCCCTTAATGATGGGCAAATTTTAATCGGCATTGCGCAAAAACTTAATATTAGTTTAGGGTTTAGCAATGGCGAAGAATTGCAATCGCAAATGATTAAAAATCATAATTTTTTTGCGGGCATTAATGAATTAATTCCAATTATAACGCCTAAATCTTCGGGCAAGGCAAAAAAATTAGCGGGTGAAATTCACGCAAGCGAGTATAATTTTTATTTATCATGCGCTATTTCACGGGCATCACCGACTATGGCAATTTGCGCCCATGAATTAGGAGGCAAAAATGTTTGAATGGATTTTCGGTCAATTAGTCGGTGTGTCCGCTGAACCAATATGGCAAAGTGTTTTATTGCCTTTAATTATGGTGGTGATTGCAATTTTATGTATTGTGGTGCCGTTATTATTGGGGGTTGCTTATTTAACTTTAGCGGAACGAAAAGTCATTGGCTGGATGCAATATCGCAAAGGTCCCAATGTGGTTGGACCTTTTGGCTTGTTGCAACCCATTGCCGATGGCTTGAAATTAATGCTAAAGGAAACAATTATCCCCACAAAATCTAATAAATTTTTATTTGTTTTAGCGCCCGTCATTACATTTGTTTTGGCTTTAATCGCATGGGCGGTTATCCCCTTTGGCGAAGGGCTTGTGCTTTCCAATATCAATGTTGGGGTATTATATTTATTTGCTATATCATCTTTGGGGGTTTATGGTATTATCATTGCGGGTTGGGCTTCCAATTCGCAATATGCTTTTTTGGGGGCGTTGCGTTCGGCGGCGCAAATGGTTTCATATGAAGTTTCCATTGGTTTTGTGATGGTCAGCGTGCTTGTTTGCGTTGGTTCATTAAATTTATCAGAAATTGTCGTGGCGCAAAAGAAAATCTGGTTTGCGATTCCTTTGTTCCCAATGTTTATCATTTTTATTATTTCTGCCTTGGCTGAAACAAACCGCGCGCCGTTTGACTTGCCCGAAGCGGAAGCTGAATTAGTGGCGGGGTATAATGTTGAATATTCTTCCATGACATTTGCTTTATTTTTCTTGGGCGAATATGCAAATATGATTTTAATGAGCGCAATAACATCAATATTATTCTTAGGTGGTTGGTTGCCGATTATGGATATACCCTTATTTAATTGGATTCCTTCGCCAATTTGGTTGATTATTAAAATATGCTTTGTTTTATTTATATTTTTATGGGTGCGCGCCACTTTTCCAAGATATAGATATGACCAATTAATGCGTTTGGGCTGGAAGGTATTTCTGCCATTTTCATTATTTTGGTTGGTTTTAACTTCGTCCGTGTTGGTTTATATGGATTGGTTGCCAATTAAATCGTAATATTATTATGTTGCAATTTTGGCAAAATATGCTAAAATTTAACAGAAAAGTGAGAAAAATGTATCAATCAGTGAAGAGTTTATTTTTATTGGAATTAATACAAGGTTTATTTTTAACCTTGCGGGTGATGTTTCGTCCAAAATATACTATTAATTACCCATATGAAAAGGGCAAATTATCGCCAAGATTTCGTGGCGAACATGCGTTGCGAAGATATGCCAATGGCGAAGAACGATGTATTGCGTGCAAATTATGCGAAGCCGTCTGCCCCGCGCAAGCTATCACCATTGAAGCTGAAGCAAGAAGCGATGGGTCAAGACGCACAACAAGATATGATATTGATATGGTCAAGTGTATTTATTGCGGTTTATGCCAAGAAGCATGCCCAGTTGACGCGATTGTTGAGGGTCCAAATTTTGAATTTGCCACTTACACTAAGCAAGAATTAATTTATAATAAAGCAAAATTATTGAATAATGGCGATAGGTGGGAATCGCAAATCGCCGCTAATCTTCATGCCGATAAAAATTACAGATAGGAAACACAATGATACCCTTAGTCAGTATATTATTTTGGATAGCCTCATTATTATTAATTGCTTCGGCGACTTTGGTTGTTTCGTTGCGCAATCCCGTTCATTCTGTATTATTTCTAATTTTCGGTTTTTTTAATGCCGCGGTTTTATTTATTCTGATTGAAGCCGAATTTTTAGCCATGTTATTAATTGTTGTGTATGTTGGCGCGGTTGCTGTGTTATTTTTATTCGTGGTCATGATGTTAGATGTATCGCAAGAAACAATAAAATCCAAGGTTAAGCGCAATTTTCCATTAGGGATTACATTGGGTGGTGTGGTATTTATGGAATTATTATTTGTATTTTCGCAATTGGAAAATTTACCGAATGAAATTGCAAAAACGGCATCTAATTCCGCTGATTTATCTTTAAATAATACCGAAGCATTAGGCAGCTTGCTTTATACGACTTATTTTTATCAATTTCAATTGGCGGGGTTGATTTTATTGGTTGCGATGATTGGCGCAATTACATTGACTATACGGCACCGAAATGATGTAAAACGGCAATCCATTAATAACCAAGTTAATCGCCATTCACGCAATGAAATAACCATGACAAAAATCTAAGGAATCGCATGTTTGAAATTACTCTTTCGCATTATATTGTTTTATCCGCGGTATTATTTATTATCGGTATTGTCGGTTTATTAGCCAATCGCAAAAATATTATTTTAATTTTAATGGCAATTGAAATTATGTTATTGGCTGTTAATATTCAATTAGTGGCTTTTTCTTGGGCATTGGGCGATTACAGCGGGCAAGTTTTCACCATGTTTATTTTAACCGTTGCCGCCGCCGAAGTCGCCATTGGTTTAGCGATTTTGGTAAGTTTTTACCGCAACCGCAATTCCATTGATGTCAATGATATGAATGAGCTTAAAAGCTAATTATATCTAAAAAGGTGAAAATGACAAAAAAATTATTATTTTTCATGGTTAGCTTAGTCTTTTTAACGGCTTGCGGGGTTGTTGGTGCGCCAAGTTTCCCTGAAAATCATGCGCCCAAAACTTACCCAACGACTTTATAATTACCATGAATGCAAATTATAAAAATCAAGAATTTTATATTGAATCGTTGCGCGTCAAAGAACTCGCCAAGCATTATGGCACGCCATTTTATTGTTATTCACGCGCAATGATTGCGCATAATTACCACGAATATATTCGTGAATTTGCGAAAATTCCCTTAAAAACGCGGGTGCATTATGCGGTTAAAGCCAATAGCAATCAAGCGATTTTAACCATATTGCAAAAATTAGGGGCGGGCGCGGATGTTGTTTCGGTGGGCGAAATTACCCGTTGCCTTCATGCTGGATTTAAGGGCGCAGATATAATATTTTCGGGCGTGGGCAAAAATGCCCATGAAATTATATATGCAATTGACCATGATATAGGGCAATTTAACGCTGAATCTTTGGCTGAATGCGATTTATTATCACAAATTGCTGGGCAAAAGGGGAAAAAAATTCATGTTGCCTTACGCATTAATCCGCTAGTTAAAGTTGATACTCACGATAAAATTGCCACTGGACGCAAGGGTGATAAATTTGGCATTGATTATGATTTTGCAATTGAAGCCTATCAATATGCGCATAAACTTCCGAATTTAATCGTAGATGGCTTATCCATGCACATCGGGTCGCAAATTACAGATTTAACAAATTTTGAATCTGCCTATCAAAAAGCAAAAGAATTAATTGATGATTTAGCCAAACACCAAATTATCATTAAAAATATGGATTGCGGCGGTGGCAGAGGCATTGATTACCAAGGTGATAAAGTAATTCCGATGATGGATTATGCAAATTTAATCACCAGAATTTTTGGCAATAGCGCGGTTGAAATTTCGGTGGAACCCGGACGATCCATCATTGGTTCTGCGGGTTTTCTTATTACCCAAGTAATTCGCACGAAAAACACGAATCATAAAAATATTACCATAATTGACGCGGCAATGAATGATTTAATTCGTCCGACTTTATATCACGGGCATCATAAAATCTTGCCAGCGGTTTTGAATGATAAAAAACATATTATTCAAGATTTCGTGGGTCCAATTTGTGAATCGGGTGATTTTCTTGCCAAAGAGCGCAACGCGCAACCCATGGAATTTGGCGATATACTTGCTTTTGCCAATGTTGGTGCCTATGGGGCGGCGATGTCTTCCATGTATAACAGCCGCGATTTAATTGCCGAAGTTTTAGTAGATGGCGATAAACATGCTTTAATCAGACGAAAATTTCAAGTTGCCGAGCAAATTAAGCTTGACAATGTGCCTGATTTTCTTCAAAAATAAATATTCCAATGTCAAAATTTTACCATAATACTAATAGCCCTGCATTTTACGATTTAGGCGTGAAAGCAGACAAAATTTCGCAAAAAATGTCATTTATATTTTTGGCATCAAGCATTATTTTTTTAGCCATTGCCTTTACTTCACAAAAATTTCAAGTCGGCACGGTGCCAAGCCTTTTATATAGTATTCCGGGGATAGTTCCCGAAGAAGATAACGAAAATTTATTTGACATAAATCAACCAAACACGGCAACCGCGCCCAGCAATGAGCCCGCAGGCACATCAATTAATGATACAAAACTTGCAAATATTTTACCAAATTTATCGCAAGATGATTTTGTGCGTTCGCCGATTCGTCCGATTGACAAAACTTCCAAAAAATCCAATAAAAATTATGAAATTGCGCAAGATTACAACGATAACCAAGACGACACAGCCACCCAAAGCCCCGAAGCATTTAGTTTGCGCAACAATGAAAAACTTGAATTAGCTTTTAATCGCGTTGGGGTAAGCCATAATGATTCGCAAAATATCATCAAATCAATTTCTGCTGTTTATCCCGTAGATTCAATTCGCGCGAATACCGATATACGGCTTGATTTTTCCCCCAATGCCAATGATGGCAGCGTCCAAAGCGTCAACTTAAAATTAAATGATTCTTCGGAATTAAAGGTAAGCCGTATTGAAAACACCACGAATTTTAAAACTATATTAAGAACAATTGATTACCGCAGCGATACAAGATTATATAAATTTAGATTCTTAAATAACATTAATCAATCGGCTTCTTCGGTTGGTTTAAACGAAGAAACTATCAAAGAATTAACGAAATTATTTAGTTATGATATTGATTTTCAACGCGATTTCAAAAATGGTGATGAATTTGAATTATTGCTGACGAATCGCACCGACAAAGAAACTGGATATGTTGCCCCGCCCATTATTTACAGCGCAACCATCAAAACCACGAATAATAATTTAACTTATATCCGCTATCAACATAAAGACGGCAAAATTGCCTATTACGATATGAATGGCAAATCACAACGCAAGGGTTTATTGAAAACTCCGGTTGCGGGCGGACAAGTCTCATCAGGATTTGCGGATTCTCGGATTCACCCCGTACTAAACTATTCGCGCGCGCATCGTGGTATTGATTTTATGGCACCGATTGGCACACCCGTATATGCCGCGGGCGATGGAATTGTGGTAAAATCGGAACGATTCGCGGGTTATGGCAATTACATCAGAATTCGCCATGATAATGAATTTGAAACCGCCTATGCGCATTTGCGCGGCTATGCCAAAAATATAAGACCGGGCGCGCGGGTGCGTCAAGGTGAAGTTATTGGTTTTGTCGGCGTAACGGGTTTAACAACGGGACCGCATCTGCATTATGAAGTGATTCGTGGTGGGCAACAAATTAATCCGGGCTTAAAACTTGCGTCAACGGGCAATAGCATAAGCGATAATGACATGGAAATTTTCAAACAAAAAATTCAAGATTATGAAGAATTAGCAAAATCCGTGAAATTAGTTTCTGATAATTAAAAATATACTTGAATAATTTGTTAATTTTGTTAATATAAGTTGACTAAGGGCTTAAAACACAATGCGCAGAGATTACACAAATTATTCCATTTTTTCACTTATCAAGGGTGCTTTTACGCAAAATACCCACTGGGCAGAAGCATGGCAAAAAACTGAACCCAAGCACGAATATGATGTAATTATTGTCGGCGGTGGCGGGCATGGTTTGGCAACGGCTTATTATCTTGCCAAGGAGCATAATATTCATAATATTTGTGTCTTAGAAAAATCAGGAATTGGCTTAGGAAGCGTGGGGCGCAACACAACCATAGTCAGGTCAAATTACGGGCTTGACGGCAACACGCAATTTTACGAATTATCCATGAAATTATGGGAAAAACTTGACGAAGATTTAAATTATAATGTCATGTTTTCCCAACGCGGTATCGTGAATTTATTCCATAGCCCTGCCGAGGCTGATTCTGCCGCCAGACGCGGTAATGCCTTGCGGCTTAATGGCATAGATTCGGTGTATTTAGATAATGCGCAATTGCGCCGTAAATTTCCGTTATTAGATTTTTCCATGAACGCCAGATTTCCAATTTATGGTGGCTTAATGCAGCCAAGGGCGGGCACCGCAAGGCATGATGCAGTCGCGTGGGGTTTTGCGCGTAAAGCGTCGGCTTTGGGGGTTGATATTTGCGAACAAACGGAAGTTTTGGATTTTATTTGGAATGAAAAACGCACGAAAATAATTGGCGTGCAAACCAATAAAGGCAATGTTTATGCCAAAAAAATTGGCTTAACCATGGCGGGAAATATCAGCACATTGGCAAATAAGGCTAATTTGCGATTGCCGATTGAATCGCATGTTTTGCAAGCATTTGTCTCTGAATCAATCAAGCCAAAAATTGACAATGTTATTACATATGCGGCGGGGCATGTTTATATCAGCCAATCCGACAAAGGCGGTTTAGTTTTTGGTGGCGATTTGGATAAATATAATTCATATGCGCAACGCGGGAATTTGCCTGCTTGGGAAAGCGTGGCATCGTCCATTTGCACTTTAATTCCATCAATTTCGCGGATAAAAATATTGCGCAATTGGGGTGGAGTTATGGATATGTCCATGGACGGCTCGCCGATAATATCCACAACTGATATTTCGGGTTTATATCTTAATACAGGTTGGTGCTATGGTGGGTTTAAGGCAACCCCGGGCTCAGGATTTTGCTTTGCCCATACAATTGCAAAAAATCAACCGCACCCTCAAAACGCGCTTTTAAGCTTAAACAGATTTGCATCGGGGGCGACAATTGACGAATCGGGGGCGGGACCCGTGCCTAAAAATCATTAAAATATATTAAAATATGTTGCGCCGAAATTTTTTATCTGGAATCTGCGCAAGCCTGCCTTTTGCATCATACGCAGTTAATAATTTAACCATAAATTCCGTCATAAATTTGAATAAATTGGGGGTAATTTCGGCGTATCGCCCCATTGATAAATTTCACGAATTGGGCAATATTTGCGATGTTTTTATAGCACCTGCAAGCTTATTTGATAAAATCAAGCCATTTTGTCAGCCGATAAATTATGATTTATTGACGAATTTAAGCGAATATAGCCAAATTCATGAAGCCTATAAATATACAATAGCAAGGCAATTTTTAGTGGTTGGTATGAATCAAAAACGCCTTAAAAAATCTGAAAATTCGTGGGAAAAAATTCTGACAAGCCCGCAAGTTGCTTATTTAAATTCACCCAATGTGCAAAAAATCTTGACTAAATATGGCAATTATCCCGATTCATCACCCATCGCTTGGGAAGATTCGCAATTTTTCTTATCATGGAATCAGCTTGCAAATGAATTTATCTTGCAAAACCCGCAATGGCGGTTAATTATTCCCAGCGAAGGCACAATTATTGATGAAATTTTTGTTGCTATAAATGCGAAAACCCGCAATTTATCGGGAGTATACCGATTTTTAAATCTGATTTTATCCAATGACATGGCATATAAAATCAGCAACGAAGCTTTTGTTGAAACAATAAATAAAAACGCAATTCGCGAATTACCGCATGAAATTAAAGCAAATAAAGCAATTTTTTTACCCCATAAAACTAATATTTTAAATTAAGGCTTGATTTATTGTAATAAATCGCTATTAAGAAACCATGCGTGCAGAATCACAAAATTTTATTGATAAAATACAACAGGGGTTAATACTTCTAAGGAGGTATCTTTGACATACCTAAATTGTCTAAACGCCTTGAAGAGCTTAATATTTTAGCCGACAAAGAAGATTTATGGAATGACGCGGAACTTGCGCAAAAAACCTTAAAAGAACGCGCCGCTGTCCAAGAACAGCTTAAAATTATCTCGGTTCATGAAGCGCAACTTGCCGATGCGCTGGCTTTAATTGAATTGGGCGAAGAAGCCGATGATGCCGAAACTCTCAACGAAGCCGATGCTTTATTGGAAAAATTATTGGCTAAAATTGAAAAATTGCAACTTGAATCCATGCTCAATGGCGAAGCCGATGCTAATGGTTGTTTTTTGGAAATTCATGCTGGTGCTGGTGGCACGGAATCGTGCGATTGGGCTTCAATTCTGATGCGCATGTATTTAAGATGGGTGGAAGAACGCGGATTTAGCGCAGAATTAATGGAAGAAACCCCGGGCGAAGAAGCAGGCATTAAATCGGTAACTTTCAAAATTGGCGGTTATCGGGCGTTTGGTTGGTTAAAAACTGAAACAGGCGTGCACCGATTAGTGCGCATATCGCCATTTGATTCCAATGCGCGCCGTCATACTTCATTTGCGTCAATCAATATATTTCCAGATATTGATGATGATATTATCGTTGAAATTGACGAAAAAGATTTAAAAATTGATACTTATCGTGCATCAGGTGCGGGCGGACAGCATGTCAACAGAACCGATAGCGCGGTGCGCATCACTCACTTACCGACAAATATAGTCGTGCAATGCCAAAACGACAGGTCGCAGCATAAAAATAAAGCTTCCGCGATGAAAATGTTAAAATCACGCATTTATGAAATGGAATTGCGCAAAAAAGAAGCCGTCAGCCAAAGCTCATATGAAAATAAAACTGATATTGGTTGGGGGCATCAAATCCGCTCATATGTTTTGCATCCTTATCAAATGGTCAAGGATTTACGCACAGGGTATGAAACCGGCAACACGGGCGCGGTGCTTGATGGCAGAATTGATGGTTTTTTAGAAGCCGCTCTTGCCGCCAAAGCCGGCGCAACAAGGACATAAACAAATACCACTGCCACTCAATACTATGGCGACATTCATTCAGTGCACCGATGATGCTAAATTCTGGGGAATGTCCTGATAAAAACAAGTTGCAAAATTTTTTACCATCATATTAAAATAAAACCACTTGAAATTATAATCAAATTGTTTTAATAAAACATACAAACCAAGGCGATACCATGACAACAGATTTAAAAGACACAATATTTTTGCCCCAAACTAATTTTGAAATGCGGGCAAATTTGCCGATTAACGAGCCTAAAATTGACCAATATTGGCAAGAAATTAAGTTATTTCAACTGCTTCGTCAAAAAGCCAAACAAACAAAACGCGAAAAATTTATTTTGCACGATGGTCCGCCATATGCGAATGGGCATTTGCATATTGGGCATGCGCTTAATAAAATTCTGAAAGACATTGTGTCGCGCACACGGCAAAGTCTTGGTTTTGATGCAGTATATATTCCGGGTTGGGATTGCCACGGATTGCCGATTGAATGGAAAATTGAAGAAGAATACCGCGCCCAAGGCAAAAATAAAGACGAAGTTCCCATCAATGAATTTCGTGCGCAATGCCGCGAATATGCGAATAAATGGCTGGATATTCAACGCGGGGAATTTAAAAGACTGGGCGTGTTGGGCGATTGGGAAAACCCTTATACAACCATGAATTTTTTTGCAGAATCTGTGATTGCCCGCGAAATTGGCAAGTTTTTAATGAATGGTGGCTTATATCGTGGGTCAAAACCCGTAATGTGGAGCATTATTGAAAAAACCGCCCTTGCCGAAGCTGAAGTAGAATATAAAGATATTTCATCAACTTGTATTTTCGTGGGATTCCCGATAAAATCAGGCAAATTTCAAGGGCACGATGTCGTAATTTGGACAACCACTCCATGGACGATACCGGGCAATCGCGCCGTTGCTTATGGCGCAGAAATTATATATGGCTTATATGAAATTGCCGAATTGGGCGAATCAAAACTACCCCAAGATAGAAAATTCATCATCGCCAATTCCCGCGCCGAAGAATTTCAACAATTAACGAAAATTGCCAAAATTCAAAAAATTCAAAATATTGACCAAAAAGACTTAGAAAATATGCAATTATCGCATCCTTTGGCGCAAATGCACGAATATTACCAATTTTCTGTGCCTTTAATTATGGGCGATTTTGTCACCGAAGACACAGGTTCGGGATTTGTGCATATGGCACCCGGGCACGGCGAAGATGATTATCATTTAGGCTTAAAAATCGGATTAGAAATTCCGCAAACGATTCAAGACGATGGCTCATATTATGCCCATGTTGGCTTGATGGAGGGCGCAAAAATTCTTGATGAAAAAGGGCAAGAGGCAAACGCCAATGGCATGGTGATTAAGCATTTAGTCAATGCCAATCAATTATACGGCAAGCACCGCATTAAACATTCTTACCCGCATTCTTGGCGCAGTAAAGCCCCCTTGATTTTCAGAAATACGCCGCAATGGTTTATCAGCATGGATAAAAATAACTTGCGTCAAGTTGCGCTTGATGCGATTAATGCCACAGAATTTTTTCCAAAATCTGGCAAAAATCGGCTTTATGATATGATTGAAAATCGCCCAGATTGGTGTATTTCACGGCAAAGAAGTTGGGGCGTGCCTTTGCCGTTATTTGTCCATAAAGCAAGCGGGCAATTATTAAAAGACGAAGCCGTGCAAAACCGCATTTACGATGAATTCGCAAAACATGGTGCAGATGTTTGGTTCAGCAAACCAGCATCAGAATTTTTAGGCGCGCAATATAAAAGCGAGGATTACGAACAAATAAAAGATGTCGTTGATGTTTGGTTTGATTCGGGTTCCACCCATGCGTTTGTTTTGGAACAACGCGAATATATGCGCTGGCCCGCCGATATTTATCTTGAAGGTTCAGACCAGCACCGCGGCTGGTTTCATTCTTCGTTATTAGTTGGCTGTGGCACAAGGGGACGCGCGCCGTATAATCAATTATTAACCCACGGCTTTGTGCTTGACGAGCAAGGGCGCAAAATGTCAAAATCTTTGGGAAATATCACCACCCCGCAAGAAGTCATAGAAAAATTTGGCGCGGATATTTTAAGATTATGGGTTGTCGCCTCTGATTATTCCATGGATTTAGGGATTGGACCCAATGCGCTTAAACAAGTTGCCGAATCTTATCGGCGCATTCGCAACACTTTGCGCTGGGCGTTGGGCATGATAACCCCTACGCTTGTCAAGAAAATTCCGCTTAAAGACATGCCGATGCTGGAACAATATATCTTGCACCGCATCGCCAAAATAGACGGGCAAATCCGTGAAGCCTGTATGAATTATGATTTTCATAAAATGTTTCGCTTAATTTTAGAATTTTGCGACAAGGATTTATCGGGGCTTTATTTTGATATTCGCAAAGACAGCTTATATTGCGATCCGTTAAATGCCCATAAACGCATGGCTTCGGCGCAAATATTGCACGAAATTTTTGGATTTTTAGTCCGCTGGTGCGCGCCAATTACTTGCTTTACCGCCGAAGAAGCGCAAATGGAATATTGCCGTAAAACTAGCACAACCCATCATTCAATCCATTGTGAAGATTTTTTAAATGCCCCGCAACATTGGGTAAATGAAAGCTTAGATGCGCAATTCCAAGAAATTATAAAAATCCGCAAAGACGCCTTATTAGTTTTGGAAAAATCACGCCAAGCCAAAGAAATCGGCTCCTCACTTGAAGCGCAATTAACTTTAAGCCTGCCGCCAGAACAAATGCAATATACTAAATTTCATAATGCCGATATTGATTTTGCCGAAATTATTATTGTATCAGCAGTTGAAATTACCCAAGGCGATTATGCTATCACCATGAATAAGGCCGATGGTGAAAAATGCGCAAGATGTTGGAAAATTGAACCCGTATTATCGCATACGCATTTATGCGAACGATGCGAAAGCGCGGTTTAATGGCATTTAAATCCATTATAATTGCGATTGGCATTATTATCGCCGATTTTTTCACAAAAGTATGGATTATTGATTTTCTTAATCCCATTGGCGGATATTACGATATTACCAATTTTTTTCGCCTTGTGTTAGTGTATAACCGTGGGGTAAGCTTTGGCATCATGAATAATGATGATAATTCGCCCATATACATGATTGGTTTGGGGGCGTTTATTTGCTTGTTTTTAATATATTTATGGGCAAGAACAGATAAAAAATACGAAAAAATCGGCTTATCCTTAGCCATCGGGGGTGGAATTGGTAATATTATTGACCGAATAAATTATGGTTTTGTCATTGATTTTCTTGATTTTTATTATCAAGAATGGCATTATCCCGCCTTTAACCTTGCCGATAGCGCAATTACCATCGGCGTGGGTTTTATTATTCTGGCAACTATCCGTAAGGATTAATTATAACTCGCCATTGCTTGCATCTTAATTAATTTAATTGCATCGTCAAATGGATTCGTGGCTTGCTTAAAGCTTGTCATTTGCCCGTTTTTAATAATGCCAAGCCCTGATGTGCCATCGTCTTGCACGGAAATCATAATTTTATCGGCTAAATTTGCATCAAAACCATAATGCGCGTGATGGGCAATAAATGATTCGCACCAAGCCATAGCTTGATTTAATTCTTGCAAATCGGCTTCATTATCACGAAATGCGTTATTTATCGGTAATTTCATGGCGATAAAATAACAATCTTGCAATAAATAAAAATAAAAATAATTATTATTAAATCCATACCCGCTTTCGCCAAACATGACATGTTGGTTGTGCGCATTGTCAATTAAGCGATGCGTCCATTCATTCGGGTTGCTTAAATCAAGAAATTCTAAATTTTTTGTGCCAAAAACAAAGGGCATTTCTGGATTAATTATTGCAATTTCTGCCAATAAATCACGGGGCAAAGGCAGAATTGGCAATTGTCTTTCTTGATAATCTGCAAAAATTTCATGAATTAATTGCTTACCTTTGCTGGTATTATTTAATTCTTGGTGATTATTTAAGTTTGTCATGGTATTTTCCTTGTTGATTAAATCATTTTTGCGTGGCTTGATTGCAATTTAACCGCGATGTCTTGAATATACGAAGATTCCGCGTGAGGCGACATAATAATCGCCGCAATTTTTGCGCCATTGTCAACTTTGCCTGAATTCCAATCAGATACTACCCTTCTTTGCGTCAATAAAGTTTGCGCATGGGCGGAAATATCATCGGCGCGTGCAAGGGCTGCTTCAAGCCTATCGGCACTAATTAAGCCTTCGGCATTTTGCTTAATTAAGGCTTTTAACGCTGTTGGGTTGCTTAATTTCATGGCAAGTGCTTTATCCATCAATGGTGGTAAACCCGCATTATGCGAACCATAAAAACCCGCCATTTTTTGCTGTCCTGAATGCAAATCATGAATATTTACTGGTTTCGTTGCCGAATCAAAACAATTATCATTATCAATACCCTTTAAGCCTTTATATTGACCATTTTTAATATCAATCATATAATTGCCCGCATGCCTGTCTAACTGCATGGTGATAGCGTCCATAACTTGCAAATTAATCATATCTTTTCTGAAATTTGGATCATTAATTGCTTTTTTAAGGTCGCCAATTTTCAAGCCGTTTAAATGCCCGCCATCTGCTTTTTCCATGGCTATCCCAAATTCATCATGCGTTTTATTATTTTCATCAATAAATTGGGTTGCGATAAATTGAGTTTTTGCAATGACATTCGTATTTAACGCGGTATCAATATTGCTGGTTGCGATATTTCTGCCGCCAAATTTTGGGTGAGTCTGCTCATTACTTAATAATCGGTCAACGGCAAGATTTTTTTGAATTGCGCCAAATTCGCGTTTAAACACTAATTTATGCTCATTATTGGGGTTTTCAATGGCAAATACTTCATTGGCTGCGCCTTTTCCTAAAACTTTACCATATGTATGGGCATTGTCAATATTGACTTCGGTGGCTTTATTTAAATCATACCCTAAAATTTTCAAATTAACCGCAGCATGAAAATTTGTATCTGCCATTTCTTGATGGGGTTTATTGGAATTTTCATCAACTTGAGCAATATTTTGGTTATTTAAAACCCGCGCAACCACGCTGCGTTGTTCGTCAATTTGGTCGGATAAGCTAGCCATTAATTTTTGCAATTCGGGGCTATTTGCTTTCGCGCCCATGAAATCTTGATATTTAAGGACTGCTTGTTCTAATTTATCCAGTTTTGCAAAAATTTTCGTGGCATTGGTAAATCTTTGCCCATCGCCTTGATTATTCACCGATTGTTTTTTCAATTCGGATTGATAGCTATTTAAAGCACCGCGCATTTGTTCAAAGGGTGATTTTTTAAATAACCCTTTGACGCCGGAAATTTCTTTATCATTAAAATGTGATGATATTGATTTTAATTCGGCTTTTAATTCTTTGGAAGAAATAATCGGTTTCGTAATGGGTGGTGGTGGTGGCAATAAGCGAAATGCGCCATGCGATTGCATGGGTTCGCTATCAGATTTTGCTGTATTTGTGCTTGGCAGGCTTGGCGCAATGCTTTCATAATGCGTTGCCGAATCTGCGCCCCCAGAAATTACACCCCCAATGGATTCATAAATACCTTCTTGATTGCCGTTCATGGTGGCGTAGGTGCTATCTTCGCCCCCTGCCCGCATCGTCGCGTAGGTGCTATCTTCGCCCCCCGCCCGCATCGTCGCGTAGGTGCTATCTTCGCCCCCTGCCCGCATCGTCGCGTAGGTGCTATCTTCGCCCCCTGCCCGCATCGTCGCGTAGGTGCTATCTTCGCCTGCATTCATGGTTGTATAGGTGCTATCATTCGCGTCAACTTGGGCGTATATCTCTTGACGATTGGGTGTTTCATATTGCCCAGCGACCATACCATATTCAGGATTGTCAAAAATCGCTGAAGATTCGGTATTATGCACCGGTGTTTCATATGTTGCTTGTCCGCCATTCATGGCTTCGTAAGTTGAATCATCGCCATTCATTGTAGTATAAGTTGAATCATCGCCATTCATCGCCATATAAGTTTCATCATTGACGCGGTTTGCTTCGTTTATTACGCTTTGTTCTAATTGATTAAACTGATTGCCTGCTTTGGGGGGCAAAGCTGGGCGAATATCTTCGGCGGGTTTAGCAACTTCGGGCGCGGGCGCATTAGCATTATTGATTGATAAATACGCATTCGTATTGATGGAGTTTTGAGAGATTGAGGTCATAATTTTCCTTTCTTTTGACGATTTCGGATTACGAAAGAACTTTGCGTTCAGCTTGAGATTCGGCTTCCATGATTTTTTTCATGGTGTCCATAATTTGATGAATTAATTCATTTTGCGATTGATAAGCTTGTTTTTGCACTTCGTTATTCGCCGAATTTAATTCTTTTTGCGCATTGACTAATTCTTTATTGGCGCGGTCTTCGGCGCCACTAAATTCAAGCCCGCCCTTAATTCCATCGCCAAGTGCTTTGAATATTGAACCAATACCGGACATTAATTGCGCCCTTCCCGATGCTAATTCGGTGCGGAATTTGTTAATTTGAATTAATTGGTGCATTTTTTGGTCTTTAGTTTCCAAAAATGGTTGATTCGGATTTTCATTCGCCATTTGCGCCACTAAATCTTCGGCGGTGATTTGTTGTTGTCCATTGACATTTGCCGAATTTTCAGCGCGTTCAATCGCTTGTTGCTCTTGAACTTGTTGGGTATGGGTATTTTGGGCTTGGGAATCTTCGGCAATTTCCCGCACGACTTTTTGTTGGCTTTTTTCTAAATTAACTTTTTTATTATCCTGTAATTTTTGGTCAACTTCGGCGTTTTCTTTGGCGGCAACTTGGGTGTTTTGCGTGCTTGTGGTTTCTTCAAGAGTTTGGGTTGTTGCTGTTGTTGCTGGGGCGGGCGATTCTGCGTCAGCACTTGGTGTTGTTGGTGTGCTTGGCGCAGGCAAAGCGGCGGTTGTGGTCGCGTCAATTTCTGCATCTTGGCTATTTATATTAGTTGCTGGGCTTGCGGTGGTGGCATTATTCACCCGAATTGAATTTAAAGCTTGGGAATTTTCACTGATTTGCCCGACAGAACCCGCAATTTGCAAACCTGATTGAATCGTAGTTCCCGCCAAACTTGCCGTCGCGCCCGCAAGATTTTTTGACGCTTCGTCTTTGATTAATTGCGCGGTTTTTTCTGCCAAAGATTTAATTTCTTGGGAATTTGCCAAAATATTTTGCGTGGCAATTTTTTTATCTGATTGCGAAATTTCAATTAATATGGCAAATAATTGATAAATATCAAACGCCGAAAATTGTGAACCATAAACCGATTTATCCGAAGATGGCGGGTTAATATAAACTTGCAAAGCATCAAATTGTTCTTGGCTTGGTTGCGTAATTTGGACTTCATGAAGGTTGTTATCCGAACCAATAAATTGAATCGCATATTGATGCGCGGCATCGTCAATTTGCAATTCGGCTTTACCAGAGGCTTGAATTTGCGCAATATTTTCGCCGTTTAAACCTAAATTTTGCAAATATTGCGTGGAATAATTATGAATTTGAAGTAATGACATGGTTTATCCTTATGCGAGAGAAAATTGTTGGGCTAAATTTTGATTGGCTTGATGGCGGGTTTCAATGACTTCGGAAATATTTTCAATTTGATCATTTAATGATTGTTGAATTTGTTCCAATAATTGCATTAAAACCTTAATAATTTCGCGACCTGCTTCTACGGCGGCTTCGGCTTTTTCTTTATTACCAGTCGCGATGGCAACATCTAATTCTGCTTGGGCTGCTTGATAAGATTTCACAGCAGAATATATTCCCGTGCCTGCGCCAGCAATCGCAATACCCGCCCCCGTAAGATTGCCCGCACTTGCCGCAATTTGCGCGCTAGTGCTTAGGGCTTTTGCGCTAACTTCGGTAACCGCCGCCGTGCCATTTTTTAACCCCAAAGTCATGGTTTTAACCATGGCATTTTTAATTTGGTTGCTAATTTCTTGAGCAACGGCTTTGGCGACTTCTTTGGCAACGGAAGTTCCCGCGTCTTTGGCGGTATCCGCGGCAATTTTTGCCGCTTGGCTTACTGCGGCACCGATATTTGCGCCAAAACTTGCGATAGCTAAAATCACCGCAATTAAAACTTGAATCACGGCAAACATTGCTTGAAAGCCATTTTTGGCTTCTTTTAATTTTTCTGGGTCATCGCCCGCCACTGATTTTGCGGCGGCTTCAACCGCTTTATCAATCCCGCCCGACATGGACGCCGCGGTAAAGGCAATCGTTACCGCAAAGGCAACAACCGCAATCGTTGCCGCCACCGCCGATGCCGTGCCAAGACTTACCGCGGTGATAATTCCCGCCGCTAAAATCCCCAAAGCCGCAACAACATAACCCGCAATTTTACCCCCCGATGCCGAAGAATTTGCTTGCGCTTGTTTTTCTTGGGCTTCTTTCATTTGTTTTAATACCCGTTCATTATCAAGCTTAATTTTGTTATTTTGTTCTTGGGCGTCTAATTTATTTGCTTCGCTGGCTTTTTTGCCCATTTCCATGGTCAAGCGTTGAATTAATAAATTGATAATTTCAATGCTTGTATGCGATGCAATGGCATTAAAATCAATTTCTGGGGCATTTAATAATTCATTAATATCAGTTGCGCCCGAACCTGCGCTAAATGCGGTTAAAACATCGGCGAATAAAGCGTCCGTGTTAATGCCATTGACTTCAACTTGGGGTGCGCCCGCAATTGCTGATGGGGTTGGAGTCGCTTGGCTTGCATCTGAAAACAGGCTTGACACAAAATTTTGCTCGGTTTGAAATTTATTTTGAAATACTTGGGTTAAGCCTTGCAGTATCGGAGGTAATTTCGCCGAATTTTGCAAATTTTGTAGTATTAACGCGGGAATTTGCGCTTGAACTTGCGATAATTGCTCGCTTAAAGCATTAATAATATTGCTTTGTGTGCCGCTTAAATTTGCGGCATCATATAAAGATTTTAGCGTAATAAAATTTTCAATGGATTGTTCGGCAATATTATATTGCGAAGCCCATTCCCTGATAACCGAATTTTGCGAATCACAATAAGCTCTTGCGCTTAATTGCGCAACTTGGGCATTATAAATCGTTTGCATTTGTTGATTTTGGTTATTATCGCCCGCGCCTAAATTCCCAATAACTAAATTAGGATTCGGCAAGGTCGGTGGGTTAGGTAATTGATAATTAGTCATTGTTTTTCGCCAATTCTTTGGTGCATAATTCAAGAAAATTATGAAATTTAACCGCATAATCTTCGGGCATATTAGGGTATTTTTGCAATGATTCGCGGGTAAATTCGGCGCATTTTGCGTAATTTTTCAAAAAATATACCGATTTGATTTTTAACAACGCAATTTGTGGCTGGGGATTTAAGATTTCTGCCATACCATATGAATCAAATGCTTCAACATAATTTTTAAGGCTTAGGTGGCATTTCGCCAAACCCAACCAGCAATCGGCGCGATTCATGAAATTAATCGTTAAAATTCCGAATAATTTCGCGGCAGATTGAAAATTGCCGCTGGAATATTCATAATGGGCTAAATAAGCGATAGTATTGGCGCATTGCTGATTTAATCCCAATACTTCACCAACAGATTGCCCAGTCGCAAAAGCATTTAGCACTTGCTGTTCTAGGCTTATTTTTGCATTTGGTTGTGCCGTCATATCATTATCCTTGCGCGTTTTGTTATTTGTGAAGCAACCGCCGAAGCCGATGCCGATGAGCCAGCGAAACCATTCAAACTATTTTGTTGCTGATTCGCTGGATAATTATGATATATACTATGGTGATTCGCTTTGCTAGTCTTGACCCCCATCATAGATAAAATTTTATCTAATTCTTGAAAAAACTCCTTGGAATCTTCGGGAAAGCTTTCATGGTCAAATTGCATTTCTTGCAAATCAATCGCGTCAAACCCTGAATTTGCATCAAATCCACCCCCGCCATTTTGTTCAATCATCATATTTATTTGCCGATTATCCTCGTCAATTTTGACTTGCCATATTCGGATAAATTCGTGAATTTTTTCGGGCGTATCCAAAATAATATCGTTTTCGCGCATGATTCCTCCTTGACGAAATTTCATTTCGTCTTGTTTATTTGATTAATGGGAAATTATTTAATGATGCGTTTGTTTTTGATTAACTATCATCAGTAATTTTTGGGCTTGGGTTTTTATTGTCTGATATTTTGATTCTTGCGCAAAGCCAATCGCGCCTTCGAAGGCTTGTTTAGCCGCGACAAAATTATTCATTAAAAACAGGCATTGCCCCGCATGAAAAGCAGGCAAAGGATCGGTCATATCCAAAATATTCGCCATGGCGTAAGCCTTGGTGGCTTTTTCATAATTTGCCATTTTTTGATAAGCCGCCCCCAAACCAATATAATTGCGTTTATTATAATGATCCACAAGACACGCAAAACCAAAAATTCGCGATGATTTTTCATAATTGCCATCTTGATAGCATTGGGCGGCTAAATTATATAAAGCATCATATTCTTCGTCCGTCATTTTCAACATGCTCCCCACGCCCGCGCCTTGCCCATTCATGATATATTTACCCATGGATAAAAGTTGCGTAATGGAAATATCGGATTTCACAAGATTCAAGTCTGGCGATTCTTGAATTTCGGCATGAATATCATTCATTAATGGCGAATCTTCGCCAAAAATTTGGGCAAAATTTTCGGTAAATTGGCTAAAATTTAAAGCTGACATGATTATCCTTGTTGTTGAATTTGAAATTGCAATCGGCTTAACATTAATTCGTAAATCGCCCAATCATTTGGATTCGCGGCTAATCTTTCGCAATCTTGCAAAATATTTTGTGCCAAAGCATAATTTTTATTCATTAATAAACAATATACTTGCGCTGAATAATGGGCAAAATTTTGGGGTTGAATTTTGGATAAAGATAAATAAATTAAATACGCCGCATGAAATTGCGAAGCCATTAATTTTCGGTAAGCCAGATGGCTTAAAAATTCTGTATCTTTATCATCAAAATTCATATTATTTGATTCCTTATACAATTATCAATTCCGATTTCTTGTCGTGGTAATAATTTTGAAATTGGCAATCTTCGTCCATAAATTGCTTAAATTGCGTGGCTTCTGCGCTATACCCTAAGGATTCAAGGAAATTTGCCACTTTATCGCCCAATTCTGCTAATCGCGCATTATAGGCAATGGGGGTCATTTGTTCCTTATATATCGGTTCGGATAGCCGCAAATTTTCAACGACTTGATTATCAATTACTTGGTTATTATCACTGGTGGCGTAAATATTACCACGCATAGATGGGATAATGTCATGCTTCACCCATGGTTGCGCCTTGCGAAAGAAAATATCCAGCGGGTCAAAACCCACCTGTTCGCCGATAGTCGGTTCGGGTGCAAAAATTTGAAAATTATTGCGCTGGATATTATTGGTAATTGCGCTCATCTAAGGCTATTACATTCTTTGGGTAATTGATTCGCAATTTTTCTTGACGCTGTCAATTGATGCGGTCGCAATGGTGATTAACATTTGTTGTTTCGCCATCGCAATTTGCAAATCAAATAAAGCCGCAGTGTCATTTGGGTTATCTTTTAACTTTGTTAAAGTATCGGTGATATTTGATTGTCCATCGCCGACTGCGGTTGAAAAAGTAGCGTTAATGCTATCTAAGGTGTTTGTGGGTGCTACTGCATCAGTCATGGTAGTTTCCTTTCAATGTTTTTTTTGGGGGTTGGTTAAAGGTTGCCGTGTTGAACTTGCAATGATTTTACAATCAAAATTGCCGATTCTAACGCGTCTAGTTTAAGTTTTAATAAAGCCAAATTTGCACTTGGATTTAATTCTTGTCTTTTGGATTCAAATTTTTCTTGCTCTAACATTTTGATAATGTTATTTGCCGCGATTTTATCGTGGGATATTTCGCGTTCAATTTCTAATCCAAAAATTGATTTTGACATAATAAATTCCTTTCGTTTAATAAGGTTGCATTGCTTGATGGTTTTGAATTGTAATTTGTTTTGACCATGTTTCACCATATTCTAATAAATTACAAATCTCGTTCGCGACTTCGTCTTGGTTTGCTTGATGAAAATTAATATCATGATTTAACACAATAATATCTTCGTTAGTTGTCAAGCCAAAGACCGCATGATTTGTTGCCGAACCATTGAAATTCGCCGATAAAAATTTTTGATAATTATCAGGTTTCGCAACGCTTGCTTCTAATTGCCCGCAAATCACTGAAAAAGGCATTTTTTCAAGATTTTCGTTAAAAACAATCAACAATGGTGTTTCATCGCTTAATGGCAATGAACCAATTTGGTTTAATTCCGAATAAACAAAAATATTTTGAAATTCAGGAATTAACCCAGACATAACATTGGTAAATAATTGTTTTTGTTTGGCAATTAAATTATCATTATGATGATTATGCAATGAAACAAATGAATTTTCAACTTCAATTGCCAAATTATAATTAATTTTATCTAATATTTCGGTATAAAGCACAACAAATTCATTAACCAGCCTGTCTATGCCTTGCAACATATCTTGGGTAATGCGCAATTGCAATACTGGTTTAGCCTCTTCGCCGAACCACGCAAAATAATAAGGTTTGCCCAAAAATTGTTTAGCATTCATGCGCAACATTTGCTCCATCAAGTCTTCTAAACTTGCATTTACCATATTTTTCGGTAAAATAAAAGTTAAAAATACTTGCCCGTCAATTTTAGTTGCAAATCCTTTGCCACCAATATCATTAATAGTAATTTCAATGGTTTTATCTGATTCGTAAATTTCTTGAATTTTTTGTGATAATTCTAACATAATTTTATCCTAATCATTAAGAATTTGCATAACCAGATAAGCCCCAATATTGAAAAGCTGTATCTTTTTGCAAACCGATTTCTTTTAATAACGAATCAACATCGCGTAATTTATATCCAGCAACTCCGACATTCATTTCTTGAATTTCATGATTACCGACATTTGTTTGAAATTGCCGCAATCTTTTTTGTTCTTCGGGATTACGGGTTTCATTAAAATCGCGAATCGTATCATATTTTGCTTGGGTAATAATATCTTTGGCTTCGGCATCAACTTGTGAAGTTCTGTCTTTACCGCTTTTGCAATTATAAAAATTACCGGTAAGCGAAAATTCGCCAATCGCATCGCGGGCAATCGCCATTTCCGATGCCAAAGCAACCAACCGACTTGCCAATTTATATGGTTCGGTAGTTGATTGATGATGCGCATTTTCATTAAAAATATTCTTAATTTGAATCCCTAATTTAATCAAGATTTCGCGTTTTTGTGATAAAGCCGCGCGAATTTCAGGCACATCAGCATCAGCCATCGCGATATTGATTTTTTGAATCAAGCGTCCTAATTCCGAATCCATGGCTTCAACAGGGCGCGAAGATTTTAAATCCCCCAATAATTGCGTTAAAGAATCTTTGGTTAATTTATCCGCGCCACCTTGCACGCCCATTAATTTGTTAAAAGCCGCAATATTGACAGGCACATTAAATGGCATGACTTCAACTTGGACTTTTAAGATATGTTCATTGCCGTCTTGATCTTTAATTTTAACCGATTGTGGCTCTGTGCTTAATTGTTGCCACGCGTTCGTTTGATTTTTGACTTGATTATATTCGCTATCTTTCTTGCCTGCTTGCCAAAAGCTTGGGCTTTCAAGATTGGTAGACATAATTTTTACGGGAATCACGCCATTATTTTGTTTAGCTTGTTCTAAAAATTGGTGTAATTTTTCGGGGTCTTCTAATTGGTCTTGCACCATGACGCTTAACGCTTCCTTGGCGCGATTTAAAGCCCCAGTTTCACGCATCGCTTTATCGCTTACACGATAAGGATCTAAGGACGCATGGCGATAGCCAGCAAACATTAATTCGCCATCACTGCTTGCTAATTTTGATGCCCAAAGATTCGCCGCATGGCGCGTTTCTTTGGTGCTGCCGCTATTCACGCCATTAATGCCGTGGCGGGCGTATTCGTCTTGTAAATTCGCCATTTTCCCTGATGGAATAATTTGTGAAATTAAGCCAACCGATTTACCGCCAACTTGCACAGAAAATTCTTTTTCAATCGGTTGCCAAGGGCGCGTGTTAAAATGTTCGGCATAATTTTCTTGGAATGCTTTTTCAATTTTTTTGGGGTTAATATTCACATGGTCATTTGCCTTAACAAACGCCGAAATATATTGCGCCAAAATAGTTTTATCATTCACTCTTGATGAAACTATGGGAATATCACCGCCATTTTTACCCAATTTTGCGATTTCTTTTTTCGCCATAACATCGCCAATATTAAACGAAGATAGCGATTTCTTGCCCATATATTGTTGCACTGATTTTTTTGAATTTAGCGATTCTGCGCCACCAAATTGCGTGGTGAGTAAACGGCTTTCAGCCACGCGAATTTTTTCAATTAACGATGCTTTTGTCGCGGGGCTTACTTTGGCAAAAGCCGGCGATTTCAGCATATTTATTGCATTTTCATATTGCGTATGTTTAAATTGCGCGATTTTTTGCAATGAGGCTGGTTCCGCGTGTTTTTGTGATTCTTGCACAATTTCAAGGTCTTGAAGATTTTCGCAATGGGCATGTAATGCGTCAATTGTTTCGCTTAAATGCGCTTTTAGCGTATCGGCATCGCTGGCGTTCATGCCATTACCATAATCGCATGAACTTACTAAATCAAATGTTTGTTCCAAACGCGCAATTAAATTATGATGCACTTGCAATAATTCTTGATTAGTCAAATTAAATTCCGAAGCATCGCTGTGCATAAATTCTTCGGCATCGTGTAAATCAATAATCACCCGTTCGGCAACTTCATATGGTTTATTGGGGTTTTTGGGGTATTCGGTTGATTCAACATCCGAATTTTGCGTTTGAATATGGCTTAAAGCTTCGCCCAAGCCACTGGTTGCCACAAAATTAGTTGGCTTTAAATTTGCCAAAGCTAAATTAGCGCGCTCTAACAACCCCATTGTTTGATTATTATTGGGCTTTAAGGATTGCGATGCAAAACTTTGGGCATTTTGCGCATCAGTTTCTTTAATATTAATCGCCGAATTTGCTTCGGTTTTCAACGAAGCAGAAAAATTACTGCTTGCTGTATAAATTCTGTTGTCTGCCATATCAACCATAATTTCTCCTTTTTATTATTGTTTCATGCGGTTCATTGTTTCTTGATAAATGTTTTTTGGGCGATAAACAATATATGCCCGTCATATTAGATAAAATTTTATGTATATTTCGTTCATGGTATTAATTTTTTTAGATACCTTGTATTTTGGCAATTGATGTTTAATTAATTATAATGGAAGTATTAATAATTTTTAATGGGCAACAGCATAAATGGTGGCAAAGATTTTTAAAAAATTCGTTTGCGCATTGCTTTATATTGGTCAAAACTGGCGGGCAATTTATCTTAATTGACCCGATAAGCCCCGAATTTAAAATTATTAACTTTAAGCAATTTAATGCCCTAAGAATTATCAACCATTACCAAAAACAAGGGTGCATTATTCTGCATTGCGATTCATGGCAATACCCGCAAAATCCAAGCAAATTTGGTTTAGAATTTTTTAGTTGCGTCATCACCTTAAAGCGAATTTTGGGAATCACCAATTGGGGAATTTTTACGCCTTACCAATTATTTAAATATTGTATTAAATGGCGCAAATTTGATATTTATTACCCCTAATTTCGCGTAAAATCAAACCATGTTTGAAATTAATTGCCCATTTTGTGGAACGCGTGAAATGACAGAATTTTCTTGTCATGGTCAGGCAAATATTGTGCGCCCCTTAAACACCCATGAATTAACGGATGAGGAATGGGGCGATTATGTTTTTTTTCGTGATAACCCCAAGGGCAATCACTATGAACGATGGATACATACGCATGGTTGCCGTAAATGGTTTAATGTGATGCGCAATACCATCAGCGATGAAATTTTAGCGGTTTATAAAATTGGCGACCCCGTGCCCCCCGCACCGAATAGCGCACAAATCACCGCTGGAAAAACCAAAAAATCAGCTAAAAAAGATTAATAAAATGGCTATAAACACGACCATAACGACAAGAAAAATTTAAGGGTGATAATTATGAAACAACAACGCCAGCAAGCATATTTGATAAATCAAGAAAAACCGATTGCTTTTGAATTTGACGGGCGGGTTTTTCATGGCTTTCAAGGCGACACTATGGCATCGGCTTTATTGGCGAATGGGCAAAAATTATTTGGGCGGAGCTTTAAATATCATCGCCCCCGTGGCATCATGGGCAGCGGCGTTGAAGAAATGAATGCTTTGGCAGAAATTGGCAAGGACGAATATCGCGACCCCAATAACCGCATGACTAGCGTTGAAATTAAAAACGGCTTAACAACCCAAAGCCAAAACCGATACCCATCGCTTAAATGCGATTTTGGCGCGTTTACCAGCAAATTATCGCCAATTTTTGTTTCAGGTTTTTATTATAAAACTTTCAAATATCCCAGAATCTTTTGGGAACCAATTTACGAAAAATTTATTCGCAAAATGGCGGGTTTGGGGCGCGCTTCGGGTTTAAAAGACCCCGATCATTATGCCGTGCATCACGAACATTGCGATATGCTTATAGTTGGCAGTGGTATTGCAGGCTTGCGGGGCGCAGAATACGCCGCCAAAGCGGGTTTAAAAACCCTACTTGTTGAGCAAAATGCTTATTTGGGTGGTTTTTTGCATAATTGCGATGCTGTTATTGATGGCGTTAAAGCTTCGGATTATATTGCCGAAAAAACGGCGTTATTAAGCCAATACCCCAATTTAACCATTAAAACCCGCACAACCTTAGTGGCTAATTACGATTGGAATTTTTTAACCGCGTTGGAACGAATCACCGACCATTTAGAAACCCCCGATTCACGCCAGCCCCGCATGAGATTTTGGAAAATTCGCGCGAAAAAAGTTATTTTAGCCACGGGTTCATTGGAGCGACCCTTAGTATTTGCCGATAATGATCGCCCCGGTGTTATGTTTGCTTCGGCGATTCGCGATTATTGGCAATTATATGGCGTTGCGGTTGGGCAAAAAATTGTTATTTTCACCAATAACGATTCAGCTTATGCCAGCGCAGATATTGCCATGCAGTTTGCGGAAGTTATAATTGTTGATTTAAGGCAGAACCCCGAAATTGCCAAGCAATATGCCGATAAAAAATGCAAAATATACGCGGGTTATTCCATTACCCGCGTGCATGGTTGCGGCAATTTTGCCAATGGCTTACAAAAAATCACGATTTGCAAAATTCACGATGGTAAAATCAGCGATACGCCTTCGGTTGATTCCATTGATATTAAATGTGATGTCGTGGGTATGAGTGGCGGTTTCATTCCCACCATTCACCTATGGTCGCAAGGGCGCGGCAAAATGCGCTATGACGATAAGATTCACGCGTTTTTACCCACCGAAATTCCTTATCAGCAATTTCCAGTTGGTTCGTTAAACGGCGCTGATGATTTTAATGAAGCTTGTCAAGGCGTAGATAAATTATGGCAAGAAATCGGCGATTCTGCCATTAAATTACCGAAAATAACCATCACAAGCTTGGAAAAATCCATTAAGGGTGATGCGATGATGCACGCGCCTTCGTTTGAGCCATCGGGTTTTGGCAAGTCAAAACATTTTGTTGATTATCAAAATGATGTGACTTCGGCGGATATTGCGCTGGCGAATCGTGAAGGATTTAAATCCGTGGAACATGTCAAACGCTATACTACCAATGGCATGGCAACGGACCAAGGCAAAACTTCAAATTTAAATGCTTTGGCGTTATTATCACAATTACAAGGCAAACCCATTGATGCTATTGGCATTACAACTTTTCGCCCACCTTATACGACCACGAATTTTGGGGCAATGGCGGGCGAAGCCATCGGCGATTTATTCTTGCAAGAACGCCATACCACGATGCACCTTGCGCATGAAGAATCCCAATGCCCCTATGAAAATGTTGGTGATTGGAAACGCCCTTGGTATTTTCCAATTGGTAATGAAAATATTCACAGCGCAACGCACCGCGAATCTTTGGCGGTGCGCCAATCGGTTGGCATGGTTGATGCGTCTACTTTGGGTAAAATTGATATTCAAGGTAAAGATGCCTTAAAATTATTAAACATGGTTTATACTAATGATTTTAGCAAATTAGCCGTTGGTGCATGTAAATATGGCTTGATGTTAAATGAAAATGGCATGGTGTTTGATGATGGCGTGACCACGCGATTGGGCGAAAATCATTACCACATGACAACCACAACGGGCGGTGCTGGACGGGTAATGAATTGGCTGGAAGAATGGTTGCAAGGCGAATATCCTTCATGGCAAGTATATTGCACTTCGGTGACTGAACAATGGGCGGTTGCATCAATCGCGGGACCATTTGCGCGTGAATTATTGCAAGAATTATGCGATGTCAGTATAAGCGCGGCGGATTTTCCTTTCATGACCATGAAAACTGGCAAAGTCGCCAATATTCCCGCCAGAATCTTCCGTATTAGCTTTACGGGCGAATTATCATATGAAATAAATGTCCCCGCAAGATTTGGCTTGCATTTATGGAGCGCCTTACAAAACGCGGGTAAAAAATATAATTTAACGCTTTACGGCACGGAATCCATGCATATTCTTCGCGCAGAAAAAGGTTATATTATCGTTGGGCAAGACACAGATGGCACTATCACTCCCGATGATTTGGGCATGGGCAAAATGGTCAGTAAAAATAAAGATTGCTTTGGCAAACGCTCGCTAAGCCGAAGCGATACCGCAAGAACAGATAGAAGACAATTAGTCGGCATTTTAACCACCGACCCCAATATTGTCTTAGCCGAAGGGGCGCATGTCGTGGCAAACGCGAATCAAAAACCCCCCATGGATTTATTGGGCAATATTTCTTCATCATATTTTAGCCCGATTTTAGGACGCTCCATTGCGCTGGGATTGATTAAAAACGGGCGCAATCTTATGGGGCAAAAATTTATGGTGCCAAGAATGAATCAATCGCCCGCAGAAATCACCATTACCGACACGGTATTTTACGACAAAGAAGGAAAAAAACTTCATGGCTAATGAAAATATGTTATGGGACCATGTCCAGCCCGTTAATCACGCAAATATCAGCATGAATGGCGTTATTTGGCGCGATAAAATCCTTATCCGTGGCGATTTAAGCGATAAAAAATTTCAAAAAGCGATTAAATCCGTGTTGAAATGCGCTGTGCCTTCGGCGCAACAATTTACAACGAACGATTCACCTGAATTAAAATTAGCTTGGACTTCGCCCGACGAATTAATGCTTGATTGCCCGCATAATACAGCTTCGCAATTTCAAACCGAATTAATTGAAGCCTTTGGTGATTTGCATAGCGCGGTTGTTGATGTTTCTGATTATTATCGCAATATCATTTTATCAGGCAAATGCCGTAATTACTTAATTAATAAAGCAAGCCCGTTTAATACTGATTTATTAAGCGCAGGTATGGTGGTTGGCACGCATTACGCCAATGCCACCATCGTTTTATCGCATCATGGTGATTATTATGATATTCAAGTGCGTAGCAGCTTTTTTCCATATTTATGGCAATTTTTAAACAAAGGTGCACAAGAATATTTAGTTTAATTTTTGGATGATATTGCTAAATAATTTCAAAATATCGTTTTAATTGCCAATCGGTGATGGCTTTATGAGATTCCATAAATTCATGTTCACGCGTATAGCTATAATGGTCAACGAATGCGTCGCCGAATAATTCACGCCCCGCCTTGGATTTTTTCAATCGTTGCGATGCTTCTAAAAGATTTAAGGGTAATTGCTGGCTTTTCATCGGCTTAACTTCATATGCATTACCGACAATGGCGGGCGTTGGTTCAATTTTATGTTGAATGCCATAAAGCCCGGACCCTATCGCGCAAGATAAAGCAATATACGGGTTAATATCCGCCGCCGCGATTCGGTATTCAACCCGCTGACTATAAGGCGAGCCACCAATGACACGCAGGGCGCAAGTGCGGTTTTCTACACCCCAAGTCGCGCTTGTCGGTGCCCAATAACCCGGTATTAACCTTGTATAGCTATTCACCGTGGAGGCAATCATCGCCAATAATTCGGGCATTAATTTTTGTTGCCCGCCAATATACCAGCGCATTATATCCGACATGGTATGCGGTTTTTTCTCATCATAAAATACAGACTTACCATCTGCACTTGCCAATGAAGTATGAATATGCCCGCTTTGCCCGGGCCAATCATGCGAATATTTCGCCATGAAAGTCGCCATCATGTTATTTTTTTGCGCTAAGGCTTTAAGATAAGTTTTAAATAAAACCGCGCGGTCGGCGGCTTCCATCGCTTCGTCATATTGAATTGCCGCTTCTAACACGCCCGCGCCAGTTTCAGTATGTAAACCCTCAATCGGAATGCGCATCGCGTTAAATAAATTTAAAATTTGTTTGTAAAAATCATTTTCGGTGGTCATGCGCAAAACCGAATAACCAAATGGGTCGGGGGTCATATTTTGCAAATTTTGATAATTTTTTGCCCGCACCGAATCGCGCGTTTCGTGAAACATAAAAAACTCAAATTCCATGGACGCATTAACTTTATATCCCATGGTATTTGCCATCGCAACGACACGACTCAATGTCGCCCGTGGGTCAACACCACTTGTTCTGCCCGTGCCTTGCGCCAAGAACAGCACCATATTATCGCCTTCAAGCGGCAAATTGCGGGCAGTTTGCGCAATAATCTCCATCGTGCCATCGGGAAAGGCAGTCTCCCAGCCAGTAAAGGACGATTTTTCATATAAAACATCCTTTGAATCCCAACCAAATACCACATCACAAAATCCAAATCCTTTGTCTAACGCCGAAAAGAATTTATCTTTACCCATATATTTGCCGCGCATAATACCATCACAATCAGTCATGGCAACTTTAACATGGGTTAAGCCCCGTTCATTGACTAATTTTTTGGCGTCGTCAATTGTTTTTATATTAAGTGGTTTTTGCACAGAATCATTCATGGTATCCCTCGGGTATTTTAAATATTTAAGAAAAATAAAAATGGGCAAATAACTTATCGCTAAACGCCCATTTTTTGTTTATTCAAAATCTTTTTCAGCGGATTTTATCGCATTTAGTTGTTCTTGACTAATATGTCCGGCGTTTGGTGGTCCTTGAAAACGGCGGTTTTCAAATAAAATCCAAATTAAACCAGTTATCAAGAAAAACACCACGGTGATGGTAAATGCCTTATCCGATGGCGGTTGCACGCCAATATAAAATATAAATATTGCCGCCAAAACTGATAATATAGCCATTAATTTATAACCAACCACGCCAATATTCCAAGGTCCTAAATCACGCCATTTATCCGTGCCAATCGCAAAAAATCCACACGCAATCGGAATAGCAAATGAAATAAACAAGAAAATAATCGTAACTGAAACTATCACAGCATACCATTCGGCATATGAAGTAAATAAGACAGCTAAAATCGCCACCGTCCAAATGGAGTTTACTGGCACGCGAAATTTACGATTGACTGATTTTAATACCGAAGAAAATGGCAAACCACCATCGCGGGCAAACGCATATACCATGCGCGAAGCCGAAGTAACAGTTGCCAATCCGCATAAAAATTGCGCAATGAAAATCAAGCCAAATAACGCATGACCCAAGCCAAGTGGCATACCGCCTTCTTGCACTGCCCAGAAAAATACATTCCAGCCCTGATTCGCGGCTTCGTCCATATTGGGAATATAAAGCACAAACGAACTTAACATAATCCAGCCAACTAATACCGACCAAAAGACCGATCTTATGATGCCTTTGGGCACCGAGGAGCTAGCATTTTGGGTTTCTTCGGAAGTATGGGCGGACGCATCATAACCCGTTATCGTATAAATGGGTAATAATAAACCCAATAAAAATAAACTTGTCATGCTTTCAGATTTAGGCCATATTTCACCACCATCGGGCAAGCCAGAATAATTGGTGAATGTCCATAATCTTGAAATATCATGCGATTGCGCGTAAGCTAAACTGCCTATCGTCAATAAAAGAGCGGTGCCTAAAATAATATAACCCGAAAAATCGGTTAGTTTGGCGGTTAAGCCAATACCATAATGGTTAATTAAAGCTTGCAAACCCGTAATTAATACCATGAAAATCATTTTATTTTGATACGAATCTTCAATCCCCATCATTGGCGCAAACGACCCAATGAAAAAATAATAGGTGCCGATATTAATCGCGCCCAAAACAGTGACTAAACCAATTAAGTTAAACCATGCAGTAACCCAACCCGTAAAGCGATTGCCAAGGATTGAACCCCAATGGTATAAACCGCCCGCGGTCGGAAAACTGGAACTTATTTGCGCCATGGCAATGGCAAAAAACGCCGAAACGGCACTGCCGATTATCCAGCCAATACCAATGGCACCGCCACCCACGCCCGAAGTTGCTTGCGCCAGTGAGTTAATGCCCCCTGATAAAATACAAATGATAGAAAAACTTATGGCGAAATTTGAAAATCCCGACATTTTTCGGCTTAATTCTTGCGCATAGCCCATTTTATGCAGAATTTTTTTATCTTCTTCGTGATGATTTTGATGATTGTCAGACATAATCTACCCTCTTTCTTATGTTTATATGCTTATACTATCATATATTTTATGAAAAGCCAAATAAAATTTACCTAAAATAAAAAAAAACTTGCATATTGATTTGAGATTTGTTAGAGAAGGCTTGATATTTTAATATCATAAACATTAACCTTGGGCGAATGCAAGTTCGCTCTGTATTATCCAAAAGGGAAAAACATGAATCGCAATTATGAAATGGTTGTCCTTGTGCGCCAAGATGCAAGCGCATCGCAAGCACAGGCTATTATTGATAAAATGATAGGCTTTATTGAAACATCGGGTGGCAAAATTGCCCGTAATGAAAACTGGGGTGTGCGCAATTTGGCTTACCGAATTGAAAACAACCGCAAAGCCCATTATTTTTGCTTAAACTTTAATGTTGATGGCAAAGTGCCCCAAGAAATTGAACGGCAATTAAAAATTAACGAAGATGTCGTGCGCATCTTAATCACCCAAACCGAAGAATTAATCACCGAACCATCTGTAATTATGAGCCGTAAGGATGATAATGCCAAACGCGGTTATAATAATTATGATGAAGAAGGAGAATAATCATGTATGATAAAAAACCCAGCAATCCAAGCAAAAGATTTCAAAAATCATGCCCTTTTTCAGGTCCCAATGCGCAACCAATTGATTATAAAGACATTAAATTATTAAGCCGTTATTTAACGGAAAGCGGTAAAATGGTGCCTTCTAGAATCAGCAATGTTTCACTTAAAAAGCAACGCGAATTAGCAAAAGCCGTTAAACGCGCCCGCTTTTGCGCTTTATTGCCTTATATTAGCCGCTAAACAAAGGATTAATTATGCAAATTATATTATTAGAACGAGTAGATAATTTAGGTAAATTGGGTGATGTTGTTAATGTTAAACCCGGTTATGCCCGTAATTTTCTTTTGCCATTCAAAAAAGCTTTAAGAGCATCGTCAGAAAATATTGCGCAATTGGAAAAACAACGCGCAAAATTAGAAGCCTTAAACGAAGAAAAACGCCAACAAGCATTTAACGAATCGGAATCATTGAAAGATGTGAAAATCGTTATGGTGCGCGCTGCTTCTGAAGCTGGTGCATTATATGGGTCAGTAACCGCGCGCGATATTAAAATTGCTGCGGGGGAATTGGGTCATAAATTATTGGCAAGCAATATTTTATTGGCAAACCCCATCAAGCAATTGGGCGATTATGTTGTTAAAGTTCGTTTTCACGCCGAAGTTGTCGTGGATTTGAATGTAACCATCACGAAAACCAATATTTAATTTTAACAAAATCACAACGAAGGGGGCATTAATGCCCCCTTTTTTTCATGAATTAAAATAAATTCCATCTTGGGCGGGTATTTTGCGAAAGTGGCGAAAATTTGCCCAATTTATAATATTGCAAACCAGCAAAAGCAATCATCGCGCCATTATCAGTACAATAACGCAATGGCGCAAGCGCAATCGGCATTTGATATTTTTGCGCCAAATCGCTCATGGCACTACGAATCACTAAATTAGCGGCAACACCACCAGCAATGGCAAAATATGGTGGTTTTTTTGGGTTAATATCGTGCAAAAATTGTTTTATTGCCGATTCGGCACGGCTGACCAAGGAATCTTTAATCGCATTTTCCACGGCATATGCCCATTCGTTAATTTCCCATTGGGGCAAAATTCGCCCTTGAATTTTGCGATTTAATGCCGATTTAAGCCCCGAAAACGAAAAATTTGCATCTTGGCTATGCTGCATCGGAATCGGTAAAATAGCATTTTTTAAGACGGCATTTTGCGCGGCGGCTTGAATTAAGGGACCGCCCGGATACTCTAATCCTAAAATCTTCGCGCATTTATCAAATGCTTCGCCCGCGGAATCGTCCATGGTTGTGCCGTATAATTTATATTGTCCAACGCCCATGACGGCTAATAATTGGCAATGCCCGCCCGAAATTAATAATAATAAATAAGGAAACGGGCAATCTTGCCCAATTTGCACCGATAAAGCATGGGCTTCAAGATGATTAATGGCGATATAAGGTTTTTGCCATGCCATGCTGATGGCTTTGCCCACCATTGAGCCAACAATAACCCCGCCAATTAAGCCCGGTCCGGCTGTGGCGGCGATGGCTTGGCAATTTTGGGGCTGACAATCTGCGTTTGCCATTAAATTTTTAAGCAGTGGGATGATTTTTTCGCTATGGGCGCGCGCGGCGATTTCGGGCACTACGCCTTTGAATGTGGCATGTTCTTGAATTTGCGCCCAAGATTCCATGCCTAAAACTGCACCATCAGTGCTGATAATCGCCACCGATGTATCATCGCACGACGATTCAATGCCTAAAATATAAGGGGGTTTTTGCTGTTTTATCATGAATTAGCCAATTTTTGTGCTGAAATATTATAGGGTATTTTAATTATCACGCGCAAACCGCCAAATGGGCTTGCATCTAGATTAATCGTGCCATGATGCTGGGTGATAATATCATGCGCCACCGTTAAACCCAAGCCGACTCCGCCATTTTTTGAACGAGTGCGCGCTTTATCCGTGCGATAAAACGGCTTAAAAACTAAATCGCGTTCGGATTCGGCGATGCCATGCCCATCATCATCAATCATAATTTGCACGATATTATTGGCGTTGTCAATGCGGGCATTTATCCAAACCGATTGCCCATAATTAACCGCGTTAGACACAATATTCTCCATTGCCCGCGCAAAAGATTTCGGGCGTAATGTCATTATAATTTCTTGTTCGGTATTAATATAAATTGGGTGATGAACTTGCCATAATTCTTGAATCTTGTGGAATATTTGCATGATATTAACTTCTTGCCATGGCTCTAAATCACCCATTTGAATAAATTGTAAATACGCGCCCAGCATCGCGTCCATTTCATTAATATTCGTCATTAATCGTTTAGTTTCGGGGGTTTCTTCCATCATGGCAATTTGTAATTTCATGCGGGTTAATGGCGTGCGTAAATCATGCGATACGCCCGATAACATTTCGGTTCGTTGCTTGAAATAATTATGAATTTGGCTAAAAAATCCGTTAAATGCCCGCGCAATCAGGCGCGCCTCCGCCGACCCAGTAGGCTTGATTTGCGGGGGCAATTCCATATTTTCCCAATGCTGATTTTGCCCATAATAATTGACCATTTTTGCCAAAAAAACAAACGGACGAATTTGATTTTTCAAAAAAATTGCGGTGGTAATTAATACTAATAAACTGCCCAGCATAGATATAAGAATAAAAATACGCGAGGTATTGCTGGTTAATCGCTTAATGGGTATTTCAAATGTTAAACATTGGTTGTTTTTAATTGCCATTATTTCAATAAATTGGGCATTTTCGGCGATAATATTCAAATTATACGGCGATGATTTGATTAAATCACTGGTAAAATAAATATTTTTTGACGAAGCCGATTTAGGCGCTTTTTTGCATTCATTTAACGATGGGCTTGATAATTTTATGGAAAAATTAGAAAAAACTAATTTGCTATAATTATCATTAATAAAATTGGGTGCTTGGTTCAGAATAAAATTTACTTCACCCAACGCATTTTGCGCCAATCGTTGTTCAATTAAATTCCAATGGCGTTGATAATATGTAAATAACCAAATTAAGCTGGTTAAAATCGTGCCCAAAAACACAATTGCCATGACGCGGGTCATTAACCCATTTTTCACAAAATGAATTTTATTTACCATTTATTCGTGAATTTTTGGCGAATGATGATTGCCAATAAATTAAAACTTACCATCGTTAAAATTAGCACTAAAATTGCCGCCGAAGTGCGCTCAATAAATGCCGCTTCCGAAGAATTTGCCCAAAGATAAATTTGCACAGGTAAAGCGGTTGAAGGTTCGCTAAAACCAGCGACAAAACCCGAACTATTGCCCAAAATAAAGGCAACCATACCAATCATTAACAACGGCGCAGTTTCGCCAATCGCGCGTGATAAGGCGATAATTGTGCCCGTGCAAATGCCCGGTAATGCCAAGGGGATTAAATGATGAAAAACTAATTGCACGCGGTTTGCGCCCAGTGCTAAAACAGCTTCGCGTATTGTGGCGGGAATCGCCCTTAATGACACGCGGGCAGAGATAATAATGACGGGCAGGCTCATTAACGCTAATACCGCACCGCCCGTAATGGGCGCAGACCTTGGCATTCCTAAAAAATTAATATATACGCCCAAACCCAATAAACCAAAAACGATTGACGGCACGGAAGCCAAAGAATTAATGGTAATTTCTAAAAAATCAATGCACCATAATTGCCATTTTTTGCATTTATGGCGATTGATAAATTCTTCTAAGAAAATTGCCGTCATAACGCCGATGGGAAACGCCAAAATAAAACAAGTGAGCATAAGAAAAAATGAACCAATAAAGCCACCCGCAATGCCCGCCGATTCAGGTTGTCTGCTATCACCATTGGTAAAAAAATCTGTATCAAATTTGCTTTGGATTGCTTTCTTGGCGCGAAGCTTGGCAATAAATTCTTGTTGAATTTCGCTGGGCTCGGATTTGCCGCCAAAAACTTGGTCAGTGGTATCTGATGCTAACAACCAAAAATCATGCCTTGTGCCAAGTAATTGCGGGTTTTTTATGATGAATTCTTGTAATTTTTCGCTGGCATTGGGGCTGACAAGCTGATAAATTTCTTTTTTCTGGGATTTGGTTAATTCGCCTTGCTTATCGCTTAAATTAAGCAAAGATTGCTTAATTAACGCATTATAATCGCCATTTGCCAATGATTCCGCAGATTTATCGCCATTAACATCAATGATTTCGGAATCAAAATTAATGGTTAATTGAATTTTTGTCGTATATAAAGCATCAACCCCGTCCCAAATTAACTTACCCATGACAAAAAATAAAATGCACATCGCGATTAAAATACCCCCAATACCGATTAAGCGAAAACCATAATCTTGCACACGCCGATATTTAAGATTTCGGGTAATTTTTAAGGCAATTTCATCTTCTAAAATTTTACTCATGCTCTTAAATTCCGTTTTTTAATGATGGCTTGATTGATAAAATTAATCCCCATGGTAATTAAAAACAGCGTTAAGCCAAGCGCATATGCCGCCAAGGCTTTGGGGTTGTCAAATTCGGTATCGCCCGTTAATAAGGCAACAATTTGCACGGTAATGGTCGTTAAAGATTCAAAAGGATTAAGGGTTAAATTCGCCACCAAACCCGCCGCCATCACCACAATCATGGTTTCGCCAATCGCACGGCTTAACGCCAATAAAATAGAATTTGCAATGCCAATATACGCGGCGGGCAAAACAACATGGCGAATAGTTTCAGCTTGAGTTGCCCCCAAACCATAGCTTGCTTCGCGCAGATTTTGCGGCACAGCCCCTAAGGCATCTTGGGATAAAGAAGACACAAAAGGAATAATCATCACGCCAATAATTAAACCTGCCGCCAGCGCGCTTTCATTTTGGGCGGGCAACCCTAAAAAATTGCCAAAGTTTTGCACCATCGGCGCAATGGTAATAGCGGCAAAAAATCCATAAACAATGGACGGAATCCCCGCTAATAATTCCAAGCAAGGCTTAATTATCACGCTAAGCTTGGGGTTTGCGTATTCGCTTAAATAAATCGCCACGGTTAAGCCAATGGGGGCGGCAAATAAAATCGCGATAAAAGCAATCGCAAAACTGCCCCAAAATAAAGGCAAAAAACCAAAATCGCCGCCTTCGGTTTGTGGCGACCATTTAAGATTAAATAAGAAATTGTCAATGGGCACTAATTGAAAAAAATACCATGTTTCCACGCCCAAAGTTGCGACAATTAAAAATGCAATGGATAAAACCATCAAAGACGCCATAAATAAAACGGCAATTAACGATTTTTCCAAAATATTACGCGCCGGAGTTTGGCGATGAAAAACCAACCAACAAAAGCAGAAACTTAATAACGCCGCCAAAATACTGGCAATTAAGGCATAAATCGCGGTATTTTTAAAAATTAAGAATAAAATAAGCGCAAATATTATCATTATCACCGCGCCCAACATACCAAAATCACTTGGAACCGCACGCCCAAGCCTTGTCGTTTGCCGAATTTTTTGAAATTTTTTAGTCAATAAGCTTTGCCCAAAATAAATCAGCAAACTTAATATAATAAAATTACTTAATATAATCATAATATTTCTTGATTTTAGTTAATTTGCTTTGTATAAAAAACTAACGACTTAGTCAAGGAAATTTTATGATAATAAAGAAAATTAATACCCCAATTATTTTGGCAGTTATATTAATTGTTTTAGCAGTAATTTGGGTTTTTAGTGGTAATAAAGAAGTAATTATCGCTGGTGATACCCATAATCAAGCTAAACAAAATAAACCTGATACACCCGCCCATGAGACTCCCAAAATTTTAAGCAAAGTCGTTGCCAATGAATTTAATGCCCAAAATTACACACCGATTCTTACGGCAAATGGCTTATCGCAACCCAATAAAATCACGGCGATAAAATCGGCAATTTCCGCCCGTGTCGCCCATAAAAATTTTCAAGATTTTGCCAAAGTAAAAAAAGGGCAAATATTACTGGAATTTGAGCCTGCATCCTACCCTGCTTTACTTCATGCCGCCGAACAATTGGTGAAATTGCGCACCCAGCAATTTGAAGCAACGACAAAATTACATGCCCAAGGCTATGCCTCCAATATTCAACTAACCCAAATTGAAACAGATTTGCAAAATGCGCGCGCTAATTTAGCCGAACAACAACGAATTAATCAAGAATTGACAATTGCCGCCCCATTTGATGGAATAATTTTTCAATCTTTCGTGGAAAATGGCGATTTAGTCGGCATTGGGCAACCAATTACGCAATTAGCATCATTAAATCCGATTTGGGTGGATATTAATTTGCCCGCCGACCAAGCCGCCAAGATTCCGCAAAATTCGGTGGCGAAAATCTCCTATGATAATCATATTTTTAATGCTAAATTGCTTAATGTCAGTGAAACGGGTGATGAGGCAACCCGCACCATGCGGATCCGCTTTCAAGTTGACAATCCGAATTATTTGATAAAGGGGCAAGTTGGCGTTAATATTGAAATTGCCTTGCAAAGCCAAATGGCGCATAAAATTAAGAAATCCATCATGGGCTTAAATGATCTTGGCGTTTTGGGTGTAAAATATCTTAATGACGATAATATCGTGCAATTTGCGCCCATTAAAATTTTAAGCGAAATTGATGATTTTGTCTGGGTGCAAGGCTTGCCGACCAAAGTTAAAATTATCACCGATGGCGCAGCATTTGTGTCAGCGGGGGCAAAAGTTGAAATTTCACAATAATTAAAGAAGAAAATCATGGACAGAATCACAACAAAATTTGACGAATTGCGCCAAAAAAATCAATCTGCTTTTGTGGCTTTTATTACCGCGGGCGACCCAGATTTAGCAACCAGCACCGCAATTATGCAGGCAATGCCAGAAAATGGCGTGGATATTATTGAATTAGGTATGCCATTTTCGGATCCGATGGCTGACGGACCTGCGATTCAAGCTTCGGCATTGCGCGCCTTGCAAAATGGGCATAATATGCACAAAACTTTACAAATGGTGCAAGAATTTCGGAAAAAAAATCAATCTACCCCCATTATTTTAATGGGGTATTTTAATCCGATTTATATTTATGGCGTGGAAAAATTTTGCCAAGATTGCCAAAATTATGGCGTAGATGGCTTGATTATCGTTGATTTACCCCCCGAAGAAGACGCGGATTTATTCCAACCTGCAAGCAACCATGGGCTTAAAATCATACGGCTTTTAGCCCCAACTTCTGATGATGCAAGGATTCCGATTATTTTGGAACATGCTTCGGGTTTTGTGTATTATATTTCCGTTTTGGGTGTGACCGGCAAGCGCGACATAGACTTAAATGCTGTTCAAGAAAATTTGGCAAGAATCAGAAAACATACGCAATACCCAATTTGCGTGGGTTTTGGTATTACCAACGCCGACCAAGCGGGCGCGGTTGCCAAAATTGCCGATGGCGTGGTGGTGGGTTCGGCAATTGTGCGCGAAATCGCCATAAATTTTGCGCAAAATGCCCCAAGCGATGTTATAATTCAAGCTTGCTTAGCAAAAATTCGCGCCATAAGTGCAGGCGTTAAATAAGGATTTTCCCCAAAAATCACCCTTCAAAGTTACTAAAAATAATTGCAATTAAGGTATTTCTGCATATTATAAATCTTGCGTTTTTATTTTGTTTAAGTTATATATTTTTTAGGGATAATATAAAGGATATAAAATGGCTAAAATTCAAGTGAAAACTCCTGTGGTTGAGTTAGATGGCGATGAAATGACCCGCATTATTTGGGGATTCATTAAAAATAAATTAATATTACCTTACTTAAATATTGATTTACAATATTATGATTTAGGCATCGGTAAACGCGATGAAACTAACGATGAAATTACTTTGGATTCGGCAAAAGCCATTAAAAAATACGGCGTGGGCGTAAAATGCGCGACCATTACCCCAGACGAAGCGCGCGTGAAAGAATTTAATCTTAAACAAATGTGGAAATCGCCCAATGGCACGATTCGCAATTATTTAGACGGCACAATTTTTCGCGAACCGATTATTTGTAAAAATGTACCAAAATTAGTTGTAAGCTGGACGAAGCCGATAGTTATCGCTCGCCATGCGTTCGGCGACCAATATCGCGCCACCGATTTTCGCGTGCCCGGCGCGGGCTTATTATCCATAACATTCACGCCGTTTGATGAAAATGGCGAAACTATCCGCCATCAAGTATTTAAATATGATGGTGCGGGGGTTGCTATGGCAATGTTTAACCTTGATGATTCTATCAAAGGCTTTGCGCGCGCTTGTTTTTTATATGGAATTCAGCGCAATTATCCCGTTTATCTTTCAACCAAAAATACAATTTTAAAAGCATATGACGGGCGGTTTAAAGATATTTTTCAAGAAATTTATGACGCGGAATTTAAATCGCAATATGAGAAATTAAACTTATTTTATGAACACCGACTCATTGATGATATGGTGGCGACTTGTTTGCGTGAACCCGGCGGTTATGTTTGGGCTTGTAAAAATTATGATGGCGATGTGCAATCGGACACCGTGGCGCAAGGCTTTGGCTCATTGGGTTTAATGACTTCGGTGCTAATGTCCCCCGATGGCAAAACCATTGAAACCGAAGCGGCGCACGGCACCGTGACGCGCCATTATCGTGACCATCAAATGGGCAAGGAAACTTCAACGAATCCCTTAGCATCAATATTTGCATGGACGCGCGCTTTAATTTATCGTGGCAATATGGATAATACACCGCAAGTTGTGAAATTTGCGGAAACTTTGGAACAAGTCTGTATTGAAGCCGTGGAAAATGGCGCAATGACCAAAGATTTATCGTTGTTAATCGGCAAGAATGCGCCTTATATGGTGACAAACCAATTTTTAGACCATATTGATGGTTTATTAAAACGCAAATTGCAAGCTTAATATGAGTGTTAGTCTTATTCTTGGCGGCATTAAATCAGGAAAGACCAAGCGCGCTTTGGATTTGGCAAAATCAAAAAATTCAGCATTGCCAAAATATTTTGTGGCAACTAATGATTTTTATGATGATGAAATGAACGCCAAAATTCAAGCTCACCGCATTGAACGCGGGCAAGATTTTATAACCATAGAAGCAAATTTGGATATTATCACGCCTTTATTGGCTTTGCCAAAAAGCGTGATAGTCATTGATGAAATAGCATCTTGGGTCAATAATATCTTGCATTACAGCCATGAAATTTCGGATTATATGCCAAAATTTTTGCAATTTTTGCAAACCACCGACCATGAAATTATTATCATTAGTCAAGAAATGTCCTTTGCCCCCGTCAGCGAACATGCTTTAACCCGAAAATTTGTCAATATTTTGGGCGAATGCAATCAAAATTTGGCAAAAATCGCCAATTTTCGCGAATTAATGGTCGCAGGCATGGCGATAAGATTGTAAGTTTGGTTATATTTTAATTTCCATGATTCATTAAGGCATATATTTCGTAATTTAAAAATTTTATCTTTTAAATTTATTACTAATTATAATACCAAGAATTATTCCCAATAATACTATAATTTCTAGCCAAAATATCAATTTTGCGTGCAAAATATAAAATGGCGCGGGGATTTTTTGGGGAATAAAGCTGTTTATTGCTTGCTTAGTATTATAATCAATTTTATCAATTATCCGCCCAAACGGATCAATAATCGCCGAAATTCCTGTGCCAGCAACCCTGATTAATGGCAAACCCGATTCAATGGCGCGCAACCTGACAATTTCAAGATGTTGATAAGGTCCCGCGCCATGCCCAAACCACGCATCATTGGTAATATTTATAATCGCATCGGCATTGTCATAATCAGTATTAGCGATTAAATCTGGGAAAATACCTTCATAACAAATTAATGGAATAACGCTTAAATTATGTATTTTGATGGTTTTTGGGGCTTCGCCACGGCTAAAATCAATATTATCAGCGGCGATGGCTTGTAAGGGTAAATATTTACCAAACGGCACATATTCTCCAAACGGCACTAAATGCGATTTGCTATAATCATTGATGATTTTACCTTGATTATCTAAAACTATTAACGAATTAAACATTTGCTGAGCAATTTGCTTAAATCCGCCAGTAATTAAATATTGGTTGTTTTTTAAGGCACTGGCGATAAATTCACGCCCTTGAATATCATTAAAAACATCAAAATTTGCCGTCATTTCCGACCAAATTATCAATTCTGCGCTATCATCTTGACTTAAATTAATGGTGTCTTGCAAATTTTGGATTATTTTATGGCTGTTCCATTTATCTTGTTGCGAAATATTGGGTTGCACGATTCGCACCATTATATTTGTTAAATTGTAATTTGCATCACTGATGCGGGTAATGCCAAATATCATTAAAATAGCCAAAATCAGAAAAACACTGATAATTTGAACTTTCTTGGCAATTTGATTCACCATGAAATAAGCCGCCATTAAGCCAAATGGCAAAAAATACGCCACGATGCTTAAACCATAAATTCCGATGATGCTTATATTTTGGGCAAAAATATCGTGGTTGCTATACGCATGGGCAGCTAAATTCCATGGAAACCCCGTGAATAATTCACTTCTGGCAATATCAGATAGGGCAAACCCAGCAAAGGCTAAAAAAATTCGGCAAGGCGCGTTTTTGCTTAAATTAATCAAAAAACTATTAATTGCATAAAAAAGGCTTAATATTAAAGGTAAAAATACCATAGCGACATAACCAAACCACGCAAAATTTTCATCGTAAATTTTCGGGGCTTCGCCAATCCAATTCAGGGTAATAAAAAATTGCACCCAAAAACTTAATAAAATCAATAAAAATAATTGCTTGGTATTTTCTTTGCCAATGACATGCCCCAAAATACATAAGCCAATAAAATGCCCCATGGTTAAATTTATTGGCTGAAAAGCAATCGCCATTAATGCGCCAGCTAAAATTGCTAAACCTAAGTTGCTTGCGCTAGTTTTAACTATAAATTTTTTCAATGCGCACCTTAGTTATTTTTCTGTCGTTAGCGTCAAGTATGATAAATTTCACTTGGTTAATTTCATCAATAATGATGGAATCTTTACGGGGCAATTCGCCATTAAGCGCAAAAATAAGCCCGCCCAAAGTCAAAATATCATCATCGCGCGATTCATCTAATTTAATATTCCATAAGGCATCAATTTTTTCTAATTTAGTGGCGCCTTCGCAAATTATCACATCATCATTGACAATTTGAATTTCGTTAACTTGATGTATGCTAAAATCATCGCCAATTTCGCCAATAATTTCGGATAATAAATCCGTTAATGTTATAATACCATCAAATGCGCCATATTCATCAATTAAAATCGCGATATGCACATTATTGCTAAGCATTTGTTTTAATAATTCCAAAGCTGGCATGGAAAAAGCCGCGTAAATAACGGGTTTAACAAATTTTTTTAATTCAAATTTTTTCGTTTTTGGCGATTTATTCGGGTAAGTTAAGACTGATTTAATATGAATAAAGCCAATGATATTATCCTTATTATCTTCATAAACTGGATAACGCGATTTGGGGGTGATGCTGATAATTTTTGTGATTTCTTCGTAAGTGGCTTCGGACGAAACACTTATCACATTGCCTTTTGGCACGCAAACATCTTGCGCCGTTAATTCAACGGCGTTCAAAATATTCTTAATATATGATTCACCTTCAAGAGCCTCTTGGTTTAAATCCTCAGACTCATTGATAATTTCATGTATTTCCTGAATTTTGCTTTTTTTTACGAATAATTTTTTTATAATGTCAATCATAGTCTTTATAGGGGTTAGGGATAGTGAAACATTCATGTAATATCCGAATTTCTTCGGATTCCATGGCATTGGCATCAGCATCATTTTCATGGTCATACCCTAAAATATGCAAAAGCCCGTGAATTAACAAATGATGGGTATGAAATGAAAAGCTTCGCCCCATTTCCAGCGATTCTTGGTTGATTATTTCCAATCCCAACGCCATATCGCCTAAAAACTTTACGCCCCTTGGTTGCGCATAAAAATTCGCAGGAAACGATAAAACATTAGTTGCATAATCATGCCCCAAAAATTGAAAATTTAATCGGCGCATTTCGGTATCATTGGTTAATAATACCGAAATTTCGGCGCGCATGGGACGATCTATGGTCAAATTATCATAGGCTTTTTGTAAAATTATATGGCATTGTTGCACCCAACCGCGCTGCCATTTAGCATTTTTTTGAATATTAACTTTAAGATTATAAACAGGATTCATAATTAATATTTAGAAGCTTTTCACGCAAAAAACAAGTAATTTTTTTTCACTATGAATTGATTGCTCAATTTATTTAAAAAATATCCGCTGATACCTAAAATAATTATAAAACTATTGAAGAATATTAAAGCCCCAGCATTTCATGAATTTCCCCTAGGTGCGATGGATATTGAAATTTGTCTAATTCACAAATAATTTTACCCTTTTCTAAAATAATAATGCGCTGGGAATAATCTAAAATTCGTTGATAATTTCTGTCAATTATCAGCACGGAAATTTCTTGACGCGATAATTGATACAAGCATTGCCATATTTCTTCGGTAATAATGGGGGCAAGCCCTTCGGTTGCTTCATCAAGAATTAATAATTGCGGATTCGTCATGATGGCGCGGGCAATTGAAAGCATTTGTTGTTCCCCGCCTGATAAATGCGATCCAAAATTTTGCAATTTTTCATTTAATCGTGGAAAAATCGTTAAAATTTTGGGCAAATCATAATAACCTTTTTTAGCCGCCATGATTAAATTTTCGCGCACGGTCAGATTGGGAAAAATTTGCCGTCCCTCTGGGGCATAACCAATGCCGATGCGGGCGATTTTCTGGCTTGGAAAATCGGTAATTTCTTTATCTTGAAAAAAAATCTTACCCTTTTTTTTGGCAGTTAACCCCATGATTGTGCGCACTAAGGTTGTTTTGCCCATGCCATTATGCCCCATCACCCCTAAAACAGAGCCTCGGTTAATGAATAAATCAATACCATGCAGAATATGGCTTGAATCATACCACGCGTGCAAGGAATCAATGATGAGAATTTTATCCATGGTGAATATAATTCGTGCCTAAATAGCCAGCTTGCACGGCGGGGTTTTGCTGAATCTCGCCCGCAGTGCCATGGGCGATAAGCACGCCATTAATCAAGACGCTTATCACATCCGCAACCGCAAAAACAGCCTTCATATCATGTTCAACCAATAAAATTGCATGGTCATGGCTTAATTTTTTCAAGTAATCTAAAATTTGGGCTGTTTCTTCATTACCCATGCCCGCCAAGGGTTCATCAAGCAATAAAATCTTGGGGTTATTGGCAAGGCATAAGGCTATTTCAACAAGGCGTTTTTGCCCATGCGATAATTGCGATATTTTTTTATCTTGAATCGCTTTAAGGTGAAGATTTTCAATAACTTGTGCGGTTTTATCGTTAATTTCTTGGTCGTATTTGTAATTTTTGAAAATATGCCATGGCGATTGATGATGCACGGCAACGGCTAATTTGCAATTATCCCATACGGTTAAGGGTTGAAAAATATTGGTTTTTTGAAAAGTTCGGGCAATGCCTAAACGAGCTTTAGCCGCAAGGCTTAATTTCGTAATATCATGGTCATAAAAATAAATATTGCCCCCAGATGGCGATGCCGCGCCGCTTAAACAATCAATCATCGTGGATTTGCCCGCGCCATTTGTGCCGATTAAGGCATGTATCTGCCCTAAATTACAAGCAATATCACAACCACTAAGCGCGTGAAAATCGCCATAATTTTTACTGATATTAACCGCTGAAAAAATTGCTGACATTAAATTACCGTAAATCCATGCACAAACGGGTCATCATCATCCATTGTAATATTATTAAATCCGGTAATTTTTGCCCAACCCTTAATCGCTGGTATAATGGCATCAAATTCGCCAACTTTGGTTTTCGCGATTGCTTTGCATTCAAAAACTGACCCGATAATAGATTCATGGTTAAATGCTTGATTAATTGCTAATTTACCTTGGGCGCACCATTGCGCCAATCTTGCCGAAGAACCTGTGCCACAAGGCGATCTGTCAATCGCTTTATCGCCATAAAAAACGGCGTTTCTTGCGCTTGCGTTCGGTTTGGTCGGCGCACCCGTCCATAATATATGCGAACATTTATTAATTTGCGGATACAAAGGATGAATAAAATCATAATTATCATTTAAATATTGGCGTAATAATGGGCTGAATTTTAATAAATCCATGGCGGTATAATCGCCCATATCCCGAAAATTTTCTTGACTATCCACGATGGCGTAAAAATTCCCGCCATAACTGACATCAACGGATAACTTCCCCAAATCTGGAATTTCAGCCTGTAAATTTGTTTTATATAAAAATGAAGGCACATTAATTAATTCCACCCATGCAATTTTATTATTATGCCATTCATAATTGGCTAAAACTACACCAGCTGGGGTATCGCATCGCAATACCCCTTCGGTTTTTGGTTTGACTAAGCCTTCTTGTAATAAAAATGTTACCGTGCCGATAGTGCCATGCCCGCACATGGGCAAACAACCCGAAGTCTCAATATATAAAATCCCAACATCGCAATCTTCGCGGGTGCTTGGATAAATAATACTGCCCGACATCATGTCGTGCCCACGCGGTTCAAACATTAAGCATCGGCGAATATCATCATATTCGGCTAAGAAATGCGCCCTTTTATCCAGCATGGTTGCCCCATGTAATTGGGGCGCCCCGCCAATGACCATACGAACAGGGTTGCCGCAAGTATGACCATCAATACAGATAAAACGGCGCATAAATTATTGACCAGCCTTAATTTTTTCAAATTCCGCAATCATTTTTTTGCGTGAATCCAAAGTAATAGGAATTTGGAATAAAGCTTTTTTGGATAATTCTTCAAAATTATCAATATTATTATCCGCCAAAGTTGATTTTGAAATTTTTCCTAAACCAACTTTATTTGCATGTCCATACCCAAATTCAGATACCAAAGCCGTTGCGCTTTCTTGCGAAGAAATAGAGTTTAAAAATTCATAAACTTGATCGGTATTTTCAGGTTTGCTTGATTTTAAATGCACATAACCGCAAACAAAAACCGCAAATCCTTCAGCAGTATCGCGAATCATTTTGGCGTTAATTTTTTCATTAACCAAAGCCGTTGGCGTTTCATTCCATGCCCATGACATAGTAATTTCGCCCGATTTCATGCCTTGTAAAAGACTTGCGCCGTCAGTCCAATAAAAACGAACATTTTTATGGGCTTTACGCAACCAATCAGCCGCCGCAGCAATTTGCGAATCGGTTAAATTTGACCAATCGCGAACCCCTGTTGCTAATAATCCTAATGAAAAACTATCCGAAAAATTATCGGGAAGTGATATTTTACCCTTAAAAGCAGGGTCAATAAAAGATTGCAATGATTTTTGATATTTTTTATCAACCTTATCGGTTAAAACCACCATCGCCGTATTGCCAAAATCGTAAGGCACAACGAAAGGCACGCCATCAACTTCAAAACCGGGCAGAGCCTTAAACTTAGCGTTTAATTGGTCGTAATTTTTCAATTTCTTTTTGTCAAGTGCTTGAATTAAGCCAGCTTCGCGCCAGATATTGGTTGAATAACCGCATGGATGCGAAATATCGCCATTATAACCAGATTTCATTTTTTGAAAAGCTTCTTCTTCTTCACCAAAAAAATCAAATGCTGGCTTGCCACCATATTTTTTAACATATTGGGGAAAGAAACTAGCGCTATCATAACCCGCCCAATCAAAAACTCGTAATTTTTCTGATTGTGGGCTTGCATATGCAACCTGTGCGACCAACAATGAACCAACACAAAATGCCGTAAATTTACTTAAATAATTATACATTATTACCTCCTTGTATATTATATAATCATATAATAACGAATTTATTAAATTTTTCAATAATTATTTTTTAAATTTGCCGAATATCATTGCAAGAAAATTGCGGCATTAGGTTTTAAGAAAAATAAAATCGTGGTATACCATTATAGCTAATCTTGATTTAATTTTAGCTTACCCAATGCGTCCATAAAAAGTCATGCGCGCCGATTCGCTAAGCGCAACATCGGGCTTGGTATTATACGCCATCACACAAAGGATTCTTGTTGTATCACCGATGGTTGGGGAAACTCGGTGCATGCTATTGCGACCACGAAATAAAACTAAACAGCCGCTTTGCATATTTAATGTTTGATAGGCTTCTTCGCCGTCTAGCACCCTTTGCACGCCTTGAAAATTAAAATCACCAATATCAGCGTTCCTTAGATCTTTCACATAATGAAATTCCCCGCCCGATTCAGGTTTTTGCAATAATAAAGTAATCGCAAAAGATGAATTATCAAAATGCCAACCCAATTCTTGTCCAGCATCGGCGTAATGAATATTAATAGAAGAAAGCGGGTCAGCATAGGGATATAAAGCGTTTATGCCCAAAGTATGACAAAGAAATTCTTGAAAAACTGGATTATTATATAATATTCGCAAATGCGATTCGTGGGAAATTTGATCGTCCGTAATGCAACCTTTTGACGAAATAATTTGCCGATTATAAACATGGTCGGGAGCGTATTCTGCCTTGGGCTTGGTTAAATAAACATTATGAGTATCACGGCAATAATATGCAAGATGTTTTTTCGCTTTACCCTCTTTGATGATATTTTTCACGATATTTGGTTTTAAAAAATTTGGTAATAACAAAACCCCATTTTTTGCCAATATATTTTTGCAAGAATCACGAAACGCAATTTCTTGAAGCGGATATTGATTGCGATTAATTATTTTTTCATGTTCTTGCATTTTTAACCTCTAATCAAAATATATCAATTTAATTACCAAGAGTCAATATTTGCATTTTTGGTATTACGATAAATTTTTTTGGTAAATTTAAATTTACAATTATTTTTATTGAAATAAATTCAGTTTAATTATCAAAATCAATATTTAGTTTCGGTTCTAAAATAGCTGATTTATTGTCTGCAGAAATTAATTCTTCGTCATCCATCATTTTAGAGTCATGCAAATTTGTATTTAATAATACTGATTCTGTAAATAATAATAATCCTTGAAAAGTTAAACTATTAAATGTAAATTGCGAATCTTTATTATTATATGCATATATATTATAAAAATAAGATTTGCATAGCATATTTATATTATCTGCTCTAAAAAAAGAAATTAATTGCTTTCTAACATCATTTTTATCAACGCTTTGCTCATTACAATAAAAAAAGTTTATTAAAGTAAAAAAAATACTTGCAAATAAAAAAGATAAAATTTTTTGTAATTTGTGTAAATCTACTTCTTGTGATTCATCAATTTGGCGTAAATCAAAAATTTCTAAATAATCCCAATTTGAAACAAAATTATAAATCGTAAGAGCAATTATTTTTGGAAAATTAATTCTTTCTGTCAATCCATATTTTTGTTTATATTTATCTACACTATTAAAATATTCAATCGTAAATTCCGTTACCTTTGCTTCATTAATTTCAATCTTAATCCCAATATTTAATAAAGCTTTACATACATGTTCTTGTTCTCCACAAGCCTTGAAAATTTTGAATAAATTTTTAGCCCTCAACATAACTTTTTCAGTTTGCATGATATATATTCTTTTATTTGTGCGAATTTTTTTCAATTAATAAATCAGCAATAAAGTCAACATAATTTATTAAATGCTCATCGTTAAGGTTTTGCGCAATAAAATTATCATCCATGGGTTTTGAATGATTAATAAAAGATTTTGCGGTCAATTCCTTTGCAAACTCGTGCTTTTCTTCTTTTGATAATATAATTTTTTTCATTTGAGAACCCTTATAATACTTAAATTAAATTGATTCTCTCTCCGTTCAAACATTTTAACATAAAACAACCCTAAAATCAATAAAAAATCTGTGGATAAGTTTTTTAAAATAATAAATACTATCCTAAAATCAAGGATTTTTGCAAAATTGTTATTTTTATGCTCCCTCATAACGCATAATTATTCTGCGGAATCATCACCTTTAGCGCGACCCAAAACTTCGGAAACTTTTTTGGAACGGCGCGCAGCAACAGCACGGGGGGATTGCGAATCGCGCAAACCATAAATGGTTGCCTTCACTAAATTATGCGGGTTTGAAGAACCAACGGATTTTGCCACAACATCGGCAACGCCCAAAGCTTCAAATACTGCCCGCGCAGGACCACCAGCAATAATGCCAGTGCCGGGTTCAGCGGTGCGCATATGAACTTTACCCGAACCATAATGCCCGGTTACATCATGATGCAAAGTGCGCCCTTCGCGCAATGGAATCTTAATTAAAGATTTACGGGCTTGATCATTGGCTTTTTTTACGGCTTCGGGCACTTCACGCGCCTTGCCTGTGCCATAACCGACTTTACCTTTGCCATCGCCAACCACGATAAGCGCAGCAAAACCAAATCTTCTGCCACCTTTCACGACTTTTGCGACCCGATTGACGGATACTAATTTTTCAATTAATTGATCTTCAACTGCTTCAGTTTTTTTCGGTTGTCTTGCCATAATATTAATCCTTTTAAATTTTTAAGCCATGTTCGCGAGCTGCTTCGCAGACTGCTTTGACGCGCCCATGATATTTATATCCACCGCGGTCAAAAACAACTTCGTTAATTTGTTTTTCTTTAGCCCGCTTTGCAATTGTTTCACCAATTAAAGAAGCCGCAGCAACATTAGCAGTGCTTTTTAATGATGATTTAATGTCTTTTTCTAATGTAGACGCCGAAACAATTGTATTGCCCGCAACATCATCAATAATTTGGACATGAATATTTAAATTTGAACGAAAAACTGATAAACGCAATTTGCCTTTTAGGCTTTTTTGAAGGGTAAAGCGCGCTCTTTTTTGACGGCGTGCAAATAATAATTTTGATTTTGCCAACATGGCTAACTCCTATTTCTTTTTGCCTTCTTTACGAAGAACAGTTTCAGTGCTATATTTAATGCCTTTGCCTTTGTAGGGTTCAGGTTTTTTCATAGAACGAATATTGGATGCAATTTGACCAACGCGTTGTTTGGAAGCACCAGAAATAACAAGAATATTATTTTTGTCGCCTTCAATTTTCATTTTTACATCGGCTTCAATGGGGAAGTTAACTTCATGGCTAAAACCCAAATTTAATTTAAGATTATCGCCCTGCACCGCCATTTTCAAACCAACACCATTAATTTCAAGGCGTTTTGCAAAGCCTTTTGAAACACCAATAACAGCATTATTAATCAATTGCCTTGTTGTGCCCCAAGCCATTCTGGAATTTTTTTTCAAATCCACGGGGGTTACCCAAATTTTGCCATCTTTAAGTTCGGCATTTGCCCCTGCTAAAATAGCAACCGACAATTCGCCATTGCTACCTTTAAGAGTCGCAACGCGCCCAACTAATTTTGCTTCAACTCCTTGTGGAATTTCAACAGGTAATTTTCCAATTCTTGACATTTCAAATCATCCTTAGCTTAAAATACGGTAAATAATATTTCGCCACCAATATTTTCCACCCGCGCTTGATGATCCGTCATCAAACCCTTTGAAGTGGATAATATTGCCACACCCAAACCATTATAATGTTTTGGAATTTTTTCTTTGGAAGAATAAATTCGTCTACCGGGTTTGGAAACTCGTTTTATTTCTTTGATGCCGGGCTGACCATCAAAATATTTAAGATTAATCTCTAACATTTTAACGCCTGCACGCACTTCTTTTACTTCTACACCATTCAAGAAACCTTCTGAAATTAATAATTCAACGATTGATTTTCTTAATTTAGAAGCTGGGACTTGAACAATAGCATTACCCGCTTGTAATCCGTTACGGATTCGGGTAATCATATCTCCTAATGGGTCACTTAATGACATATCTAACTCCTTTTACCAACTTGCCTTGGAAACGCCCGGTATTAAACCTTGCGATGCTAATTCACGAAATTTGTTCCGCGACAAACGAAACTTACGATAATTACCCCGCGCCCGACCGGTTAATTCACACCTGACGCGCACCCTTATTGGGCAAGCGTTGCGTGGAATCTGCTGTAAGGATAATTGTGCCGCAAATTTTTCATCAATCGTTGCATTGGGATTATGCACGATGGCTTTTAATTTGGCGCGGCGATTTTTATATTGCGCGGACATTTTTGCTCTTTTAGTATTGCGGATAACTTGACTTGATTTACTCATATTAAATTCCTTATATATTCAAAGCAAATGGTAAGCGAAAACCCTCTAACAAAGCCCTTGCTTCATCATCAGTTTTTGCCGTCGTGCAAATGACAATATCCATTCCACGAATAGAATCAATTTTGTCATAGTTAATTTCTGGGAACACAATTTGCTCTTTAATGCCAAGCGCATAATTACCGCGCCCATCAAAAGCCTTTGTTTTTAAGCCACGAAAATCGCGAACCCGTGGTAAAGCTTGCATAATTAAGCGATCCAAGAATTCATACATTCTATCGCCACGCAAAGTTACTTTTACGCCTAAACCCATACCTTCACGGACTTTAAAATTAGCTAATGATTTTCTTGCCTTAGTAATAACGGGTTTTTGACCAGCAATAAGCGTTAAATCATCTTCTGCGCCTTTTAAGAATTTTCTATCGGCGGTTGCTTCGCCAACGCCCATGTTAATGACAATTTTCGTTAATTTTGGAATCATCATTTCATTTTTATAATTAAATTTTTCGCGTAAAACGGCGCGAAGCGATTCATTATAAACTGATTTTAATCTTGGGGTATATTTGCTACTCATGATTTCACCTTGCTTACTGCTGCTAATCTTTCTTTGGATTTTTTTGCCACGCGGTATTTTACGCCATCAACCGTGATAAAGCCTACACGGGTTGGTTTGCCCGTTGCGCCGTCTTTTAGGGCAACTTTACTTTGATGTAAAGGCATAACTTTATTGACAATGCCACCATTGGGGTTTGCTTGCGATGGTTTAATATTATCTTTGGCAATATTAATACCTTCAACTAAAACTTTTTCTTCTTTGGGCATTACTTGAATGACAACGCCTTCTTTATTTTTGTCCTTGCCACTTAAAACAATGACTTTATCACCTTTTTTAATTTTTTGCGCCATGATTATAAAACCTCCGGTGCTAATGAAATAATTTTCATATATTGTTTTGCGCGTAATTCCCGAACGACTGGTCCGAAAATCCGTGAACCAATTGGTTCATTTTGTTTGTTAATGATAACAGCAGCATTCGTGTCAAAACTAATGGACGAACCATCAGGACGGCGAATTTGCTGTTTAGTGCGCACGATAACAGCGCGATGAACATCGCCTTTTTTCACGCGACCGCGGGGAATAGCATCCTTAATGGATACCACGATAATGTCGCCAACCGAAGCATAACGGCGTTTTGAACCACCTAATACTTTAATACATTGGACTAATTTAGCCCCTGAATTATCGGCTACATCTAAATTTGATTCTACTTGTATCATCTTAATCCCCTTAACATCTTATATTTAATTAACCTTGAACTAATTCCCAAGTTTTGCGTTTGGAAATTGGTCTGCATTCTTGAATTGTAACTACATCACCGATTTTGGCAGTATTATTTTCATCATGAGCCATGTATTTTTTTGAACGGCGCACAACTTTTTTCAATACTGGGTGGGTAAAACGGCGTTCCACTATCACGACAATAGATTTATTTCCTTTGTCAGAGACCACTGTTCCTTGTAATAATCTTTTTGGCATGGATTAACCCTTCTTTTTAATCGCACTAAGCGCAGTTTTAATTCTGGCTACATCGCGGCGAGTTTTTTTGATTTCAGAAATTTTTTCTAATGAACCTTGTTTTTTGCGAAAACGCAAATTCATTTGGGCGCGTCTTAAATCCAAAAGCTGGTCTTTTAATTCCGTTTCAGATTTGTCTTTATAAGTATTCGTGTTCATAATTTTCACCTAGTTTTAATCGTGATGTTCGCCAAAACGGCGCACCATTTTAGTGCGGATTGGCAATTTAGCGGCTGCTAATTCAAATGCTTCCTTAGCAACTTCGGGGGATACCCCGTCTAATTCAAACATAATGCGACCGGGTTTAACGCGAACAACCCATAATTCAGGGGTGCCTTTGCCTTTACCCATGCGAACTTCCGCAGGTTTTTTTGATACTGGCACATCAGGGAAAATTCTTATCCAGATTTTACCTTGTCTTTTCATTGCCCGAACCATTGCCTTACGCGCCGATTCAATTTGACGCGCTGTAATTCGTTCGGGTTCCATGGCTTTCAAACCATAACCACCGAAATTTAATAAAGCACCACCCTTGGTTTCACCATGGATACGACCTTTAAAAGCCTTACGATAGATTGTTCTTTTTGGACTTAACATAATACCACCACCATTATTTATATTTATTTAGCAACATTTTCCATCATGCGTTTTTCAGTCGCATAAGGATCATGTTCCATAATTTCACCCTTCATAATCCATACTTTCACACCGCAAACGCCGTATGTTGTATGTGCTTCTGAAGTTGCGTAATCAATTTCTGCACGAAATGTATGTAAAGGCACGCGACCTTCACGATACCATTCAACCCGTGCAATTTCTGCACCGCCTAAACGACCACCGCAATTAACCCGTATACCTTCGGCACCCGAACGCATAGCATTTTGCACAGCGCGTTTCATCGCACGGCGAAACGACACACGGCGTTCCAATTGTCCTGCAATACCATCTGCAACTAATTTAGCGTCAATATCTGGCTTGCGAACTTCATGAATATTTAAGGTAACTTCTTGTTTGCAAAATTTATTTAAATCGCCACGCAATTTTTCAATATCCGAACCTTTTTTACCAATAACAACGCCGGGGCGTGCCGCAAAAATAGTAACCCGTATTTTCCCCGCTGGGCGTTCAATGAATATTTTAGACAAAGAAGCTTGCTTTAAGCGCAATTCTAAAAATTTGCGCAATTTTAAATCTTGATGAAAATGGTTTGCGTATTGCTTTTCAGCATACCAACGCGAATCCCAAGTTCTGTTGATTCCTAAGCGAAGACCAATTGGATTTACTTTTTGACCCATCTTGTTTAATTTCCTTTATGCTAGTTGTTCTTTGACTTCAACAGTCAAACATGCGAAAAATTTCTCTACACGCGCTGAACGACCGCGTGCTCTTGTGTGCATGCGTTTCATGACCATTTTTTTGCCGACATATGCTTGTGCAACATATAATTTATCAACATCTAATGAATGGTTGTTTTCTGCGTTTGCAATGGCTGATTCCAAAGTAATTTTGACATCATGCGCAATTCTTTTTTCTGAAAATTGTAAAACTTTTAAGGCATCGCTGACGGAGCGTCCGCGGATTAAGCCAGCAACTAAGTTTAATTTTCTTGGGCTTACGCGAATAATATTATTACTTGCGCTTGCTGAGCCTAATGTAGGTGATAAAACTTCATCAGTCATAATTATTTTTTGCCTTTCTTATCAGCACCATGACCAGTATAAGTTCTGGTTGGAGAAAATTCACCAAACTTATGCCCGACCATGTCTTCGGATACTGTTACTGGCACATGTTTTTTGCCATTATGCACGCCAAAAGTCAATCCCACAAATTGCGGAAGAATTGTGGAACGGCGCGACCACATTTTAATTACATCCCGTCTGCCTGATTCTTTAACGGCTTCTGCTTTTTTAAGCAAATAACCATCAACAAAAGGACCTTTCCATACTGATCTAGACATTTTATCCTCTATTTCTTGACATGGCGCGAACGCACAATATATTTGTCTGTTGATTTATTTGAACGAGTTTTACCACCTTTGGTAGGTTTGCCCCAAGGAGTAACCGAGGGCCTGCCACCAGAAGTTTTACCTTCACCACCACCATGGGGATGGTCAACAGGGTTCATCGCCACGCCACGCACGGAAGGATTAATACCCAACCATCTTGCGCGTCCAGCTTTACCCATTTTGGTATTTTGCCAATCTTGATTAGACACGGCGCCAATTGTTGCTAAGCATTCAACTTTTACCATGCGTAATTCACCGCTCATTAATTTAATTTGAGCATATTCGCCATCGCGTCCCGCTAATTGCGCATAACTTCCAGCCGAGCGCGCCAATTGACCGCCCTTTTTGGGTTTCATTTCAACATTATGAACAATCGTGCCCACAGGCATATTTTTTAAGGGCATGCAATTGCCGGGTTTAATATCAGCACTTGAAGATGCTTCAACTTTATCGCCAACAGCTAATCTTTGGGGTGCCAAAATATAGCTTAACTCATTATCTTCATAACGAATCAAGGCAATAAAAGCCGTGCGATTGGGATCATATTCAATGCGTTCCACAATGGCAACACCAGTTTTAGTGCGCTTAAAATCAATAATGCGATAGCGTTGTTTATGACCACCGCCAATCCATCTTGCGGTTACCCGACCATGATTATTGCGCCCACCAGATTTCGTCTTCCCTAATGTCAAAGATTTAACTGGTCTGCCTTTAAATAATTCAGACCTGTCAATAGCGACAAGATGACGCACACCAGCAGAAGTGGGATTATATTTTTTTAAACCCATGATTATACTCCTACACCAACATCTAAAATATCACCTTGTTTTAAGGTAACAATTGCTTTTCTTACGCCGTTTTGGACACCAACACGACCGCGGAATCTTTTTACTTTGCCAGCAATATTAATCATATTTACTTTGGTAACCGATACCTTAAATAACGATTCAACTGCTTGTTTAACTTCATGCTTATTCGCATCAGCCGCGACTTCAAAAGCATATTGGTTAAATTCACCCACACGGGTAGTTTTTTCGGTTACCAACGGATTGCGCAAAACATTAAATTTGCGTTCTGATGATATTATTGTTTTATCAAAATATTTCCAACTCATAACTAATTCCTTATTTTAATCTTGCGCTGATGGATTCAACCGCAGACTTACTTAAAACCAATTTATGACGGCGCAAAATATCATAAACATTAATACCTTGCACAGGCAATAAATCAACATTCATAATATTTGATACGGCACGAACTGAATTAATAGGTAATTCCGAACCACCAATGATTAAAGCATTTAATACGCCCAAATCAGTAAGGTTTTTTAACATATTAGCGGTTTTCGGCGTTTCAACAGCAACATCATCAACAATTATTAAGCTGCCGCTTTGGATTTTTGCCGACAATGCCATTTTTAAAGCCAAGGCACGAAATTTTTTGGTTAAATCATGTTCATGAGAACGAACCAAAGGACCAAAAGCCCGTCCACCCCCACGAAACTGACCGACGCGTCCCGAACCATGCCGTGCCGTGCCACCACCTTTTTGCCGACCAATTTTTTTGCTGGTGCGGTTAATTTCGGCGCGATTTTTAACTTTATGATTACCCGAACGGCGTTTAGCTAATTGCCAATTCACCATGCGGTTTAAAATATCCTCACGGGGTTCTAAGCCAAAAATCGCATCGTCTAATTCAACTTCGCCAGCTGGCTTATTTTGTAATGAAATAACTGAAATTTTCATGATATTTTCCTTATGCCTTTACTGGTCGTTTAATGGAATCTTTAACCACGACCAAAGAATTTTTTGCGCCGGGCACTGAACCATGAATGAAAATTAAATTTCTTTCAACATCATGACCAACAACTTTAAGATTTTGGTTCATAACTTGTCTTGCACCCATATGACCCGCCATTTTTTTGCCTTTAAAGACGCGACCTGGATCCTGGCGTTGTCCAGTAGAACCATGGGCACGATGCGATACCGAGTTACCATGAGTTGCGCGACCACCACCGAAATGAAATCTTTTCATAACGCCTTGAAAGCCTTTACCAATTGACACACCGCCAACATCTACAAATTGACCAATTTGAAAAAAATCAGCTTTAATTTCTTGTCCGACGGGCAATAAGTTTGCTTCATCAACACGAAATTCTTTAAGATTGCGTCTTGGTTCAACACCTAATTTTTCAAATGCTTTGAGCATAGGTCTTGTGCTATGTTTTGCTTTTAATTTGCTTGTGCCCAATTGCACGGCAGTATAACCTTGTTTATCTTGGGTCATATTGCCCGTTACAATACAATCATCTAATGATAATACTGTGACAGCTAAGTGGGCTCCCGACTCAGAATAAATATGAGTCATGCCTAATTTTTTTGCTATAATTCCTGAACGCATCATATCACCTTATAACTTTATCTCAACATTGACACCAGCAGCCAATTCAAGCTTCATTAAAGCGTCCATGGTTTGCGGTGTTGGATCAACAATATCCAAAACCCGTTTATGAGTTCTGATTTCAAATTGTTCACGACTTTTCTTATCCACATGCGGTGAGCGCAATACAGTGTAGCGTTCAATATTCGTTGGCAAAGGAATTGGTCCGCGCACTTGGGCGCCCGTCCGTTTCGCTGTGCTTACAATCTCACGCGTAGATTGATCAAGAACACGATGGTCATACGCTTTTAAGCGAATTCGTATATTTTGTTGTCGTTCCATAATACTTCTCTTTTGTTTCTAAGCACTTACCACATGTTTGTTTATTGTCAAGTATAATAAATGCTTTACTTAGTTTTTTTTGGTTAATTATTAATTAAGTTTACCCTAATACCTAATTATCCAAGAATTTTGCTGACCACGCCCGAACCAACGGTGCGACCACCTTCACGAATTGCAAAGCGCAAGCCTTGTTCCATCGCGATAGGGGAAATTAATTCCACAACCATGCTAACATTATCACCGGGCATTACCATTTCTACGCCAGCTGCTAATTCTACGGAACCCGTAACATCAGTGGTGCGGAAATAAAATTGCGGGCGATAATTGCTGAAAAATGCGGTATGGCGACCACCTTCTTCTTTCGTTAAAATATAGGCTTCGCATTCAAATTTCTTAAATGGTTTAATCGTGCCGGGGGCTGCCAATACTTGACCGCGTTCCACATCATCACGGCTTACACCGCGTAATAATGCCCCAATATTATCCCCAGCTTGACCGCTGTCTAATAATTTGCGGAACATTTCCACGCCCGTTACCGTTGATTTTGCCGTTGCCCGCAATCCAACAATTTCAATTTCTTCGCCGACCTTAACAATCCCGCGCTCTACGCGTCCTGTTACCACCGTGCCGCGTCCAGATATGGAAAACACATCTTCAATTGGCATCAAAAATGGTTTGTCAATTGGGCGGGCTGGTTGTGGAATTGAAGTATCAACTGCTTCCATCAAAGCCAAAATTTGTTTTCTGCCGATTTCATCGTTTGAACCTGATAATGCCGCCAAAGCCGATCCTTTAACAATCGGTATTGTATCGCCGGGAAAATCATATTTTGATAATAATTCGCGAATTTCTAATTCCACTAATTCCAATAATTCAGCATCATCTACTTGGTCTACTTTATTCATAAACACAACTAACGAAGGCACGCCAACTTGGCGGGCTAACAAAATATGTTCGCGGGTTTGGGGCATCGGACCATCAGCTGCCGACACAACTAAAATCGCGCCGTCCATCTGTGCCGCACCCGTAATCATGTTTTTCACATAATCGGCGTGACCAGGGCAATCCACATGGGCATAGTGACGACTTGTCGTTTCATATTCCACATGGGCTGTGTTAATTGTAATACCGCGAGCGCGCTCTTCTGGAGCTTTATCAATATTGTCATAAGACATAAATGTTGCCCCGCCAGTTTCGGCTAATACTTTCGTAATTGCCGCCGTTAATGTCGTTTTGCCATGATCCACATGCCCAATCGTGCCGATGTTGCAATGCGGTTTGTTCCGTTCAAATTTTGCTTTTGCCATAATAGACTCCTTTTATTTATTTAATTTACTGATGATTTCATCGGCGACATGTTGTGGCACTTGCTCGTAATGACCAAAAATCATGGTGTATTGAGCGCGCCCTTGCGACATTGAACGCAAGTTATTCACATAGCCAAACATAGATGATAAAGGCACAGTTGCTTCAACAACTCTGGCATTACCACGCGAATCCATATTAGTTACTTGACCGCGACGCGAATTCAAATCACCAATAATATCCCCCATATAATCCTCTGGGGTTACTACTTCTACTTTCATAATTGGCTCTAATAATTTAGCAGCACCTTGGCGCATTGCTTCACGAAAAGCTGCCCTTGATGCAATTTCAAACGCCAAAGCCGAGGAGTCAACATCATGATAGCCACCATCAATTAACTCAACACGAAAATCCACAACTGGAAATCCCGCTAATACACCTGTAGTTTGTTGCCCCAATAAGCCTTTTTCAACACCCGGAATATATTCACGAGGCACTGAACCACCAACAATTTTGCTGTCAAACGAATAACCAGAACCCCGTTCGCCCGGATAAAAATTAAAAATAACCCGTGCAAATTGTCCAGAACCACCCGATTGTTTTTTATGCGTATAATCAATACGGGTTTCTTTGGTAATTGTTTCGCGGTAAGCAACCTGAGGTGCGCCGACATTGGCTTCTACTTTAAATTCGCGTTTCATGCGATCAACGATAATTTCCAAATGTAATTCGCCCATACCGGATAAAATCGTTTGTCCAGTTTCATGGTCGGTGCGAACCCGTAATGAAGGATCCTCAGAAGCTAATCTTGATAAAGCAATACCCATTTTTTCTTGGTCTGCCTTAGTTTTTGGCTCAACCGCAATATCAATAACGGGGTCTGGAAAAATCATTCGTTCTAAAACAACAGGTTTGCTTGGGTCAGCCAAAGTATCGCCCGTAGTTGTATTTTTCAAACCAGCAATTGCGATAATATCGCCTGCATGCGCTTCTTTAATATCTTCGCGATTATTGGCGTGCATTAACAACATGCGCCCTACGCGTTCTTTTTCTTCTTTAATCGTATTTAAGACGGTTGAACCACCCATTAAAGTGCCTGAATAAATACGGCAAAATGTAATTGAACCAACGAATGGATCATTCATAATTTTGAACGCCAACATCGCCAAAGGTTCGGTATCTGAGAATTTACGAATATCTTCGCCATCTTCGCTACCATATTTATGCCCAATAACTTGTCCAATATCACTAGGGGAAGGCAAGAAATCAACAACAGAATCCAATAAAGGTTGCACACCTTTGTTTTTAAACGCCGAACCATTAGTAACGGGGACTAATTTCCCACTAATTGTGCCTTTGCGAATACAAGCTTTGAGAGTTGCTTCGTCGGGTTCCGTGCCTTCTAAGTATGCTTCCATTGCGGCATCATCATATTCAAGCACCGTGTCCATAAGTTGCGTGCGATAATCAGCCGCAATTTCTTTTAAATTTTCGGGAATTTCTAAATATTCAAATGCAGCCCCTAAATCTTCGGATTTCCATTTAATATGTTTCATTTTAATTAAGTCAATGACGCCGTCATATTGTTGTTCAGAACCAACGGGTAAGTTAACAACAGCCACCGTTGCGCCTAATCTTTCCTTAATCATTTTCAAGCATCGGTAAAAATCAGCACCCGTTCTGTCCATTTTATTAACGAAACACATTCTGGGCACTTTATATTTATCAGCTTGACGCCATACGGTTTCAGATTGCGGTTCAACACCAGCAACAGCGTCAAATACGGCGACCGCGCCGTCCAATACGCGCAATGATCTTTCAACTTCAATCGTAAAATCCACATGCCCGGGGGTATCAATAATATTTATTCGGTGATCATTCCAAAAACAAGTCGTTGCCGCCGAAGTAATCGTGATGCCCCGTTCTTGTTCTTGTTCCATCCAATCCATTGTGGCTGCGCCATCATGAACTTCACCAATTTTATATGATTTTCCTGTATAATACAGAATCCGTTCGGTTGTCGTTGTTTTACCAGCGTCAATATGAGCCATAATGCCGATATTGCGATATTTATCCATAGAGTATTGGCGAGCCATAATATTAATCCTTATTACCAGCGATAATGGGCAAAAGCGCGGTTTGCTTCAGCCATTCTGTGCGTATCATCGCGTTTTTTAATCGCAGTGCCACGGGTATTGACAGCCTCAAGAATTTCACCAGCAAGCCGTTCCGTCATCGTATGTTCATTGCGACCCCTTGCGGCTTCAATTATCCAACGAAAAGCCATAGCTTGTGCGCGTTCTGGGCGCACTTCCATTGGCACTTGGTAAGTTGCACCACCAACACGGCGGGATCTTACTTCTAATTGTGGCTTTACTTTTTCCAAAGCTTCCTTGAAAATTTCCAAAGAAGGTCTTGATAATTTTTTTGATAATGTTTCAAAAGCGTCATAAACGATTTTTTCGGCAATTGATTTTTTGCCTTGCAACATTACAGCATTAATGAATTTTGATACGATTAAATCACCAAACTTTGCATCTGGTAAAATTTCGCGTTTTTGAGCAGCGTGTCTTCTTGACATAGTTTATCCTTATGATTATTTGGGTCGTTTTGCGCCATATTTGGAACGGCGTTGTCTTCTTTTTTGCACACCTTGAGTATCAAGCGTGCCACGAATTGTATGGTAGCGAACACCCGGCAAGTCTTTTACGCGACCGCCACGGATTAACACTACGGAGTGTTCTTGGAGGTTATGCCCTTCACCCGGTATATAGCTTGTCACCTCAAACCCATTGGTTAAACGAACGCGGCATACTTTACGCAATGCCGAGTTTGGTTTTTTTGGAGTCGTTGTATAAACACGGGTGCAAACTCCGCGTTTTTGCGGGCAAGCTTGCAAAGCAGGAACTTTATTCCGTTTTGCTTTATCCTGCCGAGGTTTTCTAATCAATTGATTAATCGTGGGCATCTTTTTTCCTAAATTGTTTTGTTTTAAACATTGTTTCCAACAACAAAACTAACTCATACCACGATGAAGGCGTTTTACCGCTTGTCATTTAAGTCAAATTATTTATTACTAAATAATCTGCTTAAAAGCCATCGTTTAAGTTTCCTATATGTCTTCCATATTAAAGCTTACGCGCTTTTGAAACTTACAGCATGTGCTTGTTTTGAATAATTACAAAGCGACTAATAGCTTGCCATTTGCCAAGAGTCAAGTGTTTTTTTTAACTTTTTGCTAATTTATTATTTTTTAACTTTTAGGCTTGTTTTTTCGGGCTTATTATGCGATAATTTGCGTGAAATGACTTATTATTCCCTTGATAACCCGATTGAAGCCGAATCGCCCGTATATAATGCGGGTGCAAGCAATGCTATTATAGCTTGTGGCGCGCTTGCCAAAGAGATTATTTTCTTAATAAACAGCGGTGCTTTGGCGCATATTGCCCTTTATTGCCTGCCTGCCAAGCTTCATAATGCGCCCAACCAAATTATTCCAGCCTTAAGCTTGAAAATCGCGCAAATTAAGCATCTTCATAATAAGATTTACATTGGCTATGCCGATTGCGGCACGGGTGGCTTGTTAGATAAATTTTGCCAAGAACATGATTTAACCCGTATCGCTGGCGCGCATTGCTATGCTTTTTTTGCGGGCTTAAATAAATTTGACGATATAATGAATCGAGAATTAGGCAGTTTTTTCTTGACCGATTTCTTAACCCGCCATTTTGATTCGCTCATCATCAAAGGCATGGGATTAAACCGCAACCCAATTATCAAAGACATGATGTTTAGCCATTATAAAAAATTAGTGTATCTTGCCCAAAGCGATGATGAGGAATTAACCGCGATGGCTAAAAAACACGCGCAATATTTAGGGCTAAGTTTTGAGAGAATCGCAACGGGTTATGGCATGCTGAATGATTTTATTCATACTGCCAATCAAGCTTAATATTTAGGATATTCCCATGGATATTAATGAATTTTTTCATAATTTTCTGTATGTTAAGCAAGATATTCGCCCGCAATTACCCGATGACCCGAATTTATGGGCGCGCAGATTTTGTGATTTATGCGCATTAAGACAAAATGCCGAACCGCAAGAATTATTTAATATTGCCAAGGAATTTGAACAATTATACCGCAACCGTGGCAATCGGGCATTTTTATGGGAATCGGCGCAAACTTACGCTTTAATTGACCATGGATTTGCCCGCCAAATATATCAATTTATAGTAAGTAATTTATGCCAAGAGCATGAAATTAGGCACTTAATTCATCACCCATTGCAAGAAACGCATTTTAATGATGGTTTAAGATTATCATCGCGATTCCATAAAATTAAAGCACCTAGCCCCTTACTGGGCGAAGCTGAATCGCAAATACCCGCAAAACAAGAGGCAATAATGTTGGATTTGCTTAATGATAAATGGGCTAAAAATCATCAAAAATTTTGATAATGGCTTGAATTTGTCATGATAAAATCGTCAAGCAATAATATTTTTTGCAAATGATGCGGAATATTATTGATGGTTTTCTTAATTGCCAGTTGCATTAATGGCATATATTCCATATGCTGATTCGCAATTTTTTGCGCAATAATATAAGGCAACCCCCAAGTGTAAGGGGTATAGCCAATAATCGCAATTTCCTTAATCGCCGATTCAAATTGCGATAAAATCGCAAAGCTAACGCAATCAATGGCGGCGACATCGCCCTGCCCTTGCGCAATGAATTTGATGCTTTGTCGGTGCGAACCCGATAAAATATATTGTTCATTATCCCAATTAACATTATAATAATGTTTTAAAACTTGCGAACCTGATTGGGAATCTAAACCATTTAGGACAAATAAGGGGTTTTGGGGCAATTTTTTGCCCTTTTGGCTAATTAATACCGAACAATATTGCCCCTTTGCAGGTTGGCTTGGCAAATTGGGGATAAATGGCGCAAAATTATAGCTAGGCGTGCCCAAAACAATAATATAATCTTTAAGCATTCGGCTGACGGGATAGCCACAAGATTGCGAAAATATAGTTTGCGCATCGCGCCATAAATCGTGATAATCAATGCCTCTTGTTAACGAAATTGGCGCAATTTCACCGATATTTTTTGCCAATAATTGCCAATATTCATCGGTGGCGTCCCTTATTTCGGGGAAATCATACATGGGCAAAGATGCCAAATATTTCATTAAACCCTGCGCAATTGGGCGATATTTTGCGCATAATCGCCGTGATTAAATACCGCCGAACCCGCGACTAAAACCCTTGCGCCAGCTTGACAAATCTCGCGGGCGTTTTTTTGATTAACCCCGCCGTCTACTTGAATTAAAATTTCGTTTTCTTTGCCAATTTTTTTAATCATATCGCTTATTTGCTGGATTTTATTCAGTGATTCGGCGATAAATTCTTGACCGCCAAAACCCGGATTCACCGACATGACCAAGACTAAATCAAGCATTGGCAAAATTTCACTTAACATCATGGCGGGCGTGTGCGGGTTAAGTGCAACGCCAACCTTGACTCCAGCTTTCTTGACCATGCTAATTGAGCGGTGTAAATGCGTGCAAGCTTCAACATGCAGGGTTAAATAATCAACACCCGCGGCAACAAAATCATCAATCATGCTGTCGGCATTTTGCACCATTAAATGCGCATCGTAAATTTTCTTGGAATAAGGGCGCAATTTTTTGACTATGCCCGCGCCAAAAGTCAAATTTGGCACAAAATTCCCATCCATAATATCCCAATGAATCCAATCCGCGCCAGCTAGGTCTACGGCTTGAATTTCTTGGGCTAAATTCGCGAAATCGGCTGATAGCACGGACGGGGCAATATAAATATTTTTCATAAATAACTAATATCATATTATAATTGCAAAATCAACAAATGATTAATTGGTTATTCACCATTTTTTTTAGGATATTACCCTGTGCTTTAATCTGGGGTTTTTTCTAAAATACTGATGAAAAATCCATCGCTATCGTGGCTGATGGCATTAAAATTTTCAGATGTAATTTCGCGAAATTGCGGGTTTTTTTGTAAAAATTCCGCAATTCTTGCTTGGTTTTCACAATCAAATGCCGAACAAGTCATATAAATAATATAACGGGGCGCAAATTCCAAAGATTTTTGCAATAATTTTGTTTGGCTTTGCATATAATGGTGAATTTTTTGTTGATTAATCCCAAAAGCCGCCCATGGGTTGCGATTAAAATTACCCGAACCACTGCACGGCGCATCAATCATAATAATTTCATATTTTTTGCCCGCTAAATTATGATAATGCACGATGTGCGCGTCAATGCGCTGGGCGATAAGCCTATCTTTGGCGCGTAAAAGCCGTTTATTGTCAATATCAGTAAGGGTAATTTGCAAGAAATCTTGCCCTAAATTTAAAGATTTACCACCAGCACCCGCGCATAAATCCAATATAGATAAATTATGCGACAGAGTTTGCTTAATAAGCTCACAAGCAAGCTGAGATGCGTAAGATTGTATGTCAAATTTGCCTTGCTTAAAATTAGGGTGATGGGTAAGGGCTTCGTTTTTGCTAAGCCGCATGCCATTGGGCACATTTGGTAAAATTTGCGCCTGAAATTCTTGAACAAGGCGATTAAAATGCTTGTCATAGCGCACGCGAATTTCCGGCAAATTTGGGCGCAAAATCATCGTGCGAATCGCTTCGTGGTCATATGATTCACGAAATAATTTATAAACAAAATTCGGTAAATTTACTTCGGCATAGTCGCTGGTTGGGTGAATTATAATCGCGCGAATTATTTTAATCGCGTCTGGCGCAATTGGTTTCGCGTATTGGTGTTCTTCTTGGATAATTTCAAAATTTTCATTATCATAATGAAAAATATATAAAAGCCCAAGATTTAAAGCCGTTTCTTCAATTTCATTATTTTGCAAGGTTTCCGATAAAAATTGGTAATGGCGAATAATGCCAAAAGCCCAATTTTTAAAATGCTTGCGGTCTTTTGAACCCATATAACGCGCTTCATTATCCGCCATTAATTCATCAAAAGCTTGATTTTTATTTTTTAACCATGCGTCAATTATCGGCACAATCGCACTAAATATAGCGGCAATTTTCATAATATATTGGCTTTGCTTGATTGGGTGGTGATATTATTCATCATGGTAATTATTTCCTTTTGGGCGGTTGGTGATAAAGGCGTGCATGGCGCGCGCATGGTATCATGCTTAATCATGCCACGGCTTGCCATAATAAATTTGCGCACGGCTAAGCCAATATTGCTTTGTTGTTCATACCGAATTAACGGCAAATGGATATTAAATAATTGGTGCATTTTATCATAATCACCGCTGGCATGCAATTTCACCATGGCGCATAATAATTCTGGATAAGCATAACCCGTCATGGGTCCATTGGCGCCGCGCCGCAATTCCCAATCCAAAAACATACCACCATTACCACAAAAAATTGGAATTTCACGCGTAAGCTTATCATTCATCGCTGATTTAAGCTGGCTTAATTTTTCAAGCCCGGGCCAATCTTCATGTTTTAACATATTAACCGATGGGTTTTCGCTAATTAATCGCTTTAAGACATTCAAGGACATTTGCACGGAAAAATTAAGCGGAAAATCTTGGACGCATACGGGAATATCTGTGCCGATGGCTTTTATAGCATCGCGGTAATAACCGCAAATTGCATCATCAGTGCGTAAATGGTTTGGCGGGGCAATCATCACACCATCACAGCCTAAATCCATGGCGTGCTTGCTTAACTCCGCCATGGTGGCAAGGCTTGGATTTGTAATGCCGACAATAATTTGGCATGTTGCCAATTTTTTAAATATTTTAATGATTTCCAGCGATTCTTGGGCGGTAAGTTTATTTGCCTCGCCCATTACGCCTAAAATCGTGATGCCTTGAACCCCTAAATTATCATACCAAGCAATGATATTCGCCATTGATTCAAAATCAATGGCGCCATCGGGCGTAAAAGCGGTGGGCGCAATTGTCCAAACTGCATTATTATTCATGATTATTTACTCTTTGATATTTTAAGCCGTATAGCATTTATTAAAGCTAACTTGCAAGGTATTTTGCAAAAATTCCAAGTAATTTGTTGCCATTTGCGCTTGATAAAAATTTTTATCGCCAGAACCAAAGCCAACCATAGCAAATTCATCGCAATTCGCAATATTTAAACGAACTAAGGCGCATGAATTTATAGCAATTGACGAAGATGCAAAAATCCATTCATATTCTGGAATCACCCGCCCAACATAAAATTGCTGGGAATCGCCCCCAAAAATTTGCAAAATTTTCCCTTTTTTCACTTCAAATTCGCGGAAATTTTCATTAAGTGCTGGGGATTCTTTAGCGTAAATAATGCTGTCAACTTCAAAAATTTTACGCCAATCTTGGCTGATAACCTTGATAAATTCGGGGATATTTTTGGGGGCGATTAACGATACGCATGCGTCAATAATTTGTTTGGTTATGACTAAATTTCGCTTATATTCATCGTAAGATTCTTCGGTAATTTGATGTTTTAATCGCATTTTTTCAATCATGCTTTGCTGAAAATCAACTATTTTTGATTGGAATACTGCGCCCTTAAATTCGCGTTTGGGTGATTCTAAAATTTCATATAAATTAGGGTGGCGATTTAAAAAATCAGGGTGCGCGACTAAATATTCAATAATATTTTCTTCGTTAAAATTATTTTGCATGATACCTCTTTTAAAATAAAGTTAATAAATTAACGGATGTTAAAGATGAACGGCGCGAATCAATGGGAATAGAATCATATTGGAATCTTAGCCATTGATTGGGAAATAATTTAAAATCCATGCCCGCCCCAAAAGTTATATCACCACCCCTTTTATTGCGTGAAAATTCTGAACTTACACCATTAATAAAAACCCCCGATGCCTTAAATTTGTAATTCCACCAATGATAACCCACCCGAACAAACGGGCGAACATAGGGCAAATTAAGGGAAATTACCGGCGCGATGCCAACGGAATAAGCCTTGGCGTCCATTCTGCCGTTTGGGGCAAAGCTATATTGTTTGTTTAAATAAGTAGCCGCATCGCTTAATTTTGCCGCCACCGCTGCATCAGAACCTAAATCATTAAAATTTGCTTCAAGAGCCAACCAATCGGTAAACATCACACCCGCAAAAGCGCGAAAACTATGCACGGATCGTTCAATTTCTGTGCCACCAATTGGCGATTCAATCCCCGATTGCATATCGGGAATACCAACCCCTAAACCCGCATAGCCACGAATCTGTCTGGCATCATAATACGAATTTTGGGAATGTAATTGCGCAATACCAATCAAATATATTATTGGCAATACAAGTATTAATTTGAAATATTTGCAATAAAATGTGTTTCTACTCATGATTTTAACTTGATTTCTTCTGTTATAACAAGTATTCAATAGCATATATTTAGCATATTGTCAATTTATATTTGATTAATTATTACGGCAAAAAAATTAACTTGAAAATTCTGCGATGGCACAAATCGCATTTGCCACTTCAAATTCAACTTGGCTAACAATTAACTGGTTCATAATAAGATGGTCATTTGCTTGCTTGTCATGAAAAATTAATTTTTTTGTTGTTTGTTGTTGCACAAAATTTTTTGTATGGGATATTTCTAATTTTGCAAATCCTGAAATTGCAAATTTAACATTACCGCGAATCATTCGCTTTTTTTGTAATTCATCTTGTTCATCTGAAATTGCATAAAACGAAACGCCAGAATTTTTTTGAATATCATTTTGAGAATATTCAAAATTTTTATATTTGAGAGCATCGCTATTAAATTTACTTTTTATTGCCCTAATTATATTGCCATTATTAATTTCATCCATTAATCAACCATGATTTTATGTCATTGTTTAATTTTCTTAATTCTTTGGTTAATTCATGCAAGTTTTCTAAAGACATTGCATGAAAATTATTGTTATTTTTGAAATTCACTTGGATTTTATTGTTATTTAAAAATGTAATGTTAAATAATTTTTTGATGATTCGTTGGTTTTTTTGTATTATTTGCCCGTTATCAAGCTTAATTTGCATTTGGTGAATAATCGGTTTACTTGCCCATGCTAAATTTACTAAACCATTATCATCAATGCAGATTGCAGGAAATTTAATAAATTTGGCAATTTTGACAAATTTTTCAAAATTGCGGCATGAAATTATACTTGTATTAATTGCTTCATGTTGGTTATCTTCATGATTATTTTTTAATATATTTTTAAATTTTTTTGGTAAAGATAAATCATTAAAAAATTTTTCATAATCTAGTGATAATTTATTAATCGTCATAGTTTTATTACCATTATTTTCATGGAATTGAAAAGATGTTGGTGTAAAACTTGATATATTATAAACATTAATGCTTGTCGTCGCTGAGAATTGAAATTCGGTTTCTTCTCTATAAGCTGTTGGGATAATGCTTTCATTTATTGCGGGTATGTGCGCAAGTTCTGAATAATTTAGGGCAGTATTCATGATGGTATTTCCATAAATTTCTTGGGGTATGTTGCCGCTTTTTGAAAAAAATTACCAATTGATTTCTTATCGTCTTTGGTTAGTTTAGCTTTATTAAAATCTTTATTAATATTATAATGCACAATATTACTAAGTTTAATTTGAGAGCCATTCCAATTTAAGTTAAAATCTTTTGAAAAGACAAAAAAATTAGTTAAATTATTCTTTTTATCTTCTAGTGTAAAATTGCAATTTCTTAGTTTATTATTATTCAGGGGAAAAATATTATTTATTAATTGGTCAAAATCCTCAATTGCCATTTCATTGAAATAATTTATACCAATTGCATTAAGATAGCTAAAATTTAAATTTTCTGCAATATAATTAATAAATTTTATTGAATTATTTACGGCATTAATTGTTGCCATTAAGCTTATTTTGTTGTTTATAACGGAAATCAATGAATCACCACCATGAAATATTTTATCATTTCGCGGTTGCTCGTTTGCGCTATCGTAATATTGATTTAAAATTTCATTTAACCTATTAAAATCAAATATTCCTGCCAACACAAATTCTATATAATGTTGTTCGCTTACTTTTATCATAGCTGAAATATACTAAATTGCTTGATAAAAGTCAATGAAATTCACTTTTTTATTACGGCAAAAAATAGAATTTTATCATAATTTTATTTAAAACTTGACATAATCACGAAATATTATAAGTTTAAGCCATGAATACAAAATCACATTTGCAAAAAATTCAACGACAACGGCGATTTATTTTAGTTTTTATTGCCTTGTTTGTCTTAATTATTCGTTTTTTAGGCGAACCCATGTTTTATAATCCATTAATGGGGGTATTGGGTATTATTTTAGTGGGTATTATGGCTTGGGGGCGAACTTTTTGTATGGGGTATTTAGCCGAACGGAAAAAAGAAATGGTGGTAAATTGGGGTCCTTTTAGCTTATGTCGCAATCCATTATATTTATTTTCGGTGATTGGCGGTTTTGGCATTGGTTTATTAATGCAATCTTGGTTGTTGGCATTTTTATTAAGTTATTTAATTTTCTTGGTTTTTAATTGGGTGATTCGGTTTGAAGAACAATTTTTATTGGAAAAATTTCAAATTGAATATTTAGATTATTACGAAATGACCCCAAGGTGGTTGCCGCGGTTTAGCAATTTCAAAGATGGCGAAAAAGCCCAAGGTGGCAAAGTGCTACGCTTGCAAATTCGCACATTTATTGAGGCAATTATTTGGCTGGCGATAATTTATATTAATCCATTTATTGCTAATATTCAACAAACTTCGCACCCCGCATGGTTTCTTCTGCCATAAATCAAGCATGCCAATTTATTTTGGTGCGCCCGCAATTGCCGAAAATATTGGCATGGCGGTGCGTGGCATGTGGAATTTTGGCTTGAATCAATGTAATTTTGTGGCACCGCGCGCGGGCGAATACCCTTGTGAAAAAGCCATAAGCGCATCTTCTGGTGCGGCTGAATTTGTCTATCCCCATAGTAAAATATACGAAAATTGCCAAGATGCTTTGGCAGGCGTGCATTTAGTCATTGCCACTTCGGCGCGCAAACGCGAACAAGCGATTGAAGTTGTCTCGCCTGAAATTACCGCGAAACGCATTCATGATGCAATAAATCAAAATCTTAAGGTTGCCGTCTTATTTGGCGCGGAGCGAACGGGATTAACCAATGATGAAATTTGCATGGCAAATTTTATTTGCGAATTCCCCACGAATATTGATTTTCCTTCGCTAAATTTAGCCAATGCTGTGTCGTTGTTAGCCTATGAGATGAGCAAAAACACCCAAGAATCAGTGCAAAATATTATGAATCATGACATTGCACCATTTGAAGAAACTAATCATTTAATTACCCGTATCATTGATGAAATAACGGCGCGGGGCTTTTTTAAATCGCCTGAAATGAAACCAGTTGTGGCGCGTAATATTCGCAATTATTTGCAACGGGCGCGGGGCTCTTCGCAAGAATTACGCACTTTTGAAGGGATTATCACGATTTTAACCAAAGAACAAAATCATGCAGAAATTTGTTGATGCAATTAACGCGGGCAATGCCAAACAAGCCATAATTTTGGGCGAAGAATTTATGGCAAAAAACCCGAATCACGCCCGCGCAATTTATTATTTAGCCGCCAGTTATGCGCTTGACAAACAAATTAATAAGGCTTTAATGTTTTTTCAAAAAAGTGAAGAATTAGGGTATAAAACCGACGAATTTTATCGCAATTTTGCCACAGTTTATAAAGATGCCAATAATTTAGAAAAATCCGTTGAATATTACCTTAAATGTCTTGAAATTAAACCAGATGATGAAATAGCCGCCACGGGTTTAGTGCAAAATATGCTGGAATTAAAGCACCCGCAATCTGAATTTTATGCCAAAAAATTTGTGCAAATGTTTCCGACTAACAGCTTTTTTAAATTATTAGTCGCCCGCGCGATTCAAGGCGATTCCAAAAAAAATGGCTTGGAATATTTTGAAGCAGAATTAGCCCAAAACCCTGATGATTTGGATATTATGGCGGAATATGCGCTGGCACTGCATGAACAAGGAAAATCAGATATTGCTTACCCAATGTTAAAAAAAGTTTGTTATGCCCAACCCGATAATATTGATAATTTAGCTAATTTAGCGTTGGTGGAATCGTCTTTGGGTATGAGCACCGATTCATATCGGCATTTTCGCAAAATAATTGAAACAACCGATAATCCCGCTTTTGATTCCAATTTTGGCAAGCTTTTAATTAAAATGCGCCGTTATCACGAAGGCTGGGAACGCAATGAAAGCCGCCTTAAAACTAAGGATTTAGTGGTTAATCACAACCCGATTAACTTGATTTATTGGCAAGGCGAAGCAATTCATAATAGCAAATTATTAATTATCGGCGAACAAGGCGTGGGCGACCAAATTAATTTTGCGGTTGATTTGCAACGAACCATTGATTTTTTAAAACAATTTAACACCCAAGTTATTTTGACAGTTAAGCCCAAGCTTGAAACAATTTTTCGGCGCAATTTTGATGTTTTTGTGCCCGAAAATGGCTTGTTAAGCGAACATTTGCACTATAAAAATTGGCAAGCAACCCATTATTGCTATATGGGAAGCTTGATGAAAATCAATCAATTATTCATTACCCATAACCCTTCACCCCCTTGGATTCATGCTGATGGGGAATATTTAAATCGGGCAAAGGCAGTTTTATATGGCGAAAACCCCCAACAAAAATGGATTGGTTTGCAAATTAAATCAGGGATTGAGGATAATCGCTCGTTTAATCCAACTGATTTAGAACCTTTGGCGCAATTACAACGGCATGGTTATAAATTTTTATCCTTGCAATATGCAGGGTCGCAAGACATGGTCGCCAAAGTCCAAGCCGCAAGCGGTGTATTTATGCACTTGATTAATGGCGCGGATTTATGGGACGATATTGAAGCCGTTTGTGGCTTGACGATGGCGTGCGATTCGGTAATTATGAATGATACGACTAACGCGCATATCGCGGGGGCTTTGGGGCAAAAGGGCTATTTAGTTTTGCCCCTTGAAGCCGTTTGGCGATGGGGATTTAAATATAAACCCCTGCCGTGGTATCCGAATTTAACTATCCTGCGTGAGGATTCAAGAGGTTCTTATCGCGATTTAATGGCGGTTATTGCCCAAAATATCTTGCGAAAAGACGGAATAATTGCTTAAATTTATAAAAAAAACTTGATTTTCCTTGCAAATAAATTTATTCTGGTTGAAATTAGGCTGATTTAGAATTAAATACCAAGAATGTTAAAGAAATATATTATAACTTTGTTAAGTTTTATCGGAATTTGGGCAAGCCACGCCCAAGAAATTCCAATTTTTACGATTGAAAAATATCAAAATATTGTCAATATCGCGGCTTCAAGCCCAGAAACTTTGGCTAAACTTAAAGAAAAAGCCGATAATAATAACCCCCATGCGCAAACCGCATTCGGTTATTATTTAGAAAAAAAAGCGCAAAATGCCGCAGATATTGAAATTGCCATTAAATATTATGAAAAATCAGTTGCAAGTGGCAGTTTATTTAGCCAATTTCGCTTAGGTTATATATATGCTTATAATAATTTATACCCTAATGATATTAATAAAGCCATGGCGTATTTCAAGGATGCAGCCGATGGCGGACATGTTGAAGCAAAATATTATTTTGGCGAATTAAATTTTTATTCTGGTGCCCCGAAGTCCAAGGAAATAGCATTAAAATATATGAATCAAGCGGCAAAAGCTGATTATGCGCCCGCGCTTAATTTTGTTGGCAACATGCTTTATCGTGGTGATGGTGTTGCGCCCAGTAAATCGCTGGCGTTAAATTATTATTTAAAAGCGGCGCAATTAGGCAATTCAGATGCCATGTATCAATTGGGGCTTTTTTATTCCAAAGGCGAATCAGTTGAGGCTGATATTAAAATTGCCATGCAATATTTTCAATTGGCAACCCAGAAAAAACATATTTTAAGTCAATTGCAGTTGGGTTTATTATATATTGATAAAAAAGAATATGATAAAGCTTTATTTCATATCGCCAATGTCGCCAAAAATGGTAATATTGCGGGGTCTTATTATCTTGGAATCATGTATTATCGCGGTTATGGCGTTAAAGCAAATAGCCCAAAGGGAATTAAAGAATTTAAATTCGCGGCTGAAAATGGCAATAGCGATGCCCAAAATATTTTGGGTGAAATATATTATTCTGACCCTTATATTGTTCAAGACAAAGAATTAGCCAAAAAATATTTTACCGAAGCCGCCAAACAAAATAATCAATCCGCCAAAGACAATTTGTTAAAATATTTTAACATTGAAATATAACCTAAGGAAAACCATGAATTATCCGATTATATCTTTAAATAATCACAATGAAGTCTTGATAAATACGCAAGATTGGCAAGAAAAATTAGTTGTTTTTTATTTTTATCCCAAGGATAACACCAGCGGTTGCACGACTCAAGCCCAAGAATTCGCAAGCTTAATGCCAAAATTTCACGAAAAAAATTGCACGATTATTGGGATTTCCCCCGATTCTTCGGCGTCGCATAAAAAATTTGCTGAAAAATACCATCTTAATTTTGAATTACTGGCGGATACGGATAAAAAATTTAGCGAATTAATGGGCGTTTGGGTTGAAAAATCAATGTATGGTCGCAAATATTATGGTATTGAGCGTTCAAGCTTTATATATTACCAAGGAAAATTAGTGCAATCATGGCGCAAAGTCAAAGCCGCGGGTCATGCTGAAATAATTTATCAAGCCATTAAAAACATAAGGTCATAATATGAAAAAAACTCCGTATAATATTTTTTCGTTGATTCGCAACGCCATGTCATATCATCAAAATTGGCAAGAAGCATGGCGTAGCCCAGAACCAAAACCCGAATATGATGTAATTATTGTCGGCGGTGGCGGTCATGGCTTGGCAACGGCATATTATTTAGCCAAAGAATGCGGTATTACCAATGTGGCTGTTATTGAAAAAGGCTGGATTGGCGGTGGCAATACCGGGCGCAATACGACTATTGTTCGTTCCAATTATACCATGGACGAATCGGCAAGAATTTATGAATTATCGGTGAAATTATTTGAAAATTTAAGCCAAGAATTAGATTATAATGTCATGTTTTCCCAGCGCGGATTATTGCATTTAGCGCATAATATCCATGATATGCAAGAAATCGGCAGAAGAGGGCATTCCAATTGGCTTAATGGCATTGATGCCGAATATTTAAATCCGCATCAAGTTAAAGAAATGGTGCCTTTAATGAACACTACGGGCAGATACCCAGTTTTAGGGGCATTATTGCAACGCCGTGGTGGCACGGCGCGTCATGATGCTGTGGCATGGGGTTTTGCCCGTAAATGCGATGAAATGGGCGTGGATATTATCCAAAATTGCGAAGTTCAAGGCTTTCAAATTGACAAAGGCGTCATTAAAGGCGTGCAAACTTCCAAGGGTTTAATCAAAGCCAAAAAAGTCGGCGTGGTGGCGGCGGGACATTCTTCGGTTATTGCGAATATGGCAGGCTTTCGTTTGCCTTTGGAATCTTACCCTTTGCAAGCCTTAGTCAGCGAACCCATTAAACCAGTAATTGACCATGTTATCATGTCGGGCACCGTGCATGTTTATATCAGCCAATCCGATAAAGGCGAATTAGTCTTAGGCGCGGGTTCGGATGCGTTTAACAGCTATTCCCAGCGCGGCGCATTTAATACGATTGAGCATATTATGGGTCCATTATGCGAATTATTCCCATTCGTATCGCGCCTGAAAATGTTGCGCCAATGGGGTGGCATCGTTGATGTTACCGTGGACAGAAGTCCGATTTTATCCAAAACTCCCGTTGAAAATTTATTTTTTAATTGCGGTTGGGGCACGGGCGGGTTCAAGGCAACCCCGGGTTCTGGCAATGTCTTTGCGCATTCTATCGCCAAGGGCGAAATGCACCCCATCGCCGCCCCCTTCTCTATTGACAGATTCAATAGCGGTGCCTTAATTGACGAAGGCGCAGCCGCGGCAGTCGCCCACTAAATCCATCTGGATATTATTTATTACGAATTGGTAATTTTATTTTATCTGGTGTAATTTCTTGCACTAATTCGGGAACAGCCCAATCAATTTTGGGGTCAACGCGAATTTTGAAATGATACATGCTTTGCAAGGCTTGATGGTCTTCGGCTCTGAATGTCATTTTACCTTTGGGCGTGTCAAAACTCATGCCTTCCATTGTCGCAATTAATTTTTGGGAATCTGTATTACCACCCGTTTGTTTTAAGGCGGTAATGATGGACATCGCCGCGGAAAAACCACCAACTTCAAAATAATCGGGGGGTAATCTGCCGTCTTTTTGCACGCGATTAATTAACCAATCATTAATCGGGTTTTTGGGAATGCCATAATAATAATATATTGCCCCCTCCATGCCTTCAAAAGCTTTATATGCTTTCATGGCGGGCAAGGTATTGCCGCTTGTGGCGATTTCAATACCATATCGTTTAAGGTCAAGTTCGGCTATTTTAAAGGGGTTTGCCGCCCCCGCCCAAAGAATAAAAATGATTTTGCGCCCTTTTTCGTGGCGCAAAGCTTCAATCAACCGTGATGCGCCCGCGGTAAAATCCGTGGTATTTACTGGCAAATATTCTTCATGCACAATTTTTGCGTGCGTCATCGCCTCCTTAAACGCCTTAACTCCATCGCGCCCATAAGCATAATCTTGGGCTAAAACAGCGATTGTTGTATTATCTTTGTTTATTGCGTAAGCATTAGTCAGCGCGTCTTGCGAAGAATTTCGGGCGGTATGAAAAATATATTTATTCCATTTATCGCCGGTAATGGAATCGGCAACGGCTAAATCCACGACCAGAATTTTTTGATATTCTTCGGCAATCGGCAACATGGCAAGCGTAACCCCCGAACCATTACCACTTATCGCAATATCGGCTTTGTCATCGGCAAAAGCTGCGGCTAATTGGGTGCGGGCAATATCGGCTTTGCCTTGGCTGTCGCGCTCAATCAAAATGATTTTTTTGCCATTAAGCATCATGGTGCCGCCAGTTGCATATTCTAATCCCAACATAACCCCGATATTTAAATCCTTGGCATATGCTTCCAGTGGTCCAGTTTTTTCATAAATATGCGCGATGCGAATTTCATTTTTGGCATTTTGCGCCCAGCTTATTTGCGCCATCAATAATATGCCAATCATCATTAATATTTTTTTCATTTTTTCCCTTTGATTAATTATAAAATCAGACTCGCTAAGCCTAAAAACGACACAAAGCCAATTATATCCGTGATAGTGGTTATAAATATTGTGGTGGAAATGGCGGGGTCTTGTTTTATTTTGGTAAGCCCAATGGGCACTAAAACCCCTGCCAGCGCGGCGGCGACTAAGTTAATGACTATCGCAATGCCAATCACTAAACCCAATAACGCATCTTGAAACCAAAGCCCAACGACTGATGCCGTAATGAGCGCAAAAAGACAACCATTGGCAAAGCCGACTATAAATTCTTTGAGCAAAAACCGCCAAAAATTCGCGGAAATTAATTCTTTGGTTGCCAAAGCGCGCACCACAATAGTTTGCGTTTGCGTAGAGGCATTGCCCCCCATACCCGCCACAATCGGCATTAAAATTGCCAAAGCAATAATTTTTTCTAAAGTTGCCGAAAAAATATCCACAACAAACGACGCTAAAAATGCCGTGCCTAAATTAACAAATAACCATGCAAATCGCAAAATAATCGTTCGCTTCGTGTCTTGATAAAAATCGTCTTCTTGCACACCGCCCATTTGCATAAAGTCTTTCTCTTGTTCATCTTCAATAACATGGACAATATCATCAACGGTGATGGAGCCAATTAAGCGACCTTTTTTATCAACAACGGGGGTTTCAACTAAGGCATATTTAGAAAAAATCCGCGCGACTTCTTCTTGATCCATATTGGCATCGCACGCCATCACCGATTTTTCCATTATTTTTTTTAAGATAATTGGGCGTTGCGAACAAATTAATTTTGATAAAGCTATCACGCCAATTGGCTTATGCGATGCGCCCACAACGATAATATTATAAAATTGTTCGGGCAATTCGGACGAATCATTGCGCAAAAAATCAATCGCTTGTCCCACCGACCAAAAGCTTGGCATGGCGACAACCTCACGGCGCATAAGCCTTGCGGCTGTGTCCTCGGGGTAAGTTAAAATATCTTGATAAAGCGCGCGATCTTCGGCGGGAATTTTGGACAAAATTTGCCGTTGCGATTTTTCGTCCAATAATTCCAAAATATCTAACGCATCATCAGATTCTAATTGGTCAATGAAATTTGCCAAAAAAATTGGGTCTATGGTTTCAATAATATCTTCCAAGACAAATTCATCAAGCCAAGTCAAAAATTCGGGGTCTAATTTTTCTAAAATAATTTTCACGACTTCAACGCGGTTTGATGCCGATAAAACTTGAATAAATTGCGCTAAATCCGAAGGTTCTAAAGGTTTAAGCAAGGCTATAATTTCATTATTATCAATTGGCGGTTTGTTAAGAATACGCAATATTTCTTGCAATATTCCCAATTCTTGCGCAGGATTCATGATAGTATTTTCATTATTCATGATATAATTCCTTGAATTTAGCCTCTGCTTGATTAATCATTTGTTCAATTTGATTTAAACCTTGAAACCAAAATTGCTTTTTTGTCAAGTCGCAACCAAAATTTTCCAATAATTTTTGGGGCGATTGCGACCCACCAAGGCTTAATAATTCGGTATATTTTGCGATAAAGCCTTGTGGTTTATCGCGATATTGTTGATATAATGCGCGGGTAAGTAATTCACCAAACGCATAGGCGTAAACATAAAATGGTGAATGAAAAAAATGGCTGATATAGCACCAAAATTTATCAAAATCCGAATCAAAATGCACCGATGAGCCAAGGCTTTGCACGGAAACTTCACGCCAAATTTTACCAATCATTTCGGGCGATAATTCGCCATTGCGCCGTTCAAAATGTATTTTTTGTTCAAATTGGTAAAACGCAATTTGCCGAATCACCGTGTTAATGCCATCTTCAATTTTTTGCACCGCCAAGGCTAATTTTTCATGATTCGTCAGCGAATTATCGCGCATTAAATAATCATAAACCAGCATTTCTCCAAATATTGACGCGGTCTCTGCCATCACCAATGGCGTATCGGCGGATAATTGCCCGACTTTACGGGCAAGATATTGATGCACGCCGTGCCCCAATTCATGCGCCAGAGTCATAATATCGTCTAAATTGCCTTGAAAATTTAATAAAATATAAGGGTGCGCATCAACCGAACATGAATGCGAAAATGCCCCCGAAGCCTTACCATCTTTGGGCAACCAATCAATCCATTCTTTATCATAAAATTCTTGGACAATTTTTGCCATTTCGGGGCTAAATTCATGATAAGCGTTAAAAACGATGATTTTTGCTTGCTCAATCGTGTATTTATTGGAATTTTGCGGAAAAACGGGGGCTAATCTGTCCCAATATGGCAAAAACGGCAATTTCATCATTTTCGCTTTCAGCGCATAATAGCGGTGCGAAATTCGTTCATATGATTCTTGAACGGCTTGTTCCAAATTTTCCACAATTTCATCGGATACATTATTTTGCAGATGTTGGCTTGCCATTGGGTTCGCAAATTGGCGTTTTTTATCCAAAATATGCCCCTCTTTGGTAATGGCATTAAGAATAATTGCGAATAAATATTCATGATTGCCAAGCACCATGCCCAATGATTTTGCGGCTTTAAAGCGATTATCGCCATCAGCATCATGAAAAAAATTCAAAATTTCGGATTGATTATATTCTTTATCGCCAATGGGGAATCGCAATTTTGCCAATGTCTCATCATATAATCTTATCATCGCATCTGATGCGCTAAGCGATAATTCGCTTAGCAGCGATTCGGTTGCTTCGTCGAGTTGGTGGGGTTTAAATTTTGCGATATTGCGTAAAAATTCATGGTAATTTTCAGTTTCGGGCGATTGGGCAATTTCAGGCTTGCATTCATTAATTTCTAATTCAACAAAAATTAATTGCTGGTCAAATTCTTGAATTATTTCATTAATATCGGCTTGAAATTTGCTAATTTTTGGGTCATTCATTTGGGTTGCGTATAATAATTGCGCATAACTGGCGATGCGCCTGATTTGCGTATTAATTTGTTCATAAATTTGCAAAAATTCGGCAAATTGCGTGGGATTTAGTTTTGTTAAATTTCCCTTGAATCGTTTATTAAATTTTGGTATATCTTCGCATAATTTTTTGATAGAATTTTGCAACTTGGGGGGGATATTGCCAATTTTACCATTAGAATCATTCAGTAATTCTGATGGTGAAGGGAATAAATCGTTTAATTGCCAATTTGTCATTTTAATCTTTTCATTTAACTAAGGAAACGCTATGAATCAGCAAATTCATCATAATATAACTAACCTTGACAATATATTAAAAAATTTTTGTGATAAATCAACTTTATTATCACAAAAACCATTATTACACGCCAAAAAAGCTGAATCTTGGCATGGTTATACATGGAATGACACGGCGATTCAAGTGCAATCTTTGGCAAATTACCTAAAATCATTAAATTTAGGCGACAAGCCCAAAATTATGATTTTAATGGAAAACCGCCCCGAATTTATCATTGCGCTTTATGCAATTACCGCAATTGGTGGAGTGATGGTGCCTTGCATGGCAACGGCTTCGGCGCAAAATTGCCAATTTATTTTGGAACATAGTCAAGCCAAAGCGATAATAATTTCCCATGAAAATTTATGGCAAAAATTATCCATGCGCGATGGAATGAATTATCCGATAATTACATGCGATAATGATTTAAAAAATAAAATTCTTGATGAAAATCCGCATTTTAGCGTTGAAAATATTTGGGAAATGCCGAAAACTGCCTTTGATTTGGCAAAAGCCGCGCAAAATATCACCCTTGATGATGATTTAGTGATAATTTATACTTCGGGCACGGGTGGCACACCCAAAGGCGTTTTGCTTAACATGCGCAATATTTTGCATAATGTTGATGGCGTTATGGAAATTTTTTATCAATTACCCAATTACGAACCCAATGGCGAGAGGTTTTTGTCGTTTTTACCGCTTGCCCATGTTTATGAATTTATGGTTATTGGTTGCTTAGCCTTATATTTAGGGGCAGAAGTATATTTTGCCGAATCCACTGAAAAATTATTACAAAATATTCATGAAACCAAGCCAACCATCATGACAGCCGTGCCAAGATTATACGAAACCATGCGCGGCAAGATTTTAGTCGGCTCGTTGCAGCTTAAAGGTTTTAAGGCAAAATTATTCCAAATAACCTATCAATTAGGGTGCAAGCAGATTGATAAAATCCCATTAAGTTTTTGGGAAAAATGCCAAGATTATTTATGCGATAAATTAGTGCGCCAAAAAATTCGCGCCAGATTTGGCGGCAAATTAAAAATTTTCGTCTCTGGCGGCGGACCTTTAAATCATGAAGTTGCCAGATTCCTTGTGGCTTACGGCTTAAAAATCCTGCAAGGCTATGGATTAAGTGAAACTTCGCCAGTAGTATCGGTAAATTTACCGCGAAGCACAAGGTTAGATTCGGTGGGACCGATTATTAAAAACACCCAAATAAAAATTGCCGAAGATGGTGAAATTCTTGTCAAGGGCGATTTAGTCATGCAAGGATATTGGCGCGACCCTGAAAATACCGCAAAAATTATCAAAGATGGCTGGCTTTATACCGGTGATATTGGCGCGTTTAAGGAAAATCATTTATATATTACCGACAGAAAAAAGGATATTATCATCAACAAAGGCGGCGAAAAAATCGCGCCCCAAAAACTTGAAGGCTTATTAAATCTTGCGCCTGAAATTGCGCAATCAATGGTTTATGGCGAACAAAAAAATTTCATTGTTGCGCTTTTGGTTTTGGACAAGGAATTAACAGCAAATTTAAGCATTGACGAAATTAAAGCAACTTGCCAAAAAATTATTGACAAGATTAATCACCAAGTTGACGCCCATGAGCGCATCAAAAAATTCATCTTTGCGCACGAAGCGTTTAGCGTTAGCAACGGGCAAATGTCGCCCACCCTTAAAATTCGCCGTCATGAAATTATTACCCAATATGGCGACCAGCTTGAACGGCTATATTCGTAATTTTACTTTTACCAGTCAATCAAGATTAAAAATTTAGTAAGATTTCATGCTTTATCGGTAATATTTATCCGTAAATTCTCAATATTTTGCCGTAATAATGGTAATTTTTGACTTGACAATTAAAGCAAATAAACGATATAATTTTAGTAGAGTTAATATAAAAACTTGATGACAAGTAAAAGTAATGATGAGATTTAAATGACAAAGCAATTTGATAAATGGGAACAATGTTTTAAGGATGATGATATTGTCCATATTACATTACATTCCGAAGGGATGTTATGGTTTAAATTAAAATCAATTATCAGAAGAGAATTAATATTTAATTTTTGCAAGGATTATAATATTAAACTTTTATCAACGAAGTTAAATGATAGTTTTAAAGAATTATTTGAGATTTTATTAATTAATGTTGAAAAATCCCATCATATGTTAAATGAATTTATTTTAAAAACTGAGGCAAATAATAGAAAATTATTAAATATTAATGAGATTGTTAATGAATTATATAATCTGAAATCATTTATTTGGGGGGGCGATTATTCAAATGCGCTTGATAAGTATTTGGTCAATAATTATATTAAAATTTATAAATCATATGATATGCTTGTTTCCAAAATCGATAATGAAATTAATCATGCAGTGTATGGTTATGTTATGTGCAGTTGGTATAATCATTGGTCTTCGATTTTAATTGAAAATATTTTTAAGCAACACCCAATTGTATTGCCGACTGTGGGTCAAGTAAAAAAAGTGGATTTTTTCGTTAATAATATACCATTTGATTTAAAGGTAACCTATATGCCAGTTAATTATATCGAGAAAAAACGAAAAGAAGCTGGATTAAGAAGCGAATTAGCGGAGTTAAAAAATATTGCCAAACAATTAAAAATTCAATATTTGGATTCCGAACAAAATTTAAAATATATATTATCTGAGAAAATTAAAGATAAGGCAGACCCATATGGTTTAACTTTATTTAATAAAATTAAAGAATTTAAGTTAGAATTAATATCTGATTTATTAAATGACCCAACTGATTTAATTAAAAACTTATATGAAGAACAAGGTGAATTAAGATTTGATGCGTCTAATAGATTATTTTTGATTCTAGTTGATAGAAATGATTTTGATTCAAGTTGGAAATTAAAAAGAAATATGGATTTATTAATGCCCAATATTTTTAATTATTTGGATAATTTTAAAAACAAGACTATTGAAGATTTAAAAATATCCTTTTCATATAAAAACAAGGGTAAATTTAATGCTTTTTCTGATTGTATTTTTATAGTGAAATAATATGGATAATTTTCATCAACCGCAACAAATATCAATTTTTGAAGATATGCAAGAAATTGAGTATAATGCACTAGCATATGCGCATTATCAATTCCCAAGACCGCAATATCTTGGTTCAAAACATAATTTATTAAATTGGATTTATATGAACATATGCAATCATCTGGATATTTCAAAAATAAAAAGATGTCTTGATGGATTTGCGGGTGCGCATTCAGTTTCATTTTTTTTAAAACAACAAGGCTTTGAGGTAATTTCAAATGATTTTTTAAATGCAAATTTCCAAATTGGTAATGCTTTAATCGCCAATAAAAATATCAAACTAAATTCCGATGATATAGAAATTTTATTTAGCACTAATGAACATAAAAAAAATCTTGTGGAAAAATTATACACTGGAATTTTTTTTGATATTACCCAAGCAAAATGGCTGGATAATATTCGTGCAAATATTAATTTACTGGATAATGAATATAAGAAGTCTTTGGTTTTAACGATATTAAACAGGTCAATGCAACGAAAAATTATTATGGGACATTTTGCCCATACAAAAGCCATTTCATATGCTAATAATCCCGAACGGGTCAAACGAAATGCTTCAATTGCACGCCCTATCAATGAATTATTTTGTGAGTTATTAGATAGTTATAATAATGCAGTTTTTGATAATCATCAACATAATTTAAGTTATAATGAAAATATTTTAGATTTATTACCGCAAATTAACAATATAGATTTAGTATATTATGACCCGCCTTATACTGATTCGCATTCTGATTATCAATCATTTTATCATCTTTTAGAAACATATGTAGAATATTGGGAAGATAAAGAATTTAAAAATGGCACAAATCGATATTATCCCCAACGATGGAGTGGATTTGATAAAAAAGGAGAAGTTGTTCAATCTTTAAATAAATTATTTCACTTATCCAAAGATATTCCGTATTGGGTTATATCGTGGAATGATCGCAGTTATCCCACAATAGATGAGTTTAAAAAAATATTATTGCAATTTAAGAAAAATGTTATTATTGAACAAAAAATATATTCTACTTCGCGTGGTGGCAAAGGTTCGGTAGCGGGTTCAAATGAAATTTTATTTATTTGTTATTAATTAGTGCCAATATTTACCAAAATCCCCCCTGAAACTTACCTTTCACGGCAAAAAATAAAGTCACCTAAGTAGCCAGAAATAAAGTCACCTAAGTAGCCAGAAATAAAGTCAACTTTTGAGTATAGCGAGTAGCGAATATTCAATGCGCAGATAGTATCAAAGATTAAGATAAAATCAAGCGGCATCGGTAATAATTTTGTTGATAAAATCATTAATATTTTTGCTTGTGGCGATTTTTGGTGTTTTAGGAGTGATATTTTTTAGCACAGAATGTTGTATAATCATTTGATTCCATTTAATAAAGTTTTGACCTAAAGCACCGATAAAGTCGCACGGACTGCCCTTGCAAGCGATTTTTGAAGTTATTATCCAGTTGATATTTATGCGCTTCAAAAGAGATGGAGTTATTTTTTTCTTCCTCTGTTTGCATTTTGCACCTGCTTTCTTGTGTTGCTTTCATTATAGCAGGTGACTTTATTTTTTGCCGTAATAATAAACAAAAAAAATCTTGACAATGGGGGAATTTTAATTATTATAAAACTTATAATAACAATTTTAGGGAGAATATTATGAATTATGAAAAGTTAAAATTAATCGGTGATTCTTTGGAATCAAAAAGAGAAAAATGCTCAACCGAAGAAGCGACAAAAACTGCTTTAATTTTACCATTTATCAAGGCGATTGGCTATGATATTTTCAATCCAGATGAAGTTGTTCCCGAATTAATTGCTGATGTTAACGATAAAAAAGGCGAAAAAATTGACTATGCTTTGAAAAAAGATGGCGCAGTCATAATCTTAATTGAATGCAAAAAAATTGCACTACCCTTAGGCAAAGAACATACCGATCAATTAAAACGATATTTTCCAACATTAAAAGCAAAATTAGCAATTTTAACCAACGGCGAAGTTTATAAATTTTATACGGATTTAGATGCACAAAATGTCATGGATGATTTTCCATTTTTTGAATTTAATATAAAAAATTTAACCGATGAATCCATCAAAGAAATTACAAAAATATCAAAAAACGAATTTAATATTAATAATATCAAAGAAAATGCCAAAAATTATTTATATTATAAAGGCGTCAAAGAAAAATTATTTAAAGAATTTGATGAACCCTCAACCGAATTTATTGATTATTTTGCCCGTGGGGTTTATCAAGGTCCAAAAATGCATCAAAAAGTAATTGATAGTTTTAAGCCGTTAATTTGCGATGCTATTCAGGCTTATTATATTGAAAAATATAATGATTCCAACAAAACACCCAAAAATGCCGAAATTGCGAAGCCAGAAATTTCTGACAATGCGCCAATTTCGCCCGTTGCCCCCAACGAAGAAGATAATAAATCACCATCACCAAATGGCGTTGAAACAACAGCTCAAGAATTAGAGGCTTTTGATGTGATAAAATTCATGTTGCATAAAAATCAAATTGACATTGCCCTAATTTCATATGTTGATACGATAAATTATTTTGCAATTAATTTTGATGGCAAGCCATTTTGCCGTTTAAGTTTTGGCAAAAGAAGCAATAATAATATTAGCCTTTTAGACAAACAAACTAAAAAATGGGTTCAAATTAAATTTGATACAATCCATAATCTTTATGAACTTGAAAAACAAATTGTTAATACTATAAAATAGTGGCTTAAAGCATTTTTTTAACGATAATTTTAACCACCCCGACAACATGGTTATCAATGGAGGGGTGCTTTATTGCCATTGCGTTTAAAATTATTGCGCAATCATGATAATGCTGATTCCTTATTTTATTGCTTTTTTATATTAATTAGCTATGATATACAAATTAATTAGTAATATTAACAGGTTATAATATGAAAAATCGCGGGCTTTTATTGATTTTATCTTCGCCATCGGGGGCGGGCAAGACTTCTATTGCCAAGCAGATTCTTCAAAATGATAGTAATATTATTTTATCGGTTTCTGTAACTACGCGCAAACCAAGGTCAAATGAAATTGATGGTAAAGATTATATTTTTATTAGCGAAGCACAATATCATGAAATGGTAAAAAATAATCAATTGCTTGAACATGCCAAAGTATTTAATAATTATTATGGCACGCCAAGGCAAGCCGTGCTAGATGCTTTGGCGCAAGGCAAAGATATGTTGTTTGATATTGATTGGCAAGGCACGCAACAATTATCCGATGCCTTGCCCAGTGATGTTGTGAAAATTTTCATTTTGCCGCCTTCTAAACGCGAATTAGAGCGTCGCTTATGGGGACGCGCCCAAGATACCGCGGAAGTTGTTCAAGCCCGCATGGCAAAAGCTTCGGAGGAAATGTCCCATTACGCTGAATATGATTGGGTTATAATTAACGAAGATTTAGAAAAGTCGGTCGCCCAAGTGCAAAGCATTTATCAATCCGAACGCTTAAAACGCAGCCGCTTAATCGGCATTAAAGATTTTATAGAGGATTTGACAAAATGAATATTATGCAAAATCAGCCAGCATTATGGCAGATTATATTTAAACAATGGTATGAAAAATTTTGTGAAGGGCGATTGTTAGTTTATGCGTCTAATCAACAACCTAATTCTGCATTGCTGGCAACGCGCGCCGCAAGACGCATTGGCGCAGGCAATAGCATTATTGCCGCCCCACGCGAAATGCGGGAAATATTTCAATCCATTGAAATCGGTGCATGGGTTGAAGAATATATGGATACGGCGGGGTTTGCCGATTTAATCACTGATTTATCGGCTGTTGCGGTGTTAATTGGACCCGGTTCTGGAATTAATATATCAGTGCGCCAAAGAATCATCAGCGCAAGGCAAGCGGGCGTGAAAATAATTTTAGATTCAAACGCCATTACCGCGCTTAGCGGTTCGCTTGATTTATTGATTAAATCGCAGAATTTAAGCGAAAATAGCTTGATTTTAGTGGCAAATCAAGCGGAATTATTTAGTTTATTCGGAAAAACAACGCAAATTACGCCAGAATATTTACTAAATTGCGCCCAAGAAATTAACGGCACGATTGTTTTTAAATGCCAATTACCCTTAATTGCGTGTCATGATGGGCGGGTATGTCAGAATCAACCCCCATATATTTATTGGGATATTTCAGGGGCAAGCGATGTTTTATCGGGAATAGTAGCAGGATTAATAGCCCAAGAATTACCGCCTTTTGAAGCGTCAGCTATCGCAACTTATTGTCATACTAAGGCAACAAATATTTTGGGAAAAGGCTTGATTTGTGAGGATATTGCGTCTATATTGCCAAATATATTAAAGGGCATATATAATGAATGATAAATTACTTTTCGCCAATGATAGGTTTTATTCGCTGATTAATCATGGCGATGCCGAAGGTGTGCAATCGCAATTTTCAAAAAATTTTCCGATACAAGTCGTGCACCCCGGGCGTGCACCCATGACCGAACGCGAATCGGTGCTTTCATCGTTTCGCGAATTATGTCTTGCGCCCCCATATATTGAATGCGTGAACCCGGTTGCACAATTATATGGTGAATTTGGGGTTGTTACTTGTTTGGAAAAAATTGGCAATGGCTATTTATCCGCATCAAATATTTATGTCAAGGAACGCAATGATTGGCGCATGATTGCCCATCACGCCAGCCCATTATTTGACCAAGAATATATTGGGCAAATAAAACCGGAATTTGCGAATGCCACCATTAATTAATAATTTAGCATTTATTCTTTCGTTTGGATTTTTGTTTTTTAACCTAACGGGTTTATATTTTTTAAAAATTGGCGCGATTTTAAGCAATAATGATTTAAATTCGCCGTGGCAATATGGATTATATTATTCAGTCGGTTCTGTGTTGCAAGTTTTAGGTTTTATAATTTTTGGCTATTTATTAAAAATTATTCCATTATATTTAGTGCAACTTTTGCAACCCGCAGTATTTGCTTTAACCATTTTATTATCATGGTTAGTATTTAAAGAACAAATTTCATGGCAAGCTTGGGGTGGCATTTTATTAATATTTATTGGCATTTTATTGATAATTATGAAATAATTTAAATGGAAGTTGTAAAAACTGACCAAGTTAATGGGATAATATCCAATAATAATTTTTCAAGCTTTTTAACCCAACCCAAAATTAACGCCAAACCAAATAAAATAAATATTATGCCAATGAATTTATTGATTATTGCTTGATAATTAAATATTTTTTGGTAATTGCGTCTGATGATATTATGCGCCCCATATGCAACCGCCAACATGGGTAATGAAGTGCCGATAGCAAACGCCATCATAATAATGCCGCCCATAAACGCATTAACGCCATCACTTGCCAACAGGCTAAAAGTTGCGCCCAGCAAGGGACCCGAACAAGGTGTCCAAATAATTCCCAGCGTGCAACCAAGAATAAATTGGAATTTCAACGAATCATCGCGATGTTTTTCGCTTAATTTAGTGCCAAAATCAGCAATTTTTCCCGTAAAATTCGCAAAAACTCCCTTAAATTTCGGTATCACCAATAACAACCCAAAAAATATCAAAAAATATGCCCCCAAAGATGAAATATACGATTGATTAACATTAATCAAATTTGATAATTGCCCCAGCAAAACCCCAAATATTGTAAAACTACTTATTAATCCCACAACTAAAACCAAGGGGGCAAGGATATTTTTTTGCACTGAGCTTAATAAAATAATCGGCAAAATTGGCAATATACACGGCGTAAGCCCCGCTAAAAAACCAGCACTTATGGCTAATATAATTTGATATATTGAAAAATCCATTATCTTGTGCCCAATTGCACCTTTAATTTAAATGGGTCGGTTTGATTGACTGAACGATAAATTTCTTTTTCGCCTTGAAGGCTAACCAAAATAGTTTGCGTAAAAATCTTATGTTTTTTCTTTAATTCCACCGCCGTATCATAATTTACCGCCAGAATGACACCAGTTAATTCTTTGTTAACCGCGGAATCATTTTTAAATTTATCAAAAATCGCGATTTGTCCACGGCATGTCGGACACCAATCAGCATAAAAATGCAAATAATAAACCTCACCAGATTTAATTAACTCTTGCTCTTTTTCAGCATTATAAGGAATATATTCCAAAGCCAAAGCCATATTGCTAACAAACAAAGTTAAAAATAGGGATAATATTTTAATCATAATTTACCATTTTCTTGTAAAAATTTGATGATGTTATTGAAATTCGTGTCTGATATAGATTTTTTAATGATTTTATCATTTTTTATTGCAATTAAAACTGATTGAGATTGAACGCTAAATTTTGCTTTTAATTCGGGTTCTTCGTCAATATTAACAACTAAAACAACAAAAGGATTCTGAGAGTTTAAATCAGCATCCGTGGTTATTTTATGCAACATATTGCTTTGCACACGGCAAGTCGGGCACCAATCAGCATAAAAATGCAGAAAAAATGGTTTGCCTTCGGCATTTAATTTTTTTAAAATATCTGGTTCATAATCCATAAGATTTAAAGCATGCAATTTGCCACCGCCCCATAATAACCCCATAGGGGTATGAGCCATTAATAACGCTAAACTCAAAAAAACTATCTTAAATATATTGTTTCTTGCCATGATTTATGCTTGATTTTCCTCAATCTTGATGGGTGAATTTCATCAAATTTGTATTTTAACATTAATGTATTTACGCCCATTTGTCAAGGAGATTTATAATTAAAATACCAATATATTGAATAAAATCCATTCGTCAGATTTTGATTATAAAGCCCGTGAACCATACCGCGATTGGTAATATTCGGTCGCAACATTAATTATCTAAATCTTCTTGCTGATAATTGCCGCGTTCAATTTCATCAAGAAATTCATTTAAAGCCTTAGCAAATTTTTTGTCTAATTGTTCATCAGTTAAATTATGCTCATATCCATCTGTATCGCAAATAATAGTTTCCAATACAGAACCATCACTGGTTAGCCGTTCAAGTGCCTTTACATATTCAGATATTTTTTCTGCCATGGGTTCTCATAATTTTCATTCTCTAATACAAAAAATAGCATCACTTATTTAAATTGTCAAGCACTTATTTTAGTATTTATTAAAAAACGCCCAATTTGCCCAAATTAATTTTTCTTAATAAAATTAAGCTTGAAAAAATTTTAAAATTTGCCAATGGTAATTTTAATGACAAAAAATATTACGACTATTATTTTAAGTGCGGGCAAAGGCACGCGCATGAAATCGCAATTACCCAAAGTTTTACATCCTTTGGCGGGTTTGGCGTTGGTGCGCCATGGTATTAATACGGCGCATGATATTGGCTCTAAACAAATTATTGGCGTGGTTGCCAATAACCCACAAATTGTCGCATGTTTTGAAAATTACGCCATTCAAGAACCCCAATTAGGCACCGCCCATGCCACCAGCCTTGGTTGGCAAAAAGCCCGTCAAGATTCGAGCGATATAGTCTTAATTTTATACGCTGATACGCCTTTGATAAGCCAAAATACATTACAAAAATTATGCGCTTACATTGAAAATGGCGCCGATTGCGCGGTTTTAGGATTCTTGCCCGAAAATCCCGCGCAATTAGGGCGTTTAATTGTCGCCGATAATCGCTTGCAAGCCATTGTTGAAGCCAAAGATGCCAGCGCGGAACAATTACAAATTAACCTTTGTAATTCTGGTGTCATGGCGGTTAAATCGCAAGTTTTAAGCAAAATTCTGCCGTTAATTACCAATGATAATCAAGCGGGCGAATATTATTTAACGGATTTAATTAAGCATGCCGTGCAACTTGGGCATGAATGCGGGTATGTTATCGGTGAAAACGAGGAATTACAAGGCGTTAATAGCCAAGAAGAATTGGCAATTTGCGAAAAATATTGGCAAAATCGCCAAAGACGCGCCTTGATGCAAGCGGGCGTGCGCATGATTGACCCTGATTCTGTATTTTTATCGCATGATACGAAAATCGCGCCTGATTGCGTTATTGAACCTTGCGTGCATTTTGGCGTTGGCGTTGAAATTGCCGAATTTTGTCAAATTCGGGCTTTTTCATATTTAGAATCGTGCAAAATCGGCGCAAATTGCGTGATTGGTCCATATGCACGGATTCGCCCCCATAGCGAAATTGCCAGCGGGGCGCATATTGGTAATTTTGTGGAAATTAAAAATTCGCAAATTCACACGGGCGCGAAAATTAACCATTTAAGCTATATCGGTGATGCCCAAATTGGACAAAAAACCAATATTGGCGCGGGCACGATTACTTGCAATTATGATGGCAAGCTTAAACATAAAACCATCATTGGCGAAAATGTCTTTATTGGCTCAAATAGTGCCTTAGTTGCGCCCATTACCATTAATGATAATGCCGTTATTGGCGCAGGCAGCGTGATTGTTAAGCCAGTTCCCGCCCGTGCCCTAGGTGTTGGACGCGCTAGGCAAGTGAATATTGAAAATTACTCAAAACCAAAGGATAAATAATATGTGTGGAATTATTGGTATTGTGGCAAAAAACCCGATTGTTGAGCAAATATACGAAGGCTTACAACGATTAGAATATCGCGGTTATGATTCAGCAGGCATCGCCGTCATTGATAATCACCAATTTAAACGCGTGCGCGCCGCGGGCAAATTAAAAAATCTTAAATCCGTGATGCAGGCAAACCCGATTAATGCACCGATTGGCATTGGGCATACAAGATGGGCAACCCATGGCATCGCGAACGAAGAAAACGCCCATCCGCATATCAGCGAAAAAATTGCCTTGGTGCATAATGGCATTATTGAAAATTATTTAGAATTAAAGGCATCATTGCCGACAAAATATTTAAGCCAATTTTCATCACAAACCGACAGCGAAGTTTTAGTTTATTTAATTACCGAACAAATTGAATTGGGTTTTCAACCCAAACAAGCCGTGCAAAATATTATTCCCAAGCTTGAAGGCGCGTTTGCTTTTGTCGTGGCGTTTTTGGATAATGATAATTTATTAATTGGTATGCGCCGTGGCTCACCTTTGGCGGTTGGCATGGGCGATGATGGTAATTATTTTGGGTCTGATGCGTTATCTATGGCGCATTTAACCAATAAAATTGCTTATCTTGACGAAGATGATTTAGTGGTTATAAGCCGTGATAATATTGAATTTTATGATAAAAATTTTCACGCAACGAAACGGGCATTTATTACTTCATCAGCATCAAATATTTTAATGGGCAAGGGTAATTATCAGCATTATATGCAAAAGGAAATTTACGAACAACCATCAGTGGTTGGGGCAACTTTGCACGCAATTATAAATCAATCGCAAATGACTTGCCATTTTGATGATAATCAAATTATAAATTGGCAAAAAATTAACCGCATTATTTTTAGTGCTTGTGGCACGGCATTTTATGCGGGTTTAGTCGCCAAATTTTGGTCAGAATATTATATGAAAATTCCCATGGAATGTGATGTTGCGTCCGAATTTCGCTATCGCCAGCCACCGATTACCCATGATTCAATCGGCTTGATTGTCAGTCAATCGGGCGAAACAATGGATAGTTTAGAGGCACTTAAATATATGCAAAAAGCCAATATTACCACCAGCGCGATTGTTAATGTTGCCCAAAGCTCCATCGCAAGATTAGCGCAATTGCATTTTTTAACCAAAGCTGGTCCAGAAATTGGTGTTGCTTCCACCAAGGCATTTACGACTCAGCTTGCGTTATTAGCAGGGTTTTTGATTAATATGGGGGTGCAAAAACAAACAATATCCCAAGAATTTGCCCAAGAATTAACGATGATTTTAAGCCAAACTCCTAGCTTAATCGCAGAAACCCTGCAACATGAGGCGCAAGCCCATGCTATCGCGCAAATTCTTGCCCAATATTCTCATGTATTATATTTAGGGCGCGGGGTATCTTATCCCATCGCCCTTGAAGGTGCGTTAAAATTAAAAGAAATTTCCTATATCCATGCCGAAGCATACGCCGCGGGCGAAATGAAACATGGTCCCATTGCTTTAATTGAAAAAAATTCACCGATTATTGCCATTATTCCCGATGATGAATGGTTTGAAAAAACCGCATCAAATCTTCAAGAAGCGGTGGCAAGGGGGGCGCAAATCATTGCAATTACTTCGCAATCTGGCGAGAAAAAATTAAAAAATCGCCTACAATTAACCTTATCGTATATTGTTCCGAATCATCATCATTTTATTTCGCCATTAATAAGCGCAATTCCAATTCAATTAATCGCTTATCATACCGCCATTCTAAAAGGAACAGATGTAGACCAACCGCGCAATCTTGCCAAGAGCGTAACGGTTGAATAATTATGGCAAAAAGGAATTATAATGAAATTAAGTTTACATAAAAATTTATTTTTTATTTTTTATGTCTTAATTTTGATTTTGGCAAACCCAATTAATGCGCAAAGCTTAAAAAAATACGAAACAAATGCCTCGGCAGATTTTCAATATACTTTGGGAAAATTATACGAAGACGGCGTGCCCGTGGAAATTGATGGCGTTTTAATCAATAACAACCCTAAATTAGCCTTAAAATGGTATTTATTAGCCGCCCAGCAGGGCAATAATCAAGCTATTTTAGCCCTTGCAAGATTTTATTTAAATGGCATTGTTGTGCCAAAAAATATTCCAAAAGCGATTGAATTATATACTTCTGTTGCGGAAACCGGCGATGATGAAGCGATTTTAACGCTGGCAAAATTATATACGACCACAAGTTTTGGCGAAGTAAATCACAAATTAGCCATAAAATATTTGGGCAATGCGTCTGATTTGGGTAATGCCGAAGCTAAGGGTTTGTTGGCAGAATATTATTATTCTGGTGTCCATGTTCCAGCGGATTACAGCATAGCCTTTAAATTTGCGAAAGCCGCATTTGAAAAAAATGAACCCCTTGGGTCTTATTATCTTGGCTTAATGTATTTGCGCGGACTTGGCACGCCGAAAAATGATAATTTAGGCGTGCAAGCCTTAATCATTGCCGCGAATAATGGCATAGTAGCCGCGCAATCATTACTTGGTTTGACTTTTTATAAAAGCAATAGCATTAAACAAGATATGGACAGAGCCTATATTTGGTTAAAAATTGCGGTTACCAATGGCAATGAATCTTTAATCACCACCCTTAACGAGCTTACTTCAAACTTGCCGAATCGCCGTTATACTGAGGATCTTTATTTAAAAACAATTCAGCGATTGCCGCGGGCAATTATTCGTTAATACCATGGGGAAAATAAATTTTAAATCATGGCAAACCCATAAATTATATAGGTATTTCATTATATTGCTGATAATTTTGGCAATTTGCCTTGATGTCGCCATTATACCGATTAAATATTTAGGTTTATTTATGCCCAGCATTAGCTTAATTTTAACCATTATATTTATTATAAATACCCCAATTATTTTATCACCCGTGGCAATATTTATTTTGGGATTCATCATGGATATTGTGAAAGATAGCGAATATATTGGCATAAGTTCCGTAAGTTTATTGGTTATATATATTTTTCATTCCCCGCAAAAAATTGCTTGGTTGCAAAATGGCGTTAAAATATTTATAATTAATGCCTTGTTAATATTTTGTTTGGATTTAATTCCCAATGGTTTTGATAATATCGGCAATTTATTGTTAAATTATAGCGTAAGCCTGCTTATTTCTGGGATTTTTATAGTTTTTTTTCTGACAATCTTAAAATCAAAATAAAATCACTTAAAAAATTGAAAAAAAATAAAAAAATCCTTGCAAATTCGTATGATTTTAGGTATTTATAAAAAAATCATAATTTGAGAGGGCAAAATGAATAAAATTACCAAATTAATCATATTATCATTGGTTTTCACCATGATTGCAAGCTTTAATGCCCAAAAAATACACGCGCAAGATTTTTCTATGCTTGAATGGGACGGGCTTGATGACCCGTTATTCTTCCCTAATTACATTAAGAAAAATGGCGGTGCGCCGAAAATTAAAATTTTTCAAGACGAAGAAATTGCGTTTAAAATAGTTAAAGAAAATCCTGATGCTTATTTAACCGCGAATATTTGCAGTTATAATATTGATAATTGGTTAAATGCTGACTTAATTAAGCCTTGGAATAAATTAAAATTGGAAAATTGGAATCAAATAATCCCGACATTCCGCGACCAGCAATCACTGAAACAAGATGGGCAAATTTATATGGTGCCCAATTATTTTACTTACACGCTGATGATTTATAAGGTTGGCACGAATAAAAAATATTTGCAATCGTTAAATTCATTTATTGATCCAGCATTAAAAGGGCAAATTGGTATAATAGCTGATGGTTATTACACACCAATTTCGCTGGCGTTAATGGCGGTTGGTGTCAAGGATGTTGCCAATATCAATGAAACTGATTGGCAAAAAGCCACCGATTTTTTGAAAAAATTAAAAGCCAATGGCGTGAATATTTATCCGACTTCCAATGAATTAGCCGATGCCATGGTTGATAAAAATATAAAAATTGCATGGGCTTTCATTGATACGGCGATTCGCGCGACAAGTTTAGGGTATGAAACTAAATTTAATTTCCAAGTCCAAGAAGGCGCAAGTTCATATGTTTGTGGACACTTCTTAATTAATAATAAAAACCCAAATAATGAGAGGGCATATGATTATATTAATGCAACTTCGCATCAAAATGTCAGCAGCTATCTGATTAATTATTGGGGTTGGGGACATGCGAATAAAGTTGGATTAAGCAAAATTTCTAAAATTGATTTATTGGAATATGGCTTGGACGATTTTGATAACCGCTTAAAGACTAGTTTTTTCCAAAAACCCGTTTCTCAAGAATGGCGCAATAAATTTGAAGCCGCTTATCAAGAATTTATAAAATAATGTCGTTGATGGATAAATACCCCTTTAAACCAAAATTATTGTTGGTAATTTTGTGTGCAAGTTTATTGTGCTTTAATGGCGTTCGTATTAATGGTGCGATAAGCCAAGAATTACAAATTTTAGAATGGGACGGCGGTGATTACCCGCCAATTTATGACTTATACACAAAAAAATACAAAAATCCGCCAGTCTTTACATTTTTTAGGGATGAAAAGGAATCGTTGGAATATGTTAAGAAAAATCCCAATAAATTTCATCTTGCCAATATTTGCAGTTATAATATAGATAATTGGCTTTCGCAATTAAATATAAAAGAATGGGATAGCGCAAAATTAACCAATTGGTCGCAATTAAATCCCCAATTACGCACGCAACAATCATTGCAATCGCCCAATAAAATTCATTTTGTGCCATTATATTTTGGATATACGATGATGATTTATGCCCCTAATATTGATAAAAAATACTTAAATAGCTTAACAAGTTTCATAGACCCAGAATTAAAAGGAAAAACCGCGATTTTAGCCGATGGATTTTATAATCTCATTGCCATGGCTTTAATGGCGGTGGGTGCAAAGGATGCCAATAACATCAATGAATCGCAATGGCTTGCCGCCAAAGAATTTATTAAAAAATTCAAGGAAAACCAGCCAATTATTGCATTTAGCGAGGAGGAAATATCCGAAAAAATCGTGGCAAATAACATTCAGCTTGCATTTGCAACCCCCGCAATCACCGCTTATACCAAAGAAAAAAATTATAATATGCAATTTACACACGCCAATATAGAGGGGACGACTTCGTGGGTTTGTGGGTATGTTAATTTGCCAAATTCTCAAAATACCGACGAAATTAATAATAAAATTTATGATTATATCAATGCCATCACGCATCAATCGGTGGCAATACAATATAATGAAACTGGTTTGGGTCATGCCAATCAAGTTGGCTTAAAGAAAATCCCCAAAATTGATTTAATCGCTTTTAATTTAGACGATGTTGAACAAAAATTAAAAAAATCTTTTTTTCAAAAAACTATTTCTGCCGAATGGCTTGATAAATTTGAATCGGCATTTCAAGAATTTTTAAAATAATGTTACGCGCATCAGAAATTTTTAATATTCAAGGAAAATTAATCTTTATTTCAGGGGCATCAAGTGGCTTGGGCTTGGCAATGGCGGAGTTTTTATCGCATAATGGCGCGACATGTATTTTGGTTGCCCGACGAAAAGATGAATTAGGTGAATTTCAAAAAAAATTTCCACAAACGAAAATTTTAGCCGCTGATTTAGCAAAAATTGCGCAAATTCCCGATATAATTGCGCAAATTATTCATGAATTTGGCTTGCCCGATGTTATTATTAATAATGCGGGCACGGTGGGGCGCGCCAAAGCCTTAGACACAAGTCTTGAAGAATGGCAATCGGTGATGGAATTAAATGCAAATTCCTTACGCATCGTCAGCACGCAATTTGCCAAATATGCGATTGAACGGCAACAAGGGCTTAAAATCATCAATATTGCTTCAACCATGGCGTTTCGCGGTATTGCCAAGGGTTCGGTATCATATTGCGCATCAAAAGCGGTGGTTGCGCGCTTGACCGAAGTCATGGCATATGAATGGGGGCAATATAATATTCAAGTTAACGCCATTTGTCCGGGATTCATCAAAACCGATTTAAACCGCGATTATTTGGAACAATCGGGGCGCGAAAAAATTCTGCTTGAAAATTTACCCTTGCGCCGTTTAGGTAAGAGCGATGATATTATGGGTTTAATTTTATTGCTATCATCGCCCGCAAGCGATTGGATTACTGGGGCAAATTATATTATTGACGGCGGGCAAGCTTTATGCGGTATCTAAATGTTGCAAGCTAATTGCCAAGCAAAAATATCCGCCGCTTTGCAAAATTTGGGGTTTGAAATATTGACCATAACTAAAATGCAAGGGGGCAATCAACATCAGCAATGGTTAATAAACGATAAATTTGTGGCAACTTGCGATAATCATGGTAAATCGCTGGTGTATCAAGCAAAAATTCAAGATTATTTTGCCAAAAACGGCGTAAAAACCCCTAAAATATACGATTATGACGCGGATTTTATTTTAATGGATTATGCTAAGGGCGATTTATGCGCTGAACGCAACAGCGATATTATTGGCGATGGTAAAATAATACCTTGGCATGAAATTGCCCGCGAATGCGCAAAAATTCATGAAATTGGGCGCGATATTGCGCTTGAATACCGCAAAATGTCCCATATTATTGATGAAATTCAAGAAATTTATCAAAATTTAAGCGCAAAAGATGAATGGCAATTGGGTAAAATCTTGATGAAATTAACAAAACAAGCCGATATTTATCACGCAAATTGCCAAATTCATGGCGATTTTCGCTTGGGTAATATTTTATATGATGGCAAGGATATTTGCGTTTTAGATTGGGGCATGACAAAATTTGGCAATAGGCTTGAAGATTTAGCTTGGTTAAGCGCGCTTTCGTGCCAATATGCCAACCGAATAATGCGTGATTTTTTTGATAAATTTTTAGCAAATTACGATAAAAATCTTGAATATCAAGCAAATAATTGGTATGAAAAAACGGCAATTTGCAAATGGGCGTTGCTTTATTGGCAATGGCTTGTTGATAATAATTATGAATATCCGCAAGATTTCATGAATTTAATGCTATATATAAAGGAAAAAATATGACACATGCCTATCCCCTTGCCACAAGTAGCTGGGACGAACTTGAAAAACAAGCCATTACCCGCGTTATGGACGCGAATATTTACACGATGGGCAAACATGTTTTAGAATTTGAACAACGATTCGCCGATTATGCGGGTTCAAAATATTGCGTGATGGTTAATTCGGGGTCTTCGGCGAATTTATTAATGATTGCGGCTTTGCGTTATTGGTCGGGTTTGAAATTATTACCCGGTGATGAAGTTATTGTGCCTGCGGTTTCTTGGGCAACAACATATTATCCGATATACCAATATGGTTTGATTTTAAAATTTGTTGATGTTGATGCGCGCACCTATAATCTTGATTTATCGCAATTAGCCTCGGCTATCACGCCAAAAACCAAGGCAATTTTAGCGGTAAATTTATTGGGCAATCCCAATCAATTTGATGAAATACAAAAAATTATTGCGGGACGCGATATTTTATTGCTGGAAGATAATTGCGAATCCATGGGCGCAACTTATCAAAATAAGCAAGCGGGCACATTTGGCTTAATGGGAACATTTAGCTCGTTTTTCTCGCATCATATCGCCACCATGGAAGGCGGCATGATTATCACCGATAACGAAGAATTATATCATATTTTATTATCGTTAAGGGCGCATGGCTGGACCAGAAATTTACCAGACCCGAATCATGTAACGGGGGCAAAACATAAAAATCCTTTTGATGAACATTTTCGTTTTGTTTTGCCGGGTTATAATGTTCGCCCCTTGGAGATGAGCGGCGCCATTGGCATTGAACAAGTAAAAAAATTACCCCAATTTATCAAAGAACGCCGTGATAATGCCGAACGATTCATGGAAATTATGGGCAATCAGCAAGTTTTCTTAACCCAACATGAAATTGGTGCCAGTTCGTGGTTTGGCTTTGGCATGATAATTAACCCTGATTCTGGTTTAAATCGGCGCGATATTGTTGCGCAATTAACGGCTAATTCCATTGAAAATCGCCCAATCGTTGCCGGTAATTTTGCGAAAAACGAAGTATTATCCCATATGCCGCATATTATTCATGGCACGCTTAATGGTTCTAACTTAATTGATACTAATGGTTTTTTTGTGGGCAATCATCATTATAAAATGCGTGATGAATTTGATTTATTGAAAAAAGCCTTGGCAAAATTTTTATAAAATTATTGCAACACAGCCACCCGCTTGACAGCATTTGATTTAATGATAATATTATTAAAATCAATGGTAATATTCGTTATATCATCGCGTTTAGTTTCGGCATATGAATTATTAGGCGCGGTAAAATTGGGATTTCGTTTTGCTTCTTGTCTGTTTTGATAATTTTTAAGCGCAATGGCGACTTCGGCAATAACGACAGCTTGGGCAATATTATTATTAATTTGCCGTGCGGCGCGCATGGCTAAATCAACACGGGCGGGATATTCAAGCGTTTTAAGCCCCTTTGATTTTGCGTCAATATATTTAAAATAATTATCATCGGCTTGGGTTAAGAAACTGGCGACTTCCGCCAAAGATTGCACTTTGGCGGACTTTAATCTGCCATATTCATCGGTTAATAATTCTTTATCCGAAGGCGAATCAGGAATGCGTGCGGCATTATCAAACGCATCAACATATTCGCCAAAATATAATTTAAGCCCGACTATTTCTTTGAGTGCTTCACCTTGCTCTTCGGGTTTTTGTAAATCATAATTGGCAATAATCGCTTGATTCAAGGTTAATTTAGCTTCATTGACTAATTTTCGGTTTATTTGAATGCGGGCGATATTGGATAATAATTGCACTTTAAGCAAGGGTTCGTTAATTTGATTCACAACATCACGCACTTTATTAAATATTTTTAAATCATTATCGGAACTGCCAAATTTGACTTGGGCATTTAACAACCGAATTGCCGCCGAACGCAAATATTCGGGGCGCGGTTTTGCGCCCGTATCATTAAGGGAATTTGCCAATAAAACATCTACTTGGCGATAATTTTTTAAATCTTTGGATAATTGCGCGGCAACGGCAATCATGACATGGGCACGCATGCCCGTGTATGGTATATAATTTAACAATTCCAAAGTTGCTTCGGCGTTTTTATTGTCTAAATTTAACTGCGCAATTTCCATAATTGCCTCAATGCGTTCATTAATCGCGGTAATTTTGGTTAAGGTGCGAAGTGCCTCATTGGGTCTGCCCACTAAGGCTTGTTCAATGGCGATATGGTAATAAACATAATTCTTAAATTCTGCGCTTCTTACATTATCGGCTTCTTCAAGCGCAAGATTAAATAAAGGCACGGTGGCATCATTATCGCCTTTAACCGACCTTGCCCTTGCCACGGTGGCTAAGGCAATGGCGCGTTGCGAAGGCAAAGGCAATTCTTGAATAGATTTCATAACCGCGCGGGTATTGCCAATAAAAATTTTGCCTGCTAATGCTTCGGCATAGGCGCGTTGCGATGCGAAATCATCGCGCGATACTAATTTTTTTAACACATCATCATATATAATTGTTGCTAATTGCGGCACGCCCGCAATGACGGCAGTGTTAGCGATGCGGTTAAGCCTTGGAAAATGGTCGGCATTTTTGGTTGGGTCAAAATTACTTGCCAAATCATAAGAATCTTTAATAATTGCCGCAATGATAATTTTATATTTAGGGTCTTTACTTTCCACTAATTTTTTTAATAATTCTTCCATGGTGCGAATGCGTTTTGCGCCATCTTCAATTAAATTTATGGCGCGCGACATTAATTCATATTGTCCATTATTGGCAAATCGGCTGGCAACAATTTCCAAGGTCTTGCCACCATCGTCTTGTTTAGATTTTTTATCAAAAAATTCAAAAATTTGCCGATAAAAGCTTTGGGCGTTTTCCAATCGTCCATTTAATCGTTCGTAATCGCCGATAATTAAAAATGCCCGCGCCCGCCAAGTTGCGGCTCTTATGCGGTTTGCTTCTTCTAAGGCTTCAATAAATTTGCCATGCACTAACAAAACTTTCACAATGGCGAATTGGACAACATGATATTTTGGGTTATCTTGCAATGAAATTGCCGAAAATCTTAGCGCAGTAAAAGGATCTGAATATAATTTATCGGTAATTGTATCGTATAATTCGCCTTTTTCCTTGCTAAGCGGGGCTGCATCTTGGTCAGGCAGAGTATCATCAGTGTTAAGAAAACTATCAATGCCAATATTATCGGAAATTTGCGCACCAGAAAAATCAGGGCATAATACCCCACCCATGATAATTAATCCGATTAATATTATAAAGTTTAATTTTTTTTTCGCCATTCTTTTGATAATTATGCAAGAATCATGCTTATTATTAAATGTTTTGCGCCAATCAATTTAAAAAAAGTTTGCAATTTTAATAAAATTTCTTTAATAGTTTATTATACATTAATTAACGATAGGGTTTATTATGGCTGGTCATTCCAAGTTTAAAAATATTATGCACCGCAAAGGCGCACAGGATAAAAAACGCTCGGCGATGTTTGCGAAATTTTCGCGCGAAATTTTAGTTGCCGCCAAAATGGGCGGTGCCGATATTGCCAGTAATACAAGATTGCGCCTAGCCGTGCAAACTGCGCGGGCAAATTCCATGCCCAAAGATAATATTGACAGGGCAATTAAAAAAGCCACGGGCGGTTCTGATTTAGAAACTTACGAAGAAGTTCGTTACGAAGGTTTTGGCACGGCGGGCATTGCGGTGATAGTTGACTGCCTTACCGATAATCGCAATCGCACGGCGGGCGACATAAGATCCTTATTTTCCAAAGCGGGTGGTAATTTGGGCGAATCAAATTCGGTGGCATTTTCCTTTGACAGATTGGGGCAAGTTCATTACCCGCTTAGTGCTGGCGATAATGATAAAATTTTTGAAATTGCCTTAGAATCTGGGGCAGATGATGTTGAATCGGGCGAATTTGGTCATGATATTTTTTGCAAAACCGATGATTTACATCAAGTCGCCGCCGCGCTTGAACAAGCATTAGGCGAGGCTGAATCGGTTAAATTAGTCTGGCGACCCCAAAATTATGTCAGTATTGAAAATATTGACAAGGCAAAATCATTCATGCGTTTAATTGATAATCTTGAAGACCATGATGATGTGCAACAAGTTACCAGTAATGCCGATATTCCCGATAATATCTTGGCGGAATTGGAATGAAAATCATTGGTTTAGACCCGGGTTTGCGTAATTGTGGTTATGGCATTATCCACGCGCACCAAAATAAATTTCAATTTATCGCCGCGGGCACAATTTCGCCATCGGATAAATTACCCATGGAACAGCGATTATTGGCAATTTTTAATGCGCTTGGCGAAGTTTTCACCACGCACCAGCCGCAATTATGCGTGATTGAAGAAGTTTTTGTGAGTTTAAATCCGCAAAGCACCTTAAAATTGGGACAAGCGCGCGCCATGTGTTTATTGGTGCCCGCCATACATCAAGTGCCAATTAATGAACATGCCACCCGCGCTGTCAAGCAAGCTATCACTGGTTCTGGAAAAGCTGATAAAATCCATATTCAAACCATGTTAAGAATTCTGATTCCCAGCGCGGAATATAAAACTGAGCATGAATCTGATGCTTTGGCTTGCGCCATAGCAGGCTTTCATCTAAAATCTTGATATTTATTCCGCCGATTGATTATGAAAACTTTCGCCATGTTGCACGATGCGATAGGCTAAATTATAATGTTTTTCGCAATAAGGCTTGCCAATTTTTGTTGTTTGATTGCACACATGATAAGATTGCGTCATGGGGTCGCCAAAGGGCCATTGGCATGCTTTTTCCATGCGCATGGGCGTAAAAGGAGCGACTTCGCGCCGAATTGGCGCCACGCGTTGCGATAAACCCAAACGATGGGCTTTACCAATTACGGCATTACGGCTAATATTGCCTAATTGGTCAGCGATTTCCCGTGCGGGTATGCCTTTTTTCCATAAGCTACGCAAATTATTTACAGTTTCATCGGTCCAAACAAAAGACATGTTCTCTCCTACATATTGATATTTTATTCCTTGAAAACCACAATATATTGTGTTTTTCAAGCGGTTGATAATTTAGTTATATATTTCTGAACACAGATTTCAAGCAATAACCGCCCAAAAATACAATTTCTTGTGGATAAGTTTGCAAGATATAGTCAAAATACCCAAGTGATTTAAAATAAATCACTTGGTCAAATTTTGACTATAAGTAAAAGCTATTATGATAAGATTTTGCTTTTATTTAACGAATATAATTGCCATAAAAGCAAGGCGCCAATGGATAAATAAGGTTGCCAATGCGCCGTCAGGCTTCGCAATTCTTTATCTGAGGGTTTATTCTCTAAATTTTTCAACATGCGCAACCCATGTTGCAGAGCTAAATCGCCAGCGGGCATGATATTTGCGCGCCCCAAGGAAAACATGGCGTAAATCTCGGCGGACCAGATACCTAAGCCTTTGCGTGCCGAAATTACGGCAATGACTTCATCATCGGTATATTGCGGTAATTCTTCAATGATAAAGCGACCTTCAAGAACATCTTGCGCCAAAGATTGCAAATATTTAACTTTATTCGTGGATAAACCACAGGCGCGCAATTCTTCAAAACTTGTGTTCAGAATATTTTCGGGGCTTAATTGCGTCATTTTCGCCACGCATCTTGCCAAAATAGTATCGGCGGCTTTGTTGGATAATTGTTGGGAAATAATTATATCGCAAAAACTGGCAAAATCCCGCCCGCCTTTTCGGACATTAATCTGCCCCAATTGTGGCAGAATATTTTTTATATCATCATCAAGCCTTTGTAATTTTTGCACGCAATCATTAACAAATTCTTGGTTATGCAAATCAGACATGGCAGGCGCGCCCAGTTTTCGCCAAATAATTTTGGTGATATTCTTCGGCTTTGGTAAAATTATGGAAAGCTTCAATGGCAGTGACAATCGGATATTTATATTTTCCAGATTGGCTTAGCGCGGTTTTTTGTTCCTTGGCAATAATTGTTTGATTATCATCATGGGTAAAAATAACCGAACGATATTGCTTGCCATAATCGGGACCCTGACGATTTAATTGCGTGGGGTTATGCAGATTAAAAAAAGCATCAACTAAATCGCGGTATGAAATAATTTCATCATCAAATGAAACTTGCACAACTTCGGCATGACCAGTTGTATCGGTGCAAATTTCTTTGTAGGTTGGGTTTTGCGTATGTCCACCGCAATAGCCACTTATCGCATCTTTTACGCCGTTAATTTGCCGAAAATTAGCTTCCACGCCCCAAAAACACCCCGCCCCAAAAGTTGCTATTTTTATCATTGAATCGTTGCCTTTCCTGATTTCGTTAAATATTGATTAATGGCTTTTTTCAAATCCGCCAATTCTTCGCAACCATTCGGGCATAATTGCCGTAATTTATTGTAATTCTCCACGGCGGAAGCCTCGTTATTTAATTTAATAAATAATTGCCCTTGATATTCCAAAGCCCCCTTATGATTGGGGTTTAATTGCAAAGCCGTTTGATAATATAAAGCAGCGGCATCATTATCGTTCAAATTGCGCTTGGCAAACGCCAATAAATTCCAAACATCAGGGTTGCTGGGGGAATCTTTCGCTAATTTTTCTAAAATAACTACGGATTCGGCGAATTTTTTCTCGCCTTGCAATTTTTTTGCCTGTTGATAGGGGCTAAGTGTTGCCGAAGCAGAAGATGATTCGCTACCCGCGGCTTGGGCGTGGTGCAATTGGCTAAATGCCAATATAATCATCATAATAAAAGCTAATTTTTTCATTGAATTTCCTTAATATATTGTTTAAGATTATTTTACCATAATTTTGTGATTAATCAATATTTAAAAATCGGAATATAGGAGCCACCATGACAAATTTAATAATCAAACCCCTTGAAACCCAAGATTTCGGGGCATGGCGGATTTTATTTATGGGTTATAAAGATTTTTATAAAGTGCCCCAAAACGAAGATGCGCTTAATAATACATGGGCTTGGTTGATGAATAAGGATTTTGTATTAAAGGGTATCGGCGCGTTTTTTGAAGATAAGTTAGTCGGCATTGCCCATTACCGCGCAATGCCAAGACCTTTATCAGGGCAAGAAATTGGTTTTTTTGATGATTTATTTACCGACCCAAATTTTCGCGGCAAAGGGATTGGCAAGGCTTTAACTTCGGAAATTCGTAATATTGCTAAGGCAAATAATTGGGCGGCGGTGCGCTGGCTTACGGCGGATAATAATTATAATGCCAGACGCATTTATGATGAATTTGCGACAAAAACGCATTTTGCGCTTTATCAAATGACTATTGATTAATTTTTTTCAATGCCAGCCATGCTTTTTTGGGCATGGATAGCGAAGCAATCGCGCCCAATATAATAAATGCCCCCAATAATTGCCAATAATCCAGAGTCTCGCCCAGCAAATAATAAGTTAAAACCAAAGTGACAATGGGTCCAATCATGGAAATTAAGCCTGATTTTTCTGAACCAATTTTTTGAATGCCCATGGACAAGAAATAAAATGGCAATACCGTGCAAAAAATCGCCATTAAGGCTAAAAATTGCCATTGAACCCAAGAAATAGCAAATATTTCGTTAATACTGCCACCGCTTATGCCATATTGCCCTAAAATTAAAATTGATGAAACGGCGTTAAACCAAAAATTATGCTCGTTCGGGGTGATTTTTTGCATGGATTTTTGTCCGATTATCCACCCAGAACCATAGGTAATACTGGCGCATAATGCCGCTAATACGCCATAATAATTAAGGGGTATTTCTTTGGAAAATGCCCCCATTAATAAAATTAAACCTAATTGCGCCACGAATAAAGTTAGCCATTGCGAAATTTTAATCGGTGTTTTTAAAAATATCGCCGAAATTATCAAAATAAAACACGGATAAGTAAATAAAATCATTCGTTCAATATTGGCGGGAATTAAATATAAGGCTTGAAAATCCGCAATGGTTGATAAATAAAAAAATATGCCAACCACAAGGCTTAATGAAATTTTTTTTAAGGATATATTTTTAAAATGCCCATAATAAACCATCGGAATCGCAAAAATAATTAACGCCAACCACAAGCGCCATACTAATAAAAGTGAAATGGACAAACCAGTTTGGTATAAGATTTTTGCCATTATTCCTTTTAATGAAAATAATATCGCGGCTAGCATGACAAATATCATCGGCGGTTTCCTTAATAAATTTAAAAATTATTGCTATGCCGCAAACTTCGCCGCAAACTGCGCCAATGAAATTGCGATTTTTGGGGTTTATACCGAAATTTGCGCCCAATTGGGCAAGCAAGACGCGCACGGCAACCATTTTGCCAGCAAGAATCATGGGCATTTTTTTGCAAATAATCCGTGCATTTTTCATATTTAAAGCCGTTAAAATCAAGGGCTTGGGCGGGACATGCGCTGATGCAATCCTTGGTTTGACAGGTTATGCAAGGCTTTATTTGCCGATGGCGATAGGGTATTTTGGCTTTTTTATGAAAAATCGCCCCGCGTTGCGAAACCCATAAACCATATTTAGGGTGAATTGCCATGCCAAGCGGCGATTGGCTAAAGCCTGCTAATTTTGCCCAAGCGACAAAGGGATAAAATCCATTTCTGGCAGGTTGATTGGGCAAAATATAATGTTTATACTGCGATTTAATGATTTTTTCACCCCATTTATCATATGGGTTTTTTAGGTGTTTTGCTGATTGGATAAAATTTTGCCACGCCACCATACCCACCGCCATCACCATTTGCCCATAACGAAAATTAAATTTCGGGCGCGACTTTATCGGCAGATAAAATTTTTGGGATAATGTTAGCCCCGATTTGCCGAATGCGTCCTGCATGGTAATAAGGCTAATAACCCAAAGCCATGCGCGCTTCGTCCGACATTTTTTCCATTGTCCAAGCTGGCTCCCAAGTTAATTTAACTTGCACCACGCCCACCCCTTCAACCAAAGCCACGGCTTCGGCGACTTGACCGGGCATTTCGCCAGCAACCGGACAAGCGGGCGCGGTAAGCGTCATGATAATTGCAACATCACCCTTATCGTCCATATTACATTCGTAAATTAAGCCTAAATCATAAATATTCACCGGAATTTCAGGATCATGCACGGTGCGCAACGCCCCGATAATATCATCAACCGATGCAAAAGCAACCCCCGCAGGCAAAGCATCACCCGCCGTGGCGGTAAAGCCTTCCTCGGGCGCATCGCCGTGCTGGTCGTGATGCGGAATTTCTGTTGGTAAAGATTTTTGAGTTGGAAACCCTAAGGGAAAAGAATAATTATCATCGTTGCTCATTTTATACTCCTAAAATTTTTATTGTTTTGCGTAAGGCTTGCAAAAATTGCGCATTATCTGCATCATCATTATACATGCCATAACTGACGCGAATTGAACCATTTATCCCCAAAAAATTTGCCAAAGGTTCGGCGCAATGCAAACCCGCGCGCACGCAAACGCCCTGTTGGTCAAGCAAAGTCGCGCAATCATGCGGGTGCGCGCCGTTTATCACAAAACTTACTAAGCCAATTTTTTGCGGCGCAGTGCCAATCAAGCGCACTTGGGGCATGGTTTTTAATTCGGTGCTTAATTCATTGGCTAATTTAACTTCCTTAGCATGATAATCATATTCTTGCATTTTTGCCATAAATTCAAGCGCCGCACCAAAGCCGATGGCTTGAATAAAATTCGGCGTGCCTGCTTCAAATCTTTGCGGGGGCATGGCGTAAGTAGTGCCGCTAATTTTTACCGAATCAATCATATCACCCCCACCAATCACGGGGGGCATGGTTTGTAAAATCGCTGATTTACCATATAATAATCCAATGCCCGTTGGTCCATATAATTTATGGGCGGTGCAAACTAAAAAATCGCAATTACAATCGCGCACCGAAATTTTCGGCAAATGCGGCGCGGCTTGCGATGCGTCAATAAGAATTTTCGCGCCATTTTCATGGGCAAGCGCAACTAAGTCTTTAATCGGATTTATCGTGCCTAAAACATTGGAAACATAATTAATCGCGACAAATTGGGCGTTTTTGACCGCTTTGGCATAATATTCAAGATTTAATTCACCCGAAGACGAAATCGGCACAAAATCAAGCTTGCACCCAATCTTTTCGCATAACATTTGCCAAGGCACTAAATTCGCGTGATGTTCGGCAATGCTAAGCACAATAATATCGTCTTTTTTTAAAAATTTTTGCCCATAAGACAAAGCAACTAAATTAATTGCCATGGTTGCATTGGCGCAAAAAATTACCTCTTCATGATGGGCATCAATAAATTTCGCGCAAATTTTGCGGGCATTTTCATATTGCGCGGTGGATTCTTCGGAAAAAAAATACGCCCCGCGATGCACATTCGCGTAATATTTGGTCATGGCTTCCATCATTTTATCAAGCACCGCTTGGGGTTTTTGCGCCGAAGCCGCCGAATCTAAAAAACATATCGGCTTGCCATGAATGGTATTTTGAAAAATGGGGAATTGTGATTTTATGTGATTCATTGGTTGTTGTTTGGCTTTATCAATGATAAAAGCATCATTAAATTTAGAATGATTCTATCTAATTTAATCATATTGTCAAGCAATATTTGAATATGCAATTGGGCATTTTATTTATTTGCATATCGCTTAAAACATAATATAAAGATATATGGCTGAAATTAAAATTACGAATTTACATTTAAAATATGGCGCGATAACCGCGCTTAATGGCATTGATTTTCGCGTGAAAAGCGGCGAGATTGCTTGTTTATTGGGGGCATCTGGTTCGGGAAAAACTACGCTTTTGCGGGCAATTGCAGGTTTAGAAAAGCCAAGTTCGGGCATGATAGAAATCGCCCATCGGGTAATTTACGATGGTATGAAAAATATATCCGTGCCCGCCGAATCGCGCGGTATTGGCATGGTGTTTCAATCATATGCTTTGTGGTCGCATTGGTCAGTTTTTGAAAATGTCGGATATGGTTTAAAAATTCGTAAAATTGCACCGAAAATCATCAAAAATCAAGTCGCCGATATTTTGAATATTTTGGGTTTAGGGGATTTAGCCCAAAGATTCCCGCACCAATTATCAGGCGGGCAACAACAGCGCGTGGCAATTGCCCGTGCGCTTGTTTATCAACCTGCGCTTTTATTGCTTGATGAGCCATTAACAAACCTAGACGCTAAATTACGCGACGAAGCCCGAATTTTCTTGCGCCAATTAATTCATCAGCAAAACCGCACCGCCATTATGGTAACCCATGACCAAACCGAAGCCATTTCAATCGCCGATAGAATTTTATTGGTAAATGAAGGCGTTTTATGCGCGAATGCCACGCCATTTGAAATTGTCAATAACCCGCCCAATTTATTTAGCGCCGAATTTATCGGTAATAGCATCAAATTAAGCGGCAAGATAACAAAAATAATCAATAATCAAGCGCAAATTCTTATTAATGGTTTTGAAATAATCGGTGAATTAAAAAACCATAAAAAAATTGGCGATGAAGCAACAATTATTTGTCGGTGCGAACATATCAGAATTACGGATAAAATGGCGGATAACTGCCTTAAAATGCAGCTACAAGCCAGTTTATATATGGGGCAAAATTGGGAATTATATTATCAATTTGCCAAAGATAAATTGCGCATCATTGCCACAAATACCCCCAAAGGCAATGAGCATTTTATTCAACTTTCCCAAGATAAATTATGGATTTTTTAAGAAATAACGAAACTTAATAAACTAATAGCAAGGATAATAAGCGTGCTAAATGTCAGCACCATGCCAATTTGACGGGTTTTAAATTTATTTTTTTGGTTTTGCATGGTTAAAAAAGCATGCGCATGACAAACCCGCCCACAAATTAAGGCAACCGAAATTATCATTAAAAAAATATTATCACCGAAATTTTCTTCGGCGAAATATAATAAAATCAGACTTAAAGGCACATATTCGTTAAAATTCGCATGGGCGCGAATCGCATAATCTAATTCTGGTTCATGATTAGAATTAATGGACACGCGATATTTATAACGCATTTTTATCACGAAAATCGCTAAAAAAACATAAATTAAAGCCAAAATACTGGCGGTTGTAATTGTAATCATAGCATAATTATAGCCGATTCCCATAAGATTGCAAATAAAAAATATTTATGCGCTTGCTTTTTCTATTGCCATTAAAATTACATCAAGTTGTGGAATTTGCAAGCGCAGGATTTGTAATTTATCCTTCGTTAAATTAGCTTGGCAATATTCATAAAATTTATTTCTAGATTCGTAATTTGGTATAAATGGACGAACCGCATTTTTTAAATCAAGAATCTGTTGGTCGCGATTATTGACATCAAAATTTGTATGGGGCGGGGTTTTATTAAATAAACGCAAAATTATTGTATCAAAGCAAACGGGCGAGATTATAATAATCGGTTTTTTCTTATTTTCACGATTAAATTGATGCGATAAATCACCAATTTCTATGTTTTTTAGACTATCTTTTGATAAATTCCATGTTTTCTCTAAAATTTCTTGGCATTCTTTGTTAATCGGTTTATCTTCATCAATCCAAGCAAAACAAATATCAAAATGTTGATTCTTACAAGCTTTGGCAATCATTTGTGATGGGTCGCCACCATTGCTGTTATTTAAATTATCTAATTCCAACCCATATAATTCATATAAGAAAGTTAAAAAATCAAATTCAGCATTGCCCTCTACAATGCCATAAATTGTTTTTTTTCGTTGTCTATTTTTTTTACCCATCTGTTTTTAATCGCCTTATTTGCGGCACTGCGCCATAACTTCCTGCTAAATATTCTTCTAAAAAATTCTCGCTCTCACGCACGCCTTTAATATCGTCCAAGCGATAAATTTCTGTGCCGTGGGATTCAGAATTTTTTTCGGCTAAGAAAATTTGGCTTTTATGGTAATCTTGCAATAATAAATGCTGATGTGTGGTAAAGATTATTTGCGCATTATTGGGGTTTAATTCGCGGTCGGCAAATAATTTGATTAATATTCGCAAAATATTTGGGTGAATCGCAATTTCAATTTCATCAGCCATGAAAGCACCACCATTCTTAAATAAAAATAAAATTACATTTATTATTGCAATAGATTGTTTTGTGCCATTTGATTCATGGTCAAATTTAATTAAAAAATCACCATGGTCAAAAAATATTTTATTTTCTGCCGTTGTTATGATATTTTTGATATGAAAATCAACATGCTGTAATAAATTTAATAATTTTTCTTTTGATTTGCCAACAAATGTTTCTTCTCTATTGATAATATTTGATAATTGTTCCTCTGGTGTAATTGGACTAAGATTTTTAGCTATATTATTAAAAACAAGTAATTGTATTTTCAAATACCCCGTATTCATTAACGCGCTCAACATAGAAAAATTATGCGATTCCATAAATCTTTTTTTATCAGCTTCATTAATTTTTAATTTTGTTTTTAAAACGGGATTTGTGCCATCGTCATGGCGCGTTAAAGAAAAAATCAGATTTTTGCGGTGAATTTTTTCGTATAAAACTTCATGCGTGATATATTTATTTTGCATGGTTTTAAATTCATAAATATAATATTTGCCCTTATCAATAAATTCAAATTCAAATTCAGTAAGTTTATTTTTTGATAATTCATGGGGATTTAAGATTAATTCTTGATAATTGCCTTTTAAATAGGAATTTTGTATAATATGCAAAAATAACCCAAGCGCGCGTAAAATATTTGACTTGCCCGAAGCATTTGCACCGATGATACAATTAATTAAATTAAGATGAATGTGGGCATTTTCTTTGTCGTTAGTCGGTTGATAATTTTTATCCAGCGAGAGTGAATTATTGTCAAGCCTATCTTTTGGGTTAATTTGCCATGAAATTTCTTGCCAATCTTTAATGGACCAAAAATTTTTAACTTTGAATGAAACCAGCATTAATTCGCCCTTTTGTTAAAATTATTACAAATTATGGTATTAATATAGCAATTTATTTAATTAAGTCAATAAAAAATAATAAAAAAATTTTTAAATATTTATGCTTGATTTTATGGCGGGTTTTGTATTAAATATTAAGGCTTGTTAGGAAAAAATCATGAATGAGAAAATTGCGCAAAAAAATTCACCAAAAAATTCACCAAAAAACTCAATGTGGGGCGGCAGGTTTAACCAAGCCCCCGATGCGATATTAAAGCAAATTAATAATTCCCTTAATTTTGATAAAAATTTTTTCGCTGAGGATATTCAAGGTTCGCTTGCGCATTGCGAAATGTTGGTGCGTCAAGCCATAATATCTAGCGAAGATGGGCGCAAAATCATGGCGGGTTTGCATCAAATTCATCATGAAATAACCCATGGTTTATTTGTATTTGACGAAGACAAAGAAGACATACAAATGAGTATTGAAGCGCGTTTGGCGGAAATTATCGGCGATGCGGCGGGTCGCTTGCATACGGCAAGGTCGCGCAATGATCAATGCGTAACTGGCACGAAATTATGGCTTAAAAAACAATGCCAAGCAAGCATGGCAAATATTATACAATTGCGAATCGCCTTATTGCACAAAGCAAAAGCCCATTATGATTGGATTATGCCGGGATTTACCCATTTGCAAACGGCGCAACCCATTACTTTGGGGCATCATTTAATGGCATATGATGCCATGTTCGCCCGTGATTATAGCCGTTTTGCCGATTGTTTGGCGCGCCATGATACTTGCCCGCTTGGCGCGGGGGCTTTGGCGGGAACTTCGTTTAAGATTGACAGGCAATTTACCGCGCAAAAATTGGGTTTTAATGCGCCTTGTGAAAATTCCATGGATGCGGTAGCCAGCCGTGATTTTCCCTTAGAATTTTTATCCATTGCGCAAATTCATGGTTTAAATTTGTCGCGAATCGCCGAAGAATTTGTGATTTGGTCAAGTTATCAATTTCAATTTATCAAATTTAGCGATAAATTTTCCACGGGTTCGTCCATCATGCCCCAAAAACGCAACCCCGATGCCGCCGAATTAGTGCGCGCCAAAGTTTCGCGCATATGCGGTGCTTTGCAAGCATTGGCAATGGTTATTAAGGGACTGCCTTTGACTTATTCCAAGGATTTACAAGAAGATAAAGAAGGCTTGATGGATGCGGTTAATAACCTTAATTTAATGCAAGCCGCCACCACGGGCATGATAAAAGATTTTAGCGCGAATCGCGAAAAATTGCGTCAATCAGTTGAAGATGGCTTTGCCACCGCCACGGATGCGGCGGATTGGCTGGTGCAAGCTTGCAATATCCCATTTCGCCAAGCCCATCACATCGCGGGGGCATTGGTAAAATATGCCGAATCGCACCATAAAAAGCTTTGGGAATTATCATTGAGCGAAATGCAAGCCATTGATGAGCGCATTACAAACGATATTTTTACCCGACTTAGCATTGAAAATTCGGTGGCATCGCGCGATTCTTTTGGGGGCACAGCACCAAAAAATATTTTAAAAATGATAAAAAAAGCAATGAGGCAAGTTGAAAAATTGGCAGGGACATGAAAAAAATTTTTAGATTATTTTTGCTTATTTTAACTTTTTGGGTTGAAGAAAATGTCCTTGCCCAAAACATACAAGAATCAAATTCGCAACTGGCTTTTATGGCAGAAAACGCCAAACCGTCAAGCCCTGAAATGCAAAAAGCCATTGAAAATCTTGAAAAAATGGCGGATAAAGGCAACGCCGAAGCGCAAGCGAAATTAGGGTTAATGTATGAATTTGGCTTGGGCGGAGTTAATAAAGATATAAAAAAAGCCATGTTATATTTTGAAAAAGCCGCCAAGCAAGGGCATTCAAAGGCGATTCAACGGCTTGATTTCTTAAAGCACCAAAATTAACGCCAATAAAATGGCGTAATTTTCGGGGGCGATAACCATCACAACTTAACAAGGCGGGTTTATGGCGCGCTTTTTTATTGAAATAATCTTAAATTTATGCTATAAATAAATATGTTTTAACAAAAGGAGTTTATCATGACAAACGCACAACTCAAAAAACAACCATGGGACTTAACTGATGAGGAAATGGCAGTAAATTTATATCATATACCTTTGCTTTCTAAGGCAAAAGAAAATAACGATACAGAAGCAGAATTTTATCACCGCTCGCAAATTTTTTGCAATCCAGATTCGTTAATGTCCGCAAAGATTTTATCAGGTGCGCAATGGATTAAAGATAGAAAACTTAATACCACCTTAGCAGATAGGAAATTTGGGCATGACTGGCTTAATAAATAATCTTCAAGAATTATTGATTGATGAAAAATTTGCAAGGGATTTATTTCTTGGCAAAGATGAAGCAATTGCCCAAAAGCAAATTGTTAAGGTTTTGCAAGCAATTAATAAAACGCGCGATATAAATATGATAATGTCGGCTGAAAAGGCAATTAATATTCATGAATTGCAATATTATACTAATTCAAAACCCATGGAATCAAGCATTAAGCAAACATTAACCAGTATAAATATTACTAATAATTTAATAAGTATTATACAAAATGAGCCTGATAAATATATTAATCACGCAAATTTATTTCAAGAGATAAAAAATAAAATTGGCGATTTACCCAACGATGAGGCAAGACAATTTTTTAAGGCGCAATCGGTGCGATTTGTTAATATGAGTAAAGCACCACTTAGCACCGATAAAAAAGCAACTATTGACCAGCGCAAAAATAATATCCGCATTGCGGGGGAGATTTATGCCGATATGCAAAAAAATATGCTTGGCTTTTAATATATAGCCTTAAGAATCAAATAAATTACCGCCCACCAAAACACCAAAAATTTCCCATCAAGGCAAATAATAACAATTGCAGGGGGGGGTAGCATTGCGCCACGGAAATTAGGCGTTTAAATCTATTGGGGAATCAGGGTATAATTGAATAATTTCTTTACAAATTTAAAAATTAGAGTATAAAGATATTATATTCAAAATACCCAAGTAATTTAAAATAAATCACTTGGTCAATTTTTGACTATAAAGGGGTTTGTTAACGGGGATTTTGAGCTAGCACTAGAGAAAAAATCCCACTTAAACTTAAAATATTTTATCCCGTTAGCGATGATAATTTTTAATATTATTGAGGAATCAGGGTATATGAATGAAAATGACGATAAGCTTGTTGTTGGATTATTTATTACTTGTTTAGTTGATATTTTTCGCCCAAAAATTGGCTTTGATGCCATTGAATTATGCGAAAAAGCTGGATTTAAGGTAATAGTCCCTGACAATCAAATTTGCTGTGGGCAACCCGCCTTTAACAGCGGTGATAGCGCAAATGCGAAAAAAATTGCCATGCAATGCGTGGCAATGTTTGCTGATTGCGATTATGTGGTCGTGCCTTCGGGGTCATGCGCAGGCATGATGATTAAGCATTTTGTGGAATTATTTGATGATAATGATGAATTTATGCAAGATATTTTGAAATTTTCACAAAAAACTTGGGAAATTACCGATTTTTTGGTGAATATCGCCAAAATTACCCTGCCCGAACAAGATAAAAAGCAGCAAATTACCTATCACGATTCATGTTCGGGTTTGCGTGAATTGGGCATAAAACACCAACCACGAAAATTACTTAAAGATTCCGGTCATGAAATTAACGAACTTAACCAAAGCGAAGAATGTTGTGGCTTTGGCGGCATGTTTTGCGTGAAATATCCTGAAATTTCCAATGAAATAACCACGAAAAAAACCGCCAATGTCAAAAAATCAAAGGCAGAGATTTTATGCGCGGGTGATTTAGGGTGCTTGATGACGATGGCGGGCAAATTACACCGCGATGGCGAAAAAACCGCGTGCTATCATGTTATTGAATTGCTTAATAATACGGCTGATAAGCCAATAGGTGCGCAATGAGCCAAGAATTCTTAGACGCAAGCCATAGCGCGATTCAAAATAAAAACTTGCAAGAAGCCTTAATGATTATGAAAAATAATCATAAAAAAAAGCGCGACCATAGTTTAATGGAATTTCCGCAATTTGAGGATTACCGCAATCAAGCCAAGGCAATTAAGGATCATACGCTTGATAATTTGGATTTTTATATGGAAAAATTCATTGCAAATTGCGAATCTCAAGGCGGCATTGTGCATTTATGCCAATTCCCGCACGAAGCAAGACAAATCATCGTCAAAATTTGTAAATCGCATAAGGCAAAAAAAATTACCAAGGGCAAATCCATGGTTTCCGAAGAAATTCATTTAAATTCCGCGCTTGAATTAGCGGGTTTTAAGGTGGTGGAAACCGATTTAGGCGAATATATTGTGCAACTGCGCAACGAAACTCCCAGCCATATTATCGGTCCAGCCCTGCATGTCTTAAAAGAAGAAGTGCGCGATTTATTTTATGAAAAACATACAAAACTTAAAAGCGGACGAAGATTAGATACGGGCGCATCGCTGGTTGCCGAGGCAAGAAAAATCTTGCGCCAAGAATTTTTAAGCGCGGATATTGGCATAACTGGCGCGAATTTTTTGGTGGCGCAAACTGGCAGTGGCATTTTAATTACTAACGAAGGCAATGGCGATTTAACAAGATGCTTGCCCAAAGTGCATATTGTGATTACCACGATTGAAAAGCTTGTGCCGACTATGAATGATGCTTTTGGTTTAATAAGGCTTTTGGCAAGGTCTGGAACGGGGCAACATATATCAACCTATACCACGATTTTTAATGGCGCAAAAAAAACCAGCGATCTAGATGGTCCAAGCGAATTTCATGTCGTAATTTTGGATAATGGCAGAACAAATATATTAAAATCTGCATCACGCGATATGTTAAGATGCTTAAAATGCGGGGCTTGCATGAATAATTGCCCGGTTTATCAAACAATTGGCGGGCATGCTTATGGCACAACTTATATGGGACCGATTGGCGCGGCGTTAAGCCCCCATTTAAATGGCGTAAAGCGCACTGAGGATTTACCCTTTGCCTCCAGCCTTTGCGGTAAATGCGAAGAAGTTTGCCCCGTGAAAATTCCTATCCCGCGGATTTTGCGCCAAAACCGCGAAGCTGTTTTTAATCAATCGCCGTCTAAAACCAGTAATTTATTAATAAGATTATGGGGAATTATCGCCCAGCATCCTAAATTATATAGATTCTTAACCCGCCTGCAACGGCAATATTTGCGGTTATTTATTACCCAAGATGCTTGGATTACCCGCGTGCCTCTGATTGATTGGACAGCAACCAAGGATTTCCCCGCCCCTGCCCCTGAAAGCTTTATGGAATTATATGAAAAATCCAAAAAATGATGTTATTCAACAATTATTGAAATATAAAGATTTATTGGCTAAATATGATGATGAATATTATAGCCAAAACGAATCTTCGTTAAGTGATTCAGAATATGATAAAATCAAACGCGAATATTTGGCGTTGCGTCAACAATTTCCCCAAGCAAGCAACCAATTAAGCCTTTTTACCGATGGTGGATTCGTTGCGCCATCTAAGGGATTTCAAAAAATCAAGCATGAATTTGCCATGGGGTCGCTGGATAATATTTTTGAAACCCATGAAATTGATGATTTTATGCAAAGCTTGCAACGATTCCTAAAAAATTCAAGCTTTATTGAATTATACGCCGAACCCAAAATTGATGGGCTTTCTTTATCATTAAGATACGAAAATCGGCAATTAAAATACGCGATAACCCGTGGCGATGGCGAACAAGGCGAAATGGTGCTGGAAAATATTCAAAAAATCCTGCATATTCCTAAAATTCTGCCCGATTTTGCCCCGCAACATTGCGAAGTGCGCGGTGAAGTTTTTATGATGCGTGCCGATTTTTTTGCGCTCAATGCCGAACAAACTGCGAATAACGGCAAAGTTTTTGCGAATCCGCGCAACGCAGCTTCGGGGTCTTTACGGCAATTAGATGCCAGTATTTCGCACGCACGCCCGCTTAGCTTTTATGGATATGGCTTTGGTGATTTTAGCCAATTCCCGCAAATTTCCACGCAAAGCGAATTTCGTGATTTGCTTACAAAGCTTGGGTTTTTGCTCAATCAACCCGCAAGACTTTGTCAATCAGTTCAAGAAATATTGAATTATTATAATCATATTGCCGAATTGCGCAGTGAATTACCATTTGATATTGATGGCATTGTCTATAAAGTCAATAATTGGGATTATCAGCAAAGGCTTGGCTATGCGGGGCGCAACCCAAGATTCGCTGTGGCGCATAAATTGCCCGCCGAAATCGGTGAAACCCACTTGAATCAAGTGATTTTTCAAGTTGGCAGAAGCGGTGTTATTACCCCCGTGGCTGAATTGCACCCCCTTAATTTAGGTGGTGTCATGGTTGCCAGAGCAACCCTGCATAATGCCGATGAATTAGCAAGACTGGATTTGCATGTCGGCGACAGGGTGATGATAAAACGGGCGGGTGATGTAATTCCACAAATAATAAGCGTGAATACTGCACAAAGGGCATTGGGCGCGCCACGAATAACATTTATAACTCATTGCCCTTCGTGCCATAGTTTATTAGAAAAATCGGCGTATTTTGTCGCCATAAAATGCCCAAACCAAGCCAATTGCCCCGCGCAAAAAACTGAATCGCTGATTTATGCTTATTCAAAGCCTGCGCTGGATATTGATGGGTTTGGCGAAAAAAATATCATACAATTTATGCAGTTGGGCTATATTAAGCATTGCGCCGATATTTTTCGCATTCAACAATATCGCGAATCAATCATCGCCCTTAATGGTTGGGGTAAAAATTCGTTTGATAATTTAATTAATGCCGTGGAAAAGGCGCGTAATTGCCCATTCTGGCGGTATTTAGTTGCACTTGGCATCACGCATATTGGGCGCGAAACCGCAAGAGTCTTAGCCGATTATTTTGCATCAACCGAAAATTTTATCGCGAAAATTAATACCCCGAATCAAGCAGAAATGCGCCAAGAATTACTGAATATAGATTCCATTGGACAGGCTTTAATTGATGAATTTTGTGCTTTTTGGCAAGAAAATTCCATGAAAATCCAAGCACTTGACCTTTTGAGCGAACTTAATATCCAATTTGAACACAAAATTAGCAGTGGCGTTTTAAGCGGTATGACGATTGTTTTTACTGGTGCGCTTAGCCAATTAAGCCGTGATGAAGCCAAAATTCGCGCCGAGCAATGCGGGGCAAAAATCGCATCTTCTGTAAGTGCAAAAACGGCATTGGTTGTTTTGGGTGCTGATGCGGGTTCAAAAGCCAAAAAAGCGGCAGAATTAGGCGTAAAAACTATTAATGAAGCCGAATTTATCGCGCTGATAAATCAACAATAACCATGAATATATCCCAAATTCTTGCCAATATTCGCCAGCAATTGACCATATCGGGCATCAATAATCCGCACCACGAAGCAAGAATTATCATAAGCCATATTATCCAAAAACCTTATATATTTTGTTTAACGCATGGCGAATATATGATTAATATAAAACAAATAAAGCAAATTGAAAAATTATCCGCCTTGCGCGCACGGCATCAACCTTTACATCAATTATTGGGATTTAAAGAATTTATGAGTCTTGATTTTCATATTAACCGCCAAGTTTTGACGCCGCGCCCATTAACCGAGGAATTATGCCAATTAGTGCTTGATAAAATGCCCCAAGACAAAAATCACTATATTTTAGACGCAGGCACGGGAAGCGGGGCGATTGCCATTGCGCTTTGCAAATATCACCCAAACACCACAGCGATTGCCTTTGATGCCAGCAAGCGCGCCTTAAGAATTGCGCAAAAAAACATTGCAAAACATGAATTATCGGCACGAATTCGCTTGATTCATACAAAATTTCATGAATTTCAAAGCCACGATAAATTTGACATTATCATCAGCAACCCGCCTTATATAAATAATAAAGATTTTGCAAATTTAATGAACGAGGTAAAAAATTATGAACCCAAAATGGCGTTAGTCGCCGCCCAAAATGGTTTAAAATATTATTATCAAATAAAAATTTTATGCGACAAATATTTAAAAAAAAATGGCATAATTGCGCTTGAATCTGCGCCTTCACAACGCGAAATACTCCAAGAAATATTTCATGAATACTTTTTAATACTTGCTTAATTTAAATTTTTATTTGCAAAATTTAAAAGTTGGCACAAGTATTGCTTAAAGTATTCATGAATTAAAAATACATTTCGGCTCCAGAATGGAATCAAACAAACAATAATAAAATGGAGTTTATAGCATGAGTATTTATGGTGCATTACGCGTAGGGGTCGCAGGGTTGAATGTTCAATCCCAAGCAGTCGCCACCGCATCAGATAATATCGCGAATGTTAACACAACTGGGTTTAAATCATCAAGGGCGCGATTTTCAACATTAGTAACATCATCATCGGGACCGGGAACATTTTCACCGGGTGGCGTGCAAACGGTGATTCGTAACGAAATTTCCGCCCAAGGCTTAATAAGCAACACGAATGTTGCGACCGATGTGGCGATTCAAGGTTCAGGATTTTTTACCGTAACCGATAAATTAACCCGTAATGTTAATACTGGGCGATTTGAAATTGGTGGCAATGTGTTTTTTACCCGCGCTGGCGAATTTCGTCCCGATGCTTCGGGTAATTTGGTGAATCCGCAAGGATATTATTTGGTGGGCTGGCCCGCCAATCCTTTAACTGGTGAATTTGAACGCACTAATGTGCATAGCGCACTTACAGGCTTAAATGTTGCCAATCAAACAACAACCCCGATTCCAACCAGCGATATTTTTATTTCCGCGAATTTAAATGCCCAAGCCATCGTGTCTGATACATTTGACATTACCACCCAATTACTGGACAAGCAGGGTTCAAAACGATCATTGCAATTAATTTTCAAAAAAGAAACGAATGGCACGAATCAAGGCGCAGGCGCTGAGGGCACAAGTGTCGTTGGAAATCGCTGGCAAGTATCAGCACGCGTAATCGGTGAATCGGGATATGCGGGCGGTTTGGCAATTCAGCAAATAAACAATAATAATGGCACGCCTTCGGCGAATATTGATGCAAGTATTAGCTCTGCTTTAACTGCTACAAATTCGGTTTTAGCGGGCAACACAAATTTAACAGATTTTTCAAGGTCAACAGGCACTGGATTTGCCAATAACAACCCCAATCCCACCGATATTGATGGTTCAGTAAAAAATGCCGTGCCCATCGCGTTGGTAAGTTTTGCCGCCAATGGCACATTAAAATCTGTGGAGGCAATTGATGGGCAAGATTGGTCGGGCGTTAATGGTAGTTTAGCAAATGATGCGCAAAAACACGCCTATGCTTTAAATAAAGCGGGTTCTGATGGGGCAACATTAAACGCTTTATGGCGCACTTCGGTGCCGAACAGCAATACGCCTTCGCTCAACACGGGGGTAACAATTTTTACTTCGGTTGATAATAATGCCCATGAAACTGTGGGTGTTGGCGCCGCCGCAGTTTCGCAACAATTCCAAGCGGGAACAATTGCCCCAGACGATAATGTCGCCGTGTCGATTCGTTTTGGCACTTTGGGGCAAACTGATGGTTTATCGCAATTTGACGGCGCGAATAGCATTAATTATTTCACGCAAAATGGGCGCGAATTTGGCTCTTTATCCGCGGTTACTTTTGACAAAGACGGCGTGGCAACCGCGCAATTTGATAATGGCGATACCCGAAAAATTTATCAATTACCAATCACAACATTTTCAAACCCCAATGGCTTATTGTCTTTTTCAGGCAATGTTTATGGCGAAACGGGCACTTCGGGTTCAGCGATTGCGCATATTGCCAATACTGGTGGTGCGGGTAAAATTTCCGCTTCGTCTTTGGAAGCTTCCACCGTGGATTTAGCGGGCGAATTTACCGAATTAATTATTGCGCAAAGAAACTATTCCGCCAATACAAAATCCATCACGACTGCCGATCAGTTGTTGGAACAATTAGTGCAGTTAATTAGATAATATCTATACCCTGATTCCCTAATCAGATTAAAAATTATATTTAAGTGGGTGCATGCGCTCTGGGTTTAGGCGCAAAACATGCTTTGAATGGCATGTTTTACCAAAAAAACCGAAGCGCAAGCGCAGGCTTCATATCAATGAATTTTTGGTATTCATTGGGGATTTTTAGTATATAATTCTCAAAATACAAATATCTTGACATTTTTTATAATACTATTACAATAAAATTGGACATGGTGATAATATGGGGGAAAAATGCAAGAAATTATAGATAAATTATCACAAAAACGCGCCGAAGCTAATTTAGGTGGCGGCGAAGAAAGAATAGCCGCCCAACATGCTAAGGGCAAGTTAACGGCGCGTGAACGGATTCAAGTTTTATTGGACGAAAATAGTTTTGATGAATGGGATGTGTTAATGGAGCATCAATGCCATGATTTTGGCATGGACGCAACCCGCATTACCGGTGATGGTGTGGTTTGCGGTTGTGGCACAATTAACGGGCGCATGGTTTATGTATTCAGTCAAGATTTCACTGTTTATGGCGGTTCTTTGTCGGCAACTCATGCCAAAAAAATTATGAAAATTATGCAAGCCGCCATTGATAATGGCGCGCCCGTGATTGGGCTTAACGATTCGGGCGGCGCAAGAATTCAAGAAGGCATAGATTCTTTGGCGGGGTATGCCGATGTATTTTTGCAAAATGTGCTGGCATCTGGGGTTGTGCCGCAAATTTCATTAATCATGGGACCTTGCGCGGGTGGCGCGGTTTATTCGCCCGCAATTACCGATTTTACCTTTATGGTTGACCATAGTTCCTATATGTTTGTAACGGGACCCGAAGTGGTTAAAACCGTGACGGGTGAGACCATATCCGCCGAGGATTTGGGCGGTTCAAAAATGCACACGCGCAAAAGTGGTGTCGCTGATGGCAGTTTTGAAAATGATGTGGTTGCTTTATTGGAAATGCGCAAATTCATGCAATTTCTGCCCAATAATAACCACGAAAAAACACCAAAAGCCCCCGCCGAATCACCCATTTATCGCAAAGAATATTCATTGGATAATTTAGTGCCTGTCAACCCCAATATACCCTATGATATTAAAGAATTAATTACCAAAACCGCTGATTTCGGCGATTTTTTTGAATTACAGCCCAATTATGCGGCAAATATTATCATTGGTTTTGCCCGATATGATGGGCAATCAGTCGGCATAGTCGCCAATCAACCCATGGTTTTGGCGGGGTGCTTGGACATTGACGCTTCACGCAAAGCCGCAAGATTCGTGCGGTTTTGTGATTGCTTTAATATTCCGATTGTAACTTTTGTTGATGTGCCGGGATTCATGCCGGGCACAACCCAAGAATATGGCGGTATTATTAAACATGGCGCAAAATTATTATACGCCTATGCCGAAGCCACAGTGCCAAAAATTACCATTATTACCCGCAAAGCCTATGGCGGTGCATATGATGTGATGAGTTCTAAGCATTTGCGCGGTGATGCAAATTATGCTTGGCCTTCAGCCGAAATTGCTGTAATGGGCGCAAAAGGGGCGGTGGAAATAATTTTTCGTGCCGATAAAAATGATGAACAAAAAATTGCGATACGCACGGCGGAATATAAAGAAAAATTCGCCAACCCCTTTGTCGCCGCGTCCAAGGGTTATATTGATGATATTATTTTTCCCCATGAAACCCGCGATAAAATCATTAAATCACTGCATCGCTTAATTAATAAAAAAATTCAAAATCCATGGCGCAAGCATGGTAATATTCCGCTGTGATTAAGGGGTAATCAATGAAAATTTTACACTTAAAAGTTAAAAATTATAAAATGTTTAAAGATTTGGATGTTAAAAATATACCAAATTTTGCCGTATTTATTGGTGCTAACGGCACGGGCAAGTCGAGCCTGTTTGATGTGTTTGGATTTTTGCATGATTGTTTAACCACAGATGTCAGGCAAGCCTTAGATAAACGGGGAAGATTTGAGAGAGTTGTAAGTTATGGCACCAATAACGAAGCCATTGAAATTGAAATTAAATTTCGTGAAAAAGATGAAAAAAATAAAAGTCCCATTATAACTTATATATTAAAAATTAATGAAGAAAATGGGCAAGCCTATATTGAACAAGAAATATTAAAACATAGGCGGGGCATGGAACATGGTAAACCATTTCATTTTTTAGATTTTTCAAATGGCATTGGTAAAGCAATAATTAATGAAAAAGATACTAATATTGCATCAAAACCTAACTTATCTGAATATACTCTTAGCAATAACTATACTTTGGCAGTCAAAGGCTTAAGTATTTTTGAACAATTTAATGCGGGGGTTGCATTAAAAAAATTATTGGAATCGTGGCGCATATCCGATTTTCATATTAACGAGGCAAGAGGTTCAAAGTCACTAAACATGCCATCTGAACATTTAAGTAAATTTGGCGATAACTTACCCTTAGTCGCCCGTTATTATCATGATAATTACCCAATCATTTTTGCCCAAATTATTGATAAAATGAAATCACGAATAACGGGTATTGATTCCATTGAATCAAAATTACAAGAAGATGGCACATTATTGCTAAGATTTAAGGAAAAAGCTTTTAATAGACCCTTTATTGATAGATTTGTATCAGATGGCACCATTAAAATGTTTGCTTATTTAATATTATTATATGATCCAAAACCCCATCCGTTATTATGTATTGAAGAACCAGAAAATCAATTATATTCAGAATTAATGCCAATTATTGCCGAAGAATTTCGGCAATATTCCGAACGCGGTGGGCAAGTTTTTGCTTCAACCCATTCCCCAGATTTTCTAAATGGCTGTAAAGTTGATGAAGTTTTTTGGCTGGAAAAGAAAAATGGCTTTAGCAAAATTCATCGGGCAAGTGACAACGCCCAAGTAAAGAAATATATGGAAAATGGCGATAAAATGGGCTATTTATGGCGTGAGGGGTGGTTTAACGGGGTAAGCCCATTATGAATGAAGTTATGAATTATAACCATATTGAGTTGGTATTTTTCTTGGAAGAAAAATCGGCTAAAACTATGTTAGAAATTATTGTGCCAAAAATTTTTACAAATAATCAAAACATTGCGGCACAATATATTTATTTTGACGGCAAGCAAGATTTAAAGAAACGAATAACAAAGAAAATACAATATTATCTTAATCCCCATGCAAAATTTATCATTTTAATTGACCAAGATTCCAATGATTGTCGGCAATTAAAGCAAGAAATTGAAGAATTATGTCCAATTAAAGATAAAGATAGGTTGTTAATCCGAATTGCTTGCCATGAATTGGAAAGTTTTTATTTGGCTGATTTAAACGCTGTTGAGTTGGCTTATGATATAAATAATTTAAAAAATATTCAAAATAATAAATTATTCCGAAATCCCGATAAATTAAATAATGCTAAACAAAAAATCAAAGAATTAACTAAAAATAAATATGAAGAAAATCTAGGGGCACAAAAAATTGCACCTTATCTTGATATTAATAATACCCGCTCCCCCAGTTTTAAACATTTAGTTTTAGGCATAAAAAAATGCTTAATACCTTAATTTAAGGAGAAAAAAAGTGATAAAGAAAATTTTAATTGCCAATCGCGGTGAAATTGCTTGCCGAGTAATGCGTAGCGCTAAAAAAATGGGCATTGCCACTGTGGCGGTTTATTCGGACGCCGATGCGGATGCTGTGCATACTAAAATGGCGGACGAGGCTTATTATATTGGTGCATCACCGACTAATCAATCTTATTTAGCGATTGATAAAATTATCACTGCTATCAAGGCAACGGGGGCGGACGCAGTTCACCCCGGTTATGGTTTTTTATCGGAAAATCAAGAATTTGCCAAGCGTTTAAAAGCCGAAAATATAATTTTTATTGGACCACCTGTCAATGCGGTAAGCGATATGGGCGATAAAATTTCGTCCAAAAAATTAGCCATTAAGGCTGGAGTTAGTTGCGTGCCCGGCGTGAATGAACCGATAAAAGACCCAGCAGATGCTGTAAAAATTGCCCAGCAAATTGGCTATCCCGTGATGCTTAAAGCATCGGCGGGCGGTGGCGGTAAAGGTATGCGCCTTGCGTTTAATGACCAAGAAACAATTTCAGGGTTGCAATCGGCAATGAACGAAGCAAAAAGCAGTTTTGGCGATGACAGAGTTTTTATTGAAAAATTCATTCAAGAACCCCATCATATTGAAATTCAAATTTTGGGCGACCAACATGGTAATATTATTTATTGTGGCGAACGCGAATGTTCATTGCAGCGCAGGCATCAAAAAGTAATTGAAGAGGCACCAAGCCCGTTTATATCTGCGCAAACTCGGCAAAAAATGGGCGAACAAGCCGTTGCTTTGGCGCGCGCTGTCGGTTATTTCAGCGCAGGCACCGTGGAATTTATTGTGGATAAAGACCAAAATTTTTATTTTTTGGAAATGAATACCAGATTGCAAGTTGAACATCCCATTACCGAAGCCATTACTGGCTTGGATTTAGTGGAATGGATGATTCGCATTGCAAGGGGTGAAAAATTAGCGTTTAGTCAAGATGATATTAAATTAACAGGTCATGCGATTGAAGCGCGCGTTTATGCCGAAGACCCAACCCATAGTTTTTTACCATCTATCGGACGGCTTAGTTATTACCTACCACCCAAAGAATCGGCGCATATTCGCGTTGATACTGGGGTAAGCACGGGGTCGGAAATATCTATATATTACGATCCGATGATTGCCAAATTAATCGCATATGGCGCGAATCGTGATGAAGCAATCGCCCATATTCGCCAAGCGATGAATGGTTATGGCATCAATGGCGTGGCGCATAATTTGGCATTTTTGCAACATTTAATTGCCCATCCGCGCTTTAAATCAGGCATTACCACGACAAATTTTATCGCCGAAGAATATCCCGATGGCTTAACCGCCCAATTACAAACCCCGAAAAACCCCGATAATTTTGTGCGTTTAGCAATGGTTATTAGCGCAATTATTGAAAATTTGCCGAAATTTTCCACGCATGAATTAATCGCCTTTGTCAGTCCAGATGATAGCGAAATTGCTTACCAAATCCAATGCCGTGAGGGGTTATATTTATTAAGCAATCAAAATCAGGAAAATATAGCGATTGAAACTGCGTGGCACCCCAATCAATTAGTCATGAATTATCGGCAAAATGGCACGGAATATCAAGCAATTATTCATCATTATCAGCAAAATATCACCATCAGCCAAGATGGTTTGCGCTTAACCATGCAAATTATGCCCGCCCGAATTGCCCCGCAACGACGAATTATGCTTAAATATGATTCCACCCATTCGGCGAAGGAAATTTTGGCACCGATGCCCGGCGTAATTACCCGAATTGCCGTGAAAATTGGCGATAATATTAAAGCAGGGCAAGAAATTGCCACCATGGAAGCAATGAAAATGGAAAATATCTTGCGCGCCACGCATGATGGTGAAATTAAAATTATTCATACGAAAATCGGCGAAGCTGTCAAATTTGAAAGCTTAATCATGGAATTAGCGTAAAAATAACCCGTAATAAATAGCATTATAAAGCCCAATGCTTATAGCATTATAAAACCCAATGCTTATAGCATTATAAAACCCAATGCTTATAGCATTATAAAACCCAATGCCCTGTTGGGTTGATTTCCAACAGGGCAAACCGCTTTTTCGGACCATAGCGGGGTAAAGAGTAATAAATTCCAGAATTTATTATTCATTAACTCGTTCAACTTATTAATTAAGAAAAAAGATGCCGCAGGCGATGGGCAATAAGTTGACGGCTAATCCCACCGCCTGCTTTATTGGCAACTTTTTGATGCTTCAATAATTATTTATTATTGAATTAAGGAAACGATAGCTTGGGTCTGATTGCCTGATAATTTCAGGGCATTAATTCCCAATTGCTGGCGGGTTTGTAGCACCACCGAAGACGCGGCTTCTTCGTTTAAGTCCGCAAGAACAAGCGAATCTGCGCCCGTTCTTAGCGTATTAATGTAATTTTTGGTGAATGTCTGTCTTGTCGTCAAGATAGAAGCATTTGAGCCAAAAATAGCGGCATGCGCCCTTAACCTTGTGATAGCCGAATCCAATCTTGTGATAGTCCTGTCAATGTCATTAACATTGGAATTATTATCACCAATATTGGAAAATCCAAATCCACCAATTTGCGCGCCATTTGCGGCTTTGGCGACTGATGTAAAAATACGGGAAAATTGCACCGTAATATCCGAACCATTTGCATTGCCTTTAAATGCAATAAATTGGGTAAATAAATGATTGGAATTAAAAGAAGTAACATAACTATTATTCCCATCTACTTTGGAATAAGCATTTAACGAAAGCCCGCGCACAGTTAAAGTTGATGCTGATTTTGTGCCAAAAAATACCACTAATTTATTGGCAGTGGAATTTAATAAATTTAACCCTTGGTAAGAAGCATCGTTAATAACTAAGCTAATTTGCCGAAATATTTCGCGAAATTGACTGGTTGAAGCAATTCGTTCAGTGCGTAGCTGACTTCTGGTCGCCTCGGTTATGCCCCGCAATTGCTTCAAAAGTGAATCAATAGCATCCACCGCTGTCAGCGTGGCGTTGATTGTTTCAATACCTTGGGTGATATTATCTTGACGAATAGAAAAATCTTCGGCGCGTTGCACTAATGCCCGTGAGCGGAAGAAGCTTACCGCGTCATCGGATACATTATTGACCCGCTTGCCTGTTGCTAATCGTATGTTTGTTCGGTCTGCGAGGACTTGCGTATCTTGCAAAGATAGTAAGTTCCTCCTCTGCGATGCAGATAAAGTAATAGCCGTCATTGTCTTACCTTTCTAGGTTAAATTGCCCGTTCTGGGCGGTTAAACATGGAAAAACACCATAAAAACTGCCAATATCTTAAATACCATTAAGAATCATGCGCTTTTTTGGTTGAAGGTAGCCTAAAATAAAGAAAAACCAATATGGCTGTTCATAATAATCACAATAAACTCTGGTGGATACTAACTTAGCTCGCACACGCATTACAATTGCACTCATCAATCCCATTCTAGGTATGAAATATTGAAGTCATTCTAACCCCAATTGTCTTATGGGTTTCACCCAATTTCAAGGCTAACCTTCTGCTAACCATAAATAACATATACCAAATAATTTAAGTAATGTCAAGTAAAAAAAACAATTACTTGAAATATAGTTGAATCCCCAATAATTTTGAAAATTTCATTAGCAATGGCAATAATTACAGGATTTTAAGATGCAAGCCAAAGTGCATTTTTAATTTTTGTTTGCACCATATTTTGATGCGCCAGAAATTCGGTTTCATCAATCGGAAATTGCCGCGATGGGCGCATTTGCAAGGGCGAAGCATTGATTATTTTTGCGGAAATATTATCATTCACCATTTCATTGGGTTGATTATTGATGGTTAAATCAAAATTATTTTGCCGTCCGCCATTTAATTCAATCCAAACTTCGCATAATAATTCGGCGTCTAACAAAGCACCATGAAATTCGCGGTTAGAATTATCTATACCAAAGCGGCGGCATAAAGCGTCTAATGAGGCTTGCGCCCCCGGAAATTTCTTTCGGGCAATGATTAATGAATCAATAATTCGCTTGTCGCTAATTTTCGGATAACCGCATTCTTCAAGCTGATAATTTATAAATCCCATATCAAAGCTTGCATTATGAATTACCAAGGGGGAATCGCCAATAAATTCCAAAAATTTTGGAATTATTTCCACAAAAGTCGGATATTTTTGCAAAAATTTTGTGCTTAAACCATGAATTTTTTCTGCCTCCATCGGCACATCGCGTTCGGGGTTAATATATTGCTGAAAACTGCGCCCAATGGTAAAACCATGGCATTCAATCGCCCCAATTTCAACTAATTTATCGCCATTTTTGGCGGCAAGTCCAGTGGTTTCTGTGTCTAAAATAATGATGCGATTGGACATTATATTAAACCAGCCTGCACTTCACGGGCTTTTTGCGCATCGCCCAAATTATTATAAATCATCGCCGCTTGATCAATCATATCTTTATATTTTTGGTTATTTTCATTTTTTAAGTGAATTTTTGCCAAACTTACCATGGATTCTGCTTCTTCAAGGGGTTTATTAAAATTGCGAAATGAAGCCATTGCCCGTTTAAGATTTTGCTCGGCTAGCTCAATTTCATTAATTGCCAAATAAGATTCACCCAAGATTTTTTGGGCAAACGCCAATAAATCTGGTTTATTAACCGCTTCAATATAAGCAGAAGCTTTTTTAAGCGCAACAATGGCATTTTGCGGATTGCCCGATAAAAATGTTGCCTTGCCAAAATTAAGGGCGATTTTACCCAATTCTTCTTTATTTTGTTCGCCATTTTTCTCTTTAATAACCAAAACACGCTCTAACATCTCCGCCGCGGCGGCGGGGTCTTTGTCCAAAATTAAATTAGATAATTGCAATAAAGCCATAGATTCAACTTGCGTATAACCACCACGGGCGGCGTAATCCTTGGCGATAGCAAATGCCGTGTAAGCTTCTTCGGTAAGCGAAGTCGCCATACACACCATGCCAAGATAATATTGCACTTCGGCGGTGAATGATACAATATTATTTTTATCCATAATATCTAATGACATATTTAAGGATTTGCGCGAATTGGAATATTCTTTTAATTTTAATTGGTTTTTGCCAATTTCCATATGGGTTTGCGCCAGTCCTGCAAAATTCTCATTTTTCTTATATATTTCAAGGGCATTGCGTAAATGTTCCAGCGATGCACGCGGGTCGCCACCATCAAGCGCATTTATTTTAAGATAAGTTTCAGCAATTTTTTCATCATCGGCTAAATTTGTATAAATATTTAATGATTGATTATATGAAACAAGGGCTTTGTCATTTTCACCCTTAGAGCTGTATAATGAACCTTGCACGATTTCGGCATCAGCAACCAATCGCATATTTCCCGAAGAATGAATATTCGGCATGGCATTTTGAATTAAAATTTGAGCTTCGTCCAAATTATTTTTTTCAATGGCGATGATACATAATTGCAACATGGCAATGCCTTCATATTTTCTTTGTTCAAGCGCGGTTAAAATGCCCCGCGCATTATTAGTGGCATTATAGGCTTTGTCAAAATTTCGTTCTTGAATTTCTGATTCGCCTAATTTGATTAACGCCAATGCTTCGCCAAATTTATTATTAATATTGCGAAATAAATTTAACGAAGTTTCAATTGCCGAACGGGCATTAAATAAATCTTTCTTTTTCAATAATAAAATTGCTTTATGGAAATTTGCTTGGGCTTCGCCATATTGTTCGTTGGATATTTTGAAATTATCAATGGCTTTATTATAAAAATCCATGCTTAAATCATATTCTTTCTTTAAAAAATGATACCGCCCGAAAATTAAATTCACATCGCCAATGCCCGACCTTTGCCCAATTCGTTGATATAATTCAAGGGCTGTATTGGCTTGCTCCCTTGCGCCATCTGCGTCTAAATTATCCGCCAAAACATTGCCCAAGCCCACTAATGCCTCACCTTCGCCCTTGGAATTTGACGCGGCTTTATGCAAGGTTATCGCAACATTAAAGGCATTTCGTGCCGTTTCAAATTCGCCATTATTGGCGGCAACCCGTGCAATACCCATGGTGCATCTTGCTTCTTCGGCATGGTTGCTTGACCCGCGAAAAGTAACCATAGACTTTTGATAATATTCTGACGCTTTAGCGTAATTATTTAATTTTTCATATGCCTCACCCATTACTAACAAGCACCGCGCCACTCCCAAAACATTACCTAAACTTTCATATTCTGGCATGGCATAACCAGCATGGGTTAAAGCATCGTTATATTGGGCATTTTCATAATCTATCGTGCCAATACCAAATTCGGCATTGGCGAATCCTAACATATTATTTAACTGCCGACAAAGCCCTGTTGCTTGCGTTAAACATGCTCTTGCTTTGGCGCGGTTTTCCAATCGGTATTCCAAAGTTCCCAATGCCAGCAACATTTCCGAACATTCTTGATTGGCGCCAACCTCTTGTAATAAAGGCAAGGCTTTATCGTAATTTTCGCGGGCTTTTTCAAAATTTTTCTTTTTAATAAATAAATCACCTAAACCCTTAAACGACAAAGCCATACCCAATTTATCATTAGCCAATTGACAAAATCTTGCGGATTCGTTGAATTTACCCAACGCCTCTTCGCTGGCACCATGGCGCGAATCATGTTCGGCATAAATTCGGTTTAACAAGGCTAAACCACCAACATGATTTGTCTCGCGGTAAATTAACTCGGCTTCGTCAAGCATATCTTGGGCTTCGGTTTTTTGCCCCATACGCGACAGAATTTCGGCGGCTTTAATTGTTGATTGCGCCTGCATGTTGCGATTGCCGCTTGTGCGAAACACGCCCGCGGCGCTAATAAATTGCGTGGCGGCGCGTTCATAATCCTTGGAAATATAGGCTTGTTGCGCGCTTTGCATCAATAAATCGCCTTCGCGTCCATCGCCTTTGCCAGTTTCTTTACCGCCCAACAAGCGTTTTAATGCCGCACCCATGGGTCCAAGCATTGGAAAATCTTCGCCAACAAACAAAGACACAACCACCGACCCAAAGGTCAGTGATAAAATTAATAAAAAAACCGAACCGCCATCCATATATTATGCTCCAATTTTTAATATAATAAAAAATAACTTTATTTGCAAGTATTAATTTAATATTCATGAAGTGTTTTTATAGAATAATATTATTATATTGACAATTTTTATAATAAATTATAATAAAATTTTATGTTTAATAAAAAAATTCGCTTAAATACCTACCGATTATGGTTGATAATATCGGCAATTATGGTGATATTAATGTTTGTCATTGGCGCCATCACAAGACTGACTGATTCGGGATTGTCAATGGTTGAATGGCAACCTATTCATGGTATTTTTCCACCATTAAATCAGCAAGAATGGCAAAAATTTTTTGAATTATATCAGCAAACTTCGCAATTCCGACTAAGGAATCATGATTTTTCTTTGCAAGATTTTCAGCAAATATTTTGGTGGGAATATATTCATCGCGTCTGGGGGCGACTGATTGGCATCGTTTTTATTGGTGGTTTAATAATAAATATTGGCAAAAAATCCATACAACCCAGCGATTATAAATATTTGGGTCTTATTTTTTGTCTTGGCTTAATTCAAGCCTTCATAGGTTGGTGGATGGTCAAAAGTGGCTTTATCGCCCGCACCGAAGTCAGCCAATACCGATTGGCAATTCATTTAGGCATGGCATTAGCCGTATTAATGGTGATTATCGCCCTTATCGCCAAGAATTTTAATTATAAATTCCAATTTCGGTTAAGCGCGATTTTATGGTTTTTGGGGATTTTTTGCATGATTATCAGCGGGGCATTGGTTGCGGGGCTTCGCGGTGGTTTTTTGCATAATGATTTTCCTTTAATGAATGGGCAATTTTTTCCGTCTGATTATTGGCAATTTACTAATTTTTGGCAAAATTGGGGGGAAAATCCGATTGCCGCGCAATTTAACCACCGAATCATCGCCTATATCATTGGTATTTTCGCAATTATTCAATATTTTTGGCATAAAACCACGGCAAATTTATTGTTTTTAATGGCGATTGGCGTGCAAATTTTATTGGGCATTATGACTTTATTATTTTATGTGCCGATTGCCATTGCTGCCTTACATCAATTAGTTGCCGTTGGAATTGCAAGTTTGGCATTTTTTAAGAATTTCGTTTTGCACAATAGGTAAAAATGAAAAAATAAAAAAAATTCTGTTGCATTATATTTGAAATGGTTTAGATTGAAATTAGTATTATTAAGAGGTAGCCCATGTCAAGTGATAATGAAGATTCCAAAAAATCAAAAATTCGCCATGTTAATTGTTCTTTTTGCAATAAAACCCAAAAGGAAGTAAAAAAATTAATCGCCGGTCCAGAAGTTTTTATCTGTGATGAGTGCGTATCCTTGTGTTTTGATATTATCAAAGAAGAAAATATCAGCCAAAATGACAAAGATGTCAGCGATTTACCAAGCCCCCAAGATTTGCGAAAATTTTTAGACCAATATATCATTGGGCAAGATAAAGCAAAAAAAGTTTTATCCGTGGCGGTATATAATCATTTTAAGCGATTAAGGCATAATGAATCGGGTTCGGAAACGGAATTATCAAAATCCAATGTTTTATTAATCGGACCTACGGGTTCGGGGAAAACTTTATTGGCGCAAACTTTGGCGCGGGTTTTAAAAGTTCCCTTCACCGTTGCCGATGCCACAACCCTTACCGAAGCAGGTTATGTTGGCGAAGATGTTGAAAATATTATTTTGAAATTATTACAAGCCGCCAATTATGATGTTGCCGCGGCGGAACGGGGCATTGTATATATTGACGAAGTGGACAAAATCAGCCGTAAATCTGATAATCCTTCAATCACGCGTGATGTATCGGGCGAAGGCGTGCAACAGGCTTTGTTAAAAATTATTGAAGGCACCATCGCATCTGTCCCCCCCCAAGGCGGGCGCAAGCACCCACAACAAGAATTTGTGCAAGTCAACACTGCCAATATTTTATTTATATGCGGTGGGGCGTTTGCGGGTTTAGAAAAATTAATCGCCATGCGCCAAAAAGGCACCTCAATTGGCTTTAACGCGGAAATTAAGCATGAAGACGACCGCACCATGAATGATTTATTGGGCGAAGTTGAATCGCATGATTTGCAAAAATTTGGTTTAATTCCTGAATTTATTGGGCGATTACCCGTGATTGCCACGCTTAATGAATTGGATAAAGCCGCGTTAATTGATATATTAACCATGCCGAAAAACGCGCTTGTGCGCCAATATCAAGCCTTGTTTGCGATGGAAAAAGTGGAATTAACCATCACCGAAGCAGCAATGGAGCAAATTGCCCAATTGGCAATTAATAAAAAAACTGGCGCAAGGGGATTGCGCAGTATTTTAGAATCATTTTTATTAGAACCCATGTATTTAGTGCCAGCTATGACCAATGTCAGTGAAATTATTATCACGCCCGATGTTGTTTTGGGGAAATCTGAACCTGAATATGTGTATAATAAAAAATCTGCACAAAAATCAGCTTAATGGCTTGATATTTGAATAATCGTAATTATATTAAGTTTAACAAGATGAAATTAAGGTAAAAAATGAAAAATATTGAAACTTATCCCGTATTGCCACTTCGCAATATTGTTGTATTCCCAAGCATGGTTGTGCCATTATTTGTCGGGCGTGAACGCTCCATTAATGCGCTTGACGAAGTCATGCGGCTTGAAAAAGAAATATTATTAGTAACCCAAAAACGCGAAGACATAGAAGACCCCAAAACTGAGGATTTATACGAAGTCGGCACCATGGGCACGGTGATGCAATTATTGCGCTTGCCCGATGGCACGGTAAAGGTGCTTATTGAAGGTGGTAAACGCGTGCGCATCATGAAATATCAAGACGATGGGCAATTTATTACCGCCCAAGTTATGCCCGTTGTGGAATTTGTCGCCAATCCCGAAGAATTACCCGCTTTGGCAAAAACCGCCGCGTCTAATTTTTCTGAATATGCTAAATTAGACAAAAAAATTGCCCCAGAATTACTCAATTCCGTGGAAAAAATCACCGAACCCAGTAAGTTAGCCGATACTATTGCGCAAAATTTGACGATTAAATTATCCGAACGCCAAGAATTATTGGAATTATTCGCCATTGACCAACGATTAGAAAAAATCCTTAATCACATGGAAGGCGAAATCTCCATCGTGCAAGTTGAAAAGAAAATTCGCAGCCGTGTAAAAAAATCCATGGAAAAAACTCAACGCGAATATTATCTTAACGAACAAATGAAAGCGATTCAACGCGAATTAGGCGGCGAAGGCGAAGGTAAATCCGAAATTGATGAAATTAAGGAACGCGCCGCGCAATTAGAATTAACCCAAGAAGCCCGCGATAAATTTAACGCCGAGGTAAAAAAATTGCAACAAATGAGCCCAGTCGCCGCCGAAGCGACGGTGATTCGCAATTATTTAGATTGGATTGTTTCATTGCCTTGGTTAAATCCTTCAAAAACTAAAAAAGACCTTGATTTTGCTGAAAAAATTCTGAATGCCGACCATCATGGTTTGGAAAAAGTCAAAGAAAGAATTTTGGAACATTTAGCCGTTTTATTGCGCGTCAAGAAATTAAAAGGACCAATCCTTTGTTTAGTCGGACCTCCCGGGGTTGGTAAAACTTCGTTGGGACGATCCATTGCCCGCGCAACGAATCGCAAATTTGTCAGAATGTCCTTAGGCGGCGTAAGAGATGAAGCTGAAATTCGTGGGCATCGGCGCACTTATATTGGTTCATTACCCGGTCGCATTATTCAAGGCATGAAAAAAGCTGGCAATTCAAACCCCTTATTTTTATTGGACGAAATTGATAAAATGGGCGGTGATTGGCGGGGCGATCCTTCGGCGGCTTTGCTGGAAGTGCTTGACCCCGAACAAAATTCAACTTTTCATGACCATTATTTAGAGCTTGATTATGATTTATCGGATGTTATGTTTATTTGCACTGCAAATTCCATGAATATTCCTGCGCCTTTGGCGGACAGAATGGAAATTATTCGCTTATCTGGCTATACCGAAGAAGAAAAAATTGCCATTGCCAAGGGATATTTAGTGCCAAAAATCATTAAAGACCATGGCTTAAAAACAAGCGAATTTTCGGTGAATGACGACGCCATTCGTGATATTATAAGATATTACACAAGGGAAGCTGGCGTGCGTGGTTTGGAGCGAAGCTTGCAAAAATTAGCCCGCAAATCTGTGCGTAAAATCCTGCAATCTAAGGAAAAAGCCATTGCGATTACTGCCGATAATTTGGCTGATTTCGCGGGTGTTAAACAATTTAGATACGGCAAAGCCGAAGAAGAGGATCAAGTCGGGGTTGTAACTGGATTGGCATGGACGGAAGTTGGTGGCGATATTTTAATGATTGAATCCATCTTAAAACGCGGCAATGGCAAAGTTACCAAAACTGGTAATTTAAAATCCGTCATGCAAGAATCCATTGAAGCAGCAAGTAATTATGTTAATTCCCGCGCGGCAAGCTTGGGCATTGACAAGAAAACACTGACAAAAAATGATGTGCATGTCCATGTTCCCGAAGGGGCAACCCCCAAAGATGGTCCTTCGGCGGGTGTGGCAATGGTAACTTCTATGGTGTCTTCTTTAACGGGCATTGCGGTTAATCGCGAAGTGGCGATGACGGGCGAAATTACCCTACGGGGTCGGGTTTTACCCATCGGTGGCTTAAAAGAAAAATTACTTGCGGCAATGCGTGCGGGCATTAAAATCGTGATTATCCCCAAAGATAATGAAAAAGATTTAGTGGAATTACCAAAAATCATCAGCGATAATTTAATTATTAAGCCAGTTACTTGGGCGCATGAAGTGCTTGAAATTGCCTTAGTGCAAAAAATTAAACCAGTAATTTGGGAAGATGACCCGATTATTCCAGAAAAAGCCGAACCAGCTAATATGGAAAATACGGATAATATTCATCATTAATTGATGGTGAAATATCATCAAATCCCTGTTTTGCAAGATAATTATGCTTATATCATTGAGGGTGCGAATCGGCAAGCCGTGGTGATAGACACGCCCGATGCGGATGCTATTTTAGATTATTGCCAAAAAAACGGCTTGAATATTACCGCAATTTGCAATACCCATCATCATAACGACCATATCGGCGGTAATTGGCAAATTAAGCAAGCAACTAATTGCAAAATTTACGGATTTGATGCACAACGCATCGCGCATCTGACGAATCTTGTGCATGAGGGTGAACGATTAATTTTCGGTGATATTATCTTAGATATTATGGAATTAAGCGGGCATACAATTGGGCATATTGGCTTTTATTTCCCCCAAGAACAATGGTTATTTTGTGGCGATACCATGTTTTCATTGGGTTGTGGGCGATTATTTGAAGGCACAGCAACACAAATGTGGCATAGTTTAATAAAAATTCGTCGCCTTGCCCCTAAAACCCTGATTTTTCCCGCCCATGAATATACGCTTAGCAACGCAGAATTTGTCGCAAGCCTTAATGAACAAAACCCCGAATTTGACCAATTAATACAAAATATTATCCAATTACGGGCAAATAACTTGCCGACAATTCCCGTCAAATTACAATCTGAACTCAATACGAATCCTTTTTTGCGTGCCGATGATGAAAAATTGCAACGGGCATGTAATTTTGCGCGAGTCGGCAATATTTCTGATGAACAGCAAGCAACCGCATTTTTTGCGCATCTTCGGCAATGTAAAAATAATTTTCAAGCCCACTAAATCCCGTTGCATGACGCAATTTTTGCGGAAAAATTTTATTATAAAAAATAAGGGGCGAATTGCTTCGCCCCTTACCCTAAATTTTAACAAGCTAAGCTTGTCCCAAATTAGAAGCTGATACGAGTACCAACTAAAACTTGGGTGGTGTTTGATTTACCATAACCATTTGCTGCGCCAGTGTCGCCATTGTCATAATCAACAGAAGCAACTAAATTTGCGCCATCAGCAATTGGAGTGGTCATGCCAACGGAATACCAAGTTTCAGTTGCATTTTTGGTTTTTGAACCAACAGCTGATTTATTGGTTGATACAGAACCTTTGGTAACCGAAGCACCAACAGTTGTACCGCCACCCAAAGCAACGCTTACACCAAAATCAATGGTTTTGCCATTTTCTGATTTATCGCCATCAGTTAAACCAGTTTTAGCAATGCCACCGCGTCCATTGTTGAAATAGCCTAAAGCAGCTGTAATTGCGCCGAAACCAACTGAACCACCAACATGGTATGCGCTCCAGCTACGATTTGTTTTAGTATCAGCTGTACCGCGTTGCGTATAAGCAGCTAAATTAACCGAACCATCGCCAATTTTCGCACCGTAAGTTAAAGCAACTGTAACTACTGAATTCTGTTCTTTGTTTTTAATATTATTTGTTGAATCGTTCTTTGATTTGTCTTGTGGTGTATATGAAATACCACCGCTTACGCCACCAATTGAAGGTGCAGTATAGGTGATTTTATTATCGTCACCATTAAGACCATCCAAAGAAATAGCTTTGCCTGAACCAGCAGCTGAACCAATATTATCTGGACCACCTGAAGATGAACCATTATAATCAGAACCCGTGATATAGGTATTATGGTTAATGCCATCAACATTGCCTAATTCCAAAGTACCCCAATCGCCACCAAAGCTGATACCAGCTTCGTCAGAAGCAGCAGCACCAATTGGACGCAATTCAACATATGCACCATATGTTAAACCAGCATCGGTTTTGCCTTTGCCAGAAAATTTAATTTCATTCATCCAACCGGGTTGAATAATGTCATGACCTGTATCATTACCAGAAGCACCAGATTTTACACCAGATGTTTTATCTTTGGCATTTGCTGATTGAACATCAATAAATACAGCTGCTGAACCAGAAATTGACATTTTGGGAGCTTCGCCAGCGAAAGCGACTGAGCTCATTGCGATTAAGGCTGAAGTGCCTAATAAGATTTTTTTCATTTTTGTCTCCATAATGAATTGTTAAATAATTGGTTAACCAATTTTTTTATATTGCCTAAGTGCAATATTAATTTATATCTATTTTATCACGCGGGGCATTGCAAATATTTTTTTAAGAATATTTGATTTTTTTGCAACCTGTTGCATTTTTGCAACAGTTAGCATTTTGCAACGGAGTTAAGGGCGTTTAAAAATACTATCCTTCCCCCCAACCGAAAGATTTTCGGCGTAGCCGAAGCGGAGGGGTGGCAAATTCAAGCATATGCGCAGAATTTGACGGGGTGGTTTATTACTGCAATTTTTTTAAACCACCCCGCGCCTTTGGCGCACCCCTCCATTTTGCTTCGCAAACTGCTTCGCTTAGGAGGGGAAGAATACTATTTTTAAACGCACTATATTTTGTTTAAAAACACTATCCTTCCCTTCCAATCGTCAGATTTTCGGCGTCGCTTCGGAATGAGGAGGATAGCATGCAAAAACCCAAGATTCTGTTTTTAAAATTTAACTGCATGTCAAAATAATTTTAAAAATGTCGCAATTTTACTTGTCAATTGCATAAAAATTATGTATGCAATGGTTTAATTTAGCAAACCCCAGGGAAAATTAGGGAAAATTTAGTGAAAAATTTTAAGGAAAGGTAAAATAATGAAAATATTAGTGCCCGTCAAACGCGTCATTGATTATAATGTCAAAGTGCGCGTCAAATCAGATAATTCCGCTGTGGAATTAGAAAATGTCAAAATGGCAATGAATCCTTTTGATGAAATCGCAGTGGAGCAAGCCATTCGTTTATTTGAAGCAGGCATTGCCACCGAAATTGTGGTTGTATCCATTGGACCCGCCGCCGCGCAAGAAACTATTCGTTCTGCTTTAGCTATGGGCGCGGATAGAGGTATTCATATCCTTGCTGAGCAAGCTATTGAACCCTTAGCCGTGGCTAAATTACTCAAAGCCGTTGCGCTTAAAGAACAACCGCAATTAATCCTTTGTGGCAAGCAAGCCATTGACGATGACGCCAATCAAACCGCACAATCTTTGGCGGGATTGTTAAATTGGGGGCAAGCAACCTTTGTGTCCAAAATTGCGCTTAATGGCAATAAATTTGAAGCAACCCGCGAAGTTGATGGTGGCTTGGAAGTGATGGAATGCGCTTTGCCCGCCGTTATTTCGGTTGATTTGCGCTTGAATGAGCCACGATATGCATCCTTGCCCAATATCATGAAGGCAAAGAAAAAACCGATTGACAGCCTTAGTGCTGAAGAATTAGGCGTTGTCGTTGCGCCCCGCTTGAAAATTGTTAAAGTAATTGAACCCACAACCCGTAAATCTGGCGTGAAACTTGACAGCCCCGCCCAATTGGTTGATAAATTACGCAACGAAGCCAAAGTTATATAAGGAGAAATATTATGAGCAATTTAATAGTATGTGATTTCGTTGGTGAAGAATTATCATTAAACTCGTTGGCTTCGGTAAGTGCCGCGGTGAAAATCGGGGGCGAATGCCATGGTTTGGTCATTGGCAATAACGCTGATTTAGCAAAAAAGGCACAAAAAATTGCGGGTTTAAGCAAAGTAATTTTTGCAAAATCTGATTCGGATAATTTAACGGCGGAACAAATTACCGCTATTATTCACCCCATGGTTAAAAATTATACGCATATTTTGGCTTCGGCGAATAGTTATGGTAAAAATTTCATGCCAAGGCTTGCGGCAATTCTTGATGTGCAACAAATTTCGGAAATTTCCGCCGTGCATTCGGCGCAAAAATTTGACCGCCCAATTTATGCTGGCAACGCCATTGCCACTGTGGAATCAAGCCAAGCTTTAAATATTATCACCGTACGGGGCACTTCGTTTGAACCAGCCGAACTAAACGGCAATGCAAGTTTTGAAGAAGTCGCGGGCGCAAAAGCAGAATCATCAAGCAAATTCTTGCGCTTAGAAGCGGTAAAATCCGAACGCCCCGAATTAACTTCGGCAAAAATTGTTGTATCGGGCGGGCGGGGCATGGCGTCCAAAGAAAATTTTGCGCTGGTTGAAGGGTTAGCAAATTGCCTAAACGCTGCAGTTGGCGCATCGCGCGCCGCGGTTGATGCGGGTTTTGCCCCCAATGATTACCAAGTTGGGCAAACCGGTAAAGTTGTCGCGCCAAATTTATATATCGCCGTCGGCATTTCGGGCGCGATTCAACATTTGGCGGGCATGAAGGATAGTAAAATCATCGTGGCAATTAACAAAGACCCAGATGCACCGATTTTCCAAGTCGCTGATTATGGGCTTGTCGCGGATTTATTTCAAGCCGTCCCCCAATTAGAATCCGAATTGAAAAAATAGCCTAGCATATATTTCATTATTGCCAAGCCTTAATCCCCTAGTATCCACGATTTGATATTAATTTATCAATTAAATCGCCCATGTTGCAAAATAAGCAATGCCTATTGGGGAATCAAGGTATAAAAATAATCATTACCTCGGCGCCAAGGATTTTGCCATCATCATCCGTGCGGTTGCGTAATGCGATTTTATAACCATGGTCTTCAAGAATTTTTTTGGTGATAGCCAATCCCAAACCAGAACCCGAAGATTTCGTGGTGACATATGGTTCAAATACATTATTAATCGGCACGGGAAAGCCATTACCATTATCGCGAAAAATCAAGCAATTTTGTTTGTTTTCTTGGCTAAAAATAATATCCAAAACGGGATTTTCCTGTTTTTCTAAGGCTTCATGCGCGTTTTTGATGATATTGGTGAAAACTTGCGCCATTAAGGATTTATCGCAATCTTGCATAAATTCACTTTGCGCAGAGCGGTAATTAATTTTTAAGTTGCTATTGCGGCTTTGTTCCAAAAATATAACTTCACGCAATATTTCTAAAATATTTATTGGTGATTTTTGCGCCACGGGCATACGCGCAAATTTAGAAAATTCATCAATTAGCCTGCCTATATCGGCGACCTGCCTGATGATAGTATTAATACATTGTTCAAAAATCTGTGGCTCAAAGGTAATATGGCTAAGGTATTTACGGCGCAATCGTTCCGCCGATAATTGAATCGGGGTTAAAGGATTTTTGACTTCGTGGGCGATGCGCCGTGCGACATCGGACCATGCGGCTTGGCGTTCAGCGACAATTAAGGGCGTTAAATCGTCCAAAGTTAGCACAAAACCAAAAGCTTCGCCCAAATAAGCAACCCGAATTTGTATGATGGTTGCTTCATGGTGAATTGGGGTGATAATTTGGCTAAATTCCCCTTGGGGCAGGGTTTTTGCTTGGCTTAATAAATCGCTTACTTGGGGTAAAATTGGTATAATGGAATTATTAATTAACAAATTTTCTGGTTTTTTTAATAAATCACACGCCGATTTATTGCATAAATTAATAATGCCTTCGGTGGTAATGCTCATCACGCCTTGGGAAAGTGCGGCAAGCGTTGTGGCGATAAATTGCCGTTCGTCTTCGGTTTTTTGATTGGCGGTTTGAATGCGGATATTTTGGTGCGCTAAACGAAATGTCATGCGATTAAAATTATGACGCAAACGGCTTATTTCATCACGGTTATTATCGGGAATTAAGCGCACAGAAAAATCGCCATTTTTTACCCGATTGGCGGCTTCGGATAATTCGCCCAAGCGATTCGTGAATTTAGTCGCAACAATATAAATTATCGTAATTGAAATTACCAATAAAATCAATGTCAATAAAATCACGGCTTGGGTAATGGATAATTGAATGTTAAATCGTTGATATTCAATTTGGTTGTAATTATCAAAAGATTCTTGGGTTTTGGCTAAATGTTCAATAACCGCGGGGTCAATATCGCGTTGAATCATTAAAAATCCATTCGTGATGGAAGTCATGGCGACTAAGGCGCGGATTTTTTCGTTTTTATCGCGAAAAATTACGACTTCGCCGCGCTTGGCGCGTTCTAAAAATTGTTTTTCCAAAGGGTCTAATTCCATGGAAAAAGACAAGCCATAACGGCTTAAAACCGCGTTGGGCGTAAAAATAAAGGCTTCTTTTATGCCGCGCAACGATGAATTTAATTGTAATTGCCACGCCAAATTTTCATTATCCGTATTGGGTTTGCCAATTAAGTTGTTATCTATGGCACGGGCAATATTTAACGCATCGGATTCAATATTTTTTACATGCTCTTCGCGGTATGCTTGGGCAATGGAATAAGAATTGCGAATAGCATTATTGACAGGTTCGGAAAACCAATTATTTATGCCCAATTCAATTAATTGTAAGGAAAAACCATTTAAAATTACCGAAGGCACAATTAATAATAACGAAAAAATCACAATTAAGCGAATTTGCAAGCGCACCGCTTGATTTTTCTGGGCTTGGCGGGCTTTGTGCCAAAAAATCAGCATGAAAATTAACAAAATAAATATGCCGATACCGATAAAAATTATCGTGGATAAGTTGCTGGAATCGTGCGAATAGGCTAATTCATAAACAAAATACAGCAATACCCCCAGCAATGCCAATGATAAGGCAACGATAAATACCAGATAATTATGCGTTAAAATTAAACGAAGTCTTGCCATTTTTTTCTTATTTTATTGCGGTTAAGCCCCAAAATTTGGGCGGCGGTTGATTGATTACCCTTAAAAAAATCAAAGGCAAAGCGATATAAAGCAGTTTCAAATTGTTGATGATAAAATTCATATAAATTTTGATGCGGGCGATGAATATCTTGTTTAATAAAAGCGCGAATCATATCGGGTAAATCAGCGGAATTATCATTACTATCAAGGTTTTTCGGCATTTTATGCAAATAATATTCTTTTTCAATGATTTCTTTGGATATTTCGCCTTGGGTATATAAAGCGGCAATGCGGTAAATTAAATTTTCCAATTGGCGAATATTGCCCGGAAATTCCAATTTTTGCAAATAATTGCAAGCTTGTTTAGAAAAATTCTTGGGCGCAAGCCCCATTTTTGTTGCCTTTTGCGCAAAAAATTTGACGAATTCTGGAATATCTTCGGGGTGGTCGCGCAACGGCGGAACATGAATCGGCACCACTAATAACCGATAATATAAATCGGCGCGAAAATCCCCCTTTTGCACTAATTGCCCCAAGTCGCGATGGGTGGCGGCGATGATGCGGGCTTGAGATTTTTCAATTTTCGTGCTGCCGACTTTGGAATATTCGCCATCTTGCAATACCCGCAATAATCTGGTTTGCGCCGCTAAGGGCATATCGCCAATTTCGTCTAAAAATAAAGTGCCATCGGCGGCTTCAGCAAATTTTCCCATGGTTTGTTGCACCGCGCCCGTAAACGCGCCTTTTTCATGCCCAAATAATTCAGATTCAATGAGTTCCTTGGGTATGGACGCCATATTTAAAGCCACAAAATTTTTATGATGCCGATGGGAATATTGATGATAGGCGCGCGCGACAAGTTCCTTGCCCGTGCCCGATTCGCCAATAATTAATACGGATAAATTTGTTTTGGCAGTTCGGGCAATCGTGCGAAACATGACTTGCATTTTTGGCGATTGCCCAATGATTTGATAATTATTATTGTCATTTTTTTGTCCAATTTGTAAGGAAATATTGGGGATATATTGCAAAAATTGGTTAATAACACTGCTGACATGGTTAATATCAAAAGGCTTGGCAATAAATTCGCACGCGCCATCATGATTGGCACGGATATTCGTCATTAAATCTGCCCTTGCGCTGATAATTATCACGCCTAAATCAGGACGAATTTGCCGAATTTTTGGCAATAATTGCAAGCCATCGCCGTCTGGCAACGCAATATCGCAAATTAACACTTGCCCGCGTTCGCCATTTTGGGATTTAAGCACATCACTTAATTGCCCAATATTTTCGCAAATAATGCTTGTATGCCCAAGGCGCGTGATTAATGTTTCAAGCACCAAGCGCACCGCAGAATCATCATCGCAAATTATTATTTCAGCCATAATTTCTTATACCAAGCTTACAATATTTAAGCAAGCGCAAAAAAGAGGATAGCTTGCGCTATCCTCCTTAATTGATTTTTACAACTAAAAATCTTAGGCAAACCACCAACGGCGAACTGCACGCAATCCGTCCATATCCCAATCACCACCGACTTTGCCAGTTGCGATTTTGGTTGAATGCGCGCTAACATAATTCGCAAACATGGGGATAATTGCGCCGCCATCATCACGAATTAATGCTTGTAATTCGTAAAGATTATTTTGGCGTTTTTTCGGGTCTAATTCGGCACGGGTTGAGTCTAACAAATCATTAAATGCTTTGTTTTTCCAATGGGTTTCATTCCATGACGCATCAGATTTATAAGCCGTATCAAACATTTGCACGCTTGCCACGCGACCAGACCAATAAGACAAACATAATGGTTTAACCATCCATACTTTATCCCAATAAGCATCATCGGGTTCTTTAATAATATTCACGGTGATGCCGCATTTTGCCAATGACGCTTGAATTAACGCGGCGGCATCAGTCGCACCACCAAAAGCTGCTTCGGATGTTGATAAATCAAATTTACCATCTAAACCAGATTTTTTCAATAATGCTTTGGCTTTATCGGGGTCAAATTTTGTTTGTTCTAATTTACCATTATGGTCAGCATGGCTTGGGCTTATTGGGTGGTCATTGCCAACCGAACCATAACCATAAAGAATTTTATCCACTAATTCTTGACGATTAATGCCGTATTTTATGGCGTTGCGGAAATCTTTATTATTAAAAGGCGCAGTATCGGTAAATGCCGGCATAATATAATGCTGATTGCCGACAACATTAACAATCGTAATCCCCGAATTGCGTTTTAATAAATCCATGGTTTTAATATCGCATCGGTCCATTGCGTGAATTTCACCCGAAGTTAAAGCATTTGTTCTTGCCACAACATCTTTAATGGAGATAATTTCGGCGGAATCAAAATTTGCTTGTTGATAATGATTGGCAAATCTTTTGACTTTGCCTGAAACACCAGCTTCAAATTTTTCCAATTGGTATGGACCAGAACCGACACCAGATAAAGCATTTTCAATTTTGCCATCTTTGGTTGCCATCATGCCAATATGATAATCCGTCATATAAAGCGCAAAATCAGCATTGCCAGTTTTTAAAGTTACTTGCACATTATCGCCGTCAACTTTCATGGAATCAACCGAAGAAAATAAACCTTTAACTTTTGATTTTGACGCATCGCCAATATGATATTGTAAATTTACTAAAACATCATCGGCGGTAATTGTTTTGCCATTATGAAATGTTGCGCCTTTACGAATTTTAAATCGCCAAACTTTCGCATCTTTTGATGCTTCAAATGATTCGGCTAAATCCCCTGAAAGTTTGCCTGCTGATGTATATTCCAACAAAGACGAATATAGCGTGCCATTGGCAAGCAAGCCATTAGAAGTTGAGTTCGCTAACGACGGGTCAAGAACATCGGTGCTTGAACCAGAACCAACGCCCAATTTAAAATGTCCGCCTTTTTTGGCGGTTTGCGCATCAACTTTTGACGCCAAAGATTGCGCTGCTGCAATACCAACGCCTAAACTAGTTGCCCCGCGTATAAAGCCCCTGCGGTCAATTTGTTTGTCTTGGTAAAGTTTTGTAAAATGTTCAATTGTATCGCGCATATATCCTCCTTGCATGATAAGTTTCATTAATTGTATATTATAATATATTTTAGGCTTGTCAATAATTTTTTTTAATTGCTTTTTGCTTTTTATTGAATAATATGGCGTTATGAATGAAAAAAATAACGAATTAACCACCGCCTTGCTTGCGCCGCATAATCTTGAACTTGAAGCCGCAGTTTTAGGGGCGATTTTGCGCCATAATAATATTTATGATAATATTGCCGAATTTTTATCAAAAGAAGTTTTTTACGAGCCAAACCACGCGAAAATATTTGACGCAATTCACCAAGTTTTAGAACAAGGGCAAATCGCAACCCCCGCCTCAATTCGGCATTTATTTTCCGCACAATTAGCCGATTATATCGCTGAAATTGCCCTTAATGTGCCATCAGTCATTAATGTTAATCATTACGCCAAAACTTTATTGGACTTATACCGCAAACGCCGTTTGGCAATTATTGGGCAAGAAATGGCGGAACGGGCATATGTTATGAATCTTGACGATTGGGAAAATGCCGATACGCAAATTGAATTGGCGGAACAATCTTTATTTGAATTAGCCGAAAAAAATTCGGCAGAAAATCGGCTGGTTTCTTTAGCAAAGGCAAGCGAAACCGCCGTGCATGCCGTGCAAAATGCCCGCAAACGCGCGGGACGGCTTGTCGGGATTCCCAGCGGGTTTAGTGGGCTTGACGATATTATGGGGGGCTTGCATCGTTCGGATTTGATTGTTTTGGCGGGCAGACCCGCAATGGGCAAGACCGCCTTTGCCACGAATATTGCCTTTAATGCCGCGCGTAAATTCAAGCAAAATATAGACCCAGATAGTGGCGAAACAATTACCGAAGGCGGCAAGGTTTTGTTTTTTTCGCTTGAAATGTCTTCGGATCAATTAGCCAACAGAATTTTGACGCAAGTGGCGAAAATTAAAGGCGATAAGGTGCGAAGAAATGATCTTGATAGCGAAGAATTTGAAAAATATGTTGAAGCTTTTCAAACAATTCGTGCCACGCCATTTTATATTGACGACACACCGGGCTTATCCATTACCGCGCTTCGCCAACGGGCAAGACGGGCGTTGCGCGTGTATAAAGGCATTGATTTAATTATTGTTGATTATTTGCAATTATTACAAGGTTCAGCAGGTTCGCGCAACGATAACCGCGTGCAAGAAATTTCCGAAATAACCCGTGGCTTAAAAATTATCGCCAAAGAATTAAATGTCCCCGTTATTGCCTTATCACAATTATCAAGGTCGGTGGAATCGCGCGATGATAAACGCCCGCAATTAGCCGATTTACGAGAATCTGGGTCAATTGAACAAGATGCCGATGTTGTCGGTTTTTTATATCGCCATGAATATTATTTGCGCGAACCCATGAAAAAAGAAGGGCAAAGTGAAGAAAAATTCCAATCTGATATTGAAAAATATAACGAAGAAAAACGCGAATGGGAAAATCGCGCGCAATTAATCATTGCCAAGCAACGCCATGGTCCCACCAATACGATTGACTTGCATTTCAACAAAGATTACACTTATTTTAGCGATTTGGATAGGTTTCACTGATGAAAATGAATGTTTGGCACGAATCAATTCCATTAAAACGCGAATTTAGAATTGCCCGCGGCGCAAGATTGCAAGCCGATGTCTTGCGATTAAGGCTTAGCGATGGTTTATATTCCGTGGTTGCCGAATCAGTGCCTTACAAACGATATGGCGAAACGATTGATTCCGCCATGGCGCAATTGCAAGAATGCCAAGACAAAATAGAAAGCGGGCTTGTTAATCGCGATAATTGCCATGAATTTTTAAATAATGGTGCCGCGCGTAATGCCCTTAACAGCGCGCTTTGGTATCTTGATTGCCAAAAGGGATTGGCAAAATTGCCGATGCTAAATTCAGTGTTTACCGCTTACACCTTATCACTTGATAGTGTTGATGCCGTGGGCTTAGAAGCAAAAAATAACGCGCATCGCCCCTTATTAAAAATTAAATGCGATGGATTAAATTCAGGGGAAGACGATATGGCAAGATTACAGGCGATTCGCCTTTACGCCCCGAATTGCACGATTATTATTGATGCGAATGAAAGTTGGCATCAATCAACCTATCTCAATGTTATAAATTTATGCCAAACTTTAAATATTGCCATGATTGAACAACCATTTAAGGCGGGGCAAGATGAAATTTTAGCAAATTGTCCAAGACCCATTCCGATTTTTGCCGATGAATCGTTGCATATTTGTGCTGATTTTCATAAAATCGGTGGCTTATATGATGGAATTAATATTAAATTGGATAAAACTGGGGGTTTAAGTGAGGCTTTTGCCTTAAAAAAATTAGCGCAAGAACATAATAAACAAATCATGATTGGCTGCATGGTCGGCAGTTCTTTGTCCATGCTCGGTGCTTATATTTTATATGATGATTCAGTAAAATATATTGACATTGATGGTCCTTTGTGGTTAAAATATGATTCAATCGTTAATTTTAATTATAATGAAACTACCAGCGAAGTGAGCCCTTCAAAGAATTTAAGAATATATGGACAATCACATGAAAATTTTTAAAATAGCGGCTTTTATTATTGGCATTTTTGCGGCAAATACTATGGCTTACGCCCAAAATACGCAAGGTTTAATTACGCCAACTCCCTCGGTCATAAGTCCAACCACTACCGCTATCACTAATCCCGATAATATTATATTTTTAACCATTGATAATTTTATGATAAATGCCCGCAAAAATTGCGATTTTAATACCGAATTCCCCAAGGTTATTCGTGATTTTGTAGAAGGTAAAGAAGAAAGCGCAATATGCCGTGATTTTTATTACCGATATTTGCGATATGCCAATAAAATTAAAACTACCGATATGGAAAAAAAATGCGAAGCGACCCAGAATCAAACGATTGAACAATGTGAAATAAATCGCCGCCAATGTAAATTAGCCGCTTATGATATACGGAATTTTTATGATAATTGTCGTAAAGTTTTAGTGCGACTGTCGGTGCCAAAATGAAGTTAAAATATATTGCTAGTATTTATTTAGCAATTTTATGCGCGTATTCACCAATGAAAGCCGCCGATGATGGCACTAATTATATTATAAATGCCTTTGGGAATTATATTGATAATATGACACAAAATTGTGATTTTCGCCGTGATTTATCGTTGGAATTAATTAGTCAGTTAAGCGGCGCCGCCAAAGCAAGCTGTTCGGTATTGCGCAGCGAAATTAATAAAGCGGCTAGTTATATTACGCCCTATGAAACACAAATTCGTTGCGAGGATAATAAAGCAATGCCTTGGGCAGTATGCGAGGCAAATCTTAAATTATGCCGAATTAAATTAACTCAAATTAAATCATTTGTTGAAGATTGCCGATATAAAATAAAAATTGACACAAATCAAGCTTTAAAGTATAAGAAGAATTAATATGTTTCATAATAAATATTTTAAATTGCTTGTTTTAACAACCATCTTTGTGGTTAATGGTGCTATTTTAAAAGCCCAAGATAAAAATTTTATCACGCGGGCATTTGATAGTTATTTAGAGCGAATTATAGAAAAATGCGATTTTAATTCGCCCGCCCCGACTGAAGTTTTTAACCAATTAACGCCCTTGGCAAAATCAAAATGCTTATCGCTTAGCTATGAAGTTGAAAAAATTGGCAAGATAGTCAGCCCCTATGAAACGCAAATAAAATGCAACGACCAAAAAGAAATTAATTTTGAAAAATGCGAACAAAATTTACGCCTATGTAAAACTAAAATTTTACAAATCCGCCCCTTGATTGAAGAATGCCGTAGCGTGATTAAAATTGATGGGCAATCTTTAAAATATAAGACAAATTAATGTGCGGATTAGCTGGATTTATCCTTGGCAATAAAACTGAAATTAATGCCAAGCAAATGGCAAAAATTTCAAAAACTTTACGGCACCGCGGACCCGATGACGAAGGATATGCCGTATTTTCGGGCAAAACCATGCAATCATTTGCGGGTGATGATACGCCCGCGCAATTGCACGAAAATTTATCGGAAATTAATTCCATGAAATTGGGTGGCTTTGTGCAATTTATTTATCGGCGATTAAGCATTATTGATTTATCGGCGCATGGGCATCAACCCATGAATTATCGCGGGCGATATTGGTTAATTTTTAATGGCGAAATTTATAATTACCAAGAATTACGGACAAAATTAGCAAAATTAGGGCATGAATTTGTGTCGCAAACCGACAGCGAGGTTATTCTTGCGGCATATTCGGAATATGGCATTAAATGTTGCGATTATTTTAATGGTATGTTTGCTTTGGCAATTTATGATACAAAAGACCAAACAATATTTATGGCACGCGATAGATTTGGCGTAAAACCATTATATTTATACCGAATGGCGGATGGTGGTTTAGGGTTCGGTTCGGAAATCAAAGTATTTAGTGTCTTAGAAGGCTTTAAATCGCAATTAAATCACCAATTATCCTATGATTTTCTAACCGCCAGCCTTCAAGACCACACGAACGAAACCATGTTCCATGGCGTCAATCATTTACAACCCGGTCATTATATTTATATGAATATTCATGATATTATCAGGGGTGATAATTTAAAAATTACGCCTTATTATAAATTGCAATATAAAAAATTCAATGGCACATATAATGATGCGGTTGAACAATTTTCTGAACATTTACAACGGGCGGTGGAATACCGAATGCGCGCCGATGTGCCTGTTGGCGCGTCTTTATCCGGTGGCATGGATTCATCTACTATTTTAGCATGCGCCAACCAAATTTTGCAAAATAATCATAAAAAATTTGATATGGAGACTTTTTCGGCATGTTTTGATGATGCAAAATTTGACGAACGGCAATATATTGCGGCGATGGTCAGCCTAATTAAGCCCAAGGCGCATTATGTATTTCCGCAATTAAAAGACCTTTTTAATGAATTGCCCAATATTATTTGGCATCAAGACGAACCATTTTCCTCCACCAGTATTTTTTCCGAATGGTGCGTTTTTAAAGCCGCATCGCAGGCTAAAATCAAGGTAATGCTTGGCGGACAGGGCGCAGATGAACAGCTTGCAGGCTATCATATGTATTTAGGGGTTTATATGGCGGGATTATTGAAAAAAGGCAAAGCATTGGATTTAATATCTGAATGGCAGGCAATTCATAAAATTCATCATTATAGCCATACTGAATTATTAATGCGCTTATTTGGCAATATTACCCCGTGGTTTAACAAACCAGTTGCCCGTTTGCTTAATCGCACCGAGGGAAAATTAGATTGGCTAAATTTGCAAAAATTTCATGCCTTGCCCTATGATTCATTGTTATTGGCGGGTTCGCGCACTTCGTCAATGCGTGATTTAAGCTATGTGCAATTAAAATCAACTTATTTGCCCGTGCAATTACATTGGGAAGACCGCGATTCTATGGCGCATTCCATTGAAACGCGCCACCCGTTTTTAGATTATAATTTAGTGGAATTTATTCATTCTTTGCCCGATAATTTTAAATATCATCACGGCGTAACCAAGCGCATTTTAAAATCTGCCATGACGAATCTTATTCCCAATCAAATTATTAATCGCACCGATAAAATGGGATTTGTTACGCCTGAATCTAATTGGGTTCGTTCACAAGGCACGGTGGATTTTCGTGCCCATATTATTGAAGCCATTGATGCGGCGCAAGGGCTTTTAACCAATGAAGTATTGGCGATATTTGATGATATGGTCGCGGGCAGACGCCCCTTTAATTATTTTATTTGGCGCGTGTTAAGCTTTGGTGCTTGGATTAAACGATTTAATGTCAGCGTAGCCTAAAATGGACGAATTATTACAAATTATGGCTAAATTACGCGACAAGGAAACGGGTTGCCCGTGGGATAAGGCGCAAAATTTTCAAACCATCGCGCCATTTACGCTGGAAGAAGCCTATGAAGTGCTAGATGCCATTGATAAGCAAGATATGAATGAACTTCAAAGTGAATTGGGCGATTTATTATTGCAAGTCGTATTTCATGCCCAAATTGCCCAAGAAAATGGAATTTTTGATTTTCATGATGTTGTCGCTGATTTAAAGGCTAAATTAATTCGCCGTCACCCGCATGTTTTTGGCAATGAACGCGCCAAAAATGCCGAAGAAGTTGCGCAAATTTGGCAAAATGAAAAAACCAAAGAAAAATTGGCAAAAAATTCGCAAAAAACTTCGGTATTTGCCGATGTGCCGAATAATATGCCGTCCTTAATGTTTGCCGAAAAAATTAGTAAAAAAGCCGCTAAGCTTGGCTTTGATTGGGAAAATATTGCCCAAGTTATCACGAAATTACACGAAGAAATTAACGAATTTCACCAAGCAATCGCAAATAATGATGCGGATAATATTGCCGAAGAAATTGGCGATATTATGTTTTGTGCCGTGCAATTAAGCCGAAAAACAAATAATAATGCCGAAATTATCATGCGCCAAGCAACGAATAAATTTATCAGCCGATTTACAATGATGGAAAAATTAATGGCGCAAGACGGGCGGGAATACACGCAATTAACGCCCCGCGAAAGTGAAGAATATTGGCAAAAAGCCAAGAAAATTAACCATGACAAGTGATTTAAACCAACAATTTTGGGTATTTAAATTTTCGCCAAAAATCACCCACCCCTATTGGCGATTAATGCGCATTGACCGCCCAATTGGCACATGGTTATTGCTGTTGCCAACATTATGGGGTTTGGCGTTATGCCGTAATGATATTTCATGGCAAGAATTACTTATTGATATGATTTTGCTAAGTTTCGGGGCAATCATCATGCGCGGGGCGGGTTGCGTTTGGAATGATATTACCGACCGCGATATTGATGGTTTAGTGGCAAGAACCCGCGTGCGCCCTATTCCTTCGGGTGAAGTATCTGTGCAATCCGCCGTGTTTTTTTGTATTTTTTTATGTTTAATGGGATTGGCAATTTTGCTTTTATTGCCCAAACCAAGTATTATTTATGGTTTAGCATCGGTTTTATTATTTATACCATACCCATTTATGAAACGAATTACTTGGTTTCCGCAATTTTGGTTGGGCATGACATTTAATTGGGGGATAATTATTGCCAATGGCGCAAGCGGCTATTACCCTGATGGTGAAGTTTGGTTTTTATATGGCAATGCAATTTTATGGACTTTATTTTATGACACAATTTATGCGTGCCAAGACAAAGAGGACGATGCCATGGCGGGTATCAAATCTACTGCGCTTAAATTCGGCAAGAAAATTCGCCCAATTTTGGCGGCAATTATGGGGGTTTTTTTGCTTAACTTAATAATATTGGGGATTATTTTCAATTATGGCGTATTTTATTTTATTGGGTTGTTAATGGCATTATGCCATGCTTATTGGCAATTTCGGCAATTTAACCCTGATGATGCGGCGGGTTGTTTGCGGTTATTTAAATCAAATAAATATTTTGGCATTATTATATTTGCCAGCTTATTTTTTCGATAAATTGCGCTTTTTTTGATTTTTCATGGGTATTTATTGCAAATAACTATTGACTAGTTAAAAATCCATGGTAAAGATTGACTAACGGGCGGGTGTGGCGAAATTGGCAGACGCACCAGATTTAGGTTCTGGCGGGGAGACCCGTGGGGGTTCGACTCCCTTCACCCGCACCAGAAATATCATAATAAGAAAGGCAGATATTATGCAAATTGTTGAATTAGTGAATGAAAAATTAAAAAGAAAATTTCAAATTACGCAAACCGCGACCGATGTCAATAACCGCGTTGAGCTTGGCATTAACGATGCAAAAGACAAAATTAACTTGCCCGGATTCAGACCCGGCAAAGTGCCAACTGCTTTAATTAAACAACGATTCGGCAAAGAATTGCGCCAAGAAGCCGTTGAATTATCCGTGCAAGACGGAATTCGTGCCGCTTTAAGCGAACGGGATTTAAAACCAGCCGTGCAACCGCAAGTAACTAAATTAAATACCGAAATTTATGATGACGAAAAAATTGATTTGATTTTTGAAGTTGAACTAGAGATTATGCCCGAAATTACTATCATTGATAATGAAAAAATTTCGTTAATTCGCTATGTTGAGCAAACTTCTGATACAGAAATTGATGAATTTTTAGCAAAATTATCACAAAATTACAGCAAACCCCAAGCAATTAGCCAAAAACGCGCCGTTCAAAATGGCGATGTTGCTTTAATTGATTTTGAAGGATTCTTAGATGGGGTTGCATTCCCCGGCGGTAAGGGCGAAGGACACCCACTGGAAATTGGTTCAAACCAATTTATTCCGGGGTTTGAAGAACAAATTATCGGCAAAAATGCCGGCGATGAATTCACAATTTCCGTGAAATTTCCCGAAGAATATAACGCGCCGAATTTAGCGGGCAAACAAACGGATTTCAAAATTAAATTGCATGAAATTCAAGAAAAAGTCGCCCAAGAAGTTGATGATGAATTTGCAAAATCCATGGGTTTTGAAAATGTTGAAATGCTCAAAAATGTTGTGCGCGGCAGAATTGAAAACCAAAATGACGAAAATGCCCGCGATGTGCAAAAACGCCAATTATTAGACCAAATGGATTCTTTATATGAATTTGATTTACCCGAATCAATGGTTGAAGGTGATTTTAAACAATTATGGGACAAAGTCAGCCATGCCCATGAAAATAATGAGCTTGATGAAACGGATAAAGGCAAATCTTTGGCGGAATTGGAAACGGAATACCGCAAAATTGCGATGCGCCGCGTAAAATTAGGCTTATTGCTTAATGAAATTGGTCGCCGTGAAGGTATTGAAGTGACCGAAGAAGAAATTAAAGGACGCGCCATGGAACAAGCAAGGCAGTATCCCCCCGAAGTTCGCAACCAATTTTTAAAATTAGTAAACGAAAATCAACAATTTCGCATGGAAATTTCTTTGCCATTGTTTGAAGAAAAAGTAACGGGTTATTTAATTGAAATGACTACCCGTGAAGAAGTTGTTATGAGCAAGAGTGATTTTGCGAAAAAATCTGCGGAAATTATCACGGCTTCTGAACGCAAAATGAGCGGTGGGGCGTATCATGCGGCGCATGAACATAATCACGACCATGACCATCACGACCACGACCATGACCATGACCATGACCATCACGACCATGACCATCACGACCATGACCATGACCATGACCATCATGAAGAAGCACCAGCAAAACCTGCTAAAAAAGCTAAAAAAGCCAAAGCAGCCGAATAAAAGGTGATATTATGGCAAAAGACCCATTAGAAATTGCAGCCGATTTAGTGCCAATGGTGGTTGAACAAACCGCCAAAGGTGAAAGAGCTTATGATATTTTTTCAAGATTATTGAAAGAACGAATTATTTTTCTGACTGGGCAAGTTCATGATGGAATGGCGTCGTTAATTTGTGCGCAATTATTATTTTTGGAATCAGAAAATCCCAAAAAAGATATTGCCTTATATATTAATTCACCGGGCGGGGTTGTAACTTCGGGTTTATCAATTTACGACACGATGCAATATATTCGCCCCGAAGTAAGCACCATTTGCTTGGGGCAAGCCGCCAGTATGGGTTCATTGCTGTTAACCGCGGGTGCTGCGGGCAAGCGATTTGCTTTGCCCAACGCCCGTATCATGATTCATCAACCATCAGGTGGTGCCCAAGGGCAAGCAACCGATATTGAAATTCAAGCCCGCGAAATTTTACGGATTCGCGAAAAATTAAATCAAATTTATGTTAATCATACGGGGCGCAAATTATCAGATATTGAAAAATCAATGGACCGCGATAATTTCATGGATGCCGAACAAGCAATAAAATTTGGCTTAATTGACAAAGTTGTATCCAAACGCGAAGGCTGATAAGTGAATATTTTAATTACGGGTGGCACGGGTTTTATTGGTTCATATTTAAGGCAATCAAGGGCGCAAGATAATTTTATCATATTAAGCCGTAAAAATAATTCGGATTATATTAATGATTTATCCGAAATTCCCGATGACGCCATCATAGATGGCATTGTTAATTTAGCAGGCGCACCCATTAATAAAAAATGGAATCAGAAAAATCGGGAAATTATCGTCAATTCACGGCTTGACTGCACAAGACAATGCGGAAATTTAATCGCAAGGTTAAAACAAAAGCCGAAATTCATGCTAAGTGCCTCGGCTATTGGTTTTTATGGCTCAAATCAAGACGAAATTTTAACCGAAAATTCCCCTTTTCATATTGAATTTACCCATGATTTATGCGCAAAATGGGAAGAATGCGCCCAAAATATTGGCGATTCGTATAAAATACCTTTGGCGATATTAAGATTTGGCGTGATATTGGCGAAAAATGGCGGGGCTTATCCGCAAATGTCCTTGCCGATTAAATGCGGTATAGGCGGCAGAATCGGCACAGGTAAACAATATTTATCGTGGATTACTATCACAGATGCGATTCGCGCCATTAATCATATTATTGATAAAAATTACACGGGCATATATAATATCACGGCACCCGAACCCATCACGAATCAAGAATTTACAAAAATTATCGCGAAACGATATAAACGCCCTAGCATTATTCCTTTATCTGCGGTGGCGGTGAAGTTTTTATTTGGTGAAATGGGCGAGGCATTATTGCTCAATGGACAGCGTGTCTTCCCGCAAGCTTTGCTTGAAACTGGTTTTGAATTTCAATATCCCACCCTAAACCAAGCCATTAAAATGCTGTGAAAATTAGAACGAAACCATGGAAATTAAAATTAATTCGCGTTATTAATCAAAGCGACGCTGATAATCGGGGGATTTTTAGCAGGGGCTTTGATGGTGATTAAAACTGAGCTAGCGATTTCTTGGGCGCTTGCGTGCGGTAATTCCAATATTTGTGAACCTAATGGTGTTATAATCTCAATTTGTTCGGCGTTATTGCGGGCGAAATTCGCGATATTAATGCTATTGGGCAAGCTTGACCAAATGCGCGTATCAGCATGGGTTGTTGCCACCACCGAAGCCGAGACAACCACCCCCAATAAAGCCGATGCTAATGAATTTTTTTGTTGACTATTATTATTAAGCACAGCTTTTGTGCCGACTTGGGCAATAAATTTAATCACCGATGAGGCGATGGCTTTATTGACAATAGCATCATATTCGGCACTAAATTCGGTATTAACATAAGCATTTAAGTCCAAAATTGGCATGATGGGGTATTTTTGCCCGTTGGATTGCGCTTGATATTGCCCGCCAAACGCGGGCGTGCCCTTGACAAATTCGGGAAAAGCGATTGAAAAAAATTCCCCCTGATAAGCAGGGACAAAAACATCTTTGCGGAATTCTTTCAATTTAGGACCCACGCCATCTTCCACAATAATATATATTTTTGGCTCTGGGGCTGATTTATTGGCGTTTATATTGGCGTAATTTTCGGCACGGAGCCATTCTTCGCGGACATAAATATTGCCATTGCTTAATACATCGGCGTTGCGCAATAAATCGGCGGCTTTATTATAATCACCAGTATTCATACGAAAAATACCATGCAGATATTCACCATATGCGGTGCGCAAATTTTTATAACTGCCAATATTGCTAACCGCTTGCTTGCGTTGCAATAAATCGGAATCTTGCAAAGTTCGTTCAATGAGCAATTTGGCGGCTTGGTCGGGTTTTTCTGGGGCTTTTTTAAGCTGGTTAACTTTTTCGCCAAGCTGAAAAATCGCGTTTTGCGAACGAATATCGGCGCGGTTAAATTCAATGCGGGCTTTTTCATTTTCTTGCAATATCATATAATTAGTGGCTTTGAATAAATTCACCAATACGCCTTCAAAAATATGTCCTTTATAATCAGAAATTAAATCGCTTGACAATAATTCCAAACTATATTTACCAACATCGCCGATAGTTTCCACGCTATCGCTTGTCCATAAAATCTTGCTTTCGGCTAAATCAAATCTTTGGTTGCTTAATGAATAATTTTTTTGAATTTTATCCAAAGTCGCTAAATTTAATAAGGCTAACAAATCTAAATCTTTATCTTTAGTATCGCTATAAATTTTTGCGGCTTTCGCGTAATCGGCTTTGGCAATATCTTGGTGAAAATTTTTGGAATCTTGGGCTTGCTTTAAGCCAGCGCACGCGCTAAGGGTTAATAAAACACTAAATATCGCGATATATTTCATCATGATTCTAGTATTCAATCGCTTCTTGCGCCTTGATTCCTGATTTAAAAGGATGTTTAATTTCGGTGCATTCGGTGACTAAATCGGCTAATTGCACAATTTCTTCGCGGGCGTTTCGTCCGGTTAAGACAATATGCAAATCGGGGCGTTTATTTTGCAAGGCTTCGCATATTTTGGCAATTTCTAAATATTCATATTTAAGCACAATGTTTATTTCGTCTAAAATAATCAAGTCATATTCGGGGTTATTGATTAAGCTTAAAGCAAAATCCCACGCTTTTTGTGCCGAAGCAATGTCTTGGGCGCGGTTTTGCGTATTCCAAGTAAAACCATCGCCCATGGCTTGAATCAAGATATTTTCCATTTTGGCAAACATGATGCGTTCCCCCGTGTCCATTGCGCCTTTGACAAATTGGACGATACCAACCCGTTTGCCGCGCCCAAGCGCCCTTAAAGCCAATCCCATTGCCGCCGTAGTTTTACCTTTACCTTTGCCAGTATAAACCATGATAAGCCCTTTGGTTTGCTGGATTTTCGCCATCATTTTATGTCTGGCTTCATTTTTTTTTGCCATTTTTTGCGCGTGATGCGCGTTTAATTCTGCTTCGCTCAGATGGCTATATTTTTCATTCATGGTTTTAATTTCATTTCTTCTTCGGTTAAGGGGCGCGCAGCAGGTAATACCATTAAGGGAATGCCGTTTTGAATCGGGTAAGCAAGCGCGGTTTTAAAGCACCATAATTCTTGCAATTCGTCTTGATAAACAAGGGGTTCATGCGTTTGCGGGCAAACTAATTGCGCCAATAAATGTGGGTGCGGTTTCATTGCATATATTCCTTAGTATCATGCTGATTATTATGATGAATCGCCATGGTCATTAACATGGTAATTTTTTCGTATCGTGATTCGTTGGTTTCGCATTCCAATAAGGCTTGCTTTTCCGATGGGCTAAACGGGCAAGTCATCGCTAAAACCGATAATAATTTATCATCTTCAAGCATCTGCAACCCATCCCAATCAATGGTCAGGCGATTATAATCACTATAAAATTTATATAATCTAAGAAAATCTTTTTTGTCGGGAATTTCATATTCTTGGTGCAATAAATCGCTTTGATAGGGGAATAAATCGGCATAAAACAAGCGAAAATTTAACTCGCCCTTATGCTCTTCAACCAAGCGCACCCGTTGCGTGCCCAGCATGGTAATTCGGAAATTACCATTAGGTTTTTCTTCAAAATGCACAATGCGCCCCAATCCAGCGATGGAATATAATTCCGCATCATTTGGAATTTTAGATTCATTGATAAAATTTTGTATCGGTTGCGCGATAATAATTTGCCGATTATGCCCCAAAGAATGATTAAGCATTTGCTTATATCGGTCTTCAAAAATATTTAATGGCAAAATTCCACCCACGGGTAAAATTACATCGCCAAGCGGAAAAATCGGTAATAAGCGAATCGTTTTCATTAGCTAAACATAATGCTGGATAATTTGCGCCGACCCTTGATAGTCAAGGGGTGGGCATGCCCCAAAGATTCAAAGAATAAAATAATATTTGCCTTGGCAAGCGATTCACAATCTTCGGTTTTGCCTGATTTTGCATGTTCCTTGCGTTCAAATGCAAAAATTTCGCATAATAAATCCATTGCTTGTTCAATTTCGCCATTATTATAAATGACCAAAGCCGCATCAATACCCGCTTGAATATCTTGGTTATTTTGCCAAAGGCTTAATTTTTCGTTGGACGCATTCATGGGCTGATTTTGCATTTTATCATAAATCGCCATTGCTGCTTTTAAGCTTATCACGGCTTGCCATGATTCGCTTTCTTTGGGCAAAGTTTCAAGCTTTAATTTTGCTTCGGCAAATAATTGTAATATCGTCATACATTGCAATAATAATTGCGTAATTTCGTGATTTTCAGGCATATTTTCATGCAATTCACGGGCAATTTCTAAGGCGGTTTCTGCATCACCTTGGTTAAGAAATTCTTGGGCTTGGGCAATTATTGCGCCAATATCATCGCCCGCATCGCCACCCACGCCCATTTGCGCCGCTGTTTTCAGTAATTTGTCAAAAAATCCTTTTAATTGCGATTCGGGCAAAGCCCCCGCAAAGCCATCAACGGGTTGCCCGCCAATAAAAGCATATACCATTGGTATAGATTGAATCCGTAATTGCGATGCAATCATTTGATTTTCATCAATATTAATTTTAACTAAGGCTATTTTGCCTTTTTCTGCCTTGACTAATTTTTCTAATATTGGTCCAAGTTGCTTGCATGGTCCGCACCATGGCGCCCAAAAATCTACAACCACAGGGCGCGTCATGGATTGTTCAATAACATCTTGCCCAAATTGCCGTTCATTAGAATCTATAATATCCGCCATTTTACCCACAGGTTTAGGCATTTGCCCCGCTTGATTCATTGCTATTGGCTGCATGGCTTGATTCGTGGCGGGGGCGGTTTTTTTTGCAAATAAATCTAACATTTAATCCTCATCATTTTTGGGGTTTTTCATAATATCTTCGCGCTCAATCGTCAAAAATTGATGAGTTTGCGCCAAGAATTTCGCTATATCATTTCCAGCTATACCAAAAGTCTTATCATTACGCAAGGGGTGAACGAAACAAATTTTTGCTTGTATTAATTCGCTATCCAGCAATAATTTTACGCACTTATTCGTATCATTAACCACAGCCAAAGGCGTAACTGAACCCGGTATCACCGCGCAATATTGCCATAAATCTTCGGGGCTTGCAAAAGATAAATTGCCCTTTGCGCCAATAATTTTTGCAAGTTTTTTTAAATCAACCTGCGCGTCTTCTTGAATTGTCAAAAGATAATATTGCTTGGCTTTATCGCGCAAAAACATATTTTTGCAATGAAACCCTTCGCCCAATTCACCGCGCAAAACCTGTGATTGCGCCACAGTGAATAAAGGTTCATGGCTAAATTCCTTAAAAATTATATTTTGCGCAATTAACATCGCTTTTAATTGAGATTCATCAATCATTTTAACCTCAACGATGCCTCAACGATGCAAATGACGCATAAATCGCTTTTCGCATAATTTGAAAATCCCCAAAATAGTAAATGTCAGTAATAAATATATGATACCCGCCGAAATAAATCCTTCATAAGCGACATAATATTTAGAATTAATTCGCCGCCCGACTCCTAAAATATCTTGAATAGTGATGATAGATGCCACGACCGAACCATGCAACATCAGCACAACTTCGTTGCTGTAATGCGGAATCATGCGCCGAAATGACGAAGGCAAAATAATGCGCATCATAATTTGCAATTGCGTAAAGCCAAGAGCTTTGGCGGCTTCAATTTCACCAAAGGGCGTGCCCTTAACCGCGACGCGCACAATTTCGCTAGTATATGCGCCCGTATTCAATGAAAACGCAATGATAGCGCACCAATATGCTTCGGATAAAATATCCCAAAACAATGAATCGCGCACTTGTTCAAATTGCGCCAAACCATAATAAATTAAGTATGTTTGCACCAATAACGGCGTGCCACGGAATATATAAATATAGCCCCCTAGAAATTTTGCCAAATAATCATCGTGATTCGCCCGCCATATCCCAATGGGTAACGCAATGCAAAAGCCAATAAATAAAGAAATCGCAGTTAATTCCAACGATACAAAAATTCCATCAATATACCAATCAATATGTTGTAAGGGCAAAGACCAATTCATCGTGTAGCCCCCCGATTAACCTGAATTTCCAATTTATTAAACATAAAATTTGAAGTCGCCGTTAAAATTAAATACGCCAAAATTATTGCGACAAAAAATAAAAATGGTTCGCGGACGCTTTTGCCAGCTTTGTCGGCAACCCCCACTAAATCTTCCAGTCCAATCACGGAAACTAACGCGGTTGATTTAAGCAAGACTTGCCAAACATTATTAATGCCCGCCACCGCGAATTTTAATATTTGCGGCATTATAATGCGATATAAACAACGCATCGGCGATAAGCCAAAAGCTTTGGCGGCTTCAAGCTGACCGCGCGGCACCGATAAAAACGCGCCACGAAATACTTCAGTTAAATAAGCCCCAAAAATAAACGCCAAAGTTATAACGCCCGCAATAAATGGGCTTACATCAATAATTTCGGTATAACCAAATTCGGGGGCAATATGATTGACTAATCTTTGTCCGCCATAATATATCAGCAACATCATGACTAAATCTGGAATCCCGCGCACCACTAATGTATAAAAATTTGCCAAATAATATGGCAAAATAAAATGCCGCATGGTTTGGTTGATTTTCGCAAACGCCCCCATAGCCCCCAAGATATTAGCAAAAATAAATGAAACAATGGCTAATCTTAAAGTCAGCCAAGCCCCACTTAACAATATCGGCGTATATTCAATAAGATGTTCCAAAATTCCCCCCCTGAAACTAATTTATTAAATATATTATAGTAGTATTTTGCTAAACTGCAAGGAAATTATCATATTAAAACATGGTTTTTTTCAATGTTCTTGTTTGTTTTTCTTGTCATGCGTTCTTATAGCAGATGACTTTATTTTTTGCCGTAATAGCCTATATTGAAGCTTTAAGGTCAAAAGATGCGAAGCAAACTTTATTTCAAGAAATGCAAATTTTAAATGAGCGATGGCTTAAAAACCCTTTAAAAGTAAAAAAATTAAGTCATTGGCATTATTTTTCAAATATTGTCAGAAAATAACATTTCTTGGCTTGTAATGCGTAGATTTTGCATAAATCCCAGATTCTTATATCCACAATAAAATAACCGATAATACCAATAAAAACGCCATAAATTTATTAACAAATCCAATAAAATCGGGGCGCTTTGCCAGAATTTTTCCGCCCATTACTCCCAATAATACCCAAAAGCTTGACGAGCCAAAACCATTAAGAAAGAAAATGCCAATGACGATGGCGGCGGCTTGGTAATAGGAAAAATATTCGGTATGCGTATAGGAAGTAAGCGCGGCTATGGCGATAATCCACGCTTTTGGATTAATATATTGGAATAAAGCGGCTTGCAAGAAACTCATGGGGCGCAATTTATCCTTGGCATTTTTCATATCGCCGCTATTCCACGATAAATACGCCAAATATACCATATACGCCGAACCAATCATCGCCAAATAAATTTGCAACGGCGGATAAAGTAAAAATACCTGCCCCAAACCCAAGGCAACCAATAAATTAAGGCTCATAAAACCAAATTGAATGCCCATTAAATGCCCCAAAGTCCGCCGATAACCAAAATGCAACCCCGAATTCATTAACATCGTATTATTCGGTCCCGGCGTATATAATAAAGCAATGGTAAAATTAAATACAGAAATTAAATATATAGACATTAATTGAACGAAGCCTTAATTGCCCTTTGGCATAGGATTTTAATTAAATGCGCGCGATATTCGGCGGACGCGTGTATATCGCTGGTTAGATTTTCATCGCGTATATCGGGAACCGAATCGGCATGATAATTTTTATTTAACGCCGATTCAATATTTTTATCGCGATAAACTCCATCGCCCCCTGCGCCTGTTATGGCGACACGCACTTCATCAGCATATTGGGCGACAAAGACACCGACTAAGGCAAATCTTGACGCGGGTTGCATGAATTTTTGATAAGCAGCCCGAATTGGTTTATTAAACGAAATGGCGGTAATTAAATCAGATTCGGCTAAGCATGTGCTAAAAATACCTTGAAAAAAATCATCATTAGCAATTTCACGAAAACCATCAATGCCTAAGACTTGAATTTGCGATTTTAAGCCAAGACAAGCCGCGGGATAACATGCCGCAGGGTCGTTATTCGCCAAAGAGCCACCAATTGTGCCAAGATTGCGAATATGCCTATCACCAATTTGTCCTGCTAATAAGGCAAGCGCGGGAATTGCTTGACTTACAAGGGTGTTTTTGGCAACTTGCGCATGGGTTGCGGTTGCGCCAATGGTTAAAATTTCACCATTTAAGGTTATTTCGTTAAATAATCCTTGGATGTCAATTAAATCACTGGGCGCGGCAAGTCGTTGTTTTAAGGTTGGAATTAACGATTGCCCGCCACCTAAAAATTTTGCATCTGGGTTGTTTTGAATAAATTCAACGCACTGCTGGGCGGATAAATTGCCGTTTTTATGGGCTTTATGGTAATTGAAATTATACATTTTTCGCCTCATTCATGATGCGTTTGGCGGCTGATTTTACGGCTTCAATAATATTTTGATAACCGGTGCAACGGCATAAATTGCCATCAAGACCATGGCGAATTTCTTGGTCAGTCGGGAATTTCCCGTTATTTTGCGCATCTTTGATAATTTGCGAAGCACAAATAATCATGCCCGGAGTGCAAAACCCGCATTGCAAACCATGGCAATCACGAAAAGCTTGCTGAATAATCCCCAAAGAACCATCATGATTCGCCATGCCTTCAATCGTTGTAATTTCCGCGCCATCGGCGCTTATCGCCAAAACCGCGCATGATTTAACCGATTCGCCATTAAGAATAATCGTGCAAGCCCCGCATTGCGAAGTATCACAACCAACATGCGTGCCCGTTAATTGCGCATGGTTGCGAATAAAATCTGATAATAATTCACGGGGCTCAATGGATTTTTGCCAAATTTGCCCGTTAATTTTCAATGAAATTTCTTTTGCTGTCATGGTTTAACTATAAAGCCTTGCAAGTTTAAAATCAAGCATAATTCGCTTTATTTTTATATATACTAATTTGCGTCAAGAATTAGAAATAATTCTTGACAGCTTCCCTTCGCTAACGCTGCGGATTTTTTTGGCAAAACATGCTATTCAAAGCATGTTTTGATACAATTTCAAAAAATTGAAATTGTCCAAAAAAATAATATTCGGGGGTTTTGGGGGGTTGCCGAGCAGATATTGTTAAAAATCACGATTAAATGAGGGGTTTTTAACAATATCGTAGCGAACGCACCCCCCCCAACTGAATAATTATTTTTTGACAGCTTCACGCATAATAGTAAAAAAAATTTGACCTACATTTGATTGGCACACAGCAAATAAAGTGTAAAAATAGCAAAATATGTCGCATTTAAGACAATAAATTCTAGTTCCCATGATAAATTATTAATATTATTGGGTAATATACAGGGACAAAATGGAACAAATAATTTTAAATGGTTTAGTGACTGGCGCGCAATATGCACTTATTGCGCTTGGATTGACTTTAATATTTTCGTTAATGAATATTTTAAATTTTGCGCACGGGCAAATGTATGTTTTAGGGGGATTTATTACTTATTATGTGTATGCGCGCATCGGCTTACCTTTTTATGTTGGGTTATTGGCATCGGCAATTACCCTTGGATTTATTGGTATTTTATTTGAAAAATTCTTATTTAACAGCGTTATCAAGCGATCCGTGCGCGAAGAAAGCACCATGTTGCTTGCCGCGGGCACGGCGTTTTTTCTTGATTCGTTAATTTTAATTATTTTTGGCGAAAAACAACGAAGCACGCCTAAGATTATTGATGGAGTTTTTGACGGCGAATCATGGGGCATTGATTTGTTAATTGCATATGACAGATTAGTTTTAGGCTTAATCGCCATTTTAATGATTGCAGGATTTATTTTATTCATGCAATATACAAAACCCGGTCGCGCAATGCGTGCGTTGGCGCAAGATAAAACAGCCGCGCAATTAATGGGCGTGCATATTGATAAATATTCCATGATTGGTTTTGCCTTGGGCGCAGCCCTTGCAGGTGTTGTCGGTGGCTTATTAGTAACCATTACGGGCGTTAATTCAGGGATTGGTGGTGGCATTTCCATCAAAGCCTTTACCATGGTGATGATTGGCGGTGCGGGGGTTATTTCTGGCGCAATTTGGGGCGGCTTTATTTTGGGTATGGTTGAGGCTTTTGGCTTAACTTATTTACCCGGTGATATAACTTATTTGTCTATATTTGTTGCTTTAATGATATTTCTTGCCATCAGACCCCAAGGCTTAATGGGCAAGCCATGGGGTTAAAAATTATGGGGCTAAAAATTAGGTTATTTCAAACAAAATTTCATATAACAAGGGTATAATGATGAATAACAAACAAAAAATTGGAGTTTACTTATTTTTATTAATAACATTGGTAATTGCGCCATTGTTATTAACAAATCTAGGGCGTGATGATATTTTATATGGCATGGCTTCGGTTGCCATCTTGGCTTTAATCAGCTCAGGCGTATGGCTTACATTTTATATGGGACGCATTAATATTGGACAAGGTGCTTTTGCCTTGTTTGGTGGCTATGTTGCGGGGGCTTTAATTACAAAATTAGGGTTTTCTTTTTGGATTGCTGCGCCACTTGCGGGCATTGCATCGGGGCTGTTGGCTATTTTAATTGGCTTGCCGATATTGCGTTTAAGGGGGGTTTATTTCGCCATGGTTACCTTGACGCTTACCGAAGTAATGCGTTTATGCAGTTTTGCCTTTAAGGATATTACCAATGGCGCCAAAGGAATAACGGATATTCCATTACCCGATGGCATTGCGATTTTTGGAATTGAAATAATTCCAGATTTTGCAAAATTAGAAAATCTAAAAGTAGGTTTTTATTATTTAGCCGTAATTTGCATGATAATAACATTTGCAATTATGTACCGAATTGTCAATTCACGCATGGGTGCTTTATGCCGTTCATTGCAACAAAACGAAGAACTTGCATCATCATTAGGGGTCAATATTTCGGCTTTAAGAATTATCGCCTATGCTATTTCTTCGTTTTTTGGTGGTTTAGGCGGGGCGTTATTCATTAACCTAACCCAATCAATTTACCCATCAACATTCCAAGTCGCCGATTCCGTCAATTATATGTTATATACTTTTGTCGGCGGTTTAGGGTTTGTTTTTGGTCCAATTCTTGGCGCATTTGTCTTATATTTCAGTTGGGATAGTTTATTTATCCTTGGCGAATATCAGCTTTTTGTGTATGCAAGCGTAATGATTTTATTAATGTTATTCTTGCCTAATGGCTTGTTAAGCTTAAATATCAAAAAATTAATGGGTAAGTAAAATGACACAAATTCTTCAAATACATAATTTAACCAAAAAATTTGGTGGTTTAGCCGCGGTCAATAATGTTTCTTTTGATGTTAATCAGGGCGAAATACTTTCCGTCATTGGTCCCAATGGTGCTGGTAAATCAACTTTATTCAAATTAATTTCCAGTTTTTTAATTCCAACCAGCGGGCAAGTCAAATTTCGCGACAAGGTAATTTCGGGATTATCGCCGCATATTGTGGCACGCATGGGCGTGGTAAGAACTTTTCAAGAAACCACAGTGTTTAAAAGCATGTCGGTGCGTGAAAATATCATCATCGCCCATCATTTAGTGGCAAAGACTAATTTATTAGGTTTCTTTTTGAACACGAAAACGGCGCGCATGGACGAAGCAAGATTTGGCGAATCAGCCGATAAAATCATTGATTTATTGGGCTTAAACCATGTTAAACATGAAATTGCCAGCAATTTACCCCATGGTTTATTAAGGGCTTTGGGTATGGCGAATGGTTTGGCGACAAGTCCCGCGGTTTTATTATTGGACGAACCCTTTGCTGGCATGAACCACGATGAAACCGAAAAAGCCATCAGCATGGTGCGCGAAATTCGCAAAAGTGGCGTGACTATTTTATTGGTTGAACACGACATGCCCGCCGTCATGAAAATTTCGGACAGAATAGTCGTCATTAACTTTGGCGAAAAAATTGCCGAAGGCACACCCAAAGAAATTCAATCCAACCCCAAAGTTATTGAAGCATATCTTGGGGCAACAGACGAAGAAATAGGAATGTAATCATGGCATTATTAAATTTAGAAAATATTAACTTATATTACGACCAAGTATGGGCGGTAAAAAATGTTTCTTTGCATTTGGACGAAGGCGAAACCATTGCCTTAATCGGCGCAAATGGCGCGGGCAAATCGTCAATTTTACGGGCAATTACGGGATTGCGCCCCATTAAAACCGGCAGTATTTCGTATAATGGGCGACGAATTGATGGCATGAAAGCATGCGATATTGTCAGCATCGGCATTGCCATGACACCCGAAGGAAGGCGCGTATTTCCACTTATGTCGGTGAAAGATAATTTATTAATGGGCGCGTTTAGCCGCAATGACAAGCAAGGAATTAAAGACGATTTAGAAAAAATCTTGATAAAATTTCCAAGATTAAAAGAAAGATACCATCAGCAAGCAAGCACCATGAGCGGCGGCGAACAACAAATGATGGTAATCGGCAGGGCGTTAATGGCGCGCCCGAAAATCTTGCTAATGGACGAGCCCAGCCTTGGAATCGCCCCTAAATTAGTGCAAGACATCGCCCGTTCCATCGTGCAAATTAACAAAGAAGACAAGGTTTCCGTGATTTTGGTTGAACAAAATTCCAAAATGGCGATGAAAATTTCGCACCGAACTTACGCCTTGCAATTAGGGGAAATTGCGATGGAAGGTAAATCAAGCGATTTAATTAACGACAAACGCATTATTGACTTATATTTAGGGGGTAACCATGAAGCTAGCCATCATTAATCCAAATTCCACCGCAGGTATGACCGAAAAATGCCGTGCCGTTGCGATGCGATTTAAAAATGCTGATACTGAAATTTGGGCTTCAAACCCCACTGATTCCCCCGCAAGCATTGAAGGGCATTATGACGAAGTAATGAGCATCGTTGGCTTAATTAAAGAAGCCGAAAAAGCGAAGGCTTGGGGTGCTGATGCTTTGGTTGTTGCCTGTTTTGATGATCCGGGTTTGGGCGCATGCCGTGAGATATTTCAAGGACCAGTCATTGGTATTTGCGAAGCCGCGATGCACGCTGCTGCGATGCTTGCGACAAGCTTTTCGGTTGTAACCACCCTGCCGCGTTCTGTGCCAATTATTGAAGAGCTTGCCCATAAATATGGCATGGATAAATTTTGCCGAAAAGTGCGCGCCGCGGATATTCCAGTATTAGCTTTGGAAGAAAAAGGCAGCAACGCCAGAAATAAAGTGCGTGATGAAATTTTGCGTGCCGTAGCCGAAGATAATTGCGAGGCAGTGATACTAGGTTGCGCAGGAATGGCTGATTTAACCCATGAATTATCCATCGCGTGTAAGATTCCCGTAATTGACGGCGTGCTAACCGCGATTAAATTAGCCGAAGCATTGGTTGGCGCAAGACTTGGCACTTCAAAAATAAGCGCATATGCCTATCCGCGCGTCAAGTAAAATGATTTCCCCCACAAAACCATCAATAAACTTTGTGTTAAAAAATGGGGAATGTCCATAAGCAAAAAAAGCTTGAATTTTTTGTTTTAGTGATATATTAAACAAAATATGGACGCACTTGAATCACAAAAATTTAGTTTTTTAGATAACATACCCAAAAAATATTTATTAGGGTTTTTAATTCTGGTTTGCTTAATTGGCATTGCATTTATGGTGGGCACCTTATATTTGATTGATTCGGGGCGAATTGCCAATAAATTAGCGAATGATATATATCATAAAACAGGATTGCAATTTAAATTTATCCAACCCGAAGTAATATTTTACCCTAAAATCACGCTAAAAACAACCAGCGCTACCCTGCAAACTCCAAATTTAGAGTTGATTCAATTTATTGAGCTGGAAAATTTTGAATTAAATTCTGATTTTACAAATATTATTTTTTCGGGCGAAAATATCATAAACAGCATTAAAATAAAAAAAGCCATCATAACCACGAAAACCAACCATATTATTACTATTAATGATTTTGATTGGCGCGCAACCGATAATAAAGCTTCGTTTCAAGCCTATTCCGATATTGGCAATCAAAAAATATATTTTGCTGGCAAAAAAATTGATGATAATTTAGAATTTGATATTTTAGATAATGAGCGAAAGCCTGTCGGCAAATTCACGAAAAAAAATAATCTTTTGTCTTGCAATTTTAATTTTCAAAATTTTGCGGACTTATTGGCGTTATTTGGTGAAAAAAAACAACATTTATTTGTGCCCGTCAGCGTTAAATCAGAAATATTATTACGCCCATCAGATTGGGAGATTAAAATTAGCGAATTAAATTTTGGCAATCACCAATTTAATGGCGTATTTGCGTATAATCCCAAATTACTATCTGGGACATTGCAATCACCATTATGGGATAATGACGAATTACCGATTCAAAATATGGCTATAACCAAAAATCCCCTATCAAATATATTATTAAGCATCAGCAAAGATATTTCATTAAGCCTTGACATTAAAGACATATTAATTCTTGGCAATAAATACCGAAAAGCCATATTAAATTTAGATTTTAATGACCAAGATTTTCACGCTAATCTTAAAAATCTCAACGATAATAACAAGGGCAATATTCATGGCAAATATGATATATCTGGCGAGCAAAATATAGGAGTTTTAGAGATAAATGCCGAAAATTTTCAAATTAATGAATTAAAAGGCAAAATCCCCAATCTTAATTTAGAATCCGCCACCATGAACGGCAATATGGTTTTAAATATTCCCCTTAATGAACCTTTAAATTTCAATGGAAATGGCGATTTATCCCTTGAATCTGGCAAAATATCCTCACAATCAAGCCCAATTTTTGTGCAAAATGCCCTTAATTTCGCGATTAATCCCAGAACTGACCTAAATTTTTGTTTAAAATCAAAATTTACTTTCGCCAATGGTGTTATTTCTTCTGATAAAATTGCTTTTGCTTCCAAACAAGCAACGGGTTTAGCGTCTGGGCAAATGCCATTCACCGATACAGGATTTTTTGACATGGCGGTAATTGGCGAAAGTTTTGACAAACAATTAATGGCAAAAATTACCGAATCTATGGAAAATCCGATAATTAAAATTGATAAAGTCAACCCCAAATATCCGTTATATAATTATATTAAAGCCAATAAAAATATTCAAGGTTTGCCAGCATGCCAAGAATTATATAAACAAGAAATTGCAACTAACCCAAATTAATAATTAAATCGGCGTGAATCGGTAATGTTTGATGCCCGGTAATGATGATAATTCCGCCATTTTCGCGTTGATGGTGAATCATATTTTGCAATAATTCACAACCATCAGAATCAAGCCCCGACGCCGTTTCGTCCATTAACCATAATTTTTTGGGCATAAACACGCATTCAACCATCATTAAGCGGCGTTTTTGCCCGCTGGATAAATATTTTATTTGGCGATTAATTGGAATTTTAAATTCATGATATAATTCAAGTTTTGGTGGCTTTGCGCCCATAATTTGCGCCAAAAATTCGCCATGTTGATTGGCGGTTAATTCGTCATTTAAACCCGTTTCGGTGCTTAAATAAACTAAATCTTGGCAATATTTTTGATAATTTTCATAAATATCATAACCATCAAAATAAATTTTACATTGTTGCGGTTTAATTAAGCCCGCAATAATTTTTAACAAGCTTGATTTACCGCGTCCATTTGCGCCTTGAATATGAATTACCTGCCCAAAATTAATGGACATTTGCCAATCAATAAATAATTCATCTTGATTAATAGTAAAATTTAAGTTAGATATTTGCAACATAGGATTACCATAATTTAAATTACACAAAATGTCCATTATTTTTAAAATTTGCGGAATTAAAACCATAGCTACCTTAGAAATATTGCATGGCTTGTCGGTTGATTGGTTTGGCTTGGTGCATCATGAAGCTTCACCACGGCATATAAGCGCGCTTGATGCCAAAAAATTATGCGATTATAATCAAAATAAGTTGCAAAGCGTTTTATTATTAGTTGATAAACCATGGTATATTGCCTTAGACTTATTAAATGAAATTAAACCAAATTTCGTGCAATTTCATGGGCATGAAAGCCCCGAATATTGCCTGACCATCAAAAAAAATTGGCGCGGTAAAATTATTAAGGCTTGGGGTATCGCAAAACACGATGATTTTAATGCTTGTCAAGGCTATGAAGATATTATTGATTATTGCTTGTTTGATGCGAAACCCAATATTCAAGATTCCCGCAATGGTGGCTTGGGGCGAAGTTTTCCATGGGAATTAACGAAATATTATCAAGGAAAATTACCATGGGTTTTGGCGGGCGGCTTAAAGCCTGACAATATTTTGCAAGCTTGTGAAATTGCGCAACCATTTGGCGTTGATGTATCGTCCGGGGTTGAAGTAAACGGCGAAAAATCCTCAGATTTAATTACTCAATTTGTTAATAATGGGCGCAAATATTCTGATTTAACTAATCGGTAAAGTTGGTTCGTTTCTTTTCTTGCTCCTTTGCCATTCCAAATAATTGATTCGGGGAAAAAATCCCAATCAATATATGTTTTGGGCAAAGGCAAAAACTTAACAGCTTTATTCGCCGCAAAAGCCGGTAATAATTGCCCCATGACAACTTGGTCAAAATACCAAAATAATTTATGTTCTTGATAATGTTTCATAAAATATTTGCCATAATTCACCAAAAATTCATAACTTAATGGCGTGGCATTAAATAAAACCGAACTGACAAGCACCTTATGTTCTTGATTGGGGTAGTGCATGCGTAAAAAAAGCGAAAAATCACAATCTTGCAACTCATTACTTAGGGTAAATTTGGCATTAATCATGGAATCAATGTCAAACGCCATAATCGGTTGGCGGTATTTTTCCAATAATTGCCCGATGCGGTAAAATCGCACATTAGAAGTATATAATTTGATAAAATTTTCATCAGGCAATTCCACCATTTCAAATGAACAAGAAAATTCATGATGAAATTTTTCTTGCCATAATTGGCAAATGGCAAATGAATCACTGATGGGATTGATGATATGCAAATGCACGGCATGATTTTCGGCGTGTATTTTCGCCGAACCTAAAAAGGCTGGAAAATGTTCATAAACATAATCCCATGACCCAAAAACCATTAACAAACAATTCGGTTTGACTTTAATGGGGTTAATTTCAACCACATCATTAACCAAATTATCTTTAATTAATATTTTCATTCATATTCAATGGTTGCGGGCGGTTTGGAAGTATAATCATAAACCACGCGGTTCACCCCACGCACTTGATTAATAATTTTAGTTGCCAATTGTTGCAAAAATTCGCCGGGAAAAACATAAGCCTCAGCCGTCATGCCATCAACCGAAGTAACAGCGCGCAAGGATATAATATATTCATAACTGCGCCCATCGCCCATTACGCCCACGGTGCGCACGGGCAATAACACGGCGAAAGCTTGCCAAATCTTGTCATAATAGCCATTTTTACGAATTTCTGATAAATATATTTCATCGCAAGCGCGTAAAATTTGGCATTTATCGGGCGTAATATCGCCCAAAACCCGAATCGCCAATCCCGGACCGGGAAAAGGATGCCGATTTATCATCTCTGGCGGTAAGCCAAGCGTTAAGCCAAGCTTGCGAACTTCGTCTTTAAATAATTCCCGCAAGGGTTCAACTAATTTTAATTGCATTTTTTCGGGCAAGCCACCAACATTATGATGCGATTTTATCGTAACTGATGGACCGCCAACAAACGAAACCGATTCTATAACATCGGGATATAAAGTGCCTTGCACCAAGAAATCTGCACCGCCAATTTTATTGGCTTCTTCGGTAAAAATATCAATAAATAATTTACCAATAATTTTGCGTTTTTGCTCGGGATCGCTTATGCCTTGCAACGCAGCCAAGAAAATTTCACTGGCATCGCGATGAATTAATTGAATATTATAATGGTTGCGAAATAATTCAACAACCTGCATTGCTTCGTTATTACGCAATAAACCATTATCAATAAAAATACAGGTTAATTGCTCGCCGATGGCTTTATGCACTAAAACCGAAGCCACCGCCGAATCAACCCCCCCCGATAAACCGCTTATGACGCGGGCATTGCCAACTTGCTGACGAATTTCGGTGATAGCATTTTCGCTAAATTCTGCCATATTCCATTTCGGGTGAATTTTACAAATTTTTTGCGCAAAATTCGCAATTAATTTCGCGCCATTTTCGGTATGCGATGCCTCGGGGTGAAACATGATGCCATAAATATTGCGTTTTTCTGACCCAAAAATCGCAAATTCCGCCCCTTCTGACTTGGCAAAATTTTCAAATCCTTGGGGAATTTGCCCAACTTTATCGCCATGACTCATCCATACTTGATAAGATTGCCCAACTTGCCATATACCATCAAATAAGGGGCAATCTTTAATAATATTAATATGCGCAAAACCAAACTCACGCGATTTTCCCTGAATAACTTCACCGCCCAAGCAATGCGCAATGGATTGTTGCCCATAGCAAATTCCCATGATTGGCACACCATAATCAAATATCGCCGTGTTCGGCAAAGCGGGATTTTCGTCCAATACCGAAGCTGGACCGCCCGCAAGAATTATCCCGAATGGCTGATACGCATCAAGATATGCTTTATTGACTAATTGAAACGGGTGAATTTGTGCGTAAAACCCCTGTTCGCGCAATCTTCTTGCGATTAACTGCGTAAGTTGAGAGCCAAAATCTACAATTAAAATTTTTTGATAATTTAAGTCGGTTTGCCTTGCCATTATAAAATTATAGCCCATCACCACGAATCATCAGCAAGAATTTATCGCCATTTACCCCCATATTCACAATTTTCCAACCAAATAAACCTTCACGGGCAAATGTTATGCCAAATTTATTAATGTCATTTTGCAATAAAATTGTCCCTAAATCTGGTAATAAAATGGTAAAATTTGAATCTTTATCAAATCCACGGGTTTTAAATAATTTTGCCAGAAATTTTTCTTCCTTAAATTTTGCAATTAATAAAGCTATTTCATTTGCCATGGCGTTAATTTGCTCTTCTTGAACTTCGGGAATATTGGAATTAATTGATTCATCTAAAGTTTTTTTCATATCAACCAATAATCTTTTTTGCAAATTTTTATCAAATTGCCCGTAATTAATATGGCTTTTTAAACTTTCCATATCACCATTCACGATGGCATGCCTTACACTGCCGGCGGTTGATTGTATATCATAAAATTGATAAGCGATGATTACAGAAATCACCAATACAATAGCGACAATGATTTTTCCAAACATTTTTTTCTCCTAATCTGCATGTTAAATATTAAATATTAAATATTATAAAAACAATTGATATATTTTAATTTTAAAGTCAAGAAAAATATATAAAATACCGACAGAAAATTTATTTTTGTCCGCGATGGGTTTTGAACACTCGCATACCATCAAAAAACTGAAATATTCCGTATTTTTTACTTGGCATTTAAAAATAAAATTGCTAAGAAATACCCATAAAAATATTAAGGATTTGTTATGTTAAAGCAATTTGTAAAATTATCAGAATATTATTTACCGACTTTGCGCGAAGTGCCAAGTGATGCCACTATTGCTTCGCACCGATATATGTTGCGCGCGGGCATGATAAAGCAATCAGCTTCGGGATTATATTCTTGGTTGCCTTTGGGATTTCGGGTTTTAAAAAAAATTGAACAAATTGTCCGCGAAGAACAAGACAAAGCGGGCGCAACCGAAATATTAATGTCAACAATACAATCAGCAGATTTATGGCGCGAATCTGGCAGATATGACGATTATGGTTTGGAAATGTTGCGCATTAAAGATCGCCATGAACGCGAATTATTATATGGACCAACAAACGAAGAAGTTATCACCGCCATTATGCGTGATGGTGTAAAATCTTATCGTGATTTACCGCAAATGCTTTACCATATCCAATGGAAATTTCGCGATGAAATGCGCCCCCGTTTTGGCGTGATGCGCGGGCGCGAATTTTATATGAAAGATGGTTATAGTTTTGATTATGACACTGAAAATGGCTTAAAAGCTTATAACCGCATGTTTGTAAGTTATTTAAGAACTTTTGCGCGCATGGGTTTAACGGCAATTCCCATGCAGGCGGATACGGGACCAATTGGCGGGGAAAATTCGCACGAATTTATCATCTTAGCCAAAACGGGGGAAAGCCAAGTTTTTTGCGATAAACGAGTTTGTGAAAATGATATTTTCAGCATGAATGTTGATTATCAAGGTGATTTAAACCCGATTATCGCGAATTGGACGAATTTTTATGCGGCAACCGAAGAAAAACACGATGAAAATGTTTTTAATAAAATCCCCAAAGAAAATCAAATTTCGGCGCGTGGCATTGAAGTTGGGCATATTTTCTTTTTTGGTGATAAATATTCCAAACCCTTGGGCGCAAAAATTACCAATCCCCAAGGCGAACAAGTTTTCTTGCAATCAGGTTCATATGGAATTGGCGTTTCAAGACTTTGTGGGGCAATTATTGAAGCGTGCCATGATGATATGGGCATTCAATGGCCCATCGCCGTTGCGCCATTTCAAGTTGGCGTGATTAACCTTAAAGTTGGCGATAGCCATACCGATAAATTATCACAAACCATGATTGATATATTATTAAATGCTGGGGTTGAAGTTTTATATGACGACCGCGATTTGCGCGCTGGCGAAAAATTTGCCGATATGGATTTAATGGGTATTCCCTTGCAAATTATTATCGGTCCAAAATCAGCAATTAATAATGAATGCGAAATGAAAGACAGACGCAATAACGAAAAATCAAGCGGGGCTTACAGCGATATTTGCGCTAAAATATTGGCAATTTTAGCATAAAATCCGCCCATTTGATTAAATTAAATTTGTTTGCTGAATGTGGCTGTTGTTTTTAGCATCTTCATAGTAATCTTTCGGGGCAAATTTACCGCGTGGCTTTTGTTTTAGGCGTTTATCTGTTGCTGATTCTATAATTTTATGAGTAGCAATTTCTGCTTGAAATGCGTTTTTATCTTGGTCTGATAAGGTATTTACGCGATTTTCGGCATTTTGTAAATATTGTTTTGAGCTATCTATACCTATAAAATTATGCCCTAATAATTTTGCGGCTATCAATGTAGTTCCAGAACCACAATACGGGTCAATTACCATGCTATTTTGTGATTGTAAAGTTGAAGCGATGGCACGAACAGGCAAGCGCAATGGAAATGGTGCGGGGTGGTCATTTTTACCCTCGGGGGCAAACCGCCAAATAGAAGTTAATTTTGCATGTTTTGAAGCAAGCTCTATACCGATTTTTTTATCGTTTATTGGTTTATACAACCAATATATTCGTTCGTCAATTTGCCAAAAACGCCAGCCACGAATATTTGCTGCTATTATTCTATCCCAAATAATTTCCTGACGAATTGTCCAATTTGTTTGACTTATCCAGCGAATTGGGTGGATTAATTCGCCAATCTCCCAACGAATTTTGTGATTGTAAAAAAATGAACCGCCGGGCTTTATGATTCTATAAAGCTCATTTAATATATTTATTTGATTTATTTGATATTCTGCTTCGGGTAATTTATCGCCTGCATTTTCATAAATAACATTTTTTACCAACCATCCCTTTTTATTCTCTTGTTTATTATATGGTGGCGATGTTACGCCACAATCAACCGAATCATCGGCAAGATTTTTTAAAATTGTCAAGCTATCGCCATGAATAAATTGATTATTAATCATTTTTTTGCAACCAATTATAAAATTCTTTGTTAAAAATATCTTGATGAATATGCAACTCTTTATCTACAAAAATTTTATTTGCTTCGCGATAAAAATTCTTATAATTAAAATTTGCCGAACGCAAATACATTCCAGCTTGTCTTGCGCCGTTTGGAAATGCTTTATTTAATTTGTTTTTAAGATTATCTGTAAAATCTTGACTATTAAACTCAAATCCAATCACATATAATAATTTACCCTCACGAAAGCCACTTGATAAAATAATAGGGTTATGTTCTTGATGTTTAGCAAACCTTTCCCATGTATAATCGCTGTAATTGCCCGAACCATCAAGATTTTTCTTAGTTTCTGGATTCCAATTTTTGGGCTTTACTTCACAATATTCAATTTTTCCAAACGAAGTTGTTCTGAAACCATTATATCCTAATTTTTCTTTCCTTGGTTGATAGCCTGCCATAGTTAATGTTGTATATTCGCGTAAAGTTGAACTATTTTTGTCGTTGAAATATAAAGTCAATAAATTTGAAATTATTGCCATTAAATCTAATTTTGAATATTGATTTAATTTGTCTGCAAAATCCTTACTGCCCAAGGCGTAAGTTTGGATTATAGCTGATAAAGCTTCATTCATTTAAATAACCTCCTTAAAATTTAATTCATGGCACATAAAAATATCATAACACAAAATTTATGCAAGTTAATAATTTTTTGTCGCGTAGTTATTTCATGCTTGGAATTTACCAATGCACGCATCGCGCCCAAGATATATCATGATTGCGGGGATAGTTGGTCCATCTTCGCGTCCAGTTAAAGCATGGCGAATCGGGTGAAAAAGCTCTTTGCCCTTGCGATTCGTGGTTTCCTTCGCGTGATTAAGCCAATTTTTCAAATTTTCTTGATTAAATTCGCTGGGCAATAATTGGGCGCAAATGTTTAAAAAATCGCGTTGCGTCGCATCAGGGAATATGCCATTAAGATTTTGTTGCCATGCTGTTAATTCGTCTAAATGATTGATATTTGCGCTTAATAATTGCCATAATTTTTCATCAACACCCGTAATATTGCGAATCGTGCAATATTTTTGCACTTGGTTAAATGACATTTGATGCAAGAATTTCATGGATAATATTTCAAGCTCTTCACTTAGGAATTTTGGAGCAGCGCGCCCATAATTTTGCAAATCAAATCCCGCCAATAAAACTTGCCACGAATCTTGCACCGAACCCGCAATATTACTGCCCATGCGCCCTAAATAAGCAACTACAGCGTCTGGCACAATCGCCGCTTGGCGTAAATCAGTGATGGATAATGAACCCATGCGTTTGGATAATTTTTCACCACTTGCCGCCATCATGCGCGGAAAATGGGCAAATTGTGGCGGTGTATATCCTAATGCTTGAAATAATTGCACTTGGGCGGCGGTGTTTGTTATATGGTCTTCGCCGCGCAAAATACACGAAACTCCCATGACGCCATCGTCAATTACCGATGAAATCGTATATAAAGGGCGATTATCGGAACGAATTAATACGGGGTCAGAAACATTGCCCGCTTGGAATTTCAAATCACCCGCGCCCAAATCATGCCACGCAACATCAATATCATTGAGCAAAAATCGCCAATGAGGTTTGCGCCCCATTTGCTCATATTCAAATTTTTTGGCATTGCTAAGGCGAAGCCCCGCGCGGTCATAAACCTGAATATTGCTTGATTTTCGTTTTAAATCAAGTTCCTCGGCGGTTTCATAACATGCGTATAATCGCCCATCGGATTTAAGTTTTTTAATACCTTGTTCATAAATTTCATGCCGTTCGGATTGCCGATAAAATTCTTGCCATTCAATGCCCAACCATTCAAGGTCTTTGATAATGGCGGATTCAAATTCTTTGGTGGAGCGTTCGGTATCCGTATCATCAATGCGAAGCACAAAAATGCCGTTATTTTTCTTTGCCAATAAATAATTTAAAATGGCAACCCGCACATTGCCTGCATGAATTAAACCAGTGGGCGATGGGGCAAAGCGAGTTTTCATCATGAAATTTCTGTTATGCCACAATCAAGCAAAGCTTTTTCCACCGCGCGAACAAAGCCTTTCGTGCCCGATTTTCCTAATTCCCCCATGCAACCGACACGAAAACTTTCCATATCGGTTAATTTGCCGGGATATAAAATATAGCCATGTTTTTTTACGGCATTATAAAATTTCATAAATTCATAATTTTTATCTTTGGGGGCATGAAAAGTTACAATAATTGGGGCTTGAATTTTCTTTGCTAAAAATAATCGGAAACCCAATTTTTTCATACCATTGACTAAATTGCGGGTGTTTTTCGTATATTTTGCTAAGCGCGCAACTTGTCCGCCTTGGGCTTGATATTGCGTAATGGCGCAATCAAGCGAAACAATCACATGGGTTGGCGGCGTAAAGCGAAATTGATTAGTTTTTTTGAAATATTCCCATTGGTCAACTAAATCCAAGGCTAAAGAATGGCTTAATCCCTTTGATTTTTCTAAAACCGAAGTTTTTGCCAAAACAAAGCCAATACCCGGGACACCTTCAAGGCATTTTCCTGATGCGGCAATTAAGGCATCAAAATCCATATCGGCGTGAATCGGCAAAGCACCAAAACTGCTCATCGCATCAACGATAACGGCTTTATTATATTTTTTTGCCAAGGCGCAAATTTCTTTAAGCGGATTTTCAATGCCCGCCGATGTTTCACAATGCACCAATAAAACATGCGTAATATTAGGATTGGCGATTAAAGCTTTTTCCATGGTTTTAAGGTTAACAGCTTGGTCTTGGGCAAATGGCATGGAAATATAGGCGCGCCCTAAATAAGTGCAAATTTTTTCAATACGGGTGCAATAGGCACCATTATTCGGCACAAGAGCTAAACCATCGCGAGGCATTAATGAACCAATGGCTGATTCCACCGAGAAACTTCCAGAACCTTGCATTAAGACGGCTTCATACTTGCCCTTGCCGCCAATAATATCAACCAAAGCATCGCGCACCCGCGCCGATATTTGATGAAAATCACTATCCCAACTGCCCCAATCTTTGAGCATGGCTTTTTTTGTCGCCATGGAAGTTGTTAAAGGACCGGGGGTTAATAAATATGGTTCTTTTATATTACTCATGACCTTGTTCCTTTACGCCAATTTTGTGTTTTTCGCAAAAATAAGTGAATTAAAATCGCATATATGGTGCAAACCACCACCGAAGTCGCAACAATAAGCGTTGATAATGCAGCGGCGGCGCCAACGGTGCTTGCTTCGTTAAGTCTTACAATCGCGACTGATGCAACCACCGTGTGCGGTGAATATATAAAAATAATTGCCGACAAGGTTGACATGCCCACCACGAAATAATATCTGCCAATATCTAAAATTTGCGGTAAAGCAATCGGTATAGTGACTTTGAATAAAGTGCGATAAAATGGTACTTTTAACGATGCTGAAATTGCTTCAAAATCGCTGTCAATTTGGTGCAACACCGTGTTTGCCGTCAAATAACCCGAAGTAAAATAATGGACAATAACCGAACAAATCATTAAAGCCATGGACCCGTAAATTTGATTAATGGGATTTAATGGGTGATTGAAAAATAATATATATCCAAGTCCTAAAACTAAACCCGGCACCGCCATTGAAATAATTGCCAAGAAATGACTAAATGGGCGAAGGGCTTTTAAAACCGATAATTTGGAATTTAAATAAGCCAGCAAAAATACAATAATCGTGCCAAAAAATGCCGATAATCCCGCCATTATTAACGAATTTTGGTATGAACCACCAAAATCGCCGTCAAATAAAGCTTCTTCGTAATTGGCAAAAGTCAAGCTTAAATCATAGGGCCAAAGAGTAATGAAACTTGTCCAAACCGCAACCCCCAAGATTCCAATAAATAAACCAGCAATTGTAAAGCTATAAATGGTGCAAAATCTGTCAAATTTTTTGTCTTTACGAATGATGATTTGCACTGACCTTGCGGAATTAAGCGATTTTGTTCTTTTGCGAATATACGAATCAACCATGAAGGATAAAACAGCTGGAATTAGCAAAATTAAGCCCACAATTGCCCCGCGTCCAAAATTTTGCAATCCAATCACTTCTTTATAGACATCAACTGCCAAAACATTGAAATTACCGCCAATGACCGAAGGTGCGCCGAAATCACTAATGACATAAACAAATACTACGGTGCATGCTGAAATAATCCCATATTTACAAGAAGGTATGGTAATTGTCCAAAATTTGCGCCAAGTGCTGGTATTTAAAGAATCAGCAACTTCATATAATCTTTGGTCTGCCAATGATAATGATGCCATTAAAATTAACATGGCGTGCGGAAAAGTATTATAAAATTCCGATAAAATAATGCCGTGCATGCCATAAATATTTTTATAACCAAAAAAATTCACAATAACTTTTAAAAATCCTTGATTGCCAAAAATTTGAATAAATGCAATCGCGGATAGCATTGATGGCGCCAATAAAGGAATCATAATTATTAATTTTAGGGCGTTTTTAAACGGCATTGCGCTTCTGGAAATTGCGTAAGCCATCATGAAGGCTAAAGGCACTGTTATCAAGACTACCAAACTTGAAGTTAATACAGAATTATAAGTTGCCCGATAAATTGCGCCCGTTTCAAATACTTCAAAAAATAATTTTAAACCTAAGAATTCGCCATCAGAATTAAAAATTACCCGCGCAAATATCATTAACAAAGGAAATAATAAAAATACACACATAAAGGCGACCAAGCAAAACATCAGAACTTGGGCGATTCTTTCTTCAAAACTAAGTATTCTTTTCATCTTAAAATACCCTTAATTTATTTTCGGAAATATGGATAAAAACTTTACTGGTGCCGCTTGGAATTGGGCGGTGATAATAATTTGACAATGTAATTTGCAATAATAATTGCACTTCGGAATTATGCAACACAATTTTACAATTAACATATGAACCAACAAATTCAATAGTTTTAACATCGCCGAGCAGTATATTTTTATCGGCTAAATCATCGGTTATGCTATAAGTAATATCTTCTGGGCGAAAAAATAACTCCACAACTTCGCCCTTGGCATGATTATATCCATTCATGCTTAGCGTATAATTATCAAAACTATAGGTGCCATCGCCATTGCTTATGGCATTCACAAAATTTGATTTACCAATGAAATCACCAACAAATTTAGATTTTGGATTTTCATAAATTTCTAATCCTTCGCCAATTTGCTCAATCGTGCCATGATTCATCACCACAATTTTATCGGCAATGGTTAAAGCTTCTTCTTGGTCGTGGGTTACCATGATGGTTGTAATGCCGAATTTTTTTTGCAAAGATTTAATTTCATTGCGCAACCGAACCCGTTCATGCGAATCAAGCGCGGATAAAGGTTCGTCCAATAATAAAAGTTTAGGCTCCATCGCCAATGCACGCGCCAATGCAATTCTTTGTTGCTGACCACCTGATAATTGACTGGGGAATAAATCACCAACATCTGGCAAACCAATCAAGCGCAATAAAAGGCTTGCGCGTTTTTCAATTTCGGCTTTTTTGATTCTTCTGTTATATAAACCATATGTAATATTTTCTTTGGCGGTTAAATTAGGAAATAAAGCGTAAGATTGAAAAACTATGCCATAATGGCGTTGCATGGGCGGTAAATTTGTGACATTTTTGCCATTTTGAAAGATTTTCCCAGAATCCGGTATTTCTAAGCCCGCAATTAACCGCAATAAAGTTGTTTTACCGCATCCAGATGGTCCAAGCAAGCACACAAACTCCCCTTCTTTTGCCTCAAATTCAATGTCTTTAACGGCAATTTTGCTACCAAAATATTTGCTAATGCCCATAACTTTTAAGGCAATATCAGCATCTTGTGGCTTTTCTTGTTTTTCCATTGTTAAACCTTTCATAATATAATAAACATGCAAGCAACCATAATTAACAATAATTTTTTAAAAATCAAGTTTTTATTTACATTTATCCCCTGACAGCCAATTAAATTAAAAAGAAAAGTAGAAATTTAAGCGATTTATAGTATATTTTTTTCTAAATTAATGCAAAAGCAGGGGTTAAATTTCTTTAACCCCTGCTTAATACCCAGAATAAATAAAATTATTTTTCAGACTTAGATGAATATCGTTTCACCCATTCATTGATAATTTTATCACGATTTTTTGCAATCCAACGAAAATCATTTTTAACTAATAATTGTTCGTAATTGGCTGGGAAAATCGGGTTTGGTTTGTGAACATCTTTGTGCGAAACAATCGCCCATGATTTTTGGTATAATTCATTAGCTTCTTTGCTTGCCGCAAAATCGGATAATTTTTTGGCGGCATCTAATTTCTTAGTATTTGCCATAATACCAAATGTTTCAATATCCCAACCTAAGCCTTCTTTGGGGAATACCATATCAATCGGTGCGCCAGTTGATTTAACTTGCGCGGCACGATATTCAAACGAAATACCGACTACAAATTCGCCAGCGCCAGCTTGACGGCATGGTTTTGAACCTGAATGGGTGTATTGTCCAATATTTTCATGCAAAGCATCCATGAATGCCCAGCCTTCTTTTTCACCAAACATTTGCAACCAAGAAGTAACATCCAATAAACCTGTGCCCGAAGACGCAGCATTAGGCATTGAAATTTGCCCTTTGTAAATGGGTTTTGTTAAATCTTTCCATGAAGTTGGTTTTGGAATGTTAAGTTTTGCCGCTTCAACCGTGTTAAAACAAATTGTTGCACCCCAAACATCCATGCCAACCCAATAAGGAACTTTATTATCATCATTAAAGGCTGGATTTAAATCTTTATAACCCTTTGGTTCATATGCTAACAACATTTTTTCATCTTCAAGCACTGCCAAAGAAGTTGCGGCTAAACCCCAGACAAAGTCAGCTTGCGGGTTTGCTTTTTCCGCCAATAATTTTGCAGTTACAACGCCCGTCGAATCGCGCACCCATTTAATGACAATTCCGGGATTTGCTTTTTCAAACGCTTCTTTATACGGCTTCATTTGGTCTGTTTCTAATGCAGTATACACTAATAACTCAGTGGTTTGCGCCATAGCAATTGTTGCCAGCCCCACTAAGCCTGCAAGACTTGCTAATAATTTTTGTTTTAACATAATACCTCCTAATGTTGTTATTTGTGTATTTTAAATTAATTAAAGCATGATGTCAATATTATAATAGAGGATTTTGTAAGTTTTTAATCTTATACCTTGATTACCCTATTTATTTAATTATTTAATAAAAATGCAAGATTCAATGCCAAACAAACGGGTTATTCATGGCGTTTTTAGATATTAAAATATGTTTGCACCGCCAGTTTTTTTTAAAAATAGGGAATACCAATAAAAAAATCTTGCAAAAACAAGTTTAATTTGATAAATTGCGTGAACAGGGTTTTTAAGGAGGATCCATTTTATGTCAAAAACATCAAGAAAACTTACAAAGGGTGATATTAAAGTCATTGCCGCTTCGTCCATTGGGACCGTGTTTGAATGGTATGATTTTTATTTATACGGCTCATTAGCAGGCATTATAGCCAAACAATTTTTCTCAGGGCTTGATGCTGGTTCAGCATTTATTTTTGCTTTGTTAGCCTTTGCCGCTGGTTTTATTGTGCGCCCATTTGGCGCGTTATTTTTCGGAAGGCTGGGCGATTTAGTCGGACGCAAATACACATTTTTAATTACTATCGTAATTATGGGTTTGTCAACTTTTTTGGTCGGTATTTTGCCAAATTACGCCACGATTGGCGTGGCGGCACCAGTTATATTAATCGGTTTGCGCCTACTTCAAGGTTTGGCTTTGGGCGGTGAATATGGCGGTGCAGCAATTTATGTTGCCGAACATGCACCCGCTGGGCAACGCGGCTATTTTACTTCGTGGATTCAAACAACCGCAACCGTCGGTTTAATGATTTCATTATTGGTAATTTTGGGCGTTCGCACATATACTGGCGAAGATGAATTTGCTGCATGGGGCTGGCGCGTGCCATTCCTAATTTCAATTTTATTATTGGCTGTGTCCGTTTATATCCGTTTAAGCATGGAAGAATCACCAGCATTTAAGAAAATGAAAAGCGAAGGCAAAACTTCCAAGGCACCATTAAGCGAAGCTTTTGGTAAATGGGAAAATGCCAAATGGGCTCTGATTGCTTTATTTGGTTTAACCGCTGGTCAAGCTGTTGTTTGGTATACTGGGCAATTTTATGCTTTATTTTTCTTAACGCAAACTTTGAAAATCAATGGCGCAGATGCTAATATTTATATTGCAATTTCATTGATTATCGGCACGCCGTTTTTCATCGTGTTTGGGATTTTATCTGATAAAATTGGACGCAAAAACATTATTTTAGCTGGTTGTTTATTGGCGGTATTAACTTATTTCCCCGTATTTAAGAAAATTACCGAAGCTGGCAACCCCGACTTAGCCGCCGCGCAAAAAAACAACGCGGTTTTGGTGATTGCCGATGCGAAAGAATGTTCGTTCCAATTTAATCCAACTGGCACGGCAAAATTCACCAGTAGTTGCGATATTACCAAGCAATTATTGGCTGGGCGCGCCGTAAGTTATGATAATCAAGCTGGCGAAGCTGGTTCGGTTGCTAAGATTAAAATTGGTGAAACGGAAATTGAATCTTACGCAATTGCAAGCGTTAAGAAAGATGCCGAAGAAGCCGCTAAAGCCGAAGGCAAAGATGATGCCGCCATTGCCCAAGCAGGTAAAGATGCCGTTGCCGCCAAGGATAAAGCATTTAAAACCGCGGTTGGCGATGCTTTAAAAGCAGCGGGATACCCAGAAAAAGCAGACCCAGCGAAAGTTGACAAAGTAACATTAATTGCTTTATTAACTTATTTGGTTATTTTGGTTACCATGGTTTATGGTCCAATCGCCGCTGCCTTAGTGGAATTATTCCCAACCAGAATTCGTTATTCTGGCATGTCTTTGCCTTATCACATTGGTAATGGCTGGTTTGGTGGTTTATTGCCAACGACCAGCTTTGCAATTGTGGCACAGACCGGTAATATTTACAATGGTTTATGGTATCCCATCATCATTGCAGCCATGACTTTTGTCATTGGTTTTATCTTTGTCCCTGAAAATAAAGACAAAGATATTTATGCTGGTGATTAATATTTAATATTGAAGCCCCTGACAAAATCAGGGGCTTCTTTTTTTTAAATATAATTACCATATATTAATTTAGATGGAGTTTGCTTATGCCTAAAAACAGCAATCAGCAATTAATTGAATATAAAAATAATTTAACAAAATTAAAAATTTGCCAAGAGGGAGAATTTAATGTCATGTCCGAAGCGATTTTTAATGAAGAAATTAAAGATAATATTAAAAATACCGCAATACTTGATTATAAACAAAAAATAATTCCGAATTTTTCTAGGAAAATATTTTTGGATTTAAAACTTGATAACCGATTCGCCCAAGCAAGATTTTTTAGTTCCTTGGCAAAAGAAATTACAAAAATTGAATGCAAGCATGAGAATAATTTAGCTATCTCAAAAAGAATATCCTATAATGCTGATGATAGTGAGGGTTTTAACATCATTACTAAAGAAAAATCATTATTGGAAATTACAACAAGAAATGAAAATTGCATCGTTGTTGCAATTTTATATAAAATTATAAATATTGGTGGCGCAAAATTTGCAACATTTAGCCTTGAAACGCTATAATTAGGCGAAGAGGTAAAAATGACGCTATATATTCCGCAAACAAATTATAATATTATTGATTTCGCCCAGCAATTTAATGCGCGAATCAATGACGAAAATTTTGTAATTTGTGCGCATGACTTAAATAAGGATGACGATGTCGTTAAGCACGCATCACGCCTTAATAAAATAGGCGACAAATTAACTGGTTATATCACAACTAAAAACATAACAGACGCACCTTGGACGAAAAATGCAAATATTAAGGCGATTGGCAACAATATTTGCGGGAGCTCGTTAAGAAAATGGTCTTTAAATTCCGTTAAAATGGAAACATTTGCCCATGGTTTATTGGCGTTAACGACACAAAATCGCCATTATGTAAAAGGGGGGCACGAATCATTAATTATTGCGAAGCCCAATAATAAAGATATTGAATTGGGTGAAATTGCTTTTCAACACAATGATATTGTTGCTTATTTGTCGCCAAAAAAATGCAATAATAAAAATTATTTTTCATTGGGGTTGTTAGAATCCCGTGATATAGATGATAAGGGCGCCATGATTTTTAATATATTATATTGGGATGAAAGTAGCAAATCCATGAAATTTGAACATGATATACCTATTGTGAATTTAATGGGGATTTTTTATAATTTTATAGATGCTAAGGATATAACAAGTTTACTATAATTTTTATTTATCCTTAGCTTGCAAGCGAATGTTTTTATTGCAATTTGCGAAGAATCATATAATTAATAATAATGAATATTTTAAGGCTAAGATTTTATGGACGAAAAAACATCACCGCTGGCGGCACATGCGCATGATTTATTTATGCTTTGCGTGCAAATGATTTTGCAATATCATAATACCAAGCAAATGCCCACCATGCGCATTCAAGATTTCCCGCCAATTCTTCAAGAAAATGGCGCAAGTTTTATTACCCTTACGCGCGAAAATCGCTTACGGGGCTGTATTGGCACGATTGAAGCGCACCGCCCTTTATGCGCCGATGTTGCCGCGAACGCTATTGCATCGGCTTTTTTTGACCGAAGATTTAACCCCATAAATATTGATGAAATGGCAGGTTTAATGATAAGTATTTCAGTTTTAACGCCAATGACTAAACGCGAATTTGCCGATGAACAAGAATTATTATCGTTATTGCGCCCGAATATTGATGGCTTAGTCATCGCTGATGGCGATAAACGCGCCGTTTATTTACCATCAGTTTGGGAACAAATTCCTGATAAAGTGCAATTTTTATCCCATTTAAAGGAAAAAGCGGGCTTGCCCGCCGAACATTGGTCGCCCAATTTTCAGGCATGGACTTATCAAGCTGATAAAACCCTGCCTTGCGAATTTCCGCCTTTATCAAGGTCGCGGTAATGACAAAATTATACCAAGCGATTCGCGGTGAAATGCCCCAAATCCCGCCCATTTGGTTAATGCGCCAAGCTGGACGATATTTGCCCGAATACCGCAATATTCGGAAAAATGTTAAAAATTTCCTGCAATTATGTTATACGCCCGAACTGGCTTGCGAAGTCACATTGCAACCTGTTGCGCGTTTTGATGTTGATGCCGCGATTTTATTTAGCGATATTCTAGTGATTCCCGATGCCTTGGGTATGCAGGTTGATTTTTTGGAAAATGAGGGTCCAAGATTAAACACAAGCCAATTAATGCAAATTATTAATGCTGGATTTAATCACGAAGAATTTCATGCAAAATTAGCCCCAGTTTACCAAGCCATTAAGCTTATCCGTGCCAATTTAGCCCAAGATAAAGATTTAATCGGTTTTGCGGGCGGGGCGTTCACGCTTGCTTGCTATATGATTGAGGGGCACACAAGCCGTGATTTTATGAAAGCGCGCGTTTTTGCCTTACAATATCCCGAAAAATTTCAACAATTACTGAATTTATTAACCCAAGCCATCAGTGCATTTCTTAATAAACAAGCCGATTCGGGCATAAATATCGCCCAAGTATTTGATAGTTGGGCAGGATTATGCCCATTTGATAGCATTGAGCAGCATATTTTCAAACCCCATTGGCAAATCAAGCAAGCAATGAACCCGTCCGTGCCGATAATATTTTTTGCCAAGGGCTTATCAAATGGTTTGGGCGCGTATAGTAATTTTCTGCAACCCGAAGCGTTGGGCGTGGATCAATTTATCAGCATGTCATCAGTTATCAACTTAATTGAACCGCAAAATATTTGCTTACAAGGCAATCTTGACCCAATGATTCTTAAAGTTGGTGGTGATTATTTATTATCCAGCCTTGATAAATTGCGAATTGCCACGCAAAACCGCCGATTTATTATGAATTTGGGGCATGGTATTGATAAAGACACGCCAATTGCCCATGTTGAAGCCTTGATTAAACGGGTAAGAGCATGTTAACCATCAAAATTATTCATATCCTTGCCATCATAAGTTGGATGGCGGGTTTATTATATTTACCGCGGCTTTTTATTTATCACGCGACCCATTTTAACGACATAAAAACTCATGAAATTTTTATGGTGATGGAAAAAAAATTACTGCGCTATATCATGAATCCCGCCATGATTGTGGCTTATATTAGTGGTTTATTATTGGCATATTGGGGCGAATATTGGCGTGAATCATGGTTTTTGGTAAAATTTTCTTGCGTGATATTCATGACAATTTGCCATATGCGTGATGCTTATCATCGGCGGTTATTAGCCAATGGACAAAATATATTTACCCCAAAATATTTTCGGTTTTTCAATGAAATTCCCACCATCTTAATGATAATAATCGTGATTAGCGTGATAATTAAATTCTAAAATTTATTGAAATATCTGATATATTATGCTATTAAACTTATGAGGAATCAGGGTTTATGAAAATTTTAATTATTAAATTTGGTGCTTTGGGTGATATTATCCTATCCCAAGGTGCAATTAATGCCATTATTAAAAAACATGGCGCGGAAAATTGCACTATTTTAACCGCTCCTTCGTTTGTGGAATTAATGAAAAAAATCGCGCCCGTTAAAATTATTACGATGGACAGGCGCAAGACTTGGGCTCTGCCTTATTTTGGATATAAAATTAAAGCAATGAAATTTGATGCGGTTTATGATTTACAAACCAATAGCTTTACCGATATTTTATATTGGTTTAGCGGCATAAAATTATGGAATGGTCGGGTAAGCAATGTTTGGCAGGATCAAAATATCTACCGCGATGAGCTTAACACCCCCAAACGATTAGCCGCGCAATTAGTATATGGTAATATTCACGAATCCCCCGACCCAAGCGTTGATTATTTAGTTTCAAAAAAAGATTTTAAATTACCACAACGATATGGATTATTGGCGGTTGGCTGTTCGCAAAACCGCCTTGAAAAACGATTTCCCTTAGAATATTACACAAAAATTGCAAAAAGCATGATAAAACAAAAAATTCACCCCGTGGTAATTGGTGGCAAAAGCGAATCGCTTTTGGGCGCGATGCTAAGCCATGATACCGAAGCGACTAATTTATGCAACCAAACTGAATTGCACGATATTGCGCAAATTGCCCGTGGAGCCACGATGGCGATTGGCAATGATACGGGACCGATGCATATTATCACCATGGCTGGTTGCCCATCATATTGGTTGTTTAGTGAATTTTCTGACCCGATTATTTCTTGCCCTTTTGGGGCAAAATTTGAAATTTTGCAATTTAATCAAAATAATTGCGATGAAATTGTCTTGCAAGTCCAAAAAATTCTTGCAAATTATTAAAAATAACCATATTAACTATATCATGACTGAAATTATTTTGCCCAATGGCGATAAACGAAAATTTGAAGATGGCATTAATGGCATTGATTGCGCCCAGCAAATCGCAAAATCTTTGGGCAAATCGGCGATTGCAATGCGTATTAATGGTGATATTTGGGATTTATCGCGCGTTATTCCTGATGGGGCGCGCGTGGAATTTATTACCCGCGAAGACGACGATGCTATGGAAATTTTACGGCATGATTGCGCCCATATCCTTGCCCAAGCGGTGCAAGAATTATATCCCCATACGCAAATTACTTTTGGACCTGCGATTGAAAATGGCTTTTATTATGATTTTGTGCGCGAAACCCCATTTAGTATTGATGATTTTGCAAAAATTGAAGCCAGAATGGCACAAATAGTTGATAGAAACGAGGCTTTTGTGCGCGAAGTTTGGCAAAGAGACGATGCTATCGCGTATTTCACCAAAATTGGCGAAGTTTATAAAGCCGAACATATTAAAACCCTGCCCGAAGATGCCGAAATTACCATTTACAAACAAGGTGAATGGTTGGATTTATGCCGTGGTCCGCATTTACCATCGGTTGGCAAGCTGGGCAAGGCTTTTAAATTAATGAAATTATCGGGGGCTTATTGGCGTGGTGATAAAAATAATCAGCAATTGCAACGCATGTATGGCACAATTTGGCGCAATGATGCGGAATTGGCGCAATATCTTACCCAATTAGCCGAAGCAGAACGGCGCGACCACCGCAAATTAGGCAAACAAATGGATTTATTCCATATTCAAGAAGAAGCCACGGGTTCGGTATTTTGGCATCCGAATGGTTGGAAAATTTGGACGATTATTGAGCAATATATGCGCCAAAAACAAGCCGAAAATGGCTATGTAGAAGTTAAAACCCCGCAATTAGTTGACAGGCATTTATGGGAAATGTCGGGGCATTGGGATAAATATCGCGAAAATATGTTCATCACCGAAGTTGATGAAGGTGGCGATGATAAAGACCAAAATGAAAAACGCATTATGGCATTAAAACCGATGAATTGCCCCTGCCATGTGCAAATTTTTCGCCAAGGTTTACGGTCATACCGCGATTTGCCCTTGCGCATGGCGGAATTTGGGGCTTGTCATCGCTATGAACCATCGGGGGCGTTGCATGGCATAATGCGGGTGCGGGCTTTTACCCAAGATGATGCGCATATTTTTTGCACCGAAGACCAGATTGTCGCGGAATGCCAAAAATTCAATGAATTTTTATTGGCAGTATACCATGATTTTGGGTTTTATGATGTGCGGGTAAAATTATCCACCCGTCCAGAAAAATACGCGGGCAGCCTTGAAATTTGGAATAAAGCCGAAGAAACCTTAAAAAATGCGATTGAAGAATCGGGGATTGCTTACACAATTTTTGCGGGTGAAGGCGCGTTTTATGGACCAAAATTAGAATATGTTTTGCGCGATGCGATTGGACGCGATTGGCAATGCGGCACTTTTCAAGTGGATTTTGTCTTGCCCGAACGGCTTGATGCGTTATTCGTGGCATCTGATGGCGAACGGAAACGCCCAGTTATGTTGCACCGCGCGATTTTAGGGTCATTTGAGCGATTTATCGGCATTTTAATTGAAAATTACGCGGGTCGTTTGCCTTTCTGGCTAGCACCCATGCAAATTATCGTGGCGACAATTACTTCTTCGGCTGATGAATATGGGCAAAAAATTGTTGATTTATTAACTGCCAAGGGGTATCGCGCCGCGATTGATTGCCGCAATGAAAAAATTAATTACAAAGTGCGCGAGCATTCCACGAAATTCGTGCCAGTTTTATTTGTTGTCGGTGAAAAAGAAGCCCAAAATAACGAAATAAGCGTTCGGCAATTAGGTTCAATGGCAAATGAAAATATGTCTGTTGACAGCGCGATTGAGTTGGTATATAAATTGCAATTATCAAAAAAATAATTTCTGCCTTTAAGGAGGGCGCACACCATAAAAAAACCCTATATTCCCCAATCGCAACCTTTTAACAAAAGTAGTTATCCGACCAGAAGTGCCGCACCAAACCCCAATAATGATGGTGTAAGATTAAATGACCAAATTACCGCCCGAGAGGTACGACTTATTGATAATAATGGCACTAATTTAGGGGTTGTTTCGTTAAGAACCGCCCTTGAAAAAGCCAATCAAGTAAACTTAGATTTAATGGAAGTCGGCGGTGGCACTGGCATTCCCGTTTGCAAAATTTTAGATTATGGCAAACATAAATATGCCGAAGCAAAAAAACGCAACGAAGCAAAGAAAAATCAAAAAGTCATTGAAGTTAAAGAAATTAAATTGCGCCCCGGCATTGATAAACATGATTATGAAGTCAAATCAAGGGCGATTCGCCAATTTTTAGAAGATGGCGATAAAGTTAAAATCACGATTCGCTTTCGCGGGCGCGAAATGGCGCATGCGGAAATCGGCGTGAATTTATTGGAAAAAATTCGCGAAGATTTTAAAAATCTTGCAAGAGTTGACCATACACCCCAAATGGACGGCAAGCAAATGATGATGTTGCTGACTTCCATAAACAGCCCCGCCCCTGTCAAGAGCGAAATACCTGTGAAAGCGGAAATGCCAAAACCTTTGGAAGTGCGTAAGCCTGTCGTTGCGCCAGCACCCATCAGACCTGAAATTAAATCTTTCTTATCCAACCGATAAGCAATTTGGCAGAAAAAATACGGGAATATCCAGCAATAATCAATAATTAAGACTTGATACAGCGACTATATGAAATTGCGGTTTCATTATGAATGGTGAAAATTAATTCACCATTGGAAATTAAATTAATTGCCTCGGGGTTAACATCAATAATCTTTGCCACTTTATTTAAAATATTACGGGTTTTGTCGTTAACTTCGGGTTCGGTTAAAATGCAACCAATTTTATCAAAATGATTTTTAAATTCATGAAATCGTTTTAATGAAATCGGGGCTTCTGGTTCATTCGCTAAGGCGCCATAATTTTTTATGGTGGGGAATTGCAACTCAAAATATTGATAAGCATCGTGATATGCCACCACAAAAATATCCTTTTGAATCAATTTTGCATTGATTGATTCATAATATTTATTAAATTTATCGGTAAATTTTTGCAAATTATCAGCGATGATTGCTGAATTTTCAGGAAATTTTTCGCGTAATATTTTCGCCATATTTTCAGCAATTGTTAGGGTATTTTCTTTATTTAACCAAATATGATAATCCCATTGCGGTGTTTTAGATTGTTTCGCGTCTTTTTTCATTGCCCCCTTATCATGGCTCATATGCATCATGCTGGTCATATCCATATTGGCGTGGGATTCTGCGCTCATTTGCATATCAAATGCGGTGGGGCGAATCGGTAATAATTTAATATAAGGGGTTTGGGTAATTTCAATCATATTATTGGCTTTGGCATATTTTTTTAAATAAGTCTCAAAATTGCTTGAAATCATAAATATAATATCGGCTTTTTTCAAATTTGCTATATCATTGGGCTTTAAATTATAATCGTGCATTTCGCTTTGCCCGTCAACGATGATTTTATTTCGTATATCCGTGCCTTGAATAAGGTTAATCACAATACTATCCAGCGGTTTTATGGAACTCACCACCAAACCCTTAGCATTTAACTGCGCAAAAGCCAGCACGCTCAATAACCCAAATAAAATTAATTTTTTCATATTTTTCCTTGAATTAAATTGTAATTAATTTATAGTTGTCTGTCAAGAATAATTTGTAAATTCATGACCTAAGGCAAAAAATGTTAAGCAAAATTTCGTTCATTACCATATTAAGCAATATCAGAATTTTAGAAGAAATTTTAGATTTTGAATATGCAGTTTTAAGTTATGACCCAACCGCGCAATCGCCATTTGATTGTGAAATTATCACGCAAAACCCTGAAATTGCTTGTGGTTATTTGCAAAATATGAATATCGCCTTTACCATCGCGCCCATTGCTGAAGAAGACTGGCTGGTGAAAAATGAAAAAGATTTTGAACCATTTAGCATTGGTAAATTTTTTATATGCCATGATTATCACCCCCACCTTACCCCCAATGGGCAAACGCGCATTAAAATTAATGCCGGCATGGCGTTTGGCACAGGACGGCATCAAACCACAGCTGCTTGCATGAATTTAATGACTAGTTTAGAAAATATCCCGATATATAATATCATGGATTGCGGCACGGGCACTGGAATTTTAGCCATAACAGCGCGGCATTTATGGCAAGATGCGCAAATTCTTGCCACTGATAACGACCCAATCGCCATTGAAAATTGCCGTAAAAATTTTACAATTAATCAATTGCCACCGATAAAAACAGCCATAGCCAAGGGTTTTAATCATCATATAATTCGGCAAAATGCGAATTATGATTTAATTATTGCGAATATTCTATTTCCACCTTTATGGCAAATGGCACCGAAATTCCCGAATTTTGCCCAAAAATATCTGATATTATCAGGGCTTTTGCGCCATCAAGCCGATAAAATCATGCGCCGTTATGCTAATTTTGGCTTTAAAACTTTGGCAAGAATTGATGATGGGGCTTGGACGGGATTATTATTTATAGTAAACTGAATAAGCCAGCAAAATATACGATTATTGCTCGCATCGTCAAAATTATCATCCAAGCAACTAATCATTGGTTGTTAATAGATATTTCTTATTGCTTAAAATATTTTTTTATAATTTAACAAAATTTAGATTTTAATTCTAAATCTAGTCAAATTTAGAATTTTATATTTCATAATATCGGCATTACTGATTATTAATTTTATAATTATAAAAATAAATAGAATTATAATTTTTTATAACTTGATTTATAAATAATTTCAGAATATGATATATTTGCATTGTTTGATATTTATTACTGATGCAAGGTTAAAATTGATTTAAGGAACAGGATTAAGGGTATTAATTGCTAAATCGCCGTGAAATAATAAATATTGCTGCCAAGGCTTCAATTCTGGGCTTGGCAACGCCCGCAATTTTGCGCGCGCAACCGAAACGCATCACAATTTTAATGCCAAAAAATTCGTCAAGTTTAAGCTATTTAGATGAATTTACAAGCTCTGGCGGTGTGCCGATTGATATTAAGTTTTATGAAGATTACAATGAAATATATAATGAAATTACCAATGGCAAAATTGCATATGATGGTTTGGTATGCGTTAATCAGCAAGCATCATTATTATATTCCGAACGATTATTGCGCCCAATTAATTATGAAAATTTTAGCAATTTTAAAAAACCCAAAAAAAGCCTAATTGGTCAATATAGCCCCAATGAAGTTGATTATATTGTAAGTTTAGGGCAGTTATATACGGGCATTGCATATAATAAAGATATTTTTCGCCAGCCACCCATAAGTTGGAGTTTTGTCATAGATAAAATTCAATCAGGCAGCCGAGTAGCATGGGCAAGTAGATTGCAAAATAAAGTGATTCGCCTAACTTCATTATATTTAGGTTATGGCGCAAATATTCAAAATATTCAGAATTTAAGGATAGTCAGGGATTTTTTGCGGGCGTATAAACAAAATATTGCCTTTGTCAAAAATGCCGATATTTTATTAAAAAATAACCAAGCCGATATTATAGTAGAAGATTCACCATTTATTGCCCCTTTAGTTGCCGAATTGCCTAGATTAGGAAGCGTTTATCCCGTTGAAGGCACCGCCATTGAGGAGCTTTGTTGCTGTATTCCCAAAAATGCGAAAAATCCAGAATTAGTGGAACAATTGCTAAATTTTGTTTTTAAGCCAGCAATTATGAAATTAATGTTAGAAAAATCATATTTAAGTTCAAATGTTGCGGAATATTTAAAATTGACCAGCCAAAATTATCAGCGCAACCCCATATTATTGCCAAATTTCACGGCTGAATATAATTTACAATCAATTTTATTTGTTAATAAGGAAATGACGCAAAATTTAAACAAATCTTATGAACAAATATTTGATTAATTAAAATCTGACTATATTTTAATAATAATTATCAATCACCCTATCTGGTGGTGTGTGCCCATCGGCGAAAGTTTTAATATTGATAATCACCCTTTCGCCCATGGCGATGCGCCCTTCAATTGTTGAAGAGCCTAAATGCGGCAATAACACAACATTTTCGCATTTTAATAATTGCGGGTTAATATGCGGTTCGGATTCATAAACATCTAAACCCGCGCCCGCAATTTTTTTGGTTTTCAGCATTTTTATCAAGGTTTTTTCATCAATAATTTCACCCCGTGCCGTGTTGATTAAATAGGCACTAGGCTTTAACATTGCCAATCGCCGTTCATTTAATAAATGATAAGTTGCCGGCGTATGCGGGCAATGCACGGAAATTATATCCATATGGGCAATCATTTGTTCCAAAGATTGCCAATAAGTTGCGTTATATTGCGCTTCAATTTCTTTGGGAAGTGGTTTGCGATTATGATAATGCACCGATAAACCAAAGCCATTTGCCCGTTTCGCCACCGCCATGCCAATTCTGCCCATGCCAATTATGCCAAGTCGTTTTGACCAAATGCGCTGCCCTAAAAGCGAAGTCGGCGACCAGCCCGTCCAATTGCCGCTACGCACTAATCGTTCGCCTTCGGTAATGCGGCGCGTCACTGCGCAAATTAGCGCCATCGTCATATCGGCGGTATCTTCGGTTAAAACATCGGGCGTATTAGATACAAAAATTTTCTTTTGCTTCATTGCCAATAAATCAATATGATCATAACCATTGCCATATGATGCGATTAAGCCCAATTTTGCCCCTGCGCTATTAATAATTTCGGCATCAATTTTATCAGTCACCGTGGGCACAACTACTTGATATTCTTGAAAAGCTTGGATTAATTCTTGGTGGGAAAATTGATGGTCGTCAAGATTTAATTTACAATCAAAAAGCTCCATCAAGCGCGTCTCAACTATATTCGGCAATTTACGCGTCACAATCACTTTCACTTTATTTGACATTGGCAATTCCTTTTTAATTTGACATTTGATTGAGTTTATTGTATAAAGAATCCATAATAAATACAAGCAAAATTTTGACAATACCCATGATAACAACGCAAAATTCACCAATCATCAGCAGACGAAGAATAAATCAATGTTTGTCGGGGGCATTGGTTGGCATGGTTGCGCCCAATTTGGCAATGGCTGATTTAAAACAACGAACCCAATTTGACCGACCCGACCAAAGTTTCTTGCTGGTAGAATATCGTGATTCCTTGCCCAATGGCGTTGCGATTGCCTTTATTCGCCAAGGCAAAGCCTTAATTGCCCAGCGCAATGGCACAATTAAAATATTTTCAGGCAATAAAATTGAAAATAGCAAAATTTTTGGTATGCCGCCAATAAATAATTTTGGCTTGGGGGGATTATTAGATTTTAAAATTGCCCCAGAATCCATTAATCAAGCTGGCTTAGACAATATTATTGTTTATTTTTCATATACAAAAACCGTGGGGCAAGCCGTTGAAATTGTCTTGATGCGCGGTAAAATAAGCCTTAAAGATACAAAAATCAGCGATTTAGAGGTTATTTATCAAACGGATTTAAAATTAATAACTTTTATCAATAATGGCGGTGGCATTGCATTTGATGAAAATGGCAATATTTTCTTTGCGATTGGCGACAGGGGCGGGGCAAGTGCCGCCCAAGATGATAAAACTCCCGCAGGCAAGATTTTGCATCTTACCCGTGAAGGTAAAGCGGTAAAAAATACCAACCCCAATGGCTTGCCCGAAATTTACGCCAAAGGATTTTTAAATCCTTCGCAATTGCAATATCAAGCCCCCAATTTATTGGTATTTGACCAATATCCCGATGGCGGCGATGAAATTAATTTAATCATTGTCGGTGGTAATTATGGCTGGCCCATTATTTCATCAAAACCCAGCAATGATTTTGACATTACTGGTAAAAAATTAACTCCCAAAACTCCAACGATTAATGCCATAAACCCAATTGCATTTTGGGAATCCAATGCGGGCGTTAATTGCATGCTTATGATTAAGGGTGATAAGGGTTTTCGTAAATTTAAAAATTGGTTTTTTATTGCCACCCGAAAAACCCAGCAATTAGTTGCCGTATCCGTGCAAAATGGTAAAATTGCCGAAGAACGAATTTTATTGGACAAACAAATTGGCGAAATTATTTCTATTACCGAAGCTCCTGATGGCTTAATATATATTTTAACCAATGGCGAATTAAATAATTTATTCCGATTGGAACCCGCAAATTGATGAATTTGCCCCCTAAAAATTGTCAATTATGCCCAAGGTTAGTTGCACTGCGCCTTGAATGCCAAAATTCGTATCCGCATTGGCATAATGCCCCCGTGCCAAGTTTTGGTGACTATGACGCAAGATTAGCGATTATCGGCTTGGCACCGGGTAAAAAGGGCGCGAATCGCACCGGCAGACCCTTTACGGGCGATTATGCTGGCGATTTGCTGTATTCAAGCCTGTTAAAATTTGGCTTTGCCAAGGGGCAATTTTTGGCTTCACCTGATGATGGATTACAATTAATAAATTGCCGAATTATGAATGCGGTCAAATGCTTGCCCCCCGAAAATAAACCCACCCCCCATGAAATACAAAATTGCGCGCCTTTTTTACAAAATGAAATGGATAATATGCCGAATTTATCCGTGATATTGGCTTTGGGGCATATCGCCCATGATGCGATTATTCGGCATTTTCGCTTAAAAATCAGCGAATATAAATTTGCGCATGGCAAAATTCATATTTTAAATATTCACGGCGGCACCAAGAAATATTATTTAATTGATTCTTATCATTGTTCGCGATATAATACGCAAACCCGCCGTTTAAGCACCGAACAATTTCATGAAATTTTTCACGCGATTAAGCAATTTATTTAAGGAAATTTATGCACCAATATTATTATCATGAAATCACCCAAAATATAAAAATTGAAGTTGAACCTAAATTTCTGCCAGAATTTTCAAAACCCGATGAAAAGCAATTTGTTTGGGCATACACCGTGCGCATCACAAATTTAGGGCACGAACCCGTGCAATTATTATCGCGATATTGGTATATAACCGATGGTAATGGCAATGTTCATGAAGTAAAAGGCGCAGGCGTGGTCGGCGAACAACCCGTAATTAAATCTGGCGAACATTTTATTTATACTTCAAGTTGCCCGTTAAATACCAATTCGGGCATGATGATGGGCAAATATTATATGCTTAACCACGAAACCCATCTTGAATTTATAGTCAATATTCCACCATTTTCCCTGCATATTGCTGGGCAAAATACCCTTAATTAACTAACTTAGAAACGACATAATGACCATTAACGATTCCCCAAACCCCGATTTTTTTCATAATATTTTTTTTGATATAAAGGCTTTTGCCAGCTTAATGCCCAAAAACGGCAGGTTAATCGGTTTTGATTACGGCACCAAGCGCATCGGCGTTGCATTGTCCGATTTAGGACGCAGAATTGCGAACCCCTATGGGATTTTGGAGGGGAATTTTACCAAAAATCAAGCCATCATCAGCGGTGTTATTAGCAAAGAATCAGTGGTTGGTATCGTGATTGGCTATCCCTTAATGATGAATGGTTCAAAGGGGGCAATGGCACAATCGGCGCATCAATTTGCCCGTAATTTAATTAAATCTGGGCTTGATTATCCGATTTTTATGCAAGACGAACGATTAACCACAGCCGCGGTTGAAAAATTAATGATTGACCAAGCCGACTTAACCCGTATTTCGCAAGCATTGAAAAAAGATAAAATTTCAGCGTCAATCATATTGCAAAATGCCCTTGACACTATTAATTTTCAATATTAAAAAGCGCAATTTGCCAATTTATGCGCTTTTAACAGCTTGATTGGCGGGCTGGATTTGATTAATTAATTTTCCAAGATTTTCAACAAATCTTGATAAATCAATTTTATTCGCAACTTGATTATCATTGTCAAATCTAGGGGGTCTGCCGCGTAAAAAACCTGATTGATTGGCTGATGAGCCATTGCTATTGCTGGAATTTGCATTATTATCGCTGTTAGCCGTGTTGCGCGCTAAAAGATTTTTAAAAACTTCGCTTAATTTCGCGCTATCGCTTGAACTTGAATCGCTGGAATTATTTGATGATTCTAATGATTTTAAAAATTCTGACAAAGAATTTAAAACATCTTGATTGCCGCCATTTTGTCCATTCGGTGGTGGTGGTCCGCCATTTTGTCCGTTCGGTGGCGGGGGTCCGCCATTTTGCCCGTTCGGTGGCGGGGGTCCGCCATTTTGCCCGTTCGGTGGGGGCGGAGGTCCGCCATTTTGCCCGTTCGGTGGGGGTGGAGGTCCGCCATTTTGCCCTTGTTTATCATTAAATTGTGAAAAAATATCTTGTATTTCCGACAAAGATTTTTTTATCCGCTCGCTATTCGTGGATTCCGCGTCTAAGGAATTAAATAATTGGGCTAATTTATCAATAGCTTGCTTAACAAGGTCGTCATTACCTTGAGAATCTCGGCGCACAGCGCGCGATTCTTGAGCTGCGGTAATTGGGATAACATCGCTTAAAATATCTTTTTGCGATAAAACACCACCCGCTGTCGTTTTAGAAGAATGCAGGCGCGCTTGACCCGATTGCAAGCCATATAGGCTGGAAAGATTACCAATATTACCGCGATTATTGGCGCCAACATTACGCGTGCGTTGTGCATCATCTAAAATATTAGACAATGAACTTGCTGCGCTAAGTGCGGAAATATTTGTCATTAATTACCTTTTTAAGTCTTGTCATGAAAAATTCATGCCAAGACAAGCTTTATTTTTTATTTATTATGATGCTTCCAAGTATAAATTACCATATATTATTAACATTGTCAAATATTATTTTGTTAATTATTTAATTTTTAGCCATATCCAAATCAATAAGCCGTAATAATTCTTCAATAAAAGGGTAAATTTTTTCGGCAATAACTATAACTCCTTCTTTGGTTGGGTGCAAGCCATCAGAATAAACTAATTGTTTATCGCCAATCACGCCGTCAAGAAAAAACGGATAAAATTTGAAATTCTTATTCAGCCCATATTTTTTGGCTAAATCCGTGTATATTTTATTAAATTCATTGACATATTTCTTGCCCATACTGGGGCTTGCCTGCATACCGACAAAAAGCACTTTTTTGTCAAAATCCAAGCATTTTTTGATAATTTTATCAAGGTTTTGATAAGTATCATCGGGTTTTAAGCCCCGCAACCCATCATTTGCCCCCAATTCAATAATAATCATATCGCTTTTTTCACCTAAAATCCAATTGAGCCTTTCATAGCCAGATTTTGAAGTGTCGCCGCTAATTCCAGCATTAAAAATCTTGACTTTATGACCATTGCCAATTAATAATCGTTCCAGAGTTGATGGAAAAGCTTCGTTTGGGGGCAATTGATAGCCAGAGGTTAAACTATCACCCATGGAAATTATAATCTTATTCGCCATTTGCCCATAAGCATTAAAATTAATCATGCAAAAGCAAAAAAAACAGCATAAAAATTTGCTGGTATTATCAAGGAATTTCAAAATGTTTCGTTTCATGACCATGCAAGATTATACAAAATTATATGCGCTTAATCAAGCATTATTTGCCAAGCCATTATTATTGAATATTATTTATTTTGGTATTGTCAAAGAGATAAATGAGCAGATTCAAGGCGCGATTTATTGCCAATATCTTGCGCCAGAATGCGAAATTATCGCGCTTGCCACCGATAAAAATTGCACCAATCAAGGTATTGGCGGACAATTAATTCGGCATTTAACGCAATTATGCCCGCCCAATGCCAGAATTTTTTTGGAAGTCAGCGATAAAAATTCCAACGCGCTATATTTATATCAAAAATCAGGGTTTAAGCCGATTAATACCCGCAAAAATTATTACCCAGATGGCAGTGATGCGATAGTGATGGAGCTTAATATGCTTGCACCCATTCCGCATTAACTTCTTGATTTTCATCATGAATGCGATGGGTTAACGCTTGTTCATGCCCTAAAATTTGCTTGATAGCCCAAACACAAGCAACTTTAATTAACGGCGATTCATCCTCCAATAACGGCAAAATTTTTGCTAAAAATTCAGGGTTTTTGCTGTTGCCAATCGCAATTAGAATATTGCGAATAAATCTGGCGCGCCCGATTCGTTTGATGGGTGTTTTGCGATATTTGGCATGAAATTCTTCATTATTCAAAATTACCAATGCTGCCAAAGATTCGCTTTGCCAATCAGGGTTGCCTAATTTCGCAAATTCATGGGCTTGATGGGCAAATTTATTCCACGGGCATATTGCCAAACAATCATCACAACCATAAATTCGGTTGCCGATTTTCGCGCGATATTCACGCGGTATATGCGATTTATGCTCAATGGTTAAATATGAAATACATTTTGTCGCGTTTAATTGATATGGCGCATCAAATGCTTGAGTCGGGCAAATATTAATACATGCTTGGCAAGAACCACAATGATTGCCTTCGGCTTCATCGGATTCACATTCGGCATCAATCAACATACAAGCAATAAAGAAAAAATTCCCCAATTGCCGTGATACTAAATTCGTATGTTTTCCTTGCCACCCCAACCCCGCCTGCATTGCCAATGGTTTTTCTAGAATCGGCGCAGTATCCACAAAATTTCGGGCATTTATCGCAAATTTTTGGAATAATTCGCGGGCAATAACTACTAATTTAGCCTTAATTATATCATGGTAATCAGGACCCAACGCATATGAAGCCATAACAGAGTTATTTTTATTGGCTAAAAAATCAAGACTTGATTGCTTAGCCGTATATTCATAACCAAAAATTATCATGGTTTGCGCATTGGGCATTAATTCTTCTGGCGCAAATCTTATGCCGATATTTTCACCAAGCCATGCCATTTCGCCATGGTATTTTTTAGCAATAAATTCCATAAATCCTTGCTTGACGCGTGAATTTATCGTGGGTTTGGTGAAATATACCGCGCTAAAATTTGCTTGAAAAGCAAGATTTTTAATAAATTGCTTTAATTCTTGGCGGGGGTTGTCTTGAATCATGATGCGCCTTACTTATCGGTATTTAGGCGATTTATCTTCCCAAGTTTTAGAAATATTTTTTAATAAATTTTGTTCATCGCCCGATATTTTTTTTAACCACATCGCATCTTCGGTTTGTTGTTTGGCGGCTAATAATTTTAATTTATCGCCGTCCCAATTTTGCGGTGGTGTATTTTCGCGCGGTTTAAGCCTTAGCACGCCAGTTGTTGGAGGTTTTTTGGCAAATAAAGCGCGACAATCTTGCAATATTTTACTAAAATCGCGGGGTGGATTGGGTTGCATGATCGCATTTTCGGTATTTTCAGTCATATTATTCCAGTTTATCATTAGTTTTATTATTGTTATTGTTGTTTTACTTAACATATATTTAAGTAAAAGTCAATTATTATTTGCGGTGGAACATTTTTTAAGAGGGTCTTTTAATTCAAATCGTGATAAATCACCAAGATTATGGCATAAAAAAACTTATTGATGATATTGTTGCAAAGATTGGACTTGCATTTCATGGGTTTGTAAATATTTCATGGCTGAAATCGCCGATTTTATGCCGCTTAATGTCGTGAAATATGGAATATGGCGATTAACCACGCATTGACGAATTTCACGCGAATCTTGCCTTGATTGTTCGCCTTCGGTGGTATTAAAGACGATGGCGATTTTGCCATTAATTAAATCATCAACGATGCTGGGTTTGCCTTCGGAGACTTTATAAATACTGCGCACAGCAATATCGTTGGATTCAAGAAATTTTGCCGTGCCCGTGGTCGCCACAATCGTAAATCCTAAGGCAATTAGCTGACGGCAGGGTTCAACCATTCGTTGCTTGTCGCTATCTTTGACGGACACAAACGCATCGCCCTTTGTTGGCAATACTACGCCAGCTGCTAATTGCGCCTTGGCGAACGCCATGGGAAAATTATCGGCAATACCCATGACTTCACCAGTTGAGCGCATTTCAGGGCTTAAAACCACATCGGCACCGATAAATCGGTCAAATGGGAATACGGCTTCTTTCACGGATATATGTTTTTTATGGGCTAAATTCGGCAATTTAAAATCGGCAATTTTTGCCCCCGCCATAATTTCCGCGGCAATGCTTGCCAAGGGAATGCCGATGGCTTTTGCCACAAATGGCACAGTGCGTGATGCCCTTGGGTTTACTTCTAAAATATAAATCTCATCATCTTTAAGCGCGAATTGCACATTCATTAAGCCCACCACGCTTAAAGCCTTGGCAAGAATTTCGGTTTGCCGATGAATGCGCTGTTGCGTATCCGCCGAAATGGAATAAGCAGGTAAAGAACAAGCCGAATCGCCCGAATGCACGCCCGCTTCTTCAATATGTTCCATAATGCCCGCAACATAAACTTCATCGCCATCGCAAAGCGCATCAACATCAATTTCAATCGCATCAGATAAGTATGAATCAATAAGCACGGGGTTTTTGCCCGATACTTTGACGGCAACATCAATATATTTTTCTAATCCCGCCCTATCACGCACAATTTCCATGGCGCGCCCGCCCAATACAAACGAAGGGCGAATCACCACGGGATAGCCGATTTTTTCGGCAATCGCAATGGCTTCTTGTTTAGAATGGGCGGTGCCATTATTGGGTTGTTTAAGCCCATTTTTTTCCAGTAATTTCTTAAAAATTTCTCTATCCTCGGCGGCGGCGATGGAGCTTACCGAAGTTCCTAAAATTGGAATATGGTTTTTTTCTAATTCTTCCGCCAATTTTAAGGGTGTTTGCCCGCCAAATTGGACAATAACGCCCAATAATTGCCCGTTTGTTTGCTCTTTTTGCAAAATTTCAATGACGGATTCTACGCTTAAAGGTTCAAAATACAGGCGATTCGCCGTATCATAATCGGTTGACACGGTTTCGGGGTTGCAATTAATCATAATAGTTTCATACCCCTTGGCTTTTAGGGAATATGCAGCATGGACGCAACAATAATCAAATTCAATGCCTTGCCCAATGCGGTTAGGACCCCCGCCCAAAATCGCAATTTTTTTGGTGTTAGAAATTTGCGATTCATCATATTTATTCACAAAATTATGGGCAAAGGGCGAAATTTCATAGGAGCTATACGCATATGCTGTGGTGCTGCGAAATTCGCCCGCGCAAGTATCAATGCGCTTATATTGGGGGCGAATGCCCCATTTTTGCCTTGTTTGGCGAATTAAAGCCTCGTTTAAGCCAGATTTTTTTGCCAAAAATTTATCGCTAAATCCACGGCGTTTTAGATTAATCATCAGGTTTTTATCGTGCAAAATTTGATCATTAATTAAAGACTCTTGGGCGATAATTTCGGCAAATTGGGCTAAAAACCACGGGTCAATATTGGTTAATTCATGCACAAATTCGGGGCTATAACCCTGCCGTAAAGCTTCACCAATATATAAGATTCGTTCGGGAGTCGGGCGAATTAATTTTGACCTTACTTCGCTTAAATCTTTGGGGTTATCAAATGGAAAATCATTAAAACCGCTGATGCCCGTTTCCAAAGAAATTAAGGCTTTTTGAAAAGATTCTTGAAAATTTCTGCCAATCGCCATGGCTTCGCCCACGGATTTCATGGAAGTTGTTAGAGTATTATTACTGCCAACAAATTTTTCAAACGCAAATCTTGGAATTTTCGTGACAATATAATCAATGGCAGGTTCAAAACTGGCGGGGGTGCAACCCGTTATATCATTTTGTAATTCATTTAAATTATAACCCACCGCCAATAAAGCCGCAACTTTCGCAATCGGAAAACCCGTTGCCTTAGACGCCAAAGCCGAAGAGCGCGACACGCGGGGATTCATTTCAATCACTACCATGCGCCCATTCTTCGGATTAACCGCAAATTGCACATTTGAACCACCAGTTTCAACGCCAATTTCGCGCAAAACTGCCAAAGACGCATTGCGCATAATTTGATATTCTTTATCCGTTAAGGTTAAAGCGGGCGCAATCGTGATGGAATCGCCAGTATGCACGCCCATCGGGTCAATATTTTCAATGGAACACACAATAATCGCATTATCGCTTTTGTCGCGCACGACTTCCATTTCAAATTCTTTCCAACCCAGCACGGATTCTTCAACCAAAACCGAATGCACAGGGGATTCTTGCAAACCATATTGCAAAATTTTCAAAAATTCATCTTCGTTATAAGCAATACCGCCACCGCGTCCGCCCATGGTAAAGCTGGGACGGATAATGGCGGGCAACCCGCCAATATATTTTAACGCTTCAAGCCCTTCTGCAATATTTAACACTAATCGCGCCTTGGGGCATTCCAAGCCAATTTTTTCCATGGCAAGACGGAATAATTCCCTGTCTTCGGCTTTTTCAATCACGGCGGCTTTTGCGCCAATCATTTCAATTTTTAATTCGGCTAAAACCCCCATGCGCTCCAAGGCTAAGCCCGTATTTAACGCGGTTTGTCCGCCCATGGTCGGCAATAAAGCGATGCGCTCATTAGGTCTATCGTTGCGCTCCTTGCGAAGAATTTTTGCGACAATTTCGGGGGTAATGGGTTCTATATAAGTAATATCGGCGGTGGCAGGGTCGGTCATAATCGTGGCGGGATTGGAATTTACCAAGGCAACACGATAACCCTCTTTTTTCAAAGCCTTACAAGCTTGCGTGCCCGAATAATCAAATTCGCACGCCTGCCCGATGACTATCGGTCCTGCGCCGATAATAAAAATTGTGTCTAAATCAATTCTTTTTGGCATTTTTCATCACTTTTCTATGAGTTTTTGATTGGGGGTTATTTTTTGTTGTAAATATTTTATTATATTATAAAATGCTACTTCTTCTTGGCTAAACGCATCTAAGTCTTTGACAAGAACTGTTTCTTTGCCAATTTCATTATCACCAACAATTAAGGCAAATTTTGCATTAATTTTATTGGCAAAGGCAAGATGATTTTTTAAATTATTCCCCATGCTTAATTGCACCGAAAAATATTCTCTTAAATCCTCTGTTATTTGCAAACCAATAGATTCTGCCGCCTCACCCATGGCGCAAAAAACTATATCGGTTTTCGCATCGGCAATATCATTGGCACAAAGCAACGCCAATCGTTCCACCCCCGCGGCATAGCCAACCCCGGCAATTTTACCCCCGCCCATTAATTCCAGTAAGCCATCATATCGCCCCCCGCCCAGCACGGTGCCTTGCGCCCCTAAATGCGTGGTGGTAAATTCAAAGGCGGTATGGCAATAATAATCAAGCCCGCGCACCATGCGTTGATTTAATTCATATTTTATATCGGCTTTGTCCAAATATCCGCATAATTTTCCCAAAAATTGCGCGGATTCGGCATTTAAGTAATTTTTAAATTGCGGTGCATCGGTGATGATTTTTCTATCACTCTCATCTTTACTATCTAAGATTCGCAAGGGGTTTGTGATTAAGCGATTTTGAGAATCTGCGGATAAGTCATTTTTATAAAGGCTAAAATACGCTACCAAAGCCTCACGATAAGCGAAACGGGATTCCTTATCGCCTAAGCTATTTAATTCTAATTTTACTTTATCTTGCAAGCCAAGGGCTTTTAAAAATCGCCAAGCCATCGCCAAAATTTCAGCATCAACAATGGGTTCGCTTGCGCCGATGACTTCGGCACCAATTTGATGAAATTGCCGATAACGCCCTTTTTGGGGTCTTTCATAACGAAACATGGGTCCTTGATAAAAAAACTTGCATGGTATATACTGATGCAAGCCGTTTTGAATAAAGGCGCGCACCACAGCCGCGGTGTTTTCGGGGCGAAGGCAAATTTCATCGCCGCCTTTATCTTGAAAAATATACATTTCCTTGCCGACAACATCCGAAGAATCACCCAAGGAGCGTTTAAATACGCCAACGGGTTCAATAATTGGCGTGGAGATTTCAGAAAAACCATATAAGCTTGCAACCCGCGCTGCTGTATCAAATACGCGGCGCATTGCTTGCATTTCCTTAAAAAAATAATCTTTTGTGCCGCGCACTGCCTGCAATTGTGTCATGGAATTTTTATTGAATGAATCTATGATATTGTCAAGAATTTTCTTTAATTTCTTGACAACTATTTTTAAGATAAAAAATTGTTGCAATGCACAAAAAATATGATTAATATGGGAGTAGTTGAAAATCAATAACTAAGGAATATATTATGAATACAACCATTAAAAATGAATTTGCCCATGTCGGTGTCGTGGGTGCGGGTCAAATGGGTTCGGGCATTGCCCAAATCAGCGCAATGTCGGGTGCCGATGTTTATTTAGTGGATATTTCTGATGCTGCGCTTGCTAAGGGAATTACAAATATAACTAAAAGCCTTAAAAGACTTGTTGAAAAGGAAAAAATTTCCAATAATGATATGCAGGCAACCCTTTTGCGCATCAAAACAAGCACGGATTACGCGATTTTAAAGCCCTGTGATTTTGTGATTGAAGCCGCCACTGAAAATGAACAAGTTAAAAAACAAGTATTTCAAAGCATCGTTGCCCATATTTCCAATGATTGCTTATTAGCGTCAAATACTTCGTCCATATCAATTACAAGATTGGGCGCAAGCACGGGGCGACCCCATCAATTTTGTGGCGTGCATTTCATGAATCCCGTGCCGATTATGAAATTAGTGGAATTAATCCGTGGTTTAGCCACCGATGATGCAAATTTCAAGAAAATTGAACGATTTGTCGCCGTGCAATTGGCAAAAACTGTGGCGATTGCCGAAGATTTTCCTGCTTTTATTGTGAACCGAATTTTATTGCCGATGATAAACGAAGCTGCATATGTGCTTTATGAAGGAGTTGGCAATGTGCAATCCATTGATGCCGCCATGAAAAACGGCGCGAATCACCCAATGGGACCCTTGGAATTGGCTGATTTTATTGGTTTGGATACATGCCTTGCGGTGATGAATGTGCTGCATTCAGATTTAGCCGATACAAAATATCGCCCTTGTCCTTTGTTGGTTAAATATGTTGAAGCAGGTTGGTTGGGGCGCAAAACCGGCAGAGGATTTTACGATTACAGCGGTGCAACCCCCGTGCCGACAAGATAGGGAACGAGGTATTGCGTGATTATTGCATGATTTTAATCTTGATTGAAAAAAAGAAAAATTTTTCTTGAAAATTAACCAATTATTTTTTATATTAAATGTAATTGTTGATATATACTCAAAATACCCAATAGATTTAAAATAAATCTATTGGTCAAATTTTGAGTATAAGGGGGTTTTTAACGGGTTGAAGGGCGCAAATTGATTTTATCAATTTGCATTTGAAATAACCAAAAGGTTATTTCAAGCCCTGATGTCAGAGCTGTTGCGTTAGCACAGAGAAAAAATCCCACTTAAACTTAAAATATTTAATCTCGTTAGTGATGATAATTTTTAACACTATTGGGGAGTCAGGGTATAGGGATGGAAAATAGGGATGAAAAACATGCAAAAAATTAAAATAGGTTTGGTCGGTTGCGGGCGAATCGCTGAAAATCATTATAAAGCCATCGCCAATAATGGCGATTATTGTGAATTAGTCGCACTTTGCGATAATGATAGCGAAAAATTAACCAAAGCAACAAAAGCCCAAAATGTTCAAGGTTTTGATAATATTCACGATTTATGTCAAAAATCCCATGCCGATGTTGTGGTATTAACCACGCCAAGTGGCATACACGCCGCCCAAACAATAATTTGCGCCGACCATAAAAAACATGTAATTACCGAAAAACCCATGGCAACTAAATGGCAAGACGGCTTGGACATGGTGAATGCTTGCGATAAAAATGGCGTGAATTTATATGTTGTGAAGCAAAATCGGTTTAATAAAACCCTGCAATACTTAAAAAATGCGGTGGCGCAAAAACGATTCGGGCGCATATATATGGTGCAAATTAATGTTTTTTGGCAACGCGACCAAGCATATTACGATGCGGCAAAATGGCGGGGCACTTGGGAATTTGATGGTGGCGCATTTATGAATCAAGCCAGCCATTATTTTGATTTATTAGATTGGTTAATTGGACCAGTTGAATCGGTGTATGCCCAATATTCCACGATGGCGCGCAATATTGAAGTTGAAGATACAGGCGTATGTTTGGTTAAATGGCGCAACGGCACTTTGGGCAGTGTGAATGTAACCATGTGCACTTATGATAAAAATCTTGAAGGCAGCATCACAATTTTAGGCGAAAAAGGCACGGCGCGTATTGGTGGTTTGGCGGTTAATGAAATTTTAGAATGGCGATTTAGCGATTCGCGCCCCGAAGACGAACAAATTAAAGAAGCTAATTATCAAACAACTTCGGTTTATGGTTTTGGGCATCCGATTTATTATCAAAATGTTTTGGGGCATTTACGCGGTGAATGTGAAGCATATACCGATGGGCGCGAGGGCTTAAAAACATTGGAAATATTAATTGCGGCTTATTTATCGGGGCGCGAAAATAAAAAAATTTCATTACCATTAAGGTTATAATCATGCAGTTTATTGATTTACAAAGCCAATATGCAAGGCTTAAAAATGAAGTTCAATCCCGTATTAATCAAGTGCTTGACCACGGGCAATATATTATGGGTAATGAAGTCAAAGAATGCGAACAAGTGCTTAGTGATTTTATTAAGGTAAAACATTGCATCACGGTAAGTTCAGGCACGGAAGCCTTGTTGATTGCTTTAATGGCGATGGGAATTAAGCGCGGTGATGAAATTATCACCACGCCATTTACTTTTATTGCCACCGCCGAAGTCATTGCTTTATTGGGTGCGGTGCCAGTTTTGGTTGATATTGACCCCGTTTCTTATAATATTAATCATGAATTAATCCCCCAAGCGATAAGCAAAAAAACCAAAGCCATCATGCCCGTGTCATTATTTGGGCAAGTAAGCAACATGAATGAAATTAATGAAATTGCCACGCAACATGGGCTTATAGTCATTGAAGATGGCGCCCAAAGTTTTGGGGCAAAATATTATGATAAATATTCATGTGCCTTAAGCGATTTTGGATGCACTAGTTTTTTTCCTTCAAAACCATTGGGTTGTTATGGTGATGGTGGCGCGATTTTTACCAATAATGATACCATGGCACAAATATGCCGTGAAATCCGCACCCATGGGCAAGAGCGCCGTTATTACCATACACGCATTGGCTTGGGCGGGCGCATGGATACTTTACAATGCGCGATAATCTTAGCCAAAATGACTATTTTTGCGCAAGAAATTGCAATTCGTCAGCAAATTGGCGCGCAATTTCAAGCTTTATTGGCGGATATTCCCCAAATTACACCACCAATTATCGCCGATAACCGCACCAGCGTTTGGGCGCAATTTTGCTTGTTAGCTAATAATCGCGATGAAATTATCAGCAATTTGCAAAAACACGCGATTCCAACCGCCGTGCATTACCCGATTTGCGTGCATCAGCAACCAGCCTATCAAAAAATTTGTAAGATTTCGCGGACATTAGCCATCGCCGAATCGGTGGCAGATAAGATTTTTTCTATTCCATTTCACCCTTATTTAACCGCACAAGAAATTGCAAGAATATCTGATATATTAAAGCAATAATAATTACCCAATTCCGATAATTGTTGATATTGTTATCGTTTGATAAAATCAATTGTAATCCATGATTTTGCTTCGTCAATTGACCATGTTTCGGTGCCCTTGATGGTAAATTTAATTTTTTGATATTGATTAAATGTAAATGTCATCATGCCGCTGTAATATTGCATGGCATTGGTGGGCGCATTGCCACTATATCCAAAATCAAACCCATAATCAACATTATTTAAGTATAATTTGCTGGTAAATAAATTTGTCGTGGCGGCGCTTAAATACACACCAAATGAAATAATATAACTGCCAACCAAGGGTATATTAATTTCCTTAGCTGTGGTATTATAAAAAAACGCATCTTGGGCAAAACCGCTGGTTTTTACAGATAAATCAAGGGCATGTTCGGTATTGGCGGCTTTTGAGACAACTGCCGAAGATGGCATTTTAAATTTGCTGCGCAAAATTTGCCCCGAATTTAAAACTCTGCCAATATATTTGCTGTCTAGTTTCGTGAATCTGATAATTTCACCGCGCCCAAGCGTGATAATTTCATAATAAACACCCCCATTTAATTGAAATGGTAAGCTTCCAGTTGTAATAATCCCGCCCGCATAAATCGGCACACCAATTTGCGTATAATCCGTGGCGGCACTATAGCTTCGTGAATTATTAATAATTAAATCAACAAACCAACCATTCGGCACATCGCTTAATGACGGCAAATAAATGCCGTTTGATGATTCCGTTAAATCAATATTCACCGACTTTGCCACCATGGCGGGCGTGATGGAATGTTTATTATTGCTTGCCGTTATAGAATAAGGCTTACCATATTCCAAGAAATTAATATAAACATCGGATAAATTAGTAACACCAGTGCCACCAGATGCTAAATTTAATGGGTTAAGACTTGTATAAGTAGTTCCAGATGCGCCAGTAGCACCCGTAGCACCAGTTGCGCCCGTGTCGCCTTTATCACCTTTAAGCCCTTGAATACCTTGAATGCCTTGCGCACCAGTCGCACCAGTCGCACCCGTATCGCCCTTATCACCTTTGAGACCTTGTGCACCCGTTGCACCTGTTGCGCCTGTTGCGCCTGTGTCGCCCTTATCACCTTTTAACCCTTGAATCCCTTGAATCCCTTGCAAGCCTTGTTCACCCGTATCACCTTTGGGACCTTGTATTCCTTGCCCGCCAGAAGAATCCACAATAAGCGTATCGCCTTTTTCACCTTTAAGTCCCTGAATGCCCTGCGCACCCGTTGCGCCCGTTGCGCCCGTTGCGCCCGTCTCACCTTTATCACCTTTAAGCCCTTGAATGCCTTGCGCACCCGTTGCGCCCGTGTCGCCTTTATCACCTTTAAGCCCTTGAATGCCTTGCGCACCTGTTGCACCCGTGTCGCCTTTATCACCTTTAAGCCCTTGAATGCCTTGCGCACCTGTTGCACCCGTTGCGCCCGTGTCGCCTTTATCGCCTTTATCGCCTTTATCGCCTTTAAGCCCCTGCATTGCGGGTGAAGTATTAATATTTGCCATATCCACGCTGATAGGCAAACCATTAGCATCAAATCCTAATAATTTGCTTTTGCGGTTATTTTTGCTTGGCAATTCTAAATTCACGCCAATTTCCCCAAAAGGTGCATGCAGGGCACGGGTAATTTTTTCTTGATGATTGGCAATAATATTATGAATATGCGTAATTTCACTATTTAAACTTTGCACATCAAGCCGATTATTTGCGCTAAAATCCGTGATGGGACCAGCAATTTCTTGATAATAAATTATGATGATGGCACCGATTGCTGGGGCGCTATTAAATGAAACCCTGCCACCACCCGAAGGCGAAATAGCAATAGTATAATTATTATAATCAACCGCATTTTCATTAATAATGCGCAATGCTTCTAAATTATTCGCGCTAAACGAAAAATCAAAATCGCGATTTGTGCCGTTGGCGGTATATTTTATAAATTGAATCGGGTTATATTGAGTCATGATTGTTCCTTGGTTGTTAAAGAACAATATAAGAACAAATAAAGAATTTTCAAGAGGATTTAGTCAAAATACCCAAGTGATTTAAAATAAATCACTTGGTCAAATTTTGACTATAAAGGGGGTTGTTAAGGGGGATTTTGAGCTGTTGCGTTAGCACAGAGAAAAAATCCCCCTTAAACTTAAAATATTAAATCCCGTTAGCGATGATAATTTTTAATACTATTGGGGAATCAGGGTATATTATATTAATTAGCCATAAAAATCTGGGCAATGTTATGTTAAGACGAAGCGGTGCGCATCATAAATTTTTTCGCATCATGCCACTGATTAAACCCCCATAATCCCAAACGGCGCGCAGATTTAATCACAGGATTAGCGTTGGAAAAAAGCCGTACCAGCGCATCAGTTGCCATTATCATATTTTGATTATTATGAAGCACAGCATTATTATATTGACTAAGCACGGGGCTTAAACCAAAATCTGCATGGTTATTTTTTGCCGCGACCAAAATTTCGCTTAGGCTTTTAATATCGCGCAACCCCAAATTAAAACCCTGCCCGGCGACTGGATGCACCGCATGGGCACTATCGGCAATTAGGGCAATGCGGTTCTTAGTATATTCAAGCGCATGGTTTATGATAATCGGATAATAAAATCGCCCCGCAATCGGTTTAATTTCGCCGAGCCAATCGCCAAACCTGTCGCGCAACATATTAAAATAATCATCATCATTAAGCTTTTGATAAATTTGTGCATTTTTCGCGCTTTCCGTCCAAACTATATTCATGCGGTTATCGCTCATCGGCAACATGGCAAAGGGACCAGACGGCATGAATTGCTCTACCGCGACATTGCCGTGATGGCGATTCGCTTGGATAGTGCTAACCATAGCAACTTGCTGATAATCATTATGGGCATATAAAAAACCCAATTGCCGTGCCAACGCCGATTGCCTGCCTTCGGCAAGAATTAACAAGCTTGCCTGCAACTTAATGCCATTATTGGTGGTGATTAAGACAGCACCCGAATCAACGAAAGATTCGCGTATTTTATCCGAATTAATCACAATAATATCGCGATTTTCCCGAATTTTACTGATTAAAGCAAAGCGCAATGCCCGCGATTCAATGATAAAGCCAAAATTCTCATGCTGAATTTCTGATGCCGAAAAATGCGTAAATAACGGGCAAACCCCATGGAAATTATCGGCATCTACAACGCGAATTTGCTCAATCGGATTGGCATATTCTTGGCAAAGCTGGGATACGCCTAATTTTTCTAAAAATTGCCACGGCGCCCCCGAAATTGCCAAAGCCCGCCCGTCATAATGCGGTGCAAGGTTTTTTTCATAATCAGCTTGCTCAATTAACGCAACCTTAAAGCCTGCATCATTAAGGGCGATGGCGCAAGTCATACCCGCCAAGCCCCCGCCAGAAATTAATATATCTGCTTGAATAATTTTATTCGCCATTTGCCGTGATTCCCCAATTTTGCATCATTTGTGCGATGGCGCTTTGCCAACCATTTTCATCAACCCAAATTCGCTGGATATTCGGATACCACGAATGCGCACCATTTTTATCCCCCCATGGATAACCATGGTCGTTATGTAATAATACGGTGGCATCTTTGCCGATTGCGCCGCATAAATTAATCATCATGGTGCAAACTGACACGACGAAATCGCAAGCCACGCAAAGATGCGCCGCATCGTCAATATTATGGCATTCATCGGTATAATCAATAATTTTTTGCCGTAAAATTGGCGGATAAGACGGGTTTTTCAACGATTCCGTGCCGTTTAACAACGAATAAACTTGAATATCTGGGTGATTAATTAAGGGGGCAAAATCCGCGATATTGATGGATCTTGTCATGTCATTATTATCAAAAATTATTTCTTTATCATTGGGGTTGCGCGTCCAAACAATGCCGACTGATTTCTTGCCTTGGGCTGAATTTTTGACTTTTTCACGCCAATATTGGCTTTTTTTATCCGATAATTTTAGGTAAAAACCCTTGGGGGCTTGGGTGGTTATGATGGAACTTAAATGATGCGCCATTATCAGATAATCCGTGCGGGGTAATTGCTGATGATCATCATCGCCATATCCATAAACTTCGTCAAAAATTCCTTGATTTTTGATTAATTCCACTAAGGAACCACGAAAAAACCCAATTAATTTGCCATGAAAAAATTCGCGTAAATCGGCAAAATATCGGCAATAACCTAAAACATCGCCCAAACCATATACGCCCATGACACCCAAGGAACTATTCGGGTGATTTTCGCCGTGCCATTTTTTTGATTGGCTTAATTGGTAAATCATGTTGATGGAATTATTCGTATCAGGGGCATATAAGGCATAACCGCGCGCGCCATCGCCTTGGTAAAGATAATAATAAGCTTGCAAATGCGCAAATTCTTCGGGTTTCGCATTTGGGCAAGACTTGCCAATATTTATCAGCGATTCGGCGTCGGTAAAATTGCCATTTTGCAATAATTTTAGGGTTAAATTATAATAATGTTTGGCATTATTTGGCTCTAACGCTAAAATCCGCCGTAAATAATATTCTTGCAATGGGGGTTGATTATTAAATTTGGCTTGTTCCGCCAAAAGACGCAAAAAAAACGCCATATTTTGCGCTTGGTCGGGGAATTTTGCTTGGCAAGATTTTAAAATCTTATCGGCTTTATTCACAAAACCTAATCGGTGCAAAACTTCCACGCCCAATAATTGCGATTCTAAAATCTGGGAATCTTGGTGAATTAGCCAATTAAACATTGCTTGTTTGGGGTTTGCTTGCCGCAAATCCTCCAAAATATTATTGGCAATTAGCTGATATTCGTGAATTTCAGCCACTATTGCAATTTTACTTGCACCACGCCTGATACGCCATTATCAACGGGCGGCAAAATAATTTTGCCTTGTTTGCCGTCTTTACTGCATGCAATTTCAAGGTTATTTAAGCCCTTATAAACTTGCACCGAAGCGGGCGATTGAATGGTGAGATTATTTTTATCGTTGCTAATTTTGCATGTTGCACCAGCATCAGATTGAATATCTAATTTTTGTGTGGCGCATGCGGCTAAACCTGTAAGGGCGGTTAGGATAATTATATTTTTCATAGTCTCTCTTTTCTTTGGTAATTATTAGTTTTCATTTTACCCATAATTTTTAATTATTTCAAGATAATTCTTGAAATATTTTTTGATACTATATAAGAATAAAATTGGAGAGAAAATAATGTTGCAAGAAATTTTAAATTACGATGTTTATCGCATCATGATTATATTTGTGCGCATCAGCGGAATTTTCTTGCAATTGCCTTTTTATTCCGAACAAACAGTCAATCCCCAAGTGCGCTTAATAATTAGCTTATTCATTGCATTAACGCTTACCCCCTTAGTGACCATCAATTTACCCGCCCAACCCGTGTTGAACGAAGCTTTAATTTTATTAGTGCTAAGCGAGGCAACAATCGGCTTGTTTATCGGCATTTGTTTTCGGTTTTTCTTTGAAATTTTGCAAATGGCGGGGTTATTTATTTCCATTCAAACCGGTTATAATTCCATACAATTTCTTGCCCCGGGTTTAATTACGCCCGCTTCACCGCATTCGGTATTATTAACCTTAGTGGGTTTGGCGATGGTGATTGGTGCCGATGTGCATTTAGTCATGATACAGGTTATCATTAATTCATACACGATTTTCCCACCGGGCGAAGGGGTAATGTTTGCCGATATGGCAGAAAAATTAATTGATATTGCCAATACCACATTTGTTTTAGCCTTTCAAATTTCCGCCGTTTTCTTCGTGATTTTTATACCATTAAATTTTTATTTCGGTATTATTGGTCGCTTAATGCCCCAAGTGCAATCGCAAATTTTATTATTACCCTTACAAGTTTTGGTCGGGGGCATCGTTTTTTCATTGTTATTACCCGCCATGATGCGCGGGTTTTTCATTGAATTTGACAAAATATTTGAGGTCTTCGGGGTATTTAGATGAGCGATGATAATAAAGAAAAAAGCGAAGAACCAACAGGCAAACGCCTAGCGGACGAGGCGGGCAAGGGTAATGTGCCAGTTTCGCGCGAGGTTTATAGTTGTTTTTCCTTATTAGGAGCCTTAATCGTCATTTTATATATCGCGCCCATGTTGTTAAATAAATTTGTGCGTGTCATGCGCACCTTTATTGAACGCGCCCATGAATTACCGATTGATGGCGATAAATTTTCTGAATTAATGGTGCAGGTGATTACCATATCGGCGGGGATAGTTGCGCCAATTATCATATTTTTTGTTTTATTGGGTTTTTTAAGTTCATATTTGCAAAATGGTTTAATTTGGGCACCCGAGGCAATAGGGCGCGGTGGTTTGGCGCGATTAAATCCATTTACAGGCTTTATGCGGTTATTTGGCGCAAGCCAATTTGTTGAAATTATCAAAGGCTTGGTGAAAGTTAATGTTTTTACGGCTGTGGCTTTTGTCATGTGCATGCCGATTGTCGCGAATATTTCGGGTTTTCCGCTTTTGCCATGGCAAACCCAAATGGACGAGATGAATCGCGTGGTTTTAAAATTAATTATGGCGGCTTTATTAGTTATGGTGCCGACCGCCTTGCTTGATTGGTTTTATCAAAAATGGAATTATGCCCGTAATTTGCGTATGACTAAACAAGAAGTTAAAGACGAATTTAAACAACAAGAGGGCGACCCAGAAATTAAAGCTAAAATTCGTTCCATGCGAATGCGAAGAATGAAAGGCATGATAACCGAACAAGTAAAAGATTCCACCGTGGTAGTTGTGAACCCAACCCATTATGCGGTTGCTTTGGATTACAAAGATGGCTATCCTGCGCCAATTTGCACCGCCAAAGCGGTTGATGAATTAGCCTTATTTATTAGGGAGTTAGCCGTCCGTTTTGATATTCCCATTTATGAAAACCCGCCCCTTGCGCGCACATTATACGCTAATATAGAAGTCGGCAAAGAAGTGCCATTTGAACATTGGGAAGCCGTTGCCGAAGTTATTCGCTTTGTGTATCAATTAAAAGGCAAAAAATAAGGGGCGAATTGCTCCGCCCCTTACTATATTTTAACCAAGCAAGGCTTGCCCAAATTAGAAGCTGATTTGAGTGCCAACTAAAAATTGGGTGGTGTTTGATTTACCAAAACCATTTTTTGCTCCCGTGTCGCCATTGTCATAATCAAGCGAAGCAACAAAACTTGCGCCATCAGCAATGGGTGAAGTCACGCCAATTGAATACCAAGTTTCCGTGGCATTTTTATATTGGGTGTTAGCTGTTTTATTGGTTGTTAATGTGCCTCTGGTTATGGAACCACCTACGGTTGTGCCGCCGCCAACGGCAACTTGCACGCCGAAATCAATGATTTTGCCATTATGGTTTTTTGCACCATCGGTTAAACCATTTTTAGCAATACCACCGCGACCATTGTTGAAATAGCCTAATGCTGCTGTCACAGCACCAACGGATACCGAACCACCAAAGTGATAAGCATTCCAGTTGCGCAATTTCTTATCATCAGCCGTGCCGCGTTGATTATAAGCAGCTAAATTAACTGCACCATCACCAACTTTTGCACCATATGTTAATGCAACCGTGGTAACTGAATTTTGACCAGTATCATTTGGCGCATATGAAATACCACCACTTACCCCAGAAAAAGAAGGCGCAGTATAGGTGATTTTGCTTGTATCGCCGTTTAAACCATCAATCGCCGAGGTAATTGCTTTATAACCGCCAGAAATTGAGCCAATATTATCTGGACCACCCGAAGATGAACCATTATAATCAGAACCAGTAATATAGATATTATGGTTAACACCATCAACTTGTCCTAATTCCATTATGCCCCAATCACCGCCAAAGCTTACACCAGCTTCGTCCGAAGTCGTAGCACCAATTGGGCGCAATTCAACATATGCGCCATATCTTAAACCCGAATCAGTTTTGCCAAAGCCAGCAAATTTAATTTCGTTTTTATAGGCTGGTTGAATAATATCATGACCCGTTGTATTGCCCGAAGAACCTTCTTTTGCGCCCGTTGCGGTTTTTGAATTAGCATCTTGCACATCAAAATATACAGCTGCTGAACCAGAAACTGCCATTTTGGGGGCTTCGGCGCCGAATGCGACAGAACTCATTGCGATTAAGGCAGAAGTGCCTAATAAGATTTTTTTCATATTTGTCTCCATTATGAATTGTTAATATATATATTTTTTATTTATAATTATATTATTACCCGAAATATTTTATTTATATATTTATCCGAAAAATTTATTACCCGAAAAATTTTATTTATGTATCTTGCGAAATATTTATAATTATAATTTATTTATATGTTTTATGTTTATTAATGCCACAAAATCATGACATTAATTAATCATTAGCATTAACTAAAATTGCCTGCAAATAAATTATTGATATTAAAATATTTTTTTGTAAGTGTTGCAATTTTGCAACACTTGCTTATCATAGCTTAAACTAATAGTTTTAATATTGTTTGCGCCGATTGCGCAAGCGGCGTGCCCGGACCAAAAATTGCCTTAACACCATTTGCGTATAAAAATTCATAATCTTGTTCGGGAATAACGCCACCGACAACAACTAAAATATCATCAGCCCCTTGGGATTTTAATTCGGCAATTAATTCGGGGACAAGTGTCATATGCCCCGCCGCTTGCGAAGAAATACCAATAACATGAACATCATTTTCAATGGCTTGCTTTACCGCTTCGCTGGGCATTTGAAATAAGGGACCAATATCCACATCAAAACCGCAATCTGCAAATCCTGATGCCACAACCTTGGCGCCGCGGTCATGCCCATCTTGCCCAAGTTTTACAACCATGATACGCGCCCTGCGCCCATGTTTTTGCGCAAATTCGGCGCATAATTGCTTAGTTTTATTAAATTCTTCATCAGCCATTAAAGCCCCCCCATAAACGCCAGAAATTGTGCGGGTTTGCGCAATATATCTGCCAAATTCTGCTTCCATTGCGTCCGAAATTTCCCCCAAAGTTGCGCGATTTTTGGCGCAAATTATCGCCAATTCCAACAAATTTTGCCCGTTTTTTGCGCCTAATTGTAAATTTTTTAACGATTCTTTGACTAAATCTTGATTGCGCCCTTGCTTGATTTTTTGCAATCGTTCAATTTGATTAGCGCGCACCGCGGAATTATCAACGGCTAAAATATCCATTTGGGTTGCTTGGTTAGGCTGATATTTATTAACGCCGACAACAACTTGCTTGGCGGAATCAATATTGGCTTGTTTTTGCGCGGCGGCTTCTTCAATTTTTAATTTGGGAATTCCTAAGCGAATCGCTTCGGTCATACCGCCCATATTTTCAATTTCATCAATTAACGCGCGGGCTTTGGTAATATAATCATGGGTAAGATTTTCCACATAATATGAACCTGCCAATGGGTCGGCAACGGCGCAAATATCGGTTTCTTCTTGCAATATTAATTGGGTATTACGGGCGATTCGCGCCGAAAATTCGCTTGGCAAGGCAACGGCTTCGTCCAAAGCATTCGTATGCAACGATTGCGTGCCACCCAACGCGGCGGATAAAGCCTCCAGCGTGGTGCGAATCACATTATTATAAGGATCTTGGGCGGTTAATGACACGCCCGAAGTTTGACAATGGGTGCGGAGCATCAAGGATTTTTGGTCTTTGGGTTGAAATTTTTCTTGTAATAAGGTCGCCCATAAATACCGCGCCGCGCGTAATTTCGCGATTTCACCAAAAAAATCCATGCCTATGGCGAAAAAGAAACTTAATCTTGGGGCAAAATCATCAATTTTCAAGCCCTTTTTTAAGGCAATGCGCACATATTCCAAACCATCAGCAATGGTGAAGGCAAGTTCTTGTTCCAAAGTTGCCCCAGCTTCCTGCATATGATAGCCTGAAATAGATATGCTATTAAACTTGGGCATTTTTTGCGCGGTAAATTCCATAATATCAGCAATGATGCGCATTGATGGTTCGGGCGGGTATATATAAGTATTGCGCACCATGAATTCTTTAAGAATATCATTTTGAATCGTGCCCATTAATTGTTCGGCTTTAACCCCCGATTCTTCGGCAGAAGCAATAAAAAATGCTAAAATCGGAATAACCGCGCCATTCATTGTCATGGAAACTGACATTTTGCTTAAATCAATTTGTTGAAATAAAATTTTCATGTCTTCAATGGAATCAATTGCCACGCCCGCTTTGCCGACATCGCCACTGACGCGTGGGTGGTCGGAATCATAACCGCGATGCGTGGGCAAATCAAACGCCACTGATAAACCCGTTTGCCCGGCGGCGATATTTTTTAAATAAAATTGGTTGGAGGCTTCAGCGGTTGAAAACCCCGCATATTGCCGTATAGTCCAAGGTTTTTCACTATACATTGTCGCATATGGTCCGCGCACAAAGGGATATTTTCCAGCCAAAGATTGCGTTAAATAGGCACAATTAGCCATATCTTGCGCGGTATATTGATTTTTTTTCATAATATTCCCTTATACATCTTGTCCCTTGATTAATATTAACCAAAAAATATTATTTTGTAAATGATAAAGTGTGTAGCATTAAGCTTTTTCTTTGCACTAATCGGTTAAAAACACACTCAAAATGCTCAAATACTTTATGTATTCTGCGCTTTTTCGTATGTTTTCGCCCTCTATTGCTTTGAAAAAGCTTAATGCTACAAACTTTGATATTTATCAATATTCCAAATTTTTTTGGGGGTTTAAACCATTAATCCCCACAAGAATAAATTCTCATGGGGATAATGAACAGGGAGGTATATCATGTTTGCATTAATTTATAGGGAGGGATAAATGCAAAATCATTATTTTCATGATATAAATTTTATATACGCTTGTTTACGCACTATTTAAAATGCTTAATTTACAATTCTGATATGCTTTTTTGATATATCACGATTCCTTCATTGGTTAAAAACTATAAATATCCTTATTTCTGAATACATCTAAAATCAAAAATAGTATTTTGACTTTATAAATATTTCTTAAAAAAATCGGTGGTGCGTTGCCAAGATAATTGCGCCGATGGTTCGTTGTAATTAGCCCCCGTAGGATTCGCAAAACCATGCCCAGCTGGATACCAATGATGGCTATAATTTGTTTTACCAGATTCATTAAGGGTTTTTTCAAAATTTTGCACCATTTCGGCGTTTATATTGGCGTCTTTTTCGCCAAAATGCCCCAAAATTGGTGCTTTTAAAGCCCTTGCTTGTTCAGCCGTAATTGCCAATCGCCCATAATATATGACGCAAGCATCAACGGGGGTGGCTATCGCGCTTTGCAAGCTCCAAGCCCCGCCAAAACACCAGCCGACAACACCAACTTTGCCGTTTGCGCCCGCCATAGTTTTCGCATATTCAATAACCGCCACGCATTGCGCGCGCGCCTGTTCTTGATTTAATTCGCCCGTTAATTTTGAAGCCTCGGCGGGGGTTTGGGCAACTATGCCATCAAATAAATCAATTGCCAAGGCAATATAGCCTAAATTCGCCAATTCCATGGCAACGGATTTAATTTGATTATTTAAACCCCACCATTCGTGAATTAAGATAATCACGGGATATTTGCCCGCTTTGGTCGGTTTTGCCATCGCAAATTTTGCGAACTTATTATTGCCCATCGGTATGGTGATATTATCCGTATGCGAAGCTTGCGCCGCAGCAAATTCGGGGTTTGCCAAAACCGCTGCCAATGGCAAAGAACCAATGCCTTTTAAGAAATTACGGCGCATGGTTTCGTCAATTTTCATGGCGGGAAATTGTTGATTTTCGTCATGACAAGATTTTAAATTACACATATTTATCCTTTGTTTTATCCAAATATTAAATGCGAACCAAGGGTTGCGCTAAATATTTGTTCGGTTATAAAATTGCCCGTGGCGCTGAAATTATCAATGAATATTTCGTTAAAAATTTTATTTTGTGCGTCTTGGAATTGTATCGTTAAATCGCCATCATTTAAGGTATATATGGCTTTATCTGCATTAAAATGCGTCTTTAATTGGTTGGAATTTGTATCGCTGCGATTGTCAAATACCAGCCTATCCGTGGCGATATTAAAATCGGTAATATGCGTAAATTGCTTTGTTCCTTTACCATTACGCATAATAACAAAATCATCATTGCCCGCGCCACCCGTTAAGCTGTTATGCAAGCCATCAGCATGTAAAATATCATTGCCCGCCGTGCCGCTTAATAATTCAATCGTATCGGCGTAATAATCAACGCCCAAAACCGAACTTGCAAATTTAATAACATCAATGCCCGCACCACCAACCACATGGGTATTTGAAGATTGCAGGATAAATACATCATCGCCCGCGCCCCCATAAATTGCGGTTATTGAAGCGGCAACTTGCAAATTATCATTGCCATTAGTGCCCTTGGTAATCGTTGGGTCGCTTATTGCCCCAAAAATATATTTAGTTTGCGAATGCAATAAATCAGTGATGAAAATATCATTAATACCATCGCCATTGGCATCGCCCGCGCTTAAAATATCGTTCGTTGCGCTTAGAAATGATTCGTTTAATACATAGGTGCGCCCAAATTTTTCATCCATTGCCATTAAATCTTCGTTGCCATGAAATCCACCATTAACGCCATAAACAACATGCAATAATGACGCAGAAGCACCTTGCGTTGCCAAAAGGGCAAAATCATTAAGCCCATCGCCATTGACATCGCCCAAATTTTTCATTGCTTTAATTTGGTATCCCGCCTTGGTGTTCAAGCTATATCCTTGAAATTCGGTGATTAATCCAAATGTTGTTGTTGTGCTGAAATCATGCGGATTGCCATAATAAATATTTACAAAACCCCCGCCATGATTAAGCGCAATATCACCCAAACCATCGCCATTAATATCACCCAATCCCGCAACATTGGCGATTGATTGCGCCGAAGAAATAAATTCAAGTTTAGAATAAGCCGAATAAGTTGACGGGTAAATTGTCGCAATATTTTCATTGCCATATAAAATATAAAATCTTGTATTTATATTATCTAAAATATCCGATTTACCATCGCCATTAAAATCGCCCGCGGATTGAATTAACGCCAAATCATCACTTGAAGTTGTGAATAATATTCCATTGCCCTTGATAAAATTATATACATGCCGTGCGTTAGCATCCTTGCTATGCACCATAATTTCATTAATGCCATCGCCGTTTAAATCGCCAACTGGCGTAATAATATCGCCCAATTTTGAACCAAAACTGGTAGCGCGGGTAAGCGTGCCACTGATTGTTGATTCAATTATAGGTGATGAAATAAAGCCAACCTTCCCTAGAATTATATCTGCTTTACCAGCGCCATCATTATGATCGCTATCGCCAATTATAATATCATTAATGCCATCGCCATTAATATCATACCCTAATATATTGGCTTTATCAGAATAATGTCCCGTTGAAAATGATGCCCGATTAGCATTGGCAACATTACCATAAAATATATTATAAAATCCATTGGCAAAAACCGCTTCATCGGCAAAACCATCGCCATTAATATCCCCCAAATTCACTAATTGCGTCAAATTGGTAAGGCTAAAATTACTGGTTTGCGCCGTATTGGGTGTTAATTCTTGCAAATTAATTAAATCTTTTTGATCGGTTATCGTCAGGCTAATCGCCATTTGCGCTGTTAATCCCCCATCGTATAAGGTTAAGCCTAAAACAAAACTATGGGGCATGGAACTTTCATAATCAAAATTTTGGTGAAATTTAATTTGCCCCGTATCTTTATTAACATCAAAAAGGCTTGCTGATGCCCCCGTTAATGAAAATGTGAAAACTTCACCGCTTTGGGCTTGACTATATAAAGGCGTAAAGAAAAAATCATGCGTATTTTCACTGACCGAAATAATTTGCGTATTATTAATAAAAACTGGAGCTTTATTCGTGGGCAATACGCTGGCGGTATTGGTGATTTTAACATCAACCCCCGCGGCGGAATAATGATTATACCCGCTGTCGCTGGCAATAGTATATTGTTGCCAATTGCCACCAATTAAATTAATTATATCATTATTACCCGCATTAATCGTTAATAATTTTCGGTTGTTTAATACCGCATTTTCCACCATATTTAAAACATCAAGCCGTCCAATCGTAATTTCAGTGGCGATGGAATTCGCGTCCAGAACCTCAATGGATTGAATTTTATTATCGCTGATGCTCGTTAAATTAACCACACCCGCCATTAATTTTAGCGTGTCAATGCCATTGCCGCCTTGAATAAATTGACTTGTGCCATCAAAATTTATAATATTATTTTGCGCATTGCCAATAAAATCTGGGCGCGTTGGGTTAATTTGTATCGGTTTGCCCAGAATCACAGCACCGATTTCATGATTTGCGCCCGAATAATAAACTAAATCATCAAAGCCATCTTTATTAAAATCGCCAATTGCGCTTATTTCTTCGCCATTAACATCAAGAATTAAGCCCGTATTTGCCGTTAAATTATTTAATTGATAAGTTGCCGAAAAATCATTGCGCCCGTAAATTAAATAACTATGGCTTGCACCGCCGATAATAAAATCATCATAACCATCGCCGTTAAAATCAAACCCGCCATCTAGCGTATATGAACCAATTAAATCGCCATTAATACCACCATCAAATCTGACAACCCTTGATGCGCTGATATTTTCAATGGTATTTAAGTTAATATTTGTGTCAAATATATTGCCACCAAAAATTAAGAAACTGCGTCCGGTATTGGCGTTAATATTGGATTGATTTACCAAGAAATCGGCGAATCCATCGCCATTAACATCGCCAACTTTGCTAAGATTAATATCGGTTACGCCATTTTCCGAACTGCGCTCAATGGTCATTGAAGTCATCGTTGCAAGATTTGCCGCGCCAAAATAAACAACGGCGCGGGCGTGTTGATTCGTATCATTTGCCACCCCTGCACCACCGATAATAAAATCATCAAACCCATCACCATTTATATCGCCCAAACCCGCAATCGTTTGCCCAAATTTACGATTGGGAAATCTATCAGCAATTTTAAAAGCACCAATATTTTCATCGCCGATATTTATTTTTGCTGACAAAGGGGCTTGCTTGCCCATAATTAAATAGGCATAACCGGGCTTGCCCTCTGCCCCCAAGGCGGTAATGGCAAAATCATCTCTGCCATCGCCATTAACATCGCCGATTGCGGCAATATTTGCCCCTAAACTCGCTGATTCGTCGCGGGTTTGAATCACAAAATCAGGATTAGTCGCGCTGAAATTATTAAAATTGGGAAAATTTCTTGCTTGGGTATTGCTATTGCCATAAAAGCCAAAAACCATGCCCCGTCCATCATTTTTAGTTTCATCAAGAATTGCAAAATCATCATAACCATCAGAATTAATATCGCCAATAAATCTGATAATTTCAATTTTATTGGAATTGGCAAAGCTTGCGCTATCGCCTGATGCGATTGCATTTATTTTTAACCGCCCCCCTGCAATTGTATCCGGCAAATCTTCAATCGCGACATTGATATTGCGTAATTGGCTTGTCGCAGTTGTGTTGTCGCGAATTAAAATGGTTAAACTTATCGTCTCAGGGTTAGTTTCAAAATCTATGGGGTTAATAACCGCAAGCTTGCCATCATCTGCAATACTAAAATTCGTGTTATTGGTGATATTTAATGTAAAATTATGAGATTGGTTGCGAATAAATCGTAATTCTTTAAAAACACCGCTCATATTTTCTCTTAATTTGACATTACTATCGGGCAATAAATTATAATAATCCTGATTGATGGTAATATTAAGCAAATGATTAGCATTCGCGCTCTCATCACGGGCGGTTAAAGAAATAATCGGGTTAAATTCGCTGTTGCTGGCATGGGCAAAAAATATTTTTTCATTGATTAAATCCGCGCGCGTGAAAGAATTTATAATTGCGCCAATATTATTAACAAAATTACCATTAACCGCCGATGTAATGGAAATAAGCACTGAATTATCAAATGAATCGCCATCAGATACGCCCAATAATTCTGGAGTGATTTTTGTTAATGATTGCCCCGTATATAATGGCGCGCTTGCCGCATTAAATATTGGCGCATCATTGGTTGCCGAATTAAAATTTTCATAAAATTGTTGATACGCAAACGAAGATGCGCCGACCATAAATGTCATATTTTCGCGGATATTAATTTTAAAATTACTATCATTAAGAATAAGTTTATATCTATTTTGCGCAAATTCAAAACTGATGCCCGCATCGGCGGCGATGGAGATAATATCAGCCCCCGAAGCATCATTAATAATAGTTTCCCCCGTATGATATTTACTGAAAAAATAAGTGTCAGAACCCGAAGAACCCAATATAATTGTTTTTTGGCTTGTCCCTAAATATAGCACACCGTTTTCGGGATTTTGAATCGTTTGCACCGCAAATATCGCCGAATTTTGAATGCGGCTTGGCGTGCCAAGCCCATTATTGGTAAAACTACCCCCGCCAATCGCCCCAATAAAACTATCAATATCCAGTGATGCGACACTGCCAAGGGCAAAATTAAATTTGCTGGCACCATTAATAATAACATGATTTTGATTGCGTAATGTTAAATCAAGCGTGCCAAGATTCATAGTTGCAGAAACTATAATCAAACCATTATCAATAAAAATATTATTTGTGCCCCAATTATCGCTTATCACCGCATTATTCGTCAGATCATTTTTTATCCAATACGAATCATTGCCCCGATTGCCATTAACAACATACGCATCACTGCCATAAATTGTAAAAAAATCATCGCCCGAAGTGCCCAATAAATTGCGTTTGCGAATCACGGCATCAATGGTTATTATCGTGCTGGACGAAATATTAGTTGCAGTTTCCGTTGCGGTTAGCTTATAGGTATATAAGCCAGCTTGTAAAGGCGTATAGCTTGCCGAAAAGAAGCTGGTATTAAATAAATTCGTGGTTTGAAAGGCGGAATTTTGCCAAAGTGACGCCGTATAGGTAAGTCCCGTGCCCGAAAAATAATCAGAAATATTGACCGAATCAGATAGTGAAGCGCCATATCTTAAATTAACCTTGCGGTTATTGTTAATATTTGTTAATGTAATCATAGTATGTCAACTAATATCATAATATATTATTTTCGCGTCTAAGTCAATAAATAATCTTTAAAGACATGCCCCATTTTTTTATACTATTTATTATTTTATATGGTAATATTTGGGGTCTTTTAATCCGATTAACGCGTAATCGTAATTTATAGCATCACCCATTTTAAAAAAATATTATTTATGCAAAATAATAGTTTACATTTCTTGCGAATCTGGACATTAATAGGTCTATAAAATTATTATGAAGAGAGAGATAATAATGTTAAGCGCATCAAAAGCAAATTTTGCCTATCAACAGGCACTTCAAAACCGCTCACAAATTATTGATAAAGCGGATAATACAAGTTTTTCCCCCGCCAATGGTCCGATTAATAACGGTAAAACTGCCGTAGTTGGTGGCACATTTGCCGATTTATTAAAAAATAACGCATCTGACACTTTAGAGGACTTAAAGAAAGCCGAGGGTATTTCGATTCAGGCGAGTAAAGGCAATGCCGACTTAAATGAAGTTGTTAATGCGGTAAATACAGCTGAAAGCTCACTTCGCACCATGATTACGCTTCGCGATAAGGTAATTCAAGCCTATCAAGAAATTTTAAAAATGCCAGTTTGAAGGATATATTGTGAGCGAAGCAGAAATTTTTACTTTTATTCAAGAATCAATTTGGGTTTTAATTAAAATTGTTGCGCCATATTTAATTGTCGCCTTAGTTGTTGGTATGTTGGTGTCTATCATTCAAACTATCACTTCCATTCAAGAACAAGCCTTGGTATTTGTGCCAAAAATCTTAATTTTCTTTGGTTTAGTTTTTTATTTATTGCCGTCTAGCTTTGTAATTATGAAAAATTATTGGGACACTATCATTGATAAAATTGTTAATATTCAGTAAAAATTTTAATTGATGGCGCGCTTGATGGCAATTTGCAAAAAAATCAATAAAGCAATAAAATAAGCCAATATTATCCCAATAATTTCAGAACCTTGAAAAATAAAATTTAATTTTAAAATATTTTGCACTAATATCCAGCTAAACCCCCATGATATAAGCAAAGAAATCAGCAATATTGGCACTAAAATACAACAAAATTCCCATAAAATACCGATAAAAATTTGTCTTGGTGTAAAACCCATATAAAAAAGTAATTTTGTATTTTGGGCATTATATTCAACATAAACAAAACTTAAAAACAGCCAAATTAAGCCGCTTATTCCTAAGGAATATAAACCAAATCCTTGGCTAGCTTGGGTAATAATATTCAGAATTTTTTGAATATCTTGCATAATATTTTGAATATCCACGATGGAAATACTGGGGAATTCTTGATTAAAAAATTGCATGATTTTTGCACCATCGCCCACAGAATATAATGCAGCCATGGAGTTATGCGGCGCCGAGGCAAGCGGAAATGAAGAAAAAACCATCACAAAATTTACCCCTAAGCTTTGCCAGTTAACGCGGCGAAAATTGGCAATTTTTGCCTTAAAACTACGCCCCAAAATCATGATTTGAATCGTATCATGAATTTTTAAATTAAATGCCTGCGCTGTGCCTTCTTCAAGCGAAACAAATAATTCTTGAGTATCTTTTTGCCACCATTTGCCTTGGGTAATTTCGGCGTTGCTGGGGGGCTCATCGGCAAATGTAATTGCTCTATCGGCGTTAATTACCCATTGAAAATCTGCGGGTGCTTGAATTTTTTCAATCTCTATATCATTAAAATGCGTAATGCGCCCGCGCAACATCGGCACGGCATCTAATTTACTAAATTCCTTAAATTGCGGTAATTTTGCTTGTAATTGCGGTAATTCTTCATCGGTAATATCAATTAAGAAATAGCTTGGGATTAAAGATTGCCCAAGGGTTGAAAAATTATGAATCAGAGAATTTTTTGTCAAAATCAAGGTAAAATTACAAGTGCAAATTATACCCATTACGATAAAAAAAGCTTGAGTTTGTTGCTTTTGTTGGCTAAATTTTAATATGCTATGATGCCAAACCGCGCCGAAATTGCCAGAAAACTGGCTAAGATAGCGGGTGATTTTACCAATTTGCCACGATAAAAGCCAAAATATCGCCAATATCGCGCATAAACCCGCAAGAAAAATTAATATACTTCGCCCATTGGGAAATATCGCGAATAATATGCCGTTCGTCAAGAATAACGCGATAAACTGCATAATGCGCCATTTGATTGTTAGCCCCTTAGGTTCGCTGATTTCCGCGACATTACCAAATAAAACGGCGGGGGATATGGCTAAATATTGATATAAATAGCCAAAAATACCAATCATGCTCCATAATAACACTAAGACTAACACTAAAAACCCTAACGACCAAGGCACAGATAGGGCAATATTAACGGGCAGAAAAGACGCGATATAAGGCATCATTATTACGGCTAAACTATGCGCCAAAAATTGCCCGATGATGCACGCAAGGGCAATAATGCTGATGAGAAAAATACTATGAATTGTCAATAAATATTGGCGCGACATGCCCCATGATTTCATTAAAGCCAAGGCTGGTTGGCGTTTCCATAAGAATAATTTGATGGTTTGGCTAAGCGCAACCATGCTTATCACCATAATTATTAAACCGATTAAGCCTAAATATTGCGTGAATCGGTTGGTGTTTTGGTCAAAATTCTGCATGGCATTTTGGGGTTGAATTAAGCGCAATCCTAATTTTTTGGTAATAGCCGTGATTTTATCCAAAGCATCTTGGGAATCGGTTAAAAAATTATATCGGTAATTTATCAATGAACCACGGGCAATTAATTGCGTTTGCGCTAAATCATTGATACGCATCATGACGCGCGGACCCAATTCAAATTGCCCATTCGCGCTGTCGGATTCCTTGATAATTATGCCATTAATGCTAAATTCTGCTTCACCAATATTAACTTTATCGCCGATTTTTAAGTGGGATTGCTCGGCTAAATTTTTGGCAATATATACCGAATTTGCGCTTAAATCCATGGAATCATTGGATAAAATATGCGCGCCTACCAATGGTTGCACGGAATCACTGGCTTTAACTTCAACCAATTTCGCGTGGTTTTGAAACCGAAGCATGGTGCGAAATTTCATTGTTTTGCTTGATTTGTCGCTGATTTTTGTTAAATTTTCATATTCATCATCACTTATCGGCAATTGATTTGATGAAATAACTGCATCTGCGCCCAGCATTGTTCTTGCTTGATTTTGCAAGGAATTTTCAAAATTATACCCCAAATCCAAAACGAAGAAAAATCCCATTAACGCAAAAATTATGCAAAATAACGCCACAGAAAATTGGGGAAATTGCCGCAATAATTCGCGAAGGATTAATTTATTCATCGGCTTTATTAGGAACAAAATGTAATGATTTACCAATTAATTGGTAATGAATTTGGCATTTTTGGGCTAAGAGAGCATCATGGGTTACTAAAATAATCGTAGTTTTTGCATTATTTGCCAATTCAAACATGGTTTTCAGAATATTTTCGCCAGTTTCTGGGTCTAAATTGCCAGTTGGTTCATCGGCTAATAAAAGCTTGGGGTTCACCGCCAAAGCCCTCGCAATCGCCACTCTTTGCTGTTCCCCGCCTGATAATTGCCGTGGAAAATGCTTGGCTCGGTTGCCCAATCCGACTTTATCTAAAAACTCCATGGCAATTTTTTCCGCATTCGCGATTTTTTGAAAATATAAGGGCAAAGCCACATTTTCCAGCGCGGTTAAATACGCCAATAAATGAAATTGCTGATAAATCATGCCGATATTCGCTTGACGAAATTTTGCCAATTCATCGGTATTAAGCTTGGTTAAATCGCAATTATTAATGATTACTTGTCCGCTTGTTGGTTTTAACAAGCCCGCTAAAATCATTAATAACGAAGTTTTACCGCTGCCCGATTGCCCCTGTAAAGACACGATATTTGGGCAAGCAACCCGCCAATTGCAATTTTGCAAAATTTGTATATCACCCTTGCCATCTTGGCTTTTATGCGGATTTGCAAAAGTTAAATTTAAGTTATTACAAATTATCTCAAATGTCATCGTCATTAATTTTGATAATCTGGTTGATTTTTGTCTAAATATTCTAACATATTTTGCATGAATATAGTATCAAATTGCCCGTAATTTTCCGTGTCAATCGCAACTTGGCGGGCAATATCATCGGATAAGAAACGCAATTTTTGCCCGCTTTGATAAGCGCGAATCAGCGTCTCGGCGGAGCGTTCAAAATAATATAAATAGGTTAAAGCCTGCGCCGCAGTTTTACCGACCACCATAATACCATGATTTGCCATGATTAACACCTTGGCTTTGGGGTTAGATTTTAAAATATTGGCAACTTTCTGCCCCTCATCAGCAAAGGCTAAGCCCCCATATTCTTCGTCAATAATCACCCGTTCAAAAAACATCGCCGAATTTTGATCAATCGCGGGTAATCGCGGATTTTCAAGGCAGGCAAGCACGGTGGCGTGCATAGAATGCACATGAAAAGCGGCGCCAACATGGGGGCATTCGCGGTGAATTGCGCCATGCAACGACCAAGCCGTGGGATCAATCGGGTGTTTTTTGGGCGTGTCCATGTCATGCACATTTATATGCAGCAATTCTGATGCTTGAATCAGCGGAAAATACCGCGGGGGGTTAATTAAAACCTCCTCCTCGCTAACCCTTAGTGAAAAATGATTGGCGATGGATTCGTGCAACCCAAAAATTGCGGCACTTCGCAAAGCACCCGCCAAAAATCGCCGTTCTTCGCGCAATAAATTATGATTTTTTCTCATTATACCCCCCAATTTCATTGTTATTAACTATACCCCTTAAACCCCTTTTATGATGTATTCGCAATTTTTCTTAATGCCAATAAACATAAAACATCGTGCATAACATGCGCGGCGGCGATGGCGGTAATTTCCGATATATCATATGACGGGGCGACTTCCACGCAATCCATGCCAATGATATTCATATTAGTTAGCCCACGGATAATCATTAATAATTCGCGCGAAGTTAGTCCCCCCGCCACTGGTGTGCCCGTGCCGGGCGCAAAAGCTGGGTCAAGGCAATCAATATCCACCGTGATATAGCATTTATTATCCGCAACCCGTTGCTTGATTTGATGAATAATGGCATCAACCCCTAAATGATAAGCATCATCGGCGGTGATTATTTTCACGCCCATATTATCATGCACCAGCGTTCTTATACCAATTTGAATGGATTTTTCGGGATTAACAATGCCGTCTTTGATGGCGTGATAAAACATCGTGCCATGGTTCAGAATTGCGTCATCGTCTGGCACCCAAGTATCTGGATGGGCATCAAAATGGATTAAAGAAATGCCCTTGCCATGAAATTCGGATAAAGCTTGTAAAATCGGATATGAAACAAAATGATCGCCGCCCATGCTGATGGGAATCACGCCGCTTTTGATAATTTGGCGCAAATGCTCGCTTATATCTTGGGGAATTTGCAAAGGTCGTTCATGATCAATATCGCAATCGCCATAATCAACCACGCTTAAATGCGCAAAAGGATCAATTTGGAAATAATGCGCGTCAAGCTCGGCTAAACCCACTGAAGCCGCCCTGATAGCTCTTGGACCGAATCTTGCGCCCGAACGCCCAGTGGTTGCCAAGTCAAACGGAATGCCCGTAATGGCGACATCAACATCGGCTAATTCACGGCTATATCTGCGGCGCATAAAGCTTAATGCCCCGCTGTAAGTTCGTTCATAATTGCGCCCCTTATTTTGCGTGGCACGAAAAGCTTGATCGCCCACGGGATTTAGGGATTTTCTTGGGAATTTATCAATATTTAACACCATCGTTAACTCGCAAATTTGGGGTTTAAAGAACCATCAGCATATTTTTTTGCCATTTGCGCCAAAGGAATAATTTTGATTTTGCCCGCATTGCCCGCCGTGCCAAATTGCTGCATTCGCTCGGCGCAAATTTTTGTCATGGCGTCCATCGCTGGTTTATTGAAATTTCTTGGATCAATTTCGCCCTTTTTTTCCATGGCAACCTTACGATATTGTCCGATAATTGCCATACGGCAATCCGTGTCAATATTAATTTTGCGCACACCATTTTTAATGCCAACTTGAATTTCTTCAACGGGCACGCCGTAAGTTTGGGGCATTTCACCGCCATATTGGTTAATAATATCTTGCAAATCTTGGGGCACCGAAGACGAGCCGTGCATCACTAAATGCGTATTAGGTAATTTAGCGTGAATTGCCTTAACAATGTGCATCGCCAAAATATTACCATCGGGTTTGCGCGAAAATTTATACGCGCCATGTGATGTGCCCATGGCAATTGCCAAGGCGTCAACTTGGGTTTTTTTGACAAAATCAACGGCTTGTTCAGGGTCGGTAAGCAACATTTCATGCGATAATGTGCCTTCAAAGCCGTGGCCATCTTCTTTTTCGCCCGCGCCCGTTTCCAAAGAACCAAGGCAACCTAATTCACCTTCAACCGATACGCCCAAAGCATGGGCAAATTCGCAAACTTTCGCCGTCACCGCGACATTATATTCATAATCAGCGGGGGTTTTTGCGTCTTCTTTTAACGATCCGTCCATCATCACGGATTGATAGCCATATTGCATTGCCGATAAGCAAGTTGCGGGCGAATTGCCATGGTCTTGATGCACGCAAATTGGAATTTGGGGCCAGATAAATTCCGCGGCTTCAATCATTTTGCGAATCATCATATCACCCGCATATGACCTTGCGCCGCGGCTTGCTTGCAAAATGACTGGTGAATCGCATTTTTCCGCCGCGCGCATAATCGCAATAAGCTGTTCCATATTATTAATATTAAAGGCTGGCACGCCGTATTGATATTCGGCGGCATGGTCAAGTAATTGACGAAGTGATATTGCAGGCATGATGATTTCTCCTTTAAGCTTTAATAAAAATAATATCGTGATTCAAGGATTTTGCAAGCAAAAAAATAATTAAAGATTTTTCTTGCATTGCAATAATTTCTTTGCTAATAAGATGTCAAAGTTTGTTGCATTAAGAATTATTGGCTTCGCCTCTCTACACAAATTGCAGTCGCAATTTGCTTCGGGTTAAAGCAATAGAGGGCAAAAACATACGAAAAAGCGCAGAATACATGGAGTATTTGAGCATTTTGAGGGGGTTTTTAACCGATTAGTGCAAATAAAAAGCTTAATGCAACAAACTTTAGTTATTGACGCGGGGTGGAGCAGCCCGGTAGCTCGTCAGGCTCATAACCTGAAGGTCGTAGGTTCAAATCCTGCCCCCGCAACCAATAAATTAAAGTGCGAATTTCAAAATTAATTTTTTAGAAGGATTAGAGGGCAAAAATATACGAAAAAGCGCAGTTTACATAGAGTAAATGAGCATTTTGAGTATGTTTTTAACCGATTAAGGCAAATAAAAAATAATTTAGAAATCAGCAATAAATCTGTTATGTTGAGGGATAAACGAATCCGGTCCATGCAATTGGCAATCGTTGGCTCAAATACCGAAACATAACGCAAATTAACCGGAAAATCTATTAAGGAGTTATATTATGGATATACCATTAATTACAGTTCAAGACATGTTTGAATCAGGATGCCATTTTGGGCATACAGCGCGCCGCTGGAATCCCAAAATGCAAAAATATATTTTTGGCGAACGCAATGGCGTGCATATTATTGATTTGGATAAATCTGTGCCCATGATGAATCAAGCGATGAAAGTGTTGCATGATGTTGCCGCGGGTGGTGGCAGAATTTTATTCGTTGGCACGAAACATCAAGCCCAAGAAATTATTGCTGAAACTGCTAAATCGGCGGGACAATATTTTGTTAATCATCGTTGGTTGGGTGGTATGCTTACCAATTGGAAAACCATTACAAATTCCATTAAACGCCTTAAAGCTTTAGACGAAATTTTAGCAGGCGAAGGCTTAGGCTATACGAAAAAAGAAAAATTAAACTTAACCCGCGAACGGGCGAAATTACAAGCCACTTTGGGCGGAATTCGTGATATGGCTGGGTTGCCTGATTTAATTGTCGTTTTGGATACTATCAAAGAATCCATCGCGATTCAAGAAGCGCAAAATTTAAAAATTCCCGTGGTGGCGATTTTAGATTCTAATTCAAACCCTGATGGCATAACATATGCCGTGCCGGGCAATGATGATGCGGTGCGCGCGATTAAATTATATTTTGAATCTTTTGCATCGGCAATTTTGGTTGGTTTGGAAAAATCAATGGCAATGGCGGGCGTTGATTTGGGCGCAAGCGAAGCTCCTGCAATGGAAGCAGAAACAGCAACACAAACAACGGAGGCATAATGAGTGAAATAACAGCTAGCTTAGTAAAAGACTTGCGCGAAACTTCGGGTGCGGGCATGATGGATTGCAAAAAAGCTTTAACCGAAACTAATGGCAATATGGAAGCAGCCCTTGATTGGTTGCGCGCCAAAGGTTTAGGGGCAGCGGCAAAAAAAGCCACCCGTGTTGCTGCCGAAGGCTTAATTGCCGTGGCTAATTCAGGCAATAAAGCCGTTGTTGTGGAAGTAAACGCCGAAACTGACTTTGTTGGACGCAACGAATTTTTTCAAGCAACCACCGAAAATATTGCAAAAATCGCGCTTATTCATGGTGATGATGTGGCAAAATTAGTCAACGCCCCCTATGGCGAGGGTCGTTCGGTGCAAGAACAATTAACGCATTTAATCGCGACAATTGGTGAAAATATGAATTTACGGCGCGCCAAATGCCTAGCCGTTAAGCAAGGCGTAGTCGCAAGCTATATTCACAGCGCGGTAAAAATTGGCGTGTTAGGGAAAATTGGCGTGCTGGTTGCGCTTGAATCTTCGGCACCAGTTGCGGATTTACAAGACTTAGGCAAAAAAATCGCGATGCATATTGCGGCGGCTAACCCGCAATTTTTAGTGATTGATGATGTGGACGAAGCTTCATTGGCACGCGAACGCGAAATTACCGCCCAAAAGGCTGGTGTTTTAATGCAATTGCAAGAAGATTCTGGGGCTGGTCGGCAAGATTGCGAAGAGGCTTTGAAAAAAGCTGGCGGCGATCCCGTGGAAGCCATGGAAGTTTTGAAAGCCCGCGAAAAAGTTAACCCCAATAAAAAACCGCTTGATTCGGCAAAAAAACAAGAAATCTTGCAAAAAACAATTGAAGGACGGATTCGCAAATATTACGAAGAAGTTGTATTATTGGAACAAGTTTTTGTGATTGATGGCGAAACAAAAATTCGTGATGTTATTGCGGCAGCGGCAAAGAAATTTGGCGTATCGGTTGAATTAACAGGCTTTGTGGCTTATCGCTTAGGCGAAGGCATTGAGAAAAAAGAAGATGATTTTGCCGCCGAAGTGGCGCAAATGGCAAAAGCATAATCACCCAGCAATTTATTTAAAAACCCCTAAATTATTTTAGGGGTTTTTATTTATAATTTGACGATGCGAATAAATTTCTATATTATGCTTATATATTGATGATATAAATTAAGGAGGAATCATGCAAAATGTCGGAAATTGGAATTATCCAACAAAAATAATATCAGGTCCCGGGCGCGTTCGTGAATTGCCCCAATTATGTAAAGATTTTGGCTTTCATAATCCCATGCTGGTAACCGATGTGGGTTTAGCCAATTCACCATTAATTAATCAAATAAAAAGCCAATTTGCGGAATCAAAATTATCGTTGGGTTTTTTCGGGGGAGTTAAGGGCAATCCGACCGAAACCATCGTGGCAACGGGCTTAAAATTATTTCGCGATAGCAAACACGACAGCGTCATCGCCGTTGGTGGTGGTTCTTCGCTTGATGTGGGTAAAACTATTGCTTTTATGAATGGACAAACCCGTCCCATGTGGGATTTTGAAGATATTGGCGATTGGTATACCCGCGCCGATGTTGCGGGCATTGCGCCGAATATTGCCGTGCCGACTACGGCGGGAACGGGTTCCGATGTGGGGCGCGCTTCGGTTATTATTAACGAAACCACCCATGAAAAAAAGATTATTTTTCACCCTAAAATGATGCCAAGCGTGGCAATTCACGATCCAGAATTATCGGTGGGCTTGCCTAAATTTTTGACAGTGGCAACGGGTTTTGATGCGATTGCCCATTGTATTGAAGCATTTGCGACCCATGGTTATCATCCGATGGCGGACGGCATTGCCCTTGAAGGATTAGTTTTAGCGAAAGAATATTTACCGCAAGCCGCCCATGATGGCACAAATTTAATTGCCCGAAGCCGTATGTTAGCCGTTGCCGCCATGGGCGCAACCGCATTCCAAAAAGGCTTAGGCGCGGTGCATAGCGTATCGCATCCAGTCGGTTCATTTTATGATGCGCACCATGGTTTAACCAATGGCGTGATGTTGCCATATGTTTTTGCGTGGAATCGTTCGGTTTTAATTGAAAAGGGCGAACGAATCGCCCGCGCCTTAAATTTACCCAAAATATCCATTGATGGCGTGATTGATTGGTTATTGCAAATCAGGCAAGATTTAGGTATCCCCCATACGCTTAAAGATTTAAATGTATTGGAAAAAGATTTTGGCGTAATTGCTGAACATGCGCACCGCGACCCCACGGCATCGGCGAACCCTAAACCCATGTCGGTCAAAGATTTTGAACAATTAGTTCAAAATGCTTATTATGGTAATGTCCGATAGAATCCTTGTTTTAACCGATAATATCCGTGGTCATCAACAAATGGCAATTGCCTTGGCTGAGGCAATCGCCCTTGAGCGGCGCATGACATTTGACACGCAAATTGTGAATTTTTCATTGCAAGCAAGGCTTTTCGGGCTTTATCCCAAAACGGCGTATTTTGCCCATGAATATGCGCTGATAATATCGGTGGGTTCTAAAACTGGTGGTTATGCGCTGCATATTAATCAACAGATAAACGCAAAATTAGTGCATATATTAAGCACGGGGCTTATGACTAATAATAATAAATTCGCTTATATTATCCGTCCCAGCCACGATCGCGCCAAATATGCGTCTAATTTATTGGAAATATTTGGTTCGTTAAGCCCTTGGAGTGCCGAAAAATTAGCGCAAGCTAGCGCAAGATTTGCGCCGATTTTTGATAAATCCATTCCGCCCAGAATTGGTTTTTTAATCGGTGGTGATTCGCATCATGGCAAATATAGCGAAGCCGATGCCCAAAATTTAAAAAAATCCATTAATATTTTGCATGGCATGGGTTATAGTATTTGCGTGACAACTTCCAGACGCACCCCTAATTTTATTAAAAAAATTCTTGGCAATACCCTAGATTCAATGCCAAGAGCATATGGGTATTTTGGCATTGGCGAAAATCCCTATGGCGCAATTTTGGCTTATTGTGATGTTTTAGTTGCGAGTGCCGATTCCATCAGCATGATAAGCGAAGCCGTGCAAACACAAAAACCAACTTATATATTTCCGATTAATATTACCAGCAAGAAATTATCGCGTTTTCATCAAGATGCCCTAAATTTAGGCTTAGTAAAATGGTTTGAACCACTGCAAATGACGGAGATTTTTGCACCAAAATCTTTTATGCAAATGGATATTATCGTGGAAAAAATTTGTAAATTGCTTGATTCTTAAAATTACGAAACCTTCATCATGCCCATCATGCCATGGTCTTCATGGTCAAGAATATGGCAATGAAACATTTTAATGCCCTTGTAATTTTGCTTCATTTTCAGGCGAATCAATTCACCACTGCGCACATTAATTGTATCTTTCCATTGCTTAAATTCAGGCTTGGTAATTTTTTTATTATAACCATGTTCAATGACTTGAAATTGCCCGCCATGAATATGAAACGGGTGATCCATTTCGGTGTTATTGGCAATTTCAAACATTTCCACGCGCCCAAGTTTTGATTGCAAATCAATGCGGTTAATATCAAATAATTTATTATTAAATGTGAATGCAATATCTGGCACAATAGAATCATGCATCGCCATTTTTTTATGAACGGGACCCAGTGTATTATGATATTCATGAATCGCTTCCATGTCCGATGGGTCAAGATATTTCGCCGCCATAATTAATCGGTGCGTATGTTCGGGTTCGCCTAAATCCGCGATTTTTTCAAATTCATTGGGTAAATTGGCTAATTCACCGATTCGTTCGTCTAAAACAACATCCATTAATTTATCGGGCAAGGGTTTTTGGCTAAAATATGCGGCTTTACCACGGGCATAAAATTCTGGACGAAGCGAGAATACTTGCCCCGAATCGCCCGAAAAATGCACAATAACATCCATTCGTTCCGATGGAGTGAGAAAAATTTGCTTAATTTCCCTTGGACGCTCCAGATAGCCGCCATCGGAACCAATTTGAATCATTGGTGCGCCATCAAAATTACATAATAAAAATCGTGAAGCCGTGGCATTTATAAGGCGAAATCGCTGGGTTGAATTGCGGGCAATGGTTAATTTGGGTTTTAATTGCCCATTAACTAAAATCAAGTCGCCTTCACGCCCATATGATAATTCTTGTTTCGAATCGGTTAATAATACCGATTTATCTTCGGTATTTAAGGATAAATCGGTGAAAATCAGAATATTTTCTTGAATATTTATCGGCAAAGGCGATTCCTTGTCGCGAACAATTAATGCGCCCGCCAGCCCCAAACTTATTTGCCTGCCAATATCACCATGCGGGTGCGGGTGATACCAATATGTGCCGGGACGAACATGTTTCATATTTAAAAAATGATTTTTCTTGCCACCGGGTTTAATGGGCGTGTGCGGGTTGCCATCAGAATCAATGTCAATATCAAGCCCATGCCAATGCACCGTCGTGTCTGATTTTAAATTATTTTTAATAAAAATTTTATGCTCACCATATTGATGTAATTCAATTAATGGATTGGGCATGGCTAATTTATTATAACCATACATGGGGATTTTTGCGCCCCAATCGCGAAACACAACTTCGTCAATTGTTAAATTAGCTGTAATACCTTTTTTACTATATGTTAATGGTGGCGCAATTGGGAATGATTTTAATTCATCGCCCGTGTGTATCAAAATATCTTGATTAAACGCAGAAGCCTTGCGGTTCATGCCCATGCCTAACGCCAGTGCACTTGCACAAGCCACCGCTTGTTTGGTAAAATTTCGCCGATTTATATTATTACTCATGATGATATTATACTAGAATTATTCTAATTTGCAAGGGTAATTTATTGCTAATATACACTATTTTACATTCTTGAAATTAAAACATAGAATTAAAAATGGTGCCGAATGACGGAATCGAACCGCCGACCAATGGTTTACAAAACCACTGCTCTACCGCTGAGCTAATTCGGCTTATTGAGTGTTGAGTTTCATATAAACAAATAAAAAACATAAATCAAGCAATAATATCAATAAATTGAAATTTTTCTTGATTGGATATTTTTTTATTGGTATATTAGGCTAGTAAGGGGAGTTAAAATGCACAAAAATATGAAATTATTGATGGTAATATTAAGCACCATAGTTTTATGGGGTAATGTTGCCAAAGCTGAGGTTAATAATATTTTAATCGCTTTTCAAAATGGCTGGGGTTATTCGGCGATAATGTATATGAAGGAAAATGGCTTGTTTGAAAAACATGCTAAGGCTTTGGGCATAAATGCAATTGCCGATTATCGCAATTTAGGGTCAGCTGCGCCGATTCGCGACACGCTTTTAGCTGGGCAAACCCACTATGGTGTAGTCGGTCCGCCAACTTTGGTGCAAATGTATGATAAAACTAACGGCGATTTTAAAACCTTAGGCAACACGGTCACATTGCCAATGTATTTAAACAGCACTGATGCGTCCGTCAAAAATATTTGCGATTTAGATAAAAACGGCACGCGAATTGCCCTGCCGACAGTGAAAAGTTCGGTGCAAGCCGTTACCTTGCAAATTGCTGTAAAAAAATTCTGCGGGGGCGATGCGTTTAAGCTTGATAAATATACGCTTTCCATGACGCATCCCGATGGTATGGCGCAATTATTAACCACGGGCAGCGAAATTACCGCCCATTTTACCAGCGCACCATTTCAATATATTGAACTTGAAGAAGGCAAAGGGCGCGTGCATTTATTGTTAAATTCCTATGATGCGCTGGGCGGGCAATCAAGCCTTGTATTATTAATTGGCAGTGAAAAATTTGCCAAGGCGAATCCCAAAGTGCATGAAGCCATGACAAAAGCCTATACTGAAGCAATGGATTGGGTCAATAAAAATCGCGTTGAAGCCGCCAAGCTTTACATGAATTTTGAAAAACCCAAAGAACAAGAAGCCGATGTAATCAAGCAAATGACCGATAAATTAGTAAATTTTGATTTAGCCCCACGCAATATCGGCGTTTATGCTAAATTTATGGCGGAAGTTGGCACAGCGTCCAAAGAATTTGATTGGAAAAGCATGAGTTTCCCAAATTTGCATGGTTTAAATGGTAGTTAAGCTCATAAAATTAATGAATTTCCTGTCATTTCTTTTGGCTTTGCAATATTTAACAGGGTCAGAATTGTTGGGGCAATATCAGCTAAAATCCCATCTTTAAGCTTAAATTGCCGATTTTTTTCTTGATGCACCATGATAAAAGGCACTAAATTCGTGGAATGGGCAGTATTAGGTTGATTATGGTCGGCATCGTGCATAGATTCAATATTGCCATGGTCGGCGGTGATAAACATGATGCCTTGATGGGCAAGCACCGCAGATTCAATTCTGCCTAAACATTCGTCTATGACTTGCACCGCCTTAATCGCCGCCGCAAAATTGCCAGTATGCCCGACCATATCGGCATTGGCGAAATTGACAATAATGACATTTGTTTTTTGTTCCTTAATTTTCGCGCATAAAATATCGGTAATTTCAAATGCTGACATTTGCGGTTGCAAATCATATGTTTTGACTTTGGGTGAAGCAATTAAAATTCGCTCTTCGCCTTGAAAAATTTCTTCTTGCCCGCCATTCATAAAAAAAGTAACATGCGCGTATTTTTCAGTTTCCGCCAAACGCAATTGGGTTAAATTATGCTTGGCAAGCAATTCACCAAGCCCATTTGCCACGGATTCTTTGGTAAAAATCGGCATAAAATATTGGCTGATAGCATCAGAATAAGCGACCATGGCAAGTTTAGGGTGATTGGCAATAAAATTATCCCTTGGGAATTTATCAAAATCTTTTGCGCCCAAGGCTTGGGATAATTGCCGTGCCCTATCGGCGCGAAAATTACAAAATATAATACCATCACCCGAATCAAGCCCCTTATAGCCATCAATCGCCACGGGTTTTATAAATTCATCGCTTATTTGGTTGTCATAGGCATGTTTAATCGCGCTTTGGCAATCGGTGGCAATTTGCCCCTTGCCATAGATAATTGCGTCAAATGCGCCCTGTGTTCGTTGCCAATTATTATCCCTATCCATGGCAAAATATCGCCCGCTTATTGTCGCAATTTTAAGATTGGGAATTTTGGTTTCTAAATGATGTAAATATGTTAAAGCCGATTGTGGCGGCGTATCGCGCCCATCAGTTATGGCATGCAAGATTACTTCATATCCCATTGCCATAAGGCTTTTGGCATAACCGATAATATGGTCAATATGCGCATGCACGCCACCATCGGATATTAAACCAATTAAATGAATTTTATTTTTTTTGTTTATTTTCTGCAAGAAATTCTGAACAGCAGCGTTATTTAAATGATTATTTTGCAAAACTGCATGGGAGATGCGTGGCAATTCTTGCATCATCACGCGCCCTGCGCCGATGCTCATATGTCCAACTTCGGAATTGCCCATTTGATTATCGGGTAAGCCGACCGAAATTCCCGAAGCGTCAATTTTACTATGCGGATATGTTGCACAAAATCGGTTGTAATTTTTAGGATTCGCTTGATAAATGGCATTATCTTTTGCGGGGCTTGCGATGCCCCAGCCATCAAGAATACATAAAATAATCGGTTTCATAACCCGCCTTTAATAAATGGTATAAATATTGCTTTAATATGAACACCATAACTGGAAATTCTGAAAAATGTCAAGCAAGAACGCAAAAAAAATACGATTTTATCTTGGATTATTACTATTAAGCCCCTTATTAGCGGGTTGCTTGGGGGGCGTGGGCGTGATTCAAGGCATAAGCGCAATAACCGCCACCAGCTTTGTTTATACTGATAAATTACCCACCGATCATTTAGCCGAAATTGCGACCGGGCAAGATTGCTCGCTTACCCGTTCCACCGAAGACAAAGGACCCATTTGCCGTTCTTTAACCAAAGAAACTATCAAAGAACCCTTATATTGTTATAAAGAATTGGGTGGCGTTACTTGCTATCGCCATGACGACCCTTATTATCGCGGTGAAAAATCAACCATGGTAAGATAATTATCGGTGATTATTGGTAATATCATGGGGAAATTTAAAAAATATCGTGCTTGACATAATAACGAATCTGTTTAGGGTAAAAATATGGAATCAATAAAAACAACCGATTCAATTGTGCCAATTACAATTGAAGACGAAATGAAAAAATCCTACATGGAATATGCCATGTCGGTGATTGTGTCGCGCGCTTTACCCGATGTGCGCGATGGATTAAAACCTGTGCATCGGCGGATTTTTTACGCGATGAAGGAAAATGGCTATGATTCAACCAAGCCATACCGCAAATCTGCCCGCATTGTCGGTGATGTCATGGGTAAATATCACCCGCATGGCGATCAAGCGATTTACGATTCTATGGTGCGTATGGCGCAAGATTTTTCCTTGCGCTTGCCGTTAATTTCTGGACAGGGGAATTTTGGGTCTATAGATGGCGATCCGCCAGCTGCGATGCGCTATACCGAAGCGCGCCTTGCCCAATCTGCCGAAGCTTTACTGCATGATATTGATTTAAACACGGTGGATTTTATTCCTAATTATGACGAATCAACTTTGGAACCCATGGTTTTGCCCGCCAGATACCCGAATTTATTGGTGAATGGCGCAAGCGGTATTGCCGTTGGCATGGCAACGAATATTCCCCCGCATAATTTGGGCGAATTAATTGACGCTTTATTGGCGTTGTTATTGGATCCAAACTTGTCAAATCAAGCCATCGGCGAGATAGTTTTAGGTCCAGATTTTCCAACGGGCGGTATGATTCTGGGGCGCACGGGCATTGTGAACGCCCTTAATACTGGACGCGGTTCAATCATGATGCGTGGCAAAACGCATATTGAGGCATTTGGCAAGGAACGCGAAGCAATTATCATTGACGAAGTGCCTTATCAAGTCAATAAAGCAAAATTAATTGAACGAATCGCCGAGTTAGTGCGTGATAAAGTTGTTGAAGGCATATCCGATGTCCGCGATGAATCCGACAGACACGGCATGCGCGTGGTGATTGAAGTTAAACGGGATAATACTGCCGAAGTTGTCTTGCAACAATTATATAAACACACGGTATTGCAAACTAGTTTTGGCGTGAATAGCTTGGCATTAAATAATGGTATGCCTGCGATTATGACTATTCCGCAAATTTTGCGCCGATTTATTGAATTTCGCGATGAAGTAATTCGCCGCAGAACGAAATTTTTATTAAATAAAGCCCGCGAAAGGGCGCATATTGTCGCGGGATTATTAATTGCGATTAGCAATATTGATGAAATTATTCGCGTGATTCGCTCTTCGCCAGACACAACCGAAGCGCGCCGATTATTAATGGCAACCGAATGGTCAGCGGGCGATGTTGCGCCATTTATTCGCTTGATTGATGATCCTGATTACCCATTAATTGGCGAAGCATCTTATAAATTATCCGATACGCAAGCGCGGGCAATTTTGGAATTGCGCTTGCAACGCTTGACTGGTTTAGAAAAAAACAAACTTGTGGAAGAAACCAATGAACTTGCCAAGGAAATTGAAGATTATCTTGATATTTTGGGTTCACAAATGCGCCGAATCGCCGTCATGCGCCAAGAATTTTTAGAAATAAAAGAAAAATTCGCAACGCCAAGGCGCACCAGCATTGAAGATTCCGAACTGGATATTGATCTAGAAGATTTAATTGAACGCGAAGAAATGGTGGTTACTTTAACCCATGGTGGCTATATTAAACGCGTGCCATTGGACGCTTATCGGGCGCAAAAACGCGGGGGTAAAGGCAGAACGGGCATTACGACCAAAGAAGATGATTTTGTTTGGAAAATTTTTGTATCTTCAACCCATACACCGATTTTATTTTTCTCTTCTTTGGGGTTGGTTTATAAATTAAAAGTTTATCGCTTACCGATAAGTTCACCGCAAGCCAAGGGCAAAGCGTTGATTAATTTATTACCCTTAAAGCCTGATGAGCGCATTACCACGGTGCTTTTGGCACCCGAAAACGAAGAAGCATGGCAAGAAAATTTCTTAATATTTGCCACGAAATCAGGCAATGTGCGGCGTAATTACTTATCAGATTTTCGTAATATTCGCCAAAATGGCTTGATAGCCATGAAGCTTGATGAGGGCGATGAAATTGTTTCGGTGCGTATGTGTAATGATAGCCAAGATATTTTTATGGCAACTAAAAACTCCCATGCGATTCGCTTTAAGATTGCCGATAATGTGCGGATTTTTGCTGGACGGCAATCTGATGGCGTGCGCGCGGTGAAATTATCAAATGATGATAAAGTCGTATCCATGACCGTGATTAATTCAGCCGAGGATAATTCCGAAATTCGCCGTAAATACCTGCAAGCGAAAAATGCTTATGCAAGGTTAGAATCGGGCACGGAACGAAGCATTGAGGATATTGATAGTGATAAGCAAAAAATCCAAGAAATAAATCCCGAACATTACCAGCAACTTGCCAATGAGGAGGAATTTATTCTTACCATATCCGAAGATGGCATGGGGCAATTATGTTCGGCGTATGATTACCGCACGACAAATCGCGGTGGCGTAGGTATTGGCAATATGGACGCCAAGCAAATAGCCGCAAGCTTTCGCGTCAATCCGTTGCTTGATGAAATTATGATTATCACTGATGGCGGACAAATGATACGAATTCCGCTGAATAAAATTCGTAAAGTTAGCCGTAATTCCAAGGGTGTTACTTTGTTTAAAATTCCCGAAGGTGAAAAAATTATTTCGGTTGCCCGTATTGATGGCGGAAATTTTCAAGAAGACGAAAGCGAAATTGACGAAAATAATAACGATGAAACGCCAAGCGAACCATTTGAGGCAAACGCCGAAAGCGAAAACGCATGAAAATAGCCGTATACCCCGGCTCTTTTGACCCCATAACCAAGGGGCATATGAATATTATCATGCGCTCCGCCGATAATATTTGCGACCGATTAATTGTTGCTGTTGCGGGATTTTCGGGGAAAAACGCGCTTTTCACGCTTGATGAACGGGTGCAAATGATTCGCCATCAAGTAGAATTCTTGCCGAAAAATATTCAAGAAAAAATTCAAGTGCTGGCATTTGATAGTTTATTAATTGATTTTATGCAACAAAACCAAGCAAGTCTTATTATTCGTGGTTTGCGGGCTATTTCTGATTTTGAATATGAATTTCAATTGGCGGGCATGAATAAGCAAATGTATCCCGCGATTGAAACCGTGTTCTTAATGGCATCGGAAGGGCATCATTTTATTGCATCAAGATTAGTCAAAGAAATTGCAGTTTTAGGCGGTGATGTTGAACCATTCGTTGGCGAATATATCGCGAATCAATTAAAAAATAAGTATAATTCCCAAAAAAATGCTTAACATAAGCAAGGCGTGGCAATTACCAATAGCGAGCTTGTGCATCATTGGCGGTATATTTTTAACACCCTTTTATCAAATTTTGTTGCAACCGCAAAATATTGGGCAAATATTCATTGATAATGCGGATTTATTTTGGAATAATTGCCTTCAAGCACTAATTTCAAGCTTGATAAGTTTGGTATTTGGCGCGATTTTAGCCAAAATAATTGCCGAACAACGCCTTGATTTTTTGCAACCCCTATTAATAATAATTTATTTTTGCCCAAGCTTAATTTATGTTTGGGGCAATATCAGCTTGTTCGGCACGGAAATAATTGGCTTTCATGGTGTTGTAATAAGCCATATTCAGATGAATATTCCCATTATCGCTTTTGTGATTTTAACGGCATACCGAATCGTGCCCCATAAATTTTATTATATAAGCGAAAATCAAGCCTTGACCCAATGGCAAAAATTTTGCGCGATTGATTGGCAAATTATTAAATCCATTGGTGCTAAAGCGAGCATCATCGTTTTTATAAATTGCTTTACCAGTTTTGCCGTCATTATCACCATGGGTGGCGGCGCCGTGGAATCGTTGGAATCCGCGATTTATTATGCTTTATATGCTTATAATGATAATTATTTAGCATGGGTTTTGATAGCATGGCAAATGCTGATAATCCTAAGTATTATGGCTATTTCGCGCCCCGCATCACCCAGTCAATATCGCCAAAACGATAATTTAAGCCCGTCAAAACGCCATAAATTATTAACGATTGGAGCATTTTGCATCATTATATTTTGTATGTATCCAATAATATTTGGTATTTCTGATTTTCAATGGCAATTAATCTTAAAAAATTATTTTTGGCATTCTTTAAGCCAAACGCTAATTTTATCAATGTTGGTGGGGTTGGTGTCTTGCGGTTTAATATTATTTATTAACCCATTTATGGGACAATTTTTCATGATTTTACCCCCGATTAGCCTAAGCGTCTTATGGGTATTTTGGTTAGGCGGCTTAAATTACGATGCGTCTTTGGCAAGTTGGTTGCAAATTATCGGGATTCAAGCTTTAATTATTACCCCCTTAAATCAACGCATTTGTCATGCCTCATTGCGTAAAATTCGCGGTATGATTGCCGATTTAGGCGGATTTTATGGCTTGACAAAATGGCAAATTTGGCGAATAACATGGCTTTATTGCCAAGACTCGTTGATAATTTGCTTTATTGTCAGCATGGTATTTTCCATGGCGGATTATTCGGTGTTGGCGATGCTGGGCAGTAATGAGCTTGAACCATTAATAAGCTTGCTTTTTAGTGCGCTGGCAAGCTATAAATTTCAAGAAGCAAGCACATTAAGTTGGATATTAATTTTTATGATAATTTTAAGCTTTGCTTGCATGAAAATTGCACTATTATTCAGCATTAAAAACAGGAAATTCACAGATTACCATGCTTAAATTGGGCAAATTAATTTTTTTATTGGCGATAATTGCGCAAACTTCGCTGGTATTTGCGGGCGATTTGCCACGGCTGGCTACCATTAAAAAAGAAGCCAATATGCGTAAAGGACCGGGTGAGGAATTTCCCATATCAGCGAATTATCACATCGCGCCCATGCCGGTTATTATCCTGCGCGAATATAATCAATGGCGCGAAATAATTGATTATGATGGCACAAAAGGCTGGGTAAATAAATTATTATTAAATGATAAATTATCCGCCATCGTGCAAAGTAACGAAGCAGATTTATGGGATTCGGCGAATTTTGACGGGCGTAAAAAAATTGCAACCTTAAAACGCGGTATCAGTGGTTTTGTCAAAGAATGCAACCAAGTTGCTTGTTTATTGAAAATTAACGAATATCAAGGCTGGGTTGATAAATCACAGCTTTGGGGGTTAAGCGCTAAACCATGAAAAAATTCACGATAAGTTTTTTGATGATTTTTGTAATATATTGCCCAATAGTCGCGCAAGAATCCAAGGTAATGACAACAACAGAGCGGCTTCAAAAATATCAAAGGCAATTTCAAGAAATTAGCAAAAGCCAAAATTCCACAAACCCTGATGATTTTGCCAAAGCCGAAAATAATTTTTTAACGGCACGGATAAATTTTGCGCAAATTGCCAATCAAATTGCCATAATCCAGCAAAATATTCATGAAACAAATGCACAAATGCAAGAAATTCACAATAAAATTCAAGAATTAAAGCCCAAAATTGCGGCGATATGGGCGACAAAAATCAATAGTTTAAGCATTATTTTATTATCATCGCAAAATTCAAAGGCGCGCATTATTGATGCCCATAATAAATCACAATCGGTTGAACGAATGCTTGCGTCCAAATATATGCTGGGATATTTACAAAAAGACACGCAAGAAATCGCCCAGAATTTTCAAAATTATAATCGCTTAAACCAAGAATTAATCAAGAAAAATCAAGAAAATCAAGAAAATATCAAGATTTTTAATCAACACCATGCCCAATGGCAAGAATTATTAAATAAATTAGACGACAGCAAAAAAATTGCGCAAAATTATTACGACCAATTACAAACAACCCAAAAATTACCACCGATAAAGGGCGATAATATTGAAAGCTTAATGGCGTATAATTTGGCAAAATTAACGGATAATAAGCTTAATGCCACGCAAAATGGCTTTATTCGGCAATTTAACAAAAAAATTTCGCCGCCATTTTTGGGGAAAATCGCCACGGGATTCGGCGCGGTTGATAATTGGGGCAATATTAACAAAGGCTTGACATTTGGTGGCGATGGGCAAGTATTTGCGCCTTTTGATGGTAAAATATCTTTTGCCCGCGAATTTAAACAACAAAAAATCGTGGTTATTATTGAGCATTCTGATGGGTATTATTCGTTGTTAAGCGGTTTGGACGATGTTTTTGTCATTGAAAATCAAACAATTTTAGAAGGTGAACCAATAGGCTTGATTTTACCACAAAAAACTGATAAGTCATATTTATATTTTCAGCTAAATCGTCAAGGTGAAGCTTTAAACCCCATCCCGTATCTTTCACACAAATCATAAATGGATAAAAAATGAACAAAATATATGCGTCTCTCTTAATTACCTTCATCGCTTTTAATGGCGCAATCGCCCAAAGCTCCAAGGCTCAAGACGAAAATCTGGCTGAATTGCTTGAAGCTTTTGGCGAAGTATATAATAAAATTAAACAAAATTATGTGGAAGATGTGAAAAATAGCGATTTAATTGAAAAAGCCATTCGCGGTATGGTAAGTGGCTTAGACCCGCATTCGGATTTTTTAAGCGAAGAGGGATTTAAAGATTTAAAAACGCAAACTAAGGGGGAATTTGGCGGTTTAGGGATTGAAGTTGCCCTTGACCCTTCGGGGGCAATTAAAGTTATTGCACCCATTGACGATACGCCCGCGGCGCGCGCTGGCATTCAATCGGGCGATTTAATTACCCATTTAGATAATAAAATCGTGCAAGGCAAAACCTTAAATGAAGCCGTAGAAATCATGCGCGGAAAAATTGGCACGGAAATAATTTTAACTATTATCAGAAAAGGGGTTGAACCATTTAATATCACCCTAAAACGCGAAAAAATTATTGTTCAATCGGTAAAATCGGATTTAAAACAAGAATTTGGCTATTTGCGAATCAGTTCCTTCACCGAACAAACAACTTCGGGTTTAAGAAAAGCGATTGAAAAAATTGTCAAAGATAATGGCGGCAAAATGCCAACTGGTTTTGTGCTTGATTTACGCAATAACCCCGGGGGGTTATTAGACCAAGCCATTGAAGTTTCTGATTTATTTTTAGATTCGGGCGAAATTGTGTCAACCCGTGGGCGCGATAAAAAAGATGATAAGCGATTTTTGGCAAAAAAAGGCGATGCCACTGATGGCGCAGCTTTGGTTGTGTTAATTAATGGTGGTTCGGCTTCGGCATCGGAAATTGTCGCTGGCGCGTTGCAAGATCAAAAAAGAGCGGTTATTTTGGGCACAAAAAGCTTTGGCAAGGGTTCAGTGCAAACAATTTTACCATTGAAAAAACCCGGCACGGCGATTAAATTAACAACTCAACGCTATTTCACGCCTTCGGGACGCTCAATTCAAGCATTGGGGATTGAACCAGACATTACCATTGAAAATCTTGTCGTTAAGGGCGCAGAAAATAATCTTTTGGCTGTCAGAGAGGCTGACCTTGACCATGCGCTTAAAAATGATACGGCGAAAACTCCCGCGAAAAAAGATGATAAGAAGGACGACAAAAAAGATGATAAGAAGGACGATTATCCCCTAAATCGCGCCCTTGATATTTTAAAAGCATTAAGTATTTCCAAGCAATGGCAGGCTAAATGACATCATTATTTCAAAATGACGATAAACCAAAAATTGCCGACCCGCGCGAACGGCTGAAACGCGTTCAAGAAAAATTAAACGAAGAATCATTAACCCAAGGCAGCGGTTTATTCCATGAAATCGGCTTAATTATCCATGAAATTAAGTCAAAATTAAGTTTTTTAAGTCCGCTTGGTAAATATTATGCAAAATATTTCCATGTTTTTTGGTTTGCCATCGCCATGGGAATTTTGATTATTGTGCCCGCGAATATGATTATTTTCATTCATAATAATGATAATTTAATTTTTTATGATAGTTTAAATCGCCGCGTTCAAGTAGATATTAAAACTTCGGATATTATTCAACTGGACGGTGCAACCGATAATATTGAAAAAGTTGGGCAATTTGGTAAAAATGTCTTTAATAAATCTGAAAATCTTGACGAAGTAAAAAAAACCGAAAATTCAGAGCCGAGTGATATTGAACAATTTGGCACTGCGCAGCTTATGGTTCCCGCCCCAGATCCGGGGTTGGTTGAATCATCACCCAATGGTTTATTGCCGATTATTGGCAATGACAACCGCAAACCATGGCAAGTTTATGGTAAATATTTTGACCCGATTGAAAATCGCCCCAAAGTTGCAGTTATCGTAGCAGAATTAGGATTTTCTGCACAAATTACCTATGCTGCTTTGCAATTACCCCCAGCGACATCTATGGCATTTACGCCTTATATTAAGGATTTAGAACAATGGGTGCGTAATGCGCGTTCCGGCGGGCACGAAGTATTTTTAATGTTGCCGATGGAGCCTGCGGATTATCCGTATAATGATCCCGGTCCTTTGGCAATTTTAGAGGATAAGACCGATGATGAAAATACCCAAAATTTACTTAAAATTATGGGTAAAACTACGGGTTATGTTGGGTTTGTGCCGTCAATGGGCGATAATATTCTTAATAAACCTGCCGCTATGGAATTAATTTTAAATGTAGTTAAACGCCGTGGCTTGGCGATGATTGACCCTAAAGTAAATTTATCATCGGTGTTGCCCAGAATGGCGCAAAAATTAAGCGTGCCATGGACGCAAGCCGATTATTATATTCAACGCCCAATTGACCCCGAAGAATTAAATTTAAAATTGGCAGAATTTGAGAAAATTGCCAAAGATACTGGCAGTTTGCTGTTAATTATTAAGCCATATCCAGTTTTATTAAATCAAATTAACGCGTGGCTTCGCACCTTGGATCAAAAGGAAATTATGGTGCAACCTGCCACCGCCATTATTGCTCATCGTAGTGCCAATCGGGTTAATCGCGGCTTTATTAATCAAGTGGAAAATGCCAAAGATAAGGTTAAAGCCCCAAAACCTGTGGAAAATGCCCAAGATAAGGATAAAATCCCAAATCCAGAGGAAACACCGATAAAGGCACCTTAATGATTGAATATGACCAAAGATCTTACCGCCCCAATGTTGGCATTATTGTCAAAAATTCTGACCATAAAGTTTTTATGGGCGAAAGATTTGACAATCCTTATTCGTGGCAATTTCCCCAAGGCGGTATTGATGAAAATGAAGATTTCGTCGCCGCTGCTTTTCGCGAATTACAAGAAGAAACAAATATCACCAGCGTAAAAATTTTAGCCCAAGCAAATGATTGGTTATATTATGATATTCCCTTACATTTAGCCAATAAATTTTGGGGTGGAATTTATCGCGGGCAAAAACAAAAATGGTTTTTAATGGAATTTACGGGCGATTATTCTGAAATTAAGCTTGATGTTCATCATGATATTGAATTTAAACAATACCGATTTTTTGATATACACCAAGCTCCTTCGCTGACCGTGCCGTTTAAGCAAGCGATTTATCAGCAATTAATTAAAGAATTCGCCCAATGGTTTTAAATACATTCACCTTAGCAACTTGGAATATTAATTCCGTGCGGATTCGCATGGCAATGATAAAAGATTTTTTGCATAATCATGATATAGATATTTTATGCTTGCAAGAAATTAAATGCGAAACTAGCCAATTTCCAGTGCAAGAATTCAAGGATTTAGGGTATGAATTTTTTCAAATTCATGGGCAAAAATCTTATAATGGCGTGGCAATTATCAGTAAAATTCCATTTGCGCTGCATCACCCTGAAAATTTTGGGGGCATGAATGATTGCCGTCATGCTTATATTTCGTTGTTTGACGATTGGCAAATTCATAATTTATATATTCCCGCTGGCGGTGATATTCCCGATGTTGACGAAAACCCTAAATTTGCCCATAAATTGCAATTTATTGATGATTTAAGCGATTTTTTTGCCGAAAAACCCAAAAAAAATGAAAAAATCATTATTTGCGGTGATTTTAATATCGCGCCGTTGGAATGCGATGTTTGGTCGCATAAAGCCCTGCAAAACACGGTAAGCCATACTGAAATTGAAATTACCAAAATGGCTAAATTACAAAAATCGTATAATTTTATTGATTCGGCGCGCCATTTTCATGCCCCGCCGACAAAAATTTATTCATGGTGGTCGTATCGCAACCATGATTGGCAAGTGCATAACCGCGGGCGCAGGCTTGACCATATATGGGTTTCCCCCGAATTACAATCAAATTTGCTGAATATTAACCATGTTGCATCATACCGAAATTTTGAAAAACCATCTGACCATATTCCGATTATTTTAAAGGGTAAATATTAATGACAAGAAAAATCTGGCTTAAGATATTCATGTTATTTATCAATCAAGGCTTGTCCATGACTTCGCATAATTTAACGATTATTGCGTCCATATTGGCGGCGCAAACTATGGAAAGCAATTTAGCTTACGCGTCTTTGCCGTTTGGTTTGCAATATATTTCCAGCATGATTTCATCGTTCCCCGCGCGAAAATTCATGGCGAAAATGGGCAATAAAGGCAAAAAAAATCAAGCCTTAGCCTTTGGGCAAGCAATGGGTTTTTTAGGCGGCTTAATTTCTGCTTACGCCATTTATTATCATATTTACCCGTTGTTTTTTTTAGGCGCGATTTTTATTGGCATTCACAGCAGTTTTTGGAATTTTATCGGGTATGCCGCCACCGAACAAGCCCCACCCGATTCCCGTAATAAAGTTATGTCTTGGGTGACAGCGGGGGGCATTTTAGCCGCATTTTTAGGTTCATTCTTGGCGCAAAATACCCGCGATGCGCTTGTTGTTCCATATGTTGGAATTTATCTTGCGCTGGGGGCGATTACCTTTGTGAATTGCTTGTTGCTATCTTTTACACCGCTTAGCCATTTTGATAAAAAAACACCCATTGCCCCAAGCGTTAAATTTCAAGATTTATTTAAAGATAAATTAGTTGCTTTGGCAATGTTCTTAGTGATTTTCAGCTATATGACCATGAATAGCGTGATGACGGCTTCCACAGTCAGCATGAATCAACACCACCATGATTTTAATGATATTGCTATCGCGATAAAATATCATGTTATTGCGATGTTTTTGCCCAGTTTCTTTACGGGGGCATTAATTGATAAATTTGGTTACCGAATAATAATTGCCTTGGGCTTAGTGCTTTATAGCATATCTGCTTATTTTCATTTGAGCGGCATTTTATATTTTAACCATTTTGTCGGCTTAATATTTTTAGGTTTAGGCTGGAATTTTCTGTATGTTTCGGGTTCGGCATTATTGGCAAATAAAATTCCGACCGATATGATGCTTAAAGCCCAAGCAATCACGGCAATTTTAACCCAATTAGCCCAATCGTTAATGTCATTTTCCATCGGATTTTGGCTTGATACAATTGGCTGGATTGGAATTAACCTGTTTATTTTTGTACCATTGGCGGTAATATTGGCTTTAAGCATAGCAAACCATAAAACATTAGTTAACGCTTGAAAAATAAATGAAAAATGGTAATAATAGTCGCAATTTTTTAAGTATTGGTTGTTTTTTGATATATATTATTTAATATTAAAAAAAAGGATATATTATGAGTGAACGCCGTGGCAGAGCCCAAAGAAAAGAAACCCGCGACCATGCTAACCCAGTGCCTGCGTATATTCGGCGCGCTTTACCAACATATGACCCGTTCAGCGATGAGGTATTAACGATTATTGAAAATAATGCTAATATAATTTTAAAAGAAATTGGCATTGAATTTCAAGATGATGAGGAATCTTTGCAAATTTGGCGTGATGCTGGTTGCGATGTCAAAGGCACAAGAGTTCGCTTTGACCATGGATTTTTACAAGCAATTATCCGCAAATCTGCCCCCAAAGAATTTATTCAACATGCTAGAAACTCAGCTAAAAGCGTGGTAATTGGTGGTAAAAATATGGTGCTTGCGCCCAATTATGGCTCACCTTTTGTGCGTGATATGGATAATGGTCGCCGTTATGGCACGATTGCTGATTTTGAAAAAATCGTGAAATTGACTTATATGTCTGATGGCTTGCATCATTCGGGGGGCACTGTGTGCGAACCTGTGGATTTACCCGTCAATAAACGGCATTATGACATGGTTTATTCGCATATGCGCTATTCCGACAAGCCTTTTATGGGTTCTGTTACAGCGGGTTCGCGGGCGCAAAACACCGTGGATATGTGTAAAATTTTATTTGGCGCGGAATTTGTGGACCAAAATTGCGTGGTAATTAATCTTATTAACGCTAATTCACCCTTGGTTTTTGATGGCACGATGTTAGCCGCGCTTAAAGTATACGCCCGCAATAATCAAGCATCGGTGGTATCGCCATTTATTTTATCTGGGGCGATGAGTCCCGTAAGCGTGATGGGCACGCTGACGCAATTATACGCCGAAGCGATAACGGGCATTGCTTTAACGCAATTAATCCGTCCGGGTTCGCCGGTAATTTTTGGCACTTTTTCAAGTTCAATTTCCATGCAATCGGGCGCGCCAACTTTTGGCGGACCAGAATCATCGTTAATTTTATTCGGTGCCGCACAATTAGCGCGCCGTTTGGGCGTACCGTTTCGTTCGGGTGGCGGCTTATGTTCATCAAAAATCCCAGATGCGCAAGCTGCTTACGAAGCAGCAAATACGCTACAAACGGCTGCTTTTGCGGGCGTGAATTTTATGTTGCACACGGCGGGCTGGCTTGAAGGCGGTTTAAGTTTCAGTTATGAAAAATTTGTTATGGATGCCGACCAAGCCTTGATGATTGGGCGCATGATGACGGGTATTATTCCAGACAGCGAACAACAAGCCATGGACGCCATCGCCGAAGTCGGACCTGCGGGGCATTTCTTGGGTTGTGCGCATACGCAACGGCATTTTGAAACGGCATTTTATCGTTCGCCTTTGGCGGATAATAATAGTTTTGAACAATGGCTGGCAGAGGGCGAAACCGATATGATGACTCGCGCTAATCGCTATTTCAAAAAATTATTGGCAAATTACGAAGCACCCCCCATTGACCCCGCCATTGATGATGCGTTAAAGGAATATATAGCCAAAGAAAAAGCATCTTTTGCCGATAGCAATATTTAATAAAGCTTACCCCAGAATTTGCGTATAAAATAGTCAAAAGATTATAATGGAAAATTCTGGGGTATTATTTAAAAATAATTAAAATTGATGCTTGCTTTTCTTGCAAAAGCTTGCTAAGAGTCAATATGAAAATAATTTACCCCAATCCAAGAAAGGAATTATTACCAAGTGCAAGTCATCGTTCGTGATAATAATGTTGAGCAAGCTTTGAGAGCTTTGAAGAAAAAATTGCAACGCGAAGGAATTTTTCGTGAAACCAAATTGCGTCGTTATTTTGAAAAACCTTCGGAAAAAAGAGTGCGTGAAGCGGCTGAATCTGTGCGCAGATACCGCAAATTGCAACGCAAGAAAAGACAAATCATCGGTTATTGATAAAATTGTTTTTTATTAAAAAGCCTGAAATTCGCATTTCGGGCTTTTTGTGCTGGCGAAGTTTTTTATACGCATATATGCCGTTGCGACCCGCAAAATTCCACGCCACATTCCAAAATATCACCCCGTTTTAAATATTGGGGTTCGGGTTTCATGCCCATGCCAACACCGGGTGGGGTGCCTGTGGTAATAATATCGCCGCATTTAAGCGTCATAAATTGGCTTACATATGAAACTAATTGCGCAACATTAAAAATCATAGTTTTAGTATTGCCCATTTGGCGAATTTCACCATTCACCTTGCACCATAATTGGCAATTTTGCACATTAGCTATTTTATCTTTGGGCACAAGATAGGGACCAATTGGACCAAAACTATCGTAAGATTTGCCCTTAACCCATTGCCCCAAGCGTTTTGTTTGCCAATCGCGTTCGGAAATATCATTGACGGCGCAATAACCAAATACATGGTTTAATGCTTGAGATTCGCTAATATTTTTTGCTTGTTTACCAATAACTACGCCTAATTCTACTTCCCAATCACACGCTGTTGAATCGGGTGGTATTTCAATATTATCAAAGGCACCACATATTGAACTTGTCGCCTTAGTGAAAATAATCGGTTCACTGGGGATTGCCATGCCTGCTTCCGCCGCGTGGTCGGCATAATTTAATCCAATGGCGATGAATTTGCCAACCCCCCCTAAACAAGAAGTTATTTTATGGTGAAAATCAGCTTCAGTTAAATTATATTTAGGGCATTTGATAAAATCATGCTTGCTTAATTGGGCTAAAATTGGCAAAGAATCAGCATTTATATCCGCCACAATTGAGGAAATATCATGGTAATTTTGGCTTGATTCATCATAAAATAAGCCGACATATTGTCCATTAAAAATTCGCGCAAACATTTATCCTCACTTTTCAGGCAAAAATGACTTCACGAAATTTTGTGTTATGCAAGGGCAATTAACGGGGCAATTAACCTTGAGTATTTTTGAAAATTCCGCGTGAAGAATTAATAGGATCGTTAAGTTTGCTTTGGTTAAATTTTTTCAAATTATCCAAAGGGCTTGACGCGGTTTGTATTGTATTTGATTTAACTTCTGCGGGCGCACCAAATCCCACCAACCCTTCGGATATTGCGCGAACTTGAAATGATTTGCCTACACCTTGAATTGCTTCTATCGTCATGTTATTCTCCTGCTTGAATAATGGTTTGACGATAACAAATTTTATGGGTGATTTCAAGCGGAATTTGATAAAATTTGGGCAAAATGGTAATTATTTATTTTTTTCAATGATTTAAATATTTTATATCTTGCAAATTATTTGCATATTATCATAGGCGGGTTCAACGCTAAACGGCAATAATTGGCATAATTTCGCCAATTTTTCATAATCAAGCCCATAATTTAAATGGGTTAAAATTGCGTGTTTGGGGCGACATTGTTCAATCCAGCCGATTGTTTTATCAAAATGGGCGTGGGTATGGTGCGGTTTCATCTGCAAGCAATCAACAATCCAATAATCAAGCCCCATTAATTGCCCAAGTGCCTCATGGCTTAAATTTAGCACATCGGTTGAATAAGCAAAATTGCCGATTCTAAAGCCCAAGCTTTCGCTATAACCATGGTCTTGTAAGATGGGCAAAATTTTCAATCCTGCAACCTCAAATTCTTGATTAGCTTTAATTTCATAGGGAATCAGCATTGGCTTGTAATAAAAACTCTCTTTTAATGGCGTGAAACAATAATCAAATCGCGTCCGTAATTGGTTAAGCGATAATTCATCGCCATATATGGCAATCGGTTTATTCATCGCTTGGCACGCCCAACGCAATTCATCAATACCATGGCAATGGTCGGCGTGCGTATGGGTATAAAGCACCGCCGAAATTTTAGTTAATTTGGCATTAAGAATTTGTTGCCGTAAATCGGGGCTTGTATCAATTAAAATCGTGCTATCGCCATATTCAATGACAATGGAGGCGCGCAAGCGGTTATTTTTTGGGTTATTCGCATCAACCCCATCGCCATAGCCAAAAAATGGTCTTGGCACACCCGAAGAAGTGCCCGAACCTAATATCGTGATTGTAAGATTATTTGCCATTTGCGGATAATTTTTGGGCGATGATTAAATATTCAACATTGCCTTTTGCGCCCGTGATGGGGCTTGTTGTCAAGTTAAGCACCGAAAAACCGATGCTGGCGAACCAATCCTTGACAAATTCCACGGCTGTTAAACGCGCCTGCGCATCTTGGACGATACCTTTTTTTACAAATTTTGGCGATAATTGAAATTGCGGCTTGATTAAGGCGATAATATGCCCATCTGATTTTAAAAATTCATGCACGGGGGTTAAAACTTTTTCAAGCCCAATAAAACTTGCATCGCAAACGATTAAATCCAAAATATCGGGGATTAATTCACGGCTTAATTGCCGTGCATTTGTTCGTTCCATCACTTTGACTCGCGAATCGGCGCGAATTTTTTCGTGTAATTGCCCATAACCCACATCCACCGCATAAATTTTTTGCACATTTGCTTGTAATAACACATCGCAAAAACCACCGGTTGACGCGCCAATATCCGCGCAAATCATGGCTTTGGGGTCAAAGGAAAATTCTTGCAAAGCATGGGCAAGCTTTAAGCCACCACGGCTTACAAACGGGCAATCATCACCGCGTATGGTTAGTATATCATTCTCGTTCAATAATTCACTGGCTTTATTAATGCGCATTTCGCCTAAATAAACCAAACCCGCCATGATTAAAGCTTGGGCTTTAGTGCGCGAATCAATCGGGTGATTCTGCATTAATAATTGGTCAGCGCGGCATTTTTTTGACATTGGCGGGTATCCATTTTTCGACTACCGATCCATCATTTGTTTTGATTAAATCTTTATCTTTTGCTTCGGGGTTTTGAAAATATTGCGCAATATCGCTAAATTCAATCAACGCGCCGTCTCCCTCAACCATGGCGGCAATGACGATAGATTGTCGTTCAATTTTGCGCCGTAAAAAATCCATCGGCAAGGGGTCAAACCTTGCCCAGACGCGTTGCATAAAACTTAAATATTCGCTTGGAATATTGGCTTCTTGATATTTCCATTCGTTCATATCCATCAAACGATGAATATGCGGTTCAACGGGCAAATTTTGATGAATGATAAATTGGCATGGCATAAACATGCGCCCGTGATTTAACGCCGCAAATGATCCTTGGGTTAAATATAATAACGCGTGAATCTTCATGGCGGGCATGGCGGAATTTTCAAATCTTGCTTGATTCATAAACCACCATGCGGCATGAAAAGCATCGGAAATAGCTGGTTTTAACATTTTTTTCTTTTTATAATTTTCTTTCATCATATCTTAATGCGATTCGTTTGAATTTGTAAATCGTTTTTTCAGTATTAGGGTATTTTTTTAGATTTTTTTAAAAAAATATCTTGAATTGCACCGCGAATCAATTTAAATTTTCAATTATGTTCATTCAAGGTATGCCACCCAAACTAAATTCGGGCAATGCTCCGAAATCTGCTTCTGCGAAATCTGCAAATACTGCGGGCGGATTGGGGCTTTTTCAATCCATCATGAAGAAAAATTCAGACCAACAATCCCATTCGGGCGATGATAATCACCATCACGGCAATCAACAAGGCACCGAAGCCATTGCAAGCGCAGAAAATACCTCTGATATTCAAGCACCCCAAGCAATATTTGGCATGATTGGCATTCAACAAGCCAATAATGTCGGCGATGATTTTTTAAATAAACAAAAACGCGAAGAAGCCGCCAGAAAATGGGGTAGCCAAGTGCTGGATAAATTAGATGAAATCAAGAAAATTATTGTTAATGGCAATATTCCCGCCGATAAATTACAAGAATTAGCCCTGCAAGCTGGCTCTAATAAAGTGCTTGCCACTGACCCTTTGTTGCGCGATATTCTTCAAGATATTCAAACCCGCGCGCTTGTGGAAATTGCAAAACTGCGTAAGGCAGAAAAAATAATTGCCAATCAAAATAATTTTATCGCGTAAATTTTGGCAAATATTGCGATGAGGTATTATAAATAAAATACCCTCTAAAAAATGGGGAATCCCCCAAAAATATAACGAATAAAAACAGCAAGAATTTTTATTTTTGCACCCTATTTTGCGCTTACGCTTTAATAGGATTTTAAGGATTATTAAAATATCACCATCAAAACAGCAAGAATTTCTATTTTTGCACCAGTTTTGACGCTTACGCTTTACAAGAATTAAAAGAATTAAAAGAATTTAATGATTGTTAAAATATTTAATTATCAAAGTTGCTTAAAAATATATGGTTGCATGATGAAAAAGAAAAAAATTCTTAAAATTCTTTTCAATTCTTAAAATTCTTTGTAAAGGGGGTTTGGGGGAATCCCCCAAAAATATAACGAATAAAAACAGCATGAATTTTTATTCTCGCACCCTATTTTGCGCTTACGCTTTAATAGGATTTTAAGGATTGAAAAGGATTTAAGGATTATTAAAATATCACAATTTAAAACAGCATGAATTTTTATTTTCGCACCCTATTTTGCGCTTACGCTTGAATAGAATTAAAAGAATTATTAAAATATCACCATTTAAAACAGCATGATTTTTTATTTTCGCACCCGTTTTGACGCTTGCGCTTTAATAGGATTATGGGATTATAGGATTAAATGATTATTAAAATAGTAATTAATCAAATTCGGTTAAAATATATGCCTGTATGATGAAAAAGAAAAAAATCCTTCAATCTTTTTAATCCTTAAATCCTATTTTAAGGGGGATTGGGGGAATCCCCCAAAATATAACGAATAAAAACAGCATGAATTTTTATTTTCGCACCCGTTTTGACGCTTGCGCTTTAATAGGATTATGGGATTATAGGATTAAATGATTATTAAAATAGTAATTAATCAAATTCGGTTAAAAATATATGCCTGCATGATGAAAAAGAAAAAAATTCTTAAAATTCTTTTCAATTCTTAAAATTCTTTGTAAAGGGGGATTGGGGGAATCCCCCAAAAATATAGAGTCAATGGCTATGAGCAAGCAATAATGGGCAATATATTAAAGCACCATCAATTAGGTATTATGTAATTTCTAATTGCGAAAAATCGGCGATTTCATGGCATAAATTAATAAATTCTTGCAAAAGATTGAGGCGATTTAGCCTAATAACTGGGTTTTCATCTTCAATCATAACTTCATCAAAAAAATTATTAATTGCTGGGGCAATTTCTGATAAAATTGCCATTTGGTCGCTATAATTTTTAAATTCTTTGCTAATTGCTTGATTAAGCGCGTCAAGCAATGTTTTTTCTGCGGGCAAGGTGCAATATTCGGCAACTAAATTATTACTATTCGGTTGATATTTCGCGTTTTTGATTAAAATATTTTGGGCGCGTTTTGCGCTTTGGTGAAAAGAGAAAAACCAATGCTGATTTAAAACTGATTGTAGGGCATCGGCGCGTAATTTAATATCATATAAATCATCGCTCTTATTTAATACTGCCCGAATTACATCAGGGCGAATCGGGTTGGGATATTTAGGGTCAGTCATCATCGGTGCAATGCGTTCTTTGATAAATTGCCGAACTTCATCAGTGCAAAATTTTGTAAGATTAAATTGAAATTCGCCCTCAAAACAAATTCTGATAATGCCAATGGCGGCACGGCGAAGGGCAAAAGGGTCTTTGGAAGATGTTGGTTTTTCGCCAATTTTAAAAAATTCATTAATCGTGTCTAATTTATCGGCAATAGCCGCAAATAATGCCCAAGGGTTTTTGGGATTTGGAATTTTACTATCAATGCTATTTGGTAAGTAATGCTCTGTTAAAGCTTCTTTCATATATTCACTAGATGAATTATGCAAAACAACATAGTATTTACCCATAACACCTTGTAATTCTGGAAATTCACTTACCATGTTTGTTGTCAAATCAGCCTTTAAATACTTTATGTAAGGAAAATCAAGGTATAAATATTCGGTTGTTGGTGATACTAATTTTCCAGAATTAATTAACATATTATCTTGATTTAAGTCAACACAAAGTTGTCTAACCCGCTCCTGCTTATCCCATAATGTGCCTAAGCCTTTAAAAAATTCGCGTTCTTTGAGTTTTTCGGCGAAATAATCCAAGCCTAATTTAATATCTTCGTCGTATAAAAATTGCGCATCATTTAACCTTGCCCGTAAGACGCGTTGATTATTATGAATAATTAATGCCTTGTCCCCCTTGGGAGCGTTGCTGACAAAGGCAAATTTATTGGTAATCTTGCCATTTTGCCGCATAGAAAAATATTTTTGATGCCCACGCATCGGCGCAATTAAACATTCTTCGGGTAAGTTTAAGAATTTTTCGTCAAATTCGCCCATATACACAACGGGATATTCCACCAAACCCACGGCTTCTTGCAATAAATCATCATCTTGAATTAATTCGCAACCATTATCATCGGCAATTTTTTTAAGCCCTTGGCTAATCATGGCTTCACGCTCTAGTGATTTAACTATCACGAAATTTTCGCGCATTTTATCGCCATAATTACCAGCATTTAAATCGTTAATTGGCGCATTACCATAAAGCCGATGCCCAAATGTCGTGGCGGATAAAGCCAAAGGTGCTCCGCCTAAAATTATATCGCCCAATAAATATTCATCATTAAAATGGATTAAAATCCCACGAATCGGGCGAATAAAGCGAAAATTACCATGGTTATATTTCATGCTTTTCGGCAGGGCGATTTTTTCCAAAATTTCGGCTAATTTTATCGGTAAAATCGCCGATATATCTTGCGGTGCCATGATTTTTTGCAATAAGTAAAAATCATTTTTCGGGTTCGCCTCGTCTTTAATTACCGATAAATCGCTTATGGCGCATTGATTGCTTTTGCAAAATCCTTCTAATGCTTGGGCGGGCGCATTTAAGCGCGGACCTTTTATTTCAAGGGTTTGCGGCGCGGTTTGCTTGGCTATATCATCAAAAATAAACGCCAATCGGCGCGGAGTTGCAAAATATTGCCCATGCGCAGTATGAAGAAATTGCGCTAATTTCGCGCCAATATCTTGGGCTAAGCTCATTTGCAAGCGGGCGGGAATTTCTTCAACCAAAATTTCAATCAATAAATTGGGGTTTTTAGCCATTTTCGCCCTCTTGTTTGACAAATGCTTCACAACATAATTTAACAATATCGCGAATCCGCGCAATATATTTTTCGCGCGCTGATACGGAAATCATGCCCCTTGCCTGCATTAAATTAAATATATGGCTTGATTTTAAACATTGGTCATAGGCGGGTAAAACTAAGCCATTGGCGATTAATGCCCGTGCCTCGTTTTGATATTTTTCAAAAAAATCGGCTAAATCGGTTTTATTGGCATATTCAAAATTATAAGCCGAAAATTCCTGTTCGGCTTTAAGATATATATCGCCGTATTTAAAGCCGCCGCCAAAATTTAAATCATAAACATTATCAATGCCTTGCACAAACATTGCCAATCGTTCCAAGCCGTATGTTAATTCCGTGGCAGGTTCAAAACATTCAATCCCGCCGACTTGTTGAAAATAAGTAAATTGCGCAACTTCCATGCCATCGCACCAAATTTCCCAACCCAAACCCGCCGCGCCCAAAGTCGGACTTTTCCAATCATCTTCCACCAAACGCAGATCATTTTTTTCTTGGTCAATGCCAATGGCTTTTAAGGATCCTAAAAATAAATTCACCGAATCCTTGGGGCTTGGCTTAATTAACACTTGATATTGATAATAATGTTGCAAGCGATTCGGGTTATTGCCATATCTGCCATCAGTGGGACGGCGCGAAGGTTGCACATATGCCACCCGCCAAGGTTTTTTGGACAATGCCCGCAAAGTCGTTGCCGGGTGAAATGTTCCCGCGCCGACTTCCATATCGTAAGGTTGCAACAAGGCGCACCCATAATCCGACCAATAATGATTTAAATTAAGAATTATATTTTGTAAAGATTTTTTTTCATCAATCATAATTGGCTAATAAAATAATTTAAGCCATAAGTCAAGATTTTTAGCATTGCAGAATATCAGCCATTTTTTCGTTTCATCTTGCAAATATATATAAGCGTAAGCGAAAATTATCCCGTTCAATAAATTATTACTAACACAAAATTCATTCACCTCATATTACAACGCAACTCAATCCATTACAATATTTAAAAAACTGAGCATTAATTTTTTTATTGACTTAAATCATAAATTTAGCTAATATGCTATTAAATACAATTACTTTGGAGGGTAAAATGCAATTTAAAAATTTCATCATCGCAATGGTTGCGACAAGCGCGATAATATCATCGGCAATGGCTGGTCCTGCTAAGGTTATGATTCCAGCGGCGGCTGGTGGCGGTTGGGACGGCACGGGGCGCGCAATTTTTGATTCGTTGCAAAAAAGTGGCATTTTAACCGAAGGTGCAACCATCACTAATAAAGGTGGTGCAGCTGGCACGATTGGTTTAGTGGATTTTCTTAAAGACCAAGGCAATGACGATGCCGTTATGATTACGGGCATGGTTATGGTGGGCGGAATTGTGATAAATAAATCACCCGTTAATCTTGATAAGGTTACACCCTTGGCGCGTTTAACGACAGAATTTGAAGTGATTGCTGTGCCCGCGAATAGCCCTTATAAAAATATTAAAGAATTAGTTGAAGCATTGAAAAAAGATCCCGGCAAAACCGCCATTGGTGGTGGTTCGGCGGGTGGCACTGACCATATTTTATTGGGCTTAATTGCCAAAGAATCAGGCGTTGCAACCGATAAAATTAATTATGTGCCTTTTGCAGGTGGCGGTGAAGTAATGCCCGCGCTGGCTGGCGGAAAAGTCGTGGCGGCTATTTCTGGCATTGGGGAATTTAAACCCCATGCTGATGCTGGCTTAATCAGAATTTTAGCCGTATCATCAGAATCTAGATTGCCCGTAGCCAAAGATGTGCCCACCCTCAAAGAAAATGGCATTAATGTCGTTTTAGGCAATTGGCGTGGCATAGTCGGCGCCCCCGGCATGTCCGAAGCTGGCAAGAAAATTTGGATTGACAGGCTTACCAAGCTTGACCATGCGAAAGAATGGAAAGAAGCATTGGCTAAAAATGGCTGGGAAGATGCTTTTTTAGTAGGTGATGGTTTTGCTAATTTTATCAAATCTGAAACCACAAGACTTAGTGGTATTTTATTGGATTTAGGTCTTGGTAAATAAGCAAAAAAAATCGGCAAAAAAACCACTAAAACCGATAATTCAACCTGCGAAACCTTGGTTAATTGCTTTAGGCGTTGGGTTGATGGGCTTGATTTTATTAACTCAAGCTTATTTTTTGCCTATTACCCATTCATATGCTCGTATTGGGTCGGGGTTTATGGTTTTGCTGGTGGCTATTGGTTTGATTATTTGCAGTTGTATTTTAGCATTTCAAATTAAAAATGGCGAAAAATTTGAACCCCAAGAAGCTGAAGATGTAGACACGCACCATGCGCCCGATATAAAAGCCTTTTATTTAGTGGCTTTTGCGTGTATTTTGGCGATTTTTGCAATTCCTTTATTGGGTTTTCCCGTCGGCATTACCATTGTTTTTTGCTTAATTGCGCGGGCATTTTTAGCAAAAAGCTGGCTTAAATCGGCAATTATTGGATTTATATTTGCGTCAGTTATTTGGCTTGGCTTTAAATCGCTTGGCTTACAATTAGGCAGTTTCTTGCCATTCTTGGAGGCAAAATGGATAGCGTAATTTCCCTTTATCATGGTTTTTCCGTGGCTTTATTGCCCATGAATTTAATGATGGCGTTTATTGGCACTTTATTGGGAACGGCGATTGGCGTTTTACCCGGCATTGGTCCAGCTTTAACCGTGGCGTTATTAATGCCTGTCACCGTGAAATTGGGGGCGGATTCGGCGTTAATTATGTTTTGTGGGATTTTATATGGTGCGATGTATGGTGGCTCAACGACTTCCATTTTATTAAACACGCCCGGGGAATCGGGTTCCATGATGACTGCGCTTGAAGGCAATAAAATGGCGAAAAAAGGGCGTGGTGCCGCGGCATTAGCAACGGCGGCGATTGGTTCATTCGTTGCGGGCACGATTGGCACGATTTTATTAGTATTTATTGCCCCGCAATTAGCAAGAATAGCATTTTTATTTGGTCCCGAAGATTATTTTGCGCTGATGATTTTGGCATTTAGCACCGTGTCAGTCGTCATGGGCACTTCAAGGGTGCGGGGATTTACCGCCTTATTATTGGGCTTAACCCTTGGCTTAGCGGGCATTGACAACCAAACGGGGCAAGCGCGCTTAACATTTGGGTTATTGGATATGTTAGACGGAATTCAATTAAATATTGTTTTAGTGGGCTTGTTTGCGATTGGCGAAACAATTTATGTCGCGACACGATTTGCCAATGCTCGGCAACAAATTAACCCCATCAGCGGCGGGGTTAGCATGACTAAGGAAGATTGGAAACGCTCATGGAAGCCTTGGTTGCGGGGCACAGCCTTAGGGTTCCCGATTGGCGTTTTACCCGCGGGTGGTTCAGAAATTCCTACATTTTTATCATATTTTGTGGAACGCAAGCTTAGCAAGCACCCCAAAGAATTTGGCAAGGGCGCGATTGAAGGTGTTGCAGGTCCAGAAGCCGCCAATAACGCCACAGCTGCGGGGGTTTTAGTGCCTTTACTTACCTTGGGTTTGCCAACTTCGGCAACCACCGCCATTATGCTTGTCGCTTTTCAAGGCTATGGTTTAGAGCCCGGTCCATTTTTATTCACAAAAAATCCAGACTTGGTTTGGGGATTAATTGCGTCCTTATTCATTGGTAATACCATGTTGTTAATTTTAAACTTGCCATTAGCGGGGGTTTGGGTGCGCTTATTATTAGTGCCAAGAGCCTATCTTTATGCGGGCATTGTTGCTTTTGCCATGATTGGCATTTGGGGTTTGTCTAATTCATGGTTTGATTTATTAACCATGTTTATAATTGGTATTGTGGGTTATTTTATGCGGGTGTATGATTTCCCCATTGCGCCCGTGCTGATTGGTATGATTCTTGGACCCATGGCAGAGACACATTTACGGCGCGCGCTTGCAATTTCGCAAGGCGATGTCGTGCAATTATTCGCCACCCCCATCAGCGCAACCTTGTGGGTTTTAGCATTTTTAGTGGTATTTTTGCCGAAAATATTAAATAAATTTAAAAATTAAAATATACCTTGGATTCGTCCAAAATTTATCGTTGAAGCCATTTATATATATTCATTAACGCCATATAATAAGGTTTTTCCGACCCATAAAAATCATGGGCGATGGCGGATTGGTGAATATATTGATTCATGGTATCATTGGTGAAGCCTAATTTTTTTTGCACAAATTCTTTGTCCGATTCCAATTGGTGCGAATGGGGATAAGTCGGTTGCGCCAGCATTATCACCGCATCGTCCCTTGACATTTGCCCGCTAACTATCAGCGTGGATAAGTGAATTTTGCGCTTGTCTATATTAAATTTTTGCGGGAGGATATAGGCTTGATAAAATCGGGTAAATATTGATTCATAATGTTTATAGGGATAAGGTCTATAACCAACTTTTTCGCTTAGGATATTTAAGGCTTGTTGTTTATTATAGGGGAAATAATTTAAAAAATGAAGCCATTTGATTTTTTTTATAAATTCAAAATAAATAAAATCATTCGTGCTGATTAATGGGTGAGTTTTAATCGGCAATTTGCCAAATTCTTTGTGAATTTGCCGAATATTATATTTATCAAATTTAAACCAATTCCAATTTTTGGGCATTGCCATGCCTTCGGTCGCGGTATTTGTGCCTGCTAAAATATATTTAACGCCGTGCTTATTTGCCATGTTATAATTAAGCTTCATCATGGCATTATCCATCAAAAGCTCAATATCAACGACATTTGCCTTAAAAAAAGCTAACTGCATATCGCGATTTTCTTGCCAATCTATGACATGCGTATGCAAATCAACGCCCAAATTTTGAATTAAATTACTAATATTATGCACGGCAAGTTCCGAATTCCAGCCATTATCCAAATGCACTGCCAAGGGGCGCAAGCCCGCTTGCTTGGCTAAATATAAACAATAAGAGGAATCCACGCCGCCGCTTACGCCAATAATGCAATCATATTCGCGGTTTTTGCCCGCATTTTTAATTTCTGCGATTAATTCAGCTTGCTTTTGGGGAAAGTTTTTTAATTGAAATTCATGGTATTTTTTTGCAAATCCTGTGCAAAAATTGCATCTGCCATCAGCACCGAAAATAATGCCATCAGCCGTTTCGTCCATGACACAAAAATTACATTGTTGCATTAATTAATTTACTTTCATCGGGGTTAAGGTAATTTATCATTACGGCGCGGTGTTTACCCATATAGACAAATTTTGCCCCCAAGGCGAGTGCTTGCGCGCCTTTTTTTATCGCCAACTGCATATTTTCAATATCATTGCCGCCGCCGCTGGCAATTAAGGGAGCGTTTATAAATTTCGCCATTTTTTCAATTAAATTCACATCAAATCCGTTTAACATTCCGTCTTTATCAACCGAATTGACGCAAATTTCGCCAACCCCCATTGCTTCTAATTGTTTAAAATATGCTTCAAAATCAGTATTTTGCGCCTTTTTAGTAAGGTAATTATATAAACCATAACCACCAAATAATGATTTTTTGATATTAACCATCGCCACCAAACTTTGCGAACCGATTTTTTGCGCGATATTTTCGCATAATTGCGGGTTAGTAAATAAAGCTTGATTTAAAATAACTTTTTCCACCCCTAAACCAATTAAAGTTAAAGCATGGTCAATATGGCTAATGCCACCACCATAGGCAATGGGCATAAAGGCTTCGGAAACTATATCGCCAATGATGGTAAAATTGGGGGCAAGCCCATGGCGCGATGCGTTAATATCCAGTAATATCAACTCATCTACGCCTTTGTCGTTAAAGATTTTTACCGCATTTATCGGGTCGCCAACATATGAAGGGTTTTGAAACTGAGTCGTTTTATATAAGCCACCATACCCATCATTGCATTGCAATAATAACGAAGGCATCACCCGAATATGCTGATATTCTTGCATTTTAGATAATTTTTAAAATCCGTTCGGTGCTATAACGGGGTTTTTTGCCCTGTTTATTAGCATTGGGCTTGCCAACAACTATCATCATTACGGGCACAAGATTATCACCTAAACCTAATAATTGCTTAACTGCATTTGGGTCAAATCCAATCATGGGACCAGAAATAAAACCCATTGCATCGGCGGCTAACATTAAGCACATAGATGCCAGCGAAGCTGACCTTATCGCTTCATCGCGTCTTGCGACTTCGTTATTATCATAACTGCCATTGGAACTATTGACAATGCCATCAACAATTTCCTGACTTATATGCCCGTTGTTAACCATGGGTGCAAAAGCATCTTGCAGGTTTTTATGGGCTAAAATATCGCCCAGCACCACAAACGCCACCGAAGCATCGCCGACTTTTTGTTGACCATACGCCGTTTGCATGAGTTTATTTTTCATGTCTTTGTCTTTGATTGCTATAAATTGCCAATGCTGAATATTATAAGCCGAAGGGGCTTGGGCGGCATATTCTACTAATTGGGTAATTTCGGCGTTGCTTATGGTTGCATTTGGGTCAAAATTACTGGCTGAATATCGGTCTTTTATAGATTGAAGAGTTGTTTTTGTCATTTTTTCCTTATATATAATATTTTTTATTTAGCTTTTTCTGAACGAAAATATCGGAAAAAATCATTATCTGATGGCATAACCATCGTGGTATTATCCGATTTTAACGATTTAGTCATAGCCTGCATAGAGCGCCAAAAATCAAAGAATTCTGGGTCGCGTCCATAGGACTCCGAATAAATTTTTTGTGCTTGCTTGTCGCCTTGCCCGCGTAAATTTTCTGAACTACGGCGCGATTCGGCGATAATTACCCGTTTTTGCTTATCGGCTTCGGCGCGAATTTTTGACGATTCGGCATCGCCTTCGGCGCGGATTTTACGGGCTTCTTGTTCGCGTTGCGATTGCATGCGTTTGAAAATGGCTTGGGAATTTTCGGTCGGTAAATCAATGCGGTTAATGCGCACATCAATGACTTCTACTCCTAACTCACGGGTGGTATCGGCGACTTTAGTTGCAAATTTGCCAATGATATTTGCCCGTTCGGGTGTTAAAATTTGCGCCATGGTAGCCGAACCGATTATTTCGCGCAACGACGAATTAATAATACTATCCAATCTTACTTTTAAGCCGTTTTCGCTTTGCACAGCTTGATAAAATTTATAAGGATCCGTGATGCGGTATCTTGCATATGAATCAATGACTAATTGCTTTTGGTCGGCGGTGGGCACTTCTTGAATCGCGGCATCAAAATCCAAAATTCTTTTATCAAAAAATACGATATTTTGCAAGAATGGGATTTTAATATGTATGCCCGGGTCTTGCACAACCCGTTGTTTTTTACCCAATTGCAAGATAATAGCTTGTTCGGTTTCGCGCAAGGTATAAATTGTTTGGCTTAGGATAATTAACGCCCCCAAAGCGATGCTTATATATAATATCAATGATTTTGGCATGGTAAACTCCATTATTCGGCTGCTTTCTTAGGTTTCAGAGAATCAAGGGGTAAATATGAATTTACGCCACCTTTTTCATCCATAATAATTTTATTCGTGCCGCCTAAAATTGCTTCCATTGTTTCTAAATAAATTCTGCGCCGTGTGATTGATTTACTTTGCGCATATTCTTGGTAAATTTGCACAAATCTCTCACTATCACCCTTTGCTTGATTGATTTTTTCTTCTTTATAGGCTTCGGCGGATTGAACAATTTGTTGCGATTCGCCACGGGCTTTTTCAACTTGTTCATTCATATAAGCCGTAGCTTCGTTGATGGATCGTTCTTTATCGGCGCGCGCGGCTTGCACATCGCGAAATGCGTCTAAAACACTCATCGGCGGGTCTACTCGTTGTAAGTTAATATTCGCAATTTCAATCCCCGAATCGTAACTATCCATAATTTTTTGCAATAATACCCTTGCTTGTTCCGCTAAAACCGCGCGACCAGTGGTGCGAATATATTCAAATTCATTTTTACCGATAATTTCACGCATCGTTGCCTCGGCGGCGACGCGCACAGATTCTTCGGGGTTACGAATTGAAAAAATAAATTTACCCGCGTCTTTGATGCGCCAAAAAACATTAAATTGCACATCAATAATATTTTCATCGCCCGTCAGCATTTCGCTTTCGCGGTCAAGATTTTTGGGGGAATTTGCAAGATTGGAACGAAAGCCAATTTCAACTTGGTTCACTTTGGTAACTTCGGGCTTAATTACTTCGCCAATTGGTGCGGGCAAGTTATAATTTAAGCCTTCTTGGGAAATGCCATTTAGCTTGCCAAAAACTAATTCCACGCCGTTTTCTTTGGGATTTACCACATAAAAACCAGAAGCCAACCATAAAATAAATAAACCAATGGCACCATAAATATAAAGTTTTTTATTGTTAAAATCAAAGGGTATGTTGTTCCCGCCCCCTGAATTAAAATTAAAACCACCGCCTGAGCCAGATTTACCAAATAAATTGATGATATTTGCAAAGTCATGCTGAGTTTTTTTATCATTTTGGGGATTTTTTTGTTTTTTATTATCTGAATTACCGCTTGGCCATTCGCCCCATGGATTATCGTCATTTGCCATATTTTACTCCTTAAAATATAATCGCATATTACAATAATTTAAAATAATTGCAAGATAATAATATCGTGGAGATTCCAGATTTTTTGATAATCTTGAGTTTTTATTAACTTGACTTATGGGGGGCGTTCAATTATATTTTAGCCATTAAAATATTTTAAGGCTGGAGAATTTAAATATGCGTAAAAAAACAAATATTATTTCAAAAATATTCCTTCAACAAGCCATAATGCGCGTAATGTTTGATAGTATTTAATGGCAAATTTAACCCACCCGCGCGTTGCATTTGAAACAATCATATCCCAAATTGCTCCGATTAATGATATTGAGGAAATTGATTTATTCGCAAGTTTAGGACGCGTTTTAGCCCAAGATTATAGCCCCGAATATTCTTCGCCCGCGCAAAATATGTCAGCAATGGATGGTTATGCCGTTATTTATCAAGAAAATTGCCAAAAATTCAAAATTATTGGTGAATCGCGTGCGGGTAAAGATTTTGGTGCCGATATTAACCATGGGCAAGCGGTGCGAATTTTCACGGGAGCAATTTTACCACAATCTGCCAATGCGATAATAATTCAAGAAAATGCCGAAATTATTGGCGATGATTTAATTTGCAACCATGCTTTAATTCCATGGCAATATATCCGCAAAAAAGGCATGGATTTTGAGGCAAATCAAGCAAAAATTGCGCAAAAAACCCAAATTACACCACGCATAATGGGGATTTTAGCCAGCTTTGGTTATAGTAAAATCCGCGTATTTCGTTCGCCAAGAGTTTTATTAATCACCAGCGGGGACGAGCTTATCATGCCGACACGCAAACCCCAAGCGCAACAAACCATTGCTTCAAATTTTTATTTATTGCATGGTTTATTAAGCCAAATGGGGGCACAGGTTGAAATTTTGCCAATTTTACCCGATAATTTAACGGCAATTTCCAATGCTATTGCAGCAAATTTATCGTTTGATTGTATTATCACCAGCGGCGGCGCATCGGTTGGCGATTATGATTTTATTCTGCCAAGCTTGCAAGCCTTAAAAGCCACGATAAATTTAGCCAAATTGGCGTTAAGACCGGGCAAACCCATGATTTTTGCAAAAATTGCCCAAACGCCGATAATTTGTTTGCCGGGCAATGTTGTGTCTAATTTTATTTGCGGTTATATTTATTTAAAGCCTATATTGGCAATTTTTAACCATCAACCAGCCCAATATATTGAAGATATTGCGAGCGATGCGATTTTAGGGGCGGATATTGCCCCCAATGATCAAAGATTAGAATTTATGCGCGCCAATTATGCCAATGGCATTGCCACACCGATAAAATCGCAAGATTCTTCGTTGCAATTTCATTTAAGCCAAGCAAGTTGCTTAATTATTCGCCCGATTCATAGCCCAATAATGAAAAAAGGCGATAAAATACAAATAATTCCCTTGACTAATCTTTAACTTTAAGCTATATTTATTTTTAAGAGAGAATATATGGTAGATTCAATTAGAGCAATCGGCGCAAATCTTGCCACCATAAGTGAGAGAATAAATCACAACGCCGAAAAAATTGCCCGCCCTGAAAACACAACTAATGCAACGGGTTCGTATCGGCAAGCGACTAAGGATGATAATCTGCTAACTTCAATCTTAGAACTCAAATCGGATAGCTTTGCTTATACAGCAAATATTAAATTATTGAAGTTAGCAAGTAAAAATTTGGGGAGCATTATCAACTTAATATCATGAAGTAATCATGATAAACGAATGGTAAAACCATGACAAACAGCATCAATGGCGAGCGGCATTCGCAATTTGAAAATGCCTTGCAATATAAATTTTTGCAAAAAGACAATGACAAGCAAAAACATTCTACGCATGAAAATAGTGCCGATGAAAAACATACGAATTCATCGGCGCAATTACCCTCGGCGCATAAAAAACGGGGCAATTTTTTAAACGCTTTTGTATAATCAACATACCCCATCAAAATAAAAAATCTATAAAATTATTTTAATTTTATTTAAGCGCAAGCGTCAAAATAATTACTGAAAATAATAATTTTTACGAACAAAACTCATTTTGCGCACCGATGATGCTAAATTCTGGGGAATGTCCTGAAAATATTTATTCGGCAAGATTTCTTAAATTAAATTAATCGCAACTTGCCCAATTTTATTGATATTCGCACGAATTTTCATATTTTTACTTATCGGCGAAATGCCAGAAATAGACCCCAAAGTAAGTATATCACCACATGCAAAACCGATAAAGCCATGCGGTGGATTTTGCATAAATTTGTCAATGACGGATAATGGATTACCATCAGGGTGATAATGCGCCCCGCTAAAAACAAGCGTGTCATTTTCAAAAATTTCAATGGCGTTATTTGGTTCGCATAAAGCCCCATCAAACGCGATTTTATCGCCCAATTGATAGGAAAAATTACCCATTAAATCGGCGTAAAATGGCAAAAAGCCAAGGTCCTTGCGGTTTGCCAAGGCGGTGGTAAGAATTTCAATACCCGCAGCTAAATATGAATTTTTTGGCATTGCTTCGCCGCAATGCCAATCACCACCCAAAATAATTGCAATTTCAATTTCATAACCCATCAAGCCTTCGTTGGGTAAAACCCGATTTTCATGGCTATAAATCGGGGCATAAATCGCGCCATAATCTTTATTTATCCCTAATTTCCAGCCGATTCGCTGATTTGGCATATTTTGGGCAATTTCTCTTTGCCAATTTTGGGCTTGAATAATATCTTGCGGGCAAGATGGCAAATCCATGGTGATAGTATTTTGATTGATGCGCGCGTTGGTAATTTGGGTTATAAAATTATTCATGGCAATCTCCTATTCGCCCATAATATCAGAAATAACTTATATTTCAATCATTATTTTGGTTTGGCAGGCTCCGCCGTAATTTCGTCTTCAATGCTGGGTTTTTTGGCTTCAAGATTTTTCGCAATAATCGTGCGGTTCGGCAAGCCTAAAAATTTATCCGATGGTGTTAACATTCTTAATCGGTATCTGTCTAAAAATAAGCGAAATTCTTCGCCAGTAATTTGGCTAATAATGGACGCAGATCCCGCTAAATCCGTGTCATTACTGGTTGAACTGGTTAAAGTATCAAATAATCGCCCATAAAAGCTGTTTTGCAATTGTTCATGGAATCTATCACGCAAATTTTCTAAACCTTGATAATCATCAATTAATTTTAACGCAACGGCAAGGTTAAAAATCAATCTTGCTTGGGTTTCATCTACTTGACCTTTTTTGTCGCCGTCTTCTATAATTAAATTTTTATTTGGGCGGTTAACTTGACGGCGCAATACATCGGCGACCTTAAACCAATCTTTGCGATGCCAAGAATCCTCTAAGCGCAAGAAATCGGCATCTTCGGACACATCACCGACCAATAATCTTTGGGCTTGTTCGTAATTTTCTCTATCCACAAATGCTTTGGCAAGAATTCTGCGCCGTTCTGCCAATAAATCATTGGACAAGCCCGGAAATCTTGTATCTTCAATGGTTTTAATCGCTAAATCAGGGCGTTTATTAAGCAGATAAACCACGGCTAATTTCGTGCCAACGCGTGACCTTTCTGGACCATCAAGCCTGTATCTTACTTGATATTCCAGCAATTCCGATGCCCGTTCAACTAAATCAATGCCTAATAAGCGATAGCTTAATAATTCAATAATATAATCGCCGACTTCGCCCGTGGGGGTTAATTCGCGAAATTGATCGTATAAAGCCAAGGCTTTTAAGGGCGATAAACTATTTGCATCGCCTTCAAAGAATAATTGCTTGAAATTATCCTCCATAATACGCGACATAAGCGCGATTTGGGCGCGGTTATTGGACGATGCCACGCCCGAACGCAGGGTTAAAAAGCCATCTTTATATTCTTTTGATTTAAAATATAATTTAGCTAATTCAATCACCATATTGGCTTCAAACGCATCGCCACGCCAACCATAACGCACCGAAGATAATTCTTTAATGGCTTGCTGAATGCTCATTTTACCTAATTCTTGTAAAATCAGGGTTGCTTCAAACCTTGCGCGGGCGTTAATATAGCGATTTCTGGTGGTGCGCAAGGAATCAAATAATTTTACCGATTTTTCTTTTTCACCATTTAAGCGCGAAATAATTAACGCTTCTAAGAAATTTAAACGGGCTTTATCATATTCGTTAAGGCTTGCGGCATTATTTTTTAATTCGTATAACCAGCCATCGGCAAGCTCTTTTTGCTTTGTTTCAATGGCAACTTCAAGGCGGGTTAAGCCAATATATACTTTTAATTTCGGTGGGTAATTGCTTAAAATTTTATCGCCAATTTCTAATTTATCCTCAGCTTCTTCCCATTTTGATAATTTAGCCAACGATAACCCCTCCCAAAGCGCGATTTCAGCATAACTGGCTATCGCTGCATCCTTAAAAATATCCAACGCGCCTTGATATTTTGACGACATATATAGCGCAACACCATATAAAGCCTTGATTTCTGGAACTTCCTTTTGCAAGGGCGATTTTTTAAATATCGTATCCATAACCCCCAAGGCTTCGTTACCAAATCGGTGCGCTAAATAAAATCTTGCTAAATTCAAGCGGTTTTCATTTAAGGATTCTTTGGGGTCTTGGACGATTCGTTTGTAAAATACGGTGACGCGGTCGCGAAACGACAAAGCGGAAATATCGCCCCATTCACCCCATTGAAATAATAATCTTGACGAATATAAAGTTTGCCCAGTCACTAAATTGCTGGGCAAGTTTTTATTAACGATATTAATAGGAAATTCAGGAAGTGCCCCGGTGCCGTGCAAAAGAAAAACGCCATTTTGATTTAATAATTCTATATCATTGGAAAATGATTCAACCGCATAGCCTTGGTAAGTTTCTAAAATATTAAACCCTTGATATGCACGATTTGAAGGGTTGCCTAAACCCTCACTTTTGGTTGTGCCAACCAAAATTAAGCCACCAGTTGACCTATCAGAAATGCCAATAACATCGCTGGCTCCGTTATCTTTGGCTTGCAAGGTTTTGCCTAAACTTATGGCTTGCACGGCGAAAATTTCTAAATTTTCTTTGCGCTTTTTGGGTTCAACATAAAATCCTAAATGCCATTTTGTGCCATCGCGCGTCAGCGTGTAAGTATATTGCGTGGATACTTTAAAAACTAAAACTGCCCCAGAAGAGCTTGATAATTGTTCAACTTCTTTAATATAAGGCAAGGAATTGCGGCGCACTTGATTTAAATCAAAATCAATTTTTTCATCAAACGCCAACCAAATATAATCTCCACGGCGAAAAATGGCGGCGCCCGCTTCTTTATTGAAATTAAAACTATACCGCATCACCCAATCAGCTTTAACAATTTTTTCATTTTGCCCCGCGTCAATCGGTAATGCCGAGGAATTTTGCTGTCTTGAGCCATCAGATGGATTGTCAATAGTAATCGCTTGCGCCAAAGCTTTATATGGCACAATAAACGGCGTGGTTAGAAAAATAAACCACAAAATATACGGAAAAAACCGAATCATCACTCACTATCATTCAAAATTCATGCTAGATAAACATAATCTAATATTATTTATGAAATAAGTCAAAATTATATTGCAGAATTTTTTTTACATAGTAATATAAAATGGCAAATTTTAAAATTTAAGGTGTGTTTATGAATAATATCCCATTATGGCAACCCGATGCGGCAACAATAAAATCGGCACAAATTACCAAATTTTTTCAAATAATATCACAAAAATATGGGGTTCAATGCGATAATTATGATGATTATCAGCAATTTGCGTTGCACCGAAGCGATGATTTTTATCGTGAAATTATCAAATTTGCGCGGTTAAAAATTAACCTAAACGGCACAAAATTTATGCAAAAATCTGATGTTATTTATAAAAATCAATTTTTTCCTGATGCGACGCTTAATTATGCGGAAAATTTATTGGGTGATTTTAATGATGATAAAATTGCCATAAAATTCTTGGGCGAAAATGGTATGAAAAAACAATGGACGCACCTTCGGCTTCGCCAAGAAGTCGCCAGATTAGCGCAAAAATTTCGGCAATTGGGCATAAAAAATGGTGATAGAGTCGCGTGTTTCTTGCCTAATATCCCTGAATCTGTTGCCATAGTTTTAGCAACAAGCGCCATTGGAGCAATATTCACCAGTTGTTCGCCAGATTTTGGCGTATCGGGGGTTTTAGACCGATTTGGGCAGACTAAACCCAAAATTTTATTGGGCACTGATGGGTATTTTTATAACGGCAAAACTATAGACACGCGCGATAAATTGCAAGAAATTGCCAAAAGCCTTCCAGAATTAGAAAATTGCGTGATGATTAATTTTGTGCAATTCAACGATGATAAAAAATTTGAACGAATTATTTCTTACGATGAATTTTTAGAATCCGCCCCCTTACAAGCTAAGCCAACCATAGATTTTGAACAATTGCCATTTAATCACCCGATGTATATAATGTATTCTTCGGGCACGACCGGCGTGCCCAAATGTATCGTGCATGGTGCGGGCAATATTTTATTAAAATTAGCGGTGGAACAAAATTTACACGCTGATTTATCGGGCAATGACACGATTTTCTTTTTTTCCACGCTGGGCTGGATGATGTGGAATTGGTTGCTGAATTGTTTGGCAAGCGGAGCTTGCATTGCTTTATATGATGGTTCGCCATTTTATCCCGATAATCAAACCCTGATGCGTTATGCCGATATTGAAAAATTCACGCATTTTGGCGCGGGCGCAAAATATTATGATTTTTTAAAGCAACATAATGAAAATATACAATCGGCTTTTGCTTTAAGCGATTTACGCGCGATAATGTCCACGGGTTCACCCTTGGTGGCGGAATCATTTGAATATATTATCCATAATATCAAGCAAACTTGGCTGGCTTCGGTTTCTGGTGGCACGGATATTTTGGGGTGTTTTTTAAACGGCACGATTATTAAACCCGTTTATGCGGGCGAATTGCAAGTCATCGGGCTTGGCTGTGATTTAGATATTTTTGATGAAAAAGGACAATCGGTAAGCCAAGGGCGCGGGGAATTAGTGTGTAAATCACCATTTCCATCAATGCCGATTTATTTTTGGCAAGATAGCGATAATAAAAAATACCATCAAGCTTATTTCGCCAAATTTGCCAATATCTGGCATCACGGCGATTTTTTAGAAAAAACCGCAACGGGCTATATGATTCATGGGCGTTCCGATGCGACACTTAATCCCGGTGGTGTGCGCATCGGCACGGCGGAAATTTATCGCCAAGTTGATAAATTGCCGCAAATTAACGAATCGGTCGTGATTGGGCAAGATTGGGATAATGATACGCGCGTGGTGTTATTTGTGGTCTTGCGCCCTGATTGCCCATTAACCGATGATTTAAAGCAGTTAATTCGCACGAATATTAAAAATAATTGCTCGCCGCGCCATGTTCCCGCCAAAATTATAGCTGTGCCTGAAATTCCGCGCACAAAATCCAATAAAATTGTTGAATTGGCGATTCGCGATATTGTGGCGGGAAAAACCATCGCAAATACGGAATCGCTTGCAAATCCGCACGCATTAGTATATTTTCAAAATCACCCAGAATTACAATTTTAAACCAAAGGAAAAAAATGGCTGAATTAATTATTGTTTATTGGCGCGATATTCCCGCCCAAGTTATTGCCAAAAAAGGCAGGCGCGATGTTGTCAAAATTCAATTAACCGAACGATTTGAAAAAGCAATTGACCGCGCCGCCATGCGTAATGGCGCAAGGGATGCTGATTCTTATCTTGCTGAATGGCGAAAAAGCGAACCTGTGGCTTGCGATGATGATATTCAATTGGCGGCACAAACCAAAGCCAATGAAATTGAAGCTGAATTTAGCGATAATATTTTGGCACATATGGTTGCGAATGGGGGGCGTTCTGCTTAAAGATCCATTTTTGCGCGACATTTCATACGTGCGGATTTCCGTAACCGACCGATGCGATTTGCGATGCTTATATTGCATGGCGGAAAATATGGAATTTTTGCCCAAAAAGGATATTTTATCGTTGCAAGAAATTGACCGCATTGCCACAAATTTAGTCGCTTTGGGCGTTAAGAAATTGCGTTTAACGGGGGGTGAACCGCTTGTAAGACGCGATGTTGCGTGGTTGATTGAGCGATTAGGGCGATTGCATAACCATGGCTTGCACGAATTAACCTTAACAACCAATGGCACGCAATTACCCAAATATGCGCAAATTCTTAAAGACAATGGGGTGAAGCGCATTAATGTCTCGCTTGATACGCTAGATTCTGAAAAATTTACGCAAATTACCCGTTGGGGCAAAATTTCCCAAGTATTTAATGGGCTTGAAGCGGCACAAAAAGCAGGCTTAAAGGTTAAAATAAATTGCGTGGCTTTGCGCAATTTTAATGATGCTGAAATGCCGAATTTAGTTATTTGGTGTGGGCAAAATGGCTTTGATATAAGCTTTATTGAAGTTATGCCCATGGGTGATTTGGGGGAAGTAGATAGGCTGGGGCAATATTACCCCTTGTCCATGTTGCGCGCTGATTTAGCGCGTAAATTTACCCTTAATGCCAGTAATTATCAAACGGGTGGACCATCACGATATTTTGATTGCCAAGAAACCGGGCAGCGAATCGGTTTTATTACGCCCATGACGCATAATTTTTGCGAATCATGCAACCGCATTCGCTTATCATCAACGGGCATGTTATATTTATGTTTGGGACAAGATAATAATTATGATTTACGGCGCGTGATTCGGCAAAGTGATGATGATGAAATTCTTCAAAATGCGATTCGTCAAGCCATTACCCTAAAACCCAAGGGGCATGATTTTGATTTATCACGCCAAGAAAATGGCAAAATATCCGCCGTGAACCGCCATATGAACACCACAGGCGGTTAGATTATTGCGACAAGCTATTCAATAAAATGGGGGATTTTTAGTATAAAATAAGCTTGTATTTATCGCTTTATCCTGCTAATAAAAAAATACCATAAATTAAGGGCAAAAATGGCTGACGCACGCACAATAGCACAAGTAAATAAAATCGGACAAAATTATGAACATGGATTTATTTCCGATGTTGCGTCCGATATTATGGCGGCAGGCTTGAGCGAAGCAACGATTCGCGAAATATCAAGAATCAAAGACGAACCAAATTGGTTGCTTGATTTTCGCTTAAAAGCCTATCATCATTGGCGAAAAATGCCCGAACCCATCTGGGCGGCGGTGCAATTTCCCGCCATAAATTATCAAGCAATTTCTTATTTTGCGCGCCCCAAAAAAACCATCAAATCGCTGGACGAAGTTGACCCAGAAATTTTAGCAACTTTTGACAAATTAGGGATTCCGATTCGCGAACAAGAATCATTATTGGGCGTGGAAAACGCGCCGAAAATCGCGGTTGATGCCGTGTTTGATAGTGTCTCGGTTGCGACTACTTTTCGTAAAAATCTTGCCCAAGTGGGCGTGATTTTTTGTTCAATATCCGAAGCCGTTCAAACTCATGGCGATTTAATTCAAGAATATATGGGTTCGGTTGTGCCTTACACGGATAATAAACATGCCTGCTTAAACAGCGCGGTTTTTTCTGATGGCAGTTTTGTGTATATTCCCAAGGGCGTGAAATGCCCCATGGAATTATCAACTTATTTCCGAATTAATGCGGGTAATACCGGGCAGTTTGAGCGCACTTTAATCATTGCCGATGATGATAGTTCGGTAAGTTATCTTGAAGGATGCACGGCACCAATGCGCGATGAAAATCAATTACATACGGCGGTTGTGGAATTAATTGCCTTAAACCGCGCGAAAATTCAATATTCCACGGTGCAAAATTGGTATCCGGGCGATAAAAATGGCAAGGGCGGCATTTATAATTTTGTGACCAAGCGCGGAATTTGCAAGGGTTTTCGTTCGCATATTTCGTGGACGCAGGTTGAAACGGGTTCCGCCATCACTTGGAAATATCCCAGCTGTATTCTTAAAGGCGATGAATCAAGCGGCGAATTTTATTCGGTTGCCATCAGCAATAATCATCAGCAAGCCGACACGGGCACGAAAATGATTCATTTGGGCAAAAATACGAAATCTAAAATTATTTCCAAGGGCATTGCCGCGGGGCAATCAAGCCAAACTTATCGGGGTTTAGTCAAAATATCACCCAAGGCTTTGGGGGCAAAAAACTTTACGCAATGCGATAGTTTAATCATCGGCAATCATGCCAAAGCAAATACTATTCCATATATTGAAACCAAAAATAACGATAGCGTCATTGAACATGAAGCGACAACTTCAAATCTTTCCGAAGCGCAATTATTTTATTGCCAAAGCCGCGGTATCGCGCCCGATGTAGCGGTTGGCTTGATTGTTAATGGTTTTTGTGGCGAAGTTTTACAAAAATTACCCATGGAATTTGCCGTTGAAGCCCAAAAATTAGTGGGAATTTCCCTAGAAGGAGCCGTAGGATGAGCCTGTTAAATATTACAAATTTAAGCGCAAAAATTGGCGATAAGCAAATTCTGAATGGTTTGAATTTAACCATAAATCAAGGCGAAATTCACGCCATCATGGGGCAAAATGGCGCGGGCAAGTCTTCTTTGGCGCAAATATTGGCGGGCAAACAAGATTATGAAGTTAATGGCGCAATCACCCTTAAATCTTTTGATTTATTGGCGATGAACCCCGAAGAACGCGCCTTAAATGGTTTATTCATGGCGTTTCAATATCCGATTGAAATTGCGGGTTTGTCTTATTCCGTATTTTTGCGCCATGCGAAAAATGCGCATTGTAAATTTTTGGGCAAAAGCGAATATGACCCGATGAGTTTTGTGAAATATCTGAAACAACAAGCAAGCGCGCTGGGGATAAGTGATGAAATGTTGCGCCGTAGCGTTAATGTCGGATTTTCTGGCGGCGAGAAAAAACGCATGGAAGTTTTGCAAATCAATATTTGTGAACCAGACCTGATTATTTTAGACGAAACCGATTCGGGTTTAGATGTCTCGGCGTTAAAATTAATTGCCGAAAATATCAACCAAATGAAACAACAAAACCCGACCCGAAGCTTTATTATTATCACCCATTATTTACGGCTTTTGGAATATATTGAACCGAATTTTGTGCATATTTTGCAAAATGGCAAAATCAGCCAAACTGGCGATAAAAATCTGGCAATTAAGCTTGATGAACTTGGTTATGAAGGCGTGTGATGACTCCACCCATGTTAACTCCACCCTTAAATCTTGATGCTGAAAATTGGCGAAAATCTAAAAAATTTGCGCAAAATGCTGATAGTTGGGACACAAACGAGCGCAAAATTGATACTTTTGGCATTAGGGGTATGCAAACTTTAATTATTAATGACCGCGATGTTATAATAGGTCGGCAATTATTTGAATATACCTATAATTGCTATGCGAATAGCGAACTGCATCTCTTAATATTAACCAATCATGATGATTTTTCGCGCCATGAAATTACCATTAATTTGCTAGAACCATTTGCCACAGCCAATATATATTTTTTTGGTATTTCAAAAATGAATTTAACGGATGGCACGATAACTATTAATCATCTTGCCAAGCAAACTAACAGCCATACTATATGCCGTATGCGCGCCGAACACGAATTGGGTACTGGCGTTATGCAGGTTTTAGCCAATATTGCCAAGGATTGCCAAGGTTGTAAAGTCGTGCAAGATATTAAGGGCTTAATATTAGCACCCAACGCCGAAATTTTTGCAAAACCTGAATTAGCGATTGACCACGACCAAGTTGAAGCCAAACATGGTTGTTCCATAGGCGGTATAAACGAAGCCGAAATTTTTTATTTGCAATCAAGGGGCATTGCAAAAGATTTGGCAAAAAATATTTTAGCGCAAGGCTTTATGCAAAGCGCGATTAGCCAAATTCATACCGATTTTCAAGGAATAACGGAAAATTTTCTTAAATAAAATGCAATAATTGGACAAAACAGATTTTTTATTTTTTTCATACATGATATAATTATTTAGATACCTATAAACTATTATCGCTGACGCTTGATAGTATTTTGGTAATAAGGCTGTATTATGAAAATCAAAGATATGATATTGGTAAACGCAAACCAATCATGTCAAATGCTTGTTTTATTATTACATTATAAAACTTGAATTTATCATGTTTTATGATATATATAATTTAGCTTAAATAATATTGAATAGTTTAAGCTAATGATAGGAAATAGAAAATGTTAGTTGAATTTACCATTAACAATTTGCGGTCATTTGGCATTCCAAATGATGAAAATGAATTTAATACACTTACAATGGTTGCAGATGATAATGTGTCAAAAAAGAAAAAAAATCTTTTTTGTCAAAAAAACCAACCAAAATTAGTAAAGTCAATGGTGATTTATGGACCAAATGGCGCGGGTAAAACTAATATTTTAAACGCTTTTAATCATTTTTTAAACATAATAAAAATTCATCAAAATTATTTTGGTGCAGGAAACATATTATTTTATTTACAAAATAATAAATTTATTAGTGGCAATGCACCCATGGGGTATAAAATAAAATTTATTAATGATAAAAAGTTATATTTATATGAGATTTTATTTAATAATAGTCATGTTATTAAATTTGAGCAGCTAAGTGAAATTTTCCAAGAAAAAAATGAGTTAATTTTTTCCAGAGATGAACATATAATTCATATTAATAATAAAAATTATTATGAAAAAGCAATGATCCATTTCCAAAAGAATCGTTTAGCATTGCCAATATTTAGTTTGATTGGCGATTCAAAAATTAAAGAGGTTTTTAATTATTTATGTAATATTGAAAACGCAGTTTTGCATAATCAAATCAGTATTTCACAAAACTGGATAGATACTTTTCAAAATAATGCTGATTCTATTAATGAATTTTTAGCAAATGCTCAAATTGACCTTCAATTTAAATCAATTCAGCGTAGTGCTAACCAGATAGGATATGACTTAAAATTTGAACAAACTACACATTTTCGTGAATTTGATAAAAATCTGAATAAAACAATAGAATTGGATTATTTAAGTGAATTATCATATGGCACAACCTTATTAATTTCATTAATGGTAAAAATTATTGAACATAAAAACAAGCCCTGTATAATTATGATTGACGAATTAGATGGTAGATTTCATATTGAATTATTAAAGGAATTTCTTAAATTTATTCACAAACAAGAAATGGTGCAATTAATTTTTACCAGCCATAATCAATATTTATTAGACACAGATTTATGGCGCGCCGACCAAATTACAATGGTGCGAAAAAATATTCATTCACAAAACAGCGAAATATTAAGAATTTCTGATTTTGATACTCTTAGAAATGTTAAAGGAAAATATTGGCGACAAGCAATTTTAAATGGAATCACTGGTGTTCAGCAATTTGTTGAGGAATTCTAATATGAACAATGTAAGTAATAACGATATTCACCTTATTTTATGCGAAGACCATCCAAAATATTATCAAAATTTGTTTCGTAAAAAATATCACGATGAAAATGTAATATTTCGTTGTGTAAAAATTAGCCCATTTAGTTTTCCAAAAAACATTGTTAATGAACTAGAAAAATATTATAGGGAAAATGATAGCTTAAAACAAACGAAATATATTTACTATTGTGTTGATTTTAATTCAAATTCAGCAACCCAATTCGGTTCTAAAACCATGATTGAGGCAATGCAAGCAATTGAGACAAAATATCAAATTACAATAAGACTAATAAAAACTGCACCATGTTTTGAATTATGGTTATGGTGGCATTTTGATGATTATACGGGCAACAATTTAAGCAACGAAAAGAAATACAAAGATGAATTTTCTAATTCCTCTTATATAGCAAAAAATAAAGATTACATTAACAAAAAAGAGTTTTATGATAAAAATTTTATAAATTCTGCTAGAATTAATGCGGATAAATATAAAACAAATCAAAAATTTTCTCAAATGCCAGATTTATTAGAAGCATTGACAATTCTAAGATAATCAATATAGCGACAGATATTAAAGCCTGATATAATTTTTTAACTTGATTTTAAGCGCAAATTGAGTTAAAGAGTAATCATGATTCATAAATTTTTTTTCGGCAAATTATATATTCGTTTTGCCATAGTTTTATTGCTGTTGGGCATTAATTTCACGGGACACGCCCAAGAAAAAAATAAAAATGCTGATTCGCAATTTATTACCAATTTTTTAAATGGCATAATGGTTGAAGAAGATAATAATTTTGAAGATGCGGTGAAAATTTATCAAGAAAATTTGAAAAATAATAATTTAACCGAAAAACAACGAAAAGATATTCAAGAAAAATTATTTAACGCGCTGGTAAAAACTGGCAAAGCTAATGAGGCTTTGGCATATAGCGATGCAATTATCGCCAATCAATCGGTTTATGCCGCCACGGCGCAAATGTTAAAATTAGCAGATTTAATCAAAAAATCAAGGTGGAGCGCGAATGATGGCGCACCCTTATTGCAAAAGGAGGGGGCATTTGGTGCAATTTTGGGTGGGTTTATTCGCACTTGGGGTTTTGTTAAAATTGGCAATCCGAATCAAGGATTAGAAAATTTGCGGGAAATTAATAAACGCGGCGGCTTTGAACAAATAACCTTATTTCACGAAGCAAACATGCAATTATTATTAAATAAACCCAAAGAAGCCATCGCGGTTTTAAGCAAAAATCAAGCCCCCGAAGCCTTACCCGAACCCCTGCAACGCACCTATATTCGCGCGTTAATGGCGAATAATCAAAAACAAACAGCCCTTGATTATATCAAGAAAATTAGCCAAAATCAGTCCATCGCGATTAATAATGATAAAAATAAAATCTTCAAAGGGCAAAATCTAGAACCATTAATTCCATCAGCCGAAGCAGGATTAGCCGATGCTTTGGGGCGATTGGCGAGCAATCTTATTGGGCAATTGGACGAATATGCCCTTGACATTAGCATGATTGGTTTATATTTAAATCCGCATAATGATGAATTAAAAATTATTGCGGCGCAAGCTTATTTGGGATTGAAAAAATATAATCTTGCCCGCAAAATATTGGAATCAATTGCGCCTAATTCTGATGAATATGCTTCGGCGCAAATCACAGTTAGCGAAATGTATTTTTTGCAAGATAAAAAACAAGATGCCTTGGCTGGTTTAGAAAATTTATTAAAAACTTACCCTGATTCCTTGGAAATTCAGGCAAAACTCGCCAATGCTTATCGCGGGGTTGAACAATTTAATGATGCCGAAAAAATTTATTCGCAAATTATTAAAAATTTAGGCAATAAATTCCTGCCGCAGCATTATTTTTTCTTTTATTCGCGCGGCATTTGTTATGAACGCACCAATCGGTGGAGCGAGGCAGAAAAAGATTTATTAAAAGCCCTTGAATTAAAACCCGAAGACCCATATGTGCAAAATTATTTGGGGTATAGTTGGGTAGATAGGGGTGAAAATTACGAAAAAGCCTTAAAATTATTGGAAAACGCCCATCAACAACGCCAAGATGATGGCTATATCGCCGATAGTGTTGGTTGGGCATATTATAAATTGCAAAAACCCCAAGAAGCCATTGTTTATTTAGAAAAAGCGATTAATTTAGTGCCATCAGACCCCGTCATAACCGATCATTTGGGTGATGTTTCATGGGTTTTGGGGCGCAAAAATCAAGCCATGCTTTATTGGACAAGGTCATTGGAATTAAATCCAGAAAATAAAGATAAATTGCGCACCGAACAAAAATTAAAAAGCGGATTATGATATGCAGTTCGTGCGCGTTCATCGCCTTGCATTAGAAAATTATCGCAATTATCACGCCGTGCAATGCCATTTAAATCCAGATTTGCCGACAATTTTTTTGGGCGATAATGGCGCGGGTAAAACAAATATATTAGAAGCAATTTCCTTAATCGCGCCGGGCAGGGGCTTACGCAATGCCCCATCAGTGGAAAAAATTCGCCATGGCGCGCCAGATTTTCGCATCAGATTTGATGTCAGCGCGAATCACGACCCCTTAGTAATTAAGATTCATTGGGATACACAAACCCAAAAACCAATTGTTTTTTTTGACGAAGAAGCCGTGAAACTTCAAGATAGAAAATTGCCGATTGTCTGGATGACGCCGCGCATGAATCGGCTTTTTTTAGAGCCAAGTTCCGAACGAAGACGATTTTATGACAGGTTAGTTAGCGCATTTGACCCCAGCCATTTAGGCAGGTTGCAAGCGTTGGAAAATGCTTTACGCGAAAGACGCAATATTTTACAAATGCCCAAAATTGATGCTAGCTGGCTTGGCATTATTGAATCGCAAATCGCCGCAAAATCGGTGGCGATTGCCGCATTTCGCAAAGATTTTTTAGGCAGGCTTAACCAAGCACTTACCCATCATGTTGATTTTTTACCTTCGGTATCCTTGCAATTAATTGGCTATTTAGAAGAACAATTAACCAGCCAATCCGCGCTTGATGTTGAAGAGCAATATCGGCAATATTTAGCGCAAAATCGCCAGAATGAATCCGTTGAATCACCGATGAAATCTGATTTTCAAGCTTTTTATCATAAAAAAAATTGCAATGCTGAAATTTGTTCCACGGGGGAACAAAAAATGATGGTTTTGGCGATAATTTTTGCGCAAATTTCGTTAATTCTTGCCCAAAATGGCATTCAACCGATTATTTTATTTGATGAAATTACCGCGCATCTTGATGAATCGCGCAGGCATCAATTATGCGATTTATTGGCGAATTTAAAATTACCCTGTTTTATAACCGCCACGGAAATAAATTATTTCAAATCCTTTGCCAAGCAATATCAATTTATCCAAATTGACGATAATCAATTAAAAATTATTACGCCCTAATTCCTCAACTGAATAATTATTTTTGACAGCTCCACGCATATTAATATAATTAAACCCGTTGCGTGCTTATAAAAAAATCATATTTTCTTTGGCAATATCATCAAATAATTTACATTGGGTTAAAATCGCCTCTAAATTTTCCAATCGCACCATATTAGGTCCATCAGATGGCGCATTGTCAGGGTCATTATGCACTTCCATAAAAACGCCCGCCACGCCCACGGCTAAGGCAGCGCGGGCTAAAAAAGGCACGAATCGCCTATCACCGCCGGATTTTGTGCCACCCGCCCCGGGTTGTTGCACCGAATGGGTCGCATCAAAAATAACAGGATACCCCGATTCAACCATAATCGGCAAAGCGCGCATGTCATTAACAAGCGTATTATAACCAAAACTCACGCCCCGTTCGCACAACATTATTTGCTCATTACCCGTTGATGCAATTTTATCGGCGACATTTTTCATATCCCAAGGGGCTAAAAATTGCCCTTTTTTAACATTAATTGGTTTGCCCGTATTGCCTGCGGCTAATAATAAATCGGTTTGACGGCATAAAAACGCGGGAATTTGCAAAATATCCACGACTTGCGCCACAATGGCGCATTGCGATTCCGTATGCACATCGGTAATCATCGGCAAGCCCGTTGCTTGTTTAATTTTACTAAAAATTTCCAAGGATTTTTCTAAACCCAAGCCCCGTTCGGTATTAACGGCGGTGCGGTTTGCCTTGTCAAAACTAGTTTTATAAATCAAATTTATGCCTAATTTATGGCATATTTCTTGAATAGCTGTGCTCATTCTTATGGCATGGTCAAATGATTCCAGCGCACAAGGTCCCGCGATAAGCGTAAATGTTTTATCGTTGGCAATTTGGTATTTGCCGATATTTATAATTTTTTGTTTCATACTAACCTCGAATAATTTAATGCGGCGCGGACAAAATCGCTAAATAATGGGTGCGGATTAAGCGGTTTTGATTTTAATTCTGGGTGAAATTGCACGCCAATAAACCATGGATGGTCGCGCCGTTCAATAATTTCGGGCAATTTATCATCGGGCGACATGCCGCTGAAAATCAATCCCACCGATTCTAACTGGGCTTTATAAGCGATATTTACTTCATATCGGTGCCGATGGCGTTCATGAATAAAATTGCTGTTATAAATTTGGGCAACTTGGGAATCTTCGGCTAATTTACATGGGTAAGCACCCAAGCGCATTGTGCCGCCTTTGTCTTGGTTATCATCGCGGGTTTCAATTTCATTGCCCCTTGTCCATTCGGTAAGCAAACCAACCACCGCATGTTCGCACGCGCCAAATTCACTTGACGACGCATTTTTGATATTTGCTTGATTCTTTGCCGCTTCAATCACCGCCATTTGCATACCAAAGCAAATGCCAAAAAATGGAATTTTATGAATACGGGCAAATTCAATGGCTAAAATCTTGCCTTCTGTGCCCCGTTCGCCAAAGCCACCGGGCACTAAAATTGCATCGCAATCACCCAAATTTTGCGCAATATTTTCTTGAGTTAATTCTTCAGCATCAAGCCATGTCAGATTCACGGCGGTATTATTGGCAATGCCCCCATGGCTAAGCGCCTCATATAACGATTTATAAGCGTCTTTTAAGCCAACATATTTGCCAACAATCGCAATATTCACCGCCGATTCGGGATGCAAAATGCGATGAATAATATCATGCCACCGATAAAGGTCTGGTTGATGCTTAATCGGCATTTGAAAATAATCTAAAATCGCTTTATCTAAGCCAATTTGATGAAAATGCACGGGCACTTGATAGATAGTTTGCACATCAATCGCGCTGAACACGCGCCCGACTGGCACATTACAAAATAACGCGATTTTATCCATTTCCGCCGTGGGAATCGCCATTTCGGAGCGGCATAATAAAATATCTGGTTGAATGCCGACGCTTAATAATTCTTTCACCGAATGTTGCGTAGGCTTGGTTTTTAATTCGCCCGCCGAACGAATATATGGCAACAAGGTCACATGAATAAAGCAACAATTTTGTCGTCCGACTTGATTCGCGAATTGCCGAATCGCTTCTAAAAATGGCAAAGATTCAATATCGCCCACGGTGCCACCAATTTCACAAATTATAAAATCACTATCATCAGTATGGCTGGCGATAAATTCTTTAATTTCATCGGTAATATGGGGAATGACTTGCACGGTTTTACCCAAATAATCGCCGCGGCGTTCTTTATTAATGACTTTTTGATAAATTTGCCCCGTGGTAATATTATCGGATTTTTGCGAATTTACGCCGGTGAATCGCTCATAATGCCCTAAATCAAGGTCGGTTTCCGCGCCATCATCGGTTACATAACATTCGCCGTGCTGATAAGGATTCATGGTGCCGGGGTCAATGTTAATATAAGGGTCAAATTTTCTGATTCGCAATTTAAATTGTCGTTCCAACAATAATGCGCCAATGCCCGAAGCCGCAATGCCCTTACCCAAAGAAGATACAACACCGCCCGTAATAAAGATATATTTTACCATATAATTGCCATATTCGGATTCTTTGGCAAATGCAAGTTTTTTAAATTCAAGAGCAGTAATTAATTTGGTGATTTAAAATATTTCAGTATTACCCAAAATGGCGTAGTCCCGCAAACTTATTTCATTGACATTTAGCTAATAACTCTGAGACGATTTCAAAATTATAGGAATCAATCAGTTTTAATATGAAATTTGTCGCAATTTGTTAAGAAATGGATAAATTTTAAAATTTTCCAGCAAATTTCGTGATATTTTTTTGATTTTTTGGCGCAATGATGGTGTATTGACTAAAAATTTCATTTTTTATATGTGGTTTAAGGTTTAATTTTAAGTTTTTTGGTGGTATTTTGCCAAAATCAATAAAACTGCGCCATAAATATGAGATTTCGCTTTTGCAAAGTTGGTGGCATTGAGGTATTTCGTGTTTAATATTTTCTTGATTTCGCTGTTAAATCGTTCAACATTGCCCCGATAATTATATATTAAAGCCTCTTGTTCGGTGAATTTTTGCTGGACGATATCTTTATTTTTATTACGGCGATGATTAAAATCAATAATTGACAAAGGCATAAATTCGCGAATATTTTTATCGTCATATCCCGCATCCATCAAATGAAATCCACGACTAAAAATCAAAGAGTTTTTCTTCATTAAGGGTATGGCAACTTGGCTGTCATGCACGCTGGCGGCGGATATGTGAATATTAACGGGCAAGCCATTACCCGCGACTTCGGCATGAATTTTTATCCCAAATATTGTTTCTTGGAATCCTTGGCTGTTGCGTTTTGTGCCAAAATCAAGCCCCTGTTTGACCAAAGAAAAACCCGCCTCACTGGTCATTGTTCTTTGTTTTTCTATGACGCTTAATTCCTTAGCTGGGCGGGTTTCACCAATTTTGGGGCGACCTTTTTTATGTGTGATTTTTGCTGATTTTGCGACCGGCCTATACCCCGAACGCCCGCGCACCGCCAAAGTCGTAGCATCTATGCTGGTATGAAAAAAATATTTATCCAAAAGCCACTCATTCTTATTAGTTTCAAAAATTTTCTCCATAATTTCTTTGGCGCTAATTTCGTTCAAAAACCTTGAAAATGTTGCCTCTGACGGCACATCTTTAATATTATGCCAACCGCAAATATTGCGCAACACCCTGTCGCCTTTTAATATTTCAATTAAGCCGTTCATTTCGCTTATTTTTAAGAATTTTTGTGCGATAAAACTGCGCAACATCGCCACCCTGTCTTTGCTGGGGCGTCCAACTCGGGCGGTATTGCCGTAATCAAATCGTTCTAATTCCAACGAATTTAAAATATCCATCAAGGCAATATGACTGCGCCCAACAAATTCGTTGGGGTGATAACACACAATAAATAACGATAATTGTGCTTTTTTTGCTTGACAAACGCGGTGGTAATTTTGTATTTTCATTCTCATGGTAGGTCGTTGGTTTTGTTTCAAATCTATAGAATCAAATTACTTACCATATTTCAACCTTTTTTTCAAAAAATTTAACTTTTTTGAAAAAAATTACTTAAAGTCCGAATTTTGAAATTCGCTCTATTTTATATAAATTTTAGGAACATATTCAATGAATCGTAGAAAAATTTTAACATCAGCAATTGCGATAAGCGGGGTTGCTATTTTGGGGGGTGGTGCATATTATTTCACCAAATCTGCAAATATCCCCGAATCAAAAAAATTTTTGGATTTAATACCGCTTAAAGCCGTTAAAAATGAAAAAAATCAAAATATTCTTAATTTAACCATCAGCGAAATCATCATTGATAATTTTGGCGATAACACAAAAATTTTCAGCTTTAATAATCAATATCCCGCCCCGATGATTGAGCTTAATGCTGGTGAAACATATTTTGTTCATATTAAAAATTTATTACCCGAAGCAACTAATATCCATTGGCATGGTTTAGATGTTGACCCAATTTATGATGGTAATCCCGATATTTTAATCGCGCCCAACACGGAATCAACCATTATATTGACAATTCCCGATGACGCCAGCGGGCTTTATTGGTATCACCCGCACCCGCATCATAAAACTTCGCAGCATGTCGCCCGCGGATTAGCAGGAGCATTGGTGGTGCGCGAAAAAAATTCACCAATAAGCGATGATATTATAGAAAAAATTCTTATTATCACCGATATTTCTTTACAAAATGGGCAAATCGCATTAAGCGCGTCCATGATAGATACCGCCAATGGACGCGAGGGGCAATATATTTTAGTCAATGGGCAATTAAATCCCGTGCTTGATTTCCCCCAAAACAGCAATGTGAGATTCCGCATAATTAACGCCTGTGCTTCAAGATATTTATCCTTAAATTTTATTGATGAAAACCCGAAAAATCACGCAAAAATAACCCAAATTGGCACTGATGGTGGTTATCTTGAAAAACCCGTGGTGATAAATGAAATATTCTTATCACCCGCGGAACGAATTGATGTTATAGTAGAGTTTAGCGGTGATATAACCAGCAAATTCAAATTGAAAAATCGCCTATACGACAGGGGGCTAATGGGTGGCAAAATTGCAAAAAATTATGATATGCCGATTTGCCAAGTTAATTTTACCAATGAAATTGCCAAAAACAGCATTATTCCAGAAAAATTAACAACCATTACACCATTGCCCAAAGCCAACAAATCCGCTAAAATTACCCTTGGCGAATCAATGATAATGAATCACGCGAATATGGCAAGCATGAATCACGCGAATATGGCAGATATGACCATGAGTTTTTTAATAAATGGCAAGCCGTTTGATATTAACCGCGTTGATTTTGAATTTAATGCCCATGATATTATTTTATTTGAAATCATCAACCCGACCGATATGGATCATCCGATTCATTTTCATGGCGGACAATTTCAAGTTTTGGCTTCAAATTTTAATGAACAAACAACACCAGCTGCTTTTTTGGCATGGAAAGATACCATGAATATTCGCAAAGGTGAAATTATCACGCTTGCGATGCAACAAAAAACAAAGGGACTTAAAATGGTGCATTGCCATATTCTTGACCACGAAGATAATGGCATGATGGCGACCATTAAAATTTTATAATTGCAAGATATTAAACCCACATGCAATAGAATGAATCAGAGGCGATGGAATCAGCCAATAATATCATCACAATCCCAAAATTGAAAAAAAGAAAAAAAAGCCTTGACATTGCGCGATTATTTGGTAAAAGCAGGGTATCTTGAATTTAAGACCCCATCGTCTAGCGGTTAGGACAAGACCCTTTCAAGGTTTAAACACGGGTTCGAACCCCGTTGGGGTCGCCAATTTAGGCTAATAGCCCAGATGGCGAAATGGTAGACGCGCTAGTTTCAGGTACTAGTGGTGGTAACACTGTGGAAGTTCGAATCTTCTTCTGGGCACCATCATATCATAATAATATTAAATTCAACTATAAAGAAAAACAATGCAACACACCGAAAATAATTCAAAATCCGCCCCTGAATTTGCCCTTGAAATAAAGGATTTACGCAAAAATTATAAGAAAAAAGGTGGCGGGGAATTATGCGCATTAGATGGCATTTCGCTAAATATTCCGCGCGGGTCGGTTTATGCGTTGTTGGGACCAAATGGCGCGGGCAAATCTACTTTAATTAATATTTTAGCAGGCTTAGTGATTAAATCAAGCGGCAAGGTTAAAATTTGGGATATTGACATTGATAAAGAACCCCGTAATGCCCGCAGTGCCATTGGTATCGTGCCCCAAGAGCTTAATATTGACCCGTTTTTTGTGCCCGAAGATTTATTAGAATTACAAGCAGGCTTATATGGCATAGCTAAACCACTTCGGCGCACCCAAGAAATTTTAGAATTAATCGGCTTAAAAGACAAAGCCCGCGCTTACGCAAGATCGTTATCTGGCGGTATGCGAAGAAGGCTTTTAGTCGGCAAGGCGATGGTGCATAATCCCCCGATTTTAGTGCTTGACGAACCCACGGCTGGCGTTGATGTTGAATTGCGCCGCCAATTATGGGATAATGTCATGGAATTAAACCGCAAGGGCGTGACTATTTTGCTGACAACCCATTATTTAGAAGAAGCCCAAGAATTATGCGACCATATCGCGATAATTAATCAAGGCAAATTAATTATTAATGAGCCAAAGAAAACCCTGCTTAAACGCATTGATGCGAAATCGTTAATTTTTAAAATCCACGCCAAACTGCCCGCCGATTCGCCGATGTTTGTGCAATTTCAAACGACTCAAACCACCGACGAAGAAGGCATTAAACTCATTGTGCAATATTTACCTTCAAGCCAAAAAGTCAATGATATTTTGGCAATTTTAGCAAGCCATCAAATTATCATAGAAGATATATCAACGCGTGAAGTTGACCTTGAAGATATTTTTATCCAACTTACCAAAACAAAGGCTGAGTCATGAACAATAAATACCATGGTTTAATCGCTATTTTCGCTATTTTTTTTATTGCTATAAGCCCCACAAACGCGCAGGCTTTTGGACGGCAAAAAGCCCCCGATTCATTTGCCGATATTGTTGAACCATTAACGCCAATGGTTGTAAATATCAGAACGACCCAAGAAGTTTCCGGGCGTGATTTAGCCGAATTATACGGATTCCCCCCCGGCTTTCCCATGGAAGAATTTTTGGAAAAATTTGGCAATGGCTTAAAAAGACCACCAGAAAATAAAGATAAAGATAAAGATAAAAAACAAAAGGCGACTTCATTGGGTTCGGGTTTTATCATTCAATCCGATGGCGTGATAGTGACCAATAACCATGTTATTCAAGGCGCAACCGAAATTATCGTGGTTTTAGCGGACGAGCGCGAATATCCCGCCGAAGTCATTGGTTCTGACGACAGGACAGATTTAGCTTTATTAAAAATCAAAGCCCAAAATTTGCCATTTGCGCAATTTGGCGATTCTAATAAAATTCGTGTCGGTGATTGGGTAATTGCGATTGGCAACCCATTAGGCTTGGGCGGCACTGTGACGGCGGGGATTGTTTCGGCACGGGGGCGCGATATTCAAAATGGACCCTATGATGATTTTATTCAAACTGATGCGTCCATTAATCGTGGCAATTCGGGCGGACCATTATTTAACACTGATGGCAAAGTTATCGGCATTAATACCGCGATTTTTTCGCAAACTGGTGGCTCCATCGGCATTGGTTTTGCAATTCCCTCGGCGCAAGCCAAAGAAGTCATTGAACAAATTAAAAAATTTGGCACAACTAAACGCGGCTGGTTGGGAGTGGCGATTCAAGAAGTTAATGAAGAAATCGCCCAAAGCCTTGGCTTAACGGGCGCACCACGCGGTGCCTTAGTATCAGGGGTGCAAAAAAATAGCCCCGCTGAAACCGCTAATTTCAAAGAAGGTGATATTATTTTAGAATTTGACGGCGTGGTAATTAAAAATTCACGGCAATTACCCAGAATTGTTGCTTCACGCGAAATTAGCAAAAAAGTGCCAGTTAAAATATTCCGTTCGGGCAAAGAATTAACCCTTGATGTTATTTTAGGCGAATTAGAAAAAGCAAGTTTTGCTGAAAAAACACCCGATAAAAAAATCCCCAAAGCACCCGCGTCAAAAAATGGTGTGGAAATTCCCCAATTGGGCATAACCCTTGCCCCAATTAGCGATGATGCCCGCAAAGCGTTAAAATTAGCCGATGATGTTAAAGGCGCGGTTATCGTTAAAACTGATAGTAAATCCATCGCCAATGAACGAGGTATCGGTAATGGCGCGATTATTATCGGCATTAATCAAGAAAAAATTATCAGCCCCGAGGATGCAAAAAATAAAATTGAAGCCGCGATTAAAAATGGGCGCAGGGCAATTTTATTAATGATTTTGGACGAAACCGCCCAAACAAGATTTATTACTTTACCGATTAAATAACCCGTTCATTTAACGGCGCAATGCCCCAATCAATGGTTATTTCGCATAATTGCGCGGGTCCGAACCCCAAAACATGCCCATGGATATAATGGCTTTTAAATTGCGCCCGCAAAGGATTACACAGCGTTTTTAATAAATTGCGATTTTTCGGTTTTAAAAAATCAATCATAACTAACCCCGACAAAGATTGCACGGCGATAATGCGGGCGCATTCACGGCAAGATTTTTGATTAAAATCCATAATATCATTATCATTTTTAAGTTGAACAAAATTTCTATCGGAATCAATGTCAATGATGGTGCCCGCGGGCGTGGTGTGAATCTGAAAAATCGTGCCATTTTCGCTAATTTGTTGTGGTTGCACGGCGTGTTGGTAAATATGCTGATGGTCAAAAATATTGTCTTTGTCTAAACACGCTAATTTAAATTGCGGAATTTTTTGTTTTGCTGCCGCCCATAAATCGCGCCCGCCAATCGTAATTGCGGTTTGTGGGTGAAAATTATCTTGAATATAATCCCAAATATCCCTTGTTAATGGCGCTGAATCGGCAGGCATCATGGTGCATTTTGCGCCTTTACCTTTTTGGGGTTTGGCGTTAATTTTAATCATGATTTTTGTGCCTTGGGTGATTTTATGCCCCGCGGGTAATTTGGTGAACGCTAAACAAGCCGCGCCATCAATCACAATTTCCCCGCGCGCCTGATTGCCAAGAATTTTTTGCACCACCATGGGCACGATATTACCGGGTATATCCGATTGTTTAATTAACCAGCATGGTTGATTATGTTCATCAAACATTACTAAAATTATATCTTGGTCATGGCGCTTGATTAAAATATCTTTCATTGATTATTTTCCTTTAAAATACGGGATTTCGCGCGATCCCATTCGCGATTTTGAATGGTTTGGCGTTTATCAACCGAATTTTTACCCTTGGCAAGGGCAAGTTTAACCTTGGCAATGCCTTTTTCATTAAAGAAAATTTCCAAAGGCACAAGCGTAATGCCGTCTTTTTTTATTTTACCAATTAATTTTGCGGCTTCTTTTTTGCGTAATAATAATTTGCGGTTGCGTTTAGGAATAATTTTTTGGTCGTGACGCGCGAATTTATAATCCTCAATATTCATATTAAGCAAATAAAATTCGCCTTGTTGCACATTAGCAAAGGCATCAGCTATCGTGCAATGCCCAAGGCGCAATGATTTAACCTCAGCTCCGCTAAGCACGATGCCTGCTATCATAATTTCTAAGATTTCATAATCAAATTTGGCGCGCCGATTTTCCGATATTTTACCAAAATTAATGTAAGAATTTTTATTTGCTTGTTTCGCCATGTTTTTTATATTTTATTATTCTATAAGTTTGTTCCATTAAGCTTAATGCAACATAATACTTATGGTATTTATATAAGATAAGATAATTACAAAGTCAATATTTGTTTAAACTGGACATTGCCCATTTTTCTTTAAGGATAAAATTTTATCAAAAAATGGTGAAGTCCCGCGGATATTTAGCTTGCAAATTCGTATAATTATGCTATAATTATGGTTATGAGTGATTTAAAATATATAGAATCTTGGATTAAAGCCCATAATATTGATGAAATTGAATGTTTAGTGCCAGATTTAAATGGTATTTTTCGTGGCAAAATTATACCAGCGCGAAAATTTTTGGCTGATTTACCATTTGGGTTAAAATTACCAATTTCAATTTTTTCGCAAATGGTTAATGGCGAATGCGCCGAATTTGACCTTGATGATGTCATGAATTATAATGATAATGATATAATTTTAATACCTGATGAAAAAACCCTGCAAATTGTGCCTTGGTTTAGCAATAAAACCGCCCAAATTATTTGTGATGTAGTTGATGCGAAACATGATATTATTGATTTTGCCCCGCGTTCTGTTTTGAAAAAAATTCTTGCCGATTACGACAAAATGGGTTTATCGCCGATTGTTGCCCCCGAAGTTGAATTTTACTTAGTGCAAAAAAACATTGACCCTGATTACCCGCTTGAAGTGCCAGACGGTACCTCTGGGCGCAGCGAATTTGGCGCACAAGCTTATGGTATTGATCAATTATACGAATATGATCCAATTATTGACAAAATTTACGAATATTGCGAAATTATGAAAATCGGCGTGGATACTATTACCCACGAAGCAGGTCCAGTACAATTGGAATTTAATTTTAATCATGGCAATGCTTTACATTTAGCCGACCAAGTTTCATATTTTAAGCGATTAGTGCGCCGCGCGGCGTTGGAACACGGGGTTTATGCCACTTTTATGGCGAAACCGCATCAGGATAAGCCGGGTTCAGCCATGCATATTCACCAATCAATCGTGCATAATAATGATAAATCCAATATTTTTTCCACAAAATCTGGGCGCGATTCTAAAAATTTATTAAATTACATTGGCGGATTAAAAAAATATATTCCCCAAGCTTTCCCTTTATTTGCCCCGAATGTAAACAGCTATCGGCGCATTGCCCCTTATTTTGATGCCCCGATTAATTTGCATTGGGGGGTGGATAATCGCACCGTGGGTTTGCGCGTGCCTTTATCAAGTCCCGCATCAAGACGCGTTGAAAACCGCGTAATTGGCGCGGATACTAATCCTTATTTAGCCTTTGCTGGCACGCTTGCTTGTGGCTTATTGGGTATGCAGCAAAAAATTTCACCGGGGCGCGAAGTTGAAGGTAATGCTTATAAATTAGCCAATAATTTACCAAGGTCGTTGCAAGATTCAATTTATAAAATGAGCCATAGCCGCGAAATGAAAAAAATTCTGGGCGCGAAATTCGTTGACCTTTATTGCGCGGTAAAATTATATGAATTTGATATGTATCACCAAGTTATTAGCTCATGGGAACGAAAATATTTGTTAACAAATGTTTAATTATACCTTGAATCCCCAAATATATTTAATCATGGCGATAATTTCGCGGGGTAAGTGCCAAAAAATTTGAATTAATTTTTTATATAAGCCATGCTGCCACGCTAATTTAATCACGCTCCAAAGCCCAAGGCTGGTTTTGGGTAATTTATAATAATTAATATCACAATCATCGCGAATGAATTTTATAATAATCGCTTTATCTTGCACGGAAGTTTCGGGGTTATGATAAATATTGCCAATATTTTTGATAAAATATTTTTTATCATCATCATCAACTTCATGAAACGCGCTGATGCGAATATTAATCCCTAATTTATCGCATTCCTCACGAATTAGTGTATTTTGTTCGTTCGGTGTATGGAGGGCGCGAATCAAATGCTTTTGGGCAATTTTTTTCGTATATTCGTCATTGATTTGCGCAAAAGCCACGCGCCAATCGCAAATAATATCCGTGGTATTATCCAAAAAATCTGGCAAGCCCTGACGGCGTTGATGATGCGATATTTTTAACAATAATTGCTGGCAATTTTGCCAATAATTTTGCGCAATAGAAGTTGACCCGCTATGCACGCGAAAATTATATAAAAATTCTTGGCTGGTGATAATATCGCCCAAATCCATATAGCGCAAAATAAAATCATAATCATCAGTATAAGCAACGGCTTTGCGCCAATATTTTTGCGGGTAATCGCCGTTGCGCCAAATCGCCGCCGCGGGGTTCATGGCGCATCTTGTCAAGAATTGTTGCTTAATTGCATCGCTTGGGCAATCAAGCGCGCGCCAACTATCAATAATTTTACCCTGTTCATTGATAAAATTTAGTGACGCAAAAATTATCATGGCGTTTGGGTTTTCGTTCATTGCCCGCAAGCAAATACTTAGCCGTTCGCGGTGGGATACATCATCGCAAGGGTGGGCAAGCAAAAATTCACCCTTTGCCATTTGAAACCCTAAATTCCAGCAATCTGATAAACCCAAACGATTTGCATGATATATTTTAATGATTCGTGCATCAGTTAATTGGTTAATATATTGCCACGACCCATCACCCGATTCATCGCAAATAATGATTAATTCCCAATCAGGGCAATCTTGGGCAAGAATAGCATCAATCGCCAAAGGCAAATAAGGCATGCCATGATAAACGGGCATAATAATAGAAAATTTAGGCATAAATCTGATTAGCATAAATTATCCAAAGTTGCAATGAATATGATTGCTTTTTTATAGTAAATCATTTAATTTTGAGCCATGAATAAAATTCAGCGATTATCCAAAGAAACCATCAACCGCATTGCCGCGGGTGAAGTTATTGAACGACCAGCATCAGTTATTAAAGAATTAGTGGAAAATTCCATTGATGCGGGCGCAACGAAAATTGCCATCACCATTGAACGAGCGGGCAAATCCTTAATTATCGTTGATGATAATGGTTCGGGAATGGACAGGGACGATTTAATCCTATGTTTAGAGAGGCATGCAACTTCAAAATTAACCGATTCGCAATTAATTCATATTCCGCATTTAGGCTTTCGCGGTGAGGCATTACCGGCAATTGGCTCAATAAGCCGTATGCAGATAATTTCGCGCACGAAAAACATGCAAAATGCTTTGAGTATCATCAACGAAGCGGGCGCAATTCAAGACCCAAGCCCCTGCGGCGGCGAAATTGGCACGAAAATTATCATTAAGGATTTATTTTACGCCACGCCCGCGCGGTTAAATTTCTTGCAAACTGACAGGGGCGAAATGGCGAAAATCAGCGAATTAGTTGATAAAATCGCCCTTAGCACCCCGCAAATTGCGATAAGCCTTATTATTGATGGCAAAATTAAAGACCAATACCCGATTCAAAGCCAAAAAGAACGAATTAATGCCGTCATGGGCGAAGATTTCGCCAAAAATCATATTCATGCCATTAAAAATGATGCGGATTATAGTTGCGAATCGTATATTTCCTTGCCAACTTTTCATATTGGCACCCGAACAAAGCAATTTTTCTTTGTTAATGGCAGATGCGTGCAAGACAAGCAATTATTAAATATTTTACGGGTTGCTTACGCCGATGTTTTGGCGCACGACCGCCACCCGTTAGTCGTGATTTACTTAACCATGGATTTTCATTTCGTTGATGTTAATGTGCACCCGACAAAATCAGAAGTGCGCTTTAAATTCCCGAACGCGCTTCGCTCATTTATTATTAAATCATTGCGCGATTCATTACAAGCGCGAAGCACTGATGCCAGCAGCCATAACAGCCAACGAATGATTCAGCAAATTATTCAGCCCCCAAAATCAGCGCATATTAACCGCAATTTTCAATTTCAGGCAAATCATAATAATTATGCCATTAATCCGCGCATAAATGCCCTTAAAGAAGAGCCGATTTTCCATAAAAATCCGATTGGCGAACCATATAAAATCAGCGAACAACATATTGCCGATGATGATTTTCCCTTGGGTTTGGCGAAATGCCAATTATTTGATACTTATATTATTTCGCAAACTAATAACGCCATGATTATCACCGACCAGCACGCTGCCCATGAACGATTAGTTTATGAAAAATTAAAAAATTATTTTAATAATGCCGATAAAAACGCGCCATCGCAAGATTTATTATTTGCCGAAACCTTAAATGCGTCTGCGCAAATTGTGGAAATTATTCACCAAAACCGCATGGATTATCTTAAATTAGGGGCGGATATACGAAAAATAAACGATATTACCCTGACAATTAATGCCGTGCCGTTTATTTTAAGCAGTTCTTCGCCGTTGAAATTATTGCAAGATATTATTGATAATGCCCAAGATACTTTTCAATCGCATGATTTAAATTTAAAAATTAATCGCTTATTATCAACGATGGCGTGCCATGGTTCAATTCGTGCCGGGCGCAAATTAAGTCTTGCGGAAATGGACGCGTTATTACGCGAAATGGAAATTACGCCCAATTCTGGGCAATGCAACCACGGCAGACCAACATTTGTCCAATTAAGCCAATCACAAATTGAATTGTTATTTGGGCGAAGCTAATTTTTCGTATTTTTTAAAAATTTCAGGATAATCACAAATTCCGCAATCAGATGCCCATAATAAATATTGATACGCCAATAAAGGATTTTGGCGAATATATTTGCCATGATGATAAGCAAGCCCCAAAGCCTGCATTGCTAAGGGATTGCCATAGCCATTTTTGCCCGCGCTTTTTTGATACCAAAATAAAGCTTTTTGGGGATTTTTCGGCACGCAAATGCCCAATTCAAATGCCGCAGCCAATAAATATTGCGCATGTTCATAACCTTTGTCGGCGCGAAGCACAATATCCCTGAATATTTTTTGCCGATAATTGCTAAAATCTTGGCAAATTTTTCGCAATATCACGAAAATACCTATTAAAATCGCCGATAAACCAGCCAATACAACCCAAAAAAACGGCAAATTCGGCGCATAAAATAATAAAATAAATACGCCAAATAAACAAGCAAAAGCCCATAAAATCAAAAAAATTGGCATGATAAAAAACCAGCGCGCATTCGCCATTAAGCATCGCCAAATTCCCAATTTTTCCTTAATTCTTGGGTATTTAATTTGAATCTGCCGCATGGTTAATGAATAATAATAAATCGGTGCAACAGGATAATTCGGTATATTAACGGCGCGTTTTTGGCATTAATAATGGTTTGTTTGGTTATTCCTAAACGGGCGCAATGCGGCGCAAGCATGGAATGATCAGTAATTTCATGAATATATTGCAAAAACCATGGTTGCAACCATAAATATATGGGCACGGTAAAGCCTTGCTTGGCTTGGGTTGTATCCATAAATCCCTTGGCGTAATCGCGCAGGATAATTTTACCTAAATGCCCACGAATCTTGGCGTTATCATCGCTATAATATCCAAAATTGGCTAAATCATCATCACAAAATGGCACGCGCCCCTCAATCCCATATTGCATAAGGCTTCGGTCTAGTTTTAATAATAAATTATCAGGTAAATATCCGCCGAAATCAATGGCTTGTTTTTGCATAATTTTGCTGGTGCTGGGCGATAAAAAATCAAAATTTTGGGCAGGTTTGGGGTTTTTAAGTTTGCGCCACCAGTCTTTTATGGCGGATGTGCGATACCTGCCATAACCACCAAAAACTTCATCGCCACCCTCGCCCGATAAAATCACTTTAACATGTTTTTGCGCCAATCTTGCCATATTAAGCGTGGGTAATACCGCATAATCGCCAATCGGGTCGTCAAAAATTTTCGGAATCAACTCAAAAAATTCATCAAATTCTTGATTGCCAAATTGAATGGTTTCGTGCTTAATGGCGAATTTTTGGCATAATTTTTTGGCAATTTGTGATTCGTGATTGCCGCCTTGAAAATCAGTGGTCAAGCAAAATTCAGGCTTGACGCCGATTTCATGCAATCCCGCTAAAATTACCGAAGAATCCAAACCACCCGATAAAAACAACCCCCAATTTACATCGGCGCGAATATGCCTTGTCAGGCTTTGGTGCCAAAGTTGATGAAAATCGCCACCATGATTTTTTTTACCTAAAATATCATGGGTTTTTTCGTGGCAATTGCCATTAATATCATAATGGCGAATCGTGCCACGGGGCAATTTATGAATGCCCCGCCATATTGTTTCATGCCCCGCAATATATTGATATTCAAGCCATTCGGCAATTTTATCGTCATCTATTTCTTTGGGCGCAAATCCGCTATAAATCAAGGAATCGGCGGTTGATGCAAAGGCAATTTGCCCCTGATGGCAATGATAATAAAGCGGCTTTATGCCCATCGCATCGCGCCCCAAAATCAAGCCTTGATTCGGAATATAAAGGGCAAAACTTATCATGCCGCGGATATATTGCAGCATATCACAGCCATATTTATGCCATAAAGGGATTAAAACTTCGCAATCAGAATGGGTTGTATAGGAATATTCGGCAAATTGCGATTTTAATTCGGGGTAATTATAAATTTCGCCATTGGCAATTAATACTTCGCCGTGCTGACCATAAAGGGGTTGCGCCCCGCTAACTAAATCAATGATAGCTAATCTTGTATGGCATAAATAAACCTCGTGATTACTAAATTCGCCAAAGCCATCGGGTCCGCGCACCGCAATTCCACGATGCAATCCGACTTTATACGGCAAAAAATTTGTATATTCTTGGCGATTTTGCCAATTAAAAATTCCCGCTATGCCACACATGAATCTATTAACCCGCGATATTGGTTGATAATTGCGTGCTGGCTAAAATTTTCTTGATAATTTTTATAGCCATTTTGCGTTAATTTTGCCTGATATTCTTGATTTTCGGCGCATTGCAATATTTTTTTTGCCAAATCATCGGCATCGTCAATTTTTGCTAAAATTCCATTTTGTCCATCGGTAATTAATTCCTTGGGTCCATCTGCGGCGCAAGCGACAATGGGGATTTTTTGAAACCAAGCCTCAAGAATTGTATTGCCAAGCGGTTCAATACGCGCCGATGACACATAAATATCGCAAGACGCAAGAATATTTTGAATATCATTACGCCAACCCAAAAGATGCACGCGATTTTCTAAATCATGATTTTTGATAAATTCTTGATATTGCGGTTTTAATTCGCCATCGCCCGCCAATAATAAATGAAAATTATGGGGTAATATTTGCATGGTTTTTAATAAAATGTCAAAGGCTTTATTCGCATGAAACCTGCCCATACTGCCAAGAATAACAGAATTATCGGCGTAATTTTGGCGCAAATCTGCTTGGCTTGTGCCCGTAGTTTCAGCAATAAAATTGCTGATATAATGGGTTTTTTCGCGCGGGAATTTGGTTTGCAAATAAGCAACAATGCCCCTTGTATTGCCGATTAAGGCTTGGCAATCTTGGTAATATTTCATATCATAATATCCGCCCAACCTGCCAATTACGGGTATATTAAATTTTTTTGCCACCGCAGCGCAAAATTTAGTCGCCCGATTCATAAAGCTTAGGATTAATTGTGGTTGTTCTTGGGTTATTATTGTTGTTAATTGGCTTTTCGTTTGAAAATCAAAAAATCCCCCAAAATTAATTTCATAAATCGTCATGCCTAAATTTCTTAATCTTGCAATTCGCTTGGGCTGATTGGGTTTAAGGGCAATGATTAGCTGATAATGCGGGCTTAAAGCAACGACAAGTCGTTCAAAAAATTGTTCGGCTCCGCCCATTTCACCGCCCGCCATGGCGCAGATAATTTTAGTTTTTGCCATGATGCTTAAAATGCCGATATGCAATGGTTTGCGCCGTGATAATTAAACCATTGGCAAGATAACTGATAAATTGCACGATGAAATTTGATAAAAAATTAATGGTGATAGATTCGGGGATATAATTGTTAAACACATAAGAAATACTAAATTGCGCCATAAAAATACCGCTATAAATCACAATTAAGAATAAACATAGCCGAAAAATTAAACCCTGATATGGTTGCGTAAGCCTAAATAAATCGCCCAAAGATAATTTTTCTTCTATCGCCACCCAAGCAGGCAATAAAGCGATTCGCGCCATGGGGAAAATCAACGCCAAAATTAAGGGTATAACGGCAAATTCTTGCCATTTAGGCATGAAAATTTCGGTTTCTTTGGTGATATTTTGCAAAATACTTGCGACAAAACCATCGGCGACAACTAAAATATTTAACGCCATTTGCAGCAAAAAAACACCGATTAACGACAAAATAATAATTGCCAATAAATATTTAAAATGCTGGTGATGCCACGCGAAAATTTCTTTGTAAGCGCGGGAATAAATTGTTTTTGTCCCATAAAATACAATTTTATGCCAAATAACCGCAAAACCAATATATAAAAACATGTTAATACATAAAGCGATAAATAAACTAAACACCAAAAATTGCCCGCTGGCAAATGATTCAACAATGCTAAATAAAATTGAAGATACTGCCAAAGGAATCCATGAAATTGCCAAAAATAATTGAGAATTTTTTGATAAAAATTGCACGGCTTGGGATATTATTTGCAAGGCATTCATTTAATTGCCTAGGCTTTTTAGGAAGTTTGACGGGGTAATTAATTCAATGCCCTTAGTTTTGGCAAATTTAAGCCAATAGGATAATACTTGATAAGTTTCTTGCGTGGGTCTGGCGATTACCACGGCATAGCCTTTGTCATTGGCAATGGACACGGCAACATCAAGCTGGTTGCGAATTTTACGCCCGTCTAATTCATTATCAATGAAAACATCGCTTGGCAACATGTCAATTTTTAATTCTTTATTGAGCCCCTTGTAATTATTCGTCAGGGTTTCCGCCGATTCAATCACATAAAACCCCATATCACGAAAATATTCCAAAGCAGTTTTAGATTTTTCACGATTCGCCATAAAGCCACTGCCCATCATGTTAATGACACCAAATGCTTCGGGTAATTGGCTACGCGCCCAAATTATTTTCTTGCCTAAATTTTCATTATTATCTTCAAGATTTAATTGCATTGGACCTGATTCTACCTTGGAATTTTTGGTTTGCATCGGCATTGCCAATAAATATTCATGATGAAATTCAAACAATGATTTACGAATTTGCCCTTTTAAATCCTCGGTGATATAGGGTAAAAACCCAAGAGTAATGGGGAAGTCAAGGGTTAAAAATTTAGTGTCAATATCTGGGTTTAATCCCAAAGGCGTAATAATAATGATAATTTTCGGTTTGGTTAAATCAATATTCGTTGCCCTACCCTTGGATTGCCAAATTTTCTTATCAGTGGCGGTAAAATCTTTAACATTAATTTCTTGATAGATTTTTTCAAATTCTTCGGGTTTTAGCATTTTAATCCCAACTTCTGGTGAAGCATGATTTTCGGATAATGGAATAAAATAATCGCGTTTATCCATATCGGGATCTTCAACGACTGCGTTATTTTTTGCTTCAAAAGCCGCATCAATTTCAGCTTTATTAAATATAAATTCCATGGAAATCGGCGCGGGTTTCGGTGCTAAATACCCCTCAATGATAGTGCCCGCTAAATAAGCAACTGGACTTAATGCCAATATAATCATCCATGCCATTAACACGGATGAAAAATCATGCGTTTGAATTTTTTCTTTGTTGCCCAATGAATTATATAATTTATTTTTTGGCGGTTTTTTTGATTTTTCGCCTTCTTTATCGCCTTGCTTGCTTAAAATATCTTTGCCTAGATTCGCGGTTTTATTTTGCTCAAATTTAGCATCATTGCCAAAATTTGTTTTTGCCCGTAAAGCGTCTAAACCATCTAGCTTAGGTTTCTTGCTGGGAAAAAATTTGCGCCAAAAAGATTGTTTATCTTTTTTATTAATCGGTTGCATTTTAGCATTTGGCGGTGGTGGTGGCGGCATAAACCCACCCATGCTAGGATTTTCAAGGACTGGTGTATCGGCTGGTTTTTTTTTGGCGAATAATTGTTTAATTTTTTCCATCAAGGTTAATTTTTTTTGTCCAAGCTTTTTAGGGCGCGGTAAATCAGGACCATCTGGTCTGCCCATATCAAACAAATCAGTCATGAATAACCCCTTTAACAAAGGCAAAATTAACCCATTTCAAAGGCGCAACTAAACAACCCCACGCATCACAAGCTAAATAACAATGCGTGGTTAAATTAACATTTTTACAATCAATAAATGACATTTCTTTTCGTATACTATACCTTGATTCTCCAATAGTGTTAAAAATTATCATCACTAACGGAATATAATATTTTAAATTTAAGTGGGATTTTTCTCTGTGCTAAGCAACAGCTCAAAATCCCCCTTAACAACCCCCTTTTATAGTCAAGATTTGACCAAGTGATTTATTTTAAATCACTTGGGTATTTTGACTATAACTAATAATCGGTAATATATACATGAATAGCAATCAAAAGTCAAAATAATAAAAATTGAAACTTACCCTCATCATTGATTAAATTCTTTAAGGGTTAGAAAATATTCATAGGTCTTTTGTAAGCCTTGGAGCAAGGAATATTGGGGCTTAAAACCCATATCATATAATTTCTTGCTGTTTAATAATTTTTGCTTCATACCCACGGGTTTCGTTAAGTCATGGATAATTTCACCGTCCCAGCCGATAATTTGCCGAATAAATCGGTAATATTCGTTAATAGACCAATCTTGATTTAAGCCGATATTGGTGATGTTGGGTAATTTATCAAAATTATTAACACCAAACCAAATGGCTTCGGCGCAATCATCGGCAACCATGAATTCGCGCCGTGCCGTGCCATCGCCCCAAATTGTTAAGCTTGGCGCATTAGTTTTTTTGGCATGATGAATTTTTTTAATAACCCCCGGAATCATATGCGACCAAGCATCGTCAAATTTATCATATTTACCATATAAATTACACGGAATCATGGATTTATAGTGAAAATCAGGGTTTTCTTTGGCTAAAAACTCACAATATCGCACCATGGCAACCTTGGCAATGGCATAACCTTCGTTGGTTGGTTCCAAAGGACCGCGGACATTATCCAATAAATCTTCGCTAAATGGTTGCGCGGCAAGCGGTGGATAGCAACAACTAGAGCCAATATTCATTAATTTTTTAATGCCTAATTCGGCGCATGCGCCAATAAGATTGCGCCCAATATCAAAATTTACCACCATAAAGCTGGACATTTCGCGCATATTCGCCTGAATACCACCGACTTTACCCGCCCCATGAATCACCATATCGGGTTTATTTTTTGCCAAATAAGCATAGACGCCTTTATAATCGCTTAAATCGCATTCAAGCCGCGAAGGCGTTAATAATTCATGCGCCTTGCCTGCATGATGCGCGACTAAGTTGCGACCCAAGAAGCCATTTGAACCAGTAATTAATATTTTCATTTTATCCTGCCATATTCATCATCAAATCGTTGAATATCCGATTCATCAAGGATTTCGCCGGTTTGAACTTCAATTATTTCAAGCCAATCTTGCCCGGCATTTTCAATGCGGTGCATGGCTAATTTTGGAATATAAACCGATTCATTGGCATTTAAATAAAATTCTTTGTCATTAAGCGTAATTTTTGCAACCCCCTTAACCACCACCCAATGTTCGGATCGGTGAAAATGTTTTTGCAATGAAATTTTCGCGCCCGTCTTAATTGCCAAGCGTTTGACTTGAAAATGCGTGCCATTATCCAAGCTGGTATAATACCCCCAAGGGCGCGTAATTCGTTGATGATGATGCACGGAATGATGATTATTTTGGGTTAAAAGCCCAACGATATTTTTAATTTTATCTAAATGGTCGTTATGGCAAATTAAAGCCACGCTATCTTTAATAATAATTTGGCAATTATCAATGCCCACCGCAATGGTTAAAAAATCATTACCGCTGTGAATATGATTATCATGGGCATCAAAAACTTGCACAGCACCAAGGCACGCGTTATTATCTTTGTCTTTGGGTAATAATTGGCTAAGGGCATTAAAATTGCCAATATCGCTCCATTGCCAATTAACCACTAAAACGGCAGTTTTGGGGTTGCGCTCCATAATCGCATAATCAAATGAAATTGCTGATATTTTTAAAAAATCATCGCTTAACCAAAAAAAATCGCGCTGCTTTTCGCCATTTTTGACGGAATCTTTCATAAATGCTAAAGATTCGGGGTGAAACTTCGCCATTAACGCCAAAATATAATCGGGATTAATGCCAAAATTACCGCTGTTCCAATAATAATTTTCTTTAATATATTGCATCGCACGATTTTTATCGGGTTTTTCAATGAATCTTGCCACGCCAAAGCAATTTTCGCCCAATTGTTCGGACGGCTGAATATAACCATATTCGGTGGCAGCATGGCTTGGCTTAATGCCAAACACTCCGATATATTCTTGATTAATGATAGTATTTAATAAATGGCAATCTTGAATAAAACTCGCGCTATCCTTGATATAATGGTCGGTTGCGCAAAAAATTAAATTTTGTTGGGGAAAATTATTTTGGGCGTAAATCGCCGCACAAATTATCGCGGCGCAAGAATCTTTGGGGCTGGGTTCTAATAATATCACGGATTTTTCCAGCATATTAATCGCGGCTAATTGTTCGGCAATGATAAATCGGTGATTATGCGCGCCTACAACCATTATTTGCGGGCAAGATTGCAACCGCAAAGCCGTTTGCTGAAATAAACTATACCCGGCATTATTTAAATCCAAAAATTGTTTCGGCATATCGCGTCTTGACAGCGGATATAATCTGGTGCCATTGCCACCGCATAATAAAACCGGAATAAAATTATCGCTTGATTTTTTCATATTTCTTCTATAACTTAATTTTTATGAAAAGAAAAGCATTAATTACAGGTATTACTGGGCAAGATGGTTCGTATTTAGCCGAAAATCTGCTGGCAAGGGGTTATATTGTCCATGGAATCAAGCGGCGCACCTCGCTGTTTAACACGGCACGCATTGATCATATATTTGATAATAACCCTGATTTTCATCTGCATCACGGCGATATGACGGATTCATCAAGCTTAACCCATATTATCGCCAAGGTTGAACCCGATGAAATATATAATTTAGCGGCACAAAGCCATGTCGCTGTGTCTTTTGAAGAACCCGAATATACCGCCAATTCTGATGGCATGGGTGCTTTGCGGATTTTAGAGGCGATTCGCACGCTGAAATTTGAAAAATCATGCAAATATTATCAAGCCTCTACTTCGGAGCTTTATGGCAAAGTGCAAGAAATTCCGCAATCTGAAACCACGCCTTTTTACCCAAGGTCGCCATATGCGGTGGCGAAATTATATTCTTATTGGCTAACCATCAATTACCGCGAAGCCTATAATATTTTTGCATCTAACGGCATATTATTTAATCACGAATCGCCCAGACGCGGCGAGACTTTTGTGACGCGAAAAATCACCCGCGCTTTGGCACGCATTAAGTGTAATATGCAAGATTGCTTATATTTAGGCAATATTCACGCGTTGCGCGATTGGGGGCACGCTAAGGATTATTGCGAAGCCATGCGCTTAATTTTACAACATACCCAAAGCGATGATTTTGTTATCGCAACGGGCGTGCAATATTCGGTAAAAGAATTTGTTGATTTTGTCGCTTGCGAATTAAATATGAAATTATCGTGGCAAGGCGAGGGCATTAACGAACACGCCGTTGATAATCAAGGCATTACACGGGTTGCAATTAGCGAAAAATATTTTCGCCCCACCGAAGTGGAAACACTGCTGGGTAATCCTGCGAAAGCTAAAAAACTTTTAAATTGGCAACCAAAAATTTCATTTGAAGAATTAGTGCGTGAAATGGCAAAATCCGATTATGACGAAGCCCTTAAACAAAGAAATAATTAATTATGCCCAAAAAAACAGCAAATATATTGTCGCAACGCCAATTATCCATGGGCGAATTAGTCCGTGCGGCTTTGTCACGCATTTTAGTTGATTCACCGCCGAATGATCATAATTTGCAAGGCAAATTAATTACCCTTACCCAAGTTATCCTTAGCCCTGATTTACGCGAAGCGAAAATATATGTCGTTGCCAATGGCGAAGAAGAAAATAAAGAATTTATTTATGCGATTAATCATGCGTCATCGTATTTTCGCCGTTCATTAGCAGGGCGAATTGATATGAAATTTGTGCCAAAATTGCGATTTTACCCCGATTTATCGTTTAAACAAGGCGAAAAAATCGCGAAAATTCTGGCGAATATATACTAAAAATCCCCAATGAATTGCAAAAATTCATTGGTGTGATTTTTGGTATCGGGGGGTTGTTAAGGGGGCGTGCAAAGCGGTTGCGTAGCAGAGCGCATGCACCCCACTTAAACATAGTTTTTAACTTTATTGGGGAATCAGGGAAAAAAAATTAATATTTAAAATAAAAAATATTACATTCCGTTAGTAATGATAGTTTTTAACTTTATTGGGGAATCAGGGAAAAAAATTAAAATTTAAAATAAAAAATATTGACATAAAATTTAAATGATTTATTAATATACTAAAGGGTGGAAATATGAGCGCAAGTATTGAATTAGATAAATTATTGGTGCAATTTGGCGATTTTACAGCCGTGCGCCAAACCGATTTAAATATCGGTGCGGGGGAGTTTTTTAGTTTTTTGGGTCCATCTGGATGCGGAAAAACCACTATCCTAAGAACAATTTCGGGGTTTCAGCAACCGACTTCGGGGAATATTTTAATTGGCGGGGTAAATGTCAATCATTTGGGTCCCAACAAGCGACCAACCGCCTTGATTTTTCAAAATTTGGCGTTATTTCCATTGATGAAAGTATGGGAAAATATTGCATTTGCCTTGGAAATTAAGGGCGTGTCCGCCAAAGAACGCCGTAAAAGAGCCGATGAATTATTGGAATTAGTCGCCTTAAAAAATGTTGCGGAACGGCAAATCAGCGAATTATCGGGCGGGCAAAAACAACGGGTTGCGGTGGCGCGGGCTTTATGCGCGGAACCTTCGGTTTTATTATTGGACGAACCCTTATCGGCTTTGGATTTAAAATTACGCAACCATATGCGCACCGAATTACGCGCCATACAAAAACGAGTCGGTATTACTTTTATCTATATTACTCATGACCAAGGCGAGGCAATGACAATGTCTGACCGTGTCGCGGTGATGAGTCAAGGGCATATTGAGCAAGTTGCTGTGCCTAAAATGATATATCAAGAACCATCAACGGCATTTGTCGCCAGTTTTGTTGGCGAAAATAACGCGATTGAAGCCAAAGTTACCAAAATTCAAGGCAATGAAATCAGTATTGCCACGCCCTATGGCGAATTTATAGCCATGAATAATAATAATGAAATTGGGCAGGCGGTTTATGGATTTGCCCGCCCCGAACATGTAAATTTGGCAAAAGCTGGCGATAAAAATTCGTTTGAAGCAGAAATTGAGCATGTGTTATTTGAAGGGTCAGAGCAAAAAATCCATTTTACCGCCCATGATGGTAAAAAATATAAAATGTCCTTGACGCAAAATATGAATATTGATGATTTTCAAATGAAAAGCAAAATTCACATCGCCCTGCCCCAAGATAAAATACGGGTTTTGCCCGTCGCTAAATTAGCATGATACGATTTTTCAATGATTTTTTTCGCAAGAACGGCATGCCGCTGGGCTTGTTTTTGCTGCTTAGCTTTGCATTTTGGATATTATTTTTAATTATTCTGCCGCAATTTTTTATGTTTGAACAATCATTTCATTATAAATTACCCACGGCTGAAATTGGCACTGCTAGCGATGTTTATACTATTTCGCAATATGAATATTTAATTTATGGCAATAATGGCGCAAATGGTGGGTATAATATCATTGATTTGTCGGTATTTACCCGCACAATAATTGTTGCGGTATTTATTACTTTATTGGATATAATTATTTGCTATCCGATTGCCTATATAGCCACGAAAATTCTAAAAGGCATGGGCGTTCGTTTATTTATGGCGTTGCTGATAATTCCTTATTGGTTAAATGAAATTTTGCGCGCCACAAGTTTTCGGATAATTTTTGCCGAATCGGGCGTATTAAATACTTTTTTAATAAATATTAGCGTGATAAATGAACCGATTCAATTTATTTACGAAAATTACGCATTATACGCAGGTTTGGGCTATGCGTATGTATTAATGATGTTATTTCCGATTTACAATGCGATTGAAAGCCTTGATACGAATCAAATTGAAGCTGCTAGAGATTTAGGTTGCCCTTGGTGGCGGGTGCATTGGCGCATTGTGATTCCCCATGCTAAACCGGGTATTGTCTCTGGGTCGGTGGTGGTATTTATGCTTACCGCGGGTGCTTTGGCTTTGCCGACAATTTTGGGGGGTCCGAAATCTTTATGGTATACGCAATTAGTATATCAATGGTTTAACGATGGCAATAACTGGCCCCGTGGTTCGGCATATGCGTTTAGCTTATTGATTTTTTGCGTATTTTTTGTCTTGCTGATGATGAAATTATTCCGCGTTAAAGTTGCCGAGGTAGCAAAATGACCGATAATAAATATTATAATAATTTTATCATTATTTTAGTTGTGGGTATTTTCCTGACATATTTATTGGGTCCGATTATAGCCATTAGCATTACTAGCTTTAATTCCGCATCATTTCCTAGATTATCGCCGTGGGATTGCTGGACAACTGATTGGTATGCGGTATTAGCCGCCGATAGTAAAATTATCAGAGGCTTAAAAAACAGCTTATTTATTGGGTTTTTCGTAACTTTATTTTCGGTAATTTTGGGAATGGCGGGCGCGTTATTAATTTCGCAATTACCGAAAAAATATCGGGTATTGACTTATTTTATGGCATTAATACCAGTTTTAGTGCCGGGCATTGTGATTGGTATTTCTACGCTTGTATTTTGGGGCAGAATGCACGAAATTTTCTTTTTAACCCAAGATATTACCAGAAATGGTTATTTTTTAACGATTTTGGGGCAGACAAGCTTTATTAGTAGCTATTGCATGTTAATTTTTATGGCAAGATTGGCACGATTTGATTATGTTCAAGAAGAAGCCGCGCAAGATTTGGGCGCAACCCCGTGGCAAAGCTTTATTAAAATTATGATACCTTATTTGCGCCCCGCGATTTTATCTTCAAGCGTGATAGCTTTTTTATCTTCGCTTGAAAATTACAATACATCGGTATTTACCGCCCTTTCGCAAACAACTTTTACTCTGGAATTGGGGGCAAAAGTTCGCCAAGGTTTAAATCCGTCCATCAGCGCATTGACTTTTTTATTGGCGTTTATTACCATTACGGGCATAATTATTAATGAAATTATTACTCACCGCCAAAAGAAAATTCAAGCCGAAAGCTTGCGCATCGCCGAAGCGAATACTGAACATGAAATTCATAACGAAGCCGTTAACGAAACCCGCCATAGTTTTGCAAAATTCATGGGCATTGAGTATTATTTCATCGCAATTTTCGCCGTGTTAATCATAAGTTTTGGGGGTATTTATAGTTTAATTAATAATAATTACCAAAATAAAGAATGCGTTGATGCTTTATTAGCCGAAAAATTAGCCGTGCAACAAAAAATTGAAGCCGAACAACGATTAATCGCTGAGCAAGAAGCCGCCGCAGAAAAAGCAGCCCAAGCAGAAGCCGCCAAAAATTCGCCGCAAAGCACCCCAATTATCAGCAAGGGGCAATTGGAAAATCCCAATAAAAATATGTTTAATATGGGTGTAATGCCCCAAGTTGCCCCAGAAGCACCAAGCAATAACCCTAATAAATCTATGTTTGACGCCGCAGTTACCAAATGAGATAAAAATTTGGCGAATCCCTAAATTTTGCGGCATAAAATAAATAATATTAGCGGTGTTTACTCGCAATTAGCATTAAAAATATTGGGAAATCAGAATATAAAATTAAATTATTCCCAATTTACATTGTTTGGGTTGGAATTTAAGCATCACTTCGCGCCCAGTTTCAATGGATTCATAAATCGCATTTATTAATTCTAAGGATTTTCGTCCTTCTAAACCATCAACCAACGATGCGCGCCCCAATTGAATCGCTTGGCAAACTTCATGAATATAGCGAACATGCCCAAAACCATATACCGAACTAGGATTTTCTGAAAATTCGTCCAAATTAACCTTGCTGTATTTTTCATCGGTAAAATTCCAAGTTTTTAATTTATTGACGGCAAAACCGCCAATTTCTACCATTGCCTTTTCACCAATTAACGATAAAGATCCCTCTAAATCAACGGGGCGCACGGCGGTTGTGGCTTCAACCACGCCAATTGCCCCCGATTTAAATGTAATAATTGCCACGCCTGTATCCTCGGCTTCTATATTTACCAAAGCGGTGCGCGATTTGGCAAATACGCTGACCGGTTCACCCAAAAACCAAGTTAATAAATCAACATGGTGCGATGCTTGATTGGAAAATACTCCGCCGTCCATTGCCCAAGTGCCACGCCAACTGGCTTGGTCGTAATAATCTTGACGGCGACACCAACGAACGCGCACCGTGCCCATCACGATTTTACCAAAAGCCCCCGCATCAAAGGCTTCGCGCATTTTTTGCACGGGTAAATTAAAGCGGTTTTGCTTGACAACAAATAATTTTACCCCCGCCAAATCACAGGCGCGAATCATGGCATCAGCATCGCTAAGCGTTAAAGCCATGGGTTTTTCCACAATAATATGTTTTTTATATTGGGTTAATTCCAAAACATGTTTGGCGTGATTGCCGCTTTCACTTAGGACAATAAAGCAATCAATCTGCGGGTTTTGCCGCGCCATATCGTGATAATCCGTATAATAATTCACGCCAAGCCGTTCGCCAATTTTTTGGGCTTTAGCTTTGTCAATATCGCAAACCGCAACGCATGTCGCATCGGCAACTTGGTGTCCATGAAAAATATCGCTGTATTTTTGGGCAATCCTGCCCGCGCCGACCAAAGCAAATTTAATCATAATATTTCCTTTATTTCTGGTTAAGAATATTGCGCAACACGAATAACATCACGCCACCATGCTTAAAATATTCCAATTCGTCCAAAGTGTCAATGCGCGATAATAATTCAATATTTTTAGCCGAACCATCGGCATATTTAATGTTAACCGCCATTAATTGCTTGGGTTTCATATTTTGGGCAATGCCCGCAACGGAAATTTCCTCATTGCCTTTTAAGCCAAGCGATTGTCTTGTCATGCCATCTGGAAATTGCAAGGGTAAAACCCCCATGCCAACTAAATTAGAGCGATGAATCCGTTCAAAAGATTCGGCAATTACGGCTTTTACCCCTAATAGTTGCGTGCCTTTTGCCGCCCAATCACGCGAAGATCCTGTGCCATATTCTTTGCCCGCGATGATAACTAAATCCGTGCCATCAGCAATATATTTTTGCGACGCATCATACATGGGCATGGTTTCGCCTTTATAAGCCGAAAATCCACCCTCAACCCCATCTAGAATTTCATTTTTAATGCGGATATTGGCAAAAGTGCCGCGCATCATAACTTCATGATTGCCCCGTCTTGCGCCATATGAATTAAAATCAATGGGGCGCACTTGACGCATCGTAAGATATTTGCCGGCTGGTGTTTTTTCCTTAAACGACCCTGCAGGCGAAATATGGTCGGTGGTGATGCTGTCGCCTAACATCGCCAAGATTCTTGCATTCGCAATATTTTGCAATGGTTTGGGCGTTAATTCCATATTATCAAAAAATGGCGGACGGCGCACATATGTTGAAGAATCAACCCATTTATAAGTTGGATTTTTGGCTATTTTGACGCTTTGCCATTCTTTTGTGCCTAAAAACACATTATTATATCTTGCATTAAAAATTTCAGGCGTCAGATTTTTTGTCATAACGGCTTGAATTTCATGGTTGCTGGGCCAAATATCTTTAAGAAAAATATCCGCGCCATCGGCTGATTTGCCAAGCGATTCTTGGGTAATATCAATGGTTAAATCGCCCACCAAAGCATATGCGACAACTAATGGCGGTGATGCCAGCCAATTTGCCTTGACATTCGGGCTTATGCGCCCTTCAAAATTGCGGTTGCCTGATAAAATTGCCGATACGGTAAGATTTTCCTTGTCAATTGCCGCGATAATTTCATCGCTTAACGGACCAGAATTACCGATGCAAGTCGTGCAACCAAAACCCACAATATTAAAGCCTAATTCGTCCAAATAAGGTTGCAAGCCTGATAATTTTAAATAATCTTCAACGACTTGTGATCCAGGTGCAAGCGAAGTTTTTACCCATGGCTTCGTGGTTAAACCTAATTCGCGGGCTTTTTTCGCCAATAAACCCGCGGCAATTAAAACCGATGGGTTGGAAGTATTCGTGCAAGAAGTAATAGCAGCAATGACTATACTATGGTCTTTAATCGCATAATCTTTGCCGATTACTTGGGATATTTTTTGGCTGTTATTGGTAAGGCTAAGCGAGGCTTGTTTTGCATCTGATAAAGCCACGCGGTCTTGGGGGCGTTTTGGTCCCGCCAAGGCTGGTGCGATTTGCGATAAATCAAGCTCTAAAATATCGGTAAATTCTGGTTCAATGCTGTTCTCATCATGCCAGATGCCTTGCAATTTAGCATATTGCTCAACAATGGCTAATTGGGTTTCGCTACGCCCTGTTAAGCGCATATAATTAATTGTTTCCTTGTCAATCGGGAAAATTCCGCAAGTCGCGCCATATTCAGGCGCCATATTGGCAATGGTTGCGCGGTCGGCAAGCGTTAAATTTTGCAAACCCGAACCATAAAATTCCACAAATTTATTGACCACGCCTTTTTTACGCAATAATTCCACGCATCGCAAGACTAAATCGGTGGCGGTGATGCCTTCTTTAAGCTTGCCGATTAATTTAAAGCCAATTACTTCGGGGATAAGCATGGATATTGGTTGCCCCAACATGGCGGCTTCGGCTTCAATACCACCGACACCCCAACCCAGAATTCCCAAACCATTTGCCATGGTTGTATGCGAATCAGTGCCAACCAAGGAATCGGGGTAAATTGTTTGATGCCCATTTTGGTCGGCGTCTTGCCATATAGTTTTTGCCAAATATTCAATATTTACTTGGTGGCAAATGCCAGTGCCGGGGGGGACGACACGAAAATTATTAAAGCTGTTTTGCCCCCAACGCAAAAATTCATATCGTTCCGCATTTCGTTCAAATTCTAACGCAACATTTTGGGTAAAGGCATTTTTTGAGCCAAAATAATCAATCATTACCGAATGGTCAATCACTAAATCCACCGTGGATAAAGGGTTGATTTTTTGTACATCGCCGCCCATTTTTGCGACTTGGTCGCGCATGGCGGCTAAATCCGCCACGGCGGGCACGCCCGTGAAATCTTGCATTAAAACGCGCGCGGGGCGAAATGCAATTTCGCGGTCTGATTTTTTTGTTTTTTGCCAATCTATGATTGCTTGGACATCGTCCAAAAATACCGACCTATCATCCGTGAATCGTAATAAATTTTCCAATAAAATTTTTAACGAAAAAGGTAATTTACTAATATCGCCAAACTTAGCCGCCGCGGTATTTAAATCATAATAATAAAAGGTTTCTTGGTGAATTTTGATGGATTTCTTGGATTTTAAGGGGTCTTTGCCGGCAATAAACATGGTTTTATCCTTTATTTTTTTGTAATATAGTGTTTTATGGGGTTCTTGCTGGGGGTATAATTTATATTAACTAAATAAATATAAATTGCAATAATATAATGATTGAATTATTATTTTTTTTTAGTATAATAGCATTATAATGCAACAAAGACGAAAATTTATTCAAAATATTGGCTTAAGCTCACTTGGTTTGGGCTTGGCTGGGCTTGGCGCATCGCCATTATTGGCGCAAAAAAACCAAAAATTTAGATTAGCCATGCCAAAATTTTCCCAACATAAAAAAGCCGCTCAATTCGTGGCAACAGATTTTGGCATTAATATTGAACTTATTGAATATGATAATGATGAAGTTTTTGGTAATATGCTTAAAACTGGCAAAGCAAGTTGCGATGCGTTAGTGGTGCTTGGTTCGCAATTTGATCAAATTATTGCCAATAAATTAGTTGCGCCCATTAATCGCGCATTTATGCCCAATATTCAAAATCTTAAAGCTAATTATACCTCGCCGATTGATAGTTTAAATCATTATTCAGTTGCGCCACTAAAAACTTATTATGGCATAATTTGCGATACAAATCGCTTTAAGTTAACTAGCTGGAATGCAATTTTTAACAAAATTCCGCAAACAAATAATAAAAAATTACGCATTGGTTGGTATAATAATGGTTTATTAATGATGCGAATCGCCATGATGTATTTGGGGCTTGATGCGAATTCTAAGGAGCAAAAGGATTATCAAAAGGCGGAAAATTTTTTAAAAAATATTTATGAATCTAACGATATTACTTTATGTAATTATGATTCGGAAATTAAAATTTTAACCGAAGAATTGGACTTAGCCATGGGATCCGTGGGGCGAAGCATGGCGGTAAAACAAGTTAACCCCGCGCTTAATTTTATCCATGTCGCCGAAGGCACATTAAGCGAAGAAATATGCTTGATGATTATGCAAAATTCGCCCGCAATTTTGGAAGCGCACGCGTTTTATGATTTTGCCTTAAATCCCGTCGTCATGACGAAGGTGATTGAAATTACCAGAATGCCTCATAATTTTGATATTAATGACAAACAAATCAGCCTTAATTATTTAAAAAATCCCGCCATTAACCCTAGCCCCAAAACCAATATTATTAATGTCAAGCCGATTGGTTACGAAAACTCACAGGAATTAAATTTTCGCTTTAAACGCGCTTTGGGCATTAAAGATTTGTGAAATTATGGATTTTAATGAAAAATTTGCCCGCATTATTTTAGCCAGAAGCGAACGAATTGGACCGTTGGCGTTTGCTAACTTAATTCGTAAATTTGGCACAGCAACGAAAGCAGTATCGGCATTGCGGCAAAACCCCAAACAATATTCTTTGGCAAGCGATGCGCAAATTTCCCAAGAAATTGAAAATACCGCCAAAATTGGCGGACAAATTTTAGTATGGGGCGAAGCTAATTACCCGCAATCATTGGGTAATATTCCGGCACCGCCACCAATAATTTCGTTTTTAGGGCATGAGGTTTACTTGCATAAACCCGCCATTGCCATTGTTGGCGCGCGCGATGGTTCGGCAAATGGCTTAAAATTAGCCCAAAGATTTGCGCAAGTTTTATCGCAAGATTGGACAATAATTTCAGGCTTGGCAAGGGGTATTGACACCGCCGCCCACGAAGGCGCGTTGCAAAATGTGCCAAATTCGTCCAGCACGATTGCTGTTTTAGCGGGCGGAGTTGATGAAATTTATCCCAAAGAAAATCAAAAATTATACGAAAAAATCAAGGAAATTGGCACAATCGTCAGCGAGGCGCCCTTAGGCGCAAAGCCCTTGCCCAAACATTTTCCGAAACGCAACCGCATTATATCAGGGCTTTCCTTGGGGGTGTTAGTGGTTGAAGCCGCCTTACAATCGGGCACTTTAATTACCGCCAAATTTGCCGCCGAACAAGGGCGCGATGTTTTTGCAATTCCCGGTTCCCCCTTAGATTCCCGCATGCGCGGTTGCAACGATTTAATTCGCAACGGCGCGCATTTATGCGAAACTCCTGATGATATAGAACCAATTTTGCGCCGACAAATTAATTTATTTAACGAAGATAAATTTGATAATTATTTTGATGACCAAGATTTTATGCCCAATATTGAACAATATTCTGATAATGAAAGCGAATCAGCCAAAAAACTTATTTTAGAAAAATTATCTTATTCGCCCATTCATCTTGATGAATTAAAGCGCAGTTGCGGCTTAATGAATGGTTTATTTAACCATTGTATTTTAGAATTGGAATTAATGGGTTATATTGAATATCAAGCGGGCAATAAATATGCGTTATTAATGAAATTTGACGAAGATGGCAAAATAAATGGCTTATTTTAAGAAAATTGGCATTTTAGGGGGCAGTTTTAATCCGCCGCATCTTGGGCATTTGCATCTTAGTAAAATTGCCAAAAAAATATTTAATCTAGACGAAGTATGGTGGTTTGTGGCTTTGGGCAACCCATTGAAAAATAACGATAATTTACCATCGCCACGCGAAAGAATCGCTTTATGTCAAGCATTAACGAAAAACCAGCCATTCATAAAAATTTCAGATTTTGAGATTAAGCATAATATTATCCATACTTATGAAATGGTGCAAATTACCCCGCAATTTTTCCCGCATAAATTTATATATTTAATGGGCGCGGATAGTTATTTTCATTTGCATTTATGGCAAAATTTTCGGGTTATTGCGCAAAATATTCCCATTGGTGTTATTGCCCGTAAGCCTTATTTTCATTTTAATCGCGCCAAAGTGCACGGGATATTACCGCATTTTACGGGCAATTATTCGGTTGGTGCTTGGTGGCGCAGAAAACCGCAAATTTACCTAGTGCATTGTGCTTATTGCGATATTTCTTCAAGCTTCATCCGAAAAACTAAAAATGCAGAATAACTTTAATTGCTTCGCCTTTAAGAATCGCTTGAAAACCCGTATCAAATTGTTCAATGGGCAAATGATGGGTGATAACGGCATCAATATTAAGCCCGCTTTCAATTAACGCAAACATTTTATGCCAAGTTTCAAACATTTTGCGCCCATAAATTCCCTTGAAGGTCAAGCCTTTGAATATTGCGGCATTTAAATCAACGCATGGTGCCGATGGGTAAAGTCCCAATAAAGAAATTTTACCATTCGTGCGACAATTGGCGATTAATTCATTAAGTGCCATGCCATTACCACTCATTTCTAAACCGACATCAAAACCCTCTTTCATGCCAAGTTGATTCATGGCGTCTTTAAATGATGATTTTTTGGGATTAACCCCTAATGATGCGCCCATTTTTGTGGCTAAATCCAATCTTGCATCATTAAGATCAGAAATAACGACATGGCGCGCGCCCGCTTGCTTGCACACGGCAACCGCCATTAAGCCAATCGGACCCGCGCCGGTAATTAATACATCCTCACCGACAAGGTCATATTCCAAAGCCGTATGCACCGCATTGCCCAAAGGATCAAGAATACTGGCAATATCATCGCTTACCGAATCGGGAAGCGGGCAAACATTGCTGGCAGGTAGGGCAAGATATTCCGCAAACGCCCCTTGCCTTGTAACCCCAATGCCAATGGTATCGGCGCATAAATGCTGATAACCAGAACGGCAGCTACGGCAATGTCCACAAGTAATATGCCCCTCGCCCGAGACGCGCATACCCTGCGAAAAACCTTGCACTAATTCGCCGACTTCGCAAATAACGCCGTAATATTCATGCCCAACCACCATCGGCACGGGGATAGTTTTTTGCGCCCATTCGTCCCATTCATAAATATGCTTATCCGTGCCACAAATGGCGGCTTGATGAATTTTAATCAAGACTTCATGCGGGCGAATTTGCGGCACAGGCACCTCTTGTAGCCATAAACCTTTTTGCTTGTGAAGTTTCATTAAAGAGCGCATGGTTTGGGGTTTTGGCATTATAATACTCCTAATTTTTTGGCAACAGCCGTGAATTTTTCAACGGCATATTGGCAATCTTTAATGGTTAAATCGGCGGATAATTGCGTGCGAATCCGCGCCATGCCTTTGGGCACAACGGGGAATGAAAATGCGGTAACATAAATGCCATCTTGCATTAATAATTTTGCCATTTCACTGGCAATTTGCGCATCACCCAATAAAATTGGCACGATAGCATGGTCTTTACCCAATAGTCGGAATCCCGCCTTCGCCATATTTTCCCGAAAATACGCCGCGTTCTGGCGTAAATTTTCGCGTTTTTCGGGTTGTTTTGCGACTAAATCTAGTGCTGCTAGCGCACCGCCAACTATCATCGGTGGCAAGGCATTGGAAAATAAATAAGGTCTTGCCTTTTGGCGCAATAAATCAATGGTTGCTTTTTGCCCCGCGACATAACCGCCCGCGGCACCGCCCAACGCTTTACCCAAAGTGCCAGTAATAATATCAACTTTACCGATTAAATTCCAATAATCATGCGTGCCCGCACCATGATTGCCAATCACGCCAACCGCATGACTATCATCCATCAAAATTTGCGCATCGTATTTTTGGGCTAATTTCACCAATTCGGGCAAGTTTGCAATGACGCCGTCCATGGAAAACACGCCATCAGTGACTATAAGCCTGATGCGCTTATCGGCGTATTTTTGCAATAATGCCTCACATTCTTGGATATTATTATTGGCGTATCTTGCGCGCTCGGCTTTGCTTAGCCGAACGCCATCAATAATTGACGCGTGATTAAGCGCATCGGATATTATCACATCTTGGTCGTTTAATAATGCTTCAAATACGCCACCATTCGCATCAAAACAAGACGAAAATAAAATCGCATCCTCGGTGCCTAAGAGTTTGGCTAATTTTTGTTCTAATTCTTGGTGAAAATCCAAAGTGCCACAAATAAAGCGCACCGAAGCCATACCATAACCATATTTATCAAGGGCATGATGCGCGGCGGCGATAATTTGCGGGTGATTCGCATATCCCATATAATTATTGGCACAGAAATTTAAATATTGCGCATTCGGCGCGTTTTTGACGCTTATATGGCAAGATTGCGCCGAAGTTATTGCCCGTTCGGTTTTTAATAAACCATCGGCGGTAATTTCTTGCAGCGTTTGTGCGGCTATATCGTTAATTTTTGGCATTTTATTCCTAAATTTTCTTACACTGAATCATCGGCACCACCTTCGGCAATTCTTTTGGCGACATATTCGTCTAATGCTTCGCGGGTTTCAATCGCCATATCGGGTTGTTCATAATCATCAAGAACTTTATGCCAAATATGGTTCGCACGCGTGGTTGCATTGGGGCTGCCTGCTTCCTCCCATTGCCCGATATTGCGCCAATCGGATACTAATGGACTATAAAAAGCTGTTTTATAGCGCGATTGCGTGTGCATCGTGCCAAAGAAATGCCCGCCCGGACCAACTTCGGCAATCGCATCCTTTGCCAAGGAATCTTCATCAGTTAAAAATGGCGTTAACATTTCGTGAATCATGTATAAATTATCAACATCAATGATGAATTTTTCAAAATTCGCTTGCAAGCCACCTTCAAGCCAACCTGCGCTATGCAGCATAAAATTACAACCGCCCATTACCGCACCCCATAATGAAAATACCGATTCATAGGCGCTTTGCGAATCTACCGCGCATGACGCATTCGTATTTGATGAACGATAAGGTAAATTATACCGCCGTGCCAATTGCCCGCCCACGACAGTTGCTTGAAAATGCGCGGGCGTGCCAAAAGTCGGCGCGCCTGATTTCATATCCACGGACGAAGTAAAACCACCATAAACCACGGGGGATCCTGCTCTTGCGACTTGCGATAACACAATGCCCGCAAGGGCCTCGGCATTTTGCAACACCAAAGCACCCGCCACCGTAACTGGCGCCATCGCGCCCGCCAAGGTAAAAGGCGTGATGATGTTAACTTGATTATGTCGTGCCATTTCAATAATGCCCTTAGACATAGGCAAATCCAGCTTTAAGGGTGAGTTTGTGTTAATAATCGTCATCACCGATGGTTCACGGCAAAATTGTTCATGGTCAATATTGCGGGCGATTTTCACCATTTCAAACGCGTCCCAATTGCGCCCCTTGCCCAAAGAATAAATTTTGGGCACTTTATCGGTTAAGATTAATTGGTCGCGAATTGCTTCTAAATGGCGAATATTCGGGTGAATATCGGTCGGCTCGCACGGATAACCGCTGTTGGAATTAATAATGCCAAAAGATTGGGTTAATTTTAAAAATTTGCGATAATCTTCATGATTGCCCCTGCGCCTGCCGTTTTCCATATCGCCCGCATATGGGGCGCTGGCGACATTAGCAAATACTAAATTCTTACCACCAATGACAAAATTATGGTTCGGGTTGCGCGAATGCATCGTGAATTGCGAAGGCGCAGTTTTGATTTTTTCAAGCACAAAATGCCTATCTAATTTCACCAAAACTTCGTCTTTTTTTGCCGAAGATAAACCAGCTTCGCGCAATAATTGCCGTGATTCAGGCAATAAAAATTGAATGCCAATATCTTCTAAAACTTCCAATGATTTATTATGAATTGCTTCAATTTCATCATCGGAAATAATTTTCATGGGGGTATAGGGGTTTGTGGTGCGCACAAATTGTTTGCGTGGTGCCAACCAATTATCGCTTTCGCTACGGCTTCGCAATCTGCGCCCGCGTTTGGGATCTTCTGACATTATTTATCCTTACCTTTGATATTAAATTTTATTATACCATATTTTCTCCATAATAAAAGTAAATTACACTTCATTAACCATAATTTTTTTTTATCTTTTATGGGGGGGTATAATAATTCTTGACAGCGAATTTGGATAATAGGGGGGGTTGGGAGGGGTGCCAAGCAGATATTCTTAAAAAAAGCGAATAAATGAGGGTTTTTTATCAATATCGTCGCGAACGCAACCCTCCAAATAAATAGTTAATTATTGATGCCTTCACGCACGGCAGTATATTTAGAATCTTTCCAATAAAACGCATTTTTTATTTGCAAAATAATTTTTTTATGATATATATACTAATAAATTACTATAAACCATTATATAATTTTCATTTGAGGAGTAAAATGGCATTGTTAAAAGTCATTACAATAGGCAGGACGCTGCAAACACAACCCTTTGACCAATATTTGGCGCAAGGGTATGCTATTCAGCCGTTAAGTAGCCGATACCCCGCCCAGCATAGTTCATTGCAATTATTTAAATCTTTGGCTGGCGCGCCAACTTTGCGCGATCCCATTGATTTTAGCCGCGGTATTATTAAAAATTACAATCTTTAAAAATCGCTTTTCCCAATATTTGCAATTGAAGGGTTTGCGGTGAAGTTCCCATGACATTCCCCAGATTTTTGTTAAAAAAAATTGCTAAGAATAAATGTCGCCATAGGATTGAGTGGTATTGCCATCGGTGATGAAAGCTTTTATAATAGCAAGATTTTTTCATTTCGCACCATATTTTGCGCTTGCGCTTTAATAGGATTATAGGATTAAATGATTATTAAAATAGTAATTAATCAAATTCGGTTAAAATATATGCCTGTATGATGAAAAAGAAAAAATCCTTCAATCTTTTTAATCCTTAAATCCTATTTTAAGGGGGTTTGGGGGAATCCCCCAAAATATAACGAATAAAACTGCAAGAATTTTATTGTCGCACCTTATTTTGCGCTTACGCTTTAATAGGATTATAGGATTAAATGATTATTAAAATAGTAATTAATCAAATTCGGTTAAAAATATATGGTTGCATGATGAAAAAGAAAAAAATTCTTAAAATTCTTTTCAATTCTTAAAATTCTTTGTAAAGGGGGTTTGGGAGAATCCCCCAAAATATAACGAAAAAACAGCAAGATTTTTTCATTTCGCACCATATTTTGCGCTTGCGCTTTAATAGGATTATGTGATTATAGGATTAAATGATTATTAAAATAGTAATTAATCAAATTCGGTTAAAAATATATGCCTGTATGATGAAAAAGAAAAAATCCTTCAATCTTTTTAATCCTTAAATCCTATTTTAAGGGGGTTTGGGGGAATCCCCCAAAATATAACGAAAAAACAGCAAGATTTTTTCATTTCGCACCATATTTTGCGCTTGCGCTTTAATAGGATTATGGGATTATAGGATTAAATGATTATTAAAATAGTAATTAATCAAATTCGGTTAAAATATATGCCTGTATGATGAAAAAGAAAAAATCCTTCAATCTTTTTAATCCTTAAATCCTATTTTAAGGGGGTTTGGGGGAATCCCCCAAAATATAACGAATAAAACTGCAAGAATTTTATTGTCGCACCTTATTTTGCGCTTACGCTTGAATAGAATTAAAAGAAATTCTTATAATTCTTGGTAAAGGGGGTTTGTGTGCCCCCCAAAAAATAACGAATAAAACGCATTTACTACAAATACCAATGTCATTCAATCACTTGGCGACAAAAATTCTTAGCTATTTTAGAAAATATCTGGGGAATGTTCTGATTTATTCATTATGCTCGTTCCTAAAAATCAAGATTTTAATAAATCAATGGTATTAGCAATCATTTGGCGGGTTGTGGTTACCATATTTAAATTCGCCTGATAGGAAATTTGCGCTTCGCGCATGTCGCCCAATTCAATTAAATTATTAACATTGGGGTATTTGACATATCCCTTGTCATCGGCGGCGGGGTGATTGGGTTCATACCGCAAAATAAATGGTGATTTGTCCAATTTAAGCCGACCGGGTCTGACAATTTCGCCTTGAAGATTTCTGTCTAAGATATTTTCAAATCTTACTAATTTTCTAGTATAGGGGTCTTTGTCGGGCGAAGCCGCGGTTGATTCGCTGTTGGCGATATTTTGCACCACAATTTTCATGCGATAGCTTTGGCTTTTTAAACCAGATGTGGCAATTGCCATTGCGGATTTTAAATCATTCATAGTTCTCTCCTAATTACACATTGCCTAATGCGGTTGATTTTATGCTTTTCCATTTACGCATTAAACCATTGATTAAGGCGAATTTTTCTTGGGTTTCGCTTACTTTAACAAATTGTTGTTCTAATGAAATGCGGTTGCCGTCTGGCGTGATTTCATAAGCTGTTTTGTCTTCTTTGGCGTGCGCCGTTAAATTTGCTGCCCCCGTGCTATAGCTTTTACCATTGGCGACAAATAATGAAAATTCATTGCCACCCGATAAATCGGCTTTTTGTAAGTCGCGTGCAACATATCGCGGCGTGTCGCTGTTGGCGATATTTTGTGATAAGATTTTTTGCCGTGCCGATAAATAACGGCTGGCGGCGTATAAATTATTTGTTAAATCGGGGCTTGCTGATGCCATGATTCTCTCCTATGGTTATTTTCTTCTCAAAAAATAAACATTCAAGAATCATGCCAAATTAATTAAATAGTGATGTTAATTAATGATTCACTTCGGAAGGAAAAATAGCCCAAGCGCGATTTACTTAATTGCTCATTTTTAGCGGCATCAATGGCTAAATCTAGGGGGGTTGGCGTATTATTGCCATCATTATTATCAATTTTTTTGCCTGCTGCTAATTTTTTCTTGGCATTATCGGAATACCCCAAAATATCGGCGAATTTTGTTAATTCTTGATTCAGAAAATCGGCTAATTTTGATAAATCTAAATTGCCGTTTTTATCCAATAAATCCAATTTATTACCATCTTCGCCATTAGATTCTTGGACTTGCGCATCATCATCAATATTGGTGGGTTTTTCAAAAGTAATTGTGAAGTCAACGCTAAGTTTTTGGAAATATTGCGAAACTTCAGGGTTTTCTTGCGATAAATCAGTGTTTTCGGTTGAAAATTTCGTTAATTGCTCAAAATGAAAGCTAAATTTACCCTCACCAGCTTGCAAAGCTTTTTGCAATTGCGCTAATATATCTAATTTATTATTTTTATTCGCATCATTTGTTGCATCGTCCTTAGCATTATCATCTGGGGATTTATCGTCAAGATTCAATAAATTTCCTAAGCCTTGCGATTGGGCATTTTGCAGGATATTACTTAAAAAATCGGTGATTTGCGATAAAATATCACCATTATCATTGCCCGAAATCTGCCCCTTAAATGATTGGTAATCAAATCTTTGGGCGGTGAATTGTTGGGCACTCAATGTCGCGTTATTGCGTTCAGCTTGGCGATATTTGCCAATTTGCTGGGCAAATGAAATTTTATCTTGCAGATTTTGTGGATGCGCTTCATTACCCAATAATTGCGTAATATCGGCATTATTATTTAATTTTTTCTTATTTCTGACGCCTAGGGTTTTGAGGTATTCTGCGCTGGAATTTGAATTTGAAATGGCATTAGTCATGGCATTATCCTAAATTTTTCATAATAATCATTGTCAATTATTATTGAATATTTTTATATTATAATGCTTCCACTAAGATATACTATAATAAAATATGCGAATATTGCAAGAATTATTTGCAAATTACATAAAATTTTATTTATATGCCGTGATTTTTAAAATAATTACCATTAAATCAGGGCTTTAAAAATGCCCAAAATCATGGTTTACAAAAGAATAAAGCGCTCAGTTTGGGTATAGTGCTAGGAAGAAAAAAATTTTAAAAGGCAAGTGAACTCTAAGTGTTCATGCGTTTTAAAATTTTTTTATGACGACGCAAAATGCCCAAAATCAGGGCTTTAAAAATGCCCAAAATCAGTGCTTTAAAAGCTTTAAAATTTAAGAAGGGTAGTATAGATTAACAACATGCTTCGCTTCGGCAAAAAACAACCATCGGCTTAAAAAAACACCGCTAAAATATGCAAAAAATCCAATAATAATACCATAATCGTGAATATGCACCGCCATTATTGCCCAAAACCACAGACCTAAAATAACCAATTTACAGCTTTGCGCATGTTGGCGCATGATTTTAAAACCCATTTCTTTTTGCAAGTAATTGGCGCCATCATGGGGCGAATCCATGGCGCGCACTTTGCCTAATTTTCCCAAACCGGTTGCGGAACCAATCGTTGAAATGGCGGGTTCGCGGGCAATTATATACCAATATAGGCTAAAAATAGCCATGCTAAGCAAGATGCCCCAAAAAATTCTTGTATCATATTGGTGGGTTAATGCGGCGATAGCTAAATAACCACTGATAAGCGAGACAAGCTGAAATAATATAGGCACAAGCGGATTATGCCATGCTTGAATCGGTTTTAAGGACGCATAAATCATCGCGGTTGCGAAAATAACCGAAAAATTAATGATTAATCCCAATAATGATAAGATAAAAATATCGGCATTGGCAAAAAATATAATAAAAAACGGCGGGATAAAACTTAATAACGACAAAATCCCTTCGCGCGATAACCAAGAACTTCGCCATTGGGACAAAGCGCGCCATGCGCGGTTAATATGCCCCAAATGGAACAAAGATGCACATAAACCCAAAGCCACGAAGCAATAAGAGATAAATATTAAAAAAATATTAAATTCATTCCATCGCCCCCATAAAGCATTTAAAAATACAATATTGGCAATACCATAACCTAAACCCGTTATGGTGGTAAAAATTATCACGGAAAAGGCTGGGTGCATATTTATAACCGACTATATGTTAAAACAGCGTCAATAACCCGTTGAATTTGGCTATCCGTCATTTCTGGGTAAATGGGCAAAGACGCAATTTTTGGGGAAATTTCTTCGGTGATGTTTAAATTATCGCGCTTAAATTGCTGAAAAGGTTTTAAAACATGCACAGGTTCGGGGTAATGAATCCCAAATGAAATTTGTTTTTCATCAAGAATTTCAAATAATTTTGCCCGATGATTGACTTGAATGCAATAAACATGATACACGGGGGTTTTATCATTGCTAATTTGCATAATTTTAATATCTTTTTTGCCGTCAAAAGCTTGATGATAATGATTAGCAATTTTGCGTCTTGCCGCGCTCCAATCTTGTAAATGCGGTAATTTTATGCTTAAAATCCCCGCCTGCATCGCGTCCATTCGTTCGTTATAGCCATTAATTTCGTGGTCATGCTTGCTTAACCTGCCGTGGTCAATTAAGCGTTTAAGTTGCGTGAATTTATCTTTATCGCGAACAATGACAAAACCCGCATCGCCATAGGCGCCAAGATTCTTGCCCGGATAAAAACTAAACGAAGCTGCATGCCCAAAATTACCGACAATTTTATCTTGATATTTTGCCAGATGGGCTTGGGCGGAATCTTCAAATAATAATAAATTATGCGCATCGCAAATTGCCTGTAATTGTGGCATATCACAAGGCGTGCCATAGATATGCACGGCGATAATTGCCTTAGTTTTTTTGGTAATTAATCTTGCAACAGATTTTGGACAAATAGTGTAATCATGGGGGTTAATATCGGCAAAAACAGGGGTTGCACCGACATGCAAGATGGCTTCGGCGGTGGCAACAAAAGTATGGCTTGGCAAAATAACTTCATCGCCATGTCCGACCCCATAAATTTCCAGCGCAAGCTTTAACGCCGAAGTGCCATTAGAACAACCTGCGCCATAATTTGCTTCGCATGCTTTGGTAAAATCTGCTTCAAATTGTTGGCAATATTTGCCTTTAATAAATGCGCTCTGCATACAAATTTCGTCAAAAAACTGCTGCATTTGTGGGCGGTAAATTTGATATTGCGCCACTAAATCACATAAAGGAATTTTATCATTTTGCGTCATTGCTAAACTTTCAATTTTCAATTCTGGCGTTATACAAATTATTGCCTTAACAATCAAGATTTATTTTATCAAGATATTCTTGATTTTTTTAATTCTTTTAATTCTAGTAAAGCGTAAGCGCAAAATAAGGTGCGAAAATAAAAAATTATGCTGTTTTTATTCGTTATATTTTGGGGGATTCCCCCAATCCCCCTTAAAATAGGATTTAAGGATTAAAAAGATTGAAGGATTTTTTTCTTTTTCATCATACAGGCATATATTTTAACCGAATTTGATTAATTACTATTTTAATAATCATTTAATCCTATAATCCCATAATCCTATTAAAGAATCCATGGAAGTCAAGCGTAAAAATAGTTAGCGACAATAAAAATTCGTGCAGTTTTATTCGCTATATTTTGGGGGATTCCCCCAATCCCCCTTTTACAAGAATTTTAAGAATTTTAAGAATTTTAAGAATTTTAAGAATTTTAAGAATTTTTTTCTTTTTCGTCTTGCAACCATATATTTTTAACCAAATTTGATAATTAAATATTTTAATAATCATTAAATTCTTTTAATTCTTTTAATTCTTTTAATTCTTTTAATTCTAGTAAAGCGTAAGCGCAAAATAGGGTGCGAAAATAAAAATTCTTGCTGTTTTATTCGTTATATTTTGGGGGATTCCCCCACCCGCCCTTAAAATAAGATATAATGATTTTTTTCAATTATTGGGCTATTTTTTAAAATAATTAACTTGTAAAATTATTTAAAACAGATATAATAATTTTATATGTCAATATCATCTATAACTTCGGCAACAACCTCTGCGCACGCATTGGTTCGCGTCCCTCGCTTGCCTGCTAAGCAAACGCCATTGGCGCAAGCTCAGTATAATCGTGAGGTCATACAAGACAAAGTTGATATTAGCGCCAAAGCGCAAGCGTTATATGAGGCAAGCAAGCCCGCCAAAAAATAATAAAAAGCACAGCGAAATTACTTGCAACTTAATGTGCGCCAATGTATAGTCAACACAAATAAAGGAAGTTATATGTCAAAAAAACCCAATATTTTATTTATTATGGCAGACCAATTATCTGCTTTAGCTCTTAAATTTATTAATAAAAAAGCTGTTTCAATTACCCCCAATCTAGATAAGCTGGTTGAAAATTCAGCCGTTTTTACCAATGCTTATTGTCCATCACCCTTATGCACCCCGTCACGATATGGGATAATGAGCGGACAATTTATAAAAAATCATCATGGTTATGATAATGCCGCGATTTTAGATAGTTTAACCCCAACTTTTGCGCATTATTTGCGTTTAAATAATTACGAAACTATATTATCGGGCAAAATGCACTTTGTTGGTTCCGACCAATATCATGGCTTTGAACGAAGGCTTACCACCGATATTTATCCTGCGGATTTTGGTTGGGTGCCCAATTGGCATGAACCCAAGGAACGAATTGATTTATGGTATCATAATATGTCTTCGGTTAAGCAAGCTGGCGTTGCCGAAATTACCAATCAACTTGATTACGATGATGAAGTATTATGGAGCTCTAAACGGGAAATTTACCGATTAGCAAGACGCGAAGATTCTAGACCTTTTTGCATGGTAAGCAGTTTTATTCACCCGCACGACCCATATGCCGCGCGGCAAAAATATTGGGACGCGTATGATAAAATCAAAATTCCGATGCCGAACATACCGCGCCCCGCCAAAGATGATAATGATGCGCATGGCTTGCGTTTAGAAAAAGCCATTGACCTTGACAAAGTTGCCATCAGCGATAATGATATTTTGCGCGCCAGAAGAGCGTATTTTGCCAATATAACCATGGTTGATGAAATGATTGGTGAATTAATCGCCGCGCTAAAAGCAACCAATCAATATGATAATACAATTATTATTATTTCGTCTGACCACGGCGATATGTTAGGCGAGCGCGGATTATGGTATAAAATGACATTTCGTGATTTTGCCGCCAAAGTGCCATTAATTATTCATTACCCCCATGCTATTTCACCGAAAATTATTGAAAACAGCGTTTCTTTGATTGATTTATTGCCGACTTTGAATGACTTAACCGAATATAACGGCGCCATTGCCGCACCGATTGACGGCGTGTCATGGGCAAGCCTGCTAAATGGGGGTAATAGCCACCCCCCGACAATTTGCGAATATACCGCCGAAGGCGCGATTGAGCCGATGCTTATGGTGCGTGAAGGCAATTATAAATATATTTACGCCCCCGCCGATGGCGATATTTTATATAATTTAGAAAATGATCCCCATGAAAGCAATAATATTAGCGCGTATAAAGTAAAAATTACCCAAAGATTACAGCGAATCGCCAAAGAACATTGGGATATTGCCCAAATGCGCCAAAAAATAATTGCCAACCAAGACACCAGAAGAATCTTGCATCAAGCCTTACGGCAAGGGCAATATCAGCCATGGGATTATCAACCGATTCGCGATGCTTCCACTGAATATTCGCGTTCGCATCTTGATTTAACCAATTTTGATGTGGCGACAAGATTTCCCAGACCCAATAAATTCCCCTAAATATGAAAGACATTTATGAATCAAGTTAAATTTATCCGCAATGATGGCAGAAACCATCAACAAACCCGCAAAATTACCATAACACCGCATGTCAGCCAATTTGCTGAGGGTTCGTGCATGATTCAAGTCGGTAAAACGAAATTATTAATCACCGCCAGTTTAGATGAATCCGTGCCACCATTTTTGAAAAAATCGGGGCGTGGCTGGGTGACGGCGGAATATGGTATGTTGCCCCGTGCCACCGATAGGCGCATAGAAAGAGCCCGTAATCTTGAAGACGGGCGCGTCAAAGAAATTCAACGATTAATTGGCAGGTCATTACGCGCCGCCGTTGATTTTCAAGCCATGGGCGAGCGGCAAATTAAAATTGATTGCGATGTGATTGATGCTGATGGTGGCACCAGAACGGCGGCAATTACGGGCGCGTGGGTTGCCCTGCATTTAGCTTTTCAACATATGGTTAAAATCGGCTTAATTAATAGCATTCCCTTAAAATCGCATGTCATCGGCATTTCCACCGGAATTTATCAAGGGCAAGTAATTTGTGATTTATGTTATCAAGAAGATTCGCAATGCCAAGTTGATGCGAATATTGTGCTTACCGAACAGGGTAAAATAATTGAAGTCGCCGCATCCGCCGAGGGCGAACCTTTTGAAGAATCGCAATTACGCACGATGATAAGCCTTGCCAAAGCGACCATTAAAAAAATTACCAAAATTCAAAACCAAGCAATTGCTAAAATCAAATAAGGAGCTATCATGATTTACAATAATATTTTAGATACAATCGGACGCACCCCCGTTGTGCGCGCCCATAAATTATTCCCCGAATCACAAGTTTTTTTAAAACTTGAACGGGCAAATCCGGGCGGGTCAATTAAAGACCGCATCGCCTTAAAAATGATTGAACAAGCCGAAAAAGCGGGATTATTAAACGCAAATTCTACAATTATTGAACCAACTTCGGGCAATACTGGCGTGGGTTTGGCGATGGTTGCGGCGGTAAAAAATTATAAATTAATTTTAGTCATGCCTGAATCTATGACGATTGAACGACGCAAGTTAATGCTTGCATATGGGGCAACTTTTGATTTAACCCCCCGTGAAAAAGGAATGCGCGGCGCGATTGAGCGGGCTAATATCTTGGCAAGCGAGATTCCTAACAGCTGGGTGCCGTCGCAATTTGAAAATCCCGCTTGTATTTCGGCGCATGCTGAACATACAGCATTGGAAATTATCGCGGATTTTCCCGATGGTTTAGATTATTTAATCACGGGGGTCGGCACGGGCGGACATATTAGCGGGTGCGCCCAAGTATTAAAAGCCAAATTCCCCCAATTAAAGGTTTTTGCGGTTGAACCCAAAGAATCACCAGTTATTTCTGGCGGGTCGCCCGCCCCCCATGGCATTCAAGGTATTGGGGCAGGATTTATTCCCAAAAATTATTTGGCGCAATATATTGACGGCGTGATTCAAGTTTCCGCCGATGAAGCCCGCCAATTCGCGCGGGCAAGCGCAACTAAAGAAGGAATTTTAGCGGGTATTTCTTCGGGGGCAACTTTGGCGGCAATTGCCAGTAAATTGGGCGATATTGCCAAAGATAAAAAGATTTTAGGCTTTAATTACGATACGGGCGAACGATATTTATCCATTGAAGGATTTTTATCGCCTGCGGATACTGCCATTTAATGATGCCCAACCAGAATCATAAATTAGCGGTAATTATTCTGTTAGCGTCAACTTTTGTTATGACTTCGCAAGATGCCATAACAAAAATTTTGACGCAAAATTTTAACCCGTTTGAAATATTATTTTGGCGTTTTTTATTTTTATTCATTGCCACAATATTTTTTGCCAAACGGGGCGTGAAAAAGCGGGCAATTCAAATTAAAAGCCATAAACCATGGTTGCAATTATTGCGTTGCACCATATATTTTGTGGAATCCATGATTTTTATCATCGTGGTTAAAACCATGAGCATTGGCGATATTCACGCTTTTATGGCGGCAACACCGCTTGTAATTACGGCGTTTTCGCCGTGGTTGTTAAATGAAAAAGTCGGAATTTATCGCTGGTCGGCGGTGGTTATCGGTTTTTTGGGCGTGTTAATCATTGTGCAACCCGGGGTGATACCGATTGATACAAATACTATTTTAATTCTTACTTGCGTGATTTTATATAGTTTATTTCAAATTTATACCCGCAAATTAGGCATCGTAGATTCGCCCGAAACTTCTATGTTATGGTTTGCGGGCTTTGTGACTATCGTAAGTTTTATGGTAATGGTTTGGAATTTCAGAATTCCAGAAATACAATATTGGGGATATTTTTTAGGCTTAAGCTTCTTGGGCGGATTTAGCCATTTCTTGAATTTGCAAGCCTATCGCTATGCACCAGCCCCGCTATTGCAACCATTTATGTATAGCATGTTTGTATTTGCTGTAATGTGGAGCTATCTGATTTTTAATTCCCTGCCCGCGCTAACTTCGTTTATTGGGGCGGCAATCGTTATTGCAACGGGACTTTTTACAATATATAGGGAACAATATGTCAAAAGAAATTCCCAAAAAATTTAAACGGCAATTAACGCATTGGTATTTATTACCCATGGTGCTTTGTATTTTTCTTGGAGCAACTTTTGTGAATTTTGCCATTAATGGCATTGATTTAACCAGCGGACACGCCAAAAAATATATTACCGATAAATTATCCCAAATTACCAACAACGAAGTTAAAATTAACGAAGTTTTAGCAAAATACCAATGGGAAAACGCCAAAATTGTCTTGGAAATTCATAATGCCAGCATTGGCGATATTAAAGTTGATAATATAGCTTTGGGGTTAGATTTTTGGCAATTAATTTATGGTAATATTGCAACCGATGAAATTTTTATTAATAATATAAATATATATTTTAACCATCATCATGGGCAATGGCAATTACCTGATGATTATGAAAAAATATTTTCCCAAGCATCACCAAATTTGCAACAACAAAATTCATTGATGATAAAAAAAATTCATATTATAAACAGCCAATTTCGGTATTTATTTGCCGATTCGCAACCCGAAATAAGCTTAAATAATGCTAATATAACCCTTGATTTAACAACTAAAACCCCTGAATTACAATTAAATTCCATGCTGAATTTTGGTAAATTCCAAGCAAATATTCATGCAAAATACGCTAAAAATTTCTTGTCATTACAAGCAAAAGATATGAATTTTGAATCGGCGAATTTTTGGACAAAAATACTTAATCCTAATTTAGAAGCCGAATGCCAAATAAATACACCCAATGATTATTTGGCGTCATGCAATATTAATTTCGCCCAATCACAAACCAGTGGTAATATCACCAAAACTGATAATAATTTGACAATTAATGGCAATTTTAAGAATTTTGGTTTTTTATCATCGCTGCCCGCGCAATATTTGAATGGCATTAAAATTGAAAATTTCAATAATAATAATGGCGAATTTAATATTCAATTTGCCAATCATAAAATTCAAAAAGCGCAAATTAAATTGGCACAGGGTGATAATTTGCAAATTCGCGCCCCGCAATATTTTCCAGAATTAATTAATTTGGAATCGGCGGGGCTGATTTTGCAATATAATAATAGCCCCCAAGAAAATTTTACGCTTAATGGCAAATTACTGATTGATGGTTTTGGCGTGCAAATTAATAATGCGCAATTTAACGCGCATAAAATCGCGCTTAACGCGGTTATGCAAAGCGATAAGCCTTATCAAATTAATGATTTATCGCATCATTGGGCGATAAATATTGAACCAAGTTCGCGCGCATGGGTGCTTAACGCCGTGCAAAAGGCAGAAGTTAATTTTGCCAATATTGATATGAATTTGTCGCAATCGCCCAATAACCAAGATTGGCAAATTGATAATTTAAAATCATTAGTCGTGGTTAAAAATGGGCAAATTAAATTTTTAGAATCTTACCCCATTGTTGAAAATATTCATGCAAATTTAGAATTTAGCCCAAATGATTTGAAAATTTCGTATAATCAAGCAAAATCGGCAAATTTAACCGCCTTAAATGGCAATACGCAAATTATTTTTCATGCAGGCAAACCAGACCCAATTACCATTAACCAAAATATCCGATTTAGCGGATTAACCCAAGATTTACTGCGATATGCCCAAAATACGCCTTTGCCGATACCAGATTTTTTTCATGATGCTAAAATTTCTGGCACGCAAATCACCAATTTGCAATTAAGCGCGCCCGTCATAGAAAATCCCGATGTTAAATATCACGCCCAAATTCTTGCCAAAGACGCAATATTAAATAAAACTTGGCTTTTTGATGGCAATTATCAAGCAAGTAATTTGGAATTAAATATTGACAAGCAGGGATTTTCCGCCAAAGCACCGATAAAATTTACCAAAAACGGGCAATCAACCATCATAAACACCGATGCTAATGTTAAAAATTCAAATTTAGCTCTTAATTTAGATATTGCCAGCGATGCCAAGTTTTTATCGCAAATTTTAAATATACCCAGCAACTATAACCCCAATATTAATGGTATTATCAATGGCAAAATTGCGATAAATTCCCCTGATTTTAATATTTTCACCACGAAATTTACCCTTGATTTAAATATGTGCGAAATTAAGGCGCCTTATAATTTATTCACCAAACCATCAGACTCCAAAGCGAATTTACAAGGGCAAATTACCCATAATCAGAAAAATAATACCATGGAAATTGGCAATTTAGAATATAAAGATAATGAAAATTCATTATATTTGGAAGATTTCAAATTATCCCAAGATAATAAAATATTAAATGCCAAGCTAAAATTTAATTTGACGGAAACGGGGCAGGGCTGGATTAACGCGCAAAATAATAACCAAATAACCAATTATATCGGCAATATTGAAAAAATTAACATCGCGGATTTTGTGCAAAATAACAATAAATCATCTTTAACTGGACCGCCAGCAAAATATACCGACCCCATTAGCGAACAAGCAAAATTAACAATTGGCAAGATTCTTTATAAACATCAAGTTTCCAGCACAGAAAATTATATTTCTTGGACTAAACGGGCGGATATATATAGTGATATTGATTTTCATAATTCAGAATTTTTCTATAAATTAAATACGCTAAGCAATAATGGCACATCATTAATCGCGGGTTCGCAAAATATTGGCAAATATTTGCAAGGATTTGATTTAATCACGAACATGAAACAAGGCACCATGCAATTAAGCGCAAGGCGCGAATCGTATAATTCGCCCTTGGTTGGTACAATGAAAATTACAAAATTTAGATTAAATAATACCGGAATTTTATCAAAATTATTAGAATTATCATCGCTAAGCGGGACGATTGGCGGTTTAACCAATGATGGCGTTGAATTTGAGGATTTTGAAGGTGATTTCAGCAAAGATACCCATGCAATTACCATAAAAGATGGTAAAATGAGCGGACCAGCCTTAGGATTCTCCATTGATGGCGAGGTAAATTTAACCAAAAACCTATCGGAAATAACTGGAACAATTATTCCATATTCCAGTTTCTTGTCTATCATTGATTCCATACCGATAATCAATGAAATTTTGCCTGTTACTGGCAAATATGCTTTATTTGGTGTCAAATATAAATTAAGTGGCGCATCGGACGATCCAGAATTATATACTTATCCTTTATCATTATTAACCCCGGGTTATATAAGAAAAATTTTTGATTGGGTCAATTTTTAAACAAATTGGGGAATTAGGGTATGTTAATATCTACTATCTCATCATTAGTGATGGCAATATTTTTTTGGGCTTTGGCGCCAGCATTTTTTAAATCATCGGCGATTTTAAGCGCATTGCCTTTGCCGCTGCGCAATTTATTTTCTGCGGCTTCAAATGTGCCGCGGGTGGTTTGTAATTGATTGCCAATTTTGATAAAATCATCAACAAAGCCTGCTAATTTATCATATAATGCCCCGCCCAATCTGGCAATTTCTTGGGAATTTTTGGCAATTTTATCATTTTGCCATAATTGATGAATTAATTTTAAGCTAAGCATAATGGTTGAAGGGCTGACAATAAAAATTTTGCGTTTAAGGGCATAATCCATTAACTCATTATCGGCTTGAATTGCTTGATAAAATGCTGATTCAATCGGAATAAACATCATCACTAAATCCGCATTATTGCCCGCTAATTTTTGATATGGCTTCTCGCTTAGGTTATTTATTTGATTTTTAATGGCTTTTAAATGATTTCTGCTATCTTCTTCGTTCCCCGATACGACAAATCGCTGATAATCAATTAAATTTACCTTGGAATCAATAATGACAATTTTATCATCAGGTAATTTTATACGAATATCTGGAATATACCGTTGATTATCATCGTTCATCAAGGCGACTTGGCTTTCAAAATGAATATTTTTAACTAAGCCAGAATCTTCCAAAATCCTTTCCAAAAGCATTTCGCCCCAATTACCTTGAATTTTATTATTTTTAAGGGCATCGCTTAGGTTTTTTGCTTCCATACCCAAAGCCATTGACGCTGTATTTAAGCCTTGAATAAAGCCAGCTAATTCCTTAATTTTTTCGCCATCGGCGGTAAATTTTAAGTCAATTTTGCTTTGCAATTCGGTGATATTTTTTGCAAATGGGGCTAAAATTTCGTGCAATTTATTTTGTTGATTATCATGGGTTGCCATCGCAGATTTATTAATAATTTCATGGGCAATATTTTGAAATTGCGTGGTCAAGATTTTTTCATTATCTTTGATAATGCGAAGTTCCGCATTGGCGGTAATTAAAGCGTTTTTTAAGCCCATATTGCGCCATAATAAAAAACACACCAGCCCAAATAAAACCGCAATACTTAAAAATAATAATTCGCTTGCCATAATTATTGCGAAAATACTTCGCAATTAATGCGTTCGCGTTGCAAATTTTGGCAAATGGACACTGCCGCCGAAGATTTTTGTATGCCAACTGCATATAAATTCAAAATTATTTTATTATTTGCCTGCGCTTCTTGAATTGCGGGGCTTAAGCCTTTGAAATGGCTTGGATAATTTTGGCTTAATTGTTGCCACGCCTGCATTGCTTGATTTTTATTGGCAAAGCTTGCTAGTTTTAAGGCATAACCATTATTATCATTTTGCGCGTATCTATCCTCATATCTTGTCAATGGGTTTTGTTCAATAATTTGTTGTTGATATTGCTGTTGTTTATATAATTCTCTTTGTTCATTTTGCAATTGTTCAAGTGTTTTAATTTGTTGCGAGCCGCGCGCTGATTGCACGGTAAAATAATCGGCGGGTTTGGGCGCGCGCGAACCTGCTAATTGGTCGGGTTCGGCGGCGTAAGCGCGGTATTGATATTGGCTTAATCTTTCTTGTTCTGTGCCCAAATGGGGTTGAATATTTTGATAAGCTGGGTTTGCGCGTTGAAAATATTCTTGATTGCTTAATTTATCTTGCTGATATGCCAATGGATTATTCGTGCCTAAATTGGGGGGCAATAATGGGTCGCCTTGGGTATCGGCTTCAACGAATCGGTTGGGGCGTATTGCCTTAGTCGGCGTGTTAAAATAGCCGTGTAATTTATCTTGAATTTTCGGTTGCGCCAATACTGATGTATCAAAATCTTCGCCCGTTTCGGCATAACGGCTTGACGACACTCTTTCGCCATATCGTTTTGCTAATAAAGCCTCGGCTTGCTGTCTTGGCGTTCCACTTAAAGCTCCAGATGCTTGTTGCGCAATTAAGCCTTGTGGGTCAAGTGGTTGCGGTCCTTTGCCAAGGCGAATTTGGTTATATGCCTCATCATCAAAGGGGCGCAAATTATTATCGCTTGCCAATCTTTCTTGCACGGCGGGTCGCCCTTCAAAATTGGCAATGGGTTTAAAAAGCGCAATATCTCCATTATCAAGGCGATTTTCGGGGTTATTTTGGGCGGTATAATTTTTGACGCTACCATCAAAGGCGGGGTCAGAAAATAATTTTCTGGTTGCGCTTGGCGGTGAAGTTGGTGCTGGGGGCAAAATCGCGCCCGGATTGCTTTTTGAACCAATATTATTAGGCGATTTATTGCCATTCTTATCCGTTAAACCATTTGCTTCTTCGGTTTTTACTGATGCAAATTGATTAACCATGGTGCTTGTGCCAGTTTCTACAACGGCATATTTGTTAAATTCCGCCAAAGCATAATCTTCTGCGCCATTTAATGGTAATTTTGTCGCGGCATTTGCCAATAATTTATTACCATATTCGGTTAATTCACGGCGCGTAATCGCTTTTTTTTGCGAATCAATGATTTCCATGGCGACATAATGCCCGACAGCGGGCGCGTAATAAAATACCATTTGTGAGGCTTTATCTTGCTCACCATATTGGCAAACATGACGAAATACCCATTGTTTGCCGATTTTTGTTTGCATTGCTTGATATTCTGCATCAATTTCACAATGCCATTTTACCGAATAATGGCTGGGCGCGCCTGCATCATCAGCATCAACGGTTGTTAAAAACGCATATTTATTATTTTTCTTCATGGGGAAAATTACCCCAGTCCTATCCGATATAAATCGCCGACCAGCACCATTTATTTTTGATTGCCATTCAAGCGCGGGCAATAAAGGATTATCATATGTTAATTGGGTTGCGCCCGTATCTGATTGCCATTTAATCAAGCCATTTTTTATGTCAACCACCGCCCAAACCGAATCTGGATTATTAAATTTATAATAATCGCCGATGGAATATTTCGCGGGTTTTGCTGATAATTCTTGCATATATTGCGTAATTAACTGCATATCTTGGCTTGGCTTGGCGGTTGAATCGGTAATAATTTGCGCAACCTTGCCTTGCGTGCTGCTATTTTTCATGGGATTAATATTAATGGGTTTATTATTATCAATGGATTCTTGTGCCGCGATTTGTTGATTATTTATGGGAATTTCTTCTAAATATCTTGAATCACGGGTTGGAATTTCATGGGCAATAATTTGTTCGCCATGCGTGACAGGCAAGCCAGCAACGCCCTCCCTTGGCTGTTCTGCGCTAAATAAGCCACTAATCACATTTCCTTTTGTAGCTTTTTCCACCGAATCACAGCCAAAAACCCCGAAACACGCGAGCAGAATTATTCCTTGTTTTTTTCCTATCATAGCTTTATTTGTGCAATTTTCGTGCCTATTATATTTTATGCGCAAAATTATCTAATAATCTCTTCATAGATTTCTTGTGTTCGCCTTGCAATTGCTGCATGTCCATTGTTTTTAATTGGTAATCACCAATAATTTGCCGTGATTCACAATATACGGCAATGGGTTTTACGGGACCACAGAATAAAATCGCCCCAATATTATCCCAATTCCCGCCATAATCGCTATGATTAAGATTAAAAATCGCGCAATCGGCGCGTTTGCCAACCGATATTTCGCCGCAATCATGCCTGCCTAATATTTGGGCACCACCCTTGGTGGCAATAAACAACATTTCTAAGGCACTCATGGCATTTGCGCCATTTTGCACGCGTTGCAAAAGCATGGCATTGCGCGCTTCATTGACAAAATTTGCCGAATCATTAGAAGCCGAACCATCAACCCCTAATCCAATATTTACCCCTAAATCCCGCATTGCCCGAATCGGGGCAATACCTGAACCTAAACGCATGTTTGAACAAGCGCAATGCGCCACCCCAGTGCCAGTTAGAGCAAATAATTTTTGTTCTTCGTGGTTTAATTTTACACAATGCGCATGCCAAACATCCTCGCCCAACCAACCACAATCATGGGCATATTGCCCAGGTCTGCAACCAAATTTATTAATACTATATGCTATATCTTCATCATTTTCCGCTAAATGCGTATGCAGGCGCACGCCTAATTTTCGCGCTAAAATCGCGCTATTTTTCATTAATTCTTGTGATACAGAAAATGGCGAACATGGCGCAATGCCAACTTGACGCATCGCGCCTTGCGATTTATCATGAAATTTTGCAATTAATCTTTCGCTATCGGCGATAATATCATCTTCATTTTCAACCAAATTATCGGGCGGCAATCCTCCCTTACTCTGCCCGATACTCATGGCACCACGGGTTGCCAATAACCTTGTGCCAATCATGGCTTGCCCATCAAAATCATCGTCAAGCTTTGCGCCATTGGGAAAAATATAATGATGGTCTGCGCAAAGCGTGCAACCACTTAACGCCAATTCCGCCAAGCCAAATGCCGTGGCGATGCGAAAATCATCGGGTGTAAATTTCGCCCAAATCGGATATAATGTTTTTAACCACCCAAATAATAATTCATCTTGCGCAACCGCACGGGTTAAATTTTGATAAAGATGATGATGGGTATTGACAAAGCCCGGTATTACCACGCAATCCTTGGCATCATATATTTCATCGGCTGTTTGTGGCAATTTATCGCTTGCGGCAACTTGCGTAATAACGCCATTTTGCGCAAAAAACCCACCATCTTTGATAATATCACTATTACCTGCTTGACGATTCATGGTAAGAACGAATTTCGCATTTTTAACTAATAAACTGGGCATTATATCCTCCTCAAACATTTATGCGCCTATAAATAGCATTTTCCCGATAGTTTTAAAAGCGATTGCGGTAAAGCTTAGCACTTGCTTATTGCCTAGGCAATAAGCAAGCATTACAACAAATTATACCTTGATGGGTATTTAACCACGCATTCTAGTTGCTTGGGGATCAAACAGGGCTTCGGTAATTAAAGTCGCGGGTCGTCGTTCGCCCAAAATTTCAATTTCAACCTTTTGTCCTTGCTTCACTAAATTTATTGGCAAGAAACCATTCGCCACCGATTTTTGCACAAAATGCGCATATCCCCCCGAAGTTACATGCCCGACTACTTTGCCATCATACCAAATGGGTTCATCGGCGATAACATCAGCGTCCAGCGCATCTACGACAAAGGCGCATAACATACGCTCCGCACCTTTAGCTTTTTCAGCCAACACGGCGGCTTTACCAATAAAATCATGGGGCTTATTATAAGAAATAAACCTGTCTAAACCAGTTTCAAGCGCGGTATATTGCGGGCGAAATTCGCGCATCCACGAACCGAAATTCTTTTCAAGACGCAACGACATCATGGCGCGCATACCAAATGGACGCATCTCAAATTCTTTGCCTGCTTCCCATAATAAATGGAATAAGGGCACTTGTTCATTGGCGGGCACATAAATTTCATACCCTAAATCGCCCGTATAGGTCACGCGATTGACCCAAGCCAAGCTGTTGCCAATTTCTATTTGACGAACGCCTAAGAATGGCAAATCTTGATTGCTTACCGATTCGGTGGTGATTTTTGCCAAAACTTCACGGGCATGGGGACCGGCAATTTGAAAACCCAATAATTCGGTTGAAATATTTTCAACGCTAACCGAACCATCTTTGGGTAAATGGGCTTGAAACCAGCGCAAATGGTAATTTTGTGCGCCAAATGACGCGGTTAATTGAAAGCAATTTTCGCTGCGGTGCGCAATGGTAAAATCACCAATCAAGCGACCCTTGGGCGAAATCATGGGGGTAAGTGAAATTTTACCAATTTTGGGCACGCTCCCCGCAAAAATTTTATTCAAGAAATCGCTTGCGCCAACGCCCTTGACCATAAATTTACCAAAATTAAGAATTTCATTAATGCCAACTTTTTCACGCACCGCACGGCATTCTTCGCCAATGGTTTTAAAGGCGTCCGAACGGCGAAATGACAAATTTTCAACCCTTGGTTCGCCCTTTTTGGCAAAATAATTTACGACTTCATAACCATATGCCGAACCCCAAACCGCATTCATGCTATCCCAAATATGATGGGCTGGTGAAGCTAAATAAGGGCGCGCGGCGGGGCGTTCTTCGTTCGGATAAGGCACAGAAAATCTTTTTTGATAAAATTCCACGACTTTCTTGCGGGTAAAGCTGGTATTAGCATAAAACCCATAGCGCGAAACATCCATCGCAAACACATCTGACGAAGGTTCACCATCAGCCATCCATTCGGATAAAGCCAATCCAACCCCGCCACCTTGGGAAAATCCTGCCATAACACCGCATGCCACCCAATAATTGCGCAAGCCTTGCACAGGACCGACTAAGGGGTTGCCATCTGGGGTAAACATAAATGGACCATTAATCACCCGTTTAATGCCCGCGCGTGCCAATACAGGGTATCTGACAAATGATTTTTCCATTGACGCTTCAATTCGTTCTAATTTATTGGGTAATAATTCATGCCCAAAATCCATTCTTGTGCCTTTTTCCGCCCAAGTTTCGCAAGGTTGTTCATAAAAACCAATCACTAAACCGCGCCCTTCTTGACGCAAGTAAGTTTCGCTATCAGGGTCAAGCGCATGGGGTAATTCGGTTGGATGATTATATACTTCGGGTAATTCTTCGGTTACTAAATATTGATGTTCCATCGGCAATAAAGGCAAATATACCCCCGCCATCGCATTAACTTCACGCGCCCATAAACCACCGCAATTCACGACATGTTCTGCATGTATGGTGCCTTTTTCGGTGATAACTTGCCATGAACCATCGGGATTGGCGATTAATTCTTTGACCGGATTTTGCAAGATAATTTCTGCCCCACCCATTTTTGCCGCTTTGGCATAAGCATGCGTCGTGCCCGAAGGATCAAGATGCCCATCAAGCGGGTCATATAACGCACCAATAACACCCTTAGTATTGGTAATTGGCGATAATTTGGCAATTTCTTCTGGGGTAATTAATTCGGTATTTAAACCCATATAGCGATGTTTCGCCCGTTCGGCTTTCAAATTATCCCATCGGTCATTATCATTCGCCATGGTAAAGCCACCAACATGATGCAAACCGCAAGATTGCCCGGTGATGGCTTCAAGTTCTTTATAAAGCCGAATCGTATAGCCCTGTAATGCCGAGATATTCGTATCCGAATTCATGGTATGAAAACCACCCGCCGCATGCCAAGTTGACCCCGAGGTTAATTCTTTTCGTTCAATTAAAATTATGTCATTCCAACCCTTTTTGGTTAAATGATATAATACCGAACAACCTACTACGCCACCGCCGATGACAACTACACGATAATGTGATTTCATTTTATATCCTTTTTCTGTATGAATTTGAACCCGTATAATATAAAAAAAAATTCATAAAGAATAATCAAATTTGTTTATTTAAACATAAATAATTTTAAACTATACTATTATGCGTGAAGCTGTCAAGAATTATTCTAATTCTTGACGCAAATTAGTATATACCATGATTCCCCAATAATATTAAAAATTATCATCGCTAATGGGATAAAATATTTTGAGTTTAAGGGGGGATTTTTTCTCTGTGCTAACGCAACAGCTCTGACATCAGGGCTTGAAATAACCTTTTGGTTATTTCAAATGCAAATTGATAAAATCAATTCCCATCAGGGCATAAAATTACCAAATGGTAATTTTATATAGAAATTGAAGTAATTCAATTTCTGCCCTTCAACCTTAACAACCCCCTTAATAGTCAAAATCTGACCAAGTGATTTATTTTAAATCACTTGGGTATTTTGACTATATAAAATTTATAAATCAAGCAAAATATTTGTATTTTTTATTTGACAAAAACAAATATTATGATAATTAAGAATAACCTATTAATTGCGGTCGTGGCGGAACAGGTAGACGCAACGGACTTAAAATCCGTTTCTTGGCAACGAGAGTGGGGGTTCGATTCCCCCCGACCGCACCATATATATTAGAAATTTATGGATATTTTCCAAAAAGCGATTATTTTAAAAAAGCTACATCAAGCGCATCTTGGGGGTTTTGATAATTTTTTGAACGATTACACGAATCAATCGCTAAGCGAACGCATTGCAGACGCAATATTTGCATATAATAACGCATTAATTCATTCCAATGGTTATGGCATTCATGACCATACCCATATTAAAAATTTTGAATTTTCTTGCCCCGTGGCAATAAAAAACCCAAGAATTCCCAACAAAAGCACGATAACTTGGGACGCTGAATCACCGATTTTTGCCGCCGATAAATTTGATTTAATTATTTCGCAAAATATCTTGCACCGATGTAATAATTTAATGACTAGTTTAAAAAATTACCATGATATGCTTAAAGCCAATGGCGTATTTTTAGCTGTTCTGCCTGCTGGTAATAGTTTAATGGCTTTAAAATCTTTGTTTTTGGAGGCAGAATTAGCCGATAATAATGGTATTTCGCCGCGATTTATACCTTTTGCCACAGCAGAGCAAATGGCAAATATGCTCAGTAAAACGGGGTTTCAAACTATCATTACCGATACCGAGACACTAACCATCAATTATAAAAATTATCAAGCCATGCACCGCGACTTAAAATCCATGGCTGAGGGGTTATATTTAAATATCCCTAAACCCAAAAAATTAGCCCGCTTTATGCATACGGCATTAAATAATTTATCTTACCCCTATCAAGTAGAAATTGAATTAGTTTATTGTCACGGTGTGAAACGCCAATAAAATAAGCTGTGAAACGCCAATAAATATGCTGTGAAACGCCAATAAAAAATTAAAAAATATGCTTGACATGGCATATCTGATATGATAATGATTATCATTATCATATCATTAACATATAAAACAAAGGAAAAAAATGCTTGATTCGTTCTTAGTTATTCTACGCGAGGGTTTAGAAACCCTTATGATTATTGCAGTTGCTTGGATTTTTATAAAAAAAACCCAAGAAAAATTATTAATTAATGCCTTGATTCTTGGCTCAAGTTCAGCGATTGCTGCATCGTTAATCTTAGGGGCAATATTTAATTATTTAGGCGGTGTAAGCCCAATTTGGGAAGGCACAATGGCATTGGTTTCGGCTATATTAGTTGCAAGTTGCACTTATCATATGTGCCGATATGGTCCAAAAATGTCGGAAATTATTCAAAACGAATTAAAATCGGCGATTGACAAGGGCAAAAAATTTGCTTTTATGGCGGTATTTTCGGCGTGTTTTATTTTAATTGTGCGTGAAGGCGTTGAAATTGCGGCTATATTAGTAAGCTTAGTGCAATATCATCAAGATACTTCGGTCTTGGTCGGCAGTATTTTAGGCATGGTTGGCGCATTTGTTGTCGCATATAGCTGGGTGAGATATGGGCGCAAATCCGAAATGCGCATTGTTTTTCAAGCTTCAACGATATTTATGTCATTATTTGCCGTCCAGCTTGTATTTATGGCGTTTCATGAATTTACCGAAGTTTCCGCAATACCCTTTATTGACAATGATTATTGGCATATTGTTACCGAAGATTTCGCCCCAGAGGGTGAATATGGCGAATATATAACTTTTGCCATGATGATTGTGCCTTTCTTTTATCTTGCCAGCCGCAATCTATGGACACGCAATTTTCTTAGAAAAGCTTAATTTTTGACTTGCATTATTTTGCAAAAACATTAATTATATTGTCAAAATTTACCCAAGTGATTTATGTGAAATCACTTGGGTATTTTGGTAATATGAAAGAATATCATGATAATTGAATGGCGAACTTTATTTTTAATAATTTTAATATGGTTTATTGAAATTATATTATATATTTTTGGCGGTAATTTGCCTTGGTATATAATATTACCAATATTAACCCTGTGCATCGCGCAACAATTAAGCTTGCAGCATGAAATTTTGCATGGTCACCCAACGAATATACGGCTTGTTAATGATATTTTAGGCTGGTTGCAATTTGGAATCATCTGGAATTATCAACAATTTAAACGATTGCATTTAATCCATCATAATGATTATAATTTAACCCACCCCACCAAAGATCCCGAAAGTTTTTTTAATTATTTAAGCGATTACGAAAAAAAATCATGGTTTAGTAAAAAAATTTTAATGATTAATCAATATATTTGGGGCAGAATGCTGTTAAATCCGCTATTGGGGGGCATTCATCATTATCGGCAAATGTTCGGGCATTCAAAATATTGGTTTAATACAGCTTGCCATTTTTTAGTTTTTGCCGTTTTTTTTATGATTTTAGCCCGGTATAACTTTCCGATTGAAATTTTTCTTATTGCCAGTTATTTTGCTGTTTCATTAATTTCTGTGCGCTCTTTCATGGAACATCGCTTGCACACTGACCCTAATGGGCGGATTATCGCCGTTGAAGATTATGGTTTTTGGGGGCAATTATTTTTAAATAATAATTTTCATATTGTCCATCATCAGCATCCGAAAATGCCATGGTATTTAATCGCCGATGAATATAAAAAAAATCGCACGGAATATGGGCAATTAAATCATGGTTATGTAAGGCAATCATATTGGCAAATTTTCCAAAACCATATTTTTACGCCCGCCCAAGGGCTTATTTACGAGCCTAATTTATAAAAATCCGCGCCGAAGCGGTTGCTTGCACAGCGATTCCTTCTTTTCTACCTAAAAATCCTAATTTCTCGGTTGTCGTGGCTTTAATACTGACACGATTACAATTTAATTGGCAAATTTCAGCCATTCTTTGTTGAATTTGGGCGCGATACGGGGTAATTTTTGGAGTTTCACCAATAATAGTGCAATCTACATGCAGTAATTCCCCGCCATTGATGCGTAGTATTTTACAAGCTTCGTTAAGAAAAATTGTTGATTCTGCCCCACGCCATTGGGCATCACTGGGCGGAAAATGCACGCCAATATCGCCCGCACTAACCAATCCTAAAATTGCATCAGTTAACGCGTGGAGCAAGCAATCAGCATCGCTATGCCCAATGCAATTTGTGGCATGGGGAATTTTTACTCCGCCTAACATAATAAAATTATCGGCATTTTGAGTTTGACTAAATTGATGCACATCAAAACCATTGGCGGAAATATAAATATTATTTTTATCCAGCCAATTTTTTGCAAATTCTGCATCATGGGCATATGTAATTTTAATATTCGCCCAATCACCTTGAATTTCGGCAACTGGTTGGTGAAATTCATGCTGATAAAGACTGGCATCATCGGCAAATTCTTGGTGAATATTATTAAGATGCGCTTGGATAATTGCCGAAAATTTAAAAGCCTGCGGGGTTTGCACGCGGTGAATAATATCCGTTTTGGGTAATGATGCGCCATTTTGTCTTAAAGCATCGCTGATGGCATATATGGGCACAATAGCATCATGGTTTTGACAAGCATTGATTAATTCTTGCCAAAGAATTTGCGGCACAAATGGTCGCGCGCCATCGTGGATTAAAACAATATCCGCAGGGTCTTGGGCTAATTTTTGCAATCCCAACCTGACGGATTCCTGCCTTGTTGTGCCACCTTTTATGGCATGGCGAATTTTTGGGTAAAATTTTGCCCAATCTGGCATGACTTCATCAGGTAAAACAAGGGTTATTTCATCAATTTCGGGGCATTGATGCGCCGATAAGACGGCATATTCTAAAATACTGCGGTGGTTAATTTCAAAAAATTGCTTGGGGGTGCTTGTGCCGAATCGCTGTCCGCTTCCTGCTGCTGTAATTATAACCGCCACGCGCATGGTTAAAAATCCGCAGTGCCAGAAATTCCGAAAATATCAACTTGTTTATTATTTTGTTTCAAAAAATCTAAAAATTGATGTTCATGGCGCACACCAACTCTGATGGCAGGGTCTAATGAAAAATCAATACCCCAATTTAATTTTAACACAGTGCCCGATTCGCCAATATCTTCGGCTTTAACAGGGGTGCCGATTTTGGGGCTATAAGTTTTTTTGGTAAAATTTTGCCCAAGCCCAATGCCCACAAAGGGTAAATAAATTTTTTGGTCATTGCCAATGGGCCAGAATGTTAAAACTGGTGTAAAATTCATGCTTTGCCCATCTATATCGCCAATTTTTTCCGTGCCTATATAAGCAACCGAACTAAATCTTGCGACATCAACCGATAATCCCATGGAAAAAAATCGGCTGATATGAAAGCCACCATTAAAATCAAGGGCAAAACCATTATTTGCCTTGGTATTAATGGCGCGATTTTGAATCGTGTATTTTTCTGATGGCGCAATTAAATACCCTAAATTTAAGCCAAAATACCAATCACGAAAACCATAGGAGCGATAAACATTCAATTTGCGTTCATCAACATAATTTTTATATTTATCATTGGGTAATTGGACTTTTGCCGCGCCATTTGAAACTTGGGCGAACGAAAATATGGGCATAATCGCCAATAAAATTGCCGTGCCCATGATTGCTAATTTACCAAATAATTGCCTAATCATTTATTAATACCCTTTATTAATATAATTAACCATTCAAAAATTATGCCTATTTGCAGTATATTAGATTTTTTTATAGATTTATTTGTTTTTATTTGGTATATTACCAGTATGAAACAAGCAATCCCCCCTTCTGTGCAGCAATTAACCGATAGTTATTTTCAAAAAACACGGGCAATTGTTGAAAAATTCGGCGATGTTAAAGTTAAATATGCGGTATTTATGCGTCGTCCCGTTGTTTTTGCCCCGCGTTTAGCCGTTGACTGGCTTGAAGAGCAAGCAAAATTTATGGGACAGAAAATTACCATTGAACTTTTATATAAAGAATCGCAATTTGTCGGCGCGGGTGAGCCAATGTTGTATTTTTCCGGCAGTTTTGCGCATTTGGTTGAATTGGAAACCTTATTATTACAAAAAATTGGACCGGCATGTGTCGCGGCATATAATGCGTATTCCATGTGTTCGGATTTGCCAAAAACGCAATTTCTTGCCATGGACGCAAGGCATTGTGCGGGTAATGAAATGATGGAATTAATGGCATATGCCGCATCGGTTGGCTCAATGCGCGCCAAACGCAAGCAAAATGCCGTGGGTTTTATCGGTAATGCGACTGATTGGACGGCGCATTTTTTTGGCAATAGCCAAGGTTTAGGCACGATGCCGCACGCTTTGGTTGGCTATGCGGGATCTACACTTAAAGCCTGTGAATATTATCATCAAACCTTCCCCAATTCACCCATAACAATTTTGGTTGATTATTTTGGGCAAGAAATCACCGATTCTTTGGAAGTTTGCGCAAAATTTTCAAATTTACAATCCCAAAATAAATTATCCATTCGCCTTGATACTATTGGTGGCAGATATTGCGAGGGCTTGGATAGCGGCAAATCATATCAAATTTTATTGGAAAATTGTCCAGATGCGATTAAGGGTTATAGATCCGAACAAGAATTAAAACATTTAATTGGACCGGGCGTATCCGCCGCGGCGATTTGGCATTTACGCAAAAACCTCGACGAAGCAGGATTTAACCAAACAAGAATCGTAGCGTCAAGTGGCTTTAACCCCGAAAAATGCCGCGTGATGGGCATCGCCCGCGCCCCCATTGATGTTATTGGCACGGGGTCTTATTTACCTGATAAATGGCAAGAAACTTACGCGACCGCCGATATTATTCAATATGGTGATAAATATTCGGTAAAATTAGGGCGCGAATTTTTATTCCCGCAGCAATAAATTTTTGCAATTTAGTTTAATTCTTTGGGTTTAGATATATCCTCACCAAACCATTTGCGAGAAATTTGCGCCAAAGCGCCACTATCCCTTAGGCGCGTAATCGCGGTTTTAATTTGTTTCACAACTTCAACATCGCCTTTTTCGCTTATTACCACCACGGGTTCACTATATATGGGTTCAGGAAACATGCGTAAACCTGCACCCTTGTAAATCGCGGCGCGGGCATCAAACGAAGGAATCAAGATAGTCTCCATATCTTTTTGTTCTTTATCTGCCATTATTTTAATAGCTTGGTCAATGGAATCTAATTCCCGAAAACCCGAAGGCGTAATTCGGTAAGTATATTTCGGCATATAAGGAATTTCAATTTTATCTAGGTTTTTGCGGGTGAATGCTTCGGCATAACTGCCTTTAACTGTGCCCATTGCCCCCCTTGCCAATTCCGATAATTTAGTTTTATTATTATTAATATTATAAACCACCATCATGGGGCGATAATAATAAGGTTCAATTATATCAAAATTTTTCAATAATTTTGCATCCGATATGATGGACGCAACCGCAATATCATATTTTGAACCCCAATAACCTTCGTTAATATCACGGGGGTCAACTGGGACTATCTGAACGCTTAACCCTAAAATTGAGCCAATATTTTTTGCCACTTCAACATCAAAACCATCTTGTTGTCGTTGCTCATTCGCAAATGAAAACATGGCAAGATTCTTGGCAACGGCAATTTTAATGGTTTTATCTTTGGCAATTCGGTCCCAAACCCCGCCAGCATGGGCAAAATTACCATAAATTATTATAATAAAACATGTTAGTATTTTAAATAAATTTATCATGATGCACTCTTCGTTATTATTTGTAATTTTATGGTAATTTAATATAAATACATTAATTTGTCAAATAAATATTTAATTCCGTTAGCGAGGATATTTTTAAAACTTTTGGGTATTTTTATTATAAATAACAAAATTTCTTGCTTTTTTGCTTGGTTAAATATATAAAAAACGCCATGAAAATAATTACTATTTTGGGCGCGCGCCCGCAATTTATCAAAGCATCGGCGTTGTGCCGTGCCATTAAAAACGGATTTAACACGCAAATTGCCGAAATTATTGTCCATACTGGGCAACATTATGATGATAATATGTCGCAAGTTTTCTTTGACGAATTGCAAATACCCAAACCCCATTATAATTTAGGAATTGGCGGGCAGTCGCATAATATTATGACGGGCAATATGCTGATTGGCTTAGAGCCTATTTTAATCAAAGAAAAACCCGATTATATTTTAGTTTATGGCGATACAAATTCCACGCTGGCGGGGGCTTTGGTCGCTAGTAAACTACATATTCCCATTGCCCATGTTGAAGCTGGCTTGCGTAGTTTTAATAATTTTATGCCCGAGGAAATTAACCGCATCATCACCGACCGCATTAGCGATATTTTATTTTGCCCCACCGAAGTTGCCATGCAAAATTGCGCGCACGAAGCCCTTAGCGATAAGGCTTTTAATGTCGGCGATATTATGGTTGATGTTGCGCTTTATTACCAAAAAATTGCGCAAAATTCTGATATTTTGCCAAAAAATAATTTGACGAAGCAAAATTATATTTTAGCAACCCTGCACCGCCAAGAAAATACCGATGATAAACAACGATTAATGGCGATTTTAGATGCTTTACAAGCCGCCAATAAAAATATACAAGTTGTTTTGCCGATTCACCCGCGCACGAAAAAAATAATTCATGAATTGGGCATGAATCATCTATTAAATGGGCTTAAAATTTTAGACCCTCTGCCTTATATTGACATGATTCAATTGCAACAAAATGCCCGCATTATTATGACGGATTCGGGCGGAATTCAAAAAGAAGCCTTTGTTTTTCAAGTGCCGTGCATTACGATGCGCGACCAAACCGAATGGCGCGAAACTATAACATCAGGCTGGAATTATCTTGTCGGTGCCGATGGTGAATTAATCAAAAAAAAGATTGATTTTTTCATGAATAATGCTACAACCAATGATAAATCATACCCGTATGGGCGTGGTGATAGTGCAGAAAAAATCTTAAATATTTTATTAACAAGGGGTAAAAATGGCTAAAATTTTCATAACTGGTGGCTTGGGGCAGATTGGTTCGCATACCGCGGAATTGGCGTTGGCAAGGGGCGATAAGGTCATGGTGATTGACAGCCTAACCACGGGGCGATTAGAACATTTAAGCGCGCACCCTAATTTGCAAATTTTTATTGGGTCAATCGCGAATAAAGAATTAGTTGATGGCTTAATCGGCGATTTTAAACCCGATGCGCTGGTGCATACGGCGGCTTCATACAAAGATCCGAATGATTGGTATAATGATACGCTTACCAATTGCGTGGGGGGCAGTAATATTATTAACGCCGCAAAAAACCATAAAGTTAAAAGATTTATTTATTTTCAAACCGCTTTATGCTATGGGGTTAAGCCTTTATCATCGCCCATCACGCTTGACCACCCAAAATTTCCCGCTAATAGTTCATATGCGATTACCAAAACCACGAATGAGGATTTTTTAGAAATTTCTGGGCTTGATTTTGTGACATTTCGCTTGGCGAATGTTGTGGGTCCGCGTAATGTATCAGGTCCATTGCCGATATTTTATCAACGCTTGCGCGATAAAAAACAATGTTTTATTTCCAAGGCGCGCAGGGATTTTGTTTATGTGCTGGATTTAGCCCGCGTGGTAATGCAAGCCATTGACGGCAAGGGTCATGGTGCTTATCATTTTTCATCGGGTGGCGATATTGCGATTCAAGATTTATTTAACGCCGTTGTCAAGGCAATGCGGATTAACGATTATCAAGAACCCGAATTGCGCGATTTAAGCCCCGAAGAAGCCCCGAGTATCCTGCTTGACCCAAGCCGTACCTTTAAGGATTTTGGCAAAATTAATTTTACCCCCTTGGAAACCACGGTTGCCGATGCCGTGCAATATTACCAACAACATGGTATTTTCGCCGAATATACCCATATGAAGAATAAATAATGGCTAAAATTTTAATTTTAGGCGGCGGCGGTTGCCTTGGGTCTAATTTGCTGGAGCATTGGATTCCCGCGGGGCATGAAATTCATGTCGTTGATAATTTTTTAACGGGCAAGCGCGAATTAGTGCCCGCCATTAAAAATTTAACGCTAAGCGAGGGGGATATTAGCGATGAATCCCTAATCGCAAGAGTTTTTCACGATTTTAACCCACAAATTATTATTAATTCTGCCGCCAGTTATAACGACCCTGAAAATATCACCCGCGATATGCAAACTAATGCTTACGCCAGCGCATTAATTCGGCATTATGCGCAAAAATTTGCCGTGGCGCAAATAATTAATTTTCAAACAATCTTATGTTATGGCAATCCGCAATATTTGCCGATGGATGAAAGCCATCCACTTAACCCATTCACCAGTTATAGTATCAGCAAAACCGCGGGCGAACAAATTATGATGCAATCAAGCATTCCAACCTTGTCGTTGCGCATATCCAATATCACGGGGGCAAGATTAGCGATTGGACCGATTCCAACATTTTATAAACGGCTGAAAGCAGGGCAGGGGTGTTTTTGCACCGATAGTGCCCGCGATTTCTTGGCAATGGCGGATTTCATCAATTTAATGGATAAAATAATTGCGGGCGCGCCCAAACACGGCATTTATAATGTCGCGATGGGCGAATCTCATAGTATCAAAGAAATTTTTGACTTAGTCGCCGAGCATTTAGGCTTGGGCAATATTGCCGTGCCGATAAAACCCGTGGGCGATGACGATGTCGCGCTGGTGTCGCTGAATAATGACAAGGTGAGACGCGATTTTGCTTGGGCTCCGCAAGTAAACTTCACGCAATTAATCAAAAACCAATGCGCTTGGTATGATAAATACGGCATATCCGAAATTTATTCGCATTTACGGGGGTAAGAAATGACACAAAACTTCACCAATAAAAAAATATTAGTTGTCGGCGGCGCGGGCTTTGTCGGCAGTAATTTAGTGCATTTATTGCTAGGCGAGAAGCCTAAGCAAATTTTTATCGTTGATAATTTATTATCCTCGGAAACCTTTAATATCCCGCAAGATAAATCGGTGGTTTTTTTATTTGGCTCAATTACCGAAGATAAAATTTTGCATCAATTACCCGCGGATTTAGATTATGTTTTTCATCTTGCTTGTTATCATGGCAATCAATCATCTATCGCCGACCCATTGGCGGATCATGCGAATAATACGCTAACATCGTTAAAATTATTTAACCATTTAAGCCAATATCAAAAAAATCTTAACAAAGTTGTTTATGCGGCGGCGGCATGCGCGGTGGCGGAAAAAACTTACGATGCGCCCAGCGCCACGACCGAAGACCAACCCATTAGCCTGTTTCACGACAGCCCTTATTCCATATCCAAGATAATTGGCGAATTATACGGCAATTATTTTTACACGCGCCACCAATTGCCCTTTGTCAAGGCGCGTTTCGCCAATGTTTATGGTCCGCGCGAAATTTTAGGGGCGGGGCAATGGCGTGGCACGATTCACACAATTTATCGCAATGTCATACCAACATTTATTTGGAAATCGCTTAGTGGTGAAGCTTTACCGCTTGATAATGGGGGCAATACTAGCCGCGATTTTATTTTTGTGGAAGATATGGCGCGGGGTTTAATGGCGTGCGCCTTGCACGGCAAGCCATCAGAAATTTATAATTTAGCCACCGGACGCGAAACAAGTATTTTGGATTTAGCAAATTACATTAATCAAGAAACCGGCAATCAAACACCCGTGGATTTAAAGCCAGCAAGGGATTGGGATAAATCAGGCAAAAGATTTGCTTCCACTGAAAAATCGTTGCAAGAATTAGGTTTTAAGGCAAATATCACGATTCAAGAGGGCATTAAGCGCACCGTGGCTTGGACACGCCAAAACCGCGAATTTATTGCCCAAACCATCAAAAAACATGAAAAATTATTGAATAGCTAACAAAAAAAATTTAGCTATTTTGTCGGTAATTTTTCAATATAACCACGCGGCGCGTAAAGATAATCTTGATTGCCGTGCGTAATTTGTTTGGTATAAATATTGCCAATCATGACAATGGAAAACATGTCAACTTGCTCAAATGGAAAATCGCCTAAATTCGTGATGATAATTTCTTCGTTGGGGCGCGATAAATGCTTGCCAATTGCGGCTTTGCAATCTTTGGGGGCGTATTGCAAAAATTGATTTATCGCAAATTTTAATAAATCCTGCCTTGTTTTGCTTTGCGGATTATATAAAAATGTCGTTAATTGCCCTTGGGCACAATGCAACAGCCGATTTTTGATGATATTTTCGGGAGTCATGATATTAGACAAAGAAATCAAGGCGCAATCATTGCCCGCGGGCGCGCCTAATTTCGCCGCCATGATTTGAAATGCGCTAATTCCGGGGTGAACGGCAACTTGAATCGCATTGCGGACGCGGTTATTGTCATTTAAGGATAATTCTTCATACACAAGCGGGGCAAGCGCATAAATTCCGGGGTCGCCCGAAGCTAAAAGTGCAACCTTATGCCCCTTTTCAGCCCAATCAAGCGCGATTTGCGCCCTTGCCCGTTCTTCGCCTAAGGGCGGGGTTATGATTGTTTTATTGGCAATTAAATCCGCCACTAAATTCGCATATAATTCATAACCAACGATAATATCGCATTGCCCAATGGCGTGAATCGCTGATAAAGAGCGATATTGCGCATCGCCCGGTCCAATACCAACAACATGCAGTTCCCCGCGCGCCATGCCCGCTAAATCAAGCAAATAATCTTGGCTTTGGGCAATCGCAAAGGTAATACGGGATTTAATGGTTTTTTGTTCAATTAAAGTTGAATTATTTTTGGCTGCCAGTAAAGCCGATGCCTCGCATACTGATGCTGCGCCAATTTCAGCCATAACAATTGCCGAAGGATTCGGAGTTTTGACTTGATTACATTCATTGGGCGTAAAAAAACGCAAGGGAATATTCCCCAAATATTCGCTTAAAAATGTCAAGGCGGGTTCGTCAATTTTTGGGTAAACTGAGGCAATCACCGCCAAAGATTTTGGGTGAATCGGCGAATTTGCTAAAAATTCATCAATGGCAAGACGCATTTCTTGGTCGCTGACATGCCTTTCCAAACCAACACCCAACGCATAAATTGGTGGGTGCAGGGTATATTCATCATATTGTTCAATTTTATTTGAAATAATTTTTGCCTTGGAAATATCCGATATATTTTTGCGTGCATCTAGGTTGCTTGCCTGCCAACCCGTGGGTATATCATCGGGCAATTCATGAATTATCTGCCCGTTTGTAAGCTTGGCAATTTGTGGTAAAATCTCACTCATGCCATGGTGCGCGCCCAGTAAACCATAATAAAATTTGCCATTATTAACCCCAATCATCACGGGTGAAGCATACCATTTATTCGCTAAATAAGGAGCAAGTAGGCGAATAATAATGGCGCAGTTGCAATAAGCGACTATCGCAAAACCGCTTAAATAAGCTTGAATTAGTTTTTCTTGAAAATCACCTTGGGCAACAGAAATTTCGTGAACGCTAAAATCGCCCAGCTTGGTAAAATGGGCTTGGATTTTGGCAAAAATTGCGCTGTCGGTGGTTTTGGTGGTAATGATAGATATTTTATTAATCATGAGTCGCCTTGATAAAAATTAAGGAAAAATACGGCACGGAATCGGGCTTTATTTCTTGGGTTAACGGGATAATTTCTTGGTCGGGCAAAGACGCCTTGCAAATTAAATAACTTTGGGCAATTAAATTTCGTTCAATTAGAATTTGTTGGATTTTGCTAAAATTCTTGCCAATTTTAATGATGGTTTTTGCGCCCGATATTGCCAAACATTGATGTATTTGCGCTGAATCCATGGTCGCTGGAATGGTGATATAGGCTTGATTACGGCTTCCCAATGGTGTTTGTAATAAAGCCGCCGCCACATTGGGCGAAGAAATTCCCGCAATTATTTCAATGCGCGCATCGGGTGCTTGGTCGGCTAAAAGCTTGGCAATATATTGAAATGAGCCATAAAATGATGGGTCGCCTTCGCATAAAACGCCAATTTCTTTGCCAGCAACATATAATTCAAGAATTGTTGAAATAATCTTTTGATAAGCATCATAATTTGGCAAATCGCCCTTTATCATCGGTAAATCATAGGCAATTATGGCGCAATTATCTTGAATATACCCCTCACATATCTGGTAAGCCATAGATTTTTTATCAGTATGCGGTTGCGGCGTGAAAATAACATCGCATTTTTTTAAGGCACGAATTGCCTTGATAGTCAGATATTCGCTATCACCCGTGCCGATGCCGATGCCAGTAATTTTATTTTCTGTTGTCATAAATATATACCGAATGTCTGGATTCAAAACGATGAAAATTTGCCGAAAACGCCTTATGTTCAGCAAAATCGCACTTGATTAAGTTGCCGCCATATTGTTGCAAAAATTTACTAAGGGTTTGTTGCGCTTCTAATGATGCTGCGCTGGCGACAAACACGCCATTTTTGGGTAATTTTGCCCATAAAGCCTCTAATAAGGCATAATCAGATACACCACCACCGCAAAAAATTGCATCTGGAATAACCGCAGGCAGGATATTCGGCGCATAACCAAGATAAGTTTGCACCGCATAATCACCAAATTTCAAAGAATTTTGAATTATATTATTAAGCCGCAATTCTTGCGCTTCAACCGCATGGGCAGAACCGCCGAATCGGCACCATTCAACGCTAATTGTGCCATTGCCCGCGCCAATATCCCACAAAACACCATGCCGAAACGGCTGTAATTTTGCCATTATGATAGCGCGGGTTTCTTGTTTTGTAATTTGATTATCGTGAATAAATTCATCGTTATTAATGCCACTTGTTGCCGATAAAAACTGCCCCTGCCCGCGAATTTCCATCGCCATTGTATGAAAATTATCAAATTTTTTGGCACCAAAGCCTTTTTGTGCCGTTGATTTGCTGATTTTTTCCCCTGATTCTTGGTAATTTTCATAAACGATAATTTCTGATTCGCCAAACCCCGACGAATTTAGCAATTCGCAAATTTCATGCGGGCGATTTTCACCATCGCTTAAACAAATAATTCGGTTTTTGGGCTGAATATAGGGATAAAATTTTGCGGTTTTGCGCCCATGAATCGATAAAATTGCGCAATCTTCAATCGCCCATTTTTGCGCGGCTGCTATCAAGGATATGATGGATATTTGCGGATAAATCATGATATTTTCTTTGCCAAATTCCTTAACCATAATTTTACCCGCGCCAAAATATGAAGGATCCCCCGTTGCTAAAACAACCAAATTTTTGGCGATATTTTCGCGAATTATCGGCAAATTTTGCGCAAAAGGGCGAATAAATTCTTGAAAAACCGCATTTTTGCAATATTTCTTGATTAATTCATATTTATCCTTTGGTGCAAAAATCATATCGGCATTGGCAATAATGGCGATAATTTCGGGCGATAATGAAATTTGAGCGCGAATCCCAATGATGTTAATCATGCAAGACCTTTGCCTTCATAAACCGCGTTAAGCGCGGCGCAAGCTATCGGAGTGCCCCCGCGATTGCCCAATAATGTGACGAATGGTGGTGGATTATGGGTTGCAATTAAATATTCTTTGGCGGATTCCGCGCCGACAAAACCAACCGGCACAGCAATTAATGCGGCGGGACGAATTAATGGATTTTGTTGCATTAATTCCAATAACCGAAATAACACCGTGGGCGCATTGCCAATGACAATAATGGCGTTATTGAGATGATTTTTATCCATTTCAAGCCAATAATCTACTTGAGCTGCTGACCTTGTGCGTCCAATTTTTTGCGATAATTCAAGAGTTCTTGAATCATGATAAATAAAGATTTTTTCATTCTTGCCATGAATAATCCCCGCTTTAACCATGCCGCTGTCGCAATAAATTCGGCAATTATCGTGCAATAATTTGCTGGCGATGGCGGGAAATTCGGGGGTTATGCGAATCTCATCGGCGAGATATTCATCGGCGACCGCGTGCATCATGCGTTCCATAATATGATGCACGGGTTTTGGGTATTTTGCGAAATTCACCCGTGAAGCCAATCGTTCGGCGGATAATTGGTAAATTTCATCGGCATTATGAAAATAATCACGAAATTTTGGGTTAGTCATAGTCAACTCCTTGAAAACATAAACCATGGGGTGGGGCAGTAGGTCCCGCTGCGGCGCGATTTTGCGCATCAAGCATTTCTTTAATTGCGCTTGCTTGCCAGCGACCCTTGCCAATATCAATTAAAGTGCCAATGATATTGCGCACTTGATGATATAAAAAAGATTTTGCCGATAATGAAAATTTAATTTCCTTGCCATCAAAATCAATATCAAGGCGGTTCAGAGTTTTTATCGGGCTTAAGGCTTGACAATTTTTCGCGCGAAATGATTGAAAATTATGCGTGCCAATCAGAAATTGGCTGGCAGTTTTAATCGCATTGGTATTTAATTGATGCGGCACAAACCATACAAAATCAGCGCATAATATCGGCGGGGATTGGTGCGCCCAAACGCGATAAATATAATGGCGCATTTTTGCCGAAAATCTTGCATGAAATTCCGAATCAATGGGCGTAATTTCGGTGATGGCAACGCGATGGGGCTTGACCATACCATTTAAGCTTGCTTGTAATTTATAAGCGGGTAATGCCCCGTCATAATCAAAATGCGCTACTTGCCCAAGGGCGTGCACGCCGCTATCCGTGCGTCCGCAACCCCAAATTTGAATGGGTGCGCCGTTTAAAATCGCTAATTTTTCTTCTAAAATGCCTTGCACCGAGATTTTATCGGGTTGATATTGCCAACCAAAAAAATCAGCCCCGTGATAAGAAATAGTAATTTTATAGCGCACCAATTTTATCCAAATCAAAAGGTGTGCCTTGATAAACAATATTTAGCCAATTGCTAAATAATAAATGCGCATGGGCGCGCCAGCGATTACATGGTTTTAATTCGTCTTGATTATTCGGGTAATAATACCACGGCATTGTTTGTCCATTTGCCTTATCGCGCATATATTCATGCGCCAAAGTCATTGTATCATATTCCAAATGATTAAATGAATAAAAGAAATTATTCTCTTTATCCTCCACCAAGCCGATGCCCGATTCATCGCCCGTGCTTAATACCAATAGCCTATCGGATTTATTGTGAAAATCACCCAGAATATTTTCCGTATGGCGCGACACGGGAGTGGCATAAATATCGTCAAAACCCGCCAATAACGGATGAGAGTCCACTAAGATTTTTTGGTCGTATACGCCAAATTTTTTGGCATTTAAATTATATTTTGGAATTTGATGAAAATAATAGGCGGCGGCTTGCGCCCCCCAACATACGGCAAATCCCGAATATACTGATTTTTTTGCCCAAGCAAAAATTTGGCTTAATTCTTGCCAATAAGCAACTTCTTCAAATTCCATGGTTTCAACGGGTGCGCCCGTGATAATTAAACCATCAAATTTGCGGTGTTTAATTTCGGCAAAGTGGCTATAAAATTTTTGAATATGGCTGGGGTCTGTATTTTTTGCCTTGTAAGAATCGGTGGTAAGCAAGGTTAATTGCACTTGCAAGGGTGATGCCCCCAAAAGCCGCGCAAATTGAATCTCTGTCGTTTCTTTCAACGGCATTAAATTTAATAAGGCAATTTCCAATGGACGAATATCCTGACGCACCGCATCAGTATGGCGTTTTATCATGACGCCTTCGGATTTAAGAATTGAAATTGCCGGCAAATCATCGGCAATGGTAATGGGCATCGTTTAAAGCAGTGTAATTGCCATAAATAATAACAACCCAATTATGCCTATACTTGTGTATAGCACAATTTTATTCAATCCCGCCCAAGTGTCAAGGTGATGTTTGCTTGCTGATAAATATTCCATATCTTGCATGTTATATCCTTATGTAATTTCATTAATTATCTCATAACTTGAAATTTTTCATTTTTCAAGTTATTTTTAGGCGGATATTGCCCATTTTTAAACTAAATTTTATTGATGATACCCCATCGCAATATTTAGGGATTCCCCCAAACCCCCTTTACCAAGAATTTTAAGAATTTCTTTTAATTCTATTAAAGCGTAAGCGCAAAATAAGGTGCGAAAATAAAAATTCATGCTGTTTTATTCGTTATATTTTGGGGGATTCCCCCAAACCCCCTTTACAAAGAATTTTAAGAATTGAAAAGAATTTTAAGAATTTTTTTCTTTTTCATCATGCAACCATATATTTTTAAGCAACTTTGATAATTAAATATTTTAATAATCATTTAATTCTTTTAATTCTTTTAATTCTAGTAAAGCGTAAGCGCAAAATAAGGTGCGAAAATAAAAATTCATGCTGTTTTATTCGTTATATTTTGGGGGATTCCCCCAAACCCCCTTTACAAAGAATTTTAAGAATTGAAAAGAATTTTAAGAATTTTTTTCTTTTTCATCATGCAACCTTATATTTTTAAGCAACATTGATAATTAAATATTTTAATAATCATTAAATTCTTTTAATTCTTTTAATTCTAGTAAAGCGTAAGCGCAAAATAAGGTGCGAAAATAAAAATTCATGCTGTTTTATTCGTTATATTTTGGGGGATTCCCCCAAACCCCCTTAAAATAGGATTTAAGGATTAAAAGATTGAAGGATTTTTTTCTTTTTAACCATGCAACCATATATTTTTAACCGAATTTGATTAATTACTATTTTAATAATCATTTAATCCTATAATCCCATAATCCTATTAAAGCGCAAGCGTCAAAACTGGTGCAAAAATAGAAATTCTTGCTGTTTTAAATGGTGATATTTTAATAATCCTTAAAATCATTTCAATCCTTACGCATTAAATAGTCTCAAACCGCAAACGGCAATTTCTTGAAGATTATTACCACCACCGATTCGGTCAACAACCATGAAATGCGCGGGGTCGTGCATGGCGATTAAAGGGTGATGCCAGCAATTTTTTTTATAATTTACGCCTTGGCGACCGTTTGCCCAAAAAGCGTGATAATCTTCGGGGCTTGGCGTATTTTCTCCCAAAGCAACTAAGACTAAATAAGGTTGATTATCCAGCGGGTAAAATGCCTGTGAGCCAAGCGGATGGCGTTCCATAATCGTTATTTCCATCGGCAAAATGCGGGCTTGAGCAACAAAAATACTAATGCCAGTAATCCCCCCTTCGTCTAAGGAATCAACGCTTGCTAAATTATGGTATCTGCGGCATGAATTATTATTAATTAAATAATTTTTTGCCAATTCATTGGCTTCAATAACATCACCAAAGGGTTGAAATTCTTGGGCGGTAAGGGGTTTTGGGCGAATTATGTGCATAATATCTCCTATTTATTGCGTCTTCGTAAAAATTCCCCTGCCAATTGCACAAAAGCCTGTGCGCCCGCTGATTTTAAATCATATAAAATCACGGGCTTGCCATGCGATGGTGCTTCGGCAACGCGAATATTGCGCGGAATCATGGTTTGATAAACTTGGGTTGGAAAATATTTTAGCACATCATCAATGACGGCTTTGGCGAAATTAGAACGCAAATCCACCATGGAAAATACGATGCCTTCAATTTTCAAATGATGGTTAAAATTAGCTTGGACTCGGCGCACGGTTTGCACTAAATGCGATAATCCTTCCATGGCATAATATTCTGCCTGCATGGGAATTATCACGCTATTCGCGGCGCAAAAGGCATTAATTGTTAATAAATTTAGGCTTGGCGGGCAATCAATGAGAATATAATCATAATTTTGGACGATAAAGTTAATATGCGATTTTAACACTAATTCACGCCCATTAACCGCGGATAATTCAATATCTAGCGCGGCGGCATTCATTTGACAAGCGATAAAATCTAAATTCGGGACGATAGATTGGCGAATCGCAGCGCTAATATGGGCTTGTTTTGCCAGCACTTCGTAAATTGTGGTGTCGCCAGCTCGCCCAGCAAAACCAAAACCCGTGCTTGCGTTGCCTTGGGGGTCCATATCAATGACTAAAACTTTTTTATTGCACGCCGCCACCGCGGTTGCCAAATTAACCGCGGTTGTGGTTTTGCCTACGCCACCTTTTTGATTTGCCAAAGCGATAATTTCGGTCATGTTAAATTAAGCTCATTTTTTTAATTATAATTAAGATACCGCCATCTTGTAATGAAAAATTTTCATATTGCAAGTCAAATTTCTTTTGGGCGATGAAAATCTCCTGCATGGCGTCTTTGCCTTTTAGTAAATATAAATTTTTATCTTGGCAATGGTGCATCGCCACCTCGCAAATATTAATTATCGGCAAAAATGCCCGCGCCGTGCAAAATTCGGCGTTAATTGGCGCGATATTTTGGCAAAAATCGTTAATTACCTCGCCCTTAATGCCGCAAAGCCGTAGGGCTTCGCGTAAGAATACTGCTTTTCTTGTGTCTTTTTCAACCATTATCAGCGGTTTATTAAGCATAATCGCCAAAGGAATTGCGGGAAATCCACCACCCGAACCAAAATCCGCAAATGGTAATGGCGAATTATGGGATAAGTATGGCAAAATTTGTAAGCTGTTGGCGACATGGCGCGTCATAATATTCGGCATATCCTTGGCGGATATAAGATTAATCGCCTTATTCCATTTGGCAATTAAATCAAGATAAATTTTAATTTTTTCATTCATTTGGTAATTTATGGGGTTAATTGCTTATGCGCTTCATAAAGGACTATCGCGGCACTGACGGCTAAATTTAACGAACGGGTATTATCCATGATGCCGATGCGCAAGCGATGCGCCATCATGGCATGATATTCAGGCTTAGCCCCCGAAGATTCATTGCCAAAATAAATATTATCTTGGTCATGAACAATAAATTTATTAAATTCCGAACTGCCGTGGGTTGTCATTAAAATATTGCGCCCCTTATATTTTGCTTGAAATTCATGAATATCGCTATGCCGTTCAATCGGGGCGATTTCCAAATAATCCATGCCGCCTCGCTTCATTTTATCCATGGAAAATACAAATCCCAGCGGTTCAATCAAATGGAGTTTTGCTCCAAAACACGCAACTGAACGGGCAATCGCCCCAGTATTTTGAGGAATTTGCGGGTGCAAAAGAATAATATTAATCATGAAATATGCTGATGAATCCAAGCCTGCAAGTCTGTTTTGCGTAAAGCCCCCACGCGCGAATCAACCATTTTGCCACCCTTAAAAATCATCATGGTTGGAATTGACCTGATGCCAAATTCTGTGGCTATCATGGGGTTTTCATCAATATTTAATTTGGCAATGGTAAATTTATCGCCTAAATCCGTTGAAATTTCTTCTAAAATAGGGGCAATCATTTTGCAAGGACCGCACCAATCCGCCCAAAAATCCACCAATACGGGTGTTGAAGATTGCAATACTTCTTGTTTAAAACTGCCGTCTGTAATTTGTTTCGTCATTTTATTTCCTTTGTTATTTATGATTAATTTTACCAATATTATTGCCAATAGTCAAGATGAGTTTTGCCATGGCATTCCCTCATCACGAAAATTTTAAAACTCGGGGTGTGTTATCGCAATTGCGTTTCAAAAAATTAGGGCATCAGTGCATATTTATATTATTGAAATATAATGATTTTCAAATAATTAATAAGTAAAAAATAAATAATTGTTTTTTATACTTGACATATACTTAATAATTTGATATAAGAAAACTAATAAGGCAAGAATTGCCAAATAATAAATCCATCAACTAGAAAGGTGCTGGCTATGTCAGGAAATATTACACTAACTTCATCGCAACGCGGGTCGTTGTTATCTTTGCAAGATACCGCCCGATTATCAGAAAGAACAACACTTAGGTTATCCACGGGTCGCTCGGTCAATACCGTCGCCGATGGTGCTGTGGCATTCTTTCGGGCAAGGGCGTTAAATAATCGTGCCAATGATTTAAGCGATCGCAAAAATGATATATCGCAAGGGGTAACCGCCCTTAATACCGCCTTAGAAGGCACGGATGCGATTGATAGTTTGCTGAAACAATTACGCGGTGTTGTTGAAGGCTCAAGGTCTTCAACCGGCACGGAACGGCTTGATTCCAATGAACAATTTCTAAATATTCTTAATCAAATAAGCGAGTTAGCAAATGATACTTCCTATCAAGGCTTAAACTTGCTTAATAATTCCAAGAATGTTTTATCGGTGCGCTTTTCGGATAGAACTCAAGCGATTATTAATATTAAGGGTTTTGATTTTAACGCATCAACATTTTCCAATCGCAGTATTTTTTATCATACGGGTATTAATGGCGCGTCGTTTACCAACGAACCCACCGTTTTTAGCCGTGATGGTAAAGTTTCAGGCTCAGTGGGGAAAGTATTTAGTGCGTTCTTGGGCAAAGTTCACGCGGTTGCTTTTACCAGTTTTACCGCCATTGGTGTCAATAATTCGCGCATTGAAGTATTAGATACTTTTATTAAGCGCATTGACCAAGCCATCAGCCGCGTAAGATCCAACGCAGCTACTTTGGGTAATAACGCAGCCGTTTTGGAAACAAGATTGAATTTTACTTCAAGATATGTGTCAAGATTGCAAGCTGGGGGTGATAATCTTGTGCTTGCCGACTTAAACGAAGAAGGGGCAAACTTGCTTGCCTTGCAAACTCGCCAACAATTAGGTGTCAATGGCTTGTCGTTAGCTTCACAACAACAACAAGCAGTTTTAAGCTTAATTCGTTAATCATAATTATTAAAATAAAATTAGGTAAAATAGCGAATATTCGGTATTTTGCCTTTTTTTATTTTGCAAAATTACTTTATAATGGTAAAAATAAATTAAGATTTATAATCGGGGGGGTGTGAATTGCCAAGCAGATATTGTTAAAAAACACGATTAAATGAGGGTTTTTTAGCAATATCGTAGCCAACGCCCCCCAACTGAATAAGAGTATTTTGTTAAATTCACGGATGGTAGTATAATGCAAAAAATTAAAATTTTAATCACGGGCGCAAGCGGTATGCTGGGTAGTTATTTAACCCAGCAATTGCGCTTAATGAATTATCAAGTAATTGCACCGTCAAGTTTGGAATTTAATTTATTAAATATCACGCAAATTAAGCCATTTATTTTATCGCACCAACCCAGTCATATTATTCATTTAGCTGCCGTTACGGATGGCAAATTTATTGATGCTAATCCAACAATCCCCTATCAAATTAACTGCATGGCAACGCGTGAAATCGCAATTGCCTGCCTTGAAATTAACGCCCATTTATTTTTTGCGTCAACCCAATCGGTTTTTGGCAAACAAAATCGTGAAATTTATTATGAATTTGATATACCGCAACCCTGTGATTATTATTCCATCAGCAAATATCGCGCAGAATTATATATTGAACAAATAATCCCCCAGCATCATACTATTATCCGAATGGGCAGATTATTTGGTATGTTAAATTGCGCCAAACCTAAATTTTTTCAAAATATGTATCAGTTATTATTAACGAATCCGCCAAGTATTGAAGTTGTATCTGATGAATATGAATCTATTTCATCATCAAGCCATGTATTGCAAATTATTCAATCAGAAATTATCCACCATAAATACCCGATAATTCATGCCACATCAATGGGCAAGGTAAGCCGATTTGAAATGATTGATTTAATGGCAAAAATTTGTAATTTTTCAACGCAAATTAAACCCATGCGCCTTAGCGACATTCGCAAGCAAAATAACATTACCAACGCAATTTGCGTCATTGGCAGTTTAATTAATGAACCTGATTTTGCGCCAAAAAATTGGCGTGAAGATTTAAATGATTATTATCAAAATATTAACAATTATATATAAAAAACTTGTTGTATTAAGAATTAGCAATAATTATTCCCAGCTTCCCTTCGCTAACGCTGCGGATTTTTTGGGGGATTCCTTCAAACCTCGTTTTTTTCTTATTCGTTATTAATATCGTCCAATGTTTTTTGAATATTTTTTGATTCGGTGATGGGGCGACCGATGACTAAATAAGACGCGCCACTTAATAAGGCTTGCAATGGTGTGGCGGTGCGTTTTTGATCCGATTGCGCGGAATTTTTTGGGCGAATCCCCGGCACCATTCTAATTAAGTTAGGGGTATTTGCCGATATTGCGCCCGCCTCATTCGCGGAACAAACAATGCCATCTACGCCCGTATCACTGGCTAATTTCGCGATATTTTCAACGAATTGGGCGGGTGAAATTTCTATACCTAATTGCTTTAAATCTTGGCTATCAAGCGAGGTTAGCAGACTTACCGCCAGAATTTTAATGCCGCTGCCTGATAATTTTTGCACCGATTGCGCCAGCATATCGCGCCCACCCGCGCCATGAATCGTGATAAATTCTGGATGCAAAAGCTTTAATGTATCCAGCGCACCGACCACGGTGTTGGGAATATCGTGCAATTTCAAATCCAAGAATAATTTCATATGGCTATTACGCATTAATCTATCAATGCCTTCGGCGCCAAATTTCATATAAAATTCTAAACCAAGTTTTACGCCCGCAACTTGCCCATGCAATGCCGCGATAATATCCTTGGCTTTTGCAAAATCATGGGTATCAACCGCCACAAAGACTTTTTCACAAATATTCATCATACATCCAATAATAATCGTTCAGGACTTTCCAAATAATCCTTAATTTTTACCAAAAAACTAACTGCTTCACGGCCATCAACAATGCGGTGGTCGTAAGAATGGGCTAAATACATCATCGGCGCAATCACAACTTGACCATTTTGCGCAATCGGGCGTTCTTGAATTTTATGCATACCCAAAATTCCCGATTGAGGCGGATTGATAATGGGCGTAGATAATAATGAACCAAACACACCGCCATTGGTTATGGTGAATGTGCCGCCCGTCATTTCAGCCACTGATAATTTACCATCGCGCGCCCGTTTGCCAAAATCGGCGATATTTTTTTCAATATCCGCGAAATTGCATTTATCCGCATCGCGAAGCACGGGCACAACCAAGCCTTGCGGTGAGCCAACGGCAATGCCAATATCATAATAATTTTTGTAAATAATTTCATTACCATATATTTCGGCGTTAATTGCCGGTAATTCTTTTAATGCTAGAACAACAGAACGGACAAAAAACGACATAAAACCCAATTTCGCGCCATGTTTTTTTTCAAAAGATTCCTTGTAATTATTGCGAATTTTAATCAGTGCCGACATATCAACTTCGTTAAAAGTTGTCAGCATCGCCGCAGTATTTTGTGCCATTTTTAGCCTTGTGGCGATAACCTGACGCAATTTTGTCATGCGCACGCGTTCTTCGCCCCTTGGGTCATATGCACGCTCAGTGGTGCTGGCGTTATAGGTGCTTGCGGGGGCAACTTGTTGCGGTGCTGGTTGCTGTGGTTCGGCTTGGGGCTTGGCAAGATGATTTAAAACATCGCCCTTGGTGATATGTCCCTTGGGTCCAGATGCTTGGATATTTTGGGCATTAACATCGGCTTCACGAATCATTTTTTGTGCCGCGGGTGAAATAGCTTGCGCGGGTGCTGTTGGCGCGGGTGATATTGCGGCTGGTGCTGATGCTTTGGCGCTTGGCATGCCCGATTCCATGATGGCGATAATTGCGTTCGGGATTACATCATCGCCTTCGTTAAACAGAAATTTAGTGATTACTCCTGCTGATGGGGCTGGGACATCCATAGATACTTTTTCGGTTTCAAGCGAGCAAATGGCTTGCCCATCGCTGACATTATCGCCAATTTTAACTAACCATTTTGCGATAGTTGCACTGCTTACTGATTCGCCTAATTGGGGTAATTTAATTTCTATTGTCATTGTGATACCTTATATAATAATTTCCAGCCCTAAATATATTATATTTTAATTTTAATTAAAATCAAGTCTTAAATTATGGGCATTCCCCATTTTTTTATACAAAAATTTTATTGATGATTTTGTATGGTAATATTTTGGGGAATATCCACTTAAATTTTGCGAAATCTTCAAAAATAAAAAATCATTGACTTTATGGGTATTATTTGCCAAGCTAAAATTACTATTTAAATATTATAGAAATGAGCGATAATGACTGCTAAACACCCAATTGAAGACAACCAAAATGCAACTAATGAGGCAAACTCGGAAATTATCGGTAAAAAATTTGGCTATTATGCGTTAATTGGACCTTCAAATGCTGGAAAATCATCGCTTACCAATTTATTAGCCGCCACAAAAATTGCGATAGTATCGCATAAGCCCCAAACCACCAGATTTGCGGTTACGGCGATTTTAGAAAATGAAGATAAACAAATCGCCTTTATAGACACGCCCGGTATTTTTCAAGGCGACACGCAATTTGATAAAAAAATGGTAAAATCGGCGTGGCAAGCGATTGAAGGCGTGCACCGCGTTTTATTAATGATTACCGCCAATGGCGGTATTACAAAAAATATTAAAATGATTTATGAACGGCTCAAAGAACGCAATATAAAACCGATAATTATCATTAATAAAATTGACTTAGTCCCCAAAGCAAGAAACCTTGAATTATTGCAAAAATTAACACAAATGGGCTATAATGACGCGGTATTCATGATTTCTGTCAAGAAAAATGATGGAATAAGCCAATTATTTCAATATTTATGGGATATTTTACCCGAAGCAGCTTGGCAATTTCAAGACGGCGAATTAACGGATCAAAATAATAATGATTTTTGCGCCGAATTAACCCGTGAAGCCTTAATGAATCATACGCATCAAGAAATTCCCTATGGCTTAATGGTGGAAACCAATAAATATATCGTGCGTGATAATGGCTCAATTTATATTTATCAAACAATTCATGTCAAACGCGCCAATCATAAGCCGATAATTATTGGTAAATCTGGCTCAAAATTAAAAGCCATAGCCAGAAATGCCCGTATTGCGATGGAACAAGCTTTGCATGCCCGCGTATTCTTAGAAGTTTTTGTGCGTATCACTGAAGATTGGCAAACCAAAGGCGTATAAAAATAGCCAATGATTGTGAATTTGTTTAAAAATTGATTGACATAATGGTTTTTTTCCATAAAATATAATTATTCATAAAATAATTTTAAGGACGAACATGACCAATATTTTAATGCCCGCGCTTTCGCCGACAATGACCGAGGGGACACTTGCAAAATGGTTAGTTAAAGAGGGCGATATGATAAAGTCGGGCATGGTGATTGCCGAAATTGAAACCGATAAAGCCACCATGGAAGTTGAAGCGGTTGATGAGGGGATTTTAGCTAAAATTACTATTCCAGCGGGCACGCAAAATGTCGCGGTTAATAGTATTATTGCGCAAATGGCGGGTGAGGCATCTCAAATGCCCGCCCCCGCTATACAAGCGCCAGCGACACAAGTGGCACAAGCACCAGCTGTGCAAGCACCAAACCCAATTGCACCAGCACAAGAATCATCATGGCAAGGCGCGACTAAAACTCAAACCGTGCGCGAAGCATTGCGCGATGCGATGGCAGAGGAAATGCGCCGTGATGGCGATGTTTTCTTGATGGGTGAGGAAGTCGCGCAATATCAAGGCGCGTATAAAATATCCCAAGGGCTTTTAGACGAATTCGGCGAAAGGCGCGTGATAGATACGCCCATTACTGAAATGGGTTTTGCGGGTATTGGCGTTGGTTCCGCATATTTAGGTTTAAAACCGATTGTGGAATTTATGACTTGGAATTTTTCCATGCAGGCAATTGACCATATTATTAATTCCGCCGCCAAAACCCTATATATGAGTGGCGGGCAAATTAATTGTTCCATCGTGTTTCGCGGTCCCAATGGCGCGGCTTCGCGCGTTGGGGCGCAACATTCACAATGTTATGCAAGTTGGTATGCGCATGTGCCGGGCTTAAAAGTTATCGCACCTTGCAGCGCCGCCGATGCCAAAGGTCTTTTGAAAGCCGCGATTCGCGATCCTAACCCGATTATTTTCTTGGAAAATGAAATTTTATACGGGCGCAGTGGCGAAGTGCCTGATACGGACGATTGGATTGTGCCAATTGGCAAGGCTAAAATTTGCCAGTCGGGCAAGCATGTCACTATTACAGCTTTTTCCATCATGGTTGAAAAAGCCCTTGAAGCCGCAAAAATTCTTGCGAGTGAGGGTATTGAAGCCGAAGTTATTGATTTGCGCACGATTCGCCCCTTAGATATTGCCACCATCGTTGATTCGGTGAAAAAAACCAATCGCATTGTCGCGGTTGAAGAAGGCTGGCATTTTGCGGGCATAAGTTCGGAAATCGCTGCCATCATGTTTGAACAATGTTTTGATTGGCTTGACGCACCGTTGATTCGCGTAACGGGCAAGGATGTGCCCCTGCCTTATGCCGCGAATTTAGAAAAATTAGCCCTGCCCCAAGTGCAAGATATTGTTGAAGCCGCGCGCAAAGCATGTTATAAATAACCATAAAGATAGGATTCCCCATGACAATTGCAATTTTAATGCCCGCCCTTTCCCCCACCATGACCGAGGGGACATTAGCTAAATGGCTTGTCAAAGTCGGCGATCCTATAAAATCTGGCATGGTGATTGCGGAAATTGAAACTGATAAAGCCACCATGGAAGTAGAAGCGGTTGAGGAAGGCATTATGCAGGAAATTCTGATTCCCGCGGGCACAGCTGGGGTTTTAGTTAATACAACTATTGCCACCATCAGCGGTGATGATGAAGCCGCACCCAATCCAACACCGAATCCAACACCGAATCCTGCGCCAACCCCAAGCGCAACGGCACTAGTTGCCCCCGCCGTGATAGCGCAAGCTCCATTAGCCCCCGCGCCTAGCAATAATAATGCGGGAAATCGCGTATTTATCTCGCCTTTGGCGCGCCGAATCGCCCAAGATAAAAATCTTGACATTAGCAAAATTCAAGGTTCGGGTCCCAAGGGCAGAATTATTCGCGATGATGTAGAGGGTTTGCAAGCATCAAGCCATGCGCCAGTAATTGCGCCAGCCCCTTCACCAATAATTGCGCCAATTGCCCAAAACCCAGCAAAAACAACCAATGCGCCAAGCACCAACCCATTTGAGCCAGAATTTGAAATTCAGCCCCTAAGCACGATGCGCAAAGTAATTGCCAGTCGGCTAAGCGAATCTAAACAAAATATTCCGCATTTTTACTTATCGGTTGATGTGGAAATTGATGCTTTATTGGCATTTCGGGCGCGTTTAAACACAAAACCAGAGGCAACATGGAAAATATCGGTCAATGATTTTGTCATTAAAGCTTTGGCAATGGCGCTTCGCAAAGTGCCGCAAGCAAATTCTTCTTTTGATGGTAATAGTGTCAAAATTTATAAATCTATTGATATTGCGGTGGCGGTTGCCATTGATGGTGGCTTAATTACCCCTGTGGTGCGTGGTGCTGATAATAAAGGCATCGCAAGTATCTCTGATGAAATGAAAAACCTTGCCAGCAAAGCCAAAGCGGGTAAATTACAACCCCAAGAATTTCAAGGCGGCACAATTTCCATTTCAAATTTGGGCATGTTTGGCATTAAAAATTTTCAAGCGGTGATTAACCCACCCCAAGCGGCAATTTTAGCCGTCGGCGCAGGCGTGCCAAGCGCGGTTGTGAAAAATGGGGCTTTAGCCATGGCAACTATAATGAATTTAACGCTTTCGGTGGATCATCGCGCCATTGATGGTTCTGTTGGTGCTGAATTACTGAAATTTGTCAAAATTTACTGCGAAGATCCAGAATTAATGTTTTTATAGTCAAAATACCCATATGATTTAATATAAATGTGATTTAAAATAAATCATTTGGTCAAATTTTGACTATAAAGGGGGTAAAGGTGGATTTTAAGCTAGCACAGAGAAAAAATCCCCCTTAAACTTAAAATATTTAATTCCGAATACGAAGATAATTAAGTTTGTGGCATTAAGAATTTTTAAAAGCAATAGAGGGCAAAAACATACGAAAAAGCGCAGAATAATTTTTAAGGAAATATTCAATATATTGAATATTTATCAAAACATGCTTTGAATAGCATGTTTTGCCTTAAAAATCCGAAGCGCAAGCGCAGGCTAGTATTTGAGCATTTTGAGTGTGTTTTTAACCGATTAGTGCAAAGAAAAAGCTTAATGCCACAAACTTATAATTTTTAATACTATTGGGGAATCAGGGTATATGATAAAAAAACTTTATTTTATTTTAGCTTTCATGGTAATGGCGAATTTTGCCCATGCGCAATTTAACGGCAAAATCCAATATGAAAATTTAATCAATGGCGATAAATTATGGCATGGGCATGTTGAAAATGCCCGTTCTGCTAGTATAAATCTGACATTCAAGGGCGCAGGTTATGGTAATGATAGCGAATTGCAAGCGGGCATGAATATGCTAATATCCGCCATGGCTAACGAGGGTGCGGGTGAATATGGCGCGGCAGAATTTCAAAAGATTCTGCGCGATAAATTAATTAATTTTCAAGCCAGCAGCCAATTGGATAATTTTCAAATTACCCTTAATTACCCGAATCAATATGAAGAAATTGCCTTAAAATTATTAATGTCATTCTTGCAAAACCCGCATTACCGCGAACCCGAATTAAGCATCAATAAACAACAAATTATTAATGAAATTGAGCAAAATCACCTTGACCCCGAAGTAATCGTGCAAAAATTAGCCTTTGATTATCTTTTTGCCCATCACCAATATGCCAATAACGCCGAAGGTTCGGTAGCAAGTTTGAAAAATATCACAACTGATGAAATGCTTTTATCGCATCTTGCGTTATTTGCCCAAGATAATTTAACCATCACTATGGTAAGCCATCATAATTTAGCCCAAGCCGCGCAAATTGCGAATAATTTAGTGGCAATTCTGCCGAAACACGCGCAATTGGCGCAAATTAATGACACGGGTAAATATACCCCGCATCAATTAACGGCTATTACGCAAAAAAATTCGCAACCCCTGCCTTTAACGAATATTATTTTTGTGCAAACCGCACCCAAGCGCACCGCTGATAATTTTTATACGGCGTATATTATCAATGATATTTTGGGGGGCAGTTCATTGGAATCAATTTTATCGCAAGAAATTCGCGAAAAACAAGGGCTTACCTATGGCATTAACAGCCATATCAGCACCATGAATCACGCTGCGCTTTGGTGGGGGGCGACCAGCACAAAAACTGACCAAGTCAAGCAAATGCAAAGCGAAATTACGAAAATTTGGGGCAATATCGGCAATCTTATTACCAAAACTCAATTAGAAAATGCGAAAAAACGCATCATTGGTCGGTATGCTTTGGGATTTACCAATTATCAAAAAATAAATAATTTAATGATGAATTTAAAGCTTGACGGGCTTAGTGCTGATTATTTCCATGAACGAGAGGCTTTGATGAATAAAGTAAGCTTAAATGATATTAAGTTATTTGCGAAAAATGCCATGAACCCCGATGGTTTAGCCTTTTTTATGGTGGGCGATTTCAAAAATGCTGAATAAATATTGGCATTATTTTATTGCGCTTTTGGCTTTTGGTATTTTAAGCATCGTTTGGGGATTTGAATATTGGGGCGGTTTTACGCCATGCCAATTATGTTTATGGCAACGCAATCCTTGGTGGGTTTTGATTTTCTTGGGCTTAATTGGGCGATTCTTGCCCCATAAATATTTATACGGCATGATGGCGTTGACTATGCTAATATCCGCGGGGCTTGGGGCATTCCATGCCGGCGTGGAATGGCATTTTTGGCAAGGTTTAAGCAGTTGTTCGGGCAGCAGCCTAAGCAATAATCTTGACACCGCCATGACGCAATTATTCCAAAAACCGGTTATTTCATGTTCAGAGGCAAAATTTCGGTTTTTGGGTTTAAGTTTTGCAGGTTGGAATTTTATGGCATCTTTGGCAATGGCTGGTTTTTTTATCAAAAATTTGTTGAAGCCAAGCATATAATTCGCGATTTTTATTTTAATTGACTTTAAAACCATAAGCGATATTAATAGCACTAAGTTTGTTGCATTAAAGGTTAAAAATGGCAAAAAAAATTCATATTATTGGCGCAGGATTAGCAGGTTCGGAATGCGCATATCAACTTTTATCACGGGGATTTTCGGTTATTTTGCATGAAATGCGCCCAAAATACCGCACAGATGCCCATCATAGCGGAAATTTTGCCGAATTAGTTTGTTCCAACAGCTTTCGTTCCGATGAATGGCAAAATAATGCCGTGGGTTTATTGCATCACGAATTGCGCCTTTGCGGCAGTTTAATAATGCAAGCCGCCGATGCGCATAGCCTGCCCGCTGGTTCGGCTTTGGCAGTTGACAGGCAGTTATTTTCGGAATTTATCACGAAAAAATTACAAAATATGCCAAATTTAATGATTAATACCGATGAAATTAGCGATATTAAGCAATTTGGCGATGATTTTGTGGTAATAGCCACGGGTCCCTTGACTTCACCCAAATTAAGCCAAGCCATACAAGAATTAACGGGTATGGAACATTTAGCTTTTTTTGATGCGATTGCGCCCATCGTGCATCTTGAAAGTTTGGATTTGTCGCAAGGTTGGTTGCAATCGCGCTGGGACAAAGGCGAAGGCAAGGATTATTATAATTTTGCCATGAATAAAATTCAATATCGCGAATTTATCGCGCAATTAAATAATGGCGAAAAAACCGAATTTAAAGAATGGGAAAAAAACACGCCGTATTTTGAAGGTTGCCTGCCGATTGAAGTCATGGCGATGCGCGGGGTGGATACTTTGCGCCATGGTCCCATGAAACCCATTGGCTTAAATGATCCCAAAGAACCCGAACGGCGTCCATATGCCGTGATGCAACTGCGCATGGAAAATAAATTAGGCACGCTTTGGAATATGGTTGGCTTTCAAACGAAATTAAAACATAGCGAACAATTACGAATTTTTCGCACAATACCCGGATTTGAAAAAGCCGAATTTGCGAGATTAGGGGGCATTCATCGCAACAGCTTTATTAAATCGCCGCAATTATTATCACCCAATCTTGCGCTTAAAACCCGACCAAATATTAAATTTGCTGGACAAATTACAGGCGTAGAGGGTTATGTGGAATCAACCGCCATTGGTTTATTGGCGGGGTATTTTATCGCCAAAGAAATTCATCAGCAAGAAACGAATTACCCAAGCGCAACAACCGCCCTAGGTGCTTTATTGCATCATATTACCATGAACGCCGATGCGAAATATTTTCAACCCATGAATTGCAATTATGGTTTATTTACACCCTTGGCGCAAGCACCCGCCAAACATGAAAATAAAAAAATTATCATGGCAAACCGCGCCGTTGCTGATTTGGAATCGTGGCTTAAAACCCAAATTAAATAAAATTTTATTTAATTGGTAGTTTCTTATGGTAATAGTAAAAAATTTTATGCTAAATGAAAATATATGTTGATTTTAGATGATAAATAATTTAAGGTTTAACATGGATTATTGGAAATTCCTTAAAGTTTTGGAGATTAATTAAATGTCTGGTTTATTTAAAAATGCGTTTATGAGGGGCGATGCTGGCGTTGTAAGCGCGCTTGCCTATGATTTCAAGACTATGGTTGTATTAAATATTGGGTATTTATTATCGCAACCTATTACCATTAATTTGGGGAAATTATTTAATATTAAACGAACTATTGGCAGATTATTATGGATGAGCATTTTTATTGCTTGCGTCATGGCGGTCATGATTCCATATATTATGATAAGCCATAGCCTGTATAATGCGAAAATTAACAATCAAATTAATCAATTCCATGAATATGTAAAAAATGGTGATATTGCCAAAGCGCAACATATTGCTTATTTAACGCATCAATCGGCGATGGCAAAATTGGGTGCTGATAATTTAAACACCGCCGCCGCCACGCATAATATTGGATATATTAATTTTATTTTGAATAATTATGATTATGCTTTGCCATTTTTTGAACAAGCATTTGATACGCGCATGAAAAAATTAAACAATAATAATATTGACACCATTGAAAGCCAATCGTATTTAGCCAAAACTTACGAGGAATTGGGAAATTTTGAATTAGCCTTAAAAAATTACATGGCGATTTTAGAAACCACAAAAATTATGCCAGAAGCAAAAAATCAAAATATTATAAATGAATTAAATAATTATTACGCCTTGACAACGGGCGATAATATTTATGACAACCCGCTGGCGATGGTTTTTCGGCAATATCAAATGAATGAACGGCAATTTGGCAAAAATCATATCCAAACTGCCAATAGTATGCATGATTTAGCCACTATTTACCAATCACAAGAAGATTATAGCCAAGCAATTACTCTTTATGAACGGGCTTTGCGCGCGCGGGTTGTCATTTTGGGTGAAAATAATATTGATACGCTAAATACTATCATGGGCTTAGCTGATATTTATCAAATTACGAAAAAATATGAATTAGCTTTGCCATATTACGAACGCGCCTTAAAAATTAGCGAAAATTTATACCATAATGATAGCCATGATTACGCCATTGCGTTAATGAATATGGGTGAAATTAAAACTAAACTTAAACAAAATAATGATGCGATTGCGTATTTTCAAACGGCTTTAAAAATTTCCAAAGAAAATTTTGGGGAATTTCACCCCGAAGTTTTATTAATTCAAGATAATATTGATCAATTATCAAAATTATAATTTTGAAATTCGTTCTATTGCAACCATCTTATACGGCATGATTTTTGAATAGTATATTCCAAGAGAATATATGAGAGGAAATCATGCGCCAGTTCATTCAAATAATTGCAATAATTATTGGCTTAAACCTTGCACCGCCAAGTCATGCCAGCAATTTTGGCAATATTAATTTATTAGGAAGCTATGGGCAACCCGAGTTGGTAAGCCGCCCGAATTTAACAACGAATAATAATGCGGCAAAAAATAATATTAATAAAATAATGAGCACTGCTAATGTGAAGCCTCAAGCCGTAGATTCAAGCAAAAAAAATCAAAATATTACCTCGGTTGCAATTGTTGCCCCACCGATTATTTTAAATCAAACAAGCACCACGAAAACAGAAACATTAAGCGCCAATAGTAAAATAAGCCCCGTCATGCAATATGGCGAACTTGACAGACCCTTATTACAAAAATATATTATTGACAATAAAATTGGCGGGGCAATTGTCAGCGCAAAAATAAATCAAAACGAAATAAATTCCCAAAAATCTTATCAAAAGGGCGACTTAACCCTGACTGGTTGGGCGGGTGATATGCAGTTGGGCGCAAATTATGAAGTTGTGTATTTTGGCATGTGCGGGCAATTAATTGCCAAAAGCCTGATTGACCAGCCAAGCCCGCATATTGCCCAAGCAGTGCATAGTAATTTAACGAAAGCTGGCTTTATCGCGAATCTAAAAATTGAAAATTTACCCAGATGCGATAATGATTCGGTGGTATTTGCCTTTGTGCAAAATTCGGAAAATGGCAATTTAATTCGTTTGGCGGGTAATATTAAATTAAATATCAGCGGTTCTGAAATCCCCAATGAAGCTTATAGCGCGCTTAATGTCCCGAAATTAAAATCACAAAAAATGCAAAAAATTGATTTAAGCCAAGGGGCGCGCCCTGTATATTCTTGCGCTAATGAAGATTGCCCGATTCTGGGTTATTTAGAATCATTTGCGGGCGATAGTTCCAGCGATATGGTGGCAATTATTGATGAAAAAAATGGTTGGCGGTTAATTCGTAATCAATCCATCAGCGGTTGGCTTAAATAATGGCGCGAATCGTAATATTTGGGGCTTCTGGGCGCGTTGGGCTTGATTTAGTCGCTAAATTATTGGCGAATGGGCATGAAATTATCGCCATTACCCGCAATAATGCGGCTTTATTAAGCCAATTTCAAGATAAAATTCAAATATTTCATCATGATGTCCGCCAAATGATTGCCAATGATTTTCAAAAAATTTTTCAATCGCACGATATTATCATCAATGTTGCCCATGCCAGATTAACAGAATTTATTTTACCGCATTGTTTGCCCAGTCAATATTTTTGTAATATTGGTTCCATGCGGATTCGCTCAAATGTGCCCAATATCGCCAGCGAATCGGTAAAAAATGCCTTAATTTTATGCGAAAAATCTTGCCCATGCCCATGGGTGATGATTAACCCGACCATGATATATGGCGCAAAAGGGGAACGAAATATTGCAGTTTTGCTAAAATTATTGCGATATATGCCCTTGGTATTGTTGCCAAAGGGTGCCAACCAAATGGTGCAACCAATTCATCAAAGCGATGTGGTTGAGGCAATTGCCCAAGTGGTTAATTTGCATTATTTTCCCAATCATGCCCTTAATATTGCTGGGGCTTCAAAAATATCATATCATGAAATGTTAAAAATCATTGGGGCAAGTATCGGCAAAAAAATAAAAATATTGGAATTACCAAAAATATTCACGCCTTTATTATATTTATTTTTGGCAATAATCGGCAAGGATAAAGATATTATTTTGCGATTATACGAGGATAAATCTTTAAGCGATGCTGAATATAACCAATTTATTCACGATTTAAAAATGCAACCTTTGACATTAATTCAAGGATTGCAAATAAAAACAAATAAAAAAATTAATAACTTGGCATTGTAATTGCATTATTATATATAAATTCATTGTTATTGGAATACCAAATGGCCATTATATCCAATTTATCCTTTAAGACAAGCCCAGCTATCTGGCAAAAAAGTCTAATTTATAGTCTATTTTTATTAGGCTTCGCACCCTATGCGTATAGTTTTACCCTTGAAGAAGCGGTGCGTGAAGCGTTGCAAACTAACCCACAAATTGGTGCGGCGATTGAAAATCTGCGCGCATCGGAGCAAGCCGTAAAAATTACCGAATCAAGATTTCTGCCCCAAGTTAGCTTTACAACAAGCACGGGCTGGCAATTTCATGATTCGGGTCAAGGTGCCAATCCACGAAGCACTGGTCAAAGATTTAGTGGTTCTGTTTCGTTGCAACAAAATATTTATGATGGTTCGCAAACTGCCCATGAAGTGCAACGCGGCGAGAATCAAGCCCTATCTTCAAGATACACGGTGAATAATACCGCCGAAACTACGGCGTTAGCCGCCGTGCAAGTTTATTTGCAAACCATGCAAGAACGCGAATTAACCGCGCTTGCCGAAGATAACCTTAAAAGACATAATGAGAATCTTGCCTTAGTTGAGAAAAAAGTCGCGGCGGGTGCGGCAACTTTATCGGATGTGCAAACCGCGTTATTTCGGGTTGCATCGGCGCAAAATATTTTGGCACAAGCGCAATCAAGGCTACGCGATTCAAGGGCGACATATAAACGAACCATTGGGTCAACACCTGCAACCATGATTCGCCCCGCCGTGCCGCGCGAATTATTACCACGCAATTTGCAAGCCGCCATTGGTGCTGCTTTGCAAAATTCGCCGACAATTGCTGGGGCAAGGGTTGATATTGAAACCGCCAGAAAAGCGATTGATATTACCGAATCTGGTCATTTGCCGAAAGTTGATTTTACTTTAACCGGTGGTGGGTCAAAAGATTTTTCCACATCAAATAGCAATTTCCAAAAAGACTTATCGGGTACATTGGGGGTATCGTATAAAATTTATGATGGTGGTTTGTTAAATTCTACGGTCAAGCAACAAACTTTTCAATTGGGGTCTTCAAGGCAAAATTATAATCGCGCCGTGCGTGAAGTAGAAGAAAGCACAAGAAGAGCTTGGGCAGCTTTAATTGCGTCGCGTGAAGCAGTCGCGGCAAATCAAAAAGAAAATAAAGCCTATGAGCAAGTAAGGGAAATTTTTGTTAAACAATATGAAGCAGGCACGCGCACGCTTTTAGATGTCTTGCAATCCGAATCACAATTATATGAATCGCAAGTAAATTTAATCACCGCCATATATAATGAAATGTATTCTTCGTATCGGGTATTACAAGCAACGGGGCAATTATTGCCATCGTTAAATATTATTACCCCTGATGAGCCAACTTTTTATTCGCAAGGTTCGGTGGTAAGCGAAGCTAAACAAAAAGCATTATTTAATAATTCTGCGGTGCAACCCCAACCCGGTGCATATGGTTCGGTGCCTTATTATAAGCCCCAAGTGGCAAATTATGGTGGCGTAAGTCCTTATCAAGGATTCCCAAATTACGCGCCAGAACAAACGCCGATTCAACCACCCCAAGCGACAAATTCGCCCATTTCGCAACCTTATCAGCCAGCAAGTGCCGCGCAAGGTGGCGCGCAAGGTGGCGGTGGAGCATTTACGCCCGCCGTGCCCCAATTTAATCCGCCAAAAGCCGCGAATAATGCGGCACCAGCGCCCAATTCCAATAAAACCATGAATGATTTATTTAATGATAATGGTGATTTTGGCGAAGCGCAAGCACCAGCCCCCAAAGCAGCCCCCAAAGCTGCCGCGGCGGCACCAGCACCCAAAGCCGCGGTTGCGCCTGCGCCCGCCCCTGCACCTGCGCCCGCCGCAATCAAACCCGCCCCCAAAATTGGTGGGGCGCCAACGCTTGATGATTTGGAAAATTTAGATAATCTTGATTTTATTGGTGATGATAATTTAAAATTAAATTACCGATTTGATAATAATCAAAAGCCCGTTGCTTATTCGCAACCTAATGCGCCACAACCTTTGGCAAAGGCAACAAATTTACAACCCTTGAATATTCAGCAAGTTGCCACGGCGCAAACAAGCTTACCTATAGTTGATGCAAAAGGCAATCAAGCACCCAAAGCGACAAACCAAGCGCAGGCACAAAATTCCGCCAAAACGAATAATGTCAAGCCCATCAATCAAGCCCAACTTAACGCGCAAATTGCGGCGTTAAAACAAAATGGCGGTTTACTGCCCCAAGGCGAAGCGAATGATGATTTAATTGCCACTAAGGGACTTTTTCCTTCGGTTGATAATTTGCAACGATTATCCAATAATCCCACTTCCGCAATTGGTTCAACGGCTGGATTGGCAGGGGCAACGGCATTTGGTTTAGACGCGGCTTCTTTGGCAAGGGATAGTAATCAAAGACAAGCTTTAGCTTATGAACGCGCCGTTAAACAACAACAATTATTAAACGAAGCAACCGCATCAAATGGGCAATATCCCATTTATGCCCCCGCGCCGTCTATTTTTACTAATGTCAAAAAACAATAATATTAATTTTGTTAAATATCATGGCTGTGGTAATGATTTTATCATAATAGCCGAACAATATCCCAATGCAACCATTAAATTATTGGCTGACAGGCATTTTGGTATTGGCTGCGATCAATTATTTATTGTTAAAGCGCATGATAAATATGATGCGCATATTGAAATTTATAATGCTGATGGCACGCTAGCCGAGGCTTGCGGTAATGGCACGCGCGCCGTTGCAGATTATTTATTTCAACGAACTCAAAAAAAATCTTTAAAAATATTGGGTCCCGTCGGGGTTTTGCACTGTGAAATACTGGATAATGGTTCTATTGCTGTAAATATGGGCAAGCCAATTTTTGACGCACCATTAATTCCAATTATTGGCAATTACGATGAAAATGGCTGTATACCTATTGATATTGCGCAATTACCCCGTCCATTTGGCGCACAAATTGGCAATCCGCACGCGGTTTTTATTGTTGATGATGCCACAAAAATTGATTTAGCAAATTTAGGGGCAATGGTTGAATCGCACCCAATATTTCCCAAACGCACGAATGTTGAATTTGTCAGTAAAATTTCGGATAATATCTATCGCTTACGGGTGTTTGAACGGGGGGTTGGTATTACCTTGGCGTGTGGTTCGGGGGTTTGTGCGGCTTTTGCAGTTTTACATAAACAGCAAATGATTAATAATTCGTGCGAATTTATGTTGGACGGCGGGAAATTATTAATGCGATTTAATGAATATGGTGAAATAATCATGACGGGACCAGCAATAATGACTTTTAAGGGTGTTTTTACTAATGCTTAAATTTTGCCCAAATATTTCGTTTTGGCATCAGAATATTCCAAATAATCTAGCAAAAATTCCGCTTATTTTGCAAGAAAAAAACCAAAATTACCATGGCATTGAATTATTAAGCCCATTAGAATTCCCGATTGCGCAATGGCAAGAGGCGACGAAATTATTGCCGATAAGATTATTTAATATTGCCGTTGGTGATTGGCAAAAACAAAAAGGCATCGGCGCGCTGAAAGATAGCCAAGAAAATTTTAGAAATACCCTTGAAACCGAACTTAATTATGCGTTGCAATTAGGGGTTGATAAATTGCATTTTATGGCGGGTTTAATTGATTTTCACCAAGGAATCCATGTTTTTTATGAAAATATTGCCTATATTCTTGAAAAAATCGCAGATAAAAAATATCATCAAATAACGATTTTAATTGAACCAATAAATAAAATTACCATGCCGAATTATATGGTTAATAATTTAACAGATGCGATAAGAATAATTGATGATTTTCACCATCCGCAGTTAAAATTACAATTTGATGTTTTTCATATTGGCATGATGGGTTTGGATATTTTGGCAAATTTTAGGCAATATTTTAATTATATTGGGCATGTCCAAGTCGCCACAATCCCGCATCGGCTTTGCCCTTTTACGCAATCAAGCGCGTTTGATTATCAAGAATTTTGGCAATTATGCGAACAACTTGGCTATGACCAATATATTGGTTGCGAATATTATAAAAATAATGACTGAATTTATTCTTGAATGCCAAAATATCAGCGGTGAAATAGGCGGCAATAAAATTATTAATGCCATTGATTTTAAGATTAAACCCCAATCAATAACCATGATTTATGGGCATAATGGCGCGGGCAAAACAACAATTTTACGGCATATCATGGGGATATATCACCCCAGCAATGGCAAAATTATTTATAAAAATCAAGATATTACCAATATTGCAACCGCACAATTATGGGCAAAAAATATTCGCTTTGTGCCCGAAAATCAAGCGATGATACCCAGCCTTAGCACCGAAGAATATATTTTATGCGCCAATCATTGGCAAATTAATCAAGAAAGATTAGCTTGGTTGCACAATGCTTTACCGATTGTTAAGCAAATTTGGCAGCAAAAAACTGGCACATTATCGGGCGGACAGCAACAAATTATTGCCATTTTCAGTGCGTTAATAACTCCATGCGATTTATTGATTCTTGATGAACCCCTGCAAGGGCTTGCCCCAGACATTGCCAAAAGCTTGATAAATTTATTGAAAACTTGCCAAAATCAAGGCACAACTATTTTATGGGTGGAAAAACAATGGCAAATCGCCCAGCAAATGGCGAATTGGGTGATTTTAATGGCGGGTGGGCGCGTCATTGCCCAAGATGCCCCCCATAAATTTGAAAAATCGCCATGCTGAAAATCCCCTATCATTACCAACCATGGTTGATTTTTTTGCTGATTATGGCGATTGCGCTGATAATCTTGCCTAATACCGCCATATTTTTTACTTTATCGGTGGCGGGTATCGCCACGGGCAGTATGATTTTTATTGCGACAAGCGGGCTTAGCATGATATACGGCATGGCAAAGGTGGCAAATTTTGGTCATGGCATATTTTTAGCCTTAGGGGCATTTGTCGCATATAGTATTTTTCATGGCTTGCACAATGCCGCTGAATTTTTATCGCCTTGGTTGATTTTGCTATTCGGCTTAATTGGCGCGATGGTATTTTCTGCGCTGATAAGTATTATTTTTGAAAGAATATTGGTAAAACCCACCAAAAATAATCAGTTTATGCAAATTTTAACCACAAGCGGTGGCTTAATTATTGGTGTTGAATTAATAAAAATATTCTGGGGCGCGCATATTTTAACCATGCCCAATTTGCTTAGCGGTTTAGTTTTAATTGGTGATTTTTCCATTAGTTATTTGCGGATTTTCACGATAATATTGGGTTTAGCAATTTTAATTTCATGCGAAATAATTTTATACCAAACAAAATTAGGAATTATGCTGCGCGCTTTGGTAGAAAATCCGCAAATGCTTGATATTTTTGGCTATTATCCACGGCAGTATTTTTTAATTATATTTATTGTTGGTTCTGCCTTAGGTGGTTTGGGGGGTGCCTTGATTGCCATGCAGGGCGAAGTTTTTTCAACGAAAATTGCCATTGATATACCTTCGTTGCTTTTTATCATCATTATCATGGGGGGGTTAGGCAATATCCGTGGCAGTTATTATAGCGCGATTTTTTTGGGAGTCTTTACGAATTATGTCGGCTATATCGCGCCAAAATTGCCGAATTTTTGCTTATTAATTGTGCTGTTTTTCGTGTTATTATGGCGACCAAATGGCTTATTTAAGGATAGGCATTCATGAATAAATTAATTTTTAAGGCTAATATAGCTATTATTGGTTTTTTAATGGTAATTCCATGGATTGGTGGCGTGCAATTAACAAATTTAGGGGCAAAAATACTCATTTATATCGTATTAATTGCGGGTTATAATATTTTATACCATACAAGCGGCATTATTTCATTTGCCCATGGTGTCTTTTATGCCTTGGGCGGTTATAGTATTGCTTTGGCAAGTAAATTAAACGGCAATTTGCCAATTGCGATATTATATATGCTGGGGGCATTATTACTTAGCATCACGATAGCTATTTTAATGGGGTTTTTATTGCGCCGATTTCAAGCAATATTTTTTACCATGTTTTCGCTTGTGCTTTTGGGGGGCGTTGCATCATTATTTAGCCAATTTAGCGCGATAACTGGCGGTGAAGATGGTATTAATTACCTTATAAATTATCCCATCGGCAAAATATTTGCATATTATGTGCTTTTCTTTATCATGGCGGCGGCGTTAATCATACTTTATCGGATAATTACCAGCCATTTTGGCAATATATTACTGGCGATAAAGCATAACCCAATTCGCGCCGCATCGTTTGGCTATGAACCTGCGAATTTTCAAATGGTTGGCGTGATAATTTCGGCAATTTGGGCAAGTTTGGCGGGATTTATGGCTGGTTTTTGGTGGCAATTTGTCAATATTGACACGATGTTGGGTTTAGATATTGCCATGGATATTTTATTAATTAGCATCATTTGCGGGCGCGCGTTTAGCGGGGTTATATCGGGGTGTTTTATATTTTTATGGTTGCAATATTATTTACAAAACTTGCTGAAATATTTGAATTTATTGCTTAGCAATAGTGATTACCAATATATATTAGCCCCAATATTTTCCCCAAATAATGCCCAATTATTTTTAGGGGTAATATTTATTTTAATAATTTATTATTCCCCGAATCAATCACCAGACAAGTAATATATAGTCAAAATAGCCATATTTACTCAAAAATATGCCCTCTACCTTGCGCGCGTAAATCATCTTGCGTCATTTCAATGCCGCGGCGCAGGGTTTTAAATATCGTGCCGATTTGGGGTTTGGTAATGGTAAATGGCGGCGACATAACGCAACTGCTTATCATCGGGCGCACTAATAACCCCATTTTTTGGCAATGCGCATCAATCATCGCGGCGATATTTTTATCCAATTTTAACAACTCACCCTCGCTGGCAAGATTTGTTTTAATCTCCATACAGCCCATTAAGCCCATGCCCCTTGTATTGCCGACTAAGGGTAAGTCATTTAAGCTGTTTAAGGAATCTTGGAAATAAGGCGTTAATTCGCGCACCCGTTCCAACAGATTTTCATTTTCAATAATATCCATGCTTGCCATGGCGGCAGCGGCGGAAACGGGGTGCCCAGCATAAGTATAACCATTGGAGAAAATCGGATTTAAATCCTTGTGGGAACCAACTTCGTCGATTAATTTTTTGGAAATCATTAAAGCCCCCATCGGCACATAACCCGAAGTTAACCCCTTTGCCATGGTGACCATGTCGGGTTGAATGCCAAAAACTTTTTCAATGGAAAACCAATGCCCCAATCTTCCAAATCCAGTTACGACTTCATCAGCGATGAATAAAATATCATTTTCTTTGCAAATTTGCCATACGCGTTTTAAATATCCTTCGGGGGCAACAATTACTCCGCCCGATGCTTGCACCGGTTCGCCAATGAAAGCTCCAATATTTTGGGCACCAATTTTAGTAATCGCATCGCGTAAATCTTGAATTTTTTCATCGCAAAATTCTTCCACCGATTGGTTATGCGAACGGCGAATGGGATTAACATGCGGTAATATATGCACGCCTTTTTCATGTATATCAAAAAAGCTTCGGTCGCGTTCCTTGCCACAAAGCGAAGCTGTCATATAGGTGCTGCCGTGAAAGGCAAATTCGCGCGACAGGATAATTTTCTTGTTCGGGCGATTTTTTAAATTATTATAATAATGCACGAATCTTACCGCGGAATCAACCGCCGTGGAACCACCCGTCGTGAAAAATACTTTGGTGCAATCACCCGGAGCTTTATCAGCCAAGCGTTCCGCCAATTGCGTCGCAATCGGATTTGTCACGCCAAATGGGCTAAAATAAGGAATTTTCATAATTTGCGCATGCACCGCATCGGCAATTTCTTTGCGCCCATGCCCAACTTGCACGCACCACATACCCGCTGGCGCATCAAGCAATTCATTGCCGTAAATATCTTTTATATAAACGCCGTTAGCCGATTCAATAATCGTTCGTTCGTTATGCCCATGATCGCCCATATATTCCCAAGGATGGAAAAAATTATTATTATCGGCGTTCGTTATCGCTTGCGCGGTTTTTTGTAATTTTGTATCAGTCATACATGAATGAATATACAAATATTCATTTTGTGTCAAGGATATTTTTTCCCGAAATCTTGAATTTCAAAAATTTTTCTATAAATTTCAATGCTATAATTTTAAAAATTCCCATAAAAATCATAATTTAAAATAAAGTAAAATAATGAATTTTTTTATTGATTAATGAATATTAATATATTATTGTATATAAATACAGGGGGATTTATGATACGCAAACCGCATCTAATTGGTTATGGGCTGATAAGCCCTACTTTCCTTTATTGTTTTATTTTAATTATTGTGCCGATAATTACCACTATATTATATAGTTTTTGGCAACAAGATTTTATTAGCGTTGTGCCTAATTGGAATTTGGATAGTTATAAAGAGGCATTAACCAATCCCTTATATTTAACTTTATATGCAAGGTCGTTAAATGTTTCGTTAAGCGTGGCATTATTCACGGTGCTAAGTGCTTTTCCGATTGCATATTTTATTTCATTTTATGGCGGCAATCGCAAGGGCATGTATTTATTGCTTATCACGATTCCCTTTTGGTCAAGCTATTTATTGCGGGTATTTACTTGGCGCATTATGCTTGGCTATAATGGCTTGTTTGATTCTATTTATATTTATTTAACGGGGTCGGAGGAGCATTTAACTTTCTTATTATATAACACGAATGCCGTTATTATTACCTTGGCGCATGCTTATGCCCCTTTTGCGATTTTACCGATTTATGTTGCCTTGGAAAAAATTGACCGAACTTTGCTTGAAGCATCAAAAGACTTGGGCGATACGCCATTTTATACTTTCACGCGGGTGATTTTACCTTTGTCGGTTAATGGTATTGTTACGGCATTTATGATAGTTTTTATTCCCACAGTGGGCGATTATATCACGCCTAAATTAGTCGGCGGCAAAGATGGTGTGATGATTGCCAATATGATTCAAGTATTTTTTGCCGGTGGTAATAACTGGCCCCTTGGGGCTGCTTTGGCGATTATTATGGCGATTTGGGTATTTTTATGCGTGGTTGTCATTTATGGCTTGGTTGGTTTATATAAAAGGTCGGTGCGATAATGAAAAATAATTTAGCAAAATCAAGTTTATTTTTATATACGATAATTTATTTAATCGTGTTATTTACACCATCAATATTAATTCCTGTATTTTCCTTTAACGAAGGGGTGGTGGCAACCTTCCCGATTGAAGGATTTTCAACAAAATGGTATATATCAGTTTGGAAAAAAGACGCAGTTTGGCAAGCATTGCAAAACAGCATTTATGTCGCCTTCATTGCGGCATCCGTGTCAACTTTTTTGGCAACGCTTGCGGCGCGGGCGCTTACCCGTTATGAATTTTCTGGCAAGAATCTTATGACAACTTTAATTTTATCACCCCTCGTGGTGCCCGAAGTCTTAATTGGGGTAAGTCTTTTGGTGATATTAAATAAAATTGGTTGGGTGACTTCATTAACAACGATTATTTATTCGCATATTTTAATTTGCACCCCCTATGGTTTGCAAGTTATGATGGGGGCGTTTGAAGGCTTGGACAAAAGCCTTGAAGAAGCATCAACGGATTTGGGCGAAAATAGCTTTATGACTTTTTGGCGGGTGATTTTACCCTTGGTTGCGCCCGGTATTTTTTCTTGTTTTGTCTTATCGGTGATGATTTCCATGGACGAGTTTATTTTAGCATTTTTCTTAAGCGGCAATGATACCACCTTACCGATTTATATGTGGTCGCAATTACGATTTGCCGCTGAATTACCCAATGTTTTGGCGATTGGTTCGGTAATGTTAGCAATGTCTTTGGTATTGTTATTTGCCTCCGAAGCCGTGAAATATACCAACGCTAAACGAACTGGCACCCAATACGGAGACTAAAATGAAAAAAACTATTGTTTCAATTCAAAATTTAAATAAATATTTTGGCGAATATCACGCTTTACAAAATATTAATTTAGAAATTGCCGAAGGGGAATTTTTCTCTTTATTAGGACCCTCTGGTTGTGGTAAAACCACGCTGCTTCGGACTATTTCGGGGTTTGAACTACCATCTTCGGGGCATTTATTCATTGATGGCGTGGATATGGCAGATATTACCCCTGACTTGCGCCCGACAAAAATGATGTTTCAATCATATGCGATATTTCCGCATTTATCAGTTGAAGCCAATGTTGGTTATGGATTACGCAAAAATGACGCCACCGAACGCAATAACCGCGTGAAAGAAGCTCTTGACATGGTAAGTTTAGGGCATCTTGGCAAGCGCAAACCCCATGAATTATCGGGCGGACAACGCCAAAGGGTGGCTTTGGCGCGCGCTTTGGTAATGAAACCGCGGGTGATGTTGCTTGACGAACCTTTATCAGCGTTGGATAAAAAATTGCGCGACCAGATGCAAGTTGAATTGCGCAATTTACAACGAACTTTGGGTATTACCTTCATCATGGTTACCCACGACCAAGAAGAAGCATTAACCCTGTCCGACAGAATCGCCGTGATGTTTGGCGGTAAAATCGCCCAAGCCGATGCCCCGCCAATTGTTTATGCCACGCCCAATTCGCGATTTGTTGCCGAATTTATTGGCGCGATGAATTTTTTCAATTGCCAAATTAATCGCGAATCTGCCAATGAATTGGATATTACAATTCAAGGCTTAGGCACAAAAAAAGTCGCGAAACCGACGAATCACAATGGCGGTGCCGTTTGCGTTGGCATTCGCCCCGAACAATTTAGCGTGCTGACTGATACGGGGATTCAAACCCACGAATCGCTTGAAGGCGTTATAAGCGAAACTTATTATTATGGCGATTTAACTTATTATGATGTTAAATTGGACGGGCTAGATAAACCGATTTCCATATCCATGCGCAACACGGCGGGACGCAAAATTCACGCCGTGGGTGCTAAAATATCGGTTGGTTGGGATGTAAAATCTTTGGTAGTTTTGCCAGTATAAAATTTATGCCTGATTCCCCAGTTTATTTGGGATTTTTTAAGATAAACAAATTTTTAACGCCGAACATAATTCATCAATCATTTGTTGGCTATGAAATGGTGAATTTGTAATGCGCAATCGTTCCGTGCCTTGGGGCACAGTGGGGTAATTAATCGGTTGCACAAAAATATTAAATTCATTGAGCAACCTTGCGCTTATTTCTTTGCATCGCAAGGCATCATTGATTAAAATCGGCACGATATGGCTTTGCCCGTCAATATATTGAATCGCATTTTTTGCGCAAAAATCGCGAATATATTGGGCATTATTTAAAATTAATTGCCGTTCATGCTGCATATCAGCGATTAAGTCCAAAGATTGATTCGCGCCCGCAGCAACATGGGGCGGTATGGTTGTGGTAAATATAAAACCCGCGCCAAAACTGCGGACAAAATCAATAATTTGCGCATCAGCGGCGATATAACCACCCATTAACCCGACTGATTTACCCAAAGTGCCTTGAATAATATCAATTTCATTCATTAACCCCAATTGCTGGGCAACACCTGCGCCGCTATCGCCATATAAGCCAATGGCATGCACTTCGTCGCAGTATGTAATGGCGTTATATTTTTTTGCTAATTGCGTAATTTTTGCGATATTGCCAAACGCCCCATCCATGCTATATACCGATTCAAAAGCAATAATTTTCGGCGCATCAATGGGCACAGATTGTAATTGCCCCGCCAAAATATCCATATTATTATGCTCAAAAATAAATTTAGGCTTGTTCGTGCCAAGATTACCTTGGCGAATACCGCTTATCATAGAATTATGGTTTAGGCTGTCCGAAAAAATATAAGAATCAGTCTTGCTTATTAACACTTCAAGGCTGGTTTGATTGGCAACATATCCCGAAGAGAAAACTAAACTTGCCGATTTTTCGTGAAATTTTGCCAGTTTTTTTTCTAATTCCACAATATAATGATGATTGCCGCTGATATTGCGCGTGCCACCCGCCCCAGAACCAGAAATATTTAACGCCTTGGTCATGGCATCAATGACAGATTGATTTTGCCCCATTCCTAAATAATCATTGGAACACCAAATTATTACTTCACGCGGCGCGCAATTATTATCTGGGCGGTAAATAGCCCGCGGAAATTTTGATTTTTGTCGCAATAAATTTGCAAAAATTCTATAACGCCCTTGGGATTTAATTGCGTTTAATTGCTGGGTAATAAGTTGGGAAAAATTATCATTCATCATATTATCATATATTAAAAATTAATTAATACCATAAGAAAAACGACTTTTTAATGATTATTAAGATTTTTTTGGTGTTTTTGTATAAATAATATGGCTGAAATTATAATCAGCATCAGGGAAATCTTGCTGACTGATAATTTTAAAATCTTTGGTTAAATCAAATGAAAAAAAACTATCACTTGGGAAATCTTGATGAATTTGGCTTAAATAAATTTTATGGGCAAAGGGATAAAAAATGTTAAAAATTTCGGCACCGCCAATTACCATAAAAGCCCCGTTTCGTTGAATTATGTCATGAACATCATGAATTACGCTGACTTGCGCATGGTCAAAATGCCAAGATTTATCACGGGTTAAAATAATATGTTGGCGATGGGGTAAGGGTTGTTTGGGCAAACTATCCCAAGTTTTGCGCCCCATTACCATGGTGGTATTCATGGTAATTTCCTTAAATAATTTTAAATCTTGGGGCAAATGCCATGGCAATTTATTTTGAAAACCAATGCCATTATTGGCACTTCGCGCTAAAATCAAGGAAATTTCAGCCATTATACTGCAATTGGGGCTTTAATGCTTGGGTGCGCATGGTAATTAACAAATTTAATATCGTCAATTGTAAATTCAAAAATATTTTTAACCCTATTATTTAATTGCAATTGGCATAAAGCCATGGGCGCACGGCTCAACTGCATGATGGCTTGGTCGCGGTGATTATTGTATAAATGCACATCGCCCAGCGTCAAAATAAATTCATGCGGTTTTAAATCGCATACTTGGGCAAGCATGGCGGTTAAAAGACTATATGACGCAATATTAAACGGCACCCCTAAGAAAATATCGGCACTTCGTTGATATAATTGGCACGATAAATACCCATCATGGACAAAAAACTGCATGAACGCATGGCATGGCGGCAACGCCATTTTGGCTAATTCCCCGACATTCCATGCCGAAACTATTAAGCGCCGCGATTGCGGATGATGGGTAATATCATTAATTAATTGGCTGATTTGGTCGTGTTTATTGCCTTGCGCATCTTGCCAATTGCGCCATTGCACGCCGTAAATTGGTCCTAAATCGCCATTTTCATCCGCCCATTCGTCCCAAATAGTAATATTATGTTGATGCAGGTAATTTAAATTACTACTGCCCGATAAAAACCATAGTAATTCATGGATTATAGCAGGGATAAATAATTTTTTGGTGGTAATAAGTGGAAAATTTTCGCGTAAATCAAATTTTAATTGTCTGGCAAATAACGCCCGTGTGCCGGTGCCTGTTCTGTCATGACGCACCATACCGTTTTCGTATATGTCGTTTAATAAATCCAAATATTGTTGCATTATTAGCCTAATTTATGTTTTATTTTGTGTCAGTGTTTTCCAATATTCATCAATTTTTAACCGTGATGGATTGCGCGGATATATAACGGGGCTTAATTGCCCCTTTTGCATTAACGATAAAATATTTGATTGCAACGCATTATCCGCCATACCACGCCACAAGACAACATCTTGCCCGCTTTCGGTTAATTTATTCCAAAAAACTTTATTAATGGGGTTATAGCGAAAATAACTATCTTGAAATAACAATGATTGCACGCGCGCCGAATTCATGGTGGTAATGAAAATATTGCAAAATTCTTCTTGTCTTGTATATTTTGACACGGTTAAGGCGATACCCCTTACCATGCCGCCAGCATCGCCGATATAATTAAAGGCTTTTCGTTTGCGTTTAATTAAATCAGCCACGCTACTTTGCCCAATGCCCAGCGTTAATTTTACTTTGGCTTGAAACATCAGCTCCTCGGCGGCTTCAACTTTAAGACCTTTATGGATTGTATTTTTGAAAAATTTCGTTATGCCAACTTGCATTTTTTCCCAAGTAGCATCGTCCCAATCATAATTTGCCTTAACGCCTTGAATTTGCGCCAATAAACCAAAAACTACTAAGGGATCATTGGCAATAGCATAGGAATTATCCCAAGAAGAATCAATTAAAGTTGCTAAATTAGTTTTGCGGCTAATTGGAAATTGCGTTAAATCAAAAACTGCACCATAGGCGTCAAATCCAAATAAAGCCGCATGTTTCGTGTTTTTATATATAATGCCTTCAAAATTATTAAATTCTGGATACATGGCTGTTTCAACTAAATTATCTTTAAGCAAAGGACGGGTAAATCCCAAATCAGCAAGGGCATAGACATATTCCGAAGGCAAAATAACTAAATCTAAATCACCCTCAATAAAATTAAAAATTCGCTCATTAAGGTTTCTGAAATTCGCATAATAAAGCCGCTCAACTTCTATTTTGGTTAATTCGTAAAATTTGGTGAAAAATTCATCGGAAATTAATCGTTCGGGCAGAAATAATTTTACTTTTGCCAAGGTTTTAGTCGTTTGCGCCGCGCTGATATACGGACATGCCAAGGCAATTGTAGAAACTAAAACGCTTTTAGAGGCATGGGTAATAATTTTTCGCCGATTCATTAATATCCTAATTAAATATTCTTGTGTTTTTTGCAAAATAAAGTATAATAGAAATTAAGATTAATGTCAATATAAATAAAGAAAAGAAAAATATGATTGGAAGATTAAACCATGTTGCCATCGCAGTGCCAGATTTAGAAAAATCGGCGGCGCAATATCGCAATTTATTTGGCGCAAAAGTTTCCCAAGCTTTAGCGCAAGAAGACCACGGGGTTTTCGTTGTTTTTGTGGAATTGCCAAATTGCAAAATTGAATTATTGCACCCTTTGGGTGAAAATTCGCCGATTGCTAATTTTTTAAGCAAAAATCCGCAAGGGGGTATTCATCATATTTGTTATGAAGTCCATGATATTCACGAAGCTAGCCAAAAAGTCAGCGAAATGGGCTATCGCATTTTGGGTGATGGCACGGCGAAAATTGGGGCGCATGGCAATTTAGTTGTGTTCTTGCACCCCAAGGATTTCAATGGTTCGTTAATTGAATTGGAGCAAGTGCCATCATGACCATCGCGCAAATTTTTGTAACTTTTTTTTCGGCGGAATTTATATTTTTCATTATGGTTTTGCCTTTTTTTAAGCCATTGCCACCCCAAGAAATTCCGCAAGGACACGCCGCATCCGCGCCCGAAAATCCAAGATTAGGGATAAAATTTGCGATAAGCTTAGGCTTATCGGCGATTTTCACAATTATTGTTTATTTTTTATTAAATTATCTGCAAGCGAAAACTTAAAAACAAAGGTGCAAAATGGGTTATCTTGAATCATTTATCAAAAGTCGCAACCAATATGGGTTTAACCCGATTTGGATAGAATCAACCCAAAGTCTTATATGGCTTGATAAAGCCAAAAACAGCATTTGCTTTCATCGCGAAGGCATTAATTGGCAAAAAATCTTGCCAAAAAAAATCAATGCCATGTTTCATATTGATGATGCGAAATTCTTAATTATTTTGACGCATGGTGCCGCAATTTTATCCATGCGTGATAATGAAATAATTGCCAACCCGAATCAGAATTTTTCTAAAAATCCCCTAAGCTTTGCGGTAATTGATCCAAATGGCGCTTGTATAATGACCACGATTGAGGGCGATGCGTATCTTTTGCGTCAGAATTTTATCACAATTTTGGATTGGCGCATTGAAAATTTAACGGCAATGGCGTTTAGCCCCGATGCCAAGCAAGTTTTTTATACGCAATTAAATAATAAAAATATTATGCAGGCTGATTTTAACCGCGAAAGCCATGAAATTACAAACCCGCAAATTTTTGCTAAATTTCGGCAAAAGGACGGCTATCCTGTTGCGTTAATGGCAAATAATGACAATTTATGGGTGGCAAAATGGCAGGGCTGGGGCATTACGGCATATAATTATCACGCCCAAATACTTGAAGATTTTGCGCTTAATACGCCCCATACGACGGGCATGGTTGCGGGTGGCGAAAATTTTGCAGATTTATATATAACTTCGGCTTGGGATTATCAGCAAATTCATGATGTTAATCAAGAAGCGGGTAATATTTATAAAATAAATAATAAGATTTTTAAGGGAATGCCCGCCCCAAAATTTATATTTAATTCACCCGTGCAACCAATTGCATTTGAAGATAAGTTTAAAATTAGTTTAAATCAAAATATCCGCGCTGTATCTTAATAATTTCTTGTCATATATTAATCGGTTGCACGAATTTATGGCAAAATTTTTATTGACCATGTCTTGCAAATATTGCGGCGAATTAAGCCCGCAAGCAATGGAAAAAGCCGACCCACCGCCAAATCTTAAATTAATCTCAATTAACGAAATAGTATCGTTAGGCAACATAAATAATTGGCAATTAAAATGCCCAATTATGGGCAAAATATTGATGATTTTTTTGACCAAATCAATTAATCGTGGCATATTTTTTGTTTGGGAAATAATTACTTCGCCGCCTTTGGTTGCAATGCGTTGGCGGGCGATGGCTTGGACAAAATTGCCATTTAAATCGCAAATACCATCAATGGAATATTCGGGGGCATGAATAAAATCTTGAAATACGCCATCTGGGAATTGGCTTTTCAAAAATTCATAATGGTCTTGTGTTTCAATTTTAGTGGGTTTGTAAATATGATGCGCTTGGTTCGGGCGAAAAAAAATTGGCAATTTTGGTTTTTCTGGAATTAAATTCATAATTGGCAAGTCGTTATCAAGACAAAATTGCACAAATTGCCGTTTATTTTGGGCGATTTGCACCGATTCAAGCGGGCTTACGATAATTTCAATATTTGATTGCAAAAAAATTGGGCGAAGCTCTGCCATTTTGGGCAATTCCCTATCACTTGTGGGAATTATCATCGCAATTGCGAATTTTTGGCAATTATTGAGCAAAATTTGCGCATAATTTGGGTCATCGGTGGTTGGCAATTTAATAATGCCATCGGCAAAATATTGCGCCGCATAATCAGCCCTTATATCTTGGGTAAAAATCTTTGCCTTGGTTGCTTTAAATGCTTTAATCAACGGCACTTTGGCGTTCGCGCTGGTAATAAGAATATTCATGATATTGCTTGTTTTTGAATATAATAAGCTAAAATAGCCCGCCCAAGCCAAGTCGCAAAGCATAAAAATGCAAAAACCATGCTTATTATTGGAAAAAATTCAGGAAAAAGGCAAAATATAATAAAAAATGCGATGGTTTCAAACCCCTCCATCAAGCCAAACGCGTAATAAAATCCCTTGGAATTTTCATTGGCATTTTCAATGGCTAAATTATCAAAATTTTGGGCAAAAATCGCGAAATTACAAAAACTTATGCCGCTTGCTAAGAATGAACATAATAAAATTGCGCTATAAATCGCGAAATTTGCTTGATAAAAACCAAAAGCAACCACAATTAAGCCGTAAAAAATAAAATCACAACAACTATCTAAATATGCGCCAAAGGGTGATTTCATGTCCATATAGCGCGCCAATGCGCCGTCAAGCCCATCGCATAAACGATTAAGCAATATTGCGAAAATTGCCAAGTGAAATGCCCCGAAACTAATTGCCCCAAACGCAATAACCGCAAATATTAAGCCAAAAATTGTAATGCCATTCGGCTTAGCACCAAATTTTTTTAAAAAGGGGCAAATTTTATCAAGCGGTTTGGCAATTTTAGGAAACAGGAATTTGTCTATCATGGTTATATTCTTTTTCTAAAACATGATATTTATAAGCTGAATAAGGTATCATTGCGCAATAAAAAATGCCGACAATTATTAAAACATCCCAAGTATAATGCATTAATAACCCCAAAAACACCACGACCGCGACTAAAATAAAAATCGCATAATTCGCGTTAATGCGGTTTTTCTTAAACGCAAAAGTTGGAATCGTGCTTACCATTAATAAACTTATGATGATTTCCCACGCACCCAAAAACCAATGATGAAAAACAAAATCGCTCAATGATGAAAATTCAATCATTAGGGGAAATAAACCCAATAAAGCCCCCATGGGTGCGGGCACACCTTGAAAATAATTACTGGCAAAGCTTGGCTTTTCTTCAAAACTTGCCACATTAAATCTTGCCAATCTTAACGCCGAACAGCTTAAAAATAATAAGCTAATCGCCCAGCCAATTTTACCCAATTCATGCGTGCCCCAAACATAAAAAATTATCGCAGGCGTCACACCGAAAGCCGCAAAATCCGCCAAAGAATCAAGTTCTGCACCAAATTTAGAAGTAGATTTTAATAATCTTGCCATGCGCCCGTCTAAAGAATCTAGGATAGCTGAAATAATTATCGCGATAACTGCCCATTCAAATTTTTCCATAAATGCTAACCTGATGGCGCTTACCGCCACGCAAACCGAAGCCAAAGTTATAGCATTCGGCACAATATAAATTATGGGAATAAGTTTTGGGCGAAAATTCTTAGCCATTTTATTCACGATTTTGACGGGGCAAATTTGCCAATCGCGTTTCGCCACCAATAGCAATTTGCCCGAGTGCCACTAAAATTTCCGTATGTTTGGGCACATATAAATCTACTCTTGAACCAAACCGAATAATGCCATATCTTGCGCCGACTTGCCAATTTGACCCCTCTTCGGCATAGCATAATATCCGCCTTGCGACTAAACCCGCGATTTGCACCATGCCAATTTCATAGCCAGTTTCTGATAGCAATAATAACGATTGCCGTTCATTTAAATCGCTTGCTTTATCAAAACTTGCGTTTAAAAATTGCCCGTGATGATAATGATTGACTAAGACAGAAGCATTGCACGGCATGCGGTTGACATGCACATTAAACACATTCATAAATACCGAAATTCGCACCCATTCCTCGCTATATTCGGATTTTTTCGCTAATTCTGGGGGTAATTTAGCCACCCCAATATATTGAATAATACCATCGGCGGGGCTAATTAATAAATTTGCATCCTTGGGCGTTACGCGTTCGGGGTCGCGAAAAAAATATATGCACCAAAGCGTCAGAATTGCCGATGGTAATAAAAGCCACGACCAAATTAACCATAATAAAAATGATAAAACTGCAAAAATTATGATAAAAGGATAACCTTCTTTATTTATCGGCACAAAAATATCTGAAATTGAGCCAGTGCGGTTGGGATTCATAGTATTCCTTTTTTTATTACCAAGAAGTATTTTATGCCTTAATTTTAAAACATCAAGATAATTTAAATATGCAAATTTTATGCCTTATTATTATTTTTTTAAAAAAAACACTTTACAAGAAAAACGAATCAGTTCACTATTGGTATATGAGTGAAGAATTAATCATTAAAAATATTACGAAAACCATAAAATCTAAGCCGATTTTACGGGGGGTTTCCTTGCAAGTTCGCCGTGGGGAAATTGTTGCAATCTTGGGTCCCAATGGGGCTGGCAAGACAAGCTTATTTTATTCTTTGGTGGGTTTAATGAATTTTGATGCGGGTGAAATTATGCTTAATGGGCAAGATATTTCCGAATTACCCATGTATCAGCGCGCCCGCATGGGTTTGGGATATTTGCCCCAAGAATCGTCAATTTTTCGTGGGCTTAATGTTGAAGATAATATTTTAGTTGCCTTAGAAAATAAAAAAATGAGCAGTAAATATTTTAACAAATCCGAACGAATGTTGCGCGTTGATGAATTATTGCATGATTTTGGCATCAGCCACTTGCGCCATAGCGATGCTTTGTCTTTATCAGGGGGCGAACGGCGGCGTCTGGAAATTGCAAGGGCATTGGCGTTTGAGCCAAAATATATTTTATTGGACGAACCATTTGCCGGCATTGACCCGATTGTTGTGGCGGATATTAGATTTTTGGTGCTTAATTTAAGCAAACGCGGTATTGGCGTGCTTATCACCGACCATAATGTGCGCGAAACCCTTAAAATAGTAAGCCATGCTTATATAATCAACGAAGGCTTAATTATCGCCAGTGGCACGCCCGCGCAATTATTGGATAACCCCAAAGTGCAAGAATTTTATTTTGGCACCGAAATGATGGACGAATTGCGCGGCAATATGCAATCAGTGGATTTAACAAATTTTTCCTTTCGGTTTCAATCAAATAATTCCACAAAAGCGAGTCCTCAATGAAACAAGCGATGCGTATTGATTTAAATATTGGTCAAAACCTGACCATGACTCCGCAATTACAACAAGCCATTAAATTATTGCAGCTTAATCAATTGGAATTACAAGAACATATTCAACAAACAATATTGCAAAATCCTTTTTTGGAACGATTAGACGAAACCGAATCGGTGATTGATGCCGAAGAATTTCAAGATACTAGCAACGAAGAAATGAATTTTGCTGAGGAAAATGGCACGGATTACGGCTTGGTAGCCGATAGTTTAGATGCCCAAACCGATAATTTATATGACGACCCAACCGATTTTTCGCAATCTGCCGATTCCATTATGCGCAATCAAAATGGCAATTTTGATGGTGATGATGAATTTGACCCGATTGCGAATTATGCGCGCGAAGATTCTTTCATTGGCAAATTGGAAAACCAAATTAGCATGATGTTTAGCGATGAGAAAGAAAAATTTATCGCCCTTCGTCTTAGCGAATATTTAGAGCCAACCGGCTGGTTAAACCCTGAATATGTGCGCATCGTCAGCGAATTATCCGTGCCTTTGGCTTTGGTGGATACTATTGTTAATCGCCTGCAATCTTTGGAACCCGTGGGGATATTTGCCCGTAATTTAATGGAATGTATTCGCAATCAATTGCGCGAAAAAGGACAATATAATAAAGCTATGCAAGTCATTGTGCAAAATATGGTGATGCTGGCAAACCCGAATCAACATAATCGCTTAGCGAAAATGGCGGGCTTAAGCCTTAATGATTTGGGCGAATATATGCAACGAATCCGTGTTTGCAACCCTAAACCAGCCGCAGGATTTGATATTTATATGGCGTCTAGTATTGAACCTGATTTATTTTTGGTGCGCGGACCGAAAAATGAATGGGTGATTGAATTAAATGATGGCGATTTTCCCCGCATTGGCATTAACGAAAAATTAATTAATTTATTTGATAATAAACAAATTTCGCGGCAAGACCGATCTTTTGCGTCAGAAAAATTTAACGAAGCAAAATGGATACTTAAAAGCCTTGAACAACGCTCCATGACTATTATGAAAGTTGCCCATGAAATTGTCAAAAAACAAAAGGGCTTTTTTGATTTTGGCGTAACCCATTTGCGCCCGTTAGTTTTACGCGAAATTGCCTTGGCAATTCAAATGCACGAATCCACCGTGTCGCGCGTCACGGCGAATAAATATATTGCCACGCCACGGGGGTTATATGAATTAAAATATTTCTTTACTTCGGCGTTAAATACCCAATCTGGTGTCTCCTTAATCTCAGCCGAGGTAGTGCGGCACCGAATTCGCAAAATGATTGACAATGAAAATCCTAATGATATTCTTTCCGATGATACAATTGTCAATACCCTTACCGCTGAGGGTATTGACATAGCGCGGCGCACGGTGGCAAAATATCGCGAATCTATGCATATCCCAAGTTCCGTGCAACGAAGACGCAATAAAAAATCTTTTAAAACAATGGCAAGTTCTGAATCAACAAATTACAAAGAAAGTGACTAAAATGAATATAAATATCCGTGGTAAAAATATTGAAATTGGTATGGCATTACAAGAACATATTCAATTGCAAGCAAGCCAAGTATTATCAAAATATTATGAAAATATCCCCCAAGTGCAAGTAAATATCGGCAGAGATGCCCATTTATTCACAAGCCATATCCAAGTCCATGTTGGCAAGGATTTTTTTGCTGATGCTAATGGTAAGGGCAATACCGCATATGAGGCTTTTAATATGGCTTTGGAACATGCCGCCAAGCAAGTGCGCCGTCATAAACGCATTAATCACGACAAACATCATCGCAAAGAGGCGCAAAAACGCAAGTAATTTGCAGAATTAAATTGCTTTTTTGCAAAAAACACTTGCAAATAAATCTAAAATATAGTATAGTATTATTTAAGTAAAAATGAGATTTATTTGACAATATGAAAATTAAACTAAAATTATTAAGAGAATTTCTGGTAATATCAAGCCTTTTTTGGCTTGCTGCATGCGGCACGGCGCAATTTGCCTCGGAATCGTTCAAAAAATTAACTGGTTCGGTTGAAACGCCCGCCAAAAACGAAATCTTGACGAAACAAGCCGCGAATCCCGCCCCTGCTAAACCTGCAAGCAATGGGAATAATAATTCCAAAAATCAATTAAATATTAATCCTAATATTTTACCCTTGGAGGAACAACCCAATCCGCTTGAAGCAATTTATGGCAATTATAAAGTCAATAAGCCTTATCAAATCAAGGGGGTATGGTATTATCCCAATGAACCCAAAGAACCAACTGAACGGGGCATTGCGTCGTGGTATGGTGATGATTTTCATGGCAAGAAAACCGCGAATGGCGCGATTTTTGATATGAATCGCGTCTCAGCGGCGCATAAAACCCTGCCTTTACCTTCAATTGTCCAAGTAACCAATTTAGAAAATGGTAAAAGCATGAAAATTTTAGTCAATGACCGCGGACCTTATATTGATGGGCGAATAATTGATTTATCGCGCAAAGCCGCGGAAATATTGGGATATAATGTCAAAGGCACAGCCTTGGTTGAAATAAAATATTTAAGCCGTGAATCGCAAGAATTATGGCAAATAATCGGCAGTGGTCCTTTTTCTGAAAATGCCCCCAATGCCGCGCCAATTATTGGCATTGAAGTCAAAAATCTGAATAATGATGATAAATCTGCCAGTAATACCCCCAAAGCACCCGTGAAATTTGCGGGCACGAATATTATGTCGTCAAGTTTAATTTCTGATGCTAATGCCGCTGCTTTGGATATGCCCCCCGCCACGAATAGTCCGCAATTTGTTAATTGGCAATTAGCCCAAGCTGAAAAATGGAAAATTGATCCTAAATCATTGGAAAATTCCATTGAAACCACGCCTTTACGCAATCGCCCGCAAATTTTTATTCAAGTGGGCGCGTTTTCGGATTATAATAATTCCAATAAATTAAAAGCCATTTTGCAACCTTTGGGGCAAGTCACTATCACCCAAACCGATGGCAATTCGGGCGCAAAATTATTTCGGGTGCGTGTCGGTCCCATCGCATCGGTAAGTGATGCCGAACAAATTTTGCAAAATATTCACGGCGCGGGGCTTACGGATGCGCGCATCATCGTTGTGGAAAAATAAACTTAACCCATCAGGAACATCATGAAAAAAACAAACAAAATATTATCGGTTATCGCAGTATGTGCCTTGAATTTATCGGCAGTTTATGGATATGAAACAACGGCAAAGCAAGCATTGGTTATGGATTATGCAACAGGAAAACTGCTGTATGAAAAAGAAGCTAGCACGAAAATGTATCCCGCGTCAATGACTAAAATGATGACGGTGTATATTGCGTTTGAAGATTTAAAAGCTGGCAGAGTAAACGAAGCCATGCCCATTAAAGTATCTGCCAAAGCCCATAACGCCGAAGGGTCAAAAATGTTCATCGCGGACGGCGAAGAAGTGCCCTTGGGTGAATTGCTTAAAGGTATCATTGTCGTATCTGGTAATGATGCTTCAATCGCTTTGGCTGAAGCCTTGGCGGGTTCTGAAAAAGAATTTGCGGTGCGCATGAATCAAACTGCGCAAAGATTAGGCATGGCAAATACGAATTTCACCAATGCCGCTGGCCTGCCCGATGAGAATCATTACACAACGGCGCATGATTTATATATTTTAGCAAAAGCAACCTTAGAAAATTTTCCTGAATATTATAAAATTTATGCGATGAAAGAATTTACTTGGAATAAAATTACCCAGCAAAATCGCAACCCAATATTAAAAAGCGCAAATTATGCGGTTGATGGTTTAAAAACTGGGCATACGGATATTTCTGGATATGGCATAACCGCCAGTGCGGTTAAAAATAATCGGCGCGTGATTGTCGTGATTCACGGCATGAAAAACGATAAAGAACGGGCATCGGAAACCGAAAAAATCATGAATTGGGCAATGAATAATTTCACCAATGCCACGATTTTTCCCGAACCTGAAAAAGAATTATTTCAAATTAGCGTTTTTGAAGGCGATAAGGCGAAAATTCCGGTCGGAGTCGCAAAATCTGAAAATATTCTGATGGCATTATCGCTTAGGAACGATACGAAAATTACGGCAAAATTTCAAGAACCCTTGTTAGCTCCCGTTAAAATCGGGCAACAAGTCGGTAATATTATGATTGAAAGCCCCGCGCTTGATGCGCCATTATCCGTGCCATTAATCGCCATGGAGGGCGTAGAGGAAGTTAATTTCTTGGCTAAATTATCATATCGTCTGAAAAAATTATTGCGCGGCGGGCAATAATGGCGCGGGCATCTGGGCTTTTCATAAGTTTTGAAGGCGCAGATGGCGTGGGTAAAACCACCCAAGTGCAAAAATTAGCCGATTATTTGGCGCAAAATTCCATGGATTTTATCCAAACCAAAGAACCCGGTGGCACTGCATTTGGCTTAAAAATTCGCGAAATTTTGCTAACTCAACAAGAATATCAAATTGCGCCCATCGAATCGTTGTTATGCTTATTGGCGGCGCGTCATAAACATTATCACGATACTATTAAGCCTGCGCTTAATGCTAATAAAATCGTTATTTGCGACAGATTCATTGATTCAACATATGCTTATCAATCTTTTGGTGAAGGCTTAGATTGGGATATAATTACCAAATTATCCAATATTGTTATGGGTGAAGTCATGCCCGATATAACAATTTTGCTGGTTAATGATACTGATAATTTAGCCCGCGCGATTCGCCCCGATAATCAAGAAATTCGCTTTGAATTAATGGGGACTGATTTTCAAGCAAGGGTGCGCCAAGGATTCTTATATTGCGCGCAAAAATTCCCGCAAAGAATCATTACAATTAATGCAAATCAAAATATTCAAGCCGTGCATTGTGATATTTTAAAAAATTTGCAAAATACATTATGAGAAAATGAATATTTTTTATTGCGATGCGAATCCTCAATTATGCGCCATGGCGCATTGCGATAAGCATGTTGTCAAAATGATAGTGGAATATTGCCAAATTCTCTCTACTTGCCACCGCATTTTAGACGGCGAAATTCAGCAATATATAACGAAATCTGGGCGAATTAGTAAAGAATATTTATTGCCTGATGCAAGGGAAAATATCTTATATAAAGCCAGCCATATACACCACCCAAGCGTTATTTGGGCGATGCAGGGCGATAAAAATTATTTATGGTTGCATGAATTATTACTATATCTTAATGCCGAATATACGCACCGATATGGCAAAATTCATTTATGCGCCACCAAAGGCTTAATCGCCCAATTGGGCGCATTGCCAATGCGCATTAATCCCCTTGAAACCAAGACAGAAATACCCCAAGTCATGCCCGAAATTTATCAAATTAATGGCGATTCCATCGGTGCATATCGCAATTATTATAATTTGCAAAAATATAAAATCGCCAAATGGACAAAGCGCACCCCGCCCGCTTGGTTTACTAATCATTAAAATTGTTTATGATACCATATTAAATTAATAAATATACCCTTAACTCGTGGTAAAATCAGCAAAACCAACGAAATCGTCAGCATGGTAAGTAAAATAACTTCACCCCAAAAGGGTAAAATCTCGCGTTGCACCACATACAGCATGATAAATGTAATAATATGACCAGCAATCAAAATCGTTGCCCATGCTGGCGCATCATCAGGGGTAATATTGCTAAAATCTGCGTGGCATTTTTGACAATTTTTGGTTTGTTTTAGATATTTACCAAATAAATGCCCATGACCACAATTGGGGCATTTGCCCATGAATCCGCGCTTGAAAAGCGAAATTTTTGAAATTTTAGCCATATAGCATGATTCCTTAATTTGTTGAAATTTAACATATTATATCACTTGCTATTGATTTATCAAGGAGTATTATGGGCGGATATTCCCCATTTTTTTTAGAGGATATTTTATTTCCAATGGCAATCGCAATATTTGGGGAATAATTGTATAAAATTTTAGCAAAAAATGAAGAATATTCGCTATAATTTTGTTGCAATGCAACATAAATCATGGTAATTATGGTTATTAGCATTCAAAAGGAGAAAATTATGCCAAAAAATGTTAGTTTTTCTGAACTTAAAGTCGGGCAAACCGCATCCATCACCAAGCAAATTAATATAGAAGAAATTCAACAATTTGCTAATATATCCGAAGATTTTAATCCCGTGCATTTGGACGAAGAATTTGCCAAAACCACCCGCTTTGGTGGCAGAATTGCGCATGGCTTAATAAGTGCTAGTTTTTTCTCGGGGCTTTTAGGGACAAAATTACCGGGCACGGGCACAATTTACCTATCGCAAAGCCTGAAATTCAAAGCTCCCGTTAAAGTTGGGGATGTCGTGACGGCTTCGGTGGAAATTACCGCGCTTGAGCCTGCGAAAAATCGCGCAACCCTTACCACGCTTGCCAAAGTTGGCGATGTTGTCGTCGTTGAAGGCGAAGCATTAGTCTTAGTGCTGGGCAATTAATTAATGAGTGCTAGCCCCCTTAATTTAAAAAGCCTTATATTATTAATGGCGGTTTCATTATTATGGGGGTCTTCGTATTTTTTCATAAAATTGGCGGTCGCAACGATTCCACCTTTTAGCGTCGTGGCAATTCGTTGCGGTTTAGCCGTGGCAATATTATTGCCCATAATTATTTTTATGAAATTGCCAATGCCTAAGACACGGAATCAATGGCGCGGGCTTGCTTTGCAAGCATTTTTAAATAATTTTGGGGCTTGGATAATTTTAATTTGGGCGCAACAATATATTGATAGCTCCGAAGCTGGCGTCTTAAATTCCACCGTGCCGATTTTTGTATTTTTAATCACATTTTTCATCACCAAGCACGAATCAACAAATTTTACGAAATTTTTTGGGGCTTTATTGGGCTTAACGGGCATTATTATCGTGATTGGCTTTGATAAATTGGGGAATTTGGGTAATAATTTATGGGCGGAATTGGCGGTAATTTTATGTTCCATCATGTATGCTTTTGCCAATATTCAAACCCGTAAATTTCATGATTTATCGCCCATAGTCCTTAGTTTTGCGACTTTAAGCATTTCATTTGCTTGCACGCTGCCGCTTAGTTTGATTTTTGATAAGCCATGGCAATTGGCAATTTCCCAGCAATCTTTATACGCGGCGGCATTTTTGGGCGTATTTTGCACGGCGTTAGCCTTCGTATTATTTGTTTATCTTAATCGTTTGATTGGCTCGATTCGTTCGGCATCGCAATCATATATAAGGTCGGTTATTTCGGTATTTTTGGGCGTGTTTATCTTGGGCGAAGTCTTAGAATTTCGCACAATTATCGGCATTATTATCACAATTATTGGCGTGGTGATAATAAATACCCCATCATTAAAATTCCCAAAATATTTTCCTATAAAATAAAAAATCATGCTGTTTTATTCGTTATATTTTGGGGGATTCCCCCAAACCCCCTTTACCAAGAATTTTAAGAATTGAAAAGAATTTTAAGAATTTTTTTCTTTTTCATCATGCAACCATATATTTTTAAACAAATTTGATAAAAAAATATTTTAATAATCATTTAATTCTTTTAATTCTTTTAATTCTTTTAATTCTATTCAAGCGTAAGCGTTAAAACGGGTGCGAACATAAAAATTCTTGCTGTTTTGATGGTGATATTTTAATAATCCTTAAAATCCTAGTATAGCGTAAGCGTCAAAATGGCTGCGAATCTAAACAAAATTTTCACTTAATAATGGCTTGCAATTTGTTGCAAATATAGTATATTTTTGTTATGAGCAACCTTAATGAAATTTTGAAATTATCGCAAAATGGCGACCCCCGCCAATTAATTGCCTTATGTGAACAACATTTAGCGCAAAACCCCCATCATTACGAATCAAATTTTGCCTTGGGTTGCATTTGGGCGGAGCGCAACCAATATATCCAAGCCCATGATTATTTTGAAAAAGCCTATCAGCAACGACCTGAAAATCGGGCAATTATCATGCGTTATGGGTTGATTTTAGACAAGATGCAACGGCATAATGAAGCAATTGCGCAATTATCCAAATTATTACCCAAAAATGGCGAAGCACTGATAGACGAATCGCAACAAGCCATTATCCAAATTTGCAAAATATATTGTTATTTGCGCCAATTTGACGATGCTTTGGCATTTATTAGCCAATTTAAAAATATATATGGCTTGCTTGCTTTTGTTTTGGAATGGGGGCGCGTGATGGCGGGCATGGGTAAAACTAATGAAGCATATCAAGCAATTGCTAAAATCATTATATCGGATAGTGATAAAATAAATTTTGCGCTTTGGTGCGAAGAAAATTATCTGCATCGTGAAGCTTTAGCAATTTATCAAACTATACCAGATACATCAGAGCAATATTACGCCGCGATTAATAATACCATTAATCAATATATGATTTTGGGGGAATATATTAAGGGCATGGCAACCCACGAAGCCGCGCTTAAATTATTTCCCAATGACCAGCATTTATTATGGAATTATAGCTTAAATAAATTGAGTCTTTATCAATTCAACGCGTTCTGTGAATATGAAAATCGCTGGGTTACGCCGAATTTCATGCCTTATACGCGCCATTATGATATTCCAAAATGGGACGGCAAATCTGACATTGCGGGTAAAAATCTTTTGGTGCAATGCGAACAAGGAATTGGCGATCAGTTATTTTTCTTTAGCATGTTGTCGGTATTGCATCAAACAAACGCCAATATTTTTATCAGCTGCAACGAACGATTAGAGCATATATTGCGCCGTTCTTACCCTGAATTTACCATTATCGCAGGCGGCGGTGAATTAAGCGAACCGCAATTATGCGCCCAATATAATATTAATTGCTATATGCACTTGGGCACGATTCCTTATTATTTTAACTTACCCGATGCAAATCCCTTGCCCGCTTATTTAAAGCCCAACCCCCATTTAGTTCGCCAAATTAAAGAATTTCTTGCCAACCAATATCCGAATCAAAAAATTGTCGGTTTTACTTGGCATTCCATTGGGGTTAATGGCGAACATCGTTCAATCCCGCCGGAAAAATGGGTGAATATTCTTAAATGCGAAAATATTGCGTGGATAAATTTGCAATATGGCACAATTTTTCATTTTTTGCGCCGTTTCAAGCAAGCTGGCATTACAAATATTGGCAAAATACCTGCATTGGACATAAATTTTAATTTTGAACATTTAATTGCGTTAATCGCGGCATTAGACGGCGTGGTGATGATTCGCAATTTAACCGCATATTTTACCAATTTTCTGGGCGTGCCGGGTTTAGTATTGTTAAACCGCGAATCCGATTTTCGCTTTGGTTTAGAGGGAGAATATTCGCCGTGGTTTGAAAATTTAAGAATTGTGCGCCAACATCACAGCGGTGATTGGCAAGAAACCCTTGAAAGTGCCGAAAAAATCATTCAAGAATTTAGTAAAACCCCAAAAGGTTCAAAATTTTAAGGGAGTAATTTCGCATGGCATTACAATTATTTTTAGAATCCATGGCAGCCGAACGGGGGCTTTCCCAAAATACCATCATTTCATATGGGCGCGATTTACAAGATTATTTGCAATATTGGCGGGCAAAATCGCAAGAGGTTGCGAATTTAAGCCGCGGCGATATTGAATTATATATTCAAGAATTATCGCAACAACAATTAAAGCCAACTTCGCAACGCCGTAAAATTTCGGCAATTCGGCAATATCACCATTTTTTATTAAGCGAAGACCTTGCCCAAGATGATCCAACCGAAACTATTGAAGCACCCAAAGCATCGCGCCCCTTGCCCAAAATTCTTAATCACAATGAAATTACGGCGTTAATCACGGCTTGTGAGCAATTACCCGCCAAAGAACAAACCCGCTTAAAATGTATGGTGGAAATTTTATACGCTTCGGGATTGCGGGTAAGCGAATTAATCACCTTAAAAATCACGCAAATTCGCACCGATAGCATGGTTTTAATCATAAAGGGTAAAGGTGATAAAGAACGCATGGTGCCGCTAAACGAACCAACCAGATTAGCTTTGGCAAATTATCTGCCGCACCGATTAGAATTTATGCCTAAAAATCAGCAAAATTCGGTGTATTTATTTCCATCAACCGCAACTGATGGGCATTTAACCCGCCAACGAATCGGGCAAATGCTGAAAGAATTAGCATTGCAAGCCCATATAAACCCCAAAAAAATCTCGCCGCATGTCGTGCGTCATGCCTTTGCCAGCCATTTATTGCAAGGTGGTGCCGATTTACGCGCCGTGCAAATGATGCTGGGACATGCGGATATTGCCACAACGCAAATTTACACGCATTTATTGGATGAAAAATTAATAAAATTAGTGGAATCCGCGCATCCATTAGCGCATAAAAATAATTCGTAAGTATTTATTTTTTTATTTGACAATTACTTTGTTTTATTGTATATTAATTTAGTATTACTTAGAATAAGGGTTAATATGCGCAAAATACCAGACAAAACCATTAATTTCCGATTTCCCAAAAATATCGCAATTTTAACCATTGCGTCATTGGGAATGGTTGCTTGTTCTTCGGCTGATTATGCCAGCAAACAAACGGATAATTTTTATAATAATTTTGTCAAAGTCGCCAATACCCCGAACGAGGCAACATTACAAAAATCATTGCAACAAGCGGGTCCCGCCAAATTTTACGGGCAGGATTATTGGGCGGGCAAAAGTTTTCAATTAGAACAAATTCGCCCAACAAATGGACAGGTTTTAGTCGCCAATCCCACGGGTGGTAATGGCAATCCATTTGTGCCAGTCGGTTATGCCGAACCCAAAGGCGCAGTCGGCAGCACGGCTGGCGGTCCTTTTGGTTCGTTATATGGTTATAATGATAATCCAACGGGGGTTAATATCGCTTTTGCGAACGAAGGGCGCGGTCCCGCCGCAAGGGCATTACAACCAAGAATCCTTCAAGGTAGCCAATATGCTTTGGCTGGACCAGTTATCAGCAGCAGTTTTAACGCGGTTTTGCAAACCGAATATGAACGAACGGCACAATTATTCGTTGATAAATACCGCAGTGATATAACTGGTCGGTATTTCCGTAATAAAGCCATGTATGCCCAGCAAGGACGCGCCGTATTGCCTGATGACCCAGATTTATGGGAATTAACCCCCGAAAATCGCCGCGAATTATGGCGGGCAAGATACGCTTTATTACAAGCTTTGGAATTTGGCGGACGCGATTTAGCGCCCGAACAAGCGGCTTTTACCCAAGTTAATTATGATTGCTGGTTAGCGGAATCCGAAAATGTCCCCCAAGATATTATGCAGCATCCTTGCGCGCAAAATTTTGTTTGGGCATTTCAAGATATGCGTAAAATTGTTGCGCAACGCCGTCAGCCAGATACTCTGCCCGCCAATCTTTACCCCCAATATGCTTATTTAGAACAAGTATTACCCCCCGCCGCGCCCCCACCGGGTGTCGGTTATCCGCCAGCTTATCAAGCCCCAGCGCGCACGGTTATTTATAATGATAATGGTCAAGGAGGTAATGGCGGACAAAATGGCTTAGTTCCCAATAATAATCCCAATAATAATTTTGTGCCGAACGCATCAGCGCGGACACAAAACGGGCAAGCCGATACTTTCATGGAATTAGCCGATAATAACCCAATAAACAAAACTGGCGGCAAAAACGGCACGGAATTCACGGACGGCAAAAATTTTCAAGTATATTTTGATTTAGGAACAGCGAAATTAAGCCCCAAAGCTAAGGCTGTATTAGAACAAATTTTATTAGTTGCCCGCAATGCCCATGAAGTAATGGTGCGCGCCGATGGTTATGCCGACAGGTCGGGAAGCGCAAGCGGTAATTATAAATTATCGCAAAACCGCGTGAATAGCGTCGTGGATTTCTTGGTCGCCAATGGCATTAAACGCCAAGTGATTAAAGCCGTTGCCCATGGCGAACGCGATTTACCCCATCCCACCCGCGATGGCGTGCAAGATGCCCGCAACCGCGTAGTTATCGTGATGGTCAAGCAATAAGCAATGGGTAAATTCCACCAAATTGCCGCAATTTACTTGAACAAGAAAATGTTAGTAATTGGCGCTTTGGGTTTTGCATCTGGCTTACCTTTATTATTAACGCTCTCGGTTTTAAGCTATTGGTTGGCAAAAATTGGCGTGGATAAAACTACCATCGGGCTTTTTGCCTTGGTAAGCATTCCTTATTCGTTTAAATTTTGCTGGTCGCCCATCATTGACAAAGTGCCTTTGGGAATTATCACCAAATATTTTGGGCAAAGGCGTGGCTGGGCATTATTATGCCAATGTATTTTAATGCTAAGCATCATCGCTTTGGGGCAAACCGACCCGCATAGCCATCTTGAACAAACAGCTATTTTAGCGTTAATCGTGGCGATTGCTTCGGCATCGCAAGATATTGTTATTGATGCGATTCGCATTGAAATGCTGAAAGAAAATGAACAAGGCGCAGGCGCGGCAATGTCAGTTGGCGGTTATCGGCTTGGCATGTTAGCCGCAGGGGGCGGGTCCATAATTTTATCGGATTTCATAAATTGGGACTTAATTTTTTTCATAAATTCGGCGTTAGTTTTAATTGGCGTGATTGCCGTATTATTTGCCGATGAGTATCATCAACATATTGATAAAAAACAAAATTTTAAACAATTTATGCAATATACAATCATTGAACCATTCACAGATTTTTTTGCCAAACAAGGCGCCGTGATAATTTTGCTTTTTATCGTTTTTTATAAATATGGCGATGCGTTCAGCGGGGCAATGGCGAATCCATTTTATCAAGAAATGGGATTTTCGGGGTTGGAAATTGGCGCAACGACAAAATTTATGGGTTTAATCATGACGCTTTTGGGCGTATTTTGCGGCGGTATTATTGTGGCGCGATTCGGTATAATTACGGCTTTATTCTTAGGGGGCGTGTTTCAAGCCTTGACCAATATTTTTTTCGTGATTTTGGCGAATGTTGGGCATGATATAAGCTTGCTTAACATCACCATCGGCACGGATAATTTTACGGGCGGCATTGGCACAGCGGCGCTGGTTGCATATTTATCAACCTTGACTAATAAGCATCATACGGCAACCCAATATGCGATTTTATCCAGTTTTATGGCTTCTGGGCGCACGATATTATCGTCGGGATCGGGGTTCGTTGCATCGGAACTTGGTTGGACAAATTTCTTTATTTTATCCATTATTATGGCGATTCCCGCCTTGATATTATTGGCTATTATTAAAAAATATTACGATAGCAACCATCATGGCTAAGATAAAAATTGCTATTATCGCGGGCGAGGCATCAGGTGATGATATTGCTGGTATATTAATTGGCAAATTGCGCGCTTTATGCCATGATAATTGCGAACTTCTCGGCGTGGGGGGGGCAAAAATGCACCAAGCTGGTTGCGATTCGCTATTTGATTACCATATTTTGCATAAAGTCGGTTTATTAGAAATTTTACCGCATATTTTTAAATTGCACGCAATTATTAATGAAACGGCGCAACGAATCAATGAATTTAATCCAGATATTTTAATTACGATTGATGCGCCGGGTTTTACGAAACGAGTTGCGCAAAAAATCAGCGGCAATGCAAAAAAAATTCACATTGTCGCGCCATCAGTTTGGGCTTGGAAAGCCAAAAGACGATTTCAATATGCAAAAATTTATGATAAATTATTATGTTTATTTCCGTTTGAACCCGCATATTTCGCCGATACACGCCTTGAAACAATTTTTGTTGGGCATCCCTTGGTGCAAACTATCAATAAAATTGCTTTGCCCGCGGTGAATCACAACCAAATTTTAATATTATGCGGTTCGCGCCCCAGCGAAATTGCCAAAAACGCACCTTTATTGGCAAAAACTCAAGCTTTAATTAGCAAAATAGCACCAAATACCGAATTTGTAAGCTTTACCACTGAAAAATATAGGGATTTTTTGCAAAATTCGTTACAACAAGGCACAAAAATATTTACCGACCAAGCCCATAAATACCAAATATTCGCATCAAGCGGACGGGCAATTGCTGTATCTGGCACGGTGTGCTTGGAGCTTGGCTTATTGGGAATTCCCAGTATTATTACTTACCAAGTTAATCATTTAACATATTTTTTATTAAAATTAATGGTAAAAATAAAAAATTACGGCATTGTGAATATTCTGTGCGGGCGCATCGTGCAAGACGAATATATGCAGTATCAAGCAACAGCAGAAAATTTAGCCCATGCTATTTTAGCAATTCATCCGCACCGCGATGAAGGTTTGCGCCTTGAATTACAAGCATTATTAACGAATAATGGTCAAGATAGTATAAATATGATGGCGCAATCAATTTGCCATATATAATAGTTTGATGTCAATTTGATTTTTTTCCTGTAATATTTCATTATAGCAGGTGACTTTATTTTTTGCCGTAATATAGGCATGGGATAATAATTGACATATTATATTTTTTTTGATATTATTTTATTATGTCCAATGCAAATAAAAGTAATGTTTTTACACAGCCAATGGTTTATGCACAAAATAACACCGCTGGGCACACGCGAATATCTGATATTTTTCAATGTATAAAAGATAAACGAATTATTTGTCAAGCTGGGGTGGAATTTAAAAATAATATTTTTACCCATAATGAAAATGATTGTGAAATCATTACTGAATTATTAGTTAAAAACTATGAATCGGCAGCATCGCGATGGAGTGTTAAATTTATCCCCCAAAAGAATGAGTTTCGTTTGCAATATAAACAAAATTTGATAATATTCACGCTTGTTATTGATAATAATAAAAATAATCATTATATTTGGAGGCGTTATGACCAATAATAACCCCAATATTATTGTAAAAAATATTCAAAATATTTTTACAGAACATAAAAAAAATAATGACGAAAATATCGTTAATTTGGATAATTCAGAATCATTGCACCATGATATTTTTAATATTCTTGAGGCGGGCTTAACACCAAGAATGGATTTTATTTTGGAAAATGATGATGCACATGTTAATAACTTCCAAACAGCGCAAAAATTTTATAGTAAACCCATATTGCAAGATAAAACAAAGGAAGAATTAGAAAAAATAAATAAAGAAACACCAGCTGTTTCAAATAACGATTTAAAGAAAATACACCGCCAAATAATAAATCAATATAATCTAATCAGGGAAAATATATCTAAATTACAAAAAAATAATACTGAATATTTATATTCTCCTCAATTTAATTTGAAGTATGAATATATGAATGCTTATCCAAAAGAAATGCTTTTTAATAATTGTTTTGATGGTATATTAGCAGGTAATTCTCTAGCAGCTCTCTTGCCATCACTTAGCAGGGTCAAATTTATGCCAACAAATGGCGGGTATATTGCACAATCATATGATGGGATATATTATTATGATAAAGATAATAACGGATTTATAATTGAAACTGGTGAAATAATTGTATTTGAATATAATAAAACAAATTATATCGGGATAATAAAGGATTTCATTTTTGAATCCCATAAAAAAACATTTAATACAAAATTTTATGAAAATATAAATTTCAATGCAATTAAGGGTATAATAATCGCAAGCGAGAATAATATTGATTTTTTTAACAGCTTGATAGGCAATATAAATTATAATATAAATTTTCCAGAAGATTTAGACATAGATTCATCTATTAAATTATTAAACCAATTAGAAAATTTATTAATTGACAATAAGTAATTCTGGTAAATATGAACAAAGAAATAATATGGAAAAAGTAATTTTACAGCAAATCAAGGACGGCACGCGTGAAGTAGGTCATAATATAAGCCCATGAATAAATACCAATTAAACATTGATAGGCACAAATTGCAGGCAATTTGTATATAAAATAGTTAATGGACTATTTTATGCCTAGATGGATAATCTTATTGAGGAATCAGTGTTTAGATAAAAAATTTAAAATTAATTGCTGAATTTGCGCCAAAATTTCCTTAAATCTTGCCATAACACCGCGATTTTCTTGCAACCATTCCTCAATTAACGGGCGCGAAAGCAACCACATATTCACTTGCGAATCAAGGCTTCGCCCTAATCCTTCTGCCATTATGACGGCTTTTTGATATAATAATAAATCAAGTTGCGTAGGCATACCAAATTCACGAGTTATTTCAAACATTTCGCCCAATAACGCCCCCACGGATATATCAACCCACGCACGGGTAAGATATTTTTCACCAACCGCCCGCATCGCAAGCGCAAAATCGTCAAGATTAGCTTTTTCATCTAAAATCCCTTGCTCGCGATGAATTTTGGCAATTAATTTATAATCACCTTGCAATAAACCCACTAATAAATCGGCTAAAAATAATTGCCTTGAACGCGAAATTCGCCCCATAATGCCAAAATCAACGGGCACTATCACGCCATCTTGGCGAATAAATACATTGCCCGGATGCAAATCACCATGAAAAAAACCATCGCGGTAAATTTGCAAGAAAAAAATTCTGGACGCATTGGCGACAATTTGTCTTGCGTCAAGACCCAAGGCATCAATGGCGGTTTTATCATTAAATTTAACGCCATCAACCCAATCAAAACACGCGATATTGCGCGTGGTTAATCGCCATTCAACTTGGGGTACATAAAAAATATCTTGTTCATTTTTAAAATTTTGCGCCAATTCCACGGCACTTGCTGCTTCAAGGCGTAAATCGCATTCTTTCTTAGCGGTATGATATAAATAATCCATGACCTCGCTTAGGCGCAAACGGCGGGCTTCTTGGGAAAAAAAGCAGATAATTTGCGATAAAAACCGCAATAATTTAATATCATGCGAAAAATCACGCCAAATATGCGGGCGCAAGACTTTAAGCGCCATAATGCGCCCATCGTTAAGCGTGATTTTATGCACTTGGGCAATGGACGCGGCAGCAACGGGTATTTCGTCAATATGCGCGATTAATTGCCGTGATTCTGCGGGTAATTCCCTTGATAAAATCGCGCTTACTTGGTTAAAACTAAATGGTGGCATGGCATCTTGAAACGAAGTTAATTGCCTTGCGCATTCATCGCCGACTAAATCAGGGCGCACGGATAGTGCCTGCCCTAATTTGACAAAAATTGGACCATTTTGCGCCAAATGCGATTTTAATCGGGCGATAATTTGGGGATTATTTTTATCGCGCGGGAAATGGCGTATTAAAAAAATCAATAAATTCATCAGCTTAAAAATCATGATATTAACCCAATATTACGCATATAATTAAATATATCTTTATTTTTCAAGCGATTTTTGCCAGCAGGTTGAATTTCGTTTAAGATTAATGCGGAATTTTGTCCCGCGCCTAAAATAACTTGTCCATGATGGGCGCGAATCTCGCCTTGCGCAATATTAATATTAATTTCTTGGGCATTAAAAATTTTATACCGAATATTATTAATTTCAACGCTGCAACCTTGCATATTAAAAGCGCGAATTTGCCGTTGCAAAATTTGCGCATGGTTGGTTAAATTACACCATAGTTCTTCTTTGGTAATTTTGGGGGCAAATGTTGCTAAATTATGGTTTTGTGCTTGAGGAATCGGCAATTGATTCGCAGGCAAATTAACTAACCACGCTAATTTTTGCGCGCCTAAAATACTTAATTCTTGGCGGTAAACAAGGGCAGTTTTTTGCAAAATTGGCACGGACTCTTGGGCAATAATATCGCCCGAATCAAGTTTAAGCGCGATATTTTGAATGGAAAACCCGCCCAATTCATCGCCCGCCAATATTGCCCGTTCAATCGGTGCGGCGCCGCGCCATTGCGGCAATAACGAACCATGCAAATTCCAGCACGCAATTTTCGGCAAATTAAGTATTTCTTGGCTTAAAATTAAGCCATAGGCAACGACAATAATATAATCGGGTTGAAATTGCGATAAAATTTGTAATATTTCACCATCATGCAGGTTTGACGGGCAGTAAACCGGATAATTTAGCTTTTCGGCGAATTCAGCAACGGCAGTTTTTTGCACCATATACCCGCGCCCTTTGGGGCGTGGTGGCTGAGTAAAAACGATAATTTCATGCCCGCCTTCGTGCAATAATTGCAAGCTTGGCAAGGCAAAATCAGGGCTACCCATAAAAATTATCCGTTTTTTAATCATCATGTCCCTATAATATCCTCATTCGCCCGAATCAAGCTAAACGCAAAGGCAATACCGCTTAAAATATGAAACGACCAAATGGAAAAGCTTGATAATGATGCTAATGAATAATAAATTAAAATCAGTGCGCTCCAAATTGCTTGGGGTTGTTGATTGACAAAAAATCGCCAAATTGCGCCATAAATTTCAAATTTCAGGGCAAGAAACAGGGCTATCATCGCCAATAATCCGCCTTCGGTCGCGATTTCTAACCATGAAAAATGCGGGTGAGTTAACACAAAAGCAAATTTCAAATTATTACCCGCCGCTTCATTTAAGCCCGGAATCACAATATCGGCGCCGCTTTGATGGCGAAGCTGGCTTATACCAACGCCAAAAAACGGGTTTTCCCATGCGACAAGCTTAGCATAGCCCCAAATTTGAAATCGGTTAACAACTTCCAAAGGCGCAACCCCAAAATATGATTTTATCAATTCCACCGAATTTTTTGTAAAATTTTTATCCGTATATTCAGGCTTGGGGCTAATATAAATTAAACTTAGGCAAAAACCAATATAGCCTGCCAATAAAATACTGACTAAAGCGATGCGGTATTTGGGAAAATACCTACGGGTAAGCGCAAAGGCAACGCCCAAAAAAATCGCGGCAATAATGGCGATGAAGCTCATTCTTGAAACTAAATTGCCGTGCGATGCCAACCCTAAAATTACCGAAGGCGGCAAGAACAACAATACCCCCAATAAAATAATAATACCCCGCTTTTGCCAAGATATTTGCGAAGCCGAAGCGGCTAAAATCATCATTAAACCTGCAAAAAAAGATCGCCATTTATTGGCTTTATAATCAACCAAGCCCATTTCGGCAACCAACAACCACGAACATAAAACCACTATCGCGCTTATCGCAAAAATTTGCAAAATTTTGGGCATAATTTGCGGATTTTGCGTGATATATTCCATAATCCACCAAACCATCACCACCAAGGCGATGGAGCGCAACCAGATTCCTAAGGATAAAAACGAAAAATTAGCAAAAGCAAAACCAGGCACTAATAATAAAAACGCTAATATCCATATTTTTGCCTTTGCCTGCCCAAGTTTATGGCGGATTTTTGCAAAAAATTTGCCATTTCCAAACGCGGATATGATTAAAGCCAAAAAAATTAGCACCATCATCGCGGTTGTCGGCACTTTATCCAGCATGGTTGCGGGCAAGCATAATCCCAATAAATAAGGCAGTGATTTATCGGCGTATAATCCAAGCTTAAACACGAAACGCAACCCCGTGCTGACGCGCAAATTCTTTGATTTCTTGAATTTCGGCGCGGTTATAATGCAAAATATCGGCAATTGCCACGGCATCAGCATGTGATTCATTGATGGCTTGGACAATATCCGCGCTTTTACCACAACCACCCGAAGCAATCACTGGAATTTTACATTCGGCGGTTATTTGCGCAATTAAATCATAATCAAATCCCTTGCGCGTGCCTTCATTATCAACAGCGGTCAGCAAAATCTCGCCCGCGCCCAATTTTTCAGCACGCAACGCCCATTCAACGACATTTTTACCCGTTCGTTCGCGCCCATTATCAGTATAGGCTTCATATTGCTTCACGCCATTATGATTTATGCCATTGGCTTTTGCTTCAATAGAAATAACCATACATTGCGAACCAAATTTCGCGGCAATTTCACTGATAAGATTTTCATCATTAATCGCCGCGGTATTAACGGCAATTTTATCCGCGCCCGCGCTTAGGGCATTTTTTGCGTCTTGAATCGTGCGAATCCCACCACCCACGGTGATGGGCACAAACACGCAATCGCTGGTGCGCTTGACTATATCCAATAAAGAATTGCGGTTATATAAAGACGCGACAATATCCATATAAATAATTTCGTCAATGCCTTGATTATAATATTTTTGGGCAAATTCATTGGGGTCGCCCATTTTACGCAAACCCTCTAATTGAATTGATTTAATTAAATTAGGGGCTTTAATGTCTAATCTGGCGATTAGCCTTGGGTTAATAATAGATTTTTTCATGATTTTCGCTATTTTTGTCAAAACCACCATATCATTTATTTTTTGAAAATCAATTTTTTTGTTTCTTTTAACAAATCATCTTTGCTAAGTGAAAATTTGCTTAATTGCCATTTTGTGCGGGTAATTTGCAAAATTTCACCGAGATTTTTGCCGTTATAGGGCAAATCATGCCCCGATAGCGGAAATTTTGGCTTGGTAAATATTGCAAGTTCGCTGGTAATTGCTTGATATTGTTGCAATGATATTGCCCCATTAAGCCATTGATATTGCAAGATATTTTCTGTATCATGCCATTCAAGCTCATCAATCATGCGGTAATAATCGGTTTTATCAGCGTTTTTCATAATGATTTGGCAAGATTGTGAAAATTTCTTGCCCCAAGTTTGCGGCTTAAAATTAGGGATAATGCGCAATAACTGCACGGCTAAATTTATTTTGATTGGCATTTGGGCAATTTTATCGGCTTGTATGGCGTTAAATTGCCAATTTAATTGCCGAAATAAGCCATGAATATGGGCTAAATTACAGGCTAAATGCCAATTATCACCCAATAAAATTTTCTGCATTTCGCCCTCAATGCGTTCAATGCTTAAATTACGCAATGAAAATTCTTGATTCATAAATTCCGCGGGGTCTTGCCATTTTTGGCAAGGAAGCACCGATAAAAATCTAAAAAAACGAAAAATGCGCAAATTATCTTCGGCAATGCGCTCTTTGGCATTGCCAATAAATTGCAAATTAAGGGGGTGAAAATCGGCGCAACCATGGCAATAATCATGAATTTTACCATTTATATCCATGCTTAACGAATTTATGGTGAAATCACGGCGCACAGCGTCCAACGCCCAATCTTTGGTATAGGCAACCACGGCGCGTCTGCCATTGGTTGCTATATCGCTTCTTGTTGCGGCAATTTCGGTATATTCGCCTTGAAAGACTATCCCAATTACGCCATGACTTAACCCGCTTAAATTAAGTTTATATTCCTTGCATATTTTTAAAATTTCATCGGGGTGGCAATTGACGGCGCAATCATAATCATTGATGGGTAATTGACAAATTAAGTTGCGAACGGCACCGCCGATGATGCGCAATTCGGCAACTGGCGCAAATAACTTGGCTAAATCTTGGTATTGTTCTGGAAAATTTTGGCGATTATCCATGGGGTTATTGGGTAAGAATTTTTGCCACAGAAATTAATTGCGGCAGATTAAGCCCATCGCCAATCATATTTTTAGGAATTTCATAGTTTTTAAGGCGATATTGCAAGAATATATCCGAATTATTGGCAAAAATTATCAAATTATCATTTTTTTCGGGACGCGCGATAATTGCGCCCGATGCAAATACACCCTCGGCGATAATTTGTCCGTCATTATTTTTGATTCTTGCCCAAGTTTCGCCCCTAGCAATAACGCTTACCAAAGTATCTTGATTTAAATTATTAAATTGATTATCTGTTTTAATGCTTTCGCTTGGTTGTTTTGCTATATTAGCTTGCTCGTTGGTATCATTTTTCCCCGAATCGGTCGTTGGCGCAACGATATTGGCATTTTTTGCCGATTCAGAAAAATCTAACTTCGCAACGATGGGGTTGTTATTGGGCGTTTTCGGCGCGCTATCATCATAAAAAGACCAATAGCTTATGATTATTACAAAAAACCCGACAAATGACAAAATACCCACTTGGCGCAATGATAAAAATAATTGCAAGCTTGGCGCGCGGTTGGGTGCAATCGTAGTTTTCGGCATTTCTTGGGTTAGCTTGTCCAAATCATCTTGAATATTTATTTTTAAAAAATCAGCATATTTCTTGATAAATGCCTTAACATAAACGATGGGAATGGAAATATTGCTAAAATCTGCTTGCTCAATGGCTAAAATTTGCCGTTCGCGGATTTTTGTTTCATTGGCAATATAGGCGGTGGTTAATTGTTGCGCCATGCGCGCTTCGGATAATTTAATGCCGATAATTTTCGCAATTTGCGCATTAAATTCAATATTTTCACTCATCTTTATGCTCTAATAACAACAAATGATAAGGGTTTTTAATGGTATCTTTGGCGACTTTAACCGATAAGTTAATTTTACCGCCAATAAATTCTTCGGCAAATTGCCCAAAAACCTCATACCGCCAGCCACGCATCATGCTAGATGGTGGTTTGCCCGCGGCGATAAAAATTAAATCATCATTACTGGCAATAATTCGCGGCACGATATTATAACTTCTTGATTTGATTTTTAACAATAATTTCAACATTTCCAAAAGATTTTCATCAACCGTGGGTAATACGCAAATTTGTGGCATGGGTGGGGCTTGTTCCGCTTTGGCATTTGTAATAATATCAACAATAAATTGCCCATCTTTGCCAAAAGCCAAACCTTTACCAATGCCTCGTAAATTGGCTAAATTTTCACAACTGCGCGGTTGTTGAGCGATAATATCGGCAATTTGTTCGTCTTTTAAAATAAAACCCCGTGGGATATTGCGTTTTATCGCTAATTCTTCGCGAAGCTGCATTAATTGTTGATATTGGGCGCGCTTAACATCATTATTCGGCAACATTTTCCCGCGTAAATAAGCCGTTTTCGGATCTATATTATAATTATCTAAATTACTTAATTCCGATAATTCTTCGTTAATCCATTCTAATTTATTTTCTTTGGTCAATTGATTTGCCATGATGGGGTAAATTTGCGCCAGATATATTACATCGTTCAACGCGTAATCAATGGTATTTGCTGGCAAAGGGCGAAGCACCCAATCTTGAAATCGCAAAGATTTGTCCAGTTTAACATGCGTGTATTTTTCAACTAATCGTTGATATGAAACTTGTTCGCCCAGCCCCAATACCATGGCGGCAATTTGCGTATCAAAAATCGGGGTTGGCACATTACCGCATAAATGATAAAAAATTTCGCAATCTTGGCGTCCCGAATGAAAAATTTTCAATCGTTTTGTATCAAATAAAAAATCAAATAAGATATTTAAATCACAATCTTTCGCAAATGGGTCAATGGCGGCATGATGATTCGCATCAGCAATTTGAATTAAACATAATTGCGGAAAAAAAGTTTTTTCGCGCACGAATTCGGTATCAATCGCGACAAATTCGCTTTCTGATATTGTTTCTAAGAACTCATGGAGTTGCTTATTATTATTGATGACTCGCTTCATTATACATTCTGTTGATTGTATATGCTTTTACACACACACGCCCTTTTATAAAGGGATTAAGTTAAGGTTCATTGAATTTTATAAATTTTCAGCACTAAGTTTTTTATTGGCACTAATCGGTTAAAAACACACTCAAAATGCTCAAATACTAGCCTGCGCTTTTTCGTATGTTTTTGCCCACTATTGCCTTAACCCGAAACAAATTGCGACTGCAATTTGTGGTGAGAGGCGAAGCCAATAATTATTAAGCAATAAACTTATTTCTTTAATAAAATTCATTTTTTATTATTAATTACTAATATAATACCATAATTTTTCATCAAAATCAACAATTAATTTCCATAAAATTTCGTATTTTTTTAAAAATTTTATTGCGGATTTTGTAAGGATATTTTAATGATTGTCGCCATAAGGTTGAATGGCATTGGCATCTGTGGTTAGTCGTTTTACCCCAAGCATAGTTTTATATTTTCGCACCTTATTTTGCGCTTAGGCTTTAAAAGGATTTAATGATTATTAAAATATCACCATCTAAAACAGCAAGAATTTTTATGTTCGCACCCGTTTTAACGCTTACGCTTGAATAGAATTAAAAGAATTAAAAGAATTTAATATTTAATTATCAAAGTTGCTTAAAAATATATGCCTGTATGATGAAAAAGAAAAAAATTCTTTTCAATTCTTAAAATTTTTGTAAAGGGGGTTTGGGGGAATCCCCCAAAATATAACGAATAAAACAGCAAGAATTTTTATGTTCGCACCCATTTTGACGCTTACGCTTTACTAGAATTAAAAGAATTAAAAGAATTAAATATTTAATTATCAAAGTTGCTTAAAAATATATGCCTGTATGATGAAAAAGAAAAAAATTCTTAAAATTCTTTTCAATTCTTAAAATTCTTTGTAAAGGGGGTTTGGGGGAATCCCCCAAAAATATCACGAATAAAACAGCATGATTTTTTATTGTCGCTAACTATTTTGTGCTTACGCTTTAATAGGATTATAGGATTATAGGATTATAGGATTATAGGATTAAATGATTATTAAAATATTTAATTATCAAAGTTGCTTAAAAAATTATTTTAACCCCCCGATATTGCGCACGGCACCTTTGGCGGCGGAAGTCGCCATCATGCCATAGGCTTTTAACGCCAATGAAACTTTGCGTGGGCGCGGTTTATGGGGCGTATAAGCATCTTTACCGCGGCTAAGCTCTTGGCTTTGGCGCAAGGCAATTTCGCTATCCGATACTTCCAAATGAATCGTTCGGTTGGGAATGTTAATATTAATAACATCGCCATCTTTGACTAAGCCCACTAAGCCACCCTCGGCAGCTTCGGGGGAAATATGCCCGATGGATAAACCCGAAGTGCCACCAGAAAATCGCCCATCAGTCAATAAAGCGCAAGCCTTACCAAGCCCCATGGATTTTAAATAACTGGTTGGGTAAAGCATTTCTTGCATACCGGGTCCGCCTTTGGGACCCTCATAGCGAATCAGCACAATATCACCCTTGACAATTTTTTTGCCCAAAATAGCATTAACCGCGTCATCTTGAGATTCAAAAACTTTAACTTTACCGCGAAATACTAAATTATCCGCATCAACACCTGCAGTTTTAACGATAGCACCATCAAGGGCGATATTGCCATATAAAACGGCTAAACCACCATCGGTGGAATAGGCGTTTTTCACAGCGCGAATGCAACCTTCGCTTCGGTCAGTATCCAGCGTTGGATATTTGCGTTCTTGGCTAAATGCCACCGTGGTGCGCACGCCACCGGGTGCCGCCATAAAGAAATCTTGGATTTGCGGGTCATTCGTGCGTCCAATATCCCATTTATCAATGGCTTCGCTTAGGGTTTTGCTGTGCACTGTTGGCACGGAACCATGAATTAAACCCCCGCGGTCAAGCTCACCCAATATTGCCATGATGCCCCCTGCGCGATGCACATCTTCAATATGATATTTTGTGGTTGATGGCGAAACTTTGCATAATTGCGGCACTTTTTTGGATAATCTGTCCATGTCCGCCATGGTGAAATTCACTTCGGCTTCATGCGCGATTGCCAATAAATGCAATACGGTGTTGGTTGAACCGCCCATGGCAATATCCAAAGCCATCGCATTTTCAAACGCTTGAAAATTGGCAATATTACGGGGCAATATTTGTTGATTGCCATCGCGGTAATAAGAATATGCCATGTCAACTATCGTTTTTGCGGCTTGATGAAACAGATTTTTGCGATAAGCATGGGTCGCAAGCACCGTGCCATTGCCCGGCAACGCCAATCCCAAAGCTTCGGCAAGGCAATTCATGCTGTTTGCGGTAAACATGCCTGAACAAGAACCGCAAGTCGGGCATGCCGCTTTTTCCAATTTATCGGCGTCTGCATCCGAAGTATTCGGATTGGCGGCTTCAATCATCGCATCAATTAAATCTACTTTACGGGTTGCATCGCCCCATTGCACTTTGCCCGCTTCCATCGGACCGCCCGATACAAAAATGGCGGGGATATTTAATCGCATCGCCGCCATTAACATGCCCGGCGTAATTTTATCGCAATTAGAAATACAAATCATCGCATCGGCGCAATGCGCATTCACCATATATTCAATAGAATCCGCGATTAAATCGCGCGAAGGCAAGGAATATAACATACCATCATGCCCCATGGCAATACCATCATCAACGGCGATAGTGTTAAATTCGCGCCCAACACCACCATGTTTGGCAATTTCTTGGCAAACCATTTGCCCAATCGGATGTAAATGCACATGCCCGGGCACAAATTGCGTAAAGCTGTTGACTACGGCGATAATTGGTTTCTTAAAATCCTCATCCGTCATGCCCGTTGCGCGCCATAAACCCCGTGCGCCAGCCATATTGCGCCCATGAGTCGTAGTTCTTGAACGAAAATTAGCACCTGATTCTTGCTTGTTTTTTTGCATTTTACACCCCATTAATTTTTTTTAGAAATTATTAAATTATATTTTCAATTTACCTTATAATGTTATTATTGTCAAACGCAAATAATTAGTTTGTTGCATTAAGCATTTTTTCAGCACCGCGTTGCTCTTCGTTCAGGCTTACGCCTTCACTTCGGGTCTTTGAACTAATCAGTTAAAAATCACCTCAAAATCCTCAAAAACCCTGCGCTTGCGCTTCGGATTTTTAAGGCAACAAACTAATAATAATATAATACGGCAAAAATATTTTTTGCGACTTAACTTCATAAGTCAAAATTAATAAAAATTGACTGAAATTAATTAAGAAATCACAAAATAATGTTATGGGGCGGTTAGGATTTTATTACCCTCGGCGTAAATATAAGCGGGTTGGAAAAAATCTTGTTCAAATGCGATTAAAATCGGAATTAATTCATCAAGATTTTTTACAGGTTCAAATTTTGTGCTTTCAAAGCTTAGAGGAAAGGCAATATTGCTATCTTGGCTGACAATAAAAAATTTATTGGTTATATTTAACTTGGAATAAGCTTCCCATTTTTTCTTGGCTTCATAACCCAACTCGGGGGATTTAGTAAATAAAATACCATCTTGCTTGCGTGTGGCAATTTTATCTTGGTGGTTAAAATCACCCGCATCTTGCCATGTTATTTTCTGGCGTTTTTCGGAAAAAACTAAACATTTTGGGTTGGGATATGAATATTCTTTAGCAACTGCTTGGCAACTATTGACAGCGGTATAAAAACTGCTGGGCAGGCAAATTCTTAGTTCGCAACTATGAAAATGCCCAATTTTTCCATTATCTGTTATCGTGAAATTTGTCGGTTCATTTATGATTTTATTAAAAAATAGCCAAGTAATTGTCGCAACTACCCCAAATTTTATCTCACCACTACCGATGAATTTATCTTGGGATTGTGCCTGATTGGCGAATAAAATTAAACCACAAAACGAAAAAACAATATTTTTAACAAAATTTCTCATTTGACCTTCACTTTAATATTAATTTTTTTATGATAGTAGAATTTTTATTTATTGTCAATTTTAATTTTATAGGACATTCCTCTTTTTTTAGAAAAAATCTATATAATTATTTTAACTCTTAAAAATTTTTTAATTTTATTTCAGCGCAAGCGTCAAAATAGCTATCGGAAATAATAATTTTTGCGAACAAAACTCATTCACCACAGATGTCAATGCCACTCAACCCTATGGCGACATTCATTCTTAGCCGTTTTTATAGGGATAATTTGGGGAATATCTTGGTGATTTTAGTGGTATTTGCCAATTTTTTAGCGCGTCTGCGCAATTATTTGTTGAAATTCATGCAGGCTTTTTATTAAATTATCCTTAATTATGCCGTTAAATTTGGCAAGTTCCGATGAATTTAAGCGATTATAAATCGTGCGGTAATAAAGGAATATTTTTTGATATTCCATTGCCAAAATATTTATAAAATTATTTTCATTATTTTCGTTGGCGCATATTAAGCGAAAATCATCGTAAAATTCCAATAAATCGGTATTATTTTGCCAATTTTTCGCCAAATTATCGCAAATTTCATGGGCGATTTGCAATTGGTTTGCAATAAATCTTTGCCAATCATGGCCTTGGTTTTGTTGATAATTAAGGGTGAATAATTCGTTATTAATGGAATAAATTTCGCATAATTCGCTGAATTTCATGGGTTTTGCGCCGCTTATCATCGCCCCGTGTGAGCAATTAATGAATTTATAACCATCATCAAGATGTTTTTGAATTAATAATTTCAAGCCGTCCAAGAAAAATAACCAAAGGCGATTGGTTTTAACTTGATGCGTAAAATTGCCTTGAACCATTAATTGCCCGAACGCCGATTCAAAATAATCTTTGGACGATTGGGATTCGTAAAATTCCATTTTAGCATGGTCAAGCCCGTCTATAAAAGCTAAATCAAGCCCAAGAAAGCTAATTCGTTGAAATCCTTCATGGATTGCAATGCTTAACGCCGAACAAGCAACCGATCGTCCAGACCCCTCCAACGCGCCATAAAAATTGGCGAATAAGCCAGCCATACCATTACCCTCGCGCAAGAAAAAGCTGGTTTTGCCAAAAAATTTGCGTATTTCGGGGGGCACGGTTAATGATGCGCATAATTCTATCGCTGATAAATCATATTCTTGGGTCAAGGGGGCTAATTTACCGATAATCGTTTCCGAATTTTCAAGTTCAACATGATAATTTGGGGTTATTCCATGCTTTAACAGCACAATTAAAGCCGAACCGCACGAAAATATCACAAACTTATGGCGATTGGTTTTTAATAAAGCTATTTCTTTGTCAAGCGATGGACCCGCGCCGACAATTAACGCATGATACGGGCGCAAAATTTGATATTCTTTGGATAAAATTTGCGGATTTTGCGCTAAATTTGCTTTGATGCGCGTGTAATGATTATATTCGTCTTCAAGCCAGCCGTTAAACCATGATAAAAGCCCCATAAATTCTTGAATATTTTCAATAAATTTTGTTAAAACGGGGTTGTGCAAAAACCCAAAATATCCAGAAAATTCTAATAATCCTGCATGGCGATATTGAATAATATTCGCCAAAATATTGGCGATGTCTTGCACTTGTGGCGCATCATGGGCAATCGGCACAAAAATAATTTTGCCATTATCTTTGGCTAATTTGCTGATAATTTCTTGCCAATTAACCAAAAACAAGCTTAAATGCAAATTAACCAAATCATCAATGATAATAATATCGCGATATTCATCGGCAAGCTGGTGAAAAATATCGCCTAAACCCAATGAAAATATCAAAATAAAGCCCGATTTATTGCGATTAAGCGCAGGTTCTTGCAGATTATCTTGATAATTTGCGCAAATTTCATAATGATGATACGCAAATTCATTGCGCGGTTGATGGTGAATCGGCGCTTTAATTGTCTTAAACCCTTGATTAAAATGAAATTGATGCAAGTTATTTTGAAAAAATTGCCAAGATTCTTGCCAATTTTGCAGGTAATTTGGCGCATAAATTGGTTTATTTTCGCGGTTTAAGACTTGAATTATGCCATATTTTTGGCTGATTTTCCAAAAAGGTTCGGGATTTTCCTTAAAAAAACTTAACATCTCGTTCGGGATATGCCCCGCCAACGCCAAGCAATTTTGCTGATATAATTCATGATTTATGGTGTATTTTGTCATGGTTTAACAATTGGTTAATCGCTGAATCTATCGTGGTATTTTCATATAATACCCGATAAATTGCCGTTGTAATTGGCATTTTAATATCATATTTTTTAATTAAATTAAAGACAAATTCGCAGGCATTATACCCTTCAATGGGTTGGTTTATTTCTTGTTTTGCTTGGGGTATTGGCATATTATTCCCCAATAAAATTCCAAAATGCGTGTTGCGCGATTGCATGGAATGCGCGCTTAGGAATAAATCGCCAATCCCCGATAAACCATATATCGTATCAATTTTGCCGCCCATAATTTGCAATAAATGACTCCATTCATATATGCCGCGCGTTAAAAACGCCGCATGGGCATTTTCCCCCAAATCGCGCGCTTTTATAATTCCTGCGCCAATGCTTAAAATATTTTTCATCACCCCGCATAAAGCCACCCCAATCATATCATCGCATTCATAAATGCGAAAATGCGCAAGATTAAAAACCTGCTTTGTCAAAGTTATTAATTCGCTATGCTGGGACGCTATCACACAAGCCGCAGGCTTTTGCGCCATAATTTCATGGGCAAAATTAGGTCCAGATAAATAAGCATATTGAATTTCATGCCCCCAAATATTTTGGCAAAAATCATGAATTAATTGCCCCGCGACTAAGCCCTTGGTGGCAATAATCACACGGTTTAAGCCATGAATCTTTGGGCAAATATCACTATACGCCGTGCTTGGAATCGCCAAAACCACGCAATCATCGCTGGGAATTTCGTAAGAATCTTGGCGACCCAATATGCAACAAGCCATAAAATTTTTTTGAATTGCAATATTATATAAGGCTTTACCCCATGCACCATTGCCGATAATAATAAGCCTTGCCATATTATTAGCCAAACGAAATATGAACAATAACGGGGGGATTTTTATCATATTTTTGACGCACAAAACGGCGCGCCAATAAGCGCACTTGTTCGCCCAAACCATCGTAATCGCCCAAATATTCTTGGGTTAAGTCTAAAATTTTATCCATAACCAAATTTTTCGTTGCTTCGTCAATTGCCAAACCAATAATATCCATATCAACCGACGCTTGAATTTTATGGTTGGGTTTTTTTGCGACAAAAACTGAAATAAAAATAATGCCTTCGTTTGAAATTTTCCGCCGTTGTTTTAACGAATCATCGTCAATATTAATTAATTGCCCGCCGTCCATTGCCAAGACAGGGGCTGGCACAGAACCAATAATCTTAGGCGTTTGCCGATTCGCCAAGCGAATTAGCGCGCCATTATAAGGCATAAGCGCATGGGGAATTTGCAAATTTTTAATTAACTTAACATGTTCTTGAAGATGGCGTTGTTCGCCATGCACGGGAATGGCGACTTGGGGGCGAATCCATTGGTATAATTGCGCTAAATCATCGCGGCAAGGATGCCCAGATGCGTGAATATCATCCTCATCATTAATGATATTAATGCCTTGTTTTGCCAATAAATTTTGCAAATACGCCACAGATTGTTCATTGCCCGGGATAATTCTTGCCGAAAAAATTGCCGTATCGCCCGCGTCTAAACCAATTTTTGGATGTTCTTCCTTGGCTATTTTTGCCATCGCCGCCCTTGGTTCGCCTTGTGAGCCAGTAGCCAAAAAAAGCACCCGATTTTTCGGCAAATCCATGGCTTGCTGTTCGGAAATAATGGGGGGAAAATCCAATAAATAGCCGTTTTCTTTCGCGGCTTCAATAATGCGGCTAAAAGACCTTCCTGTGGTGCAAATTTGCCGTTTTAATTTTTTTGCTGCTAAACCAATTGCATGGACGCGCGCCACATTGGACGCAAAACAAGTGATTAAAATTCGCCCTTGAATTCCAGACATTTTTTTAACAAGATTTTGCGCAACCACCCCCTCGGACAGGGCGGTGCCTTCAACAAATACATTAGTGGAATCGCAAACCATCGCCAAAACCCCCTCATCACCAAAGGCTTTAAGCGATTCAATATCAGTGATTTCACCAATTAACGGCTCAGGGTCAAGTTTCCAATCGCCCGTGTGCATGACTTTGCCCGCCTTGGTGCTGATTAATAAGGCATTCGGTTCGGGTATGGAATGGGTGATATTGATTAATTTTAATGAAAAAGGTCCCAATTGAAAATCTTCGGTCGGGGCAATGATATTTATTGCCACAATATCCAATAAACCCGCTTCCAAAAGCTTATTGCGCAATAATGATGCCGTGAATCCCGTGGCATAAATTGGGCATTGCAATTCGCGCCATAAATAACCAATCGCGCCCAAATGATCCTCATGCGCATGGGTTAGAACAATGCCTAAGATTTTTTCTTTTTGTGATGCTAAATATTCTGGGCTTGACATAATTATATCCACGCCCATTAAATAATCATTGGCAAAACCAATGCCAAAATCAACGATAATCCACGCATCATCATGCCCATATGCGTTCAGATTCATGCCGATTTCTTCGGCACCACCTAGGGGCAGAAAAATAATTTCATCATCAGCAGGAAATTTAACGGCGGAATTTTTTTGTTTTTTTAAGGTCATTGGAGTCTTTATTTGATAATATTGGGTTATAGATTAAATGGCATAGTTTGTTGCATTAAGAATTTTCAAAGAAATAGAGGGCAAAAATTACCGAAAAACCGCCGAATAATTTTTAAGGAAATATTCAATTTATTGAATATTTATCAAAACATGCTTTGAATAGCATGGTTTGCCTTAAAAATCCGAAGCGCAAGCGCAGGGTAAAGGAAATATTCAATTTATTGAATATTTATCAAAACATGCTTTGAATAGCATGATTTGCCTTAAAAATCCGAAGCGCAAGCGCAGGGTATTTGAGGATTTTGAGGTGATTTTTAACCGATTAGTTCACAAAAAAGCTTAATGCAACACACTATAGCATATTATTAAATATCACCATAATGTCAATAGTTAATTCAATCAGGACATTCCCCATTTTTTTATACTAAAATTTTATTTATAATACTCCATCGTAATATTTGGGGAAATCCCCCAAAATATAACGAATAAAACAGCAAGAATTTTATTGTCGCACCCGTTTTGACGCTTACGCTTGAATAGGATTATGGGATTATAGGATTATTAAAATAGTAATTAATCAAAGTGGCTTAAAAATATATGCCTGCATGATGAAAAAGAAAAAAATTCTTAAAATTCTTAAAATTCTTGTAGAAGGGGGTTTGGGGGAATCCCCCAAAAATATAACGAATAAAACAGCAAGAATTTTATTGTCGCACCTTATTTTGCGCTTACGCTTGAATAGGATTATGGGATTATAGGATTATTAAAATAGTAATTAATCAAATTCGGTTAAAAATATATGCCTGCATGATGAAAAAGAAAAAAATTCTTAAAATTCTTTTCAATTCTTAAAATTCTTTGTAAAGGGGGTTTGGGGGAATCCCCCAAAATATAACGAATAAAACAGCTTTTCTCTTCGTTCAGGTTTACGCCTTCACTTCGGGTCGTATGTTTTTAGCTTCGCTGGTCTACGGCTGCCCTCTATTGCTTGCAATAATTCTTAATGCAACAAATGTAAGAATATTAAACCAAACAACAACTAAAGACTCCAATAGGCTTGATTGGGGAAATCTTGCGCCGAATATTGCGATTTCACATCAATAAAAACGCCGCCTTTTTTTAGCGAATTTGCGTAATCCCAATTTTTAAATCCGTCATGCGCCACGCCAAGAATCAACGCATCACAATTTATTATTGCCGTTGCATCGTCAAGATTTAAGTTATATTCATGTTTCACTTCCGCCTTATCAACCATGGGGTCATGAATTATTACTTCGCATCCGAAACTTTGCAATTCAGCAATAATATCAGGGATTTTGCTGTTGCGGCAATCAGGCACATTTTCTTTGAAAGCAAAACCCAATATGCCAATTTTAGCATTTTTAACGGCAATATTTTGCGCGATTAGCAATTTAATCGTTTTTTGCGCAATAAACGCCCCCATCGCGTCGTTAATGCGTCGCCCCGATAATATAATTTGCGGATTATAACCCAATTGTTCGGCGCGCGCCGTTAAATAATAAGGGTCAACACCGATGCAATGCCCGCCGACTAAACCCGGTTTAAAATTTAAAAAATTCCATTTAGTCCCAGCCGCCGCCAAAACCTCATCAGTGCGAATATTTAATTTGTCAAAAATCATCGCTAATTCATTAACCAAGGCAATATTAACATCGCGTTGGGTATTTTCAATCACTTTGGCGGCTTCGGCAACTTTAATGCAACTGGCAAGATGCAATCCCGCCTTGATAATTTTGCCATAAACTGCTGCGACACGCGCCAATGTTTCTGGCGTATCGCCCGACACTATTTTAAGAATATTCGCTAAACGATGATTTTTATCACCGGGATTGATTCGTTCGGGGGAATAAGCCACGAAAAAATCGGTTTTATAGATTAAATTTGGCGCAAATTGCTGTAAAATCGGGGCGCAGACTTCCTCAGTTACGCCGGGGTATACCGTGGATTCATAAACAACAACACAATTTTTGCTTAAATAAGGGGCAATCGCCTTAGACGCATTAATTAATGGGCGCAAATCGGGTTTGCGATATTCATCAATCGGGGTTGGCACTGTGATAATAAACATGCTAATATTTTGCAAATCTTCGCCGTTAAACGAAAATTTTATGGTGGAATTTTTAAGTTCTTCTTGGGATATTTCTAAGGTTAAATCTTGATAGTTTTTAAGTTGCGCAATGCGCGTTTGGTTAATATCAAAACCAATTGTTTCAAAATTTTCCGCCAAAGCCAAAGCCACGGGCAAGCCGACATAACCCAAACCAATTACAGCAATTTTTTCTTTGTTCATTGTAGCACCTCTTGAATAAAATTAAGCCCTTCGCTTACGCCTTTTGGCGAAATTGAATGGGGCAGATGGTCTTCTAGCATAATTTTGCCAATAATTCCATGTTTTTTATAATTTTCATGCGATTGTTCGCTATGTTGATACGGCACCACCGAATCATCCTTGCCATGAATTAAATAATATGGAATATTTTTCGTTATTGCGCATTGTTCAATGGTTAAATCGGCTGATGCGGGCGCGCCCCCCGAATATCCAAGCACTCCGCCAATGGCAAATTCTTGCCGATAAGCCACATAATTCGCAACCATACAGCCTTGGGAAAAACCGCTTAATATCACGCGTTTTGCGGGAATTTTATAATCATTAATGATGCTGTTTAGAAATATTGTCATGGTTTCACAACAAGTTGCGCAACCTTGCGCCATTTTTTGCGGGGTAATTTCGTCAATGGGAAACCATTGATACCCCCAAGGCATTAATTGCATAGGGGCATTGGGTGAAAAAATTGCGCTTTGCGGGCAATTTTGCGCCCATAATCGCCCAATTTCAAATAAATCATCGCCATTTGAGCCATAACCATGCAATAAAATTATCGCAGAATCGGGGTGGTTTGGCAGATATTTAGGTCCAGTTAAGTTCATTTTTTACTCCGCTGATTAATAAATAATTTTGCAATAAACACGGCTAAAATACCCGCCAAAATCCCCCAAGTCAGCGCATAATTTAGATGATTATTGACCACAATCCATGCCCTTGGCGTTGGCATGTCTTTTGCGGTATGTTGGCTATATAATATTTCATTGGCAATGTCAATTGACCAAATTTTTTGAAAATCTTGAATATCTGGGTAATAAAATTGCTGTTTTTGCCAATTATTATTGGGCTGAAAAAACGATTTATAAGGCTTAATGCTGGCTGCTTGCATCGTTAATTTGCCTTTTGGCAAGATAAATTCTTTGTTTTGCGGGTAAAACCCTAAATTAACGGCGTAATTTTGCCCATTTTCGCTGATAAATAAGGCGATTATATCCGTGCCTAAATTGCCATTACCATCGGTGCGCGCCAATAAATTTAACTGGCTATCGGCACGAAATTCGCCGTGATATTCGTTGATTTTTGGGGGCTGCATGGCAATTTTTTCATAATAACGGCTAACTTGCCATGCGCAAAGCACCATTAATAAACCCAAGAAACCCAGCAAAATTGCCCATAATATTTTTTGCGCAAAACTTATTTTAGGCATTAAATATTTGCCTTTTTATACGGGGCAATGGCAAGATATTGCCTGTCGCCATAAACAAGCGGCAGGGATTCAATGCCTTGATTAATTTCATAAACTTGGGCAAAAATCACATGATGCGTGCCGATATAATCAATTTTTATGATTTTGGCAAATAAGCTTGCCAGACATTCGCGAAGATAAGGCAGTGGTTGATTTGCCCAATTATTTTCGTTAAATTGGTAATTTTTTTCTGGATTTTCATGCCGTCCAGAAAATATTTGCGCAATTTCTTGTTGATTTTGCGCTAAAATATTCACGGAAATTTCTTGATATTCATGAATAATTCGGCAGATTTTTGATTTTTGATTGATAGCCACCATGATAATTTCAGGGTCAACCGCGATGGAGGCAAAAGAGCTGATAGTAAGCCCGTGTTTACCTTGATTTGCATCTAAACACGCAATCACGCAAACGCCATTGATGGTTTTGCGCATGGCTTCTAAAAAAATATCTTTGGTGCAATTAACAATATTATTCATATACCTGATTCCCCAATAATGTTAAAAATTAAACCAATGAATTTTTAGTATTCATTGGGTATTTTCAACATAAATTAAATTAATATATGAATTTAATATTTTATCAAGTAATTTATTTATGGCAACATTCCCCAATCACGAAAATATTAAAATGCGAGGCAGCTTGCATTGCCCCGATTATACTAATTCTTGACGCAAATTAGGATATATACCATGATTCCCCAATAATATTAAAAATTATCATCGCTAACGGGATTAAATATTTTGAGTTTAAGGGGGATTTTTTCTCTGTGCTAACGCAACAGCTCAAAATCCCCCCTTAACAACCCCCTTTATAGTCAAAATCTGACCAATAGATTTATTTTAAATCTATTGGGTATTTTGACTATATAAATAAAATTTTATATGGTTGAATTTTGTTATATTGACAATAAGTGGTTTTTCATGTATATTCCAAGTATATACGCAAATAAAATTAAAAATATTGGGAAGTATTCATGAATATCCATATTAAAAATAAAATTTTCTTTATTATCATGTTGCTTTTGGCGGCGGTGAATTTATGGGTATTGCCAAAATTTAGTTTAGCCGCGCCCAATAATAGCGCGATTGAATATCGCACTAATGCGCAAAATCTTTATGAAATTTTACCTGATTTAAGCCGTTTATGCGAATGTAATATCATTAAATCACCGAATTTAAGTAATGATAAAATTTCTGGGGCTTGGGTTTCACAAAATTTCCATGATTTTATCGCCGAATTTGCCCGTGATAATAAATTATTATGGGGCATGGAAGACGGCAATCTGCATTTATATAATCCCCAAGATATTGAAACCATGAATTTTGCGTTTAGCACTAATCGGCGCGCCCAAACTTTTTTATCGCTAAATTCCCCCAAAAAATACCGCGGTTCTTTATTTAAAATTGAAAATCGCATTAATATTGACAATAGCATGACATTTAGCGGTCCGAAATGGTGGCTTGATAAATTAACTTTAAACAGCGAAATAATTAACCAAACTCAAAGTGATATTGTGATTTTAGGCGGCGATTCCGATGTCAGCTTGATGATTTTTAAATTAACACATTCATGGGCGGAGGATAAAATTTTTTCTTATGGCGAGCAAAAAATTCCCGTGCGCGGTGTGGCTTCGTTAATGCGCGACATGTTGCAATTGGCGCAAAATGAGCCCAAGAAAATTCTTGAAGGCGCTAATAAGCAAGAAAAATTACCGCGCCTTCCAGCCTTGGAGGATAACCAAAACCCCAATATACCGCCGAACTTATCGCCGAACTTATCCCCGCAAGGGCAAATTACCACCGCCAATCAAACCAATAACGCCGCGATAAATAATGATGCTAATGACGCAAGAATCACCGCCGATGCCCGCCAAAATGCCTTAATTATTAAGGATAAAATAGAAAATTACTATTTTTATCAAAATTTAATTGAAGTTTTGGATAAATCAAATTTAATGGTGCATATTGAAGCGCATATCGTGGATGTTAATACGACAAAATTAACCGAAACCGGCATTGATTGGTCAATTTCTGGGCAAGGTAATCGGGTCGGGTTTGGCGCGCCGTCAAGCGCCAATGCAATTAATAGTTTGGGGATAAATTTAACGAAATTAAGCGCCTTATCCAAAAATTCGGTGATTCGCAATTTAGATTCCGTGATTGCGAATTTTCGGCTTTTAGAAAGCACGGGCGATAGTAAAATTATCTCATCGCCTTCGGTGCTAACCTTGGATAATAACGAAGCCGTGTTTACAACCAGCGATACATTTTATGTCTCCGTGCAAGGCAATAGCAACGCGGCTTCGTCCGTTGTGCCCGTCAGCGCCACGACTTTATTAAAGGTAACCCCGCATATTATCGGCGATGCCGCGAATAAACGAATCAGCGTGATAGTGAATATTGATGATGGCGCGATTGATTCATCAACCACTGCCTTAGTCGGTGGCTTGCCAAGGGTGGTGCAAAATCGCCTGACAACCCAAGCAATCGTAGATGAGGGTGATGGCATTGCTTTTGGTGGCAGAATTTACAATACTAAGGTGCAATCTGACAATAAAGTGCCATTCTTAGGCGATTTACCAATTTTAGGATATGCGTTTCGTAATGAAAAAACCGAAAACCGCGAATATATACGGGTTTATATTATCAAACCAACAATAAAGGCGATAAAATAATGCAAGATACGACCCGATTAACCATGGATATGATTGAAAATTCGTTAAATTTTCGCAATAAAAATTATCGCGACCACCCAGAATTATTTAACAAAATTGATAAATCTGCCAATAAACCCAAAGTTTTAATCATCACAACCGCTGATTTCCCCATTGACCCCATTACCATTACCCAAGTTAACCCCAATGATCTTTATGTTTATCGGTGCATGGGGGCAATGCCGGCAATTTATCAAGAAGGCGCACAAAATCAACAATTTAATCTAGAACTTGATTACGCGATTAATCATTGCCAAATTAGCGATATTAAAATCATCATGCACTCGGGCAATGGTTTTTGCGCCAATGTTTATGAACAAATATTAAATGCCAAAAATCATCAAAATCAATCACAAAAATTATCGTTAAGCCAAGAATTTGCGCTTGAATGTTTTGGGGAATTAATGGATTTTAATCAAGGCTTAGTGGATACAATTACCGAAGCGTCCAGCGATTTAATCGCGCATTATAATGATTTCTTAGAACGATCCATTTTATCATTGGCGATTAAACGATTAAGCAATTACCCAATGATTCAAGCTAATTTACCCGATAAAATTCAATTATCGGCTTGGTGGTTTGATATTGCCAATGGCGATTTATGGATTGGCAATTATGGCGAATTATTTATGCCCGCCGAAGTAATTTTGAGTCAAAATAATGAATAATCAACAGCTAATCAGGCAATTTGCCCAAAAACATAAATTAACGCAATTTATCACGCAAGATGGCATGGAACAATATGAATTTGTTAGCCAAGATAATATAAAAATTGCCATTTGCATGGATGCAATTGCGTCAGACGCGCCAATAATTGCGCGCGCTTTGGTGGTGCATTTACCGAACGAAGAAGCCGTCAGCCAAAAATTATGCGCCGCCGCGCTTGACCATAATCATTCGTTGCAAAAAATCATGAACGCCGCGATTCGTATTAAAGATAAAGATTTAGTGATGCAGGCAATTTTTGCCAACCATGAAAATATGTCGGCAATAAGCTTGAAAAATTCGCTGGTTTTTATGGCGCAATCAGTGGTTAATGCCCGTAAATTTTTGAATCTTGAAATTCAAGCACCCATTATCGCGCACCATAATAATAATTTTTTGATGATTTAACATGAATTTAGCGCAAAATACCAGCATTCACGATAAAATTTGGCAAGAATTTATATTTAACCCATCAGCCTATACCCATCAAAGCTGGCTTAACACCATAGTGGGCGATGATAAAATTTTATATTTTTCCTATCGGCGATTTTTGGGCACCGCACAATTTAATCAAATTATTATCAAAAAACTTGGTTTGCAATTACCCAATAAATTATCGGTTAATGCCGATATTTTTCACCAAATGGCGTTATTATCGCCTGAAATTTGCTTTAAAATTTGCTTGAAATTGGGCTTGGTCGCCAATTATTGCGCCGTCATTAAAATTATTGATGGCACGAAATTGCGCGAAATTATGCAAATCATGGGCGATAATTTTCAAACAATGCTTAACCAATATCAAGACAGCGCGCCTAAAAATGGGGCTTGGCACAATATTAACCATGCCGCACATCAAGGGTATTTAATTTGGGCAGCCAATATCCAAGACGCATATTTCACCCAAAGATTAGCCTTGAAATTACCCAAATTTTCAGATAATATTTACGATGAAACACCTGTTTTAGATATTGATTTAACCATAAAAATCATGGAAAATGCACAAAAATTATGGGGGCAAAATTAATGACTATATTTTACACAATGAAAAAAAATGAAATTGAATTAAATGTCAATTCATCGGTTATTAAAGCCAGCCAATATGAAGAATATTTACAAGCCAAAGCCATTATTGCGCAGGCGAATCAATTAGCTTTGCATATTAGGGTTGAAGCCGAATCGGCGCGCGAAGATGCTAAAATTAACGGCTATAAAGACGGCAAGACCGAAGCCTTAACCTCCATCGCCATGGAACATGTTAATTTATTAAATAAAATGGATAATTGGGTGCGCGATTTAGAACCCGACATGGTGCGCATCGTTGAAAATGCCGTGCGCTTTATTATTGGCAATTATCAGGCAGATGAATTTTTAAAACAATCATTGGAAAAAGCCATCGCGCAAAATTCTTACATGCAGACTCTAAAAATCAGGGTAAGCCCGCAAATGATAAATTTTGTTCAAGAAAACTTACCTTCCATCGTGCGCAGCGCAAGGTTTAGCGGCATTACCAATATTGAATCTGACCCGAATTTAGCCCCCAGCGATTGCATTTTTGAAACACCCTTAGGGATTGTTGATTTAACCGTGGAAAATCAATTATTTCAAGTATTAAAATTAGTTTCAGGCAAGGATGATAAATGACGAATGCTTTATTGCGCCGTTTGGAACATAAAAATCCATTTCTGCCGTATGTTCAGCGCATGGAAAGCCGCATGTCCAAGAAAAAGCCGCAATTTCTAACGGGGCGAGTTTTACAAGTAATTGGCACCTTAGTGCGCGTCTTGATTCAAGGCGTGAAAATTGGCGATATTTGCGAATTGCGTAATGTTGATGGCAAATTAATTAACCGCGGTGAAATTATCGGTTTTGATAATGAAGTGGCGTTATTATCGCCATATGGTGATTTATTGGGAATTTCTTCGCAAACGCGGGTTTTGCCCACGGGGCGCACTCAAGAAGTCATGGTAAGCGACCAATTATTAGGGCGTGTTCTTGACGGCATGGGCGAACCCATTGATGGCAAACCACCCATTGATATAGATAGCGCGATGGCTTATCCGATTTATGAATCCGCGCCCGACCCGTTAAGTCGCCAATTAATTAATCAGCCATTGCCAACGGGGGTGCGGGTTTTGGACGGCTTACTGACTTGCGGTAAGGGGCAAAGATTGGGTATATTTGCCGCAGCGGGCGGGGGTAAATCTACGCTTTTATCTTCGTTAATTTTGGGGGCGCAAGTTGATGTTTGCGTTATTAGCTTGATTGGCGAACGCGGGCGCGAAGTGCGCGAATTTATGGAACATAATTTGGGCGAAGAAGGCTTAAAAAAATCGGTTTTAGTCATCGCGACTTCGGATAAATCATCAATGGAACGCGCCAGAAGTGCCTATGTCGCCACGGCAATTGCCGAATATTTTCGCGACCAAGGTAAAAGCGTGCTGTTATTAATGGATTCGGTGACAAGATTTGCCCGTGCGTTGCGTGAAATTGGACTTGCGGCGGGCGAACCACCAACCAGACGGGGCTTTCCGCCATCAGTTTTTGCCACATTACCTAAATTATTGGAACGAACTGGTATGGGTGCAAAAGGGGCGATTACCGCATTTTATACCGTATTGGTTGAAGGCGATGATATGACCGAACCAGTCGCTGATGAAACCCGTTCCATTCTTGATGGGCATATTATTTTATCGCGCGAACTATCCGCAAAAAATCATTTTCCCGCCATAGATGTTCTGGCAAGCGCAAGCCGCGTGATGACGAATATCACCAACCCCGACCATTTGGAATTAGTCGCCAAAATTCGGCGCATGATGGCGGATTATAAAAATGCTGAATTATTAATTCGTATCGGCGAATATAAAAAAGGTAGCGACCCCGAAGTAGATAAAGCCATTGAAAAATACCCGCAAATCATGAATTTTTTGCGCCAAGGCACCAGAGAATTCACAAATTACGAAGCAACCATGCAACAAATGCAGCAAATAATAGGATAAAATATGCAAAATATCAATATTAACGCCCATAATATTGTCAGTGACTTTATGAAAAGCATCGGCATGGACGGATTTGGTTTTAATGATGATGGCGAATGCGCCATTAGTTTTAGCGAACATCGGCAATTACTTATGACTTGCCAAAGCGATGGTATATGGATTTTTGTGCCATTTAGTGAATATGAAGTTTTAAGCATGGAAGAATCTCTATCTATAAGCCATGAATTTTTAATGCGCAATCAACAAATTCACCAGCATTGCGATGGGTATTTTGCGTGGGATAGGCAAAAAAATTGCCCGATTTTAATTTATTTTATGGCTAATGCTGATTGCGAATTAACGATTTTTTCGCAAAAAATCTTAAAAATCATGAATTATTGCGAAAATATTTCACTAAATCCCAAAGATTCCAGCAATTCCCAAATTTTTCATCACGGCGTATTTGCATAAAATTCCCCCTTAAACTTAAAATATTTAATCCCGTTAGCGATGATAATTTTTAATATTATTGGGGAATCAGGGAATATTTTAATTAAGCATGTTCCTCATCTTCGGCATCATGGTCGCCAAAAATCAAGGTTTTTAATTGTCTTGCCAGCCCGTCTTGCTCCTCGGCGCTGGTTGCGCCGTTAATTTCCGCCAAAACTTGCCCGGGGTGGGGCGATAACACTAAAATTCTTGTGCCGATGCGCACGGCTTCTTGAATATCATGGGTGACAAACAAAATCGTTGTTTTCGTTTCTTCTTGTAATTTAATTAATTCGTCTTGCATTTTCAGGCGCGTTAAGGCATCAAGCGCCGCATATGGTTCGTCCATTAATAAAATTTCTGGATTATACGCGAAACCCCGCGCAATCGCAGCGCGCATTTTCATACCGCCCGATAATTGATGCGGATATTGTTCAACCGCCCGTGATAAACCCACAATTTCAAGCCAATGGCGCGCTTTGGCTTCGGCTTCACTGGGCGAAGATTTTTTATTTAATGTCAGGGGAAACATGATATTTTCAAGCACAGATTTCCACGGCAATAATTGATCGTGCGATTGCCAAACAACCATTCGGTCGGGACCGGGTTTTTGAATTTCATGCCCATTAAGGGTAATTTTACCCTCAATCGGTTTCATAAACCCCGCAACCGCATTTAAAAGCGTGCTTTTGCCGCAACCTGAATGTCCCATAACCACGAATCTATCGCCCTTATGCACTTGGCAAGACACTTGATAAACCGCCGTGGTAACCGAATGGCTGGTGCGATATTGTAAAGTTACACCCGCAATATTAAGAATTGCTTCACCCATGTTAACTACCATTTAAGCTATGAAGATTGGGAAAACTCATCGCCTTCCAATCAATGGCTTTGCCTGCTGAACCAATTTCTGCCATAAATTTTGCATATGTGCCAATATGGTTGGGGGCAATATCAAAGCTTACTAATTTATCGTTCATTTGTTTAACAACATCGGCTTCTTGTTCTTTGGGTTTTTCCACCGCCATATAAATTTTTGCGGCTTCAATGCGGTTTTTACTGACAAATTCCATTGCCTCGGTATAGGCTTTGGTTACAACTTCATGAATTTTGGGATTTTCTTTAGCGAATTTATCGCTGCCGATAAATAATACAAAACTTGTCTGTCCGCCCAAAGCATCATATGAATTTAACAAGGTGCGCACGCGTCCTTTGCCGTCTTCAAGTTCAACATATTGAAAAGGTGGGCTGGTAAAATGCGCGGTGACTTCGCTACCCGGCGTTAATAATTGCGCCACGCCATCGGGATGCGTCATGGAAAGCGTGTATTTATCCAATTTTAGGGCATCACCGCATAATTTTTTTGACGCAATTTGTAAAGTAACCGCTTGAACGGAACTTTTCACCGTTGGCAAAGCGATTTTCGTGCCTACCTTATCCAAATCACAAATAGTTTTAGCATTGGCATCCACAGTGTTTAAATACATCGGCAGACTAACCGTATTGCCAATTGCCTTAATATCGCCATTGGTTTTATCGTTCATTTGCACCAAAGTCGGCACGCCAGCCACACCATAATTAGTTTGCCCAGCTAAAATCGTATCGCGAATAATTGCGGGTGTTCCTAAATTTTTATAATCTGCTGTGGCTGTTATGCCCGCTAATTTTGCGTATTTTTCAAACAGACCCTTTTCTTTCATCACCATGACGGGCACATAACCCCAGCCATTTTGAAAGGCGATAACTACATTATTAACCTCGGCTTTTGCGATATTGCCGATTAAAAGCGCAGAAGCAACAATAGTTGCGTATAATTTTGAAGATTGTTTCATTTATTTTCCCTAATTTATTAATGATAATGTATTTTAACCTAAAAACTTGATGATTGCAAGATATTTTTATCATTTTATTAACACGAATGAACCGGGCGCATTGCCAAGCCCAACATCTTTGGGTTTTAAAGCATCAGCCGAACCTTCATTATATTCTTCAAGCCATTCGCGCCAATTTCCCCACCATGAACCATCATGCGAAGTAGCATCTTGAAACCATTGATTCGCGTCCGATGGATTATTATCATTAACCCAATAATTATATTTTTTAGCGTCTGGATGATTGACAATGCCCGCAATATGCCCCGATGCCGATAAAACAAATTTTACTTTGCCGCCAAAAATATGGGTCGCGCGATAAGTCGCCCCCCAAGGCGCGATATGGTCTTCGCGCGCTGAAATAAAATAAGTCGGAATCTTGACATTTTTCAAATCAATTTTAGTGCCTAAAATCTCAATGGCGTTTTTTTCAATCAAGCGATTATGTAAATACATATTGCGCAAATAAAAGCTGTGCATTTTGCAAGGCATACGGGTTGAATCGCCGTTCCAATATAATAAATCAAAAGCTTTGGGGGATTTACCCAATAAATAATTATTCACATAAAACGACCAAATTAAATCATTTGCCCGAAGTGCGCTGAATGTCATTGCCATATCCGCGCCGTCCAAATAGCCTTTTTCCATCATTTTATTTTCCATTAAGGTAATTTGTTCATCATCAATGAAGTTTTTTAAATCGCCCGGCTGGTTGAAATCCAATAATGTTGTGAAAAAAGTTGCGCTTTTGACCCGTTTATCTTTATGTTTCGCCATATAAGACAAGGTAATCGCCAATAATGTGCCCCCAATACAATACCCAATCATATTGCATTGTTTCGTGCCACAAATTTCATTAACTTTGGTAATTGCCGCCAAAACACCCAATTCTACATAATCATCAAACGAAACATCGCGATATGTTTCATCGGGATTAATCCAAGAAATAATAAACACCGTCAATCCCGAATCAACCGCCCATTTAATAAAGCTGTTTTGCGGCTGCAAATCTAAAATATAAAATTTATTGATCCAAGGGGGCGTGATGATTAAAGGTATTGCGCCGACTTTAGCGGTGCTGGGCGTATATTGGATTAATTCCATCATTTTATTTTTAAAAACCACAACTCCCTTAGAAGTTGCGATATTTTTGCCGACTTCAAAAACCGATTCATCAGTTTGGGTGATACGCAATTTACCCCCGCCGCGTTTTAAGTCATTATTATAATTTTCTAAACCTTTAATAAAAGATTGCCCATTAGTTTCTTGAAATTCTTTAAGCGCGGTTGGATTAGTGATTAAAAAATTAGTGGGCGCGATAGTGTCTAAAAATTGTTTGGTATTAAAGATTGCTCTTTCTTTTTCGCCATCAGATTCATATTGAACATTTTCCACGGAATTTAAAATAATTTCACAATATTTAAGGTATGAATCGCGTAAAGTTGCATATGCTGGTTGATTCCATAATTCGTCTTTAAAGCGTTTATCGGCGGATTTATTGGTGATGGGCGCACTCCAATCACGGGATATAAATTCTTGCACCCCTTGCAACCAAGTTTGTTGCGCTTGCAAGATGATTTCGGGTTGTTTGGTGAATGCCCCCCATAATTTTGCCCATTGTTCAAATTGGTTAATATTTTTTTCTGGCTCGGCTAATTCCTTCATCGCGCCCGCCATCATTAAAGCCGAAGTTTCCGTGCTGTTTTGAATTATTTTCGCTAAATTATCTTGCCAAATTTGTGAAATTTTTTGATAATCTATCGGATTTTTATCGGTTTCTGCTTTGCTGGAATCACTGGAATTATTGGTCATTTCATTCACCTTTTGTTATGTTGCACTGCAATATAACACGAATAAAATTTATTTTCAAGAATAAAATATTACTATACTTCCCCAATTTTATAGAGGGTATTTTATTGATAATTTTGTTGGTATTTTACGAAGATTTATTAATAATATCCATTGCTAATTGGTGAATTTTGAATGATGAAGCCGCCAAAGTTTCGGTGCCCGAATCAAGACTTATCGGGTCGCCCTGCCAATTAGTCATCACGCCGCCAGCACCTTGAATAATTGGCGCCAAAGCCATTCTATCATATGCTTCCATACCCATTTCGCAATGTAAATGCGAATTGCCTTGCGCCATTAAGCCATAGGCATATGAATCATAACAATAACGGTGAATTTTTACTTGGGCGCGCAAATTTTCCGTGATTTTTTTCTGCTTGGGCGTAAAATTCATGTCGCCTGCGGATAAAAAAGCCACCGAAGAATCAATGCCCGCTGGTTCACGGCAACGAATCGGCTTACCATTAAGGCGCGTTATGCCATCAATTGCCGTATAAGTTTCACGCAAAATCGGCGCGTTCATTAAACCCGCAATGGGAATTTTATGATGCGCCAGCGCGATTAAATTGGTAAACATCGGACCACCAACCAAAAAACCCTTGGTGCCATCAATCGGATCAATAACCCAGACAAATTCATTATCGGTATTTTCTTGCCCAAATTCTTCGCCATAAATGCCAAAATCAGGGGTTCGTTTTTGCAAAATTTTGCGAATTGCTTCTTCAATGGCTTTATCAGCGACAGTTACAGGCGATGCGTCATCTTTTGTTTCAAAGGGGGGGATATTGCGCCAATATTGTGCAACCACGCGATTCGCTGTATCCACAATTTCAGCGAAAATTTCTTCAATAACCGCAGATTTAAGCATTATGGGGCAACGGGACTATCAGATAAAGAATAAAGATATTTAATCACATTGGCGCGTTCTTTATCATCTTTAATACCAGCAAAACTCATTTTTGTGCCTTTTACAGCGTTTTTAGGATTAAATAAGAACTGATTTAATTCCGCGCTATTCCATACGCCACCCTTGGCAACCATGCCTTCGGAATAGGAAAATCCAGCCCCAGTGCCGAGTTTTCTGCCGGCAACACCATATAAATTAGGACCAACTTTATTGGCACCACCTTTTTCAAAACTATGACAAGTTGCGCATTTTTTCGCCGAACTTTGCCCATCGGCAACGCTTGCGCTTGCCCATAAAGCTTTAATATCACCCGCAACTTCGGGTGCCGAAGATACCGCCGCTGATGCTTCTTGCACGCCTTCGGCAATGATATAAGCATGTTTTTCGGGGTGTTTGGGGTTATATACTATATGCGCAATAAAACCAGTAATTGAGGCAATTAAGCCACCAGCAACAACAGCGGCTGCAATTTTATTAATTAATAAAGAATCTTTTTTCATTACTACCTCACTTTAATGTTTTTAAATAATCAATTAAATCTTTGACTTCTGTGGGATTTTTTATGCCCAAAAATGTCATTTTTGTATCTGGAATCACCGCTTTGGGATTGATTAAAAATTCGGTTAATTTGGCATCGTCCCACGAAATTTTGGAATTTTTCATGCCATTGGAGAATTTATCATACCCAATAACAGAACCAGCCTTGCGCCCAACAACACCAAAAAGCGAAGGACCAATTTTCATTTGTCCTTCGGCGATTGAATGGCATGCTTGGCATCTTGTGAAGATTTTTTTACCCTCTTCCACGCCCGCCATCACTGATGTTGCCATCATTACGGACAAGATGAACGAAAAAAAACCAGCAAATTTGGCGCTGTTTATCATGAATTATCCTTATTTCTTTTTGGGTGCAGCTTTTGCGCCAGCTTTACCCGCAGGCGCAGCAGGAGCAGCCTCATCACCCGCTGCCATACCTTTTGGCACGGAAATAGTCGCGACCACAAAATCGCGCCCTTGGATAACTGGTTGCACGCCTTCGCCTAATTGGAACGCACTAATTTTAATGGAAGAGCCAATTTTATAGCTGCTTAAATCTACAATTAACCTCTCAGGGATAGATTTTGGCGGGCATAATAATTCCACGGCGGGACGCACCACGGTTAGACTGCCGCCTAATTTAATACCGGGGCATGTTTCCGTGTTCAAGAAGCGCACAGGCACCCAAACTGGAATTTTCATATCGGAACTGACGCGTTGAAAATCAATATGAATGGGTTCATCGCTGATTTTATCTAATTGCACATCACGCACCACGGCATCAATGGTTTTGCCACCGACAATAATATGAAATAAAGTTGATTTAATAACCCCACGATTCAAAGGTTTTATAATCGCACGGGGGTTTAAGCTGATTAATATGGGTTGTAAGTTTGACCCGTAAATAACTGCGGGCACTTGACCTTGCCTACGAACTGCTCTTGCCGCCCCCTTACCTGCGTTGTTGCGTTCATCTGCATTGATGGTGTTTTCAATTGACATCGGTATTCTCCTAAAAAAAATTAAATTGCAAGCGAATTGTTTTTATTCCTTAATTTCTAAATTAATTAAAAAACTGCCTCCAGGGGTGCAACAGAAATAATAACCATATTTGCTTAGCTTAAAATATTTATATTTGCAAGATTTTTTTTATTTTCTTGATATTTTAATTTTTTTATTTTAGAAATTAGTCATGAAAAATATAATTGAGAAAATTCAACAAGCTATTTTAGCGTTGCAAAATGGCGACATGGTTATAGTTATTGACGATAAAAACCGCGAAAACGAAGGCGATTTTATTGCTTCGGCGCAAACCATGACATTGGCAAATATGGCAAAAATGATTCGGCATTCTTCGGGTATAATTTGCGCGCCGATAACGAAACAATTGGCGAATAATTGCGAATTGCCGATAATGGTGCATGATAATCACGCGCCATTTCAAACGAATTTTACTATTACGATTGATGCGCAATCAACCAGCACGGGTATTTCGGCGAGGGACCGATTAGCCACGGTGCGCCAACTTGCTAACAAAGACGCTAAACCCCAAGATTTCGTGCGCCCCGGGCATATTTTTCCGTTAATCGCCCGTGATGGTGGTGTGTTGGAGCGCGCTGGACATACCGAAGCCGCAATTGATTTATGCTTAATCGCCGATTTACCCCCCATTGCCGTGATTGGCGAATTAATGAATGACGATGGATCGGTGCAAAAAGGCAATCAAATTGATGAATTCGCGAAAAATCACGATTGCGTGGTGATAAGCATCGCCGAATTACAAAATTATATTCATGCAAACCCGATTTCTCGCCCCAATATGCCCCTTAACTACCCCGCAATTATTGGCAAAAATCCCCATGAAAAACCGCCGTTAATCAAGGTAAATGGCACTAATTCACAATTTTCTGTCAACCGCATTTTTTGTGTCGGGCGCAATTATGAAGCGCACGCGCAAGAAATGGGTAACCAAATTGACCGCGAATCGCCCTTTTATTTCACGAAATCACCCCAAGCTTTAATTTCAAGCCCCGCACAAATCCAATATGCTATGGGAAGCCAAAATTTTCATTATGAAATGGAATTTGTTGCCGCGATTCATCAATCTGGGCGAAATATTGCGCCAAATAATGCCATGAATTTCGTATTTGGCTATGCGTGCGGTTGCGATTTAACCCGCAGAGATTTGCAAAATAAAGCCAAAGAAAGCGGTAAGCCTTGGGATTTAGGCAAAGATTTTCATCAATCGGCGGTATTGGGCAATATTACCCCAAAAGCCGATTTTGGCGATATAACCAGCCAAAAAATTCAATTATGGCACAATGAAACGCTGAAACAAGACGCCGATTTATCGCAAATGGTTTGGAAATTACCTGAAATTATCGCGCATTTATCGCAATTTTATACCCTGCAAGCGGGCGATTTAATTTATACGGGCACGCCTGCGGGGGTTGGTGCGATGCAAATCGGCGATAAAATTCGCGGGGCAATTTCTGGACTTTGTGCCATAAATTTTGAAATTATCCCCTGATTCCACCCCAAATTATAACGAATAAAACAGCAAGAATTTTTATTTTCGCATCCTATTTTGCGCTTACGCTTTAATAGGATTTTAAGGATTGAAAAGGATTTAAGGATTATTAAAATATCATAATTTAAAACAGCAAGAATTTTTATTTTCGCACCCTATTTTGCGCTTACGCTTTAATAGAATTAAAAGAATTAAAAGAATTAAAAGAATTAAAAGAATTTAATGATTATTATAATATTTAATTATCAAAGTGGCTTAAAAATATATGCCTGCATGATGAAAAAGAAAAAAATTCTTAAAATTCTTAAAATTCTTAAAATTCTTGGTAAAGGGGGTTTGGGGGAATCTCCCAAAATATAACGAATAAAAAAGCAAGAATTTTTATTTTCGCACCCTATTTTGCGCTTACGCTTTAATAGGATTATGGGATTATAGGATTAAATAATTATTAAAATATCACAATTTAAAACAGCAAGAATTTTTATTTTCGCACCCTATTTTACGCTTATTGCCTTGGCAAAAAGCAAGCATGGTAAATATTGAAAAATCATGGTATTGCAAGAATAATTTTAAGTATTCGCAAGTATTGGCATGATATTTGCAAATAAAAAAACTGAATATTATTTTTAATATTACGCAATATTTAATTATAGGAGGCTACCATGGCAACCAATACCATTGATGATAATACCCGTGCCAAAATTGCGGCGGAAATCGCCCAGGTTAATTCCCAAGCCATTGTGGGCAAACAAAATTATCAACCCATTAATAATGATGGACAGAATTTTGCGGATTTAGTAAAATTATCCTTAAATAATCAAAGCAATAATCAATCGGCAAAGGTTAATTCCAATTTATTTTCCTCTTTGCACGCCAAATTACAACAAAACCAAGACGATAATTTTGCCAAAAGTCAAGCAAACGATAAATTTAGCGCAAAATTAGACACAAAAGATAGCTCCACTCAAGTTAAAACCAAAAAATCCGATACGGATAAATCCGATGATAATGATAATAATGTCCAAAAATCTGATGATAATAGCAATGATAAAGTTGATGCCAAGGATAAGTCTTCGGATGATAATAGCGATAATAAAACCCAAGACAGCAAAGATACCGCCAGCGATGATAGCCAAAAGGAAATAAAAGAAAGCCTTTCTACGCTTGGTGTTGAAGCTACAACCGCCGATGTCAGCGCCTTGACAAGCGCGTTATTGTCGTTGGGCGGCACAAAAGCCGTTGCGCAATTTACCCAATTGCTTGCCCAAGTGCAACAAACCGTGCAAAGCCAAGATACAACAACTAATAACGAGGCTTTAAATTTAATCAAAGCCGTCGTGCCGGCGTTAGTGCAAACCGGCAAAGAAATTATACAGCAAAGCAAACAAGTAGAGGCGGTGCATGTTAATTTTAATCAAAATATTTTCGTTGCCACGCAATTAAAAACCGATGATAACCATCAAGTATTAAACTTGAATATTAATCAGGCAAAAGCCGATATTGTCCAAGATTCGCATGATGATGTGATTGCGGCGCGAATTATTGTGGCTGGCAATATTCAACGCCATAATGATGCGAATCAAGTTAAAATTGATAATATCGCCCATCAAGCGCAAATTCAAGTCGGACCCGCCAAAGAAACAAATTATCAGCAAGTTGCCGTTAAACAAGATAATAAAGCCGTGGTGCAAACCCAAGATGTCAAGGTTGAAGCGAAACAAGCCGTAGTGGAAACAAAAGCCGTTGAAGCCGACAATAAAGTTGCCCAAAGCGATACAAAGCAAGAGGTCAAGCTTGCCAAAAATGAAGTTAAACAAGCCGAGCAAAAAATTGGACCCAAAGAACAAAAAGCGGAAGTAAAAGTTGCGAAAAACGAAGTTGCAAGCCAAGTTCAAGAAGTAAAGCAAGAAGATACAAGGGAAGTTTTCATTAAAATTTTTGGCGGTAATGAAGTTTTAAATTTGTTAAAGCAACAAATTATTGAAGATGCCATCAAAGGCAATGCCGAACAAAATTTGCAACCCAAAACCGATAAAAAATCCAAGGCGGAATTTAGCAAATTCACCCCACCAGATTGGTTAAACAAAGCCATTACCGATGATAAATTTGGTGATTTATTATCTTCGCCCCAAGATACTAGCCAATTTGAAGAATTTAGCAAATTATCATTAAATTTTAGCCAATTAACGCTGAAAGATTTTCAAGAAAGCATTGTAATTGACGCGAAAATTGATAATAATGGTAAAATTCAAGATAATGGGCAAAATTTGTTGCTTAAGGATAATCAAAATATCACTGCCGAAGCTAAACCCGAAAAACCCCATGATATTCGCAGTCAAGCTTTGGAATTATTGCAAAAATATCAAGATTTACAATCGCGGGTATTAACGCAAATTGCCGCGAAATTAAAGGAAATTCAACGCGAAGGCACAAGCAAAATTGCCCTTAACCTTCACCCCGAACAGCTTGGGCAAGTAAACGCCAATCTTGAATTTCATGAAACAAGCGTAAAAGTGCAATTAAAAATTGCCCAAAAAGGCACTTATGAATTATTAAATAATGATAAAGCGACTTTATTGGAAGCTTTGCATAAAATTGGCTATGAATCAACCGAAAATGATTTGGATTTATCATATGAAGGGCAAAGCAATAATAACCCGAACACCAATTCAGGGCAAGACAACCACGCCCAGCAATTTAATCAACAAAATCATCAGCAATTTGGTGATTTTTTTCAAGCAAATACAACACCAATTAACACTAGTAATTCCAGTAATCCCCAAGATAATTTAAGCTTACTGACAAAAGATGCGCAATTGGCAAAGTTATTGCTTAACCAAATACAAGATAATTTTGTCGGTAATGTCAATGTTAGGGTTTAAATATTATGACCAGCAGCGTCAATGCGCTAAATAGCGCAGTTTCAAAACAAATCACCAATGGCGTGGGTGCTTCGGGCACGGCTTCGGGCACGGGGGCTTTGTCAAAATTATCAGGCAATTTGGATAGTTTTTTGAAAATTCTAACCGCACAACTTAAAAATCAAAACCCGCTTGAACCCCTTAAAACCGAAGATTTCACCAATCAATTAGTGTTATATACCCAAGCCGAACAACAAATTAACACCAACAGCAAATTAGACCAATTAATTTCACAAAATAATAATAAGGTAACTTCCGATTTAATTGGCTATGTCGGCAAAAATATAGAAGTCAAAGGCGACCAGTTTTTTTATCGCCAAGGTGAGACTAATCAAATTCTTTATACCCTGCCAGAGAATGCCAAATCAGCGACTATCGCATTTTATGACAGCACAGGAAAATTAGTCTCTTCCTTTGATGCCGATAAAACTCAGGGCGAACATGCTTTTACATTTTCAGGGGGGCGCGGACCCGATGGTAAAATTTTAGGCAATGGCGTTTATAAAGTCAGGGTAACTGCCCCCAATTCAACCGGCAAATCCAATTTAACCGTGGCGTATAGCACTATTGGGCGCGTAGATGGCACGCTTCGCGATAGTAAAACCAATGCAGAATTATTAACGGTCGGTGATTTACAAGTCGCGGCTTCAAATGTTGTCGGCGTTATTGGTGAAGGCGTAGTTTTGGGGGGTATCAACCCCAATAATATTAATTATATTGGCAAATATGTTCAAGTCAAAGATGATTTATTTTTCTATAATTCAGGTTCGCCCACGCTGGCTTCATATGACTTGCCGTCAAATTATTCTGGGATTGCTAATGCGGCAATTTCAGTATTTAATTTAGACGGCACTTTGGCGTTTAGCCGTGCCGCGACTGGCACAGATTTAACATCAGGGACGCATACTTTTACCATTCCCGCGAATTTAGCGTTAAGCGATGGCACTTACCGCGTGGCACTTACCCGTCCCAATACCGCCAGCACTACGCTTAGTTCCAGCACTTTACCACCAATCAATATTGGCATTAATTATACCACCAATGGCAAGGTCAGTTCAATTGATACGCGCGGCGTGAATATTGGCACTTACGCCACCACCACCGATAAGATTTTACGGGTGTTTTAAGTATATACTAATTTGCGTCAAGAATTAGAAATAATTCTTGACAGCGAATTAGTATATTCGGGGGGTTTGGGGGGTTGCCGAGCAGATATTGTTAAAAATCACGATTAAATGAGAGGTTTTTAACAATATCGTAGCGAACGCACCCCCCCAACTGAATAATTATTTTTTGACAGCTTCACTCATAATAGTATATTCGGATAAATAATATATTTGTTTGACTTAAATTTTGAATTATTTTATGGTGAATTTATGAATGAAGAATTATTAATTGCTCTTAAAAATTCATATGAAAAATATGAATCAAGTGGCGCGCGGTGCACCGCCAAACTCAAACCATTGCATTTATATTTTGCGCAATTATTGGGTAAAACATGGGGTGATAATTATCAAATTCACTTCATGGGCGAACATTCAAAAGAAAAAAAAGTTGATGGTAAATATTACCCCAAAGATAGTGATATAACAATTACGCAAAATGGCTAGTCTTGTAAAAAAATATGACCATGAGAAATTAAACGGGCAAATTTACACGCCAATAAATATTGTGCAAAAAATTCTTGACGATATGGAATATAATAACCCGCAAATATGCGGTAAATCAATTCTTGACCCTGCGTGTGGTGATGGCAGGTTTATTTGTGAAATTGCAAGGCGCATCATTAAATTTTCTAAAACCGAAGAATTAGCGGTTAATTTAAGCAAAATTCACGCTTGGGATATTGATGAAGCCGCCTGCAACGAACTACTCTTGCAACTTAATCAACTTATTAAGGATTTTAATATTCAAGTAAACTGGAATATAAGCCCGCAAAATTCATTACTGCAAATCAAGCAAGATTTATTGAACGAACCCGAACAATTTGATTATATCGTTGGCAATCCGCCGTATATTCGCATTCAACATCTTGAATACCAAACAAGACAATATATACAAGCAAATTATAATTTTTGTCAGCAAGGTTCAACCGATATTTATATCGCTTTTTTTGAACTTGCTTTGGTTTTATGCAAACCCAATGGCATTTGTGGTTTTATTACCCCTAATTCTTATTTAACATCACAAACCGCGTGGCAATTAAGAAATTATTTTGCCCAAAATCAAAATATCAAGCAAATTAGCAATTATGGCGCATTTCAAGTTTTTGACAATGCGACAATTTATTCTGCCATCACCATATTTACGCCCAAAAAACAACCCGAATTTCAATATCAAAAATATGCTAATTTTAAAATTTTCACCCAAAGAATAATTAATTATAATGAAATTATTCAGCAAAAAATATGGCGATTAAATGCGGATAAGCCTAATTTTGATAGTGATATTGGTATAAATAAAAAATTATCCGAAATATGTTCAATTCATGTTGGCATTACGACTTTATGCGACAAAGCCTATATTTTTACCCTAAATAAGCTTGAAGCAAATATAACAATAGTGAACAGCCATTTTTTAGGGCAAATACCCCTTGAATCAGCCCTTTTAAAACCCATAATTAAAGGGTCAAAAATTAAAAATTCGCACGAATTAATTTCACAATTCGTGCTTTTTCCTTATCAGCAAATTGATGGGCAATATAAAATTATCCCCCAAGAAATAATGCAAAAACTATATCCGAACGCTTTTGCATATTTGCAAAAAATTAAAGATAGGCTAAATGCCAGAGATAACGGCAAAATTAATAAAACTGCGTGGTATGCTTTTGGGCGAAGCCAATCGTTAAATACAGGTTTTGGTAAGAAAATAATTTTTTCGCCCATGAACGCCAAGCCAAATTTTATATATTCCAATAATGACGACGCCACAATTTATTCAGGGTATTTTATTAAATATAATGGCGATTACCATTGGCTTTTACGGCAATTAAATTCCGAACGCATGCAAGAATATATTGCCGTTTCTGCGCGTGATTTTCAAGGTGGCTGGAAGGCTTATTCAAAAAAAATCATTGAAGATTTCCCAATTATACTTTGATTGCCCAATAAGATTAAAAATTAATTATAGCCTTAACAAAGCTTGCGCTTTGTCTAATTGCATTTGGTTAATTAAATCTTGCATATTGCTGAATTTTAATTCGCCGCGCAAATAATATTTGATAAAAATCCGAATTTCTTGCCCATAAATATCTTGATTAAAATTGATAAAATGGGTTTCGCATTTTTCGCGTTTATTCTCAAAACTGGGCGTGATGCCTAAATTCGCGACGCCATTATAGATATTTTCATCGCCGATTACTTGGCATTTCACGGCATAAACCCCATATTTCGGGCGAATGACGGCACCTAAATTTATATTGGCTGTTGGCATATTAAGGGTGCGCGCTAATTTATCACCTTGAATCACGATGCCACGCCAAACGGGGTCGCGCCCTAATAATTCGCGCACCTTGGGAATATCGCCGTCTTGATAAAAATTTCTGATAGCAGTGGAATGAATTTCCATATCATCATCGCGTTGCATGGGGATAATGGTTGTTGCGATAAAATTCGCCAAATTATTGGGATTTCCCATGCGGTTTTTGCCGAATCTAAAATCTTGCCCCACGAAAATTTGCGATATTCTTAATTGGTTTTGCAAAATATTTTCGGCAAAATACCTATAACTTAGTTGCGCTAATTCATGGGTGAAATTAATATTTACCATGCAATCAATGCCTAAGTCTTTCGCAATGGCGATGCGTTCATTTTCGGGGTAAATTGCGATATTGCCCAATTCTGGATTAAAAAAAACTTTGGGGTGCGGGGTGAAATAAATTAAAATTAACGGCGCGTTTCGCTGCATGGCGCGACTCTTGGCAAGTTTAATACATTCAACATGCCCCAAATGAAACCCATCAAAATTACCAATTAATGCAACAGAATCATGATATTCTTCAGGGAAATTATCAGGTGTGAATATAAATTTATTAATCATACCAGCCCTAAGATGCGAATAATACTTGAAAATGGTCGGGGCAGCTAGATTCGAACTAACGGCCCCCTGCTCCCAAAGCAGGTGCTCTACCATGCTGAGCTATGCCCCGAACATACGAATTCTAATAATATGGTTTTTTTCAAGAGTCAACAAAATAAAATATTTTGACTATAAATAACTTGACTTAATGAACTAATTTGCATAAAAATTAAGTAATGCGGGTGTGATTCAATGGTAGAATGTCAGCTTCCCAAGCTGAACGCGAGGGTTCGATTCCCTTCACCCGCTCCATAATAAATAATTAGGTGCAATGATGCCAGATAAACACTCCGAATATTGTCAAATATCGCAATTTCTTTGCAATGAACCAGAAATGAACAAATACCAATTAATTTGCGTGCCAAGCAAAAAGGTTAATGAGGTTGAAAATGATTTAGTCAAGTGCCTATTCCAAGATGCCCCGCAAGTTATTTTTGCAGAATCACGCGATGTGTTTTTTATTTACGATGAAAATGACTATTGGGCGTTTGGCTATTTAGCAGGCAAATTGCCCGCAGGCGATTATGAAATTAATGATTGGAATTTGGGCAAGTCAGATAAATTGGATTTTAATCGCGGTTATTTGGGGTATTTATTAGGCTGTTATGAATTTAATAAATATAAAAAACCCGCTGAAAAAGCGAAACCCATCGCCCGATTAATAAAAAAAGACCTAAAAACTTCTTATGAAATTTTAAAAATTGCCGAAGCTGTTTGTTTAACACGCGATTTAATTAATGAACCACCCAATCATTTATACCCCGAAACTCTGGCAGAATTTGCGAAAAAATTAGCCGATAAACATGGCGCAAGCCATAAAATTGTTGATGGCAATGAATTAGAACAAGAATTTCCCTTGATTCATAATGTTGGCAAAGGTTCATCGCATCGCCCTTGCATGATTGAGTTAAATTGGGGTAATGAAAATCACCCCAAAATTGCGTTGGTCGGTAAAGGGGTTTGCTTTGATTCGGGCGGGCTTGATTTAAAATCTTCGTCCAATATGTTGTTAATGAAAAAAGATATGGGCGGCGCGGCGCATGTTTTGGGGTTGGCGGATGTTATAATGGCAATGAATTTGCCGATAAATCTTAAAATCATCATCGGAGCCGTGGAAAATATGCCCGATGGTAATGCGTATCGCGCATCGGATATTATTCAAGCGCGCAATAAAAAATTCGTGGAAATTGGTAATACGGATGCTGAGGGTCGCTTGGTATTGGCGGATTGCTTGGCTTATGCTTGTCAATGGCAACCGGAATTAATTATTGATTATGCGACTTTAACCGGTGCTGCACGGGTCGCTGTTGGCATCGGCATGGCGGCAATGTTTAGCGATAATGATGAAATTTGCGCATCAATGACAAAAATTGGCGATGAACATAACGATTTTGTTTGGCGTTTGCCGCTGCATAAGCCTTATAAAAAAATTCTAAAATCACAATTTGCTGATATTGGCTCAACGGGCAATTCGCCATATGGGGGGTCAATCGTTGCGGCGTTATTTTTGCAAGAATTCGTGGATAATAAAATCCCTTGGGTGCATTTTGATATTATGGCTTGGAATACAAGTTCTAGCCCTGCGAAACCCGAAGGAGGCGAAGCGATAGCACTTCGCACCGCTTATTATTATCTTAAAGAAAAATATGCCCCAAAATAATTTTATCGCAAGCATGATGAATCTGGCGTTAAATTGCGCCAAAACCGCAAAAACCTTTAATGAAGTGCCCATCGGCGCGGTTATTACCGATGATAATAATGAAATTATTGCCCTTGCCCATAATGAAGTAATAACGAATAATGACGCAACAGCCCATGCTGAGATTCTTGCCATCAGGCGCGCATGCGCAAAATTACATGCTAATCGCCTTGAAAATTGCAAGATTTTTATTACTTGTGAGCCATGCCCCATGTGCGCAGGCGCTATCATGCACGCATCATTGAAGCAAGTTATATTTGGGGCTTACGCGCCCAAAACTGGCGCAATTGACCATGGGGTTTGTTTATTTAATCATCGGCAAACCAACCATAAACCCGAAATTATCGGCGGTGTTATGCGTGATGAATGCGCGGCTTTATTACAAGAGTTTTTTCAAAATTTGCGGTAATTCATCATCGCAATTTTATTTGATGGGTTTGCCCATTACCAAAGCCCAATAATGGCTAAATCTTGCGCGTCCATTATCAGCGGGCAGATACCGATAACCCACCCCTGCTTCAAATACATTAGGGTCAATCATCGCTTCGCGGTGCCCTGCTTTTGAGGCTTTCCAGCCATTGACTACGCCAAGGGGTGCGCCTTGTCCAGCGGCTAAATTTTCTGATACTTTTTGCCAACGATAACCCGTAGTGCTTACCCGATGGCTTACATCGCGTTTTTCAGGGGAAAAATGGGAAAAATAATCGCGAATCGCCATATCATCAACATGATATTGGGCGGCTTTTGATAATAAAGGATTAAGTGTTAATGGCGGGAGATTATTTTCTTTGCGAAATTCATTGACTAAGTCTATAATTTTTTGTTCCCAATTGCCACCGACTGCTTGTGAAGGCGCGCCCAGCACTAATATATATAAATCTTTGGGAAATTTTAATTGCGGCGCAGCATTTTGCAAACTACGCCCGTCAAGATAGGCAATGCCAATATCTCGGAATTTAGGGTCTTTTAATAAGACGCCAAGTTCATTCCCTGACCATAATTCAAGGAATTTTTGCGGCGTCGCCGTGCCACCAGTCACCACCATTTGCACAATAGTAGAGCCATAGCCGGTATTCCTGACTTTATCATTAAAGCCAGATTGATCAACATTGCCGGGTCCTGCTTGAGCCACCATTTGTTTATAAAATGAAGCTATTTCGGCAAGCCTAACATCAAATTGTAATTCTGGTGCCTGATTTCTTGCTCTGAATTCTTTCAGATTCACAAATATTTCAGTTACCTGTTCTTCACCACCATTTGCTGGAATTTCTTGGGCATATAATTCTAACGCACTTAAAAATCCAATTATTAACCAAAAATGCCCAAAATACCTAAGGTATTTACGCATAAATTGGTTTCGCTGCCACGGACAATCCAGCCAATGAAGCCTGACCAGTTTCAAGTTCAATTTTCTTTTGATCCAGAATATGGTTGCACATATTGACATTCATTGCGACCATTTTAGCCAGCAATCCATCGTCCTTTTTTGTTTGAAGCGCATCACCCGCCCTTGACATAAAATCAGCAATTTTTTGCAAAAGAAGTTTTGAATCTTCTGGTGTCCCGTCCCAGTAATTATACTTGACAAGATTTGCTGTAAATACCCAAAGATACGCATTCGCGTCAAGAATCGCTTCATAAGTGCGCGCATCTACTTCTTTAATGCGTGCCGCTTCAAGCTTTTCTGCCATCGCAAAATAAGATAATGCTATATCTTCAATTTGCTGTTCGCGCGTCTTCGTACTATCCACAAGGGATTCAAATGGATTACTATCAAACATATTTTTGATTCCTTAAAATCATCCAACTAACCAAAATTTTATTTTGGAAGCATCTATCAATTTGCCCGCTGGCTTTATGCCATTTAGAACTTTGTTCCAAGGGTTTTTGTATTCTTGCGAATATATATGCTATATTCATGCCAATTTTGAAAAATTATTATATATCAATGGTATAAATTTTTTTATACTTGTTTGTTATGCTGTTTTCGCGGATAAATTAATATCGTCCATAACCAATAATGGCATAACCCGCGCCTTGCATTCGTTGCACCGCTAAGCCATAATCTTCGCTTTGCACCTGCATATAATGACCGCTGGCATGGATTAATTGCGATTGATAATAAAAACCAACATGACCGCGCCAAAATACGCAATCGCCATCTTGGGGATTCGTGATATTTTGACGCAAAAACTCGCTTTGCGGTTTAGAATCGCGCGGCACAGAAATTTGGGCGAACAGCAAGGCATTTTGCACTAAGCCTGAGCAATCAAAACCCGCGCCCGTGCGTCCGCCCCATAAATACGGCACACCAATCATGGATTTTGCAAATATTATCGGATCTATTTTGTCATTAATATTTATGCAATGATTTTTAAAAACATAACCAATGGTATTTTTGTAATATATTTGGTAAAATTCGTTATGCTCGGCGAGGACTTGAATTTGCGCGGGGCAATATAAAGCCCCCAAAATTGCAGATTTTATGGAATCTTGGCGATAAATAAATGTTTTAGCAACAAATATTCGGGTATTTGCTTGATATTCATGAAAACTAAGCGCAGAATTTTTAACGAATCCTTGATAATTATCGCTGGTTGCAATCAAAGAATATTGCGAATATTGGCGCAAAATTTCGCATTTTTCGCCAAAATATGCTTGGGATATGATGGTTTTATCGTTTTTTGCTTGCGTTAAAGCCGCATATTCTTGGATTATATGGGCTTGTTGGCTCATGACAGAAAACACGCTGCTTGTTGCTGAAATCTTGGGCGTAAACTTGGAATTTCGCCCGTGCATTGCGCCATTTTTTGCGGGCATCTTGGGTGAAATACGCAACCAGATGGCGGATGGCTTGCCGAAGGAATTTCGCCAATAATCGGCACAAATATTTTTTTCGGTGCCATGCCCATAATGGGGGCGATGCTGGGCGTTGCCGTAATTAAGCCTTGGGTGTAAGGGTGGGCTGGGTTTTGGTAAATATCCTCAACTAAACCACTTTCCACGACTTGCCCTAAATACATGACAATCATATGGTCGCTAATCGCACGCACCACTGATAAATCATGGGAAATAAAAATCATGCTTAGGGCAAATTTCGCTTGTAATTCTTGCAATAAATTTAAAATTTGGGCTTGAATCGAAATGTCAAGCGCCGATACGGGTTCGTCCAAAATTAAGATTCGCGGTTTACCAATTAAAGCGCGGGCGATGGCAATTCTTTGGCGTTGCCCGCCCGAAAACATATGGGGAAAGCGCATAAAATGTTCGGGTTTTAAGCCAACTAATTCCAGCATTTCGCGCGCCCGTGCGGTTTTTTCATGATAAGATAATTGCGGTTGTTGAATCGTTAAAACTTCAATTAAAGCCTCACCAACTCTTTGCCGTGGGTTCAGTGAGCTATAAGGATTTTGCAAAATAATTTGCACTTGATGGCGCAAATCATGCTTAAAATTATCCTTATTTACTTCATGACCATCAATGTATAATTGCCCCGAAGATGGCGATTCAATCAGGGTTAAAATTCGCGCCAAAGTTGATTTACCGCAACCAGATTCGCCAACAATTGCCATGGTTTCTTGGGGTTTCAGGGCAAAGCTTACTTGATTAACCGCGCGCAATGCGCGTTGTTTTTGCAAAAATTCTTTTTTTAATGGGTAATATTTCGTAATATTGCGCGCTTCAAGAACAAATTCAGCCATTATTTTGCCCCTATATTTAATGGATAATGGCATAAGGAATTATGGTGCCATTGCGGTTTTTCCTTATGGCAAATTTCTTGCGTAAATGCGCATCTTGGATTAAATAAGCAGCCATTGGGTCGGTCAAATTGTCCGGGCACGACACCGCCAATCGCAGGAATCGGTTTGCCTAATTCCGCAAGTTCAGGCAAGGAAGTCAATAAAGCCTTAGTGTAAGGGTGATGGGGGGTTAAAAATAAATCATGCACTTTTTGGTCTTCTACTTTTTGTCCAGCGTAAAATACCGCAACTCGCTCCGCCGTTTGGGCAACCACGCCCATATCATGCGTAATTATCACCAAGGATAATTGAAAATTTTGCTGTAATTGCGTTAATAAATGCAAAATTTGCGCTTGAATTGTTACATCTAATGCCGTTGTCGGCTCATCAGCAATTAATAATTTGGGATGACACGCCAAAGCCATGGCAATGCCAACGCGCTGGCACATGCCACCTGATAATTGATGCGGGTAAGATTTCATGCGATCACTGGGTGATGCAATGCCAACTGATGTTAATAATTCCACAATTTTATCCGTGCGCGCTTTGGCGGATAAATTTGTATGAATCGCTAAAATTTCATCAATTTGATAGTGAATCGTAAAACATGGGTTTAATGATGCAATTGGTTCTTGAAAAATCATGGCAATATCGCGTCCCATCATTTTTCTTCGCTCTTTGGCGGATAATTTTAATAAATCCGTATCTTGAAATTTCATGACTTCGGCATGAATACGGGTGTTTGGCGGTAATAATCCCATTAACGCCATCATGGCAACCGATTTACCCGAACCTGATTCGCCGACAATGGCTAAAATTTCGCCCAAGCCAACCGTTAAATCAATGCCATCAACGGCGCGAAACCAACCATGATTCGTGGGAAATTCCACCGATAATTGCCGAATTTCCAACATTATGATTTCCTTAATTTCGGGTCAAGCGCATCACGCAAGCCATCACCCACGATATTTATCGCTAAAACCGTGATTAAAATCATTAAGCCCGGAAAAGTAACCACCCACCAAGCGCGCAAAATAAATTCGCGCGATTCGGCAAGCATAGTGCCCCATTCAGGCACAGGCGGTTGTGCACCCATTCCCAAAAAGCCAAGCGCCGCCGCATCCAAAATCGCCGCAGAAAACGACAAGGTCGCTTGGACAATAATCGGTGCCATACAATTTGGGAATATGGTGCGAAATAAAATCCGTGAATCCGAAGCACCAATCACGCGCACCGACATCACATAATCCTTAGATTTTTCGCTCAAAACTTGCGCCCGAGTCAAGCGCACAAAACTTGGTTGCAAAACAACCGCAATAGCAATCATCGCGTTAATTAAGCCCGGTCCCAAAATTGCCACCATAACCAACGCCAATAACAGCGAAGGAAAGGATAAAATTACATCCATAATCCGCATGATGAAATAATCAACTAACCCCCCCATATAACCAGCGATTAAACCCAATATAATACCCAAACTCATCGCCAGCACCACCACCAAAGCCCCAATGAATAAGGAAAATCGTGCCCCATAAATAAGTCGGCTTAATAAATCGCGCCCAACCGCATCAGTGCCAAGGATAAATTGCCATTGCCCGCCAGCTTGCCATGCGGGGGGTGCTAAAAAAGCATCGCGATATTGCGTGGCATAATCAAACGGCGCAATAATGGGGGCAAAAATTGCTAAAAAAATCATGAATAATAAAACTCCCAAACCCCATACGGAGCCACGATTTTTGGCAAAATTAATCCAAAATTCTTGCAAAGGATGGCTTGTCATGTCAGCCCCCGTAATTTTGGGTTAGCAACCGCATATGCCATATCAACCAATAAATTTACCGCCATAATTATCACCGCAATTAACAAAAGCCCGCTTTGCACCGTGGGGTAATCGCGATGAAAAATTGCTTCAACCATCCATTTACCAATGCCGGGCCACGAAAAAATTGTTTCCGTTAAAATTGCCCCGCCCAAAAGCGCACCGACTTGCAATCCCATGGTGGTAATAATCGGAATCAGGGCATTACGCAATCCATGCACAAATATTACCCGTGATTCTGGTAAACCCTTGGCACGCGCGGTGCGAATGTAATCTTCGTTTAATACTTCCAGCATTGCCGAACGAGTTTGACGAGCAATAACTGCCAAAGGATGCGTGCCTAAAACAAAAGCGGGTAATAATATATGATGCAAGGCACTTAACGCCCCTTGATATTCGCCATAAAGCAACGCGTCCAAAATCATAAATCCGGTTATTGGTTCAAAATAATATATTAAGGAGATTCGCCCAGATACTGGAGTTATGCCCAGCCAGCCTGCAAAAATCATGATGCAAATTAAACCCCACCAGAAAATTGGCATACTATAACCCGTTAATGAAACACCGATTAAACTATGGTCAAGCCATGAACCGCGTTTAATTGCCGCAATCACGCCCAAAGGAATACCAATGATGACAGCCATTAACACGGCTAAAATCGTTAATTCAATGGTCGCGGGAAATAATGTTAAAAATTCTGATAATACGGGTCGTTTGCTTGCCAATGAATTTCCTAAATCACCTTGCAAGATTTTTTCAATATAATGAATATATTGCACATAAATCGGCAAGTCTAAACCCAAATCATGCATATATTCAGCGTGTTTTGCAGGCGGCAGAGTTTTTTCACCCATCATAACTTCAATTGGATCGCCGGGCAATAACCTGATGAACACAAAAGCAACCATGGTGATAGCCAATAAAATCGGTATTAATTTCAAAATTCGCTGCAAAATCATTTTAATCATACTTAATCATAAAATAATTAAAAAAAAAATCAAGAAAAATCTTTATTTAGCATAAAGATTGCAATGCACTAAATAAATATTTTAACAAAAGGTCATACCATGCCGCTAAGTATTAAACTTCCCACCAAAGAAAAAATCATTATTAATGGTGCCGTTATTGAAAATTCAGGGGAAAGCACCACTATTATTTTGCATAATAAAGCCGATATTATGCGCCGTAAAGAAGTTATGAAAGAAGAACAAGCAACAACCCCGGGCAAGCGCATTTATTATGCGTGCCAATGCGCGTATCTTTTTGAAGATAAACGAAGCGAATATTTAGAATTTTTTCATAAATTTTTAGATGATTATCAAGAAGCCGCACCATCAGCCAAAGAAATTTGCGAATTAGTGCGTGGCTTAATTAAGCAAGAAAAATATTATTCTGCCCTTAAAAAAACCCAAAAAATTATTGAACATGAAGCCGAACGATTATTGTCGGTGGGCGTCAATCCAGACACGGGATTATTTAATTAATCATTTCGTCATGCGTTTAATTGGCATTGGCATTTGTGGTAAGTCGTTTTTACGAACAAAAATTTTAATTTTTCTAAGAATTGTAAGAATTTTTCATACAAAAATAATTATTCAGTTGGGGGTTTGGGGGAATCCCCCAAATTTTGGGCATAAGTATTATAAATAAAATACCTTCTAAAAAAATGCGGAATGTCCTGTAAAATTAAATCTTGACTATCAAATAAATTATGGTAGTTATTGCATCAAACTTATATCATATATTTTTCGGTGAAATAATTTGCGTAACCCATATTCCGTTCATTTTAATGAATTTTATCAATGGCTTTTAGCCCTTTGGCGCAAAAGAATTTGCCGTATTTTTTTGGGGATTTATGGTGTATTTGCGTTTGTTATACCGATTTATAGCCAAAATATCACCGATATTTACGCCGAATTAAAAATTCAACCCCAATTAAGCATTGATGATGCCAAAATATATAAGCGATTATTTGATGGTATTAATGCCCCGCGCCCGCCAACATTTGATAAAGATATTAATGCCCTTAAAAATAAATCCTTAATTCCGACTATTTACTACGCAAGATATACTTCGGCGCAAAGTGCTGGGTATCAGCAATTATGCGATTTCATGGCTAAATATCCTGATTATCCCGATGCGATTGTCATTTATAAATTGGCGTTAAAGAAAAAACCCAAGGCGGCAAAATGTAATTTACAAGCACCCATAAAATCTTATTTAGACCCAGATATTTTAATTGATTTTCGCCCCAATTTTGAATCAACGGGGGTTGAGGGCGGAATTTTGGAGGATATGCACAACCGCAAAATCTTAGGTTTATTGAAAGAAAAGAAATTTAATCAAGCCTTAGCTTATATTCGTTCCATCGCGAATCAAGTCAAACCTGAAAATTTAGGGTTATATTATGCGAATATTATTCAACGATTTTATCGTGAAGGGCATTATGAATCAGCGATTGATTTTACCGTGGAATCTTTTAGATTTGCCCCAAAAAATAGCTATATCGCGAGTTGGTGGGCGGGATTAGCGGCATGGCAATTAGAGCAACACGAGGTTTCATATAAATTTTTTGAACAAACAATGGCTTCTGATGATAAATGGTTGGCGGCGGGTGCGGCTTTTTGGGTGGGGCGCAATTTAACCCGACTAGGCGAGGTTGAAAATGTCAATGCCTATTTTGCCCATGCTTTAAATACCGCACCATTTAGTTTTTATGGGCAATTAGCCGCCGAGATTTTGGGCGAAAATTATACCGCAAACAGCAAAAATTCCCCCAATTTTAACGCGGCGCATTTTGAAAAAATGTATAAAAACCCAACAATAAAACGAATTTTTGCGTTATGTGAATTAAACCGATTTGACGATGCTAACCGCGAATTGCGCCCAATAATTGGGCGGCTTACCAGCGAAAGCGCGGAAAATTTATTATTTTTCATGAATAAATTAAATGTAAATTTCGCATCATTAAAGCTTGCCGAACATTTGGAACGCGTAAGCCAGCAAGTTTTTGTTGATTCATTATTTCCCTTGCAACCGAATTTAATTGATAGTAAAGCACCGCTTTCACCGCTTGTATACGGGGTGATTCGCCAAGAATCCGCCTTTATTACCCATGCCAAAAGCCCTGTGGGTGCCATTGGCTTGATGCAGGTAATGCCGGGCACAGCGAATCTTGTGGCGCAAAAACCTCTAAAACGCAACGAAGTTGCCGACCCGAAAACCAATGTTGGCTTGGGCACAAAATATTTAAATCAGTTGCTGAATCTTAAAGATGTTGAAGGAAATATTTTTTATTCCTTAGCAGGTTATAATGCCGGTATTGGCAATGTGCGCCGTTGGGGCGATGTGATGCCCAATTCCAATGATCCTTTAATATATATTGAATCAATTCCGATTCGCGAAACTCGCATTTATTTGGAACGGGTAATGGCAAATTACTGGGTGTATAGCAACCTGCTTAATGCCGATTTATCAAGCCGTAAAGATATTGCCGAGGGGCGTATGCCGAAATTAATTCTTAACCAATTAAGTCAAAATAAACCCTGAATACCAAAGGATAAAAATGCTGGATATGAATCGTCAATTTAAACCCTGTCAATGCGCCATTATGACCATTTCCGATACAAGAACCCTAGACGATGATAAATCTGGTAATATTTTGGTGAAGAATTTAACTTCGGCAGGGCATATTATTCAAGCGCGCGCCATTGTGCGCGATGATGTGGCGTTAATTCAAGCCCAAATTCGCGCGTGGTTAGCGCAAAAATCTATAGATGCAATTATTACCACGGGAGGCACGGGGGTAACCGGGCGCGACCTAACCCCCGAGGCATTATTAGGATTGGGGGGCAAAGAAATAATAGGTTTTGGCGAATTATTCCGAATGAAATCATTTGAAAAAATAGGCTCATCGGCGGTGCAATCACGCGCCATGGCAATAGTGGTTGATGGTTGTTATATATTTGCCCTGCCCGGTTCGCCCTCAGCTTGCCAAGATGGTTGGGATTGGATATTATCTACTCAGTTAGACATACGGCATCGCCCATGCAATTTCGTAGAATTAATGCCAAGATTACAAGAAAAATAATTTCTTATTTTATGCGCTGATGCAATAATTGCGACAATAAATAAAATACCATCAAAAAAATGCGGAATGTCATGGAAATTACCGCTTGACAATAATAAAATATTAATTTATTTTGCGATATATCTAAAAATATATGGAATCAGCTATATAATGAATTATTTTCGCATTCGCGCAAAACTAGTTTTATTGTTCGCCATGGCGTTATTTGTTGTGCAACTTGCGTTTATGCCTTGTTGTTGGCAAAAACCTGCGCAAGAATCATCAAATATTCAGCATCACCACGGCATAATTGCCGATAATACAGAAACCCAAGCGAATCACCATGATCATAATAATTTTGAATCATGCCCATTGTTGCAAATTTTAGCGTTAGGGTTTATCGTTTATGCCATGGCAACGATTTTATTATATGTTCAAGAATATTCCAAAATTCGCTTTGCGCCCAAAAAAATTCGCCGTTCTTGGCAATTGGAATATAATTTTTTCTCTATCACGCCGCTTGCGCCACCTTTGTTATGAAATTTTTTAAAAAAATCATTACCCATAACACAAGGAATCTCCATGAAAAAATCATTACCAAGCACGAATCGTGTGCTTTCACCTTATTATAAAGCTGTATATCGCTGGCATTTTTTTGCAGGCTTGTTCGTATTGCCCTTTATTTTTTTAATTGCCATCACGGGATTAATTTATCTTTTTCATACTGAATTAGATGAATATATTAACCATGATTATTATTTTAATAATAATATGGCGCAGCAACACGAAAAACCTCAACCGCATCACGCCATAATTGCCGCAGCGCAAACATATTTGGCGGGAAATATTGTCAATTATACGCCCGCCATCAGCCCGAATCGCAATGCCGAAGTGGTGATTAGCGAAGTTGGTAATAGCCATCATGGCGAGGGCAAAAAAACTTCGGTATTTATTAACCCGCAAAATTTGGCAATTGCTGGCGTAATTTCCGACAAAAAAATCCTGCAAATTGTCAAAAAAATTCATTCATTGGAATATTTTGGCACATTTGCCAATTATTTTATGGAAATTATTTCTGGGTTTGTGATTATTTTAATTATAAGTGGCATATATTTATGGTTGCCCCGTGGATTATCGGTGGGGGTTTATAAATTATCCGAAACTAATCCCAAAAAGCGCTTATTTTGGCGTGATTTTCACGCAATAAGCGGTTTTTATGTCGGTATTGTTATTTTATTTTTGGCAATAACTGGCATGTTTTGGTCGGCTTATTGGGGTGATAAGGTCAATAGTTGGGTTAATCAAGAAAAAATTGGCTATCCCCCCGAATTTTGGCAAGAAATTCCCCAATCTACTATTCCCAAAAACGCCACTAAGGTTATAATTCCCAATATTAATTGGGGCGGTGAAAAAATTCCCATGCCCGAATCAACCCCGCCCAAATTTTTTATTAAAAACGCCGAAGTAATTGATATTGACAAGGCAATAGCGATTTTTGAAAATTTAGGCATTGCCAAGGGTTATGAAGTCGCCTTGCCGCAAGACGAAACGGGCGTATATAGTGCTTCGGTTTTTCCGAAAAAAGTAGAAAACGAGCAAGTTATTCATATTGATCAATATTCTGGACAAGTGTTATTTAATAATAAATATCAAGATATTGGCTGGGGCGCAAGGATCATTGAATGGTCAATTTCCGTGCATCAAGGGCATGAATATGGTATAATTAATCAAATTTTGATGGCGATAGCTTGTTTGGGGTTAATCACGCTGGGAATTACGGGCATTATTGCTTGGTTAAAACGCAAACCCGCGCATAAAATTGCCGCGCCACCGCGTCAAGACACAAAAGCAACCTTGATAATTTGGGGCTTAATTATGGGTGTGGGTATATTATATCCACTAACAGGCTTAACCATGATTTTGGCTAAAATATTCTTGTTTTTTACGCCAAAAAATCTTATAAACTAACAAAGGAGAAAAAGATGAATAAGCTATTAAAATTACTAATTTTAAGCATAATTATAGGAACAACCTATCATAATTATGCTTTTGCCGACCATTTAACCAACAAAGGCAAAGAAAATGGTCATTTTCATATAAATGCTGTTTTTAATGATAAAAAATTTGAATGCGGGCAGGTTTATGAAAATATTGGCGCTAGCAAATCAAAAATCACGCCCACGGATTTAAGATTTTTCCTAAGCAATTGGCAATGGATTGATAAAAAAGGCAATAAAACACCGATGAAATTAATTCAAGACAAGCAATGGCAATTCGCGGATATTGCCCTGATTGACTTAGAAAATGGCGAATCTGGCTGTTTAAATGGCACAAAAGCGATGAATAATACGATTAATTATAGTATTCCTAAAAATATCAATGATATAGTCGGCGTATATTTTGAACTTGGCGTGCCTTTTGCGCAAAATCACCAAGACCCGACCAGCGCACCAGCACCCTTAAATCAAAGCGCAATGTTTTGGGTTTGGCAAATTGGTTATAAATTTTTCAAATTAGAAGCCAATATTATTAGTCATGGGGGCGAAAAGCCTTATAGCCTGCATTTAGGCAGCACTGAATGCCAATCTGATGCCAAAATTATAGCCCCGAGCAGATGCAATAATCCGAATCGCGTTATGGTTAATTTGCCGAATTTTAACCCCGAAAAACAACAAATAACCTTAGATTTAGCAAATTTATTGCAAGATGTTAATTTTGATGATATGGGCGCAAGCCAAACGGCTGGGCACGCAAGCCCCGAATCAGTCGCAAGCCAAACGGCTGGGCACGCAAGCCCCGAATCAGTCGCAAGCAGCTGCATGAGTTTTGGGGGCAATCCAGCATGTATGCCGATAATGGTGCAATTTGGGCTTAATTATGGGCATCAACAAGCAACCAAGGGGCAACAAATTTTTTATGCGAAATAAAATTAAATTAAGTTTTTGCGCTTTTTTCATGGTTTTTGCCTTGGCAAAGCCAATTTTTGCGCAAGAATATAATTTTTTTGACCAAATTCCAAAATATGCGCCCAAGCCGATTATTCCGCGCGATAATCCGATGAATCTTGCGAAAATAACGCTTGGGCGGTATTTATTTTACGATAAACGATTATCCAAAGATGGCACGATAGCTTGCGCGACTTGTCATCAACAATCGCTTGGCTTTGCCGATGGGCAAGCAACATCAATGGGGGTCAATGGCGAATTTGGGCATAAAAGCGCCATGGCTTTGGTGAATTTGGCATATTATCCCGCATATACTTGGGCAAATCCGAATATTCGTTCCTTGGAACAACAAATTTTAACGCCAATTTTTGGCGATCACCCCATTGAAATGGGTATGATGGGGCGCGAATCGCAAATAATTAATTTGTTAAAAACCGATAAAATTTATAAAAATTTAATGCCCAAGGCGTTTAATGGCAACAATCAAAATCCGATAAAATCACTTACCCAAGCCATTGCAGCGTTTGAACGAAGCTTAATATCATTTAATTCTGATTATGATAAATTTGTATATGGCAATAAAAGCAACGCGCTTTCACCCAGCGCAAAACGCGGGTTAGATTTATTTTTTGGCGAAAAATTAGAATGCCATCATTGCCACGGCGGCATTAATTTCACCGATAATAATATTCATCAAAATTTGCCGAACGGCGAAGCCGCTTATCATAATACAGGGCTTTATAATATTGACGGCAAAGGAAGCTACCCCAAAGAAAATATCGGCATTATGGAATTTAGCGGTAATTTTGCCGATATGGGTAAATTTCGCACGCCAAGCTTACGAAATATTGCATTAAGCGCACCATATATGCACGATGGATCATTGGCAACATTAGACGAAGTTATTGACAAGCATTACGCCAAAGGCGGACGCGCCCGCAGTTTATTAACAAGCTCACTTATTAATAAATTTTCAATAACGGACGAAGAAAAAAAAGATTTAATTGAATTTCTTAAAAGCCTAACTGATAATGAATTTTTGACCAATAAGAAATTTTCTAATCCATTCCCAGCAAATTAAATTTTTTGGGTATCAAACTATATCCGTTAAATATAATTCGCCTAAATCATTAAGCTTGCCCATGATTATGATGGTTTGGCTTATCGCGCTTGCCATTAGTTTGATATGATTTAAATCATCATGATTTAAGGCATATTTATCTTTGATGCGATATTTAAGCCATTTATCAATGGGACGATACGAACCAATTTCAAAATTATAAATATCCTTAGTAATTCCCGTGAAGCTTATATTTTCATCCTTGCCACAATCTAAACTTAAAATATCATTAATGCCCGCATCATTACCCGTTGGTTCGTGGATTTTAGTGATGGTGAATTCCTTGCCCTTGGCATTAATTTTACAAAATATGCTATTGGCTTGGATTTTTTCGGGTTGTAATAAATGCAGGGCAATTAACTCTTGCCCCAATTGGGCATATTGAGTAAATACTTCGCGATTTATTGTCATCGGCACTGATGGATAATCGCTTTTTAAAAATTCTAAATATTTTTCGCGGTATATTGGCGCATGTAATACCGCATAAATATATGCCATAATTTCTTCGGGGCTTGGCGCGAAATCAAGCTTTTTAAGGTAATTTTTAGTAAATTTTTCGGTGAAATTTGCCCTTTTTTCTTCGGGATTTTCATCAAGCCCCGCTAATGAAAATTGCAGTGGTTCGTAAATATAAAGCGGGGCAAGATAACTACCGCCAAACGCGGGTTCAAGAATAATTTTTTCAGTTACTAATTTGCTAATAAATATATTTGCAAATTTTGAAGTCTGCATTTGCCTTTTAAAGATAATGCCAATATTTTCTTTATTTTCAAAATGTTTAAATAAATCATATACAGGGTATGCAAGAAAGCTTTTTGATAATTTACTTAACGAAGTGAATCTAAAATCAAAAGGTCTATACAAAATTCTTGTAGGGTTAAAATTATTCTTTAAATCTGAAATTGCGTTTGTTGCTTGCCAATCTCTTCCATCTTTGGTATTGTATTTATTAATTATATTTTCAATAGATTTCAATGTAAATTCATTTTTTAAGTTAATAAGCGAACTAATATTATAATGAATTGTCAATTTGTCTTGCCTAGTTTCCATTGCAGAACTAAAATATTCAAAAATATCGGGTATTTTGATGAATTTTTTATATATTTTTTCGTGGCTATAATCGCGGGGCACAAACCAATAATTTGGGGCATTAACGGGTAATTTTTGCCACCTAACCGACTTAAATTTTGTTTCATTGAGGAATTTTAATTTATCGGCACGGCTGTTAAGGTTATTATTCGCTAATGAGAAATATTTCACCGATTTGGTTTTTATCTGCGGGTTTTTTACCAAAAATATAATGCTTACCCCGACCATAATATCAAAAATATTTTTGTCGGTTTCTTTTTTATGGCTATTACCATGTAAGTTTACAATATAAATTTCATCAAAATGTTCACACAAGGTTTTACGCATTTGCCGATGAATATTGCCGTCAAGATAGCTGTTATTGGTGATAATTCCGACCACGCCTTTGCCCGCTTTGGTCATTTTCCAATCAGCAAAGCGCATAAATTTTAGATAAATATCATTAAGAGGTTGAATATTTTTCTCGGCTAAATCTTGTTTATAAATATCCATTTCTTTGTCCAAAGTTTCCGATTTCACCTTGCTTTTGCCATTAAAATATGGCGGATTACCAATAATTGCCAAAATATCATCGTTATTTTTCACCGCTAAGGCTTTTTCATGCTCGCGTTTAGTTTCGGGGTAAAGGTCGCTGATACTATGCTGGTCAATATCAAGCGTATTGGTTAAAAACACGCCCAAATCCTCATCAGTTTCAAGCTTGATACCCATGTTGCTAAGCTTTTGGCGCAAGATAGTATGGGCAATAATATAAGGCGTAAATAATAATTCAAACCCATAATAATCATTGAGCATTTTAAATTTAATCTGGTTTTTGGTTAAATCATCGCATTTTTCGGGGTGCGGCATAATTTCATTCAGCAATGAACTTAAAAAAGTGCCGGTGCCACAGGCAAAATCCAAAACTTTCACGCCGTCTTGCAAATAGCCTTGGGGGGAATTAAAATGTGATTTTAATAAATCATTCACGCCCCTGACGATAAAATTTGTTGCCTCAATCGGTGTATAATAAACGCCATTTTCTTTGCGGTTTTCTGTGCCTTTTAATTTATCATATTCTTTTAAGAAATCTTCGTATAAATATATCGCGATGCTGTTTTTATCGTGGTTTGCCTTAATTAATTCGGATTTAATTAATTCGCTGTCAATCAAATTGATGGCGCGCGCCGTCATGCTTAAGCTGGCGCGAATAGTGATGGGAAATCGGTTGGATTTATGTTCCCAAGCTTTTTCTAAAAACTCATATAATAAACGATAATCATCAGGAATTAATTCAATATATTTAAATTCTTCTTCGGCAAGTTTTTGATTCGTATCAATTTTTGCCAAACATAAACCATAGCTTAATGATTGGGCAAAAATATCGCAAAATTCGGTTAAATCAAATTCATAATGCATCGCGTCATTATAATCATTCAACAAAACATGCAGGCGTTTATAATATTTATGCGGGGCATTGTAATTATCGCTTAGAAATTCGCGTAATGATTTAGCGTAATAAAAACTAACCTTGGCAAGATGTTTGGCTAAATCGTCTTTGGTGCGAATTGGTTGATATTCATATTGATAAAAACTAAAAATAAGATTAATTAAGGCTTGGGTTTGATTATCTTGAATCCGCATATCCTTATCAAGCAATAAAACTCGTTCTTTAACGACGCCATTATTCAGCAAAATAAATTCGCGGTAATTGGTTAAAATAATATTCGGGCAAGTTTCGGTGTATTTTTTAATTTGATTGCCCTTGATAATTTCGTCCAATTCAAGCGCGGGTTTTTTGCATTCAATAAAACCGACAAGGCTTTTGAATAAACTATCTTCGTCTTTATAAATAAAAAAATCGGGTGTGCCATTGGTTTTGACACTATCTTGGGAATCACTGGATTCTTGAATCGCGGTAATTTTTAACAACGGCAATTGTATTGCCATAATTAAATTTTCCAGCGCGGTGCGGTGCGAATGTTCCTTGGCATTAATGCCTTGTTTCGCAATTAAGCCAATATATTCTTTAATTGCGTGCTGAAAATGTTCATTTTGCGCGTTCATAATTAATTAATACTAAGATTCCCATCAATTTGCAAGGCTAAATATGTGGACATTCCCCAAAATTTCTTAAATTAAATTAATCGCAACTTGCCCAATTTTATTAATATTCGCGCGAATTGTCATATTTTTACTTATTGGCGAAATACTAGAAATTGACCCCAAAGTAAGTATATAACCACCCGCAAAACCGATAAAACCATGCTGCGGATTTTGGATTGCCATAAACTAATATCTTTATAATCCCATTCAAGCGTAAGCGTGAAAACGGGTGCGAAAATAAAAATTATAGCAGTTTTCAATGGTGATATTCTTGGGTGATATTCTTGGGCAAAGTCATGAACAAACTTATTATTCCATTATACCCAAGAATTTAGGGAATCAGGGCATTCATCTGCACGCGGGCAATTGCCAAAACAAATACCGATTTTGCGCCATTTTTAAGCAATAATTGGCTTATTTCATTCACCGTGGCTTTGGTGGTTACCACATCATCAATTAAGCAGATATTTTTATCCTTGATAAGATTTATATCATTAATGGCAAAGGCATTTTTTAAATGATGCATGCGGGCATTGGCATTTTTACCCTTTTGCCCTTGGTATTTTTTGCGCTTTAAAATATTATTTGCCCATGGTATTTGAGTTTGTTTAGCAATGGCGTGGGCAAGCACTTCGGCTTGATTATATTTTTTCCAAATTTTTTTCAAATAATGCAATGGCACGGGCAAAATTAAATCCGTATTTTGCAAAATTTCTTGCCCATTTTGCATCATTAACGGCGCAAAATAATCGGCTAAATATAAGTTATCCGCATATTTCAGGCGCAAAATCAGCGGTTTTATCCAATCATCATAAATAAATACGGCGCGAATTTGCTTGGCAATCGTTGGTATTTGTTCACAAGAAAAACAAATTGCATCACCACCAAAACTTTCAGGTGAGCGCGGCAACGAGCATTTTTCGCAAAAAGGCGGGGTAATAAATTGGCATTTGGCAAAACATTCGGCGCATAATTTTCCCGCGTCCAATATCGGGGCGTGGCAAATCAAGCATTGCGGCGGAAATAAAAAATTATTTATCGCCACCAATAATTTATTGGTAATTTTTTTTATTTGTGGTATATTCATGATTATGAATAAAATATCAAAAACCAAAGAAGAATGGAAGCAAATTCTTGACGCGCAAGCTTATAAAGTTGCCCGTGAAGCAGGCACGGAACGGGCATTTAGCGGCAAATATTGGGATAATCACGATTCGGGCATTTATGCTTGTGTCTGTTGTGGTTTAGAATTATTCGCCAGCGCAACAAAATTTGATTCAGGCACGGGCTGGCCTTCGTTTTATCAACCGATAAATGCCGAAAATATCGGTAATAAAATTGACAAATCTTTATTTTTCAAACGCACCGAAGTAATATGTAATCGCTGTGATGCGCATTTGGGGCATGTATTCCCAGACGGACCCGCGCCCACGGGTTTGCGATATTGCATTAATTCCGTTGCCTTGCATTTTAATGCGAAAAATGATTGAAATTTTTCATGATATTTTCCGCCATATTGCCAATTTTATCGTTTGGTTAATTACGCCGAATTTGGCACAAACGCTTTTGGTTATTGATATTTTATCAACGATATTTATAATTTTTGTCATTGGCATAATCATGCTGATAGCAATAACATATTGGCGCGATCGCCATCAAACCAATTCAGCATTAAAGGCAAATTTCCCAATTTTTGTAAGGTGCCGTTATTGGTCCGAAGAATTTGGTAAATATATCAGGTCGTGGGTCTTGTCTGGCGACAGAGAGGAATTCCCCTTTAATCGCACGCAACGCGCTTGGGTTTATAAAGCCGCCAAAGGCTTGCCAACATATGCGTCATTTGGGTCAACGCGCAAAATGGATACGCCGGGCACAATTTTAATCGTGCCGTCTGTATTTCCCATTTTACCCGCCGAACGCGAGAAAATCAACGCACCGATTATCGGTCCTTTCGTGGCGAATCCTTATCAGCCGCAAAGTTTTTTTAATATTTCAGGTATGAGCTTTGGCGCAATTTCTAAAAATGCTGTTTTGGCATTATCCAAGGGGGCAAAATTGGCTGGTTGCTGGATTAATACTGGCGAAGGCGGCTTGTCGCCTTATCATTTAGAGGGCGGAGCCGACATTATTTTTCAAATTGGCACCGCTAAATTTGGCGTGCGTGATGAACTAGGCAATTTAGACGAGGCAAAATTACGGCATATTGCGGCTTACGAACAAGTTAAAATGATTGAAATTAAACTATCCCAAGGGGCAAAACCGGGGTTAGGCGGCGTCTTACCCAAGGGCAAAATTACCCCAGAAATTGCGGCAATTCGTGGCATTGCCATGGATAAAGATTGTATTTCACCCAATCGCCATGATAATATTAAAGATTTACCGCAATTAATCAGTTTTGTCAATCGCGTGCGCGATATTGTGCAAAAACCCGTTGGGCTAAAAATGGTGATGGGCGATGAGTTATTCATTGAAGATTTATGCCAATATATTTTGAGCATTGGTGAAAAATTCGCACCAGATTTTATTGCGCTTGATTCGGGCGATGGTGGCACGGGCGCATCGCCTTTGTCTTTAATGGATTATGCAGGCTTACCGATTAAGGAAGCCTTGCCGATAATGACCATGACTTTGGAAAAACATCAATTAAAGCAACGAATTCGCGTCATTTGCGCAGGTAAATTAATTAATCCTGACGATATTGCATGGTCTATGGCTTTGGGTGCAGATTTTGTGGTATCGGCGCGCGGTTTCATGTTTGCCTTGGGTTGTATTCAAGCGATGATTTGCGCCGAAAATACTTGCCCAACGGGAATTGCAACGCAAGATAAAAAACGATATAATGCCCTTAATCCCGCCGATAAATCGGTACGGGTTTATAATTATCATAGCCACTTATGCGCCGAAGTTGAAAAAATTGCCATGGCTTGTGGCGTTTCCAGTCCTTGGCAATTCGCCATGAAGCATATTCGGATAATTTCTGAATCCTTGCATTCCGAACCTTTTGAATATTGGATAAATCAAAAAACCAGCCGCATTGATAAAAATAAATAAGATGAATCCATCGGGGTTTAATTATTTTTATTCAAAATAAAAAAATAAAATATCGCCAAGCCAACCGACAATAAGGCAAAAATTAGGCTTGCACAAAATGTCCAGCTTGACCCAAAATTATCCCAAATTATCCCCGCCAATCCCGAAGCAATCAACATTGCCACGCCACGAATCAAATTAAACACACCATATGCTGTGCCCCGCAAATGGCTTGGCACTGTATGGGCAATCATATTATTTATCAGCCCTTGGGTTGTGCCTAAATGAAATCCCCAAAATATCACGGCAATTATAAGGCTTGACCAATGATGGCTTAATGCAAGAATCGCATCGGCGCATATTAAACCCAATAACCCCAATATAAATAAATAATGATGCGCAATAATGCCATCGGCTAATTTCCCCATGGGATAGGCACTTAAACACAGGCTTAAATTCCAAACAACTAAAATCAGGGGAATATCGCTTAATTCAAACCCGACTTCAATCGCTTTTAATATTAAAAACGCGTCCGAAAACCTTGCCAACATTAAAAATCCAAAAATCATGACTATCCACCAATAATGGCGACCTAATTTTTTTAATTGCTTGATTTTAAGCGGATTTTCGGTTGCTTTAATATGGGGCGATTCGGGTTCTTTTAAGCCACATACCAACAAAATAACCGCCAAAACAGCGGGAATTGCTGCCACCCAAAAAATAATTTGAAAATTATTTGCCCAAATTGCTAATAAAATAAATGCTAATAATGGTCCAAGCAATTCGCCAATCCCGTCCAATGTTTCGCGCAAACCAAAGCTTGCCCCGCGAATATGCGCGGGCGTAATATCGGCAATTAACGCATCACGCGGCGCACCGCGAATCCCCCGCCCCAACCTGTCTATCGTGCGCGATAAAACCACTAATCCAACGGACGAAGCAATAGCCATAATCGGTTTAGCCACGACATTCATGCTATAACCAAGCACCACCAAACCCTTGCGCTTGCCCCAATAATCGCTTAAAGAACCTGAAAAAACTTTCACAATATGCGATAAAGCCTCGGCTCCGCCTTCAATAAAGCCAACCAGCATGACGCTTGCCCCAATCGTGGTTGTCATAAAAATTGGCAAGACACTATGCACCATTTCCAACGAAATATCGGTAAGCAGGCTAACAAATCCCATAACCCAAACACCATTGGGAATTTGCCGAAGAATTGAAAATTTAACTTTGCCCGTTTTAACCATTAGGCAAAATATTTTGCCAATAGCAAACCTAACATAAACATAATTATAGAGAAAAATTGCGCCGCAATTCGGTAACGCATTAATTTATTGCCCCATTTATGATTAAAATCGCCACCGCGCGCCATGGCAATAATGCCCAAAATTAAGAAAGCAACGGTCACCACCATGCCTAAAATCATTAAAAAATATGCTAATGCAACCATTTTATCTCCTTAATTAATACGCTAAATTATATATTATGATAATTTTTAGTCAAGCGATTTATAGCGTGTGCCCGAATAGTTTTCAAATATTTCGCAAAGCAACCAATATATTTTTAAATGATTTAAGAATTATTAAAAAATCACCATCTAAAACAGCAAGAATTTTTATTTTCGCACCCGTTTTAACGCTTACGCTTGAATAGGATTATGGGATTAAATGATTATTAAAATAGTAATTAATCAAATTCGGTTAAAAATATACGCCTGTATGATGAAAAAGAAAAAAATCCTTAAAATTCTTTTCAATTCTTAAAATTCTTTGTAAAGGGGGTTTGGGGGAATCCCCCAAAATATCACCATCTAAAACAGCAAGAATTTTTATTTTCGCACCCGTTTTAACGCTTACGCTTGAATAGAATTAAAAGAATTAAAAGAATTAAAAGAATTAAAAGAATTAAAAGAATTTAATGATTAATATAATATTTAATTATCAAATTTGGTAAAAAATATATGGTTGAATGATGAAAGAGAAAAAAAATTCTTAAAATTCTTAAAATTCTTGTAAAAGGGGGTTTGGGGGAATCCCCCAAAAATATTGTGAATAAAAACATCATGAATTTATATTTTCGCACCCGTTTTAACGCTTACGCTTGAATAGAATTAAAAGAATTAAAAGAATTAAAAGAATTAAAAGAATTTAATGATTAATATAATATTTAATTATCAAATTTGGTAAAAAATATATGGTTGAATGATGAAAGAGAAAAAAATTCTTAAAATTCTTAAAATTCTTAAAATTCTTGTAAAAGGGGGTTTGGGGGAATCCCCCAAAATATAACGAATAAAACAGCATGAATTTTTATTTTCGCACCCGTTTTGACGCTTACGCTTTACTATAATTAAAAGAATTAAATGATTGTTAAAATATTTAATTATCAAATCTGCTTAAAAATATATGGTTGCATGATGAAAAAGAAAAAAATTCTTAAAATTCTTTTCAATTCTTAAAATTCTTTGTAAAGGGGGTTTGGGGGAATCCCCCAAAATATCGCAATTTAAAACAGCACGAACTTTAATGTCGCTAACTATTTTGCGCTTCGCTTTAATAGGATTATGGGATTATAGGATTATAGGATTATTAAAATAGTAATTAATCAAATTCGGTTAAAAATATATGCCTATATGATGAAAAAGAAAAAATCCTTCAATCTTTTTAATCCTTAAATCCTATTTTAAGGGGGTTTGGGGGAATCCCCCAAAAATATTGCAATAGGGTATTATAAATAAAATACCCTCTAAAAAAAATGGGGAATGACCTGCAAGAAAAAAAGCTTGAAAAAAATTATTTTTTGGAATAATATATTTTCATGAAACAAAAAATATTATTATGCCTGCCTTTATTGGTGATTTTAGCTGCTTGTGATTCTAAAACAGGCAAGATTGACGCTTTTTCCAAATATCCCCCCGATGAATTTGCGGTATCGGTTAAAAAACCTTTGGTAATTCCGCCTGATTTTACCTTGCGTCCGCCATCGGATAATTCAAATTCCAAGGATTCGCAAACTCAAGTTGCGAAACAAACAATATTTGGTGCTGGCTCAAATGCAAGCAATGATAAATCAAAGCAAGCATTGCTTAGTCAAGGGTTGACGGCGGGCGAAACGCGCTTATTGGAAATGGCAAATGCCCTTAACCCCAATGATAATATCAAGGAACTTCTTGTCGCGGATAACGCCAATCTTGATAATGACAAAAGCCTTGCCGATGTATTATTTTTCTGGCGTTCCCCCTCCAAAGCCGGACTTTTATCGCCCGAAGAAGAACAAAAACGCATTCAGCGCAATATTACTTTGGGGGAATCATTAAAAAATGGCAAGGTAATTAAGCAAGTTGACGATGGGCGCACCACTTTATTTGATAAAATACCCGCAAATTAATGAAAAAATTCGTTTTTTTGGCATTTTTTGGTATTTTATTCGCGATGCAGCCCTTTGAAATTCGTAGCGAAGATTATTTTAACCAAGTCAAAATAGCCAAATTAAATAATGGCTTAACGCTGGTGGTTGCGCCTTATAATTTAGCACCCGTTGTTAAGCAAACTATCATTTACAAAGTTGGCGCGATTGATGAACCATCTGGGCAATCAGGCATTGCGCATTTATTGGAACATTTAATGTTTAAGGGCACAAAAAAATACCCCGATGGCAAATTTTCCCAATCCGTATCGTTAATGGGTGGTTCTGAAAATGCTTCAACCAATCGCGACAGCACAAGATATTATCAAATTGTCCCAAAAAAATATTTACCGCAAATTATGCAAATGGAAGCGGACAGAATGCGTGGTTTAGTGCTTGATGATAAAATCATCGCCCCCGAAAAACAAGTGGTGATTTCCGAACGATTGCAACGCATTGATGCCGAACCAACGGCAAAATTAGTGGAAAAAATTTCGGCGGCTTTATACCCAAATCACCCTTATCGCTTGCCGTTAATTGGTTTTGAACATGAAATTGCTGCAATTACCGCCAAGCAAGCATTGGATTTTTATAATCGTTTTTATCACCCCAATAACGCGATATTGGTTATTTCTGGTAATGTTGATTTTAAGCAAGCCTTGGCATTGGCAAAAAAATATTACGGCAAAATTCCCGCCCATAAGGCATCGGCAAACCCCATTGCGCAAGACCCGTCATTATTGGGCGAAAGCTTAATTCAATATCACCACCCCAATATCGCCAACAGCAATATTATATTGGCGCGTCAAGCCCCATCTGTGCAAAGCCTAAGGCAAAATAACCATGCGCTTATTGGCGATATTATGGAAGTTTTTTTAAATCAGCGAACCAGTCTTTTATATAAAAATCTTGTGCAAGATAAGAAAATTGCGACTGGTGGCGTGTCATTTCAATATAATGGCGATGCACGCGGGCAAGGCATGATGTTGATTTATCTGCAAGCCAAACCCAACGCCGATTTTGCCTATATTCAAGGCGAATTGCGCCAAACTATGCAAGAGATTGCGCAAAAAGGCATAAGCGAAACCGAATTAAACGATATTAAAACTGCGATTAAGGATAGATTTTTACTCTCATTAGATGATTTTAATGGGTTAAGCAATTATATCGCCAATTATTTAGCCCTTGGCTTATCCTTAGATGAAATAAAAGCAATCCCAAGCCGTATTGATGCGATAAATGCCCAAGAAATTAACGATTTCATGCGCCAATATTTCGCGAATCACCAAGGCGAAGTTTGGGGATTTCAACGAAAATTAACTCAATAAAGGTGCAAAATGATTGGCAAAGGTTCAGTTTTAAATAAAAAAATCCAAATTCAAAATGGTAAAGCAATGGAATTGAATAAAATTATTCCCAGCGCAAAAGACGATAAAAACTATAAACCCAATTACGCCAAAGCAATTAAAATTGCCACTGATTTAGGCGGTAAATTTATTAAAGAATAATGTTTACCAAAATTCTTGCCCCCGCCAAAATAAATTTAGCCTTAAATATAGTCGGCAGGTTGCCCAATCAATATCATTTATTAGATATGGTGAATGTTAGTTGCGATTTTGGCGATTATCTGACCATCACGGATGCCGATAAATTAACCATTGACGCGGTGGGTAAATATGCCGATTTTACGCCAAATATGCCCGAAAATATCATTTTTAAAACGATTCAATATTGCCAAGAATACGCCAATAAAGAATTTAATTACCATATTTTAGTAGAAAAAAATCTGCCCGTTGGCGCCGGTCTTGGCGGTGCGACCAGCCAAGCCATGGCAATTTTGCGCCATATTTGCGGTATTTGGGGCATAAATGATGAAATCGCACGGCAAATTGCCTTTAAAATCGGCGCGGACGCGCCTTATTGTTATTATGGCTTGCCCGCCCATTGCCAAGGAATTGGCGAAATTATTACCCCGATTATTCTGCCGCAAATTGCGGCGATTTTGGTTGTTTTTGGTGGTGATTTTCTTGCCACGCCATTGGTATTTAAGCAATATGCGCAAAATAACCCGCAAATAACCAATATTAATTACCCGCGCCCAATGCAAGCAACGATGAATGATATTATTGCTTGGCGCAATGATTTAACGCCATCAGCCATGGAAATATGCCCAAAAATCAGCGAAATTTTGACGCAATTATACAATTTTCAACCGATTTGCGCCCGAATGAGCGGTTCGGGTTCGGCATGTTTTGCAATTTTTACCAATTATGCCCAAGCCAAGCAAGCCCAAAAGCAATTAGCCTTGAATTATGATGTTTTTTTAGGAAATTTTATTTTTTAAGGCATTGGAGAATGTGCACTAAAAATAAAGTGAACACTCCCCAGAATTTAACATCAAAGTTGCTGTAAATGAATGTCGCCATAGTATTGAGTTGCATTGGTATCTGTTTTGTTCGCAAAAGTTATTATTTCCGATAACTATTTTGACGCTTGCGCTTTAATAGGATTATGGGATTATGGGATTATGGGATTAAATGATTATTAAAATAGTAATTAATCAAATTCGGTTAAAAATATATGGTTGCATGGTTAAAAAGAAAAAAATCCTTCAATCTTTTAATCCTTAAATCCCATTAAAGCGCAAGCGTTCTAACTGCCACGAAATTTAATATTTTCGTGATTAGGGAAGTCCCCAAATATTGCGATAGGGTATTATAGATAAAATTTTATATACAAAATGGGGAATATTCTCTAAAAATAAATTCTTGCTAAATTGTAAAAAATTTTGTATTTTATATTGTAAATTAACCAATTAGGTATTCATGAATCAAATGCGAAAAGCAATTATTTTAGCGGGCGGCGCTGGCACAAGGCTTTACCCCATAACACTGCCAATTTCTAAACAATTATTGCCAGTTTTTAATAAACCCATGATTTATTACCCAATTTCCACGCTTATGTTGGGGGGAATGCGCGATATTTTAATTATTTCAACCCCCCATGATATTCCAAAATTTCAACAATTATTGGGCGATGGCGCAAAATGGGGGTTAAATATTGCTTATTGCGTGCAACCTTCGCCCGATGGTTTGGCGCAAGCATTTATTTTAGGCGAAAAATTTATTGGCAATAATAATAGCGCCTTGATTTTGGGCGATAATATATTTTATGGCGGTGGCTTACAACAATTATGCCGCAATGCCGATTCATATGATGGTGCTTCGGTATTTGCTTATCATGTGCATGACCCCGAACGATATGGCGTTGCCGAATTTGATAAGAATTTTAATGTAATTTCCTTGGAAGAAAAACCGCAAAAACCCAAATCAAATTATGCCGTTGTTGGTTTATATTATTATGATAAAGATGTTTGTGCCATGGCAAAATCATTAAAGCCATCAGGGCGCGGCGAATTAGAAATCACCGATTTAAATCGCTTATATTTAGAAAAATCGCGCCTAAGCGTGCAAATAATGCGCCGTGGTTATGCGTGGTTTGATGCTGGCACGCATGAATCGTTGCTTGAAGCATCGCAATATATTGCAACATTAGAGAAAATTCAAGGTTTAATGGTATCATGCCCCGAAGAAATCGCTTTTCGTTTAGGATATATTACCGCGGATAATTGTTATGAATTGGGCGCGCAATATAAAAACCAATATGGCAAATATTTAATGCAAATCGCATCCGAATAATATGGCAAATACCCTATAATTATTGGCTGTTTTTATATTGTAAATGAATCATTAATGATTTTGCGCTTTGCAATAATAAGCCAAGCCCGATAATTTCAATACTGACAAAAACCATAAAATCAACCCAAAAAGGCGGCGAAAAATGCAATTCCGTATATGCCGTCAAGGCAACCGCCAAGCCACCAATGATAAAAATTAAAAATGCTGCTGCGCCATCACCGCTGTTTTCAAATGAAAAATCGCAACCGCAATGGGCGCATTGGGGGGCGATTTTCAACGGGCTTGCAAATAACTTACCCTGATGGCATTCGGGGCATCGGCATAAAATAGCATTGATAAAAAAATTAGACTTCTTCATGATAAATAGCCATTTTTCTGGGCATAATTCAAGCTTAATTTGGCTAAAATTGCAAAAAGCAAACTTATCGCCCCTAAAATACAATAATTAAACCGAACGATAAAATATCCGACTAAAACCGAAGCACCAAAACCAACAATACTATGGATTAAGCCAATCACAGAAAAAATTGTGCCCGCGCGATTAGGATGCGGGTTAATAAGCATCGCCACGACATTATTGGTCATAAATCCATGCCCGATAATAATTATCCATGCTGGAATTAACGATAAAACTGCCGATTCTTGCGGGAAAAAATACAGAATAATCCATGAAACTGCGCCAAAAATGCCACAATATATGCCAAAATTTATACTAAATTCTTTGGCTTCATGGCGATTATAATAAGCATTGATAGCACTGGCAATCGTATAGACCAAAGGACCAAATGTAAAATAAATCGCAAATTCGCTTAACGGCAATTGATTTAATTCTAAAATTATATAACCCGCTGAACTTAAATACGCGGGAATTGCCACCGGTCCCATTAAGGATATGGCTAAAATAACCAGAAATTTTTTATTATTAAGCATCTTAAATATCGCGTTTAAATGCGCTGATAACTTGCGTTCATGGGTTTCAAGCCTTGGGCTTGCATGGTTGGGCATGATAAAAATTATGATTAAAATCGCGCCAGTATAAAAAATTAACAAATAATTTATGCCCGCTAAATTAAATTTAGTCAATAAAATCGTGGCAAAAAATGGCAAGATAATCGGCGCAATACAGCTTAATGCGCCAATGATATTCAAACTTTTTGCCATGGTTTTCGTGGGGAAAATATCCCGAATCATTGCCGAAGTGGCATTTAACACGCAAGCCGCCGCAACACCTTGGATAATTCTTGCGCCGATAAAAACGGCAAAAATTGGAGCGAAAATTGCTAAAATAGCCGCAATTCCATATAAAATTGCCCCCATGGATAAAATCGGTTTGCGCCCAATACTATCGTTAATCATGCCAATAAAAAAATAACTAAGCCCAAAACTAATATAATAACTGCTTAACACAAACGCGCCATGCCCGCGGGCAATTTGGTAATAATCTTCAATAATAATTTGCGATGCGATATAAGAATCGGTGGAAATTGGACCAATAAATTGCAATATTGCAATTAAAATATAATAAAAAAAATATTTCTTATCGGTATATTCTGGCATTATTGCCAACTTGCCATCGGCGGCAAAGACATTAAAATCGCATCAATATTGCCATTAGTCATCAAGCCAAATCTTGTGCCGCGGTCGTATAATAAATTAAATTCCGCATATAAACCGCGATAATCTAATAAAGCTTGTCGTTGTTCGGTTGTATATTTTTGGTGCATTTTGGCGCGCACTAATTTAGGGTAAATATCCAAAAAACATTGACCAACCGCCTTAGTAAAAGCAAAATCTTGGGCTTTATCGCCCGAATCTAAGCCATCAAAAAAAATACCCCCTTGACCACGGGGTTTTTGCCGATGCTTAATGTAAAAATATTCATCGCACCATTTTTTATATTTATCGTAATAATTCGGATTAAATTTATCGCAAGTTTGCTTGAATGCGTCATGAAATTGCGCAGTTTCTTCGCCATCGGGGCAAGCCGTATTTAAATCACCACCGCCACCAAACCAAGATTTGCTGGTGACTATCATGCGCGTGTTAAAATGCACGGCGGGCACTAAGGGATTGTGCAAATGGGCAACAAGGCTAATGCCGCATGCCCAAAATTTGCCGTTATTTTCCATCGCCCCGGGGATTTCCTTTTGAAATTCGGGGCTAAAACTGCCATATACTTCGGAAAAATTAACGCCGACTTTTTCAAAAATTTTTCCCTTCATCATGGACATAACCCCACCACCCGTGGATTCACCATTTTCTGGTTGTTTTTGCCAAGGCGTAAAATTAAATTGGGCGGGCGAATTATTTTCATTTTCAATGGCGCAAAATTCGGCGCAGATATTTTTTTGCAGTGATTCAAACCATGTTTTTGCTTGATTTTGAAGTGATTTTATCATATATCATCCTTAAATATTCAACCCACCATACAAATATCAGCAACAAAAGGCAAGAAAATTTTTAAAATTTTACTCAATCGCGAATGGCAAATCACCAAAAATCACGGCTTGGATATTTTCTTGCCGATTAGCTTTTATAGCAGCGGATTATGTATTTTTTTATTTTCAGATACGAAAATACATCAGCAAAATTTGCAATTTTTGTTAATTTTTAGCCTGTTTTTAGGCGTGCCAAAATTTTATGATAATGATAATAAAAATGGTATTTTACAAAAAATATCTTTATCAAAAGCCAATTTTTTAGAATTAAGTCTTGCTAAAATTTGCGCTTATTTTTTAAACCCATCATTGCCCATGTTGATAATTACCACCGCAAATTGCTGGGTTTTATTTGATTCCACCCAAGATTTATACCAATTTATTTTGATTAATTTTGTGGTAATTATCGTTTTAATTACTATTTGTAATTTAACGGCTTTAATTGTTTTGGGGGCGAAAAATCCTGATTTTTTGGCAATTATTTTGGCGATGCCTTTTATTTTGCCGATGGTTATTTTTGCGAATTTAGCCTTTAACAGCGAAGTTTTTTGGCAAAATTTTGCGCTTTTATGCGGGTTTGGCGGTTTAATATCTTTAATTATGATGGCGGCGGTTTTTATGTTTACTGATTGATTTTAATATACAAATTCGCTGTCAAGAATTATTTCTAATTATTGACGCAAATTGGTATATATTTACTTGATTTAAGAAATTTTTCATTTATATTGCCAATATGTGTGGAATTTTTGGATTTAAATCAATAAAGCCTTTGGCAAAGTCGCAATGGGACGAAATTTTGACAAAAGGCGCAAAACAAATTAAACATCGCGGTCCTGATGGCGAGGGTTTCGCAACAAGCACCAAAGGCAACATGGGCTTTGCGCATGTGCGCTTGGCGATTGTGGATATTGATTCTGGACAACAACCGATGGTTTCGCCCGATAATCGCTATATGATAATATTTAATGGCGAGATTTATAATTATTTGGAATTAAGGCGCGAAATTGGCAATAATGAATTTCGCACTAATTCTGATACGGAAGTTCTGCTTAAAGCATTTGAAAAATGGGGCGCAGATTGTTTAAGCAAATTGCGCGGTATGTTTGCCTTTATGATTTGGGATAATTTTACCCAAGAATTATTCATTGCCCGCGACCGCGTTGGCATTAAGCCGCTTTATTATGCAATTACTGAAAATGGACTATATTTTTCATCGGAAATCAAGGGTTTATTGCCATTTTTACGCCAAAAATCCCTTAATCAACAGGCGTTAAGTGAATATTTTTCGTTTCAAATGCCGCTTAGCAATCATTCGTTAATTACTCAAGTCCAGCAATTTCCCGCGGCGCATTACGCGATAATTAACCACGAAGAATTAACGCCGATTCGTTATTGGGATGTGCATTATGAGTGTAATTTTCATCATAAAAAGGAATATTTCAAGGAAAATATTCGTGAAATATTCCAAGAATCTATGGATTTGCACTTACGGGCTGATGTGGAAATTGCCAGTTATGTCAGCGGTGGTATTGATTCTTCGTTAATTGCGGCTTTGGCGCATACGAATTCACCCGCCAATAAATTTAAAATTTTTCATGGCAGGTTTGATTATTCGCGCGATTTTGACGAATCCCAATATGCCAAGGATTTGGCAAAATTTCATCAGCTTGATTATCATGAATATACAATTACCGAACAAGATTTTGTTGATAATATCGCATCGGTGATTTGGCATTTAGATCAACCCGTGGCGGGACCGGGTTCCTTTTCGCAATATATGATTTCCAAACATGCCGCAAAATTTGTCAAGGTAATTTTGGGCGGTCAAGGTGGCGATGAAATTTTTGGTGGTTATGCGCGGTATTTAATTGCGTATTTTGAACAATGTATCAAGGGCGCGATGGAAGGCACGCTGCATGATGGTAATTTTTTAGTCAATTACGAATCCATCATTCCGAATTTGCCATCGCTTAACCAATATAAACCCTTAATGCAAGAATTTTTTGCTAAGGGCATGTTTGAATCGCTGGATAATCGTTATTTTCGGCTGATAAATCGCGCCAATAATTTTGCCAATATTATTAAACCCGATGTTATTGATAATCAGGGGGCTTTGCGATTATTTGGTGGTATTTTTAACGCCGATAATGCCAAGAAAAATTCATATTTTGATTTAATGACGCATTATGATTTTAAAACCCTTTTGCCGGCTTTATTACAAGTTGAAGACCGCATGAGCATGGCGCATGGGTTGGAAGCGCGCGTGCCGATGCTTGACCATAAATTAGTGGAATTTGTCGCCACTATTCCCGCCGATATTAAATTTAAAAATGGTGAATTAAAACGCTTGCCCAAGACAATTTTTGGCAATATCCTGCCTGCTTCCATCGTGAATCGCACCGATAAAATGGGATTTCCCACGCCGATTAACCAATGGGTGCGGCAAGGGGGCGCGGCAAGGGAATATATCGGCGATTTATTTTCATCAAAACGCGCCTTGCACCGTGATTATATTAATGATTTATCGGTTGATAAAATTCTCGATTCTCAAAGCGAATATGGGCGCAATCTTTGGGCTTTATTGGGTTTAGAATTATGGCAACAAGAATTTATTGATGGCTAATATTTTATTTATTTATTCAAAAAAAGCGAATTTTACCGGTGCTTTGGTAGATTATACGCAGGCTTTTTCGCAATTTTCGCACCATTTCGTAACTTATCTTGATTCGGAAAACCAAGAAATTCCCTTCGGATTACCATTTTTTGATGCGATTATTATTAATTTTTGTTATTTTGGCAGGGGAATAAATTTTGACGCAATATCGCAAAAAAAATTACTAAATTTTCATGGCAAGAAAATTGTTATTTTGCAAGACGAACAAGATTATTTATTTTGGCATTTTGATTTTATAACTAAATTTGCCCCGAATTTAATTATCACGGCGCAACAACCGCATAATGTGCCATTCGTGTTTGGGGCATTGGCGCAAAATCCGAATATCCAATTTATGACGGCATTAACGGGTTATGTTAATGATAATTTATTTTTCGTATCTTCAACAATTCCCATTAACAAACGCGCCATTACCATTGGGTATCGTTCGCGCGAAGTGCCTTATATTTTTGGCAAATTAACCCGTGAAAAATATGATATTGGCGTTTTTTTTCAAGAATATTGCCAAAAAAATTCTATTACTTTTGATATAGGATTAAGCGAGGCAAGGCGAATTTATGGCGCAGATTGGTTTAAATTTATGCAAAATTGCCGCGTAGTCTTGGGTTCGGAATCGGGTAGTAATATTTTTGACAAAAACGGCGAAATTCATGCCCAAGTTGCTGATTATTTGCAAAAAAATCCCAAAGCATCTTTTGATGAAGTATTTGGTAAATTTTTGCAGGAGCATGAAGCTAAAATTCATGTCGGCTGCATATCACCGCGCGTATTTGAAGCGATTGCTTGCAAAACTGGCTTATTAATGTTTGAAGGCAATTATAGCGGTGTAGTTAAACCATGGGTGCATTTTATTCCGCTGAAAAAAGATTATAGTAATATTAGTGAAGTTATGGCATTTGTCCATGATGATGTTAAATTGCAAAAAATGATTGATACCGCATATCATGATATAATTTTATCGGGGCAATATCATTATAAAAATTATATTGCCCAAATTGATGAATGGCTTGATAATAATTTGCCGAAAAACCCGGTGAAAATTCCAATTATGGCAGTAATTGGCTGGCGCGATAATGAAAATGCCCCGATTAAATTATTCCAATCCCCCAAAGAATTTTACCCGACTCATAATATTTTATATCATTATGATAATAACCAGCCGCCATTTTTCAAAATATATCTTAATTATTTGCAATTTATTGCCTTTATTCACCGAATTTATTCGTTAATTCTTTATTCTGATTGGGGCAAGAATTTGCATATTAAATTAAGAAAATTGCCAATTATTTACCCAACATTAAAAATATTATTACGGATTTTAACTTTGCGAAAGCCATTTTAATGCGGATTTTTATTGTGCCATCATGGTGTCCGACAGAGGGTAACCCGATTTATGGCAGTTTTTTTATTGAACAAGCACAAATTATGGCTAAATTGCGCCCCCATTGGCAAATTGGTTTTGTTTGGCATGATTTATCAGCGTCACGCGTGCCGTGGCGATTGGCACAATTGCCGAAATTTATCAAGAATTTTTTTGCAAAATCGGCGATGCGCCTTGAAAATAGCGATAATCTTTGTTTTTATCATGTTTTTAAACCGCATTTTCATCAAATACACCCCCAAAAAAAACTAATCGCGCCCATTAATGCGCTATTGGCGCAATGCGAACCCGCCTTTGCTGATTTTATTGCCAAAAATAATGGTTGCGATGCTATCATTGCCCATGCTTCTTATCCCGCTTTAAGCGTGGTTAATATTTTAGCCCAAAAATATAAAATAAAATCCATGGTGATTGAACATTTTGGTCCATTTCCCCCAAAAATTTTGCGAAATTCTGATAATACTTGCCATGATATTTTACAAAAAGCCTATGCCCAAGTCGGAACTGCCGCGGCGGTCAGTAAATTTACCGCCGATATAATTATGAATTTGGGGCTTAAATCCCAAGCATTCGTTATACCGAATTTTCTGGATACTAATTTTGGTTTGCCAATAACCCCCCCCGCTAATACCGATAAATTACAATTGTTGAGTATTTGCAACCCAAGCCATCAAAAAGGCACGGATTTATTGTTAAACGCCCTTAAATTATGCGATGATTCGGTGCATTGCCAAATCATCGGCGATTCAGCGGAATTAAACCATTTTCAAAATATGGCGCATCAATTAAATATTGGGCATCGGGTAGAGTTTTTGGGGCGAAAATCGCGCCATGAAATTACGGCATATTTGCAAAACGCCCATATTTTTATTCTGCCCAGCCGTTATGAATCTTTTGGCGTGGTTTTTTTAGAGGCAATCGCATCAGGGCGCGCAGTGATTGCCCTTAATCAAGGTGGTGCCAAGGATATAATAACGGCGCAAGTTGGTTGCTTGATTGATGGTGAGGATATTCACGCCATCGCCTTGGCAATTAAACAATTACGCGCACGCAAAATCAACCCCGATTTTATCAGAAAATATTATGAAGCCAATTTTCACCCTGAAATAATTTTGCAAAAATTAGAAAATATCTTAACCAGTGCTTGAAAATTCTTAATATACTACCATGCGTGAATTTAACAAAATTTGCTTTGATAAATCAATTGCTAGTGATATATAATTTTGTTTGAGATTCTTAAATTAAGTATATACTAATTTGCGTCAAGAATTAGAAATAATTTTTGACATCTTCACGCATAATAGTATAGGTTAAAAAAATTCCATGATAGAAAAAGCAGTGCAACAATTAAATCAAGGGGGTTTAGTCATATTCCCCACCGAAACCGTCTATGGTTTAGGGGCAGATGCGACTAATCAAGATGCTATCGCCAAAATTTACCGCATTAAAAATCGTCCAACCATCAATCCTTTAATTATTCATTTTCACCATTTGGCGCAAATTGGCGATTACGCGATTATTGATAAAAGGGCAAGGGAGCTAATGGCAAAATTCATGCCCGGCCCCATAAGCTTTATCCTGCCACAACAACCGCAAAATAATATTGCCAAAAACGCGCTGGCAAATTTAAATACCATTGCGGTGCGCGTGCCGAATCACCCAATCGCCTTGGATTTATTGGCAAAATTTGCCAAACCAATTGCCGCACCTTCGGCGAATTATTCCGGGCAATTAAGCCCGACAAGGCATGAACATATCCGAATTATTGCTAAAAACCCCGAAATTTTAATTCTTGACCCGCAATTAAATCAACCTTGCGCCATTGGTTTAGAATCAACTATTTTGGATTTAACGGGCGAAGAAATTATGATTTATCGCCCGGGTTTTATTACCGCGCGTGATATTTTTGCACAAACTGGTTATCAATGCCAAATTGCCCCGCCCAATAAAGCCATCAAGGCACCGGGGGCGTTATTGCATCATTATGCCCCCCTAAAATCCTTACGAATCAATGCAATTCATCGCCAAGACAATGAATTTTTCATTGGCTTTGCTGATATTCAAGGCGATTTTAACCTTAGCCATCAGGGTAATTTGGGCGAAGCCGCGCAAAATTTATTTCATGCGCTATGGTTGGGCGACCAAAGCCATTATGCCAAAATTGCGATTTGCCCCATTGCCCATCACGATATTGGCATGGCAATTAACGAAAAATTATCGCGCGCTAGTATTTCGGATTACACCATGATTGCCCAATAACATTCAGAATTATCATCATATTCGCAATGGTATATTTTAAGTTTAAGTGGGATTTTTTCTCTGTGCTAACGCAACAGCTCAAAATCCCCCTTAACAACCCCCTTTATAGTCAAAATTTGACCAAGTGATTTATTTTCAATCACTTGGGTATTTTGACTATAAAAATATTTTCCTTTTATGAAAAAAATTAGTTTATTTTATTTAAAATTATGATATTTTACAAAATCAGAAAGTTAAAAAATGTTTTATCATACCCAAGAAAACCTGTCGCATAAATCATGGAAGCAAAAAATCCAAACAACATGCTATATGTGCGCGTGTCGTTGTGGCATTAATGTTTATACTGATGAAAAAAACCAAGTTCGCTATATTGATGGCAATAAAAACCACCCGGTTAATCAAGGCGTGATTTGCGCCAAGGGGGCGGCGGGGATAATGACGCAAAATTCGCCAGCAAAATTACAAAAACCCTTAAAACGCATTGGAGAACGCGGTTCGGGTGAGTTTGTGGCGATTGAATGGGACGAAGCCTTAAATATCGCGGCAGAATGGATGCAAGAAGTTCGGCAAAGCGACCCCAAAAAATTGGCTTTTTTTACTGGGCGCGACCAATCGCAAAGCCTGACTGGCTGGTGGGCAAAGCAATTTGGCACGCCAAATTTTGCGGCGCATGGCGGTTTTTGTTCGGTGAATATGGCGGCGGGGGGGCTTTACACCATTGGCGGCAGTTTTTGGGAATTTGGCGAACCCGATTTTGAACAATGCAAATTATTTTTAATGTTCGGCGTTGCCGAAGACCATGATTCAAACCCCATAAAAATTGGTTTGGGCAAATTAAAACAGCATGGTAAATTTATATCGGTGAACCCTGTGCGCACTGGTTATTCGGCGATTGCTGATGATTGGTTGGCAATTAAACCCGGCACTGATGGTGCTTTAGTCAGTGGCTTAATCCATATTTTATTAAAATCAGGGCAATTTGATGAATTTTATTTGGCAAGATACACGAATGCTTCGTGGTTGATTAACCGCGATAATGGCAAAATATTGCGCGATACGCATGGCAATGCCTTGGTTTTTGATAAAATTAGCCAAAGCCTAACAAGCTATGATGGGCATGGCGTGCGCCCCGAACTTAATGTCAGCGATACGCATATGGTTTCGGTATTTAATTTAATGGCGGAACAATTTATGAATCAACAATATTCCCCTGAAAATATTGCAAAAATCACCGATATTCCTGCCGATGTTATTGAAAATTTGGCGTTTGAATTGGCACAAGCGGCTTTTAAACATCAAGAAAAAACTATGACTCCTTGGGTTGATTGTTATGGCGAGCACCATGAATATTTTGAGCATCGCCCCGTTGCCATGCACGCCATGCGCGGCGTTTCCGCCCATAGCAACGGCTTTAACACTTGTAGATTAATTCATTATTTGCAATTAATGTTGGGCGCGATTGATGCCCCGGGCAGTTTTCGGTATGAACCACCATTTCCTAAATCCATTCCACCTCATGTCAAGCCTGCGGGTAAGCAAGTCGCGCCGAATACGCCCCTAAATGGTATGCCTTTGGGTTTTCCAAGCCACCCGAATGATTTATTATATGACGAAAATCAGCAAGCAATGCGTATTGACAAAGCCTATACGGACGAATCGCCGCTTGCCCTGCATGGTTTGATGCATATGGTAATTCATAATGCTTGGGCGGGGGATCCTTATAAAATCAGCGTTTTATTCATGTATATGGCGAATATGGCGTGGAACAGCGCCATGAATACCACGGATACGATTAAATATTTAACCGATAAAGACGAAAACGGGCAATATAAAATTCCCAAAATTATTTACGCCGATGCGTTTCACAGCGAAATGGTGGATTACGCCGATTTAATTCTGCCCGACACGACTTATTTGGAACGCCATGATTGCATATCTATGCTGGACAGACCGATAAGCAAGGCGCATGGCGCAGCCGAAGCGATTCGGCAACCGATAATTCCGCTTAATCGCGATGTGCGGGCTTTTCAATCGGTGCTGTTGGATTTAGGGGCAAGATTGGGCTTGCAAGGCATGGTTGATGCGCAAAATAAACCCTTATATAAAGATTATGCCGATTATATCGTTAATCACGAACGCGCCCCAAATTTAGGACCCTTAGCGGGTTGGCGCGGGCAAGATGGGCAACTTCACGGCATGGGCGCGCCCAATCCCAATCAATTACAAGCCTATATTGATAATGGTTGTTATTGGTTTTATCCGATTCCTGATAATGCTTTATACCGAAAAAATGTCAATCAACATTATTTGCAATTTGCGCATAAAATGGGTTGGGTTGGCGATAGCAAACCGATAATTCCCCAATTTTATTCCGAAGATTTGCATCATTTTGCCCAATATTTTCAGGCAAAAAATAACGACAAAGCCCAATATTTTCAGCCATTAGCCTTTTGGTATGCGCCAATTAACAGCCAAAATTCCCATGATTTCGCCTTTCACGCCATCACGCAACGCCCGATGTTCATGTATCACAGCTGGGGCGGGCATAATAAATGGCTCCGCCAATTATTACAGGCAAATTATTTATATATTCATGAGGATAAAGCCAAAGAACTTGGCTTAAAAACCGATGATTTTGCAATTTTAAGCGCCTATGGTTCAAGCCATGAAATTAAAGCGCGCATTAAAACCGCCCGCAATTTAAATCCATCTACGGTATGGACATATAACGCCATTGGCAAAAAATCAGGTTCATGGGGTTTGGATAAAAATGCCCGCGAATCGCAATTGGGATTTTTATTAAATCATCTTATTTGCGAAATTTACCCCGATAAAACCCTTAATTCCGACCCAATTACTGGGCAAGCCGCGTGGTATGATTTAAAAATTCAAATTCGCAAAGCCTAATTTTGTTTTTTTATAAATTATTAAATGCGTGGTTTATCGCGATTTGCATTAAAACCATTGAAGAATCTTATTTTTTAATAATTAAAAACCCTGATATAATAATTAAAAACGCGCCTAAAAACGCATAAATATCAGGTGTTTCATTCCAAAACACAAACCCCGTAATGAAGGCTAATAACACGCCAACATATTCAAACGGACCAACAATAGCCGTAGGGGCGGCGCGGTAAGCTTTTGATAAATAAATTAAACCAATTGAGGAAATCGGACCCGTTAAAGCAATTAAAAATAAATCGCGTTTATTAAATTCAACCCAATCGCGGGTTAAAAATATTAATGACGCGTCATCAGGCTTAAATTGCATGGTTTGAAAAACAAACAAACCTAAAAGCGAAAATATTAAAAACGCTATTGATTGATAGGTCGCCACCACTGGCGGTTCATCATTTTGTAAATATTTGCGATTAATAATTTGCGATGCGCTGTATGTGCATGCAGCTATCAGCGGAAAAAGACTAGCATATTGAAAATCGCCAATACCCGGGCGCAAAATTATCAACGAACCAATAAAACCAATGAAAATGGCGATAATTTTGGCAAAATTAATTTTTTCACCCATAAATAACCAGCCAAGAAAGGCAAGCACAATCGGCGTAATGGCAAATAACGACAAGATATTGGCAATCGGCATAACGGGAAAGGCTAAATAATAAGTGCTATACGCAACCACCGCCAAAAGCCCACGGGCAATAAGAATTTTATATCTGGGCGAAAATAAGGGTTTTATGCCGCAATTTTTGGATATTCGGGTGATAAGCCATAATAAAATCGGCAAAGCCGTTAAACATCGCACAATTAATAATTGCGTGATGGGGTAATGCCCGCTTACTTCTTTAATTACTAAATCTTGCAAAAAAAATACGGACACGCCAATATTAACATCAATGATGGGTTGGGTATATTTAATCATTTGCTATTATTCCTTTTTTTCCAATCGGGTTGAAAATGAAAAAGATTTTCGTCCAAAGGCAGACCAGAAACTGGATTATTAAGCGTAAAGCTGGTGGTGCGAAATTGCGAATCCGTGACCAGCCATTGCATTAAATAAAGCGGGTTGGGATTAAAAATTAAATCAATAACGCCGTCTTTGGGCGATGAAGATTGCCTTATCGCCACACGCAAATAACCATTAGTTAAATCAATTCGGTCAATTATCACCGATTTATCGGCAAAGCTGATTTTTTCTTTAATCAAGGGCCACACAGGCGATTGCGCAATCGGAATATGGGTAATTTCTTGCAATTGAAAATCGGCGTAAATCAGAAAATTGCCCGTTCCTAATACTAAAAAAGGCACGGGCGGGTCATATTCAAGCCGAAATCTGCCGGGGCGTTTTAATAAAAATAAGCCACTTGTGCTGGAACCATCGTCATTGACTTGGGTAAATCGGCTACGAATCGTGGTAATGCGATTTAAATAAGCCTCAATAGCACTTAGGGTTGAAAGCCCCTCTGGGCTTGCCAAAGGAATAACATCAGCTTTGATATTTTGAGCAAATGCTAAAAACAAGCCAAGAATTAAAATTTTTATACGCATGGCTTATTCATACATTGATTCGCCATAATGTCAACCATTGATATTTTTGGGCATTCCTCATTTTTTTAAATAAAATTTTATTTAAGCGCAAGCGCCGATATAATTACCGAAAATAATAATTTTTGCGAATAAAACTCATTCAGCGCACCGATGATGCTAAATACTGGGGAATGTCCAGTTAAGAAAATTCTTGAATATAAAATAAAATAGTATAATCATAAAATATAAGAATGCGAAAGGAATTTCATGCACCAAAATCCCAAGAACTTAACCATTAATTATCAAAATTATACCCCGAACGCCAATAATCCCGACCAATTTTATGGGTTGCCCCAGCATGTAGAATTTTGCGCCGAATGCGTGATTTCCAATCAACGCCCCAATTCCACGGTGGAATTCCAACATACTAAAGATTCCAAGAAAAAAACCATTCATTTTAATGAACAAGGCATTTGTTCTGCTTGTATGGTTGCCAAGCAAAAAAATTCAACGATTGATTGGCAAAAACGCGAAGCCGAATTAGTTGCCTTATGCGATAAATTTCGTTCCCGTAATGGTTCGCATGATTGCGTGGTGCCGGGTTCGGGCGGTAAAGACAGCTTTTACGCATCGCATGTTTTGCGGTATAAATATAATATGCACCCGCTTAGCGTGACTTGGGCGCCGCATATTTATACGCCTTGGGGGCAAAAAAATTTCCAAAGCTGGATACATTCGGGTTTTGATAATTATTTATGCACGCCGAACGGGCGCGCGCACCGATTATTAACGCGCTTGGCGGTTGAGAATTTATTTCACCCATTTCAGCCATTTATTTTGGGGCAAAAAAATCTTGCGCCCAAAATGGCGAATTTATTTAAGATTCCATTGGTTTTTTATGGCGAAAACGAAGCCGAATACGGCAATCCCATTGAAGACACAAGCCAAGCCGAACGAGATTTCAAATATTTTACGGCTTTGGACGAATCGCAAATGTATTTGGGCGGCGAATCGGTGCATGCGCTTAAAACTGATTATGATTTAAGCCAAGCTGATTTGCAAACTTATTTACCCGCCAACCCCGAAGAAACCAAACAAAATAAAACCCAAGTGCATTATTTAGGATATTACTTAAAATGGCACCCGCAAAGCTGTTATTATTATTCGGTGGAACATGGTGGCTTTATTCCCTCACCCGAACGAACTCCGGGCACTTATTCAAAATATAACAGCATTGATGATAAAATTGATGATTTTCATTATTACACGACTTTCATAAAATTTGGTATTGGCAGAGCAACTTACGATGCTTCGCAAGAAATTCGTTCCATGGATATTGACCGCGACGAAGGCATTGCGTTGATTAAACGCTTTGATGGCGAATTCCCCAGCCGATTCGCTGATGAAATTTTTGCTTATTTATCCATTAACCCCGACCAATTCCCCAAGGCTTCAGCAATGTTTGAACAACCCATCATGGACAGGGAATATTTTGATAATCTTGCCAATAAATTCCGTTCCCCGCATTTATGGCAATTTAGCAACGGCGCGTGGCAATTACGCAAACAAATATTTTCATAAAAACTATTAGGGTAATGAGTTTGGGCATCACCCTAAAATATACAAAAAAATAAGAATGTTTCCTGCAGAAAATATTTGACTTTTGCCTAATATTTAATCATATTTTTATAGGGAAATTTAAGAGGATACAATGAATTTTATGGAATTATCAGAAGGATGGCGCGGTCCGCCCATTCCAGTTAGCAAATAAATCTGGGTTGAAAATTTGACACCATCAGATTATATTAATTTAGTTGTTGCTATATTGCAACTTATTGCCGTTATTGTGGCTGTTTACGCCATTAAAAATAATACGGCGATTAATACAAAACGCGCGACTATGGATAAAACAATTTCGGATTAATATTAAAAATGACCGAGTTTTTCGTGAATTTGAAATTGTGGCATCGCGCTGGTTAAAAGAACCATTATAACAAACAACAAAAAAAACAAATTTTGTCGTTTTTATGGTAAAAAATTTTTATAAATCTACTATTATTCGCAAATGCAATTAAGTGTTTTTGAATTATTTAAAATTGGTGTTGGTCCTTCCAGTTCGCACACGGTGGGACCGATGATTGCGGCTAAACGATTTGTTGCGCAATGTATTTTATTAAAATTATTACCTAAGACCACCCGTATTCAAGTTGATTTATATGGCTCATTGGCAATGACGGGCAAGGGGCACGCGACCGATAAGGCAATTTTAATGGGATTGATGGGGTTTCACCCCGCAACGATTGATCCCTTAATCATTGAACCTGAATGCGAGAAAATTCAAAAAATGCAAAAAATTAATGTTGCATCGCAAAAAATCATTAATTTTATCATTAAAACCGATTTGAAATTTAATTATTCGTTTAAGCCCGTGCATTCTAATACCATGGAATTTCGGATTTTTGATGAATCGGGCAAAGAATTATTAATGGAATCTTATTATTCAGTGGGCGGTGGATTTGTTATGTCCGACCAAGAAATTGCCATGGGTGAAGATAATAAAGCCCAAAACGCCAATTTATTAGTGCCGAATCATTTTGACAATGCCGCCGAATTATTGGCAATTTGTGAGGAAAAAAATATCACCATTGCGCAAATGATTCTTGAAAATGAATTAACTTGGCGAAGTTTAGACGAAATCCACGAAGGCTTAGATAAAATTTGGCAAGTCATGAATGATTGCATTAAAGCTGGCATTGAAGCCGAGGGGATTTTACCCGGCGGGCTTAAAGTCAAACGGCGCGCCCATCAAATTGTCAAAAATTTAAAATTGGAACAAGAAGCATTATTAAATGAGCATGGCTTAGGGGCAGACCCCAGTGCTTTGTCGCGCCTGCCGATGAAAACGATGGATTGGGTTAATGTTTTTGCGTTGGCAGTGAACGAAGAAAATGCGGCGGGCGGGCGCGTGGTTACGGCACCCACCAATGGCGCGGCGGGCGTAATTCCTGCTGTTATTGCCTATTATGTCCGATTTGTCAAGGGCGCAAACCAAGAAGGCGTGCGCACCATGATGCTTACTGCGGCGGCGATTGGCATGTTATATAAACGCAATGCGTCTATTTCTGCGGCGGAAGTTGGTTGCCAAGGCGAGGTGGGGGTTGCTTGTTCCATGGCGGCAGGGGCTTTATGCGCGGTATTGGGGGGCACAAATTATCAAATTGAAAATGCCGCCGAAATTGGCATGGAGCATAATTTGGGCTTAACTTGCGACCCCATCAAGGGGCTTGTGCAAGTGCCTTGCATTGAGCGCAATACCATGGGCGCAATCAAAGCAATTAACGCCGCAAGATTGGCGTTGCATGGCGATGGCGAACATATTGTTAGCTTGGATCAAGTGATTCATACCATGCGCGAAACGGGCAAAGACATGATGGCAAAATATAAAGAAACTTCCGAAGGCGGGTTAGCAACTTCGGTTGCTTTGCCTGAATGTTAAGAAATATTTTTCTTTAACTTATAAAATACCCAAATAATTAAAGTCGCGGTAATTATCGCACCACCGATGAAAGTGGTGCTTGGTGGTATTTGCCCCAAAAATAACCATACTAAAATCGGGCTTAAAATTAATTCAATTTGAAATAATAACAGCGTTTCTTCGGGGCGAATTAATGGCGAGGCATAGCTTACCAGCACAAATGTGCCCCCGACAATAATCACGCCATTGATGAATAATACCATGAATATATTATATATTTGCCAATCCGCCCATGAAATAAACGGCAATGTCGCGATAAATGCCGTTAAAAACGCATAACCAATGATTAATTTGCCGTTAATATGCGGGAATTTTTTTTGAAAAATAAATAATAAGGCAAAATTAATGGCAACGACAAGCGATGCAATACTGCCTAATAATTGGTTATTTAAAATATCCCCGCCCATTACCAATGAAATACCAAAGAAAATAACTATCATCGCCAGCCAATTTGCTTTTTGCATGGGTTGTTTTAGTATGAAATATGCTAATAAAGAGCCAATTATCGGTGATGCTGATGCTATCACCAACATGGAAGCAACAGAATTATGATAGGTGCCATAAACAAAAGCAATGGGTCCCATTGGATAAATTAATAATAAATATTTTAATTGTTTTAAGTCTTGCCAAATTTCTGCCAATGCAAATTTTTGTGGTTTTTGCCGATGTTTTTCATAAAATCCCAATGATAATAAACATATTGTTGCCCCTAAGGAGCGCATATTAACCATGGTGATTAAATCCATCGGCGCCAGTAATAAAATTAAACAATCCCATGACCCTAAGATTAAGCCAATGGTGCAAATTGTTAAACCAAATTTATATTGCATACTTACTTTCTTTAAAACGCGTGAATTGGGGATAAACCCCAAACAAATAATTAACGATAAAAATTAATTACCGAATTAATTGTAAGATTGATTGTTGTTGCGTGCCCGCGATTTGCAAGGCTTGCACGCCTAACTGGGTGCGGGTTTGTAAGGCAACTAAATATGAACCTTCTTCGTTTAAATCAGCCAATACTAAATTATCCGCGCCAATTTTTAAGCGGCTGGCATATTTTGTCGTAAATTGCAATCTTGTTTCTAAAATCGCAGCATTATTGCCCAATTGCGCCGCAACCGCGCGATTTTTCGTAATGGCTTTGTCAATGGTGCTAACCAAGCCTTCAATAAAATTAACATTGGAATTATTAATGCCAATACCCGTAAAGCTTCCACCATTGGAATTGGAATTATTAACACCCGCGGCGACACCTGCGCCCAAGGCAAATAAAACTGATCCATATTTTGATGAATTAACAACATGCCCAAATTGCGAAAATATTCCGCCATTATTGGTAAAAAGCCCAGCACCCGAAATTTTTGAGCTATTTAAGGCAAAGCCACTAATATTAAGGCGTGAATTATCGCGTTCAGAAAAGCGCACGGTTAGGGTATTTTTCGTGCTATTTAACAAATTTAAACCCTGATAGCTTGCGTCCTCAATAACTTGGCTTATTTGTTCTAAGATATTAAAAAATTGAAATGTGGCTTCTTTTCGTTCGGTGCTGGACGATGACCTTGCGCCTTCGGAAACACCACGCAATTGCTTTAACAAACTATCAATCGCATCAGTTGCTTCTAATGTAGCTTGCAGCGTAGAAACACCTTGGGAAATATCTTGACGGCGGGCATTTAAATCATCAACCCTGTTGTTTAATTGGCGCGAACGAAAAAAACTCACCGCATCATCGGTGATGCTATTAACGCGCCTGCCAGTAGATAATCGCGCCGTTGTTCTGTCAATGAAGCGCGTCGTATCTTGCAAAGAAATCAGCGATGATCTCTGCGATGCATTTAAACTAATATCAGTCATGTTCTTACCCCTTCTAGGCAAATTAAGCTTTTCTAGCTAATTAGGGTTAATATATAATATAAACAAGTATTTGTCAAGTATAAAATGATATTATTTTCAATATTTGCAAATAAATTTCATTAATCTATGAAATATATAAATATTTTTATGTTTTTTACTTGTGAAAATTATTAATTTTGGCGATTTTTAAAGAAATTTTCCACGATATTAAGCGTGTCCATGATGCTTAAACGCATAATTTCAACGCCTTGGGGGAAAGCCGTTGCAAATCGCGATGGCATTCGTGAATCTAACATGATAAATATGCCTTTATCCGTGTCGCGGCGGATTAATCGCCCGGTTGCTTGGGCAAGTCGTTGCATGGTAATATAATCTTGATATTCTTTGCCGAAATAATTATAACGCGATTTTTGTAATAATGTCGGGCGGGGCCATGGCACTTTGTCAAATACCAATAAACGCAAGGAATCACCGGGCACATCAATACCATCGCGAAGCGAATCTGTGCCCAGCATACAAGCATGTTGTTGATAACGGAATAAATCAATCATGGTCGTTAAATTCATGGCATCTTTATGTTGCGCATATAAGGCAACGCCCATTTCATTGGTGGCTTGCTTGATAATATCGTAAGATTTGCGCAATCTTAAAATGGAAGTAAATAAGCCGATTGCCCCGCCACCAGACGCCGTGAATAATTTTGCCATGGCTTTGGCAATATGAATATCATTGCCATGCTCCAAATCATTAACCACGATAATTTTTAGATTATTTTTATAATCAAACGGCGAAGAATAATAACCAACCCCCACTAAATCATGATTCGGCAGATAATTTAAACCGCATAATTTTTTAGGAAAATCCCACCCTTGATTCAAGTTTTGTTTGCCATGATTGGTGCGCAAAGTTGCCGAAGTCAATAAAACCCCATCAGTATTCGGGTAAATAAGCTTTGCCATTGGTTCGGCTGGGTTGATATAATGCCGATAAATACCCACGCTATTTAAGGCATATTGGCTATTTTGCGCCAAAAGCGGATTCACGCTATACCAATCGCAAAATTTTTCGCCATTTTGGTTATTGGCAATATCTTGCAATAAGGATTCGTAATTTTTTAACGGCAGAATTACCCGCGATTCCAAGGAAAATTGCATGCTTTGCATTCTATCGCGCACCGAAGCGTCCAGTAATTCTTGATTTATTTCGCCCTTTAACGCTTTATGAAGCTGTTCGCATTGTTTAATTATCAATTGCAATTCATTGCTTATCGCCAAAATCAGCGGTTTAATTTCGCTTTGGTTTAGGGTAATGGGCATTTCAATTTCATTATTATAGCCTAAATTAAAATCATTCGGCGCGAAATTTTGCGCCATTTGCAAAATATAGCGCAATAATTTTTCGGTGTTTGTCGCCGCACTTGGCGGCTTACGGGCATCATTGGCGGATAAAATATCGGGTAAATTTTGCGCCGCAACTTGCAATTCATCAAGAATTTCACTGATTTTCGGGGCAATAACCATATTTTCCATGCGTTTGCGCAAACCCCTTAGGCGCGAATATTTGCTTGCCTTATTATCGCCGACAAGCCATAATTTTATCATGCCAATTTCATTAAGCGAAAATTCGCAATTAAACGCCGAATCGGCGGCTTGAAATAAATGATGCGCTTCGTCAAATATAATTCTTTTGGGCAAGGGTTCGCCTTGTAAGTTTAATTTTTCGGCTAATAACAACATTAAACTATGGTTTGTTATCACAATATCGGCATTATCGCTTTGGCGAATATTGCGCTCAATCGCGCATTTTTTAAAATGCCGACACGCGCTATGCAGGCATTCACCGCGTTTATCGCGCAATTGAAATAATAATTTATTCGGCAAAATCTCACTTAACCAACTGGGCATATTGCCGCCTTGAATATCGCCATCAATATGGTGAATCAGCCACCATACCATTAAAATATTACCCATCATGCTAAATTCATCAACCCAATTTTCCACCAACGATTCTTCTAAATTTAACAAGCATAAATAATTTTCGCGCCCTTTACGAATAACGACTCGTTGTTTATAGTAATCATTGTCTTTATAATATGAAACTAACTCATCGGCGACTTGGTCTTGCAGATGCCTTGTGAATGTCGCGACAAAAACCGCCGTAAGATTTTTTTCGGCAAAAAGCGAGGCGGGCGATAAATACCCATATGTTTTGCCCGTGCCTGTGCCCGCTTCGGCAATGATAATATTAGCTTGGCTATCAGTTCTTCTGGGCTGAAAAGCCTCCAAAGCACCCAGCGAATATGCTTTTTGCGATGGTCGCTCCTCTGCCAACATGCCACGCATGGTTAATAAGCGGTGAAATGTTTCTTGGTCGGTTATGGCAATTTCTGAGCCTGAATTTTTTGGGGCTATAAATTCCCATTCCTTAATTTTATCAATCAACGCCAATAAAGCTGGCACGGGTTGTAATTTCGGATATTCGCCTTGAATATGGGGCGCAAACCCCCAGCCATAATGATTAAGGCAATTAAGAATGACAACACCATCGGAATTAAGATTTTTGGCTTTTGCAAGCGCGAAATTGGTTAATGATTGCAAGATTTTTGGCGAATCGGGCGAATATCCGTTAATGTCAAAATCCATGGAATGCGCCACGGAATCAATGGTCGGCACGCAAAAACCATTGGGGTAAATTAAGAAATACAGCACCATAAAATCAAGAATTTTACCGCTGAAATTTGTTAAAATATCGCCATAATTTGGGCGAAATAAAACCACTAATTCGCCGTTTAAACCACGCAATAACGCGCCTATAGTGGCTTCATCACCTTGAAATTCCTTGCCGTCATGGCATAATAAGTTAAAATTATTTTGCCGTGCGATTAAATAATGAAAATCCATGCTTACCCTAGTTTATTATCCGTATCATAAACTAGGCTTAGCTTATTCGTTATTTGAAGTCAAAGAATAAAAATCGGCAAAAAAATAATAAATGCCTGCTTCTTAAAAATTAATTTTTCCACCCAATGAAAAAACATTGCTGGCATTTTCGCGGGTTTCTAAAATATCATGCCAAACGCGCTCCATTTTAATATTAAAACCCCAATTATCGGTATTAACATCAACGCCCATTTCAATTTTCGTGGCAAGATTATAATTTGCTTTTTTCAATTGTGGCGAAGATGCCGCTTTGCCCGTGGTTATATCCGTAATTAACGGCGTGGTATTGCCATTGGCATCAGTGATTGGGGCTTGATTTTCGTCAAGCTGGGGCGTGCATAATGCGCCGTTTGTATTGGCGGCTAATAATAATGATTTTTGCGTGGAGCTAAGCGTGGTAATCGTATCACCATTGGCATTGGTGATGCTGGTTGCATTAATATTCGCGGGCAAAATATTATCAACATCGTTAAATTGCTGATTCGCCGTGCAAGAACTTGTCGTTAATAAGGTGCTTGCTTTATTATATTTTAAGCTTGTGCTGACGGAATCAACCCCAACACCAAAACGAAAAAATGGCTGAATCGCGCTTTTGGGCAAGGGAAATAGCGTGATAGTCGGAATGAATGAAAAATGATTTTCTTCGCGTCTGCCAACTTTTTCACCTTTAAGCGTTAAATTATTGCTGGTTTTTGCAAAACCCATATCCATTCCCAAAGAAACATATTGGTTAATAAAATACCCCCCCGCAATTTTCGCATCATAGCCTTGACGATATTTCAAGCCAAAATTTTCACCATAATTTAAAAATTTCTTGCCCGAAGAAAAAACAACCCCCGCGCTGGAATTAACATAGCCAATTTTATTGTAATTTTTATAAACATTAACCGCGGGTTCGGGGGCTTCTTGGGTTTTATTATATTGCGGCGTATATTTGGGTAAAGATTTTTCAAATAATTTATTTTCTTGGTCAACTGAATAAACTGTGCGTGGTATTTGGGCGTAAACATCGCCCGCCCAAACATATAATGCTAAAAAAAACAAAAAACCCAATTTATTCATATTAATATTTATTCAAAATTCATACCAATATTTAGAATTATTACTAAAATACTATTATTTTAGGGTATATAGTCAAAATACCCAATAGATTTAAAATAAATCTATTGGTCAAATTTTGACTATAAAGGGGGTTGTTAAGAGGGATTTTGAGCTGTTGCGTTAGCACAGAGAAAAAATCCCCCTTAAACTTAAAATATTTAATCCCGTTAGCGATGATAATTTTTAATATTATTGGGGAATCAGGGTATATATACCAATTTGCGTCAAGAATTAGGGTATTCGGAGCTGTTGCCCGATTCCCTAAATTTAATTCGTTAGAATTTTAATAAATATTATAATGATTATTGACTTGGCTGGGTTTTTGCTATATTATATAAAGTGATGAATAGTAAATTAAATTACTTTGAAGATTTAATATCGCAATATTTTGAGGATAAACAAAGCGAAAAAGCGAAATTATCGCCATCTGATAGTATTGATGAAGAAATTCAAGGGTATAAAATTACCACCGCCAATGGTGAAGGGATTTTGGCGCGCGATTCCAAGGGGCGAATATTATGGGAACAAAATGGTAAGATTTATTTAGTAAATCAACTGCGCCGTGCTAAAAAATTAACCAAATACCAGCAACAAATTCAAGATAATATCCAGCCCAGCTTAATAGTTTTGGGATTGGTTTTTTTAGCCGCTTGTTCTGGCGGTGGTGGTGGCACAACCACAACTTCCATTGGGGCGGGCGTGGCAAAAACTGCGCAATTATTGCCCAATGCGGCGGTTTCCGTCACGGGTTCTGCGGGCGCGGATAATATTATTATTGATGGAAATATTACCCCAAGTGTTGCCGTTGCGGCGCTCGTTGATTTTGGCGAAGCATTATCAGCAACGCAATTTGCCGATAGTGTCACTATTACAAGCAGCGCATTAAAAAACTTGGGCGGAAAAACAATTATTTTAAACCGATTTGGCGCAAATGACGCGGTGATTTTAAAAACTTCTTCGGGAAATTTAGGGGTAAGCGATGTTAGCCTTGATGCTACGAATGTAAGTTTAAGCCAAAATAATGGCTCATGGTCGTTGTTGGTTGATTTAGACGGCGTGGCTTCCACCACGAATGACAGGCTTACCTTGCAAACTGATATTGCCACGACGCAAAGCCTTACCCAAGTCATCTCAAGCGGCAGCACAATTATTCATTTGGATTTTGCCCCTTCGTTTGTTAATTTAAGCCTGCAAACCTTATCGGCGGGTAATTTAAGCGCGCAATCAATCAATGCGGGTGTTAAGGCGTTTGAATCGGATTTAACAACTTTTGTGTCAATCACCGATATTCCCAGCGATGTTGTGGTTTTATTAAATAATGCCGTTGTAAATGCGGGCACAACAATGAATGTCCTGCAATTTAATGGGCTTCAATATCGGTTGGCGGGCACGGCAACGGGCATTAACAATAATAATGATGTGATGCGCATTACCTTAAATGATGGAATTAATGCGCCGTCAACAGGAACTATTACCTTTACCCAAGCGTTCAATGGCGTGGTGGGGGCTGATGGCATTTTAAATGGTTCAAGCGGTAATGATGTGCTAAATTTAGCCGCTAATTCGTTAGTTTCTGCAACTGCTGTTAATGTCATGGCGGGCAATGGCGATGATATGATAACAACGGGGGCGGGTAATGATGTGATTCGCGGTGGCGCGGGTCGCGATGTGATTAATGCTGGGGCGGGCAATGATATTATTGTCATGGTGGGTCGGGGCTATTCCAAAACCTATACTGATGCGGATTTATTGCAATCAATCACGGTGAATGGCGTATCACAAACGATTGATTTAGGGGCAAAAATTGGGCTTACTACGGCGGAACTTAATAACAGCTTAACAACCGATTTTTCGTTAGATACTGATATAGTTTCCACGGGTGATGGGTTTGATACGATTATTTTATTCGGCGATTTTGATATGGCGCAATTAAGCGTTACGGATTTATCGGCAAATGATGTGATTAAAATTAACTCCAAGGCGCGCATAACCGCCTATCAACTGAATCGCATCATGAGTTTGGGCATAAAAATTCAAGGATCGGGTGATTCGGAAATTATCATCAGCAGCTCAACCGAAGATGGTGGTAATTTGCTTAACATAAGCGCACAAACGAAATTATCAGGGTTTGGTAAATTAACCTTGGGCAATAATTTAGAAGTTAATATTGCCAGTATTGACAGGTTTAATAGTATTTTAAGCAATGGTGGCATTGTTAATTCGCTGAATAGTGCCACAAATTTAGCTCCGAAAATCACCATTGATTTAGTCGCAAACAGCCTAAGCGAAATTACCAATAATTTATTAAACACGGGTTCGGGTGATAGGTTTAATTTTTCTGATAATATCAAGCTTGCCACCATGAGCGGCACGACAAGCACAAGCATCGTTGCCGAACAAATTGGTGCCCAGCGCATTGCCGCGGATATTAAATTTAATTCCTTAGGGGGTTTAGACATTGTTAATGGGCAAGATGGCTTGCCCGTTTATGGCACGGCTTTTGCCGATGTATTCGCGATTAAGAATAATAGCGAAAGTAAAATTGCCACGGGTAAAGGGCGCGATATTATCACCATTGCGCATTCATCTTTAACTTCGCTTGTCAGCATCACCGATTTTAATAATGATGACAAAGTGGTAATTTCTGGCACGACCACGAATTTAGGCGATGCGGCTTTACAAATTTTAACGGGGCATAGTTTAAGCGAATTTGTCCAATCTGCCGTGGCGGGTAATTTAGAATTAACCTTGAAACGCGCGCCAATTTTGGCACCAGTTACGAAATTTATTCAAGAAATTCAAGGTGCCGATACCACCCAAAGCTTTACGGGCAAATTAAATAATTTTGCATCGGGCGCAAATTTTGTTACTGCCACAAATTATGGCTCATTAACCATTGATACGGACGGCGATTATTCATATGTCATAAGCGGCACAAAATTAGATGGTTTAGTTAATAATGTGCAAGATGTCTTTGCGATTAATATAGCTTCAACCGCAACGAATTTAGCGGCTTCAACGAATTTTGTGGTTAATCTATTTGCTGTCAATGACGAAACAAAAATATTAACCAACGGCGCGGGCAAATTAACCGCGACTGCTGGCAATGAAACGCGCGCGGATACGGGTTTGTCGTTAACCATAGCGGATGCTGATTCAACCATTGTCAAGAGCGAAATTGTTGGCGACAACCGATTTGTTATTGCCGAAGATAATAAAATTTATTTGCAATCAAATACTTACATTGGCAATCAAGCGTCGCTAATTAATCTTTTGGTGCGCGCCACGGATATTTATGGCAAGACCAATGATAAATTTGTACAAATTCAAGTCGGGGCGCAAAGTGGCACCGCCCCCATATTTAACGGCAAAGCCGTGGTGGATAGTTCCGCACAATTTTTAGCAAGCAGCGAGACTTTATTAGCCCCCAATGCCATAATTTCCTTGACCTCAAGCATGAGTTTTGCGGGCGCACAATTAAAGCTTATTGAAAATAACGATAGCGAATTTTCCTTAACCATCGCCAGCGCAAGCCTGACGCGTGGCGGGGTTGCATTTGCAAGTATTACCAGTGCCGATGATGCGAATAATGATTTAACCATTACATTTAATTCCCTTGCGAATGCGAATGATGTGCAAAATTTGTTTAAATCAATAAAAGTGCGCGACATAAATTCCCAAACCGCCAGCACCAACACGATTACTTGGCAATTAACCGATAAAAATAACGGCAATTTATTTAAGCTTCAAGAAGAAATATTTTCGCAAAAACCTAATATTGCGCCAGTAATCAGCGGCGCTAATGGCGTATTGCCAGCAATGGCAAGCATTACTGAAAATGCTAATGGCATTGCGGGCAAGCTATTTAATGGCATAAATATTATTGATGATAATGTCGCAAACGGCATAATTACCATAACTAATCTTAACCGCACGATTGGCAGTAATTTGCAAATTGCCAATAACAACCGCAATATTATTCTGGCTGGTTCGGTTGTCGGCGTGATTGATGAAATTCAAAATGGCTTGCAGGGGCAAAATTTACAAATTAAGCTTACCGCTTTTGCAAGCCCTATTTTTGCCAATACCATATTACAACAAATTGAATTTGTTAGCCAAGGCGCACCGATTGCGGGCGCAAGCCCTGATTCAAAATTTTTGGTAAATATCAATGATGGCGTAATGGCAACTTCATTTTTACAAAGCCTGCATGTTGACACATTTGACCATGCGCCAAGGTTGGTTGGTTTAGATGGCGATATTATTCCTTACACCAGCGCATCGTCAAAAATATGGCTTGACCGCGGGCAAGATGGTGCGTTTTTTGATGGCGATAAAATTGGTATTGGCACGAAATTAATTTTTTCCAGCGCCAATGCCGCCACAAAATTATTATTAGATGGCGCATTGCAAAATGGTGTAATTTTAACCAATTCGGCGACTTCGGCAACCGATGGCGATTTAATTTTCCAATTTACTTCGCTTAGTGATGCTTCGGTTGCATCGGATTTATTGCATCATATTCAATATCAAAATACGAATAACGCCTTAACAGGCAATGATTTAGTGAGCGTCAGCGTGATTAATGCCAATCTTGCCGAACCCAATTTAACCAATATTGTCAAGTTGCAATTTGCCAAAAATTTTGTGGCGCCCGTATTGCCTGCTATTAATGGGTTTAATTTTCAAGAAGATGCCCCAGCGATTGGCGTGCTTAGCCGCAATATTTCCTTGGTGCCCGGGCAAGCCGTGTCTAGCACAGAATTTATTATTTCGCTGACCACGGCGCAAAATGGCAAAGATGGCTTAACCGTTAGCCAAAATACTGCGGATTATAGTTTCACGAAACTTAATGATAGGGCGTTTCAATTAAAATTTGGCTCTGCTGCGGATATTACCGATTATCTTGATGCTTTAAATAGCATTAATTACAGCGCAAGTGCTGATTTTAGCAATGGTAATATGGCAAATATTAAATTAACCGTGATTGACAGGCAAAGCGTTTTGTCCAATTATCAAAATATTGGCATTAATTTACTTTCAAAAAATGATGCGCCAACCATCACGGGCAGTAGTTTATCGCTAAATATACCCGAAGAATCTAATAATAATGCCCCTTTATCGGGATTGCTGAACAACATCGGCGTTTTTACTGACGAAGAAGCGCAAATAAAAAATAACTATGCGGGCAGTAAACTGGAATTTTTGGGCGCCAATGGTGCACTAACCGACAGGGATAAAATTTCATTTGATGGATATGATTTATTCGGTATATCATTGACTAAAAATGGCATTTTTTATGGCAGTTTTATCAATAATATTTTGCAATTTAATGATAATGTTGATGCGCCAGCGATTAATAACATCACCCATGCGGTGCGTTATACGAATAATGGTATCGGCAATTTTACGGGCGCCAACAGCGCATCAGCGCAAATGTCGCAAACGATGGGGCTTATTACTAAATTTTATGATAATGAAAATGCTTTTACCAGTATCACGCAAAATATTACTTTAACCTATATCAACGATGCGCCAATCATAACCAACCCATTTTTTGTGAAATCATTCCAAGATTCCGCAGGCGCGCAAGGTAATTCGGATCTTACGGGAATATTAGCCGCCACGGACGAGGAAACCCCGCAAGGCTTAATTTATACCATTGGTTCGCTGGTATCTTCACAAACCAATTTTGGCACGCTTAGCCTAGACAGCCGCACGGGCAGATGGAATTTTGATGCGAATGAAGCGCGTATTGACCAATTATCGGCAAGCGAGCATGTTGCTTTTTCGTTTAATTTGCGGGTTAGTGATGGTCATAGTTTTGCCAGCCAAACATTAATTTTGGGCTTTGATGGTGTGAATGATGCGCCCGTTATCATATCCAATACAAACAGCGTTAGCCAATTATTAGATTCGCCCAACCCCGAATCAAGCATTGCCAATATTTCAGGGGTAATTTCGGCAACCGATGCCGAAGGCGCCAATTTAATTTATAGTGTTTCAGCAAATAATAATAATGAGTGGGGCATATTCACGATTAACTCGGTTACGGGCGCATGGGTGTTTGATGCCAACGAAGCCAAAATTGATAGTTTAGGCACTGGCGAAGCGCAACGATTAAATTATAAATTAAATGCTGTCGCGGACGGGGTTAATAGTTCAACAGAAATTCTGATTACAATCATTGGCGCGAATGACGCACCCACCATTAGCGGCGTTAATTTTAGCTTTATTTCATTTCGTGAAAATGACAATGGCATCACCGCGCCGACGAATCTTATTTTTGGGCAATCCGCGGATTTTAAGGATTTAGAAGCCGAAACAACAAATTATTCTGGCGCAAAAATTGAATTTACCCATGCCAATGGCGTTTTAACGAACCAAGAAAAAATATCATTTGATGGTTATACCATAATTGGTAATTTACTTACCAAGAATAATGTTAATTATGGCATATTTACCAATAATATTTTGCAATTTTCCAGCAATGTTAATTCGCAAACAATTGATGAAATTATCCATAGCGTTCGTTATACAAATAATGGTGTTGGCAATTTTACGGGCGCAAATAGCGGCGCGGGTTATATTGGCGAATCCATTAATTTAACCGTGAAATTTACCGACAAGGAAAATGCGGTTGCATCACTATCGCAAAATATTTCAGTAATTCATGAAAATGACGCGCCCATCATAACCAACCAATTTTTTGTGAAATCATTCCATGATTCCGCGGGCGCGCAAGGTAATTCAGATATTTCGGGCGCATTAATCGCCTTTGACGAGGAAACCCCGCAAGGCTTAATTTATACCATTGGTTCGCTGGTATCTTCACAAACCGATTTTGGCACGCTTACGATTGATAGCCAGACAGGCAGATGGAGTTTTGACGCCAATGAAGCGCGTATTGACCAATTATCGGCAAGGGAGCATGTTGCTTTTTCGTTTAATTTGCGGGTTAGTGATGGTCATAGTTTTGCCAGCCAAACATTAATTTTGATATTTGGTGGCGTGAATGATGCGCCCATCATTCAATCATACCCAAGCAATGTTATCGTGATTAATGACACAAGCGCAGTTGCGCCAGCAATAACGAATTTTTCGGGCGTGTTTAGCGCATCCGATGCCGAAGGCGCAAGCCTTACTTATCTAATATCCAATACAAGCAGCTCGTTCAGCGATGATTGGGGGGTATTAACGATTAATTCCTTAACGGGTAATTGGGTTTATGATGTCAATGAAGCCAAGCTTGATACATTAGGTTCAGGGCGACAAAAACAATTAAGCTATTTATTAGCCGCGTTTGATGGCGATATATCGGCGACACGCGAAGTTGTGGTCGTGCTAAATGGTGCCAATGATGCGCCGACATTCGCCACCACACCCATTGACGCATTTATTATCAGGGAAAATAATAGCACAACTAGCTTAGATATTTCAGGGTCGGTTACCGCCGTGGATATTGACGCGGATTCGCTTATAAATTATACCATTGGCGGAGCTTTAAGTTCACAAACAGAATTTGGCACATTGACCATTAATTCCGCAACTGGCGTTTGGCAATTTGACGCGAATGAAGCAAGAATTGCTTCATTGTCCATTGATACAAGCCCGATTATAGATTTTAGAATTACCGCCAGCGATGGTTCGGTTACCATCAGCCAACAAGAAAAAATTAGCATTATTGGCGTAACAATTGGCTCAAACACGGACACGGGCGTATTTTATACTGATGGTTCTGCCGATAATATTTATTCAGGCACGAATGTCAGCGAACAATTTAATTATAATTTTGATTCGCGAATCCGAATTTCAGTTTCCAACAGCGCAACTTATGATTTCGCGGGCATTGTCGGCATTGGTGGCGATGATGTGGTTTTGCAATTTGATACGGGCGCGAATGCCGCCGATAAAATTAATTTCATTGACCGAAATATTATTAACAGCAACAAAATTACGGGCATAAGCAAATTTTATGATGCTTATGCTGCGGGTTCATATACCATTGTTGCCAATCAAACTGATATTAAATTTGGGGCAAAAAAATTCTTAGTTTTTGATTTTGAAGAAAGCAATAGAATCAGCCTCAACGACCCGCGTTCTGGACGGGGTAATTTATCCTTGGAGCTCATTCAAGATAATAGTGCATTTTTATTAACTTCCACAAGTTCATATAGTATTTTAACTTTTGGCAATAATTTTTTAGAAAACGACCATCAAACCCTTAATGATCAATTTGTGTTTGGGGCGGCATCATCGCAAACTTTAACGGGCAAAAATGCGCAATTTAACAATTTTTTGGGGTTAATGGGCGAAAAAGTTTTTGTCGTTGAAAATGGTGCAACGGATAATTGGTTCAGTTATGCTAATAATCAAATATTCTCCATTACCCAGCCCGATAATGCTTTGGTGCATTTACATTTTGGCTAAGATATAGGTAAAATCCCCCATAAAATTTTTGGTTAGATTTTGATTATCTAGGGGGTTTGGGAGAATCCCATAAAAATATTCTTGAATTAAATAGCCTAATATGATTTAATAGCATTATGCGCATCAATCAAACTATTATTAAGCAAGCAACCCAAAAGCATCTTAAAATTGCCTTAGCCGAATCATGCACGGGTGGCATGGTGGCAAGCAAGCTAACGGATATAGCGGGTGCTTCGCAAGTATTAACAATGAGTTTGGTTGTATATGCGAACGAAGCCAAGCAGAATTTATTAGGAATCAGCGATGATATTTTGCAAAATGATGGGGCGGTTTCGTCCAAATGCGCCCATTATATGCTCTTAGGTTTACAAGGATACGAAATTGCCGATATTTTATGCGCCATTACCGGCGTGGCTGGTCCCGGGCATTCTGATGCTAAACCCGCGGGCTTGGTCTTTATTGGTATAAAATTCCGTGAATATTGTCAAATTCATCAATTTAATTTCCAAGGCACAAGGAATCAAGTGCGCCAGCAATCTTGCCAAAAAGCCTTAGAGTTAATTTTGCAATTAATAGAAAATACCGAATATTAAGATATAGTCAAAATTTATGGCGAAAGAATCATATCCGCGCCTTTTTCAGCAATCATAATAGTAGGCGAATTAGTGTTGCCCGAAGTGATGGTCGGCATGACGGACGCATCAATGATGCGCAAGTTTAAAATGCCATGCACGCGTAAATTATCATCAACCACTGCCATGGAATCATGCCCCATCTTACAAGTGCCTACGGGGTGAAAAATAGTCGTGGCAATGTCGCCCGCGGCTTTTGCTAATTCAGCATCGCTTTGAAATTGTGTCCCGGGGCGAAATTCTTCGGGACTAAATTCCTGCATTGTTTGCGTGTTCATAAGCCGCCGTGTCAAGCGAATCGCGCGCGCGGCAATTAACTTGTCGGCTTCGCATGATAAATAATTCGGGTTTATCGCTGGTTTATCGTAGGGGTTTGGCGATTTAATGCGCACAAAGCCGCGGCTTTGCGGGCGCAAATTACAAACGCTTGCCGTCATGGCGGGAAATTTATGGAGCGGTTCACCAAATTTATCCAAAGATAATGGTTGCAAATGATATTGTAAATTTGGGGTTGCCTGCCCATCGTCCGAAAAGGCAAACACGCCCATTTGACTGGGTGCCATGGAGCAAGGACCCGATTGCTTTAATAAATATTCCATGATAATGCTAAATTTACCCCACCAACTATGGGCTAATTGATTCATGGTTTGGGCGTTTTGCAATTTATAAACGGTGCGAATTTGCAAATGATCCTGTAAATTTTCGCCAACGCCGTTTAATTCATGCTGGCAATTAATGCCCTTGCTTGCCAAAAATTCGCCATTACCAATGCCTGATAATTGTAATAATTGCACCGAGCCAATTGCACCCGCCGCGCAAATAACTTCAAGATTAGCGCGAATTTCATGATTTTTACCCTGATGGTGAATCGCAATCCCGCAGGCTTTTTTTCCTTCAAGCAGAATTCTCAGCACCATTGCTTCGCTTAAAATATGCAAATTCGTGCGATTTTTAATCGGTTTAATAAACGCCTTGACGCTATTTAATCGCAAGCCATTTCGTTGATTAACTTCAAAATAACCAACACCAAAATTATCGCCTTGATTAAAATCTTTGGTGGCGGGAATGCCAATTTCTTGACATGCTTGGGCAAATTTATTTAAAATTTCCCAATTAATGCGTTGTTTATTTACCTGCCATTCTCCGCCGATTTGGTGAAATTCATTGGCACCGCCGAAATGGTCCTCTGATTTTTTAAAATATGGCAAAACATTATCCCAACCCCAATTTTTATTACCCATTTGTTGCCATTGGTTATAATCTGCTGCTTGCCCGCGCATATAAATCATGCCATTAATTGACGAACAACCGCCCATAATCTTGCCCCGCGGATAAGCAATTTTGCGCCCATTTAAGCCTTTTTGTGCTTCGGTTTCAAATTGCCAACTGGTGCGTGGGCTATTCATCGCGTATAAATAGCCAATTGGAATATGCACTAAGGGGTAATTATCGCTTTTGCCCGCTTCGCATAATAACACCGAAAATTTGCCATTTTGGCTTAACCGATTAGCCAAGACACAACCCGCTGAACCAGCGCCAATAATAATATAATCGTAATTTTCTTGCATTATTTGGGGTATTTTCTGATTAACCCGCTTAGCCGTCCTTGCACCCTCACTCTCTCGGTGGCTAATTCGCGTTCTTTATAATGGCGATTTTCGGGTTTTAAGATAATATTATCGCCCTTGATAAATACGCGCTTTAAGGTCGCTTCTTCGTTATCAATAAGCGCAACGGCAATCGTGCCTTCGGCGACATTTTCGGTTTTTTCTATAATGATAATATCGTCATTTAAAATGCCAGCTTCAACCATGGAATCACCTTCAACGCAAAGACAATAATAATCACCCTTGCCCAACAGATGATTGGGAACATGAATAAATGCCGAATCATCGTGCAAGGCTTCAATCGGTGTGCCCGCAGCAATTTTACCATAAAGCGGTAATTTTGTATGGTTGCTGATTTCTTCGTCATCAATATTATCGCTTAAATGGTAAGTTTTTCTGATGGTTTGATTGGTGGTGTAATTTTGCACAATATTACGCGCCCAACTGGGTATATTTTTGGGAATATTTGCATCGGTATTTTTGATTTTAACATGCGAATTTATTGCTTGATTGGGTGCAGCAACCGCATTTTGTGGCATTCGGACAACTTCTAAAGCGCGGGCGCGATTGGGAATGCGCCGTAAATAACCCCGCTCCTCCAACGCTTGAATCAAGCGATGAATGCCAGATTTTGATTTTAATTCTAGGGCATCGCGCATCTCATCAAACGATGGGGATACGCCATTTTGCGTGGTTTTCTGATAAATAAAATTTAAAAGGCGAAATTGCTGTTGCGTAAGCATGGTTATAAACTTTCTTGATAATTTGTCATCGTTAATATAAACTATGTTCATGATTTGTGCAAGAACAAAATGAGTTTTATTAAAAAAAATCTTATTTTTATTGAAAATAAAACGCGCTTTAATTACTTGATTTATTATTAATAATATTTTACAATTTATAGAATGGGTTATTTAGCGCAACTTGCGGCTGTGGGCACCATTAAGCCGGTCACATCATGCTTGGAATCGCCCAAACCGCCAGTTTTTATTAATTGCACCCAATGCCCCGCTTGCTTAATTTTTTCATAAAATACTTGTTGAAATTCAAATAAAGTATTCGTATCATCGGGATTGCCGATAATAAAAATCTTGCGTTTATTATCCGCATAAATGCCATTAACATGGTCAGTAATTGTATATAAATCACAATATCCCGTGGTATCACAATTCGCAGGCAGGCTAACGCCAGCCTTGGCGGCACGAATTTTGCCCAGACTTGCCGCATCATAATTACCCGAAGAACCCACCGCGCATAAAATATCTTTGCGCCCCAAAGTTAAAATTGCCGCCACCGTGTTCGCACCGCCCGATTGCCCCGCAATAATTAATCGCTTTAAGCCAAAAATTTTCTTCACTTCGCTTAAAGCGGCATCCATGCTAAGATATTCGCTGGTTTGGCGGCGTTTATTATGATTGCCCGATGAACCATATGTGCCCGAACGGGCAATCATAATAAATGGTGTTTTTTGCCAATTTTCCAATAAATTAAGATAATATTCCAAGGCTGGCGTGCTGTTATCTTCATATGAAATTGGTTGATTGCCTGATAATCGGTCGGCATTAAATAAAATCACGGCTTGGTTAATGGGTTTTTTGGCTGATTCGGAAGTAAAATAGCGAATACATTCACTGCCTAATCGGTGCGTAATCCATACTGCGCCGCCCCCGCGTTTTTTGATATTTTCACAATCAGATTCGGTTAAAATCGTGCCGTGAATTAAATCTTCGTTCGGAAAAAAATCAAAAGCAATTTTTTTTTGACCAAAATTTTGCGCGTATAAAATATTTTTATTCAAGGCTAAGGGGGTAATTAGCACCAGCACAAGCAAAATTTGCGCAAAATTTGGGGCAATAACACGCATATAAATATTTTTATTATTTTGCGTCAATTTGCTTTTCTTTAACCGCTTGAATATATTCTTTGCGGAATATTTCAACAAATTCTTTCATAAATTCTTCGCATAGGCTTAGCGATATTTTTGAATCTTTAGGGTATAAATAAATATAATATTGCATTGTATTGCTATAAGCCCTAGATAATATAGGATAATATTCCTCTTTAATATCAAATTGCGCATGTCTTCTTGCTAAATTTTTTACTAATTTATACCAATCGCCGTTTTGCATCATGCTTGTTAAAATGGTGATTATCATTTGTAAAAAAACATACCCAAGATTTGATTTATGAGTTTTTTCAAATAATTTTTTTAATTCATTATTATTATTTGTTAAAACTCCATAAAATTTTTCGCCAAAATTTTGCGGGCTGGTTAAAATTCGGTTAAAAAAATCAAGTAAATTTTCAATATCTTGATAATTAAATGGTAATTCTGTATGGTAATTGGAATTTTTCATATAACCTCCCTAAGATTAAACTAACTAAAACTTTTTGGATAAAATGCCTTTGCCATTAACAAGCAAGTATCTATGGCATGTTGACGATTAAAATGATGATGATTTAATAAATAATCACTCCACATACCTTCAATTATTGACATAAAGCAATTGCCAACAAAATGATAATTTAATTGGGGGCTATTATTGAGTTTATTTAATTGCTTAAAAACATCATAATAAGCCTGCCGAAATTTTTTATCCCTTGAATTAACATATGGCAAAAATTCGGGGTGAGCGTGCGCTTCTGACCTTAGAGCAAACCATAATCTTGCATTTGCTTCATTCATAACTTCGGCATCAAATTCCACTGAAATCATGGATTTTAGGCGTTTAACTGGATCATTTGGGTATGAATTAAAGCCTTTTTCAATAAATTCGGCATATTCTTGCGCGAAATCCCGTACAACTTCCAAAATTAATGCTTCTTTGGAAATAAAATGTAAATTTATCATGCCACGACTCAAAGAAGTCCGCTTGATGATATTTGAAATAGTTGTATTCGCAAATCCGCATTCAACAATCGCATTGCGTGCGCCCATCATTAATTCATGCCGATTTAATACTTTGGAGACTACGCGTTTTGAATTAATTGCTGGCTGATGCTTAATTTCGTTAGGAATTTCGCTTTGTTTAGGTGGTTTATTCGCCATAATTTAACCTAAATTATCCCTTAGGTTGATCTTTATCCGCGATGCGAAGTTCGCGGGCGCGTTCTAAAATTGAATTTTCAAATTTTTGCACTAAGTTTTGCGCAACTGCCGCATCGTCCCAATTTTGATTGGAGTTTTTGACTTGTTTAAAAATATTACACCGCAAAGCATCGCCAGATAATTGTTTTTTCAATAAATAAATTTGAATTTTAAATCGTTCATTCGGAGTTTGGGGATTTGCATACCAATCGGTAATAATCACGCCACCAAACGGGTCAACTTGCGACAAAGGCATAAAGCTGACTGTATCCAGTGCCGCACGCCATAAATAAGCGTTAACATCAATACCACCACCAGCACCACCGCCAAAATCGCGCTTTGTTGTGCCAAAAGACAAGACATCTTGCCCAAAGAATTTCTTGCCACCCGTAATTTCGTTATATACTCTTGTTTTCGAATCAACGGGGTCTTTGGGGGCTTCAACTTCAATCGGTCCGCCGCATGCCGCTAATATAATCAAGCTAAGCAATGGCAATATTTTTATGTTTTTTATTTTCATGAATTAACTATAATAAAATATTATGAATATTTCAAGTGTTTTTTTCGTGGCTATTCGCCATTTTTTTTAGCGGGAAATTTATACATAATACTCTAATGCAAAATTTTGTGCAATTTTTTGCGAAATATTTTGCGAAATATTTTGGGGTATTCCCCCAAACCCCCTTTACCAAGAATTTTAAGAATTTTAAGAATTTTTTATCATGCAACCATATATTTTTAAGCAACTTTGATAATTAAATATTTTAATAATCATTAAATTCTTTTAATTCTATTCAAGCGTAAGCGCAAAATAAAATTATTTTACGCCATTAAAAAACCCCCAAAAAGCATTTTGGGGGCAATTAATGTTTGATTGATGAAGGCTTGGCAGCGACCTACTCTCCCGTGTCTTAGGACAAAGTACCATCAGCGCTGGAAATTTTCACCGTCGAGTTCGAGATGGGATCGGGTGCTTCGCTTTCCGCTAAAACCACCAAGCCATCATCAACCAAACATATTGAACGAATAGGTTAAAGAATAAAGAACTAAATTAAGCAAAAGTTCAAAGTTAATTTTGCCACGATAACCATTGATTATCATTATATATAAGGCTCATCATATCATCTCAATCATGCTTATTTGATAACAGATTAATATCTATTACCATACATGAGAGAAAGCGAAAGATTCAATCGAGTTATTAGTATCGGTAAGCTCCATGCATTACTGCACTTCCACACCCGACCTATCAACGAAGTAGTCTACTTCGACTCTTAGCGAGGCCTTGTTTTGAGGTGGGTTTCACGCTTAGATGCTTTCAGCGTTTATCCCGTCCCAACTTAGCTACCCGGCTATGCTACTGGCGTAACAACCGGTCCACCAGAGGTCAGTTCACCCCGGTCCTCTCGTACTAGGGGCAAATCCTCTCAAGCCTCGAACACCCATGGCAGATAGGGACCAAACTGTCTCACGACGTTTTAAACCCAACTCACGTACCACTTTAAATGGCGAACAGCCATACCCTTGGGACCTGCTTCAGCCCCAGGATGTGATGAGTCGACATCGAGGTGCCAAACACCCCCGTCGATGGGGACTCTTGGGGGGTATCAGCCTGTTATCCCCGGCGTACCTTTTATCCGTTGAGCGATGGCCCTTCCACTCGGGACCACCGGATCACTATGACCGACTTTCGTCTCTGCTCCATCCGTCGATGTCGCAGTCAGGCGGGCTTTTGCCATTGCACTCTACAGTTGATTTCCGACCAACTTGAGCCCACCATCGCGCGCCTCCGTTACTCTTTGGGAGGCGACCGCCCCAGTCAAACTACCCACCACGCAGTGTCCTTTGCCCAGATTCATGGGCAGAAGTTAGACAACAGAAACGTCAAGGGCGGTATTTCAAGGTTGACTCCACGATAACTAGCGTCATCGCTTCAAAGTCTCCCGCCTATCCTACACATAATATTCCTGGTGCCACTGCGAAGCTATAGTAAAGGTGCACGGGGTCTTTCCGTCTAACCACGGGAACCCCGCATCTTCACGGGGAGTTCAATTTCGCTGAGCCTGCGTTGGAGACAGTGGGGAGATCGTTACGCCATTCATGCGCGTCGGAACTTACCCGACAAGGAATTTCGCTACCTTAGGACCGTTATAGTTACGGCCGCCGTTTACTGGGGCTTCAATTCAGTGCTTGCACACCTCCTTTTAACCTTCCAGCACCGGGCAGGCGTCAGACCCTATACATCGCCTTTGGGCTTCGCAGAGTCCTGTGTTTTTATTAAACAGTCGCCACCCCCAATTCTGTGCCCCCGAAAAATGCTTGCGCATCTTACGGGCTCCCTTTTCGCTAACTTACGGGAGTAATTTGCCGAGTTCCTTCAACGCAGTTCGCTCAAGCTCCTTGGTATATTCTACCTTCCCACCTGTGTCGGTTTCGGGTACGGTCTAAACCGTGGGCTATTTCCTGGGACAAATTCCTCACCCCCTCAATCCAATAAGAGGAAATAAGTTACTTCATCCGTCAACACCACGGAGGCGCATGAATATTAACATGCTTCCCATCGACTACGGCTTTCGCCCTCGCCTTAGGGGCCGGCTCACCCTGCTCGGATTAACCTTGCGCAGGAAACCTTGGGATTTCGGAGAATGTGTTTCTCACACATTTTATCGCTACTCATGTCAGCATTCGCACTTCTGATACCTCCAGCTGCCCTCACGGGTCAACCTTCAACGGCTTACAGAACGCTCCGCTACCGCTCCATCATAGGATGGAACCCGCAGCTTCGGTGTATGGCTTTAGCCCCGGTACATCTTCGGCGCAAGAAATCTTAATTAGACCAGTGAGCTATTACGCTTTCTTTAAAGGATGGCTGCTTCTAAGCCAACCTCCTGGTTGTCATGGATTTCTCACATCCTTTCCCACTTAGCCATCAACTTAGGGACCTTAGCTGGCGGTCAGGGCTGTTTCCCTCTCGACTACGGACCTTAGCACCCATAGTCTGTCTGCCAGTCTATACTCATCGGTATTCGGAGTTTGGTTAGGTTTGGTAAGACTCGCATCCCCCTAGCCCATCCAGTGCTCTACCCCCGATGGTAATCAAATTGACGCACTACCTAAATAGTTTTCGCGGAGAACCAGCTATTTCTAAGTTTGATTAGCCTTTCACCCCTAACCACAAGTCATCCAAAACCTTTTCAACGGTAACTGGTTCGGTCCTCCAGTGGGTGTTACCCCACCTTCAACCTGCTCATGGCTAGATCACTTAGCTTCGGGTCTAATGCTACAAACTAAACGCCCTATTCAGACTCGCTTTCGCTACGCCTACACCTATCGGCTTAAGCTTGCTTGCAACATTAAGTCGCTGACCCATTATACAAGAGGTACGCCGTCACCCACACTTGCGTGTAAAGGCTCCGACTGCTTGTAAGCATCCAATTTCAGATACTATTTCATTTCCCTTATCGGGGATCTTTTCACCTTTCCCTCACGGTACTAGTTCACTATCGGTCTTATGGGAGTATTTAGGCTTGGAGCGTGGTCGCCCCATCTTCAGGCAGAATTTCACGTGTTCCGCCCTACTCGAATCCACTAACACAACTCACCGCATACAGGACTATCACCTACTATGGTCAGATTTTCCAATCTGTTTTGCTTGTCGTGTCAATGGCATTGGCCTTTTCCGCGTTCGCTCGCCACTACTAACGGAATATCGTTGATATCTTTTCCTACGGGTACTTAGATGTTTCAGTTCCCCGCGTTTGCTTAACTTAACTATGTATTCATTAAGTCATAACACTAATGTGTTGGGTTTCCCCATTCGGACATCCCAGGATCAAAGTTTTTTGGCAACTCCCCTGGGCTTTTCGCAGCCTAACACGTCCTTCATCGCCTCCATAAGCCAAGGCATCCATTAAATGCTCTTGTCATCATCTTATCGCTATTCTCCATGTATGGAAATAGTTATTATTTCCATTCACATTTTGACATGATCACGATGTTCCTTAAATTTACAATCATTGCAGTATGTTAGATTTAGACCCCTAAAAACTGCAACTAATGAAGGTCATTATAATAATCCCTTATCATAAAAACCTAAACTACGATAATTCTCGGTCATCGCTTTTCTCAGCATTGAACTTTTTTTAATTTTTGTTCTATGCTTCTTCAACCTATTCACAATGTTCAACAGCACCATCGTTAAACCATTTGGCTAACAACAGATTCCTTTTCCCATCTTAAACTTAAATTTGGTGGAGCATAGCAGGATCGAACTGCTGACCTCCTGAATGCAAATCAGGCGCTCTCCCAGCTGAGCTAATGCCCCTTTATAATTACTGGGTATTTTTATCATGAGAGTCATAATAAAAACACAGGGTTAATCAAATCTTGGTGGGCCTGAGAAGATTCGAACTTCTGACCTCACCCTTATCAGGGGTGCGCTCTAACCAACTGAGCTACAAGCCCGAAAAACACTTTATTTTAAGTTTAAGAAAAGAGATATAGGGACGACGATACGATAATTTTTAACGCGTTATTCAGATTGGAAAGGTTTAAACCTTTAACCATTCTGTCCTTAGAAAGGAGGTGATCCAGCCGCAGGTTCCCCTACGGCTACCTTGTTACGACTTCACCCCAGTCGCTGACTCTACCGTGGTGGGCTGCCTCCTTGCGGTTAGCGCACCCACTTAAGGTAAAACCAACTCCCATGGTGTGACGGGCGGTGTGTACAAGGCCCGGGAACGTATTCACCGCGACGTGCTGATTCGCGATTACTAGCGATTCCGACTTCATGCTCTCGAGTTGCAGAGAGCAATCTGAACTGAGACGGCTTTTAGGGATTTGCTCCGGCTCGCGCCCTTGCATCCCTCTGTCACCGCCATTGTAGCACGTGTGTAGCCCAACCTATAAAGGCCATGAGGACTTGACGTCATCCCCACCTTCCTCCGGCTTAGCACCGGCAGTTCCCTTAGAGTTCCCAACTTAATGATGGCAACTAAGGGCGAGGGTTGCGCTCGTTGCGGGACTTAACCCAACATCTCACGACACGAGCTGACGACAGCCATGCAGCACCTGTCACCTAGCCAGCCGAACTGAAGGAAGCCATCTCTGGCGACCAAACTAGGGATGTCAAAGGTTGGTAAGGTTCTGCGCGTTGCTTCGAATTAAACCACATACTCCACCGCTTGTGCGGGCCCCCGTCAATTCCTTTGAGTTTTAATCTTGCGACCGTACTCCCCAGGCGGTATGCTTATCGCGTTAACTTCGTCACTGATTCTTAAAGAACCAACGACTAGCATACATCGTTTACGGCGTGGACTACCAGGGTATCTAATCCTGTTTGCTCCCCACGCTTTCGCGCTTTAGCGTCAGTTGTGTGCCAGATGGCCGCCTTCGCCACCGGTGTTCCACTCAATATCTACGAATTTCACCTCTACACTGAGTATTCCGCCATCCTCTCACACACTCTAGCCTGCCAGTATCAAAGGCAATTCCGAAGTTGAGCTCCGGGATTTCACCTCTAACTTAACAAGCCGCCTACGCGCGCTTTACGCCCAGTAATTCCGAACAACGCTAGGACCCTTCGTATTACCGCGGCTGCTGGCACGAAGTTAGCCGGTCCTTATTCCTTAGTTACAGTCATCATCTTCACTAATAAAAGAGCTTTACAACCCGAAGGCCTTCTTCACTCACGCGGCATGGCTGCGTCAGGCTTTCGCCCATTGCGCAATATTCCCCACTGCTGCCTCCCGTAGGAGTCTGGACCGTGTCTCAGTTCCAGTGTGGCTGATCTTCCTCTCAGAACAGCTATAGATCGTAGGCTTGGTGAGCCATTACCTCACCAACTACCTAATCCAACGCGGGCCACTCATTTGGCGATAAATCTTTCCCCCTTAGGGCTTATGCGGTATTAGCGACCGTTTCCAGTCGTTATTCCCCACCAATAGATATGTTCCCACGCGTTACTCACCCGTCTGCCACTGATGTATTGCTACACCCGTTAGACTTGCATGTGTTAAGCCTGCCGCCAGCGTTCGTTCTGAGCCAGGATCAAACTCTCAGGTTTATGCATGCGAAACTGCTTACCGTTGTATCGCATGATAGAGCCCGATTTCTTCATTTTCCTTGACCAAAAATATAATATTACTTTGCTGGACAATTGCTTATCCGATGTCAGGGTCTTAAAAAAACCGAACTTAAAATTTTTGTTAAAACCTTAAAGCATCGGCGCCCTTACATCTCTTTTCTCACATATTAACGATATTCAACAGCCTTCAAAAAGAATAAAAACCACACCCAACCCCTTATTTCTTTTTTTAAGAAGCAATGAAGTTGATTGTATGATTAATCTCTCCGAACCTGATTTTGCTTTGGTTTTTCCAAACCCCTGCTTCATCAGTAGTGTTCTTATATACAATAGAATTTTGTAATGCAAGCTTTTTTTTCATTTTTTTTCATTTTTTTTTATTATTGCCTTTAACCCTTATCAAGCAAGGATTATGCGTGTTTATTTTTTTGATTTTTTAAATAATTTTGAATTTTTTTTGATTTTTTTTGGGTTTAAATTCGGTTAATTGCCAAATTTTTGATAAATTTTACTAATATCTTTTGCTGGAATCTTTTTCAAATATGATCCCAGAATTTTTTGACTCTGTTCTTGCCAAATTACATCATTCAAATTATTTAATGGCAATATTTTTGCGCCATTATCGGTGGCGTGTTGCAAGGCGGCTTGATTCAGCCTATCCCAATTTTGCCCGATATTTTGGCTTAACGCTAAACCACTTGAATTTAGGACAAGCTGGGCTAAGTCTGGGGGTAATTTTTGCAAAACATCATTTTTCATGACAATGAAAAAAATATTATTGCTTAATCCATTATTTAATTTGGTGATATAGGGTAAGTCTTTATTAATATTAAGGGTTTCGCGCAAATCTATTGGCAAATAAACCCCATCAATGATGCCTGCTTTAACCGCGTCTACTAATTTAGCACCCCCCAAAATCGGCACAGCAATTGCCCCCAAATTTTGCAATATCTTTGCCGAATGTTCCGAATTATATATAATGCGCAAGTTTTTAAGTTGGCTAATATCGCTTATATTTTGGCGCAAGCTTAAATAATTTTCACCAGACGCGCCCATGCCTAAAATCTTCATATCGTTAAATCCATCAAGATTTAAGAAATATTCTTGATAAATTTGCCACGCATTTTGCGATAATTTTTCACTACCTTGCTTGCTTGGCATTAATTCCAATATGCTTGCGCCGATGCTATTGGCATCATAACCACCATAATATATGACAATATCGCCGTCAATGAATGATTCTGCCATAATTTGCGGTAATTTTGTCGGACGCGGGTATGAAAAAACTAGCCGATTACCCGATAATTTAGTTATATTATCCGCCCAATTATTAATGGCAATACTAATGGCGTGTTGCGGGGGCAACCAATTGATAATGCGCAGATTTTCCGCATATACGCCGCCGAATATTCCAAAAATCACGCAAAAATTAGCCAATATTTTTAGCATTTTTAACCCGTTGTTCTACTAAATTTGCTAAAAATTCTACTATATCTTCTTGGCTATATCGTTGTGATGCCACGCCATTTAAATAAATTTGATGCGTGCCATTACCCCCGCCCGTAAAACCAATATCGGTTTGCTTTGCCTCACCCGGTCCATTAACCACGCAACCAATAACCGAAAGACTGATGGGTTCGCGAATATGCGCCAATCTTTTTTCAAGCTTTGCCACGGTGGTAATGACATCAAATTGCTGACGGGCGCAACTTGGGCATGAAATAATATGCACGCCGCGCGACCTTATCCCCAATGATTTTAAGATGGCATAGGCAACTTTAACCTCCTCGGCGGGGGGCGCGGATAGCGAAACGCGAATCGTATCGCCAATTCCCGCCCATAATAAATTACCCAATCCAATCGCCGATTTCACCGTGCCATCTAACACGCCGCCCGCTTCGGTAATGCCGATATGCAGGGGGCAATCAATAATATCGCTTAATTGCTGATAAGCGCCAACCGCCAAAAAAATATCAGACGCTTTCACGGAAATTTTAAATTCATGAAAATCATGGTCTTGTAAGATTTTTGCGTGGTGTATTGCCGATTCAACTAAGGCTTCGGGGCATGGTTCGCCATATTTCGCCATGATGTCTTTTTCCAACGACCCGCCATTCACACCGATTCTTATGGCACAACCATATTCTTTGGCTGCTTTTATGACTTCTTTGACGCGCTCGTTCGCGCCAATATTACCGGGGTTAATACGCAAGCAATGCGCGCCCGCCTTGGCGGCTTCAATGGCGCGTTTATAATGAAAATGTATGTCGGCGATGATGGGCACAGGGGATTTTTTAATAATATTTTTTAATGCCTTGGTGGATTCTTCGTCTGGGCAAGAAACCCGCATTAAATCTGCGCCCGCATCGGCGCATTCTTGAATTTGCGCCAAAGTTGCTTTAATGTCATGGGTTAGGCTATTCGTCATGCTTTGCACTTTAATGGGGTTATCGCCACCCACAGCCACGGTGCCCACCATCACAACTCTGGTTTTTTTTCGGGCAATTTGCCGAAATGCGTAATGTTTTTCACTCATTCACACAATATCCTATTGTTAAAGTTTGATTATTACAATATCACTTAACAAATCAAGTAAAATTTGACATTATCACAATTATATTATATAATTTTCGCATGATGACAGAATTTATATTTAAAACCATTGATTTATCGGTATTTTATGGTGCCAAGCAAGCCTTGTTTGGCATTAATTTAGATATTCCTAAAAATCAAGTGACCGCGCTGATTGGTCCTTCGGGCTGTGGTAAGTCTACCTATTTGCGATGTTTAAACCGCATGAATGACTTAATTAATGGGTGTCGTGTCGCGGGTAAAATTATGCTTGATTCCCAAGATATAAATCAACAATCCATGGATGTGGTGTTGTTGCGCGCCCGTATCGGCATGGTTTTTCAAAAACCTAACCCATTTCCCAAAAGCATTTTTGAAAATGTTGCTTATGGTATTCGGATTCACGGCTTGGCGGCGAACGAATCAGAATGCGAGGACATGGTGCAAGATTCCTTGCAAAAAGCGGGACTTTGGGACGAAGTGAAAGACCGATTAAAAACCGCGGGCACGGCACTTTCGGGCGGACAACAACAAAGATTATGTATTGCCCGCACCATCGCCATTAAACCGCAAGTCATTTTAATGGACGAGCCTTGTTCCGCGCTTGACCCCATTGCCACCGCAAAAATTGAAGATTTAATCAGCGAATTATCGGAAAATTACACGATTATTATCGTCACCCATTCTATGTCGCAAGCCAGACGGGTATCAGATTATACGGCTTTTTTTCATATTGGTAATTTAGTGGAATTTAATACCACGGGGAATATTTTTGAAAATCCCAAGGATGAAAAAACCCATAATTACATTACGGGAAGGTTTGGTTAATATGGAACAACAATATATTCGCCGCAAAGAAGCCGAGGATTTTACAAGGCTTAAAAACCTGTTATTAACCATGTCCGAACGGGTAATTACCATGTTTGTGCAATATTGTGATTGCTTAAAAAATGGCAATAAAGAAAAATTAGCCGCAATTCGCGAAGCAGATGTTGTGTTGGACGATTTAGAAATTCAAATTAATGAGCTTGCCGTGCATATGATTGCCCGCTGGCAACCCGTGGGCGCAGATTTACGCATGATAATTTCGGCGATTCGCATGTCGGGGTCGTTGGAACGAATCGGTGATTATATCCGCGGCAATGCGTCAAAAACCCTAAATTTACTCAATGAAAATCTGTCGCTTGATGATATTAACGCATCACAATTATATGTGATTGGCAAGGAACTTAGCCAAATGCTTAATCAAATGTCCGATGATATTCGCAATTCGTCCGATGAAAATGTCCGCAAAATTATTCATGAGGATGTGTTAGTGGATAATTTATACCAAAATTTCTATCGCGCGTCCTTAACCCATATGATGGAAAATAAAAATTCTATCAGCGCAATTATGCAAAGCTTAATGATGGCAAAAAATCTTGAACGAATCGGCGACCATGCGGCAAATATTGCCGAATGTCTTGCCTATGCTTTTGAGGGAATTCCCTTCCAAGTGCGCCGTCAAGCCCTTATAAATCATCAAACTTAATCCATGAATCTCTTATCGCAAGCCCATGAGAAATTGCAAAACGGCGATTTTATTGCGTTGCAAAATCTTATTTTGCAATGCCAAGCGCAATTCGGGCAGGACCATACCGAAGTTATTCAACTTCAAGCCGCTTTGGCGTTTCATCAAGAGAATTTTTCGCAATCCTTGCAATATTTCTTACAATTAAACAAGCAAGACCCGAAAAAATTGGAAATTATTGCGAATATCGCCATTTGCTTGATGAAATTAAAATTGCCCCATCAAGCGCAAAAAGTCTTGGTTGATAAATTTGCGATGAATCCGACCATTGAATGGGCAAAGTTAATTTATCAATTTCATGGCAATAACCACCGCCATGAATCACTAATGCCCGCCACGAAGGTTTTAAGCGAAGCTATCATCGCTGGCACGGAAAATAATTTATATATAATGAGTTTGGTTGCTGATTTTTGGCAAGATTGGGATTTTGATACCGCCGATAAAATTTATCAAATAGCCATTAAAACTCACCCCCAAGATATTGGTTTGCAAAATAATTACGCGGTTTTTTGCCGTGATTCGCACCAAAGCGCAAAATCTGTCCAAATTTTTGAGCAATTGCGGGCGCAAATTCCCAATAATGCTGTAATAAATTTAAATTATGCTTATACTTTATTAAGCAATGGCAGTATGGATAAGGGCTGGGAACTGCATGAAGCGCGTTATGAAACTGGGCGAGTTACGCGGGCTTTATCGGCATTTAAGGGTGAAGAATGGCAAGGCTTATCCCAAGGGTTGCACGCGAAAAATATTCTTATTTATGCCGAACAAGGCTTTGGCGAGGGCTTAATGTTTAGCCGATTTATTTATAATTTTGCTGCCCTGCCTGACAACATGAAACCGAATAAAATTGTTGTTTTTTGCCAATTGGGCTTAGAGCGGTTATTTCATGATAGTTTTGGCAAATATGGCGTAAATTTTATCGCCACCCACCCCGAATGGCTTGACCCCAAGAAATTTCCAGCAAATTATGATTATCATGCGCCATTATTAAGCCTGCCCCATAAATTTCGCATCGGCAATAAAGTCCAAAGCTTGAAATCGCCGTATTTAGTCGCGAATCCAAGGTTAATTGAAAAATTTCGCAAAAATCTTCAAGATTTTGGCAAAAATAAATTTAAAATCGGCTTGATTTGGAGCGGCAACCCCCGCCATCATGATACCGAAGCCGCGACCATGAATCGCCGCCGTTCCATGGATTTTGATTTATTATTGCCCTTAATCAACAATCCTAAAATTGCTTGTTATAGTTTTCAAGTCGGCGATGGTTTGGCAAAGGCGCAAGCTTACTTCACCCAAGGCAAATTATTTAATTGCGGGGAATATAGCGGTGATTTTGCCGATGCCGCCGCCATGATGCACCAGATGGATTTAATTTTATCCGTGGATACTTCGCCGTGCCATCTGGCGGGCGGGCTTGGCAAGCCAATTTGGCTGTTAAACCGCTATGATTCTTGCTGGCGATGGCACATGCAGGGTGAAGAGACAGATTTATACCCAACCATGCGGATTTTTCGGCAAATCACGCCATTTAATTGGCAATCGGTGATGAATCAAGTAATCATCGCGCTGGAACAGCATATTAATCGTTGATTTTTTTCGGTTCGCCCCCGATTTTACGCTTACGCTTAAATAAAATTGAAAGAATTAAAAGAATTTTATAGATTTTTTCTAATTTTAAACGCCCGAAATTTTGATTTTAAATGCTATCCATTCCCCTCCTAAGCGAAGCAGTTTGCGAAGCAAAATGGAGGGGTGCGCCGACAGGCGCGGGGTGGTTTATCGCGAATTATATTAAAAAGGCGCAAAGTGGCTCATTTAAAAATCAATCCTTCAATCCCATTAAAGCGCAAGCGTTCAAACTGCCACGAATTTTAATATTTTCGTGATTAGGTTATTCGCCAAAATATCACCCTAAAAAATAAATTTCTTGACTATATTTGCGTTTGTCTTATATAAAGAGCAAAGGCAAAATTAATCAAGGAATTACATGACCAAAAATTTAGTCATCGTAGAATCGCCCGCAAAGGCAAAAACTATTAATAAATATTTAGGGGCAAATTTCAATGTAATTGCATCAATGGGGCATATTCGCGATTTATCCCCCAAAGAAGGTTCGGTTTTACCCGATGATGATTTTGCCGTGGTTTGGGAAGTTGGTTTGCGCGCCAAAAAAAATATCCAGCTGATTTTACAAAATTGCAAAAATATTGATAATTTATATCTGGCAACCGACCCCGATCGCGAAGGCGAAGCAATTTCATGGCATATCGTGGAAATTCTTAAAGAAGCGGGGATTTACAAGAAAATTCCTGCCGTGCATCGCATCATGTTTCATGAAATTACCAAAAATGCCGTGCAAAACGCGATTCAAAACCCCCGACAAATTGATAATGATTTGGTTGACGCTTATTTAGCAAGAAGAGCCCTAGATTATTTAGTTGGCTATACTTTATCGCCAGTCTTATGGCGTAAATTACCCAGCACAAAATCGGCGGGGCGGGTGCAATCGGCGGCTTTGCGGATAATTTGCGAACGCGAAATGGAAATTAATAAATTTATTAAGGAAGAATATTGGTCATTACCGGCAAGCGTGCGGGTTAAAAATGGCAGTTTTCTTGCTAAATTAAGCCATATTAATGGCGAAAAATTGGATGTTAAGGCAATTAAAACCCAAAAACAAGCTATAAATTTACAAAACCAGATTAATGATGCAGAATTTGCCATTACGAATATAGAGAAAAAACACTCTAAACGCAATCCATTTGCGCCATTCACCACTTCTACCTTGCAGCAAGAAGCGTCCAGAAAATTAGGATTTTCCACGCAAAAAACCATGCAAATTGCGCAAAAATTATACGAAGGCATTGAAATTAATGGCGAAAATATTGGTTTAATAACCTATATGCGAACCGATAGTATTTCGGTTGGCATGGACGCAATAAAAAATGCAAGGCAATTAATTTCCAGCCATTTTGGCGATAAATATTTGCCCGATTCGCCCAGAATTTATAAAACTAAAAGCAAAAATGCCCAAGAAGCCCACGAAGCGATTCGCCCCACCGATATTTCGCGCCGTCCAGATGGCTTAATCGGCGCGCTTGATAATGATAGTTTTCGTTTATATCGCTTGATTTGGAATCGCCTTGTCGCCAGCCAGATGAGCCCCGCTGATATTGATACCACCATCGTTTATTTAAGCGATAACCAGCAAAAACTTACCCTTAGTGCCAGCGGCAATATTATTAAATTTGATGGGTTTTTGGTGCTTTATCGCGAAGAAAAAGATAGCGATGATTCAAGCGAAGACGAAGGAGTTTTGCCAATAATTAACGAAGGCGAACGGGCGCAAATTGACCATTGCGAAGCAAAACAACATTTTACCGAACCACCCGCCCGATATAACGAGGCAAGCTTGGTAAAGAAACTTGAAGAAGTCGGCATCGGCAGACCTTCAACTTACGCCACGATTATTAAAGTCCTGCAAGAACGCGAATATGTGAATTTAGAAAATCGGCGATTTATTCCGCAAACTAAGGGGTTAATCCTGTCGCAATTTTTAACCGAATATTTTGATAAATTTTTTAATACAAAATTTACCGCGGATATGGAGGATAAATTAGACGATGTTTCCAATGGTGAAATGGCATGGAAAAAATTATTATCAGTTTTTTGGGCGGAATTTAACGGCATTATCAAGGAATCATCGCAATTGCAATTTGCCGATATTCGCGCCAAAATTGACGGCGCAATTGGCGATATTTTTATTAAAAACCGCATCTGTCCCAGTTGCAATGGTGGCAAATTATCCTTAAATATTGGCAAATTTGGTCCTTATATTTCTTGTTCAAATTACCCAAAATGCGCTTATAAAGCCAATATCGGCGTGGGTAATGAAAATAATACCGATAGCGAACATGGCGGGGAATCGGAATATCCTAAAATTTTAGGCAATGATGAAAACGGCTTGGAAATATCCTTGAAAAAGGGACCATATGGCGTTTATGTCCAGCGCGAAGCCAATAAAGCCCAAGATGGTGCAAAAGCAAAACCGAAAAATGTCGGTATACCCAAAATTATCCCGCTTAATTCAGTGTCATTGCAAGTTGCTTTAACCCTGTTATCCTTGCCAAGATTAGTCGGAATTAATCCCAATAATAACGAAGAAATTTTTGCTGATTTTGGGAAATTTGGTCCATTTTTAAAGCAAGCATCGCAATATTTTAATTTAAAAACTGATAATCCCTTGGAAATTGGCTTAAATCGTGCCATGGAAATTATCAGCACCGCGCCCGTTAAAGAATCCGTGCCCGCCACGGAAATTGGCGAACATCCTTCGGGGGGCAAGATTTATTTGAAATCTGGGCGATTTGGTCCCTATGTGCAACATGGCAAAATTTTTGCCTCCTTACCCAAAGGCACAAGCACCGCCACTTTGGCGGAAGCCATCGCGTTAATTGCGAAAAAAGCTCCCGCTAGCGCAAGCAAGACGCCAAGCATTGCCAAAAAAGCACCCGCAAAAAAATCCGCGATTGACACGACAACAAAAAACATTGTTAAAGCCCGCCCAAAACCCAAGGCAAGCACCAAGAAATGAATAAAAAAGCCTTTCCAATCGGCAGTTATGTCGTGATATTTGTTAGCCAGCTTAAAGAATCATCAGCACCAAAATATTATGAAATGGCGCAAGAAATGCACCAATTAGCCGTGACCATGGACGGATTTTTAGGCATTGATTCTTCGGCGCGTGATGCTGAATATCAGGGCATTACCATATCATATTGGCGGGATTTAGAGTCAATAAAAAATTGGAAAAACCAAAGCGATCATTTAATTGCCCAACAAATTGGCAAACGCGAATTTTATCAGTTTTTTCATTTGGAAGTGGCGAAGATTGAAAAATCATATGATTTCTTGGCGCAAGATTAGAAAAAACTTGACATTTTCAAAGTTATTGCTATTAAGCAAGGGTAAGAATAATCAATTAAGGATATATAATGACAATTCAACGCACTTTTTCCATCATTAAACCTGATGCAACAAAACGCAATTTAACCGGCAAAATTAATGCCAAATTTGAAGAAGCTGGTTTGCGCATTGTCGCGCAAAAGCGAATTCAAATGTCGTTAGCGCAAGCCCAAAATTTTTATGCCGTGCATGCTGCGCGCCCATTTTACAAAGACTTATGCGAATTCATGATTTCGGGACCCGTTGTCGTGCAAGTGCTTGAAGGCGAAGATGCCATTGCATTAAACCGCAAAATTATGGGGGCAACTAACCCAGCAAACGCCGAAGCGGGCACTATCCGCAAAGAATTTGCCTTATCCATTGACGCAAATTCGGTGCATGGCTCGGATGCGCCAGAAACTGCCGCGGAAGAAATTGCGTTTTTCTTTGCGGGCAGTGAAATTGTCGGTTAATTTTATGGATAAAAATATCATTAAGCCCCATTAAATATGGGGCTTTTGGTGTTTTTATTGATAAATAAAGAAAATAAAGTTAAAAATTGTCCGACTTAATCCTCTCTATTGAAGAAGCCACCGTTATGGTTGGCAATAAGATTTTTTTTGAAAATCTTACTTTCCCGATTCATCGCCATAGCCGTATAGCTTTGGTTGGCAAAAATGGCGCGGGCAAAACAACCTTAATGAATATGATTTGCGGCATTAAGGAATTGGACGAGGGTAAATATTGGAAATACACCGGCATAACCATTGGCATGATGCGCCAAGATGTGCCAAGAGTGAATGAAACCATTGAAAATTACATTTTTTCGGGCATGTCGGCGCATCTTGAAGATTGGGATAAAAATGCCCGCATTGAACAAATTTTATTACCCTTAGGGCTTGAAATTCAGTGGAATATGGCAAATTTAAGCGGGGGGCAATTGCGCCGCGTGGAGTTAGCGCGCGCTTTGGTAGAATCGCCCGATATTTTATTATTGGACGAACCGACGAACCATTGTGATTTAGAAATTATTGAATGGCTGGAAAATTATTTAGCCAGTTCGCCATTAACCTTGCTGGTTATTTCGCATGATAGGGAATTTTTGGCGCGCGTCACCAATAAAGTTTTTTGGCTTGACAGGCAAAAATTAAAAATAAGCCCGACAGGTTTTCGTGATTTTGCCACTTGGTCCGAAGAATTATTAAACCAAGAAATGCGTTCGTTGGAAAACCGCGCTTCACGCGTGGAAATTGAAATGAATTGGGCGATGCGCGGGGTAAAAGCGCGGGTAAAACGCAATGTGCGCAGGCTTAATCAAGCCCATGAAGCCAATGAGCAATTAGAAAATGATATTAAATCATTTAAACGCGCCACAAAAAAAATCAATCACCCCATCATTGAATTTGAACAAAGTTCCGATATTATTGCCGAATTTTATGGCGTCAGTAAAGCATATACAAAGGACGAAAAAGAAATTATTATTCTAAAAGATTTTTCTTTGCGCATCAAGCGCGGGGAAAAAATTGGCATTTTAGGCGCAAATGGTTCGGGCAAAACTAATTTTTTAAAATTAATTGTTGGGGAAATAACCCCCGATAAAGGCAAGGTAAAAATCGGCACGGATGTCGCATTTAGCTATTTTGACCAATTTCGTGAAGGCTTAAAAATCGGCAAAACCATTCAGCAAAATCTTTGCCCCTTGGGCACGGATCATTTATTGGTGCGCGGTAAAATGCGCCATGTCTGCGGTTATATCAAAGATTTCTTATTTCAAGCCGATGATGCTTGGCGCACGGTGGATACTTTATCTGGCGGGCAAAAAAACCGCATTCATTTAGCAAAAATTCTGGCAAACCCCGGCAGTTTCATGATTTTAGACGAACCCACCAATGATCTTGATATGGATACTTTAACAATGATTGAAGAAGTTTTGAATAATTATCAAGGCACGCTTATCGTTGTATCGCATGATAGGGATTTTCTTAATCAAACCGTGGATAAATTATTAGTTTTTGAAGGCAATGGGCAAGTTGAAACGATTATGGGCGGATTTTCCGATTATGAAAATTACCGCAACGCGAAAAAACTTTTTAAACTAGACGATAATACCGAGAAAAAAGCAAAAAAAGCCCAAAAAAGCCAAGAACAGCCAATTTCCCCAGAAAATATCAGCCAGACAAGCGGCAATGACAAGAAAAAAATCTCGTTCGGGCTTAAAGTTGAATTTGAAAAATTGCCCGCCCGCATCAGCGATGCCCAAGAAAAAATTCAAGCTTTATTAGATAAATTACAAGACCCTGATTTTTATACAAAAGATAAAGACGGATTTTTTAAAGCTTCCGAAGATTTAGCAAAATGGAAAAATAAATTGACGCAATATGAGGAACGATGGCTTGAATTAGCCGAAATTTGCTAGTTTTTAGTCTAAATTAGTAAAGCGCATATTGGCGTATGGTCCGATGGTCGTTCCATAATACGCGGTTTTTTATCAATAAAACATTGAGTGATTTTATCAAATGCCAAACCATTTGCCAAAATATGATCAATGCGAACGCCTTGGTTTTTTTGAAATTTTCCGCCCTGATAATCCCAATAAGAAAATCTATCGGGAGCTTGGGGGTTAAGCGCATCAAACACATCAATAAATCCACAATTTATTAAGGCATAAAATGATTTTCGCGCCATTTCATGCAAAATCGCATCGCCCGCCAGCAACTTGGCATCATAACAATCATTATCGGTTGGGCAAATATTATAATCACCCAAAATCAATAAAGGTTCTGCCAATTTTTGCCATGTATTTTGGGCTAAATGCCATAAATCTTGCATAAAGCGCATTTTTTTTTGAAATTTTTCGGTATTTTCAAGGGTAATTTCTGATTCATTGCTGGAATTACCATTAGGCGCGTAAATATTAACAATATTAATGCCTTGCCATTTTGCCCAAATAAAACGCGATTCTTCGGCGATATTGCCTGATAAATTATCGCTGATTAAATCGGCGGGGGTTTTGGTTAAAATCGCCACGCCATTATAAGATTTCTGCCCTTTTAGCAAAGAATGATAGCCCAATTCTTGAATTTCCAGCAAGGGAAATTCCTCGCTTGGGCATTTTAATTCTTGCAACGCTAAAACATCGGGCGCGTTATGGCGCAAATAATCAAGTAAAATCGGCAGACGCGCTTTAACGCTATTCACATTAAAACTGGCAATTAAACTCATATTACATAAACTTTAAGTGGTTCAAAGCCATTAAATGAACAACTGGAAACATTGCGCGAATAAGCACCCACATTATGAAAAACTAGCCTGTCGCCAATTTTTAACGATAAAGGTAATTCATAGGGATTTTTTTCATAGAGCGTATCCACCGAATCACAAGTTGGACCAGCAAGAATCGCTAATTCATTATCCGAAGCTTTTTCCGAATTTTCAACGATTTCATTATTATTAAGCTTAGTAATTTTATATTTTATGCCCTCGCCCAGCGCATCAAATAAGCCGTTATAAATGCCCGCGTCAATATATATCCAGCGCATGGAATCGCTTTTGTATTTTTTGGAAATTAAGACAATTTCACTGACAACTTTGGCGTGATTACTGACAATACCCCGCCCGGGTTCCACAATTTTAAATAATTTTTTATTACCAAAATATTCATGAATTGATTGTGAAATTGCCTTGCCATAATCAGCGATTTTCGGAGTCGCATCTAAATAATCGCCGGGAAAACCACCACCACAATTTAATAAATCACAAATAATTCCCATTTTTTCCAATTCATCAAAAATTTTACTTGCCACGCTTATCGGGTGATTCCACGCTTTAGGATCGTGCATTTGCGAACCAACATGAAATGAAACTCCACGCGGTTTTAAACCCAAAGATTTTGCCAAAACCATTAAATCAATCGCAAGATTTTGCGAACAGCCAAATTTGCGCGAAAGGGGCCATGCCGATTGCAATCCTTCATATAAAATACGGACAAAAACCTCGCTATTTGGCGCATGTTGAGCGATTTTGCGCGCTTCGGCTTCGGAATCAAAGGCAAATAATTTTACGCCTAATTTATGGGCTTCACTAATGGCTTGGGCTTTTTTCACCGTGTTGCCAAAAGAAATATTGGCACTTTTCGCGCCGCAACTTAAAACTAAATTAATTTCTTCAATGGAAGCGCAATCAAAACTTGCGCCAGCAATGGCAAGTTTTTTCAATAATTCGGGTTGGCTGTTGCATTTTACGGCATAAAATACATTAAAATTCGGCATATGTTTGACAAAATCATGGTAAGAGCCTATCGCACCATCAACATCAAAAACATTATATGGCGTGGGGCAATCAGGATGATTTTTAAAAAAATTATCAAATTTATCGTTCATTTTGCTTCCTTTGTTCGTGGTTGATGGCGTATTATTTATTAAGGCTTGGCACGCCGGTATTTTGATTATTAAATTTGCCGACATTTCCCAATAATTGTTTTAAAACGCTGGGGTCTGTGCCTTCGGTTGGGGTGGTTTTACTATCAAACGCGATTTCATTAAGCGCGGTTTTATCTTTTTTCGCAATTTCTTGGACTATATTATCCGCGCCAAATTTTATGATGACTAAGGAATAATCTTCAATATCCGATTCTAAAAAAGCCCATCTGGTGCGATATTGCCCGATATAATACCAAATATCTTGATTAAAACTGGCGACTGCTGTGGGTGAACCCATTAATTTTATTACTTCGCTGCGCGTGGTTTTCCCCGGTGCAATTGCCTGTAATTGAAAATCCTTGGGGATATTACCGCGCACCTCCTGCCTTGCCGAGCAAGCAACCATAAAGAACGCAAAAAATAAGGCGATAATTTTCATGATTTAACCATAAAACACATTATAAAAATTTGCAAGATAATTTTCAGGGCAGATTAATCATTTTTTTCACTGAAATTTTTTGCAAAAACTGCGCCGATGAATCGGCGATAATCCATGCGATAATATGGCTTGTTCATGGAATTTTGTGCCATAGCCCTTATGTTTTTCAAAACCATATTGCGGGTATATCCGCGCCATTGCTTGCATATATTCATCGCGGTGAACTTTCGCAATGATTGATGCAGCAGCAATTTGGGCAAATTTACCATCACCACCAATAATAGCATGCACATTACCATGATTTTGCGAAATTTGGGGGGGAATTTTATTGCCATCAATTAATATCGTTTGCGCGGGGGTATTAATTTGCGCTAACGCCATCTGCATTGCTTGCATGGTTGCTTGCAAAATATTAATTTCATCTATCACATTGTGATGCACCATTTGCACTGAAAACGGGCAATATTGCCGAATTTTTTGGGCTAAAAATTCGCGAAGCGGTGCTGATAATTTTTTGGAATCGTTAAGTTTTTCAAAAAATTCTTGGGGTAATTTTTCAATTTCCCCCACGCAAGCGGCAACAACTGGACCCGCATATGGACCTCTACCCGCCTCATCAATGCCGATGATGGGGTTTGGAAATATAATATTCGCTTGGAGCATTTATTTTATTGTAATTCAAAATCTGGGCATATAATTTCATCATTATCTGAAGCATTTGCAATATTTGAATTATTAATTTGGTTGTTTGTTTTATTATAAATGCCACTAAATATTTGGCAAATTAAATCAATTATAACATAAATGCTCATAAAATCATTGAGATTTGCTCTATATTTAGTATCAATATAGTTAAAATTATCGCAATTATTTTTTATTAATCTTTTGAAATGTTTTGTTAATGGCTCTTTGCAAAGTTTATAATGATTTTCAAAATTTTTAAGAACCATTTGAATCTCATCTTTATTATTAATTTCAAAGCTTTCACAAATAAAAGCACCAACTATAAAAAAAATAAAACATATTTTAATTTCAACCAGAATCTCAGTATTTTTATTTTCATCTGTTGCTCCATTATTATCAATATAAAATAAAGGATTTATTCTATCCGCACCAATTAAATAAAAATATACTGCTGTTGTTTTTGAACAATTTAACAATTCTTGTTCGCCAATATGTTGTCTAATTTCCTCTATCATACTCCATGAAAGCCTAACAAATTCGTCATATAGTCCAGTAGTGGTGATTTTAGTGCCAGGGTATTTATTGTTAACAATTCCTAAGGCTTGTTCTGCTAATTCTTTAATTAAATCAACGCGTTTTTCATGAATTTTTCTTGGCTTTTTATGCATTAAAATTCCAGTTTAATTTAATTGCTTAAAAACTTCATTTCGCGCATTGCCTTTGCAATACTTAATAATTTATCCTCATCATGTGGTTGGGCAGAGTTAGATAAAAATTGTTTATCGTCAAAATTCTCTTTAAGCCATTCAGCCGCCCTGATATTTTGTTCAGCCGCAATTTTGCGAATTTCTTCTTGAGTTTTTTCCATGATTTTTAACCTTTAAAAAATAAATAAATTAAATCGAGCAATTTCTACAAATTACTTTAGTTAACTAAGTTAACTTAGTTAACTAAAGTAATTTGTAGCCAAAGTCAACCAAATATAGTAAGTAAAATTGGGTATTTTCAAACAATATAAAAAAAAACTTGATTCTATTCATAAACATGGTTAGGTTAAGTTGGAAATAAGGATAAAAAATGGAAAATTTTCACGCAACTACAATTTTGACCGTGCGCAAGAATGGCAGGTTAGTCATGGCGGGCGATGGGCAAGTATCGCTGGGTTCAACTGTGATGAAATCAAACGCCAAAAAAATTCGCACCCTCAGTGGTGGTAAAGTTTTAATTGGCTTTGCAGGGGCAACGGCTGATGCTTTTACGCTTTACGAACGATTAGAAAAAAAATTGGAACAATATCCCTTGCAATTAATGCGCGCTTGCGTGGAATTGGCAAAGGATTGGCGCACCGATAGATATTTGCGCCGTTTAGAAGCCATGATGACCGTTGCGGACAATCAAATTACGCTTTTATTGTCGGGCACGGGTGATGTTATTGAACCCGAAGATAATATTATCGCCATTGGGTCGGGCGGGCTTTATGCTTTGGCGGCGGCGCGCGCCTTGATTGACACGGATTTAGACGCAAGACAAATATGCGAAAAATCCATGAAAATTGCTGGTGATATTTGTGTTTATACTAACCATAACTTAATTATAGAGGAATTACATGAAACAAGATAATGATGATATTTTAATTCGCGCCTTTGATATGACACCCAAAGAAATTGTCAAGGAATTAGACAAATATATTATTGGGCAAAGCGAAGCAAAAAAATTAGTTGCTATTGCGCTTCGCAATCGCTGGCGCAGACAACAATGCGAACCCGATATTGCCAAGGAGATTTTACCCAAGAATATTTTGATGATTGGACCAACGGGGTGCGGCAAAACCGAAATTTCCAGACGCATGGCAAAACTAGCCGATGCGCCTTTTATTAAAGTTGAAGCCACAAGATATACCGAAGTTGGCTATGTCGGGCGCGATGTTGAATCAATCATTCGCGATTTATTAGAAATTTCCATCGCGGCTGAACGGCAAAAACAACGCAACAGCAACCTTGAAAAAGCCAGCATCATCGCCGAAGAACGCATTTTAGATGTCTTAGTCGGCGAATCATCGGCAAAGCGCACGCGCGAAAAATTTCGCAAAGAACTGCGTGAAGGCTTGCATGACGCCACGGAAATTGATTTTGATTGCGATGAAAGCTCATCCAGCGTCAGTATGCCCACCATGGATATTCCCGGCATGCCCGGTGCCCAAATGGGCATGGTTAATTTAGGCGATATTATTTCCAAAACTTTTGGTAAAAATCAAACAACACGGCGATTAACCGTGAAAAAAGCTTATAAATTAGCCCAACAAGAAGAAGCCGATAAATTAATTGACGATGAAACTTTGGTTAAAACCGCAATTAAATCGGTGGAACAAAATGGTATTGTTTTTATTGATGAATTTGATAAAATTTGCGTCCGTGATGAGGGGCGAAGGGGCGGCGATGTTTCGCGTGAAGGCGTGCAACGCGACTTATTACCCATGATTGAAGGCACAAATATCACCACGAAACATGGAGTTGTCTCCACCGATTATATTCTTTTCGTGGCGTCGGGCGCGTTTCATTTAAGCAAGCCATCAGATTTATTGCCCGAATTACAAGGCAGATTGCCGATTCGCGTGAAGTTAGATTCCTTGACGCGCAGTGATTTTATCGCGATTCTTAAAGACACAAGGCATTCTTTGTTAAAGCAATATACGGCGTTAATCGGCACCGAAGGGGTTGAATTAAAATTTGGTGAAGCTGCCATTCAAGCTGTGGCAAATTTAGCCGCCGATATTAACGAAAAAGTTGAAAATATCGGTGCCCGCCGGTTGCACACGGTGCTTGAAAAATTATTGGAAGATATAAGTTTTAACGCATCGGATAATGACAAGAAAAAAATTGAAATTTCGGCTGATTTTGTCCATGAACGCTTAAAGCCATTGATTCAAGACCAAGATTTAAGCAGATTTATTTTGTAATCCATCATGGATTGTTGGCAAGATACACCAGAACCTCGGGGCAAAATAATTCAAGTTGCAGCAGCGTGCTTAATTGATGCTGATGCCAAAGTCTTAGTGCAACAACGCCCACAAGGTAAGAATATGGCGGGGTTATGGGAATTTCCGGGCGGTAAAATTGAAATGGGCGAAAGCCCACAATTAGCTTTAATGCGCGAATTACACGAAGAATTGCAAATAGAAACCCGTGAATCCTGCATGGCGCCCTTAAATTTCACCACCCATCAATATACAGATTTTTATTTAATAATGTTTGTATTTGCGATTCGTAAATGGCAAGGCGCGATTCAAACCCCCCTACCGATTAAATGGTGCAATCTTCAAGATTTTCAAAACTTACCCATGCCCGATGCCGATTATCCCCTCATCGCGCATTTACGCGATTATATTTGGTAATTTTTATTTTTTAACCTATTGTTGCAAAAAAATGGGGGGAAAGCATAAGCTTTCCCCCCAAGTGGGAGCATCAACTGAAATACCCTAAATCAAGATAAAATCTTGATTCATGGTCCGAAAGGTTATTGCTAACCTTCAATAATATGGTTGCAATATTAATGCCACTATAATAATGAAATAAGAAATAATTGTGTTTTCATTATTTTTATACCCTGATTGGCTAATTTATTTATAAAGAATCATCGCGTTTTTTGAGTTTAAATTGCATTATGCTTAGGATGCCAAAAACCACGATTTTGCGCCGATTGGAATTTTTGGCGCATTTCATTTAAAGCGTCTGGATTATGCTTGGTTAAAAATTCATGAACTTCGGGATTTAAAATAAAAGCATCATATAATAATTGAAAATATTCGGGATGCACCGCCGAAGTTGTCGCGGCGAAACCATATAAATAATCTAGGGTTGCCGCCATTTCAAAGCCACCTTTATAGCCATGGTGCATCATTGCCTTAATCCATTTAGGATTCGTGGCGCGGGCGCGCATTACTATCGCAATTTCTTCGGATAATTGCCGAATTGTCGGTTTATCAATATTACTATGGTCGTTATGGTAATTAATGGGGGCTTGCCCGCTTAAATCGGTGATGGCGCGCGCCAAGCCCCCAGAAAATTGGTAATAATCATCGCTATCTAAAATATCATGTTCGCGGTTATCTTGGTTTTGCACGACAATTCGTGTCGCGATAAGGCTTTGTTTTAAGGAATCGCGGGCTTTTTTTGCCATTCCATGCCCGCTATACCCATAATCGCCCCATGCTAAAAACGCATCGGTTAAGTCTTTGGGTTTTTGCCAAGCATCATTATCCATTAAAGCTTGCAGACCCGTGCCATAATTGCCGGGTTTTGCGCCAAAAATACTTAATCCCGCTTGCCAATTTGCCTGTTCGGCATTTAAGCCTTGATTAATTGCCCATCGGTATTTTTCATGATAGGTTTTTTTGCAATAATTATCATGATGAGCCTCGTCAAGATTCATGACGGCGCGCACAGCTTGGTCAAAAATTTCAATTATTTGCGCAAAAGCATCGCGAAAAAACCCTGAAATGCGTAAATTTACCATGATGCGCGGGCGATTTAATACCGACAAAGGCAAAATTTCAAACCCAATCACCCGCAAAGACGCGCTGTCCCATTCGGGTTTTACGCCGATTAACGCCATGGCTTGGGCAATATCATCACCGCCGTTGCGCATCGCCGAAGTGCCAAAACAACTGATGAATATGCTTTGCGGGTAATCGCCCGTATCTTGCATGATTCGTTCCAACAATAAATACGCCGAATGAAACCCCAAACGCCAAGCCGCCATGGTCGGAATCGCCCGCCCGTCAAGCGAATAAAAATTATGCCCTGTGGGTAAAATATCCGCCTTACCCCTTGTGGGTGCGCCAGACGCGCCAGCGGGCACAAATAAACCATTTAAGCCTTGTAATAAATATTCTTGTTCCTTATCGGCGCAAGCGCGTAAATTCGGCGCGATAATTTCGGCAACCTGCTTTAAAACTAAGGCGGTTTCTTTGCCCAATGGGGAAATTTTGCCTTGAATTAATTGCAAAGCCTCTTGAAAATAATCTTGGGTTAAACGCGAATTTAAGACGGCAAGCGGGTCAAATTCGCCCGATTCGCCTTTGTCTTTTGCCATGGCGCGAAATAAGGATTGATTCGCGCCAACCCCATCGCCCCTTGCATATTTCACCAAATTCACCAAAGTTTCGTCAAATTCTTGCTGGGGCATGGTTTTGCCATAAATATGCAACCCGCCCCTGATGCTCATGTCTTTAAGCGTGCATAAATATTCGTCCAATTTCGCGATTTGCGCGCTTGAATTTAATTGCCCTAAATTCAAGCTTTGGAATAATTCATGATTTTTTAATATTGCCAATAATGCTTTTTCAATTTCTTTAACGCGTCTTGGGTCCATGCTGGCGGCTTGATAATATTCATCAACTAATTGCTCTATTTGATGATTATCGTTCAGATGCGCTTCGGCTTGGACAATGGGGGGCATTAAATGGGCTAAAATTACCGCGTGAATTCGCCGTTTTGCTTGCGTGCCTTCGCCGGGATCATTGATGATAAACGGGTAATAATGCGGCAAATTGGGCATTATAATATTGGGGAAACAATTATCGGATAATAACACCGACTTGCCCGGCAACCACTCGCAATTACCATGTTTGCCCAAGTGAATCACAGCATTGGCTTGAAAATATGCGCTGATATAATGATAAAAGGCTAAATAATAATGCGGTGGCGGCAAATCGGGCGAATGGTAATTTTGATTATAATCTAATTCATAACCTCTTTGGGGTTGAATCCCTAAAATAACATTGCCCATTTGCGTGAACATTAATTGCAAGGCGCGGGTTTTTTTATTATAATATGGGTCGTCTTGCACCCGCCCCCAACGGCTAATAATGGTTTTTTTTGTATGATTGCTAAGGGTATTGAAATATTTTTGATAATATTTTATCGGCATAAAATGGCGAATTTCGCGCCCAATTTGGCTTTGATGCGTAATGCCTGATTGCAATAATTGTATTAATTCATCGCCATTTTGCCCCTGATAATCGCAAATATAACGATTTTTTTGTAATAAATTTAAAATTTCGCCAAGGCTGGCGGGGGTATCCAAACCAACGCCATTGGCGATTCTGCCGTCTTTATTAGGGTAATTATTCAAAATAATGGCAATTTTTTTTGCCTCATTGGGCGTATTTTGTAATATGATGAAATTTTTGGCTAATTGCGCAATTTTAATAATCGCGCTTTGATGAGCTTTTAAGCTGTTCACCCGCCAATATAATTGCCGATGCAATTGCCCCGCATGATGAAAACCAATGGCGGCACCTGATTGCACGCCATCGCATTCGGGCAAGGCAATATTCATCGCAATTTCCCGTGCGCTTATCGCATTGGGATTTGCCAACCATTTTTTATAAGGCGTGCTGGGAGTCGGTATGGCAATAATTGGGGCTTGCCCAAAAATAGCATCGCGGGCAAAATCGGCGGAAAATGACAAATTGCTTAAAACCACGCGAACGCCATGGTTTAGGCAAATTTCTTTAAGCATCTGGCGCACCATAGCATCTTTAATGGTGCTAATTGCAATAATTGCGCTGTTGCAACCTAATTTATTACATTCTTGATATAATGCCTCAAACGGCGCAGTCGTGCCCGATTGAAAATAAGCGCGATAAATTACTATCAGAATTTTATCGGGGTTGTTCGGCTTAAATGCCCGCATAAATTCACAATTATTGATAGGTTTTGCAGGCTGGGCGGGCTTATTTTGCCAGTAGTTTAAGGCTTGACGAAAATTATCAACCCCGCCCCAATGCAAATATTCATCAATTTTTAGCCAAGCTTCTTTGCCAATAGTGCTAAGGGCTTGGCATTGCAAATCTTGCGGTTGATTTGCGTGAAAAATCGCGAATTTTTTGCCGTTTTCCTTTGCCCAATCGGCGATTTTTAAAATACCATATTCGTTTTTTTCAATGCCCCCCAAAACTCGCATAATAACGGAATCAGACGCAAAAATTGTCTGTTCGCAATAAGCATCATAAGTCATGGGGTGATTAAATAACGAAAGATTCGCGGCGCGAATCGTGTTTTTTTTGCCCAATTTTCTGCCTTTAATCGCTTGGGCAAGGCATTCAATATCGCTTTGGGCGTGCGACAAGAAAATAACCGATGCGCTTGGCTGGTTAAATTCTAATGCTTGATTTTCAAGCGCAACCGATTGCGTGGCTAATAAATGCAATTATACAACCTTTATTTCACAATGGGATTAAATAAAATAACATCATTGACGCGATATTCCCCAATTAATTTTTGCGCGCGCGGTGATAAAATCCAAGCGCGAAATTTTTCAGCCTTTTCTTCATCAGCCCAAGGAATCTTGTCTTTATTCACCTTAATAACCGAATAGTAATTCACCAAGGGGGGAAAATTTTCGCAAATTAACCGCAAATCTTGTTTGTAATTATAAGATAACCATGTCGCACGGTCAGAAATAGTATAACCGCCAATTTCATTCGCTATCATCAGCGTATTACCCATACCTTGCCCAGTTTCATGGTAATTTCTGCCTAAATTTTTGGGGGTAAGATTATATTTTTTCCATAAAGCCAATTCGCGAATATGCGTGCCCGAATTATCGCCCCGCGATATAAAATGCGCATTCATTTGCAAAATTTTCTCCATGGCAAATTTTAAATCAATGCAATTGCCAATTTGCGCCGTATCATTTTTTGGTCCCACCAAAATAAAATCATTGGTCATGATTAAATCGCGAGTTTTGCCAAAACCTTCTGCCATAAAACCCAGCTCTAACTCCTCGGCATGGACGATTAAAGCATCAGCATCACCGCGCCTTGCATTTTGCAACGCCTGCCCGGTGCCGACGGCTATCACACGGGCTTTAAAACCGAATTCAGCTTCAAAAAATGGCAATAAATACGCCAATAATCCAGAATTTTCCACCGAAGTAGTCGTTTGCAACCATAAGGCATCACGGGCATTAATCGGCTTGGCAAAACAAGCGATGAAAAATATTAATATACTAAAAATCCCCAATGAATTTTTGAAATTCATTGGGGTGATTTTTGGTATTAGGAAATCAGGGTATATAATAAAATAATGGGGGGTTTTTAATTTTTTCATTTATTCTCTCTGTCTAATAATTGTCTAATATTAAGTTAAATTGATTTTTTTAACTTACGATTGGGCACTTCAATAACAATATCGGACATTTGTTCAACAAACGCCGCATCATGGGATACAAGCAACATTTTCATGCCATTTCCCTTAGCATGATGTATTTCATTTGTCAATAATTGCAACGAATCTGTGTCTAAATAAGTGGTGGGTTCGTCCATAATGAGTAATTTGGGCTGCATGGCAAGCGAACGGGCAATGCTTAATCGTTGCTGTTCGCCGCCCGATAATTTGGGGGCGTATACTTTGCGTTTGTTATATAAGTGCATTTTTCTTAAAAATTCTTCGCATCTTGATTCATCGGGGCAAGCAATTATCATATTTTTCCATACGGATCGGTTTAAAATAATCGGTTTTTGAAAAATAAATGATTGATGCGATTCCGAATTTTTATCTTCAAAAATTATTTTGCCGGTTTGGGGCTTAATTAAACCATGAATCATCATTAATATTAGGGTCTTACCGATGCCATTCGCGCCGACTAAGCTTACCAGGGGCGCGTCCGGTATTAATAAATTTAAATCATGAAAAACCACATGATTTTGCATTTGTAAATGAATATCTTCTAAGATTATTGCCATATTTTTTGAATCCAAAATGAAATTACATTGACGCACATTGCCAAAATTAATAAAATCGCGCCATAAATTATTGCATCATCAATATTGCCTTTATTAACTTCCAGCATAATGGTGGTGGTTAATACCCGCGTTTCATGCAAAATATTACCGCCCACAACCATCACAGCCGCCACTTCGGCTAAGGCGCGTCCATATCCTGTGATAAATACGCCAATTAATTTATGGCGAACTTCGTGAATAATTTGTTTAATGGCTTGATATTTATTAATTTTTAACGAAATAAATAACGGTGAAATTCGTTCATATTCCGCCGTCATAATCGGCAAGGTAAAGCCAATCATTAACGGCAAAATTAATACAAATTGCGCAATAACAATCGCGCTTGGCGTATAAATTAATTGCAAGGGTCCCAATAAACCTTTGTTTGATAATAAGATATAAACTAATAAACCCACAATTACTGACGGAAAAGCCATTAACGAATAAATAATAAAATGTAAAAAACTGCGAAACCAAAATTTCCAAACCACTAAAATAGCGGCAATTGGCACAGCCAAAATAAAAGCCAATAACGCCGAGGTAATGCTTACATACAGGCTTAAAAGGGTTACTTCAACATATTGATTCATTTATATTCGCGTCTCACTTGGAAAATATTACTTGAAAACCAGCAAATTATAGCAAAATTGCGCCGATTTTTAGTATAAAAATAAAAATAACGCAATAGCACTATAAAATTGCATAATATTTGCAAGTATTTAAGTTAAAATATTACCTAAAATTTTATCACAATTCAAGCATTTTCTTGATTTGTCTTAGTAATTTTGGTAATATATATTTGGAGGAAAATATGAGGAAGAACACCATAGGATAAGTTTTGGCAATCACCCTGAATGGATTTGATGCATCAACGCTAAATTTTAGCGAGGGGAATGTTGCGCGCTTCGTGGCTTCGGGCAGCACGCTAAATATTGATGGTGTTGCCAATGGCACGACAATTTCACAAATAAGGTTTGAAATTGTCAGCGGCACAAGCTTTGACAATTTAATCTTAAATGGTAATTTTAATGGCATTACCGCGGCAAAGCCTAACAACCGCACCTTATTACTGACAATCTCTAACCAAGCGAATTTAGGCACGATATTATCGGCGATTAAGTCCGTATCATATGTTAATAATTCAGTAAGCAGCTTATTGGCGGAAACAAAAACCCTATCGCTTTCTTATTCGCTGGATAATACTAATTTTACAACATTAGCATCAAGGCAAGTTATTTTCACGCCGATAAATAATGCCCCAACCATCAGCACGAACGGCACATTAAAATTATTTACCGAGGGCAGAGCGGCGGTTTATGTCGCGCCGGATATGGTGATTAATGATGTTGACAGCCCGTCTATGGCTTCTTTTCAAGCAAGAATTAGCAATAATTACCAATTAGGTGCCGATAGTTTGCGTTTAAGCGCCACCAATGCCACGACTCAAGCGATTATTGACAAAGTTAATTGGAGTTTTAACACCACAACGGGTATATTAGCCGTCAATTCCAAAGTCGCGGGGCAAAATTTAACCCGCGCCGAAATGTCGTCCATCGCACAATTAATCGCGTTTAGCAATAGTTCCATTAATCCAACCATCTTTAATCGGGTGGTGGAATTTACCGCCAATGATGGTTCGGGGGGCATTTCGCCCATAAGCAAGGTTTCGGTCAAAGTATTAAGCGTTAATTCGGCACCAAACCTATGGCAAGCGAATGGATTTACCATCAAAGAAGGTGGTTCCGTTACGCTTAATTCCTCTAATTTTTCCATTACTGATATTGATAACACCGATACGCAAATTATAATTCGTTTAACTTCAGTATCTGGTGGCACATTTTATTTGAATAAAGAATTAACCCAAGCCGTTGAAGGTAAAGCCAATTCCGCGCAATTTACCCTTGCCGATGTTAAATCTGGCAAGGTTACATTTATTCATAATGGCGGGGAAATTGCCCCCAGTTATTCGGTGCAATTGGCAAACCCTGACGGCACAACTTCAAGCAATAGTATTTTTGTGATTCCTGCAAGCTATACGGCTATAAATGACGCGCCCAGCATTGCTTTGGGTCCTGTTGCGACCACAAGTTTTAATTTTATCGAGGGTTCAAGTGGCGCAAGCTTTGCCAGCGAAATTACCCTTATGGACCCTGATAATATTGTCAGTGGTTTACCAACCATTCGCATTGCATCATTTACGATTGTTGCGAATTATCAAGCCAATCAAGATTTTTTAGGCTTACGCAATATTGACCCGACTATCCGCGATAAAATATCGGTATTTTTTCAATCGGGAACATTACAAATTGCGGCGAAAACTGGCGTTAATCAGCCTTCATATTCCGAATGGCAAACTATTTTTGAAAATATTTATTATATTAATAGTTCAACCAGCCCGAATTTAAATCCCCGTTCAATTCGGTTAACGGCATCTGATGGATTATTAACTTCCAATGGTTTAACTTATACAATTACGATTTCTTCGTCCAATCAAGTGCCAATTTTAACGGGCACTTTGGCGAATGTAGAATATAAAGAGGGGAATTTAGGGGTTTTGGTTGCGCCCAATATCTCGGTTTATGATAGTGATAATAGCCTGTTAAATTTTGCCAAGGTCAAAATTACCAAGAATTTTACGATTGGCGATGTTTTGGAAATTCAAACCGCGCCTAATAATTTTATTTGGGATTACGATGCAAAAATTGGCGAATTATCCATTTATTCTAAGGGGGCATCACCGCTTAATTTTCAAACTATCTTGCGTCAAGTAAAATACCGCAATACCACAACGAATCCCGGCGATTTATTAAAAACCGTGGAATTTTTTGTTAATGATGGTTTATATATTGAATCAAATACGCAAATAATTAATCAGCATAATTCCAATATTTTAAAAACTAATATTGTCGTAATTCCCGATAATCAAGCCCCAGTTTTAACGGGTTCGCAAAATTTAATTTTAGGCTATGTTCCGTCGCAAAGAAATGGAATATTCATTGCCGATGATGTTAAATTTGTAGATTTAGACAGCACGCCGATTGATAATATCACGATAGTTATCACCAATGGGTTTCGGCGCGGCGAAGATTCGCTTGAAATTTTAAATCCCTCGCTATTAAATGGCGCGTCATTTTTATTTGATGATGTTAATGGCATATTAAATATCAGGTCCAACGGGGTTGTTAATAATCTTAATTTAAATCAAATTATGCAAGCCGTGCAATTCCGCACGAGCGCCGATGTGGTGGGGCGGCGGTTTCAAATTATCGCCAATGATGGTTATAAATTAAGCAATATTATTTATCGTGAAATTGTGCAATCTTCGCCCTTGCTTCCCATTACTGCCTTGGCGGCAACATTTAGCATCAACGAGGGCGCAACCAAAGTCTTAACCCTTGATAATTTAGGCTTGTCGCAAAATTTCTTACAAAATACCTTGGGTAATAATTTATTTATCATTGACAGAATTAGCGGCGGCAAATTTACCAATCAAAATAATACCCAAATTGATAGTTTCACCGTTGATGATGTTAAGCGCGGTTTAATAAAATTTACCCATGATGGTTCAGAAAATGTGCCGTTGTTTAATTACCGCATTAAGGGAGCAACAGGGCTTTATACGATAAATTTAGCATCGGCTATCACCAGAACACCAATCAATGATGCGCCAATAATTTCAGCCACCGACCAATTATTAATTTACCAAGGCGAAACAATCAAATTAAACCCCAATAATTTTATTATAAATGACCCCGATAATGCCGCCGCAAATATTTTAATTAAAATAAGCAGAATCACCAATGGCGCGTTTTATATTGACGGCAAAATTACCAGCCCCGATGCCGCGGGCGTTGTCAGTTTTAATTATGATGATATTGTCAAAAACCGCATAAGCTTTAAGCATAATGGTATTGGCGTTGCGCCCAGTTTTTATATTTCGGTTAAAGACCCAAATACACCATATAGCACCGAAACCCCCGCCGCAATTCGGTTTGTTGCTTATAATCAAATACCGATTATTACTAACCCTCAAATCGCACTATCCGAGGGGCAATCTTATACTTTAACGGCAACGATAAATAATTTCTTCATCACCGATAATGACTCAACGGCTTCGGATACGATTATTGAATTATCGGGAATTCGCAATGGCATTGTGCAAATTAGTGGCTTTACCGCCCCAACAAATGGCGTCAGCGCCGACACAGCCGTGTTTAATTTAAACCAATTACGCGCGGGGCAAGTGAAATTTATCCACGATGGCGGTGAAATTGCGCCTACAATGTTCATCAGAACCTATAACACCGGCGCGATTATTAAAAGCGATATTTATTCGGTGGCGGTTAATTATACGCCCGTCAATGACAAACCCACCATTGCCAATGCCGAAATTACAATAAGCGAGGGGCAAAATGTCTTATTAACCGATTTAAATTTAGGGGTTAATGATATTGATAGCTTGGACGAATTTGTGACAATTTTTGCCACGAATATTTTAGCGGGCAGTATTTTTGTTAATAATGTGAAAACTACCCAATTTACCTTGGCGCAATTGCGCGCGGGGCAAGTGGTATTTCAACATGATGGCACGGAAAAACCGCCTTCGTTTTTTATTCAAGCGCGCGATAATGTCAATGCTTTATCGGATAAAATTAATGTTACGATTAATTTTAACTATATTAACGATGCGCCCAGCATTAACAAATCAACCATGACTATATCCGAGGGGCAAAATTTAACCATAACCCTTAGTATGTTGAGTATTACTGATGTGGATAGTTTGGGCACGGATGTATTCATCAGAATTATCGGCACCAGCAATGGTAATTTTGAAACGAATGGTAGCGTCATTGGGCTTAACGAAAAATTTACCCTTGCGCAAGTAAATCAAGGCGCGATTCAATTTCACCATGATGGGTCTGAAAACCCGCCAAGCTTTATAATTGAAGCCGCCAATAGCGATGGTAAAACTTCACCGCAAGTAATTTATGGTATTACCAACACGAATAATTTAATAAAATATGGCAATATTAATGATGCACCGATTATTAATGATACTATTATTTTAGACCCAACCCCTGCCGTGCAAGGCGCGGCGTATAAATACACGATTTTACCCGATGCGTTTTTAGACCCTGATTCTGGCGATAAATTAACTTATAGTGCCACGCTTAAAGGCGGCAATGCCCTGCCAAGCTGGTTAAAATTAAACACAACGACTGGGCAATTTACGGGCACGCCAACTAATAATGATGTCGGCGTATTAAGCTTAACAATTTATGCGTTTGATAAAAATCGTTTATCGGCGTATCAAGACACAGTATTAACAATTACAAATGTTAATGATGCGCCGCTTGTTAATCGGGCGATTGGCACGCAAAATGTGCTTAGCCAACAATTTTTTTATCGCTTGCCTGAAATTGCGTTTAAGGATGCCGATAATGATAATTTGACGATAACGACTGGTTCATTGCCAGCATGGTTAAGTTTTAATCCCACGACCCGAATTTTGCAAGGCACGCGCCCCGATTTATTTACCAGCTCGCTTAAAGTGAATTTTTTCGCAACGGACGGGCAATATACTGCCAGTCAAACCATTACATTTACCCAAGATACGAATCTGCAACCGATTTTAAATGCCACAATTCCTTCATTCACAATTTTTGAAGATAACCCGTTTAATTTTTCATTAGCAAATAATATTTTCTTAGATGCGAATAGAATTACATACTCAATATTAAATAGCGATGGTGGCACCGCGCCAACTTGGCTTAATTTTGATGCCGCGGGCTTAACCTTAAAAGGCGTTGCGAATAATGATGCGGTCGGCATTTATAATTTATTATTAGTTGCCACTGATTCTGGCGGGGCAATTAATTCAACAAAGCTTACGCTTAATGTGCAAAATACTTTTGATTTACCGCTTTTTAACGGCACATTAAATAATCAAACCACGAATCAAGGCACAATTTTTTCGTATCAAGTGCCGGCAAATTTTGTTAAAGTGATTGATAAAGGGCAAATTATTTCTTATACCGCCAATTTAGCCGATGGTTCTGCCCTGCCGTCTTGGTTAAGTTTTGATGCGGCAAATGGTTTATTTTTTGGCATTGCGCAAAATGCTGATGTCGGCACAAAAGTTATTTCGTTAAATATTACCAGCCCCAATGGTTTTAAATTAAGCCAGAATTTTAATTTAACCGTGAATAATGTCAATGATGCGCCCGTGGCTTTGGGTTCATTGCCCAATTTTGTAATTTTACGCAATAATTATTTAGATGTTTCCATTAATCCTGATTTATTTATTGACCCCGATGGCGATAATTTAACCTATAAATTAACCCAAGCAGACGGCGCAAACTTGCCAGCGTGGGTAAAATTTAATGCGGCGAATTTAAATATTACGGGCACACCCGGTGCCACGGATGTTGGCAGTCTTTGGGTAAAATTAACCGTAACCGATACATTTGGCGCACAGGTTTATAGCAATTTTAACATTGAAGTCACCGATATTAATAAAGCCCCCAGCGCGGTATTTCTTAGCAATAATTTCGTGGCAGAAAATGCAGCTTCGGGAACTTTTATCGGTTTTATTCGCATTATTGACCCCGACCCCGCCACCACCGCAAATGGGCAACATGTTGTGGAAATTTACGATGGCGATAAAATTTCATCTAATTTTTATTATGAAAATGGTAATTTGCGCACCTTGCGCCCCTTAAATTATGAATTAACGCCGTTTTTAAATATTAAAATCAGGGGCGTGGATCAAAATGGTGCTGGTATAGAAGTTGTCAAGGACTTCACCATTACCTTAACCAATGTTAATGATGCGCCCACGGTATTAAACGCCATTGATAATCAGAATTTTAGCGAAAAAACAAGTTTTAGATATTTAGTTTCACCCAATTTATTCACCGATGAAGATGTTGGCGATGTTATTACTGTGTCAACCAAATTTAAAGATCCCATAACGGGTTCATTTACATCATACCCGACATGGTTAAATTATAATTCGGCAACGGGCATTATTTCTGGCACTGCCACGAATGACGAAGTTGGCAGCTATACGATAAGATTTATCGGGCAAGATAGGTTTGGCGCGCAAGTTATTACCGACCATATAATAAATATTCTTAATGTTAATGATGCCCCGACTCATTCGGGTCCTGCCAATGTCAAAATCGCCGTGCAAGATAAACTATTCACTTATAACTTGCCAATTTCAGAGTTTAACGATATTGATAGAGGCGATAGTTTAACTTACGCCGTGGATTTTTTCGCCAGCGGCGTTATGCAGGCATCTTTGCCCAATTGGTTAGTATTTAATTCGCAAACCCTAACTTTAACTGGCACGCCGCATAACCAAGATGTCACCACCAATGCCTTATCCTTACGCATTACCGCCAAGGATAAGGGCGGATTATCAGCATCAACCACTTTATTTTTATCGGTGCAAAATGTTAATGATAAACCATTTAGCACCACATCAATGCCCGACATTGTGATTAATGAAAATGATGCGCTTAATTTTAATTTAAACCCGAATTTGCGGTTTTTTTCTGACCCTGATTTAGCATATGGCGATAATTTATCATTTAACGCTTATATTATTGGCGCATCTGGCGTATTAAATCCTTTGCCCAATTGGATGGCAATTAATAGACTAACCAATAATCTGACGGGTATACCGCGTAATGCCGATGTTACAACCGATATTAATCCCGCCTATAAAATCCGCATTGAAATAATAGACAGCGCATCGCAAACAACCTATCAAGATATTCGCTTGACGGTGAATAATGTCAATGATGTTCCCATCATTGGCTCAAGATTAGGCACAATCACCATCGCAGAAGATAAAGAATGGATATTTAATTTGCCCAGCGGCACATTTATAGATATTGATTATGGTGATTCATTGACCTATGCGGCGCAAACTTTTGACAGAAACGGCAATCAAGTTGCGATTCCAAGCTTTGTATTTTTTAATTCTGCCACGGGTTTTTTCTCGGCAACGCCAAGAAATGAAAATGTTGGACAATATTTAATAAGGCTTACCGCAACCGATAAGGCAAGCACCAGCGTTTATCAAGATTTTGCCTTGAATGTTTCCAATACTAATGATTTTCCCGTGGTGGTTCGGTCGGTTGCTTCGCAAAGCGCGAAAGAGGCAAGCATATTTAATCTAAATTTAAACGGATTTTTTTCAGACCCTGATATTGGCGATTCTCTTACCCTAAGCCTTAATCAAAATAACTCAGCCCCGTTGCCTTCGTTTTTATCATTTAATCAAAATACGCTTGTCTTGTCGGGCACCCCAGAATTTAGCGATTCAGGCACATACACGATTTTTATCACCGCCCGCGATAGATTGGGCGCGGCGGCGACAAGTTCATTTTCTTTATTTGTGGATACGCTTAACCATGTACCCCAAGCACCATCAATCGCCGTTGTCAGCGCGACCGAAGAACAAGAATTAAATTTTATATTGCCCAAAACTTATTTTAGCGATCCAGATGGCGATGCAATTTTAGAATATACCGCCAATTTAGTCACCCAAAATGGCGTGGCGGGCTTGCCCAATTGGCTGGTATTTAATGTGCAATCAACGACTTTTTCGTTAAATGGCACGCCGCAAAATGCCGATACGGGCACATTAACCATCAGATTAGGGGCAAGAGATTCGCATAATGCTTGGGGTTATCGCAATATTTCCTTATTTGTCAGCAACACCAATGATGCACCATCGGTTAATGTCAATTTTGGCAATTTAAGCGCGACCGAGACCGAATTATTTTCTTATACCCTGCCGTCCAACGCCTTTTTTGACCAAGACCCCAATGATAAATTATCCTATAATATCCAAAATCTTCCTTCGTGGTTAAGTTTTGATGCGGATTCGCGCACCTTAAAAGGCACGGCATTTCGCATCAATGCGCCCGCTTTATCGGCAACGGATTTTTTCACTTATTCGTTAAGCGTGATTGCCCGTGATTTATTCGGGGAAACGGCAAGCCAAACCCTAAATATCACGCTTAAACGGGCAAATAACCCGCCAACTGATATACAGCTTAGTTCCAGCGTTTTGAATGAAAATCAGTTAGCCAATCATTTCATTGGTAATATTCAAGTTTTTGACCCCGATACAAGTTCCTTGCCTGATGGGCAAACAAATTTAATTTTATTGGAAAATGGCGGAATTTCGCAAAATTTCTTTGTATTACCGATTTCGGGCACGGTTAATCAATTTAAATTATTTGCCCTTAAAACTTTTGACAGGGAAAGCAAGGAAATTTATAATGTTGAATTTAAGGCAACCGATAATTTAGGTTTAGGTAAATCATTAAGTAAATTCATCAGCATTACCATCAATAATGTAGATGAAGGACCGCCCGCCTTTGTGGGTTCATTCGCGGCGACATTTGAAGAAAATTTAATTACCACCCAAGCCGTGATTATCGCATCCGCCGTTGACCCTGACAGAGACCAAATTACTTATATTTTAACCAATAACAGCGCGTCTGATAATAGTTTTTTCACCATTAATCAACAAACTGGCGCGATATTTTTTAAATCCCCCCCCGATTTTGAAGCGCGCAACCCATCTTATTTAGTGCAAGTCGGCGCGGTTACCATTAATGGCTCATCAACGCGCAATTTTAATATTAATTTAGTGAATATAGACGAAGGTGCGCCGCAATTTGTCGGGCTTAATTCCCTAACTATTGCAGAAAATCGCCCGATTGATGCGGCAATTTATACTATTAATGCCACCGACCCCGATTTTGATTCTATAACCTATGCGCTGGCGAATGGCTGGATTGATAATAGCGAATTTAGAATTAGCGGCAATCAATTATTTTTTACAAAAATTCCTGATTTTGAACGCAAATCAAGCTATATTGTGCGCGTTAATGCCACGGCAAATAATATCACCACAACGGGCGATTTGCGCATTACGATTCAAGACTTACCCGATACGGATGTTGTATTTATTAGCCCATCAATGATAAGCGTCAATGAAAATGTGCCCATAAGCAATATTGTATATCAATTGCTTGCCAGTAATCAAGAACAATCGCCGATAAGTTTTACTTTGGAATCAAGCGTCTTGGATAATGATTTTTTCTCGCTAAGTGGTGGTTCATTATTTTTCAAATCAAGCCCAAATTTTGAAACAAAACCCGTTTATCGCCTGCAATTTCAGGCTACAAGCAATGGGCAAAAATTTAATCAACAATTAACCATTGCGATTAATAATTTAGATGAATTTAATCCAAGCTTTGTAACCCAGAATATTCAATCGGTTGCCGAAAATACTTTGGGCGTATTTTTTACCGCCCGCGCCACTGATGGCGATAATGATATACCATCATACACGCTTACCAGAAATTATGGCGATAACAGCTTATTTAGGGTTAATTCTTTAACGGGCGGCGTGGAATTTATATCCGCCCCCGATTTTGAAACGCGCACGAGTTATGAAATTCAAGTGCAAGCCACGACAAATTCGGTGGTAACTTCGCGCAATTTTTCCATTATTGTCACAAATTTGCCCGAAGGCGACCCCGTATTTTTAACGGCATCGGTGGTAAGTTTTGCGGAAAATGATTTAAATCCGGTTTATACCGCGATTGCGACTGACCAAGATAAAAATCCGATTGTGTATACATTGGCGAATTTGCCCGCATCAATCAGCGATAACAGCTTTTTCTCCATCAACAGCTCAACGGGGATTGTGTCATTTTTATCGCCCCCCGATTATGAAAGCGCCAAGAAAAATTTCGTGTTAAGCATTGTTGCAAATTCACCTTCGCATTCAACCACGCAACAAGTTGCGGTGAATATCGTCAATATTGATGAATTTGGACCATCTTTACCCTCATTTACCTCCTTAACCTTGGCAGAAAATGCGATTGGCTCCATTGTTATTACCGCCAGCGATATCGAGGGCGATGTCATTAATTATTTCTTAGAAACTACGGGTTCTAGCACTTTTGATAATTTATTATTCACCATTAATTCCACCACGGGTTTATTTCAAAATATTAACAGATTTGACCGCGAAGTGCGCGATACATACACGGTGCGCATCACCGCCAAATCCAAGGACCGCACCAGTAATGCAATATATATTGTGAAAGTTGCGAATGTTGATGAAGGCAACGCGACATTTACATCATCGGCAACGGTGAATTTAAATGAAAATTTCACGGGCGTATTTCATACGATAACCGCGCGCGATATTGATGGCGATACAATTACTTATCAAATTGATTCAGCCACCCAAGACGGCAGTTTATTTAGCATTAATTCCATAACGGGCGGGCTTAATATCATCAGCGCCGCCAATTTTGAATCGAATAAAAAACAATATAGCCTTAATATTATCGCCACCGCGAATGGCGCACAAACACAGCAACAATTAATTGTTAATGTGCAAAATATCCCCGAAGGGGGTCCTTCGTTTGTTTCACCGAGTGTATTTTCGGTTAATGAAAATTATAATATAAACCAAGCAGCATTCAGAATTTCAGCAAGCGACCCTGATTTAGATAATGTGACTTACCAATTAATCAGTGGCGCATTATTAGATAGCAACAATTTTACCATTAATTCCATCACGGGTGAGGTATTTTTTAGTGCCACACCCGATTACGAAACCAAAACAACATATATGATTAAAGTTGTTGCCCTTGCGGGTGGGCAATCAAGTTCCGAACAAACTATCACGCTTAATATTAATAATTTAGACGATAATGCGCCAGTAATTATTTCGCCTAGTTCCGTATTTTATGATGAAAATACGCCAACTTCGCTGGCGGCATATCAAGCCATTGCCACTGATGCCGATGGTGGCACGATAACATATGGTATTGATCCTTCGTTTGATTCGCCCAAATTTTCAATTAACAGCGTAAGCGGCGAAATATTTTTTATTTCATCGCCGAATTATGAAGAAAAAAACGAATATCGCTTAAATGTTTTTACGCAATCGGGCAAAGACAAAGAAAATAAAACAGTCGCCATTTTCATCAATAATATTAACGAATCTGCGCCAGTTTTTGTGACTTCAAATTTAGCGCAAATTAACGAAAATCAATCGGGATTTATTACCAAGGTTATTGCGGTTGATGGTGATGGCGATGGAATAACCTATTCGTTATTAAATATTCTAGACGCCAGCACCACCTCTATTACCACTGATGGGCGGCTATCATTCTTGCAAGGGGCAAATTATGAAGTTAAAAATGCGTATAGCTTCGCGGTAATTGCCACCGCTAGGGGTGATAGCGTGTTGCAAAATTTAGTGGTAAGCATTAATAATGTTGATGAGTTTCTGCCCTCAATCTTAACCCCCGCAAGTTTTACGATTAATGAAAATTATTCGGGACCGATTGTGACAATCGTGGCAACCGATGCCGATTTAGTTGCGCCGTCATTTGCCTTATTAAATGGTCCCAATGTCGGCAGATTCAGCATTGATGCGTCAAGCGGCGAATTAACTTTTATTAATCCCGCAGATTGGGAAGCAGGTTCAACGACTTTTGTAGTGTCGGTTGAAGCGCGCTCCCAAGGGCGTTCAACCCGCCAAGATATTAGCGTGTTTATTGCCAATCTTGATGAATCCGCGCCTTCCTTCACCAGCCCTTCGTTTGTTTCGGTTAATGAAAATTTCTCGGGCGTATTTTATAATGCGCTGGCAAGTGATTTTGATGGGCAAACTCCCAGTTATACCTTAGCCGTATCGGGACCGGGTTTGGACGATAATAAATTTTTTACCATTAATTCTTTGACGGGTGAATTACAATTTATATCCAGTTCATTACCCGATTTTGAATCGGGCAAAACAAGCTATTCCGTGGTGTTAACAGCCCGTTCGGGCATTTTCAGCACGAATCGCAATGTGGTAATATCGGTGGTGAATGTTGATGAATCCGCGCCAGTTTTCACTACGCCCAGCATTATTGATATTCCCGAAAATTATTCAGGTTCGCTGGTGCAATTAGCCGCCACTGATTTTGATGGTGATGCGATAAGCTATACGCTTAATGCCGGCAATGATTCATTTTTCTTTAATAATACCAATAATGGTTTAATCGCCATAAATACCAAGGGTGATTATGAATCCACCAAAAAAACATATAATATTATCGTGCGCGCAAGCGCAAAATCGCGATTTACCGAACAAAATATCACCTTTCGCTTAATAGACATAGACGAAGGCGGACCAAGCTTTACCAGTGTGCCCGCGGCAATATCTGTCAATGAAAATAATTCAGCAAGTTTTTTCAGCGCGACCATCAGCGATATTGACGGCGATATACCAACTTATTTATTGGATAATTTCACCACCGATAATAAATTTTTTACTATTGATTCAGCAACAGGCGCGCTTAAATTTAGCGCAACCCCTGATTTTGAAGCGCAAAAATCGCAATATATCGTCAATATTACCGCCGTTACCCGCAATTTAAGCGCGACTCAGTCTTATACCATCAATTTAAATGATGTTGATGATAATTTGCCAAGCTTTGTGGGCGCGTCCTTAGTATCCGTGCCCGAAAATAAATCGGGCTTGATTTTTCAAATCAGCGCGGTTGATAATGATTCTACGGCGCAATTTAATAAAATCACCTATGGTATTGATTCGGCGTTTGCGAGCGGTTCGTTATTAACCATCAATTCGCTTACGGGCGAAGTATCCTTAACAAGCCCGATTGATTTTGAAACAAACACGCAAAATTTAACATTTCGCGCCAAAATAAGCGCAACAAATGGCGTGGTATCCGAACGAATTTACGAAATTCAAATCACCAATGTTCAAGAATTTCAACCAGTGATTACAAGTTCAAGCCTAGTAAGCGTGCTGGAAAATACAGCAGGTGGCTTTTATTCCATTACGGGCACTGATGGTGATAAGGATAATATTATATTTTCAATCGCCAATGATGCGGCGAATTTGTTTAATTACAACAGCGCAACTAAGGTTATTTCATTTAAAAATGCCCCTGATTATGAAACAATGGCGCATGATTACAGCTTAACCCTTACCGCCAATGACGGCACCAGCACCATTAATAAATTATTAGTGATTAATGTCTTAAATGTTAATGAATCCGCGACAATTTTTACTTCGGCAAATAATGTCAGCGTGGCGGAAAATACTTCAACGGCATTTTTCAATGTCTTGGCAACTGATGGCGATGCCGTGATGGTAAGCTATACCCTGCCTGATTTGGGCTCAATTAGCGATAATCAATTTTTTAGCCTTGATTCGCAAACTGGGGCGTTAAAATTTATATCGCCGCCAAATTATGAATCTGGGCGCACGAATTTCTTTATCACGCTGCGCGCCCAAGCCGATGGCGCAGTTGTTTCACAAAATATTACCATTAATGTCACCAACATTGACGAAGGCGGACCCAGTTTTACCGCCGTGGTGGTTTCGGCAACCGTGAATGAAAACAGCAGCGGCGTATTTTATAATCCATCGGCGGCGGATATTGATGGCGATGCTATTAAATATTTCTTAGCATCCAATGTTGTTGATAATAATTTATTTAGCATTAACAGCTTAACGGGTGATTTGCGTTTTATCGCGGGGCGCGATTATGAAACCCAGAAAAAACAATATGATGCCGTTATTACCGCTGTAAGCAATGGTATTTCGGCATCACAAAATGTCCGCATTGGGCTTATTGATATTGATGATAATAGTCCTGTTTTTACTGGCACTAATGTTATTTTCTTAAATGAAGGTTCAGGGACAAGATTCGCCTTTCAAGCCATGGCAAATGATGCGGATATAAGCCCCCAATTTAGCAGCTTAACTTATAGTATTGAATCAAATTTTGCGCAAGCAAGCTTATTTAGCATTAATAGCTTAACGGGTGATATTTCGGTGGTAAGCGTAGTGGATTTTGAATCGTTTGTGCCGCAACCTTTATCGATTCGGGTGCGTGCGAGTGCCCCCAATAATAAAATCAACGACCGCATTTATACCATCAGCTTAAATAATGTTCAAGAATTTCAACCCGTCTTCACAAGCCCAAGTTCCGCCACGGTTGCCGAAAATAGCACTAATGTTTTTTATACCGCAACCGCAACCGATGGTGATAAAGATATTGTGACATTTAGCTTGACCGGTAATGATGCCGAATTTTTTACAATTAACAGCCAAAGCGGGCAATTGCGTTTTATAAGCGGCGCGGATTTTGAAGCAAAAAGATTATTTAATATTATTTTAACGGCGCAAGATGTATCCACGACCACTAATCAAAATTTAGTGATTTCTTTGACAAATATTAATGAATTTTCTACGGTGATTACAAGTTCAAATGCCGTATTCGTCAGCGAAAATACCAGCGGGGTGTTTTTCTCGGTGGTGGCAAGCGATAATGATGCCGTGCCGATTATCTATCAATTTGTGGAAGGTCCCCAAGGCGTGCAAGATAATGGCTTATTTAGCATTGATTCCATGACGGGCGCGATAAAATTTAATACCCCTGCCAATTATGAAGTTGATAAAGATATTTATTTTATTAATGTTGCCGCCACCGCCGATGGCAAGGCTACAACTCAAAATATCACGATTAATTTAATCAATATTGATGAATTTATTCCAAGCTTTACCAGCCCTTCGGGGATTTCGCTTGATGAGAATTTCAGTTCAAGCTTTATCTTATCGGCAACCGATGGCGATAAAAACCAAATTATTAAATATGAAATAATTGAAGGCGGCGATGCCAGCGCATTTTCCATCAACAGCTTAACCGGTGCCATAAGATTTTTAACGCTCCCAGATTTTGAATCGGGTAAAACCAGTTATACCATCACGCTTAATGCCAGTTCCACCGAATTATTTACCCAAAAACGATTTACCATTAATATTAATAATATTGATGAATTTAGCCCCGCTTTTAGCCAATCAAGCTTTGCATTTAGCTTTAATGAAAACACCTCTGGGGTTTTATTTAAATTAACCGCGACTGATTTAGACGGCAACAGCATTGCCTATACCACGAATAATGCGAATTTTTCGGTGAATAGCATCGGCGAAGTGCGCGGTAATTGCGATTTTGAAACAAATCCCAACCCTGAATTTTTATTAATTGCCACGACAAATGATGGTAAATCGGGCACAACCACGATTAAAATTCATCTCAATGACCTTGACGAATTTTCGCCAAGCTTTGTCAGCGGTGTAAGCGCCATTACCCTGAATGAAAATACTAATTCAAGCACCGTGATTCATACTTATCAAGCCATTGATTTAGATGCCAATGATGTGGTGCATTATTCTTTGGCGGCTTTTGGGGATAATAGCCAATTTAGCATTGGAGATTTAAGCGGGGATTTGAAATTTATCAGCACGCCGAATTTTGAAAACCCCATGGATAATAATGATGATGGTATTTATAATTTGAAAATTATTGCCTTTGCCAATGGTAAATTTGACACAAGAAGCGTGAATATTACGCTTAATAATGTCAATGAAGGCAACCCATCATTCACAAGCGAATCTTTTGCCTTAATTGCCGAAAATACGCCGATTAATACCAATCTTAAAACCATTAATGCCACAGATATAGATAGCAGAACTGATTTTGTGCACTATTTCTTAATTGCTTCGCAAGCCGATAATGTTAATTTTGCAATTAACAGCTTAACAGGGGCAATTAGCAATAAAATTAATTTAAATTATGAAGATAAAAATATTTATAATCTAATTATCACGGCATCAACGCCAAGTGGCACCACGATTCAAAATTTCACATTATCGCTTAGTGATGTATCCGAAGGACTGATAAGCTTTACCGCTGGACCATCATTAGTGTCAATTTCTGAAAATTATAATTTAAATTTTGCCATTACAAGCTTTACCGCCGCCGACCCAGACAGCAAGGATATAATTCGCATCAATATTGAAAGTTTTGCTGATGGAGCTTTATTTAGCATTGATTCGGCAACGGGCGCGTTAAAATTTGCGAATTCGGCACCAAATTTTGAACAACCCGCCGATGCAAATGGCGATAATATTTATGTTGTGCGCATCAAAGCCACAAGCAGCGATTCGTTTGTCATTCGCGATACAAGCATTGCAATTTTAAATATAGACGAGGGCAACGCGTCTTTTGTCAGTGCCAGCAGTTTTACCATTAACGAAAATATCGCGCTTAATTCGCCGTTAAGCACCATCAAGGCGATTGATATTGATTCCTTAACCGATAATGTCAGTTATTTCATATCTGGTGCGGGCGATAGCGCGTTTTTCACGATAAATTCCTTAACTGGCGTAATTTCCAATGCCATGGCGATTGATTTTGAAACAAATCCATCATTTACCATTGTGGTCGGTGCCACAACCAATAATATCAGCACAACAAAATCCGTTATTATTAAAGTCAATGATTTAGATGACGGAATTCCAACATTTACGCCGTCTTCTATTTCATATGCGGTTGATGAAAATTCAAGCTTTGCCTTTGTGGCATCGGCATCGGTCGCGCAAGGCGGGGCATCAATTGTATATGCTTTGGGTGATACGCCCCAAGCTTCGTTATTTACGATAAATTCCTTAACTGGTAAAGTTTCCTTAACCAATCCATTTGATTATGAAAATATCCAATCGGCAACTTTATTAGTCATCGCTTCAACCGCAAAATTTGTGGCAAGCCAACAAATTAAAATTAATATTAATAATATTGATGAATTTACCCCGACAATTACCAATTTAAGCTCGGTGGTAAGCATTAGTGAAAATACAGGTTCGGGCACGAATATTTTCGCCATATCCGCCACAGACGGCGATTTTAACGATGTTTTATCATATCAAATTAACCCCAATTTTGGCGATGCGCAATTTTTTAGCATTAACAGCGCAACAGGTGTGGTAAGCTGGTCGGGCAGTTTCATGCCTAATTATGAATCGGCGGCTGATTTTGGGACGAATAATAATTATGACCTTAATATTATTGTCCGTTCAACGAATCTCGCCACCAGTAAGAATTTTAGAATTGTCATTAATAATATTGATGAATCGGCAACTATTTTTACCGATTCGGTGAGTTCCATTCAAATTGACGAAAACACACCATCAGCCACCATAATTTTCACCGCCATGGCTTCTGATTTTGATGCGCAACCCATTAGTTATATATTAAAAGAACAAGCCGATAATAGTTTTTTCCAAATTAATTCGGATACGGGCGTGGTAAGGTTTAAAAATATTCCGAATTTTGAACAACAAGCAAGTTATAAAATTATTGTCAGTGCCCAAACGGGCATTGCAATTGTGGAAAAATCATATTCGGTTACCCTTAATGATATTGATGAATTTGCGCCCAGCATCACCAATGCGCCAAGTGGCGCAATAAGCGTTAATGAAAATATTCCCGCATCATTGGCTATTTATAATTTTATGGCAACGGATTTAGATGTTAATCAAATCGTCAGCTTTACCTTGCCCAATAATATTGCCAATAATAATAGTTTTTCCATAACCCAAGATGGCAAGTTGCGGTTTTTAACTTCGCCGAATTTTGAATCGCAATCATTTTACTCCGTCACCATCAGGGCATTATCGGGTAGCCGTTCGGTTGATTCGTTATTTTCAATCGCGGTGCAAAATATATCCGAAGGGGGACCAGCATTTAATGCCAGCCAATCAAGCTATGCGATTAATGAAAATTTTGCGGGTTCTTTCGCCAAAATAACCGCAACTGATTTAGATAATGACGCAATTACCTATTCCATAAGCGGCACTGATGCTAATATTTTCAGCGTTAATAATAGTGGCGTGCTTTCACTTAGGAATGCGTTAAATTATGAAACGGATGATCATTCATATAGTATAACTTTGGTGGCATCATCAAGCGATGGTTTCGGCGTGCAAAATATCACGATTAATTTAAATAATATCATTGAATCGGGCGAATTTGGCTATGAATCTTTGGCAAGAACCATTAATTTTGCGGAAAATCAGGCATTTTCTTTGGCAGCATCGGCAACGAATAATGGGCTCAACCCACTGCATTATTTTTTAAGCACCCAAGCAAGCGGATTTAGCATTAATTCGGATACGGGCGTGATTTCCCATGCGGCATTTGATTTTGAAACCCTGCCGAATATTTTTACCTTAAAAATCACGGCAACGAATAATAATATCTCTTCAAGCCAAGAAATTTTATTAAATATCACCGATGTTGCGGATACTTTACCCGTATTTACCAGCGCAAATAGCGCGCCAGCGGTTAATGAAAACGCCTCTTCGTTGGTGGCAGTTTATCAAGCAACCGCATCAACCGCGGGCACAAACCCGATAAGCTTTACCCTTAGCCAAAATATAATGGATAATAATAATTTTATTATTGGTTCCGATGGTATTTTGCGTTTTACCACCGCACCAGATTTTGAAACTAAGCCATTTTATTCGGTTACTATTAATGCCACAACGGGTTTTGAAACTTCATCAAAAACTTTGGTGATTACGATTCAAAATGTCTCCGAAGGGGGACCAAGATTTGCCAATAGCTTTGCAAGCTATACATTAAACGAAGATACTTTGGCAATGATTGGCACGGCAAGCGCAGCTGACCCCGACCGCGATAGCGTGACTTATTCGCTAACTGGTGCTGATGCGACATTTTTTACGATTAGTTCATTGGGCGTAATTTCCAATACCCAAAAAATTAATTTTGAAGATAATATTAATAGGGTATTTAGCATCACCGTTGCAGCAAAATCAAACGATGGCGTGGATTTGCAATTTGTGCAAATTAAACTTAAAGACTTACCCGAAGGCGCAGGTCCAAGCTTCACCATGCCAAGCCAATCAATTAATTTTGACGAAAATGCGTCATTTGCAATTTTATTATCTGCCACTGGATTGGAGGGTCGCCCCTTAACATATAGCCTTGCTGATTTAGTCAATGCCCCGAGTGGCATCACGATAAATTCCGAAACGGGTGAAGTTAAATTTAGTGCCGCAGATTTTGAAACCAGCCAAGGCGGCTTATTCAGATTTAATGTCGTGGTATCTAATCAATTAGGGCAAAACACGCAATTGGAAGTTTTGGGCACGATTAATGATGTTGATGAAAACTCCCCTTCATTTACCAATTTAACCTCGGTATTTAATTTTGATGAAAATTTAGCGGCAACGAACCCCGCATTTACTGCCGTGGCAACCGATATTGATGGGCAATCGGTTAGCTATTCCCTTGATACGATAACCTCTAATACCCAAGGCGCATCATTCACGATTGATTCGCAAACTGGTGTTGTTAAATTTAAAACCAGCCCCAATTTTGAAACAAGGGCAAATTATGATGTTATAGTCCAAGCAAAATCAGGCAATTTAAGCTCTACCCATATTTACACTGTATCCATTAATAATATTGATGAATTTAATCCATCATTCACTTCGCCCAGCATGATTAGCGCGGTCAATGAAAATATCGCATCCTCGTTGGTGATTTATACCGCTGTGGCAACCGATGCGGATTTAACCAGCATGACATATAGCCTAACGCCAAGCCTAAGTGATAATAATTTATTTACCATTAATAACGCAGGTTTATTAAGATTTATTTCAAGCCCAGATTTTGAATCGGGCAAAACCCAATATTCTGTGACGATAACGGCGGGGTCTAATAATAAATTTACCCAACAATTATTAATATTTTCTTTGACTAATTTGGACGATAACGCGCCTTCGTTCACGAATGGCATAAATTCCAGCATTACAATTGCAAGTATTGCGGAAAATTCGTCCGCAACGAATCTTGTTTTTGATATTAACGCCACCGATGCCGATGGCACAGCCATAGTCTTTACATTATCGTCAAGCGCGGGCAATGATAATCAATTTTTCAATATTAATGCCACAACGGGCGAAGTATTTTTCAACAGCTCGCCAAATTATGAAACAAATTCGGGCATTAAGCCCAGTTATGATATTAAAGCCATCGCCACTTCGGGCAATAGCTCATCAGTATTTAGCATTCATATTGATTTACAAAATATCAAGGAAGGCAATGCCATAAGTTCAACCAATGGCGGCAATAATTTATTTTTAATTGAAGATATGAATTTTTCAGGAACATTAAGCGGCGGCAGCGGCACCGAAGATACCGTGCAATTTTATGATGGCAATAATAATGTCAATTTAACTTCAATAAACCTTGGGGCGGGCGGAATATTTAATAATATTGAAGTTTTTGATTTGGGCGCAAACGCAAGCAATGCAAATAATTTCATCATTATCAGCCCCAGTGCCCGCACCCGATTAGGCGCAAGCCAATTAATCATCAAAGGTAATGCCAGCGATGCAATTTATATCGTTGATGCCGCGAATATTGCGGGGTTAAATATTCAAGGTGGCGTGGTGCAATTAACCGCAACAACGGCGCAAAATAATTTAAATTTAACCAATAACCGTGAGGTTTTATTATGGAATTTTAACACGAATACCAATAACACCATCACAGTTAATCAATATAATTCCACCACTGATTTTCTGCATTTTCATGATAATGGTGGTGCGATTATTGATTTTACCAGTTTTTCCAACGCCTATCAAAATGCTACTATTAATGCCGCGGTTGATGGCAATAATGATATTGTCATTGACTTTACCGCCAGCAACGCCAGCCACCAAAAATTAATCATAAGCGGGGAATTCACCGACCCAACGGGGGCAAGCCTAACATTAAACGAATTTGTTAATTTGCTTGGGCGCGACCATTTAATCTTTGGGTAAAACCAAAAAAAATATTGCAAAAATAATTTTTATGCAATATGATTATGGGGAATTAAAGAATATATGAGTATAAAATGGCAAAAAACAAACCCTTATCCGCTTATGATATAGTCAACCAGCATCAGATTGTGGCAACCCATGTTCTGTCGGTGATTGTTGATAATGAACCCGGTGTCTTGGCGCGAGTCATTGGTTTATTTTCTGGGCGCGGCTATAATATTGACAGCTTAACCGTATCCGCCATGTCGCGCGATGATAATACTTCACGAATCACCGTGGTTACCAATGGCACCGCCAATATTATTAATCAAATTAAGGCGCAATTATCACGGCTTATCCCCGTGCATGAAGTCCATGATTTAACCACTGATGGCGCATTTATTGCCAAAGAAGTTGCCTTGATTAAATTAGTCGCCATTGGTGAAAAACGCGCCGAATCCTTGCGATATGCGGATATTTTCAAATCAATCATCACCGATACAACCCGCGATAGTTTGATTTTTCAATTAGCGGGTAGCCCCGAAAAAATTACGGCTTTTATTGATTTAATCGCCGAATTGGGCGAAATTGAAATTGCCCGTTCGGGCGTGGTGGCTATGGCGCGGGGTAATGGAATAATTCATGCCTGATAATTTCTTGCCGATTAAAAAAATTAGCCATGCTGTGGCTTGTGCTGCTGTGGCGGCTTATCAAGATTGGGGACGCGGTGATAAAGACCATGCCGACCAATTATCAGTTGATGCCTTACGCGCGGAACTTAATAAAATTCGCAATTTTCATGGTAAAATCATCATCGGTGAAGGCGAAAAAGACGAAGCCCCGCAATTATATAATGGGGAATTAGTCGGCGGAGCGCGCCAGAACTCCAAAATCATGCAAAAATATGACATTGCCGTTGACCCCTTGGAATGCACGACTTATTTAGCCAATGGTTTAGGCAATAGCCTAAGCGTGCTGGCAGTGGCAAAAGCGGGCGCGATGTTTGATGTCGGTCCCAGTTTTTATATGGATAAAATTGTTTATGGTAAGGAAGTTTTTGGTAAAATTGATCCTTATAGCCCGATAAGCACGCAATTAAAATTAGTTGCCAAAGCCAAAGGCAAGGATTTAAGGGATTTGAAAATTTATATGTTAAATAAAGAACGGCATAAATCATTGCGCGCCGAAGTTTTAAATTTGGGGTGCTCGGTGGCTTGGTATGATGCGGGCGATGTCTCGGGGGCAATTTTGGCGATGCAATCGGGCAATGAATATGACGCTTTATTAGGCATCGGCGGCACGCCCGAAGGCGTATTATGCGCGGCGGCGGCGAATGTTTTAGGTTGTGAATATTTTGGCAGATTTAATCCGTTAAGCCAAGCAGAATCGGATAATATTCGCAAATTTGGTTTAAATACCCAGAAATTTTATACCGCCCAGCAATTAGTCGCGGATAATAAGGCTTGTTTTTTTGCCGCAGGCATTACCAAGGGCTTAATTCATGGCAATGGTATTGTGAAAACACCACAATATTGGCGCGTGCCGATGCTTATCATCAATCAAGACGGCATGAAATTTAGCCATAATCTTGTGAAATAATATGCGATTTGATAATAACCAATTAATTGTTAATGAAATAATTAAGCGCATAAAAAAATCCGAACACCCCTTATTCATTGGCTTTATTGGTGAATTAGGCAGCGGCAAAACCACGCTTATCAAACAAATATTGCAAGATTATTTTGCAAACCCCGATTTAATCGTGCCAAGCCCCAGTTTTAATTTAATCATCGCATATCATGGCATTATTCATGGCGATTTATATCGCATAAAACACCCTTCAGAAATTTTGGAATTGGGGCTTGATGAATTAATCGCCACCCATCATATTTTATGCGAATGGAGTAATTTAGGGGGTGATTATTTACCCAAACCCCCTGATTTTATCGTGCAATGCACGAATAATAACCATAAGCATTATTTTGATTTAATTGATTAAGAAATAATAATTTTTCAAATTGCAAGAATTAAACGAATTTAATGATTATTAAAATATTTAAAAATTATAAATTAATCAAATAAAAAATAGGGAATGTCCTAAAAATAAATTAGCTTGAAAAATTGAGTATATTCAGCTATAATACGACAATATTAATTGAGAAACGCGAATGAACAACATTATTATCCGCAAAAGCATCGTGATATGCGAAGAAATTTTTCACGAATTTGGTCCCAAACCCGCACGGGTGCATCGGCGCGCCGCTAGTTTAAGCGTGATTACTAATCCATTTGCTGGACGATATGTTGAGAATATCACAGATTTTATGAATGATTTAAAACCCTTGGGTTTAAAAATGGCGGGGCAGATGATTGACGCTTTGGGTGGCGACCCCCGCGTTATTGAAGGTTATGGTAAAGGTGCTTTAATTGGTGAAAATGGCGAACTTGAACATGGGGCTTTATGGCATTTGCCGGGCGGTTATGCGATGCGTGAATTATTGGGCGATGCCATGGCAATTGTGCCTTCGGCAAAGAAAGTCGGCGGCATGGGCACAAGGCTTGATGTGCCCATCACCCATATTAACGCCTCATATGTCCGTTCGCATTTTGATTCCATGGAAGTTTATATTCACGATGCCCCGCATAAAGACGAAATACTGCTTGCCTTGGTCATGACAACTGGGGCAAGAATTCATAATCGTGCGGGCGGTTTAGCAGTTTCAGAAATTCAAGGAAAGGATGGCTTGCGATGAGCAAATTGCAAATTAGAAAATTAGTCGTATCGGTTGAAGAAATTTTTATGGAAATGGGTAAAGTTTTAGCGCACCCCACCAAAAGAGCGTCAGCTGTCGCGGTCATCGCCAACCCATTTGCTGGAAAATATAGCGAAAATCTTGACGATTTAATGGATATTGGCGAAGAATTAGGCGCGATTTTAGGGCAGAAATGCGTTGCCGCCCTTGGCATTGCACCCAGTGAAGCCCAAAGCTATGGCAAAGCTGCCATGGTCGGCGAAAATGGCGAATTGGAACATGCGGCGGCAATTCTTCATCCTAAAATGGGTAAAACCTTGCGTGAAGCCGTTGAAAAGGGGGCATCATTAGTGCCTTCGGCAAAAAAAATGGGCTGTATGGGGAAAACTCTTGATGTGCCATTGGGGCATAAAGACGCCGCTTTTGTCAGGTCGCATTTTGATGCCATGGAAATCACGATTCACGATGCACCGCGCGCCAATGAAATAATGGTGGCGATTTGTATCACCGATTCGGGTCGCCCCTTGCCAAGAATTGGCGGTTTACAAGTTAGCGAAATTGTCGGTAAAGATGGTTTAAGATAAAATTATTGCACCATTCGTTTGGGGTCAAAGGAAAATATCAGGTTTTTCCATTCATTATATTTTCCATCGGGTAATTTAAGCGTTTTGCAAAGCGGGTGGTCAAATGCCCGCAAAGCCGATTCGGCAGCATTGCGGTAAAACGGATCGCTTAACCTGCTGGTATCGTTAATTTTTTTAGTGCGCACGCTTTTATCTGGGTTAATTTCCAGTTCAATTTCAATGACTAATTTATCTATATCCCTTGCGCCCGCGGGAATTGACCAGCATTGCGATAATTGTTGACGCAAAATATCAATTTCGGTGGCAACCATTCTGTCTTTATCGCCTTTTTGCACATCATCAACGATTTTACTTGCTTTATCTTCGGCTTTAAGGGCTTTATTTTCAAGCGCCTTGCCCGCAGAATCAGGAGTTGTTTTCAATTTATCCAAAGTTTTTAATATTGATGTAATTTGATTAATAGATTGTTTTTCGGGGGGGTTTTCCGCAATGGGTTTGGGGTCTTGGCGTTGCGGTGGCGTTGGGGTTTCTTTGGGTGGTTCGGGGGATTTTTTAGGTTCTTCCTTTTTGGGTTCGGGTTTTGCCTCTGGTTTAGGGGTCGGCTCGGGTTTTGCCTCGGGCTTGGGGGCGGGTTCAGGCTTAACATCTGGCTTGGGCGCAGGTTCAGGCTTTGGTTCAGGTTTTTTAGGGGCGGGTTCAGGTTTGGCGTCTGGTTTAGGGGCGGGCGTTGGAATTTTATCGTTGATTTTGGGTTTTTCTGGTTCAATTAATGGCTCTGGTGGCAGGCTTGGCGTGGGTGGTGCGGTTTCAATCGGTTTAGGTTTTGCCAATTCTTCTTTATTGGCTGCCAGCGCGGGGGGTGATTTCTTTGTTGGCACTTGGTCGGGGCTGATAAGTTCAATATCAAGGGGCGGGGGCGGGGTGCTATAATCACGGGTATTTAAGATGGGCAAGCCAAATAAAAATAATATCAGAAAAAAAAGATGCAAAACAACCGACAGACTTAAATTCGGATGTTTTTGCCAAAAACTTTGCAGTGTTTGAAATTTGCCCATGTTTATTTATTTAACGATTCAGAAATAAGCGCAACCTTGCTAAAACCTGCGCTGGAAATGACGCCCATGACTTTCAAAATATTGCCATAGGTGATGCCTTGGTCGCCCCTGACATAAACTTTAGCTTGGGTATTTTGATTGCTAATGGCTTTTAATTTTGCCCCTAATTTATCCAAAGCAACTTCGGATTCGCCGACAAAAATTTTACCATCTTTTTGTATTGACACGGATAAAACTTCTTCTGAACCTTGCAGGCTTGACGCTTGAGTTTTGGGTAAATCCACGGGCACCCCCACTGTAAGCAACGGAGCAGTTATCATAAATACAACCAATAACACCAACATCACATCAACGAATGGTGTCACATTTATTTGGGTTATGGGGTTAGTTTTCTTGCGTCTTGACCCGCGCGCCCGTGAAGAAGAAGAAATTTGTGCGCCCATTTTATTTCCCGTTTGCCGTTATATTGCGTTCGGCAATTATCGTAAATTCTTCCATGAAGGTTTCTAATCGGTTGCAATGTTTGTCAACATCATGGCTGATTTTATTATACGCCACAGTGGCGGGAATGGCGGCAAATAAACCAATTGCGGTTGCAAATAACGCTTCGGCTATACCGGGTGCCACCACTGCCAAGGATGTTTGGTTAGAACCAGCAATCGCGGTGAAGCTGTTCATAATGCCCCAAACTGTGCCCAATAAGCCAATGAATGGTGCAACCGAGGCGGTTGTGCCCAATACTGAAATATTGCGTTCTAAAATCGCGACTTGCCGTCCATATGTGGCGCGCATGGCGCGGTCAAGCCGCATTCCCATCGTGGTATTATCGCCGCCACGCATAAGTTCGCTCATCGCTGTTGCAAAAATTAGCGTGATGGGATCTTTGGCAGTTTTGCCAATTTTATTATATAATTCCACCAATGAAATACCCGACCAGAAAATTTCTTCAAACCTGTCGGCGCGGTCATTAAGGTTTTTTAATAATCGGGTTTTTTCAAAAATTACTGCCCAGCACCAAACGGACAATAATATTAACCCTAACATGATGATTTTTACCACCCAATCTGCGTGCAAAAATAATCCTAAAATACTGACTTGGTTATTGATGGCTTGGGTGGTGACTTCTTGAACTGCGGTTGTCGGCATGGTATACTCTTTTTTTTCGTTGTGGTATTTTTATTAAGAATATTATGCAAGAATCATACAAATTTGCAAAATTTTGCCCTGCATTTTAATTAATTCTTGGGAATACGCCAAAGGGGGCAGGGAATTTTGTGCCCGCAACAATGGGGGTTAAATAAAATTCACTGGTGCGTTTATCGGCGGGAATCGCCAATTGCGTCAATAATTTATCGCAAGCATTTGGTATGAAAGGTTGTAAAATCAAGCTTACTTGTTTAATAACTTCGCATAAAACCCCTAAAACCGATGCCATACGGGCGGTATCAGTTTTCTTTAAAGCCCAAGGCGCCACCTTGTCAATATAACGATTCGCATCACCGATGACTGCCCAAATTTCTTCTAAGGCACGGTGAAATTCTTGCGCGGATAATTTTAATTCAACAATATGGATTAAATTGGCAGATTTTTGCAAAATTTCTTGGTCTTCATGGTTTAATTCATGGATTTTCGGCATTTCTCCATCGGCATTTTTGGCAATAAAAGCCAGCGTGCGCATCGCTAAATTCCCTAAATCATTGGCTAAATCATGGTTAATGCGATTCACCATGGCGTGATGCGAAAAATCGCCATCTGCACCAAAAGGCACTTCACGCATTAAAAAATATCTTGTTGCGTCCAAACCATATTGGTCAACCAACGCCAACGGGTCAATAACATTACCCAAAGATTTTGAAATTTTTTGCCCTTCGTTCGTCCACCAGCCATGGGCAAAGACTTTATGGGGAATCGGCAATTGTGCCGCCATTAAAAAAGCGGGCCAATAAACCGCGTGAAACCGCACTATATCCTTGCCGACAATATGCAGTGATGCGGGCCAGAATTGTTGATATAACGCGCTTGATTCATCAGGAAAACCCAAAGCAGTCATATAATTTGTCAGCGCGTCTAGCCAAACATACATAATATGTTTATCATCATTGGGCACGGGCACGCCCCAACTAAACGAAGTGCGCGAAACCGATAAGTCATTTAAGCCACCCTTGACAAAGGATATAACTTCATTACGGCGGCTTTGGGGTTGAATAAAATCGGGATTTGCTTGGTAATATGCCAATAATTTTTCCCCAAAAGCCGATAATTTGAAAAAATAGCTTTCTTCCACAACCCACTCGCATTCTGCCCCCGAAGGCGCAATATGCTTGCCGTCCTTAATAGTCAATTCGTCTTCGCCGTAATAAGCCTCATCACGCACGGCATACCATCCTTGGTAATCGCCTTTATAGATCCAGCCATTTTGCAATAATTTTTGCCATAAAGCTTGACAGGCTTTGTAATGGCGCGGTTCGGTGGTGCGAATAAAATCATCAATAGTATAATCCATAATTTTCGGTAAATCGCGAAAATTTTGCGACACTATATCAGTAAATTCCTTGGGGCTGATGTTTTTTAATTGCGCGGCTTTGGCGACTTTTTGCCCATGTTCATCAGTGCCCGATAAAAAATGCACCTTATCGCCCATGAATCGCCGAAATCTTGCCATAATATCACATGCAAGGCTTGTGTATGCGTGCCCAATATGGGGCTTGTCGTTAACATAATAAATCGGCGTGGTGATATAGAAATTTTTACTCATAAAGCTATAATTCATAAAACAAGCAAAAAATCAACAATTAAATTTTAAAATCACCCAATAACTGATAAATCCGCCGTAAAACCAAGACAGCATAGTTAATTTGTTCAAATTTTAATTTATTTGCTTCAAAATGTTTGGTATGGCGCGCCACAGCATCATTGATTAATTTAAATAAATGTTCGCCTTTGTTGGTTAATTTAATATGCACAGCCCGTTTGTCATTTTCAACGAAAGTCGTATTAATATAATCAAATTGTTTTAATTTTTGGCAAATATACGAAACATTTGTGCCTGAATAATAGCCCCGTTGCATAATTTCCGTGGCGGTAACTTCATCGCCACCGATTAAAAATAACAACATGGCTTGGTCTGGTTTTAAGTCGTAAATATTATTGCGGTCAAGTTCAATTTTAATAATTTCCGAAAAACGGCGATTCATTAAATCCATTTGCCGCAAAATTGCTAAATAATCGTTAAGAATTTCTTCACTCATTACTATTCTCCCTTTGTATTAATTGAATAATTGCTGAAAAATCAAGATTTTCACCATATAGCATGACAAATTCTTGGTATCTTTGCGCGGCTTTGGTTGCCAGCGGTAATATTGCGTCTACGCTTTGCATAACTTGCAAGGCTAAATTGCAATCTTTGAGCATCATGCCCGCGGCAAATCCGGGCGTAAATTCGCGATTTACTGGCGCGCTTGGCACTAATCCCGCCACGGGCGCATAGGAATTTAACGACCAGCATTGCGCCGATGAAACCGATGCAACAGCAAATAATTTTTCGGCGGGCAAACCCAATTTTTGTGCTAAAACAAAGCCTTCGCAAATGCTGTTCATCTGCACGGCAAGCATCATATTATTAATTATCTTCGCCGCTTGCCCATTGCCGCTTGCCCCGCAATAAATAATATTCTTGCCAATTTTTTGTAATATTTTAAGGGATTCTTGATAAGTTGCCTCTTCGCCCCCGACCATGATGGTTAATGTCGCATCAGCCGCACCCTTGACCCCGCCAGAAACTGGGGCATCAAGCGATTGCATTTCATATTCGCTTGCTAAATCAGCCAACCATTTTGCTGTGGCAACATCAGTTGTTGAACAATCAATAAGAATAGAATTTTTCGGCAAATGGGCAATTAAGTCTTGGTATACCGCGCGCACTTGCGCCCCAGAAGGAAGCGACGAAATAACAATTAATGGCAAATTATGACCATAAATTACCGAAGCAATATCAGCGTCAACCACGATATTTTCATGGCGCAATTTATCCAAATTACTGAGCAAATTATCAATGGCAATAATATTATAGCCGCTTTTGGCAAGATTCAATGCCATCGGACCACCCATATTGCCGCAACCAATAAAAACTATGTGATTCATTATTTACCTAAAATTTTATATTAATTTTATTTTTATACATCAAATTTTATCATAATGCAAGGTGTTTTTTATTTTTTTCATCGCTTAGATATTTTTAAATTTTTCGGAGTTTTGGGGTTGAATACCTTAATTTTTCGTTGCAATACCCAATAACCACTTCAAGTCTAGATGCTTTAAGCAAAATATGAATCTGAGCATGGTAATATTTTTCTTGTATTATTGATTTTAATATATTAATTTATTGTTATGGCAAAAGAACGAATTTATTTATTTGACACGACATTACGCGATGGCGCACAAACCCGCGGGGTTGATTTCACCGTTGCCGACAAACAAACCATCGCCCAAGCCCTTGATAATATTGGTATTGATTTTATTGAAGGCGGTTGGCCCGGCGCAAACCCCACGGATACAAATTTTTTCAAAATTAAGCCTAATTTTAAAAACGCGCAATTTGTCGCCTTTGGCATGACCAGACGGGCGGGCATAAGCGCGCATAACGACCCTGCGCTTCGTGATATTATTGAATCCCAAGCAAGCAATGCGTGTTTGGTTGGCAAAACTTGGGACAAGCAAATCCAAGAATCTTTAAATATCTCGTTGGACGAAAATTTGGCAATGATTGAAGATTCCATAAAATTAATGGTGGCGCATGGCAAACACGCCATGTTGGATGCGGAACATTTTTTTGATGGGTATTTAGCAAACCCAAAATTCGCGCTTGAAGTCATTCAAACCGCGCTTAATGCTGGGGCGAAATGGGTTGTGCTTTGCGACACAAGGGGGGGCATGTTGCCGACACAAATCAGCAAAATTTGTGATGAATTAGGCAAGAAAATCAACTTATCGCAACTGGGCATTCACGCCCATAATGATACAGAATGCGCCGTGGCAAACAGCTTGGCGGCAATAAATTCGGGCGTGCGCCAAGTGCAAGGCACGATTAACGGCTTGGGCGAGCGATGCGGCAATGCCAATATTATCTCGCTTATCGGTAATTTGCATTTTAAGGGCAATTACGATATTGGCAAAGCGGCAAATAATCTTCATTTGTTAAAACATCTATCAGGAATTTTAGACGAACGCATCGCGCGCAACCCCAATATTTACCAAGCCTATGTCGGCAGTGCCGCTTTTGCGCATAAGGGTGGCTTACATGCCTCAGCGGTGGTGAAAGACCCCACTGCATATGAACATATTAACCCCGAATTAGTCGGCAATCGCCGTCATATTATCGTTTCTAATCAATCGGGTAAATCCAATATTCGCGATTCATTAAAGAAAATTAATATTGAAAATTTCAGCGAATCTAAAATTAATGATTTATTGGAAACAATTAAAGAACGGGAATTTCAAGGTTGGACTTATGATGGTGCCGATGCCTCGTTTGAATTAATGGTGCGTTCGGTTGATAAATCCGTGCCCGAATTTTTTAAGGTTAAACGATTTCGCGTCATATCCGAATTACGCACGGATAATACCGATATGCACGAATCCGAAGCCATTATTTACATTGAAGTGGGCGGGCAAATATTTAATGGCACCGCCATTGGTAATGGTCCCGTCAATGCCCTTGATTCCGCGTTTCGTCAAGTTTTATTGGTAATATTCCCCCAATTGCAAGGCGTGCATTTAGCCGATTACCGCGTGCGCATCATTCCGCCGAATAAAAATCAACAAGGCACGGATGCAAAAACCTTAGTCACCATTGATTCCGTGAGCGGCAGCGATCAATGGACAACCATCGGCTTATCCGCCAATATTATTGAAGCCTCAGTGCAAGCCCTCAATGATTCCTATCGCTATCGGCTTTGGCAAATTACCTATCATAAAAAATAATTTGGCTGCCTTGATTAGTGAATTTCATGGGAATATGGCGCAAATGCGCTAATGATTCAATGATTCTTGAATGATTTTTTGGCTCGCTATAAAATAATAAAAATCCGCCCGCGCCCGCGCCCAATAATTTACCGCCGCTTGCGCCATTTTTCATGGCTATATTATATGAATCATCAATTAATTCGTTGCTTATTTCGCTATTAAGCGATTTTTTAAGCAACCAATTTTCATGCAAAATCGCCCCAAAATTTCGTATATTATTATTATTAAGTTGCAAACGCAAATCTTGGGTTAATCGCACCATTTGTTTTAATATTTCAATTTTTTTTGAATCATTTGCCACAGATTCTTGCTGCTTTGCCAAAATATTGCTGGCTGACCTTGTCATGCCGGTATAAAAAAACAAGCAATTTGCTTGAATTTGTTTTTTAATGATGGGTTTGCAAATAATTGGTTCAACAATCACTGAACCATCAGGGTGAAATTCATAATAATTTAAACCACCATAAGCGGCGGCATATTGATCTTGTTTGCCAATGGGTTCTTGCATGATTTGTATTTCAATTTCACACGCGCCCTTAGCTAAGTCCTCGCGGTTAGAAAATTTGCCTAAATATGCTGACAAGCCATTCATAAGCCCAACACAAAACGCGCTTGATGACCCTAAACCCGTGCCTTTTGATGGAATATCCGCGATAGTAGTAATTTCAATGCCGCCCTTAATATCCAAAAATTCAAGGCAATTTTTGACAATGGGGTGGCGCAATTGGGTGATATTTTGCACTTCTTCATTGGTGCTATAACCCACGCGAATTCCATCATCAAATTTTTTATTAATCGTAATATAAATATATTTATCAATGCTAGTGGAAATAACTGCGCCAATATGTTGTTCATAAAAAACAGCCATATCGCTGCCACCACCGGTGAAACTGACGCGTAAGGGGGTTTTAGCAATAATCATGGCATTATTTCCCTTGCAATTTCTTGGATTGCGAGCTTGACGGCTTGATGCGAATTAAATTTTGCTTGAAAGCCTAAATTTTGTAATTTAGAAATATCATAGGCAAATTTTGGCACATCGCCAAGCCACCCCTTATTGCCCGTGCCATATATTATTTGGCAATTGGGCGCAAGCATGGATTGCACCATTTGCGCAATTTCGCGAATATATATACCTTCATCAGCGGCGGCAATGTTAAAAATTGCCCGTTTTTCGTGATTTTTTTCGTGAATTAATCGCATTGCTTTGATTAAGTCAAGCACATGCAGGTATGATTTTTTTTGCGACCCATCGCCCAAAATCGGTAAAATTTTATTATCATGGCGTAATTTATGAATCAAATCATAAATAATGCCATGGGTTGCGGGCGCGCCCACGACATTGGGAAATCGGAAAATCACTAATTTTTCAATAAATTGTTCGGCAAAGGCTGAAAATATCGCCTCTGACGCTAATTTCATGGCACCATAATTAGAAATCGGCAATAAAGGCGCGGTTATTTCACTAATCATGGCATCGCCATGATCGCCATAAACAGCCGAAGAACTGGCAAATAAAAGGGTTTTTAAGCCAAGCTTTTGCATTGCAAGCCCAAGATTCATGCTGGTCATGAATGTATCTTGATAATCAATTTTTGCATCATAAATCCCAGCAGGAATATCGGAATTGGCGGCTAAATGCCAAACCTCAGTTGTTGCAAAATCAAGATTTTTTATTGATGCTAAAATATTAAAAGCCGCGCCTTCGTCGGCAAGATTCGCAAGAAAAAATTCAATATTAGGGGTATTATCCATAATATCGCGCTTGATTTTATCAATGCAAATTACCCGATGCCCATCTTCACGCATTATTTTTGCTAAATTAACGCCGATAAACCCCGAACCACCACTAATGATAATCGTTTTCATGCGATGGCTTGTAAGTAATTTTTAATCGTTTGCTCAAACCCGAAATATAACGCATCGCCAATTAAGGCATGCCCGATAGAAACTTCGGCTAAATGCGGTAAATTTTTGCGTAAATAAGGCAAATTATCACAATTTAAATCATGCCCCGCATTAATGCCAATGCCTAATTTTTGGGCAATATCATGGGATTCAATATAAGGCTTAATGGTTGAAGAAGCCGAAATCGCAAAATTTTGCGCATAAATTCCCGTATATAATTCCATGCGCGCCGCACCGACTTTTTGCACCCATGGCACGATTTTGGGGTCTGGGTCAATGAATAATGAAACGCGAATGCCTGCTTGGTTTAATTTTTGACAAATATTAGTTAATTTTTGCGCGTGTTTTTCAATATTCCAACCATGGTCCGAGGTTAATTGATTGGGTTCGTCAGGCACTAAGGTTGCTTGGTCTGGTTTAGTTTTCAGCACAAGTTCAAGCCATGCCTCATCGGGATAGCCCTCAATATTAAATTCAATATTTTTATAGGAATGGCGTAATTTTTCAGCAATTTGCGCGACATCAGCGCGCCGAATATGCCGCTCATCTGGGCGCGGATGCACCGTGATACCATGCGCCCCAGCATTAATGACGCATTCCATTGCTTTAATTACCGATGGGTTATTGCCTAAACGCGAATTGCGAATAAGCGCGATTTTATTTAAATTAACTGATAATTGACAAACCATGCAAGCACTTAACCATATTTATTGATAATTTTCAAGTAATTTTAAAAAAATAAATATAATTTTAAATTATCCCTTGAATTTATTTAAAATATTAGCTATATTAGTTGATATTAGTAATATTATAGGAAAACCTATGAAAACAACACAAATTACAATTGATGCCGAAGTATTTTTAGAAATCTGCACTCAAAAGCAAAACGGTGAGTCAGAAAATAATGCATTACGAAGAATTTTAGGCTTAGACAGAATAGTGCCAGTCATTGATGTGCCAGAAAATGATAAAATCATTAACAAGTCTTGGACATATAAAAATACATATTTAGAGGCAGGCACTAAACTCAGAATACAATATAATGGAGGATTATTTAATGATATTAAAATTGCAAATTCAACTATTATAGTAGGCGATAAAGCCTGCATATCTCCTTCTGAAGCTGTATGTGCAGCAATACGCCAATTATCTAATGATCCTTATAAAGTAGTTAATATTAATGGCTGGAGTTATTTGGAATTTTGGGATAATTCAAGAAATAAATGGCGTAAGCTAAATGAAATTCGTGGTAAATATAATGAAACAAGGGGGATAAAATGAAAATTATTAATTGTCTTATAACGACTCAATTTATTACACCCTTAAAGGCAGTAAATGAGTTTAAATATATCCTTCATAGCAATATAAATGCAAAAAACAATATATTTTATGATAAATCAGGGTTCCCAATATTAATTAATGATGATTTCTTTAAAGATAAAATCAGTAATTTTCTTAAATTAGGAAAAAATATTGATCATAATATTTCATTAATAAGAGTATTTGCAGATACTTTAGAAGACCCAGATTTAATAGGAGAAGTAAGTAATAAATATCGGTATTATATTAAACAATATATAACACCTTATGGACATTTATCTGTTATTGGCATTATGACTAAACAAAATGGTCAATGGGAAAATTCAACAATCTTTATGCCGAGTTCAAAAAATATGAGAAAAAATCATAAATATATTGCAAAACAAATATCTAAAATCACAAATTTTATTTATCAAAAATAAAATGGGCGACCTTAGAAGTTCGTCGCCCTTGAATATTACCTCATACGGTAACTTCACCTGATAATATTCTTGATTTTATAATATGCTTTTTAGGCTTAAATGTCAAGTTTTTTCAAACTGAATATTCGTTATTTTTTATACTATTAATTCTTAGCGTAGCGTAAGCACAAAATAATTAGCGATGGGTATTTTTAAATAATTCGGGACATCATGGTATAAATGATTTTTTTGGCAGTTTTATAATTTTAAAAATCCAAATTGCTATCCCATAATATAATGCGACGATAGTAATGACCAAGGCAAGGGCAATAAAATTCCAAACCCGCCAATATTGCATGGCAAAATTCAAAAAAATAATAATCGGAATTTGCAAAATAAGAATTTTTGCCATCATCAGCCAAGTATTATTGAAAATATGGCAAAGATTTTTTGATTTAAGCACTAATAAAAGAATAATATTATTAGCAATGGCGCAAATAACCGAAGCCATGGCGATGCCCACAAAGCCCCAATAATCCTTAAAAATCCATGCTAATGACGCGTTCAACAATAAAGTAAAAGCGGCAATTTTCACGGGTGTTTTCGTATCACCACTGGCGAAAAATACTGGCGATAAAACTTTATTATTGACCCAAAAAGGCAGGGCAATGGCAAAAACTACTAAGGCTTTGGCGACTTGTATTGTATCTTGGTGGCTAAACGCCCCCCGTTCAAATAAAACTTGAATCACGGGAATCGCTAAAAAATAAAGCCCAATCGCACAAGGCAATGAAACCATCAAGGCTAGACCCAAAGCTTGATTCGTATTAATTTCTGCCAATTCATATTTTTTTTGCGCCCAATTTTTGGATAATTCTTGGAGAATAATCGTCCCCAAAGCAATACCTAAAATTGCCAAGGGCAATTGGGTTAGCCTGTCGGCATAAAATAAATATGAAACCGCGCCCGTGCCCAAAGTCGTGGCAATCATATCGCTTATTAAAGAATTAATTTGCACGACACCTGCGCCCATGACGCTGGGAATAATTTTTATCAAAAATTCATGGGTGCGTTTATCATGCCAATTTAAAAATGAATTTGGCTTTGGCAAGGTAATCTTCATGCGCCAGCAACCATAGATAATAAAGCTCAATTGCGCCAATCCCGCCACGAAAACACTATACGCTAAAATAAAGCCATCTAATCGGTAAAAGCCAATATAGCCACCAACCATACCCATAATCATGACGATATTTAATAAAACGGGCGTAAAACCCCCATAAAAATAATGATTCGCGCTGTTAAGCAAGGAACTTCCGACCGATGCCAAGCAAATGCACAATAAATATGGAAAGCAAATTCTTGCTAAATCAATGGTTAATTGCATTTTTTCGGGGCTTGATTTATAACCAATTGCCATAATATCCATAATATTTGTCATAAAAATTACCGCAAGCACGGATAAAATGCTTAAAATTAGGGCTAATTTGCTTAAAATATTCGCCGCAAATTGATGGGCGTCTTGCAAAGATTCATGGGCAATTTTATTATAAATTGGCACAAACGCCGTGGTGAACGCGCCTTCGGCAAACAGGCTTCGGAATAAATTCGGTAATTTAAAAGCAATAATAAACGCATCGGTGATGATGCCATTGCCAAAACTGCTCGCCATCAGGGCATCACGGATAAATCCTAAAATGCGGCTTAAAATTGTTGTGCTGCCTACAATCATGAGGGGTTTAAGTAATTTACGCATTTTTTATTTGCTCAATTATATTTAAAATTTGCTGGTGCATATCGGCAAAACTCGTGCTTGTATCCACGATATAATCGGCTAATGCTCGTTTTTCTTTATCGGGCATTTGCTTGGCAAGAATTTGCGCAAATTTTGCCAAGGTCATCGTATTTCTTGCCATGACGCGCGTTTTTTGTATGGCAGATGTCGTGGAAACCACGATGATTTTATCGCATTCGCGATGAATGTTTTTTTCAAATAATAATGGCACATTCAAAAAAATAATCTCATCATACCAATGTTCTTGAATAAATTTTTGCCGAAGCTGTTGTAATTTTGGGTGAAGAATCGCTTCAAGTTGCGCCAATTTTTCAGGATTTTCAAAAACTATTGCCCCAAGCTTAGGGCGCGATATAGCACGGGCTTCATCAAGACATTCTGCAAATTCCATGGCAATTTCTTTATATGCTTGGGAATTTTTATCATTTAACAATTCATGCACCATGGCATCAGCATCGCTTACCTTGTATCCTAATTGCCCAATATAATTGCAACAAGCCGATTTACCCATGGCGATGGAACCTGTTACGCCAATAATTTTGGGCTTATGGTTAATTTTTTGCAAAATATTCGCGCGCAATTCATCATCAACTATCGGCGCGCTTGGCGGTTGAAACCAGCCATTAAATCCAACGATGGCTTGGTATAATAACATGCCTAAACCATCAATAATATTGCAACCAGCGTCTTGTGCCTTGCGTAAAAATTGGGTGATAAGCGGTTTATAAACTATATCATGCACAAGCGGTTTATTGGGAAATTGCCGAAAATCAATGGGAATTTCTTGGTTATTTAATTCCGCCGAAGTGGTATTTACAATAAAATCACAATTTTTATACGCCATGCAGTTCGCAATATCATCAAATTCACAATAAGGAAAATCGGTTAAAAATTCTTGTTTTTTATTTAAGGAGCGGTTGCAAATAATAATTCGTTTGAACCCTAATTGTTTTAAGCCATAAACAACGCCCCGTGCCGCGCCCCCCGCGCCAAGAACTAAGGCGCAATCGCGCTTGATTTTATGAAATTCTGGTTGATGCAATAAATTTTCATTAAAGCCCCACCAATCAGAATTATCACCATATAATTGCCCATTTTTAACAAAAATAGTATTAACTGCTTTGATTTTTTGCGCAGCATCGCTTAAATGCTGACAAGCCATAAAAGCATCGCTCTTATAAGGCAGGGTTATATTGCAACCGCGCAACCCCGATTGCGGTAAATTTTGCAAAAAATCAGCAATTTCTTCGGGTTTGATGGATTTTTTTGTATAATTGCCGTCAATAGCAAATTTTTTTAACCAATATTTATGGATAATAGGGCTTAACGAATGATGAATCGGAAAGCCAATCACGCAAGCTTCAAGCATTTTATTTGGCTATTAATTTGGGCCAATTATTATTGGCTTTTGCAATAAAGCCCGCAGTGTCTTTTTGCCATTTGCTTTGCACTTCTTTATCATAATTAAAATATAATTTGCCATCGCGCATATCCCATACTAATGGGTCGCCCGAAGCATCATATCCTTGGGAAATTGCCCAAGCGCAATATCCGCCATATTGCGGGGCATATTTGGTCGGATTTGCTTTAAATTCGTCCAAATTTTCTTGGCTAATAAAAAACCAATCGGCATTTTCATGTTTAAGCTTAAATTTATCAAGCCCCTTGGCGGGTTTGGCGGATTTGAAATATTCCACCACATCATAACCACCCGATGCTTTTGCTGAAAATGTGCCTTTATAAATGGGTTCAAGGGCAAACGCCCGCACGCAAATAAGCACAATAATGCCAATAGCTAAGATTTTAAATTTTGCTAACATTTTTTTCACTTTCTATTAATAATTGTTTAATTTGTATCCCCCAGCGATACCCATGATATTCTTGGTTTTTATTTAAGACCCGATGGCATGGTATTAATCCCGAAATTAAATTTGCACCAATCGCCATACCCACCGCGCGCGGATGCGACGCAATTTTTTGGGCAATTTGCCCATAATTTGTGGTTTGTCCCTTAGGAATTTTCAATAATTCATGCCAGATTTTTTGCTGGTAAATTGTGCCTTTTAAAGCAATTTTTATGCTAGGTGCGCCCAAAATTTTCGCAATTTTTGCATCATCTTGGCTGATTTTCGCAATTTTTATTTGCCGTAATAAATCAACCAAAACTTCATCTTGGTTATATTTACCGATAAACCCCAACGCCAAAATATAATCTTCGCCACTAATTGCCACGGCATTTAAACCATCATATTGGCAAATTCCCCAATATAATTGATGAATATGGCTTGGCAATGGCGTAATTTTTAGCATTAGGCTTTTTCAACGCACAAAGCAATGCCCATACCGCCACCAATACAAAGCGTAGCTAAACCCTTTTTTGCTTTGGGATTCGCGTGTAATTCATGAATCAGCGAGACTAAAACCCGCGCACCAGACGCGCCAATCGGATGCCCCAAGGCAATTGCCCCGCCATTGACATTCACCTTTGCGCTATCTAAGCCCAAATTTATATTTACCGATAAGGCTTGCGCGGCAAATGCCTCATTCGCTTCAATCAAGTCTAAATCACTGGTTTTCCAGCCCGCTTTTTGTAAAGCTAGTTTGCTGGCGGGAATGGGTCCCGTGCCCATAATGGACGCATCAACCCCGGCGGTTGCCCATGATTTTATAATGGCTAAAATCGGCAAATTGCGTTTTTTTGCTTCCGCCACTGACATAAGCATCACGGCGGCAGCCCCATCATTAATTCCCGAAGCATTGCCGGCGGTGACCGAGCCTTCTTTATCAAACGCGGGGCGCAATTTACCTAATGATTCCATCGTTGTGCCATGTTTGGGATATTCATCATTGATGATGGTAATATCGCCCTTTTTATCACTTATCACGACGGGCGTAATTTGACTAGTAAATTTGCCGCCTTTTTGGGCAATTTCAGCTTTATTTTGGCTAGCGCAAGCAAATTCGTCCTGCATCTGCCTTGTGATATTATATTTTTTGGCAATATTTTCCGCGGTATTACCCATGTGATAGCCATTAATCGCGCATAATAAACCATCGCTTAGCATCGTATCTTTAAGTGTGCCATCGCCCATTTTAGTTGCCGAACGCATATAAATTGCATGGGCGGAACGGCTCATAGATTCTTGCCCGCCGCATATCATAATATTCGCATCGCCAAGCTTAATTGCCTGAAATCCCATGGCAACCGCCCGCAAGCCTGAACCGCATAATTGGTTAATATTAAACGCTGTTTTATCATGGGGAATGCCCGCATTAATTGCCGCCTGCCTTGCCGGATTTTGCCCCGCACCCGCGGTTAAAATTTGCCCTAAAATAACCTCATCAATATCTGATGGATTCGTATTGGTTGATGATAAAATATCTTTTATAACGATTGCCCCTAATTGCGATGCGCTTAATGAAGAAAATACCCCCAAAAAACTGCCTACTGCGGTGCGTTTTGCGCTAACGATTGCTACTTCCATGATATATACTCCTATTTTTTTCCCTGCATGTTAATAATACCATTTTTGAAGTATTTATGTCAAGCAATATTCAAATAATTTTTATTGTCGCACCCTTTTTTGCGCTTGCGTTATAATGGGATTAAATAATAATTAATATGGCGAATCAGGGTATAAAAATAATGAATTATAACCATTTTTGATTTTCATTGACAAATTATTACTATAATGCTAAAAATATACAAATGTTCAATGTTCCAAGTTATACCACGATTTACCGATCCGCCCTGCCGCTTAGTTTTGCTGTGCTTGCATATGGGTTTATGAATATGATAAGCATGATGATGCTTGGGCAATATGGCGTTGAAGATTTGGCGGCGGGTTTATTGGGCGTGCAATTAAATATTTTTATATATTATGTATCTGTGGCGTTTATTGCGGGTTTTGGTCCAATTTTTGGCAATTATATTGAAAAATCAGATATTCGGCAATGCCAAATTTTATATGAACAAATGATAATTATTGCATTAATTGCTGGTTGTGCGGGTTTTACCATCATGTTTTTTGGTAAAAATATTTTAATATTTTTTAATCAATCACCGATTTTGGCGCAAAAGGCAAATTATTTTATGCTATTTTTGGGGCTTGGGTCATTTGCCAATATGATTTTTTCGCTTATTTGGGAAGTTTTAGTATATAATCAACGATTTTTAATTGTTTGGCAAGCCACAATTTTACAATTATTATGTAATATTATCTTTAATTATTGCTTAATTTATGGGGTTGGCGATATAATCGCGCCAATGGGGCTTACTGGCGCGGGTTTAGGCAGTTTTCTTGCCGCGTTAACTTCGGCAATTTATGGGTATGTTCGGGCAGTTAAGTTTGGGTATATTCGCTTAAGAATTGATATTATGCCCATTAAAAAATGGTGGCACATTGTCAAAGCACCAATTAAACTTGGTATTCCCATGGGTTTGGAACAAGCCATCGGCTTTGGTTCTGTATTAATTATGACTTTTCTTATTGGCAGAAATTCTGACATAATTATTGCCGCGCACGCTGTTGCCTTTGAAATAATTGATATTTTTATCATTTTTTCTTTGGGGTTTGGCTATTATACAACGATTTATATCAGCAGCAATTTTGAAAAAATTTCATATAATGAATTATTAAAAATAGCCCTTAGAGTTAATAACGCGATTTTAATTCCCATTATCATCTTGTTTTTCTTGATTGCTGTGTTTTATGATAATGTTGTTGTGTGGTTTGTGGATAAAAATGATGCGAATCTGCAAGAAATTATAGCGATTAGTTTTAGTTTTTATTTAATTGGTATGGGTTTAATCGTGAATATTTATCGCAATATTTTAGGCGGCGCATTGCATGGTTATAAAATTGTCTATCGCCCCTTGGTGGCAAGCCTTATCGGCTCGTTTGGTATTGGCATATTCACCAGCTTAATTTTAATCGCCGCTATCCCAAATTTCATTCAAGCTCCATGGGTAGGTTTTTTAGTGGGTGAGTTCGCAAATGCCATATTTTATTCGCAAATGTTGCGGCAATTATCCAAAAAAAATCAATTCAACCCATAAAAATTACCATTCATCTCTTGCTGCAAAAAATGCGCAAGGGCTTTTCGGTCGGCAAAATCCTTGGCATTGACCAATGGTAAAAAAGAAACCACCACTTGCCATTGACCGCATTGCAAAAATTGCCAAATATGCGGCTCTAAATCCATATCGCCATACCACGCCACCCAAGGCAGAAAATGAGTTTGAATTGGCAAATTATCAATTTTCCTATATTTAATCACCACGGGTTGAATCAAACAATCGCTGGATAAAGCTGGTTCAAGCATTGATGGTTTTAAGGGGTTAATTTTAATGCCTTTGGTTGAAGTGCCCTCGGCAAATAATAAAACACGATTTTTTGCTTGTAAAGCTTGGCTTATTAAATCAGATTGAATATGGACAATTGCTTTTTTACGAATCACAAAAATTGTGCTTGCTTGTTTGGCAAGCCAACCAATGAAACCCCAGCCACCCACTTCAGATTTTGCGACAAATTTGAAATTTTTAATTAATGCCCCCAAAATAATAATATCCAAATAACTAATATGATTGGCAATAAATAATATTGGTGCTTGATTCGCAATATCGCCTTGTTTAATAATATTTAAACCGCAAATTTTCACGGCAATATTATGCCAAGCCATTATGGTAAAAGACGGAAACTTACCGATAAAGAATTTACAAATCAAGGAAATACCTACTAAAATAAAGGTGCTAATGCCAAGCGCACATAAACGCAAACAAGCCAAAGGCACATTAAACGGGTAAGTCCTTTGACGATTAGGCGACATGTTTCGTGTAATGCTCGTAATATTTGGTTTGCACCTTGTCGGTTGCCACCATGATAAATACATCAATGGTGTTGAAATTATAATCAATATAAGCACCCTGACCGATTTTACCCCCCAGCCGCAAATACCCCTTGATTAATGCGGGTAATTTGTTAAATGCGCGCAATTGCTCTTTGGCTGATAAATTTAAGTCGCTTTTGGGTAATTCGCGCGAATTTTCGGATGCGATAACCATCGGGCAAATGCTTGAGTCAGCTAAATGATACGCTTGCAAATAGGCTAAATCATCATGAATTGCCGCAAAATCAGTGCCCGCAAAACTGGCGCAACCAAACATTAAATCAATTTTATAATGCAAAACATATGAACCAATCGCGCGCCAAAGCAATTCCATCACAGGTTTTGTGCGGTATTCTAATTTCACGCATGACCTGCCCATTTCGCAAATATTGCCGTGATACGCCAAAATTTTTTTTATATCATATTCCGAAGCCGAATAAAAATTTTGATTATTACATTGTTCTTTGCGCAATAATCGGTAAGTGCCGCACATAACTTCCGCACCAGATGAAATATCAAATACGCATAAATGATCGCAAATATTATCATATTCATCAATATCAAGGCGGTTGCTTGGCGGGTTATTGGCTTTTAATTCTTCGTAAAATATTTCATATCGTAATTGTTGCGCTTTCAAAATATTGGCATCATCATGATGAAGTCTTGCGATAAAATTGCCCGATTGCACCAAGATTTGATTATTATTTTCAATATTACTCAACACCGAATCCCAAATTTAAATTACTTAAAAAATCAACTAAATAAGAAACTTCAAAAATATATGTTGCGACTAATACCACCATAATAAACAATAATATTTTGGCGTATTTATTATTAACTTCGTCATATTGGTGAATATTTTCGTCAAAATACATGGCGCGAATTATGCGCAAATAATAAAATGCGGCAATAACCGATGCTAACACCCCTAAAACAGCGATATGTAATAATTGCACCGTCATCATGGAATTAAACACAAATAACTTACCCATAAACCCCCCAAGCGGTGGTATGCCAATCATGGAAAAAGCAATCATCATAATGCCAAGGGCTAATTTTGGTTTTTGCGCCGAAAGCCCGCGCAATTGGCTGATATTTTCAACATATTCGCCGTTAATTTTCAACAAAGTAAAGCTGGCAAACATGCCCAAATTCATAATAACATAAATCACCAAAAATATCAATACTGATGAAATACTCTCGGTTGTAGTTGTGCTTAAAACCCCAAGCAAATAACCAATATTCGTAATGGAGCTATAAGCCATAATGCGTTTTAAATTATCTTGGGATAATGCCGCATATGCACCCCATAACATGGAAAGCCCTGCCATAATTTGCAATAAAATTTTCCAAGTTTCGGAAAAAGCTACCAATGGCACATAAAGCACGCGGATTAAAATAACTAAGGATGCCACCTTCGCGGCGGTTGCAAAAAGACTGGTAATCGGCGTAGGCGCACCCACATAAACATCTGGCGTCCATTGATGAAATGGCACAGCAGAAATTTTAAATGCCAAACCAATAATTACCAAGACTAAACCCACTAAAACGCCAATATTTATGTTAATTTGGCTTAAAAATTGTTCGCCAATCACATCAAAATACATGCTGCCGGCAAAGCCATAAATTATACTAATGCCATATAATAAAATACACGAAGAAAGCGAACCCGTGATGAAATATTTCAACCCTGATTCGGCAGATTTTGGATTTTTTGTTTCAAAGGCGGCTAAAACATATAAAGCCAAACTCATTAATTCTAAGCCTAAATAAAGGCTTAATAAATGCGAAGCGCTTACCATGAATAACATACCAACCAAGGAAAGCATGACTAATATATATAATTCACTTTGGTATAAATTGCGGTCTTTTAGCCATTTTCCCGCCAAAATCATGCTGCCCCATGCGCTTAAAATTATGATTATTTTAGAAAATTGCGTAAATTGATTAACGACAATCATTTTGTCAAATAACGCCACCGAATTTTCTGGAAAATCCTTAATTATCAGCAATAAAGCCAGCAATACGCCAAGCGTGAACACGAATAAATGGGGTATTTTTTTAAGAAAAACCCCTTCTAAAATTAAGATAAAACTGGTTAATATCAAAACAGATTCTGGAAAAATTAGGTTATAGGGCGTTAAAAATTCCATTTTATCCTCGGCTAAAAATTGGGCTTAAATTTTGAATACTGGCACTAATTTCGGGTTTAGTGAAGTTATTAATTATCCGTTGCAGTGATGGCGTCATTGGGTCAATAATAATTTGCGGATAAATACCAATCCAAATAGTTAAAATAATTAATATCGCAAAAATAATCAATTCGCGTTTATTACAATCCATAATATCTTGTAAATTTGCTTTGTCTAAAACGCCAAAAATAACTTGACGATAAAGATATAACGCGTAAGCCGCACCCAAAACCATGCCCAAGGCAATTAAACTGCCATAAATTGTGTCATATTGGAAAATACCCGCCAATACTAAAAATTCGCCGACAAATCCCGAAGTGCCCGGTAATCCCACCGATGCCATGGTGAAAAACATAAAAATCACGGCATATTTTGGCATTCTATTTACAAGCCCGCCATATGCCGCAATTTCTCGGGTATGAATTCTGTCGTAAATTACGCCAACAATTAAAAACAATGCCGATGAGACTAAACCATGCGAAATCATTACCAACATCGCGCCCGTTATACCTTGAATATTAAATGAAAACAAGCCCGCTATCACAAATCCCATATGGGCAACCGATGAATAAGCAATTAATTTTTTCATATCATGTTGCACCAAGGCGACTAGGGAAGTGTAAATTACGGCAATCGCCGCTAAACTTAACATCATCGGTGATAAAGTTTGCGATACATCAGGGAACATGCCCAAGCTAAACCGCAAGAAACCATAACCCCCCATTTTTAATAAAACTCCCGCCAAAATAACCGAACCCGCTGTTGGCGCTTCCACATGGGCATCGGGCAACCAAGTATGCACTGGCCACATCGGAACTTTAACGGCAAAACTGGCAAAAAATGCAATGAAAAATATATATTGCAGAATTTTTGGGAAACGCACCTTGGCAATTTCGCTAAAATCCGAAGAACCGACAATTGCCGTCATTAAAAACATGGCTAACAACATTAATACCGACCCTAATAAAGTATATAAAAAGAATTTATAACTAGCATAAACCCGATTTTTACCGCCCCAAATGCCAATAATAATAAACATCGGCAATAACACGCCTTCAAAGAAAATATAAAATACAAATAAATCAAGGGCGATGAAACTGCCAATCATCATGATTTCTAATACTAAGAATGCTATCATATAATCGCGCACCCGTGTTTGCACGGCATCAAAACACGACCATATACAAATCGGGGTTAATAAGGTTGATAATAACACAAAAAACAGCGATATGCCGTCAATACCGACATGATATGTTATTTGATAAGGCTTAAACCAAACAAATTGTTCAGAAAATTGATAATCTGCGCTGGTATTATCAAAATTAGCCCAAACAACTAAGGAAATAATGAAATTAAGCACCGAAATCCATAACGCCGTATGCCTTGCAAGCGTGGCATTGCTTGGATTATTATTTTGCAACAACAATAAGCCAACGCCAATGGCTGGCACGACTAACATAAGAGTTAATATTGGGTATGTCATCATAAAATCCTATATATAATTAAACCGCAAAACAAACCCACACCAATTATCATTAACATTACATAATGATAAACATAACCAGTTTGCCATCTGCTTAACCCGCGCCCAATTTTCATTGATAGCCAAGCAACGCCGTTCGGACCGAAAAAATCAATCAACCCAATATCGCCGATGCGCCAGAAAATTTTGCCCAAAATAAAGGCGGGTTTTACCAATAAAAAATCATATATTTCATCAAAAAACCATTTATTATACGAAATAATATAAAATGGTTTCAAAATTATCGCGATAATATTCGCCCAATCAGGCTTAACACCATAAATAAAGCTTGCCATCACAATACCCGCTAAACCCACGAATAAAGGCAAGTTGCTTACCCATTCGGGCACATCATGAAACGCGTGCATAATATGGTTTTCAGGATTTATAAATATCGCCTTACCCCAAAACGCCTCAATATTCCCGCCAATAAACAGATGATTTAAGAAATATCCGGAAAAAATTGCGCCAATTGCCAATAACGCCAAAGGCAACAACATCACCATCGGGGATTCGTGAATATGGCGCATGACTTCTTCGCTTGCCCTAGGCACTCCGTGAAAGGCTAAAACCAATAAACGCCAGCTATAAAACGCTGTCATGAAAGCGGCGATAATTCCCATCCAAAAAGCATAATGGGCAAATTCGCTGTGCGCCACAAATGCAACTTCTAAAATAGCGTCTTTAGAATAAAAACCAGCAAAAAACGGCATACCCGTTAAAGCCAATGAACCAATCCACATCATAATATAGGAAAATTTAATTAACTTAAATGTGCCGCCCATCTTACGCAAATCTTGTTCGCCCCCCATGGCGTGAATCACGGAACCAGCTCCTAAAAATAACAAAGCCTTAAAAAAAGCATGGGTTGTTAAATGAAACATCGCCACTGGATAAGCCGACAAACCCGCCGCGAAAAACATATATCCCAATTGCGAACAAGTTGAATAAGCAATCACGCGCTTAATATCGGTTTGGGTAAGCCCAATAGTCGCGGCAAAAAATGCGGTGCTGGCACCAATAATGGTAATAACATTAAGCGCAAATTCAGAATATTCAAATAAAGGCGACAAACGGCAAACCATAAATACGCCCGCCGTCACCATAGTTGCCGCATGAATTAATGCCGATACGGGTGTCGGACCCTCCATCGCATCGGGCAACCAAGTATGCAGCCCTAATTGCGCCGATTTACCCATTGCCCCAATGAATAATAAAATACAAATCGTAGTAATTGCGGGCAATTCAAACCCTAAAAAATTGATGGAAACGCCCACTAAATCAGGGACTTTGGCAAAAAATTCGTCAAATTGCAAAGCACCCGTCATTTTAAATGCCGCGAAAATCCCTAAGGCAAAGCCAATATCACCAACTCGGTTTACTAAAAAAGCCTTCATGGCGGCGGCATTTGCCGATGATTTATGATGCCAAAAACCAATTAATAAATAGGACGCCAGCCCCACGCCCTCCCAGCCAAAGAACATTTGCACGAAATTATCCGCGCTTACCAACATTAACATGGCAAAGGTAAACAGACTTAAATACGCAAAAAAACGCGCTTTGGAATCATCATGCGCCATATAACCGATGGAATAAATATGCACCAACGCCGATACGCTATTGACGACAATAAACATAACCGAGGTAAGACTATCAACCCTTAACGCCCAATTAAATTGAAATTCCCCCACCGACACCCAATTTAACAACGGCACGATGACCTCTATCCCGCCGTGGGGGATAGTTAAAAAATTAACCCAGCTTAAAATCGCGCTTAGGCTTAAAAGCGCGCTTGGCACAAGCATCGCCAAAAATTCGGGAATCTTATTTCCCAAAAATCCAGAAAATAACGCCCCTAATAAAGGCAAAAACACAATTAATTCATAAATTTCCATATGCACCCTTAGCAATTTGACCATAATTTCCATTGGAATTTTTAAAAAAATTCAAGTAATCAAGAAAATTTATATACTGAATATTATACCTTGTCAAATTTTTTTTTATCTGGACATTCCCCCATATTTTTTTGAAGATATTTAATTAATATACCCTTAACCCTATAATCGCACTAAAGCGCAAGCACAAAATAGCTAGCGAACAAAAATTATGGTGTTTTTATACGCGATATTATTTAAATAAATCAGCAACAGATTGGAATAATTGCGGTAATTTTTGCTTAGGCGCATTAAAAATTTTCGGCAATAAATAGCGGTTAACTGGCTTTGTGTCTTGTTCGCTCATTAATTCCACGCTTTCGCGCCCCTTGGCGCGCATGGAAACAACGGAATTAGGGTCGGCAAAATCACCAAACGCCCGCGCCCCCGTTGGGCAAGCTAAAACACAGGCGGGTTGCCGTTCTTCTTGGGCTAATTCATCATTATAAATTCGGTCCACGCAAAGCGTGCATTTTTTCATAACTTTGGCAACCGAATCAAATTCGCGCGCCCCATATGGACAAGCCCATGAACATAATTTACAACCAATACAAGTATCAGGATTAACTAAGACAATACCATCTTCGCTTCGCTTATAGCTTGCACCCGTGGGGCAGACCGTAACGCAAGGCGCGTCTTCGCAATGCAGGCAAGATTTCGGAAAATACACTAATTTTTGTTCGCCATCTGGCAATTCTAATTCATAAGAATGAATGCGGTTAAACCAAACCCCATCTGGTTCGGCGCCATATTCGTTAATATCATTCATGGGTGCTGAAATGCCTTGGTCATTCCATTCTTTACACGAAGTTGCACAGGCTTGACAGCCAACGCAAATATCTAAATCAATGGAAAGTCCCAATTTTTTGGTGGGTTCTTGTGATGGTTTTGGCAAATTTGTCATTGTAATATAACCTTTTATTTTATAATGGGCAAAATTATGCACAAATTATACACAGAATCGCCGATAAATCCAAGATAAAAATAATCTATTTGTCAATAAATTTATTTTTAAAAAATTAAAAAAAATTCGTTGTTTTCAAAGCGAATTACTTTATATAGTGTCAAGACACAATTATTAACACTATATTTAGTGATTTGGCATATATTTTGAATGATTAAATATTAAGTTTTTTCACAAAATAATTGCTGAAATTATTAAATTATGGTAATATCAGAAAACACCAAGGAAGCAAATGCCCAATAAAATGATAATGTCCCCGATGGATTACCGCAACGATGAATATCGCGCCGCGGATTATCAACCCGAACTCGCCCTTAACACAAACAATGACGCAACCGATAATTCGGACGATTCGCATAACCATGCCGATACCGATGATTTAGTGCAAAAAATCGTGCATGAATCGCGCCAAAATAAAATTCCCGTGCTTTTAACGCGCGATAATGAAATTGAAATTTTTCGGCAAAATGAACGGGGCATTCGCATACAAATTAATAAATCGCGTGATAGTTTACTTACAGATTTTGGCAAAGATACTCTTGATGACCGATATTTGCTTGAAGGTGAAACATACCAAGAAATGTTTGCCCGCGTTGCCATGCATTACGCTGATGATTCGGCGCATGGGCAACGAATTTATGATTATATTTCGCAATTATGGTTTATGCCCGCCACGCCCGTGCTTTCAAATGGTGGCTCGTCGCGCGGTTTGCCAATTTCTTGTTTTTTAAACGAAGCCGAAGATTCGTTAAGTGGCATTGTTGATTTATGGACGGAAAATGTCTGGCTTGCCGCCAAAGGCGGTGGCATTGGCTCATATTGGGGTAATTTGCGCTCAATTGGCGAACCCGTCAAGGGTTCTGGCAAAACTTCGGGCGTTATGCCGTTTGTGAAAGTGATGGATAGTCTTTCATTGGCAATTTCTCAAGGTTCCTTGCGCCGTGGTTCATCGGCTGTTTATATGCCGATTTCGCATCCAGAAATTGAAGAATTTATTGAATTGCGCCGTCCAACTGGGGGCGACCCGAATCGCCGTTCGTTAAATTTACATCATGGAGTCCTTGTAAGCGATGATTTTATGCGTGCGGTTCGCGATGATGATGAATGGGGCTTAACTTCGCCCAAAGATAATTCCGTAATTCGCAAAGTAAAAGCGCGTGAAATTTGGATTCGCTTGTTAACTGCGCGCATTGAAACCGGTGAGCCTTATATTGTTTTTAACGACACAGTCAATCGCGCCATTCCCGAACAACAAAAATTGGGCGGGCTTAGCGTTAAAACTTCCAATTTATGTTCGGAAATTACCCTGCCAACCGGCATTGACAAAGATGGTAAAAACCGCACGGCTGTTTGTTGTTTAAGTTCTTTAAATTTAGAAACTTACGATGCTTGGAAAGATAATAGCATGATAGTTGAAGATGTCTTGCGGTTTTTGGATAATGTTTTGCAAGATTTTATTGACCATGCGCCGACACAATTTCACCGCGCGTCATATGCGGCGATGCGTGAACGCTCCGTCGGATTGGGGGTTATGGGTTTTCATTCTTATTTGCAATCTAAAATGATTCCTTGGGAATCGGCGATGGCAAAATCTTACAATATCAGAATATTTAAAAAAATTCGCGAACAAGCCGATGCGGCGTCGCAAAAATTAGCTGTTGAAAAAGGCGCATGCCCTGATGCCGCAGAATTTGGCATTATGGAACGATTTTCCAATAAGCTAGCGATTGCGCCAACCGCTTCCATCAGTATCATCTGTGGCGGTGCGTCCGCGGGTATTGAACCCATCGCTGGCAATAGCTATACGCATAAAACACTAAGCGGGTCTTTTGCCGTGCATAATATTTATTTAAAGCAATTATTAGCGTCAAAAAATCAAGATAATGACGAAATTTGGTCGTCCATTACCATGCACGAAGGGTCGGTGCAGCATTTAGATTTCTTGAATGAAACCGAAAAATCTGTATTTAAAACCGCGCATGAAATTGATCAACGCTGGTTGATTGAATTTGCCGCGGACAGAACGCCGTATATTTGCCAATCACAATCATTAAATATTTTCTTAAATGCCGATATTCATAAACGCGATTTGCACCGCATTCATTTGATGGCTTGGGAAAAGGGCGTGAAATCGCTTTATTATTGCCGTTCTAAATCCTTGCAACGCGCGGAAAAAAGCCTTGATAATTTAACGCAAATTAAGGAATATAAAAAAATTGATTATGAAGAATGTTTAGCTTGCCAATAATTCTTAATACAACAAACTTATATTTGAGACGATTTCAAAATTATTTTTTATTTGCCTTAATCGGTTAAGAACACCCTCAAAATGCTCATTTACTATCTGTAAATTGCGCTTTTTTGTGTATTCTTGCCCTCTAATCCTTCTAAAAAATTAATTTTGAAATTCGCTCATTTGTATTGAATTTAGCTAAAATTTGGGTAATGCGTGCCCGAAGGAAATTTTTTATTGATAAAATTAATAAAATAACCGCAAATTTCTGACAGGTTTTCATCGTTAATTGCGGGCGGATTTACCGCATAAAAATATTTTTGGGGATTTTCACGCGCCCATGCTGGCATTAATACCTGCCACGCGGCTTTGCTGGCGGCATAAATGCTGATTTTATTGCCCCCCGTATGCACGACTTTGGAACCGCATTGAATAAATACCGCATCATCGCTAAGCCAATGGTGTAATTCATAAAATAATAATAAGGGGTTTGTTATATTGCCTTGAATTTGCGCCGTAATTTCCGCTGGGCTTAAATCTTGAAAATTTTTGCGTTCATGCGCCACGGCAATGGCATTAATATATAAATTTATCGGTTGTTGAATAAATTCATGAATTTTCACAAAATTTTCTCTATCACTAATGTCAAAAGCGCATGATTTTACTTGCCCTTGGGGATATTTATTGCAAATATTTTCGGCAATTTGCTGGTGATGATGATAAGTAAAATAAACATCAAAACCATTATGGGCGCAATAATCAATGACTGCCTGCATTATCTGGCTTGTGCCCCCAAGAATAAATGCCCGCTTATTTGCCATTAACGGGTTTTTTCGGTAAAAGCATTATATCGGTTATCCGCATGATTTTTATTGCTTATATACCAATCAAAAGTTTCTTGCAACCCCTGTTCAAGCGCGACTTGGGGCGTGAAGCCATATTTTGTGGCACGCGTCATATCCATTAATCGCTTAGCATCGCCCGCGGGTTTCGTTGTGTCAAAAATTATATCGGCACCACCAGCGATTTTTGCCGCCATTTTTGCAATTTCGCCAATCGTATAACCCATGCCGCTGCCTAAATTTATGGGTTCAGTAATATTTTTTTCAACCGCCAACATCATACCGCGCGCGACATCATCGCAATGAATAAAATCGCGAATTGGCGTGCCATCGCCCCAAACTTTAAGCGGATTTTCACCATCAACTAAACGGCGAATTAATGAAGGTATAACCATGGCATTTTGCGCATCAAAATTATCAAATGGTCCATAAACATTTGCCGGGCGAACAATCGCTATATTGCGCCAATTATGCTCTATGGCATAGGCTTGAGCTTGCAATTCCGCGATTCGTTTTGCCCAGCCCGCAAATTTATCATTATCGGACGGAAATGATTGCCAAACGGAATCTTCATGAAAAACTTCGGCGGGGGCATAAACCCCGACCGAACTTGTGAATAAGAATCGTTCCACACGGCACCGAAACGCCGCCTCCATCATATTGACGCTAAATTGTAAAGTTGGCACCATAAAACTGGCGGGCTTTTGTGCCGCCATGGCTGGCGAGCCTTTAATGCCCGCTAATTGAAAAACAATTTCTTGACCTTCGCATACCGCCAGACACGAAGAAAATTCGCGTAAATCGCATTGCACATATTTAATACCTTCTGGGGCGCGGGCAGATTCATCAAGCGATGCAACCGATATAATCGCGTCTTGTTGTTTTAATAACTTAACCAAAGCCTGTCCAATCATACCCGAACCGCCCGTGATTAAAATTTTCTTATTGGTAAAAAAACTCATGCTATTTCCTTTAATGTATCTGGGTTAATATGGGCGCGCCACCAATATAATATATCTTTAATGCCATCATCTAAATTGGTTTTTGCCTGCCAGCCAATGTCATTTTTTGCTTTTTGACAATCTAAAAATAAGCTGGTTGGTATGCTGGGTTGTGAGTAATCATGGCTAATTGTTAAGTTTTTACCCGAATGTTGAATGATTTTCGCGACTAAATCCTTGATTTTTATCGCATAACCAGACCCACAATTATATAATCCATATTTTATCGGCTGATTTTTAAGGGCGCAATCAACAAAATCGCATAAATCATTAACATGCAATAAATCCCGTGCCTCTTCGCCTGTGCCCCAAATTACCATGTTTTTATCCGCTTGCATAACTTTGGTAATCGTTGCGCCAAAAACATGGCTTCGTTCCAAGTCAAATTTATCATGCGGACCATAAATATTACTATGGCGAATCATGGTATATTGCGTTTCGCCAATCTGGCTAAAAAATTCCCCCATTTTTTCCAAATATAATTTTGTGTTGCCGACGCCAAAATACCGCGAATGCAACGGCTTGTTCGCATCAAAATCTGATTCTTTTAAGGGTTTATCCGATGATGGATACATCACTGTGCAACTAAAAAATATTAATTTTTTTACTTTTTGCTCAAAGGCGCGGCGAAAAATTAAACTATTCATCACCGCATTATCGGTGACATGAATAAATGGGCGGGTAATAATATCTTTTGACCCCGAAGTTGTTGCGGCAGCTTGAATAATAATATCGCATTCGTCAATAACTTGATTGACAAAATCGCTTTGGCATAAATCACCGCGAATAAACTTAACATTTTCACAATCAAAGGCGGGACGCTTATAATGCACCGCAGTAATTTCATTATTGGGGTTTTTCGCAAAATAATTAACCATATTGCGCCCGATAAATCCCGTTGCCCCTAAGATTAATATTTTAGTTTTCATTTTTATCCTTTGGCTGAAAAAATAATTTTTTAATTTTATGAAATTGTTTATAATTATAAATAATTAAAATCAATAATAATAAACAAGTTAATCCATAGGCTGAATAAATAAAAAAATCATGATTCATGGCGAATATTCCATTTTTTTTGTTTATGTTCGGCAAAAATAACCATTAATCGCCATGCAAATATAATAAATGTCAATAAATTAAATAATAATATGCCATTTAATAAAGCATAAAACATATTAATATCCATTGAAGGACCATCTAAACGCATTAAAGACGCGCCTTGATGCAGGCTATTCCACCATTCAACGGAAAATTTTATGATGGGAATATTCAACGCGCCGACTAAAATTATGATGGATAAAGGTTTTTTCATGGCTTCGCGCGAATCAAAACTATGGCGCAACATCAATGATATTATATATAATATCCATAAAATAAAAACGGAAGTAAGCCTTGCGTCCCAAACCCAATATGTCCCCCACATTGGCTTACCCCATAATGAACCAGTGATTAAACATATCGTTGTGAATACCCAGCCAATTGGTAATAATGCTTCAATGGCGCAAAAAGCCGTTTCATGCCGCCAAACTAAATAAAAAATTGCCATGCACGCCATCGCACCATAAATAAAAACCGCCATATAAGCCGCAGGGACATGAATATACATAATGCGCACTGTTTCGCCTTGCTGATAGTCGCTTGGCGATAAATAAAATGCGCAATATATAAAACTTATTACGCTTAAAATTGCCAATAAATAAGCATATTTTAAGCAAAATTTTAAAATATTAGTAATTTTCGTTGGGTTGGCTAAATACATTTTTCCCCGTTTTTTTTCAGATTTACCATATTATAATTAATTTTACAATATGCTAATATTTTTAATTTGCGCAAATCTTTGATTTTTATCATTAATTACCCGCCATTCATGAATTTTATTGCTGATTTTGTCGTTAAAATTACCAATAATACTATTTTTATCTGGTATTATTTGTATATTTTCTGGTTCAAAATTTGTTAATTGATGATTATTTAACGATTCGCAAAAAATTTCATTATGGGTATTTTTATCTTGAATGCCTTGATGATATAAAAATAAGTAATAATAAATTAATGATTTGACCCGATTTTCGCTATAAGATTCTTGAAAATTAAATTCGTTAATAATCCCCGTTGCTGTGATTTTTACCGATTGAAATAAAGGCAAATTATTTTTTTGGGGTATTAATATTGTATCATAAAATATGTTATAACTATGCCTGCTGGTGTCGGGGCGAATATTTTGGTATGTAATATTTGCTTGAAGATTAATTAAATTTTCTTCAATCATTTTTATTTCATAATTATTGACATGGTGGGCATTTTGCCAGCCCTTAAATAATTTTAATCTATCGGGGTAATTTTTTTTACCTTTTATTGTGCCAGCTTGCGAAGTTATTTCAATATCATCGCTAAGAATATCAAGCTGATTGGCAATAGTATTTGGCGTAAATTCGCATTCATAAACTTGATACCAGCGAAAATATTGGGTTAAGGCACCATAATATTCATAATTTTTTATTTTTTTTGTCATAATTAAATTTATATATTAATATATATTTTTGTCAATCAATAAAATATTCGCAAAATAGGGGGCGAACATAAAAAATTATTTTAGCAACAATATATATAGCATTGAAATTTAACAATAAATTAAAATTGGCATAAATAATGCAATATATTTTGCAAGCCGTTAAAAGATAACCAAATGTTTGATTTTAACAAGTTTAAAACAAAGCTTATTGCCACGATAATAAAAATTATACGGGTATAAGTATCCAGAAGGATATTAAGCTCATGACTAGCGATGTTTCGCTTTCAAATTCACAAAGACGCAACCTGCTAACTTTGCAGGGGGTTGATGAGTTATCAGCGCGCACCCAAGGGCGGTTGGCTTCTGGAAAGAAAGTTAACACGGTTCTAGATGGTGCGGTTACATTTTTTCGCGCTAAGGTCTTGTCAGACACAGCCACGGATTTTAATACCCTCAAAGAGGGTATTGACCAAGGTGTAAGCGCAATTAACGCCTACTTAAATGGTATTCAGGCGATTGAAGATTTATTATCGCAAATTAAAGGCTTAGTTGATTCAACCCGTTCGCAAACCCAGATTGAACGGCAAGCTGCCACAAGGCAATTTAAAGAGCTTGGCAAACAAATTCATAATATCATTGAAGACGCAAAATATAATGGCGTGGATTTATTAGCCCGCACCTCTTCGGCGCTTAAAGTAAAATTTGGCACAAGATCAACCAGCACGCTGGTAGTTGGTGGTTTGAATCTGAACGCAACCGCATTTAATACCGCCAACCCCTTAATTTTACAGGATCAAGTTGACCATGCGATTTTTTCCAATGCGGTATTTGATAGCACGGGTAATATTTTATTATCAAAATTCGCAATTGCAAATGTGCCCGCTGCTGCTGCTTTAATTGCCAGTAATGCAATTTTTGCAGGGGGGTTTGATTTAATCGGACAAAATAATAGTAATTACGCAAAAATTGATCAAATTTTGGCGTCCATTGACAAAGCGATTGACAGGGTGCGAAGTCATGCGGCATATTTTGGCAATAATGTGGGTATTTTAAATGTGCGTTTAAAATATACCAAGGCATATGTTAATGAATTAACAACCGGTTCTGAAAAATTAACCCTTGCCGACTTAAACGAAGAAGGTGCAAATTTAGTTGCCTTGCAAACTCGTCAGCAATTGGGCTTACAATCGTTGAAAATATCAACCGACAATCAAAAAGCTATTTTGAATCTTTTGGGATAATGGCAATTAACATTCCCAATTCCTTAATACAGCAATTTCATTTTGTGATATTATTGGGCAATGAAACCATTCTTAATGAATTATGCCAAAAAACCCTTGATTCTGGGGTTTTTAATCATGAAATCAGCGAATATTTTAAAATATTAATGGCATTGCGGCAAAATAAATTAACCGCCGCCCAAGAACGATGCAATAATTTATTTAATATTAACCCCGAATTTTCCTTAGGGCTGGTGCTTGCCCATGAAATTGCCCAAGAATTAAATAATCAAAATGATTGCAAATTTATCAAAAAATATTTATTAGCCTATCCTTTGCAACGCGAATATGAAGAATTATTACCCAATTTTCCCTTATTTAGAATCAAGAAATTTGCTGAAAATGAACCACAAAACGACTTGGATCGCTTGACGCAAAAAATTATTAATGACCCAAATATTGTTGATAATTGGATTAACCTTTGGCAATATATGCAAGACGCGCGGCTTGGATTGCAAATATTAAATTTATTGCCATCTGTGCCAGCCTTTATTTTGTCAGACCCGCGCATGTTGGCTATCGCGATTAATCTTAATATTTCATTGGGGAATTTGGACAAAGCCCTTGATTATATTGAAGAATATGAAGAATATGTCGCGCCGATTGTCGGGCATATTATGGAAAATTTTCAAAATGAGCTAATCGGGCAAGACCATAGTTATTTGCTCTCGTTATTACCAGATATACCCATCAAGCCCATTAAATCTGTATTTACCATTAAAGCGCAAAAACATTTTGTTGCAGTATTTATTCATAGTGAATTATGGAAAAATTATTCCCAATTTACGCAATTACAAACTATTTTAAATTTTTATGGCGATGATGCAATTATATATGAAACCAGCAACCGCGATTTAGTCGCCATGATGGCAAAAAATTCCCGAAATCTCTCTAAATGTAGCCCGCATACGATTGCGCAAATAATTCATAATGATGGATGCAAGCAGATATTCATGATGAATCCGTGGTATCATCATGAATTAGCCCATATTATCAAGGGGGTTAACCCAGAAATTTCATTGCATCATAGCCAATATTATGATATTAATATTGGGTTAAAAATTCATGGGCTGCCAAGCGAAATAACGCCCAATATTCCGAAATGGCAAGCAATAAATAACCCCAAACCCGAATATTTTTTAGGGGTTCTGGTCAAACCCCATCAATTAAATCATAATACCCCACGGATTTTGGGGGAAATTACGAAAATTCTGAATAAAAAAATACTTATTGTCGGGTGTGAATTAGCCGAAAAATATTCGCTTTTAACCCAAGCAATCAATGAATATTGCGGCAAGGAACTTGCCTTTTGTCAATATAATTTTGAACATTTTTTTGCAGCTGGACAATTTTTATGCCAAAATTCAAGGGCAATTATAATGGATGCAAATTATAGCTACACTGATTTTCTTGCCTATGCTTTGGCGGCAAATATGCCGATAAGCTTTCATCAGGAAGCAAAAAAATCCTATGATTTTACCTATTATTTATTAAAACATCACCAACCCCAAGCCATTCATAAAGATTATATAGAACAAATGGAATTTTTAATGAGTATATATTCTGATTATAGTCAAAACACCTAATTGATTTAAAATAAATCAATTGGTCAAATTTTGATATTAAATTCATTGCGCAATCAAGGCATATATCGCAAATGGATTCGCGTCAGATTGCGTCGCGATTTTTTCGCTGATTTCACGATAAATCGGATTTTCTTGGGCTTGGGCAAGCCAATAATCAAATAATAATTGCTGAAAAAATTCTTTATTTTGCGATTGCCGTTTTTGTTGCCAATACCCAGAATCTTGGGATAATTGCATAAAATCTTGAATATGCTTAAAAATTTTGTCAAAATTTTCTTGATATAGCGATGATACGGGTTGCACCGGAATTTGCCAATTGGGTAATTGCGGCATCATTAATTTCAAGGCAATTTTATAATCTGCTTCGGTTTTCGCGCTTAGGCTTTTATATTCGCCATCGGACTTATTAATTATCACCATGTCGGCTAATTCCATAATGCCGCGCTTCATTGCTTGTAATTCATCGCCACCGGCGGGTTGAATCACCACGCAAAACATATCGGTAAGCGATGCAGAATGGGTTTCGGATTGCCCCACGCCAATTGTTTCCAAAATAATTGGGTTATATCCCGCCGCTTCGCAACAGCGAATTGCTTCAAAACTGCGTTTATGCACTGACGAACCCAACGCTGATGATGGGCGAATAAAAGCGTTTTCTTGACGGGATAATAATTCCATGCGGGTTTTATCGCCCATGATGGCACCGCCACCCAGCAACGAAGCAGGGTCAATCGCCAAAATTGCGGGTTTAAAGCCAAGCTTAATTAAATACATGCCAAAATTTTCAATAAAAGTTGATTTACCCGCCCCCGGTGTGCCCGTAATACCAATACGCCAAGCTTGCTTCATCGGTAATAACGCCATTAATTGCCGCGCCAAAATTATATCAGCGGCTAAATTTGATTCAATTAAAGTTAAGGCTTTTGCCAAAGCGCGCCGATTATTTTGCGCAATCGCCAACGCCCATTGTGATAAAGGCATGAATGGCGCGTGAGCTTGTGCCATAATTAAAAGGGTAATTTCATACCCGGCGGCAATAAACCACCAAATGTATTTTTGGTAAATTCTTCTTGTTTCAATTTAATTTTTTTGCGGGCATCATTGGTTGCGGCTTTAATTAAATCGGCTAAAACTTCGGCATCATTCATTAATTTAGGGTCAATTTCAACATGGCTTACCATGCCATCACCGCTCATAATAACTTTAACGGCATTGCCACCGCTTGAACCAGTTTCGGTTAATTGCGCGACTTGGTCTTGCATTTCTTGGAATTTAGCCTGCATTTGCGATGCTTGCTTCATTATATCGGTGAAATTACCAAACATTAAATCTCCTTAATACTGATGATATTTGCTTTGGGAAAAAATTTATAAATATTAGCAATGACTTCGTCATTTTCTTGAATTTTCGCTAATTCATCGGCTTTTTTTTGCTGAAGCTGTTGGCGCAAACTATCCGCGCCGCCTTCGCGCACTAAGGATATATTCCAAGGATTTTGGGTAATTTTTTGCAAGAATTTTTTGCATTCTTGGGCTAAATTGGCAGGCGCTTCATCGGCGGGGCGAAATTCCAAATGCCCGACCATTTCGCCAGCTTGATTTAATTCATGGGTTAGCTTGACTAAATGGACATTATTTGTAAGATTCGTGGCAAGAATCATTTCTTCTTGCGCTTTGGCAAGGGCGACAATTTGCGCAAAATCACTGATAATCAGCGATTGTTGTGCTGATTTACCTAATGGCGCATTTTGCATGACAACATTGCCCACAACTTGGTTTTGCGGATTGCTGTGGCGCATTGCCGATTCGCTGGGCAAAGCTGGCGCGTTATGCGCCGATAAATTTTGATATTGAATTTTTTTTATGATTTCTAAGGGTGACGGGCTATTATTAATTAATAATAAGCGAATTAATATCATCTCGCCCGCGATGATAGCATCGGGGGCAATGGCAATTTCTTGCAAAGATTTTAATAAAACTTGCCAAATTCTGGTGCTATCACTCAATCCGACTTTACCCATTAATTCTTGGCAATATTTTTTATCAATTTCGCCCGCGCTTTTTAATTGTGCGGTTGATTTTAATAAATTAGCTTTGGTTAATAAATGCACGGCTTCGGATAAATCGGTGAAAATATGCCGTGGTTCTGCGCCAAAGGCAATTAATTCTTGGTAATCTGCCAATAATTTTTCGGCATTTGCCTTGGCAAATTTGTACGAATAATTCCCAAATTTTACTGCGGTCGTTTAATCCCAACATGGATATAATAGATTCGGTGCTAATATGCCCTTGAGATAAAGCAATGGCTTGGTCTAAAACCGACAAACCATCGCGCACTGAGCCATCGGCTGCCCTTGCAATCATTTGCAGGGCATCGGCATCAATGGTAATATTTTCAGCATCGCATATTTTTTGATAATGCAAGGATAATTCTGATTCGGATACGCGCCGCAAATCAAATCTTTGGCATCTTGACAAAATTGTCAAGGGAACTTTGCGAATTTCGGTGGTTGCGAATAAAAAAACAATATGCGCAGGTGGTTCTTCAAGCGTTTTCAGCATAGCGTTAAAACTGCTTTGCGATAGCATGTGCACTTCGTCCAAAATATAAACTTTATATTTGCCCAAAGACGGCGCATATTGCACGGTGGCTAATAAATCGCGCATTTCTTCAACTTTTGTATGAGTCGCCGCATCCATTTCCATGACATCAATATGCCTGTCGTTTGCAATGGCAACACAATTTTCGCAAATACCGCAAGGGTCAGCCAAGACACCCTTAGTGGATTGCACGCAATTTAAAGCCTTGGCAATAATGCGCGCCGTGGTGGTTTTGCCAACCCCGCGCACCCCCGTTAAAATATAAGCTTGGGCAATGCGCCCCTGAATAAAGGCGTTTTTTAAAACCTGCACCATAGCATCTTGCCCAATTAATTGGGCAAAATTTTGCGGGCGGTAATTACGCGCCAATGCTAATTTTCGGGTGATTTCTTCGCTCATAATATTTCAAATGCCAAGCTTAATATAGAAAAATCACTCGGCTAACCCAAATAAAGTTAATACGGCTGCTTTCTTCCGAATCTGACCGGGTTTTCAACCCTTTGCCTAACCAAGCAATTTTTCCATATTTGTTAAATCAAAAATTAGCAATAAATGCAAGCGTTTTTTTAACAAACCCTGATTTATCAATTTGTTTAAAATTATACCATCATTATTTAAGGAATTTGCGAATCCGTGCGCCATAATCCTTATCGCAAGCATCAAAATGTTTAAGGTTCGCCTCAATAATTTCTTTGCTTACCCCGCCAAAAGCATTGGCAAGATTTTGTGCCAGATGATCTTTTTGCGAATCACTGAATAATCGGTATAAATCACCAGCTTGACTAAAATCATCATTGCCTGCATGTTGATTGTGCCTATCAGCATAACCATGAATTGCCAAAGGTGGTTCGGCAACGCTTGGATCTTGCACGGGACCATCAAAGCCATTTGGTTCATAATTATCATATTCACCATTGCCATCAAAGCGCATGGCTCCATCGCGTTGATAATGCATCACGGGGCATTGGGGTTTATTGACGGGTAATTGTTGATAATTGGCACCGATGCGGTATCTTTGCGCGTCTGGATAAGCGAAAAGCCGCGCTTGCAACATTTTATCGGGCGAAGCCCCAATGCCGGGCACCAGATTAGCGGGTGAAAACGCCGCTTGTTCCACTTCGGCAAAATAATTTTTGGGGTTTTTATTTAAGGTTCCAAAATCGCCAACTTCTATTAAGGGGTAATCTTTATGCGACCAAACTTTGGTTAAATCAAATGGGTTATACGGCATTTTATCGGCATCAAGTTCAGGCATAATTTGCACCATAAAACGCCATTTTGGGAAATTCTTTTCGCTTCAATCGCTTCGTGAAGATCTTGAATCGCGTAATCAGGATTTTCGCCCGCTAATTTCGTGGCTTGCGCAGGGGTAAGGTTTTTAATGCCTTGCATGGATTTAAAATGAAATTTTACCCAAAATCTTTCTTGTTTATTATTCCATAAGCTAAATGTATGCGAACCATAACCATTCATAAATCTGTAGCCATCGGGCAATCCGCGTTCGGAAAATAAAATTGTTATTTGATGCAATGCTTCGGGAGCTTTTGCCCAATAATCCCACATTCTAGTGGGGTTTTTATAACCGCTAAATGGGCATTTTTTCTGCGAATGAATAAAATCAGGAAATTTTAAAGGGTCGCGTTCAAAAAATACGGGCGTGTTATTGCCGACTAAATCCCAAATGCCATCTTCGGTATAAAATTTCATGGCAAAACCGCGCGGGTCGCGTTCCGTATCGTTGGAATCTTTACCGCCCGCCACCGTGGAAAATCGCAAAAACATGGGGGTTTCTTTGCCTTTTTGTAGGGCTTTGGCTATCGTATATTGCGATAAATCCGCCGTGATTTTTAAGGACACCATATGCGCCCGCGCCCTTGGCATGCACGACCCGTTCAGGGACGCGTTCGCGGTTAAAATGGGCTAATTTTTCAATTAAATGCGTGTCTTGCATTAAAACTGGACCGCCGCGCCCCAGCCGTAATACTATGTTGATTTTCGCTTACTGGCGCACCAGAAGCCGTAGTTAATGTTTTTTTCATTGTAATACCTTTCTTAAATGATAATAATTATCAATTACACCATAATTTGCGGCTTGTCAACAGAAATTTAGAATGATTCTAAATTATTTTTGCCCCAGTTAAAATTAATCTTATTGGCGAATTCAGGCTATACTATTATGCGTGAAGCTGTCAAAAATAATTATTCAGTTGGGTGGTTGCGTTCGCTACGATATTGTTAAAAACCCCTCATTTAATTGTGTTTTTTAACAATACCTGCTCGGCACCCCCCAACCCCCCGAATATAATTTTTTGGGCAATTTCAATTTTTTGAAATTGTATCAAAACATGCTTTGAATAGCATGTTTTGCCAAAAAAATCCGCAGCGTTAGCGAAGGGAAGCTGTCAAGAATTATTTCTAATTCTTGACGCAAATTAGTATAAAAAAATTAACTTGCCTTTTGCATGAATTTTGCTATAATTTTGGTAAATATTTAAAAAATTAAGGTTAGGCTTTTATTATGCGTTTAGCATGTCCAAATTGTGCAGCAGAATTTACCGTGCCCGCCGGCGCGCTTAGCGATAAACCCCGGCAAGTTCGTTGTTCAAAATGCAATCATCAATGGCAAGTTACTAGTAAAGATGCGCTTGATGACGGCGCAATTACGGACCCGAATCTTGCCAAACCCCAAGCATTTGATATGTCAGCCCAAGGCGGCGCGCCAATTAGCAAAATACCCGATAATAACATCATGAATAACACGCCGCCGTTAAATACCAATATGGGCGCAAATATGGGCGCAAATATGGTGGGCAACAACGATGCCATGATGAACGATGAATTGCAAAAATCAGAACCAAGCCTTAAAGACGAAGCTTTAATGGAAAATAGCGGAGTAGAATCGGTTATATCCAAACGCAACGCCAGAATCATGTGGAGCAGTTATTTTATTTTGGTTATTTTATTAGCTGCGGGTTTTTGTGCTCTCAAACAGCCTTATTACCGAATATTATCCGGGGGCGACTTATTATTATTCCATGATTGGCATTACCAAGCAATCGGTTGGGCATGGTTTAGTAATTTCTGAACCTACGATTGAATCAGAACAAAATGGTAATGTTAAGGTTTATGTTGCCAAAGGGTTAATTAAAAATTCAACAAATGATGAAAATGGTTGTGCCCGCAATTCGCGGTGGATTCAAGACAAAAAATGGCGAATATTTGCCAGCACCCAAATGGTATTTTCAAACCCGATGATACCATTATCGCCCCGGGCTCATCCATCGCATATTACACGCAATTCACGGAAGTTCCCAGCAATGCGCATACGCTTGTTTTTGTGTTTGTAACCGATATTGAAGCCGAAAAAGGAATTTAAATTGCCTTCGTTGCGTTTAGATTGGGCAAAAATCATTACGGATGATGAAGGCAAAATTACCGCGGGCAAGTTAAAAGAACTTTTTTTGCAAGAAAAGTCGCAATATAATTCTGAATTTAATCTTCATCATAACGCCCGCAAATATTGTAATGCCTTAACAAATTTAATGGATGATATTATCCGTATTATCGTTGATATTGCGCAAAAAAACCAACAAATCCCTCATAAAACATACCAAAATTTGGGAATATTTGCGCTTGGCGGTTATGGCAGGGCGGAATTATGCCCCAATTCTGATTGCGATGTGCTGATTTTTGGCGCAAAAGAGGCGCAATTGGCGATGGAAATTTATCAACAACAAATATCATATATTTTTGGGATTTAGGCGTTAAAATTCATTGCGTATCATATCAGTTTGGGCAGTTAAGCCAAGATATTAACCAAGACCATACTTTATTTACATCGCTCATTGATGCCAGATTAATCATGGGTAATGGCAATATTGGCGCAAAATTCCATGGCGAAATTGGGCAATATTTATCTAAAAATGCTTTGCAATTATGGCAAGATAAAAAAACCGAACGGCAAACAAGAATTAAAAACCACGCTAATCGCTATATGTTAGAGCCCAATATCAAAGAGGGTAAGGGCGCATTGCGCGATTGCCATTTTCGTGCGCTGGGCGGAAAAAAATCATGCCATTTGCTTATGCGAAATCGCTGGGAAAAATCGCTTTGGCAAGAATATTACCCGCCAAGCGAATGGCAAAAATTACGCAAAATTGAAGATTTTATGTTGAAAATTCGGATTCAAGCCCATTTATTACGCAAAAATGGCGGCGATATTTTAGCCTTTGACTTGCAACATGAAATTTCGGGGGCATTAAAATATAAAGCCCGCCAATTACGCGCGGTTGAAGTATTTATGCGCCAATATTTTTTATATTTACAAAAAAATGGCGCATTAATTCGCAAAATTTTTGCGATGGACGAAATATTATACGAAAACTCAAGCGAAATTTTCGCTGTTTCACAAAGCAACTATCCGTAAAATTGATGGTTTTATTCTTGAATCAGAACGATTAAACATTGATCATCTTGAAAATTTTAACCATGATAATTTAAGATTCTTAGATTTTTTTGGGGTAATTAATCAGCATCAATTAAAAATTCACCCCCATGCTTTTACGATATTGGATAATCTTGCCCCTAAAATTCCAAGCCTGCATGAATTAGGCACCCAAGCCGTGCAAAAATTTATGGCAATTTTATGCGCCCCCAAGCATCAATCACAGACTTTACGCATGATGAATGAGACCAAAATTTTAGGCAGGTTAATCCCGCAATTTGGCGCAATAGTCGCCCAAATGCAATATAATATGTATCATTCTTATACGACCGATGAACATACAATTCTTGCCATTGAAAATTTAAATAATATTGAATGCGGTGAATTTCGCGAAAAATTTCCACTGGCAACCCAAGAATTTCAAAAAATTCATCACCGACAAGCATTATATATGGCGGTTTTTTGCATGATATAGCTAAGGGTCGCCCGGGCGACCATAGCGAAGTTGGCGCTCAAATTGCCTTAGATTTATGCCCGCAATTAGAATTTGATGCGCCAAATACCGAATTAATTGCATGGCTTGTGCGGTTTCATTTAAAATTATCCGATACGGCATTTCGGCGCGATCTTGACGATAATCAAACTATTGAAGAATTTGCGAATTTCGCAAAAAGCGAAGAAAGGCTTAGGCTTTTGATGATTTTAACGGTGGCAGATATTACAGCCGTTGGTCCTTCGGTTTGGAATAATTGGAAGGCTAATTTAATCAATAAATTATTTAAGCGCACCATGCAAATTTTAGCGTTTAGCGATGATAATACCGCCAGTAATTTTGTGATAAATTTAACCGAAATATGCCAAGATTTAAATATTACCAACCAAGAAATCACCAATAAAATCACGCAAATTATTCCGATTGCTTATTACCAATCGCAACCCCTTGACTTGCTTCACCACCATATCAGCTTGATTGTCAAGGGCTTAAACGACCCCCAGAATTTAGCGATTAATTTCACCGATATTCCCAAAGACGCGATTTGCGAAATTGCGATTTTCTGTCCTGATAAAAAAGGCTTATTAACCGATATTTCTGGGGCTTTGGCAATTATGGGTTTTAATGTGATGAATGCGCGCATTTATAATTTTCACGAAAATTTTATTTTAGATGTTTTCAAGGTGCAATCCTTGCATCAAGAGCTTACAAATTTTGCAACACAAGCAAAATTAAAGCATTATTTGCAAAAAATAATTTTTGAATCCTTGGATCCGTTGAGCGAAATTCAAAAGAAAATTGAGATGCGCACCGCATCGCGCCATGATGTTTTTATGGTCAATCCCGTGGTGGAAATTTTAAACCAAGCATCACAAAAATATTCGTTAATTGAAATTCAAGGGCGCGATAGAACCGGGTTATTATTCATGATTTGCCGCGCGTTATTGGCATTAAATATCACCATTTATTTTGCGAAAATTGCGACTTTTGGCGAACAAGCCGTTGATGTGTTTTATGTTCAAGACGAAAACGGGCAAAAAATCACCGATGATGTGATTATCCAGCAAATAAAATCAAGTTTAATTACGATTTTATGGCGGGCGAATGATGCTAATGGTTCGTTGTTTTTATAAAATTTGACGCTTGCGCTTTACTAGGACTAAAATTTTATCAAAAAATGAAGAATATCCTGAAAATTATTTCTTGACTTTAAATTTTTTAAACTTATGGAATAAAGCCACGCAAAACGGAGGCAATCATGATTGTAAAACAAACGCAATTTCATGGCAATATTATCATGATAGGGTATGGATCAATTGGACGGGGTGTTTTGCCGTTAATTGAACGGCATATTAAATTTGACCATCAGAAATTAACAATTATTGAACCGCTTAGTGATAATGCCGAATTTTTACGGGCAAATAATATTCGCCATATTAAACAGCATATTACCCAAGAAAATTATCAAGAAATTTTACAACCTTTATTAAATAGCCAAAATCAGCAAGCATTATGCGTGAATTTATCGGTTGATGTTGATTCATTTGATATTCAAAAATTATGTATGCAGGAAAATGCTTTATATATAGACACAGTGGTTGAGCCATGGCTGGGATTTTATTTTGATAAAAATGCCGATAATGATGCCCGCACGAATTATTCCTTGCGCAAGAAAATTCGTGCCGCGCAAAAATCATTCGGGCAATGCGCGACGCAAATTTCATGTTGCGGGGCGAATCCGGGCATGGTTAGCTGGTTTGTCAAGCAAGCTTTGATAAATATTGCCAAAGATACTGATTTTAAACTTGATAATGAACCAACAACCCAGTCCCAATGGGCAAAATTAATGCATGATTTAGGCGTTAAAGGCGTGCATATAGCCGAGAGGGATACGCAATACGCTAAAACTCCGCGCCCAAATAACGCGTTTTGGAATACATGGTCGGTTGATGGTTTTATATCCGAAGGATTACAGCCCGCGGAATTGGGCTGGGGCACGCATGAAAAAACATTACCACCCAAAGGCAAAATGCAACGCGATAAAGACGCGCCCAGTATTTATTTGGAACAGCCGGGGGCAACTACCCGAGTAAGAACTTGGTGCCCCACCCTTGGCAGTCAATTTGGGTTGCTGGTCACCCATAATGAAGCTGTGTCCATCGCTGATTATTATACGCTTAAAGACGCGAATGGCAAAGTAATTTATCGCCCCACCAGCCATTATGCTTATCACCCTTGCAATGACGCGTGGTTAAGTCTTGATGAAATGTTTATTCGCCCAACCGAAGAACCCGCCGAAAAATTAGTCTTGCCCGTGGAAAAAATTGCCGATGGTTTTGATGAATTGGGAGTTTTATTATATGGGCATAAGAAAAATGCTTATTGGTTTGGGTCAACCTTGCATCATAAAAAAGCGAAATTACTTGCGCCCAATCAAAATGCAACGGGCTTGCAAGTATGTTCCGCAGTTTTGGCGGGCATTATTTACGCCATTGAAAACCCTAAATTAGGCGTGATAGAAACCGATGAAATGGATTACCGCGCACCATTAAAAGTGCAAATTCCTTATTTAGGGCGCGTGGGCGGTTTTTATACCGATTGGCATCCGTTGAAAAATCGCCCTTATTTATTTAATGAAACGATTGATATATCGGACCCATGGCAATTTACCAATGTCTTGGTGCATTGAGTTTAAAAGATTTAAGCGCAAAACTTAATTTAATAAATAATCTAAAATTGCGTTTAAGCGCATCGTACCTTGTAAGGTTAATCGCGCGTGCGGTAAGCTGTCAATCGCATAGCCATATTCGCAAAGGTCTTGGTATTTTTGCGCGATTTGCGCGCTTAAAATTTTCGGTAATTTAATGCCCGATTCCATGCGCAAGCCCATCATTAATAATTCTTGATAATAATCAACATCGCTAATAATTTCTTGTTTGGCTGTGCTATGCCCAATTTTAGCGACTGATTCGTGCCATTTTTGCGGTAATCGGTGGTTTTCAATGGCGGTGCGCTTGCCTTGCAAATTAAGCCGACTATGCGCGCCTGCGCCGATGCCTAACCAATCGCCGCATTGCCAATAATTAAGATTATGGCGCGATTCATGCCCGATTTTCGCGTGATTGCTGATTTCATATGCCATCAAGCCATTTGCTTGTAATAATTCGCGGGTTTGCACAAACATTCTTGCGGCTTTATGGCTGGTGGGGCATTTTAACTTGCCAAGGCGGGCTAAGCGGTGAAAATCCGTGCCTTGTTCAATGGTTAATTGGTATAATGATAAATGTTCGGGGGCAAAACTAAGCGCAAATTGGCATTCTTTAAGCCATTGATTAATGCTTTGCCATGGGCGGGCGTAAATTAAATCAAACGACCAAAATTTATAATTTTTACTGACCGCTTCAATGGCTTTAATCGCAGTTTTAGCGTCATGAATGCGCCCTAATTTTTTTAACGAAGCATCTTCAAGGGCTTGCACGCCAAGCGACAAGCGATTAATTCCCGATTGGGCAAATTGCGCGATTTTCGCAATATCGGTGGCGCCGCTGTTGGCTTCAAGGGTAATTTCTATTTCTGGGCTTAATTGCCATTTTTTCGCGATAAAATCCAAAATTTCGGCGCAAACCCCGCATTCCATAAGCGAAGGCGTGCCGCCGCCAAAAAATATTGTCGTAATTTTATAATCAGTGGTTAATTGCGCGTAATAAGCAAGTTCGGTTTTTATGGCAATCGCATATTCATCGTCTTGGTGGTTCTTGACAACATGGGAATTAAAATCGCAATAGGGGCATTTTTTTATGCAATAAGGGTAATGAATATAGAGGCTTAGGGGTTTTTTAGGCATAATATTCACGATATAGCGGCATCAAAGGGGGAAATGCCGCGCGATAATGGATTTAATGAATTTCTACTATGCACCGAAGGATATGCCCGCTCTGGGCAATCTTGCCATTCACAAATTCGGCAATGAATACCGATGGGCTGAAAAGATTTGCGGTTAGTAATATCAAGCCTGTCGGCGTAAACTAATTTATGGGCATGGCTGATTTCACAACCAATACAAATACCGACTAAGGCATGATGCCCAGCATAGCCCCTTTGCCCTTTTTTTATCGCTTGGGAAATATTCATATAAGCTGTGCCGTCTGGAAATTGTTGAATATCAACGCATAATTCTTCGGGTCGTTGAATCGCATTATATATATTCCATCTTGGGCAAGCCGAACCTAATCTGGAAATTAGTATGCCCGACAAAGAAAATCTTTTGGACATATTGCCCGCCCTGTCGGTTTTAAAAAAATGCAAGGGAATACCGCGCAATTTTTCATCAGGGTGGTTAAGGGTTGATAAGCGATGGCATATTTGTTCAAAACTTACCCGAAATTCATTTTGCAACAGCTCAATATCATAGCGGTTTTTCATTGCCGATTGCAAAAAATTTTCATATGGCATTAAAATTGCCGCGGCAAGATAATTGCAAAACACCGTGCTTGCCATGGGTTGCACCGCCGCATCAGTCAAGCCAAATTTCTTGATAAGCATATTAATCACGGAATTGCCGCTTAGCCACGCAATAATATAGGCTAATTGAAAATGCTTGGTATAAGTGATTAAATTATCGGCTAAAATTAAGATTTTTTTGGATTCATCAAAATGGCGAACCACGGTGCTGTTCGGTTTGGGGGTTTCTTCAATGACTTGCACGCCATGAATTTTATTTAAATATTCAATTAAATGAATATTTTTCATAAATTTTGTGCCAATATCATAACGAATTCTTAGGGCGGCGTCTTCTAAGTCTTGAAAATAATTTTTCTGATTTTGCATAAAATCAATGATTATTTCATTGGGTGATTGATTAATTGGTGCTTGCAACGCGCCACTTTGGTGCAATAAATGGGAAATTTTTTGCACATCTTGTTTCGTTTGGACATGGGTTCTGGCTATATTCACCATTGCCTTGGCAATATTGGGCATTTCGGCAACAAAATTTTTTATTTCATGATTTGTAATATCAAATTCATCAAATGCCTCGTTAGAGAGCACTTCCATACATTCACCAAATAATCGGTGGTCATCATCGGCAATTAAAACTTCGGGGGAAATGGCAAAAATTTTGGAAATATCCACCAATAATTTTAACGAAAGTCGCCGATGATTATTTTCCAATAAATTTAAATAAGAATGGCTAATATTTAATTTTTCGGCAAATTGGGCTTGATTATATTTCAGTTCCCTGCGAAGTTTGCGAATCCGTGCGCCAATTTTTAAATTGGAATCTAAGGGCGGCTTCATGCCGCATCAAAAGTTAAAGTTACAATATTTTGCTGATTAATATATTGGTAATCATGGGTTCTCGCCATGCTTTTTACCAATTTCATACCCAGCCTGCCAATTTGCCAATCCTCAATTTTATCATCGGGTGAATTAGCGTAATCAATTTGAAAAGGATCAAATTTATGGGAATTATCGGTTAAAATCACTTGAATATTATTGGCTTCAAGGCTACAATTTAAGAAAATTGGTTTATTATTTGGGCTATGCACATAACCATATTTATGAATATTGGAAATAAGTTCATCTAAACATAGCACAATTTTATCAATCACAGGGTCATCTTGGTTATTTTGCACTAAAAAATTAGTCATGGCTTCAATAATATCCATCATTGAAGCCATATCCGCAATGTTATTTTTGTGGGTAAAATTTGCCATATTCCGCCATTTTATTAGCTAATAAACAAATAATAATATAATTTAGCCTCAAGAGTCAAGAAATAAATATAGTATGTTGCAACAAACTTTTTATTATTGATTAATCATATTAATTATGGTATTTTATTAATACTTAACATTTTAGAAAGGGAATAAAATGCAAGAAGAAACACATTCAAAACAAAAAATTGGGCTTTTGGGTCTGCAACATGTGCTGGTAATGTATGCTGGCGCGGTGGCGGTGCCGTTAATTATTGGGCGGGCATTAAAATTAAGCCCCGAAGAAATTGCCTTTTTAGTAAGCGCGGACTTATTTGTTTGCGGTATTGTGACCATTATTCAATCATTTGGTATGACGCAATGGTTTGGCATTCGCTTGCCCGTGATGATGGGCGTTACATTTGCCGCCGTTGGACCGATGATTGCGTTTGCCAATGCCACTAGCGGTGCCGAGGGTGCCAGATTAATTTTTGGGGCAATTATTGGCGCGGGCATCATAACCATGATAATTGCCCCGATTGTCGGTAAATTATTAAGATTCTTTCCGCCAATTGTCACGGGCACGATAATTTTAGTTATTGGTGTAAGCTTAATGCGTATTGGCATTAATTGGATTTTTGGTAATCCGGTTGGACCCACCGCACCGATGGTGATGAATCCCGACCATGTTAAATTTTTAACTGATTTAAAAGCTGCTGCATTACCCGAAGGTTTGGCGATTCCAGATGGTTTGACGCTGGCTGCCACGGTTAAAAATCCATTATATGCGGCAACGGATAATATTATTATTGCTGCCATAGTCTTAATTTCAATCATTGCATTAACAAAATATACTAAGGGTTTTGTGCAAAATATTAGCGTATTATTGGGCATAATTTTTGGGTGTATCATTGCATTTGCCATTGGCAAAATGGCTTTTGGTAAAGTTGAAAGCGCAAGTTGGTTTGGTTTAATTTTGCCATTTCAATTTGGTATGCCGGTATTTGATCCAATTTTAATTTTAACCATGACCATCGTGATGATTGTGGTGATGATTGAATCAACGGGCATGTTCTTGGCGTTAAGCGATATGACGGGCGATAAAATTGACGATAAAAGATTAGTCGCAGGCTTGCGCACTGATGGTTTGGGCACTTTAATCGGTGGTATTTTCAATACATTCCCATACACAAGTTTCTCACAAAATGTTGGTTTAGTGGGCGTAACGGGTGTAAAAAGCCGTTTTGTTTGCGTGGCGGGTGGCGTAATTTTAATTATTATGGGCTTGATTCCAAAAATTGGTGCTATCGTTGAAGCCGTGCCGACCTTTGTGTTAGGCGGGGCAGGCTTAGTGATGTTTGGCATGGTTGCCGCAACGGGCATTCGCATTATTTCCCAAGTTGATTTCACCACGAAGCGCCATAATTTATTTATCGTGGCAATTTCAATTGGCTTTGGCATGATTCCGTTAATCGCACCACATTTCAAGCAATGGCCTGGGCACAGGCATTGCGCCATTAATTGAATCTGGCATTGTTTTGGCAAGCTTCAGCGCGATTATTCTGAATGCTTTCTTTAATGGTGGCAATGCAACCATCGCTGATATTAAAGACGCGACCAATCAATCATCGCATCATTAACTGCAATCAATATAAATTAACCCGCTGTTGTAATCACAGCGGGTTTTTTATATTTTATTGCGCAATTTTTTTCATCACCCATGGCAAAATTGGTATGGATAATAACACTAAACTTACCCGCCATAATTGGTGAAGCGCGACAATCGCCACGGGTGCGCCGACAGCAAATGCCAAAATGCTCATTTCACTTTGTCCGCCGGGCGCAAATGATAATAACGCCGTTAATGGTTTCATATCGGTTAAATAAGCCATAATCGCCATGCTTAATATTGTCGGCACAAAGGTAATCATGGTAAATATAACCGCACGGGTGATAGTTGTGCGAAATTCACGATAATTTGTGTTGTTAAATTCTGACCCTAATCTTGCGCCGACAAATGATTGACCTATGATTATTAAAATATAGGCGGGTTTAATGTCAATTAAGCCGCTGCCATGCAGGATTGCCGATAAAATCATGGGACCCAGCAACGGAAATGCCGGTAATTTTGTTAATTTGCCACAAAAATAACCGATGATAATAAAAAACACAATAATTGCCGAATTTTCATAATGGGTAAATAATAAGGGGCGATGCACTTCGGGTTTGCCAAATAAGGGGTAAAAACTTACTAATAAACTAGCAAAAAGCACCGTGCCACCCAATCTTGTCGCATGAAAAAGGGTTAATTGCCGCCTATCCGCGCCAAACTGCTCGCCCAAGCTTACCATATCCAATAACCCACCCGGAATTGCGCCAAAAAACGCCGTGGCGGGTTCATATCGGCATATGCGCCGAAAATATTGATAACCAATGATAATAATTAAAATGGAATTAATCGGCACAAGCGCAAGCCCGATGCCTAAATGGCTAATCGCATTGATGGAATCTGGGGAAAATTGTGAACCAATCGCATATCCTAAAATACCACGGGCGGGGGTATTATAAATTTTGGGCGCAAATGCCGTTTGCCCAAGCGCGCAATAAATCATAATTATCACCATGGGTCCAATCATCCATGGCAAAGGCAAGCCAATTTTTAAACCAATTATACCACCAATCACTGACAAAAATGCTGTCATGATTAATTGATAAGATTTTTTATCGCTCATTGTTTAGTATATTTTTGCGCCAGTGCCGCGCAAATGCTAATAATCAAGGCGGCGATGATAATAATCCCATGGTATTCTTGCACGCCCGATATAACTAATAAAATAATGGATAAAATCGGGGCGATATTCGCCATAATGCCCAATAATGCCATATTTCCGCCCTTAGTGGCAATATCCCACCATAAAAAAGCCAAACCAACTGGACCCAAACCCAATAACACAACGAAAATCCATTGCGATTGCTGTATTTCTTGGGGAGATTCTAAAAAATAATGGCTGATGAAGGACAAAATCGCCACCGCCATACAAGCATATGATATTGATGATTGCGCCTTGGCGGGCACTTGGGCATTTGCCACCGAATAACCCGACCAAATCAACGCGCAAAGCAAGGCAATAGCATAATAAATTTGAAATTCTGCGCTAAATTCCGCGCTCGAAGCCGAATTAATTACCATGCCAACGGCGATAAAGCTTGCTAATGCCGCGCCCAAAATTGGCAAAGAAATTTGCTTGTTAATAATTGCATTCATTACCACAATCAACAGGGGCCATAAATAAGCAATTAAAGAAATATGCGCGGGTGGTGCGCCATGAATCGCAATAAAATAAAAAAAATGATATAAAAACAAACCGCTTATCGTAAAAATTGCTTGCCAAAAAAAAGGCAAAATCGGTATGCGCCGATAATATATAAATTCGCAAATAAATAAAAACACGCCCCCAATGCCAAAGCTAAGCGCGCATAAATAAAATGGTGCTATACCCTTAGTGCCATTGGTTAATAATGCCAAAGCCCCCCAAAGTATAATCGCCCCAATGCCCCATAAATTTGCCCGTTGCATGTTATCCCCTAAAAAGAAGGTTGCCAATTTGTTTCAACAACTGGTGGTAAATCATTATTAGTCAAAATCGCCATTTGCTGAATTACTTCGTCTAAACCCCATTTGCGGTGGGCGGATATTTTGAAAATTGGCATGTTTAGCCCCATTTTTGCTAATTTTTGCGTTAAGAAACGATAACGGCGCGCGTAAGTTTTTTCATCAATCTTATCGGTTTTGCTAATGATTAAAATCCGTGGTTTTTCGTTAAGTTCATCGCCATATTGGGCAAGCTCATGATGAATTATGTCAAAATTTTTAGTCCAAGATTCATCATCGGCGGCAATAAATTGCACGATGGCTTGGCATCGTTCGGCATGACCCAAAAATTTTAAACCCAAACCCACGCCTTTATGGGCATTTTTAATTAAACCCGGTAAATCCGCCACCGTGAAAACTTGATTTTTATAAGAAACCACGCCCAATTGCGGAATTAAAGTGGTAAACGGGTAATCGGCAACTTTGGCATGGGTTGCGCTGATGGCGTTAATCAAAGTAGATTTACCCGCGTTCGGCAAACCGACAAAACCAATATTGGCGATTAATTTCAGGCGCAACCAAACCCATAATTCTTGCCCTTGTTTGCCCTTAGTAAATTGGCGCGGGGCGCGATTCGTTGCAGTTTTAAAATGCAAATTGCCTTTGCCACCATGCCCGCCTTTTAAAAATACCACTTCTTTACCCAAAATATCCATGTCAACCAAAATTTCCTCTTTGTCTTCGGAAATAATTTGCGTGCCAAGCGGTAAATTAATAATTAAATCCTCACCCTTATGACCATGTCGGTCTTTGCCCGAACCATTATGCCCGCGTTCCGCCTTAAAATGTTGGCAATAACGAAAATCTATCAGGGTGTTAAGATTCGGCACCGCGCGCAAAATAATACTGGCACCGCGTCCGCCATCGCCCCCCGAAGGACCGCCAAATTCAATGAATTTTTCACGGCGAAATGCCACACAACCATCGCCGCCATCGCCAGCTTTTAAATAAATTTTTGCTTCATCTAAGAATCTCATAATTATTCCTTAACCTAAATTTTTTATTTTGTATACTAAAAATCCCCAAGCAATAAAATTGCCTCTTTGTCGTTGTAAGGCGTTGTAATACCTTGAATTTCTTGCCCAATTTCATGCCCTTTGCCAGCAACTAAAATAATATCGCCCGCTTGCGATAATTTTTTTGCATGGTGAATAGCGTCGCTTCTGAGGCTAATTTCAATACCGCTTGGGCAAGAATCTAAAATAGCGCGGCGAATTAAGGCGGGGTCTTCAAATCTTGGGTTATCATCGGTAATGATGCAAATATCCGCAATTTTATCGGCAACTTCGCCCATTTTTGGGCGTTTACTCGCATCGCGATTGCCGCCGCAGCCAAATACGACAATTAATTTATTGCCCGCGGGTAAATGTTTTTTTAAGGCAATTAGCGCGGTTGCAAGCGCATCGGTTGTATGGGCATAATCCACGAAATAATGCGCACCTTGAATGTCAGTGATATATTCCAATCGTCCGGGCACCGCGGGAATTTGGCTAATATAAGGCAAATAAGTTTCAAATTCCGACCCGCCAATTAAAAACAGCGCGGTTAAAAAATTCTCGCATTGAAATTGCCCGTTAAGCGAAAAATTAATTTGATATTCACGCCCATTAAAGCGAAATTTACAGATACTGCCGTTGGGCAATGGTTGAAATTCGGTAATATACACGCGGGATTTTGAATCATAGCCAATCGTAAATTCGTCCAAATCGCGATTTTTAACGCAAGATTTTAATTCTTGATAAATTGGGCAATTTTGCAAAAATACCGCCCGCCCGCCCGTTCTTAATAATTCGCGAAATAGCCGCATTTTCGCGTGATAATAATTTGCAATCGTGCCGTGAAAATCTAAATGGTCTTGGGATAATTCGCCCATCGCCGCCGCCTTAATCGTTAAGCCGTCAAGGCGAAATTGCGCCAAGCCATGCGATGAAGCCTCAATGGCGATTTTTTGAATATTATTTTGCGCTAATTTTTGCAAATTTTTTGCCAAAAGCCCAGAATCAGGTGTAGTTAACGCCGAAGAAAATGTCAAATTCGGGGCGTCTTGGCTTAAAAATATTCCCAAAGTGCCAATTGATGCGCCAAATTCGCGGTTTAATCGCCATAATTCGCGGGCAAAATGCACCATGGAACTTTTGCCATTAGTGCCGGTAATGGCATAAATATCTTGAGGTTGTGGCTGATAAATTTGCGCGGCAAGCCTTGCATATTCAAGTCTTGCATTTGCGGCATATTCAATCGGCACTGAGTATTTAACTGGGTATTTAATATCAGGGTTTTGGCTAATAATTAAGCTTGCGCCATTTTCAATTGCTTGATTAATATAGGCTTCGCCGTTGTCTTGCGCCCCATTAAGCGCAACAAAAATCATGCCCTTGGTAATAGTTCTACTATCGCAACTAATGCCCGTAAATTTTGCTAAATCTTTTATCATTATCCCATTATGCGCAAAATCAAATTTTTGTCAATATTATTAAACTTGACATAATAGTATTTGTGCAATAAATTTAGGGTAATGGTAAAAAAATTAATTCCCGAACAAAAAATTGCATCTGACCCGAATTCTAATATTTGGTTTGCGGCTTCGGCGGGCAGTGGCAAAACTTTTGTGCTAACCGCAAGGTTCATAAGCCTGCTGCTGCAAGGTGCAAGACCCGAACATATCTTAGCGATAACTTTTACCAAAAATTCTGCCAATGAAATGATTGCCCGAATTTCCCAGCAATTGGCGCAATTTACCGCGCTTGATGATGATAATTTAACCCAAGAAATTGCGCAATTAATCCCAGATTTTGAAAAATTAAATCATGACGAAGTTATAGAAAAAATCTCGTTGGCGCGCCGATTATTTGCCAAGATTCATGACACACAAGGTGGTTTAAAAATTATGACGATTCATAGTTTTTGCCAAAGTTTGCTGAGCCAATTTCCGATTGAATCTGGCTTGGCAATGAATTTTAATATTATTGACGAAGAAGAAAATCTGCAATTATGGCAAGTTGCGATTGAAACCGCGCTTGAAATGCCTGAAATTACGGCAATCTTGGCGAATTTGCGCCATAAAATTCAAGATGATGCAAAATTAAGCGAAGCGGTTAAGAAATTATGGTCTGAACGCTATAAATACCAAAAAATTGCGCAAAAACCAGCGATTAAAAGCGAATTATTAGCCTATTTGGGCTTGAATCCCCAATGGCAAGATAGCGATTATTTGCATTCGTTAAATCAAGATAACCGTGATGGCTTAGATTTAAAAGATTATTTGCAAATTTATTTAACGCAAAAATATCAACCAAGGGCAAGAAACCCAGATAATGCCAAAGCCGAAATATTGGCAAAAACCTATGAATCATACCGAATTTATCAATTGGCAATGGATAGTTATAATATTTTTCAATTAACAATGAAAATTGGTGAAATTTTTCAAACCACTAAGCTTGCCCATAATAAATTAGATTTTGATGATTTAATTATTCGTTGTGCGCAAATTTTGGAAACGGATATTCACCCTTGGGTGCAATATAAGACTGATGGGGGAATCCGCCATATTTTGCTTGACGAAGCTCAAGACACGAATCCCGACCAATGGCGCGTGGTGCGGGCAATTATTGATAATTTTCCCATCACGGCTGATGAATATCACAAGAAAACTTTGTTTATTGTTGGTGATGTCAAGCAATCAATCTACAGCTTTCAACGCGCCGATGTGCATGAATTTCAAAAACAAAAATTGCAAATTACCGAAATATTGCACCATTATAATCGGTTGCAAGAAGTGCATTTTAATCAATCTTTTCGTTCCGCGCCGATAATTTTGCGCTTTGTGGATGCGGTTTTTCAACCTAAATCGCACGGCGAAGCCTTGGGCATTGATAATATCTTGCACCATAACGCCAGCGATAAAACCGCCAAAGATCAAGGAAATATCACGATTTACGAGGTAATTCGGCATGATAATGACAATAAAATGCAAAAATATCATGAATTGGGCGATAAAATAGTTAGCTTAATTGCATCATTGGTTGGCAAGGTTTATTTGCCGCAATTGGCGCGATATTGTGAATATCGCGATATTATGATTTTATTGCAAAAACGCCCAAAATTCCAAAAATTTTTGGTCAAAAAACTTAAATCGCAAGGAATCATGGTCAATGGCGCGGATAGATTTTCGTTAATTACCGATTTTATTACGCTGGATTTATTATGTTTAGCCGATTTTTGCTTATTGCCAAGCGATGATTTAGCCCTTGCTAATTTATTAAAAAGTCCCTTCATTGGCTTAAATGACGATGATTTATACCAAATTTCTGCCAAACGACAAAAGCGGCTTTGGGATAATTTGCAAGAATTTTCGCAATATCAAACCATCATAAATTGGTTAAACCAAAGAATTGCGCAAGCAAAACAACATAATGCTTATGAATTTTTCTGTTTGGCATTAAACAGCTTTCATCCGATGGCTAAGCAAGAAAAGCCCAAAATAATTCGGTGCATCAATGAATTTTCCCGCCGTTTAGGCGCGGAATCGCAAGAAACCATAGATTTTATTTTGGATAAAATTTTACAAATTGGGCAAAAAAGCGCCTTTGGCTTGGCGGAAATTGCCTTTGAAATTCGCAAAAATCAAGCTGAAATTAAACGCGAAATGAATAATAAGCAATTAAATGAAGTAAGATTACTTACCGTGCATGGCGCAAAAGGCTTGGAAGCACCAATTGTTATTTTACCTGAAATGTTTGCGCAAATTCAAAAAGATAGCATGGTTTGGCTTGATGATGATTTGCCCGCTATTTATATGCCGCCAAAAGATTGGCAATTGCCGCCCAAAGCCCAAGCAAAATTAGAAAAATACCGCACAACTATTGCGAACGAAAAATTTCGGCTTTTATATGTTGCCTTAACTCGCGCTAAAAGCCATTTATATATTTTTGGGCTTGCCAAAGAACAAAAAGAATCCGAAGCAAATTCGCAAGAATGGTATGATTTATGCCATAATGCCATGCTTACATTGCCAGCAATTTATGATGAATCGCAAAAGAAATACGAGTTTTCTGATTTTAACCCAATAATTCCCGCGGATATACCCGAAGCAACGACAAAAAATTATCAATACCCCAATTTTATTCATCATAACCGATATTTTAGCGATGAGAATCCCAAAAATATCATTAAACCATCAGATTTTGACATTGATGCCACGGATAATTGGCATGACAGGGAAAAAGCCCAAAAATTAGGGGTAATATACCACCGATTATTGCAAATTTTGCCGAATATTCCGCCCGAAAATCGCCTTGAATGGTGCAAAAATTATGGTTTAAGAAAATCCATCATCATTCCTGAACAAGCTATTCAAGCGATTATGCGCATAATTAGCGAATTTCCCGAATTTTTTGGGCGCAATTCCCAAGCCGAAGTAATCATCAAGGGCGAATTAAACGGGCAAATAATTTCGGGACAAATGGACAGGTTAATTATTGGCGATGGTATTGTGAGTATTATTGATTTTAAATCCCAATATGAAGTTCCCAAATCATATAGCGAAATTCCGCCATATTATATCCAACAATGCCAATTATATCGGCAATTATGCCAAAAAATTTACCCGAATCACGAAATTAAAGCCTATTTATTATATTTTATGGCATCAAAATTATGGGAAATTTTATAAATTTAGCGAAAATGGAATTTTCTTGGGCGTAAATTTTTGCGAATCGCAATAAACTACCAGCACATCGGCTTGACATTTAATTTCTTGCGCCACGCTTAAAATTTGTTTAAAAATCACTGATGAACGACCATGCTTGATAATTTCACACGAAATTTCTGCCGCATCGTCTAATTTTGTGGGCTTAATAAAATCAAGCTTGATAGATTTCACCACAAAAATGCCTTGAAAATCTTGGGCTAAGCTAATATGATTATAGCCTAATTGCCGAAGCCATTCCGTGCGGGCGCGTTCAAATAAATTGCAATATTGCCCGTGATAAACCACACCACCGACATCGGTGTTGTCGTAATAAATTCTAGTCTTATATGTAAACATAAAAAATGCAGGGGGATTTTCATCCCCCTGTCGCTTTAATTAAGCTTTGGTTGGTGTTAAATGCTGATATTTTTTCAAAAACCGCACCGGTGGTTTTAACGCATCACGGCGAAATGGGTCACCCAATTCTTGAGTTACGCAAACTTCAACCACGGTGTGTTTATTGGACGCAATCGCTTTTTTAACGGCATCACCGATTTGGTCGGGATGGTCTACGCGAATGCCATTACCCCCCATTGCAATACAAATTTCTGCAAAAGATGGGTTTTCAATATTCGTGCCGATGAAGCGGTTATCATAATAATCAACTTGGTTTTTCTTTTCCGCGCCCCATTGTCCATTATTAAAGACAACGACAACAACGGGAATATTTTCACGCACGCAAGTTAAACTTTCGTTAAGACTCATGCCCCATGCGCCATCGCCAACATAGGCAACCGCTGGTCGGTCGGGACGGGCAACTTTTGCGCCAATCGCTGATGGGAACGAATAACCACAATTGCCAAAACTCATCGCGGCGAACATGGAATTTGGTTCTTCAAAACGCAAATAGCTGTTAGATACCGAACAAATATTACCAATATCCGTGGAAATCATGGCATTTTTCGGCATTGCTTTTTCCAATTCGCGTAAAGCGCGCCGTGGATTAATCGGCGAAGATGTGCCTTGCCCCCATGTATTTAACTCTTCTTCCCAAGCCTTTTTTTGCTTAGAAATTTCGTCATTGCGGGCTTTTTTATTGGCGTGGGCTTGAGTTTTTTCATTATTAGTTTGCAAACTATCTAAAATAACTTTCGTGGTTGCTTTAGCATCGCCATTGATACCCATGGTAATTTGTTTTACCAATCCCAACATTTCAGGGTTATTATCAATTTGAATGATTTTAGCATTTTTAGGCCAGTAATCAATGCCATGTTGCGGCAGCGTGCCGAATGGTCCTAATCTTGTGCCAATTGCGATGACAACATCGGCTTGGGCGATTAATTTCATGGCAGCTTTTGAACCTTGATAGCCCAAGGGACCGCACCATAATTCGTGCGAAGCAGGGAATGAATCATTATGCAGATAGCTATTAACAACGGGGGCATGCAGATATTCTGCTAAGCCAACGACTTCTTTAACTGCGCCCGACATAACCACACCGCCACCACTGACGATAACTGGGAATTTTGCGCTTTTAATTGCTTCAACGGCTTGGGCAATGGAATTTGGTCCGCCCGCGGGTTGTTCAACTTGCACTAATTTTGGTATTTCATAATCATATTCGCCATAAAAGAAATCGCGCGGAATATTTAATTGCGTTGGACCGCGTAATAACATTGCCCTGTCCAAAGCGCGCGCGGTAAATTCCGCCATGCGATCGGCGCGATTAACATGGGCTTGATATTTGGTGATTTTTTCAAAAAATGGTAATTGTTCAGTTTCTTGAAAACCGCCTAAGCCTTGGGTTGCTGTGCCAGTTTCGGGGGTAATACATAAAACAGGAGAATGCGCCCAATAAGCAGCCGCAATCGCGGTTACAAAATTTGTGATGCCGGGACCATTTTGCGCAATACAAACGCCGTGCCTGCCTGATGCGCGCGAAAAGCCATCAGCCATATGTCCCGCGCCTTGTTCATGCTGGGTGGGAATAAATCTGATTCCTGCGGCGGGAAATAAGTCAAGCGCATCCATATAGGCTGAGCCAACAATGCCGAAAATTGTATCTACGCCACGCGAAACTAATGTTTCTACGAACGCTTCTGAGGGGGTCATTTTTGTCATGGGTATTCCTTAATTTTGTTAATTTATCGCTATTATACTATATTTTATATCAATATTAAATAAAAAAATTATCTATATAGTGCCAGTTGTTTAAGAATTATAAAGCCAATTAACTTTAAGCGCGCGGGTGCGCTTTGGCGTAAGTGCGCATTAAGGAATCTAAATCAACCTTAGTATATCGCATGGTTGTTGAAAGCGAAGAATGCCCCAATAATTCTTGCACAGAACGCAAATCACCGCCATTTGCCAATAAATGCGTGGCGAAACTATGCCGCAAAGCGTGGGGCGTTGCCGTGTCTTCTAAACCGCATTGATGGCGCATTTGCTCCATTGCCAATTGCACCAGCCTTGGCGATAATTTTTTACCCTTAACGCCATAAAATAAAATTCCTTCGGGTTCAATGGCAAATGGGCATGATTTTACATATTCCATTACGGCATTTTCAACGATGGGTAAAATCGGCACGATACGCTGTTTTTGCCCCTTACCGATGATATATAAAATTTTTTGCGATTTTATTTGCGATAATTGCAGATTTAAAGCCTCTGACAAGCGTAAACCGCACCCATATAATAATAAAAATATCGCTAAATTGCGATGATTTACCCATGATTCTTCGGCGAAATTGGCAATATTATCCATGACGGCAAGGGTTTTATCCGCGTCAATGGCTTTGGGCACAGATTGCTTTAATTTCGGAGTTTTTAGTGTTTTTAAAGCTTTATTACTCACCAGCCCGATTCTCTCACAATAGCGATAAAAACTGCGCACCGCCGCCAAAGCACGCGCGGTTGAAGATTTAGCATAATTTTTATTAAGCCGATAAGATAACCAAGCGCGAAAATCCGACATGCCCAATTCCCCCAATAATTGCAAATTAACCAATTGCGCTTTATGCTGGGCGATAAATTCCATAAAGGCTAATAAATCAATTTGGTATGCACTTATACTATGGTCAGAAAATCGTTTTTGGTGGCGGATATGCGTCAAAAATTGCTGCAATTGCTCCGCCGTATCATTGTTAATATATCTTATATTTTCTTCATTATTCATAAGCATAATATAGCATTTATTAATAATACTTGCAAGTATAATCAAATAAATAATTTTAATACTTGACAAATTGCAAAATATATTGTATGTATGCTTGATATTGTAGAAACAAATATTACTGATTGGGTGTTTTATGAATATTAAACAATTACCAAAATTATCATTAGCAATTTTGCTAAGCGGCTTGTTAAGCGCAAATATTTTATATAGCCAAGAAAAAAAAACGGCGGAAACATCCGATGATTTAGAATTAATGGAATTAATGCCGAAGAAAAAGCCTGCTAAAAAACCAGAACAAAAAATTGTCGCACCCGCAAAACCAGCGCAAGCGGTTAAAAAAACCATGCCAGCAAAACCCCAAAATGCCAAGACGGTTAAATTGCCCGTTAAAAAACCCATTGCCAAAAAAATCAACACGGCTGATATTAAATTAATGCAAAATTTAGAGGATAAATCCGTAACCCAAGCCAAAAAAGACGCGCAAGAATTGCTGAAAAATAAAGCACCCATGCCCATGATGGCACCACCGCCACCCCCTCCGCCACCGCCACCCGCAATTTTTGCCGATTCAAGCCCTTCGGTTGATTTACGCCCAAGCCCCCCCGTTGGCGAACATGACCATGAAAATTACAAAAAAATTAAAGTATATTCGTCCAATGATTATATATTTTCAAAATTTGGTTTTAGCCATATTTCACCCCATAATGCGGTTGCTTCGGTTAATGGCAAGAAATATAGTTTTTCCTATGACCAAGGTTATGGCGTGAATTTTACGCTTGGCTATAATTTTGATAATATCAAATTAGGGTTTGAAGGCGTTTATGAAAATTATAAATTGCGGGCAAATTCCATTAATCATGGCAATGGTTCTTTGCAAGATAGCACATTTTATAGCAATGGCTTAGTGCAAATTTTTCGTTTTGGTCCAACGGCAGGCATCACAAGTTTTAAAACCGATGGCGGTTTTTCGCATGAAATCAGCATTGGTGCGGGCATGGGTTATGAACAACAATCAGAAAATAGCTTTTTTAGAACTGATAATACCAAAGGCATTACGCAGGCAAATAGCGAAATTTTCCCATATGCAAAAATTGAAACCGGCTTAAATTATGAAAATGATGGTTTAATGGCGGGATTTTCCTATGGATTATCCTATGATGCTAAAACGCAAATAATTGATAATATAAAAGTCAAAGCACCAAGCCTAACCAGCAATATTGGTTTTAAATCAGCGATGCGATTTTAATGCAAAAACTGAATAAATTAAAAAATAATCGGCTTAGAAATCATAAAATCAGTGCCAGACATTGAATCGGCAATTAAAACGCCCAAATTTGTTAATTTATCACGAATTTCATCGGCGGATTGAAAATTTTTTGCTAATTTTGCGGCGGTGCGCAGTTGCAATTGATTGTGAATAAATTGGTTGATTTGGGCATCATGGATAAATTCATTATTCTCTAAGCCAAGAATTTGCACGGCACCCCAAAGCGCATTATAATTTTCGGCATTTTTATGGTTATTAAATTCTTGCCATAATTCATTAAGCGCAGTTAAAGCATTGGCGGTATTTAAATCTTGCGCGCAAGCTTGAATAATTTTATCTTTACCCAATAAAATCGCAGAATTTCGCAATTCAAAGCTTTTCGCATGGCTGGCAAGGCAAAAATTTAAGCGATTAATAATATCGTAAATTTCCGCAAGTCGGTTGCGTTGAAAATCAAGGGGACCGCGATATTGCGCGCTTAACAAATAATATCGTATCACCTGCCCGCCCCATTCGTCGGTTAATTGCTTGACAGTGCAAAAATTACCCAAAGATTTGGACATTTTTTCGCCATCAACCATGACAAAGCCATTATGAAGCCAAAAATCAGCAAATTCACTGCCCTTAAATGCGCAACAAGATTGCGCAATTTCATTTTGATGATGCGGAAATAATAAATCTTGCCCGCCACCATGAATCGCAAAATTTGCCCCCAAATATTCATGCGCCATGGCGGAGCATTCTAAATGCCAACCGGGTCTGCCATAACCATAATCACTATCCCAACCCACGGCTTCTTCGGATTCGGCGGGTTTCCACAAAATAAAATCGGCGGGATTTTTTTTATATGGTGCAACTTCAACGCGTGCGCCATGAATAATATCTTCTTGGCTTCGGTTCGCGAATATACCATAATCAGCCATGGTGGTTGTATCAAATAATACATGCCCCGATGCTTGATAAGCATGACCATTAGCGATTAATTTGGCGATAATTGCTAACATTTGGGGAATATGCGCCGTTGCCTTTGGTTCAAAATTTGGCGGCAAGCAATTTAATTTTTGGCATTGAATATGATAATTTATCGTGGTGGATTCGGTTAATTCGCTGATATTAATGCCTAATTCATGGGCGCGGTTATTAATTTTATCGTCAACATCGGTGATATTCCTGACATAAATCACGCGATTCTTGCCATATAAATGGCTTAGCAACCGAAATAATAAATCAAAAATTACCAATGGGCGCGCATTGCCAATATGAATTTCATCATATACTGTGGGACCACAAACATACATGCCAATAATTTTATCAGAATTTATCGGGTATTTTGCGGTAAAATCCTCTAATATTCTGGTTTTTGAATTGGTGAATTTCATGATAATAGATTAATCGCGTCGGTAATTCGGCGCATGGCTTCGGTTAATTTTTCGTTGCTGGTTGCATATGAAATACGGAAAAATGGCGACATGCCAAAGGCTTCGCCTTGCACTACAGCAACATTGCCGTGTTCAAGCAGGTAATTGACTAAATCTGTATCGGTATTTATCACATAATCGCCATATTTTTTGCCGATAATGCCCGCGCATGATGGATATACATAAAAAGCACCAATCGGCGTTTGCACGGAAATTCCCTTGATTTTATTTAAGGCTTCGCAACATAAATCGCGCCGTTCTTGGAATTTTTTATTATGCACGGCGATAAAATCATGCGTGCCGTCCAAAGCCGCCACGCCCGCCCATTGACTGATGGTTGAAGTATGCGTGCATGATTGCGATTGCACCATATTCATCGCGGATATTAATTTTTTTGACCCTGCGCCATAACCGACCCGCCAACCCGTCATGCAATAAGCCTTGGAAAGCCCGTTAAGCGTTAAGGTGCGTTCTTTTAGATGCGGATTTGCCGCGGCAAAAGCATGAAATTTAAAATCGCCGAAAACTAAAAATTCATAAATTTCGTCCGATAAAATATGAACTTGGGGGTGATTATCAAGAACTTTACCAAAAGCCTGCAAATCAGCTAAATCATAACCGCCACCCGTCGGATTTGATGGATTACATAAAATTAACCATTTTGTCTTGGGCGTAATGGCGGCTTGTAATTGTTCTGCAGAAATTTTAAATTGGTTATTTTTATCACCATTGACCAATACGGGCACCCCTTCAAACAAGGCAACAATATCGGCATAGCTTACCCAATAGGGCGCGGGGATAATTACCTCATCTCCTTTATTAATAGTGGCTAAAAACGCGTTAAAGATAATTTGCTTGCCACCAACACCGACATGAATTTCATCGGGCGTATATGATAATTGGTTATCGCGCGCTAATTTGCGCACGACTGCTTCACGAAATTGCGGCAAACCCGCCGCCGCAGTATAGCGGGTTTTACCCTCCTTCATGGCTTTATATGCCGCTTCAACAATATGGGGCGGCGTGTCAAAATCAGGCTCACCCGCGCCCAGCGCGATTATATCACGCCCCGCCCGTTGCAATTCCAATGTTTTAGTGGTAACCGCAATGGTTGGTGATGGTTTAATATATGAAAGTCGGGTTGCAAGCATGATATTTCCTAAATTTAATTTAAAATAATCTTAACGACAAAGCAATTAAATTGCAATAAAAAAACAGAAATATTTGACAAATGCCGAAAATTGCGTTATGGCAAGATTTAATAATGAGGAATATCATGATTAACGAAGCAACTATCGCAAAAATCGCGCATTTATCACGCCTTGCCCTAAGCGCTGAGGAAGCAAAAATATATGCGGGCGAATTATCCGCGATTTTGGATATGGTCGCTGAATTAAATCAAGTGGATTTAACGGGCGTGGAACCGCTGACTTCGGTGGCGGATATGAATCAACGCTTGCGTCAAGACATGGTTAAAATGCCCAATAATGCCGATGAAATCTTGAAAAATGGTCCCGAAACTATTTTACTTGATGATTATGGTTTTTTTGTTGTGCCAAAGGTTGTGGGTTAAACATGGAAAATTATTCAATCGCACAAATAAGCAAAATGCTGGAATCAAAACAAATTTCGGCGCAAGAAATTACGAAAAATGCCATTGATTCCATGCAAAAACATCAGAATCTTAATGGATTTATTACCCAAACCCCTGAAAACGCGCTGATTCAAGCTAAAGCAAGCGATGCCCGCATTGCATCTGGGGATAAACGCAAATTGGACGGAATTACCATTGCGATTAAAGATTTATTTTGCACTAAGGGCGTGCGCACCACAGCAGGGTCAAAAATTTTGCATAATTTTATTCCGCAATATGAATCAACCATAACCCAAAAACTTCAAGATTTAGGGGCAATTTCCTTGGGCAAAGCCAATTGCGATGAATTTGCAATGGGATCAACCAATTTAACTTCATATTTTGGCGGTGCGATTAATCCATGGCGTGAAACAAATCGCCCAGAAAAAAATTTAGTGCCCGGTGGTTCATCAGGTGGTTCGGCGGTTGTCGTGGCTGATGGCACGGTGATGGCATCGCTTGGCACGGATACGGGTGGTTCAATTCGCCAACCCGCAAGTTTTTGTGGCATAGTCGGCATTAAACCCACATATGGCAGATGTTCAAGATTCGGTATTATTGCCTTTGCCAGTTCTTTAGACCAAGCGGGTCCCTTTGCCAGAAGCGTGGAAGATGCGGCAATTATGCTGGAATCTATGGCGGGTTTTGATGAAAATGATTCAACTTCGGCACAAATTCTCGTGGCAAATTGGCAAAAATCCGTGCAAGATGCTCAAAACCAAGGCGTAAAAGGCATGGTAATTGGCATACCCAAAGAATATGATATTGCGGCTTTATCGCCAGAAATTCGCGCTAATTGGCTTAAAGGTCAAGAAATATTAAAATCGGCTGGAGCAATTTTGCAAGAAGTAAGCTTGCCCCATACGCATTACGCCTTGGCAACTTATTATATTATCGCCCCCGCCGAAGCGTCCAGTAATTTAGCCCGATATGATGGCGTGCGATATGGACACCGAATTGCTGCGCCCAGTCTTGACGAATTATACGCGCAAACGCGCGCTGATGGTTTTGGTGCCGAAGTAAAAAGACGCATCATGATTGGCACATTTGTGTTATCGGCGGGTTATTATGATGCTTATTATTTAAAAGCTCAAAAAATGCGCACTAAAATAGCCGAAGATTTTAAAAATGTTTTTACAACATGCCAAGCAATCTTAACACCAACCACGCCCAGTTCGGCGTTTGCGATTGATGAAAAACCCAATGATCCCGTTGAAATGTATATGAATGATGTATTTACTGTGCCTGCGTCCATTGCGGGATTACCAACGGGTTCAGTGCCAATTGGTTTAGATTCCAAGGGATTACCCTTAGGTTTGCAAGTTATTGGTGCTGCTTTTGACGAATCATCGGTTTTTAAAGCCATGGCGGTTATTGAAAAATCAATTGGCAAATTAAAAATTAATTAAAATTAATTTTACTGCGATTTATTAAAAAATATTAAAATCTAAAACAGCATAATTTTTATTTATAGTCAAAATACCCAATAGATTTAAAATAAATCACTTGGTCAGATTTTGACTATAAAGGGGGTTGTTAAGGTTGAAGGGCAGAAATTGAATTACTTCAATTTCTATATAAAATTACCATTTGGTAATTTTATGCCCTGATGGGAATTGATTTTATCAATTTGCATTTGAAATAACCAAAAGGTTATTTCAAGCCCTGATGTCAGAGCTGTTGCGTTAGCACAGAGAAAAAATCCCCCTTAAACTTAAAATATTTAATCCCGTTAGCGATGATAATTTTTAATATTTTTGGGGAATCAGGGTATATGCTAAATATTTTGCGCTTGGGCTTTAAATAAATTTTAATTTTATATATTTATAAAATATTGAGGAAATTGTGAATAAGTCGTTTAGTTAATTGTTAATAAGTTTTTTAATAAAAAATATACCCAACTTATACACAAATTAATCACGGATTTATTCAATGAATTTTATAATTTTATTGATATATTTCAATAATTAATTATTATTTTTAAGATATTAAAGTCTTTATAAATATTATAAATTTAAATTAATTAATATAATTATAATTAATGGCAAAAAAATTGCAGTTATTATCGCATGAATTTAAGTTTTGACACATCAATAATGCAGATATATTACGGCAATATGCGTAATCAAGGCTTTTGGGCGAGCGAGGAGCGGCGTAAAAAAGAATCAAATGATAATGGCACAAAATTAGATTCTGGATCACAAAATGGTGGATTTTTTTATGAACGCAATCCGCGTGATTGGCAGGCTGAATTTCGGCGATTAAAAGAATTACTTGACGAATTAAAAGAAATTACCAGTTTAAATTTCCTCCGCCGTGGCTATTTTTTTGATATTTTAGTATAGCGAAAACCCCGTAGGTTGAAGGGCACGAATTGAGAATCAATTCGTATATAAAATAGTCAAAAGACTATTTTATGCCCTGATGTTTGAGCGGTTGCGATAGCAGAGCGAAAATTCCCCCTTAATAACAATATATTTTAATTATTAATTTAAATAACTCGTAGGTTGAAGGGCACGAATTGAGAATCAATTCGTATATAAAATAGTCAAAAGACTATTTTATGCCCTGATGTTTGAGCGGTTGCGTTAGCAGAGCGAAAATTCCCCCTTAATAACAATATATTTTAATAAATAATTTAAAACCCCGAAGGTTGAAGGGCACGAATTGAGAATCAATTCGTATATAAAATAGTCAAAAGACTATTTTATGCCCTGATGTTTTAATGAATTACCAATTTAAAAATCAAAATTTTCCCATAACCAAAATATTATCCAACATTCGGTGCGAAAATCCGACTTCATTATCATACCACGCAAGAATTCTTACCATATTTGTGCCCATAACATAACATTCCATTAAATCAATACAAGCACTGGCTTTCATGCCATTAAAATCAACGGATACCAGCGGTTTTTTCGTGATATTAATAATATTTTTCATGGAATTTAGCGAAGCATATTGAAAAATTTCATGAATTTCTTGAATATTTGTTGCTTTTGTTGTGGTTAAAGTTAAATCAACGACTGAAACATTCGCTGTTGGCACCCTGATTGAAGAACCATCAAGCTTACCTTTAACTTGTGGCAGGACATCACCCAATGATTTTGCGGCACCAGTTGTTGTCGGAATCATGGATAAGCTAGCAGCCCTTGCACGGCGTAAATCTTTATGCGAGGAATCAACGGTTAATTGATCCCCAGTATAAGCATGAATGGTTGTCATAAATCCTTGTTCAATGCCTACTGAATCAAATAAAACTTTAACGACTGGGGCTAAACAATTTGTGGTGCAAGATGCCGAAGAAATAATAATATCATCTTGGGTTATATCTTGATGATTTACCCCATAAACAATGGTTTTATCAGCTTTTTTACAAGGCGCTGATACAAGAACTTTTTTTGCCCCGCCCTTAATATGCGCGATGGCTTTATCTTTTTCATTAAATTTACCCGAACATTCAAGCACAATATCAACGCCCAATTTATCCCAGCCGATTTCTTCGGGATTTTTAATTCGGCTATATTTAATGGGTCCAAAACCGCAATTTATAAAATGTTCATCATAAGAAATTTGCCCATTTTTATAATGACCATGCACGGAATCATATTCCAATAAATGCGCCGAAGATTCAATGGCTCCCGGAGTATTAATAGCAATAATTTCAATTTTATCGGCATAATCAGCAAAAGAACGCATAATTAATCTGCCAATTCGTCCAAATCCATTAATTCCAACGCGAATTTTTTTCATTTTTTTTTCCTTATGGGTGTTTTTTAAAATTTCATAAGAAAAATTACGGCAAAAATCAATATTTATTTTATTAAATCACGATTTTTTTGGCGAGTGGCTTTACTGACGGGGGCAAGTCCTTTATCAATTAAATATCCTTCATCACCAATAGTTTTTTCGCTTAAAAATTCTTCTAAATATGATTTAATTTGTGGGTTTAGCGCGATATGTGATTTTTTTGTATAAATATACAATGGTCTTGATAAAATATATTTACCATTTTCCATGGTGTCTTCATTTGGTTCAATATTATTAATCTTTGCGCCTTGAATTTTTTGTCCATTAAGATATAAAAAACTATATCCTAAAATACCATAAGATTCTTTTTGTGCTGATAATTTATTAACAATTAACGAATCATTTTCACCAGCGTCAATATAGGCATTATCATTGCGGATTAATGTTGAAATTTTCTTAAATTCTTCGGGTTTATCTTTTTCTAATTGCGAAAATTTCTTTTTAGCATTGGCAGTAATGATTAATTCAATCAAGCTATCACGCGTGCCCGAAGATGTTGGCGGTCCATAAACAACAATTTTCTTATCGGGCAAGGCTTTGTTAATATCACTCCATTTTTTATAGGGATTAACAACGGGTTGATTATTTTTATCGGGCACAAATTGCGCCAAGGCTAAATATAATTCTTCGTCTGATAAATTAAATGGGGGGTTATTTTTTTGATGCACTAAAACAATACCATCAATGCCAATTTGATGTTCAATTATTTCGCCCGCCCCATTTTTTTGGCAATCATCGCTTTCTGATTTTTTTATGGGGCGTGATGCCATGGCTATATCCGGGGAATTTTCATCACCCGAAGCGCAAAATATTTTAAATCCGCCACCCGTGCCAAGCGATTCAACAATTGGCGGTTTAGATTTTGATTTTTTTTGAAAATTTTCCGCGACAATTGTGGCGAATGGGAAAACAGTGGAAGATCCAACAATTTGAATTTGGTCTTTGGCATATAATATTTGTGGTAATAATAACGAAGCTATAATTAATAAATTTTGTTTTTTCATGATATATCCTTTGTTTGTTAAAGTTATTTAATTATAGATTATTTTCTTATTTTAAGCAATAGCTAATCATAAAATTATATTAAATTTTAATTAATTGTGGCTGATTTTTTTGCTGATACTGGCTCTTGAATTATACAAAAAAATATGGTAAAAATTCTTATCATTAATTTAACAATGATTCTATCATTTATTTAACAATGATTCTATCATTTATTTAACAAGGAGAAAATAATGCGCTACGCCCCCAACGATTTAGAAAACCACTGGATGCCTTTTACCAGCAATCGCGATTTTAAGAAAAATCCTAGATTATATACAAAAGCCAAAGGCTTATATTATGAAACCCATGATGGACGCAAATTGGCGGACGCTTCTTCGGGTTTATTTTGCGTGCCTTTGGGGCATGGACGCGAAGAAATTGCTAAGGCAGTTTATGAACAATTACAAACTTGCGATTTTTCTCCGCATTTTCAAGTTGCCAATCCGAATAGTTTTGAAGTCGCAAATCGCTTGTCAAGAATCCTTCCCGAAGGAATGAATCATACATTTTTCACCGGTTCTGGTTCTGAATCCATTGATACGGCAATTAAAATTGCGATGGCGTATCATCGTGCCAAAAAAGATGGTCAACGCACAAGATTTGTTTCGCGCGAACGGGCTTATCATGGTGTGAATATCGGTGGTGTTTCTTTGTCTGGTATGGTGAAAAACCGCGAAACCTTTACCAATGGTATGTCTAATATAGTGCATATGCGCCATACTTGGATGCCCAAAGAAAATGGTTATACTTGGGGTGAGGGCGAACATGGTGTTGAATTAGCCGAAGATTTACAACGCGCCGTCGATACTTTTGGTGGCACGACTATTGCCGCCGTTTTTGTAGAGCCAGTTGCAGGTTCCACGGGTTGTTTAGTGCCACCCAAAGGATATTTAAAAAGATTGCGCGAAATTTGCGATAAAAATGGCATTTTATTAGTATTTGACGAAGTTATTACCGGTTTTGGACGGCTTGGCACGGCTTTTGCCGCTGATGCTTTTGATGTTATTCCCGATATAATGACGCTTGCCAAAGGCATAACCAATGGCGCACAACCCATGGGCGCGGTTGCGGTTAAGGACGAAATATACCATACTATCAACAGCGCATCGCCCGAAGATGTTGTGGAATTTTTCCATGGATATACTTATTCAGGGCATCCTTGCGCGGCGGCGGCTTCAATTGCGACTTTGGGCATTTACGAAAATGAAAAAGTTTTTGAAAAAGGCGCAAAATTATGCAGTTATTTTGAAAAGAAAATGATGTCGCTTAAAGGTTTGGCAAAAATTACCGATATTCGCGGTTATGGTTTATTATGCGGTATTGATACGACCTATACGCAATTAGGCGGCACAAAAGCCGTTTATGAAAATAACATTCATATTAAATTTACTGGTAATTGCGCAATTATTGCCCCACCATTAGTCGCCGATGAAGGATTTATTGACGAAATTACGGATAAATTGAAAATTATTTTAAAATAAGTCTTGCAAATTTCACAAATATTGGTATTAGGATAATTGAAATTACTATTGGGGAGTCGCCAAGCGGTAAGGCACCGGTTTTTGATACCGGCATACGTTGGTTCGAATCCAGCCTCCCCAGCCAATAAAAATGCTAACAGAATTAATTGAAAATATCCCACAAAATGCCATAGCTATTAAAGCTGCGGGGCGAACAGCATTGACTTTTGGGCAATTAATGCAAACTCAAATTATCTTGGGGCGGCATTTATCGGGGTTAATGATTTCCCCCAAAGATACCGTGGTTTTATGGCTTAGCGAAAGCCCAGAATTAGCTTCAGCAATATATTGTTTTGCTTGTCATGCGATTACATTTCCCTTAAATGTTAATGCTACGCTTAAACAAGCGGATAATTATTTCAAAATGCTAAAACCCAAGGCTTTGGTTGTAATGCGCGGACAATATGGACCAATTATTGAAGTTGCCCAGCAGCATAAAATGCAAATTATTGAAATTGAGACAAATTTTAATCGCCCTGCGGGCGATTTTTCGGTGCGTGCTAACCCTAAGCAAGCTCCACAATTTCAACCGCATAAAAATGATATGGCGATGAGTTTTGCCCAAGATAAGAAAGTTTTTTCGCACCGCCAATGGCAAGTTTTAAATAAAGCAAGGGGCAATGCCCAAGCTTTATTTTTACGCGCCAATGATTCTACGATGAATATATCGTCGCTTACGACTCCTTTGGGTGCCATGAATTTTTTAAGCGTTTTAAGCGTGGGCGGTGCTTTTTTTGCATCAACTCATGAACCCGCCATGCGATTTCTTAAAGATTTTCACCTTGCCAAGCCAAGTTTTTTGCAATTTAATCAACAAACATGGCAATTTATGGAACAAGCAATAACCCAAAATTATTTGTTATTATCGGCGCATCCATGCCGTTTTTTGGCATATAGCGATGGTTATATGCCTATAGATTCCCTTAATAAATGGCAAACGGCTTTTGGTGTGCCAATTTTGACAGGGATTCAAATTCCCGAAGCCTTGGGTTTAATTTGTCAAATGCCCATGATGCTGATAAAATCGGGCACGCATGGTTTGCCCGTGCAATGCGAATTTGCAATATTTGACGAAAATACCAATAAATTGCCGAAAAATATTATCGGCAATTTAATGTTAAGAAGCGAATTTTTGCCCGAATTTTATGCCAATGATTTGGAATTAACGAAAAAAGCTTTCGTTAAAGGGTGGTTTAACACGAGTAAACGCGCCATGATTGATGATGAAAATTATATAAGTTTATTGAGTTAAGCTTTTTTTCAGCTACGCGTTTCTCTTCGTTAAGGCTTACGCCTTCACTTCGGGTCTTTGCACTAATCGGTTAAAAACACACTCAAAATGCTCAAATACTAGCCTGCGCTTACGCTTCGGATTTTTAAGGCAAAACATGCTATTCAAAGCATGTTTTGATAAATATTCAATATATTGAATATTTCCTTAAAAATTATTCTGCGCATTTTCGTATGTTTTTGCCCTCTATTGCTTTGAAAAATTCCTAACGCAACAAACTTATTATATTACTTTAAGCGAACCGATTAGTTAACTTCATAAAATTTCAACATTTCTTTAATATTTTCATATATTTTATCGCGCACCAGCCGATATGATAATAATCGGTCGTTACGGCTGCCTTCGGTGATTGATGGGTCAAAAATATTCCAAAAACACGCCTCGCACGCCATGGTGCGCGTTAATTCCACGGCATGATGAAATGATTCGGGCGATAAAGCGATAATTAAATCAAAATTATCATCATATAATTCCGTGAATAATTTTGCCTTATGGCGCGTGCAATTTATACCAATTTCTTGCATAACTTCGTGCATAAACGGGTCGGGGTCGCCCAATTTAATGCCAACCGAATCCACAAAAATTTCCGTGCCCGTGATTTTTTTTAAGATATTTTCTGCCATGGGGGAACGGATACTATTCATCGTGCAACAAAATAATATTGCCCGCGGTTTATAGGGTAATTGGGGGAAAATTAACGACATTTTAAGGTAAAACCGCCATATGCAGAATGGAAATTAAGGAAAAAATTCGCCTTGCCGTCATTTTATCCATGATAATTTTACCATTTAGCCGTTCGGTTAATATATCTGATGCTTCGTCGTGAATGCCCCGTCTTGCCATATCTATGGTTTCAATTTGGCTGGCGGTAAGGGTATTAATGGCGTTAAAATAACTGGCGCAAATTTCGTGGTAATCTTTGATGATTGATTTTAAAGGGCTTAGCGATAAAAAAAATTCTTTGATGGTATCGTCATTATCGCAATGGGTGATTTTTAAGATTAATTTATTATCCCTGATGCCAATATATAAATGGTAAGGACCTGTAAAATTCCCAAAATCTGAATGAATCGCAAATCGGTTAAATTCAATAATATCTAAAATAGCAACTTTTTTTTCATGTTCAATTTGTGGGCTTCGTCTTGCGATAGTTGCCTCGTCTAAAATAATTTTTGCTATATATTGCCCTTTAAGGGAGTCTTTTATATCACTCATAATTTTTACTCGGTTGTTTAAATTTATTTTGAAGGAAATAAACAAAAAAGTCAATAACTTAACTTGCATAATCGGCAATTTTTAGTTATATTTATCTTCATGAGTATTCTTCCAGCATCAATAATTAAACAATATATTGGGCATGAACAAAATCGGCGTTCTTTATGGTCGGCATTAATTAATGCTGATGGCGAAGCGCAACTTAGCCATCATGCTTGGATTTTTTCGGGCCCCAAAGGCATTGGCAAGCAATCTTTGGCATTTTTGGCAACCCATTATTTGCTAAACCCGCCCAGTCAAGACGGCGGGGGATTTTTTGACAATGATAATGAAATTTTTACTGAATTTCCGATTCCAGATTATAATTCACCAATTACCAAGCAAATATGTGGCGATTTTCACCCAAATTTTTTTTATTACGACCATAGTAAAAACCCGTCCGAGGCAAAAACGCCTTCAATAACCATTGATGCCGTGCGCCAATTGATTGAATGGTTAAGGCTTGCCCCCGCATATAGCGACAAACCGCGCATTGTCATGATTGATGGCTGTGATTTAATGAATAATAATGCTAGCAACGCGTTTTTGAAAATTCTGGAAGAGCCGCCAAGCAACTGCTTATTTTTATTAATTACCAACCGATTATCCGCCATGCCAAGAACGATTTTATCGCGCAGCATGAATTTGAAATTTCACGCGTTAAGCATGGCACAAGCGACTCAAATTTTAAATAATATTGACGAAGAAATTCCCGTTTATCACCGCGAAATATTAAGTAAATTAGCATCGTCAAGCCCGGGGCGCGCGCTGGAAATTTATGATTCGGGGGGACTTGGTTATTATGATTTATTAATCGGATTTTTTGAAAACCCGCAATTGCAAAATGATAAAATTATTGGCGAATTTGATGTGGTGCAAAATATGGGTAATTACCAATTATTAAGGGCTTTTATGGATAATATTATGGCGCGAATCGCAAAATTCATGCTAACAAATACCGAATTTGATGCCTACCGCGAGGGCGAGGGTGCAATTTTTCGCCAAATTTACCCTAAAAATCCGCAAAATTGGCTTTTATGGCACGAATCTTGGCAAAAATTATGGCAATATGGTATCGCGCCGATTCATATTGACAGAAATCAAATAATGACGATAAGCCTGCAATCTTTATATTTTATGCTTAGCAATGATTTTAAAAAATCCATGGAATTATTGGATTTACGGCAATGAATTTTTTATATATTAATATCGGCAACAGCAATATCCACCTTAAATTTGGTGAAAAAATTGCAGTTTTTGCCCATCAAGAGCCAAGCGATTTTTACCAGCAAATTATCAACAATTTTATTGGCGTTGATTCGTTGGCTGGCGTAATTTTAGTTTCGGTCGTGCCGCAAAAATCAGCGATAATTCAAGATATTTGTGAAAAAAATAATTGGCAATTATCCGATTTGCACCGATTTCGCCATAAAATACCCATTGAGAATTTGACCGAATCGCCCGATAAAACGGGAATTGACAGGTTGGTTAATGGCATGGCATTAATTAATTCGCCTTCGCCTTCGTTAATTATTGATTGTGGCACCGCCATTACATTTGATTTTTTTGCGAAAAACGCCGATAAATGGCAATTTCATGGGGGCTTAATTATAGCGGGCGCAAGCCTTATGAATAAAGCCTTGCATCATTATACGGCTTTATTGCCTTTGGTTGATTTAAATGCCAAGGCGACATTAATCGGCACGAATACTTATCAAGCCATTGGGGGTGGAATTCATGCGGCTGTTAAAGCGATTTTAAATCATATATCCGCCCAATATATTACGCAATATGGGGTTGATAATATCATCTTAACAGGCGGTGGGGCGCAATATTACCTTGATTCTTGTGAATTTCCTATGGTTTATATGCCGAACTTAACATTTAATGCTTGTGAATATTTTGCAAAAAATTGTTTAATACGATAACTGGCTATCTTGGGTTTTTAATTTGCACCCATTTTAATGCTTACGCTTTAATGTGATTAAAAGATTGTTAAAATATCACAATTTAAAACAGCATGATTTTTTATTTTCGCACCATATTTTGCGCTTACGCTTTACTAGAATTAAAAGAATTAAAAGAATTAAAAGAATTTAATGATTATTAAAATATTTTTTTATCAAATTTGGTTAAAAATATATGCCTGTATGATGAAAAAGAAAAAAATTCTTAAAATTCTTAAAATTCCTAAAATTCTTGTAAAAGGGGGTTTGGGGGAATCCCCCAAAAATATAACGAATAAAACAGCATGAATTTTTATTTTCGCACCTTATTTTGCGCTTACGCTTTAATAGGATTATGGGATTATAGGATTAAATGATTATTACAATAGTAATTAATCAAATTCGGTTAAAAATATATGCCTGTATGATGAAAAAGAAAAAAATCCTTCAATCTTTTTAATCCTTAAATCCTATTTTAAGGGGATTTGGGGGAATCCCCCAAAATATCGCAATTTAAAACAGCACGAATTTTTAATGTCGCTAACTATTTTGCGCTTCGCTTTAATAGGTTTAAATGATTGCAATCCCCTAATATTTAACAATTTTTCTGGGGTTTTTAATTTGGGCTTGCGCGGCGGTTAATCTTGCAATTGGCACCCGAAACGGCGAACAAGACACATAATTTAAGCCAATATCATGGCAAAAAACAATGGATTTTGGATCGCCACCATGTTCGCCGCAAATGCCCAATTTTAAATCATGACGGGTTTTTTGCCCGCGTTCTTTGGCAATTTTCATTAATTCGCCAACACCAACAATATCTAATGTCGCAAAAGGGTCAAAATCAATGAGTTTATTTTGCTGATATTCACCCATGAAACTGCCAGCATCATCGCGCGAAAGCCCGTAAGTTGTTTGGGTTAAATCATTCGTGCCAAAGCTAAAAAATTCGGCGAATTCGGCAATTTTATCGGCAATTAAAGCCGCCCTTGGCAATTCAATCATGGTGCCAATTTTATATTGTAAATCAACGGCAGTTTCTTTACTGATTTTATGGGCAATGCTAATAATGACTTCTTTTAATCTTGAAAGTTCATTTTCCATGCCAACCAAAGGTATCATAATTTCGCAATCAACCATTTTATGAGTCAATTTATAAACCGATGCCGCAGCGCGAAAAATCGCTTCAGCTTGCATTTGCGCGATTTCAGGGTATGAATTTAATAAACGGCAACCACGATGCCCAAGCATGGGGTTTGCTTCGTGTAAATCTTTGGCGCGCTCCTCAATTTTTTTGATTGAAACGCCAAGGTTTTTTGCTAAAAATTCAAATTCTTCGTGTTTTTTTGGTAAAAATTCGTGCAATGGCGGATCCAGCAAGCGCACAGTTACGGGAAAGCCCGCCATGATAGTAAAAATTTGTTCAAAATCAGCTTGCTGCATCGGCAGAATTTTATCCAAAGCTTTTTTGCGATCATTTTCATTATCCGCCAAAATCATGGCGCGCATGGCGGTAATGCGGTTGCCTTCAAAAAACATATGTTCCGTACGGCAAAGCCCAATGCCTTCGGCACCAAATTTTCGCGCTGTGGCGGTATCGTCTGGCGTATCGGCGTTCGTGCGAATTTTTAATTGCCGAATCGAATCTGCCCAGCCAATAATAATTTCAAAATCATGCGATAAATGCGGTTGAATCGTTGGCACTTTGCCAATATAAACTTCGCCTTTACCGCCATCAATGGAAATATAATCACCAGATTTAAGAATATTGCCCGCAACTTCAATATATTGTTCGGTTTCGTTAATATGAATATCGCCAATTCCGCAAACGCAAGCCCGCCCCATGCCCCGCGCAACAACTGCCGCATGGCTGGTCATACCACCGCGCACGGTAATAATTCCTTGGGCGGCGAACATGCCGTGAATATCCTCTGGTGAGGTTTCAAAGCGCACTAAAATTACGCGGTGTCCCGCTTTGGCAAGATTTTCCGCATCATCAGCATTTAATACAATAATACCCGTTGCGGCTCCCGGGCTTGCGGGTAATCCCGAACATAATAATTTTTTTGTTGCCTTAGGGTCAAAAATTGGATGCAGAATTTGATCCAGCGATGCCGGATTTAAGCGCATAAGGGCAATTTCCTTGGTAATTAATCCTTCGTTTACCATGTCAACGGCGATTTTTAATGCCGCCTCGGTTGTGCGCTTGCCATCGCGGGTTTGCAACATGTATAATTGCCCATTTTCAACGGTGAATTCAATATCCTGCATATCGCCGTAATGTTTTTCTAAAATACCGCGCACTTTGGCTAATTGCGCAAATACTTCGGGCATTGCCTCTTCCATTGCGGGTTTTGCATCACCGCGGGCTTTTTTCCCAGCAATTGTTAATTGTTGGGGCGTGCGAATGCCCGCCACGACATCCTCGCCTTGGGCATTAATTAAAAATTCGCCATAAAAAATATTTTCCCCGGTTGAAGGGTCGCGCGTGAATGCAACGCCCGTGGCGCAATCATCGCCCATATTACCAAATACCATGGATTGAATATTTACCGCCGTGCCCCATTGTGATGGAATATCATTTAATGCCCGATAAGTAATTGCCCGTTTAGACATCCAGCTGTCAAATACGGCGCGAATTGCCCCCCATAATTGTGTCATTGGGTCTTGGGGAAATGGTTCGCCTGTTTGGCTTTCCACTAAATCTTTGTAATCGGCAATTACTTGTTGCCATTCGGATTCGCTTAATTGATTATCTTGGCTTTTGTTAAATTTTTCTTTGTTAATTTCCAAGGCATCTTCAAAAAAATGATGTTGGCAATTTAAAACCACATTGGCATACATTTGAATAAACCGCCGATACGAATCATACGCAAATCTGCCATCTTGGGTAATGGTTTTTAAGCCGAGCACGGTTTCGTCATTTAAGCCCAAATTAAGCACCGTGTCCATCATGCCGGGCATTGACGCGCGCGCCCCCGAACGAACCGATACTAATAACGGATTTTGCGGTGAGCCAAATTTCTTGGCGGTTTTTGCTTCAAGAGTTTTTAAATTTTCTAAAATTTCTGTTTTTAAATTTGCGGGAAATTGCTTGTCATTATTATAATATTCCACGCAAACATCGGTGATGATGGTAAATCCGGGGGGCACAGGCAAACCAATATTGCACATTTCCGCCAAATTTGCGCCTTTGCCACCCAGAGTATTGCGTAATTTTGCATCGCCTTCGGCGTTATTTTTTTCAAAAAAATAGACAAATTTTTGGTTTTTTTGCGGGATTTGTGGTAATTTTGCCATGTCAGCTCCATGAAATATAAATATTGGCAATTGATTAGCATAATTCGCCATTAATTTGCAATATTTTTTTTGATTTTTTCTTGATTTTTATTAATTTTTCTCTTGACACGAATTTTATAAAAGCTTATAATTCTGCTAATGATTCTGTGGATAACTTCATCAGAAATATATTTGAATATTAAGGAATTAAAATGAGTTTAATGGACTTAAACGACCTAAGCCAATCGGAAAAAGATACTTATATAAGAGCGTTGCTGGCGTGCAACGATAATATTCGTTTTGGCATTTCAAAATACCAAGAAGGTAATGAGCATATTTGGGATTTTATAATAATTTCACATAAATTCAAAGAAATTACTGGTTTTTATGAAAGTTTTCCTTTGGGTGATTTTAACAATATAAATAAAGAATTTAAAACTAGAAAAAAATTTAATACAGAAATAGAGTTTGTTGCTGAATATGTTAGAAAAAATTTCTTTGAAAAAACTCTAAATGATTTATGCCCAAATCAATCGCATTTAGGCAATAAAGCAGTTGTTTTTAATGAATCTGACCCTAAATTTGAAGAATATAAACAATTTATTGATGAGGGATATAGTTTATTTTCAATAAGTCATTCAAAACAAAATTAAAAATTATGTCAGAATTAATTCGTAAAGTAGATGAATCAGTTATTGCAAAATTTTGGACAAATAGGAGTCAAATTCGCAGGGATATAGAAGACAGACCCCATAATACTACTATTTCTCTGAAATTTGAAAATAAATTCACCGAAAGAAAAACTATGATACAGGCTAAAATTGAATTAGTTGGTTGTTGTGCTCTAACTCATGCACCAGTTATGGAAATTAACAGAGTTAGAAAGAAATTACTCCTTGACTAACCCCAAATTTGCGACATCGCAATATTGGGCAAAAATTGGGTTTTTGGCATATAATTCTTGGAAATTGCCGTAATCGCTGATGGTGCCATTTTGCATAAAATAAATTTTATCGCAATTTTTTAAGGTTGATAGGCGATGCGCGACCATAATAATCGTTAAATTCGCCGCATTGGCGTGAAGTAATCGGAATAAATCTTGTTCGGTTTTATTGTCAAGCGCCGATGATGCTTCATCAAGGACTAAAATCTCAATCGGGCGGTAAAAAGCGCGGGCAATGGCGAGTCGTTGTTGTTGCCCACCCGATAATAAAATGCCATTATCGCCGACTTCTTGCCAGATGCCATTCGGCAGGTTTTGAACAAAATCCCAAATTTGCGCTTTTTCAAGGGCTTGTTGCACTTGATTTTTATCAATTTCTGCGACTTCTTTACCAAAGGCTACATTTTGGGCAATGGACATGGGCAAAATTTGAAATTTTTGCTCGACCATGCCGACAAGCGGGCGATATTGCCCAAAATCATCGGCTTGAATTAATTTATCGTCCAGAAAAAACTTGCCATTAAATTGCGTGATAAAGCCTTGCAGAATAAGGCTAAGCGTGGTTTTTCCGCCGCCTGAACTGCCCGTAATGCCGATGACTTCACCCTTTTTAATGCTTAGGTTAATATTCATAATATTATCATGCTCGCTTTGCGGGTATCTGTAATTAACGGCTTGCAAACGCAATTCATGGCGAAATTCCAGCGGTTTTTGGTTGTTTATTTCCAATTTATTCATTTGATTTTGTTGCAATTTTTCTAATCGTTGCATAAATTCATGAATGGCTGGAATCGCGCCATTAATATTATTTAAACCATAAATAATGCGGTTAAACACTGGCATCAAGCGAAAACCCACGATGATAAATACCCCCAATTGCGCAAAAACCGCTTGAAAATTGGGATTAATCGTTAAGGCAACAACTATGGCGATTACAATCGTGATAATCGCCATTAATTCATTGGTAATTGTCGGTATTTGATTATAAAAAACCAATTTTTGCGATGAATCTGTGTATGATTTGTTAAAATTTGTGAAAATTTTGGTAAATTTAAGCTCTGTTTGATGCAATTTAGTATCTTTATACGCCCCCAATGCCATTAGTAGAAAATTATGTTGGCGGGTTGAATTTTCACCTTGGGCTTGCATTTGTTGTTGAAATGGTTTTCTTAGGATTTTTTGGGTGAAAAAAATTAATAAAAAACCAATTATACCAACGCAAATGAAAATTTGCCAATTGATATATAAAACTAATATTGCCAAAAAAACCACAATAATTAAATTAGAAATTAAATTTATAAAAGCATGCATGAAATTATTTATTATGACATTGGGCATAAGCGAGACATCATAATTAATATAACTGCCGTTTTTCTGAATATAATATTCATAGGTGCTATGCACAACTAATTTAAAAATTTGCTGGGCAATTTTGACGCGCCATTTGGCTAAAATCTTATGTTCATATCGCCAAAACACTAAATTTGCTAGGTTTTTTAATATAAAACTAAATCCAATTAATATTGCAAGCACGATAATCATTTGATGCGCCATAGTGATGCCTAAAATTTTCTTTATCGCCACCAAGCTGTTGGCAGTTTCTAAAATTTGCGGTTGGGTCACTAAAACCGTCATGGGAAATACAACGGACACGCCCAATAATTCAAAAAAACTTATTAAAATTGCCCCACCGCAAAGGATAATTAAAGGTTTCGCAGATTTTAATAATTGAAATTTATGAATAATTTCATTGAAGATTTTATATATTTCTAGCATATAATAAATATACAAATAATTGTTTATTTTGCAAGCAATTAATTATTTAAAACCAACCGCTCAAAGCTGTTTTTTGCATCATTATCCGTGCTGAATTTACCCGAAAAATAGCGGGTAATTGTTTGCACGCCGGGCTTATTAACGCCTCTTGTTGACATGCAAAAATGCTCCGCCGAGATGATAACCGCGACACCATTTGTATCAAGCGTGTTTTCAATCGCTGCGCCAATTTGCTTGGTCATAAATTCTTGAGTTTGCAGGCGTTTCGCGTAAATTTCAACCACACGGGCGATTTTGGAAATGCCAACAACTTTATTAGTGGGGTAATAGGCAACATGCGCCGTGCCGACAATGGGTGCCAAATGATGTTCGCAATGCGAATGAAATTTAATATCTTTGAGTAATACCATATCATTATAACCACCAGTATCTTCAAATACGCGGCTTAATTCGGTAATTGGGTCAAGATTATAACCGCTAAACCATTCATTATAAGCCTCAATAACGCGTTTGGGCGTATCTTTTAAACCATCGCGCATGGGGTCTTCGCCAATATAATATAATAATGTTTTGACGGCGGCAATCGCTTCTTCGCGGGATATTTTTTTGCTCATGTTTATCCTTAAATTATGAGTTTATCGGGGGGCGGATTTGAAGGACACAATAGCATTACTTGGCATAAAATCAAGTGTAATAATTGTATTTGTGCGAATATATTGCAAATTATTCACTTTTTCATACCCTAAATTGGGTAAAATATTGGCGTAAAATTGCTGAATCTCGCTAAATGGTTTGCGCGCTTGGCAATAATATTCAATTATTTTGCCATCTGGGTGGTCTAAAATTATCGTATATTGCGGCAGAATTTCACAAGAATCAATAATGGGAATTCCGTCCAAATACGGGAAATATTCGGTTGCAATCAGAGTTTTGCAACTTAACAAAAGCATTAAAAAATATACTAATTTTTTCATTTAAGACCTATATTTGATGATTCGCGCAAAAATATGATGCGCGCATTGATTGTTGTATTTTTTGAATTTCTGAATCAGCGCAAAGTGAACATGCTTTGCCCGCTTTGCCATATGCTAACCATTCATGTTGAAAATAACCTAATTCACCATTTGCATTTTTATAATCTGAAAAACTACTGCCCCCAGCATTAATGGCATTTTGTAAAACTTCACGAATATATTTTGCTAATAAATCATATTCGTTTGGCTTGATAGTTGTTGCCAATCTTTGCGGGTGAATTTTGGCTAAAAAAAGAATTTCAGAAGCGTAGATATTGCCAATTCCAACAATATATTGCTGATTAAGCAATAGGTTTTTAATCGGAACCGCGTGTTTATGATAAATTTTATGGCAATAATCGCCGTTTAATAGCGTATCAAAAGGCTCAATTCCCAATTTATCCAGCAAAAAATGATTTTGTGTAAAATAATCAATCATGCCGAATCGTCGTGCATCATTATATACGGCGATGGATTCATCGGTGAATAAGATTCGGAAATGCTCATGTTTAGCGCGAATTTCTGGATTAATTATAATACTGCCCGACATGCCCAGATGAATCAAGATTTTTTTGTCGGTTTCCTTGAATGAAATAATAATATATTTGGCGCGCCGTTCAATTTTATTAATGATTTGACGGGCAAATACTTGGTGAAAGTCCCGTTTGCCTTGGTATCTTAGTTGATAATTTGATTGGCTAATTTGCAAAATCTCCTTGCCAAGCATATTTATCATGCCATTTTTTATCGTTTCTACTTCGGGTAATTCGGGCATGTTATTTTTTTAATTTAGCGATAATATCGTCAAAATTTGCCAAATCATCAATATAAAGTGATATTTTACCGCGATCATTACGCCAAGTTATTTGACATTTCACCCCCAATTTTTGCGATAATTCCCGCGCCAAATCATTCATATCATTAAGATGAGGGTTTTTAGCCTTATGAATTTTGGGTATTTTTTCTGGCTGGCGGGTTAAGCTTTCAACTTCACGCACTGAAAGATTTTCATTGACAATTTTTAACGCTAAGGCTTCCGCGCCAGACCTGCCGACTAAATTTCGGGCGTGTGATGCGCTTATTTTGCCTTGATGAATTAATTCTTGCACTGAGGCGGGCAGGGTTAATAACCGCAAATTATTGGCAAGGGAAGAACGGCTGCGCCCAATTAAATTCGCCAAAGATTCTTGCGTATGGTCAAATTCACGCATTAATCGCTCCAAGGCTTCGGCTTCTTCAAGGGCATTTAAATCCTGCCGATGAATATTTTCCAATAAGCCAAGTTCCAATGTTTCCGTATCGTTTAATTGTTTTATGATAGCTGGAATTTCATGGTAGCCCGCGATTTGTGCGGCACGCATTCTTCTTTCGCCCGCGACGCATTCGTAATTATTGTCTGATAATTTGCGCACAATAATGGGTTGAATAATGCCCTTAATTTTAATGGACGCTACTAATTCTTGTAAGGGCGCATCATCAAATATTTTACGAGGTTGATTTTTATTGGCTTTAATTTGGTTAAGTGGTAAATTTTTAATTGTTTCCCGTGAAACATCTTCGCCCAACAAAGTTGAAAGCCCGCGCCCTAATGGTGAATTTTGTGTCATTGAAATTTCCTCTCAAAATCACCTTGCGCAGAATTATGGCAAAAATCAAGAAAAATTTTCAGCAAAATTTGCAATTTCTTTGGGAGTTAAAAAATATCCAAGCTTGGTGCGTCGCCATATAATATCTTCGTATTTGCAAGCAAATTCATGTAGTTTCAAATAATTTATCTCAGATTCGTATAATTTATCGCCGTAATTTTTGCCTAAATCTTGCAATTTAAGGCAATTTTTTAATAAAATATCACAATTTGTGCCATAATTATTAAAATAATGGGTAATTAATTCTGGCGTAAGAAAATTATATTTTTCTTGATATTGCGTCAAAATTTGTGATTTATTTAATTTGTTAAAATTACCCCCCGTCAAAGATTCAAGATGCGTCCATGCACCGCGGTGGGGAATTTTGTTGATATTGCCCTGAATTTTCTTTAATGCCGACAAGGCTAATTGCCGATAAGTGGTAATTTTTCCGCCGTAAATTGTTAAATAATTCGGCTCAGTCATCTTTAATTCATAATCACGGCTTGCCTGTGAAGCTTTATCTTTACCATCGGCAACTAGTGGGCGAAGCCCGCTATACGAAGCAATAATATCATCTGGCGTTAATTTTTGTTGAAAATAACCATTGGCAGCAGCAATTAAATAGTTAATTTCATCATTTGTAATGGCGAAATTATTAACATCGCCATTAAAATCTTTGTCGGTTGTGCCGATTAGGGTGAATTTATTTAAATAGGGTATGGCGAAAATTATCCGTTTATCATCTTGTTGAAAAATATAGGATTCTTGATGTTGAAATAATGCGGGCACGATAATATGGCTGCCTTGCACCAAGCGAATTGGGTGTTTTTCTTTGTCAAGCCATGCCCCAGTTGCGTTAATAATTTGCGTGGCAGTGTCGGTGGTTTCTTGCATATTGAGGGTGTTTTGCGTGGTAATATGCCATTTGTTATGATGAAATTCGGTTTTTAATACTTTGGTGTAATTGCGAATTTTGGCGCCATAATCGCGCGCGCTCATGGCATTAAGCACGACTAATCTTGCATCATCAACCCATGCGTCCGAATATTCAAAGCCTGTTGTATATTTATCTTGTAATATCCCATGGCGAAGAGTGATTTTTTGGCTTGGCGGTAAATTAATTCTGGGCGCAAGATTATCATATAAAAATAAACCCAATTTTATTATCCAACTTGGGCGAGTCGCCGAATTTAACGGCAGAATAAAGCGCATGGGGCTGATGATATGCGGGGCAATTTGCCATAATATTTCGCGTTCTTTTAAAGCTTCGCGCACAAGGCGAAATTCATAATGTTCCAAATATCGCAAACCGCCATGAATTAACTTGGTTGATTTAGACGAAGTCCCTGATGCTAAGTCATTTTGTTCGCATAAACATACATCATAACCGCGCCCCGCCGCATCCCTTGCAATGCCGCAACCATTTATTCCACCGCCTATGATGAATATATCAAAATGCGCCATGTTCGCTCACAAAGAAAAGGACATGCCACAACCGCATGAAGTTTTTGCCGAAGGATTTTTAATCGTTAAATATGCGCCAATTAACTCTTGTGCATAATCTAATTGACTGCCATTGAGCATTTTTAATGAATTAATATCAAGCACAATTTGGATATTTTCTTGCCTAAAAACCCTGTCATCATCATTAAAATCTTCACAAAAGCTAAAATCAAATCGGTAACCCGCGCAACCGCCACCATGGACTTTGATACGGAATAATTGCCCGTCATGAATTTCCTTAAAACTAGCTAATTTTTTAAGCGCAGCTTCAGATATAAAAAAGCTTGCTTGATTGAGGGCAAAGCTTAATGCTTCATTATCGGCAAATGGGTCATCAATGATATTTGTCATGACTTAGCCATTTGCGAAGTTAATAAAAATTCCTTGGCGCGATATGTTTTAATCGGTAAGTGAATAAGCGCGCTTAATACGCCAATGATAATGGCAGCAAACCACATATAATCGTAATTTTTATATTTGTCGTATAATAAACCACCAGCATAAACCCCAATAAAACTGCCAATTTGATGCGAAACAAAGGCAAAACCATAAAGCGTATTCATATAACGGGCACCAAACATTTTATTAATCGCCATCGCCGTGGGGGGCACGGTGGATAACCATAATAAGCCAAGACAACAGGCAAATATGATTGCGCTGGGCACTGAAACGGGGACGATAATAAAAATTAAAAATACCAAAGATCTTGTCGCATAATTAAGGGCAAGAATATAAGGATTATGGTATTTTTTTGCCAAATACCCAACGCCATAACAACCAATAATATTAAATAAGCCAATTAACGCAAGCACCCAGCCATTAAGCTCTGGAGGCATACCTTTATCAATTAGATAAGGGGGTAAATGCGTGGTAATAAATGCCAAGTGAAAGCCACAAACAAAAAAACCTAAGACTAATAATTGATAATGGCGATGTTTAAATGCCTTGCGCAATGCTTCGCCCAAGTTCATTGGTTGTTCATCGCTATCAAATTCGGGTTTGCCTCGCAAAGGATAGGCAAGAGGGATAATCGCCAATAAGCCAATTGCCACAATAATTAACGCATTTTGCCAGCTTGTATATTCCATTAAAAAAATACTTAATGGCGCAAAAACCAATTGTCCGAAACTGCCCGCCGCCGTGCCCAAACCCATTGCCCAAGCCCGTTTTTCAGAACTTACTAATCGCCCCAAACTTATCATAACTAAGGAAAAACTAGTGCCTGCAATGCCAATGCCCATTAAAACTCCGCCCAATAAATAAAATGAAGAATTTTCGGTGCTAGCGATGATAATTAATGCCGAGCAATAGGCGATTGCCCCTAAAATAAAAACGCGTCCAACGCCAAATTTGTCGGCAATCATGCCCATAAAGGGTTGCGCAAAACCCCAAGTTAAATTTTGAAAAGCCATGCCTAAGCTTACTATGGCGCGTCCGCCGTGAATTTCTGCCAATGGATAAACAAATAATCCCATCATGGAACGCGAACCAAAACTTGCCATTGCAATCAGGCAACCAAATAAGATTGCCAACCAAATCGGAAATAAAATTTCTTTTTTCATGTTTTCACTTTTTAATATATTTCTTAATAATACCAAAATAATATCATTATTGGACGAAACTTACAAGAATTAATTTTTTAATAAAAATCCTTGCAAGCATAAAATATCCCATAATAAATACCCATAATTTTCGCCTTTTTTGTGCAAATTCCACGCATTAATAATCGGTTTAGCGTGAAACATGCCGTGGCTATTAAGTGATTTTTCGCTTAATAATTCTTCTGCCCAAGGGCGCAATTTACCACGCAACCATTGGTCTAGCGGCACGCCAAAGCCCATTTTTGGGCGTTCAATCAGAGTTTTTGGCACATATTTATATAAAATTGCCCGCAATAACGCTTTTGATTGTTTTTCATGGCGATGAATTTTCGTGGGCGTGTTCAGCGCAAATTCTACTAACTCTGGCATACAAAATGGCACACGGGTTTCAAGGCTGTTCGCCATGGCGGCGCGGTCAACTTTGCAAAAAATATCATCGGGCAAATAACTTATCATGTCTAAATATTGCATTCGTTCAATAATATTATGGGTGTGAATCGGGTTATTGGTTAATTGCGTGCTGGGTTCGTGGTGATAATTGATTATATCCAAAGGATTCATCCAATGCGAAATTATCGCGTGATAAAAATCTTGATTCGCATATTGCAAGATTCTTCCTAATTTATGAATTTTATAACCCAAATTGCTAAACGCGAATTTAGGTTTAAGCAATGATAATAAAGGACGAATATTATTATAGAAATCTTGGCTAGGGTATTGCAAGCTAAACCCAATGGTACGGCGCAAATTTTGGGGCAGGGGGCTTATTTTTTGCCAAATACCATCGCCTAAATCATATCTTGAATAGCCGCTAAATAACTCATCACCCGCATCACCAGATAGTGAAACGGTTACTTTGGTTCTCGCTAATTTTGCGACTAAATAAGTTGGAATTTGCGAAGAATCACTAAAAGGTTCGGCGTAAATTTTCGGTAAATCGGGAATTACATTCAAGGCTTCTTGTTCGGTGATGATTAATTGCGTATGGTCGGTGCCGATATGCTCCGCAACTTTTTGGGCAAATCCGGCTTCGTTAAATTCGGGATTATCAAATCCAATGGCAAAGCTTTTAACCTTTTGCGATGACATTTCTTGCATTAAGGCAACAATTAACGAAGAATCAACCCCGCCCGATAAAAATGCCCCCAAGGGCACATCGGCAATCATTTGTTGGCTTATGGATTTTTTTAATAAAGCCTCACAATGCAAAACAGATTGCGCAAAGGACATATTATGCTGATGGCTGATTTTATCTTGGGCAATTTGGGCAAAATCATAATAAAATTTTTGCGAAATTGTTTCACGGGAAACTATTTTAATGGCACCGGGTAGAATTTTTTCACAATTTTCATAAATACTATATGGTGCGGGTATGTAATTATGGCGCATCATTAATGCCGCCGCCCCGCGATTAAGGCTTGGGCTTAAATGCGCGAAAGCCGATATTTCTGACGCAAAATAAAAAGCTTGATTATTTTCATACAAATAAAGCGGCTTTTCGCCCATGCGGTCGCGCGCAAAACTTATTGTGCGAGTTTTAAGGTCAAATAAGGCAATGGCAAACATGCCCGATGCTTTTTTAAGGGCGGCTTCAAAACCAAAACGGCTAATTTGCGCCAATAAAACTTCGCTATCCGAAGTGCCCCGCCACGCATAATCGCCAAGTTCGGCGCGTAATTCTTGATAATTATAAATTTCACCATTAAAAACCATGATATAGCGATTATCGGGCGAAAACATCGGTTGATGCCCGCTGGGCGTTAAATCAATAATGCTTAATCGCAATTGTCCTAATGCCAAGCCAAGCTCTTGATTAATATATTGCCCATTATCATCGGGTCCGCGGTGATGCAAACAAGCCATCATGGTATTTAAGGGCGATTGTAAGTCGCCCCCATTGGCTTTTTTAAGAAAAATTCCCGCAATACCGCACATGATTAATGCCGATGCCCGCGGGTGCGCCCGCTTGATTTATTATTTAAATGCGGAATTTCACCCAAAACTTGTTTAATATATTCAGGGGTAATTGCCGTGTCGGTTAATTCATAATTATCCAAGGCGCGCTTGATAGCCGATAAAATTACGCCATCAGTGCCGCAACAACCGCCAATTATTCTTGCCCCTAGCTGATAGGCGCATTTCGCATATTCTGCCATAGATTCTTCGTTGCCTGACCAGATAAATCCGCCTTCCTTATAGACTGGCACGCCACAATTTGCTTTGGCAACTAAAATCGGGCAATCGCCCAAATGGCTTTGTAAGGCTTGTTGTTCTTGATATAAAGAATATACCGATTCGGCGGGCGATTTGCCGCAATTTATGCCCATGGCGGTTAAGGCTGTGCCGTTATTTTTGGCTAATTCAAGGCAAAATTCCGTGGCAGATTCGGGAGTAATGCCCATCATAGTGCGCCCATTCGTATCAAAAGTCATGGTGCAAACTATAGGTAAGCCAGTTTTCAAGGCGGCAATATAAGCGCATTCCACTTCTTCAATCGCTGACATAGTTTCTATCCAAATGCAATCTGCGCCAGCGTCTTTAAGCGCCATTGCTTGTTCGCTAAATCCTGCGATAGCTTCATCACGCGATAATGCGCCATTGGGGGTGATTAACTCACCCGATGGACCAATATCACCCGCGATAATAATGGGTCGCTCGGCGGTTTCGGCGCATTCTTTGACGATATTAACTGCACTATGGCACGCATCGGCGACAAGATGCTCACTTTTATGGAGTTTTAAGCGAAATTTATTAGCCCCAAAGCTGTTGGTTAGAATAATATCGCACCCCGCGTCAATAAATTCTTGATGCACGGATTTAATTCGTTCGCTTTGATGAATATTCCATAATGCAGGCTCATCACCCGAAATAAGCCCGCGCTTAAATAAATTTGTGCCCATGGCTCCATCGGCTAATAAATATTTTTTTTGTGATAAAAGTTCTTGTATTTTATTCATTATATTGATTCCTTATATATCCCAATTCATGCTAGCTTAATAATGCTATTAATGCAAGAAATATCCAAATTTTTGCTTAAAAAATTCGCCCAATTATCTAAAATTCTATCGCATAAAATATCATAATCTTCATTTATTTCATGGCGCGATTCGCAAAATTTATTTAAAAATTCAGCGTTATTAAAAATTCCGTGGCTATATGTGCCAATTATCCGTTTATCCGCGCTGATAAAGCCATTATTGGCGATAAATTCACGCAAAGTTGCATCGGTGGAAATGCTTTGCCCGCAATGAATTTCATAATAAGAAATTTCCGTGCCAAAGTATTTTTCGGTATTCGTGGTTTTTTTTAAGGTTTTTTCATGGCGCATTTTGGTTATAATCGGCAATAAACCTAAGCCATTGATTGATTGTTCTATGCCGTCTTGTTGCATTTCATCGTGAATTTCTGCGCCTAAAATCTGCATACCGCCGCAAATGCCAAAAATTTTACCGCCGCGCCGATAATGGCTGATAATATCGTGATGCCAGCCATTATTAAAAATATATTGGCAATCGCTTATGGTTGATTTTGACCCGCAAAGAATTATCCAATCACAAGGGGCAATGGCATCGCCATTTTTAACAATATTTACTTGGCAATTGGGGTGATGAATCAGCGGTTGACAATCGTCAAAATTCGCAATTTTTGGCGTGATAAGCACGGATATACGGCATTTAGCCGCGGAATTTTGCGTGGATTTGGGAATATTCATGCTATCTTCTTGGGGTAATTTCGCTAAATCGGCAAAAAATGGAATAATACCGCCATTTGCCCAATTTGTGCGCGCGATAATTTCGTGATGCGCATCATCAAAAAGCCCAATATCGCCTTGAAATTTATTAATAATATAGGCTTTGATTAATTGATTATCATCATGGCTCAAAAGATTTTTAGTGCCGATTAAGCTGGCAATAACGCCACCGCGATGAATATCACCGATTAAAACCACGGGAATTTTATGTTCACTTGCAAAACCCATGTTCGCCACATCGCCCGCCCGTAAATTAATTTCGGCGGGCGACCCTGCACCCTCGACAATAATAATATCATATTTTTCTTGCAAAATTTGATAAGATTCATTAATTTTTGCCAATAATTTGGGTTTTAATTGGTAATAATCCTTTGCCTTAATATGCCCGTGGCTTTTGCCGTGAATTATTAATTGGCTGCCAATTCCCGATTCGGGTTTTAATAATATTGGGTTGAAATGATGCGATAAAGCCCCACGCGCTGCCCTTGCTTGTAAGGCTTGCGCCCGCCCAACTTCACCACCATCATCGGCAACCATGGCATTATTTGCCATATTTTGCGGTTTAAAAGGCGCGACTTTATAACCTAAATTTGCATAATATCGGCACAGACCCGCGACAATTTGACTTTTGCCAACATCCGAGCCTGTGCCCATAAACATGATAGTTTTAGATACCATACTTAATCAATTTTTCTGCAATTTGCACCGCGTTAAGCGCAGCACCTTTGCGTAAATTATCGCCCACGCACCAAAAGCTTAAACCATTTGGCACGGTTTCATCTTTGCGTAAGCGCGAAATATATACCGAATCGTCCCCCGTGCATTCTTTGGGAGTCATATAACCACCAGCTTCGCGCTTGTCAAACACCAAAACTCCGGGCGCAGAACGCAAGGCAGCATAGGCTTGCTTTTCGCTTATTGGGTTTTCAAATTCCACATTAACGGCTTCGCTATGGCTGACAAACACGGGGACTCGGACGCAAGTTGCCGTTAATTTTATATCGGCATTTAAGATTTTATTCGTTTCTACGCGCATTTTCCATTCTTCCTTGGTATAGCCATCATCCATAAATTTGTCTATATGAGGTAAACAATTAAAAGCAATTTGCTTGGGGTAAATATTCGGTTGAATCGTGTCATTAACCATGATAGCGCGTGTTTGGTCGTATAATTCGTCCATCGCATCCTTGCCAGTGCCAGAAACTGATTGATAAGTTGCCACGACAACGCGCTTAATTTTGGCAATGTCATGAAGCGGTTTTAACGCCAATACCATTTGAATTGTTGAACAATTCGGATTAGCAATAATATTTTTAGGGTATTTTTGCCGAAAATTTTGCAATTCATGATGATTAATTTCGGGCACAATTAACGGCACATCAGCATCCATGCGAAAATGCGAAGTATTATCAATGACAATCGCCCCCGCCTTGCCTGCTTTGGGCGAGTAAATTGCGGAAACCGCCCCGCCGGGCGAAGATAATACGATGTCAGTTCCCGTAAAATCAAAAAATTCTAAATTTTGCACTTTAAGATTCTTATCGCCGAAGCTGATAATCTTACCAACCGATTTTGCCGATGCTAAGGCGACTATATCACCCACGGGAAAACCCCGTTCATGCAATATGCTTAACATTTGATAGCCAACATTACCGGTTGCGCCGACAACAGCAATATTATATTTTCTTTTGGACATTTTGACTCCTTCATAAAAAAAACACCCCGCAAAATTTGCGGGGTTCGTTTGGGCAATACTCAACCAAACCCCTAATTAATAGTGGTTTTTTTAGTTTTCTTGCTGGTTAAAATAATATTCATATCATTGCCATAGCGAGATAAAAATTATTTGTCAAGTTTAATTTCACGAAAACAAAGCAAAATCGGTAAAAACGCCCGAAAAGCCAAGGTTTTTTAAATAAAAAGCCCTTGCTTTATCATTGATGGTATAAATGCGCACGGGCATTTTTTCTTGAATTTTTAAGGCAAGATTTATATCAAACCCATCATTATCAGCGTGTAGCGCGGTTGCTTGGGTGGTATTGCATAATTCTTGGTAATTGTCGGGAATTGCTTCAACTAAAAATGCGCGGGGAAAATCAGGATATTGTTGCGCAAATTTCGCCAAACATGGCGCATCAAATGATGATATAAGTATTTTATCTTTCGCAAAATTTTCTTTGTGGCAAAATTGCGCTAAAATTTCCGCGGTAATTATTTCGCGATTCGGGCATGGTTTAATTTCCAGATTCATAAAGGAATCATTAGGCAACCAAGCCAGTAAATCGCGTAATAAACAGGGTTTTTGCGTGCCACAAATGGTAATTTCTTGTAATTCTTGCCAAGTATAATCAGACGCTTTGCCCGAAATATTTGTTAAATAATCACAATCATCATCATGAAATAACCATAATTTATTATCTTTCGTTAATTTAACATCAGTTTCAAAGGCGCGAAATCCAGCATGATATGCAGCTTGAAAAGAAGCAAGCGTATTTTCCGCAACGATGCCCCGCAAGCCACGATGCCCAATCCAAAATGGAAAATCAGCCAAATTTTCCGCCATGGCTATTTTTTATTTTTGTCAATAACGGGCACAGCATATTCAAGTTCAACATCCCATGGAAAATAAATCCAAGTATCTTGCGAATATTCCGCGATATAGGTATCAACCATTTTTTTGCCATCTGGCTTGGCGTAAATAGTGGCAAAATGGGCTTTGGGCAAAATGCCCCGTAATAATTTAAAAGTTGTGCCCGAATCGACTAAATCATCAATGACCAAATATCCTTCGCCATCGGTTGTCTCGGTGAGATTCTTAATAATTACGGGTTCGGCTAATTTATTACTATCAGTATAGGTAATTACGCTGATAGTATCAATTTTGCGGATATTTAATTCCCGCGCGACAATGGCGGCGGGCACCATGCCACCACGGGTGACGGCGATAATGCCTTTATATTGGGCGGTGTCAACTAAACGCCAAGCCAAAGCGCGGGCATTGCGGTGTAATTCTTCCCAAGAGACTAAAAATTTTTTATCCATTATTTAACCTTTCCATAATTAAAATTTAAGCGAAAATACTATGAGATTCAGCGCGTTTAATTAAGGTATTTTTTAATACCCCCTCTAAATTCGCCGAATCATTAATATGCACCATTTGCATATAAGGCGATCTGCCGACCCATTGCGTTAATAAATCGGTCGGATTATCTTGAAGTTGCATGTTTTTAAGCGATTTGCGTTCAAATAAGACAGGAATTTCTTTGCCAACCATAGATTCATTAAAGCCAATTTGTTGCGCCAATAATAATTCTTGGAGCATTAATAGCCGTTCGGTTTTAAGGCTTTCATCACATTGCACCATTTCAGCGGCTTTAGTGCCCGGACGGGGTGAATATTTAAAACTAAACGCCGAAGCATAACCAACTTGGCGAACAAGCCTAATCGTATCAGCAAAATCTTGATGTGTTTCCCCGGGAAAACCGACAATAAAATCCGATGAAAAAGCCATATCGGGACGAATTTTTTTGAATTTATCAATGATTTCACAATAATCTTTGGCGCTATGGCGGCGATTCATGGCTTTAAGAATCGTATCAGAACCTGATTGAATCGGTAAATGTAGCCAAGGCTGTAATTTGGGGTTATCGCGATGCGCAAAAATTAATTCATCGTCCATTTCCAGCGGATGGGAAGTCACATATCTAAGCCGCCAAATTTCTGGAATTTTGCTAAGCTCAGCGATTAATTTTGCTAAATTCCAAATATTGCCGTCCAAACCTAAGCCATGCCAAGCATTAACATTTTGCCCCAAAAGCGTAATTTCGCGCACGCCTTGTTCGCATAATTTATTGGCTTCATAAATTATATCTTGAGCTTTACGGGAATATTCGGCACCGCGCGTAAAAGGCACGACACAAAAACTGCAAAATTTATCGCAACCCTCCTGCACAGCTAAAAAAGCTGTAATGCCATTTTTGCTGGTGATTTCGGGCAGATAATCAAATTTTGATTCAAGCGGGAAATCCGTATCAACTTGCCGATGCTTGCCTGACTCGTGGGCTTTAACTAATTTAGGAAGATTATGGTAATTTTGCGGACCAATAACCATATCAATCACGGGCGCACGCTTCATCATTTGATCGCCCTCGGCTTGGGCGGTGCAACCAACGATGGCTAAAATCGCGTCTTGTTGCTTGATTTTTTTATATCTGCCAACATCAGAATATAATTTTTCTGATGCTTTTTCACGAATATGGCAGGTGTTTAAAATAATTAAATCAGCATCATCGGCATTGTCGGTCGTGCCATAACCTTCATTCGCCATTAAATCTTGAATCCGATTTGCATCATATTCATTCATTTGGCAACCATATGATTTAATATAAAGTTTTTTACTCATACCTAACTTATACATAATATAATTTTTTTTTCAAGTGTTTTAATATTTTTAAACTTTGTAAAGCGCAAGCGCAAAATAAGGTGCGAAAATAAAAATTCTTGCTGTTTTTATTCACAATATTTTTGGGGGATTCCCCCAAACCCCCTTAAAATAGGATTTAAGGATTAAAAGATTGAAGGATTTTTTTCTTTTTAACCATGCAACCATATATTTTTAACCGAATTTGATTAATTACTATTTTAATAATCATTTAATCCTATAATCCCATAATCCTATTAAAGCGCAAGCGCAAAATAAGGTGCGATAATAAAAATTCTTGCTGTTTTATTCGTTATATTTTTGGGGGATTCCCCCAAACCCCCTTAAAATAGGATTTAAGGATTAAAAGATTGAAGGATTTTTTTCTTTTTAACCATGCAACCATATATTTTTAACCGAATTTGATTAATTACTATTTTAATAATCATTTAATCCTATAATCCCATAATCCTATTAAAGCGCAAGCGCAAAATAAGGTGCGATAATAAAAATTCTTGCTGTTTTATTCGTTATATTTTTGGGGGATTCCCCCAAACCCCCTTTACCAAGAATTTTAAGAATTAATTTTGCAGTTAGTTGCGTCGCGCCTTTTTAATATAATTCGCGATAAACCACCCCGCTTGTTTATTGCATAAACAAGCACCCCTCCGCTTCGGCTACGCCGAAAATCTAACGATTGGAGGGGAAAGGATAGCATTTTAAAATCAAAATTTTGGGCGTTTAAAATTAGAAAATATCTATAAAATTCTTTTAATTCTAGTAAAGCGTAAGCGCAAAATAGTGTGCGAATCAAAAAAATTCATGCTGCATTTTCCCGTCGGCGAAAATTTAATAAAAGCGGGGTAGTTATTGCAATCGCGTTTAAAAACTATGGGGGAAATATGGTATAAGTATAAATATTTTTTTGATAACTTGTGGATAACTATTGAGTAATTTGTGAAAAATGGTAATTAATAATTGATATATAATAATTAATTTAAAATAATAATTTAGATACAATTTTATTAAAATTTTATGATATGGGTTGCTTTTTATATGATATTCGTTTAGTGTGTTATTTGCTGGTAGTATGCGTAAAATTTATTTGTCTAATAAATTACCGCAATAAATCAGCAAAAAACAAATTAAGGTATAAACTTAAATAATATGGCAATTGAACCAACAAATAAGAGTCTTAATGATTCAGCAAATACCAATTCTGGCGAAAAGCTAGCAGGGGTTGCTGTTGCTGGGCAAAATGAAGCCATATTGGCAAAAAATATTAATCAATCCGCCGATAAATCAGCAATTATTACCGATGAAAATGGTAATGAAATCGTTATTACCGATGAAATGGCTGAGGCAATTTTACAAGAAGCATTGACAAAAGCCACCAAAGAGCAAGTCCAGCAAGTAATAAAAGGCTCGCAAAGGCAAGACCCTGAATTAGTGAGTGATTTAAGTGCCGATGCTGTTGGAATAACCACTGATGCTCAGGGGCAAAAATTCATTAACCTTGAAGAAGGCGGCGCGGCTAAATTACCCTTTGATTTAAGTAATTTGGAAAAATTTCAATTGCAAGATGGCAATGCCGTGATGGAATTGCAAGATGGCGATAAAATTACAATTCCCAATTTTTTAACCTTATCAAAATCGGGTTTACCCCCGATTATTATTGGTAAAGATGGGCAAATTATTTTTGCCGATGAGTTAATTCGCAATTTTGACAGGGTAATAAATGGTAAATTATTTGACCCAAGCAAAGAACGCAATGATTTATCGCGCCCCATTGATGTTAATGAATATTTTGCGCAATTTGGTGATAATATTAATAAAATTAAACCTGATAATTTTGGCGCGGAATTTCAAAAAAGAGAGCAAGATTTATTAAAACCCATTGAAGCACCAGTGGTTGCCTTGCCCCCAGAACCAGTGAAAATTGCCCCTGAAAGCACGATAGTTGACCCCGGTTCGCAACGATTCCTTGATGCTGGTGAATTTGGGCAAGTGCCCGTAAGCCGCAATTTTAATACCGAAGATGTGGCGTTCGTGGGCGACGCAAAATCAGTGCAAGATATTTTTGGTTTAAGAAATTTAGGTGGTGGCGCGAATAAAAATATTGGCGCACAGCAAGGCAATGTTGCGGCAATTATCTCGGAGGCAAATAATATTACCGCCAATAATATTGGCGCAAAAATTGGTGAGGCAGGGCTAGTAAATTCCAAGGCAGGTGTTGGCGTTGATAGTGTTGCGCCTTTAACGCAATCGCCCGCGGATGCAAGCTTAATAATTTTACCAAGCCCCCCCGAAGCACCAGTTACGGAAATTGGGGCTTTGCCATCACCGCCAAGCGAAGTGCAAATTCCAGCAGCCTTAACCCAGCCAGAATTTACCTATCGCGCCGCCCTTAGCGCAAGCGCAGGTTTTGATGGGGCTTTGGGGGAAAATTTATATGGCTCAGTATTACAGCAATTTGATTTAAATATTTCATGGACGCCGACTGAACAAGCTTTGCCCGTTATATTTAATTCATCGTTAATTGAAGTCCGCTTTGGCGGTTTGGGACCCAATATCACGCTTACCAGCAATTCAATACCAATAACAAGCACTTTTGTAGATGGTTATTGGACGGCGCGGGTATCACCGCTTGAATTTCAAAAAAATAAATTCGGGGCGTTAAATAACGAAGGGCTATATCAAGATTCTCCTGTTACCATTGAAATAAGCCCAGTAGGCAATAACGGCATAATAACGCAAAATTATTTGTCATTGCCCACGGGCAAAAATCTTTATAATGGTAAAATTGAAATTATAATGGGTGGTGGCGATGATATATATAAAAATTATGCTGATGGCACGAATTTAATATTTGGCGATTATGGGCAATTAAATAATATCACTAATACTGAAAAAGCATTATTAAGGGGCGAATCTGGCGAATTATTAGCCCAAGCGATAACAGCGCGCACGCAAATCGTTGATGTTAAGGCATTAAGCAATTTATCCTTATCGGGCAAATTGACGAAAACCGAAAATGGCGAAACGACCACGCAAATACCGCAATTATTAGTGGTTGAATTTAGCGGGATACCTGCGGGGGCAAGATTAGTAAAAAAATCAAATCCCAATGAATTATATACAGGGGCAGTATTAGATGGCGATATTTGGCGCGTTGTTTTAAGCAATGACCAGCTTGACAAAAATGATTTTGCGATTGCGAATATTGCGACTTCGGTGAATGATAAAAGCTTTACAGTTTCGTTAAAAATAACGGCTGATGGGGTTGTCGGTGCGCCAGTTAGCGCAAGTATTTCTGTGCCACCTTTGGTTCAAGGCAATGATATAATTCAATTATCATTAAATGAAACAACGAATACTACAATTTTTGGTGAAGGTGGCAATGATAATATTCGTGGTGGCGCGGGTGATGATTTAATTTTTGGTGGCACGGGCGATGATGTTATTGATGGCGGCAATGGCAATAATACGCTGTTTGGTAATGAAGGCAATGATATAATTACGGCTGGCACGGGCGCGGATGTAATTTTTGGTGGTGCAGGTGACGATAAAATCGCTAATTCCAGCGACCGACAAGTTGATAAAATTTATGGCGGTGCAGGCAACGATAAAATTTTTGCCGTTGTCACTAGCGTTGGCGCAACAATTGATACATTTGTCGGTGGCGAAGGTAATGATTCTTTATATGTAAAATTTGGCAAGGATATTATTACCTATAACCAAAACCAAGCCTTGTTTGAAATTTTGCAAATTCAATTTTTGCGGGATTTAAAACGCGGTGTGCCTTTGGCGCAATTAAATTTAAATTATCGCCCTGACTTAGACGAATCGGGCAATTATTTATTTACAAATTTAGGGCTTCGCATTAATCCAACCGACATTGAAAATATTGTGTTGCAGGCGCCGCCAGCCATAGAATTGGATCGTTCGCCGGGTAAAACAAACCAAGGGCAAGCATATTTTAATCCCGATGATTATTTTCATGATGCGACAAGCGATGCAGCGAATAACGCGGCATATTTTGTCATTAGCTTGCCGCAAAATATCATTGGCAAAAATTTAGCTTCATTTTCAAGTGGAATTGCGAATGGTAATTTATTCACGATTCAAAGCGCGAATTTATCGGGATTAAAAATTCAATTGACCGACCCGAATCAAGCCGAACCCTTTAATATTAAAATTACGGCGTATAACGCCAATAATCAGCAACTTACCAGCACCAATACCGATGTATTTCCAGTTGCCGCTTTGCCCCCAGAAATTAATATTGTTCAAGGTAATTATACAGGCAAAGAAGATTCCGTAATTCCCATTGGCTTAACTTTTTCCCCGCCCGAAGGCGAATCGTTATATAGCGTGATTTTAAGCGGCGCACCCCAAGGGTCGCGATTAATATTGCCGATTTTAGATCCTTTTGGCAAATTATTTACCCCCTTAGTTACCTCACAAATTATTGGCACTTCATTGGAATTTAGCATTGGTGGCTTGCGTGATTTTGCGCCCCAAACTTTATTGGGCTTGAAATTACAACCAGCACCCAATAATTCAGACCCATTTTTCTTAAATGTAAGCGCGGTTGCGGTGCGCGGTGAAAATGATGTTTCCGCGCCCAGAGTATATAAAAACTTATTAATCAAAGTTGATGCGGTTGCGGATACACCGGGGATTGTTTCGGATCATTTTAATATTGCCACGGCGCAATCGCTTACCGAAGATGGTTCAATTCCGATTTCCATTCGCCCAATTTTAGTGGATACAGATGGATCAGAATCTATAAGCTTAATTGTCAATAGCAATTATATGTCGGGGGGCAAAAATTATCAAGTTAGTTTTAATGCGGGGGTTGTTAATGCTTTGGGGCAATGGACATTCACGGTTGATCAATTAAGAAATTTGCGCTTAACTCCGCATCCCCATACGGATATTGACTTTACCTTGAAATTTACTTCGCGCGCGGTTGAGGGGCAAAATGGTTCGGTTGCCAGTCGCGTTACGGATTATTATATTAATTTAGAAGCAGTAGCTGATGCGCCAAAATTAAAATTTGAAGCACCCGCAATTAGCGATGAAGACCAATGGATAAATTTACGCCCAATTGGAAGTTTGGTTGACGATGATAGTTCAGAAGTATTAAAATTAGTGATACCTGCCATTCCGGGTAATATGCAGTTAAAAATCGCCCTTAAAGATGGGCAGCAATTAATTAGATCCAATACGGGCGCGCAAGAATTAAAATTATATAATGAAATAAGTGCCATATATTTATTACCCCCAGCGGATTATAATGGTCCCGTTAGTTTGCTATTTTCGGCAATTGCGACCGAGGGTTCAAATAACACCATGGCAATTACATCAGAATTAGTGGCAGTGCAAGTGCAGCCAATTGCCGATGCCCCCAATATTAATCCCGCCATCACGCCCATAATTCTTCAAGAAGATAAATTTGTTTCCTTAAATTTAGGCAATTTTATTTCATTAAAAGAAGGCGTTACCACGGAAAATATTTTCCAAATAAAGATTTATGGTATTCCTCAGGGCGCAAATACCAATAGTTTAATTTTATCCGCCGCTGGTGATTATCATTATTATAGCCCGCCAAATTCGGGCAATGTCTCGTCATGGCAAAGCGAATTAAATGCAATATCAGTGCGCCCATTTACGAATTCGTCCAACGATTTTTCCATTACCGTGGTTGCGCTTAGCCAAGAAAAAGGCGATGCTAATCAAATTGCCTCGGCGGCGCAGGTGGTTAATGTCGTGGTGCGCGCGATTGCCGATACGGCAAGCGTGGCAATCCAAGCGGTAAATGTTGATGAAAATGGGCAAGCCAATGTGCGGTTTAATCAAATTGATTTAATTGACCGCGATGGATCAGAAATATTAAGAAAAATTGTGATTAGCAATGTTATTGAAGGTTCATCTTTTAAAATTCGCAATGAAGTAATTCAAGTTCCAGCCACTGGGCAAATCTCCATCAGTTTTACCAACACGGCGGAATTAAATAGTTTAATTTATTACCCAAAATCATTTAGTAATTCAGATTTCACCGCAACTTTTTCGGTAATTACCGAAGAACAGCTTGAAGATGATGCCACAGCGGAATTTCGCACAGCCGTTAAAGTTGTTGCAGTGCCAATTACCGTGACGGGTATTGCACAATCAATTAAAATTGCCACAGAAGTTTATTTAGGTTCAGAGGATTTGGGGATTGCGATACCAATATCATTATCATCCGCCGATACTGATGGTTCAGAATCGCAAATTGTTAAAATTATTGGCTTGCAAAATTATATTAACCAAGGATATGCGGTTTCATTTAGTGCGGGTCAGCTGGATCCCGAATCGTCCAATATTTGGTTGCTTACCAAAAATCAATTGCCTTTGGTAAAATTTACTCCCGCCAAAGATTTTGCTGGTAGTATTACGCTTACGATTCAAGTGGTTAATAAAGAAAATGATAATTTAACGCCAACAATTACCACAAGCCTTATGCGTATTAAGGTTGACCCAACTCCTGATGCGGCGCAATTATTGGAAAAAACCTTCTCTACCACTGAGGACAGGTTTGTAAAATTTGATCCACCCGTGCAAACCGCTGATGTTGATGGTTCAGAAACAGTGGTGCAATTTATTGTCAGTAATGTGCCAAATTTAGCAAGATTTGTTGATGATAACGGCAATGATATTGGCGAAATAATTGATGATGGAATTTGGCGCATTCCAACAAATTTATTGGGGCAGTTAAATTTCTTACCGCCACCTAACCGAAGTGGCATTTTTTCCTTGCAAGTTTCCGTGCAAACGCGCGACCCAAAAAGCCCCGCCGTGCAAAATGCCACACAACAATATTTAGTGCAAGTAAATGCCGTAACTGATACACCAATAGTCACCGCAAGTAATTTATCATTTCAAGAAGGCACATATGCCTCAAATCGCGTGCCATTACAAATTCGCGTTGCCTTAAATGATACGGACGGAAGCGAGTCAATATTTCAAGTTGTTATTTCTGGCGCTTTTACTGGTAATAGATTTTTAAATAATTTAGGTTTAGAAATTGGCACAAATATAGATAATATTTGGACTTTTACTTCAAGGGATTTGAATTTATTAAATTTTGAAGAATTGCAATTACAAACAAATCCAAGGGATACAAGACCGATAAGATTATCCATTACGGCATTTAACCGCGATAGTAATATTTTTGGCACAAGAGTTGCGATAACCACCCAAAATATTGATATTCAAGGTATTGCCGATACGATTATATTTACTTACCCCAATAATGTCGTTATTGTTGAGGATCAATCATACCCATTAAATATTATCTTATCTTTAACCGATAATGATGGCAGCGAAACAATTGATAGAGTATTTATTTCGGGGGCGCCAGCGGGGTCAAAATTTGTTAATAATTTGGGTAATGTTGGATTGTCTATGGCTGATGGTTCATACCGATTTGCGGCAAGTCAAATGTCGGGATTAATTTGGATACCACCACCGAATTATGATTCGGGCAATAAAAATATTTCATTTTTAATTACCGCATTTAGCAAAGAAATTGATAGTAAAATTGAATTAGCCAATGTTAAAACGCTGGCTATCAGGGTTAATGCCGTTGCCGATACGCCACAATTTGAAAATAAGGGCGCGGGAACGCTTAATGTCAACGAAGATGAAACGCTGAAATTTTCCTTATATTTTTCATTCAAGGATACTGACGGCTCAGAATCAATTGCCTTGGTGCGCATTACGGGGATACCAACGGGTTTGGCTATACAATCAGAATATGCAAATTTCCCCACTGGCTCTAAGGATTTTACGGATTCTAATAAGGGCGAATGGATAGTCACTGGCGGGGTGAATTTAAAATCATCTGTTTGGCGCACATTATATTTAATAAAAGATCCAACCAGAAATGACAGGGTAAATGTTGCGTCCGATTTTGATTTAACCGCCACCGTCGTTGTCAAGGACGGCAATGCAAGCACAGCAATTATGACAAATATTATTAATGTTCATGTTGTGCCCGTTGCCGATTCGGTTTATTTGGGGTATCAAAAATTATCGGGCAAAGAAGACCAAAGTATTTTATTAAATTTTTCGTATAGTTTAGCCGATACAGATAATTCGGAAACTTTATCGCGGGTTGTGTTTAATATTCCCGAAGCCGCGGATAAATTCCCATCAATTTTTCGCGCTGAAAATCCCGCCATTTTAACTGGGATAAAACCTGATGGTTCGGCGGCATTTTTCACCTTTGTAGAAGGGGGCATTACCTTAAATTTAATCAATGCCGATGGCACAACAAATTCCACCAATGTCAGTTTATTTAAATCAATGCGCTTAATTCCGCCCCTTGATTATGGTTGGGATATAAGCTTAAAGGTAACCGCATTTTCGCGCGAATTATTTTTTAATAATTTTAATAATAATGGTCCCGTGGCGGATTTTGATGTTTCCAGCGTTAATACGCTTGTTATGAAAATGACAGCAGTTGGCGATGCGCCGACTAATCTTGTCATACAAACTTCTGGCTCGGTTGAGGAAGACGATACAAGCACGGTTATTTTTGGCGTAAAACCCGGCGAAAAATTCCAAGATTTATCAGAAACAATATATTATGTCGTTGAAACCCCCGCTGGCACAAGATTTTTGCAAGGATCATTAATTGCCGAAAATGCAGTTTTTAACAGATGGCGCTTTGACCCAGACCCAGCAACCTTAAATCAACTAGCATCATTTATTCCGCCGCATAATTTTAATGGCACGCTAAAATTGATGGTGACGGCGGTTTCACGCGAACAGCCTAGCGGCGCATCGGCGCTTGCGGTATTTTCGCAAAGCCTTTTGGTGAATGGCGTGGCGGATACGGCGCAAATTGAAATTAATTATACAGCTGTGCCAGTGCGTAAAGAAAACAACGGCATACCCCTTGACCAATTAGTTTTTATTTCATTTACTGGTGATTATGGCACCAAGCAAGAAAGCGGTAAAATTATTATTGATAATTTACCCGTTGGCGCATCGGTTTTTGGGGCATCTTTATTGGAAACAAATGAAAATCTAACGACAAGATGGGTGGTTGATGCGAAAAAATACCATGATTTAATTATAGTCCCCGCCCAATATGATGCGCAAACCCTGAAACTTAATGTCACGATAATGACTAATGAGTCCTTGCGGGAAAATCGTTATGCCATGGCATCAAAACAAGTGATGCTAATTATTGACCCAGTGCCACAAACCGCATCATTTACGATTCGCAATGTCAGCGGGGTTGAGGATCAATTTGATGTTTTAACCGCGGCGTTCGGCATACCATTAAAATTAAATATTGGGCATAAGGATACGACGCCCGCGGGCGAATCATTATATTTATTTATTCAATTGCCTTCGCTTGATTATAAATTATCAGCTGGGGAAAATGGTGGCAATAATAATTGGAAAGTCAAAGAAGAAGATATTGCGGGTTTGCGATTAATTGCGCCCCCCAATAGCGATAATGATGTTACCTTATATATGACAGCAACCGTTAGGGAACAAAATATAGTGGGGCAATTTATTGGCGTTGATACGCAATTTGAACAAATTGTGCAAATTAATCCCGTAGTTGATAATGCTGAAATTACCCTAAATGGTGTTGAAAAATTAAGGGGGAGCGCGAGCTCAAGATCAATTTCTAGCCCTGAGGATATTGCCTTTAATTTAGGGTTAGTCGCATCACTAACCGACAGAGATGGCTCTGAGACGCTTGATAAAGTAATTATTTCGGGCTATCCAGCAAATACAACATTTTCGCCCGCGAATCTTGGCGTTGCACCATATCCCAATTGGACAATTGCTGGCAACCGATTAAGGGATATTTTCATAACCCCCGCCCCGCATAGCGATAAAGATTTTTCATTAATATTCACTGTCGTCACCCGCGATGCAAATTTTGCCGATGGCACTTCCATCACTGCCATAAGGTCGTTTGCCCAAAATTATCAAATTGATGCAGTAATAGATTCAACCATCATTGAAATTAGCACCATGGAAATATCTGAGGATAAAACCATTGCCTTTGATTTATCAGCCAAACTCAAAGACACAGATGGCACCGAAGTAATAAGCGAAATTAAAATTTTTGGCATGAGTCCCGGGCATAAATTAACATTTGGCGCATTGGGTGAGGATAATATTTGGACGCTTGATAGAACCCAGCTTGGTAATCAATTAGTATTTACCCCCAAAGAAAATTATAGCGAGGATATTACCCTTACAATTGCCGTGATTAATCGCGAAAGCGCGTTAAATACCACGAATACCACCACGAAAATACAAGTAATTAAGGTAACGCCCGTGGCGGATTCCGTCAATTTTATCACGGCGGTTGCCAATGTCGCCATTGCCGAGGGCAGAACCGGTAATTTAGACACGCATGTTAATTTAATTGATACTGATGGTTCTGAAACTTATCAAGTCGTTGTGCGGGTTGGGCAAGGAAATTTAATGGGTTATCGCAATGCTAGTGGCTCATTTGTGTCGTTAAATTATACTTTATTTGGTTCGGACAGGGTATTTACCTATAATCCTGCGCAATTTGATAATGCCATTGTGCAACTAAAAGAGCATTCACCGCTTGACATAAGCATTACTTATACGGTGGTGAATTTTGAAAAAGAAAATCCCGCGCAATTTCGCCGAACTTCGCTTTTTGTGCAAAAAATTGATGTTATACCCGCCGCAACGACCCCCGGTTTAACTATAAGCTCCAATAGCTTTGTTGGCTTAGAAGATTTAGGCACGCAAATACCGATACGGCTGGTAAATCGCGATTATGCTAACCCAAAATATGAATCATTGGCAATTATGATAACGGGGATTCCATCGGGGTCTATCTTCAATTTTGGCAGGGCGACAGTGGATAATCAAAATCAATATGCTTGGACGATTGATAATAATATTATTCCAAAGCCCCCTTCGGGCAATTTAGAATTTGATGCACAATATAATTTATATTATACCCCGCCATCAAATCAAGCACAAGATTTTAAATTTACCATCACCGCCATAAGCCGTGATGTTGATTTACAAATTGCCGAAGGCACAGCCGTCATATCGCAAATTATTGAATTTAAAGTGGATGCTGTGGTTGATACGCCCGTAGTTGATTTAAATCCAATAATTGTTGATGAAGATGCAAGACAGGATTTAATTGTCGGCATATCATTTCGCGATTCGGAATCGGAAAATATTCTAAATTATGTGGTTGAAGTGCCAACAGGGGCATTATTAATTGCGACCGCAACAATAAATGGAACTAACCCCGTATCCGTTGATGCCAATAAACCATGGCGATTTACCGTCATGCCCGAAGCCATTAAAAATCAAACTATCAGATTTCAAGGCGCGCAAAATATCTCCGGTAGTTTTAATTTACAAGTTTCCGTAATTTTGCAAGACCAAGGGATAAATCTGCAAGGGAATAATCGCGATTCCATAACAAAATCATTTTTATATCAATTGCCTTTAACAATTCGCCCCATAACTGACCCCGTTGCGATAAGCTTTACCAATCAAACTGGCGAGGAAGATTTATACACGCCATTAAATTTAAATATTTCATTCATTGATCGTGATGGTTCCGAAGCAATTGATAAATTTGTGATAGCAATTACATATTCTGGCACAACTTCAACCAGTAATTCAAGATTTAATGTCAATGAAGTAATTTTCCGCAATAATGGTATACCCGTTGGCACAAGAAGCGGAAGCTTATGGACCATAAATTCTACCGATATTGAAGGGCTACAATTTAAAGGCAATTCATTTTTAGATGGTGAATTTAAATTAAAAATTACCGCGTTTAATCGTGATGGCACGGCACCCGTCAATACGCTTACGCCGTTTCAGCAATCAATTTTTGTTAAGGGCGTTGCCAATAAAATATCGTTTTTCTCCTTTACTTCAAGCATTGTTACCTCCGAAGATACGCCCGTTGCCTTAAATCTTGAATATAGTTTAGTTGATACGGATGATAGCGAAACAGCATTTGTAATATTAAAACAAATTCCCCGCGGGGCAATTATAACTAATGGCACAGGGGCAGTTAATTATAGCAGCGTTGATAATACTTGGACGATATTTCGTGATACGGGCGATGGCGGCAATGGGTTTAAATCATTAACATTTACGCCCCCAGAAAATCGCGGGGAAAAATTTGGACCCATTGAAGTTTTATTCAACACCCGAGAAATAGCAAACCCAGAATCTATCGCCGTGCGCAGCATATTGGGAGTTAGTATATCGGTTGTCTCCGTGATTGACGCGCCGTTATTAGCCCCCGATAATGTGGAAGTATCCGAAGATAATGTGATTAATTTATCCATAAATTCAGGGTTATTTGATAATGATGGTTCAGAAAGATACCAATTAATTATTAATAATTTACCCGCGGGCTCACAGCTTAGTTTAGGCAGGCGCAATTCCACAAGCCCAGATGGCAGAACAATTTCATGGATTATTGATAATTCTAGCCGCAATTTGTTAAGTGGTTTATTATTCACGCCACCAGCAAATTATAATACGCCCAACGGGCAACCATTACAATTAACTTATACGGCGACTTCCACCGAATTAGCTGATTCAACGATTTCAAAAACAATAATTAAACTTCAAGAATTAATTGTCCGTCCCGTTGCGGATACGATAAAAATTAATGTTTCCTTAAACTCAAACGAATCGCGCGAATTTAGGTATCAATTTTCCTTAAATGCAAGCTTAGTTGATAATGACAGCGAATCTTTTAGCGTGATTTTACCCTCGCTTGAAGGGCAATTGGGCAATAACCTTAATTACGGCACCAAAGAAAGCAATCAAGGCACGGGGCAACAAACCATCGCATATTCAAGCCTTAAAGATTGGTATATTGATATAAGCCCCGATTTCAGATTAAATATCACCGCGGGTAATTTTAATATTCCATTAACTTTGGTAAGCAAAGAAAAAGATACCTATCGCGGTAATGGCGATTTGATTTTTCAAACATTAGTAACTGATTTAGCCATAAGAGTAGCGGATATTGCTGATAAACCCAGCATTACCGTGGCAACCGCTCTTAGCACGAACGAAGATATAACGCTTAAAATTGATTTTAAGGCAATATTATTTAACAGCGATAAAGACAGAAATGAATCGTTAAATATCGTGATAACTAATATTCCCAACGGCGCAAGAATTGGCTGGGAGAAAAGCTATATTGATGAAATGTTAGCAAGTATTTCAGTTGATCCTGCTTTTGCTAACGCCAATCCAACAATTAAAGTTATTTCCACATTAAATACATTTACGCTGGGTCTGCCCGGCGGTGCAACATTCCTCAATGCTTTATATTTTACGCCCGCCGCCCATTCTGATACTGATCCAACTTTACAAGTCACAGTATTTTCCAACGAAGGTGGCGTAACTTTTGCGGTTAATACGGCGATAAGGGTTAATGTTGCTGCTGTATCCGATGATGCGGTATTTACAAATTTTGCCGATGGCTGGAATATTCAAGAGGATGTTGCTAAGAAAATAGACTTAAAGCTTAACTCCATTGATAATATTGATGGCTCAGAAACCATAAGCCTAGTCGTTATAAAAGGAATGCAAGGGCGCGGTGAATTAAATAATCTGCAAAGTCGTGATGCCAGCGGTAATTATACGCTGGCTCTTAGTGATTTAGCAAATTTATATTTTACGCCTTTCCCGCATTCAAGCGATGATTTTACCTTAGAATTTTCGGTATTTACCAGCGACCGCAATGGCGCAGTACCGACAAGGCTTACAACTTTCAGTAATTTCTTGGTAAATTTAACGCCGATTGCCGATGAACCCGGCATTCAAAATTTTAGCCCAACCATAGTCACCAACGAAGACCAACCAGCGTTTTTAAATATTGTGGCTTCGTTAAAAGACACAGATGGTTCAGAAATTGTGGAATTTAAATTAACAATCCCCAATAATGTGGAATTAGTTACATTAAGCGGCACTTCATTTGTGCCTGTGCCAGCTTTGGGGCATCAAGATTCCAATACTGGGCAATGGTTATTATCAAAAAATGAAATGGCGTTAGCCCATGCCCGTCCAAAATTAGCGAATGCTGCTTTTGATTATAGTATACAAGTTACTATAATATCCAAAGAACTTGAAAATGCCGATACAGCAAGCACCATCAGAGATATTGCGATAAGCGTGCGCCCCGTGGCGGATACTATCGGTAATTTAGCCACGCAAAATGCCGAAGTTTCCGAGGATAATAGCGTCCGAATCCGCATAACTGCGACCTTAGTTGATACAGATAGTTCAGAAACCATGGATATTATTATAACCAGTCGCGCCGCTGGTTATAGTCTTTCGCAAGGCATAACAAGCAATAATATTGATTGGACTTTAACCAAAGACCAGCTTAATAATTTAAGATTTACTCCGGGCGCGCAATTAGATGATAATGTTACATTCACGGTTACAACCATTGCCCGTGAATTAGATCCAAATATTAATTCGGCGGCAATTACGACAAAATTTTTGACGGTAGATGTCAAGGGCGTAACGGATACAATTTTTGCAAGTCTTAACGCCGTTTCAATTAACGAAGATGCAACTATATTATTACAGCTTGATTTTTCCATGGCGGATAATGACGGCAGTGAATCCATTACAATTGAAGTTAATGGTTTACCATTTGGCGCGAAATTCAGGAATTTTGCCCTATCTTATACTGCAACAGTGGCGAAATTAAGCACATTTACCAATAAATTATATAGCCTGAGCCTGCCAGTGCATTCGGCAGATGATTTTACGCTAACCTACACGGTGACGAATCGTGATAGAGAGGGGGATATAACCCTAAAAAAAGAATTTACCCAAGTTGTTAATATAAAAACCGTGGCTGATTCCATTAAATTATATACGAATCCCAATATTTCTACTTTTGAAGATGTTTCGGTATTATTAGGAATTAGGTTAAGCCTTATAGACGATAGCGAACAATTTGGCGATGTAATTATTACAGGCTTGCCCAGTGGTTCAAGCATTATTAGCCCTGAATTAGGAACATCTATAATTTCAAATGGTAATGCTGGGGCGACAATTGCGGGCAACCGAATAAATAAAAATGCCGCAATTATTAATAATTTAAGAATTCTGCCCGCCCGTAATGTCAGCGGCACATTTAGCTTGCAAATAACAGTCAATAATATTGACCAAGATGAAGATAATTCCATCACAACAAATATGCGGGTTATTAGTAATAAAATCGTCATAAAGCCCGTTTCAGATACAGCAAGATTTCAAACAGGGGCGAATATTACCAATAATGTGGCGGCAACCGAAGATGAATGGTTTAATGTTAATATTAAACCATCTTTAACGGATATAGATGGTTCAGAAAAATTATGGGTGTTAATTGGTGGTTTGCCCGCGGGCAGCTCATTGCAAAATGTCGTTAAGGGCAATCCTCAATTTATAGTGGACCCTGCCACGGGGCAATTTAGCGTCTCTTCTGATTTATTACCATCATTGCAAGTAAAATTGGCAAGAAATTTTGGGGAAAATTTATCTTTAACCATAACGGCAATAACCCAAGATTCCAATACCGATAAAACCGCGGTAATTACCCAATTTATGACGATTAATGTAACGCCCATAACCGATACTGCTGTATTAGACATAACAAATTTACCCAATACGATTCAAGAAGATCAATCATTCTTGGTGAATATTAATACAACCCTGACCGATACTGATAGTTCTGAAACTATTGAAATATTAATCGCATTTAGGGGTGAAGATGCGGCAATATATCGGGGCAAATTTAACCAAGGTATTTATGACCCTGCCAATGATAATTGGCTGATGTCACGGGCGCAACTTAATGGCTTATTATTTACGCCTGCGAATAATCTGCATACTGATTTTTCGTTTCAAGTTACGACAAGAACAAAAGAATTGCGCACGGGTAATGTTGTTGAAGCCGTGCAAACGAAACGAATCAGCGTCCAAGCAGTCTCTGATACCGCCAGTTTGAGTATGATTGCGCATTCAACATTTGAAGATGTTGCCATGCCATTAAAAATCAATCTGGGGCGCAATGATATTGATGGCTCGGAAAGCGTAACCATTACCATTGCTAATTTATTGGGTGGTGCGATTGGCTCATTAAGCGCGGGGCGCAATTTTGGCAATGTTTATACGCTGACGCTGGCGCAATTAACAAATTTATATTATACGCCGCTTAAAAATAAAGATGATGAAATTACCTTGTCGGTTCAAGTTATCACCCAAGATACTGAAAATGCCTCAAAAGCAGGCATAAATATCAGTCAAGTATTAACGATTCGTGCGGTCGCGGATACATTTAATTTGGATATTACCCATACTTATACTAAGGTTTCAACAGGCACAGTTTCCCAAGATGTCGCGATTCGTGGGTTTACCATTGGTTTGACGCTGGCAAAATCCTTTATTGATACCGATGGTTCTGAATCGCAATATTATTTAATTTCTGGACTGCCAAGCGCAACGCGGGCAACCGCAACAAGTCTGACTGAGATTAATTATCGCTTTAACTTAGGCACTAATACGGGGACATTTGATGAAAATGGACGCCAGATATTTAAAATTAATGCCGCCGACATTGATAGTTTAAAAATTATAAACAAAAATTTACCAGAAAACAGCAAAAACTTATTTTTAGGCACATTTGTTCTGACCATTACCGCCGTTTCCATTGAAAGAAATTTAGACGGCGTGCAATCAGCATATCGCATTTTAAATCATGCTATCTTTGTAGAGCCCGGCGCCGTGACGGCTTCGTTAGTATTTGGCACGGATACAGGGTATGAGGATACTACAATTACCCTAAAATTAGATGCTTTTGTGCAGGATGTCAAAAAAGACGATAGCATGACCATTATTATTGAGGGCAGTAATATTCTTAAAGATGGCGTAATGAAAAGAGGCTTTTCACTAGTCGGCTTACCGATTAATGGCACAAGATGGACGATAAACCAACAGCAATTTAGCACGCTGAAAATATCACCAACCGATGATGGTAAAAATTCTGACGAAGATATAAAATTAACCATTTCGGTGCTTACCCAAGATTCCATTTCTGGCACAACTGCCTTGATAAGCGTGATTCATAATATTAGCATATTGGCAATTGCCGATGTGCCATTGGTTAATGCCCAAAATCGCACGGGGGTTGAGGATAAATCATTCTTGTTAAATATATTCCCATCATCAAGCGAAACAACAAATTCCAGCGATAAATCAGAATCTATCACGAAAATTATTGTCAGCGCGCGCAACCGATATGATATTGCGGATTGGGGTTCATTCAATGTCGGCACATTTAACAGCGGCTTTAATGGCAATATTTATACGATTAATAGCAATCAATTATCTTCATTAGCCTTTATTCCCGCCAACAACAGCGATGTAACCCAAACTTTATATATTACCGCGTATGTTTTGGATAATGATGGCTCAATTAATTTAGCATCGCAAACGATGGTTGTTAATGTCCAAGCTGTTGCCGATGCCCCGGATATTATCCTAAGCGATGTCAAGGGGTCGGAAGACTTAAATATTGCCATTAGCATAAGCGTAAGCTTGTTTGATAATGATTCAAAACTCCAAGGATTTAATTCGGAATCATTAAGAATTATTATTTCAGGCATACCAACTTCGGCGCAATTAAATAATTATCAAGCATCATCGGGCGTGGCGGGTGTTGACTTAAAATATATATTAACCAATGATGACTTAAATGGGCTTACGATAAGGCGGGGCGACCATTCAAACAGAACATTTACCTTAAAAATATCGGTGCTATCTGTTGAAGGACAAAATAACTCATCGGCTATCAGCGTGCGTAATTTAATTATATCGGTGGATCCCGTAACCGATTCGGCGAAATTTATTGTTTATGCCCCCAATATTACCCTTGACGAAGATGAAGAAGGATTTACCCTTGATATTAGTAATTCCCTCGTGGATAATGATAATTCCGAAACCATAAGTTTGGTGATTAATAATGTCCCGCTTGGCAGTAAATTTCAATTGGCGGCAAACCGCATTAATCCGAAAATACAATTTTCATTTATTACAAAACAAAATTCGCCAAGTGATGCATTATTTGAATCATGGACAATTATTGGGCAATTATCGCGCGGCGATATTAATTTTGTGCCGCCATTAAATTATTCGCATTCAAATTTATTATTTAATTTAACGGCAATCACCAAGGAAGTAAGCACCAATATAACCGCCCAAGTAGTTAATTCCATTAATGTCAACTTAAAAGCAGTCGCCGACGAAGCCGATTTTGTGCCGAATAATGTGGATATATCTGAAGATAAATCATATATTGTCAGTTTAAATTTCTCATTCATGGATAGCGATGGTTCGGAATCGGTATATTTTGTCTTGCAAGGTATGCCATCTGGTTATACAATTAGCGGCGCAAATTTTATTCCCAGTGGCAGTAATCGTGGCTGGTATGTGCCCTTTGCCCTAAGAAAAGGCTTTAATATTAACGCGCCGCAAAATCGCGATGAAAATTTTACCCTGACTTTAACCGCGGTAATTACCGATACACCCACTAGCGGCGGGCAAGTAAATAAAAGAGTCTTAAACCCCGAATTTGTTGTAGTCAATGTCAATCCCGTTGCCGATACAGCAAGTGGATTTATGGCGGGTGCAACCTCCGTCTCCGAAGACAACCCCGTTGATTTAAGTATTTTTGCCAGCTTTGCCGATTTAGATGGTTCAGAAACCCATTTTTATGTAATTAATAATGTCCAAGGTCGCTTGTCTAAGGGTAAATTTAACGAAGAATACGGCAATTGGACGGTGCAATTAAATCAAATTACGGGCTTGCAATTAATTCCCATCACGAACAGCGATATAAATTTCTTTGTGACTATATCGGCGGTAAGCCAAGAATTAAACAAAGATAATAGCCCGGATACAACATTAGCTATTACCGAAACGCATACGACTGTAGCCATTAAATTATCAGGTGTAACTGATTCGGCATCATTTGCGGGCGAATTTGGGCAAAGAATTTCCGAAAATCAAGTGATAAAATTATCCTTATCTTTGGGATTAAAAGACGATGATGGCTCCGAAAGCATCTTCCCAATTATTATTACGGGAAGTTCAAAAACAAACTTTAATAATGGCGCATCATTTAGCGCAGGTTTTGGCACAGCAAGCGATTGGACAATAACCCAAGCGCAGTTAAATGCTGGCTTATTTTTAACGCCCAAAAAATATTCCGCCGATGATTTTAGCTTAACATTTTCGGTCATCACGCGCGATTCGGAAACTTCACAAACCATGGTCATTACCAGAGGGTTTGAATTAAAAATAGACGCGGTCGCCAATACCTTAAAATTAGAGGTGCAATCCGCCTATACCTCAGAGGATATTGCCGTTGGCACAAGCATTTTAATTTCCAGCGCAGACACAGATGGTTCAGAAACTTTTGATTCGGTGATTATCAGCGTCAAACCCGCGAATGCAATATTTAATAATGGCACGCCATTAGGTTCAGGAATTTGGTCGCTAAGGCGGGCGGATTTAAATGGCTTAAAAATTACGCCAGCCCTTAATGACCATAGCGAAATAACATTAGTGGTGACTTCCATTTCCACAGACACCGACAAGGATGTTGGCGGCAGAAGCAGTTCAAATTCAACCCTGCAATCACAAATGATTGTCGTTCATGCGGTTTCAGATACAGCAACAATCGTGGTTTCATCACAAGAAGTAAGCGAGGATGTTGCCACGAATTTAAAAATTGCCGCGTCAATGATTGATACGGATAGTGAATGTATTTGGTTGGTAATTTCCAATATTCCAAGTGGAGCTTTAATCAGCGGCGGTGCTGGTTTTTATAGCACTGATCAATTTGGGCTTAAAGATAATAATTACACCGTTAATGGCAGATATTTGGGATTATCTTTTTCGGAACAAGTGGCGAATTTGCAATTTTTAGCAGCTCCCCATAGCCACGGCACCGTGAAATTAATGATAAAAATTTATACGCAAGATACTGATGTCTCGCGTTCAGCAACAAGATCCATTACCCAAGAAATTTTGGTTAAAACCGTGGCGGATACCGCGACATTAAAATTAAATGCTGCGAATACTAACGAAGATAAAGCAGTCGCAATAAGTATTGAAACGGGCTTAACCGATAAGGATAAATCCGAAACAATATCATATATCTTAATTCAATCGGCGAATATATATGGCGGTTCATTTGGACCTAACATTGGCTTTAATGCTTCGCAATGGACAATTTTAGCCAGCGATTTATCCAGCTTGAAATTTACACCGGGCATTAATCGCCACGAAGACCCGCAAATCACGGTTATTACATTTACCAAAGACACGCTTAATGCCATAACTGCGGCGATAAGCAAAACCATGACCATTAATGTGCAAGCCATCACGGATACGGCGACATTAATTTCCAGTAATTTCAAAGGCTCTGAGGATAATACCCTTAATATAAGCATGTTTGCTTCGTTGCAAGATAGAGATGGTTCCGAATCGGCATATGTCGTAATTTCGGGCTTGCCCGCGGGCGGTAGTTTAAGCGCAGGCATGTTTAATGAACAAGATAATAATTGGACATTATTAACCAATGATTTAAGCGGTTTAAAATATATTCCCGTGGCAAATTCCGATGATGATTATAAATTTATTCTTACAGTGCATACAAAAGATGTTGAAAACGCGAATAGCGTATTAATTTCCCAAGAAATTAATATCACCATGGATGCGATTGTAGATGGCGTGGTTGCGGGCGGTGATGACAGAAGCACTTATATAAGCGAAGGTACCGTTGTCAATGTCGCGAAAACGAATATTCGTAAATCCGTGTCATTCACAGCATCTGGGGCATTATTGCATTTGTCGGCTTTTGCAATTTCGCCCAGCGGTGGCACTTCAACTTCGGCTTGGTCAAGCGTAAATGGTTTAACCACCACAAGAATTGTTCCAAAAACGGGCAGTGGCACGGCAAGCTTGCAATTTAATAAATCTTTTGTCGGTGATGCTGATGGTGTTGCATTATCCAGTCTTTACAATAGCAATTCGGACGCAAATAATTATATTTCCGTGCGTAATAGCTCTAACGCTAACAGTTTTGATACAAATATCGGCAGCACAACTAATACCGCAAAAACTATCAGCATGTTATTTAGAACCAGCAATGATGTTATTGCCCCGCAAATTGTATATTTCCAAGGCGCAGCATCAACAGCGGGCGGGGTTATTGGTTATGTCATATATATTAATAATAACCAATTAAAAATTCATTATAGCGGCACAGAGTTAGCCGATAAGGTTATTCAAGACATCGCCCCCAATCAAACCCTCAATTTAGTATGGGTTGATAAATCAACCCCCGCGGGCGGTGTTAAATTAAATTTTGAAGTCAATGGTATTTCGGTATTAAATATAAATGATGCAACCGCCAATATTTATGATTCAGGGGCGGGCAATATTTCATTATTAACCGCCATTGGTGGTTATAATACATCAAGCATAATTACCGCCAATGATGATGATAACACCAATTTAACAGCAAAATCATTTCGTGGTAATATTGCCGATGTGGCGATTTGGAATCGCGAATTACCACCCGCCGAACGAAGTGGTATTCGCCAATTATTAGCCAAAGATTACACCGCCAATAGCATATTAAACCAAGAAGATAATTTGATTGATATTAATATCACGACTTCGTTATTTGATGGTGATAATACAGAAACATTGCGCCTATATATAAGTGGCACGCCGGCGGGTTCTTCGTTAGTTGGCGGTAGAATGTCAGCCATTGATGCTTTGGGTGGCAGGGTATTATGGGAACTTGATAGGTTGCAATTATCAGGCTTGCGTTTGCAAGTTGCCAAAAATAATACTGATACATTTACTTTGGGAATCACCGCCATTACGACCGAGATAAAAGACCCGAATTTATTAACAAAAATCCTAACGGATAGTATAGTTTATGTGATTAATCCGACCGTTGATACGGGTTCGCTTAATGTGAGCGATCGCAATGATGGCAGCAACCGCGAAGATAATTGGATAAGTTTAAGCATTGATGCTTTTACCAATGATAAAGATGGTTCGGAAACAGTAAGCCAAATTGTCATATCTAATTACCCCTTAAACAGCTCATTTAATAGCGGCACAGCGATAAACGCATCTAGCTGGCGGGTATTTTCCAATCAATTAAGCGGACTGCAATTCTTGCCAGCCTTAAATTTCGGTGGTGATTTTAGCCTTAAAGTCAGCGTGGTTACCCAAGAAATAAAAGCACCATGGTCGGGAACAGCAGTCATTAGCAGCGAAATTAATATTTTTGTCAATCCCGTTGCCGACACGGCGTCGCTAAGCGGCAAAAATTTAGCAACCAGCGAAGATGTTGCGGTGCGCTTGCAAATTGCGACAAGCCTTTTTGATTATGCCGATGGTTCGGAAACTATAAGCATCGTCATTAGCGGTGGTTCATTGGGCGCGGGCGCATTCATAAGCTTTAATGGTTCTGAATTAGCGGTAAATCGTTCGGCATCGGAATTAAGCTTCTCGTTTAGCCGAAGTCAATTTGATAGTAATATTGGTATTTTTTATAAAGCGTCCAAAGATACAAGCACAACGCAATTTTTAACCATTACCAGCATTTCGCGCGAAATTAATAATATCGTCTTAAATGATCCCTTTATCACGGCAATGAAATCAACCGTGATAAGTATTGATGTTTTTGCCGTTTCCGATACGGCAACAATTGAAGTAAGCGACCGCATTCGTTCCGAAGATGTCGCCATGTCCATTAGCATATCGCCATCATTAATTGATTTAGATAAATCCGAAACCGTGGATAAAATTTATATCGGCAATGCGCCATTGGGTTCGTCTTTCTCGGCGGGTATTTTTTCGGGCAGTGTATGGACTTTGGAATTATTCCAATTAAATGGCTTATTTTATACACCACTTAAAGACAGCGCCCGCGATTTTGCCCTTAGCATAACTATATCATCACGCGACACGGATAACGCCATTACAACACTGGCATATAAATCATTAAATATTAGGCTTGATGCCGTTGCCGACCCAGCAAGTGTTATTGAAGTAAAAGATGTAAGCTTTAAAGAAGATATTGCCACGCCAATATCGGTAAATTTTGGAATTGCCGATATTGATGGTTCGGAGACCATCACCCATATTATATTTAAACAAAATGGCGGTGAATCAGCAACTCTTTCCAAGGGGCAATTTGATGGGGTGCAATGGACATTATTGCTTAACCAATTATCAGGGCTACAAATTACGCCATTTTCGCATTCTGGACAAAATATAAAATTGCAAATTACTGCCTTTACCCGCGATACAGATACAGATTTCAACCCAATTTTAGGCACGACAAAAACGCAAAATACCACGAATGTCAAATCGCTGGACTTGATGGTTGATATTAACGCCGTTGCCGACAAAGCCTCCTTTGCTGAGGCAAGAGTGCAGATAACCTCCGAAGATGTGCCAGTTACCTTATCAATTTCGGTAAGCGTGATTGATGATACGGAAACTATTCAAGCCATTATAATTAAGGGCACACCGCCATCCGCTTCGCTTTCTAGGGGCATATCAGCATTGGGTGGCACGGAATGGACATTAATGCTTGACCAATTAAGTGGCTTGCAATTAACGCCCGCGGCGCATAGTGATTTAAGTTATAGCCTGACTATTTCGGCAATAAGCCGTGAAACTGATCCAGATACTAATGAAATAACCACGAATATTCGCGCGGTTAATTTTAAGGTGCAAGTAAGCGGCGTGGCAGATACGGCGGGATTCACCGCAAAACCAAGCTTTAATGAAATAGCCAATAGCAATAATAGCGCGCTGACGAATTATATATTTGCTGATTCGGGTAATATTAATAATACAATTACGGGCACAAATCTTGGCGTGAATGGCGCGGTTGGCGAAACTACGATTGGCGCAAATGGCATTGAGCAACCAGCCTATACTGGATTTACAAGTTCGGGATTCTTTTCAACCACGCAAAGCGGGTATAAATCGGTATTAAGCGGCAATCGCGCCATTGCCTTGGTAATTCAAACGGGCGCAGATACAACCACCGAACAAGCAATATATCGCGAAGGCACGCAAAATAATGGCTTTGTGCTTTATATTAAAAATGGTCGCTTAAAATTAGCAATTAATGATGATGGCGCATTTAGGGCGTTAATTGATATTGCCGCCGTTATGCCCAACCGACCATTAAGCATTCTTGCCAATGTCAGCATTACCGCCAGCAATAAATTAAATGCGGATATATGGTTGAATAATGATCAAGTGCAAAGCGCGGTGGATTTAGGCAATGTCGGTGCCATTAACACGGGTTCGCCAAGCAGCACCATCAATATTGGTATGAACGCAGGCTTTAATGTTATCGGTGATAATTCTGGCACCATTGATTTACAAGCTAATAAGCCATTCTTAGGCAGTATTGCGCAAGTGCAATCTTGGAATAAAGCATTAAATCAAGCCGAGAGGGGCGGCATATTTGACGCTTATCGCACGACATATGGTTTGGGGTATTTTGGTTATGACGAAGAACAAGTATTAAATGTTGATGTTAATTTTTCAAGGGTTGATAGGGACGCATCAGAATCAGCGTGGGTTGTCATTACGGCATTTCCAACCAACGCGAAATTTAGCGCACCCGCCAGCCAAAATCCGACTAAAAATTCCGTTTGGACAGTGCGTGAAGAAGATTTATCGGCGTTGAAATTAACGGTGCCCAGCAATTACGCCGCCACGGTGTTATTAACATTTACCACCATTACCCAAGAAAAAATTTCACTGCATACTTCGTCACGGATAAATATTCAAGGCTATAGTATTTATGCAATCGCCGATTCGGCAAGCTTGACGGTAAGTAATCTTGAATTAAGCGAAGACCAAAGCATATTATTAAATGTTATTGCCAGCTTCATTGACCAAGATGGTTCGGAAACCATGACTCTGACTATTAATGGTTTAGTCTCGGGCGCGACTCTGTCCAAAGGCACAAAACTTGGTAATAGCGCATGGGTGGTTGCCCATGACCAATTATCGGGGCTTACCATTAATCCCGGGGTGCATAGCGCAAAAAATATGACGCTGACGATTTCGGCATTAAATACCGAAACGGAAAATGGTGAAACAAGATTATCGGTAAAAACGATGGTTGTTGATGTGCGCGCCGTTGCTGACCCTGCGTCCATTACATCGGAAAATATCACAACTTCTGAAGATATTGTAATTGCCGTTTCCATTCATGTCGGCGTGATTGATGATACCGAATCAATTACCATGATTTTATTCCAAAACCTATCTGGCGCAACGCTTAGCAAGGGCACAAATACGGCTTCGGGTTGGGTAATTGCATATGACCAAATTTCCGGGTTGCTATTAACGCCCAAACCCCATAGCGATGTTGATTATACAATTTCTTATACTGCCTTTGTTAAAGATTCTGATGATGGCGTGGTGCAACCACCCACGCGCACCACGGCAAGTTCGTTTAAAATCAATATTGATGCCATCAGCGATACGGCAACAATATATAAAGCCTTAGCTTATACAGCGTCCGAGGATAATGTTATTTTATTGTCAATTATGACATCTTTGATTGATTTTGATGGTTCGGAATCGCAATTTGTGATTATTTCTGATTTGCCGCCTAACACCAGTTTGGTTGATATTGCGCCGACAATTTTAACCGATATTTCAAACAATACCACAACATTCTGGACATTAAATGTCAATAAATTAAGTGGCTTGAAATTAATTCCAGAAATTCACAGCGATGTTGATTTTGCCTTTAAATTATCGGTGATAAGCCGCGATTCCAATACGCTTGCAACTGCGGTGCAAAGCACGCTTATTAATGTTGTCTTGCGTCCCGTTGCCGATATTGCATCATTAAGCATGGATAATTTTGTAACCAGCGAAGATGTCAAAATGGCAGTTTCCTTGGTTATTTCCACCATTGATGCGTCTGAAACCATCGCCGCGATATTTGTCAGCGTGCCAAGCGGCGCAAGATTCAATAAAGGCAAACATGATAATGCGGGCAATTGGACGCTAACGGCGGAGCAAATTTCTGGTTTATTATTCACGCCAAGCCTGCATGATGCTGATGATATTTCGTTAACTTTCTCAGTGCTTACAAGGGAATCTGATATATCCGCACCATTAAATTCACAATTAAGCCGCATTACGACTTTTGCGCAAAAATTTGTGATAAATGCGGTTGCTGAATCAGCATCATGGGGCATTATTTCTGGGCTTAGCACTTTTGAGGATATTGGCGTGCGTTTGTCAATCAAAGTTGGCGTGATTGATAATACCGAATCTATACAATTTGTGATGATTACCGTGCCCAGCGGAAAATTAAACTTAGGCGAGCAAAATGGCACGATTTGGACCGTATGGGAAAATCAATTGGCGAATTTATATTATTCGCCCGATAAAAACAGCGATAAAACCCTTAGCCTAACGATTACAGCCGTAACCGTTGACAGCGATAAAGATACTGGCGCGCATACGACATTTAATATTATACAAAGCATCAGGGTTGCTATCACCCCAGTTACAGATACTGCCGTTTTAACTTTTGCGAAACCAAAATTACCCGATAATATTATACTGCATTTAACCGCCAATGATGTGGATAGTGATGGCGTGGTAAATTCATCTTCTGGTGCAAATTTCAATCGTTGGCGGTCAAGTTTCGGCAGTAATGTTTTTGGCTTTGCTACGCAACTTGTTGGTTCTTCGTATAAAGAGCAAGTGATTGGCGATTCCGGGGTTGCGAATACAGGATATGGCGTATTTAGTAATAATCGCTATTTCTTATCGCCCGTCACGGATTCGTCAAAATTAGCGAATTTTAACCCCAAAACCTATACCTTAGTATTCACAACCGATACGGATACGACAAGCAACCAAATTTTAATGACTATTGGCGGCGAAACAAATGGATTTAGGGTTTATATTTACAATAATAAATTATGGGTTGCCGCGGTTGCTGATGGCTTGGCATTGGATCCATTCCCCATAACACCATCGGGAATTAAGGGCAAATCAGATTATATTTTACAAATTGATGATACCTCAATTTCTGGAACGACCAAGCTTGATTTTAATCTTAATGGCTCACCAGTTGCGTCAACTTCATCGCAATCAGGATTTATCGGTGCTTCGCCCGCTGTATATGATTCAGGATTTTCATTATTTGGCGCGGGCGGTGGCGTTCAAGTGCAACATGACGAAGGCATTATTAATGTTAATGGTGGCTTTAAGGGGGCAATTGGCGATTTTGCGGTATATAATGGCGTGATAAGTTCATCGGAACGCGCCGATATTATTAATTATTACCAAGATTTATACGAATCACGCGATTTACGCTTCCGTGAAGGGCAAATTATTGATGTGGTTACTAATATCAGCCTGTTTGATACTGATGGTTCGGAAACTTACGATGTAGTGATAGCTGGTGTGCCAGCAAACGCGAAATTATCAGTAGGCTTTCGTGAAGCGCACGGCAGTTATGTCATGACGCAAGCCCAATTAGTGGGTTTACGATTAACGCCTTATAAATATTCGGGTGATGATATTACTTTAACAATTTCCGTGACTACCCAAGACGAACGGGGCACCAATAAAGCCGCACAATTAGTTACCTTAACGGGCTTGTTAACCTATGATTATCAACCCGTTACGAACACGCCGACGCTAACAATTGATAATATGCACGGCTCCGAAGATATTCAAGTTGCGTTTAGCATTCACCCAAGCAATATTGATAATGATGGTTCAGAAACGATTAATTTAGTGATAGTCAGCGGTATTCAATCGGGGAAATTTAATGTCGGTTCGGGCACAGACTCAGCTTGGACATTTACCAAAGATCAATGGGTAAGCGCGATGTTTACACCCGCCCCGCATAGCAGCAATACGCTAAGCTTGATAGTCACGGCGTTTAATACCGAATTATCCCCCGAGGCTTATAATACCGAATTAATTTCGCGCATATTTAATTTAGTAATTGATGCGGTAACCGATACGGCAACGATTAGCGCGGATAATATTGCGGGTTTTGAAGATAAGAAAATTAAAATTAGCTTTAACACCAGCTTAACTGATTTAGATAATTCGGAAACTTTATTTATTGTGGTTTCTGGCGCAACGCTGCAAAGCGGTGCATCATTAGTGATTGGCAATAATATAATTGGGGTTGACCCAACCACAAATTACAGCTTTACCCGCACCGAATTTAATCAAGGCATTTATTATTTACCCAAATTAAACGACCATAGCGAATCCAGCATTATTATCAGCGCGGTTTCGGTGGAAATTAAAACGGGGCTAAGCGCGGTTAAATCGCAAACGATTCAAATTAATGTCCAAGCGGTGAGCGATACCGCAACCTTTGCCAAAGCCGATAATACCAAAACTTCGGAGGATACGGGCGTAGATTTATCCATTATCGCCAGCTTAACCGATACGGATAATTCGGAAACTATTAATAAAATTTTCATTGCGATACCCTCGGGGGCAAGCCTTAATAAAGGCGAAAATTTAGGCAATGCCACGATTTGGACGCTGGAATCTAATCAACTTGCGGGTTTAAGATTTACGCCTAATAAAAATGACAGCACCGATGCGAATATTTTAATTACTATCAGCACCAAGGACACGGAATCTGCACCAACCGCCCTTAAATCGCAAAACCTAAATATTCAAATCGCGGCGGTTGCCGATACGCCTTCATATATTCAAGCCCAAAATACCGCGCAAAGCGAAGATAAAGCCGTTGCAATTTCCATCAATATTTCTTTGGGTGATTTAGATGGTTCAGAAACTATTCAATCAATTATAGTTAACCGCATTGATGGCAATTCAGGCACATTTAACAAAGGAAGATTTAGCGGCAGTAATTGGACATTCTCAGTTGACCAATTATCTGGCTTATATTTCACGCCTTTTGTCCATTCCAATGCCGATGTTTCTTTGTCAATCACCACGATAGTGCGTGATTCCGATAGGGAACAAAATATTACTTCATTAGCATCGCGCACCACGGCAATTTTAATTGAAGTGCAAGGCGTTGCCGATACTGCAACATTCAAAGAAGCCCATAATATTTTAACCTCCGAAGATAAAGCCATTGCTTTATCGTTAAATATTGGCGTAAGCGGTGAACAACCTTCAGAAACAATAATTAGCGTTATTATCAAAGGGTTAGAAACGGGCGCGAAATTAAGCAAGGGTATTTCAAACGCGAATCAAATTGATTGGACGCTAACCTCTGACCAAATTCTTGGATTATATTTAACCCCTTCGGCGCATAGCGATAAATCTTATTCATTAACTATATCGGCAATTGTCAGCGAATCTGATATTAATAGCCAGATAAGCAATACCGCGATTGCCGTCACGAAAATAAATATTCAAGTTGAGGGCGTCGCCGATACGGCAAGCGTGCAATCAAGACCATATGGCGTTCCAGCGGGTTCAGTGGTGAATTTAAGCATGGCATCATCGGGATTTGGGGCAAATATTACCACTAATTGGCGCGATGATTCGGGCACAAACAGCAATGGCATTATCAGAAGATTAAACAGCGCAACGGGCATAAGCTTAGTGGCTGGCGCAGTTGGCAATAATGGTAATGGCTATAATGGATTTAGTGCCGATAAATTTATTGAAATACAAAATAATGGTGCGGCTTATCCATTCTTTGCGGGCACGGGTGGCAATACGCCTGCAAATAATGCGTATCAGCAAGCGATAAATATCGTATTTAAAACCGATTCCGATGTAAATTCACGGCAAACACTATATCATCAGGGCGATAATAACCATGGTATTGTTATATATATTGAAAATGGCAAATTAATTTTAGTCAATTTGGTTGATTCAACGCCTACTTCCATCGCTTTAAATAATGCTTCACCGCTGCTTGCAGGCAAGACCGATTATTCATTAATAGTAAATTTATCAAATACGGGTAATACCTATAATTACCGCGCCGTATTAAATAATGACGATATTCGTAGCGGCAATATCGGCAGTGCGCCATCGCTCGCGGTTGATAGTTCCTATGCGTCAATTTTATTGGGGCATTTACGACCCGCCGACCCAACCGCAACACCCGCGCAAGATTTTAAATTAGTTGACGGCGGCGGCACAACATTATTGGATGTCGGCGATGTATTTAAGGGTTCATTGGGTGCGGCAAGGGTTTGGGCAAGACAATTGACTGCCGCCGAATACCATGGCTTAAATGAAGTAAATTCGGATAATTTTGGGGCGGAAAAATTTGCCTATGATGAGGATCAATTCGTTGAAGTTAATATTAGTTTCGCCAAAGTTGATACGGATAATTCGGAATCAATTTGGGCGATAATTCAAGCATCACCCCAAGCAACAAGCTTCAGCGCAGGCATCAAGGATGTCATTGGCGGCATTACCACTTGGAAAGTAACCGAAGCACAAATTTCGGCACTTAAATTCCAATTACCGAAATATTATGCCGATTCGGTTACCTTAAAATTCAGCGTATTTACCAAGGAATCTAATTCAGGCTCCACGGCATTACGGGTAATTTCAGAAGTATATAATATTAATGCCATTGCAAATACGGCATCATTAAGCGTGGTTAATGGTGAAACAAGCGAAGATACAAGCATATTATTAAATATTATCGCCAGTTCGGTTGATACGGATAATTCGGAATCGTGGCAATTAATTATTTCTGGTTTGGCTTCTGGGGCAACATTAAATAATAATGCGGTTAATAAAGGTAATGGTGTTTGGCTGGTTGCCCAAGAAAATATAAGCGGCTTGGCAATTTTGCCGGGTATTCACAGCGCAAATACCCTAAAATTAGTGGTAAGCGCATTAACCACCGAAAAAGAAAATGGCGAAACCGCCTTAATAAGCCGCAATTTAATTGTGGATGTTAAAGCAGTAAGCGACCAAGCAAGCTTTGATGCGCATAATATTAGCACATTTGAGGATATATCCGTTGCCTTGTCCATTAATGCTGGCGTGATTGATGATTCCGAATCCATTGTTAAAATTGTGTTTACCAACACAAATAAAGCATCATTTAGTGCAGGTATTGGCACAAATTCTGATTGGACTATCAGCATTAATCAATTGGCGGGCTTGCGCTTAACGCCCTTTGCCCATAGCAGCGACGATTTTGATTTGAAATTCACCATTTTCACCACCGATTCGGATAAGGGTTATACGCCACCGACCAATTTAATTGCGGGCACTATTCGCGTCAATGTCACTGCAATTTCGGATACGGCAAGCCTGACTATCACTAATATTGATATTTCCGAAAATGTCGCGACAAAATTAAACATTATTGCTTCATTCGTTGATAAAGATAATTCAGAATCTTTATGGGTTATTATCAGTGAAGTGCCGATGGGCGCATCATTATCCCAAGGTTTTAGCACGAATGGCAGTATTTGGACGCTTGAAGTCGCGCAATTATCCTCGTTATATTTAACGCCAACGATTAAATCCGATGTTGATTTTACCTTAAAAATATCCGCAATTACTAAGGATACGGAGAGCGCAGCTACGGCGGTTATTTCTTCCAATCTAAATGTTATATTGCGTCCAGTCGCTGGAACGGCTTCAATTTCGCTTGATTCCGTTGCTACTTCTGAGGATAAATCCGTTGAAATTTCCATTAAAGTCGGCGTGTTTGATGTAAGCGAATCAATAAAATTAGTATATATTCAAGCCCCATTAGGCGCAAGCTTTAGCCAAGGCACGAATGATGGTGCGGGCAAATGGACAATTACCCCAGCGCAAATTGCGGGTTTACGATATTCGCCAAGCATGAATGATAGCAACGATGTGAAATTAACCATTTATGGCTTAACCATTGAATCAGATCAATCCGCGCCAGCAAATTCGCAAATTAGCAAATTAACATCGGTGATACAAAATATTATCGTAGCTGCCGTTGCCGATACGCCAACATTTACCGCGCCTTCAAGCCTTTCCACCAGTGAAGATGTCGCGATTAAATTATCAATTTTTGTTAAAACCCAAGATAATACCGAAACTATTTATTCCATTATTATCAGCAACTTGCAAACCGGCACAATTTTAAGCCAAGGCGTGTCGGGCATGATGAATAATGCCTTAGTTTATACTTTGCAATCGGATCAATTGGCGAATTTATATTTAACGCCAACCAAACAATCAGACATTGATTATACCCTCTCTATTACGGCGCAATCGCGCGAAACTGACCCAGATTCGGGCATTATTCGCAGTGAAATAAACACAAGCTCGCTTAATTTAATTATGCGTGCCGTTGTGGATACGCCCGCCTTAAACCCCTATGTGATTGCAGGACCCAACCAACCCGCAAGCCCGGCTTATGCGAATTTGAAAATTTACCTTGATTCGCGTGATGTGGATAATAACTCCACCAGCAACGCCGAAACAGGTCAAGATTATTGGAAAGATTTAATTGGTAATGCGAATTTCAGGGTAAATGATGCGAATTTTGGCGTGCGATTTGACGCGGTGCGCGGCGTAATCGGCGATTCAAGCGCGGCAAATAATAATAGCATCGGCGTCAATTTAGACGGGCAATTTTTATCCTTGCCAACCACACCATATACTGCCATTGGTTTAAAACATACCACGATGGTGACATTTACCACGGGCGATGATATTAAATCAGGTCAGGTTTTATATTGGCAAGGCAGTAATGCCAGCGGTTATGGCGTATATTTAGTCAATGGCGATTTAAAATTCATTCAACGCAGCAATGGCACTACGATTGGCATTAATCGTATCGGCAGAATTTTAGCCAATAGCGATTATAATATTTTTGTAGATGATGAAAATACCAACGCAAACGCCAAAGTCAGCATTACATTTAATGGCTTAACAAAATTAATGATAAATCAACCAGAATCATTACTAATGGGTGATGGCATATTCTTGGGTGGTGGCGTTAACTTTACCGAACCCGCAGTTTCAGGTGGCGGAGTTATTAATAATAATTTCAAGGGATATTTGGCAAATTTTGCCCTTTGGGATAGGTTGATTTCGGATTCTGAGAAAAACGGCATGTTTGAAGCCTTAGCTGTAAGCTTACAATCTAATGATTTAAATTATCTTGAAAATACACCGCTTAATTTGGGGCTTGGTTTTTCATTAACGGATATTGATGGTTCGCAATCGCAATGGATTATCATTGACGGCGTGCCAAGCAGTGCGCAATTTAATATTGGCACCCCCGACCCATCTGGCACTAAATGGACCATTGATGGTAAAAATATTTCAGGGTTAATCTTAACACCCGGTAAGGATGTCGGTGATGATATTACTCTAAAAATCACGGTATTATCCCAAGAATCCAATGATGCCAAGCAATTAGCCACCAGATTACAAACTTTAATTTACGATGTTAAACCCATAACGGGCACGCCAACTTTGACGGTTGATAACGCCATGGGCAATGAAGATACGGGCATAAGATTAAGCATATTTGCTTCGGCATTGGATGCTGATGCTTCAGAAACGATTGACAAGGTGATATTAAGGGGTTTTGCAACGGGCACGACATTTAATTTCGGGGCTGGTTCAAATTCCGTTTGGACTTTAACCAATGAACAATGGCATGCGATTCGCCTAACGCCTATATTGAACTTCGGTGGCAGTTTCAGTCTGACTATTTCAGCAATTGCCAAGGAAAAATCAAGCGAAGCCACGAATGTGGTGGTTGTCTCACGCGTAATGAATGTCGTAGTCAACCCAATTACTGATACCGCAACTCTGCTTGCCGCCGATTCATTCGCCTCAGAAGATAATTTATTAACGCTAAATATTGCGGCTTCGTTATATGATACTGATGGTTCGGAATCGTTATATATTGTGATAACGAATGTGCCATTAACGGGCAGAATATATATTGGCGGTTTTGAACAATCGCCGTCGGCAAATTATACGCTAAGCCTTACGCAAATTAATCAAGGCTTGAAATATTTACCCGTGCCGAACGACAGCGGCGATGTGACCTTACATCTTAAAGCGGTTTCAACCGAAAACCAAACTGGCTTAACGGCGGTTATTGAAAAAGATCTGTTAATGCAAATTACGCCAGTTACCGACCAAGTTGCTTTGGCGCCCAATAATATATCGGTGCTTGAAGATAATTCGGGCGTGATAAGCATCAATATTTCCCAAATTGATAATGATGGTTCAGAAACCATTCAGTTTGTTTATTTCACGGGCTTTGTTGGCGGCAGCTTTAACGCAGGAAGTGCCGTTGGTTCAATTTGGACGGTGGCTTATACCGATCTTTCGGGGTTATTATACACGCCCGCCTTTAATTCAGACAGGGATATTACCTTAAAAATAACCGTGCAAAATGTGGAAAAAGCCACCAATAAAACCGAATTAACTTCAAGTTCATTAAAAATTGAAGTTATTGCCGTGGCGGATACAGCATCAATCAATGTAACTGATCCCCAAATTTCTTCAGAAGATGCGGTGATTTCGTTAAGTATTTATGCTTCATTAACCGATTTTGCGGATAATTCCGAATCGTTATCGGTAATTATCAGCGGCACGGGCAATGCAAAACTAAATTTTGGTAAATTTTCCAATGATAATAATAATTACTCGCTAACACGGGCACAATTATCGGGATTATTTTTAACACCATTTGCCCATTCGGACGAAGATTATTCGCTAATCATCACTTTAATTTCCAAGGAATCGGAAAATAGCTCAACAGCCTTAATTTCAAGAAACTTAAATTTAAATATCAAGGCGGTAGCGGACACGGCAAGTTTTGCGATAGCGGATATAGCGACAAGCGAGGATATATCGGTCGCGGTAGAATTAGTGGCAAGCCGTAAAGATACCGATAGTTCGGAGAGTTTAACGGTATTAATCACGGGCTTTACGAATGGATCATTTAGCGCAGGAATAGCCGTAGGTTCGGTATGGACGATAAGTGAGAGTCAAGTAGCAAATTTAAGATTCACGCCATTTGCGCAAAGCCATGGTGATTATAATTTAACTTATACGGCGATAGTAAGCGATAAGGATAATTCCACGGCGATAGTGGTTTCAACGCAAAAAATCGTGGTGTCTGGTGTGACGGATACGGCATCATTATTTGTGCTTAATATGGTGAATGCGTCGGAGGATCAAACGGTAGCCTTAGGGACGATAATATCCATTGTGGATAAAGCCGATAATTCGGAGAGCCAGATAATATTAATTAGTGGCTTGCCAACAGGCAGTTTAAGCAGCGGTGCGAGCGATGGGACGACATGGACGCTAACATATGAGCAGATAAGTGGCTTAGTATATACGCCGATAGCGCATAGTGATAGGGATTTCACGCTTAAAATTACGGCAAGGAGTCATGATACGGACGGGGGCATAGTCGTAGATGTTGTGAAAAGCGAAGTGATAAATATCACGGCGGTGGCGGATACGGCAACTATATCAGTAAGCGATGAGCTAATTAGCGAGGATGCGGTATTAGCATTTAGCTTATTCGCAAGTTTTGTGGATACTGATGGTTCAGAAAGCATGGTAATATTTATTAATGGCGCAACCAGCAGCGGCACATTTAATAAAGGCAAACGGGCATTAAATAATGATACGAATGAATATATATGGACATTTACCAAGGATCAAATAAGTGGCTTGAAATTTACGCCATTTGCGCATTCGGACGAAGATTATAGTTTTACAATTACGGTGCAAACCAAGGAATCGGAGAATGGCGGGTTAGCATCTATCGTGAAAAATATGAATCTTGTGGTCAAGGCGGTAGCGGACACGGCAAGTTTTGCGATAGCGGATATAGCGACAAGCGAGGATATATCGGTCGCGGTAGAATTAGTGGCAAGCCGTAAAGATACTGATGGTTCGGAGAGTTTAACGGTATTAATCACGGGCTTTACGAATGGATCATTTAGCGCAGGAATAGCCGTAGGTTCGGTATGGACGATAAGTGAGAGTCAAGTAGCAAATTTAAGATTCACGCCATTTGCGCAAAGCCATGGTGATTATAATTTAACTTATACGGCGATAGTAAGCGATAAGGATAATTCCACGGCGATAGTGGTTTCAACGCAAAAAATCGTGGTGTCTGGTGTGACGGATACGGCATCATTATTTGTGCTTAATATGGTGAATGCGTCGGAGGATCAAACGGTAGCCTTAGGGACGATAATATCCATTGTGGATAAAGCCGATAATTCGGAGAGCCAGATAATATTAATCAGTGGCTTGCCAACAGGCAGTTTAAGCAGCGGTGCGAGCGATGGGACGACATGGACGCTAACATATGAGCAGATAAGTGGCTTAGTATATACGCCGATAGCGCATAGTGATAGGGATTTCACGCTTAAAATCACGGCAAGGAGTCATGATACGGACGGGGGCATAGTCGTAGATGTTGTAAAAAGCGAAGTGATAAATATCACGGCGGTGGCGGATACGGCAACTATATCAGTAAGCGATGAGCTAATTAGCGAGGATGCGGTATTAGCATTTAGCTTATTCGCAAGTTTTGTGGATACTGATGGTTCAGAGAGCATGGTAATATTTATTAATGGCGCAACCAGCAGCGGTACATTTAATAAAGGCAAGCGGGCATTAAATAATGATACGAATGAATATATATGGACATTTACCAAGGATCAAATAAGTGGCTTGAAATTTACGCCATTTGCGCATTCGGACGAAGATTATAGTTTTACAATTACGGTGCAAACCAAGGAATCGGAGAATGGCGGGTTAGCATCTATCGTGAAAAATATGAATCTTGTGGTCAAGGCGGTAGCGGACACGGCAAGTTTTGCGATAGCGGATATAGCGACAAGCGAGGATATATCGGTCGCGGTAGAATTAGTGGCAAGCCGTAAAGATACTGATGGTTCGGAGAGTTTAACGGTATTAATCACGGGCTTTACGAATGGATCATTTAGCGCAGGAAGAGCCGTAGGTTCGGTATGGACGATAAGTGAGAGTCAAGTAGCAAATTTAAGATTCACGCCATTTGCGCAAAGCCATGGTGATTATAATTTAACTTATACGGCGATAGTAAGCGATAAGGATAATTCCACGGCGATAGTGGTTTCAACGCAAAAAATCGTGGTGTCTGGTGTGACGGATACGGCATCATTATTTGTGCTTAATATGGTGAATGCGTCGGAGGATCAAACGGTAGCCTTAGGGACGATAATATCCATTGTGGATAAAGCCGATAATTCGGAGAGCCAGATAATATTAATCAGTGGCTTGCCAACAGGCAGTTTAAGCAGTGGATTTAGCGATGGGACGACATGGACGCTAACATATGAGCAGATAAGTGGCTTAGTATATACGCCGATAGCGCATAGTGATAGGGATTTCACGCTTAAAATCACGGCAAGGAGTCATGATACGGACGGGGGCATAGTCGTAGATGTTGTAAAAAGCGAAGTGATAAATATCACGGCGGTGGCGGATACGGCAACTATATCAGTAAGCGATGAGCTAATTAGCGAGGATGCGGTATTAGCATTTAGCTTATTCGCAAGTTTTGTGGATACTGATGGTTCAGAAAGCATGGTAATATTTATTAATGGCGCAACCAGCAGCGGCACATTTAATAAAGGCAAACGGGCATTAAATAATGATACGAATGAATATATATGGACATTTACCAAGGATCAAATAAGTGGCTTGAAATTTACGCCATTTGCGCATTCGGACGAAGATTATAGTTTTACAATTACGGTGCAAACCAAGGAATCGGAGAATGGCGGGTTAGCATCTATCGTGAAAAATATGAATCTTGTGGTCAAGGCGGTAGCGGACACGGCAAGTTTTGCGATAGCGGATATAGCGACAAGCGAGGATATATCGGTCGCGGTAGAATTAGTGGCAAGCCGTAAAGATACTGATGGTTCGGAGAGTTTAACGGTATTAATCACGGGCTTTACGAATGGATCATTTAGCGCAGGAAGAGCCGTAGGTTCGGTATGGACGATAAGTGAGAGTCAAGTAGCAAATTTAAGATTCACGCCATTTGCGCAAAGCCATGGTGATTATAATTTAACTTATACGGCGATAGTAAGCGATAAGGATAATTCCACGGCGATAGTGGTTTCAACGCAAAAAATCGTGGTGTCTGGTGTGACGGATACGGCATCATTATTTGTGCTTAATATGGTGAATGCGTCGGAGGATCAAACGGTAGCCTTAGGGACGATAATATCCATTGTGGATAAAGCGGATAATTCGGAGAGCCAGATAATATTAATCAGTGGCTTGCCAACAGGCAGTTTAAGCAGTGGATTTAGCGATGGGACGACATGGACGCTAACATATGAGCAGATAAGTGGCTTAGTATATACGCCGATAGCGCATAGTGATAGGGATTTCACGCTTAAAATCACGGCAAGGAGTCATGATACGGACGGGGGCATAGTCGTAGATGTTGTGAAAAGCGAAGTGATAAATATCACGGCGGTGGCGGATACGGCAACTATATCAGTAAGCGATGAGCTAATTAGCGAGGATGCGGTATTAGCATTTAGCTTATTTGCAAGTTTTGTGGATACTGATGGTTCAGAAAGCATGGTAATATTTATTAATGGCGCAACCAGCAGCGGCACATTTAATAAAGGCAAGCGGGCATTAAATAATGATACGAATGAATATATATGGACATTTACCAAGGATCAAATAAGTGGCTTGAAATTTACGCCATTTGCGCATTCGGACGAAGATTATAGTTTTACAATTACGGTGCAAACCAAAGAATCGGAAAATAGCTCAACAGCCTTAATTTCAAGAAACTTAAATTTAAATATCAAGGCGGTAGCGGACACGGCAAGTTTTGCGATAGCGGATATAGCGACAAGCGAGGATATGTCGGTCGCGGTAGAATTAGTGGCAAGCCGTAAAGATACCGATAGTTCGGAGAGTTTAACGGTATTAATCACGGGCTTTACGAATGGATCATTTAGCGCAGGAAGAGCCGTAGGTTCGGTATGGACGATAAGCGAGAGTCAAGTAGCAAATTTAAGATTCACGCCATTTGCGCAAAGCCATGGTGATTATAATTTAACTTATACGGCGATAGTAAGCGATAAGGATAATTCCACGGCGATAGTGGTTTCAACGCAAAAAATCGTGGTGTCTGGTGTGACGGATACGGCATCATTATTTGTGCTTAATATGGTGAATGCGTCGGAGGATCAAACGGTAGCCTTAGGGACGATAATATCCATTGTGGATAAAGCCGATAATTCGGAGAGCCAGATAATATTAATTAGTGGCTTGCCAACAGGCAGTTTAAGCAGCGGTGCGAGCGATGGGACGACATGGACGCTAACATATGAGCAGATAAGTGGCTTAGTATATACGCCGATAGCGCATAGTGATAGGGATTTCACGCTTAAAATTACGGCAAGGAGTCATGATACGGACGGGGGCATAGTCGTAGATGTTGTGAAAAGCGAAGTGATAAATATCACGGCGGTGGCGGATACGGCAACTATATCAGTAAGCGATGAGCTAATTAGCGAGGATGCGGTATTAGCATTTAGCTTATTCGCAAGTTTTGTGGATACTGATGGTTCAGAGAGCATGGTAATATTTATTAATGGCGCAACCAGTAGCGGCACATTTAATAAAGGCAAGCGGGCATTAAATAATGATACGAATGAATATATATGGACATTTACCAAGGATCAAATAAGTGGCTTGAAATTTACGCCATTTGCGCATTCGGACGAAGATTATAGTTTTACAATTACGGTGCAAACCAAGGAATCGGAGAATGGCGGGTTAGCATCTATCGTGAAAAATATGAATCTTGTGGTCAAGGCGGTAGCGGACACGGCAAGTTTTGCGATAGCGGATATAGCGACAAGCGAGGATATATCGGTCGCGGTAGAATTAGTGGCAAGCCGTAAAGATACTGATGGTTCGGAGAGTTTAACGGTATTAATCACGGGCTTTACGAATGGATCATTTAGCGCAGGAATAGCCGTAGGTTCGGTATGGACGATAAGTGAGAGTCAAGTAGCAAATTTAAGATTCACGCCATTTGCGCAAAGCCATGGTGATTATAATTTAACTTATACGGCGATAGTAAGCGATAAGGATAATTCCACGGCGATAGTGGTTTCAACGCAAAAAATCGTGGTGTCTGGTGTGACGGATACGGCATCATTATTTGTGCTTAATATGGTGAATGCGTCGGAGGATCAAACGGTAGCCTTAGGGACGATAATATCCATTGTGGATAAAGCGGATAATTCGGAGAGCCAGATAATATTAATCAGTGGCTTGCCAACAGGCAGTTTAAGCAGCGGTGCGAGCGATGGGACGACATGGACGCTAACATATGAGCAGATAAGTGGCTTAGTATATACGCCGATAGCGCATAGTGATAGGGATTTCACGCTTAAAATTACGGCAAGGAGTCATGATACGGACGGGGGCATAGTCGTAGATGTTGTGAAAAGCGAAGTGATAAATATCACGGCGGTGGCGGATACAATTACCATTGCTTATGTTGGCGCAAAGAATATCATGGTAACTGAGGATGCAGTTATTGATTTAAGCATGAATTTAAGCTTGCTTGATACTGATGGGTCTGAATCGGCGACATATTTAATTTCTGGGGTTGGTATTGGCAGTTTAAGCGCAGGCACAAATGGCGGTAATGGCAAGTGGACCTTAAAATCCAGCGATTTTAGTGGTTTGAAATTTATACCGCTTGCCCAAAGCCATAGCGATTATAAATTAATTATCACCAGCATTGCCAAAGAATCAAATGATAATATCTCGGCAATGAATAGCTTAGTGATTAGCGTCCAAGTCAGCGGTGTAACCGATACGGCATCTTTATTTGCGCCAAGTTCGGTTACAACCTCCGAAGATATTTCAGTTGCTTTGGGAACAATAATATCCATTGTGGATAAAGATGGTTCGGAAAGTCAGATAGTGTTAATTAGTGGCTTGCCAACTGGCAGATTAAGCAGTGGTTTCAGCGATGGCACGACATGGACACTAACATATGACCAAATTAGTGGCTTAGTATATACGCCCATAACCCATAGCGATAATGATTTTATTATAAAAATTTCGGCAATTAGCCATGACACTGATGGTGGCGCGGTTATATCCGTGGTGCAAAGTGAAAATATTATTGTAAAAGCCGTCGTTGATGGCGTGAATTATAACTATGGTAAAACAACTAGCATGATAGCGGGTCCAATTAATGTTTCCGAATGGATTCTAGATGGCACGAATAGCTATAATATTGAAAAACAAACGACTGGCGCATCGGTGGGCATTGCCACAACCACGATTGGTAATTTCACGGCAACAGCCTATTCATTTGTCGGCACGGGTTCGGCTTCTGCTATCAAGGTTGCTATGCCCAATAATTTAAGCAATAATAATAGCTTCACATTCTCGGCTTGGTTAAATACTGACGCTTCGCCCAATGCCAAGGGTTTAATTTGGGGCACCGCCGATGCAGCAAATAATTTTGGCTATCGTGTATATCAAGAAAATAATGATCTGAAAGTTTATATCACCACCACGACGGGCAGCACAATTACCCGCACATATAGCGGTATATTGGCAAGCAGCGGCAGTTTCAAAAACTTAGTGGTGAAATATGACCAAGCAAATGCAAGTGAAACCATTGAAATTTATTATGGCGGCATGCAGCAAACCGAATCATCGCGCGCGGGTTCGGGCACAGCAAACCCATTGCCAAGCGATTTTATTTCCTATGGTATATTTATAGGCGCGCTGAATGGTTCGGGCATTACTAATCTTAGCTCCAATACCAACGCCGAACAATGGAAGGGGCAATTGGCTGATTTACGCGTAATAAATCATGCTATAAGTGGTGCGGAAGTTTCACAATTAACCACGCGCGATATTCGGGTTAATGTTGAAATTATTTCGGAAAATACGAATTTAAACCTGCCCGTCAAGATTTCTTTAATTGATACAGATGGTTCGGAATCATTTTATATTGTAGTCGGCGGGGTAAAAGACGCGCAATTAAATAAAGGTTCAGCAGGGGTTGATGGATTATGGACGATAGCAGGGGTTGATATTTCGGGCTTAAGATTAATGCCACCTAGAAATAATGACCAAGATTACGCCTTAACCGTGCAAATAGTTGACACCGAATCTAATGATGGCAGACCAAGTAAATTGCGCACCGAATATATTCAAGTTTCCGTGCGGGTTGTGCCAGATGGGGTAACATTCTCGCTGGTTGGACAATCACGGATTAATATCGCAAATTGGGTGATAAATGGCGTGGAAAATTATGGGGTTGATGGTTATACGGCAACTAATGTTGCGACGGCTATGCAACAAATTGCCGGTAAAAATATTGTCGCATTTAGTTTTGCCCCAGATGCCGACCCCAATACTAATGACCCATTTATTAAAACCAATTTACCCAAGAATTTAACAGGCGTGAATAGCAGCTTTGGCGTGTCATTATGGTTAAATCCCGACAATAATACGCAAAATAATTCTATATTTACGACCCGTGGCGATGCGCATCAATTTAATATTCAGCAAATTGGCACCAATATCCGTATTACCATACGCGGTTCAGATGGTAATGATGTGGTTTGGAATTATAATAATGTTATCACGGCAAATTCTTGGAAAAATTATGTGGTTAAAGTTGATGTTGCAAGCGACAATACCGAAACCCTGCAATTATATATTAATAATGGCTTAATTACCAATAATATTACCCAATCTGGCTCTTTAACTCCGCCATTATCGCCATTCCCTGAAAATACTGCGAATCAATATATTTATATTGCGGCGCAAGGCACGACAAACGGCGATAATCCTGATAGCTATTGGGGTGGTAAATTAGCCGATATTAGATTCCTCAATCATGCGCCCAATGGCACGGAAATTAGTAAAATTAACACCCTTGATATTGGTTATGTTGTGCAAACTGCCGAAGATGATGGGATTGCCTTGCCAATGGTTGTGTCATTATTTGACAGCGATGGTTCGGAATCTAATTTTGCAATTATCGCTGGCGTGCGTGATGGCTCACTATCCGAAGGGGTCAAGGGCGCGAATGGATTATGGACTTTGGCAAGGGAAGCCTTGTCTTCGGTTAAATTCACACCATTTGCCCATACGCATGTTGATTATACCCTAACAATTAGCAATATTGCGGTTGAATCGCGTGATGGTCGTCCCAGCCGTATTGATGTTAATTTCATCACCGTCCAAGTTCAAGCCGTCAGCGATTCGGCTTCACTGGAATTAAATAACTTATATGAAGCTTTTGAGGATAAAACCATCGCGCTTAGTCTAAAAATTAGTATGCTTGATAGTGATGGTTCGGAATGTTTATATATTGTGATTGCAGGCTTAACCACGGGTAAATTAAATTCACCAGCAACGCTTAATGGTTCGCTTTGGACCGTGCCAGCTTCGGGAATATCGGGGATAATATTCACACCATTAGTGCATTCAAATGCTGATTTAACGCTGACTTTATCGGTAATTACCAAGGATACCGAAAATGCGCCAACCTATTCATTATCTAAGACCTTGATTATTGGGCTTAAAGCGGTGGCGGATACGGCAACGATTATCATGCAAACGGTGGAGACTATAAGCGAGGATAAGGTATATAATCTGTCAATATGGACGAGTTTAGTTGATACGGACGGCACGGAATCGTTATTTGTGGTGATAAAAAATACTTCGGGCTTGACGCTAAGCGCGGGGGTTCAAACGGGCAATAGCGAATGGACGCTGACGCAAGGTCAATTAGCGGGCTTGACGGCGACGCCAACGGCGCATTCGGATAATGATTATAAATTAACGATAAGCATCATCACAACCGATTCGGACAAAGATACGGGCATAAGCGCATTGGCGATTAATACGGCAATATTAAATTTAATAGTCAAGGCTGTTGCGGATACGGCAAGCGTATTTGTCGCGCCCGCGGTGAGCGTATCGGAGGACATTGTCGCGGCATTAAGCATCGTGCTTAGTTTAGTGGATACCGATGGATCAGAGACGGCGATAGTCACGATATATACGGGCAATCAAGGGGGCAGTTTTAGCGCGGGCAATGCGAATGTCAGCAACGGCAATACGATATGGACATTTGCGAAGGAACAATTATTATCATTAAAATTTACGCCGAAGGAACAAAGCCATGACGATTATACGCTGACGATAAGCGCGTTGGTGAAGGATACTGATGGTTCAAGCACATTAAAAGTAATAAACCAAGTCATCACGGTGACGGGGGCAACGGATACGGCAACGATAACATTACCGAATGCGCGGGGTATATTAAGCTTTAACGAGGATACGACAAGGGCGTTAAGTTTAAATATCAGCATATCGGATCGCGATGGTTCAGAATGTCAATGGGTGGTAATAACGGGCTTGAAATCTGGGACATTAAATTTTGGTTCAGGCACGGCAAGCGATTGGACGGTGAGTTATGCAAATTTAACGGGGTTAGTATTTACGCCGCAAGGCAACGCATCGCTTGACCAGACGCTTAAATTTACGGCATTTTCAAAGGATACGGACGGCGGGGCGCAAGTATTTACAGTGCAAAGCTTAATATTAGAAGTTAATGCGGTGGCGGATACGGCAAAGATAGAAGTAGGTTCAGTGCAACAATTAAGCGAGGATATGGCGTTTAATTTATCCTTGGGCGGTGCGCTTAATGATATTGATGGTTCAGAATCGTTAGTGGTAATAATTAATGGCGTGGTTTCTGGCACAAGGTTAAGCAGTGGTGTATCGAATGCGGCAGGGACATCATGGACATTAACTCAATCGCAATTAGCAGGGTTACAATTTTTCCCAAGGGCGCATTCGGCAGATGATTTTAGCTTGACAATATCGGTAATAACGAAGGATTCTGACCCTGATACGGGCGTAAGTTCGCTGGCGATAAGAAGTAGTAATTTAACGATAATAGTGAAGGCGGTAGCCGACACGGCAAGGTTTGCGATAGATGATTTAGTGGCGCATAAGGTAGTATCAAATAGTTTTGCGAATGGCATTACGACCATATCATTTGCCTCAACGATAGGCACGGGGACGCAAACATTATTGTTAAGTGGCGGTGGATTTAGTAATTTATTTGCGTTTTCATTTAATAATAACGCTGATGGTATGAATGATGGCGCGGATTATGCGTTGGTAAATTTACCCAATACGCTAACTAGTGGCACTGGACGGAGTTTTGCCTTTGCATTTTGGGCAAATCCGAATGGTTTTGTGCAAAATGGCGCGGTATTATCGGCAAAATCAGCAAGTAATGATTTCACGGTAAGTCAAAATAACCAAGATATAATCGTATCATATACGGGCAGTGCGGCGGGTTCGGTGACATTTGCGAATGGTTTCACGGCGGGTATGCATCATTATGCGGTATCGGTGGATGTGGATAATATCACGAATAAGGCAAGCATCCAATTATTCGTGGATGCGTCATTAAGAGGTAGTATGGTAACGACGCAAACATTTGCGGCAAATGTCATACCCACAAGCGCAAATATAGGATTGGCAATTGGAGCTGAAGGTATAAATACCAGCTTTAATAATATTGCCTTTACCCGTGGGTTTGAGGGGGTAGTAGCAGGGGTGCAAGTAATTAGCCGTGCGGTTAAAGTGAATGAAGTAGAATTTATATCTAATGCACAATTTTCGGCACCACCGCTTGACATTGACGAAGACCAAGTAATAACATTCCCTGTGATAATATCGCTGGTTGATACCGATGGTTCGGAGCAAATAGACTTATCCATTGATATGCTTTCGCAAGGCGGGACATTTAATGCCGGGACACAAGTAATAACATATAATACCGGCACGAATAAGAATGAGACATTATGGCGGGTAAATACGCAACAATTACAAAGCTTGAAATTTACGCCAGCGGCACAAACGGGCGATGATTATACATTATATATCAGCGCGAAAGTTTCGGATAGCGATAATTCGGTAACATCACGGGTCTTGCAACAAGTTATTAGGGTGCGGGCAATCACCGACACGGCAACGATAACATTAGCGAATGCGCGGGGTATATTAAGCTTTAACGAGGATACGACAAGGGCATTAAGTTTAAATATAAGCATAGCCGACCGCGATGGTTCAGAATGTCAATGGGTGGTAATAACGGGCTTGAAATCTGGGACATTAAATTTTGGTTCAGGCACGGCAAGCGATTGGACGGTGAGTTATGCAAATTTAACGGGATTAGTATTTACGCCGCAAGGCAACGCATCGCTTGACCAGACGCTTAAATTTACGGCATTTTCAAAGGATACGGACGGCGGGGCGCAAGTATTTACAGTGCAAAGCTTAATATTAGAAGTTAAAGCGGTAGCGGATACGGCAACGATTATCATGCAAACGGCGGAGACTATAAGCGAGGATAAGGTATATAATCTGTCAATATGGACGAGTTTAGTTGATACGGACGGCACGGAATCGTTGTTTGTGGTGATAAAAAATACTTCGGGCTTGACGCTAAGCGCGGGGGTTCAAACGGGCAATAGCGAATGGACGCTGACGCAAGGTCAATTAGCGGGGTTGACGGCGACGCCAACGGCGCATTCGGATAATGATTATAAATTAACGATAAGCATCATCACAACCGATTCGGACAAAGATACGGGCATAAGCGCATTGGCGATTAATACGGCGATATTAAATTTAATAGTCAAGGCTGTTGCGGATACGGCAAGCGTATTTGTCGCGCCCGCGGTGAGCGTATCGGAGGACATTGTCGCGGCGTTAAGCATCGTGCTTAGTTTAGTGGATACTGATGGATCAGAGACGGCGATAGTGACGATATATACGGGCAATCAAGGGGGTAGTTTTAGCGCGGGCAATGCGAATGTCAGCAACGGCAATACGATATGGACATTTGCGAAGGAACAATTATTATCATTAAAATTTACGCCGAAGGAACAAAGCCATGACGATTATACGCTGACGATAAGCGCGTTGGTGAAGGATACTGATGGTTCAAGCACATTAAAAGTATTAAATCAAGTCATCACGGTGACGGGGGCAACGGATACGGCAACGATAACAGTACCGAATGCGCGGGGTATATTAAGCTTTAACGAGGATACGACAAGGGCATTAAGTTTAAATATCAGCATATCGGATCGCGATGGTTCAGAATGTCAATGGGTGGTAATAACGGGCTTGAAATCTGGGACATTAAATTTTGGTTCAGGCACGGCAAGCGATTGGACGGTGAGTTATGCAAATTTAACGGGGTTAGTATTTACGCCGCAAGGCAACGCATCGCTTGACCAGACGCTTAAATTCACGGCATTTTCAAAGGATACGGACGGCGGGGCGCAAGTATTTACAGTGCAAAGCTTAATATTAGAAGTTAAAGCGGTAGCGGATACGGCAACGATTATCATGCAAACGGCGGAGACTATAAGCGAGGATAAGGTATATAATTTGTCTATATGGACGAGTTTAGTTGATACGGACGGCACGGAATCGTTGTTTGTGGTGATAAAAAATACTTCGGGCTTGACGCTAAGCGCGGGGGTTCAAACGGGCAATAGCGAATGGACGCTGACGCAAGGTCAATTAGCGGGCTTGACGGCGACGCCAACGGCGCATTCGGATAATGATTATAAATTAACGATAAGCATCATCACAACCGATTCGGACAAAGATACGGGCATAAGCGCATTGGCGATTAATACGGCAATATTAAATTTAATAGTCAAGGCTGTTGCGGATACGGCAAGCGTATTTGTCGCGCCCGCGGTGAGCGTATCGGAGGACATTGTCGCGGCGTTAAGCATCGTGCTTAGTTTAGTGGATACCGATGGATCAGAGACGGCGATAGTCACGATATATACGGGCAATCAAGGGGGCAGTTTTAGCGCGGGCAATGCGAATGTCAGCAACGGCAATACGATATGGACATTTGCGAAGGAACAATTATTATCATTAAAATTTACGCCGAAGGAACAAAGCCATAGCGATTATGTATTAACGATAAGCGCGTTGGTGAAGGATACTGATGGTTCAAGCATATTAAAAGTATTAAATCAAGTCATCACGGTGACGGGGGCAACGGATACGGCAACGATAACAGTACCGAATGCGCGGGGTATATTAAGCTTTAACGAGGATACGACAAGGGCATTAAGTTTAAATATCAGCATATCGGATCGCGATGGTTCAGAATGTCAATGGGTGGTAATAACGGGCTTGAAATCTGGGACATTAAATTTTGGTTCAGGCACGGCGAGTGATTGGACGGTGAGTTATGCAAATTTAACGGGGTTAGTATTTACGCCGCAAGGCAACGCATCGCTTGACCAGACGCTTAAATTTACGGCATTTTCAAAGGATACGGACGGCGGGGCGCAAGTATTTACAGTGCAAAGCTTAATATTAGAAGTTAAAGCGGTGGCGGATACGGGTTCATTAGTGATTGAAAATAACGCATCATATATTACCAGTGAGGATATTGGTATTAATGTGTCAATTTTTGCGTCGCTTAATGATGTTGATGGTTCGGAATCGGTATTTGTTATCATAAGCGGTTTGCGCGCTGGCGCATCATTTAGCGCGGGTACAGGCACGGCAACCGATTGGACGCTAACCCAAGCGCAATTAGCGAATTTATCATTCCGCCCAACGCCGCATACGGATATAAATTATAGTTTGGTTGTATCCGCCGTGACCGTAGATTCCGACCCAGATACAGGCACAAGAATAACCGCGATTATCAGCAAAAATCTGTTTATTGATGTGCGCGCGGTGGCGGATCCAATTGATGTTTCCTTAGTGCCAAGTGGTTTTGCATTCTTGCATTCAGGTAATGTTGTTTCATTAAATGGGGGCACAACCAGTGGCATATTAACGATAAATAACACAAATTTCTTTGCTTTGTCGTTCGTTAATGGTGGCGCAAATAATGATTATGCGACCATGAGCTTCCCAGATACATTTGGCACAAATGTTATAACTAGTTTTACCGCAGGCTTTTATTTAAATCCCGCTAATCGTAGCCAAGCTGGTGTTAATACTTTCTTTTCTTCACTGCAATTAACGGGTGCAACAAGAAGAGCTTTTACAATTTCGCAAGAGACAGCAGGACTCACTGTTTCCATTAATTCCCAAAATTCAAATTCGGATCGCTGGACAAATATTAGGTTCCAAAGCTTAATCGCTGATAATTTTGGGTCATGGGCGCATTATGCTGTGGTGGTGGATAGTAGTTTTGGCGCAAATCCCGCCAATGGCGAGGTAAAAATATCGGTTTTTGTCAATGGTTCGCTTGTTGCTTCACAAGTTGCAGTAAATGCCGTTGATCAAGCAGTTGGCTTTATTGCGACGAATGTTGCGCGGCAATCCATCAGAATTGGCGCGGGGTCGGTTGGTTCTGATACAATATTTGGTGCAAATAATGGCAGTCAAGCATTTGAAGGCGGTGTGGCTGGCGTGCAATTTGTCAATAGCATTATCAATAGTAATGATGCAATAATATTGGGTAAATTGGCGGTAAATGTCAGCGAAGATAACCCAATTACGCTTGATTTGCGCGCAACTTTAATTGATAGCGACGGTTCGGAATCGGGTTTTGTGATAATTAGTGGTTATGGTGCGGGTTCATTTAGCGCAGGTTCGGCGAATGGTGGCTCAATTTGGACGGTGGCGAAAGATAGCTTATCGGGATTGAAATTTACACCGCTGAAAAATGATCATTCGGATTATAAATTTACATTTAGCGCAATAACCAAAGAGTCAGAAAATTCATCGCAACAATTTAATACCCGTATCTTGCAAGTCAATGTGATAGCCGTATCCGACACGGCGGGTTTTGATGCGCCAAATATAAACGCACGCCCAACAGGGATTGAGGCATTATTATTAGCCGAAAATTACACCACGCTCGGCACTTCGCTAACCGCGCAAGACTTAACCACTAATTGGACGGATATAAGCGGCAATTTACATACTGGCACAAGATTAAATTCGGCATCGTTAATAGATGCAAGCTTTGGAATTGCCGATGGTGTGGCTGTTGCCCAAACTGGTAGTTTTAGGATTGGTGGCAGAAATAGCATTATGGCAACGAATATCAGCCGTGCCTATGAATTAGCATTTAAAACTGGCACGGATGTTCTGGGGCAACAAATATTATTTGCCCGCGGTTCCAAGGATCAAGAAGGGAATTACCTTGCGATAATTAATAATCGTTTATATTATGTCGTTGAAGGGTATAATGCCACGGGCGATCAAACGCTTGCCCAAGTTGATTTAGGCGTAGTTAAAGCAAATACAGAATATTCTGTGATTATTAACGATGATGTTGTGAATCGGCGCGTGCAAATTATGTTAAATGGACGCACCGAAGATGCCAATGGCAATGATTATGCGGTTGCTTATACTGATTTCACAAGGCAAAATCCGACATTAAGCAGTAATTTATATTTATTAAATCTTGGACCCAGCTCTTCGTCTGATTCGCATACTAATGTTACAACCAATCTTGATTTTAGCGCAAATCCTTATTTCAAGGGTGTCTTGGGCGAATTTGGCGTATATAATCGGTTGTTAAATACGGCGGAAATGGCGCAAATAAACTTGGCACATCAAGCGCAATATGGCGTGCATAGCGCAACTTGGTCTTTATATGAAAATCAATCATATCAATTAAATTTTGTGGCAAGCCAAACCGACCGCGATGGTTCAGAATCGTTATATTATATTGTTTCAACCAATCAAGGCAGTTTAAATGCGGGCATTCACCCCAACAGCACAACTTGGACGATAACACCCGCGCAATTATCAAGCCTGTATTTCACGCCAAATAAAGATTTATCAGGGAATATCACTTTAACCTATACCGCGCTTAGCCGTGATACAGATTTTGCCGCCGCCGCAAGCACGGTGCTTTCGCAAGTTATTAATATTTATGGCGTGGCGCAAACGGCATCTTTGACGGTTGAAGATAAAGTAACTTCGGAGGGCACGGCGGTCACCTTATCCTTACGGGCATTCCAACAAGACGCCGATGGTTCGGAAACGGTAAGTTATTTACTGATTCGCAATTTACCAATTTCAATTGGTTCATTGTCGGCGGGCATATATAATCCTGCGACCAGCGAATGGACAATATCAAGCAACCAATTAAATACGATTCAATTCACCCCCGTTGAGAATTTATCGCAATATAATAATAATGCAAGTTTTTCATTGACGATAACGGCGATAACCCGCGAATTAAACGAAGTATTTGGTGCAACCGCCGCCATCAGCAAAACATTTAATGTTACGGTAAGGGGCGTGGCGGATTCCGTGCAATTTAGCTTTGTCAGCGGTGGGCAAAGCCTTGCAACTTCGGAAGATGTGCCCGTAAGTTTCAGCTTTAACCTGTCATTAAATGATAATGATGGTTCGGAATCGTTGCGGGCGTTAATCATTACTAATCTGAAAGGCGGCAGTTTTAATGTTGGTTCGGGCAATAATTCCACTTGGACAATTACCCGTTCGCAAATTGGCGGCTTAATTTACACGCCAAGCTTTAATGATCATGGTTCGTTTAATTTAACAGTGTCGGCATTCACGGTGGAGACTGTATCAAACAGCTCCCGTTTAACGACCACAACCATTACCATGCGCATTGCCACGGTGACCGATACGCCTTCGTTTGAAACTATTAATGCCATTACCTCCGAAGATAAAGCGATAAATATCAGCATTAATATATCCTTAACCGATGCATCGGAATCAATTGGCACAATTATAATTTCGGGGTATAGTTTCTCAGCCACGGCGAAGGGATCATTTAATTTTGGCGCGGCGATTAATGGTTCGCAATGGACAATTACGCCAGCGCAAATTAATGGCTTAAAATTCACGCCATTTAACCATACTGACGATGATTTCACCTTAAAAGTCACCGTGGTTAATCACGATACGCAAGCAAATACCACGGTTACCTTATCAAGCAATTTAGTGGTAAGCGTGCGCCCCGTTGCCGATACGCCGACATTATATAATTATCAATATGATAAGGTGAATGGCGTGATAAGGTTAGACGGCGTAAATTCAAGCTTTACCGTTGGGCAATTAAGTTCCAATATTGTGAGTGAATTTGGCAATGTCTCACGCGCAAAGACCGCGGGTGAACTTGCTATGCCGATTGTGTCCTTGTTCGGTGGTATATTCAGCTATAACGCCAATGGCTTTACTGCGATGGCATTACCCCAAGCCATGCAAGCCGCAAGCAATGTTTCATTTGCGCTTAGCATGTGGTATAATACCCCGCAATTAACAGGTAAGGGCGGGTTATTTAACGCGCTTGACCAATCAAATTCCCAAAATCCACGCGGTATGCGGGTTTATCGTTCATTAAGTGAATTAGTGATTGAATCGGGCGATGGATCAGGTGCCACGGTCAGCGTGCTTACTTATACAAGCTTCTTTGATAGAGTCACAAGTGGCGCAACTAATCAGTGGCATAATATTACCTTTAATATTACATCAAAAAATACCATTGATGTATTTCGTGATGGTTTTTTAGTGCCTAATTCGCAATCAATCGGGGTATTTTCATATGTTGGTAGCAATAACAACCCATCAATCGGCACAAGATTGCCAAAATTTGTCTTGGGTTTAGGCACAGGCACCGCCACAACTGACAGCACGGGGGCATTTATAGAATCGCCGATTCCTGCGACTTCATGGGTTGGTGCTTTTGCCGATGTGCGTATATTTAGTAAAACCCTTGATGTAGCTCAAGCATACCGCATTGCGCAACAACAAGATAATTCCATTGCCGCGTTTGAAGACATCGCCACGCCATTATCATTGGTCATGTCGTTGGTGGATTTTGCCGATGGTTCTGAAACCCTTGAATTATTGGTGATTGGCGCGGAGCAAGCAAAATTCAACAAGGGCGTTTTAACCAATAGTATTTGGACGGTAAGCCAATATGATTTAGCGGGCTTAACTGTGGCATCAAAAGCCCATTCGGATAAAGCATTCCAATTCACCGTGGTGGCGCGGGCGCGCGAACTTGATTCGGCGAATGGTGGCGTAAGATACGCATCAGCAACCCAAGTTATTACCATGACGGCAATTGCGGTTGCGGATACTTTAATCATCAGCAATGTCAGCAATCAAGAAATTTCCGAAGACACAACAATTGCCCTTGGCTTTGCAATTTCGTTGCAAGATACCGATGGTTCGGAAACCATTTCGGCGATTATAATTGATGCTAAGGGTGGTTCCTTGACGGCGGGTCAGAAAATAAACGGGCTTTGGACTTTGGATAGCAGCCAAATTTCCTCCGTGCGTTGGGTGCCATCGCTTAATGATGGTAATGATTATTTAATATCGGTAACGGGCATAACGCGCGAATCGGCAAATGGTGTCACGCAATTAACTTCATTCACGCAATTTATTAATGTGGTGGCTGTGTCGGATACGGCAAGCTTGAATTTTACGACATCCTATATTACCGCACCCGAAGATTCCACGATAAGAGTCTCCTTGGCGGCAATATTCCCCGATATGTCGGGCGGTTCGGCGATTGAATCGCAATGGGTGATTATTTCAGGACTATCGGGTGGGCGCATCTCCGTGGCGGTTAACTCATCATTAGCCGATGGGCGATGGACAATTCCTGTTAATCAAGTGAATAATATAGTATGGACGCCCGATGCTAATTCGGATAATGATTATACGATTACCATTAGCGCCATTACGCGTGAAGAAGAAAATGGCGCAACGGCATTATCCGCCGTGACGGTGCGCACCATGATATTACAAGTCGACGCCGTGCCTGATGGTATTTTTTATGGCACATCCAATGTGCGGCAATTCGTGATTGATGGTAAATTAACCAATTCGTCCAATGCTATTAACTTATCATTTATTAACAACCGCACCTTATTAAATACAGTGGGTCCAATTTTGGACACCAGCATATTGCAAGCATCATTCGTTGCCAATACGGCGCGCGGTTGGAAATCAGACAGACCCCAAGTTTTGGACGATATTAATGGACCCATTAAACGCTCCAACAGCTTTGCCTTGTCGGCATGGGTTACCCGCGTGGGTTCGGGCGGCGATGGGCAGTTATTCGGCGTGTTTGGTTCAGACGGCTTCGTGCAAGTCGCCAGCCAAGGTGCAAATTTGGTGGTAAGATTCCAATCGGGCGCAACACGGACATTTAACGGGGTTTTAGCGATTGCTAATTCTATCTTGACCCCACCTAATCAAAATATTATCTTGCAATTTGACAAAGTTGGCGGTTCGGATACGGTGAATTTGGTGATTAATGGTGGCACTAGCACGGCACCCAGTACGCAAAGCGGTGGTATTTCATTTAATGCGATTCCTTCGGGGCAAGACGCATTTGTGGTTGCTGGCACCACGGGGCAATCAAGCGGGCAATCATGGAATGCCGATGCGAATATCGCCGATGTGCGCATATTTAACGCGCAATTAACGGGACCAGCAATTTCGGCGGTAAATGTTCGGGATTTATATTTAATTAATCCAAGCTATGTAAATTACCCAAATGATTTGAATAAATACACGCTTGGTGGTGCAAGAAATGGCATTGGCGGTATTGAATCTCAGGGTTCAAGCGGTATTACCAGTTATGTAGAAGTTGGTGCTGTTACAACTCGTTTAGATAATATTGGCGGCATTCCAAATACCGTAGTTTATAGTTTTAACGCGGCATCAGCAGGAACAACATATATCGCTGTTAATAAACCGCCAACATTGCAAAATCAACCAGCCTATAGCTTAAGTGTCTCAATGTGGTTATCCCCTGATACTGGTATATTAACCAGAAAGGATTTAAATGCTATTTATACCATTCAAGACGATAATACACGGCAGACGCATATTGTATATGTAACATCTGGAAAGCTTGCAATTGTGGTTGCAGAACCTGATTCTGTTGGTAATGATAAATATACAGATATTGTTTTTGGTAGTTTGTTTGAAGATGTAGTGCCGGGCGTGTTTACTCATTTAGTGCTTGCATTTGATAGAGATCCAATAACAGGTAATCAATCAACTCGCGCCTATTTAAATGGTAGGTTCTTTGGTGGGATTGCCGCAAATTCTACAACACTAACTACATATCAAGGGGAAACTGCAATAAAAAGTGCTTCAATTAATTCACAGCCTTTGGCATTAAGAGATAATTCATGGAGTTCAACATTTGCTTCTGGGAATACAGATGCAGCAAAATCCATTATTAACACAGCAAATTATGACAAACCTATTATGATAGGGGCAACAAAAACTGGATATAATGCTTCTTGGGGTGAATTAGGCGGACCTGTAGCTGCGCCTGGGTTTTATACTGGGGCAATTGCTGATTTTAGAATTATTGATCGTGCGGTTGATAAAACTGATGTAAATTTTCTATATAACAGAGCTGTAGCATATGATTATATAGTGTCCGAGGATACGGGTATTATCATCACTCTTATTATCGGTCAGGCGGATACTGATGGTTCAGAAACCTTAAATGTAATAATTTCTGGTGGCGTGTCCGGCACATTCAGCGCGGGTGCTGATGGTAATATTGTGGCGGGCACAAAAATTAATGGCTCACAATGGCGGGTTGATGGGCGGTTTATTTCGTCATTACGATTCACCCCCGAAAAACATACCGACCTTGATTATGTTTTGACCGTGACTGTGGCTTCGGGTGAAGTTAATAATCCGAATGCGGGTGGGCAATCATTGATTTCATTTTACCGAATCACCGTCAATGGCGTTGCCGATACTATTTCAATCACATCGCAACCCACCCAAGTGTCTGAGGATACGGCATTAAATTTAAGCTTCACCGCCAGCTTGGTTGATAATGATGGTTCGGAAACGATAAGCCAAATATTAATTAAAGGCTTGCCCGCGGGTGCGGTATTTAATTCGCTGGTTGCCAGTTTGACGGGTTCGGTATGGACGATTAATATGGCGCAATTTGGCGATAATAAATTATTCTTGACCCCCATATTGCAATCGCACTCTGATTATATATTAACTTATTCGGCGTTAGTCCTTGATAAAAATAATTCATCGCGATTGGTGGAACAAACGCAAATTGTGACGGTCACGGCGGTTACTGATACGATTGATTTAAGGGTTGATAATAATTCAAGCTCATTTAACGAGGATAGTTTAACGACATTATCCATTAAATTATCCACGGCTGATTGGTTTTCGGGCGATGGTTCGGAATCACAAATTATTTTAATTAATGGCTTAAATACGGGCATTTTATCTAAGGGTTCGTTTGATGGCACGACTTGGACGCTGACTTTTGAACAAATTGCTGGTTTAATATATACGCCGATTGCCCATTCGGACAAAGATTACAGCTTAACCATTACCGCCATTGCCAAAGATACCCAAGAAGGCGTGCAAAAATCATCGGTAATAAATTATGTTATTTCCTATACGGCGGTGTCGGATACGGCAACGATTAATCCTAAATCTGGCTTGAATTTAGTAATATCGGAGGATGTGCCAACCCGCATTACCCTATTTATTTCCTTAACCGATGCCGATGGTTCGGAATCAATTTATGTCATTGTCAAGGGGGTAAGCGGTGGGCTTAGCCGTGGAGTCTCGCTTAATGCGTCCGAATGGCAATTAACCAGCGATCAATTAAATGGCTTATTTATCACCCCGCAACGCCACGCGGATAACAGCTTTACCCTGACGGTTTCGGTTATTACCCGTGATTCCAATTCGCCCGATACCGCGCTGATTACAACGATGATTAAAGTTGATGTTAAGGGTGTTACCGATTCCGTGTCATTTAATGTGGCAAACCGTGGCAGACCTTTAAGTTTGGTTGGTGGTTATTATGGTTATGATATTAATCAATCGGCATCTGCACCGCTTGAATCCAATGGACAATCTGGCTTTATTTCATGGGTGAATGGCGCGATGGGTAATGAAGGGTTTAAATTATCCGATTTGAAAATTTCGGGGGGGACATCATGGGTTGCGAATGCGATTGGTAATTTGGGGGGCTTGGCATTAAGATCATTCACGGATACCAGCGGGCAACACGGCTTAACCGCCCTTGATTCTTCGGTAAATACTATTACAGCGCGCACCATGTCGGTATTATTCGCCACGGGCAGTGATATAAGCGCAAAACAAACTATTTTAAGTCGCGGTTCGGCGGCAACCGATGGTTATGTCTTGCAAGTGACGGGCGGACGGTTATATTTTATTTTGGAAAATAACAATAATTATAAAACCTTGGATTTAGGGGCGGTTAATGCGAATGAAGCTAATTTCGTGGGCATCAGCGATAATGTTAATAATATAACCATTAAATTTAATAATGGCACATTTGTTTTAGACGCAAGCCAATTAAATGGCTATGATGATGTTGGTTCGCCAATTTTAGTGGCACGCAATACCAGCATTGCAACATTTACGGGGCGTTGGGCGATTGGCGATAATCAATTTAATGTGCAACATCATAATGGCACTGACGGTGATAATACGGATAATACCGCCAAACCATTCCGCGGGGTTTTGGGCGAAGTATTAATCTATAACCGCGCGCTTACAAGCCTTGAATTAGAGGGGATTCGCCTTGAATATCAAGCAAGCTTTAATATTGCGGTATTCCAAGCCGCCGAAGATTCCGTGGCATCGGTAATTTTGGCGCCAAGCTTTGTTGATAATGATGGTTCGGAAACGGTGACCTATATCATTGATGGCTGGCAATCAGGCACAGGTAATGGTAGTTTTTCGGCGGGGGGTGCAAATGGCACTTCGCTTTGGACGATTACTCATAATCAATTAACAGGTTTAAATTTCTTTGCGCCCAAGGATCGCGCGGGGGCATATAATCTTACATTTACCGCCTTGCTCAAAGACAGCGAAGCGACCATTTCCACCAATCAAACGATTATCGTTCGGTATGATTACGCCGCCGTTGCCGATGCCGCAAGCATTGGCGCATTGCCAACCAACCGCATTAGCGAAGATAATAAATTGAATATGTCGTTGAATATTTCGCAAACTGATGGCGATGGTTCGGAAACTGTGCGGTTTATTTATATTAGTAATTATCAAAATGGTTCGTTTAATGTCGGCGCGGGCAGCGGCGGTGTTTGGACGCTTACCCAAAATCAATTATCGGCATTGCAATTTACGCCCGCAACCAATAATGCGGCAACCCATTCGCTTAAAGTCACCGCTTATATCGCGGAAAGCTTAATCGCGGGTGGCTTTGGTTCTACTTCGTTAACTTCCCGCGATTTAATATTTACCATTGATGCGGTGGCGGATACAATTTCATTTGCTGACAAGGCCATCACTTCACTTGCGAATATAAATTTCAAATTAACGACATCGTTTGTTAACGGCGATATTACCAGAATTTCATTTACAGGTAATACGGCATTGTCAGACAATAATCGTATGCAAACAATAAATGGTAATAATGTATTTTTAATTTCATTTACAAATGGCGCGACAAATAATGATTTTGTGAATATAAATTATCCTGTTGCAACAAACACGGCGATTAACAGCTTAACCATGGGATTTTGGTTAAAACCAGCCAATCCGACAGCCACACCGATAAATGTAATAGTTGGCGCACAGCGTGCAGGAGCTGGCACAAGTGATGCGTGCGTTGAAATTTCTCAAGATAATGGTAATATGGTATTTTATATTCGCAACAGCACAACTTGGAACACCGTAACATTTACCAATTTAATATCTAATAATGCCTCAAATTTCACTCATTATTCTGTTGTATATAGTGTTGATATTAATCGGGCATTATCAATTTCTGTCTATGCTGATGGCTCATTTGTGGGCACGCAAACAACGGTTAATAATGCCGTAGAGGCAGTAGGTATTTGGCCCACTGATGATGCTAATATTGCCCTGCGTTTAGGAGCTGGACCTACTGGTAGCAGGACAAGTTTCAATGACACTTCGGCAACTCAAGGATTTGAGGGTCAAATTGCAGGGTTCCAAATTATTAATCGTGCAATTGTGGCAAATGAAGTTAAACCATTTATGAATAGCAATTTAAATTTTGTTGCTGGCTCTGAGGATGTCGCCATAGCCCTTGGCTTATCCTTGACATTCTCGCTTACCGATCTTGACGGTTCGGAAACAATTGACCGAATTGTGCTGAACGCGAATAATTTGGGGCAATTTACGCAATCGGCGAATGTGTCGCTTAATGGTTCGCTTTGGACAATATTTAACCAAGCATGGAACAGCGTCTTATATACGCCCCCTGCGCATTCCAATGCGAATGTAACATTTTCGGTCACGGCGATAACCCGCGAATTATTGGGGGCGGGCGTAAATAACGAACGCAATATTCAAATTCAAAATTTAATATTAACCCTTGATGCCGTTGCCGACCAAGTATATCCAAGCTTTGTCTCATCAGTAGTTGAAGATAGCTGGACAAGATTTAGCCTTAATCCTTCATTATTTGATGCCGATGCTTCAGAAACGATTCAAGCAATTGTGCTTGCGGTGCAATATTTCCCTGGTCAGGATATTTCATTCCGCGATGGTGGTGTTGGCACCAGTAATATTACGGGCAATAACGCCAATATTAATAATAGTTCGCGCACATGGACGCTAACGCCAAGCTATGTTAATAATGGCGGAAATGCGTTTGAAATTCGCAATATGTCGGGTAATAATTCCGCAACATTTTATTTGACTATCAGCGCGATAGTAAGAGAATTATCCAATTCCAACACAAGATTAAGCGCAATTTCGCAATTAATTAGTATTATTCCCGTGGCAGATACAATTACGATTAATAATAGCAATTATAATAAGGTAAGAATCCCAATACCTGCGTGGCGATTAAATGGCTTGAGCACAGATTCAATTGGGATAATTAATCAATCATATAGAGATGGTTTAAGTGGTATTTGTTATATTGAAACGGCAACTGGCGCAACAAGTTATGCAGGCTTAGCGTATAATTTTACTGGCACCCAAGGCGTGATTACCGATATACCTGCAGTTTTGGCTAATACAACCCTACAAACTTCAATTTCATGGTGGGTTAAACCGCAATCAATGGGTGCGGATTTATCACCCAATGCCATGTGGTTTTACCGAAATGGCGGCGGCATATCTCTTTTCCAAATTCCTCCTGGGTGGAATAGCGGCAATGGTGCGGATTCAATTGGTTTCTACTTTCAATCTGGCGGTGCGGGTAGGCTTGTCAATTTTGGTGTAGGCACATTGTCAAGCTATTTTAATCAATGGACACATATAACCATTAATATTGATACTAATCTTACCCAAGCGGGAACTCAAGCCGAACGGCGTCAATTTGTGCGATTATATATTAATGGCGTTGAACAGGCACAAACTTGGATTACCGATCCAACGGGCGGAACATTTAATTTTGACACACCACCACTTAGCACGCAATTTAGAGTAGGTTATGGCGGTGGGGGCGAGGACTTCACAGGCAGCATAGCTGACTTGCGTTTTACATCAAATGGCACAATATTAACCCCAGCGCAAATTGCCTTATTGTCTAACACTCAATCAACAAGGGGAACATTTAGCTTAGTTGATTTTGCTGGTAATGTTAATGCGGCGATTAATATGTCTTTATCCGCCAATCTTTTTGATACAGATGGTTCGGAATCGGGGCGAATTGTTATTAATATGGGTAAATCAGGCGCGTTTAATTTAGGCACTGCAATTAATGGTTCAACTTGGCAAATTGATATTAATCAATTGTCCAATATTAAATTTACACCGCAAACCAAAGGCACATATAGCCTAATCTTATCGGCAATTAGTGTTGAAAATAATTTAAATACTTCAACCGCTGTGTTGACTCGTAATTTAGTAATTTTTGCTGCTCCTATCTTGCTTGACCTTGACCATGATGGCGATGTAGAAAAACATCAAGGGCAATTTGATATTGACGGCGATGGCTTAGTGGAATCCATGACCATGGTGGCAAAATCCGATGGTATGGTGTTTGTTGACCTTGACGGCGATGGTAAAATATCCAATCCCGATGAATTAATTATTGCGAATTTAACTTCGGATATTCACGATACCGACCTTGAAGCCCTTGCAACCTTGTTTGATTCTAACAAAGACGGCGTTTTGGATAATAAAGACGATAAATTTACCATGGTGCGCATCTGGCAAGATTTAAATGAAAATGGCAAGGTGGACGATGGCGAAACTGGCACTTTGGCGGATTTTGGCATAAAATCACTGAACCTTAAATCTGATGGCATTAAACAATCGCTAAGCGATGGCACAATTATTCAAGGTGTTGGCGAATATACGGATAATAATGGCAAGACATACCGACTTGAAGATGCGGCTTTGGCGGCAAAAGACGATGCCAGCGAAACCCCATTAAGCGCAAATTATCATTTTGGTAAATTTGGCAATGGCGCGCTTGAAATTGCGGTTGATGAAAATATGCTTGACCCAAGGGCAGCGCAATTAATTAAATTGACAATATCAGGCGCAGAGGGTTCATTAGTATATCGCGATGAAGCGGGGTATTTGCGGGAAATAGCGATTAATCAAGGTGTTGCCTTGTTAAATAATCAGCAATTAAATCAATTGACATTCTTGCCAGCGGGGGGCGCGGGCATTGCGCAAATTAACTTGGCACTGATTGAACCCGCGATTCATCTTGACCAAACTTATCATGTCGCCCGCGATGCGATGGAACAAATCTTAACCATTGATGAAAAAGTTATGGCAAGAAATGGCAATGCTTATGTGCTGAATATTGGCGATAGCACCGCAATTTATCGCGCGAAAATCGGCGATACGATGCACGATATACAAGCAGGCTTAACCGAACAATTGCAAAATTTTGGCATTAACGCAAGGCTTGACGAAAAAGGCGCGATTCATATTCAAGCAAACGAAACACCAGAATTTGCGGTTATTGCGGCGGAAACGATTAATATGCCGATTGCCAGCGATGCGCAAACCATTGATTTTATCACCCATGAAATTATTGATGAACACGCCCATAACGCAATAATTATCATTGATTCGGGCGAAGAACCCGTGATGGCTTTCACCACGCTTGATATGATGAATGGCAAAACGCCAATTTGGGACGAATTAGCCCAAGAAGACTTAGGTTATGATAATTTGCATCAATTGCATGATGCTATTCCCGACCAAGGCTTGAATATATCCGCGCACCCCGAAGATGCCGATGCTTATCGCTTAGAAGGGGACGAAGATGTTGCAGTGCCTGCCGAAAATCATGAAAATCTTGTTGAAATTCTGAATTTCACCAAAGGCGATGGCACGGATTTAATTACGGACTTTGCCCATAATAAATTGGAAATTCAAGGTTATGATATAAGCGATATAAGCGTGATTAAACATGGTAATGACACAATTATTCGCTTGGGCGAGCATGATGAGATTGTGCTTAGTGGCTTTGCGGGGGAATTACATACGCAAATGCACAAAAATGGCACTTTAACCATCAGCGATATTATTGAAAATCCTGATGAATTATTCAAAAATGATGGCAAAGAAAATCTTGTCGCCTCCAAAATTAATACCGCTAAGGAAACTACCGAACCGCAAACAAGGGTGCAAGATGCGGGCTTGGATTTAGATATGATTGATGAGCTTCATATTGATGCCGATAAATTAAATTCCACGCATTAAATTACCTAGTTTGTTGCATTAAGTTTTTTCAGCGTAGCCCTTTTTTAACGAAGGTGGGGGTGCGGTGCGCCGACAGGCGCGGGGGTGGTTTAAAATTTTGGGTTGTGGGGAATGCCCGTTAAGGTTTAAGACGATATTGTATATGTTTGGTTATGTCTTTGACTAATTTTTCGCTCACCGTTTTGGCGCGCACGGATATTTTGGCGGTATGCACCGATTCCTTGGACCCAGAAATTAAATGATGCCATGAATGTAATTTCTTGCCCAAATATAATAATCGGTAAGCGCAAGTTCGCGGTAGCCAATTGATAGTTTTTAATTTAGCATAATCTAATTGCACGCAATCTTTAACAATTTTTTTGCGATTCGGGTAATCTTTACAGCCGCAAGTCTGTCCATCTAATAGCTTGCACGCAACATTAGTGATAAGCACATCGTTGGTTTCATCGTCAATTAATTTATGCAAACAACATTGCCCGCATCCATCGCATAATGCTTCCCATTCTTGCGCGTTCATGGCGCTAAGCGGTTTTTTTTCCCAAAATTTTGGCTCTAATTCAGTCAATGGGCTAAAACCTGTTCATCATTAATGGTTGCGGCGGGAATTTGGGCACGCACTTCGTCAATATAATCCGCATTAAATGGCGCAATAAACACGCCATTTTGGTTGCCCGCATTCACTAAAATCTTGCCCCAAGGATCAATAATCATGCTATGCCCAAATGTCGCGCGTCCATCTTGCAATATGCCGTTTTGCGCCGCGGCGACGATATAGCATGAATTTTCAATGGCGCGGGCGCGCAATAACGATTCCCAATGCGCCGCCCCCGTTAAAGCCGTAAAACATGCGGGAACAAAAATTATTTTGGCATTTTTTTGGCATAATTTGCGAAATAATAACGGGAATCTAACATCATAACAAATGGTTAACCCCACAGAAATTGCCACTTTATCACAAATTACATCGGCTTTGACGATGCGCTTGCCTGCGTCAAAAAAATCTGATTCGCGGTAAATTTCGCCATTGGGTAAATTTACATCATATAAATGAATCTTATCGTAATAATCAACTATATCGCCTTGGGTATTGATTAAATATCCGCGGTTATGAAATTTATTATTTGCCGAATTTAATAACGCCAATGACCCTAAATGCAGGGTTAATTGGTATTTTTTCGCCCATTCGCGGGCGTATTTCAAGGATTTATCAGTCTCGGGCATGGACATTTGCAAACGGGCGCGGGTTTTATCCTTATCAACTAAATTGCAAATTTCAGGAAATGATAATATTGCCGTATTTTTTTCAAATGCCGTTTGGCAATATTGCTCCATGATTGCCAAATTTTCGGCAAGATTAATGCCGCTGGACATTTGCGCAACGCCAATATTGATAATATTATTTTGTGCCATGGAGTTTAATGCCATGGAGTTTAAGCTAATAATTCGTTTAATTTATTATCGTTATGTAATTTCATTAAATCGTCATAACCGCCGATAGATTGTCCATTGATGAAAATTTGCGGCACTGTACGGGCGTGGGGCACGCGGTTTTTCATATCCTCGGCTGCGCCTAAATCATTCCAAATATCTTTTTCAACAAAAGCAATATTTTTTGATTTCAGAAAATTCTTAGCCTTGTCGCAATACGCGCATAAAGGTCGCGAAAAAATTTCAATATTTGCCATTTATATTCTCCTATATTACTTGGGTTATACCATATATAAGCAAAAAATCCAAGTAAAATCGCCCAAAAACATGAAAAAAATCCGTAATACCACGAATGAAAATACGCAAAATCGCTTAATTGGTTGGAAAATCCTGTCTTGCGCACAAAAAACGGCGTGGTTTCTGCCGCGGTGATGCGGTTGTTTTTTACAACATAAACGGACGCAAGATAAGTGCCTACGGGTGCTTCTGATGGCAAGTTAATATTTAAGCGAAATAAATGATTGCCTAATTTAGTGATTTTATAAGGTTCAAGATTTAATAATTGCTTTTGCGCCATTAATCGGGCGAAATTATAAGCCGATTGATAGGGCACATTTTGTTCCGAAGATGCTTGAAGATTGGTGATATATGCCAATGAGCCAATATTTAAGCGGTTTAAACTTTCATTCGTAAGGTTGCGATAAATTTCATCGCTGCTGGTTGCCCAATAATAATAACCGGCAATATCATTAAAATATAGCGTCTCGCCGCTGGTCCAAACGCCGAAATTATTGGATTTTTTTTGAATTTTTGCTTTAATATCTGGACCTTGCACCGTGATAATTAAATCACCCGGCTCTTCCAATGCGCCAAAAATTAATAAATTCGTGCCATTAAAGCGCAAATCAACATTTATCTGATGGTTGTTCAAGCTGACCGCCATTTCTGCGCTTTGGGCAAAAAATGGTATTAGCAAACATAGCATCACAAGAAATTTCATAATTTTATTTCAATCTTATATAATTCTTCTGGCGTGATAAGCAGGCTATATAATAATTTCGCCGCTATCACCAAAATTAAACTGGATAAAATCAAGCGCATTTTTTCGGGGGGTAATTTAATGCCGATTTTTAAGCCCCATCTTGCACCAATCAAGCCCCCTAAAATTAATTGCAACGCCAAAATCATATCCACCGATTCCGATAAAGCACTTTGCCAAAAACTTGTATTTGCCGAAATAAAAATAATTTGATATAACGAAGTGCCAACCACAATTTTTGGCGGTAATTTTAACAAATAAACCATGGCGGGCACCATGATTAAACCACCGCCAATACCCATTAACGCCGATAATAAACCCGCCACCACCCCAAGCCCTAAGGGCATATAAAGCGACATGGTAATATTGCTTTTGGTAAATAAAGTTTGCATCGGTAATTTGGCATTAATTTTATCAAAATCCCATTGAAATTTTGGTTTGTCGCTAGATTGTGGTTTGATGACCGAGCGAAATTTGGTGATTTTATAAGCAAATGATTTTAAATTAATACCATATGAAGATTGCAATGCCTCCAAAAACATATAACTGCCGATACAGCCCAAAAATATAATATATATAACCGCAATTATTAAATCTATCTGCCCAATTTTTTTTAAATAAGCGAAAAGCCACGCCCCTAATGTAGAGCTAACTAAGCCACCTAGCACCATAAAATTGCCAATTTTATAATCCACTAATTTATTTTTGCTGATGCTTAAAACCGATGCAAAACTTGTCGCTAATAACTGATTTGCGCCCGTGCCAACCGCAATTGGTGCGGGAATTCCCAAAAAAATTAATAATGGCGATAATAAAAACCCGCCACCCACGCCAAAAATACCGCTAGTCATACCGACCAAGATTCCCAATAAAATAATGGGAATAACTTGGACAGAAATTTCGGCGATTGGTAAATATAATTCCATGCACCATATATACTTTGAAATTATTGTAAATGCAAAATTTTTTTTATATTTAATTCGCTTAGCGATAATAATTTTTAATATTATTGGGGAAACAGGGTATAAAATTAATGGGCTTGAAAAACCCTGCCCATATTGCCAACAACGGGGCGGCGCATTAAGGGCGGGCGGGTGTTAAGCCGAATTGGTTCTTGCAAAATACAACTGCTTATCGCATCTAAACCATCGTCTTTATTATTAGTTTTATGGGCTTGAAAATCGCGTAATTCTTGCAATAAGGGCGTTTGCGCCACGCGCCGATGCGCAAAAATTGCCCCCGCGTTTAAGGGCGCGTCCCATGCGCTGATGATGCGGGAATTTTTATTGCTGGTTTGATTTTTTTCTATGACGGCGGCATTAATGCCCGCATGATGAATTTCCTTGCGCAACAAAGACGGCAAAAATTTGCCCAAGCCGTTTGTTTCAACCATGATGGCGGGAATATAATTCTTGTTTAAAAATTGCGCGATTTTTTGGCATTGAATTTGGGCGGCAATATGCGATTGATTGGCGTTTATGGTGATATATTCGCAATCATGAATATAATAATTATTATCTGCATCACTAAATACGCAAGCAACAACCGAGGCATCGCCCTTGCTTTGATTGCCTTCGCTTAACCCAAAGGCAGGGTCCCAATAACAGCTTGCCGATAAAAGATTTTTACCATTTAATTGAAAAATTTGGGTGTTATTTGCAAGATGATATTGAATTTCCGAATCGTAAAAATTAATAAATTGCGGGTTAAACAAGCTTGATTTAATCGGCACGGATTCCAACATCATTTGCGATTGAAATTTTGCCAAGCCATGGCGTTTTTTTAAATTTTCAATTGCCGCTAAATCATATCGTTCTTGCCAATTTGATTGCCCTTGGTCGTTAAGAATCGGCATAATTAAGCGATGAAATTCTTGTAAATAGCCTATTTTTGTATGATCTTCGTAGTATTTATAGATAGAGTCATGCGTATGGGGTGTGCCGACAAAAAGCTGCATTCCTTGGGGCACAAGCACAAAATCAATTTCACTAAGCCGATGGCGCAATATTTCGCGTTTATCGGCTGTATCGCAATTATTTGGCACTTCAACATCATCACAAATGATAATATCGGCGCGAAATCCGGTGATATTCCCAAATAAACCGCGCGCCACCATGGACGGGTCGCGTAAGGTTTCGCTGCGCTTTATGGTAAATTCATCGCTTGCCCATTGTTGCAATTTTTCTGGCTTTAAGGGCATTAATAAAGGGTGTTTTTCAAATAAAGCCTTGACATTTCTGACCATTTTTGTGGCAAGAGCCTGTTCGGCGGCAACCACCATAATGCGCTTATTGGGGTTGCGGTATAAAAGCCATGCGGCAAATAAACCCACCATCGTTGATTTGCCAGACGAACGAAACGCCATTAATAATAATTTTTCCGTGCCATTATGATAGGCTTGTTCAAGAAATTGCGCGATAATTCGTTGATGCTGGGGAAAAGATTTTTTTTCCAACTGATACCATATCATCACAAATACGGCAAAATCACAACTTTTTTGTTGCGGAATTTTTGGCGATTTTTTAGGCATAATACCCCCTGTTAATTGCTGTTATTAAGCGCAAGATGGGCTTGTTCAATTAATTCTTGATAAGAATTATCGCAAACTTGGGGGTTTTGCGGGTTTAATTGCATAAGTAATTCAATATTTTGTAAGATAATTTTCAAGCTTTTATGTTTTTCTTGAATCGCTTGAATTTCTAATTTATCGTCAGAATTCGTTAAATTTTGACAATCATTCAAGATTTTTTGCATTAAAATCGGAAAATCATCGGCAAGTTTCGCGTTAATTGATTGTTTTTTTTTGCCCATTATTTACTCCTATTTTCAAATTTACCATTTTTAATCATATTCGCGATGGTTTTTGCCCGATTGCCAACTTGACTTGCCCATTTGCTGTTTAATATTTCGCCGCTTGCATTATCAAAATCGCAAAGCCGTAAATTTTCTTGCAATTTTTTAAATTTCATAAAACCCGCCGCGCCTAAATTAAAGACCATATCTAAAATTGCCGCTTGCCTTGCTTCGTTTAATGACGCAAAATAATTTAATTTTTGGCAAAATGCGAACGCATCAAGACAATCATTTTGTAATAAAATTTCAGCTTCATGTTGGCTTATGCCCTTGCTTTCAAGATTGCGCCCATAACCAATGGTTAAATAACCCTTACTATCAAGGTATGCTTTGGCGCGAAACCCTTCATGTTGCTTGATTAGATTCATGCAATTAGCCGATATTTTCATTAATTATAATCCCTAATTTGTTTAATTTCTTCGCTTAAATGATATAAAGATTTTTCCAATGATAATTGCGAAGTTTTATAAATTATGGCATTGGTTTGAATCATGTCGCCTAAATATTCCATGCGGTCGCTGATTTTTGTTAAATGCTTATCGCAAAGCCGATACATCATTATCATGCCGGCAAAGCCAAGCACTAAACCACTGGCATTATCAATGAAAAATTTTATGACTTCGGGGGTAAATTCATTCATGGTGTATCCTTTATAATAATGATGCTGCATATTGCAAATACCGCGATGCTCTTGTATCGGTGATATTTTGGTTGGGGGCGATGGGCTGGGCTAATTTAAATTGGTTATTAATATAATCAGCTTGGCTTGTTTGGTTTTGGTCAATCACTTGCAAGGCATTTTGCGCCGAACCGCCGTTGATTTGTCCATATTTTGCAATCGCTGCGCCGCGGGTTTTGGCGGTTTGCTTGGCAAGTTCTTGAAGTTTGAAATTTTTTTCAAGCTCCAATTGGGCTTTTTTTTGATTGATTGCTTCGGTTTGCTTTGCGGCGGCGGCTTTGGCAACATCACGGTTAAATTTTGCGTTTAATTCCCCGCCCACAATGGCGAAGGGTAATTGCACTAAACTTGCGGCACTCATAGTTTAACTCCTTTGGTTGATTTGGTAATATTCCTTGGTGCTAAGAATATGTAATTTATAAGGGTAATTATGGCGCACCCACCATAATATGTCGCTTGATTGTTGATGCCAGCCTAAGAAACTATGGCTATACCAACCATCATAAAGGGCAATTTCATCGCTTAACCCATCATCAAAAAATAATAAATTTTCCGTGTCATTAATTATTAAATTAATGGCTTGGGATTGATAAAGATTAAAGCTTAAACGCAATAAGCGGTATGATTTATGGTCATTGCCATCAATGGGATTTTCAAATCGTGGCAATGGTTGATAAATGGCGTTAATATTCGCGCCAATTTTATAATTTTTATTGCCGCCCCTAAATGCAATAACCGCTTGATTATCGCTTTGGAATATTCCTAAAAATTTTTGCTGCTCATCAAACAGGCTTAATGATTTATTTTGCCAAAAACTTGGCAATTGCCCTGAATCATTGATGGTTATATTTTGCGCAAAATCGGTGGTTTCTGTGCCATCAGCCGATAATTTTGCCAAAAAATAATTGCCATTATTATTAATTATCGCCATAATTTGTTGCTGATAAATGCCCAATGATATAAATTGCCCATGGGTTATAAATTCGCTAAACCCATAAATATTTTCGGTTGTATGTTGGCTATAAGCAATTAAATTACCCAATTTATTAATCGCAAATAAATATTTCATTGCGCCTTGATAAATTAAATCATGGCAACCATTGGTTAATTCGCGATTGGCAAAATTTAATATTTGCGTTTGCAATTCGCCCGCCAATTGCGACCATTGTTGTTCAGCCAAATAATTATTATATCGGCTGACAAAGATTGTTTTATTGTCAATTTGCGCGACTTGGCGGTGATGGGCGATACCAAATTGTTTGCCCGCAACCACGCTTATATTACTGGGGGTTAAAACATCGGAATTTATAATCCATTCGCCCGAATCGGTGAAAATTTGTAAATATCGCCCCGGATAAATATATTGAATTTTTTCATAACCTTGGGCGGTAATGGCAACTTCAATGCCGTCATCATCGTTATTGGCGCCCAAAGAAAAATCTTTATTATCCAGAATTTTGGACGCATAAATTCGGTTCGGGAATGATCGGCAACCACCTATAATTAATCGCCCACGATAGCTTGTCATGGTGCGTGGGTAACCATATAATCTTGAAAATATTGCTTCGCTAAATTGGTAATCAATATTCGTGCTTGTTAAGTTGCTGCGCACTGATGCGCGCACTTCGCGCGGGGAATTAATTTGATAAATAATAACTTCCCCGCCGTTCACACGCATTTCTTGCCCAATAAATAACGGCGATGTAAAATAATCAATATTTGCGGTTAATATTATCAAGCCGCTTGTGCCTGATGGCGTAATAAAAGTGCTTTCCGAAGCCATTTTGGCAAAGGGGCTGCCCGCCATTCTTGATTTAGTGGTGAAACTAAACACATCCAAGCTTAAATTTTTGGTGATGGGATTATAATTAAATTTGGTAACTGGATAATTTTCATGCACTAAGAACACGCCAAATGCCGTATCAGCAATTTGCAATTCGGCAAGTTCCGTTGGCGAATGATTCAACGAAATTGTGGTGATTTTTTGAAAATTATCATTATAAACCAATATTTGTGATGATTGTCCATTTTGGGGTGGCACGGCAATTAAAATCAAGCCATAATCGGCAATCGTTGGCGAAGATAAAATTCGTGCATTGCTTGGCAAGTCAATAATTCGTTCAAACCCTTGGCGTTTTGCCATGCCCCCATTGGCGTTGATAAAGAAATTTTTGCATTTTTTAGCCCCATTTTGATACAGCAAACTATCGGTTCGCCCTTCATAATTTGCGTCAATTTCCCCCGAAGAAAATTGCCGTTGCACGAAATAAGATTTTGCCATTAGCGCACCTCTAATAAGGGAAAATTGGTGATAGCCGTCCAAGATTCTTGCTGGGAATCAATGGTTCGGGCATTTTTTAACAAATTTTGAAAAATATTCAGAAAAAATTTCGTTTTTTCGGCATCTTCGCTTAACGGCAAGCAAATTTCAGATGCTAAATAAACTTCCAATAAATGACTAAAAAAGGGCGGAAAATCGGCTTCATTGGGGCGAAATATGCCCAATAATCGGCATTGGCTTGAATTACAATATAATTTATTGCCCCTGATTTTATAATTAATGGGATTTTTTGCCCCTGTATAAGCAAAAGCTTGAAACGCGCGCAAAAAATCATTCGGCAAATAAAATTCATTATCGCCATTGGGGGCAATATTGCCCGTGGCATTCAAGAATATATCCTGCATAGCAAACCGCCATGGATATTGGCTTAATAATGAATCCCTTGACGATGGGTAAATTCTGGACGCTATTTGGGCGGCAACGCTATTTTCGTCCAATGAGCTTATGGCATTGGCGCCGCATTTTATCAAAGCGCGATTGATAATTTCTAATTGAGTAATTGACATTGGGTATGATTCCTTAATTTATATAAAAGTAATCTGAAACAGGAATATTACAAACCTGCAAGATGACAACAAGAAGGTAAAGGAGGGCAGATTCCTAATATTTCCCGTTTCAGATTCTTATCATCACCGCTTAGCTTTCACGGCAACGAATTCGGATTAACCCATTGGGGTCAATGACTCTTGCGCCTTGGGACATCATGTTATTGATAAAATGGGCGGCTCTATCACCATGCCACGAAATATCAGTTTTGACATCAGACCCAGACGCATGCCCAAGCGCGGTTTTATGATACCAATAGCAATTGCGCACGCCACTTGATGCAATTAATCCCGAATGGGGCATCCATAATGAACCCAACCAGAATTTTGCTTGCGTGCCTTTCCATGGCAGTGCATCTGGACCCACATAATCGGCATTTGCAAATTCGGGAATTGCCAATAATTCCGACCATTGCCGCCAACCGACAATGGCGAATCTTTGCCCATCATCGGGCACATCAGATGCGCCTAATTTTTCAAAACCCGCCAAGATTTTATCTTTGGTTAAGCCCGCCGTGTCGGCTAAATTACCCGTGCCAGTTATTGCCCGTTCGCTTGCGGCGGCTTCTAAGGCGTTGATGATTAATTCATCAGTTTTGCGCCCCAAAGCATATGCGCCAGCATTCGCGGCAATCATGCGTTCGTCAATATTAATTTTTAATTCGTCCAAAGCATCTATCCATTCACCAGCATAATAATCTTGTAAGGGGATTTCCACCGAACTATGTTCCACATTCATGATGGGCACAAGTCCATTGCGGTCTTTGGTGTTTGCTACGCCCTTACCGATGATTTGAAATGTCGTTGAAGAGCCGATGATATTGGTTTTATTACGCACGGTTGCCCTTAATTTTGAACCATTGCGCTGATAAGCTTCGTGCACATCTGCTTCAAAATGCCGCACAAATGCGTTGCTGATAGTATTAGCCATTTTATTCCTTTGGTGATTTGTTGAAAGATTGATTTTTTTTCAGATTGCTTAATATATTTAAGGTCTTTTTTGCGAATTACCCATTCGGTTCGCCATACAAATATAATAAGAACATAAAAAGAACATTTCAAGGGCATGGCAAAAAAATTTTGCAAAATATTTTGAAATTTTACTTGTTTATTATAAAAAAATATTATAAGCCTTGATTAAGAAAAATTTAAAGAGATTACGATGAAATTTATAGATAAAATTATGGGTTATTTATCCGCGGATTTGGCAATTGACTTGGGCACGGCAAATACGCTTGTATATCAACGCGGTATGGGCATTGTGCTCAATGAACCCTCGGTGGTGGCACTTCAAGAAATACGCGGTAAGCGCGTGGTGCAAGCCGTGGGTATTGAAGCCAAGCGAATGTTGGGGAAAACCCCCGGCAATATTAAGGCGATTCGCCCCATGAAAGATGGCGTGATAGCCGATTTTGAAGTCGCCGAAGAAATGATTAAATATTTTATTCGCACCGTCAGTAAGAAAAATTCCTTTATTCCGCCCGTGGTGGTTGTATGCGTGCCTTCGGGCGCAACGGCGGTGGAGCGGCGCGCGATTCTAGAATCGGTTGAAAGTGCAGGGGCGCGCAAAGTTTATATGATTGAAGAACCCATGGCGGCGGCAATTGGCGCAAATTTGCCGGTTACTGAACCTTCGGGGTCAATGGTGGTGGATATTGGCGGTGGCACAACCGAAGTGGCTGTTTTATCGTTGGGTGGCATTGTTTATGCCCGTTCGGTCAAGGTCGGTGGCGATAAAATGGACGAAGCCATTATTACTTATATCAGGCGCAAATGTAATATGTTAATCGGCGAAACCACAGCGGAGAATATTAAAAAATCGGTCGGCACCGCCCGCGTGGATAAATCACAACCCATGAAAACCATGGTTATTAAGGGGCGCGATTTGGTCAATGGCGTGCCAAGGGAAGTGGAAATTAACGAATTAATGATTGAAGAAGCTTTGAACGAACCCGTTGCAGCGATTGTAGATGCGGTAAGGCACGCTTTGGAATCAACCGCCCCCGAATTATCCGCAGATTTAGTGGATATTGGCATTGCTTTAACCGGTGGTGGCGCGTTATTAACCAATCTTGACAAGGTAATTTCATATGAAACGGGATTACCCGTTTTTGTCGCCGATGATGCATTATTTTGCGTGGTTAAAGGCACGGGCAAATGTTTGGAACAAATGTCGATATTCAAAGGCGTTTTAAGTTAATACCCTAAAACCCCCCAATTGAATAATTATTTTTTGACAGCTTCGCGCATAATATTATATAATCAATATTTTATGGTTTTTAAAAAAAATACATAAATTTTTATTTATTACTTGCTTTTATTAAAATAAAATTGTATAATATTACTAATATATAATAAGAACTTAACAAGAAATGTAAGTTAAGCATGAAGCACAAACTGATAATAACAGCCCTGTTATGCCATATTTTTATGGCGAATGGTGATTGCCGTCAATGGTATGCTGGTAATAATATGGGGGGTTGTTTATGACCATTGCCATCAGCACCCTAGGCGCAGCGCAAACTTACACCGAACAAACAAGCGGCACAAGGTTATTTACAGCCTTTGATGGCAATAATGCCACTATTACCCAATCAAGAATCACCCGAATTTCGGTAAAAATAGCCAGTAATTATTTTTCAACCGATGATTTATTGCGCTATAACAGCACCGGATTAAATCCCAATTATGCTTTGGGTGGTTATATTCAAGCGGTTACTTATAATAAAGGCACGGGCACATTGGATATTTATAGCAAATATCCCAGAATTCTTGATACAACTGACCTGCAAACAATTTTAGGGCGCATTGAATATCAAAATTTATCGTTAAATCCGACAAATTTCAATGCGTTTAATTCCAAAAATATTGAATTAAAAATATTTTCCCAAGTTGCCAATCGCGCCAATGTCGCCGAAACCCCCATTGTAATTAATCACACCATTAATATTACCCCCATTAATAATGCCCCAGTAATAAACAGACGAATCACCCCGGTTTATACGATTAATCAAGAGACCGAATTTGAAACATTTTTGCCCCAAAATGCGTTTAGCGATGCGGATAGCCAAAGTTTAACTTTTAGTGTTTGGCAGCAAAGTGGCGCATCAACCACGCAATTAACCACAGGTTCGGGGTTATTTCGTTTTGATGCTGCCAATGATTTTCGTGTTAATGCTTCACGCACGCTGGGCAATGCCGATGTTGGCAATTATAATTTTATTTTTAAAGCATCAGATGGATCATTAACAACTTCACAATCTTTTACCTTAAATGTTAAAAATATTAATGATGCGCCTTTTGTTGCCAATGCCCTTACATTTTTAAGCATCACCCAAAGCAATTCACAAGTAAGCACGACCTTGCCGTCCAATATATTTGATGACCCAGATTTAATTTTAGGCAGTTCCGTTGAAAGATTAAGATACACGCTTAGCGGTATTGAAGGCAAATCTTTACCTTATTTTATTCAATATAATCAATTAACAAGGCAAGTTATAATGACACCGACCAATAATTTAGTCGGTGATTATGTTGTTTCGCTAAAAGCCATTGATTTAGGGGGCAAAACCGCGACGAATGATTTTACGATTCGGGTGGTTAATGCGAATGATGCGCCGATTATTACGAAAACAATTCCCAGAATTATTACCAATGAAAATCAAACCTTTGCCATTAATTTAAAACAAGGTGAGTATTTTTCGGACCCAGATTTTGCCAATCCCGCCAATAAGGAATCGCTGACATTTTCGTTAAGTTCTGTAACCTTTACCCGTGCGGGGACATTTTTCGTCAATACGAATACGGGTTCATGGATAAGTTATGATTCGCAAACCGGCTTATTAACTGGCACGCCCAGCAATAAGGATGTCGGCAATTACAGCTTTACCCTAAGAGCGATTGATAAGGCTGGCGCATCCGTGGCGCAAAATGTCACGATTCAAGTCAATAATGTTAACGCCGCCCCCTCAGTTAGCAGTTTTGCCAGCCGATATAATGATGATGGCTCGCCTAGCATCGTAACATTTTTTACTGAAAATACCTCATCAGTATTAATTGCCCCGTCAATAATTTTATTAGATAGCGATTCGGATATTAATTCCACGACTTTTGGCATTAATTCCGCCGAAATTTCCATATTAAACCCTTTTGCGGGCGATTCTTTAACCTTGGGGGGCAATCCATTTAGCCTTGGGATACAAGGCGATAAAAGCACGATAATAAGGCTTGATGGTTTTAAGACTTTGGCGCAATATCAGCAAACCCTGCGCACGATAACTTTTTCCAATAAGCTTGATAATATTAGCCCAGAATCAAGAAAAATTGCCATCAGGGTGGTAGATAACGAAGGCAAAGCTTCTGAATTAACAGTATTTAATACCAAGGATACCATTGAACGATCCGCCAATGGTGCGTCAATGGTTGTTAATACAGAATATTTTACGCCCAATTATTTTAATTTAGGGATTATTACCATCAATGATGCCCCTTCTGTTGCGTTAGTTACCAATAATATTAACGCCACTGAGCGCACTATTACGCAATTATTGCCCAATATTGTGCTAAGTGATATAGATAGCCCGTCTTTAACCCGAGTGGAAATAGTGCTTAACGGCAATTCACAAACCGAAGATATTTTGGGGATAGTCGGCACTTTGCCCGCGGGGGTTGGTTATAATTATAATAATGGCACCTTGATAATTTCGGGCAGCGCATTATTAACCAATTATCAAAGCATATTACGGCAGGTTTCATATTATAATAATTCTTACGACCCAACCCATAATGCAACGGGGCTTGGCACGGTTAATCCCAATCGCACATTTACCGTGCGGATTTTTGATACGGAAAGCACTAATAATGTTAGCATAATCAAAGAAGGCAATATTAATATCACCACAATCAATAATTCGCCGTTTGTTGAAGCTAAACCCATCACAATATTCACCCGCAATAAAGAAAATGGCAATATTTTTGTCAATAGCATGACAAATTTTAATTTTGGTATCACGGATTTAGACGATGCCAAGGGCGATGTTATCGTAAATTATTCAACAACGGGCGGTAAATTCTTTGTCGGTGGCACGCAAAAAAGTGCGATAGATAATTTTACTTTGGAGCAATTACAAAATAATTTAGTTACTTTTAAGATTGATAATGTCTCAATTACTCAGGCATCGGCGGTTACAATTCAATATCAAGTCTTTGATTTATTGGGATTAAGCAGCGGTAAAGCCCAATCGCTGACCATTAATTTGCGCCCCGAAAATTTTGTGCCTTCTTTTACCCAATGGAATGCTGATGATAATAATGGCGTGTTTAGCGTCAATGAAAATTCGCAATTTGTCAAACAATTTGGCTTAAATTATTTTACCGATGGCGATAATCATTCTTTAACTTTCACAACGCTTGGCATTGATAAACGGCAAAGATTTGTTGATGATACCACGGTGGGAATCAATAATGGCACATTGCCCAGTTGGCTTATTTATGATTCTGCGTCGCGCCGATTAATTGGCACGCCAAAAAATTCTGATGTTGGTGTTTATACGCTGCAATTACGGGCAACCGATGTTTATGCCGCCACCGGATTGCAAAATTTCACGATAACAGTGAATAATGTCAATGATGCCCCGATTTTAAGTGATAGCGGCACGAACGCCGTTAATATATACACCGAAAAACAAAATAATTTTGCGTTAATTGCGAATTCTGTTTCGTTTAATGATGTTGATTTTATCAATAATAATCCGATGAGCTGGCGTATTTCGGCAACAATTGCGGTTAATAGCCAAAGCGGCGATATTTTAAGCGCCACGAATTTACCCTTTGCCGCCCAAAATTTCTTTACAAGCAGTTATGATTCCCAAACAGCAACCTTAGTCATTGCCGCCACTTCCAATACAACTTCGCAAATTACACCAGAAACTATTCAAACAATCATTAAAAACATTGGTTTTACGAATCGTACCCTTAATCCCACCACCGCAATTCGTAATATTGATATACGGGTTTCTGATGGCAGCAACACAAGTTTGGCTTTGCGGGTGAAAGCCAGCACCGAATTGGTTGATGATGGACCATCTTATGTCTCGGTGCCTGATAATGCGTTGCTTAGCACTTCGGAAAATATTATCAGCAATTTATTTACATTTAAAGCGTCTGATCCCGAAGGCGACCCCATAACTTATACGGCGGGGGGCATTGATGGTAAATATTTTACTTTAATTAACACTAATGGTGCAGGAAATTTAGTATTTCGCCAAGCCCCCAATTTTGAAAATAAATTAGACGCCAGCGCGTCTGGCATATATTCCGTGACAATTTTAGCGTCTGCTAAGGCTTATACGGCAAGTTATAGCGTGTTTGTTTCGGTTACTGATGAAGATGAGGCGCCAGAATTTAGAGATTCGCGCGTCCAAAATGCTTCGGGCGCAAGCCCATTTGTCATTCGTGTCAATGAAAATATATCAGGGGTATTTTTAAATTTATCGGCAACTGATCCAGAATCGGATAATGTAATTTATCAATTAGCTGGCGTTGATTCCGGCAAATTTAATTTTGTGCCATCAGCGGGCACCTTGCAATTTAATTTTATCCCTGATTTTGAAAACCCCAGTTCTACGGCAATTAGCAATATTTATAGCCTGACGATGAGCACAAAATCAACCCATGGGGCGAACGGGCAATTAGAAACATTTCGTTCCATCACGGTGATTGTTGATAATGTCGTGGAATTGCCGGGATTTACCACGGGCGATTATGGGTCAATTGCCGAAAATACATCTGGTGTTGCTTATCGCGCCAATGCTAAGGGCGATTCCAATATTAACCCCGTATATAAATTATCATTATTTAACGATAGCGCATTTTTTAGCATCAATGAATCCACGGGCGATGTTAGCATTAAACCGAATAATTTGGCAAATTTTGAAGCGAAATCTTCGTATAATATCTTAATAACCGCAACCGCCAATAATGTAAGTTATGTGAAATCGGTGATTATTTCGGTCGGCGACTTGGACGAAGCGCCATCATTCACCAGCAATTTAGTGCAATCTGCCTCAGAAAATCTAAGCCCGTTAAATTTAGCTTATTTAGCCAAAACATTTGACCCTGATGGCAATTCGGTTACATATTCGTTTATCAGCGATACGAATAATGATACGAATTTATTTAATCTTGATTCGGCAACTGGGGCGATTACCTTCAAAAATTCCCCAGATTTTGAATTTCCCAGCGATAAAAATGCCGATAATACCTATATTTTATGGTTAAGCGCCACAAGCACGGGCGCAAGCAATATTGCCCAAGGCGATTTTAAAGAAATTTCCGTGGTGGTGGTTAATAAAGTTGAAGCCCCAATTTTTAGCAGCCCTTTAACCGCCAATATTAATGAAAACTTGCCATCAGCCACGGTTTTATATTCCGCGGCGGCTTTGGGCGATCAAAAAACGCCAACGATTTTTACCCTGCAACCATCGGCGCAAAATAATTTATTATTTAACATATCAACCGATGGGCTTTTGCGGTTAAATTCCCCTGCAAATTACGAAGAAAATAACCGATATACCGTGCAAATAACGGGCACAGCCGCGAATCGTAGCGCAAATTATATCGTGCAAGTTACCATAAATGATGTTAATGAAGCACCCTCGGTTACCTCAGATTCAACAACAAATGTCAGTGAAAATGATACGCAACCATTTTATTATATAACATACACTGACCCTGATAATGTTGATGTTGCGAATATTTCATATGAATTATTGGGTGATGATGCTAAATTTTTTGATATTAATGTTGCGGGCAGGTATATTTTTGCCAAAAATAATGGCATTAATTTTGAAGATTTCGCCAATCGCGATCAAAATAATATTTATAGCGTAACCCTAAAAATCACAACTGGCACCGGTGCAAGGGCAATAAGCAATACCGCACCCTTAATTATCAGCGTTGCGAATATAGTGGAAGCGCCTTATTTTTTTAGCGGTGATATAGTAGATATTTCGGCGAGCGAAAATCTGAATGTGAGTCAAATAATATTCACGCCCTCAACCCAAGGCGAAAATTTAGCTGCCCGCTCTTATTGGCTAGCAGGGAGTGATGCCGATAAATTTACCATAGACCCCAATAATGGCAGAATTAAATTTATCAGCTCACCCGATTATGAAATTCAACCAAATTATGAAGTTAATATTTTTGCATCAACCGCGAATGCTTCGGGGTTTGATAGTTATCAAACGATACGGATACATATTTTGGATGTTGTAGAAACCATGTCTTTTACCTCTAATCTTGCTTCGGCGACGCAAATTTTAAGTGAAAATACTTCAGCAACTTTATTATATTGCGCCACTGTTAATGACCCTAATCATCGTGATAATTTTTTACGATATAGCTTATCAGGCACGGATTCACAATTTTTTACCATTAATGAAATTAACGGACAATTAAGGAATATTGCGCCATTAAATTTTGAAGGCTCTTTATCGCAAAATGGCAATAATAATTTTACATTTAACATTATCGCCGATAATGGTCTTAACTCTATTACGCAAGTATTTTCATTTGCCTTGACTAATTTGGGGGAAACTGATGGGTTTACGGCAATTAATGGTAATATTATCAACGCAGGTTTAGGCGCAAGCTATGTGGCTTCCAATACTGATACCATCATGCTTAATGAAAATAATAATATTTCAGATACAATTTATGTCGCCAATTTCCGCAATGGTAAAGCGGGCGGGGGATTTTACGCGCTTGGCAATTATGGTGATGCCAACGCGTTTAATATTGATTCGCGAACGGGGGTGATTCGCGCGAATAGTTCATTTAATTATGAAAATCCGCCCAATAATCACCGCAATTTATCCTTGCAAGTGCAATTTATTTCTTCAACCCAGCAAGCCGCCTTTGCGGCGGGATCTTTGGCAAATTCGCAAATAAATTCATTTTTTGTGGATGTTAATTTACAAAATATTGTAGAACCCGTGCAATTTTCCAATACCACCAGATTTTCAGTTGCCGAAGGCAATAAATCAGCATTTAGAGCCCTTGGATATAGTGATTTTGATACGACATTGCGCTATGAAATTGTCAGTTCCGCCGATTCCAGTAAATTTTCGGTCAACAGCATTACCGGTGAAGTTGCATTTATTGCCAATACGGATTTTCAAAACCCGACCGATTCCAACGCCGATAATACATATGTGGTAAGAATTCAAGGCAAAACGATTGATTATACCACCATTAAAGCCATCACCGAAGTAAGCTTAACCGTGCTCACAAATTCGCAACCGCTTGCATTTGCCAGCACGCCGCTTAATTATAAACGCCCCGAAAATGACGACCCATTTGTGTATAATTTATCGGCTTCGGGGGATTCTTCGCAATATAATATAACATATCAATTTTTAACGGGGACAAATGACAATGCCTATTTTCGTTTAAATTCTTTAACGGGTATTGTTGAATTTGTTAATGCGCCCAGCAATTTTAATAATTTACCTGATAATAAATCATCATTTGTGATTCAATTAGAAGCCTTCACGGGCATTTCAACAACCGCGGCGAATTACGCATCCAAAACATTTTCGTTTTCAGTTTTTGATGTGAAAACTGGATTTTGGGATTTGCCTTCAAGCGCAGGGTTTTTGCTAAGGGATTTTGGTTCGCTGACTTCGCGTTTAGGCAATGGCGTTGCGATTTTGGGCGATGTCAATGGTGATGGTATTGCGGATTTTGGTTTGGTAAGTGATAATCTTGAAACCCATGTAATTTATGGCAGAAATGGCAGTTTTGCCTCGGTTACGAACATAGCAACCTTCACTTCAAGCGTTGAAGCTTCTTTTGCCGATATTGCCAGCGGCGGCAGAATCACCGATAAGATTGTTGCCTTGGGCGATATTAACGGCGATGGCTTGGCGGATTTTGGCATAACCACAAAATACGGCAACGCCAGCGCGACCAACCATTATATTGCGTTTGGAGGCACAGCGGGGCAATTTACGATTCGCGGGCTTAGCAGCCAAATTAATTCTAATAATCTAAGCAACCAAAATACGATAAGCGGCGGTGGCGATATTAATGGTGATGGATTTGATGATTTTATTATTCATACTGGATTTCATTCAAATACGAATTTTAGCAATTTAACTTATATTTTATATGGCAAATCGCAATGGCGTTCGGCGATTAATTATGACCTTAATAATTTAGCCAGCGATATGGGGCGGAAAATTACTGGCACTCTTAATGCCTATATTGTTAATGATTTAAATAATGATGGACGCGGTGAAGTAATTTTAACCACCAGTTCGGCAACTTATATTATTTATGGCAGCAACACAATAAATAATATATTATCAACAAATCCCGAAAATATCGTTAATCGCATCAAAATAAGCGGCACTTACGCGGGCATTAATGCGATTGGCGATTTTAATGGCGATAATTTAAATGATATTATTTTATATAACGCTAATCAAGCCGCAATTATTTATGGCTCCAGCACTATTTCCCATACGGATATTACCAGCACCACGAATTTAGGGTTATTTATCAATAATCTTGCGGGTTCATCAATAACTTCGGTTGATGCGGCGGGTGATTTTAATGGCGATGGTTATGCTGATATTATCATTGGGGTTGCTGATGATTTTAATCGCGCAGGGCGCAGTTATTTAATATTCGGCAATGCAACTTATTCAGGGGCTTCAAATATATTTGATTTAGCAAATTTTGTATCTGGGGTGCATGGCATCGGATTTACCGGCAGGCGCAATGATGCGGCGGGTTATGCGGTTTCTGGCGGGCAAGATATTAATGGTGATGGCTTGGCGGATATTATTGTCGGTGCGCCAGATGGTAATAATGGCTCGGGCACGGGATATGTTATGTATGGGCAACGCAATTTTCTTAAACAAACGCCGCTTGATACTATATTTATTGGTTCAAATTCCAATGTCGCCGTGCAATTAGATTCGGTGGCAATTGAAGATGGCAATATTATCAATAAATTTTATCTAAATGCTGGCAATGACTCAGTGCAAGTCAATGTCAGGGATAATTATAAAGGCTACACCATTGATGGTGGGCTTGGCATTGATACGCTTGAATTTAATTTTACGACAAATGCGTCTTTAACCATGGAAAATTTTACGCAAAAGCCCAATTTAAAAATCACGAATTTTGAACAATTTAACTTTAATGGCGGGTCTGGGCAATATGTGTTTGTTTTAAATGAAAATAACCTTTTGGATTTAAGCGGCGCAAAATCATCAGGCACAACAAATTTTTCATTTACGGGCACCAGCGATGATTTTATTTATTTAACGAATTTTCAACAAACCAATCAAACAACCAGCGATGGCTATACGATATGGCGCAATGCCAATGGCAATATTTCGGCGTTTGTTAAAAATATCCAAAACTTCATTGTCCAAAACGAAGACCAAGGTTCAATGTCGGGGACAACGGGCACGCGCGATGCGTTTATTTATGATTTTAATACCGCCACCAACAAAACCACCTTATTAAATTTCAAATATGGTGAAGATATTTTACATATTCAAGATGCGAATAATAATATCACTAATTTTGAAGCATTAACCAATCAAGTAAGCGCGGTGCGTGGCTTTATTAACGATAATAATTTTGGTCAATATGATATTACCTTTAATAATAGTAAAATATTAAGCGTGGAAGTTTCCAATCATGCCGAGGCAAGCAATCTTGGCAATAATTTGCAAAGTTTCTTATTGCGATTCGGTTCAGATAATTTTGTATTTGGTTAATTATAATTGCTTACGCAATAAGCAAGCATCGCCAAATGAAAAAAATCGGTAATTTTCTTTAACCGCCAGCGCCATTAAATCAATCGCGGCTTCACGCCCAATAAGGGCGCAAACTAAAATAAATAAGCTTGATTGCGGCAAATGAAAATTCGTTAATAAATTTTCCACAAATTTAAATTTATAGGGCGGTTTAATAAAAATATTGGTTTTTTGCGCGTAAGCCTCAATTAAGCCAGCGTCATTCGTGGCTGATTCGCAAATTCGGCAAGCCGTTGTGCCAATGGTAAGAATAAATCTGCCTTCGCGCTTGGCTTGATTTAATGTTTGTGCCGCTTGGGGCGATATTTCGCCATATTCATAGTGCATTTGATGGTCGTTAATATTTGCAACGCTAATCGGTTTGAATGTGCCCGCGCCAACATGAAGCAAAACTTCAACAAATTCGCATTCGCGTGCCAATAATTCTTGCACAAGCTCATGCGTGAAATGAAGCGACGCGGTCGGTGCCGCGTAAGACCCAAGCTGGCGCGCAAAAATTGGTTGATAGCGCAATTTATCCATTTCATCATCGCGGGTTTTTATGTATGGTGGCAGGGGCATTTTACCAAACGACAAAACCGCATCTAAAATATTGTCAAATTTCGCGTGTGGGGTTAATTGCAAGTTAAGCACGCAAATTCCATCGGGATTTTTGGCAATTAAAACAGCGCGGCAATCTTGATTAATAGTAATAATATCGCCAATTCTGCATTTTTTTGCGCCTTTTATAAAACATTCAAAATGATCATTGCCTAAATTTTCAATTAAGTTTATCGCAATTTTTGCTTGTCCGCGGGTGGCTTCAAAAAACGCGGGAATGACCTTGGTTTTATTAATTATTATTACTGATTTGGGTGGGATAATTTGCGGTAAATCCCAAATAGTTTGATGCAATATATTGTCTTGATTAATATAATTCAGCAATTTGGCATGATGCGCCATCGGCAAGGGGCGTTGCGCGATTCGTGCCACGGGTAAATCAAAATTAAATTCTTGTAAATTCATAATTGTAATTGAAGCATCAACTGGGGTCAACCTTCCAAATGGAACATAATGTCCGCCCGTTGACTTGGCGTTGCTGCAATTGTGTTGCGGGGCATTCGCCATTAACTAAAAATCCATTAACTTGAAAGAATTTTTTTGCGTATCGCGCTGTCGCGGAATTTAACCATCGTAAATCGTTTTCATCAATATCGCGCACTAATTTGACGATTTCGGGATTGGCGATAGTCCATTCGGCATTATCTTTTTCCTTAATGGATTTAAATTTTTCGGCAAATTCAATTTGTGATTGCTTGGACGGAATCCCTTGCTTTAAGCCCGTGATATACCCAAGCGAACCAAAGGCAACGGCACAAATCACGCCTAAAATAAAACTTGGTTTCCAGCCACGATAAATTTTCGCGGCATTTTCGGATTTAATTGCCGAATATTGCAATGATTCAATAATTTGGTCCAGTTCATTTAAGGTTACCTTATTGATTCTATCCTCAATCCTATCCAAACGATTGACATTTTCTTGGACATATTGGGGAACATCACGCATGGACAGCAAAAATTGCGCCAAAGCACTTACTTGGGATTTAATATCGCGCAATTGCGCGGAAACTTCAGAATTATTATCAGTCATATACGAAATATAAGCAAAATTTATGCCGAATTATTATTTTTTGCTTGCGATTTATGATAAAATCATTCACAATATAACTATAGTCAAATTTTGACTATAATGGGGGTTGTTTAGGGAAGATTTTGAGCTAGCAAAGAGACAAAATCCCCCTTAAACTTAAAATATTAATCCCCTTAGCGATGATAATTCTTAATATTATTGGGGAATCAGGGTATATGAAAAAAATATTAGTAATTGGTTGCGGTAATATGGGCACTGCCTTAGTCAAAGGCTGGCTGGAAGATAGCACCCAAAATTCTGAACCGATTGACATTACCATTATTGATCCGAATCCCTTGAAATATGATTTTAAGGCGCATCAATCAAATCATATAACTATTAAATATTATCAAAATATTGACGAAATCGCTACGGATAAAATATTTGAAATTTTAATTATCGCCATTAAACCCCAATATGCCGATGAAATTTTGCCGCATTATCAAAGATTCATTCCAAAATCATCAAGCGCAAGGCTTGTGGTAATTTCGGTGGTTGCGGGTAAAAATTGCCGTTATTATGAAAATATTTTTGGCGAAAATGCGGCGATAATACGGGTGATGCCCAATACGCCAGCTTTAATTAATTGTGGTATGATGGGGGTTTATGGCAATAAATATGGGCAAGAATTATATGGTTTAATTCGCGAATTATTTGCCAATTTGGGTAAAATTATTTTTTTAGACTGCGAGGCGAAAATTGACGCTATTACAGCATTATCAGGTTCGGGTCCTGCTTATATTTTCGCCCTATGTGAGGCAATGATTAGCGCGGGTGTGGAAATTGGCTTAACACCGCAAGAAAGCCTGATTGCCACGGAACAAACTATTTTGGGGGCAGCAAAATTATTATATGGCAACCCTTTGGGAGCGACAAAATTGCGCGAAATGGTGACATCACCCGCGGGGACAACCCATGCCGCAATGGTAAAGCTTAAAGATAAAAATTCTGGCTTAGATAAATTAATGTCCCATGCAATAAATAATGCTTATCTGCGGGCGGTTGAATTGGGGGGGTAATATGGATAATCTTAACCAACAAAATTTAGCATCACCCAATGAAACTGCCGCACCGATTAGCGATGCGCAAGTTCCAAGAGTCGTTGATATTGGCAAGAATTTATTACAGCAATTAAAACCACAAAAACAACTGGATAATCCACCAAGCGCACCAGCAACACCAAAAATCATGACGCTTGCCAATAAAATTACCTTAAAGCAAGCCCCCAAACCGCATAAAATTGTTATCAATCCCGCCCCAGAACCCGAACCCAATTACAGCATCATCGTGGCGGGTTATGACCCGAACGCCAGCCGTGATGAAATTGAAGCTGATTTTCATCAATATAAACTTGAACTTGACGCGAACCCCAAGGATTTAAATATTATTGTTAAATTGGCGGAAATTGCTTATCGGCTTGAAAATTATGAATTTGCGGGGCAAATGTATGAAAAAGCCCTACCTTCTATTTTTGCCAATATTTCCGTTTTATATCGCCTTGGCTTATGTTTTTTTAATATTGGCAATTACGAAAAGGCTGAAGAATATTTCGCCCAAGCCTTAGAAATTAACCCCGAAGATGAAAATCTTTATATGTCCATTGCGTCGGTAAAAATGAAATTGGCAAAATTTACCGAAGCCATTAAATTTTACCAAATTGTCATTGAAAAATTTAATCCTAAATCGCTGGCGTTATTATATATTGCCCATTGTTATAATTTATTAAATGACACTGATAAAGCCCTTGAAACCATAAATATGACCATGGAGATTTTTTCAGAACATGGTGATTGTTATTTGGAAAAAGCCTTGATTTATCGCAAAATTAATGATTTTGAAACGGCAATAAATGCCTTAAATTATGCGATAAAGTTAGAACCAAATAATCCGACTTTTTGGGGGCATCTTGGCGCGTTATATGGTGATTATGGCGATGATTATAAATGTTTAGATGCTTATACTCGTTCTTTAGAATTAGACCCAAACAGCGTTAATATTGGTTTTAATACTGGTATGCAATTATTAGGCATGGGGCATTGGGCGACGGGATTTTCCCTATATTCCTTGCGCTATCAGCGCGAAGATTTTAAAAAAATGCACCAAAAAATGTTTTCGGGGGAATATAATTCGGAACATTGGCAAGGCGAGGATGTCAAGGATAAAATTTTATATCTTCATGCCGAACAAGGTTATGGCGATTCCATCATGACCATAAGATTCGTCAAGACTTTAAAACAAATGGGGGCAAAGCAAATTATTGTGGAAGCCCCTGATGTCCTGCATGAAACTTTTCAAAATTTAAGCGAAATTGATTTATTAGTGACTTCGGAATCGCGCGAATATATCGCCAATGATTATCATTGCCCGTTAATGGAATTGCCAAGATTTCTTAATATTACCCCTGAAAATATCCCCCTTGGCGCGGGGTATTTACAAGCCCCCAATGACGGCAGATTTCAAGTAAAATCTAAGAAAAAATATGTTTTTGCCTTAGTATGGCGCGGCTCGCCCTTGCATCCACGCGATGTTGAACGCTCTTTACCCTTACAAGTCTTTCAACCCATGATTGATGCCTTAGATGTGCAATGGCTTTCAATCCAACGCGGCGCAGGTGCTGATGAGATTCGTGATGTGCCGCTAAAACATAAATTATATAATATTGGCAATAATTTTCGCAATTTTGCCGATTCAGCGGCACTTTTATCGCAATGTGATTGCGTGATTGGCATTGATACTGCACCGATTCATTTGGCGGGCGCATTGGGGATTCGCACATATTTATTATTAGACCATTGGAATGATTGGCGATGGTTAAAAAATACTGATACTACAAAATGGTATGATTCGGTTAAATTATTCCGAATTCCACCGCGCCATTCCCCCGAAAATAAATGGGACGATGCGATTTTGCGCATGACTGAATCTTTAATAAACGAATTTCCCTAAGATGATAGTTGATATATTAATCATTGATGACGAAGCCGATATACGCGACTTAGTCGCAGGCATTTTACAAGACGAGGGTTTTAAAACCGCCGTCGCCAGCAGCACCGCCGAGGCACAATATTTATTACAAAAACATTACCCGCAACTAATTATTTTGGATATTTGGCTTAAAGAATCGCAAATGGACGGGTTGCAATTATTGCAAATTATCAAAAAACAAAAACCGCAAATTCCGATTTTGATGATGAGTGGGCATGGCACGATTGACATGGCAGTCAATGCGACTAAAATGGGGGCATATGGATTTTTAACCAAACCATTTCATGCTGATGGCTTAATTAATATGGTGAAAAAAGCCTTAAATGAAGCAAAATTAAACCAAGAACATATTGAATTATTGCGTAATAAAATTGATAATGAGGTTTTTTTTCAAGGCGAATCATTGGCAATTCGGCAATTAAATGACCAAATATTCAAGTCCGCGCAATTAAATTCCCGAATCTTAATTCATGGCAAACATGGTTCAAGGCAAGAATTAGTTGTCAGACGAATTCACGAATTATCGGCGCGTAAAGACGCGGCTTTTATAACTTTACATTGCGCCAACCCCCAACATGTTGCGGCAATTTTTGGCAATCATCAAGATATTGGGCTTTTGGAACGCGCCCATGGTGGCACTTTACTTTGCCAAGAAATTCCATTATTACCCCTTAAACAGCAACAATTATTGAATGAATTTATGCAAAGCGGTAAATTTTACCGCACGGACAGCGAACAATATATAAGCGTTGATGTCAGGTTAATCGCCACGGCGTCTTACCCCGATAATGATGATATTTTAAATTATTGCGATGCTGATTTTATCACGCGCATTGCGTCTCACAAAATTCATGCCCCGGATTTATGGGAACGAATTAATGATTGCGAATTTATTACCAAATTTGAAATTGAAAAATACTGCGCCGCCCATGGCTTACGCTCCATTAATCTTGATAATGATGCTTTGGAATATTTACGCGCTTACCCATGGAAAGGCAATTTTTCTGAATTATCCAATTTCTTAGAACGATTAATCCTAGCTAATATTGGGCAAGAAAATATTACGCTTGAAGATATTAAAAATAATATGCAAACCCAAGATTATTTACCCATTTGGGCGTTAAATATGAATTATAAACAAGCCAAAGAAGAATTTGATTCGCGCTATATTAAATATATTATTAATATTCATCAAGGCAATATCTCCAAAGCCGCCGATGCCCTAAATTTAGACAGAGCAACTTTGCACCGCAAAATCAAGGAATATCAAGGATAATCGCATGAATAAAATCTTACGGGCGGATATTATACATTTAAAAATGATAAAAAAAGGCGTGTTTGTGCCTCTGCCTGATGGTTATGAAATGCGCGCCATGCCCAAGCCATCGGTGCAAGAATGGCGCGATTTTTATGATAAAATCGGCAACCAATATTTATGGTGGGAAAAAAAATTATGGCGCGACGCTCAATTGGCGCAATATATAAATCATGATAAATATTATTATGGCTTATATAAAAATAATGAAATATTGGGTTTTGCCGAACTTGATATGACTCTTATGCCGATTTGTGATTTAGCCTATTTTGGCTTATTGCCCCAAGCCGCAAGGCTTGGTTTAGGTTTTGGGTTTTTAACGCAAGTTTTATTTGCAGCTTGGCAGGAAAATCCCCGACATATCTCGGTAAATACTTGCTTATTGGATCATCCCAACGCATTAAAAAATTATCTTCGCGCCGGATTTACCCTTAATTATTGCGAAGAACGGACGATTCAAGACCCCCGTGATGGCTTATTATTCCCTAAAAATCAAGCCCTGCCACCCCATTATTATCATCAGAGTTAGTGATTCGCGTGTTTGGTTGACTATATTCGCTAATTATTTGCGCTTGCACCATCTTTTAATATTTTCGTGATGAGGCACCCCCCCCGAATTAGTATATAAAAAAATGGAGAATGTTCTTTATAATAATTCTTGCAATTTCATGGTAAACAGATAAATATAATAAATACTGAAAATGCGCGAAACTTTATTCACCTTACCTCATAATAGCCCCTTATCCAAGCAGGCACAAATTCGCTCTATGTTGATGCAGGCAATTTTTGATGGGCATTTAAAACCCGGGGAAATGATCCCATCTTCGCGGCAATTAGCCCAAGATTTGAAAATTTCCCGCAATACCATTGCTGATGCTTACACGCAATTAGTTGCCGAAGGTTTTTTAGAATCACGGCATCGTTCGGGATTTTTTGTGCATAAAAATCTTGATTTAAGCCAATATGCCCCGCGCCACCAAGTTAATTCGGAATCGCAAATTAATTACAAGCAATTATTCCAAGTCAACCCCAGCGCCACCCCCGTGGTTTTACGCCCAAAAAATTGGCAAGAATATCCTTATCCATTTGTATATGGGCAAATAGATTATACGCATTTTCCCATTAATGAATGGCGCGAATGCGTAAGATTAGCAGGGTTAAAACAAGGCATGCCACATTTTACCCCCGATTTTTACGAAGAAGATGATGGATTATTGCTGGAAAATATCGCCCGCAGGGTTTTACCCAAACGCGGTATTAATGTCGCCACTGATTCCATTATAATTACCATGGGCGCGCAAAATGCTTTATATTTATTGGCAAGATTATTTGTGGGCAAAGAAACAAAAGTCGCGCTTGAAGACCCATGTTATCCAGAAATTCGCGCAATTATGGGATTTTATTCCGATAATATTATACCCATCAGCATTAATCAGCATGGCATTATTGTTGAAGCAATTCACAAACCCAATATTGTGATAGTCACCCCTTCGCATCAAGCACCAACCACCATTACCATGCCAATTATTGAACGGCGTAAATTATTAGAAAAAGCCCATAATGAAAATTTTATTATCATTGAAGATGATTACGAAACAGAATTTAACTATACCGACAGCCCAACCCCCGCCTTGAAATCGCTGGATAAAAATGGACGAGTATTTTATGTCGGCAGTTTTTCCAAAAATCTTTTCCCCGGGTTGCGATTAGGATTTATTGTGGCGCACCCGACGGTAATTCAAGAATTAAGATCATTGCGCCGTTTGGTTTTGCGCCACCCACCGCTTAATAATCAACGCTCGGCGGGGTTATTTTTATCCTTAGGCTATCACGAATTATGGCTTAATCGTTTAAAAAAAATCTATCAAAACCGCTGGTTTATTCTTAAATCTGCCATGGCGCAATATTTGCCGAATTTCACCATTACGCCTTCGTTTGGGGGCACAAGTTTTTGGGTTGAAATTCCAGAAAATATTTTATCTTCGGTGGAATTTTCTTCGGAATTATTAAAAAATGGCGTAGTCATTGAACATGGCAAAGCATTTTTTTATGAATCTAACCAAGGCGAACGATTTTTTCGCCTTGGATTTTCATGTATTCACGAAGATAATATTGTTGATGGCATCAAAATAATTCGCGATATTGCCGATAAAATGGCGGTAATGCCTAAAAATAAGTGATTTTTTTAAATAGGGGGGGGAAGATACAATGAAAGACACAGATATTGAAGCAATCGCATGGGCAAATGCCGATGAGAGGGATTTATGGGTTTTTGATAAATTAATCGTGGCGCGTAAAATGCATTATAATTGCGGACCTGCTGGAAAATTCGTGGATAAAATCGGCAAATATATTATCAGACCCTGTGTAAATATTCCGGGCATGGGGCGCGGCGCAGAATTTGTGGAATTACGCGATAATACAGACCATATACCCAATGGCTATTTTTGGTGCGAAATTTTTCAAGGACGGCATTTAAGCATTGATTATGAAAATGGCAAACAAATTTTATGCGTTGAAGGCACAAGAAATCAAGGCGACCCTTTATGGAAATTTAATAAATGGTTTAAAACCGATGATATAATTCCCATGCCCGCCATATTCCACGATTGCCAAAATCGGTATAAAACGATAAATATTGAATATATCGGCGGTAAAGTTATTGAAGTCCATTTTCGGCGCAACACGAATTTTGACTATGGCAATAATATCCTATACCCAAAATGGCAAGACGAGGATTATAGCCATTTAGGATTGCGCTATATTCCAAGCCCATCCTATCACCGCAAGGGATATTGGGTTGATTAAAATATGCTAAATTCCCCCTTAAATTCTGTATTTTTATTGGCGCAGATGACGATAATTTTTAACACTATTGGGGAATCAGAGTATAAATTTATTTTGGTTGCAAAAATTTAATTTTTTTCTTGATTTTGGTATAAATTATGCTATATTTATATTAAGCATCCTGTCAATTTAGTTCGCTATTTTAGACAGCGGAAGGGCGGTTTTTACCGCCCTTTCTAAATTTATAGGGGAATTTATGCGCTATTATAGTTATGTTGATGGCTTTAATTTATACCATAGCATTGCAAGATTAGGTTATGCAAATAATCATTTGAAATGGCTGGATATTTATAAATTATCCAAATCTTTGATAGGGGCAAATCATCAATTAATGGGCGTAAAATTTTTTTCTGCTTACCCTTATTGGAAACCTGCATCTAAAATTAGGCATGAAATTTATGTTGAATCTATACAGGCAATGGGTGTAGATGCCATAATGTCAAATTTTAAAAATAAACAAGTTTGGTGCGATAAATGTAAGCAAAATTTTACGAAACACGAAGAAAAAGAAACTGATATTAAAATTGCATTAAATATGGTGCAAGATGCTTATAACGATTTATATGATTGCGCTTTATTAATAACTTCTGATACTGATTTAATTCCAGCAGTTCAATCAATTATTAAGCTTGGTAAAAATGTCAAATTAATCATTCCACCGGGGCAAGCAAAATATTGCAATGGTTTAGCAAAAAATTGTAATCAACAACAAACAATAAAAATAAAACATTTAAAAAGAAATTTACTGCCCGAAAAAATAAATTTTAACAATAAACATATTACCCGTCCACTAGAATATACCCCACCAATTACCCGATAATTATTGTCAATGCGATACTTAAATTTATTGACTAAAATTCATTAAAAGTATATAATTTTAGCAATAAGGATAAAAATGACCAAAGATTTATTAACCCGCCTTCGTCGTGCAAGCACCGCAACTTATAGCACAATCTTGCTTAAAAAGGGCTTGCGCAGTTGTTATATTGACCGTGCCATGCCGCTTAATAATAATTATGGGCGCATTGTGGGACGCGCCTTTACGCTGAGATTTATTCCCATGCGTGAGGATAAAGCCACGCCCGCATCATGGGGCAATCCCATTTCCACGCGCGCCGCGATTGAAGCCATGGAGGGCGAAGTTATCGCCATTGCGGGCACAAATGGCGTGCAAAACAGCGGTTGCTTGGGCGATATTTTATGTTCCAGAATGAAAATGCGCGGTGTGCAAGCTTTTATTACCGATGGCATGGTGCGCGATATTGAAGGTATTGAACAAACAAAATTGCCGATTTGGGCAAATGGCACCGTGGCACCATCGTCTGTGGCGGGGTTGACTTTTGTCGGTTGGCAAGAACCCATCGGCGTGGGTGGTGCGGCGATTTTTCCCAATGATTATTTAATTGCCGACCGAGACGGCGTGATAGTTATCCCCCAAGAAATCGCCGATGAAATTGCGGATTTAGCCTTAGAACAAGAAAATCAAGAGGCATGGATTCTGAACGAAGTGCAAAATGGCGTGGCTTTGCCGGGCTTATACCCGATGAATGACGCGACTAAATTGCGTTATAATGAATTTGTTAAAAACAAGCAATAACAATGTTTATTTTAGTCTCACCCGCAAAAAAAATGGCTGAAAATAAGCAATATGAAGCTTTAACGCCACCAAATTTTTTATCAGAAAATTGGCAATTAGCCCAAATTTTAAAACAAAAATCCGCCCAAGAAATTGCCAAATTAATGGATTTATCGCCAAAATTAGCCGAACTAAATTGGCAAAGATTTCAAGATTTTGCGCAAAAACCCGACTTAGTTTATGCGGCGGTGCATTTATTTAATGGCGATACTTTTTTGGGCTTACAAGCGCATCATTGGCATGATGCAACGAAGCAATACGCGCAAAATAATTTGGGTATTTTAAGCGGATTTTATGGTATTTTGCGCCCATTTGACGCGATTCAACCCTACCGATTAGAGATGGGTTGCGCTTTATCGGCGCGAAATTTTAAAAATCTTTACGAATTTTGGGGCGATAAAATATCCCAATATCTTAAACAACATGGGCATAAAATCATTGTTAATTGCGCATCGCAAGAATATTCTGGCGTGGTTGATAAATCGCAATTTCAATGGCTTGATTGTGATTTTAAAAATTATGATGGTAAAAATTTCACGGCACCGGGCATGTTTATTAAACGCTTGCGTGGTGCGCTGGCGCGGGAAATTTTGCATAATCAATATAAAAATATTCAAGATTGCCAAAAAATATCCGTTGATAATTATCATTTTAACCCCGAATTAAGCACAGATTCTAAATATATATTCGTAAAAAATACTCCAATATGAGCAAAATAATAAACCAAGGTTGCGATATTATTAAATCCTATTGTGATAATTTAACTTCACACGCGGGGGTTTACCGCATGGTGGCGCAAAATGGGCAAGTTTTATATGTCGGCAAGGCAAAAAATCTGAAAAAACGGGTAATTTCATACACAAAACCCATGCAATTATCGGTGCGAATTCAACGAATGGTGGCGCAAACTTGCACCATGGAATTTATTACCACGCAAACCGAAGTTGAAGCGTTAATTTTAGAAGCAAATTTAATTAAACAGCTAAAACCCAAATATAATATTTTGTTGCGCGATGATAAATCATACCCAATGTTATTGATAAAAGACCATGAATTTCCCCAAATTATCAAGCATCGCGGCGCAAAATCTATCAAGGGACAATATTTTGGACCATTTGCCTCGGGGTTGGCGGTGGCATCAACCATGCAGACATTAGAGCGGCTTTTTAAATTAAGAAATTGCACCGATGCCGTGTTGAATAACCGCACCCGCCCTTGTTTGCAATATCATATTAAACGCTGTTCTGCGCCTTGCGTTGGTAAAATCACGCCAAGCGAATATGCCGAATCGGTGCATCAGGCTGAACAATTCCTCAAAGGCAATTCCCAAGAATTGCAACAAAATCTTGCCGAAAAAATGCAAGAAGCCGCCATGAGCCAAAATTATGAAAAAGCCGCGATTTACCGCGACCAAATTCAAGCCTTAACCCAAATTCAACATCATCAATCATTTGAAATACAAGGCATTAATAATGCCGATATTATTGGATTTCATCGCTTGGGCGCGGTAAGTTCCTTGCAAATATTTTATTACCGATTCGGTAAAAATTTTGGTAATCGCGCAATATTATTACCCAATTCCATTGATAATAATGATGATACGAATGAAATTATCATGCAAAATTTTTTGATGCAATATTACCGCGATATTGAACCACCGCCGTTAATTTTATTGGGGCAATTAAGCCACGAAGGCGAATTAGTAAGCAGTGCTTTAAGCCAATTATGGCAAAAAAAAATAACCTTGCGCCACCCAAGCCGCGGCGAGGGCGTCGCTTTAATCAAGCAATGCAATGAAAACGCGAAAATTGCCTTAACCCAGCATATTGCGAATCAAGAATTTCATCAAAAATTATGCGCCGAATTACAAGAAATACTTAATTTCCCCCGCGTGATTAAACGCATTGAAATTTATGATAATTCCCATAACCAAGGCGATAAACCCGTGGGCGCGATGGTGGTTGCTAATGAATCTGGTTTAAACAAAAAAGCCTATCGCTTATTTAATTTCACAAGGGATAAAACCAAAGCTGGCGCCGATGATTTTGCCATGATGCGCGAAATGTTGCGTCGGCGGTTTACCCGCGCAATTAACGAAGGCGAAGGCGAAGAAACAACCCACGGATTTACCCCTGATGTTATTATGATTGATGGCGGCAAGGGGCAATTAACCCAAGCGATTACGATTCTTAAAGAATGCGGCTTATATGAAAAAATATTACCCATCGGCATTGCCAAAGGCGAAGATAGAAATGCCGGGCGCGAGATTATTCATATTCCAGCCTTCGGTAATTATGATTATCGGGAAATTGCCTTGCCGTTAAATCACCCCGTGCAGTTTTTCATTCAACGACTGCGTGATGAGGCGCACCGATTTGCCATCGGTGCCCACCGTAAATTGCGTTCAAAAGCCATAAGCGCGAACCCGATTAATGATATAAAAGGCATTGGCGCCAAGAAAAAACAAGCTTTAATGTTGCATTTTGGTTCGGCGGAAGGGGTGAAAGATGCTGGGATTCAAGATTTAATCAAAGTTAATGGCATTTCCGAAGCCATCGCGCAAGAAATTTACAATTTTTTTCATTAAAATACGCAAGAATTATGGCGGTGGGACAGGGACTCGAACCCTGGGATCGCTTTACAACGATCGCGGATTAGCAATCCGGTGCATTACCACTCTGCCACCCCACCGATGAGTATTTGTTCAATAACTGAAAATTTATTCTATGTCAATCAATATTTAAAGTTTGTTGCATTAGGCTTTTTATTTGCTTGACATGGTTGGTAATTCAAGTTAGATTATCATCACAGAGCGAAAATATTCTTTTTTCACCAGCTCATTCCCCTAAAAAAAATTAAATAAGGTTAAATAATGCACCTACGCGAATTAAAATCACAATCGGCATCTGATTTATTATCATTGGCTGAACAATATGAAATTGAAAATGCCACTAATATGCGCAAGCAAGAATTAATGTTTGCTATTTTAAAAGAACTTGCCGAAAATGACACGATTATTTTGGGGGGCGGGGTTTTAGAAGTCGCGCTTGATGGTTTTGGTTTTTTGCGCTCCGCCGAAACAAATTATTTAGCAGGACCAGACGATATTTATATTTCGCCTAGCTTAATTCGCAAATATTCCTTGCGCACAGGCGACACGGTTGAAGGCGAAATTCAAGCTCCCAAAGCCAATGAACGATATTTTGCCTTGGTAAAAGTTAATGAAGTTAATTTCACCAGCACCGAAGAATTGCGCCACCGCATTAATTTTGATAATTTAACGCCGCTTTACCCCAATAAAAAACTTAATATGGAATTAGAATTGGATAAAGATGGCAAAAAAGATATGACAACCCGAATTATTGACTTGGTTGCACCACTTGGCAAGGGGCAACGGGCGTTGGTTGTTGCGCCGCCACGCACGGGTAAAACCGTGGTGATGCAAAATATCGCCCATGCGATTGCCAAAAATCACCCCGAAGTTTATTTAATGGTGCTGTTAATTGATGAACGCCCTGAGGAAGTGACCGATATGCAACGCTCGGTTAAGGGTGAAGTTATATCATCAACTTTTGATGAACCCGCTTCGCGCCATGTGCAAGTCGCCGAAATGGTGATTGAAAAAGCCAAAAGATTAGTGGAACATAAACGCGATGTCGTGATTTTATTGGACAGCATCACCCGTTTAGGGCGCGCCTATAACACCGTGGTGCCAAGTTCGGGTAAAGTTTTAACCGGGGGTGTTGATGCGAATGCCTTGCAAAAACCCAAGCGATTTTTTGGCGCGGCGCGCAATATTGAAGAAGGGGGATCTTTAACCATTATCTCCACCGCGTTAATTGATACAGGCTCAAGAATGGACGAGGTTATTTTTGAGGAATTTAAAGGCACAGGCAACAGCGAAATTGTCTTAGACAGAAAATTATCGGACCGCCGTTCCTTCCCCGCCATTGATATTACCAAATCAGGCACGCGCAAGGAAGAATTATTGGTGGATAAAACTAATTTATCAAAAATGTGGGTATTGCGCAAGATTCTTACGCCCATGGGCGTGGTTGAGGCAATGGAATTTGTCCAAGATAAATTAAAAGACACAAAAAATAACGCAGATTTCTTTAACTTAATGAATTCATAAGGATATTCATGCTTCAAAAATTGCTTCATTCTTTATTTGGCTCCGCCAACAGCCGATATTTGAAAATATTAACGCCGATTATTGCGCAAATTAATGGCTTGGAATCCAGCATGATTGCCTTGAATGATGCGCAATTGCAAGCAAAAACGCAAGAATTTATTGACCGAATAACTGGCGATGAAACGCTTGATGATATTTTGCCCGAAGCCTTTGCCGTCGTGCGTGAGGCAGCGAAGCGGGTGCTGGGTATGCGCCATTTTGATGTGCAATTAATCGGTGGTATAGTTCTGCATCAACATAAAATTGCCGAAATGAAAACTGGTGAAGGCAAAACTTTGGTGGCAACTTTGGCGGTTTACCTTAATGCGCTAAGCAAAAAGGGCGTGCATGTCGTCACCGTGAATGATTATTTGGCGCGCCGTGATGCCGAATGGATGGGCAAAATTTATAATTTTTTGGGGCTGTCGGTCGGAGTGATTATCCCAAATCTTGAAGATGAACAACGGCAAGCCGCCTATGCTTGTGATATAACATATGGCACAAATAACGAATTTGGTTTTGATTATTTGCGTGATAATTTGAAATTATCGCGTGATTTAATGGTGCAACGGGGGCATTATTTCGCTATCGTTGATGAAGTTGATTCCATTTTAATTGACGAAGCGCGCACGCCTTTAATTATTTCAGGGCAAGCCGATATGCAGGTTAACCATTACCAAAGCGCCAATGCCATTATTCCTTTATTATCCGAATCAGATTATGATTTGGACGAAAAAAATCGTTCGGTATCTATTTCGGAAACGGGCATGGAATCTTTAGAAAATCTGTTGAAATTGCAAAAAATATTACCCGAAGATAGTAATTTATATGATGTGCAAAATATCTCCTTGGTGCATCATGTTGATAACGCACTTCGCGCCCATAAATTATTCAAAAAAGACAAAGATTACATTGTTCGCGCCCAAAAAATCGTGATAATTGATGAATTTACGGGCAGAATGATGGAGGGTCGCCGATATTCTGATGGCTTGCATCAAGCGATTGAAGCCAAAGAAGCCGTGCCTTTACAAGCCGAAAATCAAACTATTGCCAGTATTACTTTTCAAAATTATTTTCGGCTTTATGAAAAATTAGCGGGTATGACGGGCACTGCCATGACCGAAGCCCAAGAATTTGAAGATATTTATCGTTTGGAAGTCGTGGAAATTCCGACAAATCGCCCGATGGCACGCAATGATTTTGATGATGAGGTGTATCGCACATCCGATGAACGCGATGATGCCGTGATTGCCGAAATAAAAAAAGCATCTCAAAAAGGGCAACCCGTATTGGTGGGCACCGTGTCCATTGAAAAATCGGAATTATTATCCAAAAAATTGCAAGGCTTAAAAATTCGCCACCAAGTTTTAAATGCAAGACTGCATGAGCAAGAGGCAATGATTATTGCCCAAGCAGGTATCGCAGGCGCGGTGACTATTGCCACGAATATGGCGGGGCGCGGCACGGATATTCAATTGGGCGGGAATTTGGCAAATTTGCTCAATGACGCTAAAAATACAGCAAAATCCGAAGCAGAATATGAAATAAATGCCCAAAAAATTACGGCTGAAGTTCAAGATGCGCGGGAAAAAATTCTTAATGTCGGCGGTTTATTAATCATTGGCACCGAACGGCATGAATCGCGCCGTATAGATAATCAATTGCGCGGACGCGCTGGTCGCCAAGGCGATGCAGGCGCATCAAAATTCTTTGTATCCTTGCAAGATGATTTGATGCGAATTTTTGGTTCGGATAAATTAGACGGCATGTTGGTTAAATTGGGCTTGCAACAAGGCGAAGCAATTATCCACCCATGGATTAATAAAGCACTTGCCAAAGCGCAAGAAAAAGTAGAACAGCGCAATTACGAAATTCGCAAGCAATTATTGAAATTTGATGATGTGATGAACGATCAACGCAAGGTAATTTTTGACCAAAGATTAGAAATTATGAACGCGCCTTCGGTGCAAGAAATTATTGAATATATGCGTAAAGATTTAGTGGAAGAGCTGACGAATTTTTATTGTGATGAGCGATTATTGCCATCTCAATGGCTCGATTCGGGCAAAGCCCAAGCATTTCATACTGAAATAGCCCGTGTTTTTGGCGTGCAATTGCCGATTTTGGATTGGATTAGCGAAGAAGGTGTCAATAAAGCCATTATTATTGAGCGATTGGAAAATATTTCTTCAAAAATTATGCAAGAGAAATTTGAAACTTACGGCGATGACATTATGAATCACGCACAAAAAAGCTTGTTATTGCAAATTCTTGACCATCATTGGAAGGAGCATTTGCTTAATTTGGATCATTTGCGTCATGGTATTGGGTTGCGCGCCTATGGGCAACGCGACCCGCTTAATGAATATAAGCAAGAGGCTTTTCAATTATTTGAATATTTATTATCCGATTTGAAAAAATCAGTGATTGGTTATTTATCAAAATTAGTGGTGCAATATAATAACCCCGATGAAGATTCCCCAAAACCTGATACCAAACCCCAACCCGCAAGCGATAAAAACGAAAAATTATCGCGCAATTCCCCTTGTTATTGTGGTTCGGGCAAAAAATATAAACATTGCCACGGCGCGTGATATTGTATTTATAACCTGATTTGTTAAGATTTCAAGCGGCAAAATGGTGTATTGCCATGAAAATATCTTTTATTATTAATTTGTAAATACTTCTTTAAAGGCGTCAAAATAAATTTTATCATCTTTCAAATTTGTTAAAGCTGCAAATGCCAGCGGATAATTTGCCGGAAAATTTGGGTATATTGCTTGATTCGTTTGCAATGATAATTTGCTTAATTTTTTAATGCTGGGATTAAATGAAGTTGCCCCGGTTGTTTCAAGCATTTTTGCATAAACTATCGGAATATATAAATAATTTACTAATTGCTCGGTCGCGCTTTGTTGTTTGGAAATTTTTGGAATCATAAAATCAATCTCAAATAACGCTGTGCCTTCGGGCGGATAAAAAACCGCGATATTAGGATTGGATTCTAAATAATTAGCAATCTTATAGGACAGAGTTATAATAACATCCGATTTATTATTCATTAAATCGTCAACGGGGTTCGCTGAGAATTTAAAATTATTGCGGTTCGCTTTGGCGTATTTTATCACCGAATTAATTTGGCTGGTTGCATTAAAACCATACCCCAAATATAATGACAATAATCTTAAAAAATCATCTTCTAAACTTGCATCAATTGCAAGATTAAAATCAGGATTTTCAAATATATTTTTATACGACAAATCAGAAGCATTGATTTTTTTATTATTATACGCAATCGTAATATAAAAACCAGCCAAGGGCAAAATATACTTAACTTCATCAGGATGATGTTTGCCAACTAAGGTGGTGGCGGGTGCTTTATAATTGCTAAGATTAGCAAAATTAATCGGCGCTAATTTTCCTGCGTCAAATAATATTGATGCAAAATGGGTTGTTAATAACATGCCATCAATTTTTAATTTATCTTGCAAAATTGCTTTTACGGCTTTGCCATCATGGTCAAATTTAGCCACGCGTAATTTTATGCCATATGAATACATAAAATTCTCAAAATAACTACTATCGCCTGCTTCACGATGCATCAGAACCGTAATTTCGTTTGGTGTCGGGGGATTTGCCGCCAATAATTCATGGCTATAACTGGCAGTTATAAGAAAATTGGATAATAATGTAAGATAGTCTCTGCGATTCATGGCATAATTATTAGGCAAATTTTATTTAAAGTCAATAATATTTAGCCAAAAACTTGCTTGAACGCTTGTTTTGTAAGTTTTTCATTGGCAATATTAACAAAATTCATCGGCGAATTTTGATATTTTTCAGGGAAATTGGGAAATATCACCCGATTATTTTGAAAATTTAAGGGTAATAATTTAACATATTGCGGATATTGCGAGGTTGTATGCGTATTTTGCAATAATTTGCTTTGAATCAGGGGTAAAGATAAATAGCTTAGCAATTGTTCCGCTAATCTAGCATTGGTTGATTCTTTGTGTATCACAATCACTTGTTCATTGGTTGCGGTGCCTTCTTGGGGATAAAAATAGCCAATATAATTATATTTATTGATTAACGGGGCAATTTTATAAGAATAAGTGAAAATTATACTTGCTTGATTATCAAGCAAGTATTTTTGCGGATTTGCCACAAATTTAATATTTTTTTTGATGATTTGCAAAAATCTTATAACTTGTTGCAGATTATCGGTATTATTATAACCATACCCTAAATATTTTGACGCCAAGCGCACAATATCCTCGGCGATTGATTCGTCCCAGTAAATAATATTATCGCTGGCGCTAAATATATTGGCATAATGATTAGGCATTTGCGGCATTTGCGCTTGATTATAAGCAGCTATATAAGAAAATTGCGCAATGGGATACATAAATGCGGTTTCCTCTTGATTATAAATGCCTATAATTGATTGTTTCGGCGGGCTATAGCCATAAATATTTTTAAAATTAATCGGTTGCAAAAGTTTAAATAAATAAAGCATTGACGCGTATCTGATGGAAGTTATGATAGCATCTGGTTTGACTTTTTTATCATAAATATCGCTGATATGGTCAAAATGATTATCAAAATTTATGACATTCATTTTAATATTATACGCTTCAATAAAATTTGTAAAATATGATTTATCGCCCGAATCGCGGTGCATGCTTACGGTTAATTCGTTGGAATTTTGGGAATTGGCAAAACCAGCCCATAAACCACTTGCGAATAAAGATATTGGGATAATATTAAAATTTCGTCTTTTCATTAATTGAAATATAAGGCATTTAAATATTTAAGTCAATTATATATTTATACAGGATATTCCCCAGAATTTAGCATCATCGGTGCACAGAATGAGTTTTGTTCGCAAAAATTATTATTTTCGCTAACTATTTTGACGCTTGCGCTTAAATAAAATTAATAAAATTTTATAGATTTTATCTAAAAAATATGAGGAATATCCACAAAAAAATGCTTGACAAGTTCATATATAAACTATATAGTTAATATATGAACTTTTTGCCAACCCTGCGAAGCTTGGTCAAAACTTATCAAGCATTTGAAGAATTTGCTTTTCCGCAAATTCGGCAAATGGGGCTGACGCCAACCCAATTTGATATAATTGCCACGCTTGCCAATCAACCGCCAATGACTTTTAAGGAATTGGGTGAAAAATCCTTTATTTCCAAAAGCTCGCTTTGCGGGGTGATTCAACGCATGGTGCAAAAACAGATTTTGCAAACTTGCCAAAATGACGATGACGGGCGAAGCATGAAAATCGCGCTTACCCCCAAGGGTGAAGCGATATTTAACCGATGCTTTCCCGCCCATATCGCGCATTTAGCAAGCGCGTTTAACCAATTAAATGCTGATGAATGCCATGATTTAAGCCAATCATTGAATAAATTAGCCAAAATATTTAACCAATCACCATAATAAAGGAAATATCATGCAACCAAATATTGCGCAAAAAGAACCATATCCCGTCCAAGTAGAAGCAGGCAAATCATATTATTGGTGCGCTTGCGGTCAGAGCAAAAAACAACCTTTTTGCGATGGCAGCCATAAGGATACCGAATTCACGCCCGTAAAATACGATGCCACGCAAAGTAAAACAGCCTATTTCTGTGGTTGTAAAAATTCCAAGATAGGGGCTTTATGCGATGGCACACACAAAGGATTATAGAAAAATTCTGCATATTTCTTCGGGGCGCAATCACGGGGCAATCACCCGCTTGGTTAGCCCCGCTGATTTGGGTAAATATTTAAAACCTTTTGTTTTTTTAGATTATTTATTCAGCGAAAACGCCTCTGATATTCGGTTTGGTTATCATCCGCATTCGGGCATCGCGACGCTTACTTACCCATTAATTTCGGCGGTTGAATACGAAGACACCACAGGAAAAAATGGCATTATTAATGAAAAAGGCTTGGAATGGATGGCGTCTGGTGGCGGGGCGTGGCATCAATCTAATTTTTTAAGCGACGGCGCGATTGAGGGTTTTCAAGTCTGGATTGCCCTACCACCCGCCTTAGAAAACGGCAATCCCGAAGGAATTTATGTCATGCCCGAACAAGTTCAAGGTGATGATAGGATAAAAATTCTTTTGGGGTCTTATCAGCAATATTCCAGCCTTATCAAGCCACCCGCCGATATTAATTATTTTCATTTAACCTTAAAAAAAGATGAAGAATTTATCTATCACCCACCGAAAAATCATGCAGTCGCTTGGTTTTTCGTCCATAAAGGCAATATTAGGTGCGATGATGCCCAAATTACTAAACAAATTGCGATTTTAGAACAAAATGAAGCCCCAATAAAACTTACCGCGCTAGGCGATTCGGCGTTGATTTTAGGCACAGCCCCATTGCATGATTACCCCTTAGTCATGGGGCGATATTCCGTGCATACCAGCCATGATGCGCTTGAATTAGGTGAGGCGCAAATTATGAAAATCGGCAGGGAACTCCAAAATAAAGGCATTATTTAGGGAAAATTTCTTGATTTGCATGGGGTTGCACGCATTCTAGCCGAAATTTTTTATGAAAAGCATCAAAGGCTAATTGGAGCGTGAAATATTTTGATTTAGTATGTTTCGGGCTTGGTATCGCAATAGTGATTCGGCACCAATTATTGATGGTTTCAAGATTCATCAATTCAATCGCGCAAGCATCGCTGCAAATCCATGCCATTAATTGCTTGGTATTAAATTCAAAATTATTATAAACACTGCGTTCATATTGCGCGGTGGTTATAATTTTATAATGGCGGGCATAAATTAATCTGAAAATTTGTTTTAAGGCAATGATATTTGGCATGATAACTCAGTTTGAAAATGAACAATTTATATATAAATATTACCATAACCAATATTTCAATAAAAGCAATAAAATTCATCAATTTTGATTCAATATTTTCACAATAAACCTATAAATATCAAGGGTTTTTATAATTATTTTTTTCTAATTTATTTTCAGAAAATCAGCGATATTTTAATTATATTTTAAGGGGGTTTGGGGAATCCCCCAAAATAAAACAGCATGAATTTTTTCGATTAGCGCCCGTTTTGACGCTTGCGCTTAAATAAAATTAAAAGAATTTTCTTGACTTTAATTGTAATTAATATAACATTCAATTATTTAATATAAATTAAGGAGAATTAAATGACAAAAACGCCAACCCAAGCTGAATTTCTAGCAATTTGCGATAAAGTTAATGAACTAGAAAAAAAGATAGAGAAAATGCAACATGCCATAAATGCACTAGATAATAAAATAGATACAGCACCAATTGATGGTTCACGAATTAAGGGTGTAATCGATGGTGGTAAGTATTGATAGTCATAAAGAAAGAATTTATTAGCCTAAAAATCTAATCCTTCAATCCTTTAATCCTTTAATCCCATTAAAGCGCAAGCGCTCAAACTGCCACGAATTTAATATTTTCGTGATTAATAAATCACCCAAAAATACCAACAACATTATAAATAAAATACCCGCTAAAAAAATGGGGAAGTCCGCTTAATAATACTTGCAATTAAGGGTTAAATACTTTATATTACCATTATGTATTTATTTAGAGAGAGATAATTATGGCTTTAAGAACGGGTGCAGCAGCAGGAAATCGCTCAATTTTATTGGCAACTTTAAAGGTGCAACTTTATACAGAAACGCAAGCCGCGGCGGCGTTTATTCGCACGATTAATCAAACACTGCCCCATGAATTTGATAGGTTTAAACCCCGCACTAAAATTCCAGATATTCAGCAATTAACCAGCCGCGCCATTCAAATCACGCCCAATAAATCAGGGCAATTGGATTTAAATGTTTAATCTTTGCATTGGTTTTGATACGCGTGAAGCCGAAGTATATGAAGTCGCCAGATTTTCGGCGTTAAGGCATGCCTCAATTGCGTTAAATATTATCCCCATCAAATTGGCGCAACTTCAAGAATCGGGGCTATATCAACGCAAGACAAGCCGCAAAGATGGTTTGCTTTTTGATGAAATTTCCCAAGCTCCGATGAGCACCGAATTTGCAATTACGCGATTTTTCATGCAATATTTAAATTTATCGGGCGAATGCGCAATTTTCACGGATTGCGATTTTTTATTTCGGTGCGATTTAGCCGAAGTTTTTGCATTATTTGATAAAACCAAAGCCGTGCAATGCGTGCACCATGTCCACCAACCCAAAGAAACCATTAAAATGGATAATCAAGCGCAATTATTATACGCCCGCAAAAATTGGTCGTCTATGATGATTTGGAATTTGCGCCACCATGCGAATCAAAAGCTTGATTTAGTGGCATTAAATTCCTTGCCCGGTCGCGATTTTCACCGATTTTATTGGTTAAATGATGATGAAATTGGTGCTTTGCCGATGACATATAATTGGCTTGAAGGCAGTTATGATAAAGCATTAAACCCAAAAATAATTCATTACACGCGCGGGGGTCCTTGGTTCGCCAATTACCAAAAAGTAGATTTCGCCGAAGAATGGCGCGCCGAATACCAATTATGGCAGGCAAGTCAATCGGCAGATTTACCAAATACCACGCGATGAGTGATTAAAAAATCCACCGATAATAAATAAAATAATAATAAAGCTTGAAAAATACTGCCAACCGCATTGGGGGTGCGAAACGCAATTTGCGCATTATCACTGCCGATATAGGTAAGCGCCAAGATAAAGCCCGCAAGCAAAATTCCCCATGGGTTTAATCGCCCGACAAACGCGACAATAATTGCGGCAAAACCATAACCGGGCGATACAGTGGGAATTAATTGTTTAATGGGACCTGCTAATTCAATGGCACCCGCCAGCCCCGATAAAGCACCCGTTATCCCAAAACAAGTAAATATTGCCAATGATGGACGAATTCCCATAAATTTACCCGCTTTGGGGGCTAAGCCAAGGACTTTAAGCTGAAAGCCGATAATATGTTTTGCCGTGAAAATCCACATGCCCAAAACGGCAAAAATAGCAATAAAAAAGCCCGCATGAAATCTTGTGCCGGGAATTAATTTACTAAACACTGCGGAATCACTAAAAGTTATAGATTCTGGAAAATTATAAGCCGCGGGATTTTTTAATGGTCCCGTGATTAAATAACTTAATAATAAAACGGCAATATAAACCAGCATTAACGAAGTTAATATTTCATTGCAATTAAATTTATATTTCAAAATCGCAGGGATCATAGCATATAAAAAACCGCCAATTGCCCCAGAAATTAACAATAAAGGCAATACCCAAAAACTACTAACATCGGCAAAATTTATACCGATTAAGGCGGCAAAAATCGCGCCAATCGTCAATTGCCCCTCGGCTCCTATATTCCAAATTTGCGCTTTATAACCCAATGCTAAACCCAAAGCGCATAAAATCAGGGGCGTTGCTTTAATCGCCAATTCCGCCAAGCTTCGCTTAATCGTTAATGGTTCAATAAAAAATACAAATAATCCTTTAAGCGGGTCAATACCATATAACGCCAAAATAATTCCCGCCGTGATAATCATGGCACCAAAAGCAATTAAGGGGGCAATATAAACCATTTTTTGAGACGCAATATGGCGTTTTTTGAAATATATCATGCGGCAACCTTTGTCATTAATAAGCCAATTTGTTGTTTATTACAAGCGTTAATGGGTAATTGCCTTGATAATTCACCCTCACAAAGCACGGATATTTCATCGCTTAATATCATTAATTCATCAAGGTCTTGGGAAATAACCACGATGGCGCTGCCATTTTTTGCCAATTCCACGATGGCTTGATGGATAATTTTGGCGGCTCCCGCATCCACCCCCCAAGTTGGCTGATTAATTATTAAAACTTCGGGATTGGTTAAAATTTCGCGCCCCATAATAAATTTTTGTAAATTGCCCCCTGATAATGCGCTGGCAAATTGCCAATGCGATTGGGTTTTTACTTTAAATTGCTTAATGATATTTTTGGCATAATTAACCACAAAATTTTCGGCAATAAAGCCAAATTTTGTGCAATTTGGGTTGGCTTTAAGCGAAATTATCGCATTTTCCCAAAGACTTAATTGCGGCACAGCAGCATGCCCATTGCGTTCTTCGGGAGCGAATCCCATGCCTAATTTACGCCGTTCAATCACAGATTTTTTACCAATGGGCTTGCCAGCCAATAAAACGGCATTTTCTTGGGTTGGTTGCTCACCGCTAAGGGCGGCAAAAAATTCATTTTGCCCATTACCCGCCAAGCCTGCAATCCCCAAAATTTCCCCCTTTTTACAGGTAAAATTAATGTTTTTAAGGGCAATTTCCCCCGCGCTTTTTGCTTGAATATCAAGATTTTGGCATTGCAAAATTATTTCACTATCAGATTTTAAATAACTTGCGCGCTCATGGCTAGTAAATTCCTCACCCATCATCAACGAGGCTATTTCATTAAGCGAAGTATTTTTTGGGTTGATTTCTTGGATAATTTTACCATTGCGCAAGATAGTTGCTTTGTCGCACAGGGCTCTTATTTCTTCTAAGCGGTGCGAAATATATAAAATAGCCATATTTTTTTTGGCTAAATCGCGTAAAATATCAAATAAAACATCTGCTTCTTGCGGGGTAAGCACCGAAGTCGGTTCGTCCATAATTAATAATTTTGGGTTTTGCATTAAACAACGCAAAATTTCAACCCTTTGGCATTCGCCGACCGATAATTGCGCGACAATTTGGTCTAAATCAAAATTAAATTGGTATTCACGACATTTTTCCATAATTAATTCGCGAAAATTATCGGGTGTTTTGTCAAAAGACAGGATAATATTTTCATAAATTGTCAAGGCTGGTATTAAAGAAAAATGTTGAAAAACCATGCAAATGCCCGCTTGACGCGCTTTTTTTGGGTTGTCAAAATTAACATCTCTTCCTTGCCATAAAATTTGACCAGAATTTTTTTTGGTAATACCATAAATAATTTTGACTAAGGTGCTTTTTCCCGCGCCATTTTCACCCAATAACGCGTGAATTTCGCCACTGTTAATCGCAAAATCCACGGCATCATTCGCCGTTAAATCACCAAATTTCTTGGTAATTGCGTGTAATTTTAATAATTCTTGCATTTTTCCCTCAAAATCATATAGCATGATTATTTTATTTATTCAAGCAATAAACTTATTAATTTAGCGACAAAAAATTAAAAAATCATTTTATATTCTTGTTCGGCGCGTTTTAAATCTTCAAACCTGCCAATATCAAGCCAATAATCCTTAATGGGAAAGATGCGGATATTTTTTTGCACCCGTTGCAATAAATTCGGCATATCATCGGGTGTGCCTTTTGCAAGAAAATCTAAAATTTTGGGGCTACACGCATAAATTCCCGCGTTAATAAAATAGCTTTGGCTTGGTTTTTCAACGATACTTAGCATTTCGCCGTCTTGTTCAGTTATCACACCAAAAGGCACTTGATATGTATAATCGCGCACGGCAACCGTGGCAATGGCACGATGCGCAATATGATGATTAAGCAATAAGGAAAAATCAAAATTGGTTAAAATATCGCCATTCATTACTAAAAAATCTTCTTGGGGGGGATTTTGCCACAAGCTTAACGCGCCCGCCGTCCCCATGCGCGTCGTTTCATGAATATAATCAATTTGGCACGCAAATTTTTTGCCATCACCAAAATAATCATGAAATAATTCTTGTTTATAATTAACGCAAAGCGAAAATTTCGTAAATCCATGGCTTTTTAAATTTTCAATGATGCGCAATAAAATTGGCTTGCCGCCAATGGGAATCAGCGGTTTTGGTGTAGTTTCAGTCAGCGGGCGAAGCCTTGTGCCTAAGCCACCGACCATTAATACTACATGGTTGGGCTTAATACTTGCGCCGATGATTTCGTCCATTAAATGCAGGGAAATTACGCGCCTATCTTCGTCAATAATCGGCATTTGATGAATTTTTTTATCGCGCATGATGGCTAAAATTTCACTACGCGTCGCATTTTTGGGCATTGTTAAAGGGTTAGCATTCATTAATGATATAATAGAATCTTCTAATATCATGCCTTTTAATAAGCCGCGGCGCAAATCACCATCAGTAATTAAGCCAATTAATCGTTGATTTTCATCAATAACACAGACAATTTGCGAAGAATTGCCGTTTAGTTTTTCAAGCGCGGTGCGGATATTCGCGTCATGGGCAACAAATAAATTTTCATTAATCATTAATAATGCACCAAGGTAAATTTACCCGAACCATCAAGGACTTTACCCAATTGCCCTTGTTCAAAAATTGAAAATACGCCAATCGGCATATTATTTTCACGGCATTTAATTATCGCGCCAGCATCCATGACTTGCAAACCCATTTGAATCGCTTGGTCGTATGAAATTTTTTCAAATCTTGTGGCATTTTTATCTTTTTTCGGGTCAGCAGTATATATTCCATCAACTTTCGTCGCTTTAAGCATTACATCGCATTTCATTTCCACGGCTCGTTGTGCCGCCGCCGAATCGGTGGTATGAAATGGGCTTCCCAAGCCAGCACCAAAAATTACGATTCGCCCTTTTTCCAAATGGCGCAATGCGCGTCTGATAATAAATGGTTCGGCAATCGCATCCATTTGAATCGCCGATTGCACGCGGCATTGCAAACCCATTTTCTCTAACATAGACTGCAAGGCAAGCGAATTCATCATGGTGGCTAACATACCCATATAATCGCCTGTATCGCGTGAAATTCCTAATTCATCTGAGCCAATGCCACGAAAAATATTACCGCCACCGACAACCAAGCAAATTTCATAACCGCGCTGATGCGCTTCGCGGATTTCTTCGCCAATTTGGCTTATCATTTTGGGTTCAAGCCCATATGAGCCACTGCCCATAAATGATTCACCCGAAATTTTAACCATTACCCTGCGCCAGTGATTATTCTGCATATCAACTCCTTATAACTTGTTTTTTTATCCATATCAATTAATAGGGTAAAAATCAATTTTTAAATAAATATATACTAAAAATCGCCAATAAATTTTTTCTTTTTCTTCATGCGGCATATATTTTAATTCAATAATTATAAATAATTTTTGACAGCTTCACGCATAATATTATAAGCAAAATACCCCAAATAAATTTTGATAAATAATTTGACTTGTAAAAAAAAACATAATTTGTTATGAAAAAATAATGAATATCATTAAAACACACATTCACGATTTATTAATCATTGAACCCAAGGTTTTTGGCGACAAGCGCGGGTATTTTTTTGAATCATTTCGGCTTGATAAATTTCAAGAAATCATCGGTGCGCCCTTAAATTTTGTCCAAGACAACCAATCAAAATCGTCCAAGGGCGTTTTGCGCGGCTTGCATTATCAAATTTCGCCCAAAGCTCAAGATAAATTAGTGCGGGTCATAAGCGGGGAAATATACGATGTTGCGGTTGATATTCGCAGGACTTCACCAACATTTGGCAAGTGGCATGGCGAAGTTTTATCGGCGGAAAATTTTAAACAATTATGGATTCCCAAGGGTTTCGCCCATGGTTTTGTCGTTTTATCGGAACATGCGGAAATTCATTATAAAACAACCGATTATTATGCGCCTGAATTTGAACGAAGCATTAATTTTAGCGATGAGTTTTTAAATATAAATTGGCATTATCAGGGTGAATTTAATCTATCCGACAAAGATAAAAACGGGCTTGATTGGCAAGAGGCAGAAAAATGGCAATATTAATAACCGGTGGTTCGGGATTTATCGGCACTAATTTTATTCATGAATTTTTGCCATCGCATGATGAATTATGCGTGAATTTAGACGCATTAACATATGCAGGCAATGAAAATAATCATGAAAATTTTACAAATCATAAAAATTATAAATTTATCAAGGGCAATATTAATGACACGGGATTGATAAAAGAAATTTTGCGAACCCATAATATTCGCGCGATTTTTCATTTTGCCGCCGAATCGCATGTTGACAGGTCAATTGACAGCCCATTAGTTTTTATTGAAACGAATATTAACGGCAGTTTTTCGCTTTTGGAGGCAACAAGAAGTCATTTAAGCGAATTTAACAACCCAGATTTTCGCTTTATTCATGTGTCAACGGACGAGGTATATGGTTCATTACAATTGGGCGAAGCGCCATTTGCGGAAACCCGCGCTTATCAACCCAACAGCCCATATGCTGCGTCCAAAGCCGCCTCTGATTTATTAATGCGCGCGTATTTTCATACCTATAAATTACCGATTATCACCACAAATTGTTCCAATAATTATGGTCCTTATCAATTTGCCGAAAAATTAATCCCCTTAATGATTCATCAAGCCATCAAGGGTGAGATATTGCCAGTGTATGGCGATGGCGGGCAAATTCGCGATTGGCTTTTCGTGAAAGATCATTGCCAAGCGTTGCTTAAAGTTTGGCAATATGGTATATTGGGCGAGGCGTATTGCATCGGCGGCAATAATGAACGCACTAATATGCAAGTTGTGCAGGCAATTTGCGATTATTTAGACAAAATTCGCCCCAGAAAAACCAGCTACTCCGCGCAAATTACCCATGTCAAAGACCGACTTGGGCATGACCGAAGATACGCGATTAATGCCGAAAAAATTGCCAAACATTGCGATTGGCGCGCAAAATATGATTTTGAATCGGGATTAAAAGCAACAATTAATTGGTATTTAAACCAAATTAACGATTAAATACTTGCAAAATAATTTTGAAATCATCATAAATCATTGAGGGCTTTTTTCATATATTCATTGGCAAGCGTGGGATTCACCGAACCTGCGGACGCTTTCATTAATTGCCCGACAAACCAGCCTAATAATTTATCTTGTCCGCCTTTATATTGCGCGACTTGATTCGGGTTTTGGCGGATAATATCATTAATCATGGTGAAAATCGCCGATTCATCGGTAATTTGGCTGATGGATTTTTGGGCAATTATTTTGTCAGGGTCCGCGCCATTTTGCATCATTTCGTCAAAAATTTCTTTGGCTTGTTTGCCATTAATTTTACCATCATCAATGGCGTTGACTAATTGCGCTAATTGCGCAGGAGTTGTTTTAGCATCATTTAAGCTTACCCCTAATTTATTAAGCCTGCCAAATAATTCCGCCAACATCCAATTGCAAAAAACTCTTGCGCTTTGGGGTTTTGCCAAAAACGGCAGGGCGGATTCAAAATATTGGGTAAATTCTGGTTCGCTGACTAATTGGGCGGCATCATCGGTGCTTAAACCAAAATCGGCTTGGTATCTTGCGCGTTTTGCATCGGGTAATTCGGGCAAAGATTGCCGCGCCCTTGCAATAAAATCATCATCAAGCACCAAAGGCAATAAATCAGGGTCGGGAAAATACCGATAATCATTAGCTTCTTCTTTGGTGCGCATGGCGCGGGTTTCGCCTTTATTTGGGTCAAAAAGCCGTGTTTGTTGAATGATTTTTTCGCCCGATTCAATCAAGCCCACTTGGCGTTTGGCTTCTACTTCAATGGCTTGGCGAATAAATTTCAAGCTGTTGATATTTTTAAGTTCTACTCTTGTGCCGTATTCTTCGCCCGGTAAACGCACCGAGACATTAACATCGGCACGAAGCGAGCCTTCCTGCATATTACCATCGCATGAACCAATGGTTTTGAGCAAATTACGCAATTTCGCGACATAATCAGCGGCTTCTTCGGGGGAACGAATATCGGGTTTTGAAACAATTTCCATTAATGCCACGCCCGCGCGATTTAAGTCTATATATGATTTAGTCGGATGCTGGTCGTGCATGGATTTGCCCGCATCTTGTTCCAAATGCAATCGTTCAATGCCAATTTTTTTGGGATTGCCATCTTCACCCTTAATCATTAAAAACCCTTCGCCCACAATGGGTTGGTCATATTGCGATATTTGATAGCCTTGGGGCAAATCGGCGTAAAAATAATTTTTGCGCGAAAAAACTGATTTTTTATTGATTTGCGAACCCATGGCAATACCCGTGCGCACAGCTTGCCAGACGCATTCATGATTAATCACGGGCAACATGCCGGGCATGGCGGCATCAATGATGGATACTTGGGTGTTAGGTTTTGCCCCAAAATTCGTGCTGGCACCTGAAAATAATTTGGCTTGCGATATGACTTGCGCGTGCACTTCTAAGCCGATAACGACTTCATAATTGCCTTTATTACCTTGAATTTGATACATTTTTTCCCTTTTGCTGAATATTTCATAATATTTATTGGCAAAAATATCAAGCTTTATTTGCAAATTGTTCGGATAATATACATAAAATTTCCCACATTATCGTTGCGCCGACTAAAGCCGTTAAGCCACTTTGGTCAAGCGGCGGTGAGACTTCAACCACATCGCCACCGACTAAATCTAACCCCCTTAAACCCCTTAGCATTTGTTGCGCTTGGGCGGTTGTATAGCCGCCAATTTCGGGCGTGCCTGTGCCCGGTGTATAAGTCGGGTCAATGCCATCAACATCAAAACTAATATAAGTTTTGCCCGTGCCTACGACTTGTTTGGCAATTTCAATCGTTTTCGCGACACCAATATCAAAAAATTCTTCAATTTCAATCACGCGAATCCCTTGTTCATTGCCCCAATCTTTATCATCAGCGGCGTATAAACCACCCCTGATGCCAATTTGCACAACGCGCTTGGGGTCTAAATAGCCCTCTTCAATCGCGCGGCGAAACGGTGTGCCGTGCGTATATTTAAATTCGCCAAAATATCTATCCCAAGTATCAGTATGCGCATCAAAATGCACCATACCCATGGGTCCATGGCGTTTTGCCAAGGCTTTTAAAATCGGTAAAGAAATTAAATGATCACCCCCCGCTGACAAAGGCATAATATTTTTAGCGACAACTTGCGCATAATATTTTTCAATGCGCGCCATGCAATCCATAATATCCGCGGGATTGACGGGCACATCACCCATATCGGCGCATCTTGCATTGTCATATGGCTTGATATTCATGGCGGGATGAACATTGCGCATCAAGCATGATTGTTCGCGAATTTGGCGCGGTCCATGCCTTGCGCCCGGGCGATTCGTGGTGCCGCCGTCCCATGGCACGCCTATTAAGCCAATTTCAATTTGATCGCAATAATCATGGTCTAAATCAATATTTGGCAAGCGCATAAAGCTGGCAATCCCTGCGTATCTTGGTAAAACTATGCCAGAAATTGGCTTAAATGTTGGTTTTTTCATGGTTTTTTCCTTTTAGTTGTGTCAAGAAATATACGGGCATTACGCCTTTGCCCTTTACTTCTTTGTAAATTGGTCCTTCGCATTCAATGGATTCGGATAATTCGTCATAAACGGCACTACTGATACAAATGCCATTAATCGGCGCGAAAGATTCCATGCGCGACGCAACATTAACAGCATCACCCCAAACATCAAATTGATATTTTTCATTGCCCGCAATGCCGGTAATAACTGCGCCGCAATTTATGCCAACGCGAACTTGCCATTGTTCACCCGTGTCTGATGGTTGATTGGCTTTAACAAAATTTACTATTTCTTTGGCAAATTCAAGCGCATGCTGCGCGGAATTTGCAACTTGCGTGGGTGCGCCACAAACCGCCATAAAACAATCGCCAATGGTTTTAATTTTTTCAATATGGTGTTTTTTGCAAATTGCTTCAAAATTTAAAAAATACCAATTTAAAATTTCTAATGTTTGGGCGGGCGAAATTATTGTTGATTTACTGGTATAAGCAACAAAATCAATAAATATAATGGTTGTATTATTCATTAATTTTGATTGATAAAAGCCATTTTGTTTAATTTCATCAATGACAATTCGGGGCAGAGATTTTAATAATAATCGCTCAATTTCCCCTTGGGAAACGCGGTATAAACCAACGATTATCCAAGCAATAATGGTCGCCAATAATTGCACAGCGATGGTATTTGCCACCCAACCCGCCAATGAAAAAGTAAGCGGGGGATTAATAATAAAAACTTTCCAATCTTCTGCGCCTAAAATATCAGCCGCCGAAAAAATTATCGTGGCAAAAAAATCGCTGATTTTTAAATTGCTGAAAATTAAAAAATACACGCTATAAAAAATTACGATACTCAAAGTAATAATTAAAGGCTGTATTATAATATCTTTTTTATGATAAGCCGTAATAATTGCAATTAATGACAAAGCAATAAAATACATTTGCGCCCCAGACATGGGTTCTATATAAGCATTAAATAATAAAAATCCATTCGCGACCAAGATAAATGCCCATTGGTAATATCGTGAATTATTGGGGGCAAAAAAACTGGTTATGCCAAAATAAATAAAGGCAAAGCCCGAAATTAATTGCACGCCCCCTAATTCATATTGTTCGGCAAGAAAATACGCAGGCGAACCAAGGATATTTAAAAATCCGTTAAAAACTGCTAAAATTTGAAATAATTGTTCGTTAAGATTTTGCCGAAAAAAATGATATTTTTGCTTTAATTTTTGATAATATCCCATAATGCCTTTATATTCAAAATCATAAATTTGCGATTTTTCTTTATGGCTTGAAAAATTCATATTGTAATTATTATCCATTGTCTGCTTTCTTAAAAAAATAATAACTGATTATATATAATTTTTGGCTGATTTCAAGTTTTTTATATCAGGGCATTCCCCATTTTTTAGCGGCAAGTCCACAAGTGATTACATTTTTGGCGGAGAGAGAGGGATTCGAACCCTCGGTGAGATTGCTCCCACAACGGTTTTCGAGACCGCCCCGTTCGGCCACTCCGGCATCTCTCCAAATTAAATGCGTATGGCTAAATTTTACTTAACTTAACCTTGGCGCATTGTCAATAAATTATTATCATATTTTACGGCAAAAAATACCAAAAATTGTATCATTTTGTTAATTGGCGGCATTAAATTAATTGTTCTTGGGTTGAGGCGCGAACAAAGCTTGCCGATTTAATAATATCTTTACGAATCTGCGGAAGATTCATACGCGCGCCATTGATTATTTCTTGAATCGTAATAATTTGAATTTTCGGGCAGGTAAAATTAAAATTTGGATGGTGGTATTCGCCCTTGCTGATAATTTCGTTTAGCATCGCTTTTGTCGGATTTTCCAAGGTTAATAAAAACCCAATTTGCGCCCCAAATTTATTCATATCGCCGTCTAGTTTTGCAATAATATCACGCCCAACCGCGCCAGATTTTACCTGAATTAACACTTTGCCATTCGTGTCATTATCAATGTAAAAATACGCAATACCATCTGCCCCGCCATCAGCGCCTTTTTTGTCATTAATGCGGGCTTGGTTATTAGTATAAGTAAGCACCGCCCATTTTTCAAATTCCTTGCGCAATCTATCATCTTGGCGATTTGCAAGGGCTTTGGCAGAATTTAGGTCTTTGGGAATGCCGTCAAGAATAATTTCATTCGCTAATTCTTGCCATTTTTCCCCAAAACTATCTTGAAATCGTTTCAAAATTAAACTGATAGATTGATAGGTAATATCAATGCCAATCCATTGCCGATTAAGCCGTTCGGCAACCGCTATGGTCGTGCCGCAACCGCAATAAGCGTCTAAGACAATATCGCCTTCTTGGGAGCTTGCCTTGATAATTCGTTCCAATAATGCTTCGGGTTTTTGCGTGGGGTAGCCAAGATATTCTTTACCACGAATAAAAGGAATATTTATCCAATCTTCGGGGAATTTGCCAATTTCATTTAATTCACAAATTTCACTTGCGGGTTTGCCCCCGCCTAAATTAGTTTTCTTATAACCAGCACGCGCTAGGCTAGATGGCGCATAAGGCAATCTAATGGCATCAACATTAAAAAACCAATTTTTACTTTTACTATACCATAAAATTACATCGTGAGTTCTACTTAATTGTTTTTGTCCCTTTGCCGCCATTCTTGAATAACACCAAATAATTTCATTAAGGAATTTTCCGCCCGATTCACAAAATATCGTATCGCATAGAATTTTTAAATAATGCGATGCGGTTGGGTCGCAATGCAAGTAAAACGAGCCAGTAGGTTTTAAAACACGGTGAATCTCAATGATGCGAAGAGCCATGCTGACAAGATAAGCCATTAAGGCGCAATCGCCTAGAACAACCCTTAAACCCTTAATTAGCTCGATAGTTTTTAAATTAATTTTATTATCGTTAAGTTGGCTTATATTGGTTAAATATTCATAATCGCGAATCGCGGTTATTCCCCATTGCCATGAATCGCTAAATGCTTGGGATTGGGCTTTATCTTCGGTAATATCCGTATTATAAATTTGCGAATAATCGCGTTTGGAATTAAACGGCGGGTCAATATAGCATAAATCCACCGAATCGGTGGCAATTTTTTCGCGTAAAATTGCAATATTATCGCCGTAAAATAATCTGTTTTTCATGATATGATAAAATAAATGATTCTTTTATTTTTGCAAGAGTTATATAAAGAAAACTTGCAAAATGAAATTTTTTCATTAAAGTCGCGCCATGGTTTGAATAAAAATATGGCACGAATTAAAAAATACGCAAAAATTCACGGCTGGCTTTTGCTTGACAAACCAGTTGGCATTTCCTCTACGCAAGCATTAAATGCCGTGCAACATATATTTGGCGTGCAAAAAATCGGGCATGGTGGCACGCTGGACCCATTTGCATCTGGGCTTTTGCCAATCGCCATGGGCGAGGCGACAAAATGCGTGGATTATAGCCTGCAAGGTGATAAAACCTATGAATTTACCTTAAAATTCGGCGCAAGCACCGATAGCATGGATAGCACGGGCGATATTATCGCGCAAAATAATTTCATACCGACACAAGCGGAAATTTTGGCAATTTTACCGCAATTTATTGGGGAAATTTCCCAGATTCCCCCCAATTTTTCGGCAATTCATGTCGCGGGCAAGCGCGCCTATGATTTAGCAAGACAAGGTGTAGATTTTAAGCTAGAAGCGCGCAAGGTTAAAATTTATGATTGCCAATTATTACACTATAATGATGATAGCGCAATATTGCGTGCCAAAGTATCCAAAGGCACATATATAAGGGTTTTGGCACAAGATATTGCCACGCGTTTGGGGGCTTTGGGGCATTGTTCGGAACTTCGGCGAATCAGGGTTGCAAATTTTATTTTAAAAAATGCTTTTTCCCTTGATTATTTAAAAAATCTCAGTATAGAGAATAAGCTAGATGAAACTTTATTAGGATTAGGTGCGGGGCTGGACGGTATCTCGGCTTTGGCGCTTAGTCAATTAGAAGCTTCGTTATTGCGTATGGGTAAGGTGTTAAATTTGATAAGAAAAACAGATTTTGAACGGCTGAAAAACCTTGATGACAACAAAATTATGCTGGCGTATATCGCGCCGCATAAATTGCATAACCAACCTGAATTCGTCGGGTTTGTCAAAAAAAATCACACGCAAATCATCGCTGATAGGCTATTTGTCTATTAAAACTCAACGATACTGCATAGTTTAAGGAAATAAAGATGACTATAACTAAGGAACAAAAAACCGCAATTATTAAAGATAACGCACGCAAATCCACCGATTCTGGTTCGCCAGAAGTCCAAGTGGCTTTATTAACCGCACGAATTTTAGATTTAACTGAGCATATGAAAATTCACCAAAAGGATTTTCATTCCCGCCGAGGTTTATTATTGATGGTCGGCAAACGCCGTCGGTTGTTGGATTACTTGAAAGCAAAAGATAGTAATCGTTATCAAGCATTGCTTGAAAAACTATCATTACGCAAATAGTTTTTTTTGAAAATAAGCGTAAATTAAGGACAAAATATGTTTAAAATATGTAAAAAGGAAACCCAGTGGGGTGGCAGAGCATTAAAGCTGGAAACTGGTTTAATGGCGCGTCAAGCTGATGGCGCAGTTGTTGTGTCATATGGTGGCACCCAAGTATTATGCACCGTGGTTGCTGCAAAAACCACAAAACCAGATCAAGATTTTTTTCCATTAACGGTAAATTATCAAGAACGCTTTTATGCAACGGGCAGAGTGCCCGGTGGCTTTTTTAAGCGTGAAGGCAGACCAACTGAAAAAGAAACCCTAGTTTCACGCTTAGTTGACCGCCCAATTCGCCCTTTATTTCATGAAAATTTCTTAAATGAAACTCAAGTTGTTTGCACCGTGTTATCGCACGACCAAGTCAATGATCCTGATGTTATTTCCGTAATTGGGGCATCGGCTGCTTTGGCTTTGGCGGGCTTGCCTTTTATGGGTCCAGTCGGTGCGGCGCGCGTTGGTTATAAAAATGAAAAATTCATTTTAAACCCCACCACCGAACAAATGAATGAATCAGAACTTGATTTAGTCGTGGCTGGCACAGCCGAAGGCGTTTTGATGGTAGAATCAGAAGCAAAACAATTATCCGAAGAAGTAATGTTAAGAGCCGTTGTTTTCGGGCATAAGGCAATGCAAGTCATTATTGATTTAATTGTTGAATTAGCCGAAGAAGCTGGCAAAGAACCTTGGAAATTAGCTCCCGAAGATAAACGGATTAAATTATTTACCCCGATTATCAAAAAAACGGCGGAGAAAAAATTGCAAAAAGCCTTTGCCATTAAAATCAAGCAGGATCGTTATGCCGAAATTGAAGCAATTCGCCTTGAAGTTTTACAAGCCGTTGCTGCTAAGGATGCGGAAGCGTTTGCAGAAGCTGGTAGCGAACAAATTATTAAAAATCTGTTCAAAAAAGTTGAATCTGATGTTGTGCGTGGCTCAATTTTAGCGGGCAAACCCCGTATTGATGGTCGCAATAACACGCAAATTCGCCCGATTGATTGCCGTGTTGGCATTATTGACCGAACTCATGGTTCGGCTTTATTTACGCGCGGTGAAACTCAAGCCTTGGTGGTGACAACTTTGGGCACGCAAACCGATGCGCAAGTCATTGACGCGATTGAAGGCGAATATAAAGAACATTTCTTACTTCATTATAATTTTCCTCCATATTCCGTGGGTGAAACTGGCAGAATGGGTTCACCGGGTCGCCGTGAAATTGGTCATGGTAAATTAGCATGGCGGGCGATTCACCCTGTATTGCCTTCTAAGGAAGCTTTTCCTTATATGGCGCGGATTGTATCTGAAATTACCGAATCAAATGGATCTTCGTCCATGGCAACCGTTTGTGGTTCTTCAATGAGCTTGATGGATGCGGGCGTGCCTTTATTAAAACCTGTGGCGGGTATTGCCATGGGCTTAATTAAAGAAGCCGATGAATATTCTGTTTTAACTGATATTTTAGGTGATGAGGATCACTTAGGCGATATGGATTTCAAAGTGGCAGGCACCGAAGATGGTATTACTTCCTTACAAATGGATTTAAAAATCACTTCAATTACCCCTGAAATTATGAAAATCGCGCTTGACCAAGCCAAAGACGGCAGAATTCATATTTTAGGTGAAATGAGCAAAGCCATTACCCAAAGCCGTGAATCCGTCAATGAATATGCGCCAAGATTAATTACCATGCAGATTGCCAAAGACAAAATTCGTGAAGTTATTGGCACGGGTGGCAAAGTTATTCGCGAAATTATTGACCAAACTGGCGCAAAAATTGATATTGATGACGATGGTAAAGTCGTTATTTCTTCAACCGATGCCCATGCTGGTGAAGAAGCGAAAAAACGGATTTTCAATATCGTTGCTGAACCCGAAGAAAGTGGTATTTATCGCGGTAAAGTCGTGTCCATTAAAGAATTCGGCGCATTCGTCAATTTCTTAGGAAGCCGCGATGGTTTAGTGCATATATCAATGATGGCTGATGACCGAATCGGGCATCCTTCGGAAATTGTTAATGAAGGCGATGAAGTTTGGGTGAAATTTATTGGCACGGACGACAGGGGTAAAATCAAATTATCCATGCGCCATGTTGACCAAGCAACTGGCGAAGAACGCGAAACTGCTGATAAACCAGAATCTTCAAGACCACCCCGTGGCGAAAGCCGTGGTGGCGATAGAGATCGCGGTGGCGATAGAGGTGGTGACCGTGGTGGTTTTCGTCCCCGTAGCGATAGCCGTGGCGGTGATAGAGACCGCGGTGGTGATAGAGGTGGTGACCGTGGTGGTTTCCGTCCCCGTTCTGATGCGCCGCGTGGTGATAGAGGCGACAGGTTTGAAAGCCGTGGCGATCGTCCAGAACGCTCGGAAAGAAGTTTTGAAAACCGCGGTGATAGGTTTGAAAGACCCGAAAGACCAGATTTTCGCTCTGAACCAAGTCCAGACAGAGAAAGAAGACGCGAAAGCGGCGACAGACGGCGCGGTGATTTTGATGATGACCGCAATGGCGGTGGCAGACCAAAATTCCGCCGTGGATAATTGGGCAATTCGTATTTAATACGAATAATTCATAAAAAATTATTGGATAAATTTGCAAAAAAGCATTTTTATCCAATTTTTTTGGACAATTTCAATTTATTGAAATTCTATCAAAACATGCTTTGAATAGCATGTTTTGCCAAAAAAATCCGCATCGTTAGCGAAGGGAAGCTGTCAAGAATTAGAAATAATTCTTGACGCAAATTAGTATATAATCAAAATCACCGAACGGGTTTTAATTTATTGAGTTGATATTTAAATATAGCGAGAATCTCCATATACGCTGGAACATGAATAAACGCCGTGAAAAAAAATTAAAAGCCTGTTAAAATAAATTGATTATTTTATTATAATGAATATAGTGAAAAAGAGCAATAAATTAAAAAAGAGAGAGTTATGAGTAATACCCCCCCTATTATTATTAAAAAATACGCAAACAGACGGCTATATAATACTGATACAAGCAGTTATATCACCTTGGAAGATTTGGCAAATATTGTGCGCAATGACCAAGCATTTATTGTCCAAGATGTTAAGGGCGATGATATTACCCGTTCGGTGTTGACGCAAATTATTTTAGATGCAGAATCTAAGGACGGCAATAATCTTTTGCCCGAAGCATTTTTAAAACAATTAATATCATTTTATGGCAATCAAGTAAATCAATTAATGTTCCCCAATTTCATTGAACAAGCAATGGAAAGTTTTGTGCATCAACAAAAGACCATGGAAAGCCAATTTAAGACGGCATTTGCACAAATTTTTCAAAATCCCATTTCGGGGTTTGCGCCCAGTAATCTTGACGATATTGTCGCGCAAAATAAAAAATTAGTGGAAAATTCCATGAAATTATTTAATCCATTTATGGCGATGGCGGTGGAAAAAACCATGCAAAAAAATATATCGCCGCATCAAAATTCGCAAAATGATGATTTACGCGCCCAAATGCAAGAATTGCAAAAAGAAATAGCGCAATTGAAAAAATCGCAATAATCATGAATCAAGAATGGTTAGCTTATCTTAATAATCGCGTATCGGCTATTACAGCGCGAATTGGTGAGCCTGCACCAAATATGCAAGAGATTCATCAAATATTGCAAGCGGGCATGAGCGCGCCCGACCATGGTGCGTTAATGCCATGGCGATATATGATTTTTACCCAAGATAATATCGCGAAATTATTCCAAATTGCCCGCGAAGCCAAATTGCAAGACGAACCCAATATCACCCAAGCCGAATTAACGCAAATAATAGCAAAATTTCAGCGCGCCCCCGTGGTAATTGCGATTTGGGTTGCCAAGCAGTCCAGCAAAAATATTCCCATGAAGGAACAAATTTGCACCGTGGCAATGGCGACTCAGAATCAGCTTATCGCGGCGGATAAAATGGGCTTTGCCGCGGTATTAATCACGGGTTGGTTGGCGTTTCATCCGCATTTATACGAATCATTAGGCATGGGTGAGCACGATGAATTTATAGGATTTTTATTCATGGGGAGCCATAAAGACGGCGTTTTACCCCCCGCCAAACCCCGCCCCGATGTGCGCCAATTTATTACCGAATGCCGATAAATGTATGAAATTACGATTTTAAGCCTGTTTCCCGAAATGTTTCCCGGTCCCTTGGGATTTTCGGTGCTGGGCAATGGGCTTAAAAATGGCTTATGGCAATGTAAAACCGCGAATATCCGTGATTACGCCGATGATAAACACCGCACCGTTGATGATGAACCATATGGTGGGGGACCGGGTATGGTAATGAAAGCTCCCGTGATTGACAGGGCAATTTGTGCCAATCACAACCCCCAGCACCAATTAATCATGCTAAGCCCCTGCGGCGTGCCTTTAAACACAAAATTAGCCAAAGATTTAGCAAAATTATCGGGCATTACCTTAATATGCGGGCGGTTTGAAGCCATTGATGAGCGGATTATCGCCAAGCATCAACCCTTAGAAATTTCAATCGGTGATTATATTTTAACGGGGGGTGAAGTCGCCGCGATGGTTTTATGCGAAACAATCTTGCGATTTATTCCGAAAATGCTCGGCAAAGAGGAATCTTTGGAAAATGAAAGCCACAGCGGTTTTGGGCTTGAATATCCGCAATATACGCGTCCAGAAATTTGGGAAAATTACGAAGTGCCAAAAATTCTCTTGACTGGACATCATAAAAAGATTAAAGAATGGCGAGAGGTGCGCGCAAAAATACGGACTGAAACACGCAGACCGGATCTTGTCAAGGGCATATAACAAACAACAAATGGATTAATCATGAATATTATAGAACAAATTAATGAGGAAAATCGTCAAAAACAAGTTAAAGCTGATGGTTTGCCAAAATTTCGTGTCGGCGATTCGGTTCGCGTCAAAGTTAAAGTCGTTGAAGGCGATAAAACCCGCTTGCAAGCTTTTGAAGGTGTCTGTATTGCCCGCAAAAATGCTGGCTTGCAATCAAGCTTCACCGTGCGCAAATTATCATATGGCGAAGGCGTGGAGAGAGTTTTCCCGCTTTATAGCCCATTGATTGATTCTATTGAATTAGTGCGTCAAGGTAAAGTGCGCCGTTCTAAATTATATTATTTGCGTGGGCGCACCGGCAAATCCGCCAGAATCGCGGAACGCAGCCGTTCGGAACAAATGCAAAAAACTGCGGAATAATAACTCATCAGCTTAATTAAGGATAAAACCATGAAGCCACGCACCCTATTTGATAAAATTTGGCAAAATCATTTAGTTCATGTTGGGGAAGATGGCACCTCGGTTTTATATATTGATAGGCATTTGGTGCATGAAGTCACTTCACCGCAAGCCTTTGAGGGCTTGCGCATGGCAAAACGCCCCGTGCGTCAACCGCAAAAAACTTTGGCGGTAAGCGACCATAATGTGCCAACCAAAGGGCGCGCCAGCGGCATAAGCAACCCAGAATCACGCATTCAAGTTGAAACGCTTGCCAAAAATGCCGCGGATTTCGGCGTGCAATATTTTGGTATGGACGATATTCGCCAAGGAATCGTCCATATTATTGGTCCCGAACAAGGATTTACTCTGCCCGGCATGACCATCGTTTGCGGTGATTCGCATACTTCAACCCATGGTGCTTTTGGTGCTTTGGCGTTTGGCATTGGCACATCAGAGGTTGAACATGTGCTTGCCACGCAAACTTTATTGCAAAAACCCGCAAAAAACATGCGCATTTCTGTGGTTGGCAAACCTTCACCCGCCATCACCGCCAAGGATATTATTTTGACCATTATTGGTAAAATTGGCACGGCGGGTGGCACGGGATATGTTATTGAATATGCGGGCGAAGCGATTGAAAATCTTTCAATGGAAGGGCGCATGACGATATGCAATATGTCTATTGAAGCGGGCGCAAGGGCGGGCTTAATTGCCCCTGATGAAAAAACATATAATTATATTAAGGGTCGCCCCATGGCTCCCAAAGGCGAAGATTGGGATAAAGCGGTTGCTTATTGGCGCAGTTTACCTTCGGATAATGGTGCGTTTTATGATGAGGAAATTATCATTCAAGCATCGGATATACAACCCATGGTAACTTGGGGCACCTCGCCCGAGGATGTTGCGCCGATTAACGGGCATGTTCCTTATACTAAGGATGCGCCATCGCCCGAAAAAGCCGATGCCATGAAGCGGGCAATGGATTATATGGGCATATCCGAGGGCATGAAAATCAGCGATATTAAAATTGACAGGGTTTTTATCGGGTCTTGCACTAACGGCAGAATTGAAGATTTACGCGCCGCAGCGGAAATAATCAAAGATAAAATTGTTGCCAAGCATGTGCAAGCCATGGTGGTGCCGGGCTCTGGTTTAGTCAAAGAAATTGCGGAACAAGAGGGTTTAGACAAAATTTTTATCCAAGCGGGATTTGATTGGCGCGAACCCGGTTGTTCCATGTGTTTGGCAATGAATGACGATAAATTAAAACCCCAAGAACGCTGCGCATCAACTTCAAACCGAAATTTTGAAGGCAGACAAGGTCGCGGTGGTCGCACCCATCTTGTTTCCCCCCAAGTCGCAGTTTTGTCGGCTATTAAGGGATATTTAAGCGCGAGCCTCTAATGTTAGAGGCAATTTTATCCATATTACCCATTTTTGCTTTAATTGCGGCGGGGTATTTGTTTGGGCATTTTTACGCCGAAAAACTGGAAGCCTACCGATATTTTAATCGCTATTTATTATATTTAGGCTTGCCGTCGTTATTTTTTATTTCATTTGCCCGCGCGCCATTTGAAAGCCTGTTTGACTTGCCTTTTATCGCGCTTTTGCTGGGAAGCCAATTAATGGTAATGTCTTTAACCATGTTTTTTGCCAGTAATTTTTTCTCTACCCCATTTGGCGAGAGAACTATTCATATAATGAACGGCACTTTTTCTAATTTTTTATTAATCGGTATTCCCTTAATGAATATTGCTTTTTCAGAACAAGGGTTATTAACAGGTTTGGTTTATTCTGTTATTACCAGTTTGCTGGTAATTCCCTTAGTCAATGGTATGTTATTTTATGACCGAACCATGCGTTTGGCGCTTGATGACAAGCCGTTTCGTCCCTTATTAACGGGAATTGTTGAAAATATAAAAAACCCGATTTTATTAAGCTCAATTATTGCCATTATTTTATCTTATTATCAAATTAACCTACCCACACCGATAAGTAAAACTTTTGAATTATTATCCAATACGACCCAGCCGATTGGTTTATTCGCGGTTGGCTTATTTACCGCTGAGTTAAGAATTTGTAAAAATACATCGGAATTAAAACGGGTATTTTCCCTAATCCCCATTGAATCTTGGTGGGTTGTTATTGTGAAATTAATTATATTTCCACTCATAACTTGGTTTATTGTAACTTTAATCGTGCCGATTGACCCGCTTTATCAAGCAACCATGGTGATAATGGCAACAATTCCGTCAAGTAATTATGTTTTTGGGGTTGCTGAAAAATATAATATCCGCATTGAAACCACGAAATTAGAAATATTTTTATCAACCATGTTTTCGGTAATTCCGATTGCCGTAGTTTTGGCGTATTATTTAAGCGAAACTTAATCACCCAATGAAAAAACCACAATATACACGACATTTTGAAACCCAGCAATTAGACGAAATTATTATTCCGATTATCAAAGAAAATATCGGCAAAAACGGCTTTCAAGCCATGGATATTATCAGTAAATGGGATAAAATTATGCCCGCGAAATATAGTAATTTAACCAAAATTAGCCGCATAAGCTTTCCACCCAAACAAACAATAAACGGCAAAATTACCATTAAAGCCGACAGCGCGATAGCCCATGAAATTGCCTATATTATTCCGCAAATTTTGGAAAATATTAACCGATTTTTTCATTATGATGCGATAAGTAAAGTGCAAATTATTCAATCAAATTCATTTAATAAAATTCAAAATAATCATGTATTAAGCGATGAGTTAGATGATAATACTAAAATATTAATTGGCAAATACACAAATAAATCTTAATAATGTAAAATAATACTTGATTTTTTTGTTTTTTTATTGTATGATACATTGAATACTGCTAGAATTGGTAGTATAAACTCAAATCAGGTGCCAAAATGGTTCTTATTAGCGATGAAAAAAAACAACGAATTTCCGATTCTGGGGATAGGCATACTATTCCCATGTCTAATATTATAAGTTCAATTCGCAATATTTTAACCGAAGAAGAAGCACCAAAATTGCAAAAACAAGAACCCGAGGTTGATGCAGTTGCCGAATTATTGAAAGCCACACAAAATAATACCATTAATTCTTCACAACCCAATGATGACTTAATTTTGGGCGATGCCCCAAGTAATAATGAAAGTGATGAATTAATATTAGGTGATGAGCAAAATGATGAAATAATATCCTTATTAAATGATGAAAATAATGATGATATGCTGTCTTTGGGTCAAGATAATCAAAATAATGATGATGTAATCATGATGCCTGAATCAGAGATTATGCCTGAACCTGAGCCCATGCCCGAGCCTGAACCTGAGCCCATGCCCGAGCCAGAACCGATGCCTGAACCTGAGCCCGAGCCCATGCCTGAGCCCGAGCCTGAACCAATACCTGAACCTGCCAATAGCTTGCTTGATGATGTTGATATTCCCCATCATCACGAAGCAGAAATTCAAGCCGAATCGGCAGTTATTGAACCAGCAATGCCCCAAGCCCCAAAGCGCGTGCTGGCATTTCCGCCCAAGCAAGTTGTTGAATCAGAAAACACGGCGAATATATCCGCACCAACGGAAGTTGAAAAATTTATGGGCGCAAGTCATCAACCGCCGCAACAACAAGAACCAGAAGCTATTATTAATAATCAAGTCGCGAATGAACCCGCGCCACAAGCTACACCGCCTAGGATTGTCGTTAAAGCAGCCAGCATCAAGCCGCCACCAAAACCCGTGCATATTAATAATCAACCAAGCGAAAATGCCCCAGATACGAATCGTAAATCGGCTTTTCCCGTGGATTTACCCAGCGAAGTTATCGTAAGGCAAGCCAATCATCGCGAAAATCAAGCGCCTTCGCATGAAAATATGGCGCAAAATTCGGTATTAAACGATTCAACCGCCGAAGAAACTTCCGATGCTTTTGCGCAATTACAAAAAACTATGCTGGAAAATCAAAAACCCCAAGCCCCCCGCCCGATGAAAAATGATTTATATATTGGCAATGGCGCGCTAACCTTAGAACAAATTGTGCGCGAATCCATTAAACCCATGTTAAGCAATTGGATCAATGAAAATTTAGGCGTGATGGTCAAAGAAATTATTGCCGATGAAATTCAAAAAATTACTAAAAAATATCAATAGTAAACTTGCAATCGGTACGATAAACGAATATAAAAAATTATGGCTAAAAAAGAACATGCGTCCGTTATTGTAAAAAGACATTACCATCACCATGAAGAGACTTCGCATGGTGTGTGGAAGTTAGCTTACGCCGATTTTATGACGGGATTAATGGCTTTTTTCATTTTCATGTGGATTATTAATTTAGTTTCCGCCGACCAATCAGCGGGTTTATCATCATATTTTGCGCCACCAGTTATTTCAGATTCCAAACAAGGCATTGGCTTGCCCGATAATGGGCAAAGCCCCCAAGATAGCGAAGGCGGTAAAATTACGACAAAATCAACTTTGGCGCGTGAAGCAAATATCCCAAGGTTTGGTGAGGATTATGACGGCGATTTACAAGGCATGATTAGGGAAAATAGTATTTTTACCAAAACTGGTGCTTCAAACGCCAAACCCACGCCGCCCGATGGCGAAAAATTAGGCGATGCCGATAAAAAACTTAAACAATCATTGCTGGACAAGTTTCGCGATATTCAAGTGCAAAATTCAATTATTGTGGAAGATGTGCCCGAAGGCGTGAAAATTCAATTGCTAGATGGTTTAATACAACGCATGTTTTTAACCCGTAATGGCACAAATTTCACCGAATATTTTGAACGGGTTTTGGAATTAATCACCGATTTAACCAAAGAAACCGATTATCAAATTATGATTGATGGCTATTCGCAAAGTTTTTATTCGGCGCGTGGCGTAAATTTCACGGCTTGGGAATTATCTTTGGAACGGGCATTGGCTGTGTATCGTTTCTTGCAACTGGCAGGTCTGGACGAAGAACGATTTGTCAGCATTAATGGCAATGCCGATAATGATTTATTTTATACCGCCGACCAAAATAATATCGCCAATAACCGCATTGCCATTACCTTGTTAAAACCCCAATCCCAAAAGGAACTTAATGATAAAAAGGTTTTAAAAGCCCCTGTTTCTGGCGCAGACACGACAAAACAAGGCACATAACATGGCGGTTAAATCAAAAGATGTATTTATTCATAAAGTCATTGAAGAAGAAGCGGGCTTTCATGGTGGCAACTGGAAAATTGTATATGCCGACTTTGTGACCGCCATGATGGCGTTTTTTTTATTAATGTGGATTTTAAACGCCATTGAAAAAGAAGTCTTAGAAGGATTATCCAATTATTTTCAAGTAACCGATGTCAAGCAACCCGAAAATTCGGGCGCAGGTAATATTTTTGGGGGCATTACATTTAATGAAGAGGGACGATTGGAAGTTAATAAACACACAACCGCCCTTGATTTAGATTACAGCTTAAAGCGACAAAATGAAGCACCCGTTAAGAAAAAGGGCATAGAGCCAACTTCAACGCGCGGGTCAGAAAAAACCGTGGATTCGGCGACAAGCAATAAATTTAAATCAACCAAAGAAAATATTCAAACTGCCCTTAAATCATTACCCAAAGACATGGAGATTTTTTCCAGCACCGTGCAAGTAGATATTGTCAATGATACCATATTCATACGCATTTTAGACAAGCCCGAAGCGAAATATTTTTATCCCGAATCGCAAACACTAACCAAAGAAGCATCAGAAATATTGCAATTAATCGCCGTGAATTTGATAAGATTAGAGAATACCGTGTATTTAATGGGATATAATGATCCCAATACGACAAGTTCTATATTTCGCCTTGATCTTTCATTAAAGCGGGCGAACGAGGCGCGCAAAGAAATGGAACGGGTTGGCTTAGATTATTACCGCTTCGGCAGAATTTATGGCTTAAATTCAAAAGCCGTTGCCGAGGGTTCCGATAGTTTATTTACCCTTAATCGTGATAGTGCAGGTAAAACAGAAAAAGAAGTATTGCGCATTGTCTTAGTTAACCGCGAGGGTTCAGATGCAGCATCAGGTAAGGCACAGCAAGCTCCATCAATTTTCATTAACAAAGAACGCAACGCAAAATTACAAGCCACCGTAGATGAGGCAAAAAAACAATTAAAAACCTTCACCGACAAAGCCATTGATGTTGAAAAAGCGAAACCCGCCCCAAGCGAACAATAAAATTCTCGGGTAAGTGAAATTACCCTTGATTATTAATTTAAAAAACATTATTAGTATGATTAATTCAAATCAGGGAGAAGATTTTTGAAATTTTTAAAAATATTTTTGCTTATTATTGCCTTAATGATTGTTAATCAGGCATTGGCGCAAAATTTTAAACAATATTCATTATTGCCTTTTAAAGACATATTACCGCAAATCTCTAAAATCCTTGAATCCCAAGTTTTAATTAATGAATATATTATTCCAAAATTTGGCACGGCAAATATTAATGCCGAACAACGCGACCAAGTTGAAGGCTATATTTGGTTTAAATTAGCAATTGAAGTAGAAAAAGATTTTGTCTTAAATATATCCAAGGATAAAAAAGATATTTTATTTCAGCGATTTTTAACTTTTTTAACCATCAGCGGCAATAAAAATTTTGCCGAGGCTAATTTTCGTTTGGGGAATGTTTATTTATTGGGCGAAGTAGGCGTGGTGATAGATTTAAATCTTGCCTTAGAATATTACCGAAAAATTGACCATCCCGATGAATATATAGACCCGAAATTAACGAATCTTGGACGCGAACGCATCAGAATGATTGGTATGATAAGAAATGGTGCGCTAAAACATCCCGTTAATCCAACCATCACGCGCTAAGGTAATATGATGAATTACCAAGATGCCTGTAAAATATTGACCCAAGGGGCATATTTTGAAATTACCCAATTGGCGAATATTAATAAAATTACGGCGATTGATCCCATTACTGGCACGGAAATTATCATGGGTTTTCCCAAGCAAAGCAAGATTGCTGATATTCAAAAATTAGCAATGGTTAAATTAGCCATGCGTATTAGCAAGGTTAAAAAGCAGCCTTAATAAAGGATATTTGGAAGTATGATAATTATTATAATATTAGCCGCAATTGCCGATATATTTTGGCACGCAAGCCCATTTTGGCAAAAATATTTTGGGCACCCAATTATTTGGATTGGTAAGTTAATTGCCCTTTGCGATAAAAATTGCAATAAACCGCAAAATACCCCGATAATTAGCGTGGCTTTGGGCGGAATCAGCATGGCATTCATTACGATTTTGGGGGCGATAACCATCACCATCATTGATTTTTTCCCGCCCATCGCCCATGGTATTTTAAGCTTTTTGCTTATTTATATTTTATTGTCAATGGGGTCGTTAATTCAGCATGTTCGCGCGATTGCCCTTGCGCTTAACGCCGATGATTTAAATCTTGCGCGCCAAGAATTGCAAAAAATTGTTTCGCGTGATGCCAAAAAACTTGATGCTAATGGCGTGGCAAGGTCGGCTTTGGAATCTTTGGGGGAAAATTTTTGTGATGCTGTGATTGCGCCAATTTTTTGGCTTTTATTTGGCGGTATTCAAGGCTTAGTGATTTTTAAAATTATCAGCACCCATGATTCCATGATTGGTTATCATAATGAAAAATATGAATATTATGGCAAAATTTCCGCAATTTGTGATGATATTATGAATTATATCCCCGCCAGAATTACAGCTTTATTATTCATGATATTTGCGCCCATCAATAAGCAAAAACCCCGTGAAGTTTGGCGTATTATGCGCCGTGATGCGAAAAATCATTTATCACCCAATGCGGGCTTAACCGAATCGGCATTTGCGGGGGCTTTGGGATTAAAATTGGGCGGGGCAAGATATTATGATGGCGTTTTGAAAGAAAATACCTATGGCGATGGTAAATTTGCCTGTGATGGTCATGATATATTACTTGCCATAAGATTTTGTTTAATTATTTATGCGATTTTCTTATTGATATTAGGGGTTATTTATGGCATGTCAGTATTATGAACCAAGAAAAATTTCCCTATACCACGGCGCAATTATTAAAAACTCACGATTTATGGGCAAAAAAAAGCCTGTCGCAAAATTTCTTATGCGATGCGAATATCACCGATAAAATTGTCAAATGCGCTAAATTACCCAAAAATGCTGATGTATGGGAAGTGGGGGCTGGACCGGGCGGGCTTACGCAATCCTTGCTTAATACCGATATACGCCAATTAACTATTATTGAGCATGATTTAAGATTCGCGCCAATATATCAAGAATTTTCAAAATTTTATGGGCAAAAATTAATCGTGCAATTTGGTAATGGTTTGAAATTATTGCCCACAACACCTTGTCATGTTGTTGCCAATATTCCTTATCATATCACCAGCGATTTATTATTGCATTTTATCAATAATTTAGCTTTATTTCCTTCCATCACGCTTTTGGTGCAATATGAAGTCGCGATTCGCTTAACCGCTGAACCGAATAGCCGCGATTATGGCAGGCTTTCCGTGCTAACTCAAATGTATTATCAAGCAAATTGTGTTTATAAAGTGCCCGCTTCGGCGTTCACGCCACCGCCCAAAGTTGATTCCATGGTTGTGCATTTGCAAAGACGCAACGAAAACCAAAATATAAATATGGCAATATTGGGGCAGATAACCGCCGCGGCTTTTGGTATGCGTCGCAAAACCCTTAATAATTGTTTTGCGAAATTGGGCAAGCAATATCTTGAATTAAGCGGCATTGATGGTAATTTGCGCGCGGAAAATTTATCCGTGGCTGATTTTACCCGAATTTATCAAGCTTATATTAAAAATACTTGCACTATTGATAAAAAAATTGTAAATCCTTAGAGACGATTTCAAAATTATTTTTTATTTGCCTTAATCGGTTAAAAACACACTTAAAATGCTCATTACCTAGCTGTAAAATGCGTTTTTTCGTATATTTTTGCCCTCTAATCCTTCTAAAAAATTAATTATGACATTCGCTCCTTAATGATTATAATTGAAAGGTTTAAATATGCACCAATATCGCACGCATAAATGTCATGAATTAAATAAATCAACCAGCAACCAAATTGTGAAATTATCAGGCTGGGTGCACAGAAAACGCGACCATGGTAATTTATTATTTGTGGATTTACGCGATAATTACGGCATTACCCAAATCGTGTTTGATACCGACAGCAGTTGCTTTGCGCGGGCAGAGAAATTATCATTGGAATCAGTGATAACCATTACGGGCAAAGTATTAGCCCGTAGCGATGATACGATTAACCACGAATTGCCAAGCGGTGAAATTGAAGTTTATGCCACGCAAATGGTGGTTGAATCGGTTGCTGAACCCCTGCCTTTGCCTGTTAATCAAGATGCTGGCTACCCTGAGGATATACGCCTTACTTACCGATTTTTAGATTTACGGCGCGAACAATTGCACCGCAATATTTTATTGCGCTCACGGGTAATTTCTTCACTTCGCACCCGCATGATAAACCAAGGTTTCACCGAATTTCAAACGCCGATTCTTACCGCTTCTTCGCCCGAAGGCGCAAGGGATTTCTTAGTGCCCGCAAGGTTGCACCCCGGTAAATTTTACGCCCTGCCCCAAGCTCCGCAACAATTTAAGCAATTATTAATGATTGCTGGTTTTGACAGATATTTTCAAATCGCGCCGTGTTTTCGTGACGAAGATGCCCGCGCCGATAGATCGCCCGGCGAATTTTATCAACTTGATTTTGAAATGAGCTTTGTCACCCAAGAGGATGTATTTCAAGCCATTGAACCCGTATTGCACGGCGTATTTACGGAATTTGCCCATGGTAAAAAAGTTTGCCCCATGCCTTTTAAGCGCATTGCATACCGCGATGCGATGCTTAAATATGGGGTTGATAAGCCAGATTTACGCAACCCTTTAATTATTCACGATGTTACTGCCGCCTTTAAAGATTCGGATTTTAAAATTTTCGCGAATTTAATCAATGATGGTGCGGTGGTGCGCGCGATTCCCGCGCCGAAAACCGCGGGCGAACCAAGATCATTTTTTGATAAATTAAATGATTGGGCGAAGCAATCGGGTAATGGCGGCTTAGGTTATATTATTTTCAAAGATGGGCAGGCAACGGGACCCATTGCCAAAAATTTGTCGCCAGAACGATGCCTTGAAATTCAAAAAATCTGTGGCTTAAATGATGGTGATTCGGTATTTTTTGCGTGCGGCAAGGAGAAAAATGCCGCAAGTTTTGCAGGGCAAGCGCGCATCAAGCTGGGTAATGAATTGGGCTTAATTGATCCAAATATTTTTGAATTTTGCTGGATTATTGATTTCCCCATGTATGAATATAACGAAGATGACAAGAAAATTGATTTTTCCCATAACCCATTTTCCATGCCCCAAGGCGGAATGGACGCGTTAAATTCCCAAAATCCCTTGGATATTTTAGCATATCAATATGATATTGTTTGCAATGGCATTGAATTATCTTCGGGGGCTATCCGCAATCATTTACCTGAAATTATGTATAAAGCGTTTGAAATTGCTGGTTATGATAATGACACGGTGGATAAACGCTTTGGCGGTATGATTAAGGCATTAAAATTCGGCGCACCGCCCCATGGTGGCAGTGCCCCCGGGGTGGACCGCATCGTTATGTTGCTGGCGAATGAGCCGAATATTCGTGAAATTACGGCTTTTCCGATGAATCAAAACGCCGAAGATTTATTAATGGGCGCGCCCGCTTCGGTTAGCGCAAAACAACTTAACGATGTGCATATTGCCATCAAATTGCCAATTCAAACCAAAGGATAATTATGAATATACCACAAAACGGCGAGTCTTTTGAAGAAGCCTTAAAAAAATTAGAAATTATCGTGAAAAACCTTGAAAAAGGTGATGTGCCTTTGGCTGATATGATTGCTTCATACGAAGAAGGCGTGCGGTTAAAAAATATTTGCCAAGCCCGTCTTGATGAGGCTAAGTTAAAAATTGAAGCCATTGTGCTTAACGATGGCAAACCGACTGGCACAAAAGATTTCCAAGCTGGGTAAAAAATCATGGATTATAAGAAAATTATTCGCACTATCCCTGATTTTCCCAAACAAGGTATATTATTTTATGATATTTCTAGCCTTTTAATGCACAGCGAGGGGTTTCATTGCGTCATTGATGATATGGCAGAAATTATCAGCCCCTTAAAACCTGATTTATTATTGGCGATTGAGGCAAGAGGTTTTTTATTAGCCGCCCCGCTTGCCTATAAATTAAACCTTGGCTTTGCCATGATTCGCAAGCAAGGTAAATTACCGGGAAGCGTCATTTCCCATCAATATGATTTGGAATATGGACAAGATATGATTCAAATTCAAGCCGATGCTATTAAAAAAGGGCAAAATATCGTTATTTTAGACGATTTATTGGCAACTGGTGGCACTTTATCGGCGGCGGTTGATTTAACTCAGAAATTGGGGGGTAATATCAGCATGGCATTAACCATCATTGAGTTAATTGGCTTAAACGGGCGCGATAAAATACATTGCCCGTTTCATAGTCTCGTGCAATGCACGATTTAGACAGCTTGCAATGCACGATTTAGACAGCTTGCAATGCACGATTTAGACAGCTTGCAATGCACGATTTGAGCTATTCCTAGGGGTATTTTTGATAAATTACTTCAATTTGCGCCAAAGCCGAACCCATTGTTTGATCGGTTATTAACCCCAAACGCCAAAGATTGCGGTTAATGCAATCAATAAAAATCGGATTATACCCCATGGTGCGCATTGCATCATTATAAAAATTATGCAACCATTTGACTTGATTTTTAGCGCGGGCATGTTCAATGCCGCGCACCACTAATTTTAAATCAAAACCATCGCATTGATATTGACAAGAAATAACCGCACCATTCGGCAAATTTTCATGGCATTCGCGAATATTTAACGATTTGGGCGACCAAGATGGGTTATGGTGATTGCGAAATGTCCATTGATGTTCAGGATTAAAAAGCGAAGGAAAATAACCGCATTCGTAAGTATCTTCGTCGGGGACAACCGAAATTATATATCCATTGGGTTTTAATAATTGATAAAATTGCCTTAATGTTGCTTGTGGGTCGTGCAAATGTTCCAAACAATGCGAAGAATGAATAGTATCAAAGGATTCAGGGGCAAAATATTGCCCGATATTATTAGCATCACCATGAATTTTATCAAATGATTCTGCCCAATCGCAAAGTTTGTCGGGACCAGCACCAACATCCAAAACCCGCCCTTGAAGATATTTTAATTCAAAATCATCGGAGCGGATTTTTTTCGTTTTACGCGCTTCATGCATGCGCTGCCTCAAAATTAATGCGCGGGTCAATCAAGGTATAAACCCAATCGCTGATAATATTTAATAATAAACCCAATAAGGTAAAACAATATAAAGTCGCAAAAAATACCGGATAATCGCGGGTTAATATTGCGTCAAACCCCATTAACCCCAAGCCATTAAGCGAAAAAATTATCTCAATCAACAGGGATTCGGTGAATAAAATTCCCACTAACGCCGCGGGCATTCCCGATATAACGATAAGCATGGCATTTTGAAAAACATGATGGCGCATAATTTGGCTTATGCTTAAACCTTTGGCACGCGCAAGATTAATATAAGGTTTGGATAATTCGTCTAAATAAGAATTTTTGGTAAGCATGGTTAATGAGGCAAAACCACCAATCGTCATGCTAATAACTGGCAAGATTAAATGCCATAAATAATCTAAAATCTGTTGCCACCATGATAAAGTATCAAAATTATCGCTGACTAAACCACGAAGCGGAAACCATTGCAAATATCGCCCGCCCGCAAAGAAAATTATTAAGGCAACCGCCACTAAAAAAGCTGGTAAGCAATTGCCAATAATAATTATTATCGTGCTGGTTGTATCAAATTTTGCGCCATTTTTTATCGCTTTTTTAATGCCCAAAGGTATTGATATGCCATAAATTATTAAAAACGACCAAAGCCCCAATGAAAACGAGACGGGCATTCGCTCAATAATCATGGTGATAACTGGCTTGCCCGTGGTGAAGCTAACTCCAAAATCAAACATAAGATAATTTTTCAGCATCATGGTAAATCGTTGCCATGCAGGCATATCAAAACCATATAATTTATTAAGTTTTTCAATGATGATGGGATCAATATTGCGCTGGTTTTGGACATTATTTTCGCTAGAATTGCTCAAATTACTGCCCGCCAATTGATGCCCCTTAATTAAGGCAATGGCATTTTCAACGGGACCGCCGGGCGCAAATTGCACAATGGTAAAATTAATTGTTAAAATCAACAAAATTGTTGGCACAATAAATAATAACCTTTGCGCTAAATATTTACTCATTGAGGAAATTATCGTAAATCTCATAAATTGGCTGCATATAACCTTGATTAAGATTAAATTCGCTTTTTAAGCTAAATTTATCATGCAGGTTAAATACATCTTTTAGGTCGGTAATTTGCGCCAATAACGAATAATAAGCCAAAGATTCATTGATTTTCGCGTTTTCAAGCGCCAATTCGGCGTTTAATAATTCTTGCTTAACATCTAATTCGTCAAGAATTGTGCGGTTGCCAATTTCTGATTCTAATTTTATGCCTTCAAAAGCAATTTTTGCTGCTTGCAACCCTGATTCCGCAGCACCAACCGATGCTTGTGCCGTGATATAATTATTATAAGATTTTTGCACATTTTCTTGGATTTTTTGTCGTTCATCATTAAGCGTCCAATCAATCGCCCGAAGCGATGCCGCCACTGCCCTAACGCCATTAAAAACAAAGCCTTGCGCGTAAATTGGCGTGCTTAGGCTTAAGCCGACAACGGCGGCGCGGGTTTGCCCATCAACAGATTTTGCTGTGTTAGTATTTTGCTTAACCGACGCCGTTAAATCAATGGTGGGTAATGAGGCGGCTTTGGCATTTTGAAAAAGCAATTGCAATTTTTGCCGATTTAATTGAATTATTTTATAAGAAATTTGATAATTTAAGGCTTGCTCATTAAGGGAATCAATGGTTAATCGGCTTTGGGTATATGGATCATTCATGCGTAATTTTGCAAGCTGATGGTTGGGCTTTTCGCCAAACATGCGCATAAAAGCAACTTCGGTATTTTGCAAATTACCCTTGGCGGCTATATAATCGGCATTGGCTTTTTCCAATCTTGACGATGATAAGGCAACATCAGTTTTGGTAATTTCGCCGACAGCTAAACGGGCGGTGGCGGAATTATACGATTGCGTGATGCGGGCAATATTTTCTTGTTGTAAATTATAAATAATAACCGCGCGCAGATAATCCGAATAGATATTTAAGGCATTTAACAAAAGATTTTGCCTACTCGCCAGATATTGCATTTGGCTTATTTGCCCTTCAAGCTTCGCAATATTGCTGTTGTTAAAGCTTTGACCGCCTTCAAATAAATTTTGTTTAAGCGCGATTCCAACCTCATCATTATGGTAAGTTTCGGGATATTTTTTGCCATTTTTTTCAAAATTATTATTGGTTAAATTATTATTATAATATAAATTAACAAGCGGTTGAAAATTGCGCGCGCCATATGATAATGACTGCTCGCTACTTTCAATCGTTTCAAGGTTGCTTCGCAATATGGGGTTATTGTCAATAATTTTTTGCGCAAAATTTTTGAAATCTTGGGCATATAATGGAATTTGTGCGCTAAATATCCAACTTAACGCGCAAAATAATATTAAAATGGGTTTTTTCTTCATGGTTTTTTATACCTAAACTATCATTATTAGTCAATAAATAAAATTATGGATATTCCCCATTTTTTTATACTAAAATTTTATTGATGATTTTGTATGGTAATATTTTGGGGGATTCCCCAAACCCCCTTTTACAAAGAATTTTAAGAATTTTTTTCTTTTTCATCATGCAACCATATATTTTTAAGCAACTTTGATTAATTACTATTTTAATAATCATTTAATCCTATAATCCCATAATCCTATTCAAGCGTAAGCGCAAAATAGGGTGCAAAAATAAAAATTCTTGCTGTTTTATTCGTTATATTTTGGGGGATTCCCCCAAACCCCCTTTACAAAGAATTTTAAGAATTTTTTTCTTTTTCATCATACAGGCATATATTTTTAACCGAATTTGATTAATTACTATTTTAATAATCATTTAATCCTATAATCCCATAATCCTATTCAAGCGTAAGCGTCAAAATGGGTGCGAACATAAAAATTCATGCTGTTTTTATTCACAATATTTTTGGGGGATTCCCCCAAACCCCCTTTACAAAGAATTTTAAGAATTGAAAAGAATTTTAAGAATTTTTTTCTTTTTCATCATGCAACCATATATTTTTAACCGAATTTGATTAATTACTATTTTAATAATCCTATAATCCTATAATCCCATAATCCTATTCAAGCGTAAGCGCAAAATAGGGGGCGAAAATATAAATTCATGCTGTTTTTTCGTTATATTTTGGGGGATTCCCCCAAACCCTCTTAAAATAGGATTTAAGGATTAAAAAGATTGAAGGATTTTTTTCTTTTTCATCATACAGGCATATATTTTTAACCGAATTTGATTAATTACTATTTTAATAATCATTTAATCCTATAATCCCATAATCCCATAATCCTATTCAGGCGTAAGCGTCAAAATGGGTGCGAACATAAAAATTCATGCTGTTTTTATTCACAATATTTTTGGGGGATTCCCCCAAACCCCCTTTATAAAGAATTTTAAGAATTGAAAAGAATTTTAAGAATTTTTTTCTTTTTCATCATGCAACCATATATTTTTAAGCAACTTTGATAATTAAATATTTTAATAATCATTAAATTCTTTTAATTCTTTTAATTTTTTTAATTCTTTTCAAGCGTAAGCGCAAAATAGTGTGCGAAAATAAAAATTCTTGCTGTTTTTTCGTTATATTTTTGGGATATTCTGCCAACCTCCCTTGCCATTGAAGGGCAAAATTCGCGAATTGATAATTTCAATATGCTCTTAATAAATTTAATTGGCTAAAATATTACTGGCAAGGGATATATGTTTTTTGCCCGCTTCACAACATTCATTGGCGACTTTTTGCACATCATGCTGATTTTGCCGAAGCATTGCCAGTTTAATTAACATGGGTAAGTTTAAACCCGCTATCACTTCAACTTGTTTTTGCGCAAGACAAGAGATAGCTAAATTTGATGGCGTGCCACCAAATAAATCAGTGAATAAAATCACGCCATCACCATTATTTGTTTGGGTGATAGCATCTTCTATCTCGGTGCGTCTTTGTGCCATATCATCATCGGGGTTAATGCAAATGCACATTAAATATGCTTGCTTGCCAACCACATGTTCTAAAGCTTTGCCAAATTCATCAGCCAACATACCATGGCTAACTAATACCATACCAATCATCGGTAATCCCTTATTAATCAATAAGCGATATTTAACGCTTTTCATTGCGATTTGCAAGCAAATAATTCATATAATTATCAATAATTTCGCCGATAAATCTGTCTTGGAAATTTGCGAATAAATTCGGAATTTTAAATTTAAAAAAATCCTGTTGTTGCCCCTGAAATTCTTGGCATCGTTCGGGTTGCTCATGATGGCTAACCATACCGATTAAGCTTGCTTGCTGGCAATATTGATGATTTGGTAATTGGATAATTCCCATCGGGCGCAACTCCATTTGCCCCATAAATCCTTGCACGGCGGATAAATTAATAAAATTTTCTTGGGCATTGAGCACAACTCGGTCATCTGCCACAAGCCTATATTGGTAATTTTTGATTAAATAATGCGAAATTAAAGATTTACCATAACCGCTGGGCGCGCATAAAATCAACCCAAAGCCATATTTTGCCAGCGCATTACCATAAATTTCTTGATTATTCGCCATGTTTTTGTTGTTTTATATAACGAAATAACGCCACCATCGCCGCGGGTGTCATGCCTTGAATTTGCGCGGCTTCGGCAAGATTTTTTGGCTGGTGAAATTTTAATTTTTCGCATAATTCATTATTTAAGCCACCAATTTTATGCAATTCAATGTCTTTGGGAATGATAATTAATTGATCGCGATGAATGGCTTTAACTTCTTCGTCATGGCGCAAGGCATATTTACCATATAATGAATCAAATGATAATTGGGTTAAAATTTCTTTATCAACCGCGGCTAATTGCGGGAAAATTTTCACGCATTCTTCAATGCCAAAATCCAGCAACCCCAATAAATCAAACCCGGTGCGCATTTTACCATCGGTTTTGGTGGTGTATCCTTGCTTCACTAAGCTAGTTGGGCTAATCTGACAAGCCATCGCCAAATGGCGCGCTTCGCGATATTTCGCCATTTTTTCTTGAAAATTTGCCCAGCGATATTGCCCATGCTCATCATTCAAGGCGCCAATTTCATGGGCAAGCTTGGTCAAGCGCATATCGGCATTATCGGCACGCAACGATAATCGGTATTCGGCGCGTGCGGTAAACATGCGGTAAGGCTCATCAGCGCCTTGGGTGATTAAATCATTAATCATCACGCCAATATATGATTCGTGCCTTGCCATGGTTAGTGGATTTTGCCCCTGCACCATCAAGGCGGCGTTAAAGCCCGCCACCATACCTTGGGCGGCGGCTTCTTCATAACCAGTTGTGCCGTTTATTTGCCCGGCGCAATAAAGCCCTTGAATATGTTTAACTTGCAAGCTTGCGTTTAAGCATCGCGAATCAATCGCATCATATTCAATGGCATAACCCGCCCTTAGAATCTTGGCATTTTCAAGCCCTTGAATTGAATTAATATATTGAATTTGCACCGATTCGGGCAATGAAGTTGACACGCCATTGGGGTAAATTGTATCATCATCATACCCTTCGGGTTCAAGAAAAATTTGATGGCGGGTTTTATCGGCAAATTTAACAATTTTATCCTCAATTGATGGGCAATATCTTGGACCCTTACCGCCGATTGACCCGCCATACATCGCCGATAAATGCAGATTTTGGCGAATTATTTCATGGGTTTGTTGATTCGTATAAGTAATATAGCAAGGCACTTGTTTTTGCTGGGGCGCATGATTCATAAATGAAAAAGCTTGCGGGTTTTCATCACCATATTGAATTTCGCATTGGGAAAAATCAATGGTTTTGGCATCAAGCCGTGGTGGCGTGCCCGTTTTTAGTCGCTTAGTGGTTAAATTCGCAAATTTCAGGCTTTGCGAAAGAATATTTTCGGCGTTATCGCCCATGCGCCCCGCGCTATAATTATGATTGACGCCAATATGGACAATGCCGTTTAAAAAAGTGCCGCTTGTCATAATCACAGCTTCGCACGCAATATTATCGCCATTATCCAAAATAACGCCGTTGATTGCTGTTTTAGTGGCATTAAATTTTAATGCTTGCACTGATGCTTCGTGAATGGTTAAATGGGGAGTATTAAAAATAATATCTTGCACGGCTTTTTTATATAAAGCCCTGTCAGCTTGGGCGCGTGGTCCTTGCACTGCGGGACCCTTGGAGGCATTAAGCATACGGAACTGCATACCGCCTTTGTCAATTGCCCGCGCCATTAATCCGCCCATCGCATCAATTTCGCGCACTAAATGCCCCTTACCCAAGCCACCAATAGCGGGGTTGCACGACATTTCACCAATGGTTGCGCGTTTATGAGTTATTAAAATAGTCGGCACGCCGATTCTTGCGCTGGCAATTGCTGCCTCGCACCCAGCATGACCGCCACCAATGACGATAATCATTATTTTGTAATTGGTGCGCTTGGCACAATGGGGGCACCAACCGCGGGGGCATCAACCGCGGGCGCATTTGTTATTGGGGCATTAGTTTCGTCCAAAATTAAAGATTTCGGCTTTTCAATCTCCGCGCCACTTATAACGGCTAAAATCAACGAAGTTGCGAAAAACCCAACCGCAATAAATGCTGTAAAACGCGTCAGCAAATTCGCCGAACCGCGCGCCGTGAAAATATTGCCCATGGATTGATTGCCACCGCCACCAATACCCAAAGCGCCACCGCCATCAGATTTTTGCAATAAAACCAAACCGACAATGCTGATGGCAAGCAGAATATGAATAACTAAAATTAATGTTTGCATGGTAATCCTGATTTTTTTTTGAATGAAATGGTATTTGGTATATTATTTGCTTTACTTTTTAGTGAAAGTCAATAAATATCTTATCATGATAGAAAAAATATATAATTTTATGCAACGATTTCGCCCGACAATATTACAAAAATATTGTTTAGTGGGCGGGCTTGCGGCTTCGTTATTAATGGGTTGCGTCAAAGCACCCGAATTAGTCAGCAAGGAAGTTTCGGGCAATAACTTTGACCCATGGAATGTCGGTGCCAATGGTTATGCCCCCGATGCAACCCGCATTTCAGTAAGCTATTGGTTTGATTATGCGACCCGCGCCAGCATTATTGATAGTTATAATAATTCTGACCCAATTTGGCTTTATAAAGACAGGTTAAACCCCAAACCGCAACGCGGCTTAATGATTCATTGGATTCCGCGCACTTCGCCGTTATTATTTGAAAATGTCGTGGGCGGCAGATTTTCCACCGTGTCCAAAAACCGCAAAACTTTTCAAGCCTATGAATATTGCTTATCCGCCGAAACCGTACGCCGATTACCCTTGATTATTTATAATTACGGCATTTTAGGCGTGAATAATGGCATTGGCGGCACGGGGCAATTATATGTTAAACGCTATATCCCCCGCAATCTTGAAGAAAACGGCTCAAGACTTGATGTTTTATATATTGAAGATATTGGCTTATCCGGATTTCGTTGCGTGGATTTAGTGAATTTTGAACCCGTTGATGGACCAACTACGGCTTTATTGCAACGATTATCCGCCGCCGCCGATTCCAGTTTTGATGTCCAATAATTCTGATTTTAGCCTTAATCAAGATAATCCACGGCATATTATTTTGCTTTATCGGCAAAAACCCATATTAACACCGCAAAAAAAACCAATATCCGCCCCGAATAGCGCGATTGCGCAAATTTTATGCCAAGAATGGCAAGCGCAAAAAACAACCAAACAAGGTTTGCGCCCCAACCCAGCAACCATGCCCAATAACCAATTAAACAACAGCATTATTGATAATTTTTTGCCGCACGAATCGGCAAAATACCATGAAATTTGTGAATATGCCGTTAATGATGCGATTTTTTATTTGCCCAATAATCCCCCCCAAGAATTAGTGCCCATCTGGCGCGGGCATTATAAATTTGCCCAAGATTTTTTTGGGCAAAGCTTACAATTTGCGCCAAAAAATACGATAATTATGCCAAGCCAACCCCCAGCATATCAAGAAAATATTGCGGCATTTTGGGCAAAGCTTGATGGCTATCAACGGGCTTTATTATATTATGCGACTATTCAAGGGGGCTCGTTCTTAGTGGCAATGCAATTTACTCTGGGGCTTTTATCGGTTGATGATGCGCTAAATCAATGTTTTTTGGAACAATTAACCCAAGCAAAATATTGGGGTGATGACCCCGTGCATCAACAAACCCGTCTTGAATGCGCCCGCGAATTAAATTTAATAAAAAATTGGCTTAATAATTATAGCCAATTTCCCCAATAATTTTAACGCGGAATTTTAGTTATTATCATGCCATATCGCGCGCGCCACCATTAAATCAAATGGCGTGTCAATATCAATAGATCGTTCGGCGGGCATGATATAACCATAAGCATTTTGCGATAAAAAATTGCCATGGCGCAAAAAATAATCGGCACGAAAAACATAAATCGCGCCATTAAGCGCGTATATTTTTTCATAATTTTGGCGCGGTAAATGGGCTAATTCATTGGGAATCGCTTGATAATTATGAATTTTAGCATCAGGTTCTAAATAACGAAAAAGATTGGGGTGTTTGACATTTTCTTGCACTGAATAAACCACATCGGCATTTTTTGCCAAAAATAATTGCACGGCATTATCAATATCGCTTGCAAGGCGAAGCGGTGAAGTTGCTTGCAAAAGCACGATAATATCCGCACTTACCATAGTTAAAGCATGGGCAATTACTTGATTGGAGCTTGCCGTGTCGCTTGCCAATTCTGGCGGGCGAATAAATGGGGCTTTTGCGCCATATTGCACGGCGATTTGCGCATATTGTTCGGAGTCGGTGGAGATGATAATTTCTTGGATATAGCGCGAATCTTTGGCTGCCAAAACACTATGGGCAAGCATGGGTATATCGCCAATGGGCTGAATATTTTTATCAATAATGCCTTTTGAACCAGCCCTTGCGACAATTAAGGCTAAAATCGTGGGATTTTCCATGATTAAATTGCTTGGGTTGCGTGTTTTAACCAAGCAACTTCATCGTTGTTTAAAAATGGTGATAATTTTTCAAAACAACGCCGATGATAATTATTAAGCCAATTAATTTCAGCATCATTAAGCATATTAAGCACAATGGGGCTTGTGTCAATCGGCGTGTATGTTAAATCTTCAAAACCCAAAACTGAGCCATCATTATTTTGTGCCACGCATAAAATTAAATTTTCAATTCTGATGCCGTAATCATTGGCGACATAATAACCCGGTTCATTGGAAGTTATCATGCCCACGCGCATGGCGACATCGTTAAATGCGGGGCTTATGCGCTGGGGACCTTCGTGGACATTCATAAAACTGCCAACCCCATGCCCGGTGCCATGTTGAAAATCCAAACCAACCGCCCATAATGGTTTGCGTGCGATGCTGTCTAATTGATGCCCCGAAATACCCTTGGGAAATTTTGCCATGCTAAGCGCGATATGCCCTTGTAATACGGCGGTATAGGCAATTTTTCTATCTTCACGGTAAGCATTAGGCATAAAAATTGTGCGGGTAATATCGGTCGTGCCGTCCCAATATTGCCCGCCAGAATCCAATAAAAATACATGGTCGTCTTGCAAATAAAGATTCGTTTCGGGGGTTGGGCGATAATGATTAATTGCCCCATTCGCCCCCGCCGATGCGATAGTGGTAAATGAAGCACCCATGAATAAATTGCTTTGCGAACGAAATTCCAATAATTTATCGCTTAAAATTAATTCTGACAAGCAGTTTGGCTGATAATTTTGCTTAAACCAGCATAAAAACTTCACCATCGCCACGCCATCGCGAATATGGGCGTTGCGCGCGCCTTGTTGCTCGGTTTCATTTTTACAGGCTTTGGGCATAGTGATAGGGTCAGTCATAAATATCGGCTTGCCGCCATGATTAATATATTCATCAATCAAAATATGCGGCGTGCGTGCCTTGTCAAAGCCGATTTTAGTGCCATTTTGGGCGTAATTATGCACAAATTCGCGCCATTCATCAAACTCATGCAGACGAACCATAGAACGAATCGGCGCAAATCTAGATTTTTTTTCAATAAAAATATCTATATTGCCGTTTTGATGCACTAAGCCATAGGCATGCACCACGGGATTATAAGGCACATCAGAACCACGAATATTTAATAACCAGCAAAGACTATCATTCATGGCAATCAAGAAACTATCCGCGCCCGCATGGTTAATATCGGCGCAAATTTGCGCTAATTTTGCTTCAACTGATGCGCCAGCATATTCAATCGGATGTTCAAATACAGGCTCGCACGGGCGGGCGGGGCGATTTTCCACTAAATTATCCAAGGGATTGGCGATATTTTTAATCGCGATTTTCTGGGCAATAAAATTTTCAATCATGCTATGGCTGATAGTTTGGGCATCAACCCCCAAAATTTTTGGCGGATTTTTGCTAAGCCAAGCCATCATGCTGGGATCATTGGGACCAAAAATAGTAATATCATCACTGGCGCATTCTTTGGCGGCTTGCACGGTATACCTGCCGTCAATAAATAATAAAACTTGGCTTTGGGTGATAATGGCGCTGCCAGCGGAACCAGAAAATCCCGTGGCAAAATTTAAATAATCATCGCAAGGCGCAACATATTCACCCAAGAATCTATCGCCTCTGGTAAATAAATAAGATTCCAAATTTTCGTTTTTCAACCATTGTTGTATTTGTTTGTAATATACCATTTTTAAATCCTTGTTAGAGACTATTTTAATAGAAAATTACGACCATGTCAAAATATAATTTGCAAAACCCAAGAATCTTGCTAATAATACCGAAAAAATAGGAGCATTTATGACGCAAATTATCGGCATTCAAGCATTACAAATTTTAGATTCGCGCGGTTTTCCAACCATTGAAGTAGAAGTGCATTGCGATAGCGGAGCCATTGGGCGCGCTGCTGTGCCTTCGGGGGCTTCAACTGGCACGCATGAAGCCCATGAACTTCGCGATGGTGGCAAAAATTATGGCGGCAAAGCTGTGCAAAATGCCGTGGATAATTGCAACGGCGCGATTCAAGATTTATTAATGGGCATTGATGCCACGAATCAAGCGCAAATTGATTCGTTATTATGCGAATTAGACGGCACGGATAATAAAAAACGCATGGGCGCGAACGCAATATTAGGTGTATCCCTTGCTTGCGCCAAGGCAGCCGCCATCACAACGGGGCAATCTTTATATAAATATGTGGGCGGAGTATCGGCAAATTATTTACCCGTGCCGATGATGAATATTATTAATGGTGGCAAACATGCCGATAATCCGATTGATATTCAAGAATTTATGATAATGCCGATTGATTTTCGCAGTTTTTCATCAGCTTTGCAAGGCGGGGTTGAAATTTTTCAGCAATTAAAAAAACTTATTAAAGACAAGGGTTATAATAGCAATGTCGGCGACGAGGGCGGCTTTGCCCCCAATTTTTCTTCGGCGGAACAAGCCCTTGATAGTATCTGCCAAGCGATAAAATCGGCGGGTTTTACCGCGGGCAAAGAGGTTTTTATCGCGCTTGATTGCGCGTCAAGCGAATATCATAGCAAAGGCATTTATGACATGAAGGGCGAAGGTAAAAAATTTGACGCCAAGGCGCACGGCGAATATTTAAGCGATTTAGCAAAAAAATATCCGATATATTCCATTGAAGACGGCATGGCAGAGGACGACCATCAAGGGTGGACGATTTTAACCAAGTTATTGGGTAAAAAATTGCAAATTGTTGGCGATGATTTATTTGTAACTAATCCCAAAATTCTTCGCCAAGGTATCAAAGATGGGCTTGCCAATGCGTTATTGGTAAAACCCAATCAAATTGGCACGCTTAGTGAGACTATCCAAGCGGTGCAAATCGCGCAAAAATCTGGCTATAATTGCATCATGTCGCACCGCAGCGGTGAAACCGAGGATGCTACCATCGCTGATTTAGCCGTCGCGTTAAGATGCGGGCAAATTAAAACTGGTGCGCCATGCCGCAGCGACCGCACTGCAAAATATAACCAATTATTGCGCATTGAACGCGAATTAGGTGCTTATGCCCAATATGCTGGCACAGAAATTTTGAAATGTTAAAAATTCCGAATATAGTGAATAAAATTCACTATATTTGTTGGATTTTTAATTTAAGGGGGTTGTTAAGGGGGATTTTGAGCTGTTGCGTTAGCACAGAGAAAAAATTCCACTTAAACTTAAAATATTTATTATCGTTATTGATGATAATTTTTAAACAAATTAAGGAAACTGCTTTTAACCATGGCAATTGACAAGAATAAACTCGCCGAACAATTAAAGCAAAACTTGCTTAAACGCAAAGCGCAACAACGCAAGAGACAAGGTGAGCATGAACCAAAGCCGCAATAAAACTATTTCGTGTTCGCCCGAGGAAATAACGGAATTTTCGCGCAATTTGATTCATGAGGATTTATCAAATTGCCCGAAAAACTGCCATGATATTATCATCAATGGCGATGTTTTTAAAATTTTGCCGAATTTACCCGATAGGTTTGTTGATTTAATGGTTGCCGACCCGCCTTATAATATGGATAAGGATTTTAACCAAGTGCAATTTCGCGCCATGACGAACCAAGATTATATTCTTTGGTTAAATCAATGGTTGCCCATGGTGAAGCGAATTTTAAAACCAAATGCCTCGCTTTATATTTGTGGTGATTGGCGGTCTTCTTCGGCAATTGAAGCCGTTTGCGCCGAACATTTTATCATTCAAAATCGCATCACATTTGAACGCGAAAAAGGGCGCGGCGCAAAAAATAATTGGAAAAATTGTTCAGAGGATATTTGGTTTTGCACGAATTCCAAGGATTATTATTTTAATGTAGATGCGGTTAAAACCAAAAAAAAAGTCATTGCGCCTTATAAAAATGCGCATGGCGCGCCCAAAGATTGGCAAGGCGAACAAGATGGCAATTTTCGGCTAACTTACCCATCAAATATTTGGACGGATATTACGATTCCTTTTTGGTCTATGGCAGAAAATACCGAACATCCCACCCAAAAACCCGAAAAATTATTGGCTAAAATAATTTTGGCAAGCTCCAAAGAGGGTGATGTAGTTTTTGATCCTTTTTTAGGGTCGGGCACAACGGCGGTGGTGGCGAAAAAATTAAATCGCCGATATTGTGGCATTGATATTGATAAAAAATATTGCGCTATAAGCGAAAAACGCTTGAATTTAGCGCAAATGAATCATAATATCCAAGGCTATTATGATGGCTATTTTTGGGAACGCAATAGCAGCAATCAACAAAAGTGAGGCAAAATGAGCATATTACCCGATAAAATTATCAGAGATTTAGCAATTAACCAAGAAATGATAAGCCCATTTGTGGAATCGCAACGGCGCGATGGGGTAATTTCATTTGGTTTATCGTCATTTGGTTATGATGCAAGGGTTGCCGATGAATTTTTAATTTTTACCAATGTAGATAATGCCTTGGTAGACCCGAAAAATTTTCAAGAAACCGCCTTTGTGCGCCGTAAAGCCAAGGAATGTATCATTCCCCCCAACAGCTTTGCTTTGGCGCGCACCGTGGAATATTTTAAGATTCCCCGCGATATTTTAGTGGTTTGCTTGGGCAAATCAACTTACGCAAGATGCGGAATTATCGTTAATGTCACGCCGCTTGAACCCGAATGGCAGGGGCATGTTACCTTAGAATTTTCAAATACCACGCCATTGCCGGCGAAAATTTATGCCGATGAGGGCGCATGCCAATTTTTATTTTTTCGCGGCGAATTGCCCCCCGAAGTTTCATATAAAGACCGCAAGGGCAAATATATGAATCAAACCGGCGTTACTGTGCCAAAAATTTAGCGATAATAAATAATGAAGCTTGGGGTATTTTTTTTAGTATAGTTTATTCTATTAAGTTGTAAATTTGCGCTAATCGGAAAAACACCCTCAATTTCTATTTATATCCCGAATAGCAAACTGGTTTATTAATTGTGAATTTTTCCAAAAAAAATCACCCATGTTTGAAAATCATCAGAAAAATCAAAAAAATAATGCGGAATTTTTGCGGGCACAAATAATAAATCGCCACTTTTAAAATCGGTAGTTTCATCACCGCATTGAAATTTGCCATTTCCTGCAATGATGCAATAAATTTCGTCTTGGGTATGGGGTTGTTGATTATCAATTTTTTTAGGCGCATAAATTTCTACCGAAGCATCAGCATGTTTTAAACATTCAATAAAAAACTTACCATCTTTAGTGGGTAAAGATTGTTGATAATCATCAGCTTGAAATTTTTGCATAAATAATTCCTAAATTATCTAAAATGGCGCGCCCAGCAGGAGTTGAACCCACAACCTTCTGATCCGTAGTCAGACGCTCTATCCAATTGAGCTATGGGCGCAGTAGCTATCGTTTAACTAATAAATTTTAATAAATCAAGTTATTTTTTATTTTTTGCGAATCTTTTTTATGATAATGGGCAAAATGCTAAAAATTCCTAATAAAGTCAATTGCAAAATATCGTCCCAAGCCAGTTTAGGGGCTTGAATTTCCCCAGAATTTTGTAATATTTCGCCAATGAATCCCGCAACTGATAAAAACATATACGAACCCGGTATGATGCCAATGAAGGTTGTGGCGAAGAAAATTTTCTTGTTCATTTGCAAAAATGCCAATGCAAGATTTACGGCGGCAAATGGAAAAATCGGCACTAATCGTAAAAAAATTCCATATGACCATGGGCTTTCTTGTAATTCATCGCGAATTTTCGCCATTATTTTGTCAATAAAATCGCTTTGCCACGATTCAAAAAAATATTGCGCTAAAATCATTAAAACCATTGCGCCCAAGGATGCGGCACTAACAACAAGGGCAAGCGCAATCCATAAATTAAAAAATATTCCCGCAAATATAGTTAAAATTAAGGCAATAGGCAGGGTAAATGCCACCGATAAAAAATACGCCAACCAAAAACCACCATAAACACCATATTGATTTTCGGCAATAATACCCTGAATGGCTTGGTAATTTTCCCCTAATTGGTTTAAATTAAGCAATTTATTAACGCCAAAATAATAATAACTTGCCAAAGCAATTATTATAATTATCGGGGTGAAAAATTTTTTTATCATTGTTTATCTTTGGCTTAATTAACTTGAAAATGCGTGAAATTGCCATGTTCGGCAAAATCCCGCGCCATTAAAATCGGATATTGATTTAATTTTGCAAAAAAATCGGCATCAAAGGCTTGAATACCGCCATCACCAATTATTTCGTGGCTTTTAAACCATAAAAATTCATCTACACGCCCCGCTTGCCAGAGGCTTTTAGCCAATTTTCCGCCCGATTCCACTAAAATTCGGGTTAATCCGCATTTTGTCGCTAAAATATTAAGGGCTTGGCTTAAATTTGCTTCTTGTTTATCAAAATCAAGGCTAAAAATTTGCGTATTATCCCGCGCGGGTAATTGATGGTGGGGTTTTGTTAAAATTATTAAGCCTTGGGGGTGGTTAATTTGCCAAATGCGGCTTTTAACTAAGGTTTGAGGTTCGGCGGTTAAGATGATGCGCGGGCGGTTCAGATGATGAATGCCATCGCGTATTGTAAGTTCGGGGTTATCGGCGCGAATTGTTTGCCCGCCGACCATTATCGCATCGTAAAAATTGCGCATAATTCGTCCATAATGGCGCATAATATCCGCTGTAATATTGATGGTTTGCCCCGTTTGAAGATGCGTCTTAAAATCTGCGCTTGTCGCCAATTTAAGCGCGATTAACGGACGATTTTTGAGGCGGTTTAACACAAAACCCCGATTAAGAATTTGAGTTTGCTTAGCTAAATCGCCTTGAATTGCAATGGTTTCAACCCCGTTTGCTTGCAATTTTGCCAATGATTTGCCGCTTACACGGGTATCAGGATCAATTTGTCCATAAATAACTTGCTTAATCTTGGATTGGGTAATTAAATCCGCGCAAGATTCCGTTTGCCCAATATGGGCGCAAGGTTCAAGCGTGATATAAGCCGATGCGCCTTGCAATTGCTGGGGGCTAAGCGATTTAATCGCGATTTGCTCGCCATGGGGTCGCCCATATGGCGCGGTGCGGCTTATCGCCAAAATTTGATTATTTTTGACGATGACGCAAGCCACGCAAGGATTGGGCGCAGATTGCCCCGCTCCAAGCCTTGCATAACGCAAGGCAATTTCATAAAAATAATCGTGATTCATCTTTTTTTCATAAGCGGTTTTAGGTTTTTTATCAATGATAAAATACACTCATCACCCATAAAATCATAGAGTTTTAGCAAAAGTCAACAAATTTATATGGATAATTAATAAAAAAAATTCTTGCAACTTTATGCGTAATTTGCTATGTTTATTCAAGCGGAGGGAAGAGCCTAAGATATATCTCAATTGCAAAATATGGATATATTTTTTATATAGATTTGAGTTTGTTAGATTTAACAAGCCCATCAAAACGGAGAAAATAATGACTATTTCAGTAAAAAAATTAAAAAAGGGTGAATTTGTAGTATACCCAACCCATGGTGTCGGGCAAATAATGGGCACAGAACAAAAATCAATTGGCGGTATGGAAGTTGAGTTAATCGTGATAAATTTTGAACAAGACCGATTAATGGTGCGTGTGCCTTCAAACCGCGCGCCAACAAGTGGTTTGCGTTTAATTTCTTCCAAAGATACAATGGACGAAGCCGTAAAATCACTAAAAGGCAGAATGCGCGCGAAAAAAACAATGTGGGCGCGGCGCGCCATGGAATATGAGGCAAAAATAAATTCAGGCAACCCCCAGCAATTAGCCGAAGTTGTTCGTGATTTATATAAACCAGAAACGCAAGTTGAACAATCATTTTCCGAACGGCAATTATTTCAAACTGCCATCACAAGATTGGCGCGCGAATATGCTTTGGTTGAAGAAATTGACGAAAAAATTGCGCAAACCATGTTAATCAGCATGATGGATAAACAAGCGGCTTAATCCCATTAACCACGAAAGCATTTAATGACAAAAAAACCTAAAACAAATTCCCAAATAATCGGCGCAAAAAACCCCAATGATATGGAACGATTGGGGCAATTGCGCGAACATTACCGCAATATGTTAATGATTCGCCGTTTTGAAGAAAAAGCCGGTCAATTATATGGAATGGGTTTAATTGGCGGTTTTTGTCATTTATATATTGGGCAAGAAGCCGTTGTCGTTGGCTTGCAATCGCATTTGAAGGAGGGGGATTGCGTGATAACTTCTTATCGCGACCACGGGCATATGTTGGCGTGCGGCATGTCCGCCGATGGCGTAATGGCGGAATTAACGGGGCGAAGTGCTGGATATTCACGCGGTAAAGGTGGCTCAATGCACATGTTTTCGCGCGAAAAGAATTTTTACGGCGGGCATGGTATTGTCGGGGCGCAAGTCCCCTTGGGCGCAGGGCTGGCGTTTGGTTTAAAATACCAAAATAAAGATAATGTTGCCTTGACTTATTTCGGTGACGGCGCGTTAAATCAAGGACAAGTATATGAGTCTTTCAACATGGCGGCTTTATGGAAATTGCCTTGTATTTTCGTGATTGAAAATAACCGATACGCCATGGGCACGGCTGTAACCCGTGCGTCTGCCCCGGGTTTGGAATTATGCGACAGGGGTATTTCATATGGTATTCCCGGTATTCAAGCCGATGGCATGGATGTTGAAGCCATGGCAGAGGCAGGCAGATTGGCGATTGAACATGCCCGCGCAGGCAAGGGACCTTATATTATTGAAGCGATGACTTATCGGTATCGCGGGCATTCCATGTCTGACCCCGCAAAATATCGCCCCAAAGAAGAAGTGGACGAAATGCGCCGCGACCACGACCCGATTGAACGAGTGCGCAAAATCCTAAGCGATAGTGATTATTTAAGCGAAGACGCGTTTAAAATCATTGATAAAGAAATTAAAGAAATCATCACCCATTCAACCGAAGTTGCCCAAAATTCCCCCGAGCCAGACGCATCACAATTATATACTGATGTCTTAATCGGGGCTTAAAATTATATGGCAAAAATCTTAGTCGGCATTATGACGAATGGCGAACAAGAATTTCGGGCATCGCAAGATTCGCTTAAAAACCAAAAAAATTGCGATTTTGATTATTTTATTATCGCAGGCAAATCAAGTTTTGAGGCGCATAAGATTTTATACGCGAATTTTACGGCGCATCAAGCAAATTATTGTGGCTTTATGAAATTGGACGCAGATATGGTGCTGGTTCATGATGATATTTTACACCAAGCCCATGAAATTTTATCAAGCGGGCAATATGGTTTAATCATGCACCATGTCCATGATTATTTATCGCAATTAATTACGCCCGCATTATATGTTTTTCGCAATGATTGCCAATTTTACGATGTTGGCGATCCTTTATTGCACGATACGCAACCTTTAATCGTTGGGGAATCATATTTTAACAAAGCAGTTTGGGCGAATCATATGCCCAATTGTTCCTATCAGCAAGCCGTGCGCTTTGGCTTTCACCGCAGTTTAAAAATCATTCAAATTAATAGTTATGCAAAAATTTTACGCAATATGTTATTAGAATGGACTGTGCTGCAAAATGTTTATTTTGCCTATAAAAAACAAGGTGATGAACGAAGATTATGGGCTTTATTGGCAGCGCATCATGTTATTTTTGGCAAGGATAGCGATAGAGATAAAGTAAGCAGCAATTATGGCGGAAGCTATGTTGAAGATTTTGTTTTTTCAGTTGCCCAGCAAAACCCCACAAAAATCTTTGACCAAATTGCCAATATTTGGCAGGATCATTTGACAATAATTTCACAAATCGCCAAATTATTTGAAAAACCACCGCTTGATTCGGCGCATATGAATTTTCAATTGCCATTTATTAAGGGCGAAAATTACGAAAAAGCGTTAATTCAAAAATTCGTGTAAATACCCCTTGACATCATTTAAAAAGTTGTTATACAGAAATTGAAACTTCGGAGAAGATTATGAAAATTACCAGCTCACTGAAAACTTTACGCAGCCGTGATAAAGATTGCCAATTAATCCGCCGTAAAGGTAGATTATATGTGATTAACAAAAAAAATCCTCGCTATAAAGCTAAGCAAGGCTAATGACTATCTGCATGCCCGACCCCGATTCTGCGGTAATCGCAAGACGGCTGGGCATTGTTAAAGATTTATTGAAAATAATTCCAGATAAATCACGAATCCTTAGCGATTTGGACGAATGCACGAATTACGATAGCGATGCTATGGTAAGCTACCGAACTTTGCCTATGCTTGTGGTATTGCCAATAAACACCCAAGAAGTTTCTAAAATTCTTGCTTATTGCCATCAAAATAAAATTAAAATTGTGCCAAGGGGCGCAGGGACAAGCCTAAGCGGTGGTTCGCACCCAGTTGCGGACGCTATTTTGTTGGTTATGTCAAAATTCAACAAGATTCTTGAAATTGATTATGATAATCGCGCGGTTGTTGTGCAACCTTGTGTTGCCAATCTTACCATTACCAAAGCGGTTGAGGATAACGGCTTTTTTTATTCCCCCGACCCTTCTTCGCAATTAGCCTGCTCGATAGGCGGCAATGTTGCCGAAAATTCTGGCGGTGTGCATTGTTTAAAATACGGCTTAACAACCAATAATATTTTGGGGCTAGAAGTCGTGTTAATTGATGGGCAAATACTGCGTTTTGGTGGCAAATTTAATGATGCTGCTGGCTTGGATTTATTGGGTATTATGACAGGGTCAGAAGGGTTATTGGCAATGATAACCGAAATCACCGTGCGCATTATCCCCAAACCCCAAATAGCCAAGGCAATGATGGTCGGATTTGATTCCCCCGAACAAGCCGGATATGCCGTTGCTAATATTATTAGTTCGGGCATAATTCCCGCCGCGATTGAAATGATGGACAAGCCGTCAATCAAAGCATGTGAGGATTTTGCCAAGGCGGGCTATCCGCTTGATGTTGGCGCGTTATTAATCATTGAGTTAGATGGGGTGCAAGACGAAGTAGCCGAGCTTATCGCGCAAATTACGCAAATTTGCACGCAAAATCACGCAACTTATTTTAAAACCGCCCAAAGCGAAGCCGAAAAAGCGCGAATTTGGTTGGGGCGCAAATCGGCATTCACCGCTTGCGCCAGATTAGCCCCCGATTATTTAGTGATGGACGGATCTATTCCACGCAAGCAACTTGGTTTTGTTTTAAATGAAATTGTTAAAATGGAAGCAAAATACAGGCTTCCAGCCATTAATGTTTTTCATGCGGGCGATGGCAATTTACACCCCTTAATCATGTATGATGGTAATATTGTCGGGCAGAGCGATTTAGCGGAGAATTTTGGTTTTGAGATTTTAAAATTATGCGTGGCAGTCGGCGGAGTGTTAAGCGGGGAACATGGTATTGGTATTGAAAAACGCGATTTAATGCCGATTATGTATAATGAGACTGATTTAGCGCAACAGCATCGGTTAAAATTTGCCTTTGATAAGGATAATTTATTGAATCCGGGTAAAGTATTTCCGACCCTGCACCGATGCGCCGAATCGGGTTTTCAGCATGTGCATAAGGGCAAGACTGCCCATGATGATTTACCCAGATTTTAAATATAATTTACCGACTAAAAAATAATCTTGGGGAAGACGGCAAAATCGCCATAATTTTGGTAAATTTAATGGAAAATCATCGGGGTTAAAAAAATCAGTTAACCCCTGATTGCGCCTTAAATGGCTTAAAAAAGCATATATATCGTAATAAATATTAGTTTTATTGGGTTGGGCGGTTATTTGGTTGGAATGACGGCGATAATATACGCCAATTTCGTTTAAATTAGCAAAATTCGCCAATTCAGACAAGCGATAAAATAAATCATTATCCTCACACGGAATTGGGCGATAAGGCGTTTTACGCATTAATTCGCCCCGCACCATCAAGCTTGGATGCAAAATTGGGCAAGAACGGCGCGTAATATTGCCTTGAATTTTCGTGGGTTTGGGTTTTTTATTGGCGGTAATCGTGCCATTTTCGTCAATATATTGAAATTGCGTGCCGATAAAACCAACTTCTGAGTGATTTTGCATAAAATTATATTGCCATCTTAATCGTTGCGGCAGGCTAATATCATCACCATCCATACGGGCAATATATTCACCTTGCGCATGGTAAATAGCGGTATTAAGGGCATAAATTATGCCTTTTTGAGATTCAACAATAACTTTAATACGGGCATCTTGCTTGGCATATTGCAAGGCGCATTCGGGACTGCCATCGGTATTTATCCCATTTATAACAATGATAAATTCAAAATCTGAAAAATCTTGGCGTAATATAGATTCAATCGCCATGGGCAAAAAAGGCATGGAATTATACACCGGCATAATTACAGATATTTTGGGAATTTGATTCATATTTAAGCCATAATTCATACTTGATGATTACGCTTAGTATAAATAATTTTTTATTATTTTGCAAGTAGTATATTTTGCGCAAATTTCCAGCTGTCGCGGCAAATATCGTCAATATTTTTTTGCGCGGTAAAGTTTAATAATCTTTGCGCCTTGGTAATATCGGCGTAATAACAAGCAATATCGCCGCTTCGTCTTGGGCTAAATTGATAATTTATCGGTATTTGATTAACCTTGATGAATGTTTCCACTAAATTAAGCACAGAAATTCCCAAACCTGTGCCTAAATTCACGATAATATTATCTTGGTTTGTAATTAAATACCCCATGGCAAGCTCATGCCCGGTAATTAAATCTTCAACATGAATAAAATCGCGAATACATGTGCCGTCTGGTGTATCATAATCATTGCCAAAAATTGCTAATTTTTTATATTCTTGCATCGCAACTTTAATAATAAAAGGCATTAAATTATTCGGCTTACCCAAGGGTTGTTCGCCAATTAAACCAGATTCGTGATTGCCAATCGGATTAAAATACCGCAAAATCGCGTATTTCATGGCGGGATTCGCGTGGGCAAAATCTTGAATTATTTGTTCGCAAAAATATTTGCTTTTGCCATATGGCGTGCTGGGCGATTTAATGGCAGATTCACTATAAGGCACTGGCGCGTCCGCGCCATAAATTGTTGCCGAAGAAGAAAAAACTAAATATTTCACGGCAAATTCTTGGCTTAATTGGCAAAGATTGCAAGTAGAAATTAAATTATTTTGGTAATAATTTATGGGCATTGCCAAGGAATCATTAACCGATTTTAAACCGCCAAAATGGTAAATTTGCCCAAAAGAATATTGCGCAAATATCGGGCGCATTTCAGCCATATTTGTTAAATCAGCGCGAATAAAAATTGGCTCTTTGCCGCAAATTGCCGTGATTTTTTGCAAAATATCCAACGAACTATTGCTTAAATTATCAATAATAACGATTTCGTGATGATTTTTTGCCAAACGAATCGCCATATGCGACCCAATATAACCCAATCCACCCGTAATTAAAATATGTTGTTTCATGCAAATAAATCAGGGGTTGATTTAGGCGGCGTAATGCCCAAATATCGCCAAGCCTCGGGTGCTAACATGCGCCCGCGGGCGGTGCGTTGAATTAATCCTTTTTGCACCAAAAACGGCTCAACTACTTCTTCAAGCACATCGCGTTCTTGGGCAAGCGCCGCCGATAATGTATCAATGCCCGCGGGACCACCATTATAAAATTCCGCCAAACATCGCATATATTTTCGGTCTAATTCATCAAGCCCTAATTTATCTATGTCTAATTGTTGCAATGCTTCATTGGCAATAAATTCGTCAATTTCGCCCGTGGCATGCACAACCGCATAATCGCGCACACGGCGCATCAAGCGACCCGCAACCCGTGGCGTGCCACGGCATCGTTTCGCGATTTCAGCGGCACCCGCATGGGTAATCGGGGTTGATAATAATCGCGCCAGCCTGTCAATAATAATGCGCAATTCATCATCCGTATAAAAATCTAAATGCAGCGGCAAACCAAATCTTTCGCGAAGTGGCGTGGTGATTAGCCCCGCGCGCGTGGTTGCAGCCACCAAGGTAAAGGGCGGTAAATCAATGCGCACCGACCTGGCCGATGGTCCTTCGCCAATAATTATATCAAGTTCAAAATCTTCCATCGCGGGGTATAAAATTTCTTCAATTTGCGGATTAAGGCGGTGAATTTCGTCAATAAATAAAACATCGCGCGGTTGTAAATTCGTTAAAATCGCCGCTAAATCACCAGTTTTCGTAATGACGGGTCCCGAAGTTGCCCGAAAACCCACCCCCAATTCCTTGGAAATAATTTGCGAAAGCGTGGTTTTACCCAAACCCGGTGGTCCATAAAATAAAATATGGTCAAGCGGCTGGGCGCGCATTTTCGCGGCTTGAATCGCTAAATGCAGGTTTTGTTTTAACTTGCTTTGCCCGATAAATTCGTGCAAACTTTCTGGACGAAGCGAAAATCTTTCATCATCGGCTAATTTTTCAGGGCTAAAAACGCGCGTATCATTCATGAGGTAAGTATTTTAAGGGCAATGGGGATAAGATTTTGCAAATCCTTGGCTTTATTGGTTTGTTCGGCAATTTCCGATGCTTTAAAAGCCGCGCTAAACGCCGCTGATTTTTGATAACCAAGCGCGCAAAGCGCGGCGACAACTTCGTCTAAATTACTGGTATTCGGCGCAAAATTGCTGGATTTTTGCTCAGGGGAATTAATATTCATGGTGCTGGCAATATCCATGGATTTATGGAATTTATCGGCTAATTCCATGACGATGCGCATACCAAGCTTGGCGCCAATGCCGGGAGTTTTGGCAAAAGCCTTGCCGTCCTTAGCGGATATTGCCAAGGCAATTTCTTCGCCGCTCATCGCCGATTGAATCGCTAAACAAGTTTTAAATCCCACGCCTTGCACGGAATTTAACAGATTAAAAATTGCTTTATCCGTTTTATTACAAAAACCATATAAAGCAATCACATCCTCACGCACGATGGTTTCAATATATAATAACGCATGTTCGCCATGGGGAATTTGCACCAAAGTTTTCGCCGAACAATAAACCAAATAGCCAACCCCGCCCACATCAATAACGCAATATTGATCCTGAACTTCGCTAATTAATCCTTTAAGATGGGCAAACATGCCATATTTATAAACTGATTTAACGGCATTGTCTAGATTTTTATTATGAAATATTTAAAAACTGCCGAATCATCAATGGTAATTCAAAATATAACGAATAAAACAGCAAGAATTTTATTGTCGCACCCATTTTTGCGCTTACGCTTTACTAGAATTAAAAGAATTAAAAGAATTAAAAGAATTTAATGATTATTAAAATATTTAATTATCAAAGTTGCTTAAAAATATATGGTTGCATGATGAAAAAGAAAAAAATTCTTAAAATTCTTAAAATTCTTAAAATTCTTAAAATTCTTAAAATTCTTTGTAAAGGGGGTTTGGGGGAATCCCCCAAAATATAACGAATAAAACAGCAAGAATTTTATTGTCGCACCCGTTTTGACGCTTACGCTTGAATAGGATTATGGGATTATAGGATTAAATGATTATTAAAATATTTAATTATCAAAGTTGCTTAAGAATATATGGTTGCATGATGACAAAGAAAAAAATTCTTAAAATTCTTAAAATTCTTAAAATTCTTAAAATTCTTGGTAAAGGGGGTTAGGGGGAATCCCCCAAAATATAACGAAAAAACAGCAAGAATTTTATTTTCGCACCTGTTTTTGCGCTTACGCTTAAAAAAAATCGGGAATGTTCTGTATATAAAATTCTTGCTTAATTAATGGGTTTATGTATATATATATTTTAAATACCCCAAGAATTTAAGAATTCATCATAATTTTTTTTCGTTTGATATTCAAGCAATACACTAAAAGTTATTTGGTAATTTTTATTGCGCAGGGTATAAAGCAAAACAACAATAAGGGTGATTATGAAGTATAACAAAGTTAAAAAAATTGTCTTAGCCTATTCAGGGGGTTTGGATACATCGGTTATTTTAAAATGGTTGCAAGAAAATTATCAAGCCGAAGTAGTGACATTCACGGCTGATTTAGGTCAGGGCGAGGAATTAGAACCCGCGCGCAAAAAAGCCGAAATGTTCGGTATTAAAGAAATTTTTATTGAAGATGTGCAAGAAGAATTTGTCCGTGATTTTGTTATGCCCATGTTTCGTGCCAATTGCTTATACGAAGGGCAATATTTATTAGGCACCTCCATTGCGCGCCCCTTAATCGCGAAACGGCAAATTGAAATTGCGCAATTAACAGGCGCCGATGCGGTGGCGCATGGCGCAACTGGCAAAGGCAACGACCAAGTGCGCTTTGAATTAAGCTATTATGCCTTAAATCCCAGCATCAAAGTCATTGCCCCATGGCGCGAATGGGATTTAATGTCGCGCACAAGATTAATTGAATATGCCGAACAGCATCAAATACCGATTGCCAAGGATAAACGCGGCGAAGCACCTTTTTCGGTTGATGCGAATTTATTGCATATTTCTGCCGAGGGTAAAGTGCTTGAAGATCCAGCAATGCCCGCACCTGAATTTGTTTATTCGCGCACAACCAACCCCGAACAAGCCCCCGATACCGCCGAAGAAGTCAGTATTGAATTTAAAAATGGTGACCCCATCGCCGTTAATGGCAAGCATTTATCGCCGTCTAAAATGCTGGCAGAATTAAATAGACTAGCAGGCAAGCATGGTATTGGTCGCTTGGATATGGTGGAAAATCGTTTTGTCGGCATGAAATCGCGCGGTGTTTATGAAACCCCCGGTGGCACATTATGGCAATTTGCGCATCGGCAAATTGAATCCATCGCTTTGGACAGGGAATCGGCGCATTTAAAAGATGATTTAATGCCCAGATACGCCAAAATGATATATAATGGTTTTTGGTTTGCGCCCGAACGAAATATGTTGCAAGCCTTAATTGATAAATCCCAAGAAGGCGTAGATGGTGAAGTTATTGTTAAGCTTTACAAAGGCAATATGACCTGCATGGGCAGAAAATCTAAGAAAAGCCTATATTCCATGGCGCATGTTACATTTGAAGAATCTGCCGTGTATGACCATCGCGATGCGGCGGGATTTATTAATTTAAATAGTTTGCGTTTAAAATTAATCGCTGGGCGCAATAAAAGGAATGAAAAATGATGAAACTACGAAGCTTATTGACAATATTAATGGTATTAATTGCCATTACGGCTTGCGAAAAAACGGCGAAGCCATATGTTGAATATCCTGCCGAAGAAATGTATAATGCCGCTTTTGAATTATTTAAAAACGCGAAATATAAAGCTGCTGCGCCCGCTTTTGAAGAAATTGAACGGGTGCATCCTTATTCGCAATGGTCTAAACGCGCGCAAATTATGGCGGCGTATATTTATTATTTATCCGATGATTACACGAACGCGATTTTGAATTTAGACCGATTTGTTGATTTATACCCATCTGACGAACAAACCCCCTATGCAAGATACTTAAAAGCCATGTCGTATTATGAACAAATTTCCGATGTGAAACGCGATCAAGAATTTACTTATTTGGCGCTGAAAGAAATTGAAGCTATTGTGAAATTATACCCCGAAAGCGATTATGCCCGCGATGCCATATTAAAACGCGATTTAGCCAATAATCATCTGGCGGGCAAAGAAATGGAAGTGGGCAGATATTATATTGACAGAGGCGATTATGCCGCCGCGATTAACCGATTCCGTATTGTCATGGATCAATTTCAAACCACCAACCATGTCCCCGAGGCAATGGCAAGATTAGTGGAATTATATTTAACCATTGGTATTAAAGACGAAGCATCGCGCATCGCGGCAGTTTTGGGCGTGAATTATCCCGATAATTATTGGTATAAACGGGCATTTGCTTTAATAAATAATAAACCTGTGCCGTTATTTGAACCTGATAAATCTACGCCACTCAAAACATTTACCAAAACCATCGCCCCAAGCCAACCCTAATGTTAAAATCATTAACCATACGCAATTTGGTATTAGTCAAAAATATCACCATAAATTTTGACGATGGTTTGATTATTTTATCGGGGGAAACGGGCGCGGGTAAATCAGTATTATTATCGGCAATTAATTATTTATTTGGTGAAAAAGGCGAAATAAGGCAAATTCGCATCGGCGAAGAAATGGCGGAAATTATCGGCGAATTTACGCCCATCACCGAAAAACACGAATTACACAGCATTTTTGCGGAACAAGAAATTGCGGTTGATAATGAATTAATCATCAGACGAATCATTAAAAATGATGGTAAAAGCAAATGTTTTGTTAATGAAACGCCAGTTAGTTTAAATTTTTTGCAAAAAATCGCGCCTTTATGCGTGGAAATTCAAACCCAAAATGAACGACATGCCTTGTTAGACGCGCAAAATCATTTGGCAATGCTGGATAATTTTGGCAGATACGCCGATAAATTAGCCCAATTACGGCAAGCATTTGATGCAATGATGAGCGCAAAAACCCAATATGAAGCTGCGCAATTGCATCAAGAACAAATTGCCAAGGATTGCGCTTATTGGGCGGAATCTTTTGCGGAAATTGACGCGATGGGTATTGCGGATAACGAAGAAGAATGGCGCAATAATAAACGCCGTGAATTACAAAATTTAGAAAAAAATCTGCAAAATATTCAAGAAATTATCAATAATTTGCAAGATAATCATGGAATTTTTAAGAATCTTCGGCAAATATCTAAGGCTTCGTTAAAATTACCTGATGGCGAATATCGTGATAATATTTGCACCATCGCCGATAATATTAATAATTTATCATCAGATTTATTGCAACATGCCGAACGGGCATTATATGATTGGCAAAATTCCGATGAAAATATCGTGGAAATTGAAGAAAGATTATATAAATTACGCGAATTAGCCCGCAAATATCGCGTGCCCAGCCACGAACTTAATAATTTAGCCGCGGATTTTGCCTTAAAACTTGCCAGCCATCAACAAAAATTAAACGCGATTCCAAAATTATTGCATGAATTTCAAAATGCCAGCAAATTTTATCATGATTGCGCCCAAAATATGCGTAAATTGCGCATGAAAGCCGCAGAAAATTTGCAAAATATGATAAATCCGATTTTAGTTTTGTTAAAATTACCCCATGCCCGCGTTAAAATACAATTAATTGAACGCGAAAATCCGCACCGTGATGGGCTTGATAAAGTGCAATTTTTGGCAAGCATTAACCCAAGCCAGCCCTTTGATTTTGTTCATAAAACTGCATCGGGCGGGGAATTATCGCGATTATTATTGGCAATTAAAAACGCCATGGCGCTGCAAGATACCCATCAAACCCTTGTTTTTGATGAAATTGACAGCGGGGTTGGGGGCGCAACCGCTTCGGCGATTGGCAAGATTTTACAATCATTAAGCCAATATCAGCAATGTTTTGTCATAACCCATTCCCCGCAAATTGCCGCCATGGGGCAGAGCCATTTTAAAATTGAAAAAATCACCGAAAATAATCAAGCAACCACCCATATTCGCTTATGCGACATGAATATGCGCATTGAAGAAATTGCCCGAATGTTATCATCAGATATTATAACGCACGAAGCGCGCGCCCAAGCAAAATTATTATTGGGATTGCCGGCATGACGGCGCTGATATTTATTCCGGGTTTAATGTGCAATCATAAGATTTTTGGGCGAATCCACCAATATTTACCGCAATTTCATGCCGCCGATACCACAAAAGATAGCAGTATTAAGGCAATGGCAGAGCGGATATTAGCCGAAAATACTGGGGATTTAAATATTTTAGGCTATTCCATGGGGGGGTATGTCGCGCTTGAATGCGCCTTGCTTGCGCCCCAACGGGTGCAAAAACTTATGCTTAGCTTTACCCATGCGGGCGCGGATAGTTTGGAAATTCGGCAATTTCGCTTAAATCAATTAAAATTAAGCGCAAAAATCAATCAAGTTAAAGTCCACCCGCAATATTTTAAAAAATTAGTGCATGAAGATTTTGCCCAAGATTGGGAAATTTTGGCAATAATTAACGAAATGAATCAAGATTTAGGACCCGAAATTTATTATCAACAACTAAATGCAATTTTACTGCGTGAGAATAAATTAGATTTTTTAGCGCAAATTCACCAACCCACGCTTGTTCTGCAAGCCAGCCATGACCAATTAGTCAGCAACGAAAAAATTATCGCCATGGTGGCAAAATTACCCAATGTTCGCCATCATATCATTGAAAATTGCGGGCATACGGCTTTTTTAGAACGACCTAATATTATTGCGCCCATTATAAATAATTTTCTAGAATCTTGATGAAGTATTTTGCGCGTTTTGCCAAATAAATTCGCCAATTTGCGCAATATCATCGCGCTGAAAAATCGGTTTATTGTGCCAATTGGGTAAATGATGGGGGATAATATCGGCAATTAAGGCTTGAATTTGCGAATCATTTTCGTATAAATACGGCTTGTTAAGCGTGGAATTAAAAATTTCGCATTTAATTATTGGATCAAATTTAAACCCCTCAATAATGACTAAATCACAGGGTTTTAACCGTGCCAATAATTCGGCTAAATTAGGTTCATTTTCTTGCAAATTTTTTGTTTGGCGTTGTTCCACCACCATGGTAATTTTTTGCGATGAAATACAACATTGATAAGCCCCTTCGGTGCGAAATCGGTAAGAATCTTTGCCGATAATATCGGGTTCAAAATTATGATGGGCGTGCTTAATAACCGAAGTGCGCAAATTTTTTTCATTAAAATATGCCAATAATCGCACGATTAACGAGGTTTTTCCCGAGCCACTCCAACCAGCTATCCCCATTAATTTCATGCGATAAGCACCGATTCTGCGCCAATTTTCGCCGATAATTGCCCAATTACCCAAGATTCTTGCCCAATATCGCGCCATAATTTTTGCAATGGGCTTATATTTTCTTGGGCAACAATAAAAACCATGCCAATCCCGCAATTAAGCGTGCGGTATAAGTCGTTTAATGGCACATTGCCTAAATTTTGCAAAAATGTAAAAATTGGGGGAATTTGCCAAGAATTTTTGTCAATATTCGCGCATAAATCATCGCCAAAAACCCGCGGTAAATTTTCCAATAAGCCACCACCCGTGATATGACTGCCCGCTTTAATAAGCCCGTGATTAAATCCCAATAAACTGGCTTGTTCGTAAATTAAAGTCGGCGTTAATAAGGCATCACCTAAGGAAATATTTTTATCAAATGGGCATGGGTCTTGGTATGATAAATTATGGGTGGCAATGATTTTGCGCGCCAAAGAATAACCATTACTATGCAGTCCCGAAGAAGGCAGGGCAATTAACATATCACCAGCCATCGGTTTTTGGCGATGTTCGTATATTTCGCGCTCAATCGCGCCAACCACGAATCCCGCCAAGTCAAATTTTTCCGCATCGTAAAATTCCGGCATTTCCGCCGTTTCACCACCGATTAAGGCGCAATTTGCTTGAATACAACCCGCGCTTATGCCCTTGACTACTTGGGCGGCATTGATAATATTTAACTGCCCGCAAGCATAATAATCCAAAAAGGCAAGCGGCTTTGCGCCTTCAACCAAAAGATCATTGACGCACATTGCCACTAAATCAATGCCAATCGTATCATAACGGCGCATGGCAATCGCAATGGCTAATTTTGTGCCAACCCCATCAGTTGAAGTCAAAATTAATGGATCAATAAACCCAGCTTTTTTCGGGTCAAACACCGCGCCAAACCCCCCCAATGATGCATTTGCCCATGGTTTTTTAGTCGCCGCCGCGAATGGTTTAATTTTTTTTACAAAATCATTTCCATTCGCAATGTTGACTCCTGACTTTTCATAAGTTATAATAGAATCCATGTATTACTCCATAGCTTTACCAATAAAGATTTTTCCCATAATCGCAAGGATTTTTTTATTATTTGCGATTTTTTTTCTGTGCCAAGGCGCGAAAAGTCAAGAAATTATCCCAAAAAAATTGGGCGAAGCATTTACCATCACGCAAATTTTCGTGGATATTGGCGCCAATGATGCTCAAGTTGCCAAAGATTTAGCGTTAAGCGTGGCGAAAAAATCAGCATATAAGCGATTATTGGCGCGTATGGTGCTTGATTATAATCCCGAAGATATGCCAAACCCAACAGAATTAAACGAAATAATTGATAAATTAACCATTAATCAAGAACAAAGTTTGATGAAAAATGACGCGCAAAAAACTGATAATAATCAAGCCTATAAGCACCGATACCACGCGCAAATTGTCGTGCAATTCAACCCCATAAAAACCCAAAGCCTTTGGGTGCAAAAAAAATATCAATTTGCGATGGTGGAATCTTCGCCAATTTTAATCGTGCCTTATTACGATAATGGCACGCCTGTTGTTTGGGATAATGTTAATCAACTGCATGATGCGATTCGCCTGCAATTACCGCGCGATGGTTTAATGCGCTTTGTCTTGCCCGAACTGGACGATAGGCGCAAAGATTTTTTAACCACCGACATGGTAAAACGCATTGATGAGAGGGGCTTGGCGAATATCATGAATCTTTATGCAACACCGCAAATTTTAATCATTGGCGCGGTCGGTGGCGCCGTTGCGGGGCAAGATTTTTTTCAATTTGAAGCGCAATTATTGGGTAAAGATTGGCTAACGAAACGCTATGAATTCCGTATGCAAAAAGCCGTGGGACAGGATATAAGCGAATTATTAAACCCCGCAACCGCAAAAATATTGGCGGATTTAGAATCAGATTGGAAAAAATATGCCATGGTTTCGGCTAATAATAGCATCAAATATAAATATTTATTGCAATTCCAATTTGCTGATTATAATGAATGGCTTAGCGTGCAAGACAGGCTGACGCGCATGAAAAATTTTGCAACAATCAAAATTATGAAATTTGAACCTTATCGCGTTGATGCGGAAATAATTTATTTTGGCGATAAAAATAATCTTAAAAATGATTTACAATTAGCAGGTTTTGTGTTAAGCACCGATTCCAATGATAAATTAGGTATTAAGATTAAAAAATGAGTGAAAATTCCATTAATTATATGAATATTTTTTTCAAACGGGTTTTGCCGATTTTATTGACTATCTTGGCTTTGTGGGCGATATTTTGGTTGGTGCAATCGTCTGGGGTGATTTTATTGCCGTTATTTGTTGGTTTTTTATTTGCCTTGATTTTTCACCCAATTATTCATCATTCGTCCTTGCATTTATTGCCGCCGCCTATATGGGCGGGTATTATTATGATTGGTTGTTTCATATTGGAATTACTGATTGTGGGCGCGATTCCTTATTTAATTGTTGATGGTATTTCGTTGGTCAAAAATATTTTCCCCAGCATTAATTCCTTGGTGCGATGGTTTGTCAGGCGGTTGGGCGAATATGATATTACGATTCAATCCAAGCAAATTATTGAAGTCTTACCGCAAATTACCAATTATATTTCAAGTCATGGCGAAGAAATTATTGTCAATTTAACTTTTATTATTCAAATTTTATTTTATATTTTATTGGCGCCAATTTTTGGGTATTATTTGTTAATTTATTGGCATGAAATTGGTAAATTTATGGCAAGATCCACACCGCGCCCCTATCAGCGCATTGTGATGAATAATATTTCATATTCCACCCAAGTATTTGCAACATTTTTGCGCGGGCAAATGATAGTATCGTTGATTTTAATGCTTTATTATACGGCAATTTTATTCATCATTGGTTTAAAAAACGGGCTTGTCATTGGTTTTATTACGGGTGTCATAAGCTTTATCCCATTTTTAGGCTTTATTACCGCGCTTGCTATTGCCACGATTACGGCGTTAAGCGATTGGCGCGATGGTTTCCAAATTTTATTATTAGTATGGGTGGTATATGGTGTTGGGCATTTAGTGGAAAATCTTATCTTAATCCCTAAATTAGTCGGCAGCAGCGTGGGTTTAAAACCCGCCGTTGCCATATTAGCCGTCTTGTTAATGGGTAATTGGTTTGGCATTTTTGGCATTATTTTTTCCATACCCATTGCCTGCATCATGGTGCATTTTGCGAAAATATATTGGCGATATTACCAAAAAACGAAATTTTATAAATTTGGTATTTCACGATGAATCAGCAATTATTTTTTGATTTAGCCATTGCCAATACCCATACGCCAAAATTATTTGGGGAATTTATTTTATCGCCCAATAATTATATTGCGCATGAAATTTTAAGCGATTTTCGGCATTTTTCATCGCGTTTTTTATATTTAAGCGGCGAAAAATACAGCGGCAAAACCCATTATATTACCCAATATTTTAATCATCAAAACGCCCAATTTTATGACGAAGATGCGTTATTAATCGCCGATTTAATAATCGTTGATGATGCGGACAGATTTTTTGGCAATAATCCCATGGCGTTATTTCATTTAATTAATGAAATTCACGCCCAAAATCGGTTTTTATTGCTAACTAATCGCACAAGCCTTGGCGATTTTCAGGCTAAAATGCCGATTCGCGATGTGCAATCGCGCTTAAATTATTTTTATGAAATTTCCTTTGGCAAACCGACATTTCGTATTGCGCGGCAAATTATTCATAATATTTTATGCGAACGGCAAATTTTCATGACAATGGCGGAAATATCGTATATAGTGGAAAAAATCCAATGCGATTATCCCGCCATTGATTTTATTATAGAAGAAATAAGCACCCAGCATAACGCATCACGAAAAATAATTCGCCCATTAGTCAAGGAAATATTGAATAATTATGCCCAATTTCAAGCTATCCTCCCCAATTTATCGTAATTTTTTCATGCTGTTATGCTTCGCCATCGCGATTGGCATGGTGATGAATGTGCGTATTTTTTTGGGGTATTTTGAGTTTAACGGCAATGGTGCCGATATTCCCATGGCAATCTTGGGGCTTAGTGCCTTAATTTCTTGGCGATTGTTAATTTTGCGGGCAAATATTTGGCGTGTGCCTGCCATGCGTTTTGGTTTGGTGATGATGGGCATATGTTTGGCTTTGGCTTTTTGGCATGGTTATTCGCAATATGGTTTCGTTAAATGGGCATTTTTCGCGCGTTTCTTGGGTTTATTAGTGTGTTTTGGTTTTTTTCTAAGCGGCATCATGGTGCGGCAGATTTTTGGCTATAAAGGCTTAAGAAAAATGGTTTATACTACATGTTTTGCGATAATTTTCGCGATAATTTTTGAATTTATTTTGAAAAAAACTCATCAATCTTGGTTTCAATATCCCGCGGATAGCTTCCGATTTTATGGTTTATTATTAAACCCCAATGCGTATAGTTTTTTTATTTTAATTAATGGCGTTGTTTTGGCATATTTGCATAAAAAAATCAACTTACTCGCCGTTTTTTGTGGCAGTTGGCTTGGGCTTGGCATGATTATCACCACTTCGGCAACAGGTTGGGTGGTTCTTGCCTTGCTTAGTATAGGCTTAATTTTTATCCGCCCGCGCTTTATGTTGGCAAGCTTTATCGGCACAATATTATTATTTGGCGCAATTTATGGGTTGGAATTAATCATTAATTATTTTACCGATTGGCAAGAAATTATCATTATGCTGGGCACAGAAATGCAGCATGGCTTTACCGAAGTTAACGAAGAACGGGCAAGTTTATTTTGGAATGGTTTGGATTTATGGCAAGAATACCCCTATTTTGGGGCTGGTTTGGGCGCGTTTATAGCCCGAGAATATCAGCAATATGGCGAATATCATACGATTCATAACGGCTTTATTTGGTTGGGCGCGGAATTAGGAATCATTGGCGGTTTGGTATTTTTAAGCCCCGCTTGGCAAGTGGTGATGAGTTTTTTCACGCAAAAAAAATGGCGCAGATTTTCGCATGATTTTTTAGCCATGGCGTTATTATTGGCGATTGCCTTATTTTCCATGCCCCATGATATGTTTTTTCAACGGATTTTTTGGTTTTATTGGGGGTTTTTAATGGTGCGCCAATGCCCGCCATCACAAATTCCAAAATTATGGCGTTAATATGCAGTTTTTATTGATTTTATTGCTAATTATTCCGCTGAAATTATCGGCAATCGCCCCAAGCGAACAATTACAAGACCCGAATTTAGAGGCGCGTGCCCGCGAAATTAGCGCAAATCTGCGATGCTTAGTATGCCAAAACCAAACGATTGACGATTCTGGGGCACAAATTGCCAAAACTTTACGAATCATCGTGCGCGAAAGATTGCTATTGGGCGAATCAAATCAAGCCATAACCGACTATATCGTCAGTAAATACGGCAATTTTGTCTTAATGAAGCCGCCTTTTTATCTTGCGACTTATTTTTTATGGTTTTCGCCATTAATTATTTTAATTTTGGGATTTTTATTAATTCGCCGTTTTTATCGCGCACCCGTCAGCGAATCCCCCGAAATAAGCCAAACTGATTTAGAAAAAATTCAACAATCCTTGCATAATGAAAGGCAATCTTCATGATTATTTTAACCGCATTGGCGATATTTCTTAGCCTTAGCTTGGTATTTTGTTGGAATTTGCGGCGCGATTTTACGCCCAATACCCATAATCAAAATGATTTGCAATATTTGAAAAATTCTTACGCGCAATTATTACGCGAAATTCAAGCAAAAATCTGGCATGACCAAGATGCGAAAAAACTTGAACAAGATTTAGCAAGACAAATTCTTGAATATCAAGCAACTCCCGTGAATTTTACACAATTTAGCCCCAAAAAACAAAAATTTCTGATGATTTTATTAATTATTTTGATGCCAATAATTGGCGGAGTTGCCTATATATCAATTGGTTCGCCTTTATTATCCCCCATGACAAAAAGTGAATTTTCGGATTATTATTTTGAAGAGGCAATTGCCAATTTGCGCTTTGGGCAATATCAACAATCGTTGGATTTTTTGGAAAAATACCATGATTTAGTCGGCGATAACCTTGAATATACTATTTTATTAATAGAAAATGCGATTAAAATGCAAGATACCGCGAAAGTGCAAGAAATTTTTAATAACGCATCGCATGAGGTGCAGGCAAATTTAGATTTTCAATTATTTCGTTTAAAAATCTCCTTGCAAATTGGTGCGCCGAAAAATATTACCAATCAAATTATTGATGAAATTCAACCGCTGATTCCCGAAAATCCCCAAGGCGATGCTTTGCGCTCGCAATTACAAGGCTTGAAAAAATAAATACTTATCCACAAGAAAATATAAAATAATTACCCTTTATTATTTACATGATTCGCGAATCAATTTATCCATTTAGCTATTGAAAAATAAAATGGGGAATCTGTTCATTATTCAAGAAATATGCCAGTTTTATCAGTGAATTTACAAAACTCATTGATAAATAGCATTTTTTTAATAAAAATGATTCTTAAATTGCCATAACGAAGGTTAAAATGGAACAATTTATTGGTATGATGCGTAATATCGGTGTCAGCCGCACTTGGGCGGCGTTGGCGGTATTGCTTGTCACTTTGATATTTGTGATGTTTGTTGGCATTCGCTATACGGGTCCAGAAATGGTGTTGCTGTTTGGCAATTTAGATTCTTCTTCTTCGCAACGCATTCAAATTGAATTATCCAAACGCGAAGAAACTTTTGATGCCCGTAATAACGGCGCAGAAATTTATGTTAGTCGCGAACATGTTGGGCAATTGCGCGTATCCTTAGCCGAAATTGGTTTATCGGGCGCGATAGTGGGTTGGGAAATTTTTGACAAAGACGGCACGCTGGGCACTTCGTCTTTTCAACAAAATATTAATAAATTGCGCGCCATGGAAGGCGAGCTTGCCCGCACGATTTCAACCATTAAGGGCGTGGCGGGCGCAAGAGTGCATATTGTTTTGCCGCAACGCGATTTATTTTCCAAAACCGAACAAAATCCATCGGCTTCGGTGGTGTTAAAAATGGGTTCGGTGCAACGACTGGAATCGGCGCAAGTTTTGGCGATTCAGCATTTATTATCATCGGCAATTCCGAAATTAAAAGTATCCGATATTAGCGTGCTTGACGACCAAGGGGCATTATTGGCAAGGGGTGGCAAGCAAGATGAAAATTCAACCAGCAGCAATATTGATGAATTGCGCATCAAAGAAGCCGATAGGTTAAGAAGTCATTTGGAAACCATGCTTACCAGAGTTTTGGGATTTGGTAAAGCCCGCGTGGAAGTGCAAGTTGAAATGTCGTTGCAAAAATCCGAAATTAATCAAGAAACTTACGATCCAGAAAAATCGGCTTTAAGGTCAAAAGAAAATATTGAAGAAGTAACCGCCCTTAAAAATGGCGCGGATACCACCGTCACCGTGGGTAATAATGTGCCCAATTCTGACCAAGGCAACCAAGCCAATAGTGGTAATTCCGAAAATACCAATAAAACCGAAGAGCGCAATAATTTTGAAATTTCGCGCACCGTGACAAATACGGTGATTCAACCGGGTAAAATTGAACGAATTTCAGTCGCCGTATTAATTGACCAAGTGACGACTAAGGATGCCGATGGTAAGGATATAAGCCAACCGCGCAATCCCGAAGAATTGGCAAAGATTAGAGAATTGGTTAGCAGCGCGATTGGATTTAGTGAATCGCGCAATGATTTAGTGACTATTACCGAATTACCTTTTGCTGTCTTGCCCGGATCAATTGAAGCCCCAGAAATTAAATATTTAGGATTTTTTACCAGCGCGGATTTAAAAAGATTCATGGAATTAATGATTTTAGCCACCGTGGGTTTATTAGTGGTGTTTTTGGTGGTGCGTCCCTTGGTGATGCGGATATTTGAATCGCCCGCCGCTAGTATTTCGGCGCAAATGGGCAAAGGCATGATTCGCTTGCCAGACGGACGCATGGTATATATTGATCCAGAATCAGGCGAACAGCAAGAAGTGCCCGTGCCCGTTACGCGGCAATTAGCACCGGGTGAAGGCTTTGCCGGCGAAGATAAAAAAGAACTTGAAGATATTCTTAATATTGATGAGGTAGAGGGTCGCGTTAAAGCATCAGCCATTAAGAAAATAGGCGAAATTATTGATAAAAATCCCGAAGAAGCTGTGGGCGTTATTCGTTCTTGGCTTTATCAAGATTCATATTAAGGGAGAGAATAAATGGCAAAAGCAGTTGATTATCGTTCATTAACCGGCACTGAAAAAGCGGCAATTTTTATTCTTTCTGTCGGTGAAGATTATGCCCAAAAATTATTTCAATATCTTGAAGAAGAAGAAATCCGCGAAGTATCGCAAGCCATGACTAATTTAGGGCAGATTAACGCCGAAATTGTTGACCGAATATTTGTTGAATTTGTGGAAAGCCTGTCTTCTACGGGGAATTTAGTCGGCTCCTATGAGAGCACCGAGCGGTTGTTGTCCAAAGTCTTGGGGCAAGAAAAAGTATCGCAAATGCTCGAAGATATTCGTGGTCCAGCGGGGCGCACTATGTGGGATAAATTATCCAATGTTAATGAAGTCGTCTTGGCAAATTATTTGCGCAACGAATATCCGCAAACCGTGGCGGTGGTATTATCAAAAATTAAACCTGAACATTCATGCCGTGTCTTGGTTGCCTTGCCCGATGATTTTGCCTCTGATGTGATGCTTAGAATTCTAAATATGGAAGCCGTGCAACGCGAAATTATTGAAGATGTGGAAAAAACTTTACGCAACGAATTCGTCAGTAATATTGCCCGTGGCACAAAACGCGATGGTTTTGAAATTATCGCGGAAATGTTGAATAATTTAGACCGAACCAATGAAAACCGATTCTTAAATATCTTAGATGAACGCGACCCTGAATCCGCGGTTAAGGTGCGCTCGTTAATGTTCACCTTTGAAGATTTAGCAACTTTGGACGCCACGGGTATTCAATTATTAATTCGTGAAACCGATGCCACCACGATGGCTATCGCACTTAAAGGCTCTAACGAAGAAATGCGGCAATTATTTTTTCAAAATATGTCGTCAAGGGCAGCGAAAATTCTTGGCGATGATATTAATTCCATGGGTCCCGTGCGCATGAAAGCGGTTGATGAATCGCAACAAGCCATTGTAACCACTGCCAAAAATCTAGCCGCTTCGGGTGATATTTATATCGCACAAAAAGGCGAGAGCGATTCGTTAGTATATTAAGGGTAAAAATGACAAATGATAATTTAGGCAGTAATTTAGAAAAATCAGTGGGCATAACCAGCTTGCTGGCGAATCGCAATTTTATCATTGATGAGAAAAATATGATTCGTAAAGGTGCCGTCATAGAAGGGCAAGGGCGCAGAATGCAAGCGCCCCAAACGCCATCGCAAACCCAAGAAAATTCCCCCGCCATGCCAAGCGATATAATACCATCGGTTGCGACAATTTCATTATTTGAACATCAATTAAAAATGGAACAACAGCAAAAAATATCCATGGCAGAGGGCGAAAAAATTGGCTTTGATAAAGGGTATGAAACCGCCTTGCAAAATATTAATCTCCAAGAACAGCAATTATATCAAGAAAATATTCAAAATTTTAGCAATTTATTAGCAAAATTTCATGAATATAGCCAAATTATTGCCGCCCAAGAAGCCGAATTATTAAAAATTACGCAATGGAATATATATCAAATTTGCCAAATATTTTTGGACGAATTCGTCAATCAAAAATCGGAAAATTTGATTGCCAATGAAATTAAATCACATTTTCGCTTTGCGCGCAACGAACAACGGCTAATTATTCATATTAACCCGCAATATCGCCAAGAATGCCAAAATTTATTGAATAAAATCGCCATTGCCAGCGATAAATATGAATTAGTTGATGATAAAGATTGCGCCCATAAGCAAATTGAAATTGAACATCTTGAAGGCGGTATTTCGTTGCGGTTAGATAAATATCAAGCGACATTTGCAAAAATTCGGCAATTTATGCAAAATATGCACGAATATACGCAACAACACACCCATGCGGACGATGATTCAATCCAGAGTATTTTTAGCGCACCTTTAGAAGAATTAATACCCAGCGATGCGCAAAATCGCCCCGAAGAATCGCCGAATCAAGCCAATGATGATGAATTTGATAAAAATCTTGCCAGTGACCAAGAAAATATATCACAAATTCACGCCGAATATCACGCGCCCAACCCTGATATACCCCATATTAATCAAGAACAATTACCCGATGACTTGCCCGCAAATTTAATTCGTGACAATGATGCGAATTATAATGAAATGCCTAACGAATCGGTGCATGGTGAATCGGTGCATGGTGAATCAGATAATTCCAGCGCATCAATAAATCAAGCAAAAGCTTCGTTTTATGATGACGAAGAAGAAGGAGAGAATGTATGACAAAATCAAGTTCAGGTATGAATCTTAATCAGTTAGATCAAGAAAATGGACGCGAATTTTTTGAAGGACAAGCGGGTTTAGATAATCCGACTGGTTCGTCCGACTTAGAAGCCGTTTTTGAAGTGCCAGTCGTGGTTATGGCGGTTTTGGGTCAGGCATCATTACCAGTTAATCAATTATTAAAATTAAAAAATGGTGATTTAATTGAATTAAATCGCCGTGTCGGTGAAGCCATTGAAATTTTTGTTAATAATCGGCTTATCGCACGGGGCGAAGTTGTGCTTATTAATGGCAATTTAGGCGTGACAATGACGGAAATTGTTAAAGTTGATAATAATGAATAGGGGGGCAAATGGTTAGGGTTTTAATTGTTGGCAAGCTTGATGGTAAAAGCAACGAAGCTGCGAAATACGCCATTGAAAAAGGCGCGTTAGTTGAAGTTGTTGATACGATTGATAGAGCAATGATAAATTTGCGTTCCGGGCGCGGTGCTGATTTAGCCTTAGTTGATGTGCGTCTTGAAATGGAAAGCTTTATTTCGCAATTAGAATCTGAACGAATTAAATTACCCGTGGTTGCTTGCGGTATAAGCGGCACATCGGGGCGCATTGCTGAAAAAGCCATTGATGCGGGCGCGCTGGATTTTTTATCTTTGCCCCCCGACCCAAGGGTGATTGGCTTGATGCTTGAAGCCATGGCAACCCCCATGCAAAATTTCATCACCAAAGATGCAAAAATGCAAGAAATTCTAAATATGGCGGCAAAAGTCGCCAATTCCGAAGCGTCCATTTTAATTACTGGTGAATCTGGCACGGGTAAAGAAGTAATTTCGCGCTATATTCATGATAATTCTTCACGCGCCAAGGGACCATTTATCGCGATTAATTGCGCGGCTATCCCAGAAAATTTATTGGAATCTGAATTATTCGGGCATGAAAAAGGGGCTTTTTCGGGCGCGGTTGCCAGACGCATGGGTAAATTTGAAGAAGCCAATAACGGCACAATTTTATTGGACGAAATTTCCGAAATGGATTTGCGCTTACAAGCGAAATTATTAAGGGTGATTCAAGAACGCGAAGTTGACCCCATCGGCGCGTCTGGCAAACCCATCAAAATTAATGTGCGGATTTTGGCGACTTCCAACCGCAATATGCAAGATTTTATTCATGAAAATAAATTTCGTGAAGATTTATATTTTCGCCTGAATGTGATTAATCTTGATTTACCACCCTTGCGCCAAAGACCCGCCGATACCGAAGCTTTGGCAATTTATTTTAAGGATAAATATCTTAAAATCAATAAATTAGCCAGCAAAGAATTTACCCATGAAGCCATAGCAAAATTACAATCGCATAATTGGCCCGGCAATGTTCGCGAATTGGAAAACACGATTCACCGCGCCGTTTTATTGGCAAATGACGAATTAATCACGGCGGGTGAAATTATTTTTGCCAATTACCGTGCCAAGCAACAAAATCCCAAAAGCCTTGCCGAAGTAGAAAATGAGCATATTTTAAACACTATTCGTTATTGCTTGGGCGATAATAATCATGCGGCGGCGATGTTAGGGATTTCCGTGCAATTATTGCGCGAACGGCTTGATGATATAAAGAATAAAAATTAATCATGGTTGATGCAATTCCTTCTGAATTACCGAAAACTTCTGCCGTAGGCGATAATGAGAGTGGTGAATCACCCTCATTAGGCTTGGGTTTAGGCTCGCTTGCCAAACGGATTAATCAAACTTTGGATAAAGCCGACAGAATCACGGGCGGGTCAAAATTAGCCCTAAGCCCGGGGTCGTTTATTTTCCCTGCGGGCATGATGGCAATTTTAGCTATCATGTTAATTCCCTTGCCAACTTTTTTATTGGACGGGTTGCTGACGATTTCCATTGCCTTGTCATTATTAATCATGATGGCGGTGGTTTTTGCCGAAAATCCCGTGAAATTTTCAACTTTTCCGATGATTTTGCTTATCGCTGCTATGTTTCGCTTATCACTCAATGTCGCATCAACCAGAATTATATTAAGCGAGGGTAAAAACGGCACGGGCGCAGCGGGGCATATTATTGAAGCCTTTGGGCAATTTGTCGCGGGCGGTAATTTTGTGATTGGCACGATTATCTTTATTATTCTGATGATTATTAATTTCGTGGTTATTACCAAAGGCGCAGGCAGAATCGCCGAAGTTGCCGCCCGATTTACCCTTGACGCTTTACCGGGTAAGCAATTATCCATTGATGCTGATTTATCTTCGGGCTTAATCACCGAAGCCGAAGCCAAGCAAAAACGCAAGGATTTAGAAGCCGAATCAAAATTTTATGGTAGCATGGATGGTGCGTCAAAATTCGTGCGCGGCGATGCGGTCGCAGGCTTATTAATTACGGGAATTAATGTCGTGGGCGGCATTATTATCGGCGTTGCTCAAGGCGGCTTAACATTAAGCAAAGCCGCAGAAATATACACGATATTAACCATTGGCGATGGTTTAGTTAGCACGATTCCCTCACTTATCGTGTCAACTGCCGCAGGTTTATTAGCAACTAAAGCGGGGGTAGAAGAAAAAATTGACTCCGCCATCGGCAAACAATTAGGCACAAATGTTGGGGTATTAATTGTTGCCGCGGTTACTTTATTATTAATGGCATTTATTCCCAAAATGCCGCCCGTGCCATTTATTTTATTGGCGGCAGTTTTAGGATTTTTCGCGCTGGTCATGCGCCGAAGGGCACAAAGAGACGCGGTTGATGCCGATAAGCCGATGGATAATGCCGAAACCCAAAAGGCTGAAAATGCCACACCCGATGAGCCGATTCAAAATTCCTTGCAAATTGATTTGGTGCGCATGGAATTGGGGTATAGCTTATTATCCTTGTTAAACGAAGGCGAATTAACCCTAACGCAATTAATAAAAAATCTGCGCAAGCAATTAGCATCCGAATTTGGTTTTGTGATGCCTTCGGTGCGGATTCAAGATAATTTGGAATTACCGGGCAATAATTATGTAATTCGCGTCAAAGAAATTGAAGAAGGCGTGGGCGAGTTGCGCCCCAAAATGCTGATGGTGATGGACCCCAAGGGCGATAAGGTAACAATTCCCGGTGAGCCAGCGGTTGAACCTGTTTATAAAATTCCCGCCGTTTGGGTTACCGAAAATATGCGCGAAGATGCCCATTTTCGCGGTTATACCGTGGTTGACCCTTGCACGATTATTACCACGCATTTAACCGAAATACTCAAAGACAATATGGCGGATTTATTATCATATGCCGAAACCCGTAAGTTAATTGATGATTTACCCGAACAACATAAAAAATTAGCCGATGAACTTATTCCCAATAAAATATCCGTATCCGATGTGCAACGGGTTTTACAAAATTTATTGCGCGAACGAGTGTCTATACGGGATTTAGCCTCAATATTAGAGGGCATGGCTTTGGCGTTTTCATCGGGGATTACATCCATCAATCGTGTGACCGAATGGGTGCGCGTGTCGCTTAATCGGCAAATTAGCCATCAATATTTAAATGCCGACAAAGAATTACCAATTATTCACTTATCCGAAGAATGGGAACAAGCCTTCGTGCAAAGCTTACAAGGCAATGGTGAAGAGAAAAATTTTGTCATGCAGCCATCATTAATTGAACAATTTATCGCCAATGTTGATGATTTATTTGGGCAAGCTTCCGACCAAGGGCATCAAGCAATTTTGCTGACTTCGGGCAATGTGCGCCGTTTCGTGCGCTTAGTGGTGGAACGATCCCGAACCCCCGTTCCCGTCATCGCCCAAGCCGAAATTCACCCGCGCACGAAAGTTCGCACCCTTGGACAATTATAGTCGGCAATTGGAGGAAAATTAATGAAAAATTTGCGGAAATATTTAATAATTTTTATGGCATGCCAGTTTTTTTCATGGGCGGTTTTGGCGGGCAATATTCCTAATTTTAACGCGCAATTGCGGGTAATTAATAAAACTACTGGGCAGACTAAGGATATAAGCGTCAAAATTGGCAAACCATTTGACTATCAAAATATCATCATAAATTTATCGGTTTGTTTTCAATCTGAACCCAATGAAATTCCTGAATCAAAGGCTTTTTTGACGATACACGATATTAATGCCAAGGATAATGCGCCGTTATTTTCGGGTTGGATGTTGGCTTCCGCCCCCGAAGTTAGTTTTTTAGACCACCCCATCATTGATTTATGGGTGCTGAAATGTTTTTAGAGACGATTTCAAAATTATTTTTTATTTGCCTTAATCGGTTAAGAACACCCTCAAAATGCTCATTACCTAGATGTAAACTGCGCTTTTTCGTGTATTCTTGCCCTCTAATCCTTCTAAAAAATTAATTTTGAAATTCGCTCTTAGTATAATTTTTAACAGATTCTTCGGAATCAAGATAAATTAAGGATATGAACATGCAATGTATTTTTTTAGTCGGCGGTAAAGGCACAAGATTAGGTGATTACACCAAAAATACGCCCAAGCCCTTATTGCCCATTGGCGATAAGCCCTTTATTGATTTGGCGATTAACCACGCAATTAAATGCGGATTTACGAAAATATTATTAATGGCGGGGTATTTGGGCGAACAATTTTATCCCTATCATTTGTTAAATCGGCAAAATGCCCATATTCAAATTTTCATTGAGCCAAGCCCCATGGGCACGGCTGGGGCGCTTGCCATGGTGGCGAATCGCCTTGAACCAGAATTTTTAGTGGTGAATGGCGATAGTTTTATTGATTGTGATTGGCATGATGCCATGATTAATTTACAAAACACGCCCAAGGCAGAATTAGTCATGGCTTTATCGCATCAAGCAAGCACCGCACGATACGGCAAGGTGCAAACCAAAATAATCAAAGGCAAAAAATGGGTCAGTGAGTTTTGTGAAAAAAACGGCATTCATGAATCTGGCGATATTAATGCGGGCGTGTATGCCGTGCGCAAACAAGCGGTTTTAAACTTAATTAAACGCCAGCCTTGCGGGTTTGAAACTGATATTTTACCGCAATTATGCCAGAAAAATCAGATTCTTGCCATGCCATGCGATGGTTATTTTATTGATATGGGTATTCCCGAATCTTACCAAGAAGCTATTAAAAAATTTGGATAAATCCACAATTTAAAACAGCATAAATTTTTATCCAATAAAAATGGGGAATCTCTTGTTATTTTTCAGGACATTCCTCAGAATTTAGCATCAACGATGCTGTGCATGAATATCGCCATATGATTGAGTGGTATTGCCATCGGTGATGAAAGCTTTTATATTAGCATGATTTTTTATTGTCGCACCTTATTTTGCGCTTACGCTTTAATAGGATTAAAAGATTATTAAAATATCACCATCTAAAACAGCAAGAATTTCTATTTTCGCACCATATTTTGCGCTTGCGCTTTAATAGGATTATGGGATTATGGGATTATAGGATTATGGGATTATAGGATTATTAAAATAGTAATTAATCAAATTCGGTTAAAAATATATGGTTGCATGATGACAAAGAAAAAAATTCTTAAAATTCTTTTCAATTCTTAAAATTTTTGCAAAAGGGGGTTTGGGGGAATCCCCCAAAAATATAGCGAATAAAACAGCAAGAATTTTTATTTTCGTACTCTATTTTGCGCTTACGCTTTAATAGGATTATGGGATTATAGGATTATTAAAATAGTAATTAATCAAATTCGGTTAAAAATATAAGGTTGCATGATGACAAAGAAAAAAATTCTTAAAATTCTTTTCAATTCTTAAAATTCTTGGTAAAGGGGGTTTGGGGGAATCCCCCAAAAATATAGCGAATAAAACAGCAAGAATTTTTATTTTCGTACTCTATTTTGCGCTTATGCTTTAATAGGATTATGGGATTATAGGATTATTAAAATAGTAATTAATCAAATTCGTTTAAAAATATATGCCTGCATGATGAAAAAGAAAAAAATCCTTCAATCTTTTTAATCCTTAAATCCTATTTTAAGGGGGATTGGGGGAATCCCCCAAAATATAACGAATAAAACAGCATGAATTTTTTCGGTTCGCACCCGTTTTGACGCTTACGCTTAAATAAAATTAAAAGAATTAAAAGAATTTTATATATTTTTCTAAGAATTTTAATGATTAAAAGATTTTAAACCACCACGCTTGCTTTGCAATACTTGCGTAATTGCCTTGGCAATAAACAAGCGGGGTGGTTTATCGTGAATTATATTAAAAAGGTGCGAAACAGAAATTATAAAATCAATCGTTCAATCCTTTAATCCCATTAAAGCGCAAGCGTTCAAACAGCCACGAATTATAATGTTTTCGTGATTTGGGAATCCCCCAAACTATTGCCATACAAAATAATAAATATAATCTTATCAAATAAAAAATAAGGAAAGTCATGTTATTTTTTACTTGACTCTTAAAATAATCAAGCTAAAATTGCAAACATGTTAGATAGAAGAAATTTTTTCAAATCACTCGTTCAATATATTGCTATTGCAGGACTTAGCGGGGGCGTAGTGGATAAATTACGCGCGGCGGGGCAATTGCAGATTTTATGCCCCGGATTTTATGATTCGCGCTATTTAACCGATTATTTCCGTTCGGTTTATGGGGTAGTCTTAGATATAAAAAATTATTATAATAACGATGAATTAGCTAAAGAAATTATTCAGAAAAATGTTAAATATGATTGCATAATTGCATCTGGTTCAGAACTTGCGCCTTATATTAAGCGTAATTATATAAACCCGATTAACCCTAAATATTTGAAAAATTTTGATAATATTGAAAAAAATTACAAAAATAATTACGACACAGCCTTAAAATTTTCTTTGCCATTATTTTATTACAATATTATTTTGGGGTATAACGAAAAAAAATTATCCAAACAAACTTCATGGGGCACAATTTTTACAAAGCCCACGACAAAAAGTGATGGCACCACGGCGCGCATTGCATGGCTAAATGATGGTAATATTATGTTTCGCTTAGCATTAAATTACATGAATGCTAATTTTAACGATCCGACCAGCGATGAAATTTTAAATGCCCAAAAATTTCTTGCTAATTGCAAGAAAAATATCAGCAACATCGTTAATTTTAACAGCTTTCAGCAAATTATTGATAATAATGCTGATATAACCGTATCTTTTGCCCATGATATAATTAGTGCTAAAAAATCGTTTAATTATTTAGGGATTTCCCTGCCCGAAGAGGGTATTATTCGCGATGATTATGCGGTGCTTATCCCCAAAACAAGCGATAATTTAAGTGCCGCGCACGCATTTATTGATTTAATGCTTTCGCCTGCGATTGCGAAAAATACCTCAGAAACACTAAATTTAGGCACATATAATCGCGAAGCAAGCTTTATTTTAGATAATGCTCATTTGAATAATGCGGATATTTACCCAAAGAAAATTAAAATTATTCAAGCCAAGAATTTTTCTGAATCAACCGCTATTGAAATTGCGAATGCTTGGCAAGAAATTTATGGTTAATGCACTTAAATGAGCAATGAAAAACCGCAAGAACGCTTGAAACGCAAAATAGGTGCTGGATTTAAGGCGCTTGCTGATGCGCCGATATTAAATGTCGTTTTCCAAAATGGTGAAACTGGCGTCATGGACAAAGAAGCCAAATTACCGCCGCCTTCTTTTAATCCAGACGAAGAAAAATTAGCGGAATTTCGTGGCACAACCGATAAGATTGCTATTGAATATCGCTATCATAACGCCAATATTCACCATAAATCCCGCCCCCAAAGCGAGCAAGCTGGGGCATTATTTGATGCGCTTGAAGAAGCAAGGGTTGAAGCCGTGGGTTCGCAATATTTAATTGGTGTCAAGCAAAATTTAACGGCAGATTTGGAAAAAACTTATCGGCGTATGGGTTTTGATAGATTAGATGAAAATAGCGAAGAATTGCAAATTGAATCAGTAAAATTATACGCGCGCGAACAATTTGGCAAATTACCCGTGCCCCCCACCGCCCAAAGTCTTTACGCCATCAAGCAACCGCAAATTGCGTCAAAATTTCAAGTCTTAATTGAAGAATTAAGCCCATATATGAATAATCAAAAATTATTTGCCGAAAAATCCCAAAAATTATTGCAAGAATTATTATTTAATCCAACCGATATGCAGGACGAATTTGATAATAATGATAATGATGATGACGCCGAACAACAAGAACCTCAAGAAACTCAAGATGAGCAAACCTTATCCGATGGAAGTGAGGATAATAGCCAAAAATTATCCGAACAAGAACAAGAAAAATTAGATAAAGAAGATGAAAATGGTGAAGATGAAATTGACGAAAATCAAAATTTAGAATCATTACCATCAGAACCGGGCGATGAAACGCGCGAAATGGACAAACGCCCGCGCCCCGAACATGATTTATCGCACATTCCCAAAGAACCTTTTTACAATGTTTATACCAAAGAATTTGACCAAGAAATTCCCGCCGAGGAATTAATTGAACGCGATGAAGAATTTGACAAATACCGCAAAATTCTTGACGAGCAAATGGGCGATTTATCTTCAATCATTGCGAAATTAGCCAACCGATTGCAACGAAAATTAATGGCGGAACAATTGCGGTCTTGGGATTTTGATGCCGAAGATGGCATGATTGATAACGCCCGATTAAGCCGCATCATTATTGATCCCACGCAAAATTTAGTATATAAAATTGAACGCGAAATGAAATTTAAAGACACGGTGGTGACATTATTAATTGATAATTCTGGGTCAATGCGCGGTCGCCCAATCTCTATTGCCGCCATTTCTACGGATATATTAACGCGCACTTTGGAGCGATGCGGCTTAAAAGTTGAAATTTTAGGCTTCACCACCAGCCGCTGGAAGGGGGGCTTATCACGCGAAAAATGGCTTGCACACGGCAAGCCAAATAACCCCGGACGATTAAATGACTTGCGGCATATTATTTATAAATCGGCGCAAACCCCTTACCGCAAGGCACGGCGCAATATTTCTTTAATGTTGCGCGATGGGCTTTTGAAAGAAAATATTGATGGCGAAGCCTTGCTTTGGGCGCATCGGCGATTGCTTAAACGCTCCGAAGAACGAAGAATCCTTATGGTTATTTCGGACGGTGCCCCCGTTGATGATTCTACTTTATCGGTGAATGAATCAAATTATTTGGAACGCCATTTGCGTGATGCCATTGATTATGTTGAAAAATATCGCGCGGTTGAATTATGCGCCATTGGTATTGGGCACGATGTTACCCGTTATTATAAAAAAGCCGTAACCATCAATGATGTTGAACAATTGGCAAGCACCATGATGACGCAATTAGAAGAATTATTTCAATTATAAAACCATGCAATTTTCTATAAAATAACAGCTTTTTTGCACAAAATGGCTAAGAATAATTGTCGCGATTCGTTTGAGTGGTATTGAGTTTATATATTTTGCGCTTGAATGGAATTAAAAGAAATTCTTAAAATTCTTGGTAAAGGGGGTTTGGGGGAATCCCCCAAAATATAACGAATAAAACAGCAAGAATTTATATTTTCTGGTTATAATAAAGCGATTCGCACAAATACCAATGCCACTCAATATCATGGCAGTAATCAGGGTATATCATAAAAAAATTCTTATTCCTTAAAATATCTATTGACTCTTAATGAATAACTTATTAAAAGGCATAGTTAAATAGAGATATTAAACGAATTTTAGGAAATTATTATGGCAAAAAAAGCAGAAAAACAAGCCGTTGCACCAGCAACAGTGAAAATTACGCAAATTGGTTCGCCGATTCGGCGCAAAAAGGATCAACGGGCAACCTTAATTGGTTTGGGCTTAAACAAAATGCACAAAACCAGCGAATTAATTGATACACCTTCGGTGCAAGGCATGATTCGCAAAGTTCAGCATTTAATTAAATTAGAAAGTTAACATCATGCAATTAAATGAATTATTTGATAACGAAGGCGCAAGAAAATCAAGAATGCGTGTCGGACGCGGTATTGGCTCTGGCAAAGGTAAAACTTGCGGACGCGGTGGCAAAGGGCAAACAGCCCGTTCAGGCGTGGCAATTAATGGGTTTGAAGGTGGTCAAATGCCTTTATATCGCCGTTTACCGAAACGCGGATTTAAAAATCCAAATGCGAAACGCTTTGTCACAATTTCTTTGGGTCGCTTATTGCCATTCATTGAAGCGAAAAAAATTGACATTAAATCACCGATAACTTGCGATGCGATTGTTGCCGCGGGTGTGATAAGCAATAAACGCGATGGTATTCGCCTTGTTGGTTCTGATGTTGCATTTGATGCTAAAAATTGCAATTTTGATGTTGCGGGTGCATCGGCTTCGGTGGTTGCCTTAATTGAATCATTGGGTGGTTCGGTCAAAGTTGTTGAAAAAGCAACGCCAGCGAAATGGGGCAAACGCCAACAACGCCGTGTTGATTCAGAAAAAAAACGCGCTAGTCGTTTAGCAGCTTAATAAATCAAATGGCTTCGGTTACTGATCAATTTGCAAAAAACTTTTCCATGTCTGCCATGGGCAAATCAAGTGAGTTAAAATCACGGATATTTTTTGCCTTGGCGGCTTTGGTTGTTTACCGAATTGGCACATATATTCCTTTGCCCGGTGTTAATCCTGTTGCGCTTGCGGCTATTTTTAAAACCCAATCCCAAGGGATATTGGGCATGTTTGATATGTTTTCGGGCGGTGCTTTGGGGCGCATGACGATATTTGCGTTAAATATCGCGCCTTATATTTCGGCATCAATTATTATGCAATTATTAACTTCCATTGTGCCTGCGATTGAAGCATTAAAAAAAGATGGTGAAGCGGGACGCAAAAAAATAAGCCAATATACAAGATATTTAACTTTATTATTAGCCATTGTGCAATCTTACGGCATCGCGGTAAGCCTTATTGGCGCGACAAGCCCCGTAGGTCCCGTTGTCGTGTTAAGCAAAAGTTTTTTCATCATTACCACGGTGTCAACTTTAACGGCGGGCACATTATTTTTAATGTGGTTGGGCGAGCAAATCACAAATCGCGGCATTGGTAATGGCGTAAGCTTGATTATATTTTCGGGGATTGTTGCAAATTTACCGGTTGCTTTGGTGCGCTTATTGGAATTGGGCAGAAATGGTGCTTTAAGCACTTTTTTCATTATCATTTTTTTAGCATTAGCGATTGCAGTTGTGGCTTTTATAGTTTTCATTGAACGGGCGCAACGCAAGATTTTAGTTACTTACCCCAAACGAATGGTTGGCAATAAGCAATTTGGCGGTGATACTTCGCATATGCCGTTAAAATTAAACACGGCAGGGGTGATTCCGCCAATTTTTGCCAGTTCAATTTTATTATTGCCTTTAACAATTTTAGGATTCTTGCAAAATACCGGCCCCGATTGGTTGCAAACTATCGCAACTTCCTTAGGGCGCGGTCATATTGCCTATATTATTACCTATGTAACGCTTATTGTGTTTTTCGCATTTTTTTATACGGCGGTTGTTTTTAACCCCGAAGAAACGGCAGAAAATTTACGCAAGCAAGGTGGATTTATTACGGGCATTCGCCCCGGCAAAAATACAGCCGATTATTTTGATTATATTCTTACCCGTTTAACCTGTATTGGTGCGGCTTATTTGGCGGTGGTTTGCGTTTTGCCTGAAATTTTAATTTCGCAATATTCCGTGCCATTTTATTTTGGTGGCACAAGCTTGCTTATCGTGGTATCAGTTACCATGGACACGGTTACCCAAATTCAAGGGCATTTATTCGCCCATCAATATGAAAAATTAATCAAAAAATCAAAATTAACTCAAAAAAGGTAATGCTATGATTATAATTATGTTTGGACCACCGGGCGCAGGAAAAGGCACGCAAGCGGAGATTCTTACCAAAAAACATAATATAGTGCAACTTGCCACGGGCGATATGCTTCGCCAAGCCGTTAAAGATGGCACGGATCTTGGCTTAAAAGCAAAATCCATTATGGAAGCAGGGCAATTAGTTGATGATGCAACCATTATTGGCATTATTGCAAACCGCATTACCGAATCAGATTGCCAAAATGGCTTTATTTTAGATGGGTTTCCGCGCACTATCCCCCAAGCCGAAGGTTTAGATAAAATGTTGGCAAGCGCGAAAAAAACCATTAACCATGTTATTGAATTACGCGTCCCAGACGAGATTTTATTGCAACGAATTCAATCGCGCGCTGCTGAAAATATCGCCAAGAATATTCCAGTTCGCGCCGATGATAACGAAGAAACCTTAAAGAAACGATTAAAAACTTACCATGAATCAACCGCCCCTGTCCTGCCTTATTATCAATCAAGCGGTAAATTATCGGTTTTAGACGGCACATTAGCGATTGATAAAGTCAGCACAGCAATCGCGAATATCATTAAGGTATAAGTCAACAGACTATTTCAAGCCCTGATGCAATACTTGCGGTGCATGCAAGGAGCAGAAAAGATTAATTAGCATTAGCGATTTATGGATTAATTATTACCAGCCCCGTAATAGCAGGGTTCAAATATAATTACCCATGGCATAGTATATTAATGACGATAATTTTCTTGCTTATGTGCAAATTTAGAATGGATTTAAATTAACGCTTACGCTTTGCGCTTCGCGCGAGAATTTTAAGAATTTTAAGAATTTTTTTCTCTTTCATCATTCAACCATATATTTTTTACCAAATTTGATAATTAAATATTATAATAATCATTAAATTCTTTTAATTCTTTTAATTCTATTCAAGCGTAAGCGTTAAAACGGGTGCGAAAATAAAATTTCATGCTGTTTTTTCGTTATATTTTGGGGGATTCCCCCAAACCCCCTTTTACAAGAATTTTAAGAATTTTAAGAATTTTTTTTCTCTTTCATCATTCAATCATATATTTTTTACCAAATTTGATAATTAAATATTATAATAATCATTAAATTCTTTTAATTCTTTTAATTCTATTCAAGCGTAAGCGCAAAATAAGGTGCGAAAATAAAAATTCTTGCTGTTTTATTCGTTATATTTTGGGGGATTCCCCCAATCCCCCTTAAAATGGGATTTAAGGATTAAAAAGATTGAAGGAATTTTTTCTTTTTCATCATACATGCATATATTTTTAACCGAATTTGATTAATTACTATTTTAATAATCATTTAATCCTATAATCCCATAATCCTATTAAAGCGTAAGCGTCAAAACGGGTGCGAAAATAAAAATTCATGCTGTTTTATTCGTTATATTTTGGGGGATTCCCCCAAACCCCCTTTACCAAGAATTTTAAGAATTTTAAGAATTTTAAGAATTTTTTTCTTTTTCATCATGCAACCATATATTTTTAAACAAATTTGATAATTAAATATTTTAATAATCATTAAATTCTTTTAATTCTTAAAATTCTTTTAATTCTAGTAAAGCGTAAGCGCAAAATAAGGTGCGAAAATAAAAATTCTTGCTGTTTTAAATGGTGATATTTTAATAATCCTTAAATCCTTTTCAATCCTTAAAATCCTAGTAAAGCGTAAGCGCAAAATAAGGTGCGTAAATAAAAATTCTTGCTGTTTTATTCGCTATATTTTGGGGGATTCCCCCAAACCCCCTTTACCAAGGATTTTAAGGATTTTTTCTTTGTTATGATGCAGGCATATATTTAATATATCAAGCAATTAAAATATATAAAACAAAGCCCCCAAAATTGGGGGCTTTGCCATTTTAATATCAACTAAAATTAGTCAATCCAAACTTCGTGAAAACGGAATTCGTTGGCGAAGTGATATTTGAAATTTTTCAATTTCGTGTTTTGAAAATTGTAATTTTTTTGCCAGAATGGTTGTAAAATTACTGCATCTTCTTGCATGATTTTTTCCAATTTTTCCATAATCACCGAGCGTTTTTTCGCATCTGGAGTTTTGTCGGCTTCGTCCAATAATTTGTCTAATTCAGGATTTGAATAGCCAGCTTCGTTCCAAACTGCGCCCGAGCGGTATGCTAAATTGTAAATTTGCGTGCCAAATGGGCGACCATTCCATGCGGTGATGGAAAGAGGCCATGTATCCCATTTATCCCAATATGCACCACCGGGAAGAACTTTAACATTGATTTTAATGCCTGCGTCTTTGGCTTGGTCTGCGATGGATAAACCCATATCGCTTTCAAACTTGGGCGCGTCAATACAAATCATTTCTAATTCAACACCATTGGGATAACCGGCTTCGGCTAATAATTTTTTTGCCGCCGCTACATCGCGTTTAATCGCAGGTAATTTAGCATATTCAGGGTGAATTGGTGCTACATGATGGTTTTCTGCCGCAGCCGCCTTACCAGCATATGCAATTTCCAACACTTTTTGATTATCAACCGATAAATTTAAAGCTTGACGCAATTTTTTATTATCACCGGGTTTGGTTTTTTGGTTAAAACGCATAACCAAAGTTCCAGCGGTTGCTTTTTCATTCTTTTGAATGGTTTTAATCGCTTCCAATTTAGAAACTTGGTCGGGTGCAGTTTTATAGTTAATGTCAATTTGACCCGCCGAAAAAGCAGCTAATTCTTTGCCAGCATCTTCGCCTAAATCAACATATACTAATTGATCAATATATGGACCTTTGCCCCAATAACCAGATTTACGCGCATTATAAACAGCCCGTTCGCCAACTTTATATTCTGCCACTTCAAAAGCACCAGTGCCAATTGGCTTATCCCAAAAATTACCGCCATTTTTTTCAAAATCGCGATGCGTAATTAACGAAGGATAATCAGATAAACCGCCGGGGATTGAAATATCGGGTTTTGTGAAAATTAATTGCACAGTATGGCTATCTACGACTTTAACGCAATTTGGAAGTGCTTTTTTGGCTTTAATTGCATTGCCTTTGTCGTCTTTTTTACCCGTGTCATATTCTTCTAACATACCATCAAATTTTGATTGCATGGAAGTTTTTGGCAATTTATTCAACCAACGATCAAAAATTGCGGTAATATCTGATGCGTTGAATTCATCACCATTTGTCCATTTTACGCCTTTGCGTAAATGCAGGGTGAAAGTTTTCAAATCAGTGGAATATTCCCATTTTTCAGCCAACCAAGGTTGAAACGTGCCGTCATCATTCCATAAAATCAAACCATCAAGCATGGGGCGAAACGCATTACCATGTTGTGACCATTCGCCATATGCGGGGTCGGCAATTTTTTGCACTGTTTGTGAAAAACGCACAACACCACCTTTTTTAGGGGTTTGCGCATTGGCTTTGCTGGGCAAACCAGCCAAAGTTAAAGCCGATGCCGCGGTTACACCAAGCGCGGTAATTGCGGATAAAAATTCACGGCGTTCCAATAAACCGCTTTTGAAATCTGCAATATATTGTCCAACCCAAGGGTGAGCTGGCTTACCGGTTAATGTTTCAATTTTTTTAGACATAATCATTCCTCCTGTTATGTATATGATTAATTTAAATTTATCAGAAAATACAATGTAGTCAATAGTTATTTTTAACAATTTAATTTTTTATTAGCAATTATTCATAAATTATTTTAAGCTTGTCGTTAATAAAATTTATTAAACCATGAACAATTTACGAATTACCCGATGATAAAATTACTTGACAATATCGCGATTTAAGATAAATAAAGATTATTGAAACTTTATCAGGGGTAGTAATTATGAGTTCAAGAAGATCAGGTGGCAGAGAAGCCAGAGTCGCCATGCGTGCCGCACCATTAGAGGATAATATAAAGCCAATTCGTGGCGGCATGACGGGCAATAAATATCAAGTATTAACGCCCAGCGAAGTGGAAAAAGTGCATCAATCCGCCCTTGAAATATTAGAAACCATCGGTTTTGCCGATGCCTTGCCTACGACTATTGAATATTGCACCAAAGCTGGCGCATTTGTTAATGAAAAAGGCAGATTATGCTTTCCGCGCGCATTAGTTGAAGATACTATTGCCAAAGCAACCCGTGGTTTTACGCTTTATGCCCAAGACCCCGAACATGACTTGCACCCTTCGGATGGGCGGGTTTATTTTTCTACCGCTGGTGCCGCGGTGCATTTAGTTGACCCTTTTACCAAAATTTACCATGAATCAACGACCAAAGACCTTTACCATGCCGCGAAATTAGTGGATAATTTAGATAATATCCATATGTTTCAGCGCACGATGGTATGCCGTGATTTACCCGACCCATTTGACATGGATTTTAATACTTGTTATGCGTCCGTAAGGGGCACGCGCAAGCATGTTGGCACATCTTGGGTTGACCCCAAGCAATTTCGCGAATCCATGAAAATGTTGCATGATATAGCGGGTGGTGAAGCTAATTGGCGCGCCAGACCCTTTGTCAGCATGTCTTGTTGCTTTGTTGTCCCCCCTTTAAAATTTGCCCAAGATGCTTGTCGTTGCCTTGAAGAAGCGGCTTTGGCGGGCATGCCGATTTTATTATTATCCGCGGGGCAAGCTGGCGCGACTTCGCCCGCCGCGATTGCTGGATCCTTAGTGCAATCAGTGTCTGAAGTTTTGGGGGCTTTATGTTATGCCAATGCGGTTGTGCCCGGTACGCCTTGTATTTTTGGCACTTGGCCCTTTGTCTCCGATTTACGAACGGGCGCAATGAGCGGCGGCAGTGCCGAACAAGCCTTATTAATGGCGGGCGTCGCCCAAATGGGACGGCATTATAATTTAACAACGGGCGTTGCCGCTGGTATGGCGGATAGTAAATTGCCCGATTATCAAGCGGGCGCAGAAAAAGCCTATACCCATAGTATTGACGCCCAATCTGGCGCAAATATAATTTATGAATCGGCGGGAATGCACGCATCATTATTGGGATATTGCCTTGAAACTTTGGTGCTTGATAATGATTTATTGGGTTCCGTCATGCGCATTGTGCGTGGGATTGAAGTTAATGAAGATACATTATCGGTTGATGTGATTCGCCAAACTTGCCTTAATGGTCCCGGACATTTCTTGGGTTCTGACCAAACCATGCGTTTAATGCAACGGGATTATTTTTATCCGCAAACTTTTGACCGCAGTTCCCCCAAAGAATGGGCAGCCAATGGCAAACCTGATTTAGTTGAACGGGCGCGCGATATTAAAGAAAAAATTCTGGCAAAACCCCCGCACAGCTTTATATCCGATGAATTGGACAAGCAATTGCGCGCGAAATATCCCATTAAACTTGACGCAAAATATTTGTGATTTTTTTGTAAGGCAAATTAAATATGGCATGATTTTCGCTTGGTATTTAAAAATTTGTAATGTTAAGCAAAGGTAATGATAATGATTTTACATGATAAAAGAATTGAATCTTTAGTTGCAGAAAATCACATTGGTATAGATCCTTATAATCCCTATACAGAAGATGGGCATTTTAATCAATTGCAACCTGCAAGCTATGACCTTAAAATTGGTCGTGTTGTAAGGGCTGGCAATAAGCTTGACATACAAACCGCTGAAAATAATTCAAGCCGAATAATAATAGAAGCGCATAATTGGGCGTTAGTGGAATCCAAAGAAATTATAAAACTTCCTTTAGATATTTGCGCAAGTTATGGCGTAACCTCATCTGTTGCGCGATCTGGGTTGATTCAATTTGGCGGACCGCAAATTGATCCGGGCTATAATGGTAAAATTTATTGTCAAATCTTTAACCCAACATTAGCAGATGTTGTAATTGATATTAATAAACCATTTTTTACCATGATTTTTTACCAATTAACAGATAAAAGTCAAGGGTATATGGGCGAAAATCAAGGACAAAGAGAATTTAAAACCGAGGACTTACAAAGAATGCTAACAATTGAATCTAAAGATTTTAGTAAAGTAATTAAAACGGTGGATAGACTTGAAACTGGTATGCTTAATTTGCAAGCGGATGTGCATGAAATTAAAGAAGTAGTGACGATTGCTAAACCATTTTTAAGCAAATTATCTAATATAAAAAAATATGCAAAATGGATAACTGGATTATTGGCACTTATTGCTTTTGGTATGTTTCAAGGTGTGCTTCAAAATATAGGATCAAGCATTTGGGGAATTGTTAAGCATTTTTTTAATGTATAAATAAGTTAATATAAATTACCTAAACCCTGAATCCTCAACAAGATTAATGCCATCTGAGTATAAAATAGTCTGTTGACTTTTTTATGTGCAAATTCAACCATACCCCCAACTGAATAATTTTTTTGACTGCTTCACGCAAAATAGTATATTTTGAAAAAAAACAGATAAAAAACTTGATTTTTGCATAATATGCTTTAATTAATGGGTATGAAACCAAAATTAATTATATATTTAAGCGCGGGTTTGATTGCTTTGGGTCCGATAAGCATTGATACATTTTTGCCATCTTTGCCCGCGATTGCCCAAGATTTAAACCGAAGCCCCGACCAAGTTGCCCAATTAGTCGCAATATATTTAATATCATTTGCCATTAGTTTTATTTTTGTCGGCGCAATGTCCGATGTTTATGGGCGTAAGCCCCTGTTATTAGGGGGATTGGGTGTTTATATTTTTGCCAGTTTTTGCGCGGTTTTCAGCCAAAATTTTGAAATTTTATTAGCGACACGCGTGGTGCAAGCCATCGGCGCATCGGCGGTAAATAATACAGCACGGGCATTAATTCGTGATGTGATTCCGCCCAAGGAAATGGCAAAATCCTTTGCCACTATTGGTTCAATCATTGCAATCGCCCCCCTAATCGCGCCGGTATTGGGCGGGGTTTTGCAAGAATATTTTGGTTGGCGTGCCAGTTTTGCCATTATGTTTGTTGCGGCGGCAATTTATTTTACAATAATTATTTTATTTTTGCAAGAAACCGCAACAAAACTAGAAGCCCATGATTTAGGTTTTAAAAATCATCTTAAAGCCTTTCGCGATATTTTAAAACATAAGCATTTTCAGGCGTATAGCGCATTATTAGTTGGGCAATTTATGAATTTTTTTGCCTATTTATCCATATCATCTTTTATTTTTATTAATGAAATGGGCTTAAATGCTTCGCAATTTGGCTTTATTTTTCCCTTCACTGCGGGCAGTTTCATTGTCGGCAATATGGTTTACCGAAAATATTTCCATTCGCCAAAATTATTGGGATTTGGCGTATTATCATTATGCTTAGTCACAATTTTGCTTAATATTTTTGCTTGGTTTGAATGGCATAATTTATTGGCTTTGGCATTGCCGATGATGCTCAACAGCTTTGGCACGGGCATTGTCATGGGTATTAGTTTTGCCGGAGCCTCCGCGCCGTTTCGCGCCCGCGCTGGCACGGCAACTTCGTTGCAATCTATTATGCAATATGGCTTTGGCTCTATCACGGCTTCCTTAGCTGGCTTATTCCACGAATATGGCATGAAATGCTTGGGGGCGTTATTTATCATTGGTTCTATATTAATTATTTATGGTTTTCAAAAAACAAAGCACCTGCAAGATAAAGTCCACGCTTAAACTAACTATTTATTCGTTAATGGTGATTATGTTATGATGAATAAGCGATGGATTAATTATCGGTTTTTTTCTAAAAAATTTTGTATTTTTGCTTGCGTGTCTTGGGGCATATCCATTACTTGCCCCCAAGCGCGATGGGTTTCAGGGGCGATTTTATTCGTGGCATCAATGCCGATTTTTGACCCTAAACCACTTTGCGGTGAAGCAAAATCAAGATAATCAATCGCGGTATTATTAATTATTGTGCAATCGCGCGCGGGATCCATGCGGGTTGCAACCGCCCAAATAACATCCTGCCATGAACGGCAATTTATGTCTTCATCAACAATTATCACCATTTTAGTATAGGTAAATTGCCGTAAAAACGACCAAACTCCCATCATTATTCGTTTTGCTTGTCCAGCGTAAGTTTTTTTAATACTCACCACGGCGACTCGGTAAGAACACCCCTCGGGTGGCAGATAAAAATCAATAACTTCGGGGAATTGTTGCTGAAAAATCGGGATAAATACTTCGTTGAGTGCCATACCCAGCATGGCGGGCTCGTCCGGTGGTCTGCCCGTATAGGTTGATAAATAATAAGGTTTTTGGCGCATGGTGATGGCGGTAATTGTCATGATGGGAAAATATTCCGTGTCATTATAATATCCCGTATGGTCGCCATATGGTCCTTCAAGGTGATAATCATCAAGGCTAACGAAGCCTTCAAGCACAATTTCGCTATGGGCGGGAATCATCAAATTATTGGTGATGGCGCGCACTAATTGCAGGGGCGATTCTTGTAAGAATCCAGCAAATTTATATTCGCTTAAATTGTCGGGTAAGGGCATTACCGCCGCCAAAGTCGTGGCGGGCGATGCGCCAATTACCACGGCTACCGGCAAGTTGCCTTTTTTATTCTTGCCCCATTTTTGATGATGTTGGGCGCCGCCGCGGTGCTTTAACCAGCGCATAATACATTGATTTTTATTCAAAACCTGCATGCGGTAAATACCCATATTATAATCATCAGTGGCATCAGTATCAGGGTTTGGTCCTTGGCTTATGACGATGCCCCATGTTATTAAAGGCGCGACATCGCCTTGCCAATTCGTGGTAATAGGTAGAATATTTAAGTCAATATCATCGCCCCTTAAAATAATTTCTTGGCATGGGGCGTCTTTAGTTTTGCTGGGGCGCATATTGCGGGCAATTTTCACCATTTCCCAAATTTTTGGCAAATCTTTGAGGGATTTCGGCGGTTCGGGTTTTTGCAAAGACGCTAATAAATGCCCCAAATCACGCATATCTTGGGGTTTTCTGGCGATGCTAAACGCGATTCGTTCAACCGAGCCATAAATATTTTGCACCAAAGGCATGGCGTATTTTTGCCCATTAATCGCGGTTGGATTATCAAAAATTAAGGCTGGTCCGCCCGATTCTAAAATTCTGCGATGTAATTCGGTGGTTTCGTGGCGCACACAAAATGGTTCTTGAATGCGCCATAAATCATTGTTCTTTGCCAAAGCGTCCAGATATTGCGATAAATCTTTATAAGCCATGTTGATTCAAATACTTTGCATCAGCGATAATTGCTCTTTGGGGGTTTGCGAAGATTTATTAATGGCAATGGGGTAATCACCACTGAAATAATGGTCGGTAAATTGCGGGTCGGCATCGTTGCGATTTTCTTCACCAAGGGCACGATAAAGCCCATTTAACGATAAAAATGCCAAACTATCCACGCCCAAAAATTTGGTCATTTCCTCTAAATTCATGCTTGCCGCCAATAATTCTTGTTGCGAAGGCATATCAATACCATAAAAATCAGGGTATAAAACTTGCGGACTTGCGATGCGAAAATGCACTTCTTTTGCGCCCATATCGCGCACCATTTTGACAATTTTACTGGCGGTTGTGCCACGCACCAAGGAATCATCAACCAAAATCACGCGTTTATTTTTAAGCACTTTACGATTCGCGTTATGCTTTAATTTCACGCCCAAATGGCGAATCGCATCGGTTGGTTCAATGAATGTGCGCCCGATATAATGATTACGAATTATGCCTAATTCAAATTCAATACCAGATTCAAGCGCATAACCCAAAGCCGCGGGCGTGCCACTATCAGGAATCGGCACGACAACATCAGCATCGCACGGGGCTTGCTTTGCCAGTTCAATCCCAGACTTTTTGCGGGCTTGATAAATATTAATATCGTCAATTATGCCATCGGGACGCGCAAAATACACAAATTCAAACAAGCAAGTTTTGGCGCGCCGTTTTGGGGCAATTTGCACGGAAGTTAATTTATCATTAGTTATTATCACCATTTCGCCGGGTTCAACCATGCGCAAATATTGCGCGCCAATAATATCAAATCCGACCGATTCGGAACTTAACACGAATTTATCTTGCAATTTGCCAATCATAAGCGGGCGAATCCCCAAATTATCGCGAACACCAATTAATTTATTTTCGGACATGCAGATTAACGCATATGCGCCCGAAACCCTTGAAAGCGCATATTTTAATCGTTCGGTAATTTCGCCCTTGACCATTGCCATCAGGTGCAAAATTACCTCGGTATCCGTGGTGGTATAAAAAATTCGCCCTTGGGACACTAAATCATGGCGCAATTCCAATCCATTGACTAAATTACCATTATGGGCAATTGCGGCACCGCCAAAATCAAAATCCGCGTATAAAGGTTGAATATTTTTATATTCCGAACTGCCCGTTGTGGAATATCGGTTATGCCCAATCGCAAATTTACCATGTAATTTTTGTAAATTTGCCATTTTACCGAAATTATCGCCGACTAAGCCAATGGCTTTTTTGGAATGAAAATTCTTGCCGTCAAATGAAATAATACCTGATGCTTCTTGCCCGCGATGTTGCAAGGCATGCAGTCCCAAAATCGTTAAAGCCACGGCATCTTGATGATTCGCCACCGCAAAAACGGCGCATTCTTCGTGGAGTTTATCGTCTTGATACGGCATTTTATGCTTCAGCCGATTGAATATCGCTTAGAAATTTGGCACGAAAATCAATGACGGGCGGGTATAAGGGCGGGTAAGTTGCGCGCATCACGCTTTCGGTAATTATCTGCCTTGCATTTGGGAATAAAAGATTAGGCACTTCAACTTGGCAAATGGGGCGAATATGTTCGGCATATGCGGGGTTAATCGCCACGACTGCGCCGTAATATATTTCAATAATATACGCCGTTTTATCAGCGGAAATACCATTAATTAAAATATGTAAAACTACTTCGTAATTTGTTTCTTCTAAATGGTTAATCGCCAAACTCCATTCCATTTCATGGGTGAATTTTGGGTCTACTTCACCGCGCAAATAAGGCAGAATAATTTTATTTTCAAAGGAAAAATCCACTAAATATTGCGCATGAATCACAAAGGGTGGTTGCGATGCTAATTCTTCGGAATTTTCTGGTGTTGTTGGGTTTTTGCTCATGGTAATCCTTAATAATAATGGTATTTTTAATCAAATTATTTATAAAGTCAATATTTTTAATCTATATATGACGGATTTTTAGTATAAATAAAATTTTATTTAATTTTTAAAAAATTAATTGCGCTATGGTAATAATCTATTATTATATAATGAAAATTTATAAATAAAATTTTAATAAAATTAGTAATTTTTTCTTGACATCACAAAAATTAATTGATAATGATAATCATTATCAATTAATTTAATATCACAAAGTTATTTAAAAAGGAGTAATAATGAATAATAATATAATTAACAATTCAAATTTATCGCAACGCAGCGTCTTTGTAATTAATAATACCATGAAAAGCCATGAATTATTTGAACAATCAAAAATTATTACCATCACCCATAATGACCAAGAATATACCATGCGCATCACGGCGAATAATAAATTAATTTTAACAAAATAAATCCGCCATAGCCAGCCAAAATTTGAAAAAATATTTAAGCAAGCAATTTATCGTTTTTTATTCAAGAGGAAAAAATGTTCAAAAGCTATTATAAAATTTTTCAAGCTAGCCTATTTTTAACCGCTATTATCTCGCCTTTTCAAATGTTTGGGCAAGAACAACAAATTATTGTCGCTATTTCAGTGCATGAAACCCGCCATGCCGAATCTAGTTTTACCCTGCGGCATATTATCACGGGGCTTAAAACTGACGAACTTAGCAAAAGTGATGTTGGCGTGGCAGTTGATGATAGATCAAGAACCAGCAGGCAAACCATCGCCGTGGAATTAGCATAAATCTTTGAAAGGAGTTATCATGAAAAAAGCAACAATCGCAGAAAAAAACAATATATATCTTGAATATACAGCCATGCGTGCCAATAATAAAATGCTACGCGCGCGTGATGCGGCGCAAATGTTAAATATATCCGAAGGCGAATTAGTCGCAGCGCAAGTTGGCTTCGGTGCCACGCGATTAAGCGATAATATTGCCGAAATTTTAGGGGATTTACAGCCCTTAGGCGAGTTAATGGCGCTTACCCGTAACGATAATTGCGTGCATGAACGAAAAGGCATTTATGATAATTTTGAAATACACCACCATGGCAAAATGACCATTGGTTTATTTGTAAACCCTGATATTGATTTAAGATTATTTTTAAATCATTGGCAATATGCTTTTGCGTTGAATGATGGCGTTGCCCCTAAAACCCGCAAAAGTTTGCAATTTTTTGATAAATATGGCACGGCATTACATAAAATATACTTAACTGATAATTCTGACGAAGTAAAATTTAACGATTTAGTCGCAAAATTCACGCATGAAAATCAAGATAATTGGCTTGAAGTTATTCCCAAACCCGCAAAAGCACCGATGCTTGACAATGATGAAATTGATTGGGCGGGTTTAAGGGTTGCTTGGAAAAATCTTAAAGACACGCATGATTTTGACCCCATGTTGCGTAAATTTAAAGTTAGTCGCGAACAGGCTTTTACCCATATTGGCAGTGATTTTGCCTATCTTGTTGATAATTATGCGGCGCGCGAAGTTTGCAATGATATTCGCAATTATCAAACTGAAATGATGATTTTTGTGGGCAATCACGGGGTAATTCAAATATATTGTGGACCCGTAAATAATTTATTAAATTATGACAATTGGTATAATATTATGGACCCGAATTTTAACCTGCACCTGCGCGAGGATAAAATAGCGAATATTTGGGTTGTCAAAAAACCCACCTTAGATGGCATTATTACTTCGCTGGAAATTTTTGATAAAAATGGAGAAATTATGGCAATATTTTTCGGCAAACGCCATCAAGGCAACCCCGAAAAACCTTTATGGCGCGATATAATTGCGAAAATTATGCCCGCGATTTCCGCCAATATTATTGCCGATTAAACCTTGCCACCCGCGATTTATGATTAAACTTTGGGAATATTTTTAATAACATCAAGCCATAGGCTATTAATCGTATCTTGATATTGCGTGCCTAAATTTAAAAATGGGTAAACTTTCGCCGATTTATTTAAATTAGGGTGAATAAATTTATTATTTTTATATTTTGCGGAAGTTAAACGCAAAAAACTATCAAATGAAGCATCAAGATTAGTGCTTTCAATCAAAGTTTTGCCTACCAAAGGTATCATTAAATAATTAACAAATTGATATAAATTATTCATATTATTCATGCTATTGGGAATGACGGCAACCGATTCATCGGCTAAAATGCCTTCTTGGGGAAATTGAATGTCAATATGATTAAATTCATTCATGACTTGCAAAATTGCCGAAGTATAAGTTTCAATATGGCTTACTTCTTTATACGCTATTAAGTCTTGTTGCGCGCCTTCGGCTAATCGGTTAACTTTGCTGGCATTATCAATTAAAAATTTTTGAATTTTTATTAATGTATTTTTATCCGAAACATTATAACCATACCCCATATAAGCCCCAGCAATTTGAAAAACATCATTCGGATAATTTAACCAACCAATTTTGGATTTTGGTAATTTTTTATCAAATAAAACCCCCCAAGTCAACGGTGTATTCGGAAATTGAATTTTATCATATGCCAAACATAAATAAGCCGTGCCAATGGGCAAACTATATTCGCGGTTTTTATCATAAGTATTACTTACTGATTCATATTTTGGAAATTCATAATTTTTAACCCTACTCCAGTCTACTTTTTGGACTTTGCCCGCTTTAATTAAAGCATCAGCGGTGTATGAGCTAACAATTAGAAAATCGGCTTGAATTTTATCACTTAAAACATCATTGACAAATTTTAAATAATTTGTGTATGAATTAAATTTAACTTTTATACCATATGTGCGCGTGAAATGCCCAAAAAAATCCAAATTTCCAGATGCCTGTGGCACATACCCTTCAATAACGCCGCTATCTTGTTTTAATTCATCTGCACTTAAAATATTTGATAAAGAAAATCCACATACTCCCATTAAGAATTTACTAAGATAATTTCTTCTTAACATTACGAAGACTCGCTTTTCGCGTTGCTAATTATTCTTGCCCACATATCTTGCATATAATTATATGTTTGTATATCAAAGGTGCGTATGGGTTCAAGTTTAATAAGTTTATTTAAAGATGGATTAATGATTTTATTGGTTTGATAGTTATTGGAAGTTAGCCTTATTACCCGTTCAAACGGGTTTAATAAGCACGAATCTTCGGCAATTGCCTTGCCAACTAGGGGATTAAGCAATAAATTAATTAAGCTATGCACCAATTCAATTTGTGAACTATCCTTAGAAATTAAAGCAATAGTTTCATAAACTGGCACGCCCTCCTTGGGAAAAGCCGCGCCAATGTTTTTATAGTTATTAATCGCGTTTTGAATTTGATTCGTGGTTGCAAACGCAATGTCAACTTGATTAAATTCAAAACCCAATACATTTAAGCTAAAAGGTATTTTCTTGACCATAGGCAAAGAGGTAATTAACATGTCTTCAACAATATTAAAATTTGACCGATTAGTATTATTAATGCCAAAACCCAAATATAAACACGCAGTTTTAATTAAATCCATGGGTGCTTGCGACCAATTTATTTGCGAATCAGTGGGTATAGAATCAAAAATTGCACCCCAGCTTATCGGTTTTTGATAGGTTAATTTTGTGTTAAATGCCAATGACCAAAATTGATACGCAAATAAAATGGAAAATTCGCGCAATGGATCATAATCATTAATTTCAAAATCATAGCGATATACGGATATATTTTTAATTTTTCCCCATTGAATCGGCTGAATTAATTCGTGTTTTTTCAAAATCATACCGGTAAAATGGCTGCAAATAATTAAATCATAATTAATATTGCTTGATTTAAGATTATTAATAATTTGAAATTCATTTTTATAAGCCGTAATTTGAATTTTCGCGTTAATAGAAGTTTGCAAATATTCAATAATTTCATTGGAATATAGCGCGCTTGGGGCTAAAACATGCAAAATCGGGGTTTGCGCTTTTAATATATTGGGCGCAAACAATGCCCCCCCGCCCAGCGATAATCCTATGCTAGTGGTTATGGCGTTATTTAAAAATTTTCTGCGCGACATATATTTAAAAATCCTAATAAGTTTGTAGCATTAAGTTTTTGCTTTGCACTAGTCGGTTAAAAACACACTCAAAATGCTCAAATACTTCATGTATTCTGCGCTTTGTCGTATGTTTTTGCCCTCTATTGCTTTGTAAAATTCTTAATGCAACAAACTTTAATATTTATATTAGCAGATTTATTTTTTAAAATAAAGATTTTTTTTCATGAAACTTAAATTTGATATTACTTGACTTAGTAAAAAAAATTTGTATTATTAATTTCGTAATTACCTAATTGAGAGAGACAATGCGCTATATAAATACCATTAAAATTAGTTTTCTTTTAACGACCTTTATTTTATCGGCGGCATTAATTAATGGCGCGCCCCTTAATAATATTCAGCTTGCACAATCTTCCGTGCCATTAGTTGCCCCGACAAAATCAGGCGCAACTACTAATATTAAACCTGCCGATGCCGAAAAAAACAGCGAAATAGCTACAATTACGATTGAGGGTGCGCAACGGGTTGAACCGAATACTATTATTTCATATTTGGCATTCAAAGTCGGCGATCCTTGGTCGCCCAAATTGGTTGATGAATCTATTAAATCTTTATTTGCCACGGATTTATTTGCCAATGTGATAATTACGCGCAACGAAGATAAAAAATCCGTAGTGGTTAAAGTGCAAGAAAACCCGTCAATTTCCCGAATCGCCTTTGAAGGCAATGACCGAATTGAAACAAATATTTTAGATGCCGAAGTTGCCATTAAACCGCGCACTATTTATTCCAAAGATAAAGTGCGCGCCGCCGTGCAACGAATTTTGCAAATTTATCAGCGCAAGGGGCGATATGCCGTGATTGTTGAGCCAAAAATCATTGAACAATCGGAAAACCGCATTGATTTAGTGTTTGAAATTACCGAAGGCGCAAGGTCCGAGGTAAAGAAAATTAATTTTATTGGCAATAAATATTTCACCGATACGGAACTTGCCAGTAAAATTTTAACCAAAGAAGCAAGATGGTGGCGATTTTTAACCAGCAATGATTCTTATGATGCCGACCGATTAAATGTTGATAAAGACGAATTGCGCCGATTATATAATAATGCCGGTTTTGCAGATTTCACCGTTTTATCCGCCGTTGCCGAACTGGAAGAAGATAAATCGGGATTTTTCATTAATTTTACGCTTAGCGAAGGCGTAAGATATAAAGTTGACAAAACCGATATTACCAGCCAGATTCCAGATTTAAATTTGGCGCAACTCAAAGAATTAATCACCATTGAAGCCGATGATTATTATAGCACCAAAAAAATTGATGAAACAATTATCGCAATTACCGATTTATTGGGTAAAAATGGCTTTGCCTTTGTGGAAATTGAACCGAAATTAAGCAAGAATCTTGAAACAAAACGGCTTAATATAGACTTTCAAATTCAAAATGGCAAACAAGTTTATGTTGAACGAATTAACATCAAAGGCAATACACGAACCGTTGATAAATTAATTCGCCGTCAATTGTTGATAGCGGAAGGCGACCCATATAACAGCACAAAAATCCGCAATTCGCGCCAAAATGTCCAAGATTTAGGCTTTTTCAAATCAGTTAAGTTAGAAAATCAACAAGGATCCGCCCCAGACAGAAGCCAAATTGGCATCGTTGTGGAAGAACAATCCACGGGCGATATTTCCTTAGGGGTCGGTTTTTCCACTTCTGATGGTGCTTTGTTGCAAACGGGCATAAGAGAACGCAATTTATTGGGCGAAGGGCGCACCTTGTCCCTTGATTTGCAAGCCGCACAAAGACGGCAAAATGTGAATTTAGGTTTTACTGAACGCTATTTCATGGATAAAGATTTAGACGCAGGCTTTGATATTTTCTCTACCCGTTCAAATCGCCAACGAATTAGTGCTTATAATTCATTGGATTCGGGTTTTATTCTTAGAACAAATTTTGATTATAATGATACGACTTCGCAAAATTATTTTTATAAATTAAACAACCGCAAAATTTACGAAATTCAACCCACCGCATCATTAGCTATCAAGCAACAGCAAGGCGCGAATTTAAGTTCTTCGGTCGGGCAAACCATTTCCTATGATACAAGAAACAGCAAAATTGATCCAACTGATGGTTATATAACTTCGTTTAATAGCGATATTGCGGGTTTGGGCGGCGATGTTTCATTTTATCGCGGTAATATTCGCGCCGCGGCTTATAATAATATTTTTAATGATATGGTGGGCGTCATGGGGGCTGAAATTGGTGCCATGCGGGGCTTTTCGGGCAGAAAAGTCCTAGTTAGCGACAGATTTTTCTTGGGCGGTAATAATTTGCGTGGTTTTAGCGATGGTGGCGCAGGTCCCGTTGATAGTAATGGCGATGCGCTGGGTGGCAGAAATTACGCAACACAATCAACTGAAATCCGCTTTCCATTAGGGTTTTTTGAAGAAGTTGGCGCAAAAGTAAGTATATTTAACGATATTGGTTATTTAACTTCCCCCGAAGAAAAAGGGGCAACGATACGCGATTCTTCAAAGATTCGTGCGGCGGCGGGTGCAGGTTTGTCATTTAAAACCCCCATCGGACCCATGGTATTTTCACTTGCCAAAGCCTATTCTAAGGAAAGCTACGACCATGATCAATTATTTAGATTTGATTTTAGATCGCGGTTTTAATGTTAATGTTGCGCGCAAGCTTAGTTATTTTTTCTTGGTTAATTTTCGCGCCTCTTTGGGGATATGAAGCGCCTAAGAATGCTAAATTTGCGTTTATGAATAATGAGTTAATTGAGAAAAAATCTGATGCTTGGTTGGCATTCGTCAATCGCTTAAATGGTGAAATTAGCAAATTTCAAGATAATGTCAAAAATATTGAACAAGAAATCAGAAGCAAAGAAAATATATTGCAAAAAAAACGCGCGATAATTTCCAAAATTGAATATAATCAATCGCAAGAAAAAATTCAAAAGGAAACTTTAGAATTAAATAAATCATTTGAAATTAAAAAACGGCAATTGGACGAAGTATTTATCATCAGTCGGCAAATTTTGCGCGATAATATCAAAAAAAATGCAACCGAAATCGCTAAAAAATACCAAATTGATGCGGTTATTAACATAAAAAATGATGATTCAATTTTATTATTGCGTGATTCTTTGGAAATTACTGGGGAAGTTTTAAATTTGCTGAATTATAATTTAAAAGAAATTCCATGGACAGACCCCGATAAAATCATCATCAAAGATGTTGATTTAAAACCCGCTGTGCCTTTAAATAAAACGAAATAACATGCTAAATTTATATAAAATTCTTGAAAAACATGCCGATAAAATCAGTAATTTTGCGGAAATATCCCCAAATTGCGTGATAAGTGCCATTGCCACCCTATCCGATGCTCAAGCCACGCAATTAAGTTTTTGTCATGCGGGCAAATATCGCCAAGAATTGCGGCAAACCAAAGCAGGATTCGTGATAATATCGCCTGAATTTATCAATGATATGCCAAAATCAAGCCAAGCCATCATTACCAAGCACCCTTATTTATTATATGCGCAATTAATGGTGGAATTTTATGAAAAACCACCCGTCAATGCCCATGATATTCACCCCAGCGCCATCATTGATAAAACCGCGATTATTCATGAACCTTGCCATATTGGCGTGGGCGTCGTTATTGGCGCGGGCGTGGTTATCGGGGCGCATACGCAAATTGGACATTATTGCGTGATAGAAGATAATGTGCAAATTGGCGAATATAATCATATAGAATCCCATGCAACAATACAATTTTGTATGATAGGCAACCATAATCATATTCACAGCGGGGTCAGAATTGGTAATCGCGGTTTTGGCTTTGCGCCCACGCCAAACGGGCATATAAATATTCCCCATATTGGCAAAGTGCAAATCGGCAGTTATTGCGAAATTGGCGCAAATACCTGCATTGACAGGGGGGTGCTTGACGATACCATTATCAAGGATCATGTGCGCATTGATAATTTAGTGATGATTGCCCATAATGTTAAAATTGAATTTGGTGCAATTATTGCAGGGCAAAGCGGTATTGCAGGGTCAACCCAGATTGGCAAATTGGCTATGATTGCCGCCCAAGTCGGCATTGCAGGGCATATAAATATTGGTGATTTTGTGCAAATTGCCGCTAAATCTGGGGTGATAAGCAATATCGGTGCGCATGAAAAAGTTGGCGGCATTCCCGCTTATCATTTGCAAACTCATTTAAAAAACAGCGTTAAAATGCGAAAGGGCTTAAATTAATGGATAATCAAATTAACATTCAAGAAATTATGAAATTAATTCCGCACAGATACCCATTTTTATTAATTGATAAAATTATTGATGTTGTGCCATTCAAAAGTGCGTGCGGCATAAAATGCGTGACAATCAATGAAAATTTTTTTAATGGGCATTTTCCGTCGCACCCTGTTATGCCGGGCGTGTTAATTATTGAATCCATGGCGCAAACGGCGGGGGCATTGGTTGTGCATTCCTTGGGCGATGGGTTTGCGGGAAAATTAGTTTATTTCATGTCCATAGATAACGCAAAATTTCGCAAAATCGTTACCCCCGGTGATGTTTTGCATGTTAAAGTGGAAGTGGTGCAAAGCCGTGGTCCCGTTTGGAAATTACAAGGCAACGCCTATGTTGATGGGCAATTATGCGCCGAAGCCCTTATTTGCGCCATGATTCGTGATGATTCTAATGCAAAAATTCATAAAACCGCCATTATTGAAGAAGGCGCAAAAATTGGTAAAAATTCTGAAATTGGCGCGTATAGCGTGATTGGCAAAAATGTCGTGATTCATGAAAATGTCGTGATTCACAACCATGTTAATATTGCAGGCAATACAGAAATTGGCGCGGGCACAGAAATTTATCCATTTGCATCAATCGGCACGAATCCCCAAGACTTAAAATATCAAGGCGAGGAAAACCGCTTAATTATTGGTAAAAATAATAAAATCCGCGAACATACTACAATAAATCCGGGCACATTGGGCGGCGGGTCGCTGACGCAAATTGGCGATAATTGCTTATTGATGATGTCAAGCCATATCGCCCATGATTGCATCATCGGCAATAATGTTATTTTGGCAAATAATGCGACTTTGGCGGGGCATGTCCGCGTTGATGATGGCGCAATTTTGGGGGGATTATCGGCGGTGCAACAATTTGTGCATATTGGCGCTGGGGCAATGATTGGCGGTTTAAGCGGCGTTGAAAAGGATGTAATTCCCTATGGCATGGTTTATAGCCATCGGGCAAAATTGCGGGGAATTAATCATTTAGGCTTAAAACGAAAAGGCTTTGATAAAGAAGCCGTGGCGTTATTAAATAAATTCGCCCGCAGCGTGTTTTTTAATTCTGATAATAAAACTATCAAAGAACATGCCGATAATTTCAAGCAAACCAACCATTTAATTGATGATTTACGGCAATTTTTGGCTTTATCCCATAAAAACGGCTTAATTGAAGCCAAAGATGACTAATTTAGTAAAAATTATCGTGGCGGGGCAAGGGGTTTTGCCGATTCAAATTATGCGCCATTGCCAACCTTGTCATGCGATTTTATTGCATGGCATTGCATATGCTGATGAATGGCAAGCAATTCCCCATATAAAATTGCATTTGGGCGAATTGGGAAAATTATGCCAATTAATTACCAAAATTGACGCGAAAATTGCTATCATGGCGGGCGATATTCGCCGTCCAAGCTTGAATGAAATTAAGCATATTGATACTATGGGCAAGGAATTTTTGAAACAAAATGCCATGGCGTTTTTAAAAGGCGATGATGGATTATTAAAGCTTTTGACCAATTTTATCACCGATAAAACTGGCGTTGAATGGCAATCACCCAATCAAGCCTTGCAAATTCAGCGCAAAATTGGGCTTTGGGCGGGCAAAAAACCCAGTCCAGAACAAATAAAATCTGCGCAATATGGGCAAGAAATCTTAAAAACTTTAAGCCCATTTGATATTGGGCAAGCAATTATTATGCAGCAAAATTTAGTGCTTGGGATTGAGGCTTGCGAAGGCACGCAAGGCTTGATTAACCGCATGGGCGGGTTAATTAAAAATGGCGAAAAACCCATTATGGTAAAAAATTGTAAATCGGGGCAATCAATGGCTTTGGACTTACCAACCTTAGGCTTAGAATCGTTGAAATCCATGCAAGAAATTGGTATTGCTGGCGTATTTTTCACACATTTAGGCAATTTAATGCAAGAAGCCGAATGCGAAAAATTTTGCCAAGACCATGATTTTTTTATATATTTAATTTAAAGTTTGACTTTTGCTTTAAATTTAAATATTATTATAAATATCAACAAGCAATGAGGAAAAAAATGGAAAAATGTTGCAATCAAAATAACAGGCGCGAATTTTTAAAATTATCAGGGGCTTTTTTTATTGCCCAAAGCCTTGCGGTAAAGGGTTTGCAAGCGGGTGGCACTACAATTAAAGCATTGGTCCTTGGTTGTATTGATTATCGTTATCCGCATTTATCACAAAAATACTTGGAATCAAAGGGATATAGCGGAAGTTTTGATAATTTTTCCTTGGCGGGTGGTTCACTTGCTTTGCAAATTGATAAATTTCCCACTTGGATTGCAAGCTTTAACGAACATGTCAAATTAGCGAAAGAATTACATAATATCAGTGAAATTCATGTCATACATCACCGAGACTGCGGGGCTTTCAAATTAGTATATGGTGAAAATTCCATCAAAGGTAGGGACGAAGAAACCAAACTTCATGGTGAAGTATTCCAAAAAGCAAAAAAAATCATCAACGCAAATTTTCCGCAATTAGCAGTAAATGGCATTTTGTTAGATATTGATGGTTCTTATGTTGCGTTGTAAAAAATCAGTCGCTTCATTGAAAATTTTTGATATTATTAGTATATTTTGATTTAAATCATGGTATAATTTACCTTTTATAATATAGTTAATAAAATTTTGTAAGGGAGTTAACCAATGACAAATTGGCGTATTACATCAATTGCGTTTGCCGTTGTGGCGGGGATAATTGGCATTATTATGGCTGGGCTTGGGCATGACACGGCATTTCGGGTGCATGGTGGTATTATTATGGCTTTGGCTTTGGGTTGGGTTATTTATGGTTTAAATCCGCAAAATATTAAGGACGAATTATATTTTGACGACCCAATTCGCTTTGGTGTTTGGGCTACTTTATTTTGGGGGCTTGCGGGATTTTTGGTTGGCTTAATAATCGCCTTGCAATTAGCCTTCCCCGTGCTTAATTTTGGTTATGAATTTACCAATTTCGGCAGGTTGCGCCCCTTGCATACTTCGGCGGTAATTTTTGCCTTTGGTGGCAATATTTTAATTGCCAGTTCATTTTATGTTGTCCAGCGCACTTGCCAAGCAAAATTAGCACTGGGGCGATTAGCTTGGTTTGTGGTTTTGGGGTATCAAGTTTTTATTATTCTTGCCGCAACTGGATATTTAATGGGTGCAACCCAAGGCAAAGAATATGCCGAACCTGAATGGTATGTTGACATTTGGCTGACAATAGTTTGGGTGGCTTATTTATTAGTGTTCTTAGGCACAATATTAAAACGCAAGGAACCCCATATTTTTGTTGCGAATTGGTTTTATTTAGCCTTCATCGTCACCGTGGCTTTATTGCATTTAGTCAATAATTTAGCTGTGCCTGTTTCTTTCTTGGGGTCAAAATCATATGGGTTATTTGCGGGCGTGCAAGATGCCTTAACCCAATGGTGGTATGGGCATAATGCGGTTGGTTTTTTCTTGACTGCGGGATTTTTGGGCATGATGTATTATTTTGTGCCCAAACGCATCGGGCAACCGATTTATTCATACCGATTGTCAATCGTGCATTTTTGGAGTTTGATTTTTATGTATATTTGGGCGGGACCCCATCACTTGCATTATACGGCTTTGCCTGATTGGGCGCAAACTTTGGGCATGGTATTTTCGGTAATGCTCTGGATGCCAAGCTGGGGCGGTATGTTAAATGGCTTAATGACTTTGCAAGGCGCATGGCATAAATTGCGCACCGACCCGATAATTAAAATGTTTGTCGCTTCGTTAGCATTTTACGGCATGTCAACATTTGAAGGTCCGTTAATGTCCATTAAATCTGTCAATAGCCTAAGCCATTATACAGATTGGACGATTGGGCATGTGCATTCGGGAGCTTTGGGTTGGAATGGTTTAATTTCCTTTGCGGTTTTATATTATTTAGTGCCCAAATTATACGGCAAAAAAGAAGTTTTTAGCTTAAATCTTGTCAATATTCATTTTTGGTTGGCAACAATTGGCATTGTATTTTATGCGTCTTCCATGTGGGTCAGCGGAATTTCGCAAGGCTTAATGTGGCGTAGTTATGATAAGCTTGGCTTTTTGCAATATAGTTTTGTGGAAACTATTGCGCATATTCAGCCATATTATATATTGCGGGCGTTTGGTGGCTTGTTATATTTAAGTGGGGCGTTAATTATGGCATATAATCTTATTAAAACTATCACCACGGATTCCCAGCAAAGAGGAGCAATATCATGAAATTTTCCCATCAATTTATTGAGAAAAATGCTTCATTATTATTGGTTTTTTCGTTAATTACCGTGTTAATTGGGGGTTTAGTGGAGATTGTGCCGTTGTTTTATTTGGATAATACCATTGAAAAAATATCGGGCATTCGCCCTTATACACCGCTTGAATTGGCGGGGCGCAATATTTATATCCGTGAGGGGTGCTATAATTGCCATAGCCAAATGATTCGCCCGCTTCGCGATGAAGTTGATCGCTATGGGCATTATTCTTTGGCGGCGGAATCCATGTATGATCATCCGTTTCAATGGGGTTCAAAGCGCACGGGTCCAGATTTAGCCCGCGTGGGTAAAAAATATTCTGATGAATGGCATATTGCGCATTTATCCAATCCCGCCCAAAGCGTGCCCGGGTCCATCATGCCACCATATCAATTTTTGACGCATAATAAATTAAGCTATGACGATATTAAAGATCATCTTAAAGCGCAAAAAATTATCGGCGTGCCTTATACTGATGCCATGATTGATAATGCTTTGGCAGATTTAGAAGCGCAAGCTGACCCTAATAAACCCAGCAAAGACTTACAATCGCGCTATGGTGCAATACAAATTCGCAATTTTGATAATCAAGATAAAATCACTGAAATGGACGCGTTAATTGCGTATTTGCAAATGTTAGGCAGTTTAGTTGATTTTTCACAATATAATGAAACAGAAAATAACAGGTAAATATGGATAAATATGAACAATTACGGCATTTTGCGGATTCTTGGGGTTTAATTTCCCTTGGGGTGTTTTATATGATTGCCAGTTTATTTGTATTTTTTCGCCCAAATTCAAAAAAAATTTACGATAAAATCAACCAATCAATCTTAAAGGATGATTAACATGCACGATAAAGACCATAAAACCGAAGCGCAAAACACAACGGGGCATGATTGGGACGGCATTACCGAATATGATGCACCGATTCCCAGATGGTGGTTATGGACATTATACGCAACGATAATTTTTGCGGTTGTTTATTGTATTTTATATCCGTCGCTTCCCTTAATTCACGGCAATAGCACAGGCTTATTGGCAAGCACGAATCGCGCTAATTTAAATGCCGAAATCGCCCAAGATGCCCAAGCAAAGTCCGTGATTGACGGCAAAATTATCCAAGCCAATTTTCAAGAAATTCTGCATGATGAACCACTTCGCCAATATAGTATAGCCGCGGGTAAATCAATATACGCGCTTAATTGCACGCAATGCCATAATGATGGCGCACAAGGCAATATTGGATTCCCAAATTTATTAGATGATGATTGGTTATGGGGCGGTAAAATTGAAGAAATTCACCAAACAATTCAATATGGCGTAAGGTCGGGACATGCCAAAGCGCGCGATTCGCAAATGCCCGCGTTTGGCACGGACGGGATTTTAAACCCCCAGCAAATCGCCGATGTATCCGCTTTCGTGTTAAACCTTTCGCAATCGCCAATCGTAACGGGTAAATCCGAAAATGGCAAGAAAATTTTCGCCGATAATTGTGCGGCTTGCCATGGTGAAAAAGCAACGGGCAATCGCGAAATTGGCGCGCCCAATTTAACCGATGCCATTTGGTTATATGGCAAAAAACAATCAAGCATCATTGAAACTATCAGCAAAAGCCGTCAAGGGCAAATGCGCGCGTGGGGTGATGTGCTTACGCCCGTGCAATTAAAACAAGTCGCGATTTATATTCATGAATTGGGCGGCGGCGAATGAATTTATTTGCGAAACGAGTCAAAATTTTCCCGCAACCCATTAAAGGCAAATTTCGCAATATAAAAAATATCATTTTAATATTTTGCTTGTCGGTTTATTATATTGCGCCGTGGTTGCGGTGGAATCGGGGCGAAAACGCGCCTAACCAAGCATTCTTAGTTGATTTAGCAAACCGAAAATTTTATTTTTTAAGCATTGAATTATGGTCGCATGAATTATTTATTGCGGCTATCTTGTTAATTATGGCGGGTTTGGGGCTGTTTTTAATCACTTCGGCGGTTGGGCGTGCATGGTGCGGTTATGCTTGCCCGCAAACAGTTTGGGTGGATTTATTTTTAAAAATTGAAACAATCGTTGAAGGCGACAGAAATTCACGCATGAAACTAGATTCATCGCCTTATAATTTCGCAAAAATCAGCAAACGAAGCCTTAAACACGGGCTTTGGTTAATTACATCGGTGGCGACTGGTGGGGCGTGGGTTTTTTATTTTGCCGATGCGCCAAGTCTTTTGGGGCAATTAATTCGCGGCGATGCCGCTTATCAAGCCTATATTGCGATAATGATTTTGACTTTAACAACTTATATTTTTGGCGGTTTATTACGCGAACAAGTCTGTATTTATATGTGCCCTTGGCCCCGTATTCAAGGCGCGATGCTGGATAATTTATCGTCAATTGTGGTTTATGACGAAAAACGCGGCGAACCGCGTGGTAAAGGTACGGATAAAGGCGATTGTATAGATTGCGACTTATGCGTGGCGGTTTGCCCCACGGGTGTTGATATTCGCAATGGTCAGCAATTGGGCTGCATTACTTGCGCGCTTTGCATTGATGCGTGCAATTCGGTAATGACAAAAATTCACAAGCCTTTGGGGTTAATTGATTATAATAATAACCATAATATCTCATCACAAATTTCGCAAAATAAACGATATTTTTATCATCATTGGCGGTTTTATATTTATAGTTTTTTATGGATTCTTGGCGGTTTGGCAATTTTATTATATTTTGCCACCCGAAGCAATTTAGAATTTTCCGCCGAACATGACCGCAACCCCTTATTCGTGCTTACCAAAGATGGCGGCATACGCAATGGTTATACCATTAAAATCATGAATAAATCCAGCACCGAAATTGATTGTATTTTGTCAATAAATGAAATGGAAAATGCTGTTTTTATACAAAATGGCGCGGCGAAATCAGCATTTTTATTGCGTTTAATCGCCGATGATATTAGCCAATTTAAAATTTTCTTGTATGCACCCGCCCAAAATTTAGAACCGATTAATGATTTTAATTTTACCCTTAATTGCGCCAATGGCTCACAAGCAACCATCGCCGCAAGATTTATAGCGCGTTGATTAATTGGTATATAAATTGCGCTTATGCGTTATAATAATTTTAAGAATTTTATTAAAATTTATATGTTATATAGGCGTTAGTCGTATAATCATTGAAATTATAAAATAGTTTGTTGCATTTTTTTATGAATTTGCTTTAAACTCTGGGCAATTTTTAGGTTTGTCCATTTGAATAGTCATTGGGAATGGAAAGCCAACGCCTGCTATAATCGCTTCACCCGCAATCAAAGATGGTAAATTGCGGGCAGTTTCGCGGTCAATGTCATTGCTTGCCCGTTCAATTTTTTCGCGGTCTGCGCCATTTGTTAAGCGATGAACTAGCATACAACCCATTTGACTAATAATTCCATCGGGTAAATCGGCGGGTCGTTGTGTTGCCAAACATAAATGCAAGCCATATTTTCGCCCCTCTTTGGCAATAATTTCAATCGCATCTAAGGGAAATCTATTTTCACCGCCTCCTGCTTTTTTACCGATAAAATTATGGGCTTCGTCAATGAAAATTATTAAAGGTTTTTGTTGAAATTTGCCTTCGCGTGCCATTGTTAATAATTTACGGGCAATACAATTGACTATAATTTCACGCATTTGAAATTCATATGATACTTCTTTAAGGGAAATATGGGTTAGTTTATTTATTTTACCTTTGTCTTTCTTTAATAAATTAAAAATATTATTATCATCATTGCTTTGAAATATTTTTTTAGTGTATTCTGCCATAAGAAAACTTCTAATTCTTAAAATTAGAGTAGTGCAAAATACTAAGGAATTATTATTAATATCACCCCAAAATTTAAAATTATCTTTATCATTATCATTCCTATTAGAATCAAAAATGCATTCTAATTGAATTTGATCAGGTAATTTATTTACATCATACTGGCTGTTTGGGTTGTTAACATACTCGCTACTTTCTATTTCTTTTAAAAAATTAATATAAAATTGCTTATTTTTATTTCTCTTAAATAGTAGGGAATTGTCGCCACTATCTTTTATATATTCCTGCAATGGATTTACTGATTGTCTTTTGGCAAATGCAACTGCTTTAAGACTTTTTATTGCTTCAATAAATATCGGTGTTTGAATATTTGGTGCTGGACTAAATAATGCCATAAAATCATTATCATTAAAATTTGCATAATTTAAAAAACAATCTTCGCCAAGTATATATTTATTTTTCCTTTTAAATTTTTGATACTCCCCTGTCGCGTCCAATAATAAAATATTTGGTGCTTCAGCATCATTTAATTTTATTAATTCTTCAATAATTTTTGCAACACTATATGATTTGCCACCCCCCGTTGCCCCCAAAATTGCACAATGCCTTTCAAATAATGCCTGCCATGGAAATTCCACCATACCATCTACGCCTTTGCTTAATTTGCCAAGCGTTATCTTTCCATTTTCATTTTTGTCATTGATTAAATTGGTTAGTTTATTTAAAAACCAATTGGGCGCGGAATAAATTTTTTCGCTTATTCTTGGTGATTCCTTGATTCCAGCTTGTAATTTATCTTCAAGCCAATAATAAGTTGCTAATAATTGTATTGAAACGCGTGGTTTTAATGCTTGGCTATCATCATAATTTTTTTCTCGTTCTTCAAGATTTATGGCATATATCTGCCCCAAAATTGCAAGATATTCATGTTCAATAACGATATATTCACCAACCGAACCCGACATATATTGATTACCAAAATGCGTGGTGGTTTTGTTTGATGGGTTATAATCAATCACGCATTCAACCTTGGAATAAGTAATATTGGTAATTTTACCAATATATAATTTTTCAATAAAAATTTGTTGATGGTCTTTATTTGTCATTTTTTGCGTCTAAAATTTTTGATATAAGTTCAAGTTTTTGTGATTCGGTATCCGCATCATTAAATTTGGGAATTGCATTTGCAAATTGCTTAAATGTTGCATTAATTAGAAATAATTGCTCATTTTTTAAGGCAATTTTTTTTAATTTTGATAAATTTGGATATTTTTCTTCTTTATCTGATTTTATTAAATCTGGCGCGACAATAATCATTTTAAATGTTGTGTCTTGAGTTAAGGCATTTTTAATCGCACTGAAAATATGGTCATCACTAAAACTAAATCCAATTACCAATAAACAAGTTTCTTCGGTCGCCATTGCATTATTAAACTGGCTCATCATTTCAAAATATGGTTTTTGATAAGATAATTGATATTTTGTGGAAGATGGGTATATTATACATGGTTTATTGGGATTTTCTTTTTGAATTATTTCATGATTTTCTTCTTGCCAATTAACTGAACCATGTATTTTATATAATTTTATTAAATTATAAATCGGTTGATTTTTTTGGTAATTGGATTCGGTTTGAATAATATCATATTTAAAATTTCGGGGTGAAAATTTTCGTGGGCTGGTAAAAGAAAAACCATCAATAATCACGATATTTTGTTCGGCGGCGGCTTGCTCAATTAATGTATCATAATTTGTGGTGAAAATTTTCAACCGATCTTTGCCACTGCCGCGTTTATGTAATTTGCGTAAAAATTCAAGGTGGGGTGGAATTTCTTTAGATTCACCTTCAAAATTTATAGTTTTAGTGCACATTGTTGTGATTAAACATTTTACTTCATTAATATAATTTTCAACTTCCTTTTTAATATCATCATGAACCGATAATTGGGAGATTTTTGATAATAAAACTTCAAGATTTTTTTCATCATTTAACTTTTTCTCTTTAACTGCAATTTTATTAAAATTTTCAAGTAATTCGGTTTTACTTTTAATAGCTTCCAATAATTCACCCATGCTTGGAAATGTATTTTGGGTATCATTTTTAAATTTCCCAAAAGACGCGCCACTACCCAGCAAGCAAACAAGATTCTTGGCTAATAAAAAATTCTGTAATTTTTTTTTATTTTGCTCGTTGTCTTCAGAATTGGAATGCTTTAAATCCCAAATTAAATTTTCTGCCATATTTTACTCCTCAAAATAAAAATAAAAAGATTCTTTCACAAAGTAAAGCTTAAAATGCTATTTTGGGTTTATTTTGAGTTTTTTCTAAAAAATCAGTATTTTTAGTTTGTTGCATTAATCCTTATTTCCGCGCCGCGTTGCTATTCCTTCATGCTACGCCATCATAATTGTTTAAAATGCAAGTAAAATTTTATTCCCTAATTTTAATCAGTAATCATGGCGTATAAATAAATTACCATAAAATTAAAATAATACTTGCAAATGATAAAAGAATCAGTTTTATAAACTTATCGCCGAAAATTACATTAAAAAAACCAATCAACAAAAGGAATATTATGGCGCAGGAGAAGAAAAATTTGCAAGATTTATTTTTAAATCAAGCACGAAAATTAAAGGTGGCAGTTACTATTTTCTTAGTGAATGGGGTCAAGCTTCAAGGTAATGTTACTTGGTTTGATAATTTCAGTATTTTGCTAAAACGCGATGGTCAATCGCAATTAGTCTATAAACATGCAATTTCAACCATCATGCCCACCGAAAATTTAAATTTAGACGATGATGATGATTGTGATTCGTAATGGCAAAGCCCGATTTTGCCTCATTAATGGCTTTGGGCAAGGGGTTAAGTGGTGTTTCATACCCGCCAGTTTGTGGTGATTTTGCCATTAAAATTGATAAAAATGGGCAATGGTATTATCAAAATTCCCCGATTGGACGCTTAAAATTAGCGCAATTATTTGCGGTTTGCCTGATTCGCGAAGCCAACGATTATTTTTTGGCAACGCCCTTTGAAAAGGGTAAAATAATCGTTGAAGATACGCCATTTATCGGCGTAGAAGCCGATATAAGCGATGAAAAAATTTTAATTCGCACGAATTTAGATTTTTGGGTTGAAATTACCGCCGAGCAGCCTTTTATTTTATTAAATAACCACGATGAACCCAAGCCTTTGGTGCGGGTGCGCGATAATTTATGGTTGCGATGCAACCGCAATGTTTTTTATGATTTAGTCGCCCATGCAAAGGGCGAAAACGGCGAATATTTTATATATTCCAATGGACAAAAATTTTTTTGTGGTCGCGAAGATTGCCCTGATGATAATTATCAAAAAACCATTAAAAAAATTACCTTTCGCGCCCAGCATCGTGGCACCAAAGAAATTGATTTAATGATGAATCAAGTTTTTATTGCGCATTTATCGGCGATGTCCTTAGCAGAATTGCAATTATTAAGCGAATTTTTAAAACGCGATGAGCAAGAAATTTATGATATTTTAGTGGCGCAAATCCCCACCAGCGAATTTCAGGCTTTGCAAATGCGGGCATTAATATAGTTTGTCAACTATATTGATAATAATTTTATATTAGTTTAAAAAAAGTTATTTTTCTGCCTTAAACAAATTTTTTTTGTCAATTAAATTGAAATAAATCACTTTTTATCTAGATTTTTGCAATTTATTTATTATGGTGAATGCACGAATCATCAAAAAGGAAAAATTATGACTACCGCTAAAATGACTCAATTCGTTAATCGCCAGCAATTATTGCCGATGAAGGCTTCCGCCCTTGAGCGCAAAAAAAATTACCATGAAATATCGGAAAAATATGACGATAAAACTGCCGCCGAACAAGCGGGTCGGTGCGAACAATGCGGTGTGCCATTTTGTCAAATTCATTGCCCTTTGGCGAATAATATCCCTGATTGGCTGATGCTTACCGCCGAAGGTCGCTTACAAGAAGCATATGAATTATCATCGCAAACCAATGTTTTTCCCGAAGTTTGCGGGCGCATTTGCCCCCAAGACCGATTATGCGAAGGAAATTGCGTCATAGAACAATCGGGGCATGGCTATATTACCATTGGTTCGGTGGAAAAATATATTACCGATACCGCATGGGCACAAGGTTGGGTAAAACCGATAAAACCCCAAAATGAACGCAAAGAAAAAATCGCTATCATTGGCGCGGGTCCTGCGGGGCTTGCGGCGGCGGCGGATTTACGCAAATTTGGCTTTCAAGTCGTGGTTTATGATAAATACGACCGCGTGGGTGGTTTAATGATTTATGGCATTCCTAATTTCAAACTAGACAAAGAAATTATCGCAAAACGCACCCAATGGCTTAGGGATTCGGGGGTAAAATTTCAACTTAATCATGATATTGGCGATGATTTTCAAAAATTGCGCCTTGAATATTCCGCCGTATTAATTGCAACTGGCGTGTATAAAAAACGCGAATCGGATGTGGCGGGGCATAATTTAAAAAATATTATCCAAGCCCTTGATTTTTTGGTGCAAGCTAATCGCGATAATTTAGGCGATAAAATTGCCCCTAATGAATCACTAAATGCCAAAGGACAAAATATTGTGGTTGTTGGCGGTGGTGATACGGCGATGGATTGCGTGCGCACCGCCATTCGCCAAGGCGCGAAAAAAGTTATCTGCCTTTATCGGCGCGATCGCGAAAACATGCCCGGTTCCGACCGCGAAGTGCAAAATGCTATGGACGAAGGCGTAGAATTTATTTGGTTAAGCGCGCCCGTGAAATTTTTGGGGGTTGATAAAGTAAACTCCATTGAAATTACCAATATGCGCTTGACAAGCGATTCCGCTGATGGTCGTCAATCGGTTGTCGCGATTGAGGGGTCTGAACGAACTATTGCGTGCGATAAAGTTATTATGGCGTTAGGCTTTGAAGCCGAAGATATGCCGCGTTTATTTAATCAACCTGAATTAGCCGTTAATAAAAATGGCACAATTGCCGTTAAAAACAGCGCGGGCGCAACAAATTTATCGGGCGTATTTGCCGCGGGTGATATTGTGCGCGGGGCTTCATTGGTTGTTTGGGGCATAAAAGATGGCAAAAATGCCGCCTTGGGCATTAAAAAATACATTAATCAAGCCTTGCAAACAGCGGCAAGGGTTGCGTAAATACCATGCAAAATATCAATCATAAAATTGGGCAAATAATGACTCCTTTGGATTGCGCCATGGAATTTGTCTTAAAATATGATATTGCCAAAGATTGGCTTAATGGCGCGTCAGTATTTGACCCAACCATGGGCGAGGGTAATCTTTTGCAAGCACTCGTGCAGGTTGCCCTAAACCAAGGGGTGCGATTGGAAAATTTACCGATTAATCGCTTGTTTGGCGTGGAATTAGACGGCGAATTATTCGCCAAAACATTCGTTAAATTTCACCAGATTTATAATATAAATTTACCGCGCGAAAATTTTTGGCACCAAGATTTTATTTGCAATTTTCACGATAAAAAATTTGATATTATTCTAAGCAACCCGCCATGGCTTAATTTTAATGATTTACCTAATAATTACAAAGAAATTTTAAAATCAGTGTATTTTGACCATGATTTAATTAAAAATCGCCGCGATATGTTAATGGGGAAATCGCGCATTGATATTGCGGCTTTAATCATGCAAAAATCTATACAATCGCATTGTAAACCCAATGGCAAGGCGTATTTTTTCGCGCCTTTATCGCTGATTTATAATGATGGCGCGCAACAAAAATTTCGCGAATTTCATGGCAATCAAGGCGATTATTGCTTAATGGAAATTCATGATTTTGGCGGTTTTTCCCCATTTAAAGGTATTAATACCCGATGCGGATTTTATTATTTTCAAAATAATAAAACACAAATTTACCCCATTAAAGCCTTTATTAAAACCAGCCAAGATAATTACGAAATACAATATTTAAACCCGCTTAATAAACATGGTGATGCGTTGCATTATTTTCACGATAAAAATGTCATGAATGCGATTCATATTCCAAAATCGGCGATGCCACGCCAAGGGTTAAATACTTGTGGTGCCAATTATTTATATTTTTTCAATAAAAAATCTTTGCACGCCAATGACGATTATTATTTAATGTCCAATGAAAAAATTCAAAATGTGCCGATTCCCAAAAAATATTTATATCCGTTATTAACCAAAGAAAATTTTAAGGCACCTGAATTAAACGAAGAAAAATGGGTATTTTTGCCGTATCAAAAAAATGGCAAAGTAATTTCTATGGAGCAGCTTGCCGAATATCCACTTTGTTATAATTTTTATCAAAAGCATCAAGGCGTTTTAAAAAACCGCAAGGGCGTTATTATTCAAAATATGATAAGGCGCAATCATTGGTGGGCTTTGCTGGGGGTTGGCAAATATAATTTTCAACCATATAAAATAATTTGGCAAGCATATGGCGCGAATGAATTTAATCCGCAATTATTTGATGGTAAATTTCAAGCCAATCAATCATTACAATGTTTTATGGCGTTTGACGATTACCGCTTAGCCAAAAGCATTTTCAATCAAATCACCATGCCCGCGGTTAAACGATATTTCCAATCTTTTGCCATGAACGGCACCATGAGCTTTGCCCAGCCGGGTAAAGTAAAAAAATTACTTACCATAGGAGAATAGCATGAAAAACAAACCATTAAACACAGAAAATTTTGGCAATATTTACCAAGATGCCCAAAATTTGGCAAAAAATGGCATGTATTTACCGCAATATGAGAAATCGGCGTGCGGGGTTGGTTTAATTGCGAATATCAAGGGGCACGCCACCCGCGCGGTCGTGCAATATGGCATTGATGCGCTTAAAGCATTATGGCACAGGGGCGCGGTTGATGCCGATGGTAAAACTGGCGATGGGGCGGGCATTCATTTGGCAATTCCCCAAGAATTTTTTATGGATTATATTAAATCGTTGGGTATTGAACAGCCCAATAATAAATTTGCGATTGGCATGGTATTTTTACCACGCACTAATTTAGATGCCCAAGAGCGCACCCGCGTCATTATTGAATCTGAAATTATTCGCAAAGGCTATCAAATTTATGGTTGGCGCCAAGTGCCGATTAACACGGGCGTCATCGGCGATAAAGCCAATTCTACCCGCCCAGAAATTGAACAAATCTTAATTAACAACACGAAAAACCTTACCGAAGAGGAATTTGAAACCGAATTATATGTCATACGGCGTAAAATTGAAAAAAAATTCCTTGAAGAAAACTTGCTAGAAGCCTATATTTGTTCTTTTTCAAGCCGTTCCATCATTTATAAAGGGTTGTTTTTAGCCGAACAATTGGATATTTTTTATCCTGATTTATGCGATGCGCGGTTTATTTCAAATTTCGTGGTGTATCATCAACGCTATTCCACGAATACTTTTCCAAGCTGGGCGTTGGCGCAACCCTTTCGCGTCATTGCGCATAACGGCGAAATTAATACCTTATCCGCCAATATTAATTGGATGCGCAACCGCGAACAACGACTTGAAGACGATAAATTTGGCAATATGAAGGATATTTTACCGATTATCATGCCCAATGTCTCCGATTCAGGGGCGTTAGATAATGTTTTTGAAATTAACTTGCATTCGCGCCGCGATTTGCCCGAAATTAAATCATTATTAATGCCCGAAGCATGGGAAGAAGCCGCCGATATGGCAACGAATCTCAAAGCATTTTATCGCTATGCCCATTCGTCTTGGGAACCATGGGACGGTCCTGCGGCAATTTGCGCGGTCGGCGGTAATTGGGTGCTGGCTTGTTTAGACCGAAACGGCTTGCGCCCATTACGATATGCAATTACGAATGATGATTTATTAGTTGTCGGTTCGGAAACGGGCATGGTGAAATATCGCGAAAGTGATTTGCGTATGCGCGGTAAAGTCGGACCGGGGCAGATGATTGGCATTAACCTTGCCAAAGGTAAATTTTATCATGATAAAGAATTAAAATCTATGGTTGCTGGTGCAAATCCTTATGCTGATTGGATTAAACAAATTCATAATATCAAAGAATTACCCGCCACGAAACCTGCGCCCAAAATAACCAAAACAGATTTAATTAATCGGCAATTAATTGCGGGTTGGACAATGGAAGATTGCGAATTAATTTTGCAACCCATGGCGCTGGAAGGTAAAGAAGCCACGGGATCCATGGGCGATGATTCGCCTTTGGCAGTTTTGGCGGGAGTTTACCGCGGTTTGCATCATTTTTTTCGGCAAAATTTTGCCCAAGTCACCAATCCGCCGATTGATTCATTGCGCGAACGCCATGTAATGAGCCTAGCAACGAGGCTTAATAACATGGGTAATAGCCTTGCAGCCAAAGGGCAATTAGATTTTATGGAATTGCAATCACCGATTTTAATGGACGATGAATATGCTAAATTGCGGCAATGGATGGGCAAAGACGCGATTGAAATTCAATGTTTATATAATCCCGCCAATCCCAATGGCTTACGCCAAGCGATTTTAGAAATTTCTGAAAATGCTTTTGAAGCGGCTTTGGCAAAAAATCCGTATATTATTTTGGATAACACCCAAATTCCCGAAGCTTGCGGTTTATACCCTGTGCCGATGATTTTAGCCGCCGCCGCCGTGCATACACGCCTAAGTAAAGAGGGTTTAAGGTCATATACCAGCATTAATATCCGTTGCGATGATGCGCTTGATGTGCATCATTTTGCGGTTTTAATCGGGGTTGGCGCGACAACAATTAACCCGAATCTTGCGGTTGCAACTATTATAGACAGGCATGAACGCGGGTTATTGGGTAAGATTTCTGTGGAACGGGCGCTTGATAATTATAAAAAATCGCTTGATGATGGTTTATTGAAAATTATGTCCAAAATGGGTATTTCCATCATAAGTTCATACCGCGGTGGCTATATTTTTGAAGCCATCGGGCTTTCAAGGGCGTTGGTCAATGAATTTTTTCCGGGTCTTATCAGCCGAATTTCTGGTTTAGGCATTACGGGCTTGCAACAATTGCTTAAAAATCATTATGAGACGATTGAGCAATATTCAGGCACATTGCCGATTGGAGGATTTTACCGATACCGTAAATCCGCCGAATCGCACGCTTGGGAAGCCGAATCAATCCATATGTTGCAAAGCGCGGTCACGCGTGATTCATATGCGTTATTTCGCAAATATTCGCAAATGATTTATGATTTACCCGCGATTCATATCCGCGATTTATTGAAATTTAAACCATCGGGCGCGAATGTAAAGGTTGAAGAAGTTGAATCCATCACCGATATTCGCAAACGATTAATTTCACCGGGCATTAGCTTAGGGGCTTTATCGCCCATCGCCCATGAAACTTTGTCAATCGCCATGAATCGCATCGGCGCAAAATCGGATAGCGGCGAAGGTGGCGAAGATAGCGAACGATATAAACCCCGCGCCAATGGTGATAATGCGTGCAGCGCGATTAAGCAAATTGCTTCGGGGCGTTTTGGGGTTACGGCGGAATATCTTAATAATTGTGATGAGATAGAAATTAAAATGGCGCAAGGCGCAAAACCCGGTGAAGGCGGGCAATTGCCCGGCTTTAAAGTTTCGGCGATTATCGCGAAATTACGCCATTCCACCGAAGGTGTCACGCTTATCAGCCCGCCACCGCATCATGATATTTATAGTATTGAGGATTTAGCCCAGTTAATTTATGACTTAAAACAAATTAACCCCGAAGCGCGCGTTTGCGTTAAATTAGTCGCAAGGTCTGGCATTGGCACTATCGCCGCGGGCGTGGTTAAGGCAAAAGCCGATGCGATTTTAATCTCGGGTCATAGTGGTGGCACGGGCGCATCGCCGCAATCTTCCATTAAATACGCGGGATTGCCTTGGGAATTGGGGCTTGCCGAAGCGCATCAGGTTTTATGCTTGAATAATTTGCGCGATAAAGTGGTTTTGCGCACTGATGGCGGTATTAAAACTGGGCGCGATGTGGTGATTGCCGCGATTTTAGGTGCGGAAGAATACGGCATCGGCACGGCTTCGTTAATTGCCATGGGGTGCTTGATGGTGCGTCAGTGCCATTCTAATACTTGCCCCGTCGGCGTTTGCACCCAAGATCCAAAATTATTGGAAAAATTCAACGGCACGCCCGAAAAAGTTGTGAATTTATTTAGCTTTATTGCCACCGAAGTTCGCGAAATTTTGGCGCATTTGGGCTTTAAATATTTGCATGATATTATTGGGCGCACGGAATTATTGCAACAAGTCGTGCGCAACCACGAAACCGAACAATATCTTGATAGTCTGGATTTAAATCCTTTATTGGCAAAAGCCCATAATAATATTGATTTTGCCAAGAAATCGCGGGTATTTCGTAATGAATTGCCCAAAAATCTTGACGATAAAATTATTGCCGATGCGCATAAATTATTCACAACCCGTGAAAAATGCCATTTGGAATATAATATTGTCAATACCGACCGCGCGATTGGCACTAAGCTAGCATCTTCAATCACACGGCAATATGGCATGAATGCCTTGCAACCCAAACATATTGAGCTTAAATTGCGGGGCACCGCGGGGCAAAGTCTGGGGGCTTTCATTGTCGGTGGTATGCATATTGAGCTAATTGGTGAAGCCAATGATTATGTCGCCAAGGGGTTAAGCGGTGGTTCGGTGGTGATTCGCCCAACCGCAACTTCCACGCTTTTAACCTATGAAAACAGCATTATTGGCAATACTTGCCTTTATGGGGCAACCAAGGGTTATTTATTCGCCGCTGGGCAAGCAGGCGAAAGATTTGCTGTGCGCAATTCGGGGGCTATCAGCGTGGTTGAGGGTTGTGGCTCCAACGGCTGTGAATATATGACGGGTGGCGAAGTTATGATTCTGGGACGCATCGGGTATAATTTCGCGGCGGGCATGACGGGCGGTATTGCGTTTATTTTGGATAATAAACAAAAGCTTGGCAAGAAAATCAATCGCCAATGCGTTGATTATTATGATTTAAGCACGCCATATTGGCAAAATCACGCAAAATCTTTGCTTGAATTGCATATTCAAGCGACAAATTCCAATTGGGGTAAATCTTTATTGGCAAATTGGCAAACCACCATGACGCAAATAAAAATGGTGGTGCCTTTTGAAGTTTTGCATAAATTACCGCATCCTGTTATTGTGGAAAATTCGGCAAAATTGGCTTGAAAATGCGTAAAATTGCTTTAATATTGCTGTTTTTGGCGATAAAACCGATGATTGCATCAGATTTTATTTACCAAATTAAAAGTCTGGGTTTGCCCGTTGCCCAAGCAATCGTGCAAATTAATACGCAAAACCAGCAATATCTTATTGATGCCAAGGGGCAAACAAATGGGCTTATAGACTTAGTTTTTCATTGGCGGGGCAAGCAAATTATTAATGGTTCCTTGGAAAACGGCTATTTTATGCCGATGATATATGATTATGATTCGCAATGGCGCAATAAATATAACAATGCCGTGATTGATTTTAGCGCAAAAAATGCCCAAGGGCAAATTACCCCGAAAATATTAAAAATCAAAAATCCCGTTAAGGATTTATCGCAAAGCCATATAATTAACGCCATTGACCCATATAGTTATTTGTTAAATTTAGGGCTTGATTTCACCAATAAACCCAGCGAAGCTTGCACAAGACAATCAGTTATTTTTGATGGACGGCGGGTTACAAAATTCATCGCGCTGCGCGCCCTTGCGTCTGATTATAAAAAATATAATTTACCCAAAGACGCGTGGATATGCCGCATTATTTACGAACGAATTGCGGGATTTGATGGCGAAGATAATATTAAACCCGATTATTCCAAAGAATATTCCATTTATATTTATGACAAAATCAACGATTTATCCATGCCAATTTTTGCTGAATTTTACGGGTCTTACGCCAATTTAACGGCTGAATTATTGCTTGAAAAATAAATTGCTTTATTTAAGAATCTAATTTATTATCTGAGTAAACAACATAATAAGAGTTTTTATGAAAAATTTAGTGATTTTTGCGATGCTATCCTTGAATTTTTCGGGCGAAAATTCCGCGAAAATTGGCATTATTTTAGAATCATTCCGCCAAATATTTTGATATTTTCGCGCAATTATTTATAGACTATATGGCGAATCATGCTAATATATAAAAATTATGCCTATAAATTTATATTTTGTGATTGCTTCTTCGGCGGCTATGCTGGGCGGGGTGGGATTAATCAATACTTCCTTAGCCGTTTTTGCCTTGCATTTAAATTATGATCAAGGCAGCATTGGTTTAATAAGCTCGTTTTTTTATGTCGGTTTTTTTATTGGCAGTTTCATTGTGCCGTTTTATTTGCGGCGTGTTGGGCATATTAAATGTTTTGCCGCCGCGGCGGGCATACATATTTTATTTACGCTTTTAATGGTGTTGATTCAAGATATATATTTTTGGTATTTATGCCGAACAATTATGGGTATAAGCTATATTTTCTTTTCAACCATTGTGGAAAGTTGGATTAACGAATCAGTGACCGATAATATCCGCGCCCGTTCGCTTGGTATTTACCGATTTATTGAATTAATTATGGTGGGCGCAAGCCTTTATGCCATACCATTTTATGGTTCGGGGGCAATACAACCATTTTTAATTTGCGCGATATTATTTGCGCTTAGTCTTTTACCTGTGTCATTAATTCGCTTAAAACAACCATCTAAACCCAAAAATCGCACATTTGACCCCATATATTTATGGCGCGTATCACCTTTTGTTTTGGTTGGTTGCATTATTATCGGCATTACCAATGCTGGTTTTCGCTCTATGGCGCCGATTTTTGTTTTAAAATCAGGGTTAAGCGAATTTGCGGTTGCGAATTTTATTACGGCGGCTAATATTGCGGGGGGGATTATGCAATATCCTTTGGGGTATTTATCCGATAAATATTCGCGGCGCGGCGTGATTTTATTGGCATCAACCATTGCCATGATTGGTTTATTAATCATGTTATTAAAAACCGAATTTTTTATTTATTTTGGGATATTTTTATTTGGTGGTTGTTCATTTTGTATGTATTATTTAATGTCGGCTTATTTAAATGATCGCGCCGATAGGGGTGAATATAATTTAGTCGCCATATCCATGACTTTTACTTGGGCAGTAGGTGGCATGTTGGGTCCAATATTAGTAGGTTATGGCATGGAAAATTTTGGTCCCGATGCCTATATTTATATTATTGCCTTTGCGCATTTGGGTTTATCCTTATTTTCCTTATATCGCATGATTTTGCGCCCCGATAAAAATTCAGTTTAACTAGGCATAAAATGTTAGAAATACCGCAAGAATTTCAAGAAAAATATCAAAATTTGGGCAAGTTATTTTTTAATCACCCCATAAAAAAATACAGCTGGTTTCAAACCGAAGCCACGGCGCAAATGGTGTTTCACGCCGATTCTATCAACGACTTACGGGCTTTATTGCAAAATATCCCCCAATCAATGCCGATATTTGTGATTGGCGCGGGTTCAAATATTTTATTCGCCAGCAAGCCCGTTTCAACCTGCATTATCAAGCTTGGCAAGGATTTTACGCAAATAAGCCATGAAGGCGATATTATGCAAGCAGGCGCGGGCGCGCTTGACGCGAATTGCGCCCAATATGCGCTTAATCTTAATTTAAGCGGGGCGGAATTTATGGTCGGCATACCGGGTTCAATCGGCGGCGCGGTGGTGATGAATGCGGGTTGCTTTGGCGGGGAAACGGCGCAAATTTTATTATCCGCCGAATTTATGGACAGACAAGGCAATATTCATATATTAAATAACCAAGACTTAAATTATGCTTATCGCCATAGCGAAATTCCCAAAGATTATATAGTTTGCCGCGCGAAATTTGGCTTGAAACCCGCCAATCATGGTGAAATTTTGCAAAAAATGCAAGAAATCAAACAAAATCGCAAAAATAATCAACCCGAACGGGGGCGCACGGGCGGGTCAACTTTCAAAAATCCCGAAAATTGCGATAAAAAAGTCTGGCAATTATTGGATGCGGTTGGTTTGCGCGGGTATAAAATTGGCGGCGCAGAATTTAACGAAAAACATTGCAATTTTATATTAAATACTGATAATGCCAGCAGTGATGATATTTTAAAATTAATAAATCTAGCACAAAAACAAGTAAAAGCGCATTTCGGCATAAATATTGAATCCGAAATTGTGATAATTTAAAAGCAAAAATAACCTATAAGGAGAAAAAATGAAAATTGCGTTATTATACGGGGGGAATTCAACAGAACGGCAAGTGTCGTTAGTAAGTGGCGAAGAATGCCGCAGGTCGTTAATTAAAATGGGGCATATAGTCAAGCAATTTGACCCCGTTAAGCCCTTGACACAATTTATTGACGAAATTTTAAGCTTTGCCCCCGATGTGGCTTTTAATGCGCTGCATGGAAGATTTGGCGAAGATGGCGGTATTCAATCAATTTTAGAATGGTTGCAAATTCCTTATACGCATTCGGGGCGATTTGCTTCGGCTTTATCCATGGATAAAAAAGCCACTTTGGCGGTTTTATCGTCAATTGGCATACCCGTGCCCAATGGCTATGTTGCCCAACAAACCGAGATTCGTTCGCCCAATTTTTCGGTTTCTCTGCCTTATCCCATTGTTATTAAGCCCGTTTATGAAGGGTCGTCCGTGGGTTTGCATATTATTAAATCCAAAGAAGAAATGCCCGATTTAACCAATTGGGAATATGGCGAGGCGTTAATTGAAGAATATATTCCGGGTTTAGAATTAACGGTCACCGTGCTTAATGGCTTGGCATTAGCCGTGACGGAATTGCGCCCAAAATCAGGGCAATATGATTATGAATCAAAATATACCGATGGCAAAACCGAACATATTATCCCCGCGAAAATTTCGCCTTTATTATACGAACAATGCCTTCGTTATGCCGAAAAAGCCTATTTTGCCTTGGGAATTAATACGATTGGTCGCGTTGATTTTCGCTATAACCCCGATACTGATAAATTATATGTTTTAGAAATGAATACCCAACCCGGTATGACACCGCTTTCCTTAGTGCCTGAACAAGCGAAATATCTGCAAATGAGCTATGATGATTTGGTTATGACTATTTTATCAGGGGCAACATTAAAAGAATTTTTAAAAGTCGCCCCAAGCTAACCCATCATATTAACTTTAATGAAAGAATTTTCATGAATTATGCCAAAATTATGCAAAAACATCGCCAAAGCCTTATGGGCATGGGATTTTTACTGATAATTATTGCCATAATTTCACTTTTTTTGATATATAATCCGTTATTGAAAATTTCTCAAATTTTAGGATTTCAACTTAATCAAGTAATTATTGAAGGTAAAAATCAAATTCCCGCCGATGAATTGCAAAAAGCGTTGCAATTACAGCCCGGCGACCCGATTTTATTCCTTAATATTCAAGATTTAAAAAACCGCCTTGAACAATTAGGCTGGATAAAAAATGCGTCAATTGAACGGGTTTTTCCTAATAAATTAATCATTAAATTAAATGAACGCACCCCTGATGCGCTTTATGAACAAAATAATGGCTTGTTTTTAATGGACGGCGAAGGCGTGTTGCTTGCGCCCTACAACCCTGAATTTCACGAAAATTACCGCCAAAAATTGCGCATCGTCAGCGGGGTTAATGCCCAATTACATTATAAGCGCATTTATGAATTAATTGACCAAGAAGCTTTGGTTGGGCAAAAATGGTGAACGCGGTGGTATTTGTCGGCGAACGGCGATGGGATTTATATATTAATTATGAAAACCATAAAATTAAGGTCCAATTACCCGAAAACGCCACCTGGCGAAACGTATTGCAAAAATTGACTAAAATTAATCCAATCATGACGAAAATTCTGGAACCGCAAGGTTAATATACCATTGATTTACGCGATACCAAACAAATTATTTTGCGTTTAGATAGACGACTCAATCGGCAATTAAAGGAATGATATAATGGCAAATCGGATAATCTCGGCATTAGAAATTGGCTCGCATAAAATTGCGTGTATTATTGCAAGACAAACAGACGAAGGAGAAATTCGCTCGTTAGGATTTGCCCAATAAGGCATCACAAGGTATCACCCGCGGGGCAATTGTTGATATGAATGCCGCTGAAGCCGCCATTAGAAGCGCGGTTAGTGCCGCCGAGAAAACCGCTAATATTACCATTCAAGATGTTTCCATTTGCCTAAACGCTGTCAATCCGCCAAATTCACTATCATGGATAAATCTATTATCAAATCGCTAACAAGGCTAATAATAAAAAAGATATTGAACGGCTGTTATCAGATGAGCGTAAAAAAGTGCCACGAAAGCCTAGACTTAACGCTTATGCACGCGATACCGCTTATATTATATCGTTGATGATTACCCGCCCAGCACTGATCCAATCGGGTATTATGGGCGAGAAATTATCGGTTAAAATTGCCTTGATTTATGGGCATACTAATACGATATACAAAATTATCGGTAATTTAATTAAAAAATGCCATCTTATTATGCCGCAGCGTGGTGTTAGGTTCGTTTTCGGCATCCTTAGGCGTCATGGTTGACCAAGAACGCGAATTAGGTTCCGTGATTATTAGATATTGGCGCAGGGCTTACGAATATCTTATATGTCAAGCATAATGCGCGCCGATTTTCCATAAAACGATTGCAAGTTGGGGCGTGGTAATATTACCAAAGATATTGCCCTCGGGCTTAGCACACCGATTAGAACATGCCGAACGATTAAAAACAAAATTTGGCTCAATGCTCGAAGAATTTGCCGATGCACGCGACCTTAGAAGTTTTGCGCGTGGGCGAAGATGGGCAATAGTTCGCCCCGCACCGAATTACCCGCAATATTCTTAAATCAAATTATTAGCCCACGGGTTGATGAAATTTTGGATTTAAGCAAGCAAGCGTTGGTTGAAGGTGGTATTCCCATTAAGTGCGGTCCAAAATATTGTGCTTGACAGGTGGGGGAGCAGAATTAAGCGGCTTATGCACGAATATATTCAAGCGATTTGGGATAGACCTGTACGAATTGGCACTAATTATTTCCATAAAAAATCTACCGGATCAAGGAAATGGTCCGAAATTTGCATCAGTCAATGGGAGTATTGCGTTATGTTGCCTGAACCAATCAACGATGTTCTTGCCCCGTAATGCTGAACCAATGAATAATACGGAAAAATGGACGACGAGCTTTATTCAATGGTTTAGGGATAATTATAGCTAAATCAAGTTAAAAACATAAGGAGTTTGTTATGGCGTTAAAAATAACTCAAGCAGAAACATTTCAGCTTAACACCCACGTATTGTCGTGGTTGGTGTTGGGGGCGCAGGGTGCAACGCTGTTAATAATATGATTGACCAAAAACTAGAAGGGGTTGAATTTATTGTTGCTAATACTGATGCGCAATCGCTAAACCTTAGCGCAAAGCTGAAAAGCAAAATCCAATTAGGCACGATTTTAACGCGTGGTTTGGGTGCGGGTGCCGACCCCGAAGTGGGCAAAGGTGCCGGCCGAAGAGGTTGATACGCGAAATTCGTGAGTATTTATCCGAATGTAATATGTTATTTATTACCGCAGGTATGGGCGGTGGCACGGGCACTGGTGCTGCCCCCGTCATTGCTAAAATCGCCCAAGAAATGGGAATTTTAACGGTTGGTGTGGTGACGCGTCCCTTTGATTTTGAAGGGTCAAAACGCCGTAGATTAGCCGAAGAAGGTATCAAAGCACTTACAAGAATTTGTTGGCACGCTTAATTGTGATTCCTAATCAAAATTTATTTAGAATCGCTAATGAACGGACAACTTTTGCCGATGCGTTTCAAATTAGCTGACCAAGTATTATGTTCGGGCGTGCGCGGGATTACGGATTTAATCGTGGTGCCCGGGCTTGATTAATCTTGGATTTTGCCGATATTCGCACCGTTATGTCCGAAATGGGTAAAGCCATGATGGGTACAGGTGAGGCTGATGGTCGCGAATCGGGCAATTGATGTCGCCGAAAAAGCTATTTCTAATCCGTTGCTAGAGGATGTAACGATGAAGGGTGCCAAGCAAGTTTTAATTAATATTACCGGTGGCGATGATTTAACGCTTGTTTGAAATTGACGCTGCTGTTAACCGCATTCGTGAAGAAGTGCTTGAAGAAGCCCATATTCATTTTGGCGCGGCATTTGACCCAAGTTTAGAAGGTAAAATGCGCTTATCCGTTGTCGCGACTGGGATTGATGGCGTAGCCACCCCAAAAAAACCATGATTATAGCGCAAATATGATGAATCGCAACCCAGTTGCCCCCCCAAAACCTGTCGCTTTTAGCAATTTTAATGCGCCTAAACAAGCGAGCATCGTAACGCCAATCGCTGCTGCGTCTGAAAAAATTAGCGAATCAACACCGCAAGTCCAAGATTCGCCGCAAAGCGAGAATATTGCCCAAAGCCAAGTTGATGAACAACCAAGTCATGTTGCGCCAGCAAGCAATGAACATCAATCATTTATTATGCCAGATGAGCAAGAACCAGCCGTTGCTACCAGCGCAAAGGATGGGCATTTTGATACGCCGATTCTTGCCAATAATCATGATAAGCCAGCGATAAACGAGGATATTACCATAAATTCTGCATCGGCAAGAATTGAACCTAATATCAATAATTTTATTCCGCCCATGCCAACCCCGCTAAACGCGACCAAGCCACACAACGAAACCATCAATCACAATAATACTGATTTAACCATGAATCACGCCGATTTT
>CBDHFN010000002.1:0-679009 GCA_965262605.1 Alphaproteobacteria bacterium | reverse complement strand
CAATGAATATTGCCGTTTATGGTCAAATTTCAGGTGCATTTCATAATCCCATTTTATCACATGAAATTTCTTGAAAATCGGGAAATTGATAATCAATCAGTTCATTTATCCTGCAACGCCATTTATTATCTGGTGAAATAGATGCCAATAAATAATCAATAATTTCAACTGCATGAATAATTTTATGATTATTTAGGTGATTAATATTTAGAAAGATAGCTGCATTATGTTTTGGTTTAAATGATAAATTATAATTCCAAAGCATTTCATGATGGGCACATATATTACGAACTTCTAATAAAACTTTAACAAACTCCTTAAAATCGGTTGGCGAAATACCATTTTTTGAATTTAAATTATAATTATCAGATATTTTTTTTGCAATATTATTATTGATATTTTGCAATAAAACATTTAATGATCCAAATGTCATTTGTTCTATGGTAGTCCAAACTCTAGGCTGGTCATTTGGGGAATTTTTTCTAAACTCCATCAATTGAGAATCTTTTGATTTTTGTAATGCTGCATTCAATTTTTGTTTAAAATAATTAAAATCATCAAAAGTATTTGAATTCCATATTCTATTAAAATCTAAGTGCCCAATGGATTAATTTTACCAATTTCATGGCTTGCAACTGAACGCAATGATATTTCAATTCGTTCAATGCCATCCATAAATAATAATTTTAGCTTTCTGTCAAATTCATATAATTTCGTTACATGTTTTAAATTATATCCTTGCTTAAAATTTTGCCAATTTCCCTTTGTATCTTTGTCTCTAAAAATATTCCAATATTTTGCTAATCGGTAATATGAGATATGTGTTAACCATTGGGTTGCATGTTTATCATCATCAATCTCCAATCCGCGTTGTTGCAGTTGTTCAATTTGTTTATTGATTGGTAAAAAAATTAATTGATTTGCCATTTTTTTTACTAAATAAAAAGGGAGAATAATTAATCCCCCCTTTGTTTATATTTGAATTATTTATACTTCAATTTATAAATAATAAAAAAATAAGGGATACGGTTCTAGCAATCATTTCAATTTTATGCACGCATAATATCTAAGATTTGGTATGCCTTTGGTGGTTTTTACGCCCCGCTAACCTTTTCCCTTAGAGTTAAAATAATGCAAAAACGATGCCTTGTCAATAGAAATAGTAATTTTTATTACGGCAAAAAATAAAGTCACCTATTTTGGGCAAAAAATAAAGTCACCTGCTATAATGAAAGCAACACAAGAAAGCAGGTGCAAAATGCAAACAGAGGAAGAAAAAAATACACGCATAGAAACGATAATTCGGTAGGGTAGTTTTTAATTAAGGGCTTGCCTAGTTTTGGGTCAAGGGCTCGCCCAGTTTTGGGTCAAGGGCTTGCCCTTGTGGCGCACCTAGTATTTAATTGGGTGCTGGCGCACTTAGTATTTAATTGGGTGCTGGCGCACCTAGTATTTAATTGGGTGCTGGCGCACCTAGTATTTAATTGGGCGCTGGCGCACCCGAGGGGATTCGAACCTCTGACCTTTGCCTTCGGAGGGCAACGCTCTATCCAGCTGAGCTACGGGTGCATAATAGTGCTTTTAGCATGAAAAAATATATTTGCAAGCAATTTATGATGCGTGGAAAATCAAGTTTAGTGCTTGAATTTGGGTATGAAATTGCGGGGGGATTTTCGCAAAATCTTTTTCGGTGGTGATAATTTGCAATTGATGGGCTTGGGCAAATTGGCAAATTTCATGAATTTCAGCGTCTTTATATTGGTGATGGTCAGGGAAATTTTGAAATTTTATGATATTAAAGCCTTGATTTAGCGCAAGTTCATAAAATTTTTTGGGGTATGCTATGCCCGCAAAGGCGTAATATTGGGCATTTTTGTCGGCATTTTGTTGCAATGCGCAATGCAGGTAAAGATATTTTTTATCGGCAAGTTCATATCGCCCTTGGGCGCCTTGAATTTGTATGATTTCATGGCATTTTGCCATCGCGCTTTGGGGCGATTGACGATTGGGTCCCGCGGGCAATAAAAACCCATTACCGAATCCTAAATTACCATCAATGACTAAATAAATATAATCACCGCAAATAGTTGGATCTTGCAAACCATCATCGCAAATAATGGTTGAAAACCCAAGGCTTTGGGCTAATTTTATGCCATTGACGCGCGTATCGCAAATAATCGTTGCGCCGTCCCCCGCGTGCAATAAGGCTTCGTCAAATGGGCATGGATTTTGAGGCGATATTAAAAAAGTCGCCGATTTTTGTTGATAAGATTTAACTAAAACCACGCTTTTGGGGTATTTTGCCCGTATATATCGGGTAAAAGGCGTTTTGCCGCTGCCGCCCACGATGGCACCACCGACAATAATAATTTTGGCTTGGGCTTGATAGGGTGTTATAAATTTTTGGCGAATCAGAAAAATAAGCCACCAAATTAAAGAAAACGGCAATAAAATTAGGCTTTGCCAATTTTTCTTAAACCAAAATTCGGGGGCGTTAAGATTCATGCAATTGCCTCTTGGCATAATTTAAGAATTTCCTCATAGGCTTCTTGGTGCGATTCGCGAAATTCAGTCATTAATTTTGGCGCAATTTGCGGATATTTTTGCCAAGCCAACATGCAGGTTTCATAAATTTCGCCATTGTCGCATGATAAGGCGATGCCTAATTGGTTCGCATCAGCATATATTTTTTGAAAATTTTCAACATTCGCGCCATGCACCACCATGCAAGCTTCATCAAAGGCTTCAATGGGATTATGCCCGCCATGCACGGTGAAACTGCCACCAATGACGGCTATATCACAAATGGCGTAAATTTCTGATAATTTGCCAAATTCATTGACCATTAAAATATCGGGGTAAAGCGCGCCTTGTCTGGTATCGGTGCGAAAATAACTTAAACCATGGGCGGTTAAGATTTTTAAAATTTCATGGATTCGTTGCGGGTGGCGCGGTGCGATAATAGTCAAAAAATTGGGAAAATGATGGTGCATTTTAATATGGTTTGCTATGGCTAATTGTTCCTCGCCCTTATGAGTGGAGGTAAAAGCGATTTTTGGACGCTCGGCGCATAATTGCGTTAAATCGGCGATGACGGCAAGGTTGCAAGGTTTTTTCTGCCCCATAAATTTTAAATTGCCGCAATATTGCACGCGGTTAAAGCCAAATTGTGTTAATCGTTGCTGGTCATAAAAAGATTGTGCCAGAACTAAGCCAAAATTTTTGCATAAAAATTGCCGAATTTGCGGAAATTTTAACCATCGGTTCAGCGATTTTTGGGAGATTCGCCCATTTATCAAGGAAATTTTACAACCGAATTGCGCCGATTCATGAATTAAATGGGGCCATAATTCATTTTCCACAATGAATAAATGCTTGGGTTTCACATGATTTAACCAACGGCGCACCAAAAAATTTGTATCAAAAGGAACGAAGCAATAATTACAATAAGATAATTGCAATTTATGCCAAAAATTATATGCCGTGCTGGTATGCACCGAAATAATAAAATGGGCATCTGGCTGGGCTTCGTGCCATTTTTTTAATAAATCAAGGATGCTAATGCTTTCGCCCAAGCTAACGGCGTGCAACCAAATTGGTTGCTTGCCCGAATTTTTAGGGTATTTAAGCGTTAATTTTTGCCATAAATAATCAAAATTGCCATTAAATCGCAATTTTTTCACGAAAAAATCCATGATACCCAGCAATAAAGCGCAATATCCATAAATAAATAATAAAATTTTGATAATCATGATGGTAATAATTTTAATAACGAAGATTTTGCAAAAATTTCGGGTAATGAAAAATTTGCAAAATCAAATAATTTTGCTGGAATTTTCTTGTTTTTTTCACGGGAATCTTCAAACGGCGTGGTGGCGCGTTCCATAATATTTACGGCGTAAATTACCGGCGAATTTATCAATAAATTTAAATCAAAATTGCTTAAATCAAACGCTTCACGCTCAATTTGTTTTAATCGGTCTTTGGTTGCTTGCCCAGCATAATCACCATGAAGATAATATTGCATTTGAATATCTTTGGGAACCATCACAAAATCCATCGCGCCCTTAATGGCATATGCGCGGGCAATATTCGGCATATATTTATGGGCATGAAACACGCTTGATAAAATTGTCCATTCAACCATTTGCACGGTGCGTGCGGGGCTTTGCCTGTCAAGCTGCATGATTTTCATTGCCCGTTGCACGCCATAACGATAGGCTTGGTAAAGGTTGGGGTTGGGCATATGATGCACGCTGGCGATATTATTTTCGCCATAATCAACCACGATTCGTCCATCATGTTGCGAATCAATATCGGGGATTAACCTATCATCATGGTCGTAAAATTGATAATTTGCTTTAAAAATATTTAAGCCCGGTATGGTAATATTGCCCAAAAAATCATGCACTAAAATTACATGTTTGCTGACATCATCAGGGGCAATTTTCGTCCTTGCCTTTGCCAAAATTTGATTATTTTGCATCACCATATCGGCATCCAGCATGACGCAACCCAAGTAATTTTCGCGGTGCTTTTCAAAATTCGCATAAACTAATTGGTGCGCCAGTTTATTGGGTTGATTTTGCACCAAAAACCAATCAAAATCTTCAGATTGTTGATATAAAGCCTTGATGCAATCATGAAATTCTTGCTCGCCAAAATATTTGATGCCTACTAAAAATTTAGTCATTAAAAAGGTGCCACAACCGAACCAGTTTCCACGAAAATAGCCTTAATTTGTGAATAATAATCAAGGGCTTGTTTCGCATTTTCGCGCCCAATTCCCGATAATTTATAACCACCAAAAGGCATTTCAATCGGCGTTAAATTATAATTATTAATCCAAATAGTGCCCGCTTGAATTTGCGCCACCATGCGGTGCGCTTCGTTAATATTTTGCGTGAAAACCGCGCCAGCCAAGCCCATTTCGCACTCATTAGCGCGGGCAATTACTTCGGCTTCGTCTTTGAAATCTAAAACAGACATAACGGGACCAAAAATTTCTTCTTGAACAATGCGGTTTTTATCTTGGCATTCGGTAAAGATAGTCGGTTCTACAAACCAGCCCTTGGCAAAGCCATCGGGGCGTTTGCCACCATGCAGTAAATTTGCTTCACCCTTACCAATCGCGATATATTCCATCACCGAATCATATTGCGCCTTACTGACCAAGGGACCCATTTGCGTATCGGGGTTAAGCGAATCGCCAATTTTAATGCGCGCTGTGCGCGCTTTTAATTCGGATAAAAACGCATTTTTAAGGGATTCATGAACAAAAACCCGCGTGCCATTGGTGCAAACTTGCCCCGTGGAATAAAAATTCGCCATCATTGCGCCGCTGACTGCATCGGTGATATTCGCCGATGGCATGATGATTAAGGGTGATTTGCCCCCTAATTCAAGGGTAATTTTCTTTAAACCTTTGGCGGCATTTTCCATGACTTTAATGCCCGTTGCCACCGAACCCGTCAAGGAGACTTTGGCAATATCTGGGTGTTCAACTAAATATTGGGCAATTTTTCTGTCGCCTTGAATCACTTGAAATAACCCCGCGGGCAAGCCCGCCTTGCTATAAATTTCTGCCAATTTTAATGCCGATAAAGGCGTATTGCTGGCGGGTTTGAAAATCATGGCATTGCCCGCCGCCAAAGCCGGCGCTGATTTCCAGCATGCAATTTGAATCGGGTAATTCCACGCCCCAATACCAAAACAAATACCCAATGGTTCGCGGCGCGTATAAGCAAAATTACCCCCCAATTCAATATAATCCGAAGTAATGCCCGCAATAATACCGCCAAAATACTCCAAACAATCAGCCCCCGACATGGCATCGGCAACTAGGGTTTCTTGAATGGCTTTGCCCGTGTCTAATGATTCTAATTCGCTTAATTCTTGGTTATTTTCGCGAATTAACCGTGCGGCATTCATCAAAATTTTGCCACGCTCCGTTGGTTTCATGGCGCCCCATGCAGCTTGCGCGGCTTTTGCGCCTTGAATTGCTTTATCCACAAGCGCAATATCAGCATAATTACACTTAGCGATAACGGATTCGTCCGCAGGGTAATAAGAAAAAAACTCTTGCCCGTTTGATGGGCAATATTCACCATTGACGAAATTTGATTGGGTGGGTTGTGCGCGCATTGTTTGTCCTTAATTTATTACTTAATCTATAAAATGTATAAATTAAACAATTTAATTTGTAAAGCACGAATCATAAAAAATTAATGGGTTTTGCCATTACTTGATGGACTAATGGCACAAAAAAATCCAATTTATGCGAAATATATTCAGGGTCAAAGCAATTTTGGTCGTATTTTTCGCAAAATTCCACGCAATCATGATAATATTCATGGTCAATAAATTTATCGCGCAAATTTCTGTCTCCGCCTAAGTGATGATTATAATAATAGCCTTGAAATAAACCATGATGCAGAATTATCCAGTGCATTTTGGGGCTTATATAGGGGCGCAAAATCGCGGCGGCAAAAGCGCTGTGGTTATAGGGCGCGAAACTATCGCCTATATCATGAAATAAACAAGCAACAACATATTCAGCATCGCGCGAATCGGCAAAGGCACGGCTTGCCGATTGCAAGCTATGGTCAAATCTTGTGATTAAATAGCCCTCGTCCTCTTGCCCAGTTGTTGCAAAATATTGCAACAGCCTATCGGGGGCGTGCGCCGAATTTTGCCGATAAATATCATTAAGAAATTCATATTCTTGGCGTGTGCCATCAGCCATTTTTGTAAATGTAATTTTTTCCATGCCTGTATCCTTCAATAAATATATTATATGCAATTATCGCGAATGCGTCAAAAGAAATTTTAACATTTTTAAAAGAAAATGCAAAATAATGAAAAAAAACACTTGCTTTTTTTGCTAAACTTAGATATTTGCGTAATGAAATTTAGTATTAACTTAATTAAAGACAGAGGAAAAAGTGGCAAGTCCCTTACATCAATTTGAAATACATACTATAATGCCCTTACAATTGGCGGGGCATGATGTTGGTTTTACCAATTCATCATTATGGATGGTTATAACTTTGGCGTTCATAAGCGTATTTATGATAATCGGCGGTGCCGGTGGGCAAATGGTGCCCGGTCGCATTCAATCTATGGCGGAGGCAATATACGAATTTGTCGCCGATATGATTCGCGATAATATTGGCGATGCGGGCAAAAAATATTTCCCCTTTGTTTTTACCTTGTTTAATTTCATTTTATTTTCCAATTTATTGGGTTTAATACCTTTTAGCTTTACCAGCACCAGCCATATTATCGTAACATTTGTCTTGGCGATGATTGTGTTTATATTAATTACTTTAATTGGTTTTTTGCGCCATGGTGCGCATTTTTTAAGTTATTTCTTACCCGAAGGCACGCCAGTTTTATTGTTGCCTTTTATGTTTGTCATTGAAATTATATCGTATTTATCGCGCCCATTATCATTGGCAATTCGTTTATTTGCTAATATGATGGCGGGGCATACGATGATAAAAATCTTTGCTGGATTCGTATTTGGCTTAGGTTCAGTAACATATGGCTTGGGCGGGATACTCCCGCTTAGCATGGATGTTATTTTAATGGGATTTGAAGTATTGGTTGCCTTTTTGCAAGCCTATGTGTTTTGCGTTTTGACATGCCTTTATCTTCATGATGCGGTGCATTTACATTAAGTGGGTGCGCTTTTACAACACTAGAAACTATTTATATAGTGAAAGGAAAATATTATGGAATTAGCTGCTGCAAAAATGATTGGCGCGGGCTTGGCTGTTATTGGTCTGTTCGGCGTTGGTATTGGGATTGGGAATATTTTCTCGTCTTTAATTACGGCTGTTGGTCGCAATCCAGCATCACGCTCACATGTATTCGGTATTTCAATGTTAGGCTTTGCCTTAGTTGAAGCTGTTGCATTATATGCGTTGTTAATTGCGTTCTTAATTTTATATAGTTAAGAATAATGAAAATAGCATCTTGGAGTGTCAGCATGATGGCGATTATGTCGTCATCATCAGTGCTTTTGGCTGCCGAAGAGGAAGCAAAAGCTGGTGGCTTGCCCCAGCTTAATCTTGCAACATTTCCAAGCCAAATTTTCTGGACTTTGATAATTTTTACAATTTTATATTTGCTGGTAAATTTCGTTATTGCCCCCAAAATTGGTGGCATGATTGAAATGCGCGCGCAAAAAATTAACCAAGATTATCAAAAAGCCGAAGAATTAGCAACGAATGCTAAATCTACGCAAGCAAAAGCCGATGCCGATGCCGCAAAGGCGCATAGCGATGCCAAAGCGACAATCGCCAAAATGATGGCAAAAGTTGCCGAAGAAACCGCGCAAATTCATCAAAATTCTGATGCACAAGCAGCGAAAATTTGGCAAGAAAAAGCAATAAAATTGGCGGATTATCAACAACGCTTGGATAAAGATAAAAATGATATTATCGTGGCTTTAAGCGTCGCTTTGGTGGAAAAAATTGGCAATATTAAAATATCGCCACACCAAGTTCAAGAAAGGATGCAGTAATATGGAAATAATTCATGACGCATCATTTTGGGCGGCAGTTGCCTTTGGCATATTTGTGGTTTTAGTCATTGCTAAGGGCAGCGGCACAATCATTGCCGTGATTGATGGCAGGCGCAACCGCATTAAAAGCGAAATTGACAAAGCCGAAGCAATTTTAAAAGAAGCGCAAGCAATTAATGCGATGGCAGAACAAACGCTTAAAAAAGCGGAACAAGATGCTAAGCAAATAATTGAAAATGCCCAAATAAATGCTGAAAAATTTGCCAAAATCGCGCATGAACAGGCAAAAATTGCATCGGATAAAAAACTTCAAGCCCTTGAAGAACGATATGAAGATGCGCTTAAAAATTACGCCCATGAAATGAAAATTTCGGTGGCAAATATGTCAGTTGCGCTGGCGGAATCTATTTTAACCGATAAATTATCGGGTAAAGAAGGTGGATTGGTTTTAAATCAAGCCATTGAAGAAATTAGCAGTATTCGTATAAAGGATTAATATTATGAAAAGAACTTATCAACCAAGTAAAATCGTGCGCAAACGCCGCCATGGTTTTCGTCTTCGTATGTCCACCAGCGATGGGCGCAAAATTCTAAACAGCAGACGGCGTTTAGGGCGCAAAAAATTATCAGCCTAATGATTATAAGCATTAAGAAGCGGAGCGATTTTCTTAAAATGAAATTAGCAAAAACTAATTTAATAAAGAAAAAAATCTCTGATTCATTGAATGATAATGAAAATATTGGCGAAGGAACTAATGACCGATATTTTTTTCCTTGTAAATATTTTTTGTTGCAAGTAAGATTAAGGCATGATGGCGAATCGCCGCATCGCATTAACCGATTAGGGCTAACCGCCAGTAAAAAAATTGGTAATGCAGTTATAAGAAATCGTGCCAAACGCCGATTAAAATCGCTTTATCGGCTTGATAATTTAGCGAACAATGAAAATAACTGCGATATTGTGTTGATTGCAACCGCACAAAGCGCAACATGCGATTTTCACCAAATGCAAGAATTATTTGCAAAAAATATCGCAAAAATTCCTTTATTTAACAAAAATTCGGACATCATCTAAGGGGGGTATTAATGGAAAATCAGAAAAATATAATTTTAGCGGTCGTGCTTAGCGTGGCAATCATGGTTGGCTGGCAATATATATTTCCCAATAAACCCAAAGCCCCACTAGCAGAGCAAAACCAAACAACGCAACCGAATAATGTTGCCTCTGGCGGTATTACCACCCCAATGCCAAGTAATGCCGGTCAAATTGCGAATATTCACCAGCCAATTGGTGAAATATCTATTGCAACCGCGCTTAATTCGGGCAACCGATTAATCATTGAAAGTCCAGTTTTAAGCGGTTCGGTGAATCTTAAAGGCTTATTTCTTGATGATTTAATCTTAACGAAATATAATGAGCATTTGGGTGATTCAAGCCAAAAAGTGCGTTTATTTGAACCCAAAGGCACGAAAAATGCTTATTTTGCGCATTTTGGCTTTACGGGTAGTGATGCGCCCAATCCAGAAACTATTTGGGTTGCTAATAAGCCAAAATTATCAGCGGGCGATTCGGTTATTCTAAGCACAAAATCCAAAGATGGCGTGGAATTCCAATTAATATTAAGCTTGGATAAAAATTATATGTTCGCGATTACGCAAAAAATCATCAATGCCAGCAAAAATGCCGTTAATTACGCACCTTATAGCTTAATTGGTAAAAATAACTTCGTTATTTCCGCAGATTCGTCGGTGGTCTTGCACGAAGGCTTGGCGGGCGTGGTTAATGATGAATTGCACGAAGTTAATTTTACCGATATTTTGGATAAAAAACGCATTAATTATGAAACTGATAAAGGCGGTTGGTTAGGATTTACCAATAAATATTGGCAAGCAATTTTAGCTCCCGAACAAAATCAAAAACTTCACGCGAGTTTAAATGGTTCGGGTGATAAAAATTCCAGCCATTTTCAAGTGGATTATATTTATGATGCACAAAATATCGCGCCACAATCGGAATTTAGTGTCAAGACGCAATTATTCGCAGGTGCCAAAGAAATTCAGTTAATACGCGATTATAACGAAACAAATAATATTAATAAATTTGATTTATCCGTTGATTTTGGCATGTTATATATTATGACCAAGCCGATGTATTTTGTGCTTGATTGGTTGTTTAATTATTTTGGTAATTTTGGTTTGGCTTTAATGGGTTTAACGGTTATTGTCAAATTAATTATGTTGCCTTTGGCATGGAAATCGCAAGTTTCTATGTCTAAAATGAAGATTTTACAGCCAAAAATGGAAGAATTAAAGAAAAAATATGGCGATAGCACCGCCGATAAAACCGCGTTTCAAACCGAATTAATGGCATTATATAAACGCGAAAAACTTAATCCTTTGGCGGGGTGTTTGCCGATGTTTGTGCAAATTCCAGTATTTTTTGCCTTGTATAAGACACTTTATATCACGATTGAAATGCGCCATGCGCCATTTTATGGCTGGATTCAAGATTTATCCGTGCCCGACCCCTATGGTTTATTAACGCTTTTTGGTTTAATTGCGTGGCAAGTGCCGACTTGGTTAAGTTTTATTAATTTAGGCATCTGGCCTCTTTTATTAGGTTTAACCATGTGGGGACAACAACGCTTAAACCCTGCACCAACTGACCCGATTCAAGCCAAAGTTTTTGCTTGGATGCCCTTAATGTTTACCTTTATGTTAGCCCCTTTTGCCGCAGGTTTAGTCATTTATTGGGCATGGAATAATGCATTATCTATATTGCAACAATATATTATCATGAAAACCTTAGATAAGCCCAAAGCATAATGGCAAGCAATCCATTTTTGGGCGCGTGGCAATTTATGCGACCATTTGGGCATATTGCTGAACTGCCCAATGATGATAAGCCAGAAATTGCCTTTGCGGGACGCTCCAATGTCGGCAAATCAACCCTGCTTAATTGCTTAACCAGACATGGTAAATTGGCGCGCACTTCCAATACGCCCGGGCGAACCCAGCAATTAAATTATTTCCAATACGCAAATTCGCCATTTTTATTGGTGGATATGCCCGGGTATGGTTATGCTAAAGCTCCCAAAGCCATTGTTGATGGCTGGAATGATTTATTAGTTGATTATTTACGCACCAGACGGCAATTATCCGCCGTTTGTCTGTTGATAGATTCGCGCCATGGCGCGATGCAATCCGATGGGCAAGTGATGGAATTATTGCGCGATAGCGGTGTGTTTTTTCAATTAATATTGACAAAATGCGATAAAGTTCCCGCCAGCCATATTGCACGGGTTAAGGATAATTTATACGAAATTATCAAGAAAAATGCCGCTGCGGGTCGCATTATTATTGAAACCAGTTCCAAAGACGATGTCGGCATTAACGAATTACAAATTGCGCTTTGCAATAAACTAGGGCTTGTATTTTAAGGCATACCCTGAAGGCGCAAGTTATTTAAAGGTTTTCGTATCAAGAAAATTTTTATATTCATCATCTAGAGGTAAATAATGGTGAATAATATTATATTTTTTAATGGTATTATGGGGAATTTCATGCATTGCACAAAAATCAGGCATATTTATTTTTTTTGCATCGTGAATATGGCTTAATTTTTCGTAAATTTGCTGTTGTTTATTGAGATTATTAAAGCCATAATCCATTTGCCAAACGCCATTTTGCGCCGATTTATCGCAAAATCCATGGCTATAAAGCTCAATATTATGATTGGGTTGGGCATATTTTTGGCTAATAAAATTATTTTGTGGTGATTCGCTTTGAATTTCAATAAATTGGACATTATCGCTTAATCGCCAAATAAAGCCTAATAACCAATCAGTTATTCCATAAAAAACTGCAATTTTACCCAATTTTTGTGCTAAAATAACCTCGGCAAGACGAGTTTGCGCATAGCGCCATAATGCCCGCATTAAATCATCAGCGGGGGTGCTATTATCGCCATGGCTTATTGCATTTATTATCGCCCACGCATCATGATTATGGGTTTCCAAGCAATTTTCGCCAAAAAACATCAGCGAATTATCTTTAAGCATTTGTTGGCAATAATCACAAAATAATTTATTTTGCGGGTGAATCACAAAAATTTTTGAATCTGTTATATTAAATTGCTCACTACCCAAAAATTCCGCTTTAAATTCCCTTAATTTTGCAAGAATATTGGCGATATTTTGGGAAAATCCTTGCCAATTTATTTGAAAATCTGCTGCTGATTCATCGCCGATAAAACTATAAAAACAGGGTAATGCGCGGTTCGGAGCTTTATCTTGGTTGCTAAATTTATTATATAAAAATTTCGGATATTCAGGCATATCATTAAAATTTGCGGGCACCGCAAAACGCCATGCATCAAAATAATTACCTGATTGACGCCAAGCAAAATGAAAATTATACGATTCCCATAATAATTCATGGCTTAGTTTTTGTAAAGCACTGTGCGCTTGCTGACAAACGAAAATTAAACTGCCCCAAAAGCCGTCTTGATGGTTGGCGCGCCAATGGCTGGCAAAAGTTAAAAATGATTCTTGGGCTTCTTGTCTTAATAAAAATATATCTTGACGATTCATCGTAAAATCTTGGTAAATTGGCAATGAAAAACAATATGCAATATAATCAAGATTATTGCTTTGGCACACAACGCGCATAAAATCATCGGTTAAATTTTGATTCAGCAAAAATTCGCTGATAGCAATTTTATTTTCCATGCCTTGTTGCAAATATAAATATTCGCCAATTTGCGGGTTTTGGGTGATAATGCCATATATCAAGCGAATTTGCGCCGGCAAATTTTCAAAATTATCGTGCAATATGCCTAAATCATTTAATATATGCCAAGCCGATTGCTGATATAAAAAATCAAATGCGGCAATTTGCGTTTCTTTATCAAGTTTTTTTTGATTAATTAATGCCGCGGTAATTTGCTTAAACATTGCAATTAAGCCGCATTATTGCCAATAAGCACTTCGCGCTTGCCTACATGATTGGCGGGACCGACAATTTGATTTTTTTCCATTTCTTCAATAATTTTTGCGGCTTTATTATAACCAATATTTAAGTGGCGTTGCAAAAAGCTCGTCGACGCTTTGCCTTCGCGTGCCACCAAAGCCACAGCTTTTTGATAATAAGCATCGCCGCCTGATTGTTCCATTTCAAATTGGCTCATTTCATCAAATTCTTCCGCATCAGCCGTCACAGATTCAATATAATCGGGCGTGCCTTGGGCGCGCAAATGATCGCAAATTAATTCCACTTCTTTATCCTCCACAAAGGGACCATGCACGCGGTTTATCCGCCCGCCCGGTGCCATGAATAACATATCGCCCTTGCCTAATAATTGTTCCGCGCCTTGTTCGCTTAAAATCGTGCGCGAATCAATTTTACTGGTTACCATAAAGCTTATTCTGGTCGGGAAATTTGCCTTAATCGTGCCCGTAATAACATCAACCGATGGTCGTTGCGTTGCCATAATAATATGAATGCCTGCCGCGCGCGCCATTTGGGCTAATCGCTGAATTGATGCTTCAATTTCTTTGCCCGCCACAATCATTAAATCCGCCATTTCATCAACCACCACGACAATATATGGGAATTTTTTCGGTTCAAATTCCTCTTCTTCAAACATCGCCGCCCCGCTTTCTTTATCAAAGCCAACTTGAACTTTTTTAATGATTTTTTCACCCGCTTCCAATGCTTCATTGACTTTTTGATTATAACCATCAATATTGCGCACCGATAATCTTGCCATCGCGCGGTATCTATCTTCCATTTCTTTCACCGCCCATTTAAGCGCAACTACGGCTTTTTTGGGGTCAGTTACCACGGGCGATAATAAATGCGGAATATTATCATAAACCGATAATTCTAACATTTTTGGGTCAACCATGATAAATTTGCACTCATCAGGGCGATAGCGGTATAATAATGAAATAATCATCGCATTCATGCCAACCGATTTACCCGACCCCGTCGTGCCCGCGATTAATAAATGCGGCATGGTTGCTAAATCGGCGATGACTGCGCCGCCGCCAATGTCTTTACCCAAAATTAGCGGCAGGCGCGCCTTAGTTTCCAAGTAATTTTTAGATTCCAGTAATTCGCGCAAATATACCGATTCACGATATTGATTCGGCATTTCAATCCCAATAACTGATCGTCCGGGCACGGTGGCAATGCGCACGGATAATGCGCTCATGGAACGGGCAATATCATCGGCTAAGCCAATTACGCGGTTAGTTTTAGTGCCGGGCGCGGGTTCTAATTCATAAAGCGCGACAACGGGACCGGGGCGAACTTCGTTTATAACGCCTAAAACGCCAAAATCACTAAGGGTTGTTTCCAAAAGCCGCGCATTTTCGCTTAACGCTTCGTTAGAGGTTTGATTTAAAGATTTCTTAGGCAACGATAAAATATCAACCGAAGGATAAATATAATCGCTTTGTTCGGTTTGAAAAAGATTTGATTGATGGCGATTTAATAAATTCCCGCTTTTCTTAATTTCGGTGGGTGTGTCAATGATTTTAGCAGGTTTTGGCTGGTTTTCGCTTTGGGCTTGGCTATTTTGTTCCGCAAGATTTTCAATAACCCGCGCTGTATTTTGGCGCATCGCTTGCGGTTCAATATTTAAATCTAGCAATTTATCCTTAGTTTCCAATAAGGGATTTTTAAAATTATATTTTGCCTTTGCGCTCAGTAAATCCTCAATCTCTGTCATTTCTTCATGAAATTTTTGATGATTACCTGCGCGGGTTTTATGCAATTTATATAAAATAACCTGCCCCAACCAGCCCATTTTTGCCAAAAATTGCCAATTTAAGCCAGCAAATTTTTGCCATTCGGTATAATTTAAGCCAATTAACCAATAACTGCCGACGAACCCCACGACTCCAAAGCTTAAATTCCAAATAAAATTTGGCACAAAAGCAATTTTACCCAACATTAAACTGATATTATTGCCCATAAAACCGCCAAAATTATAGCCAAAATAGCCAATTTCAGGCATAATAGCCAAACCAACCCCCAAGCTTATCATGATGGGTATGCTTAAAGCCAGACGCATTTTCCAATTGGGCAAGGCTTGATTGACGATGATTCTATAAGCCCATGAATAGATACAAATATTAAATATCCATCCCGCCAATCCCAAAGATTGATAAATAATATCAGCCGTATATGAACCAGCATACCCCAACCAATTACTGACGGGCTTATTCGTTGCGACATTAAGCGATGGGTCAAGCGTGGAATAGCTTATCAACGCAAGGCTTAAAATACCGCCAAAAAATCCCAAAATAATGCCTAAAAACTGCTTGAATCGTTTTTGCACGGCTTGGGTAAAAGATTCCGGTAAAAATGGGGTTTCTTCTTGGGATTGGGTTTTTTTCATGGGCGATTCACTTGAATATTAATATCATCTGCATTCATGCAAAAAACATTCCATACTATGATTTTGCATATTGATTTGCCGCGGTTTTTGCCAATTCATCAGCCAATTCATTACCCGCTATACCGCTATGCCCCTTAACCCATTGCCATGAAACAGCAAATTTTTGGTTATATTCGTCAAGGGCAAGCCATAAATCTTGATTTTTTATCGGTTTCTTATCGCTACCCTTAAAGCCATTTTTGCGCCAACCATGAATCCATTTGGTTATACCATTGATGACATATTGCGAATCCGTATAAATCACTATCGGATAATTTTTATTAATTGCTTTTAATGATTCAATGGCGGCGGTTAATTCCATGCGGTTATTCGTGGTATCTTTTGCGCCACCATTAATTTTTTTGACATGCCCATTAAATAATAACACCGCGCCCCAACCCCCAGCCCCCGGATTACCCAAGCAACAACCATCGCAATAAATTTCAATCGCCGTCATTTTTATTGCGGTGCAAATAATTGCGCCGAATCAAGCCCCGCACAAAATTCAAGAATTTTAAAAAACTGCATCGGATCTTTGGCTTTTACCAAGGCATCGGGCGATTGATTAATCCAATCATAAAGCCTTGTTAGAGTAAATCGTAACGCCGACCCGCGCAAGAAAACGCCGAAATATTTTTTCTCGTCTTGAGTTAATTGCCGAATTTTTTCATATCCTTCAATCATCGCGCGGGCGCAATCTAATCGGAATTTACCTTCATTCGTAAAACACCAAGCGGTGATGGTAATTGCTAAATCATATGCCCAAAAATCCGTGCAAGCAAAGTAAAAATCTATAACTCCGCTTAAAACTTCATGGTCATGAAATAAAACATTATCAGGGAATAAATCAGCGTGGCAAATGCCTTTGGGGCAGTTTTTTGGCAATAATTCGGCGATTTCCAATAAATGTTGCTGGCATTTTGGCAAAATTGCGGTTATTTCGCTTTTTGTGTCTGCGCTGTCTTTTTGGCATTTTTGGTATAAATCCTGCCAACCAACGATTGATAATTTATTGGGCAAACTCATCGTAAAATCTTTGGTGGTTTCGTGCATTTGCGCTAAAATTTCGCCAACTTGATAACAATGAAATTTATGCCAAGTCTTACAATCTTTGCCATTTAAAAAACTGATGATAGCGATAGTTTTACCATTATATTGCGTGGTTAATTGATTGGTTTTGGTTATCATCGGCATAGGGCAGGCAAAGCCATTTTTCGCCAAATGCAATTTTAATCCCATATAAAATGGTAAATCTTGGGGGTTTACCCGTTTTTCAAAAATCGTTAAAATATATTTATTTTGCGTGGTTTCAATGATGTAATTGGAATTTTCCACGCCTTGCTTGATACCTGTAAAAGATTTAAGCGTGCCAATCATAAATTGCCCGACAATATGCGCAATTTCTTGATGGCTTAAATGCGTATAAACAGCCATTATGCCCCCAAAAATGGATAAGTTGATAATATTTCGCAGCCATTTTGCGTAATAACAACTTGTTCTTCTAATTTAATGCTATATTTGCCATTTTTTCTGGAAATTAAACTTTCAACACAAATCACCATGCCAGATTCCAAAATTCCATCATAACCGCATGCTTCGTAATCTTGGGGATAGCGAATTGACGGATATTCATCGCAAAGCCCCGCGCCGTGATACATAACGCCATAGCGATTAGCAATATAATCTTCGGGTAATTTATAGGATTTTTCGGTAATTTCAACGAAGCTCATGCCTGCTTTCATAAACTGCATATTATAATTTATTTGCTCACGCGCCATTTGATAATCATCATAAACTTCGCCATTTAATTTGCCTTCGCATACCCATGTGCGTGAAATATCCACGCACATGCCATATACGCCGATTAAATCAGTATCAAGCGCGATAACATCGCCCTTTTGAATAATGCGCGGACCGCATTCTTGAAACCATGGATTCGTTCGTTGCCCGCTTGCCAATAACCTTGTTTCAATCCATTCGCCACCGCGTTTAATATTGCCAAAATGTAAATGCGCCCAAAGCTCATTTTCGCTGATGCCCGCCTGTATATGTTGTTCCATTTCGCGCATCGCGCTTTGGCAAGCATGCACAGCGCAACGCATCGCTTGAATTTCATCGGCGCATTTCACCGACCTCGCCAATTCTGCGACTTCTTGCCCGTCATGAATTTTAAAACCCACGGTTTCAAGAGCTTTGTAAGTCGCAATATCGGCTTTATCAAGCGCAAGATTCGGGCGATTTTTGCCATATTGCGCCAAAGTATCCGCCACAGATTTAGCAAAATTCATGGCATTGCGCGCAGTTTTATTGCCCGTTTCAAAAAAATATGCCGAAGCCCCATGGCGCACTTCGTCAATTAAAATATTATGCTGTGATAAATGTTCGCAATTATGAAAATCCCATAAAATCATGGGTCCATCGGCAATAATCAAACAAGCGCGGCAAAAATTATGGGTAATCCATAATTGCATATTGGGCGCATCGGTGGCGTATCTGATGTTTAGGGGGTCAAATAATAATAAAGCCCCGATATTTTGCAATTGCATTTGGGCGCGCAATCGCCGCACGCGAAATTCGCGAATTTTAGTCAAATTAGGGGCTTGCACGCCATCTCTTGCCCATTCGGCAAACGCACCATCCGAAGGTCCGATTTCCACGCGGTCATTATCATTGGGGGTGCCGTCTGGTTTTAATCTTGTGCCATAATTTATTTTATTTTCTTTGCGCGAAAAACTATTCATTATCCCCTCCGATATAATTTTTATTCGGTTGAATTTTTAAATTGTTGCAAAAGTTCCGTAATATACGGATCATTTTGCTTGTTTTGCAATTCAGCCGCGTGGCGTTTGGCAAAGCCGGGCAGACCGGCATTTATTGCTTTTTCTAGCATTATACTATGGCAAATCGGGCTATTCGGGTGCAATTCGGTTAATTCTTCTAAATAAGAAATGGATTTAAGCGCGGTTAGTTTTTTGGGGCTGGCTTGCAACCATAATTCCGCTAAAACTCTGTCTGGTTTAATTTCAAACGCTTTTTTTAATATTTCTTGGGCTTCTTTATAAGATTTTTTTGCGATGTAATTTTGCGCTAAATAAATACTGGCACGCAAATGCCCTTTTTGATATTTTAAGGCGCGCATTGCGGTTGTAAAGGCTTTTTCGCCCTCTTCGTTATTTGCCTGCGCCAATAATAAATCACTAGCTTTTTCTTTAAATTCAGTTTCATTAAGGAATTTACAATCTTTTTTTCGTTCCAAAATTTTTAATGCCAAATTAAAATTTTGTTCCTTAACCGCAATTTCAAGCCTGATATTTAAAATACTAAGCGCATTGGGCTTAATGGAATCGGCAAATTCCAATAATTCTTTCAGCGATTCATTATCCGCCCCCATGGTTAAGCGAATTTTAATTTGTCCTTGCGCCGCGACAAATGCGGAATTAGGGTAAGCCATTAATTCTTGATAAGTTTGCAACGCCATGGCAAAATTATTATCAAGCTCATATGCTTGGGCAATTAAAAGCCTGCTTAATTCATTATCAATTAAATTATTGGCGTTTTGACTACACGCAATTGCTTCATTTGCATTGCCCGCGTAAATTGCGCTAATTGCTTGAAAATTTAATTTTTGCGCCGCAATTAATTTGCGTTCGCGCCGCCAAGCCATTATTTTTTCGGGCGCGCCAATAATAAAATAATATAATTTTAATAACCAATAACAAAAAACGGCTAAAATACACAATAAAATCAACAACATACCCACCGAAGTGTCAATGCGCCATTTATCCCATTCAATAATTACGCTGTTCGGCGATTCGCTGATATAAACGGATATGCCAATAATTATGGCAATTTGGCTTAGAAAAAATAAGAATCTTATCATCATTACCCCTTATTAATTATTGCCATGATTGGTAAGATTGGTTAATTCTTCAATTAATAAAAAATGAATGCGGGCAATGATGGCGCGCAATTCCACTTGCCTTGCCCATTCTTGATAAGCGGGGTGGTTGATTTTAATATCCTTGATTAACGGCGATATTTTTAATGGTTCGTCATTTTTTAAATATTGTTGAATTAAAACTGATTCGGGAATAAAATTCGTGTTGTCTTGGATATGGCGAATTTTAATTAATTCAAATATTCGCGAAACAATTGTATTATCGGCTTTCTTTTCTTGCGCAAAATATATGTCAAGCTTGGGAATTAACACCAGATAATTATCATTTAACACTTGCAAATTCGTCATTTCTTCAATTTTCAAATCGGCGATATTATTGGCATATTCCGCAAATTTAGGGTTAACATCGCTTAAATTTTTTAATAATCGCTTATAATTATATATTGTGCCGCCTTTGCTTACTAAATGTTCGCTCCAAACCAGCGTGCTTAATAACGCAATTGGCACGGAATTATCAACAATAATCGGCGATTTTTCAAAATTTTTACCCTTTATATTGGCATAATTTGGAATTTTAACGCTTAATTCCGCTAAATTTTTTTCTTCGGTGCTAAGCTTTTGGGCAAGATTAAGTTGCTCGGTTTGCAATAATTTTAAGGCTTCATTAATAATTTCGGTGGAATCTTGTTGTTTTTGCAAATTATTTGTTAATTGCGCCAATTGATTTTCAAAATCATATCGGATTTTTGCAATAACAACCGCGCCAATAATCATTGCCACCAACAAAAATATGGTTAAAATTTTCCAAATATTATTGCCTAAATCTTTGCTATTCATGATTTATCCTTAATAAAACGCATAAAGCATGATAATAAATTATATTTCGCAATGCAAGTAAAAAAACTTAATCGCTTATATTTTTAAAAGCCGCGAAACATTGCACCACGGCTTGATTTTCTGATTCCAAACCAATAGTAATGCGAATAAATTGATGAAGACCATAAGGAATCATTGAGCGCAAATATATATTTTTTGATTCACAAAATTGATGAATCGCGCGCGATTTTTCTTGGCTTTGGCAATCAACCAAAATAAAATTGCCGTGCGATTCCAAGGAATTAAACCCTAAATTCGCTAAATCTTGGCGTAATTTTGCCCGTTGTTGAATAATGTGATAATGCGATTTAATCACAAATTCTTCGTCATGAAGCGCGGCAATTGCTGCCTTTTGCGCCAGATGAGAGGTATTAAACGGACCGCGCACTTTATTTAAGGCATTAATTACATCCAAACCTCCAACTGCCCAACCTATTCTTAGCGAAGGCAAGCCATAAATTTTGGAAAAAGTGCGCAAAATTATTACTTGGGGGTGGGCGGCAAATAATTTTAATTGCTGATGATATTCGGCAGATTCCACAAATTCTGCGTAAGCTGCGTCCCAAACTAAGATTACATGAGCTGGTAAATTTGCCAATAATTTCGCCATGTTTTGAGTATGGGTTAAACTGCCCGTGGGGTTATTGGGATTGGCGATAAAAATTAACTTCGTGCGAATATTAATTGCCTGAATTACCGCATCAACATCAAATGTAAAATTATTTTCTTTAATTTTAATTGCTTGTGCGCCCGTTGCTTTAATCGCAATCGGATACATGGCAAAGCCAAATTGCGAATAAATTGCTTCATCTTGGTGCGAACAAAAACAACGGGTTAATAATTGAATAATTTCATCAGACCCCGCACCACAAATAATATTTTGGGCATTATAATTATGATAAGCCGCCAATTCATGCCGCAAATCATTTGCCGTGCTGTTCGGGTAACGATTGATTTGATTGGATTCTTGAAGTTCATCGCGAATCGCTTGTAAAGCCTTTGGGCTTGCGCCCAAGGCGTTTTCATTCCCCGATAAAATAATGGTTGGCAAAATATTACCATTGGCATCTTTTGCTGGTTCATATTTACCGGGATCATATATCGGTAAGCTTTCAATCCATGGGTTTGGTCGGGTATTCATGATTTTAATTTTGCCGATTTTATGTTTAATGTCAAGCCTTAATTATCGTGGATATTCCCCATTTTTTTGAGGGTATTTTATTTACAATACTCTGGCGCAATATTTGGGTAATTCCCTATTCCGTGCCACCGACAAGCATTTTGTCAAGTTTAATCGTGGGTTGACCAACGCCCACGGGCACGCCTTGCCCATGCTTGCCGCAAGTGCCCACGCCCTTATCCAATGCTAAATCATTACCAATCATGCTGACAAATTTAAGTGCCTCGGGACCACTGCCGATAAGGGTTGCACCTTTGAGCGGGGCATCAATCCTGCCATTGACAATTTTATAAGCCTCGGTGCAAGAAAACACAAATTTGCCATTGGTAATATCCACTTGCCCACCGCCAAATTGCACGGCATAAATGCCATTTTTCACCGATTTCAAAATTTCTTGGGGATCATGGTGCCCGCCTAACATTATCGTATTTGTCATACGGGGCATGGGGCAAGACGCATAATTTTCGCGCCGACAATTGCCCGTGGATTGCGTGCCCATCAGCCTTGCATTTTGCCTGTCATACATAAAGCCTTTAAGGATACCATCTTCAATGAGCATAGTTTTTTCGGTTTTTGTGCCTTCGTCATCTATGGATAAAGAGCCGCGCCGACCATCAATTGTGCCATCGTCAATAACATGCACGCCTTTTGATGCAACCCGTTCGCCAATTCTGCCCGAAAAAACCGATGTATTTTTACGATTAAAATCGCCCTCAAGCCCATGTCCAACCGCCTCATGCAACAGGATTCCGGGCCAACCGGGTCCAAGCACCACGACCATTTCCCCCGCGGGTGCCGCCACCGATTCCATATTTACCCGCGCTTGACGCAAGGATTCATTGACCGCAACTTGCCATTGCGTTTGGGTAAGCGCGTCTTCAAACCCCATACGCGAACCATAACCATATGAACCTGATTCTTTGCGTTCGCCGTCCTGCATGACTACCGAGGCATTAATTCGGAATAATGGGCGCACATCCCAATATTCTGAACCATCGGGGCGCACGATTAAAATTTGTTGCCGTGAAGCGATGATTGACGCCGAAAATTGTTTTAATTTCGGTTCATTCGCGCGGGCGTAAGCGTCCATGGCTTGCAAAATGCCCAATTTTTGCTTAAACGGGATAATTTCGGTGGGATCATTATCGCTATAATATCGGCGGTTTGTTTTCATGGGCGCAACATCTTGCACTCCTTGATAGCCTTGGGCTGTAAGGCGCACGCTATCGCCCGCTTTTTGAATTGCTTTTTGCGAAATTTCCGAAGAATGCGCATAACCGACTAACTCCCCCGCCACCGAACGCAACCCAAAGCCTTGATAATTGCCAAATGACGCATCTTTCACGCGCCCATCTTCAAACGAAATTACCTCCGATTTAGAATTTTCTAAAAAAATCTCGCCATCATCGGCGGTGCCGACATATTGCGCGACCATCTGTCTTAATTTTTCGGGGTTTATTTCATATTGTTCATAAAAATTATTCGTCATTTTCTTTGCTTTTCTTTAATAAAACTAAGGCATCATCGCCATAAACTGAACAGATTCTGCCACAAACCTCTTGATTATCATTCAAATAATTTGCATTTGCGCGCCATTCACCTTTATAATTATGGTTTTTTTTCATATTTGTCAATATGAACTTTGCCAAATGCCGATATTTCATACGCGCCGTGATTTCTTGCCCGACAAAGCACCCTTTTTGAAATGAAATATAATGGCATTCTTCCACGGGATAATTCATTAATAAAGCATCTTGCCCAAAATCATCATCGCCTTCGGGAATGCAAAGCGCGATTCGTCTTTGCAAATATTCATCGCTTGGCGGGGAATTTTCAAGCGCAATTTCCGTATAAAATCTTGCACCCATTTGCGCATTTCGCGGGTCAATCAAGCCATTTTCGCCCGAAAAATCAGCATAAATAAAATAATTTTGCTTGATAGTTAATTGCACGGCAGCCGATAATTTTGCCGCTCGCAAGATTTTACCAACCTGCATATATTGGGATTCATGGCAATCAAGAATTAATTCGTCGGGGTATTTTATCACAAAAAAATCTGCAATATATCGCCCATTTGGCGTTAATAAACACGAAGCAACTATCGGCGCATCGCTTGTAATATCATTGGTGATAATATTTTGGCAAAATTCACTTCTGTCTTTGCCTTTGACGCTAATAAATTTGCGATGCGTTAAATAATGAAATTTGCCGTTCATGGTAATTGCATTTTTGCATATTCTTGCCATAAATACGCGGCTAAATCAGCATTATTTTTTGCACGAATATCCCCGTTTCTCTCCAAAGCATCGCCAAGCAATGCAGAATTTTCGGTAATAAAGCAATGGTGATAAACCGCGATTCTTCCAAATAATTTTTTTGCCCATTCTTTGACTTTTTTGCCAACCCTGACATCACTTACGCCATTTAAGCGCAGGTTTTCGTCTAATTTAAGCACTAATAAATCGGCGAATTCTTGGGCAAATTGATTTTTATCTTCATGAAGATGCAATTTTGCGTATAACATCCCCAAAAACACGGCTAACATTTCAAATCTGCCGTTAAAATCATCATTTACCCAACCTTGTGCATAGGGGTATTTTTGCCGACTAAGCAATTCGGCAAAATCTAAATATTGCGTGGCTTGCAAGGATATGGGCGATTTTTTTGGGAATAAATTAAACATTTTTATAGTTTTTCTAAACATTCAAAATTATTTAAAAAATCTTTAAAGCATGTATAATCATATTTCTTACCTTTATTTAATATCACACCATCTTTATTAATTCTTAATGAAGTTTTTTGATTATCGGTAATTTGATAAGTGGCAATATTTATATCATCAAATTTAACAACTTCATTTGTATTGAATATATAATACCATAACTTTGAATTATCTATATTATTCGTATCATCAGAAAACACAGCAATCCAAACATAAAAAACCACATCATCAATGTCATAGCGAATTTTAGGGTGAAAGCTAAATTCTTTTGAGTTTTCCTTGTCATTCACACCCTCGCTAGTCTTAACTTGCAAATATCGTGTAATTATTTTCAAAGAATCTTGTCCGCATTTATTGCATAAATTAGTAACAGTTTTTCTATTCTTGCCTTCAAATTTTTCTTTGCGAATTAATCTTTCAACATAACATTTACAAGATTCGCACCAATATTTTGAAATAACAAAATCTAATCCTTCATCTATAAAGGATTTATGAACTTGCCAACCCCTATTATGTAGCTCCATTGAAAGTTTCATTTCACCAAATAAACCAATAATTTGTTTTTTCTTATCAATATCATCCGAATCAGTCATATGAAAATTCCTCCAAATCTTTTTTACCTACAAAACTATAAACGCTTTCCTTAACAGATTTATCAAGTTCAATTCCTATGCCAATTCTGTCTAATTCATTAGCCGTTTTTAATGATGTTCCAACCCCTGAAAATGGGTCTAATATTTTTTCACCTAAATAAGAAAACATTTTTACGGCGAATTCTGGGATTTCTCTTGGAAAAGGCGCGGTATGCCCAATTATATTTTTACCTTTTGAATTAATTTTAATCACGGGTTTTATTTTTTTAATATCTCTTCGCCAAGAATATACATAATCCTTATCAATTTCTGAGCCAGTATAAAAATGAGGCGATTGTGTAAAATAAGTTTTTGCACTAAATCTTTTACCACGATTTGACTCACTTCTTGTAAAGCAATCAGTATTTTTGCATTCCCAACTTTTTAAGCCTTTTTCAGTATACGAATTACCATTGACATTAAGCGTTCCGCAAACTGGGCAAGGATAACGATACATATCCAATCGGTGTTTATGAAATATTAATAAATGTTCATAACAATTCATGGGATATTGGTAAAAAGGATAAGGTTTGTCGCCATTTTTATGCCGTTCGCTTTGCACTTCTCCTTTATCCCAAATTATATCATCTACAAATGTAAATCCAATTTTTTCAAATAAATTAATGAAATATGCCCCCAATGGCAATCTGCGTTTGCCCCAAACTGATTTAGTGTGCATATTGTCATTATCAAAAATATCACCAACATTAAATACAAAAACGCGGTGATTATCAAGAACTCTATAACATTCAATTAAGATTTTTTCCATATCATTCATATATTTTTCTATATTATCCCATTGCGAATATTCTCGTGCATTATAATATGGAGGCGAGGTTACCATGCAATGTATTGATTCGCTTTTCATTGATTGCAATACATTAAAGCAATTACCCCATATAATTTTCTTTGTTGCTTTATTCTCTATGAATTTATCTAAATCTGGATTATAAGGATTTTCTGATTGATGAATTGATTTTATAAATTGATAATATATTTTTTGAAATTCATTGATGACTATATCACGATTAGTTATATTTTTTAAAACAGCTATTTTTTCCATAAAATCATTATATTGTATAAAAGTTAAATTATTCTTTAAATAATTATCACTTTTTTCAAGAATTATATTTAAATATAACATTTTATTCTTTCTTTTTTCAAGGTCGTAATTAAAAATAACTTAGCAGATTCTTTTTAAATCTGTCAACAATTAAGATAACTCCAAGAAAATTATCTAAACAAAGCCTCTGCTTGGGATTTAATTTGTTGTTTTTTGGTGATGATGGATTCTAAACGGCTTATTTCAAGGCGTAAATTGCCGATAATTTCTTGAATCGCTTGAATTGATTGATTTTCAACATCTGAACCTAATATAAACGCGATTTTTTTTGGGGAGTTTTCTTCGTCCATGATATTCCTTGTTAGTGATGAAAATGGCGGACATGGGTAAAAACCATGCTAATTGCGTGCTTATTGCATGCGTCAATAACTTCTTGGTCTTTGATGGAGCCACCGGGTTGAATAATTGCCTTGACACCAAATTTAACCAAGCTTTCAATCGAATCAGCAAATGGAAAAAACGCATCGCTGGCAACCACCAAAGGATAATTTGCATTTAAATGGATTTTTGCCTTGTCAATTGCGATTTTCGTTGCCAAAAGCCGATTCACCGCCCCCGAACCAATACCAATTGCCATATCATCTTGGGCAATTACGACAGCATTAGATCTTGCGTATTTTGCAACCCGCCATGCGAATAATAAATTATGCCATTCAATCGCCGTTGGTTTATTTTGGGTAATTACTTGGCAATCAGGTAATTTCAAGACAATATCATCATTATCTTGAATTAAAACGCCGCCCAAAACTGATTTTATATTTTGTTTTTGCGAAATTTTTTGCTTGAAATCATAGGCAATAATGCGCAAATTCGGTTTTTTGCTAAAAACTTTTAATGCTTGTTCAGAAAAATTTGGGGCAATTATCACTTCATAAAAAGATTGCGCCATTAATTTTGCACTCGCTTCGTCAATCGTGATATTCGCCGCAATAATGCCGCCAAACGCCGAAATTTCATCGCAATGCAACGCCCGCTGATAAGCCGTTTGCGCATCAACCCCAATCGCCACCCCGCAAGGATCAGCATGTTTAATAATTGTCATGGCGGGTTTATCAAATTCGCTTACCATTTTAATTGCCGAACTAGCATCGGCGTAATTATTATAGCTCATTTCCTTGCCTTGCAAAATCGTTGCATTCGCCAAGCCTTCGGCTTTATTGCCAGTCGGCACGAATACGGCTTTTTGATGCGGGTTTTCGCCATAGCGCAACGCATGGGATTTTGCCATGTCAATAAGCGGCGCAGTCGGTTGATTCTTGAAATTGCTAAGAAAATAACTGCTGACTGCGGCGTCATATTGGGCTGTATTCACAAACGCATCGGTTGCTAATTTTTGGCGCAACGCTAAATCAGTAATGCCATGATTATCGTGGTAATAAGCGATAAAATCTTGATATTGGTTAGGGTTGCTTAACACCGCCACGAAATTATGATTCTTCGCCGCCGACCTTAGCATCGCGGGACCGCCAATATCAATATTTTCAATAATTTCATCATGGCTTAAACCATTTGCCACGGCATCGGTAAATTTATATAAATTCACCACTAATAAATCAATTAAGATAATATTATTATCTTTTATTGCTTGTATATGTTTCGGGTTATCGCGCACCGCCAATAAACCACCATGCACATTGGGATGCAGGGTTTTTAACCTGCCGTCCAGCATTTCGGGAAATCGGGTTAAATCTCTAACATCATGGGTGGCATACCCCAATTTATCTATGAATTGCTTGGTGCCACCGGTGCTATAAATCGCCACGCCAAAGCTATGCAATGATTTCACTAAATTTTCTAAACCATTTTTATCTGTTGTTGAAATAAATGCTGTTTTTATCGTTATTTTATCCATTATATTCTCTTATATTTCATCAATTAAGGTTTAATTGGTATACATTCCAAACCCTGCCCAATGGCAAAATTACAAAATTCCCTTGCAGCTTGACTATTTTTAAAGCCAACGGCTTGAATGCGGTATCTTGTCGTGTCGCCGACCAAAGCCCGCTCAATTTGCAGGCGCAAACCGCCTAATTTACTGGCGATTTTTGGCTTTATACCGCTATTCCATCGTTTATCGGCTTCGGTGGGCGAAGTCAAAGACGCAAATTGCACGCGCCAATTACCACCCGTGGCAATTTTTGCGCTTGGTTTTTCCATTTTTTCTGGTTTTTTAGCCGCCATTTGGGGTTTTGCAGGTTCTTCTTTTTTCAATGGAGTTTGGTTATTGACCACTTCATTTGCCAATTCGGGTTTTTTCTTTTTATCCTTCTGATTCGCTTGGCTGTTCGCTTGTTCTAAGACTTGCGCGGTTGGAGGATTTTTTGCATTATCCATCATGACATCGGCTTGTTTCGTTTCTTTGGGGGCGATGGCTTTTAATTGCGATAATTCTTGAATTTTGGGGGCAACCGCGTTTAAATCTTCGTTCGTTAGCAATTTTTTATTACTTGCCGCTGGGGCATTTTGCGCGGGTTTATTATTTATTTCGTCCAAAAGCTTTTGTTTATCTTCGCCAAATTTTTGTTGCGCCAGCATTTTTTTCTGTAATTCTAATTCGCGTTCTAAATCAGCTTGGGTGATTTTCTTGTCGGTATCGGCTAAGGCTGGCTCGGGGGCGGGGGCTTGCAACGCGGGTTGCTGGGCAACTTGGGCTTGATTATTCGGCGAATCGCTTGTTTGCTTAAATAAATCATAAACTTGGGTATTTTCTTTGGGGGCATTATCGGACGGGGCTAATTGCTTGGCATTATCGGCGGGCGACAATATTAAATTACCATTAGCCGCGGGTTTTTCGCGCGAATTTTTCAAATAAACAAAGCCACTTACGCCAACCGCCAATAAAACAACAATCACGCTAATGATTAAAATCGGTTTTTTTGAAGATGCAGGGGCTTTATTATCCTCATCTTCCATTTCTTTCAAAATATCACGGTAATCTTTCATGGTTTTCTCACAATTGCTCGAGTAAATTTACGCCTATAATATCAGCACCTATCGCCAAGATTCGCCTGAATGTCAAGATTAATCCGATGCGCGCAAGGGTTAATTCACGATTTTCTGGCTTTACAAAGCGCAATCCATTTTCTTCCCTGCCTTTTGTCCATAAAGCATGAAACGCCGCCGCGCAATCAATCATCGCAAAGACTATGCGGTGCGGTTCATGGGCGATGGCGGCTTGTTCAATAATTTTGGGAAAATAATTGATTTTTTTGATTAATTTTATTTCAAGTTCATGGCTAAGCAATGCCATAATTTTTGGATTCCATTCAATTTCAAAATCAGGAAAAGCTTCATACAACATTTTTTCTACCGAATAAGTGCGCGCATTAGCGTAATGTAAGTAAAAAACTGGATTCTCCTTAGATTGATTGCATACTTCGGCATAATCAAAATCCATTTGCGTATCGGGTTTACGCGATAGCATAAAAATTTTAATCGCATCGGCGCCAATATCGTGAATTAAATCGGACAAGGCAACGAAATTGCCCGCTCTTTTGGACATTTTTAGCGGTTCGCCGTTTTTCATAAAGCGGACAATTTGCATGGTTAAAATATCTAACCTTGCATTGCCCTTAGAAATAGCGGTGGTTGCCGATTTCATGCGCTTAATATATCCCGCATGGTCAGCCCCAAAAATATTAATTAAATTCGTAAAGCCACGATGATATTTATCATAATGATTGGCAATATCATTGGCAAAATAAGTATATGAACCATCAGATTTTTGTAAAGGTCGGTCAATATCATCACCATATTTTGATGATGCAAATAATAATTGTTCGCGCGCTTCCCAATCGTCAAGTTTCATGCCCTTGGGCGGGGTAAGCACGCCGCGATAAACATCGCCTGATTTTGTTAAAAATTCTATTGCCTCTTGCACTTTGCCTGCTTCAACTAATTTTCGTTCGGATATAAAAGATTCTTGGCGAATATTTAATAATTCGCAATCGCCCTTGATAATATTCATCATGGCGTCAATGGCAAATAATTGAATCGGTTTTTGCCAATTTTCGCGCGGTTGATTAAGAAATTCATCGCCATGCTTTGCCATTAAATCGCGGGCGCATTCGGTAATATATTCACCCGGATAGCAATGTTCGGGCAAATCGCCTTGCGCCGTGCCGTGTAATTCTTGATACCGAAAATACACCGAATCAGCTAGGGCATTAATTTGCGAACCCGCATCGTTAATATAATATTCCGTTAAAACTTTATGCCCTGTAAATTGCAATAATCTTGCCAAAGCCGCACCAAAAACCGCGCCCCTTGCATGCCCAACATGTAAGGGTCCCGTGGGATTGGCGGAGATAAATTCCACCAAAGTTTTTTCACCCCTGCCAATATCGGATTGTCCAAAATTATCATCAAAATTAATATCAACCAACGATTCCGCCCAAAATTCCGTGCTCATGGTCATATTAATAAAACCCGCGCCCGCAATGTCAACCTTGGCAAAAATTGGATTAACCTGCAAAATATCCACGATTTTTTGCGCCAATTCCCGTGGATTCATGGCGATTAATTTCGCATATCGCATGGCAATATTCGTGGAAAAATCGCCGTGCGATTCGTCCTTGGGGATTTCTAAATTATGGTCAAATTTACCATCATTTAATGGTATAATTCCAGCCAAAGCATCGGTAATAGCTTTATTTAATTTATTTTGTAAAAAACTCATACCAGCCAACTTGGAATCGGTAAATTTTTAGATTTTAAAAATTCGGGGTTAAATAATTTAGACTGATAGCGAACGCCCGAATCGCATAAAATTGTCACAATTGTCTTGCCTTTGCCCAATTTTTTTGCCAATAAAATCGCGCCCGCGACATTAAGCCCCGCCGAGCCACCAACGCAAAGCCCTTCGTCTTTAAGCAAATCAAAACATTGCAAAACGGCGGCTTCGTCATGAATATTAAACGCATGGTCAACGGGCGTATCCTTGACATTGGCGGTAATGCGCCCTTGCCCAATTCCTTCGGTGATGGAAGAGCCGCTTGATTCCAATTTGCCTGATGTGAAATAACTATATAAAGCTGCGCCGTCTGGGTCTGCCAAGCCAATTTGGATATTTTTATTATATTCTTTAAGGCGCATTGCGGTGCCCGCCAAAGTGCCACCCGTGCCAACGGCGCAAATAAACCCGTCAATCTTACCATCGGTTTCGTGCCAAATTTCGGGGGCGGTTGTGTCATAATGCCCCTGACGATTGGCGATATTATCAAATTGATTCGCCCAAAAAGCCCCATTAGGCAGGGTTTTATTATATTCTTCGGCTAAACGGCGCGAAACATGAATATAATTATTTTCGTTGCTATAAGGGGCGGGGTCAACTTCAATTAATTTCGCCCCGCATAATCTTAGCATATCCTTTTTTTCTTGGGATTGGCTGTTAGGAATTACGATAATTGTCTTAAATCCCAAACTATTACCCACCAAAGCCAAGCCAATGCCTGTATTGCCCGCTGTGCCTTCAACGATAGTGCCCCCTTTTTGCAATTTACCGCTTTTTATCGCATCAAGAATAATTGCCTTGGCGGCGCGATCTTTCACCGAACCACCGGGGTTAAGAAATTCGGCTTTGCCCAAAATTGTGCAACCCGTAATTTCCGAAGCTTTTTTTAATTTAATTAAGGGCGTATTGCCCACGGATTCTAAAAAATCATTTTTTATTTGCATGTTTTGCCTTTTTATTCATAATTTCATCATTAATTTCATAAATGAGTCTTGGCAAAAATGCAATAAAATATTTTATTTTTTGCGCTAATTCCCAAAAAAATGCGCAACATGGCTAAGATAAAATAATTTTAATATATTTTTGCGATTCCACGCCCCAATTTATTTTTTTTGCGCTTAAATTCAATGGTTCTTGAAATATATCAATATTATTCAATATTTCTTGAATATTTTTTGCGATAATTGCGGGGTTGCTAAAATCAATATTCTTGCCAATATGATTATCGCTGATAAAATGCTTTAATTGCGGCAAATCTGATGCTAAAATTGGAATGCGTGCCATGATAAATTCAAATAATTTATTGGGCGTGCAATAATAATTATTTAAGCAATTGGCTTGGTATGGAATCACGCCTAAATCTGCCGAAGCAGTATAAGCCATTAATTTATTTTGCGGCACAGCTTGATGAAAATAAATATTTTTAAGCTTGGATTGCGCGCATAATTTTTGCAATTTTGCTTTAATATCGCCATCGCCTAAAAAAACTAATTTAAAATTATCGGGTAAAATCTGCATGGCATCAAGTAAAATTTCACAATTGCGCCCAACCGATAAACCACCTTGGTATAAAATAATTTTACTATCGGCGGGCAATTGGTATTTTTCATGAAAAATTCGTTGTTTTGGGCATTCTTGATAGGGAATTGCGTTAGTTACCGAATGCACAATATTCAAATTATATCGTTTTGTTAATTCATCAGCGATTGATTGATTCACCGCGATAATTTCATCGCAGCAACCAATATATTTTTTTTCAATGGCTTGCCATTTTTTTCGTTCATATTGTGAAAAATATTGTTCGCTAAATAATTCATGATTATCATAAATAAGCCTAGCATGATTTTTCTGGGCGACTTGGCAAGCAATCGGCAACATTGGTAAATCATGGGCAATGACAATATCACAATTTAACATCATTGCGTCTGGCAAGAAAATTTGCCCGTAAAATTTTTCCATATTAATCAACCACCGCCAAGCGATTTTTTTAAAAAAAGGAATAAATTTCGTAGAAAATTGCGTGTTTTGGCGCAAAAATTGGTATGATTTAAGAAAAAAAGTCGGTTTTTTGGCTAATTGTTGCTTTTGCCCGCACCGAATCACGCGCTTATCTTCATTAATTTCTTGGTGGGGCATGGCTAAAATAATTACCTTATGCCCCAAAGATTCCAGTGAATCGGCTTGGTATAAAATTCGCCTATCAATTTGGCGGTCAGCAGTTAGCATTAGTATCATTTTCATTCAAGTTGACTTAGCATAATTACTATGATATTTCAATATATAAAAGGCTGGGTAATAAATAAAATGAATATTTGGTTAATGCATCCAACGGCTGGCGGACCTGAAATTGGTCGGCATTGGCGCGCATTTTATATGGCGCGTGAATGGGGTAAGCAAGGGCATCGCGTCAATATCATCGCGTCAAATTACCATCACTTAATGCTTAATCAGGGTAAATTTAGCGGTTTTACTAAAATTGAAGGCATTGATTATTATTTCGTGCCCGTCAAGAAATATCATGGCAATGGTTTGGGGCGATTAAAAAATATGCTGGATTATGCGCTGAATTTTCGTAAATTAGCCCATGTTGATTTAGATAAATTGGGCAAGCCCGATGTTATAATCGCGTCCATTCCGCATTTATTCCATGTCTTTGTCGCGCGCCGATTGGCGAAGTTTTTTGGCGCAAAATTTGTCGTGGAAATTCGCGATATTTGGCCCGAATCAATTTGCGAAATGGGGCAAGCAAGCAAATTTCACCCATTTGTTTGGCTTAATTATGCCTTGTCAAAATATTGTTATAAAAGGCTAGATTATTGCGTTTCTTTATTAAGCAATAGCGAGGATTATTTAATCGCCAATGGCATGGGCAAAGGCAAATTTATTTGGATACCCAATGGCTTTGCAATGCACGAAGAAACCAAGATGGCTGTTGCGGCATCAGCGCCTACTAAAGCATTTGATGATATTAAAAAACTGAAATTAAAAAATGCCAAAATTATTGCCTATACTGGGGGCATGGGACCGCCCAATGCGCTTGAAGCCTTGATTAAAGTTGCCAAGAAATTATATGATATTGATGAAAATATTCATTTTTTTCTTATTGGCAATGGCATTGAAAAAGCGAAATTAACTCAAGATGCGCTTGATTTTCCCAATATTCATTTTTATGATGAAATAAATAAAATCCAAGCCGAAGAATTTATTACCCTTGTTGATTGCGCGGTGATTAATATGTTGCCATTAAATATTTACCGCATGGGGATTAGCTTAAATAAATTATTTGAATATGCTTATCGCGCCCCGCGCACCATTATCGCCACCATGCCCGAAGCCATGATAGGATTAGAAGAATTGCCCATTTGGCGATGCGATGCTAATAATCCGGATCAAATTTTAACGACCATTTTAATTGCACTTAAATCGCCAATTAATGCCCCAATTAACAACGAAGTTGCTTATTTTTTTTCATATCAATATTTGGCAAAAAAATATCTTACCATGCTTGAAAAGCTTGTTAATTAATGTGCGGGATTTTTGCAATTTTTGCCAAGAAAACCAGATTATCGCCCAATTTGGTTGAGATTTGCACTAATTTAGCCACGCACCGCGGTCCCGATGATGGCGATTTTTATCAAGACGGGCAAATAGGCTTGGGGCATCGGCGATTAAGCGTGATTGATTTAAGCATTAATGCCCGCCAACCAATGGTTGATGAAACGGGGCAATTTTGTCTTGTCTATAATGGCGAGATTTATAATTACCGCGAATTAAAAGCAAAATTACCCAACCCACCGCAAAAATTCCAAAGCCAATCGGATAGTGAAATTTTATTATTAATGCTGAAAAATCAAGGCATTAACGCATTAAACCAAATGAATGGCATGTGGGCATTTGCTTTATGGCAAAAAAATAATGGCGAATTTTTATTTGCCCGCGACCGATGGGGAGTCAAGCCCTTATATTATCTAAATAATGACGAATATTTTGCCTTAGCCTCTGAAATTAAGCAATTATACCCCTTAATTTCACAAAAATCCCTTCATCAAGATTTAGTTTTAGATTTTTTGCAAACTGGCATTACGAATCATAATAACCAAAGTTTTTATCGTGAAATTAACCAAATTCCCGCATCGCATTATGGGGTTTTTAATATTAATAGCCAAATATTGCAAATTAAACCCTATTACCAACCGAAAATCGCGCCATTTTTGGGCGATAAACACGATGCCATCGCCCAATGCCAAAATTTAATGCAAGATGCTGTGGCTTTAAGATTGCACGCCGATGTTGACATGGCGGCTTGTGTCTCGGGCGGGGTGGATAGTTCAACCATCATGGCGTGCTTGCCCAAAAATCAAGGAACTATGGCGACATATAGTGTTTTAAGCGCAAATATGGCGCAAAACGAAGAAAAATACGCGAAAATTATTAATGAAAAATTTCATTGTCATGCCCATTATTTAACGCCAACCCCCCAAGATTTTATGGATAATTGGCTTGATTTAGTAAGAACTCAAGAAGAACCATTTGGCGGGGCATCGGTGATGATGCAATATTTGCTGATGCAAGCAGCCCAGAAAAATGGCAATAAAATTCTGCTGGACGGACAGGGTGCTGATGAGATTTTCTTAGGGTATGAGCGATATTTTGCCTTAATGATTAACCAATATATTCGCCGTGGTCAATGGCGAAAATTAGCAAAATTTCTGTATGACACGCAAAAAAATAATGCTAATTTACCCCTTGGCAGGCTTGCGCAATATTATTTGGCGGGCAATAGCGATTATTGGCGAATTTTTGCCCATAAAATGCAAATGCCTTATCTTATGCGCCACGAATTACCCGCCGAAGTCAAGAAATTTCAATCATGCGTGCAGCAACCCACCTTGCAAAGCCTTTGCGAAATTCATCATACAAATTTACCCATGCTGTTGCGATTCGCCGATAAAAATTCGGCGCGATTTGGCATTGAAACCCGCAACCCATTTTGCGATTATCGCGTGGTTGAATTTGGCTTAAATTTACCGCTTGAATATAAAATTCGCCATGGCTGGAATAAATGGATTTTACGGCGCAGTTTTGATAATATTTTACCCCATGAAATTAGCTACCGAAAAGACAAATTGGGTTTTGTCGCGCCCTCGCAACTTTGGATAACGCACCTTGAGCCTGAGGTTATTTCCTTGATAGCAAAATCACAATTATTAATTAATATCTGTAATACCAAGAAATTAGTTGCAAATTTTGAAAAAATATCGTTAATTGGAAAGTGGCGAATCGCCTCATTGGTTTTTTGGGAAAGGGAATTTTTGTGAATAATATTTTAAAGCCACAATATTTGTCATGGCTAATTTTATTAATTCCTTTTTGCGCCATGATTGCCAAGGGATTAGTGATTGGCATGGCTATCGTCGCCTTAATTTTGCTGGTAATCAAATATATTCGCCAGCATGAATTTTATCAATTTTGCCAAAAAAATTTAAAAAATCCAATAATTATCGCGATTTTAAGCCTGCATCTTTGGTTAATTATTGGTAATATCGTTAATTATGCGCCGATTTTGTCTTATTTAATAATTGCCCGCAATTGCGGATTAATTTTATTGGGTTATTTGGTGATTTACCATCGGCAACAATATATTAACGATAATGAACCGCGTATTATCGCATGGTTTTTCGTGGTATGCGCGTTAATATGGGCGGGATATTTTTATTTTTTTGGGCATAATTACTTTGTGAATAAATGGCATAGCTCCATTGCCATCGTCTTATTTATAGTGGTTATGACGAAATTATGGCATTATGGTGCCAAGGATAAATATTATTTAGTCTTGTCGGCAATCATTGCATTGGGATTAATCTTATATCCAGCTTGGTTATTGACCGATAAACCGCAATTGATTGAAAATTTCAGATTGGGCAATTATATTGCCAAAACGGCATATTTAGCGTTAATTTTTGTCGTGGTTTTTGCAATTGCCATGAAAATATCGCCGAAATTATGGGTTATTATTGCCGCTATCGCCATTTATTTTATGGTGGAATATTTCAAAATAATCCATAATATCGCGCAAATCCCCCTTGATTTGCCAAATTATTTCTCGGTCGCCCAAGGTTTATTGCCCAGTAATATTACAAAATTTGGCGAATTAAGCTTGCGGTTTATTTATTGGGCGTTTGCTTATAATACCACGCTTGATAATCCAATTTTTGGAGTCGGCGTAGGCATGATAAGATATGCGCCAAATGCTAATGAAATAATTCAAGGCTTAGGTGATGTTTTTATCACGAATCATCCGCATCTTATTTTTGTGGAATTAGCAAGCGAGGCGGGTTTACCCGCGCTTGCAATATTTATGGGCTTCTGCGCCATGGTTTTTTGGCGGTATCAGAAAAATTTGTCAGCGCAAATTATATTTTTAACAATTATTTTAAGCGCCATGATAAGTTTTTCGGTTTGGAGTTTTTGGTATTTAATTGCCGCCAGCATGGCAATGATTTTGGGTATTAAATTTCAACGCGATTTATATTAAAAGACCCGATTAGATTCTGCTTGATTTCAACTTATTTTTATGGTATTTAAATATAAATTCATTTTAAGTTTAGGAGAATCATAATGAAGAAAATTTTATTAGCAATGGGTGCAGTTTTGGGTGCAGTTTTATTAGCATCTGCGCCTTTGCACGCACAAAAAATATTTTTAATTGGCGAAGCTGGTTATAGCATGACAGGTGAATTAAGTGGGAAGTTACAAGAAAAGCAAGTAGACAGTAATGCGATTAATACTACAAATTTTAAATCCAAAACCAGTGGTGCATTTGCGGGTGGGATTGGCGTTGGGGCAGATTTTGGTAAGTTTGATATTTTTGGCAAATGGAATCATATATCAACTGGCATTAGTGATGCTACATTTACAATTCCAGATTTAAAAACGACATTAACTGCAAAATTCACTGATTCTGAAATATCACAAAATAATTTCACCATTGGCGGTAAATACCGTATGCTTGACGGCAATTTTCAACCCTATATTGGGGCAAATATTGGTTTTGGTTTATGGAATGGCAAAACCGATAATAAAGCACTAACAATTTCAGGAATATCGCTTGATGCCCATGAATTTAAATATGAAGGCAATGGCACTTCATTTGTTGCTGGGCTTAATTTAGGCGCGGATTATAAAATGTCCGACCAAGTTTTTATTGGGGCTTCATATGGTTATGATTTTGGCATGGGCGATAAAGAATTAAAATATAAAGGTCCAAATACCTTTGGTGTCTCTACTGATAAGATAATATTTTCCTCATTTGGCACGCATAGCATATTATTAAGCGCAAAGGTTAAGTTTTAACTAAATTAATATAAAATAAAGCGCCATTATTTGTATGTCAGATAATGGCGTTTTTTTTCAAAATTAATTCACCGAATGAATTTTATGCCACGCGTAATTAATCGCGGTTTCGCCGTTCATTTTCATAAATTCGCTTAGGGAATTTCGGTCAAGTAATTGCGGGTAATTAAAATTATTCATAGCATTTTTTGTGGCGATATTTGCCATAAAATGCGTTTTTCTGGTTATTACATCGGTAATTTCCGCCAGATTTTCGGATAATATCGGCGCGTTTGGCAATAAAATTCGCTTATGATTAGCGATAATTTCATAATCAAGATATAATGTTTCGGGGCTAAATACTTGCCCATTTGCCAAGCTTCCCGCCCAGAAATTAATTAAATTTGCGCCATTGCATTGGTGCAGATTTTGGGTTTTTTCTAATCCTGCTTGAATTTCGGGCAATTTCGCATCCGTGCCACCGCAACTTATATAAATTGGGAAATTAAAGGCGATGCTAGCTTGATTACAAATATTCGCAAAAATTCCAACCTCCACCGCGCCCATGGTCATTGAGCCAATTTTCATATCCATCACGCAAGGCGTAATGCCCGTTAAAATTGGAGCTTCGGGGTTAATAAAATACGCCAAAATGCGCATGATTAAAGCTTCACTTAGGGCAAGCGCGCTGGCAGCATAAAAATTAACGGGCGCGGTTGCCCCTAAAATCGGTTGATTTTCGCTAAAAACTGGAATTCCAAGCAAAATAGCATGATAAAATTGCGCGATAATATCGCTGTCAATGCTAAGTGGTGATAGGATATTTTGCATATAAAGCCCGCAATTCGCGTGATGTTTTGCCATTTCAAAAAATTTTGCGCCGCTATAATTTTGGTTCAGCGCAATTAATAAGGGTTTATTCGTGGCGGGTAATAATTTCGTTAAAATAGCATCTGGTTCTTGATTAAGCGCGATATTTTGGCAAATTACTTGCAATAACGGCATTTTATCGGCAATTTTCACGCATTGGACTAAATCGGTTATTTGCGCATTATGGTATTTTTTACTGGATATATCGGCAATTAACGACGCCTTGCCACCAATAAAATAATGCCGATGGGTATTTTCAAGCCCAAAGGGAAGATTATTATTTAATTTATCCCAAAGATTATTGACGATATGCTTAGATATAAATAATCTTGAGCCATCGTAATTTGCGCCGTGGTTTGTGGCTTTGTCAATAATTGGTTTATAGTTGATGCGCAAGCCAACATTGGCTAAAATATCCAAAATTAAGGGCAAAATTCCATCAATATTATGGTTTTTTAGTTGCGGATGGGCGGGAAAATCCTCTAAAATCGGATTATGATTTTTTTGATTGCGGCGGGTATTTCGGGGCATATTTATCCTGTGTTTTTTCGGGGTTCGGCTAATTTTTCGGCTCGTTCTAAATTAACACCAACCAACCTGCTGACGCCGGGTTCCGCCATGGTTATGCCAAAAAGCCTGTCCATGCGTGCCATGGTTAAGCGATGATGGGTGATAATTAAAAATCTTGTATGCGGAGCTTCAATGACTCGTTTGCGCAATAATTGCGTAAATCGGTGCACATTTGCATCGTCAAGCGGGGCGTCAACCTCGTCTAAAATGCAAATCGGCGGGGGGTTGTAATCCATAACCGCCAAAATTAACGCCAAAGCGGTTAAGGTTTGTTCGCCACCCGACATTAACGACAAGGGACCCGATTTTTTGCCCGGCGGGCGCACGGCAAAATCTAAACCACTTTTTAAAATATCTTGGTCTTGGGTAAAAATTAATTCGGCTTCGCCCCCACCGAACAGAGTTTGAAAATAATTTTTAAAATTCTTATTCACTAATTCAAAAGCTTGCGCTAATTTAAGGCGCGCTTCGCGGTTAATTTTCGTGATGGCTTGGTGTAATTTTTGCGTGGCATTCAATAAATCTTGCTTTTCTGCGCTTATTTCGGCAATTTTTGCGGTAATATCATCAAATTCTTGGGCAGCAAGCAAATTAACCGCGCCTAAATTTAATCGTTGTATTTCGCATTTTTTCAGTGATTCATGCAATTGCCCCGTGGGAATTTGCGCTAAATTGGCGATTTCTTGCTGAGATTCTTGGAAATTCCATTGATATTCTTGCCATAATTGCTGTTCCAATTGCCCAAATTTTTCAAAAATATGTTCATATTGAAATTGTGTTTTCAGCAATTCATCGTGAATATTTTGGGCGTTTTTTTGCACTTGCGATGCTTGTGCCTCGGCGGATTTAAGGGCAATTTCGCCATCAACAACTTGTGAGCCGCAATTTTTACGATTTTCGCTTATTTCTTGATATGAATTCGCGATTTTTTCATATTCTGCGCTATAAATATTCGGCAAGTCTTGATTTTCTTGAATTTTTTGGCAAGTTTGGGCGATTCTTGCGGTATAATTGGCAATTTGCAATTCATTGGCTTGAGCTTGCTTTTGCGCATTTTCAAGCATTTGTTTGGCATTATTAAGGCTTTGTTGCAAATTCTGCCAATTATTTTGGCACGCCTGCATCGCGATTTCACTTGCATGTTTTTTATTGCCATAATCAATAAATTTTGCGTCATATTCTTGGTATTCTTGGTTAAGCTTGGCTTGAATCTCACCCAGATGGGTGAATTGCGCTTGATATTGCGGATAATGCGCCATAATTTGCGGTATTTCTTGGTGTATTTGCGCGATTTCTTGCATAATTCGTTCTTTAATAATTTTATCTTGCCCGATAATTTGTTCTAATTTATGAATTTCTTGCTGTTTTTGGGTAATAATTTGGTGCATTTTTAATAATTCTTGACGGGCGGTATTAATTTGCTGGTCGCAAGCATCAATTAAAGCTTGCTTTTCGTTGCTATCCTTTTGACCTTGACGCGAAAATTCGCTTAATTCACTATCAATTTCGTTAAGCGCGCCTTGCTGGCTTGTTAATTCCGCGTTCGCAATTTTAATGCGGTTGCGGTGGCTTAATATTTGCGCTGCGGCGGTGATAGCCCCGGGTTTTTGGCAATAACCATCAAACCGTACAATGCCACCATCAATGGATATGATTTTCATGCCCATGGTTAATTTGGGCAATAAGGATAAAGCCGTTGCAAAATCGGGCGCGATAAAGCAAGATTTAAGAATAATATTTAGTTCGGCGGGGGCATCTACAAAATCTTTAAGTCTTGGCAAATCATCAAGCGTGGTATCTTGCAAATTTTCACCTTGGCGCGCTTGCCAATATTGCTGATGATCGCTGTTTATTGTGGCGTTAATTTCATCGCCTAAGCATAACGCCAATAAATTTTCGTAATTGGGCGCGACATGCAATAAATTAATCAAATTTTCCCGATGATCGCGCTTGATAATTGCTTGCAATGTTTGAATTTCTGTGTTTAAAATCGTGCATTTTTGGTGGTTTTCTTGGCGTTTTTGCTGATAATTGCGCAATTGCGCTTGGAATTTAGCTTGATATTCTTGAAATTGTGATTTTAAAATCGGGGATTGTTGGGTATAATTATCAATCTTTTTTTGGCATTCTTCAAGATGATATGCTTGAATTTCCGTGGTTAATTGGGCAATTTTATCGGTATAATTTTGCATATTTGGAGCATTTTCATATTCTTGATTAAGTTGCGTTTGGCGCGTTTGCTTCATAGCAATTTCTTGTTCGCTTTGGGTAATTTTTGTTTGAATTTGGTGATATTGGTGATTATTTTGGGCAATTTCTTGTTTTTTTGCTTGAATTTGGGCGGTAATTTGGGGAATTTGCGCGGTAATTTCTTGAAATTCTTGGTTTAATTGCGTTAATTGAATTTTTAAGGGCGGGATTTGGTTTTGAAAATTGCTAATATCGGCGGTATATTGCGTGATTGCTTGGTTGATGGCGATGCTTGATTTTTGGGCTATTTCATTATCATTGTGCAATTGTTCAAGGGTTTTTTGCAAATTTTGCACTTCGCTGATAATTTGCGATTTTTTAAAATCAATGGCTTGCATTTGTGATTTACATTGTGTTTCTTGGTTTAAGTAATCATCATGTTCTTGGCGAATTTGTAATAATTTTGCCGATTCTTGTAATATAACGGCTTGAATTTGGCTTGATTCACGGGTAAGAATGATATTTTTTTCGGTGTATTCATTGATTATGCTGATTAATTTTTGCATTTCATGGTAATTTTGCCATGCTTGAATTTGGATAATTTGCAATTGATATTGCCGTATTTCATCGCTTAATTGCTGATATTTTAGGGCATCATTGGCTTGTTTTTTCAAGTTTTTTGCTTGGTCTTGATAAATGACGATAATTTTATCAACTTCGCCCAGATTTTTAAGCGTGGCGTGTAATTTTAATTCGGCTTCGTGCTTGCGCCCGCTTAATGACCTTATGCCTGCTGCTTCTTCAAGAATACTGCGCCGTTCCTCTGGCTTCATGGCGATAATTGCGCTAATGCGCCCTTGCGCGACAAGCGCGGAACTGCCAAAACCCGAACCTTGATCCATAAATAAATATTGCACATCTTTTTGCCGTAATTCTTTGCCATTTAATTTATAAAAACTGCCTAAACCGCGTTCAATGCGCCGATTTATCACGATTTCTTCGGGGTTTGCTTGCGAAGTTATTAGGCTTGACAATAAATCATGGTCAGGATTTTTTATGGTAATTTCCACTTCGGCAAATTGCCTAGGTGCCCTTCGCGGTGTGCCCAAGAAAATTACATCGTCCATTTCGGTGCCGCGAATTTTGCGGGCATTGCTTTCGCCCATTGCCCATCTGATAGCCTCAACTATATTGGATTTGCCGCAACCATTGGGTCCAACGATGCCCGTAAGTCCAGATTCCAGCGGTAAAATTGTTTCATCAACAAATGATTTAAATCCCAATATTTTTAAGGAATGAAACGGCATTTACTTTGCGCTTAAAGCGGAATTAATTTGTTGTTTTAAATCCGCGTAATCGTTATATTTTATGATTTTATTATTTATCATCAATGTCGGCGTGCTGGCAACGCCATTTTTTGAAGCATTTTCGCGTGAAGCTTGCAATTTTGCTAATAATTCTTTGTTATTAAGGCATTTTTCTGCCATTTCGCCGCTTACCCCCGCCAATGCGAAAATTTGAAAAAGCGTTGCCTTAGGGTCTTGCGCGCCCGCCCATTTTTCTTGAGTTTTAAATAAATGTTCCACCATGGCAAAATATGCTTTATTATCATCAATACATCTTGCCAGCGCGCTTACCGCAAAGGCTAAACCATCAAGGGGAAAGTCATCATAAACAAATTTTATTTTATTCGTGTCAATAAAATCTTTTTTTAGTTGCGGAAAAATTTCGGTGGAAAATTTGGCGCAATGCGGGCAAGTGAACGACGCATATTCGGTAAAAACGACCTTTGATTTTAAATTACCAATTTCGCGCGGGTTAAGATTTTTTTGCGCCCATAAAGGATTTGTCATTGTGATGAAAATTAAAGTAAATAATATTTTTAGCATTTTGCTTCCTGTGTATTTGATTATTACGATTAATAACTATCATTTATCTTCATAAAATTCAAGAGATTTCAAGGATATTTTTTCAAGGATTTTTTTGCACGATTTTCAAAAGCATTCACCATTTTTGCCACGGCTGTGTCAAATAAGGAGCTAAACGCCGTTCGCAAAATCACCGATTGAAAATCTAAGGATACGGCAAAATCAATCATGCAGCCATTCTTACCATCTGGCAAATCGTGAAATTGCCAATGGCAATCCATGGCTTGAAGCGGGCTTTTGTTAATATAGGCTTTGGCGGTGTCTATCGTCATTTTTTGGCGGTTAAATTGCACTTTGGAGGCAAATTTTTCGTGAATCATGCGGTGTCCAACCACTAAATCACCAATAAATTCGCCGATGGGCGCGTTTTTTGCCGGCGGGTTTAATACCCTTGATTGTAAGCACCATGGCAAAAATTCGTGGTATTTTGCCACATCTAAGACAAGCTCTAGCATGTCTTGGGGTTTATAAGGTAAAATTCGTTGTTCGCTATGTTTAAACATTTTCAGGCTTTTTGGGGAAATCAGGTAATGCTAAGCTAAGGCTTTGAAGTAATTGTTCGGCAATATCAATTTTATTGTCAATGATGGGTTCATGTTCCATGCTGTCTTGGTCAAAGCTAAACGAAATTTCAAAATCTTCGCTGATGCTTAGGGTAAATTCTTCTAATGTAAGCACGCATTGCAAAACCACGCTTGCTTGAATTTTGGCATTTAATTGATAAAGATTGGCATTTTTAGCCAATAAGCCTTGGGCTTTGAAGGTATTTATTTTGGGAATCATTAATCTTGCGGCAATTTCTGTATTAAAAGATTCGGTTGATTGCCAATCAATCATTTTACCTTTGGCGGGAATATCTTTAATATTAATATAATTGACGAATTTCGGCATGTAAATCCTCCATAACTTGATTCCAACCGCGCCCGTTTTTACCAGTAATTTCCAAAGAACGCAAGATTTTTAAACCATCATACCAGTTAATCGGCGATTCTTGATGCCCCCATCGCCAACAATGGGGTTTGGGTAATAATAACCAACCTTTTATGCCTAAACCGCCAACTAAATGACAAACTGAGCTGTCAATTACCACCACCCTATCCATATTCATTGCCAAAGCCGCCGTGTCCGAAAAATCGTTAATATCATCTGAAAAATCGCGAATATGCGGGTATTGTTCGCGTTCATCTGGCTTCATGGTTAATTGCAGGCTGACAAATTCGCAATTTTCATCGGCAAAAAGATTCTTACAAAAATCCATATGAATCGTTTGCTTATCGCCAAGCGGTAAATAAGCATGATTATTGCGCCCCGAACCAGTCCAGCAAATGCCAATGCGCAATTTATGTTTCTTGCCCAATAAATTGTGAAATTTTGCAATTTTATCGGCATGAACGGCTAAATATTGACGATTGGGAATGCGGGTGATGCCAAGTCTTGCGGGCAAGGACATGACATAAAGCCAATAATCAAATATTGGTATCGGTGATTGATTATCAATAATCGTTAATTTCGGGTGGGTAAAGCTTGATTGAAATAGCGAAAATAAATTGGGCTTAACCATAAAAATTACAGATTGGCAATCACTTTGGCATAAATCCATAACAAAGCGGCTAAATTGAATTTCATCGCCCAAGCCTTGTTCCCCCACTACTAAAATTCGTTTGTCTTTGGCATTTATACCATTTAACCAATAATTATTATATGATAATTTATCGTGATTCATTTGCATTAAGCGGTAATCATATTGCAAGAAACCGCGCTGAAAATTGCCCATGCGAATATTATAAGTCGCATAAGCATATTGGGCGTTGCAATCAATGGGGTTATGGTGAATATAATTGGCTAATTGCGCTTCGCTGCTGCGATAATCCGCCATAGCATCGCTGACGATATATTGGTTAAATTTTGCGCCAATATGGTATGGTTTTATCGCTAAGACGCGTGCAAAACATTGCAAGGCTTGGGAAAATTCGCCCAAATAATTATGGGCTATACCTAAAATTAATAAAATTTGCGTATCCAAAGGAAAATTCGTCAAATGCGCAATGGCAATTATTTTGGCTTTTTCAATTTCTTGAAAATCCATTAAAAATTGGCAAAGTCGGCGCACAACATCGGGCAATAAAGAATTTTTATGGGTAAGCGTGATAAAATCCTTAAAAGCAAGCTGATATTGATTAATTTGCCAATAAGCCTCAGCGCGCCAAAATAATTCTTCGTAAATATCGGGGTTAAGCCTGTTTATAAGCTCTTCATAGCGTTTATCCGCCATTAATTGCACAAATTCGGGGGCTAAATTCTTCGGGGCAGTATATTCGTCTTTGGCGGTCATGGTTTTGGCTTTTTAGCAGAATTATTGAGGTTTTCAAGCCGCGTAAAATATTCATCAATACCAGCATGAATTGTTTTTGCTAACTTCATTTGATATTGTTCGGTGCGTAATTTCGTTTCCATATCTTGATTGGACAAAAAACCCGCTTCAATTAAAATTGAGGGAATTATCGGCGATTTAAGCACGGCAAAACCAGCAAATCGGTGGGGTTTATTTAATAATTCAATATTATTTTGAAATTGACTTATCAGATGTTTGGCTAAAATCGCGGATTCTTGTTTGGTGTTTCGTTGCCCCAACCCCAATAAAATTCGTTTAATATCGCTGGGCGCATCAACATAAACTTGCGCGGCATATTGGTCGGACGCATTTTCGTTTTCGGCTAATTTTTGGGCTTCGCTATCCGATGCTTGTTCCGATAAAGTATAAATTGACGCGCCATTTAAGTTCGGATTATTAATTGAATCGGCGTGTATTGAAATAAAAATATCGCCGCTAGCTTCTTCGGCAATGCGAAATCGGTCGCGCAATGGCACAAAAAAATCATCATCGCGCGTAAGGACGACTTTGTATTTTTGGGAATCTTGCAATGATTTTTTCAGTTTTTTGACAATTTCAAGCGTGATATTTTTTTCAAAAAATCCTGATTTTCCCTTGGCGCCGGGGTCAATACCGCCATGCCCAGCATCAAGAACAATCACTGGGTAATGAATATTGGGCGCAGAATTACGCGCAGGAGCTTTTGCCTTATCCTTGGCAACGGGTTTTGAGGGTTTATCAATAACAGCGGGCGGGGTTATTTTCGTATCAACCGCTTCTTGTTGCTTGACTTCAAATGGGGCAAAACTTGCTGATGCGCGCGCAAATACTTGGGGGTTTGCTGATTTATCAATATCAAAGACTAATCGGTGCGGAAATTCATTAATGCCATCAAGCGTAAATTGCCGCGAAACAATGAAATTATAATCAATATCAAAAACTATGCGCATGATTTGCGGGCGAAAATTGCCATAACGAAATTTCAAGTAATCATTTTCATTGGTAATATCGTTGCGAATTTTGGCATTGGCAATATCCACTACTAAACGATTGGGTTTATTTAAGCTAAACGCGCTAAACGCGATGGGCGAACTGGCTTCAATCACGATTCTTACGCCGCCCGATTCGGTTTTACCAAACCGAATATTGCTGATTTCGGCGCCATAAAGGGCGGATAAATTGGCAAGATTTAACCATAAAATCAAAAAAATTTTACTGGCAAATAGTTTTTTTTTCATTTTCTAAGGCTTGGTTCTGAAATGAGTATATTGTTCAAATCGCCCTAACATAAATTTATCAATAGTAAAAACGACTTGCTTCAAGGCATCATCTTGAAAATCATGATTCGCGTTCGGAATCCCTAAAATCAGCGAATTTTCCCATATTGTTTGGCGATTGGGGTTGTTAAGCATTTCATGGGCAAGACTTGGTTCAATTTCGTCTTTTTGTGCCAAGAGAACAAGGCTAGGAATAACAGATTTGCTTAGCAACCAAGGCGTATGCTTGCGCACATCATTTTGGTAATAACTGGTAAAACTCGTGCTGTGAAAATTCGTGGATTCGCAATTTAAAAACGCATGGTCGCGCACCATGCCGACTGATTTTTCAATCCAATCATATTCATCGGCTAAATCTAAACCATATTGCTGGGAAAATCCTTGGCTTATGGTTTCTGGATAAAACGACATGGGGGCAAGCGTAATTAATCCAACAATATCATTTTTACGAAAATCATTTAAGGCGTCCATGCTATACCAAACCGCTTGATTCGCGCCGCGCCCATGCCCCAATAACACCAAAGGACCCGCGCGGTGATTAATCAACCATTCATGCCAAGCGCGTAATTCATATAAAGCATCAGTATGTTTATGTAATTGCGAATCCGCGCAAGTTAAATTGCTGGTGCGATTCGTGAATGACAGGCTAAGCGTGATTGCCAGCGTATTATAGCCTTTTTCCGCCAATTGCGTTTGTAATAAATTCATCGTATCGTGATTATGGGTAAGCAAACTATCGTGCAACATCACAATCACCCCGTCTTGAATGGATCTTTTTGGGGCAATTTCTAAATTCCCCAAAAGCTTAATGCCACGAAATGGCAAAACAACTTCAAAAGCCAAAGCTGTTTGAGTAAGTAATATTATCGTTAAAGCATAAAAAAATATTTTTTTTATAAAACTGCAAATCATAACAAAATTAATGCAATTTTTATTCCTAAATTATGAAGCATGCGTATTTTTTATCCGCTCCACCATGGCAAAAAAGCCATTGCGGCGATTCGGGCTTAAATGGTGCGATAAGCCTAAATTATCAAAAATGCTCATTAAATTTAATTCTTGGTTTTCAAGGGGCGATTTATCTTGATAAATTATTTTTAATAACGCAATTAAGCCCTTGACTATTGCGGCATCGGAATCGGCGTGAATCTGCAATTTATTATTTTTATATTCGCATACCATCCATACTTGCGCCATGCAACCGCTTACTTTGGTGGCATCAATATAATAATCCGCGGGCAATTTCGGTAAATTTGCCCCCATTGCGATTATTTGCGCGTATCGGTCGTCCCAATTTTCCAATAATTGAAAATCGGCGCATAATTCATCAATATTCATATCGCAAATGAAATGGTTTCGGGCGGGTAACTTGGTCAAAACCCAAAAAGCCCAGTCCAGCACCGCGCCCAGTGTTTTTAATGCCCGTCCAGCATAAGCCGGGGTCAACATAATCGCACCGATTCATGAAAACCATGCCGGTTTCTACTTGTTTGCCAATTTGTTCGGCGCGCTCCAAATCCTTGGTCCAAATTGAAGCCGTCAAGCCAAATTGGCTGTCATTCATTAGTTTAATGGCGTCATCAGTATTATTGATTTTCATAATACCAACCGATGGACCAAAAGTTTCTTCCTTCATAATATCCATATTATGATTGACATTCACCATAACTTGCGGGGCAACGAAGCAATTTTTGCCGTCATCAGCCGAGAATTTTTTAGCGTCAATTAAAGCTTTTGCGCCATCGCGAATTGCCGATTTATTATGATCGCGCACTAAATTTGCAAACCGAATATTCGCCATGGGTCCCAAGGTTGTCGCGGAATCAAGCGGATTGCCCAAAATATATTCATTGGTTAATTGCGCAAATTTTTCCACAAATTTATCATATATGCTTGCCATCACATAAATTCGTTCAATACCGCAACAACATTGCCCAGAATTATAAAAAGCCCCATCAACCAAATTCGCCACGGTGAAATCAAAATCGCAATCGTCTAAAACTAAGGCGGGGTCTTTGCCGCCTAATTCCAAACCACAACCGCCAAATGTGCCCGCAATCGCTTTTTCAATATTGCGTCCGCCTTGGACTGAACCCGTGAAATTAACATAATTAATATGCCCCGAACCTAATAATTTTTCGCAAGAATCATGCGTCATAATAACATGATGAAATAACCCATGGGGCAAGCCAACCGATTCAAGCGCTTTGGCAATTCGCTCGCCCACTAAGATAGTTTGCGCCGAATGCTTTAATAACACGGCATTACCCGCCAATAATGCCGTAACTATCGTGTTATTGGCGGTAATAAATGGGTAATTCCATGGGGCTATCACCATGACAATACCAACAGGGGCGCGTTCAATATATCGCTTAATGCCCGATTTATTATCGTCTGGCATCATATTTTGTAATGCCTTGGGCGCAAGATTCATTAAATAATTTGTTCGTTCTTCAAACGGGCGAAATTCCCCGCCGTATCTTATCGGTCTGCCCATTTGTTGGGCAATTTCAGGCACAATTTCATCATTCATGGCGCGCATATTTTCAAGATATTGCTTTACCTTGCTTATCCGTTCGCTTAAAGGGGTTTTTGCCCATATTTTTTGCGCCGCTTTCGCCGCCACCACCATATTTTGAATCTCAGATTCGCTGTGCGGTTTTTTGCTTACTAATAATTTACCATCAATGGGGGATATACATTCAATCATTTTTCCTCGCTTTTAATAATTTTTTGGGTTTTTCTACTTAATAATGCTAATAATTGCCAACAAATTGCCAATAAACCGCCCAATGCCATACAAATTATCACCAATAAAAATAATTTTATTTCAATGTAATAAGGCATAGGCCATAAATCAACCATAACTGCAACGCGATTATTCAGCGAAAAAATCACTAAGAATAAACCAATTGGCACAGCAAATAAGTAAAATAAAAATTTTGACATAATTTATTGATAAACGAATTTAAGGCTAATTTCAAGTTATATTTTATCGTGGATATTCCCAATTTTTTTTGGGGTAATTACAAATACCCCAAATATTGTGATGGCAAATTAGTATAAAAATGAGGCATGTTCGCATAGTTTATTTTCTTGACAGATGATAGGGTAATTTTGTATGCTTAATTTTATAAAAAACTATAAAGGATATAAAATGAAAAATATTATTAAATTATACCACGCCCCGAATACAAGAGGTAATATGGTGCTGTGGGCTTTGGAAGAATCTGGTTTGGATTATCAATTAAAAATTCTTAATTTAGACGCAAAAGAACATAAACAAGCAACTTATTTGCAAATTAACCCCTTTGGACGCGTGCCTGCCATGCAGATAAATGGCGAAAATATTATTGAATCGGTGGGCATGTTAATGACTATTGGTGATATTGCTAAAAATCCGCTTGCGCCGAAAATTCATGACGCGCATCGCCCTTCATATAATCGGTGGATGTTTTTTCGCGAAACCGTGTTTGCCCCAACTTTGGGCGCGGTGATGGAAAAAAAAGAAGCTAGTTATAAATTCAATGAAGTTTTGGATTATATTGAAGCGCCTTTAAAAAACCATCAAAATATAGTCAGCGATGATTTTACCATGGCGGATATTGCGTTAATTGGGGGTTTAGGCTGGGCAAAGTCTATGGGCTTAATTCCTGATAATTATGGGCATATTTTGGCTTATATTAAATCTGGTTTATCGCGTAATGCCGCCAAAAAAATGATGCAAATTAACGCTGATTATCAAGCTTCGCTAACAAAATAATGGTTATTACCCGTTTTGCGCCCTCACCGACTGGATACCTGCATATTGGTGGGGCGCGCACAGCTTTGTTTAATTATTTATTCACCAAGCATCATGGCGGGCAATTTCATTTGCGTATTGAAGATACTGATCGCGAAAGGTCAACCCAAGGGGCGATAAATGCAATTATTGATGGTTTAGATTGGTTGCAATTGCACCATGATGGCGAAATTATTTATCAATTTAGCCGCATGATGCGCCACAGCGAAATCGCCCATGAATTAGTGCGTAAAGGGCGCGCTTATTATTGTTATGCGTCCACCCAAGAATTAGAGGAATTTCGCCAAAAACAAGATGCTAATAAATCTTTTGCCAAATATGAAAGCCCGTGGCGTGATGCAAGTAATGTGAAAATTCCCGATAATATTAAACCGGTTGTGCGCCTTAAAATGCCAAAAACTGGCGAATTTACCATTAATGACAAGGTGCAAGGTAAAATCACCGTGCAAAATAAAGAATTGGACGATATGGTGCTGTTGCGCGCCGATGGCACGCCTACTTATATGTTGTCGGTGGTGGTTGATGACCATGATATGAATATAAGCCATATTATCCGCGGTTCTGATCATTTAACGAATGCTTTTCGGCAATCGGCGTTATATCATGCCATGGATTGGCAATTGCCTGAATTTGCGCATATTCCGCTGATTCATGGACCAGACGGGGCGAAATTATCAAAACGCCATGGTGCCCTTGGCGTTGATGCTTACCGAGATATGGGTTATTTACCCGAAGCCGTCAATAATTATATTTTACGATTGGGTTGGGGACACGGCGATAATGAAATAATTTCCCGCGACCAAGCCATCGCTTGGTTTGATTTGGATGCGGTTGGCAAGGCGGCATCTTGTTTTGATTTTACCAAATTAGAAAATCTGAACGGGCATTATATTGCTTCGGCGGATAATCAATATTTATGCGCGGAAATTTTGAAAATCAAGCCAAATTTGCCCCAAAACTTGCTGTTAAACGCGATGAATGCCCTTAAATCACGGGCAAAAACTCTCAATCAACTTGCCGAAAATGCCAAATTCCTTGGCGATGCGCCAAAATTCCCGCTGGAAGATGCAAAATTGCAAACAACCCTTAATCGCGAATTTTTAACCATTGCCATGGAAATATTAGCCATTGCGCCCGATTGGCATCATGATAAATTATATGAATTTTTTAAAGAACAATGCCAAACCCGCCAAGTTAATTTGGGTAAAATTGCCAATGGCGCACGGGTTGCGTTGAGCGGTATGGCGGCATCGCCCGGATTTTTTGAATTATGCGAGATTTTTGGCAAAGACATCACGCAAAAACGGCTTAATCAAGCCCTAAATTCCGCAATTTAATTTCACAAGCAAATTTGGCGATTCGCCAATAATTGCAATGCGGCATGGCGATAATTTCTTTGCCATGAAATAACGCGGGCAAGGATTTAAAAGCATTTGGCAGAATTTTTGGATGCGCGATTTTTAACTTTTGCGCGGTGGTTTTGCTGATATTACATGCCGCCCAATAAAAATCGGAGCTTAAATTTTCGGGTAAAATAATGGGTTGAAAAAAATGCAAATAATCGGCTTGATTTGCGGTAATCCATAAATCGCCACCGCTAAATTCGCATCGCCATTTGCCGATAATCGTGGTTTCCTGCATGGCAATTAATCGTTTGATTTTCGCAAATTTGGGCGCAAAATCAAGATTTATCGCTTGAAATATGATTAATAAACCTTGTTCGGCTAAATAATTATTCGCAAAAAAATCGCGCTTAATGCAAAAAGCCCCAAGTTCTTGGCGAAAATTTGCCTGTATTAAGGGGCGAATCTGCGCTAAAATATATTGCCATGCCTGCGCGATATTATCCATTGCCAATAAAATTTTTTGCTGATTTAGCCCGATTTCTTGCATTTTTGGCGTTAATTGCCGCACTTGGGCGCGGGTAAATTTAATATTATCGTTATTTTTGTCTATAATCGGCGCGAATTGCCAAAATTGCGCATATTCGCTTAATATTGCTTTATCTTGATTAATAAAGGGGCGCAAAAATATTATTTCTTGATTTTTATGAATAAATTTCGTGGCAATTGACGGCGAAACTAAACCAGCAACGCCCGTACCCCTGATTAAGCGTAAAAAGAAATTTTCATATTTATCCAATCCATGATGCCCCAAGCATAAAATTTTAATATCATTTGCCAAGCAAAAATCCATCATTAATTCATACCGAATTTGCCGCGCTTGGTGGTGGATATTCTGGCTGATGGGTTGGTGGTTGGTCAAAATCGTTAAATTGCATCCTTGTTGGGCTAAATTTGCCTGTAATTCTAGGGCTTCATGGCTTGCTTCGGGGCGCAAATTAAGATTAACATGAATCGGGAAAATCGCTATATTATAATCTTTGGTGATGCTTAAAATATAGCGCAATAAGCCCAAGGAATCTGAACCACCAGAAACCGCAACCGCCCATTTTTTATGGTGGAAAAATTCATGGTGAATTATTAAAGGCGAATTTTGGATATTATCATGCACTTAATTGCCTTGCCAAATTTTGCGTCTTGCCCATGCGGTATTGAATTAGTAAAACGATTAAAATTATCGGTGCGGCAATTAAATCCACAGTTAAATTGCCAAAAATCAAACAAAGCGCCGCAATATTCAAAATAATAAACGAAGGAATGGTAATTTTTGACCCAAAATAACCGCTATACGCCGCACCTAAACCAATTAAGGAGACAATAACCGCGATTAAAGCATAGGTAAAATCAAATAAATTAAAATCTATGAATAATAACACGGGCATATAAACAAAGGCAAATGGCACTAATGCCTTGCCCATGGACAAGCGAAAGGCGGTAAAACCGCAACGCATGGGTTCGGTGCGCGCAATGCCTGCCGCGGCAAAAGCCGCCAAGGCAACGGGCGGGGTAACATCCGCCAATACCCCGTAATAAAACACAAAAAAATGGGTTGCTAATTGCGGGACATTAAACTCGGCTAAGGTTGGTGCAACGATAGAGGCTAAAATAATATAAGTTGGTGTCGTTGGCACGCCCGCACCCATAATAATACAAGCCAAAGCTGTAAACACAAGCCCAAAAAATATGCTCATTTGATTGATTGAAAACCAATTATAAACATCAAATTGATCAATGTAATTGGCAAAATCTTTGGATAAAGTCAATACGAATGATGAAAATTTAAATCCCATACCCGTTAAGGTCATAATTCCCAAAATAAAACCGACACAAGCGCAAGCAGCACCAATCGTCAATGCCGATTTAGCCCCAGCTTCAAACCCGGTGACTAAAACTCTTGGCGTTATGGTAATGCCTTGCATGTTTAAGGGGCGCAAAAAAGGAAGTTTTGGCAACCAAGAACAAACTACGCATAAAATAATTCCCCAAAAGGCGGCTAAAAAAGGCGTGAATTGCATTAACAACAGAGTTATCATGGCAATTAACGGAATAAATAAATGCCAATATTCGCGTAAAACTTTTGGCAAAGATGGAATATCAGCCGCGTTCATGCCTTGTAATTGTAATCGTTTGGATTCGCAATGCACCATGAATAAAATTGCCATATAATGCAATAAAGCAGGCACAATTGCCACTAAAATTAATGATGAATAAGGAATTCCAAGGGTTTCAGCCATAATAAATGCCGCCGCGCCCATAATTGGTGGCGTGACTTGCCCCCCGCACGAAGCCGATGCCTCAACCGCGCCAGCGTATCTGGCGGAAAAACCGGTTTTTTTCATCATCGGAATCGTCATTACCCCAGTTGTAACCGCATTCGCCACCGCGGAACCTGAAATCATGCCAAATAAACCCGAAGAAACCACGCAAACTTTCGCCGTGCCACCAGAAAACCGCCCTGCGACAATCGTGCTTAAATTAAAAAATAACTGCCCCAATCCCGATAATTGCGCCATAATGCCAAATAAAACAAAATGGAACACGAAGGTTGCTACCACGCCCACTGGAATGCCGTAAATCCCCTCGGTGCCTTTGTAAAGATGGGCAACAACCCGTTGCATAGTATAACCGCGGTGCGCTAAATCACCCGGTAAATACGCGCCAAATACCCCATAAAGCACGACCAGCATCGCAATGGCGGGTAATATTACCCCCATGGTGCGTCTGGTAACTTCCATGACCATGATAATTGCAATTAAACCAATCATATAATCGTTGGGCGTGTGAATACCCGGGCGAATAATGTAAATTTCATGAAAGAAAAAAATTAAATATAACGAAAAACCTGATGCTAATGCCGCGAAAAACCAATCCCTAAGGGCAATTTTATGGGGGTTTTTATCGTATAATTTTAACGGCATACTTAATATGCAGATTGATGCAACGATGATGGCGAAAATCACTAAAATACTATCATCAACATTACCGATTAAGCCAATAATTAATTTATAGGCAATTAAAACATAAAAACTGATGAAAAATAAACTTATTGTCCATGCTTTTAAGGGTTTATCCTTCATTTCAAAAGGAAAAACCAAGAAACATAAGCCAAGCACCACGGATAAATGTATTGCGCGGTGTAAAATTTCATTTTCTAAACCAAAACCCGCGGTATAAACATGCCAAGACGACAAGCAAAATGCGACTATTGTAATAAAAATACCTGCCCAGCCAGTTATTTTGCGAAAATTTGATTCGGGGTCAAATTGTTCTATTAATCTATCAATTTCGGCTTGGGTAGTTTGGGGTATGATACTCATTTAAGTCTCCGATTTATTTTGTGCATGGGGCGTATTTAAATAATAACGAATGATGGTGAATTTGCGCCAAAGGCAGATAATCATCATAGGTAATTAAGGTTGTTGCTTGGCTTTGAATGGGAATTATCACTAAATCAGCGATTATGCGGTGCGTGAATATTACCCAATCTTCGCCCTGTAAGTGAACTAAGCTTTCATTATTGCTGGGCGTATCATTAGATAAACCATAGGCATACCCAGAAAAATATTCGGCAACCAAAGAAATTTCACCATTTTGTTGATTTATTTCATATTCATCACGGATTTTTGTGCCCAAAACCGAATGTATAAATTCAATGGTAAATCGCGAATGATTTAAGGGTAATTCTAATTTAAGCTCATTCGTGCGAACATCACTCAAAAAAAGGCAACCTGCTTGTAATTTAAAACAAATAGCCAAGCAGGTTGCACCATAAATAATATTTCTTATTTGATTAAACCTTTTTCTTTGTAATATTTAATTGCGCCAGAATGTAAAGGGGTTGTGCCAATGTCAAGCGCGGTTTTTAGCGTGATATTTGCCCCTTGGGCATGAACTTTTGCCATGGTTTCCAAATTTTCAAACAACGCTTTGGTCACTTCATAAACAACTTGGTCGGGAACATCGGCATGGGTTGTCCAAACAGTGCGAACCGCGATGGTTTCAATATCTTTGGTTACGCCTTTGTAGGTATTAGCGGGCAATATAGCCTTAGCATAAAATGGTTGGCGTTTTTGCAATTCAGCAATTTTTGGTCCCGTTAATGGCAGAATTTTAATATCCGTGCCTAAGGCTAAATCAGTGATAGCCGAAGTCGGCAAGCCCGCGTTAATAAGAGTTGCATCAAGATTATTATCTTTGATTTTATCGGCAGCTTGGCTAAATGACGATGAATCTTCTTTAACATCATCGCGCGACATGCCATAAACTGATAATAAATCGGTTAATAATTGATATTGTCCAGAACCCGGTGCCCCCGATGAAATTGATTTGCCTTTTAAATCGGTGATGGCATTAATCGGTGAATTTGCCCGCACAACTAATTGCACGGTTTCAGGATATAAAGCACCAATGGAACGCAAATTCGCAATGGGTTTGCCTTTAAATTGGTTTGTTCCAGTATAAGCCGCTTCAAGAATATCCGCAGCCACAAAGGCTGATTCAATTTCTTTATTGCCCAATAAAGCCGCATTCGCCACTGACGCACCCGAAGATTCCGCCGTTGCCGAAAATTTTTGCCCATTAATCGTGGCTTTATTAGAAATAATTTGGGCTAACATGCCGCCCAATGGGTAATAAACCCCACCCGTGCCACCAGTTGCGATACCAAAGAAAAATCTTTGGGCTGATGCTTGATTTGATGGCATTAAACCACCTACAAAAAGGCTGGTCGCAATTGCCAATCCACCTATAACTTGTTTTCTTGAAATTAACATTTATCTCTCCTTATGAATTAATTTAATTTAGAATTAATATATATTATCATAGTAATTGCGGTATGTCTATACAAAATTGCGTGAATATTACGGCAAAAAATAATTATTCAGTTGGGGGGGTGCGTTCGCTACGATATTGTTAAAAACCCCTCATTTAATCGTGATTTTTAACAATATCTGCTCGGCAACCCCCCAACCCCCCCGAATATAATTTTTTTGGACAATTTCAATTTATTGAAATTGTATCAAAACATGCTTTGAATAGCATGTTTTGCCAAAAAAATCCGCAGCGTTAGCGAAGGGAAGCTGTCAAGAATTATTTCTAATTCTTGACGCAAATTAGTATATACAAAATCATTGGAATTTTTGCATTTTTTAAACCATTTTGGTGGTTAAATTAAGCCATCAAAAAAATCATTGCCTTTATCATCAATAACAATAAATGCGGGCATATTTTTAACTTCAATGCGCCAAACAGCTTCCATGCCTAATTCCGCAAAATCAAGCACTTCAACTTTGGTAATGACATCCTTGCCAAGTTTGGCACCGGGACCGCCGATAGACCCTAAATAAAATCCGCCGTATTTTTGACAGGCTTTTTTAACTTCGCTGGAACGATTGCCCTTGGCAAGTGAGATTAACGAGCCACCCATCGCTTGAAATTCATCAATAAATCCGTCCATGCGCCCCGCCGTGGTTGGACCAAATGACCCCGAAGCGAAGCCTTGCGGGGTTTTTGCTGGACCAGCGTAATAAATGGGGTGATCCTTGAAATATTGGGGTAAATCTTTGCTGGTTTTCGCCAATTGGCTAAGTTTTTTATGGGCTAAATCGCGCGCAACGATTAATGTGCCGCTAAGCGACACGCGGGTTTTCACGGGATATTTGCTTAAAATTTCCAAAATTTTTGCCATGGGTTGATTGCAATTTATCGGCACAGCTTCACCAACAAGGCTGGTTTCGTCAATTTCTGGCAAGAATTGCGCGGGATTTGTTTCTAATTCTTCTAAGAAAACGCCATCGGCGGTAATTTTGCCCAAAACTTGCCTATCGGCGGCGCAACTTACCCCCAAGCCAATCGGCAACGATGCGCCGTGGCGCGGCAATCGCACCACGCGCACATCATGGCAAAAATATTTTCCGCCAAATTGCGCACCGATTCCTAAGCGCATGGTCATTGCCAAAATTCTTTCTTCAAGGGCTTTATCGCGAAACGCCACGGCATTTTCACCGCCCGAAGTCGGTAAATTATCCAAATATCCCGTTGAAGTTAATTTGACAATTTTCATGGTCATTTCGGCGGATAAACCACCAATTACCACCGCTAAGTGATAGGGCGGGCATGCCGAAGTTCCCAAAGTTTTCAGTTTTTCTTCTAAAAAATTCAGCAATTTTGTTTCTTCAAGAACCGAAGGCGAGGGTTGATATAAAAAAGATTTATTCGCCGAGCCGCCACCCTTGGCAACGAATAAGAATTTATACGAATCATCGCCTTGGGCATAAATATCAATTTGCGCGGGCAAGTTATTTTTGGTGTTTTTTTCCACAAACATGCTAAGGGGCGATAATTGCGAATAGCGCAAATTATTATCCTGATAAGCTTGCATTATGGCGTGGGAAATTACGGCTTCGTCATTGCCTTGGGTGCGGATATTTTGCCCTTTTTTCGCCATAACAATGGCGGTGCCCGTGTCTTGACACATCGGGAATAAGCCACCCGCCGCGATATTAGCGTTTTTTAATAATTCCAAGGCGACATATTTATCATTGGGGCTTGCCTCAGAATCTTGGAGGATTTTTGCCAATTGCGCCAAGTGATTCGTGCGCAAATAATGGTTAATATCGTGAAAAGCATGATAAGCCAGTTGATGAATCGCCTGATTATCCAGCGAAATTAAATTGCCAAAATCATATTTTTGTATTTTAGGATTGGGCGCATCAATTCGGCGGTATTTGATATTATCATGGTGAGTGGGGAAAATATCGTAATAAGCAAGGTTTGTATCAGCCATATTATTTTTTCCTAAATTTATCAAATACTATAATATTATCTTCGCTTGGTTTTTTCTTGGGGGGCTTTTCGGTTTTGGCTTTGGGTTTAACGATGCTGATTTTATCGTTAAATTCGCCAATATTCTTAATGGATTTTTTTGATTTTGGTTGTAATTGCACCGCATTTTCGGGCAATTCTTGGGGTTTTGGTTTTGCGGGGGCTTTTTTATTCGTTGGCTGAATAATGCCCGCTTGAAATCTTAACATTAAATTCACGGCGGGGTCAGAAAAACTGACGATGCTGCTAAAAGGAATCGTTAGTTTTTGCAATTTTTTATGAAAAGACAGACTTACTTCAAAATAATCATCATGCACGGCTAAATCATAATATTGATGTTGCAAAACAATGGTCATTTCATTCGGATATTCTTGGCGCAAGAAATCGGGAATATCAACGCCGACACCGCTTGTCAAGAAGGATATATAAAAATGATGGTTATCATAAAATCCATGCTCAACCACAAATTCCAATGATTTTTTCGCGACAAGACGCATCGCATCGGAAATATATAAATTATAATCTAATTTTATTTTATCAGTCATATTACCTTTATGGAATTTTTTTTGCATGGTTGCAAGTATAAAATATTAAAATTGGAAAAAAATATGAATTACGACGAACAATTATTTCAAGAAAATTTAAATACCGCCAAGGTTTTTTATCCGCATATTTATCAAAAATTGCGCGAAATTTCCCATATTTCCAGCGAGATTATCGCGGATAATCAAGATAATATCACGAATATTCAATATAATAATCGGCTAATTTACGAAAATAATTTGGCGGATAATTTAGCGAAAATTTTTGACAATAATCACAATAAGCCCATTTTATTTGATATTCATACATATATGGCAACCGACCCCGGCGATACGAACAGCTTAACCAATATCGTGCATCATATTCATCACCAATTTATTAAGCCTAATTTATTGGAATCAATTAACAGCGAAAGCGATGGCGGTTTGTTAATTGTCTTTGGTGCGGGTTTGGGCGACCATATAGCCATGATTTTAGCAAAATATCGCCATTTTAATTTAACGATTATTGAAGAATCCGCCGAAATCCTTTATCATACGATGCACCGATTTTCTTTGGCAAAATGGCGCGAAACTATGATGGCGCGCGGCGGCAAATTACAAATTTGGATGGATAGCGATACCGAACAATGCGCATACCGAATTTACAATGATTTAGCCGTTGATTCGTATGGTTATGCCGATGGATCGCGTATATTTTTTCATTATGATAATTTATATTTTAATGAAATATATAAAAAACTTAATGAAATATTACCCAATGCCTTTGCCAATAATGGTTTTGTTGATGATGAGAAAACGATGCTCAAGCATTATTACGAAAATTTAAAAATCCCGCATTATAAAATGGCACGCCAAAATCCCGCGCAATTATTGGAAATTCCAATTTTTGTTATTGCCAATGGTCCGTCGTTGGATAAATCGGCGGAATTTATTAAGAAATTTCAAGATAAAGCCTTGATAATTTCTTGCGGCACGGCATTGGAATCAGTCTTGAAATTAGGAATCATGCCCGATTTTCACGCGGAATTGGAAAATACCGAAGAAATTAAGGTAATTCATTCACGCGAAATTATTCAAAAACATAAAAATACCATTTGTTTATTGGCATCATTAAGCGTGGTTCCCGAAGTGCCCAAGCAATTTATGAACGCTATTTTATATTTTCGCGATTCTTTATCGCCTTCGGTGTTATTAAGTCCCGAAAATATTATTGATATGACCAGCCCCAATTGCGCGAATTTAGCAACGCGCATGGCGGTGGCTTTGGGGGCGCAAGAAGTTTATTTATTTGGCGTGGATTTTGGCAAACGCCATGACTCGGCGGAACATTCTAAATCGTCCATATACGAAGATTTTGACACCGCCGTTGCGCAAAATTATACGAATCTGAACCGATTCGCCAACAGCACTGATATGATGGCAAATTTTGGGGGCTTAGTCCAAGTGCATGGCTTATTTATGCAGGCTAAATTTTATATTTCGGTGGCGATGCAAAATGCGGCTTCGCAATGTAAATTTTATAATTGTTCGGACGGGGTTTTATTTGAACCCGCCATTGCCACTATTCCAGAAATTTTAGATTTTAATCATCATCACGATAAATTTGCCATCAAGCAAAAACTTATTGATTCGCAAGCTTTGTTAAGCGATATTGTGCCCAATTTTCGCCAAGAATACCAAAATTTAATGCAAGAATTCAGCAAATTTATTCCGCAATTGCAAAATATCATCAATAATTTAACGGCGGATACGCAACCCATTGAATTTTATCATCAAATTAAGCAATTATTAAGCCGATTTCAATCAACCCCCGCCCAAAAAGCGTTAAGCCATTGCGTGAATGGTTCGGTTTTATTCACCAGTTTTATTTATGCCGCCACCCATCGGCGCATCAAACGCGAATATCACGAAAATTTATGCACCATCACCAAAAATAATTTGCTTGCAATTATGGCAAAAATACAAGATATTCAATTTAATGACTGATATTATTACTAATTTTTCAAAACCCTTTACCGAATCCCCCCTTGACGAAAATCTTGTCTTCACGGATACTAAACATGGTGAAATGATAGTCAATAAGAATGGCAAATATCTTGAAGAATCCTTAATTAAATATGGCGAATTTATGGAACAAGAACGATTTGTTTTTCACCAATTAGTGCGCCCCAATAATCATGTTTTGGATATTGGCGCGAATATTGGTTTGCATACCCGTAATTTAAGCGAATTAGTCGGCGCGAATGGCAAAGTTTATGCGTTTGAACCTCAACCTTATTTGCAACGAATTTTAACCGAAAATATCAAGCGCAACCCATTTAAAAATACTATTTTAATGCCCATGGGTTTGGGTGAAGTTTATGGCAGCATGAACGCGCCAATATATGACCCCGCGCAAAATCTTAATTTCGGCGGGATTAGTTTGGGGGCAAAAAATGGAGTCGCCGTGCCGATTCACCGACTTGATGATATTCGCTTCACCGATAAAATTCATTTTGTTAAAATGGATGTTGAAGGCATGGAACTATCAGTGCTGGAAGGTGGCGCAAAATTCATTGCCCAGAACCGCCCGATATTTTATTGCGAAAATGACCGAGTTAGCAAATATATGGCAGTTTTAGAAAAATTTTGGGCAATGGATTATAAAATTTGGTGGCATTTGGCGTTTTATATCACCCAATATAAGCCGTATCGCAACGAAGAATTATTGCGCCATGAAGAATATTTTTATTTAAAAGCGATAAATATGATTTGTTTTCCCAAAGAAATCAAAAATGTTAAAATTGAATTGCCCGAAGCAACACCCCAAAATCCAATTACCGAAGAATTACACGAAATTTTTGAACAAATGCGCCAAAGAAATATTCATATTAATTAGTCCGCATTATTGGCGGATAGGGTGGGATTCGAACCCACGGAGAGCTCACACCCTCGCCGGTTTTCAAGACCGGTGCCTTCGACCACTCGACCACCTATCCAATGCAACCATCACTACCATAATAAATTTTTAAGTCAAGCATAATTTACGCAAATTAGTATATATGAAATTTGTGAATATCATGCCATTAAAATACACACGGTCAATGAGTGTGAGATTAACGAATACCATATTGACTTTATGGGTTATCGTGAAATTTTCCCGCACGAAGCATTTTTAGATGTTTCACCTAAAATTATCATTTTGGTGGAATTTATTTTATATTAATTGAAGATTTATTAAATAAATTTTTCAATTTTTTGGGAATTTGTTTTGTGTTTATAAAAACTAATTGTGAGCCTGCCCTTGTGGCTGAAACATATAAGTGATTATTGGTAAATGTTTCGTCTAAACAATCAAATACTATGATGACTTCAAATTCTAAACCCTTAATGTCTTTGTAATTATAAATTGGAATTTTCTCTTTATCATGACGGTTAAGATTTTCTTGATGATTTTTTATCAGTTCCGATGCATCTATTTTTTCGTTTAAATCATCTTTAAGATTATTGCCATCAAATTCTTCTTTAACAAGAATACAGATTGTTAGATGGCTATTTGAACTTAAAATCTCATTTATGTATTTGGCTGCTATATCAACGGCTTTATCATAGTCAGAATTAAATTCAACTTGCACATCTTTATCTTCATTTGATGAAACATAATGTGTTTCAAAATCCTTTGCGTCATTTTTTAATTCATGCTTTATATTATTTGCAAAATTAACCATATTTTTTGTTTGTCTATAAGATTTTTCAAGTATGGTTGTTTCAAATTCCAATTCGTTTGAAATTATATTAAAATTAAATTTTTCGTTAATCCCATTGGGATTTAATTGTTGCTGAAAATCACCCAAAAAAAGCAAATGCTTGCTATTCATTATTCTAAAATTATTAAGAATTTTTAACTGAGTTTCCGAAAAATCAGTTACTTCATCAACTATAATGGCAGTTTTATACAATGGTAATAATTTTATAATTAACTTATTTATGAATTTTGGGTCAATTTTCTTATCTTTTTTTGCTTCATCACATAAATAGTTAATATAATCAGTTGCAATACGCGTAAAAACTTCAACAATCGCTTCAAATTCTTGTGTAGAACCTGATTTTTTGTCCCATTCTTTATTTTCTGATTTAATTTTAATTGCTTCTGTTTTTAAAATTTTTATTAAAATATTGATTGGTTTATATAATTTTCTAATGTTCATATTATAATTTAATTTCATTCCCAAAGAATTTAATTTTTCTTTGTCAAAATATTTATCAATTATTCGTGCATTTTCATTATCAATTTTTTCATTATTAAATAATTTTTTAGCCATTGTTTTAATAAAATTATTCAATATTTTTTTATCCTCATCTATATCAATAATTTGTTGATTCTCAATATCCTCTTCATTTTCTTCGGAATTGCTTTCATCTAAATCATTATCCTTTTTACTTATTTTAATATTAGTTATGGCTTCGTTTTTATTGCGTTCGGAAGGATAACAAGTTTTTGGCTCAATTTCATATTCACTTGTTTTTATTGCAATATTATATCCTTTCTTAATTAATTGCATTATTGTAAGTTTATCTAAATTGTCCGATGCTTCAATTTGTCTAATTATTTTTTTTAAATTAATTTTAAATCCTTTTAACGCATTATTTTCTATTTTTTTATAGAATTGATTAAAATCATTCTTTGATGTTGTTGCCATGCGTTTGCTGAATGGCGGTTTTATTTCTCTAAAAATATCGTTAAAAATATTTATAATAAAATCATTAATTTCAAAAAAATTTTCGTCCTTTGTTGATTTAATTTTTTCATAATCAAAGCCTTCCTTTAAATAAAACTTTAATGTTTTATTGGGCACAAATACCGCCCAATTATAGATATTAGAATCATCGCCATTAAAATTATCATCTGATACTAACAATTTTTGAGGATGTTTGTCATTATTTATCTCATCTAATAATTTCATTAACCATTGAATCATAATTGTTGATTTTCCCGTGCCGGGATCACCCAAAACAACTTGGGGTTTCATAGTATTATTAATAATTTTTTGCTGATTATGATCCAGTGAAAATTTACTTTTAAAACCAAACTCATCAAATTTATCTCTTTTTAATCCTTTCGTCTCCTTATTTTTTATAAAATCATTTAATTCCCCAGATTTTTCACCTTCTTTATAATCATTAAAAATTACATTTTTATTATTTATATTTACAATTGAATTTAATTGCTCCCATTTGCCTTCAAATATTGTTTTTGAAATTAATTTTAATTTGCGAACATTATTGTAAATACTTCCCCCTACTTTGCAAGCATTTATAAAATTGTAAAATGGGGATTTGCGTGTAGTTAATTTTATATCACTTTGAGATAATGTTGTATTGGCAACATAAATAGATTCAATTTTTTTTGAATCTTCATCAATATATATGTATTCTACTTGTATTGGGTGTTTTTTTAAATTTTCATAATCATATTTGTTATTTATACTGGTATCTTGCACATCTTTGCTTTTGTCCCTTTCCCCTTTAAATATTGCTTTTGAATCATAAATATCATTACCAGTTGCAAGATTATTTGAATTTAATACTTTATTGGCTTCATCTGAAATAAAATGAGCATCTTTTTTGATTTTATTAATTCGTGCTTCATCAATATTATTCATTGTAATTTCCCTTAATTTTACAAATTTTTAATAAATTTAGTTTGTTGCAATAAGCGAATTTACCATAAAGTTATTTTGTTGTAAAGATTCTTTTTGTGTTTATTTAATTTTTTCGCAATTTTTGGTTAATTTTTTGGGGATTTTAGGGGCACAAATCACTTGGAATACTTTAATTGTTGATTATTAACCGATTAGTTTACAGACCCGAAGTGAAGGTTTAAGCCTGAACGAAGAGAAACACGGTGCTGAAAAAAAGCTTAATGCAACAAACTTTAATAGATATGCCATAAAAATTAACTTGCAAGCTTATAAAATTTTAGCTAATATAAAAAAATGGCAAAAAAATATTCAAAATATACTTCAACTCTTGTATTTGCAAGACAAAATAAGCGGGTGTTTTCGCTGGCTATTTTGATATTTTTGGCAATTTTTTTAATTAATATTTCTCATTCGCAATATATTTTAAAAATCCGCGGCGGCATGATGGCGGTGTTAACACCAATTATCAGCTTGGTGCAATCGCCCGTGATGGTCATTGCCAGCACGCAACATAAATTAAGCGATTATTGGCAGGTTTATGATGAAAATGCTAAATTAAAACAAGAAAATTTGGCGTTAAGCGAGTATCGCCAAAAATATTTGGATTTAATGGCGTTGCAAAAACCATTGGCGGAAATCGCGAATTTCATACCAAGCAAGGATAAAAATTTTATATCCGCCCGAATTATTGGCGATTCTGGCTTGATAAGCCGTTCCAGCTGGTTAATTCAAGGCGGCAAAAATCAGGCAATTCAACCAAATTCTGTGGCACTTAGCCCCAATGGTTTAGTCGGGGTAATATACCGAGTTTCCGATGATTACGCCCATATTTTAAGAATTAACGACCGAAATTCTTATATTCCCATTACGATTCACGATAAAAATATCAGGGCAATTCTGCATGGCACGGGCACACCTTTGGCGGAGATATTATATATTGATGGCGCAGATTTGCCGCAAATTGGCGATGAAATTTTAACCAGCGGGCAAGGGGGCATTTATCCGCCCCATATGCCGATTGGCATTGTTAAAGCCATTGATAATCAAAAAATTCAAGTCGCCATTACCGCCGAACAAAATCCGCCGTTAATCGTAAAAATCATTAATTACGCCAATAATAAATGATATACCGCCCCAAAAATCCCCAAGAATTACAAAGCATAATCGCTGAATTTTATGGGCAAAAATCAGGGTGCGAAATAATTTGTCATGGCACAAAACGCGCCTTAAATAACAACCAAAATCCTTATCCCATATTAAATACAAGCGAATTATCGGGCGTGGTTGATTATGATTCGGGCGAATTAATTTTAGTGGTAAAACCCGCAACCCCCTTGCGGGAAATTCAAGATTTATTGGCAAAAAATGGGCAATATTTACCATTTGACCCGCCAGTTTATAATCAAGACGCAATATCACCATCCATCGGCGGGGTAATGCTTAGTGGTTTTTCAGGTTCAAGACGCTTGCGCATGGGTGGTGCGCGCGATTATTTATTAGGATTTTCGGCAATTAATGGCAGAGCCGAGGATTACCATTGCGGCGCAAGGGTGGTTAAGAATGTTACTGGTTATGATATGATGAAATTAATTTGTGGTTCATTCGGCACTTTATCGGTGGTGCATGAATTAATCATTAAAACTTGGCCCAAACCCCAAGCGCAACAAAGCTTACAATTAACCATGGCGGATTTAAATCAAGCGATGAAAATATGCCATGCAGTTTTGGCGACACCTTGGGAAGTCATGGGCGCAAGTTATGATGGAAAATTATTAACATTCTTGCTAGAAGGCACGGAAAATTCAGTGCAATACCGAATTACGCAATTGCAAGAAATGCTTAAACCCGCGCAATTTTATTGGTTAAATCAAGAAAAATCGCAAGAATTTTGGCAAGATACCACGAATTTAACCCATTTATTCAAGCATGATTTTGTGTTTCGGTGCGCGATTACGCCAAGCTATTGCGCCGAATTTATCGCTAATTTGCAAAAATTAAGCGATAAATTTGATTATATTATTGATTGGGGCGGTGGTTTAGCAAATATTGGCACGAATGATGAAAATTTAGCAAAGCAATTGCGCCTTGCAATACCGAACGATAAAAACCAACAAATATGCGGGCATGCCGTCTTAATAAAATCGCCAAAAAATTGTAAAATTGCCGTGTTTCAGCCGCAATCATCGGCAATAACCCAATTAGAATCAAGGATTCGCCTTGCCTTTGACCCCGAAAATATTCTTAACCCCAACCGAATGACCTAAGATGCAGACTCATTTTTCGCCCCAACAATTATTGCAACCGAATATTGCCATTGCCAACGAAGAATTGCGTAAATGCGTGCATTGCGGGCTTTGCACCGCGACATGCCCAACTTATGTTGAATTGGGTGATGATTGTGATTCACCGCGCGGGCGGATTTATCAAATAAAATCTTGGTTAGAAAAAGCCAACCCCATCACCCATAATTTTGTGAAACATATTGATAGATGCTTGTCGTGCCTAAGCTGTATGACAACTTGTCCGTCAGGTGTGAATTATCGCCGCTTAATTGACATGGCACGGCACGAAATTACATTGCAATACCGAAGACCAATGCACCAAAGAATTATTCGCTGGGGGCTACTTCATATCCTGCCTAATCCGCAATATTTGCGTGTTTTATTGTTTTTTGGACAGATATTTGCTTTTTTTAGCCAATTTATTCCCAAAAAATTCATACCGCAAAATTTGCGCAACATACTTGCCTTAATTCCCAAAAAAATTTACCCCGCCATGCCCATGAACATACCCATGAACATACCCATGGATAATTTCATAAACCAAGAAAAATCGCAAAAATTAGTGGTTTTTCATCGCCCTTGCGCGGGGGCACCAATTCGCCCGCAAATTGATATTGCCAGCGTATCCGTGTTAAAAAAATTGGGTTTTAATGTCGTAGTGCTCAATGAAAATCAATGTTGCGGGGCGTTATCGGCGCATTTGGGTTATGAAGAAGTCGGCAAAGCCCAAGCCCAAGCCTTAGCCTTGCAATTAAGCAATTTCCATTATGATTATATTGTGTCAAGCGCGTCTGGATGCGGCAGTTTCATTCAAGATTACGCGCATTTATCGCCAGAATATCAAGAAATTGCCGATAAATATCGCGATTTAAGCCAATTAATCAATATTGACGAAATAAAAATCAACCCCGAATTTACCAAGCAAGCCAGCCAGCAAATTTGCGCTTACCACAGCGCATGTTCCTTGCAACATGGTTTAAAAATAACCGATAATCCCAAAATAATTTTAGAAAAATTAGGATATAAAGTTGTCAGCCCCAAAGAATCGCATCTTTGTTGCGGGTCGGCGGGATCGTATAATATTTTGCAAGGTGATATTGCCCAAAAATTAAAATTGCGCAAAATCGCGAATTTAGAAAACACCAAGCCTGATTTAATCGTCATGGGTAATATTGGCTGTATCCAGCAAATTGCTTCTGGCACGACAATTGCGATTTATCATTTTGCGGAAATAATGGACAAAGCTTTGATTTAAACTCATTCGCCCCAGATTACAATGCCACGCAATGCCATACCACAAAAATCAGGGGAATGTCATTTTTATTAAAATTCAAATTGGCACAAATATTGAATCACAAAAACTATGGTTAAATATATGGTATTATTACCAAAGAATTTATGGTTTTATTTGCTGGCATTAATTTTATTTTTGCCAATTGCTGGCTTTGCGCAAACGAATGACCCGCCAAAAATTATTTATAATGCCCAGCAATGGGGAAATTACGATAATCCTGCCTATCCCAATGCGCCAAGGGTACAAATTTATACGCCACAAACCACAAATTTTGGCTTTAATGGTTATTATTTTCATTTTAGTTATGGCGCATTAATTGATCCCGCCAAGGATAAAAATAAAGTGCAAATTCGCGCGGGGCACGGCACAAGGGCAAGTTTTAGCGGTGGCTTTGTGTATGATTTTGGGCAATCTTATTTGGAATGGGGTCCCGAATTCGCCCGCGCCGATATTGTCAATGGTTATGAAGTGCGCGGCACGAATATTCGCGGTAAAATTGGCACGCGCATTTATTCATATGGGTTATTTACGAATTATTATTGGGATAAAAATAATATTACGCCTTATACTGGTTTGTCGTTTGGGCGCGCGCATATTGAATCACCGATTAAAGTTGCTGGCTCAACCATTCGGTTTAACGGCGATGCGAATCAGTTGCAATTTCGCTTGGGGCTTAAATATCATACGGATTTTGGTGATGCGTTATTGCAATATCAAGGCGGCTGGTATGATAATATATTTCAGCGCAATTACATGGTGCATGGGTTAGAGGCAGGATATAATTTAGCATTTTAAGCAAATTCATATTGTAAAATTTTATGGAATATGATAGGAAATAGTGCATAAATTATAAATATATGATAAAGTTAAGAAAATAAAGAAAAGAGGTGTTTATGTTATGGTCTTCAATGGATTTTTCCAAAATATTTAAAGTTGCAATTGACGATATGTGGTTTGCAACGGGGGTTAGTATTGACACGCGAACTTTACAAGCAGGCGATATATTTTTTGCCATTAAAGGACAAAAATTTGATGGGCATGATTATATAGACAAAGCCTTGGAATTAGGGGCAGTTGCCGTAGTCGCCAATTGGGATTATCGCGTAACGAAAAACCCGAAAATTATTAATATTGCCGACAGCACAACGATTGGCTTAAATATATTGGCAATGGCGGCGCGCAAACGATGCGCGGGCACAATTGTTGGCATAACGGGGTCGGTGGGCAAAACTACGATTAAAGATATGGTTGGTTCTGTTTTTATGAAAGATGGCAATGGATTTAAAAGCGAGGCTAATTTAAATAATACCTTGGGCGTGCCGTTAAATTTAGTAAGAATGCCCGCAACGACAAAATACGCCGTGATTGAAGCAGGCATGAATCGCAGCGGCGAATTAACACAAATTGGGCGAATTTTGCAACCAGATTTGGGCATGATTACCAATATTAAGCCTGCCCATATGGCAAATTTTCAATCTATTGAGCAATTAGCTGCGGCTAAATATGAATTAATGCAGCATATAAAACATGGCGGCACCATGATTTTGGAGGCTGAAAGCGAATTTCTCAATCAACATGCTGATGATTTTACCAAAAATAATGGCGGGAAAATTTTTACATATGGTTTAATTCCCGATGCAGATTTTAGATTGCTAAGCGCGACAGATTTTGAAAATTATCAAAAAATCCGCATTGGCTATAAGGGCGATGCTATTGAAGCAACGATTAATGCTTTGGGGGCAAATAACGCGAAAAATATTGTGGCGGCTTTGGCTGTTTGTGTCTCGGTTGGCATTAAAATCAAAGATGCGTTGGAAGTATTATCTAAATGGGAATGCTTGCCCGGTCGCGGTAAAGTTTATCATTATAAATTAGGCGCGAATAAAAAAATTATCATTTTTGATGAATCCTATAATTCTAACCCAGCTTCCTTGGAATCAAGCTTAATGAATTTGGCAAGATACCCCGTCAAGGGTCGCAAAATTGCGTATTTGGGCGATATGTTGGAACTGGGCTTATATGAAAAAAATTACCATGCGATGATTCGTGATGTCGTGGTGCGCGAAGAAATTCCGAATATTGTAACCGTGGGTCCATTAATGGGTCATGCCATGCAAACTTTACCTGTTGGGCGATTATTAGCATCGTTTGATACCGCCGAAGAAGCCGTGCAAAACTTGCCGCAATTATTAACCACCGATGATATTATGATGGTTAAAGGTTCAAAAGCAATGCACATGAATTTCATTGTTGAAGCCATTTGCGCGGCTTTGGCGTAATACATGCAAAAGGAAAAAAATGTTATATTATTTCTTGCCGTCTTTAACTGATTATTCCACCATATTTAATGTGTTTAGATATATTACTTTTCGGGCGGTTGGCGCCACGGCAACGGCATTATTTTTAAGTTTTTTAATCGGTCCATTGATTATTAATAAATTAAAAATCATGCAATATGGCGCAACCACCGTGCGTGAAGACACGCCCGATACGCATTTGAAAAAAATTGGCACCCCCAGCATGGGCGGATTAATTATATTACTTACCAGTATATTGTCAATTGTAGCATGGGCAAATTTAGGCAATAAATCCATTTGGGCGGGTTTGTTAATTTTATTGGGTTATGGCTTGATTGGCTTTGCCGATGACAGCAAGAAAATTTGGCATGGCTCCAAGGGATTATCGGGCAGAATACGCCTTTTGGGTGAGGCTTTTTTAGCAATAATCGCCGTGGGGATATTAATGCAAAGCCTATCGCCCGAAGTTGCCAATATTTTAACCGTGCCATTTTTTAAAAATATCGCGCTTAATTTAGGGTATTTTTATGTGTTTTTTGCCATGTTTGTTATGGTTGGGGCGGCAAATGCCGTGAATTTAACTGATGGGCTTGATGGCTTGGCAATCGGTCCGATTATGATTGTGTTAAGCGTCTTAGGAGTAATTGCTTATTTGGTTGGTAATGCGGTTTATGCCGAATATTTGCAATTGCGATTTATTAATTCGGCGGGGGAATTATCGGTTTTTTGCGGGGCTTTAATTGGCTCTGGTTTAGGGTTTTTATGGTATAATGCCCCGCCAGCGCGGATATTTATGGGCGACACGGGTTCTTTGGCTTTGGGCGGTGCTTTGGGATTAGTGGCGGTTGCAACGAAACATGAAATTGTCTTGGCAATTGCGGGCGGGCTTTTTGTTTTGGAAGCTTTTTCGGTAATTATTCAAGTTTTATATTATAAAAAAACCAAAAAACGCGTGTTTTTAATGGCACCCATTCATCATCATTTTGAAAAAAAGGGCTGGTCAGAGGCTACGATAGTGATTCGTTTTTGGATTATTACGATTATTTTAGCATTAATTGCCCTATCAACTTTAAAATTAAGGTAAAATATGCACGAATATCAACAAAAAAACATCACTATTTTGGGATTTAGTATATCGGGAAAATCGGTGGCGAAATATTGCCGCGATTTAGGGGCAAATATATCCATCACCGATGATAATCCCGATAAAATTGCCGAAATAATCGCCGCGGGTTATCAAGTATATCAGCATAATCAAGAAAATTTTGCCAAAATAGATTATCTTATCGTTAGCCCCGGCATCAGCAATGAAAATAGCTTAATAAGTCAAGCCATCAAGGATAATAAACAAATATTGTTGGATGTAGATTTATTATTAATGGCGCGCGGGCATAACACGCAATTTATCGCTATCACGGGCACGAATGGCAAATCAACCACGACTAAATTAATGAATCATTGCTTGAATTTTTTTGGCAAAAAATCGGTGATGGGCGGCAATATTGGCATTGCTGCCATGGATTTAATTGCTTTTGCGGACGCTGAATTTATGGTTTTGGAATTATCATCATATCAGTTAGAACGCATGAAGCCTTACGATTTTGGGGTCTCCATCTTGTTAAATCTTTCGTATGATCATTTGGAACGCCACGGCAATATGGCGCAATATAGTTTGGTTAAGCAAAAAATATTTAATCAAAATGGCGCAAATTTTATCGGCATTGATGATGAATTTAGCCAAGATATTTATGGGCAAAACCACCGATTTACACCAATATCTGGAATCCGTTGCCCGTTTCAAGGAATCGGCTGGCATGATGATGCCATGTTTCAAGGCTGGCAGGAAATTTTCAAAATGACCAATGCTTGCCCGATTCAAGGATACCATAACAAGCAAAATATCGCGGCGGTTTGGGGCGCGATGAATAGTATTTTTAAGGAAATGCCGTTAAGCGACAAAATTGCAAAATTTAGCCAAGCTATCAATAATTTTGTGCCATTACCCCATCGGCAACAATTAATTGCGGTGCATCATGGCGTTAGGTTTGTCAATGATTCTAAGGCAACAAATGTCGCATCGGCGTATTTATCCTTACAAAATTATAATAATATTCATTGGCTTGTCGGCGGTCAGCTTAAAGAAGGCGATGATTTTGCCTTGCTAAATAATTGCGCTGATAAAATCACTAAGGCTTATTGTTATGGCGCGGGCGCGGATTATTTAATGAATATTTTAAGCCCCGATATGCCCAAGCAAAAAACTGATACTATGGCAGAGGCATTTAGGGAAATATCTGCAAATTTGCAATCGGGTGATGTAGTTTTATTGGCACCTGCGGCGGCTTCGTTTGATCAATTTAAGAATTTTGAAGACCGCGGCAATCAATTTATTGAATTAATTCAAAACTTTATTAAATTATATAGTCAAAATACCCAAGTGATTTAAAATAAATCACTTGGTCAAATTTTGACTATAAAGGGGGTTATTAAGGGGGATTTTGAGATGTTGCGTTAGCACAGAGAAAAAATCCCCCTTAAACTTAAAATATTATATTCCGTTAGTGATGATAATTTTTAACACTATTGGAGAATCAAGGTATAGAAAAATTTTCATTATTTGCATTATTTGCTTGCAAATTTAAATTTTTTTATTAAAATATAGTGTAATGGTTAAACCATAAAATATTAAAATAAAATTCAAGGAGGAATTTATGAAAAAATTATCATTATCTGTTGCCTTATTAGCATCAGGTTTCATCGCATCTTCGGCGTTTGCGCAAATTAAAATTGCGACAAATGGTCCAATTACAGGTGATTTAGCATCATATGGCGAACAAATGAAACGCGGTGCTGAGCAAGCTGTGAAAGATATTAATGCTGCGGGCGGTTTATTGGGTCAAAAAATTGAATTATTAATTGGCGATGATCGTTGCGACCCTAAGGAAGCGGTTGCTGTTGCTAATAAAATGAAACAAGAAAAAGTCGTATTTGTCGCGGGGCATTTTTGCTCGGGCTCATCAATTCCAGCTTCGGAAGTATATGCTGAAGAAGGAATTTTGCAAATTACCCCTGCTTCAACCAATCCCAAATTCACTGAACGCGGTTTAACCAATGTTTTGCGGGTTTGTGGTCGCGATGACCAGCAAGGTTCTGTGGCTGGCAAATGGGTTGCCAAGCATTTCAAAGGCAAAAATATTGTGATTGTTGATGACAAAACCGCATATGGCAAGGGCTTAGCCGATGAAATGGAAAAAGCTTTAAACGCCGCTGGTGTCAAGGCTGTTGCCCATGAAACCATTAACCCCGGTGAAAAAGATTATACGGCTTTTGTAACTAAATTAAAATCAATGAAACCAGATGCGATGTATTTTGGTGGCTATCACCCTGAATTAGGCTTGATTGTTCGTCAGATGGATGCGCAAGGCTTGAAAAAAGTGCAAGTTGTCTCGGGCGATGCGGTGGTTTCAACTGAATTTTGGACAACAGCTGGTGATACTGCCGAAGGTGTCTTAGTTACATTTGACCCCGACCAACGCAAAAACCCCAAAGCTGCCAAAGTTGTTGAAGCGTTCAAAAAAGATGGCTATGACCCAGAAGGTTATACCTTAAATACTTACGCAACGATTCAATTATGGGCTGACGCCGTTAAAGCAATCAAATCAACCGACCCCAAGAAAGTTGCTGAATATTTGCATAAAAATACCAGCAAAACCATCATTGGCGATATTGCATTTGATGCCAAAGGTGACAATAGCAAATCGGGTGGTTATAATTTCTGGAAATATTCCGCGAAATTCGCGCCAACATTCTATTCTGACATTGGTGCTGACCCAAAACCTGCAAAATAATTTAATCATTATTTAAAAGTTGAAAATTATCCTCGGTAATGATATTAATTACCGAGGATTTTTATTAAGGAACAATCATGTTTTTTCTGCCAACACGCAATCACCCGCAGCAATTAGCCGAAATTTTTCAATTATACCAACAATTAAATTTTTCTGATAATGTAATTGTCATTATTGACAGCGATGATTTTTCGTATCGTGGTATGGAATTCCCTGCATTTTGCACCGTTGAAATTGTGCCGCCCAGCACGGGCGCATCATGTTATTATGATTTTATGATGTTTAAATATCCGAACGAAGAATTTTATTGTAATATATCTGATGATGGATTCTTAAAAACTCCTGAATTTGATAAAAAAATTCGCGAATATTTGAAAATTAAACCCATGGTTATTTTAAAGGATAATTATTGTTCGCCTTTTGGTGGTTTTTGCGCCTTCACCAACCGAATGGCGCATATTGTTAAATTAAATCCATCAAAAAGTAATCATTTTTTTAATGATACTATTCATTTTATGTTTGGTTTGGGTAATAATTGTGCGATTTTTGCGCCAGATATTGAAATTGACCATCGGCAATTAAAGTTAATCGGCAAAACTGATGAAACTGCGCAACGAATCCGCGAACCGAAATTATATCAAGCATCCGCGCGCAATTTTTATGAATATATCAATTCCAAGGAATTTGATGAAGCAAATTTTGCCCTACGCCGTGAATATAAGCTTGAAATTCCCTTTGGCATTCCACGATTTAACGATGAGATGCAACAAAAATATAAATTAGGAACTTTGGGCACAGAATTACAAACATCAGTGCCTTTTGATTTAATGCAACAGCCCTATTACGCCAAAGCTATCAATGATGGCGTGCAATTCACCCGCGATATGTTTTACCGCGACCCGCTTTAATTTTTTTGTTTTAATTTCCGAATCAAAAACCGCATGGGGTTAAGGGCGCGATACGATGCCTTGCCAATCGGCAAGACACCATTACTGATGATGCTAGCGATAATTTCCCCGCCCAGTGGTGCATGGCTTAATCCCTTGCCGCCTAACGCGCTTAACATATAGGATTGCACGGGGGGCAATCGGTAATTTTTAAATTTTTTGCCGTGGTGAATATCGTGAAATTCTGCTAAAAAAGCGTCTTTATCGGCAATTGCGCCAATTAAGGGGTTAGAATCGCCCGATTTTAACCTTGTGCCACGAAAATTATAGATGGCTTGCGCGTCTAAATTTAAGGAATTATGCGCCAAGGAGCCAATCCAGCGATTATTAAACGCGCTAAAACTATAAAAATCTTTGGTGGATAAAATCGCCTGCGCCGCGACGATTTTTTCGTGAATATTTTCATATTCGCGTAAAATAACGGCTGTTTGCGAATGGGGGTAATGTAATTGAGCGCAAGACCCGCGTCCATTGGCATAAATTGGCATATAATCATCATCTTGAAATTCTTGAATTGCAATCGGGGGATTTTCTTGCTGTTTGCGCCTTATATAATCTGCAAGAATCACGATACCACTATCATTAAGCAAAACACCGCCATTAATTGCTTGACATTGCAAGCCACTGCGGGCGATAAATTCATATAATCTTGGTTTGCCGTGCATTAAAGCATGATTAAGCCGTTGAAATTCGCCTTGATTCGCCCAAAACCAAAACGCAAAATGATAAGCCGTTTCGCTAAATTGCCCAAATGCCTCGTGCCCTAGGGATTGATGCGGATGCAAAACGGCAATCGGCGGTGAATCGCTGTAAAAATCGGGGTCAAAAGTCATTATTGCCGCAATGCCCCTTATTTTTAGGGCTTGATGCGCCATGATTCCTGCTAATTGGGCGCCGTGAATCACAATTTTTTGCTTTTGTTGATAGGCTATTTCATGGGGCGCGTGGCGAAAATCGTTGGCAAGCGGTTGTTCTTGCCCTTGATAAACGGCGCGTAATATTTGCTTGTTATTCAGAAAACTTGGGCGAATCTGCCACGCAAACCCATGCAATTCAAGATTTTTGGTAAAAAATTCGGGCGCATAATGGGCGCAAAGCACGGCGCCATGGCAACTTAGATTTTGCACGCAGGGCAAAAGATTTTCGTGCCATGCTTGCGGGTTTTTATCAGGGCGATAGCCATTAAAGCACCAACCATGAATTTTGCCAACCACCATTAAATCGTCCAACGCCGTTTGCGCTTGGTTAATTATCAAATGTAAGCGCACTTTACCCGCCATAAAATGCCAAACATGGCGATTATGATGCGGTTGTTCGGGGGGGTTCACGCCCAAAGCATTTAATAACGACCATCTTGATAATAATTCTTGGCAATTGGGGGAATAGGGCGCTAATTCATGCCAAATCGTCAAAAATTCGCCATAATGTTTAGGGTGCGATTCAATGCCAATATAATCTACGCCTTGGGGGTGGTTCGCAATTTGCTGGGCAAAATATTTACAAAAAACTAAAAAATTGCGCCCAAAACCAAAACCAATTTCAGCTATTTTTAAGGGTTCTTGTTTATGGGCAACTAAATCCCAAATATCTGCCCCTAAACCTTGCGCGTAAATATACTCACTCTCACCCAATGGATTTTCGGGGTGAAAATCATGGTCTTGGTAAAAATAATTATAAGATGAATGCAGATTCATGGCGCATATATGAACCAAATTGCAATAATATTCAAGAATTTATTTTTTAAATATTCTTCATTTTTTATAATAAAATTTTATATGGTAATATTTTGGGGGATTCCCCCAAACCCCCTTTACAAAGAATTTTAAGAATTGAAAAGAATTTTAAGAATTTCTTTCTTTTTCATCATGCAGGCATATATTTTTAAGCAACTTTGATAATTAAATATTTTAATAATCATTAAATTCTTTTAATTCTAGTAAAGCGTAAGCGCAAAATAAGGTGTGAAAATAAAAATTTTTGCTGTTTTAAATTGTGATATTTTAATAATCATTTAATCCTATAATCCCATAATCCTATTAAAGCGTAAGCGCAAAATAGGGTGCAAAAATAAAAATTCATGCTGTTTTATTCGTTATATTTTGGGGATTCCCCAAACCCCCTTTACAAAGAATTTTAAGAATTGAAAAGAATTTTAAGAATTTTTTTCTTTTTCATCATGCAGGCATATATTTTTAAGCAACTTTGATAATTAAATATTTTAATAATCAATAAATTCTTTTAATTCTTTTAATTCTTTTAATTCTAGTAAAGCGTAAGCGCAAAATAAGGTGTGAAAATAAAAATTCTTGCTGTTTTAAATTGTGATATTTTAATAATCCTTAAATCCTTAAATCCTATTAAAGCGTAAGCGCAAAATAAGGTGCGACAATAAAAAATCATGCTGTTTTAAATTGTAATATTTGGGGAATGTCCTGTTAATTATAATGGAGATTTCTAATTTTTTTGATAATTAAAAATTTTCGTTGCAATGCACAATTTTTTTGAGTAATATTTGGCATTGATAATTGCCAATCTTAAGGAAAAAATGAATATTTTTAATGAAATAGATAGTATCATTGCCCGCGACCCAGCGGCACGCAACCGCATTGATGTAATATTTTTATACCCAAGCTTTCATGCCGTTTTAATTTACCGCATTACCCATCAATTATGGTTGCTGGGCTTACGATTTTTGCCAAGGCTTTTATCGCAATTGGCTAGATTGCTAACTGGCATTGAAATTCACCCGGGCGCAACAATTGGTAAAAATCTTTTTATTGATCATGGTGCGGGGGTGGTAATTGGCGAAACGGCGGAAATTGGCGATGATTGCACCTTATATCAAGATGTTACTTTGGGCGGAGTTTCGCCTTCGGTAAACAGCAACGCCCAGCGCAATATGAAACGCCACCCCACGCTTAAAAATAATATTATTGTCGGGTCGGGGGCGCAAATATTGGGCCCAATAACGATTCATGATGGCGCGCGCATTGGCGGTAATGCCGTGGTGGTCAAAGATGTGCCCGCCAATTGCACGGCGGTGGGAATTCCTGCAAAAATTGTGGAAAAATTAACGCCAGTCAAGCTTTCTTCGCCGTGTTTTGAAGCATATGGAGTTTCAAATGATGAATTTATGGATCCTGAAAAAATTATTTTAGATAAATTATGTTTGGAAATTACCGAATTAAAACAACGATTGCATGATTTAGAGCAACGCAATGCAAAAAAATCTTAAACCAATTGCAATAACAATGGGCGACCCTGCGGGGATTGGTGGCGAAATAATTTTAAAATCTTTGGGCGAATATGCTAAGATTAATCCAGATACACGATTCATCGTGATTGATGATGGCGCAAGATTATCGGCTTTGGCAAGGTTAATGGGACTAAATACCAAAATTATTAATTTCAATAATTTTGAAGAATTTGCGCCCAAATATCAAGATAATCAAGCAATATATTGCTTAAATCTGCCGCATAAAATCCCCTTAAATTTAGGCAATCCTTCGCCAGAATATGCCCAAATGGTCATAAAATCCATTGAAATTGCGGCGCAATTATGCTTGAATCATCAAGCGCGCGCCATGACAACGGCACCGATTGCAAAAAATATTCTGCAAGATGCAGGGTTTGCCTTTCCCGGTCATACGGAATTTTTGGCATATTTAACTAAGGATAGCACGCCTTTAATGCTATTATGCAATCAAGATTTTGCGGTTATGCCACTTACTATTCATATTGCATTGTCCCAAGTGCCAAAGGCAATAACGGCAGATTTAATTATTGATAAAATCACGCTTTTGCACCGCGAATTAATTGCAAAATTCCCCAAATTTCAGCAAAGAAAACCCCGAATTGGCGTTTTAGGCTTGAATCCGCACGCGGGCGAATCGGGTAAAATGGGGTTGGAAGAAATTGAAATTATTAACCCTGCCTTGAATATTTTACGGCAAAACGGCTTAAATATCATTGGTGCATTGCCTGCGGATACTGCTTTTCATCAAGAATCCCGTCAAAATTTTGATTGCGTTGTCGGCATGTATCACGACCAAGTATTAATTCCGATTAAAACCATTGATTTTCACGGCGCGGTTAATTGCACCCTTGGCTTAAAAATCATTCGCACTTCACCCGACCACGGCACGGCATTTAATATAAGCGCAAAATTACGCGCCAATCATCATAGCATGTTGGCGGCATTAAAACAAGCCGATGAAATGGCGCAAAATTCATAAAATAAATTGACAATTTTATGTTTTCTATGGTATTAGTAATAGTTAGGGACGCTAATAATTTAAGAAATAGAGGAAATAATGACTTATATCGGCAATAGCAGTGTTTTTCACGGGGCAAATGAAACTTATTTATTTCAATTATATCAACGATACCTTGCTGACCCTGAGGCTGTTCCCGCCGATTGGGCAGAAATTTTCAAAAATCTAGATAATAAACAAGCTGATGCTTCGGGTGATAGTTTTTTTGCCGAAAAAGGTCCAAGCTGGGCACCGAAACAAACATCAATCGTGGGTTTGGGCGCGAATCACCAAAGCTCACTGAGCGATTTTTTATTGCAAGGCGTGGCATCGGGCGAAACTTTACAAGAAACTTTGGCAAAATTCCTTAAAGTTGGCGGTTCGCAAGCTGGCAATGAATCGCAATCGCGTTTAGATTCAATTCGTGCCATTGCGTTAATTCGCGCTTATCGCCGTCATGGGCATACGCAAGCGACTCTTGACCCGCTTAAATTACAAAATACCGAAATTCACCCCGAATTATTGCCCGAAACATATGGTTTTTCAGAAAAAGATTACGATAGACCGATTTTTATAAATTATCTTTTGGGTATGGAAAATGCAACTTTGCGCGAAATTTTGGCAATTTGTATTAAATCTTACAGCAAAAATCTGGCGATTGAATATATGCACATCGCCAATTCCGAAGAACGAAGCTGGATTCAAGAAAAAATTGAAGGCGGTATGGCTTATATGCCCCTGACAACCGAAGGCAAAAAAGCCGTGCTGACAAGATTAACCGAAGCCGATTTATTTGAAACTTTTTTGGATAAAAAATATAAAGGCACGAAACGATTTGGGCTTGATGGCGGTGAAGTTTTAGTGCCAATGCTTGAACAAATTATCAAACGCGGCGCCCAATTGGGTTTGGAGGATATTACGATTGGCATGGCGCATCGTGGGCGATTAAATGTTTTGGCAAATATCATGAATAAACCTTATAAAGTAATTTTCATGGAATTTAAAGGGGGCACGGCTTCGCCTAGCAATGTTGATGCGATGGGCGATGTTAAATATCATTTAGGCACAAGCGCGGATAGGGATTTTGATGGTAAATTAGTGCATTTATCCTTAACCCCCAACCCCAGCCATTTAGAAGCCGTCAACACCGTGGTGCTGGGTAAAGTGCGCGCCCGCCAAATGCAAAAAGACGATGTTGATAGAGTTAAAACTATGGGGATTTTACTGCATGGTGATGCGGCATTTATTGGGCAAGGCATCGTGGCGGAAACTTTATTATTATCGCAACTCGCCGGGTATAAAACCGGCGGCACGATTCATATTGCCACTAATAATCAAATTGGCTTTACCACCAGCCCCAAAGATTCCCGTTCGTCTTTATATTGCACGGATATGGCAAAAACTATTGATGCGCCAGTGATTCATGTTAATGGCGATGACCCAGAAATTTGTATTCGCGCCGCCAGAATCGCGATTGAATATCGGCAAAAATTTAAAAAAGACATTGTGATTGATATTATTTGTTATCGCCGTCACGGGCATAATGAATCTGATGAACCAATGTTTACGCAACCAATTATGTACCGAAAAATTACCGCCCACCCACGCACCCGTGAAATTTATGCCGAACGCTTAATCCATGAAAATGTGCTGGATAAAGACCAAGTGCAAGCGATTTGTGATAATGTTAATCAAAAATTAGAAGCCGCCATGCAAGAAGCAGAGGATTATAAATCTAATAAAGCCGATTGGCTTGAGGGTCGCTGGTCGGGATTAACCACCGCGGGCGCTGGCAAGCGCAGCGGCGATACGGCAATTGAAAATGATTTATTGCAAGAAATTGGCGAGAAAATTTGCGCGATTCCCCAAAATTTTCAAGTAAATTCCAAAATTGCCAAGCAAATGGAAAATCGCTTAAAAAATATTCAAGACGGCAAAAATATTGATTGGGGCACCGCCGAGGCGCTGGCGTTTGGTAGTTTATTATGCGAAGCGACTTCGGTAAGATTATCGGGCGAAGATTCCCAAAGAGGCACATTTTCGCATCGTCATGCGGTGTGGACGGATCAAAATACCGAATCAACCTATACGCCGTTGCAAAATATTCGCCCCGGTCAAGCCTATTTTGAAGTTATTAATAGCCCATTATCCGAATTTGGCTTATTGGGGTTTGAATATGGTTATGCTTGCGCGGAACCGCATTCTTTGGTGCTTTGGGAAGCGCAATTTGGCGATTTTGCCAATGGCGCACAGGTGATTATTGATCAATTTATTGCATCAGGTGAAACAAAATGGTTAAGAATGTGCGGCTTAGTAATGTTATTGCCCCATGGTTATGAAGGACAGGGTCCAGAACATTCTTCGGCAAGGTTAGAGCGATTTTTGCAATTATCCGCCGATGATAATTGGCAAATTTGCAATATCACTACACCCGCCAATTATTTTCATGCGCTTAGACGGCAAATACGGCGCAGTTTTCGTAAGCCTTTAATCGTCATGGCGCCAAAATCATTATTACGGCATCCTTTATGCGTATCAGACATTACCGATTTTACTGGGAATTCAACATTTCATCGCGTATTAATGGACGATAAATGCTTTAATGGGCAATTGGCAAAACCCAAAGATATACGCAAAGTGATTATTTGCAGCGGTAAAATTTTTTACGATTTGCTGAACGCCCGCGATTCTCAAAAAATTGACGATATTGCGATAATGCGCTTGGAACAATTATATCCTTTTCCCTCCGATGTTATCAGCGAAGAATTGAAAACATTTCCCAATGCTGAAATAATTTGGTGCCAAGAAGAATCGCAAAATGGCGGTGCTTGGCATTTTGTAGATAGGAAAATTGAAAAAATCTTGCAAAATATTAAGCATAAACCCCATACTGCGCCAGTTTATATTGGGCGCGGGGAATCGGCTTCACCGGCGACGGGTTCGGCAAAACGCCACGCGCTTGAGCAAGAAGAAATTATTAAATCAGCCCTACAATAACTTAACAAGGATAAAATATGCAAAAATTAGATTTGGCACAAATCAGATGCGAAATAGATAAAATTGACAAGGAGTTAGTCGCATGTCTTAACCAGCGATGGCAATTAATCGCCAAAGTAACCGAAGTTAAACAGCTTAAACCCCAGCAATCGCCCGACCGACCATATCGTGAAGCCCAAGTGCTTAGCTATTTGCAAGACCAAGAATTTATCAATAATGCCGATTTAACCGCAATTTTCAAAGAAATTATGGCGATAAGTGCGCAAAAACAAAATAAATTTGATATTTTAGCCACCCATGAAATTATTCAAAATTATCGGGCTGAATTATTTTATGAATTTGGCAGGCATGGCAAAATATTACAATCTTCCAGCGATTATATTTGCCAAGAATTAGGCAATGAAACCGCAGGTATGGCGGTTATTAGCTTTAATCACGCGCCAGAAAAATTGCTTGCCCAGAAAAATTGTCAAATTTTATCATTATTTCCCAGTTGCCCAATTTTACCCAAACCCGTTGGCTTAATCATCGGTTGGCAAGAAAAAGAGAGCGATGATGGCGCAAAATCAGCGAAAATTTATCGCGATTCGCAAAAATTTTATTGCGAGCAATTTGATAAAATCCCCAATGATGCCATTTTTCATTGTTTTGTACCAAAAATGGATATTAATTTTTTGCCATAAAAAAATTATTAAATCTTTTTAATCATTTAATCATATAAGGGGGTTGGGGGAATCCCCCAAAAATATTGTGAATAAAACAGCATGATTTTTTATGTTTGCACCCTATTTTGTGCTTATGCTATAATAGAATTAAAAAATTATTAAAATATTTAATTATCAAAGTTGCTTAAAAATATATGCCTACATCATCACAAAGAAAAAAATCCTTTAATCTCATTATAGCGCAAAAGTTCAAATTGCCACGAATTTTAATATTTTATTATTAGGTAATGTCCATTAAAATTTAACTTGTAATTTTAAAATTAAAACTTACATTATGATTGTGAAATTATCATGGAGTTAAATATGCAGGAAAATAAATTTATGCTTTCTTTGGCGATGGCGGGTGGCGTATCGGCGGGCAGTTATATCGCGGGCGTTTGCGATTTTATTACCGAAGCCCTTGATGAATGGCAATTAGCCAAAGAAAATGATAAATCCGTGCCGAATCACGAAGTTATTATTCCAGCATTATGCGGCAATTCGGCGGGTGGCATTTGCACGGGATTATGGGCTGCCGTGCTTTATAATCAAGGGTGCCGCCGTGAAAATCGTGATTATTATCATGAAATACTATATGATGTTTGGGTGAAAGAAACGCAATTAATCGGTGCAAATTCGCTTTGCGATACGCCCCAAGATTCTTTAGAATCGGTATTTAACAGCAAATTAATAACCGATATTATTAATCGTTATGCCGCAAAAATTCCGCAAAACCCCACGCGTGATTTAGCGTATATTGCTAAAAAATTACATTTATTCATTATGAACAGCGATGTTAATGGCACGCAAATTCCGCTTGATTGGTCGGGCGATAAATGGCAAATATCAAATTTTAGCGACCGATTCCATTTTATTTGCGAAAATTTAGGCAAAGGCGAAATTAGTGAAAATCAATTTTTACGCCATGATGCGATTAATGAAATCATCGGCAATGGACAAGAAACGCAGGTATTTCAAACCGCCTTACAAGCGACTTGCGCCTTGCCGATGGTTTTTCCTTCGGTGGCGTATAATCGCAAAAATCGTGATTATTCTCAGCAATATATTATGCCCGAGGCAATTTTATACCCAAAAAACACGCAATTTTTTGCCCAAACAAATTTAATTGATGGCGGCTTATTTCACAATAAGCCTTTTGATTATGCGCATTTTGCGATTATTGCCGATGATAAAAACCAAAATCCGCGCACTGCCCAAGAAGCAAATCGCGCCGTTTTAATGATAAATCCCTTGCCCAGCGCACCTGCCCAAGCCATAAAAATTGGCGAAAAATTAAGTATGGGCATCATTGGTAATTTATTCGCGATGTTAATTGACCAGCAAAACGCCCAATATAGCGATATTTTATTAGCAATGAATCACAATATTTATAGCCGATTTATCATCGCCCCCAAACCAAATTTTGGGCATAAAATTGATGAAAATCAATTAATTAGCGGTTTATTTGGGGGGTTTGCGGGATTTATCAAGCAACAATGGCGGCATCACGATTTTATGTTGGGGCGAAAACACGCGCAATTGGCGTTAAAAAATTCGTTAATTATTCCCAAAAATGCGGGCAATAAAATATTTAATGAATCTTATAAAAATCATCACGAATTATCAGATTATCCGATAATTCCACTTTATGGCACGGCGCGTGATGAGGTAATTGTCCCGAAAATTGAAGCTTTAAGCCATGAAGAATGGCAAGAGATTCAAGAAGCAATTTTAACAAGATTAAAAAAATTATGGGATTTTCAAACCGCAAAATTTAATTTTTGGCAAAGAAGTTGTTTTTTTATTGGCAAACCCATAATATTTATGTTAGTTAAAAAATATATTTTAGCTAATTTAGCTAAAACCATGCAATTAAATGAAATATTAAAGCAAAATGAAGCAAATAATTCTTATGGGGGCGACAGGGTCAATCGGTGATTCCGTATGTGATTTAGTGCGCCAGCACCCCGATAAATTTCAAATTATCGCCATGGTTGCGCATAAAAATATAGCAAAACTTGCGAAATTAGCCCATGAATTTCAACCAAAATATTTGGGTATTAACGATGTAAGCCAAGCAAATCAAGCAAGATTATTGCTTAAAAATTGCCAATGCCAATTATTTTTTGGTGAAAATGAAACGCTTGAAATTGCGAAAATTGCCAATGATTTAACAATTCATGCGATTGTCGGTATGGCGGGATTGCCCTATGTGCTTGAATCCTTAAAACGCGGTTATCAAATCGCTTTGGCGAATAAGGAATCTTTAATTGCGGCGGGCGAAATATTGCTTAAATTGGCAAAAAATGGGCAAATATTACCGATTGATTCCGAACATAACGCGATTTTTCAATGCTTAAATACAAACCACGAAATAAATGTAGAAAAATTAACCTTAACCGCGTCTGGTGGTCCATTTTGGCAATTGCCAAGTTCAGATTTTGCAAAAATTACCAAAGCGCAAGCCCTAAAACACCCTAATTGGAGCATGGGCGCAAAAATTACCATTGATTCAGCAACCTTAATGAATAAGGGATTGGAAATTATTGAAGCCCATTATCTTTTTAATATGGCGGGCGATAAATTATGCGCGGTGATTCACCCGCAATCTGTCGTGCATTCCTTGGTGCATTATGATGATGGCTCAGTTTTGGCGCAAATGGGCATGGCGGATATGCGCATCGCAATTTCATATATTTTAAATACCCCGAATCGCACGGCGAATAATGCCCCAAGATTAAATTTAACCGCCATACAAAATTTGAATTTTTATGAAATTGATGAAATAAAATTCCCGTGCTTTAAATTAGCAAAATTTGCGCTTAATTATGGTAAAAGCGCACCATTAGTGCTAAATGCCGCCAATGAATGGGCGGTTGCCCAATTTTTAACCGATAAAATTGCGTTTAATGATATTGCAAAATTGGTTGAAATAGTCCTTGATAGTGATTTCAAGCAAGAAATTTGCGCAAATTACCCACAAATTCTTGCTTTGCAAAATGAAATAATAAAGTTTTGCAATAAATTGTAAGAATATTCTTGACTTATTGGTATTTTTAGATAATGAGTATATTCGTATTTTATAGAGTTATTCCGTAAATTCAATAAGGTGGGATGCCCGAGCGGTTAAAGGGGACGGACTGTAAATCCGTTGGTGTATGCCTACGTTGGTTCGAAACCAACTCCCACCACCATTTTCAGCGGGCGTAGCTTAGTGGTAAAGCTCCAGCCTTCCAAGCTGGCCATGTGGGTTCGATTCCCATCGCCCGCTCCATTATTATGCTGCTGATTTTGAACAAGACGAATATTTCTGTAATTTAATAATTATTACATTCAAGCACAACTATTATTTCAACCAAGAGGATATTATGGCAAAAGCAAAATTTGAACGGAACAAACCGCATTGCAACATCGGCACGATTGGGCATGTGGATCATGGCAAAACGACATTAACGGCGGCAATTACGAAAGTATTAGCCGAAACTGGCGGGGCAACATTTATGTCATATGACAATATTGATAAAGCTCCCGAAGAGCGCGCTCGCGGTATTACAATTAACACAGCCCATGTGGAATATGAAACGACAAATCGTCACTATGCTCATGTGGATTGCCCCGGTCACGCCGATTATGTGAAAAACATGATTACGGGTGCGGCACAGATGGACGGCGCGATTTTAGTTGTGTCGGCAGCTGATGGTCCGATGCCCCAAACCCGCGAACATATTTTGTTAGCCCGCCAAGTTGGCGTGCCTTCGTTAGTTGTGTTTATGAATAAAGTAGACCAAGTAGATGATGCTGAATTATTGGAATTAGTGGAATTAGAAATTCGCGAATTATTATCAAAATATGATTTTCCCGGCGATACAATACCGATTGTTAAAGGATCGGCTTTGGCGGCATTATCAGGTTCAAACGATGAAATCGGCAGAAAACAAATTTTGGCTTTGATGGAAGCAGTTGATACTTCAATTCCACAACCAGCCCGCCCAATTGACAAACCATTTTTGATGCCAATTGAAGATGTGTTTTCCATATCTGGACGCGGCACGGTGGTAACAGGACGCGTAGAGCGCGGGATTGTTAAGGTCGGCGAAGAAATTGAAATTGTTGGATTGCGGGCAACGGCAAAATCAACGGTAACGGGCGTGGAAATGTTCCGCAAATTATTAGACAGCGGTCAAGCTGGTGATAATATTGGGGCATTATTACGCGGTGTAAGCCGTGATGATGTGGAACGCGGTCAAGTATTGGCAGCTCCCGGCACGATTAAACCATTTAAGAAATTTGAATGCGAAGCCTATATTTTAACGAAAGAAGAAGGTGGTCGCCATACCGCATTTTTCAGCAATTATCGCCCGCAATTTTATTTCCGCACCACTGATGTTACGGGTTCCGTAGAATTAGCAGCTGGCGTAGAAATGGTAATGCCCGGTGATAATGTTAGCATGGTTGTGGAATTAATTTCCCCTATCGCGATGGAACAAGGCTTGCGCTTTGCAATTCGTGAAGGTGGTCGCACCGTTGGTTCGGGCGTGGTCAGCAAAATTCTTGGATAATAACCTAGGGGTGTAGCTCAATTGGTAGAGCGTCGGTCTCCAAAACCGAAGGCTGGGGGTTCGAGACCCTCCGCCCCTGCCAGATAAATAAAATTCTGCTAGCAATAGCAGAATTTTTTTATGGTATTAATTTATCAATTTCTTGCATTATATTAAGCGTATATTGGCAAATGTTAATGATATTGCGAATATGCCCCAATTCATCGGCGATATTTTCGTCTTGACGGGATTTTAAATATTGCAACAGAACTTTATAACCGCCTATGGTAAAATTCAATATTTCGGGCGAGACATCGGAAAAATAACTGGTTTTATTAAAATATAAGCGATTATTCGCCGCAACATGCGATATTTTTGTAATTTTTGTGTCGTATTTGCTTGTATCATCGGTATTAGGTTCGCCAATGGGTTGATTTTCAGCATTGAGTATTTTGGGAATGACGCGCATAAGATGGGCATCAATTAAACCCTGCCCTAACTCCGCCAAGCGATAAAATTCTTCGGGCGCAATATCAAAGGGAATCTTAGGAAAATCCATTTTTAATGATTCCAAATTAGCACTGCGGTATGAAGGCGCGTGCATTACCGCATAAATATAGGCTAAAATTTGTTCGGCACTGGGGTTATTGAATTTTTTATTCACCATATTGCGAAAAGATTGATGAAAATTTGCGTCTGGTTGTTCTTGATGTTCATGATAAAGATATAGGGGGGCAACCGCAGAACCAACTTTTAAATAATGTAAATCAATCATTTTATTGGTAATAAAAACATTATCAAAATAATTTACCGCCTTAAAATTACGCACAAAGCAAAAACCAATATTCGGTTTTTCAAAATGCTTCATAACATCATAAACAGGTCGTGCCAAAAACCCCATATTATAATTTGTATAATATGTATATTTAGCGTCAAAAGGTCTATAAGCACAAATTTTAATATAATTATCTTTAACGCCAAATTTTTTAATGTTATTTTTTGCCCAAATTACTTTCCATCCTTCGCTTTCATGGTTAATATGATATTTTTCTTTTATGGCTCTGTCATCTAAATTATCAAAATCATCAAGTATGCCAATTAAATTTTGCTTATTATTCTGATAAACTAAATGATCCCGTTTCGTGCAAATACCCACGCCAAAATTACAAAATATTTCCCTTAGGCTTATTCCTTTATCATATTTATTGCGTTGTATTTCATTGCGAGGCACAAATTCATAAAAAGGGGCAATAGGATTAATTTGATTCGGCGTGCGTTTGTAATGAATCTCATTAATTTGGGCAAATTTTGCTTGTCTTTTGCCATAAATATCATAATGAAATACGCCTTGTTCTGATTTTTTTAATTGCGGATTTTTGATAAAAAATGAAATGGCTACTCCTTCTTGAATATCAAAAACATTTTGGTCGGGTGACCCGTCTGGTGATTTTTCTTTATTATTATTATTGCCATGCAAATCAATTATTATAATTTTATGGTATGTTTGCATTAAATGTTCGCGCATTTTACGAAAAATTGGGCTGTCAAGGAATGAATTACTGGTAATTACGCCAACTATCCCTTGCCCAGTTCTGCTCATTTTATCCTCAGCAAATCTTAGAAATTTGACATAATCATTGCGAAGCCATTTAATATTTTGTTCCTTACCTTTGACACTTTTGCATATTTTATCATAAAATTTAATATTTTGTGATAATAAATCGCCATCTTTGGGCTTATAATCTTTTATTAAATTTAAAATATAATCAGAATTATTCTTTGATTCGCCGTGATAAGGGGGGTTGCCGGTAATGACTAAAATATCATTATCCTCTTTAATTTCTTGCGCAGTTTTACCTTCCGTTGAAAGTGCTGGAAAAAATCCTTCAAATAAAGCATTTTCAACGATTTTTTCGCGATATTCAAGGGTATTTGTTAGATAAACTTGAATTCGTTCATTATCTTGCAAAATATAATGGGCGGATTCGCGCAAATATTGCGATAATTTAAGGTGCGATACGCAATAAGCAGGGATTAATAATTCAAAACCATAAATTTGTTTTAATAAATGATTTTTTATGATATTTTTGCGATTCAGATTATTTGGCGATATGGAATCTAAAATTTTACGATAAATTTGTAATAAAAAAGTTCCCGTGCCACAAGCAAAATCCAAAATTTTTACCCGTTCGTTCGCCAAGCCATTTGCCAGAGCAAATTCATCAATTAAAATATCATGAATATTATTAATTATTGCATTAACCACGGGTTCGGGTGTGTAATATACGCCAGCGTCTACGCGTATTTGCGGGTCATATTCTTTGAGGAAATCTTCGTAAAAATAAATATAAGGGTCTTTGTCTTGTTGCGCGCTGAATGATAAATCACTTACCAAAGACTCAATTTTAGTAATATTAATAATATAAAAAATTCGTTCAATATAAGGTTTAATATTGGGGTATTTATCCAATTCATTGATGAATCGCAAAATATCCTTAATTAAGGCAAAAGAGGTCGGCGTATGTTGGCTGATATTATGCAAATTTAGTTTAATATTCGGGTTAGTTAAGTTTAATTTAGTCAAAAATAATGAATAGCTTAAAGTTTGCGCAAAAGCATCGGCAAATTCAGTATCCGAAATCTCCACGAAAATATTTTTTTTGAAAATATCGTGCATTGCAGTTAATTCGTTATTTTGTTTTAATTTATGCGATTGGGTTAAGCTATGGGCAATTTCATTCTTAATTGTGCGTGTTGGATTCGCCAATGATTTTGCCAGAATATTCGCCTTGGTAATTGGTTCGGGTTCTTGATTAATGAATAAATTAATAAAATTTTCTAATTCGTGAAAATTTGATTCGGGCAATTTTAATTTGTTATTTAAAGCTGGTTTTTCGCATAAACGAATATCAAGCTTGGCAATTCCTTGATGAATCCAGATAAAACGCAAATAATCGGTTAAAATTAAATTATCGCTTAGCGTTATATATTTTTTAATTTGCTCAGATTCTATGATGGAATTTAAGTCATCGCCTAATTTTTTTGTTTCGCAATAACCGATAATATCATCATTAAGCATAAATTTATAATCGGGGGCACCTCGCCCGCCCTTATCGCGTTTGGGTTCATGAATAATGGTAATTTTATCATTGGCAATAATTTTACGAAATAAATTTTCTAAATGCGTCCGCCCGCTATGTTCGGTTTCAAATTGAATTTGGGCAATTTCTTTAATATAATCATTTAATATTGCAATTGTCATTATTTCCCCTGATAATAAAATCCATGATAATTAATGGTTTATTAATTATCATGTTTTTTTATTCAGTTGCAAGTGAATTTTTTAAATTCATTCGGCATTATTAAGATAATATTTTCTCACGCTAAAAAATCGCCTTTGCCAATGTCCAAGCCATTATGGCGCAAGATTGCATAAGCGGTGGTGATATGAAAATAAAAATTCGGAATTACCCATGAAATTAAATAATTATCGCCTTTAAACTGCATATCATTGCCTTGAACTTTAATGCTAATATCGCGATTATCGGCAATATCAAAATCTTTATCGTTAATTTTGCTTAAATAATCAATCGCTTGATTAATGCGCATTTGCAATTCGGCAAAGCTGGTTTCTGTATCGGCGGCGGCTAATAATTCAATGCCCGCTAAACGACCGCAACCATTGCGCACCATATCGGTGGCAATTTGCACTTGGCGGGTAAGGGTGAACATATTGGGGTAAAGCCTTGCGTCCAATAAAGTTTTATGGTCAATTTTATGGGCATCAGCATAAACAACAGCTTTTTGTAAAATTTTGCCTAAATTGCCCAATATTTTAATAAATTGGTGGCGCGATGCGTTGGGTGCGTTTGACATTTTTTTCCTTTCAAAGTAATAATGGTAATAAAGTTTAATACCAAGCGTCTGGATTTGCAAGCAATTTCTTTTGCATAAATTCTTGCAATTCTTGGTCTTTGGCAATGTCTAGCTTGGGGGCTTGATGTTCGGCTAAGATTTTTTTATAATAAGCATTGGCGCGCAAGATGCTGTCTTTTGAGCCATTATCTTGCCATTGTTCAAAACTATCAATATCCGCCAAGGGCGATTCATAAAATGCGGTTTCGTAATTACGCATTGTATGGTTGCACCCTAAAAAATGTCCGGCGGGTTCAACTTCATTATATGCTGAAATTGCCAAGCCATTATCATTAACTTCAATGCCGTTCGCCATTTTACCATAAGCCGCCAACCTATCGCAATCCAGCACAAATTTCTCATAGGACGATACTAAGCCCGCTTCAAGCCAGCCCGCCGCGTGCAAAACAAAATTTGCCCCCGCCAGTAAAGTTGAATGCATGGAATCGGCTGATTCATAGGCTGCTTGGGCGTCTGGCAGTTTTGACCCCGTAAGGCAACCACCCGTGCGCAAGGGCACGCCTAAACGGCGCGCCAATTGCCCAATGGCATAATGGGCAAGCACGGGTTCTGGCATACCGAAAGTCGGCGCACCCGAACGCAATGACATTGAGGATAAAAACGCGCCCCAAACCACTGGCGCGCCTTTTTTAATAATTTGCGTCAGGGCAATAAAGCTTAATGCCTCGGCAAGGGCTTGCGCAACCGAAGCAGCGATAGTTACGGGACCCATCGCGCCACTTAAAATAAAAGGCGCAATGATAATGGGTTGGTTTGCCCGTGAAAATTCCAGCGCGGCTTGCGATGCAACCTTATCAATCATTAAGGGCGAATTTGCATTGACATTTGCCATAATCACGGCATTATTATCGCAAAATTCCTTGCCATATAAAATATGCGCCATACTAATGGAATCTTGGCATCGGTCGCGGGCAGTTATCATGCCCATAAAGGGCTTATCGCTGTTTTTAATATGCGAATAAACCATATGCAAATGGCGTTTATTTACGGGAATATCGCATGGCTCGCATACTACGCCACCGCTGGAATGAATCGCGGGCGCGTGATAGGCTAATTTAACAAAATTATCAAAATCTTGCATCGTGCCATATCGGCGACCATTATCAATATCACGCACAAAGGGCGGACCATATACGGGCGCGAAAACCACATTATTACCACCAATTTCCACGGATTTATTGGGGTTTCTGCTGTGCCATAGAAATTGCTTGGGCGCAGTTGCGCAAAGCTTGCGGGCAAGCCCCCGTTCAAACCTTACGCGATTGTCATGCACGGCGCAACCAGCTTGCTTAAATAATTGCAAAACTTCATCATCACCGCGATATTCAACCCCGACTTCTGCTAATAAATTATCAGCTGCCGCCTCAATATTCGTTAATTCTTCGTCATTTAATAATTCGTAAGTTGGTATATGCCGCTGTATATAAGCTGGTGAAGCTATAATTGCCGCGCGCTGGGCTAATTTTTCTTTTCGTGACATTTTTTTCCTCCATTAAACCGATAATATACTAAATTTATCATTTATAGCTTAAAAAATACTATAAACTTAATAAATAATTTTAATTGATAATTATTGATATTATGATATATAAAAGTGATGAATATAGTAATTTGTGATTATGGTTGCGGTAATATTGGCTCAATCGCCAATATATTAAGGCGCGTTGGGGCGAATCCTATTGTGGAGAATAACCCCGAAAATATTGCCAAAGCCGATAAAATTATTTTGCCCGGGGTTGGGCATTTTGATCATTGCATGGCAAGTTTTCGGGCAAAAAATATGGAATCGCCGATTCGTCAAGCCATCAATAATGGCGCGAAATTATTAGGTATTTGCGTGGGCATGCAAATGTTATTGGAATCGTCCGAAGAGGGCGTTGAAAAAGGCTTGGGATTAATAAAAGGCACGAATCTGAAATTTAACTTTCCTAAGGAATATCATAAAAAAATTCCCCATATGGGTTGGAATTTGGTTTATCCGCAATTTGCCAATCGCTTATTGCCGCAAACTAATCAAGAACGGCGATTTTACTTCGTGCATAGCTATTACGCAAGTTGCGCTGATGATGCGAATATTTTAGCAAAATGCCAATATGGTATTGGTTTTGCTTGCGCAATTTTTAAGGATAATATTTATGGCGTGCAATTTCACCCCGAAAAAAGCCATCAATATGGCATGGAATTAATGAAGGCTTTCATCGCATTATGAACAAGCATATTATCATTGTTGCCGCCACCAATGCCGAAATCAGCGCATTACCCGCCAAGATAATTCATCACCCAAACATCACCATTATTCGCACGGGCATGGGGGCAAATCTTGCGGGTGTGGGATTGACCAAGGCGATTTTAACCATGCCCGCCCAAGATATTATTGTGATAAATGTCGGCATAGTTGGCGCAAATATTGCAAAATTTTTGGGCAAAACTGCGATAATCGCCGATGATTTTATGATATATGACAGAACAATTTGTTTTGAGCCATTTGAAGATGCCATAGATGCGCATTTATTAACCGAAGCCGAAAAACAATCAGGATCTATCAAAGATATTAATAATCATTATTACGCCATAAATTCAGCTCAAATTACCAAATTTAGAATATATAATGGCGATAATCAATGGTTTTTGGGCAATGATTGTGAAAAAATGCGATTTAAGCAACCAAAAATTTTTTCAGGTTGCAATATTTTCACCAAAAATCATCATGATAATGGTGATTTTCACGGCTATTCGCAAGTTTTCAAAAATTCGCCCTTTTGGCAAGAATTGCATAATGAGGATTCCAATATGCTTATGTTGTTTGATATGGAGGCATTTGCTTATAGCCAAGCCATTATCGCATGCCAATCACAAAAAAATATTCAATTTATCTTAGTCAAAGCAATTTCTGATATAGTCAATGTCAAAACCGATAATTTAGCAGATTTCGGGCAATTAACCAAGGATATTGCCCACGCAACCGAGTATATTTTTAATAACTTAGGCTCTTAATTAAGGATTGTAAATTACCTTTATGTTCGCCGTTTAAACTTGCCAATAATCTGTCGGCGGGCGATAAACCCGATTCCACGATGTCAACTAAGGGTGCCAAGAAATTCGCCTCTTTATGCCCGACTATAGAATCTTTGGCGCGTTTATTTAAGCCATGTTCCGCGATTTTAACCACTTCCTTGGCAATATCCAAAACTTTCAGATGGCGAAATTCCGTGCGCAAACCAGTTTTCGGCACATTTCTTGATAAAGCTATCATTTCGTTTAACTGCCAATTTTTCATAATATCATGCGCCGCATCAAGGGCTTCTGTATCATATAAAAGTCCCGTAAATATCGCGGGTAAGGCGCATAAATGCCCCCAAGACCCCGCATCCGCCCCGCGCATTTCTAAATAGCGTTTTAAGCGCACTTCGGTAAAAGCCACCGTTAAATGATCGTCCCAATCTTTCAAAATTGCTGGGCGATTCGCAAATTTTTTGATGTTGCCGCTTAAAAAATCGCCAAAATAATTGCCCGTTGCGTCCAAATATTCGCCATGGTCATAAACAAAATACATCGGCACGGATAATAAATAATCGGTCCAACGCTCAAAACCAAAACCATCTTCAAATACGCACGAGGGAAATCCAGTCCTGTCGGGGTCGGTATCTTGCCATACGGCGCATCGTTCAGTTTGAAAGCCAGTTACTTTGCCCTTCATGATGGGTGAATTGGCAAATAACGCCGAAATTATCGGTTGCAATGCCAATGATGTGCGAAATTTCTTCACCATATCGGCTTCCGATGCGTAATCTAAATTAACTTGCACGGTGCAAGTCATGGTCATCATTTCAGTGCCCCGTTTTCCCTTTGTCGGCATATATCGGCGCATAATGCGGTATCTGCCTTTGGGCATCCATTCAATATCGTCTGGTTCATATAAGGGGTCGTGCCCCAAACCAAACATTTTAATCCCCATGGTTTTGCACAGATCTAACATTAAATGCAAATGATTGGAAGTTTCCGAACAGGTTTCATGCAAATTATGCAACGGCGCGCCCGATAATTCAAATTGTCCGCCGGGTTCCAAAGTAATACTATCGCCATTGGGTCCCGATAAGCCGATGATATAATCGCCCTCGTTCATCGGTGTCCAATTAGTGCGCGCCTGCATTTTAAGCAATAATTCTTGAATGCCATTATCGCCAAAATATGCAACCCGCTTATGATCGCCTTCGGTGTAAAGGAATTTTTCATGTTCCGTGCCGATTCGCCAAGCCGATTTCGGTTTGCAACCAGATTCAATATATTCTATTAATTCTGATTTTTTGCTGATTTCTTGATATTTATCCATGGTTATTGCCAATTTATTTTTAATTTTTTACGGGTTTGTGGCACGGGAATATCATCTTCGCTGGCAAATTCATTGCTGATAGCGGAAGAATTTGTCGGCGAATTATTTGCCGTTATTTCCGTATTTTGCAACGCCGATTTTGGTTTTCTGCCGCGTTTTTTGGGCGCGGGTTTCTCATCTTGCGTGATGGCATCGGGTTTTGCCGGTTTAGGTGCTTTGCCATTAGGTGCCGCAATTATATCAATATCATCAACCGAAAATTCATTATTAAGCACCGACTTTGATTTTGGCGCATCAGCTGGTTCAGCAAATTCGCGGGTTTTTGGGCGATGTTGGCTTATTTTTGCGGGTTTTGCATGGGACGATTTAATGGCTGGTTCCATGAAATCATCGTTGCTAATGGGGGCATCATAATCATCATCGCTTATTTGTGGGCGATTATCGCGGTTGCGTGGGGGTTTATTACGGCGGTTATCGCGATTCAAATCACCACGGGTTTCGCGATTTAAATCACCGCGGGTTTCGCGACTTGCATTACGGGTTTCATGCTGATTTTCTTGGTTATCATCATTGAAGGGCGCATAATCATCATCGGTGCGTTGTGGGCGATTTTGGTTGCTACGGTGCGGTTTATTGCGGCGATTATCATAGCGATTATCACGGCTGGAATCTTGGCGATATTCGCCCGAATCCCCCGAATTATCAAGCATTTCATCGCCTTCGGCAAAATCATCATCTTGGCGTTTGGGGCGATAATTATCGCGGTTTTGCTCGCGGTTTTGCTCGCGGTTTTGGTTGTGGCGATTGCGGTTATTTCTGTCTTTTGAATCATATCTTGAATCATTGCGTGATTCGCGTCTTGAATCGCTTCTTGATTCTGTGGTTTCATCGGCATCATAACCATCGTCATCATCGCGCCTATGGCGATTATGGCGCGAATTGCGTTTGTCTGATTTAACATCTTCAGCATGTTGGTGATGCTTATGATTATCATCGCTTCGCGGCGATTTACCATCATCAAGGGCATGAATCACGATAAATTTTTCACTTTTGCCTTCGGGCAAGGAATCAAAAATAAAATCTAAATCAAAATCAATCGCTAATTGGCTTATTTTATCGCGGTAATTTGATAATAAATAGGCGGTTAATTCCGTGCCCGTTTGAATTTTAATTTCGCCCGCGCCATAATATCCCGCGACATTTTGCACTTCACGAATTAAATTCATGCACACTGTTTCCAAAGAAATCGTGATGCCTGTGCCATGGCAATGCAAGCATCGGGTGCCCATGGATTCTACCATAGATTGCCTTAATCTTTGGCGCGACATTTCCAATAAACCAAACCCAGAAATATAACCGACTTGGATACGGGCACGGTCGCGTTTTAAGCAATCGCGTAAGCGATTTTCAATTTTGCGAATATTGCTTTTGTCAAGCATATCAATAAAATCAACAACAATTAAACCCGCTAAATCGCGAAGCCGAATTTGTCTTGCAACTTCTTCGGCGGCTTCGGCATTCGTTTTAAACGCAGTTTCTTCTATATGTCTCTCACGCGTGGCGCGCCCAGAATTTATATCAATGGCAACTAATGCTTCGGTTTGATTAATAACGATAAATCCGCCACCTTTCAGTTGCACTTGATTATTCGTCATATCAACAATTTGTTTTTCCACGCCATAATAAGTAAATGATGGAATTTTATCAGGATTTTCATAAAGCCTGATTTTTTTGATATGGCTTGGGATTAAGGCTTTAAGCGTGCTATATGCTTGTTCATATGCTTCTTCGCCTTCAACGATAATTTCATCAATATCCGAACGATAATAATCACGAATCGCCCGTTTGACTAAATTGCTTTCTTGATTAATTAAGGCGGGCGCGTGCGCGGCTAAAATTAATTCGCGAATTTCGTCCCAAAGATTGCTGACATAATCAAAATCGCGTTGAATATCGGATTCGCTTCGTTCCGCGCCTGCTGTGCGTAAAATTACGCCCATGCCTTTGGGAACATCTAAATTAGCGACAATATCGCGTAATCTGCGGCGATCTTTAACATTTTGAATTTTGCGCGAAACCCCGCCGCCTCTGGTTGTATTGGGCATCAGCACGCAATATCGCCCAGCAATTGAAATATAAGTTGTTAAAGCAGCGCCTTTTAAGCCCCGTTCTTCCTTAACTGCTTGCACTAAGACAATTTGCCCTTTTTTAATAACTTCTTGAATCTTATAGCGATTGCGCATTTGCGAATAATGTTTGCGTCTGGCGCGTTGGTCATCATCGTTATTGGCACGGCGCGAATCATTTTCTTCGCCGTCAGTGTCAAATTCTTCATCATCTTCATAATCATCAATCGCCATTTCTTCTTCGGCTAATAAGGCTTCTTTATCGGCAATGGGGATTTTATAATAATCGGGGTGAATTTCGGCAAATGATAAAAAACCATGGCGATTTGAGCCATAATCCACGAATGCGGCTTGCAAAGAAGCCTCTACGCGGGTGATTTTCCCTAAATAAATATTGCCCTTAATCGGTGCTTTATCGGTAATAACTTGATCATATTCATCTAAGCGATTGCCGTCTATGACTGCCATTCTTACTTGTTCTTTATGGGCTGCGTCTATTAATAATCTAACTGACATAATTTTTTCTCCGTGCGTGAAAGTGAATCAAGGATAAACCTTAAATTCAAAAAGTTTGTATATTAAATAAGGCGGTAATAATTAGAAAATATTATACATGCCCTAGATATGGTTTATTTTTCAGGTCTTACGAATTAACTGCCCAATAACTTGTTTATTCAATATAGATTTTTACAGCAAATTCAAGAGTTATTTTACAAATGCCCATATTTTTTTTATGGCTCTTGCTAAGTCTTGAAAATCTTGGGGTTTTAAATCACCTTTTATCGCGCCCGCGCTGGAAATTCTGATGCTATTGCTGGCATTGGCGATATTCATAGCGCTTAAAGTTGCTGATTTTTTTACCGAACCCGAAGAACAAGCCGAACCACTTGACACAGCAAAACCCATTAAATCAAGTTTAATGACTAATTCCGTGCCGTTTTTATGGGGGTGAATTATTAAACTTGTATTGGGTAATCTTGGTGATTCTTGCCCAATAATCATAATATCTGGGCAAGAATCGCGTAAATTTGCTTCTAATTCTTGATGCCAAGCGCGCCGAACATGGTCGGGGATATTATTGGCTTCGTCGCAAGCCAATTCAACCGCAGTGGCAAGATTAGCAATCGCGATAAAATTTTCCGTGCCCGCGCGATAGCCAGATTCTTGCCCACCACCCCAAATTAACGGCATTACATTCGGGGCGCTTTGCCCAACCAAAGCCGCCGCCCCATGCCCCGCCCCAATTTTATGCCCCGAAATTACGCAATAATCCACGCCAACTTCGGCGCAATTCATCGGCATTTTGCCCAAAATTTGCACGGCATCGGTGCATAAAATTCCCCCGTTCTGATGAATAATTTGCGCAATTTCCTTGATGGGTTGTATGATTCCAGTTTCATTATTTGCCCATTGAATCATGAATAAAGCCCGTGGATTAGCGGCGGCTAATAATTTAAATTTGTCTAAATTAACTAAGCCATTGGCTTCAACGGGGATAAATTGCGTGATTTTAGGGTTGTTTAATACCGAGGGATGTTCGGTGCTTAACGCCAAAACTGCGCGATCCTCCGATAATAAATTTATTGCTAAATTATTCGCTTCTGAGGCGCATGAAGTAAAAATACAATGATTACCATGCAGGCAATTTTTAATAATATCGCGCGCGGATTCAATAATACCACGGGCGAATTGCCCCTCTTGGTGTATAGAGCTTGGATTGCCCGCAAGCTGATAATATGCTTGATTTTTTTGCCAAACCTCTGCCCTGATGGGGCGCGTGGCATTATAATCAAAATAATGGCGCATTATTTATCCTTAAAGTTATTTTGACTTAGCAAATCGGCAAATTTTATCGTTTTAAAGCGTTTAACATGGTTGTCCCCAAAGCTGATGGACTCATCGCCAGATGAACGCCCGCGGCGCGCATCGCATCAAATTTAGATTCCGCCGTGCCTTTGCCGCCCGATACAATCGCACCCGCATGTCCCATGCGCTTGCCAGCTGGTGCAGAAATGCCCGCAATAAAACCAACCATGGGTTTTTTAATTTTTGATTTTGTGTAAAATTCGCACGCTTCTTCTTCGGCGGAACCACCAATTTCGCCAATCATGATGATGGCTTCGGTTTGGTCGTCTTGTAAGAATAAATCAAGGCAATCAATAAAATTCGTGCCATTAACAGGGTCGCCACCAATGCCAATACAAGTTGATTGCCCCAAGCCAACCGCCGTTGTTTGCGCGACAGCTTCATATGTTAAAGTGCCCGAGCGTGACACAATGCCGACTTTACCTGCGCGATGAATATGACCGGGCATGATGCCGATTTTACATTCGCCCGGCGTGATAACCCCCGGACAATTGGGACCAATTAACCGCGAATTTGATTGTTTTAAAGCCGCCTTAACGCGCACCATATCTAAAATCGGAATGCCTTCGGTAATACAAACAATTAACGGCACTTCGGCATCAATGGCTTCTAAAATTGCGTCCGCAGCAAAGGCGGGTGGCACATAAATTACTGACGCATCGGCATGAGTTTTCGCGACTGCTTCATGCACCGTGTTAAAAACCGGTAAATCAAGATGGGTTGTGCCACCTTTGCCCGGGGTTACGCCACCGACCATTTTTGTGCCGTAAGCAATGGCTTGTTCGGCGTGAAAACTACCTTGGGATCCCGTGAATCCTTGGGTAATGACTTTGGTATTTTTATTTATTAAAACCGACATGTTAAGCTCCTTTTTTCGCGGCTGCGACAATTTTCATGGCAGCTTCTTCTAAATTATTGGCGGTGATAATCGGCAATCCCGAATTTGCTAATAATTCTTTACCTTTTTCAACATTAGTGCCTTCTAAACGCACGACTAAGGGCACATTAATTGCCACTTCCCTTGCGGCGGTAATAATGCCTTGGGCAATGACATCGCATCGCATAATACCCCCAAAAATATTGACAAGCACGCCTTCAACATGCGGGTCGGACAAGATTAACTTAAAAGCCTCGGTCACTCGTTCGGCGGTTGCGCCACCACCAACATCAAGAAAATTTGCGGGAAACCCACCCTTTTGTTGAATAATATCCATGGTTGCCATCGCTAAACCTGCGCCATTTACCATGCAACCAATCGTGCCATGCAGGCGGATATAATTTAATTCATGCTCTTTGGCTTTAAGTTCCATTGGGTTTTCTTCGTTCGGGTCAAGCATCGCGCTGATTTCAGGGTGGCGATATAAAGCATTATCATCAAAATTCATTTTCGCGTCCAGCGCGATTAATTCGCCCGATTTGGTAATGACTAAGGGGTTGACTTCAAGCATCGCCGCGTCCAAAGCCACAAAGGCTTTATAGCAAGCTAGCACAAATTTTGAACATGATTTAACCTCATTACCTTGGCAATTAAGCGCAAAGGCTACTTGTCTGGCGTGATAATCCGAAATACCAGTGATGGGATTAATTTGTAAGGTTAAAATTTTCTCGGGCGTATCATGGGCGACATCCTCAATGCTCATGCCTCCTTCGGTTGAAGCGATGATGGAAACCGAACTTGTCGCGCGGTCAATCACCATGGAAAAATATAATTCCTTGGCAATTTCGCAACCTTGCTCAATATAAAGCCGATTAACTTGCTTGCCTTCTTCGCCCGTTTGCTTGGTGATTAGAACCTTGCCTAACATGGCATTCGCATGGTCTTTAACTTCGCTTATGGAACGGGCTAAACGAACGCCGCCTTTGCCATCAGAATTTTTAAATCGTCCCGCGCCACGCCCGCCCGCGTGAATTTGCGATTTCACCACCCAAACCGACCCGCCCAATTGTTCTGCGGCGGCGGTTGCTTCGGCTTCGGTATAGGCAACTTGCCCTTTTAACAAAGCCACCCCATATTTAGCAAGTAATGATTTTGCTTGATATTCATGAATATTCATCGTTTTTCCTTATTTTGGTAAGTTTTCTAAGATTTTATTAAGGCTTTGCACCGCCTCAACCGAATTATTTAACATGGCTTTTTCTTCGGCATTTAGCGAAATTTCAAGAATTTTCTCAACACCATTTTTGCCAATGATGACGGGCACGCCCACAAATAATCCGTTTAAGCCATAAATCCCTTGGCAATAAGCCGCACAGGGTAATAATTTGCGCTTATCTTTCAAATAAGATTCCGCCATTTCAATCGCTGACGATGCGGGCGCATAAAAAGCCGAACCAGTTTTTAATAAACCAACAATTTCGGCACCGCCATCGCGGGTGCGTTGCACGATTTTATCAATGCGTTCTTGGCTTGAAAGCCCCATTTTAATTAAGTCTGGCACGGGAATACCGCCCACCGTGGAATATCTGACTAAGGGCACCATAGTATCGCCATGCCCGCCCAACACAAAACCCGTGACATTTTCCACGGAAACTTGAAATTCTTCGGCTAAGAAATAACGAAATCTTGCCGAATCAAGCACGCCTGCCATGCCAACGATTTTATTGACGGGCACGCCTGAAACTTTTTGTAATTTGCCAACCATAACATCAAGCGGATTCGTAATGCAAATCACGAAGGCATCAGGGCAATTTTCCTTAATGCCTGCGCCTACGGCATCCATGACTTTGGAATTTATACCGATTAAATCATCACGGCTCATACCCGGTTTGCGCGGCACGCCCGCGGTTACTATCACGACATCTGCGCCTTTTAAGTCGGCATAATTTGAAGTGCCGATAATTTCTGCATCAAACCCCTCAACCGGTGAGCTTTGGGCAATATCAAGTGCCTTGCCTTGGGGCACGCCGTCCATAATATCAAATAATATAATATCGCCTAGTTCCTTTAAGCCCGCAAGAAGCGCCAATGTGCCCCCGATATTTCCAGAACCAATTAAGGCAATTTTCGCACGATTAATTTTCGCCATGTTTTTCTCCTATAGGTAATTTAATTTGAACTTGGGGGATTCTTCATGGTATATTAATCTATTTATTTCGCACTTGCAATATATTTTTTACGCGGTTAATTCCCAAAATAAAATTTATTGCATTAACTTTTTCTTTAATCCTTAGGTAAATAGTTTTTTGGGAAAATACCCTAAATAATACCAAAAAACTCATCATAATTTACAGAATTTTACCTAATTGTTCTTTTAGAATTTTATTATTTATCGGTTCAATCGCCCCGGGTTGCAAATTGCCCAATTGAAATGGACCAAAACTAAGGCGAATTAAGCGTGAAACTGGGTGATTAAAATATTCCATAATCGTGCGGATTTCGCGATTTTTCCCCTCGCTAAGCGTAATAATTAACCATGAATTTGCGCCTTGTTGCGACATTATTTCAGCATCAACGGGGCGATATTTTACATCATCAATGGTGATGCCTTTTTTTAATTTTGCCAAGGAATCGGGCGAAGGCGTGCCAAAAACGCGCACTTTATAACGGCGAATCCAACCATTCGCCGGCAGGGTTAATTTACGGGCTAACTCACCATCATTGGTCATTAATAATAAACCTTCGGAATTATAATCTAATCTGCCCACGGAAATTAAATTTTTATACTCCTTGGGCAAAATATCAATAATTGTATCGCGTCCTCTGTCATCGCTGCGGGTGGTTAAATAGCCCCGCGGTTTGTAAAATCGGTATAATTTCGTTTGTTCGGGTTTTTTAAGCGGCACATCATCAACAATTATTTCATCTTCGTCAGACACCAAAAAAGCAGGCGTATGCAGCATTTTGCCGTTAACCATGACGCGCCCTTGGACGATAATTTCTTCGGCTTCACGCCGTGATGCAATACCAGCGCGGGCAATGACTTTGGCAATTCGTTGTTTTTCTTTTATCATTATTTCTTCTTTTATTATATTTGATATGAATATCAAATAAAACACTAATATTCAAGTTAAATATAAATAAAAAGTTTGTCGCGTTAAGCTTTTTTTCAGCACCGCGCCATATTAGCGCACCAAAAGTTTGGCGTGCCCATCGCTTATTATCGTTAAATGCGCGGGTTTATTTTTTATAATTGCGCCAAATTCATCATTAATACGCAATATTTTGCTGGGATTAAATGCCAATAATTTTTGCAATTCTTGCAAATTTAAACCCGAGGATTCAAGGCAATTTTGCCAAAAATTCGGCAAAGACGCCATGCCAAAATCTGCCAAGGCGAAAGTGGTATTTTTTGTATCCGCCCCCAACGAATGATGGTCAGAGGCAATGGCATCAATCGTGCCGTCTTTAAGCCCCGCGATAATTGCCAACCTGTCCTCTTCGGACCTTAATGGTGGATTTGTTTTAAACTCCGTGGCATAATTTTTTACCATATCGTGATTATAGCAAAAATAATGCGGTGCCGTATCGCACGAAATGCCAAGCCCTTTGGCTTTGGCTTCGCGGATTAAATCAACCGCGGCTTTGGTGCTGATATGCCCAAAATGATACCTGCCACCGCCAATTTTTTCATAAATCGCGCAATCGCGGGCAATTAAAATTGCCTCTGCCATTGGGTAAGACGGGCTTAAACCCATATTCGCCAATTTTGGCGCGTCATTGGCAACCCCTTGATTTAGGCTATTATCGGCGGGATGCTGGACTAATAACGCATCAATGCCATAAGCATATTCCATGATTCTTAATTGCACAAGGCTGTTGCTGGGCGCAAAATTGCTGTCGGTGAACCCCAAAGCACCCGCCATTTTCATTAAACCCAATTCCGCCATAAACTCGCCCTTTAAATCCTTGGTCATTGCGCCATAACAATAAAATTTAACGGCATGATTTTGCGGTTGGCGTAAAACTGCATTAACGCGATTTTTATCGGTAATCGGATATTTGCCGTTCGGTAAAATTGCAATTGCCCCCACGCCATTGGCGGCGGCAAGCTCTTGAATTTTAGTTAATTCTTGCGTATTTGAACAATCGCGTAAGGTAATACGCATATCCACAAAGGCGGGCATAATTATCTTGCCTTGGCAATTAATTATTTCATAACCATCGGGACGGGGCAAGTTTTTGCCCCAGTCTAAAATAATATTATCTTGATTAATGATAATATCGCCAATTTCATTATATCCGCTGAGCGTATCAATTATATGGGCGTTAATATAAATTGTGTTTATCATTCATATTCTCACTTTGCCAATTATTGCCATGCACCAACATGCTTAATAAAGTCATGCGCATTTTCACGCCCATGGCGACTTGGCTTAAAATTAAAGATTGCTGGGCATCTGCGACCGAAGATTCAATTTCAACCCCGCGATTCATCGGACCAGGATGCATAATTTTGACATTTTTATCGGCGTATTTTAAGCGCGCTTCGGTTAAACCATAAAAATGGTAATATTCCGATTCTGATGGAATAAAATTACCGCTCATTCGTTCCGATTGCAGGCGCAACATCATAATCACATCGGCTTCTTTTAATGCTTCGTCAAAATCATGGCTAATTTTGACTTTGGAATTTGGTGCAAAATTGGGCATTAAAGTTTTTGGGGCGACAAGCGTCAAATTTGCCCCTAAGCGCGAAAATAATGCAACATTTGACCTTGCCACGCGTGAATGCGCAATATCACCGCAAATGGTGATATTTAAGCCGCTAATCGCCCCTTTATTTTCAATGATAGTGGCGCAATCCAATAATGCTTGCGTGGGGTGTTCATGCGTGCCATCGCCGGCATTAATTATCGGACAATCAATGCGGCTTGCCAAAAATTCGGCGGCACCACTTTCGTAATGGCGCAAGATTAAAATATCTGGTTGCATGGAATTAAGCGTTTTTGCCGTGTCAAGCAGTGTTTCGCCTTTGGAAAAACTGCTGGTTTGGGGGGCTAAATTAATAACATCCATCTCCAAATTTTGTCCCGCAATTTCAAATGATTTTGCCGTGCGGGTGGAATTTTCCACAAAAAAATTCAGTTGTTTTTTACCCGTTAATTTTGCAATTTTATTCGGATATTTTATTAAATAGCTATTTTCATTTAAAATAAGCTTTATCTCATCATCCGTTAATGATTCAATAGAAAGTAAATTTTTTAACACAGGCATGATGCAAATATATAATATAAAAAAATATTGTCAAGCATTATAATAGTGGACATTCCCCATTTTTTTATACTAATTTGCGTCAAAATAAGGTGCGAAAATAAAAATTCATGCTGTTTTAAATGGTGATATTTTAATATGTTCGTGATTTGGGAATCCCCCCAAATATTACGATGGAGTATTATAAATAAAATACCCTCTAATAAAAATAGGAAAACCCACCTTAATTAAAAGCTTGCTATATAAAGTTATTTAAGCTAAACAAAAGCCATGAATAAATTGCATAAGAAAAATCGCACGGGCAGACCAAAACCAAGGTCATCGCATCACAGCAAAAAACACCATGCCCACCGCGGCGAACGGCGAGATTATTGGGAATTTGTGGTGATTGATGGTATCAAGGGACGGCTAAGCGCGCTTTCATGCAAAAAATTATCCACCCGCGAATTTGTCGTGCCAAAAACCATGCAACAAATGGATTTAGCGGGGCATTTAATCGCTTGCACCGTAGACAGAGCCCGCAATATTAAAGAAATCTTATATGATTTTGGTGATTGGCATAATAGCGATAATTTAGCCAATATGTTATTGGCAATGGCAGAATTAACTCCAGAATTTTCGGATAAATGTGAACAAGCCGCGCTGGAAATGCACGAAATTCCCATGCCTACGCGCTTAAATCGGCATGAAATGGCGTATATTACCATTGATGGCGCAACTGCCAAAGATTTTGATGATGCTGTTTTTGCCAAACCCGAAGGCGATAAAATTCGCGTCTTTGTCGCGATTGCCGATGTTAGTTTTTTTGTCAAACAAGATAGTATTCTTGATAAAGAAGCCCAAAAACGCGGTAATTCCGTGTATTTACCGGGGTTTGTTGCCCCCATGGTGCCCCATGCTTTATCGTCCGATTTATGTTCGTTATTACCTCAAAAGCCGCGTTTAGCCATTGAAGTTAATTTTTTAATTGATGCAAACGGCAATATCAGCAACCCCGAATTTAACCAAGTCATTATTCAGTCGCACGCGCGCCTAACTTATCAAGAAATTCAAGAATTTATTGATGGCAAGGCTAAATTTAGCAAAGATATTAATATTTCATTAGATAATTTAATTAAAGCGCATAATTATTGCGAAAATCATCGGCAAAACCGATTTGTTTTGGAATTAAATTTACCCGAATATGAAGTTGAAATTACCAATAAAACCATTACGGGCATCGCAAAACGCTTGCAAACAACGGCGCATAAATTAATTGAAAATATGATGGTCAGCGCCAATAGCGTAGTCGGAGAATTTTTATATAAAAAATCCATGAAACCTATGATGCGCCGTCATGAAAATCCGCCCATGGAAAAAACTAGCCAATTGCGCGAAAAATTAATGGTATATGATATTTCTGTGCCTGATGGTAATTTATACGCGCAAAATTACGCCGATATTTTGCGCCAAGCCAATGAAAATCAAACAATATTCGCAGTAAGTGAAATCCTTTTGCGATGCCAAGCACAAGCCCATTACACGATTGAAAGCCACGGGCATTTTGGCTTACAAATTGAATATTATTTGCATTTTACCTCACCGATTCGCCGTTATGCTGATTTAATGGTGCATCGCGCCTTATATCATGCCATGGGTTGGAATGGTGATGAATCCATGCCCAAACCCGCGAAATTAAGCGAAATAGCGCAACATATTTCCGATACAGAACGAACAGCAATGTTGTGTGAACGCGAAGCGTTTGACCGCGCCGCCGCGTATTTATTAGCCGATGATATTGGTGAAATTTTTCCCGCCCGCATTAAAACCTTTACCCAAAATGGCTTTTTTGCCAGATTTAACCATTTGCCGATTGATTGTTTTGTAGATTATGAAACCATGCCCGCTGATTTTTATACGCTCAACACCACTAATACCCTGCTTAGTGCCAAGCGAACCCGTATGCAGTGGGCGGTTAATGATATAGTGCGCATTAAATTAGTTGAAGCCAATTGGGTGAATGCTAATATCGCGGGCGCATTGATGATAAATTCCGCAATATCGTAAAAAAATAACTTGCTAGCTTGGCGAATCGGTTTATAATCAAAAAACAGAAAATTTGAGGAAAAATATGCAAGAAAATCAAGATTCCCCACCAGAAAATCAAGAATATTCCGCGGATTCAATTAAAGTTCTAAAAGGCTTAGATGCTGTGCGCAAACGCCCCGGCATGTATATCGGCGATACTGATGATGGTTCGGGCTTGCATCACATGATTTATGAGGTGCTTGATAATGCGATTGACGAATCTTTGGCGGGGCATTGCGATGCTGTGCAAGTGATTCTTAACCACGATGGTTCATGCACGGTGCGCGATAATGGGCGCGGCATTCCCGTTGATATGCACAAGGGCGAGGGCGTATCCGCCGCCGAAGTAATTATGACGCAATTGCACGCGGGCGGAAAATTTGATTCCAATTCTTATAAAGTTTCGGGGGGGTTGCATGGCGTGGGCGTATCGGTAGTGAACGCCCTGTCAAGCTGGTTGAAATTGCGCATTTGGCGTGATGGGTTTGAACATGAAATGGAATTCAGCCACGGCGTAGCTGTCAATTCTTTGAGACAAGTTAAAGCTTGGGACGGGCGCAATGGCACGGAAGTTACATTTTTACCCTCGTTGGAAACATTTAGCAATAAAACAACATTTGAATTTGCAACTTTGGAACACCGCATTCGCGAATTGGCGTTTTTAAATTCGGGCGTGAATATCACCTTGACCGATAAGCGAGTTGAACCCGAACGGGTGGAAAATTTTCATTATCAAGGGGGCGTGCAAGCGTATGTATCTTGGTTAGACAAATCAAAAATCGCGCAAATTTCAAAACCAATTTATTTGGTTGCCGAACGCGATGGTATCACCGTGGAATTAGCGATGCAATGGAATGATTCCTATCATGAAACCACGCTTTGCTTTACCAATAATATCCCGCAACGCGATGGTGGCACCCATTTAGCTGGTTTTCGTGGTGCGCTTACCCGCCAAATTAACAAATATTCCGAAGAATCGGGCATTTTGAAAAAAGAAAAAGTCAGTATCACTGGCGATGATGCCCGCGAAGGCTTGACTTGCGTGTTATCGGTGAAAGTTCCAGACCCGAAATTTTCTTCACAAACCAAGGATAAATTAGTATCAAGCGAAGTGCGTCCCGTCGTTGAAGGCGTGGTTAATGAAAAGCTTGAAGAATGGTTGGGCGAAAACCCCGCCGAGGGCAAAAAAATTATCATGAAAGTGGTTGAAGCCGCATATGCCCGCGAAGCAGCCCGCAAAGCCCGCGATTTAACACGCCGTAAGGGTGCGCTTGATATTGCATCCTTACCCGGTAAATTAGCCGATTGCCAAGAGCGCGACCCCGCTTTATCGGAATTATTCTTAGTAGAGGGCGATTCGGCTGGTGGTTCGGCAAAGCAAGGGCGCGACCGCAAATGTCAGGCTATCTTACCCTTAAAAGGTAAAATTCTGAATGTTGAACGGGCAAGATTTGACAAAATGCTTTCTTCGCAAGAAATCGGCACGCTTATAACCGCGCTTGGCACGGGGATTGGGCGCGAAGAATTTAACATTGATAAATTACGGTATCATAAAATTATTATCATGACCGATGCTGATGTTGATGGTAGCCATATTCGCACGCTTTTATTGACTTTTTTCTTTCGGCAAATGCGTGAAATCGTTGACCGCGGGCATTTATATATCGCCCAACCGCCTTTATACCAAGCAAAAAAGGGCGAAAGAGGCGTTTATCTGAAAGACGATAGCGCGATGGAACAATATTTATTTCAATCCATCGCCCAAGATGCGATTTTGGAACATGATGCCACCCGCCATAATGGCGCAGATTTATTAGATATTTTGCATAAAATGCGTAAAATCCACCATAATATTCAAAATATCGGCAGAAAAATTGGCTTGCAACGAGTCGCCGAACAATGCGCAATAGCGGGCATTTTTAATACTGACATTCTTAATTCCGAACATGCCATTGCCGCGATTCAATATGTCGCCACGCGCTTAAATTCCATGGAAAAAAATTCTGAAAAATTATGGCAGGGTGATTTGATTAATGGCGAATTTCAATTAAGCCGTAAAATCCGCGGTGTCTATGAATCATATATTATTGACCAAACGCTGATTAAATCGCTGGACGGACGGGAATTAGATAAATATAGCGGATTATTGCAAGAAATTTTTCATAATCCTTGCACGCTGATTTTTAAAAATGATAACCATAAAATCGGTGGTCCTAATGAATTAATTGACCAAGTTCTTGTTTTGGCGAAAAAAGGGCTTAATATCCAACGATATAAAGGTTTGGGTGAAATGAATCCCGACCAATTATGGCATACTACGCTTGACCCGAATCAACGAACGATTTTACAAGTCAAGGTTCATCAAGCCGAAGAAGCATCATTATTGTTTAGCACGCTGATGGGCGATGTTATTGAGCCAAGACGCGATTTTATTCAATCAAACGCGTTGTCAGTGGCGAATATTGATATTTAATTGAAAAAATGGGTGAAATATGCAAGAATATTACAAGCAAGATTGCAATTTTTTTTGGGGCGGTAATGACCACCCCCATCGCGTGCATCAAAGCCAAGCCAAGCAGTTTTGGCAACCGATTCAAGAATCCATTAATAAATATAAAAAATTAATTGCCCAACAACAATTCCCCTTGCTGAATTTATTGGATAATGATGATGATATTGATGAATTTTTACCTTTCGCGGGGGAATTTCGTGAAAAATATAGCGAAGTTATAGTATTAGGCACGGGGGGGTCGTCTTTGGGTTCGCATGCGCTGAACGAAATGTCGGTGGATAAAAAAGTCAAACTGCATATTTTAACGAATATTGACCCGTTTAGTTTTACCAAATTGCTTGATTCGGTTAATTGGCAAAAAACGGGCGTGCTGGCGATTTCTAAATCCGGCAAGACTAATGAAACTTTGGTGCAATTTATTATTTGCTTGGAACGCATGAAAATTCATCTTACCCATAAACAAATCAGCGAACGATTAATTATGGTTGCCGAACCGAATGTCAATCACCCGTTTAAAGCCATTAGTGATTTTTATCAATGCCCGATTTTACCGCATCACCCTGATATTTCTGGGCGATATTCGGTATTGTCAATTGTCGGTATGTTGCCGATTATGATTGCTGGCATGAATGCAAAATTAATTCGTCAAGGCGCAAGGGCTGCGCTTGGGGTTGGTTTAAATCTTGATTATGATGCGAATTTCATCGCCCAAGCAACCGCGGCAATTCATGCCATTGAAACATTCAAAAAAACAAATTCCGTGGTTTTGTTAGCCTACGCCGACAGATTAGGTTCATTGGCACGATGGCATCGGCAATTATGGGCGGAATCAATTGGAAAAAATACCATGGGTTCAACGCCGATTTATTGCGTGGGACCGGTTGACCAGCATAGCCAATTGCAATTATGGCTTGATGGTCCCAAAGATAAAATATTCACCGTATTTCATGCCCCCGCCATTGATGATGCCCATGTTGTCAGCCATGAAATTGCGAATCTCCACCCAGATTTAGCAATTTATAAAAATTTAGGCTTAAAAAAATTAATGCACGCATGCTGCATGGGCACCTATGAAACACTGGTTGCCCATGGTTTACCCGTGCGAATTTTTGATATGCAAGCGATAAATGCGCCGACAATTGGGGCTTTAATGATGCAATTTATGCTTGAAACCATGTTTAAAGCCGATTTAATGGGTGTTGACCCATTTAATCAACCCGCCGTGGAAGATGGTAAAAAACGCATTAAATCATTTCTTGAACGATAATTTTTTATTTTTGTGATTGGGGAATATCCTGATAAAATAATTCTTGAATTTATTTATTTTTTTTGTATGGTTTTTTTATGTATATTGTTCTTTTAATGTATAAATATGTGTCCATTGATGATTGCCAAGCAACAGCAAAATGGTTTCGTGATATTTGTAGCCAATTTCAAACCGCTGATTTTCAAATTCGCGGGCGCACGATTATCGCGCCCGAAGGGATTAATTCAACCATTGAGGTATACCGCGAATTTGTTGATGAAATTTGCGCAAAAATTCACGCTAACCCATTATTTAGCGATATGAATATTAAAACAAGCCAAGGCACTGGTTCATTATTTCCACGATTTTCATTGAAAATACGCAACGAAATTGTCGGCACGCATTTTCCCGAACATATTGACCCGCGGGTGAAAACTGCGCCGCATTTACCCGTGGAAGAATTGCACCGAATGTATCGCCAAAACCAAGATTTTATTGTGGTTGACATGCGCAATGATTATGAAATTGCTTGCGGATATTTTGAAAAAACATTAAATTTGGGTTTAAAAAATTCCCGTGATTTAATGCAGGCTTTGGAAAATAATCCCTTGCCCAAAGACAAAAAAATCATCACCGTTTGCACGGGGGGCGTGCGATGCGAAAAAATGTCTGCGGTGCTTTTGGACAAGGGGTATGATAATGTTTTTCAATTGGAAAACGGCATTCATGCCTACATGGAAAAATATCCCGCCCAAGATTTCTTGGGGACATTATATACTTTTGATAAACGGGTGGTCATGGATTTCGGTGGCAAGCGCGCCATTGTCGGTGAATGTTCCAAATGCCATGGCAAAACCGAACAATTCGTTGATTGCGCCAATATTTCATGCCGTCAGCATTTTTTATTATGCCATGATTGTTTGGCAAAATACGGGCATGCTTGTTCTGAATCATGCCATGCGCAATCTTTAAATCAAAATATCACAAAGACCCAAGATGAGCAAAACCAAAATAACCATCAGCACAAAAATTAACGCCGATATAGAAAAAATTTGGCAATATTGGCGCGAAAGCGCGCATATTTGTCAATGGAATAACGCTTCCCCAGATTGGCATACACCCAAGGCAAGCAACGATTTACGAAAAGATGGCTTGTTTAATTTCACCATGGCGGCAAAAGATGGCAGTTTTCAATTTGATTTTAGCGGTAAATATTGTGAAGTTAAAACCCGAGAATATATTAAATACGCCATCAATGATGGGCGCATAGTGGAAAATTTTTTTGAAATTCAAGAAAACTGCGTGCAAATAACCACAATTTTTGAAGCCGAAGAAACCCATACGCTTGACATGCAGCAAGCAGGTTGGCAAAGTATATTGGATAATTTTAAAAAATATTGCGAATTAAATTAATCTTTATACAACGAACGCCCAATCCGCGCAATCGTAATAATTATTGCAAATTTTTTCGCAATTGATAATTGCACAAAACCATGAAAAATATGAAAAAATTGATTTTCTTGTATACAGCGCAACTTATTTATGATAAATTATGCCTAAGTTATTAAGGTGGCAGATATGGATATTTCAGGTGAAACAATTATTACAGCACCACGCGAATCCGTTTGGTTCGGTTTAAATAACGCCGAGATTTTAAAAAAAGTTATTCCGGGTTGTCAAGAATTAAATGGCAATTTCGCCGATGGTTTCAGCGCAAAAATAAAACAAAAAATTGGTCCAGTTTCCGCAACATTCGCGGGCAAAGTAGATTTTTCCGATGTGGTTGAGGGGGGTTCTTACCGCATTAATGGCGCGGGTGATGGCGGGGTTGCTGGATTCGCCAAGGGTTATGCCGATGTGAATTTAACCGAAATACCCGAAGGAACTTTGCTTTCATATAAAATACACGCAACCATTGGTGGTAAAATAATGCAACTTGGTTCGCGCATGATTGAACCCGTGGTCAAAAAATGCGCCGAAGAATTTTTTCAAGGTTTTAATAAAGCTTTGTCAGAAACTTAGCTAACAAAAAAGGGGGAGAGAAATGCAAATTAATTTAACAATCAACGGCAAAAAAGTCAGTGCCGATGTTGCGCCGAATATCTTATTGGCGGATTTTTTACGCGATACTTGCCGTTTAACAGGCACGCATATTGGCTGTGATACTTCGCAATGTGGGGCTTGCGCGATTCATGTAAATGGTGCGTCCATAAAATCTTGCACGATGTTAGCGGTGGCGGCTGATGGGTGCGATATTAAAACTATTGAAGGCATGAGCAACCAAGATGGGTCGCTGGGCGTAATTCAACAATCATTTCAAACGCATCATGGCTTGCAATGCGGATTTTGCACTCCGGGTATGATTATGGCGGCGGCGGAAATTATCAAACGCAACGCCAATCCCTCTGAATCAGAAATTCGCCATGCGCTTGAAGGCAATATCTGTCGTTGCACGGGCTATCATAATATAGTTAAAGCAATTTCCGCGGCGGCGGCTGAATTGCGGGCTTAAAATATAATTAATAATAAAAAAAGGGGGAGAAAATCATGTCAATACAAAAAAATATCGGTGCTTCGGTCAAACGGCGCGAGGATATAAGATTCATCACTGGTCAAGGAAAATATACGGCTGATATGAATTTATTTAATCAAACCCATGTTTATTTTTTGCGTTCGCGCGTGGCGCATGCCAAAATTAATGCCATAGATACCAGCGAAGCAGAAAAAATGCACGGCGTAATTAAAATTTTTACGGCGGCAGATTTTGCATCGGTTGGCGGTATACCTTGTGGTTGGCAAATTACTGATAAAGACGGCAATGCAATGAAAGAGCCTAAACACCCGATTTTAGCCGATGGTAAAGTCAATCATGTCGGCGACCCAATTTGTGGTATAGTCGCCGAATCGTTGGAGCAAGCCCGCGATGCCGCTGAAAAAATTCGGCTTGATTTGACGGAATTACCCGCCGTGATTAATATGAATCAAGCAATTTTATCACAATCAACGGCAATTCATGCGGTTGCGCCCGATAATATTTGTTTTGATTGGGAATTTAATGCCGCGAATAAAGAATTAGTCGCGGCAAATTTCAAAATTGCCCATCATATTACGAAATTAGAATTTAAGAATAACCGATTAATTGCAAACCCCATGGAGCCAAGGGCAGCGATTGGGCAATATGAATCTTCGGGGGGCGATTATACCCTATATACGACTTCGCAAAACCCGCATGTGATTCGTTTGTTAATGGGGGCTTTTGTTTTGGGGATTCCCGAACATAAATTACGCGTAGTCGCCCCTGATGTCGGTGGTGGTTTTGGGTCTAAGATTTACCATTATGCCGAAGAAGCCTTTGTTACCATGGCATCGCGCATCGTCGGTCGCCCTGTAAAATGGGTATCTGAGCGAAGTGAAGCTTTTATTAGCGATGCGCATGGGCGCGACCATGTTACGATTGCGGAATTAGCGTTGGATAAAGATGGCAAATTTTTGGCGTTAAGATGCGATACTTTGGCGAATATGGGCGCATATTTATCAACCTTTGCGCCTTGTATTCCCACTTGGCTGCATGCAACTTTATTGGCGGGGCAATATAAAACTCCTGCGATTTTATGCCGTATGCGTGCCGTATTTACCAATACTGTGCCTGTTGATGCTTATCGCGGCGCGGGTCGCCCAGAGGCAACTTATTTATTGGAACGAATTATTGACAAAGCAGCGCATGAAATGAAGTTAAGCCCCGTGGAAATTCGGCGCCGTAATTTTATTCAACCCCATGAATTTCCTTATCAAACCCCCATGGCTTTGGTGTATGATACTGGAAATTATGGCGCGACTTTGGACAAGGTTTTACAAATGGCGGATTATAAAAATTTTAATAATCGCCGATTAAAATCTGCGAAACATGGTAAATTGCGCGGTATTGGTTTAAGTTGCTATATTGAAGCTTGTGGTATTGCGCCCAGTTCCTTGGTTGGGGCTTTGGGCGCGCGTGCGGGGCTTTACGAAGCCGCAACAATTCGCGTCAATCCCACGGGGTCAGTGTCGGTGTTTACGGGTTCCCATTCGCATGGTCAAGGGCATGAAACAACTTTTGCCCAAGTCGTTGCCGATAAATTAGGCATTGCGATTGAAATGGTGGAAATTATTCATGGCGACACGAATCGCGTGCCGTTTGGCATGGGCACATATGGGTCGCGTTCCATCGCGGTTGGCGGTTCGGCGATTGTCAAGGCGATTGATAAAATCGTGCTTAAAGCCAAGAAAATTGCGGCTTTCATGCTTGAAGTGCCGCTTGAAGATATTGATTACGAAGATGGGCAATATCGGGTTAAAGGCACAAATTCGTCCAAGTCTTTTGGCGAAATTGCTTTGGCGGCTTATGTGCCGCATAAATATCCGCTGGAATCGTTGGAACCGGGGCTTGAAGAAACGGCATTTTATGACCCCGCCAATTTTACTTTTCCTGCGGGTTCGTATTTATGCGAGGTTGAAGTTTGCCCCGATACCGGTAAAGTTGATATTTTAGATATTTGGGCAGCCGATGATTTTGGCAATGTTATTAATCCCATGATTGTTGAAGGGCAAGTGCATGGAGGCTTAGCCCAAGGTATAGGGCAGGCTTTGTTGGAACATTGCGTTTATAACGAAGACGGGCAATTATTAAGCGGCAGCATGATGGATTACGCCATGCCCCGCGCCGATGATTTGCCGAATTTTAATGTGGATCATTCGTGCCAAACGCCGTGCACCCATAATCCACTTGGAGTCAAGGGTTGTGGTGAAGCGGGCGCGATTGGCTCGCCGCCTGCGGTAATTAATGCCGTGGTTGATGCGTTGGCGCATCTGGGTATTACGGATATTCCCATGCCCGCCAGCCCGCACCGAGTTTGGCAAGCAATTCAATCAGCAAAAAATTAAGGAGCATATCATGTATCAATTTTCATATCAAAAGGCAAGCAACCTAGCCGATGCTATTCATGCCATGAAATCAGGCGCACAGGCTTTATCGGGCGGGCAATCATTATTACCGACCATGAAGGCAAGATTGGCAAACCCCGAAAAATTGGTTGATTTAAGCCAGCTTAGCGAATTAGCAACGATAAAAAAAGAGGGTAATAAAATTATCATTGGCGCAACGGCAACCCATGATGCCGTGGCGCATAGCAAGCTTGTTCAAGAAAATATACCAGCTTTGGCGCATTTGGCGGGCATGATTGGCGATATTCATGTGCGCAATCTTGGCACAATTGGCGGGTCTTTAGCCAATAATGATCCTGCGGCTTGCTATCCAAGCGCATTATTAGCCTTAAATGGCATTGTCCATACTTCAAATGGACGCATGATTCAAGCCGATGATTTTTTTAATGGTATTTTTACGACTAATTTGGCTTCCGATGAAATTATAACGGCGGTGGAATTTGCTAAACCTTTGCACGCTAATTACCAAAAATTTGTGCAACCAGCATCAAGATTTGCTTTGGTTGGCGTATTTGTGGCGAAAACCGCAACGGGCGTGCGCGTGGCGATAACTGGGGCGGGTCAAGGCGGAGTTTTTCGCGTGCATTCATTTGAAGACGCGCTTAATAAAAATTATTCGCAAGACGCGCTTGATGGTTTATTCGTGCCCGCCAAAGATTGTGTCAGCGACATTCACGGCACAGCCGAATATCGCGCCCATTTAATTAATATTTTAACGCGCCGTGCGGTTTTGGGGAGTTAATTTTTTTGGGGAAAATTACCTAAATATTGGGTTAATAAAGTTTGTTATATAGGAGAATTCCAAAGTCATTAATCGCACGCAACTTGAAACCTTCACGAATTTGTGGATATTCCAAGTAAATTTTCACAACGGAAATTCATTATTTTCTGGTATTTTCATTAGCTTTATTAATAAATTTAAAGGCTTCTTTATAATATTCTTGGTCGCAAATTTCAGGGTTTAGTTTGCCATTTTCAATGATTTTCTTAAATTTTTCTAGCGTATAATCCCTATCGTGATTATAAAATAATCTGGCTATATCATATATCATTAAGTTAAACTTAATGGGATTATCGTCATATTCATTAAAATAATATCCCAAAGCTATTTCAGCATTTTCTTTGTAATAAGAGATTTCACCATCATAATAGCTAAAATCACCACTAACATTAAACCTGTCATTTGCATAATTTTTTTCCAAATAACGATGATATAATCTTGCCAAATAAATTGGTTTTGTGTCAAAATTTAATGTTCTAAATTTTAATTCTTCGGCAAAATCAAATTTATAAATATCTGGATTTGGTGTAATTTTATGTGCCATCATTAAATCAATGGCATCGCATCGCGCTTGATTATCGCCTTGCGCCATAAAAATTCTAAGGGCATTTGTCGCGTCTACATTGGATTTTGCGCCATTGGCAATTTGCATTTTTGTCCGTGCCAGCAATAAATAGCCTGTTTCTAAACCATCGGGGTCAATTTGTAATTTTTCATGCAGTTTTTCTTTTGAATAGGGAATTTTTGACGGTGTATTAATGGTTTGGGGTGATTCGGTTGGTATGGTATGCGTTAATTTAAGATTATATTGCTTGGCAAAAACCACCAAGTCTTTCGTCCATTTTATAAAAAATGGTGCTGTTTTCAAAATAAAATTACTAATTGGTAATGAGGTGCCCGCCATGAATAAAATACCATCAATTAAATTTGCCGTTGCCCTTAATGCTTCAGCTGTTTGATTTTTCTTTAATTCGGATAATTGCTCTTCAAGTTTGTTCATTTTTGCGAATAATTCTTGATTATCAAGCTTTAATTGTGTGATTTCATCGCGTAGTTTCTTTGTTGATTCACTAATTTTGTCAATATCATCATGATTAATATATATTAAGCCCCGATTTAAATGGTCAAAATAATTAAAAATTTCCGATTTAAAAACATTATTTGCTTTGGGTTCGTTAAATTTAGCCAATAAAACAACAAATTTATTTTTGTCTTCAACTAGCATTTCATTAAATAAATTATCATAATATTCGTTCATGACGACTCCTTAATAGCAAGCAAACCATGATTCATTTTATTTGTAAAGTATTATTTAAATTACCCGCAAAATAATTTTTTTTAACTGAAATGATGGGGAATTTATATGGCAAGTCATCACGCCAAATAAATCCATCATTTTCCTTATCGGTTGGTTCATGTGAAATAAAATTATACGGATGGTTAAAAATTCTATAAAATTTCAAAAAAAATTAATTTCATGTCTTTAATTTGATAATTACTTATTGCATCGGCTTTGCGGACTTATCAAAAAATGGCAAAACGCATCAGCAAAAAAATTCTTGCAATTTAAAATTTGCTGGTTAATATGGAAATATATTACTAAAATTCGTTTATAGTTTTTTTGACTAAGAATTTTGAGGGAATTAAAAACTTAACTGATTATTGGGGGTCGCTTTTATAATGCACCATCATATACCATTAATTAAATCACCATTAAATTATATAGGGGGAAAATTTAAAATTCTGCCGCAAATTTACCCGCATTTCCCGCAAAAAATTGAAAAATTTATTGATGTTTTTGCTGGCGGTGCAAATGTAGCAATAAATATTAATGCCACAAAAATTTATGTTAATGACAATTTGGTTAATTTAATTGAATTATATAAAAAATTACAAACATTATCCATTGATGAAGTATTTAACCATATATACCAGCAAATTAATGAATTTAATTTAAGCTTAGTCAATGAAAATGGCTATAAGAAATTACGACAACATTATAACCGATGCAAAAACCCTCTTGATTTACTAATTTTAATTTCTTATTCTTTTAACCATCAAATAAGATTTAATAATAGCAATGAATTTAATAATCCATTCGGTAAAAATCGCAGTCAATTTAATGATACAATGGCAAGAAATTTAAAAAATTTTATGATAAGATTGCACCAAAAAAATATTGAATTTTCAGCTTTAAATTTTGATGTTATAAATTTTTCACAATTCGGTGAAGATGATTTTGTATATTGCGACCCCCCATATTTAATTACAACGGGCGCGTATAACGATGGTAAGCGCGGATTTACTGGTTGGAATGCTCATCACGAATTATTATTATTGAAACTATTAAGTGATTTAAATGAACGCAATATAAAATTTGCCTTATCCAATGTATTAAACCATAAAGGCAATGAAAATACTATATTAATGGATTGGATAAATAATCATCACAATTTATTTGTTTATAATATTAAATCTGATTATTCTAATGCGAATTACCAAAATCATCAAAATGAAATAAAACCCAGCCATGAGGTATTAATAACAAATTATGCGCAACCTAAAATTCCAATTGAATTTTATCAACAAACCAATTTGTTATAATTATGCGATTTATCGGCAATAAAGAAAATTTAGTGGCACGCATTTATGGTGAATTGCAAACACGCAATATAATTGGGAAGTCTTTTTTTGATGTATTTGCTGGCACTAGTAATGTTGGGCGGTTTTTTAAAAAATTAGATTATCAAATTTATTCGTGCGATTTATTATATTTTTCATTTTGTATGCAACAGGCTTACATACAAAATAATACCATTGATTTATTTGATAATTTAAGCAATATCTTACCAAGAAAATTGCACGAAAACAATGGTAATTTATTTGATTTTCCTATTAATTCATTGGAAAAAGTCATTAAATTTCTTAATAATTGTGCACCAATTGAAGGATTTATTTATAATAACTATTCTGTGGGTGGCACTCGCCAATTAAATCAACCGCGAATGTATTTTTCTGATGAAAATGCCATGAGAATTGATACGATTCGCCATCAAATAGAATATTGGCATCAAAATAATCACATAAATAATAATGAATATTATATTTTAATTGCGTGCTTGATTGAATCTGTATCTTTTTTTGCCAATGTATCGGGTATATATGCGGCATTTCAAAAAAAATGGGATCCGCGGGCAATTAAACCATTTGTGCTTAAACCAATTGAATTAATTATAAATAATCATAATAATTTCGTATATAATACTAACAGCCATGAATTATTACATGAAATTGCCGTTGATATAATGTATCTTGACCCGCCATATAATGAACGGCAATATGCCCCTAACTATCATATTTTGGAAACTATAGCCAGAAATGATAACCCGATTATTCATGGAATTACGGGAATGCGTGATTATAGCAAGCAAAAATCCGTATTTTGTAATAAAACGCAAGCTTTGCAAGAATTAAATTATTTTGCAAAATATGGCAATTATAAATTTTTCATTTTAAGCTATAATTCTGAGGGGATTATGCCCCAAGATAAAATTTTATCAATTTTGCAACAATATGGTCCAACAGAACTGATTGAATTTGAATATGCCCGTTTTAAAAGCAATAATAAGGGCAATAATTCTTCTAAAAAACACATCAAAGAACAATTATATATTTTAACAAGATAATTATTCTTAATCTCAGCGATTTATACTTGCTGGTGCGAATGGGCTATAATCCTTTTTATGACGGCATTCACAAAGCACTGATTAAGAATGAAAAAATTAATTTCATGTCTTTAATTTGATAATTACTTATTGCATCGGCTTTGCGGGCTTATCAAAAAATGGCAAAACGCATCAGCAAAAAAATTCTTGCAATTTAAAATTTGCTGGTTAATATGCAAATATATTACTAAAATTCGTTTATAGTTTTTTTTGACTAAGAATTTTGAGGGAATTAAAAACAGGGAAATATGGGTAAAATCGGTAAAATTATTGCGACAAGGCTTATGCTTGGATTATTGACTTTATGGGTCGTATCCTTGATAATTTTTATTGCGATTGAGGCATTGCCCGGTGATTTAGCAACCGCCCTGTTGGGGCAAGATGCAACCCCTGAAACCCTGCATCAATTGCGCTTGGATTTAGGGCTATATCGTCCTGCCTATATTCGTTATTTTGAATGGCTTGGCAAAATGTTGTCGGGCGATTTTGGTAAATCTTTGGCATCGGGGCAACAAATTTCACGGCTTTTGGAATTACGCGGGGTTAATACCGCCATATTGGCAATTTATGCGGCTTGTATTTCCGTGCCTTTATCATTATTTTTAGGGATTTTTGCGGCATTGCATCGCAATTCATGGATTGACAGGATTATAAATGCCGTATCTTTAATCAGCATTTCATTTCCCGAATTTTTTATTGGCTATATTTTAATTTATTTTTTAAGTAATAAATTGCATATTTTTCCCGCGATTTCCAATATTTCCAGCAGCAGCGATTGGGGGCGGATAATTTATGTCACCACCTTGCCTGCCTTGACTTTAACTTTGGTGGTTTTGGCGCATATGATGCGCATGACGCGGGCGGCAATCATAAATTTATTGGCATCACCCTATATTGAAATGGCGAAATTAAAGGGCATGTCCAATCGGCGCGTGATTTTAGTCCATGCTTTGCCGAATGCGTTGGCACCGATTATTAATGTGATTGCGATTAATATTGCGTTTTTAATCGTAGGCGTGGTCGTGGTTGAAGTAATTTTTGTCTATCCGGGATTAGGGCAATTAATTATTGATGCCGTGATTAAGCGTGATTACACCACGGTGCAAGCCATCGCCTTGATTTTTGCTTCGGTTTATATTTTATTAAATTTAACCGCGGATATTTTATCCATCATCACCAATCCCCGTTTATTACATTCAAGATAGGTTAAAATGCAAGGTTATTTGCTAAAATTATTACAATCAATGCCATTAAGCGCAAAATTTGGCGTGGTTGTGGTGATTATTTACGCGATTGGCGCGATTTTTGCGCCGTGGCTTGCGCCGTTTGGCGAACGCGAAGTTTTGGCGCAACAATATTTACCTTGGGGTGATGTTTATTTATTGGGCACGGATGGTATTGGGCGCGATATGTTAAGCCGTATTATTTATGGCGGACGAAATACTATCGGTGTTGCGCTGCTTACGACAATTTTAAGCTTTACTCTGGGGGCGTCCTTGGGCATGTTGGCGGCGGTCAAAGGGGGCTGGACTGATCAAATTTTGGGGCGCATCATTGATGCGATGATGGCAATTCCGATGTTAATTTTTGCCTTATTAATCTTAACCATTACCGGCACTGATATTTCTTCGGTAATTTTAGTTATTGCGGTTTTGGATTCAACCCGCGTGTTTCGCTTGTCGCGGGCAGTTTCCCAAAATATTGTCGCGATGGATTATATTGAAGCCGCGAAATTGCGCGGTGAATCGTCTTTATCGTTAATTTTTCGCGAAATTTACCCCAATGCTGCGGCGCCTTTAATTGCCGAATTTGGTTTGCGCTTTTGTTTTGTATTTTTGCTGATAAGCGCGCTGAGTTTTTTGGGTTTGGGCTTGCAACCCCCCGCCGCCGATTGGGGAAGCATGGTGCGCGAAAATGCAATTTTAATTAATTATGGCGATATTACCCCCTTATTACCCGCTGGGGCGATTGCTTTATTAACCGTGGCGGTGAATTTTATTGTGGATTGGATGTTGCACCGATCATCAGGATTAAAAGAATGACAAAATTATTACAAATCAACAATTTAAAAATTGAGGCAAGCGGGGAATTTGGCAAAAAATTAATCGTTGATAATATTAGCCTTGAATTAAACAAAGGCGAAGTTTTGGGCTTAATCGGCGAATCGGGGGCGGGTAAATCTACGCTTGGGCTTGCCAGCATGGGTTTTGCCCGCGATGGCTGTAAATTTATTAGCGGGGAAATATTATTTAATGGCACGGATTTAACCAAGCTTTCTGTGCCAGAATTGCGCAATATTTGGGGGAATAAAATTGCATATGTTGCGCAATCGGCGGCGGCGGCAATGAATCCCGCGCACCGCATTATTGACCAAATGGCGGAAGTTAATTTAATTAAAAGCCATTTTGAATATCCAAAAATCGTGCAAGAATCGGTGGAATTATTTGCCAAATTACAATTGCCTGAACCAGATAAAATTGGGCAAAGATACCCGCATCAATTATCGGGCGGGCAATTGCAACGGGTGATGAGCGCCATGGCAATGATGCCGCGCCCTGAATTAATTATTTTTGACGAACCAACAACCGCGCTTGATGTAACCACGCAAATTGAAGTTTTATTGACGATGAAGAATTTGATTGAATCTTCGCATACTGCTGCGATTTATATCACCCATGATTTAGCGGTCGTGGCGCAAATGGCGCACCGAATTATGGTCTTGCAATATGGTAAATTTGTGGAAGAGCAACCAACCGAATCCATGCTGGCACAACCGATTGAAGAATATACTAAAACTTTATGGGCGGTTAGAAAATTAGCCAAACCCGCCATTATTAACCCAAGCCAAGAAACCATAATTTCCATCAATAATATTTCGGCTTCATATGGGCAAATTCGGGTTTTGCAGGATATTAATTGTGAATTTAAGCGCGGGCAAACCACCGCGGTTGTCGGCGAAAGCGGTTCGGGCAAATCAACTTTGGCGCGGGTGATGACGGGGCTTTTACCACCAACTAAGGGCGAGATAATTTTTAACGGCACGAAACTTAACGCCAAATATAATATGCGCGAAAAATCACAATTACGGCATTTCCAAATGATTTATCAATCGGCGGATACTTCGTTAAATCCCAAGCATCGCATCAGCGAAATTTTGGGTCGCCCCATTGAATTTTACTTGGGGCTTAATGGCAAGGAAAAAACCCAAAAAATTCATGATTTGCTCAATATGATTGAACTTGACCCCGAACAATATATGCACCGATTGCCTTCGGAATTATCGGGTGGGCAAAAGCAACGATTGGGCATCGCCCGCGCTTTGGCGGCGGAACCAGATTTTATAATTTGTGATGAGGTAACTTCCGCGCTTGACCAAATTGTCGCCGAGGGCATATTAAAATTATTAAGCAAATTACAGCGCGATTTAAATTTAACCTATATGTTTATCACCCATGATATTGACACAGTGCGCGCGATTGCCGATAATATTATTGTCATGTATAAGGGTGAAATAGTCGCCCAAGGCAGCAAAGATGCCATAATGAATCCACCCTTTCATCCATACACCGAAAAATTATTATCATCAGTGCCGCAAATGGATGTTAATTGGCTTAAAAACCACCCAAGCAATCAAAGCAAGCCATAATTATGCGATTTTTTTTATTGTTGGGATTTATTATTTTTTTGGGGAATATTAACTTGGTTTATGCGCAAAATTCACCGATTATTGTGGAATTATTTACTTCTGAGGGTTGTTCGTCTTGCCCGCCCGCCGATAAGATTTTTGCGAAATTGGCGGATAATCCGAATATTATTGCCATTGGCTATCATGTTGATTATTGGGATAGGTTAGGTTGGCGTGATAAATTCTCATCGCCAATTTATACGAAACGCCAGCAAAATTACGCCCATAAACGCCAAAGCAATAATGTTTTTACGCCAGAAATAGTGGTTAATGGCGCAAAATCTGTGGTTGCCAGCAACGAATCCCAAGTTAATCAAGCGATAAGCAATGCCGATGCGATGATTCTTAAATTACAATTAATCAAAGAAAACCAATCGTTGAAATTAACAATTCAAGCCATTAAAAATACTATCACCAAAGATAATTGGAATATATTATGGGGTGGATTAAAAAACAGCGATTCTGCCTTGCCATCTTCGGGGGAAAATTCTGGGGTGCTTTTGAATCATCGCCATGCTGTCTTGGCGTTGCTTGAAAATGGGCAATATAATTTAGAAAAAGATTGGCAATTAAGCATGGATATTACGAAATTCCCAAGCCAAAGCGATAAATTTTTTGTATTGGCGCAAAATGCCAAGACTCTTAAAATTGAAGGCGCGGCATTGATAAATTTGCCAAAATAATTTATAAATCATTTATGGCATAAATTATATTGATTTTTGTGCTAAATAAACTAAAATGGCAATATTAATACGAAAAGAGGTTAATATGGCATATTTGCTTAATAATTACGACAGATTCCCCGTTGAATTTATCCATGGTAAAGGGGCTTATTTATACGATAAAAATGGCAAGGAATATTTAGATTTTTGTGCGGGAATTGCTGTTAATTCTTTGGGGGCGGCGCATCCGCAATTACAAGCCGTGTTGCAAGCGCAAGCAAGCAAGCTTTGGCATGTGTCAAATCTTTATGCGCCACCGATTCAAGATGCGAATCAAGAGGATTGTGCCGCAAAATTAGCAAAATTAGCCAATTTAGATAAAGTTTTTTTCTGTAATAGCGGCACAGAGGCAAACGAAGCCATGATGAAAATTGTCCGCCGTTATTATTTTGCACAAAATCACGATAAAGATGAAATTATCACCCTAGAATCTGCGTTTCATGGGCGCACCATGGCGGCTTTAACGGCGACTGGCAATGAAAATTACCTCAAAGGCTTTGGGCAACCCATGGCGGGGTATAAAAAAATTCCTGCCAATAATATGAATATTTTGCGTGATGCTATCAGCAACAAAACAGCTGGAATCATGCTTGAAGTGATTCAAGGCGAGGGTGGCATCAGAAGCATCAGCGATGAAAATTTGCGGGAAATTCGCGCCATTTGTGATGAATTTGGCTTAATAATGATGATTGATGAAATTCAAACGGGCATTGGGCGCACCGGTAAATTTTTTGGCTATGAATGGTCGGGGATTCAACCTGATATTATTGCGCTTGCCAAGGGTTTGGGCGGGGGCATACCAATTGGCGCGGTGGTTATGGCAAAAAAGCTTGCCGACCCGATGGTGGCGGGCACGCATGGCACAACTTTTGGCGGTAATTTATTGGCAATATCTGTGGCAAATAAAGTCGTTGATATTATTGCGGATAAAAAATTTTTGGCGCATGTATGCGATGTTGGCGATTATCTTGACGGGCAATTGCAAAAATATAAGCAAAAATTTCCGGAATTAATAGTAGAAATTCGCGGTAAAGGCTTGATTAAGGGAATTAAATATGATAATAAAATAGCTATTAATGATTTATACCCTGAATTTATCAATAATGGCGTATTAGTCGCCAAGGCTGGTGAAAATGTGCTAAGATTATTGCCACCGCTGATAATAACGCGTGCTGATATTGACAAGTTTATGGGGATAATTTATGACATAACAACCAGAAAGATGAATGATGGCTAAACATTTTTGCGATATTAAAGATTTTCCCAAAGAAGAATTACAAGCGATAATTGATAAAGCGATTAGCCTTAAATCGCAAATTAAAGCGGGTGCATCTGAAATTCCCTTGCTGAAAGGCAAAATTTTGGCGTGTATTTATGAAAAACCCTCGACGCGCACCCGCATAAGTTTTGAAGTTGCCATGCGCCGCTTGGGCGGGCAATGTTTTTTTCTTTCGGGCGGGGAAATGCAGTTTGGGCGCGGTGAAACTGTGGCGGATACGGCTAAAATCCTGTCTTTAATGGTTGATGCCGTGATGATTCGCACTGATTATCACGAAAAAATTATTGAATTATGCGAAAATTCCACTATCCCCGTTATTAATGGCTTGACGGACGATACGCATCCTTGCCAAGTTTTAGCGGGCGCGATGATGATTCAAGAAAATTTTGGCGATATAAGCAACACCCATATTGCATGGATTGGCGATGGTAATAATGTCGCGAACAGCTGGATTCAATTGGCGATTCGTTATGGCATGAAAATGACCGTATGCACCCCCATTGGCTATGAACCCAAGGATTTAAAATTGGCAATGGAATCGCAATTTAAAATTAATTTGGAACAAAATGCCCAATTAGCCGCCAAAAATGCTGATGTTATTATCACTGATACTTGGGTTTCTATGAATCATACGGACCGACCTAAACGGCTTAAAGATTTTCAAGATTATCAAATTACCGATAAAATTATGAAAAATGCCAATAAAAATGCTGTTTTTAGCCATTGCTTGCCCGCACACCGAGGCGAAGAGGTTTTGGCTTCGGTAATTGATGGCGAACAATCACGGGTTTGGCAAGAAGCTGAAAACCGCATTTTCGTGCAAATGGCGATTTTATTATATTGTTTTGAAATTAAAGGATAAATACCATGACAAACCGAAGAGAAACTATTTTTGCATTTTCAAGCTTGGTATTAACTGGCGGATTATTGGGTTGCGTTGCGCCCAAGAAAACTGAAAATACCAGCGATTATTTTATTGAATTTGAACCAAATTTCGCCTTAAAAATTGGCGAATTGATTGTTAATAATCACTATAAAATACCGCAAAATGCCCAAAATATTGAATATGAGAATAAATATATATCCGCGGAATTATTCACAAGATTGCTTAATACTAGGTATAAGAAACAGGGATTATTGGGTAAAATTACCCTTGTTATTGAAGAATATTCCTTAATTGAAGAAAAATTTGCGATAAACAGCTCTACCTTATCGTTATTTAGTTCGGAAGCGGGTTCAAAAATTACGGCTAAATGGCGGGCAAAATTAATCTGCGAAGCGCCGAATTTTCAATCCACGCTTAATATTGATGTGAATGATCAAATTACCATTGGCAAGGAATCAAGCTTAAAAGCGCGTGAAAAAGAAATATACCAAATTGGACAACGATTATTAAGCAAATTTGACACAAAATTAATTGAATTAACCCAAGCAAATTGGCAAGCAATCATGGTGAAATAATGATAAAAATACCATGTCCATTTTGCGGTTTGCGCAATCATGAAGAATTTACCCCGAATGGTTCGGCATTGGTGCGCCGTCCGCATTTTGATGATAATTCGGCGAATATAACAGAAAAATGGATTGATTTCGTGTATTATCGCCCGAATCCCCGCGGCGCGCATTTAGAATATTGGCAACATAGTTTCGGTTGCCGCAGTTGGTTAATCGTTGAACGAAATACCGCAACCCATGATATAATTTCCGTTAAAATGGCATCACCGCATGGGCAAATGCAGGTAAGCCGTTTGCATGAAACCGAACAAAAACACGGGAAAAACCATGAATAAACAGAAATTTCGTCTTGAAAATGGTGGCAGAATTAATCGTTTAAAACCGATTAAATTTAATTTTGATGGCAATAATTATTATGGTTATGAAGGTGATTCATTGGCATCGGCATTGCTTGCCAATGGCGTGAAATTAGTGGCAAGGTCGTTTAAATACCACCGCATTCGCGGTATTTTAACCAATGGTGCTGATGAACCCAATGGCTTGGCGCAAATTGGTAAAGGCGCGCGCACTTTGCCGAATGTGAAAATGACGCAAGCCCCAATTTATGAAGGCATGATAGCCAAAAGTCAAAACCGATTTCCAAGCTTGCTTTGGGATATTGGGGCGATAAATGGCTTATTCGGCAAGATTTTAGGCGCGGGATTTTATTATAAAACTTTTATGGGTCCATATCATCGCGCATGGATGCTATGGGAATGGTTTATTCGGCGCGCCGCTGGCTTGGGCAAAGCCCCCAAACATGATGAATTTGACCCCGACCATTATGAACGGGTTAATTATTTTTGTGATGTTTTGGTGATTGGTGGCGATAATTCGGCGTTTCATGCCGTGCGTGAATTAGCCAAAACAAATTATCGGGTTTTATTTGCCAATCCCGACTTAATTAACGATGAAATTCCATTCGGATTTCCAGATAATGTGGTATATTTATCCAAAACAACTATAGTGGCGGCGCATGATTCCAAGGTATTTATCGGTTATCAGCCGATTCATAATAATTGCAATATACCCCCTGAATTTATGCCCCGCGAAAAAATGTTAGTGATTCATACGCAAGCTTGTGTATATGCGGGGGGCGCGAATGAATTAACCCTGCCGTTTAGCAATAATGATTTGCCCGGCGTGATGAAATTTCATGCCGCCATTGATTATATTGAAAAATACGCCGTATTGACGGGCGAACGGGCGGTAATTATTACCAATAATAATAGTATTTACGATAAATTAGCAGTTTTAATTAATAATGGCATAAAAATATCGGCGATTATTGATATGCGCCGTGAACCAAATGAAGCCGATATTGCCAAAGCTAATCAGCATGATATACATATTTATGCCAATGCCTATCCAACTAAGGCAGTCGGTTTTTACCATGTAAGCGGTATTTATGCGGGTGTGATTAACGAAGATGGTGTTGTGCAAAATGCCACGCATTTTAACGCAGATTTAGTGCTTGTCAGCGGGGGATTTCAACCAAACACGCAATTATTGGCGCATCGCAATGTCTCTGATTGGGAATTTTCGCCCAAGGGTGATTGTTTTTTGGTCAAAAATTGCGAAGCGGGTTATTTTTTATGCGGGGCATCAGCTGGGGCAATTCGCCCCGAATCGCATGAAGCATCAGGCATTGACGCGGCGGCGCGGGTTAAAAAATACCTTAAAAATCCATCGGCTAAACATAATGCGCAAAATTTATCGGCGGTTGAACCTTGTTTTTATGACATAATTTCATTAAGCAAATTACCGAAAATTGGTAAAAAAGCTTTTGTGGATTATCAGCATGATGTTGTGGTTGATGATATATATCTGGCGGCAAAGGAAGGCTATCATTTTGTGGAGCATTTAAAACGCTATACGACAATGGGTATGGGCACAGACCAAGGGCGCAATGGGCAAGAAGCCGCATTGCATATTTTGGCAAATATTTTAGAAACCGCCCGTGGTGAAATTGGTGCGCCCCGTATGCGCCCGCCAATAGAACCAATTACTTTGGGTTTAGTGGCTGGGCATAGTGTCGGCGCGAATTTAAAACCCAAACGATTCACGCCATTTCATCAATTTATGGTCGGTAATAATGCCGTAATGACCGAAGCCGGACTTTGGTATCGCCCATGGTATTACCCAAGCCATAAAAAAGAAGAAAAAGCCGAAGCATATGTGCGCGAAATGTTGCATGTGCGCACCAAGGTTGGAATTTGCGATGTGTCAACTTTGGGTAAGATTATGGTGCAAGGGCGCGATGCCATGGAATTTTTAGACAGAATTTATGTCAATAATATGGCAAGCTTACCAATTGGTAAATGCCGTTATGGCGTGATGTTGCGCGAAGATGGTGTTGTCTTAGATGACGGCACGGTGTGGCGTTTGGGCGATAAAAATTATATGATAACCACCACGACCAGCAATGCGGGTAAAGTCATGGATTTTTTAGAAGAATTATTGGCGGTTTATTTCACGGATTTACAATTATCCTTGACCTCGGTAAGCGATCAATGGGGGGCTTTATCCTTGGCGGGTCCATTATCAAGACAATGCTTGCAACGATTCATGCCCGATGTGGATTTAAGCAACGAGGCATTACCCTTTATGGGCATTATTAAAACCAAGATTTTGGGCGCAAATATGATGATTGCGCGGATTAGTTTTTCAGGGGAATTAGCCTATGAGATTTACATTCAATCTAGCAAATGCGTGGAAATTCTTGAAGCCTTAATGTTTGTCGGCAAAGATTTTGATTTGCAATTTTATGGGTTAGAGGCATTGGGTGGTTTGCGCATTGAAAAAGGACACCCAGTTGGCTCTGAGCTTGATGGGCGCACGACTCTTGATGATATTAATCTTAGCAAAATGGCAAAGAAAAATAAAAATTTTATCGGCAAATTCATGATGAATCGCGGCGTTTTATCCGATGTTAATCGCCCAAAATTAGTGGGCTTGGAAAGCACAACTCAACCAATTTTGGGGGGCAGTATTATTCAAGAAATTGGCATTGAACCCTTATTACAAGGGCATGGCATCGGTTGGGTGAGTTCTTATACTTATTCGCCAATTTTGCAAAAACATATTGCCTTGGGATTCGTGGCAAATGGGCGCAATAGCCATGGTAAAATGGTGAGTATCGCCGACCCACTTCGCAGTGGTTATAGCGTGGCAAAAATCGTATCACCGCATTTTTATGACCCCGAAGGGAAAAAACTTCATGCGTAATATTCATTCCCCCCTTGCCGATTATATTGAAAATGGCGTGCATGGTGTCAAAAACGCTCAAGGTGCGGGCATTATTATCCGCGAAATTGAAGATTATCACTTGGTGCAAATTGGTTTTAGCGATGAATCATTTGAAAATTTAACGGCACGAATCGGGCATGTTTTTGGTTTTGAACAAACGCCGAATCATCACCATGCCCAAATTACCAAAGATTGTTATTGGCAAATGCCCGAAGTTTTTAAATATTGGCTTGATGTTTTGGAAATTCCGAAAATCGTTCAAGTGCTCAAAGGCATTGCCACCGATAATATTACTTCGCTGGATATTACCGATGGTAAAATAGTTGTGGATTTATATGGCGCAAATATTATGGATTTATGGGCAAGGCTTTTTGCGGTGGATTTATCGTTAAACGCCATGAAAATTGGCGATTTTCGCGCGCTTTCCTTGCATCATGTTCCCGTGCATCTGTTGCGCCAAGAAGATAATTTCCAATTTCCGCAATACCGATTATATATTCCAAGATCATTTGCGGCTTTTGTTGTCAAGGCAATGGTGGAGCAATCTTATCAATTTGGGGTGGAGGTAATTTAGCCATGCAGTTAGTTTTATTAGCCAATGAAGAAAATCCTGATGATTGGGTATCGGCACTTCACCAATATTTTCCGAATTTAACCATCAAAAAACCCCATGATTGCGACCCAGAACAAGTTGAAATTGCCGTTGTTGGCTTAACACCTCCCGATTTTTTTGGCAAATTTCCAAATTTAAAATTGATAATTTCTTTATGGGCGGGCATTGATAGATTTCACCGCTGCGATAATTTTCCTTATCATTTGCCGTGTTTTCGCATGATTGACCAAAGCCTTACCAGCCGAATGGTTGAATATGCCGCCTTACATTGTTTGCGCATCACGCTTGATAATCCAAGGTTGGAACGAAGTAATTTAGCAGGGGTTTGGGATTATTTTGTGCCAAATTCCGCGGCGGATACGAAAATTGGCATTATGGGCGCGGGCGTGATTGGGCATGCGATTGGCAAAGCCTTACAAAATTTGGGGTTTTGCGTTAAATATTGGGCGAATCAAGCCAAAGATAATTTGGGCGCGCCTTGTTTTAATCACCAGCAATTTGGGGAATTTATTCGCGATATTCATGGGCTTTTGATGGTTTTACCCAATACGCCAAAATTAGCCGATTTTATGAATAAAGAACGGCTTTACCAATTACCCAAAGGCACATGGCTAATTAACATTGGCAGGGGTCCACATATTATTGATGCGGATTTGGTTGATGCGATTAATGATAATCAGATTTCATTTGCGGTTTGCGATGTTTTTCGTGAAGAACCCTTGCCCGCATCGCATATTTTTTATAATCACCCCAAGATTTTTATCACCCCGCATATTGCGGGCGTTACGCTGACGCGCACGGCTGTGCCATATGTTGCCGAAATTATTCAGGCATATATTCATCAACAAAACCTCCCAATTTTAGGGCGCGTGGATTGGCAAAAAGGATATTAAATGATTAAAAAAGTGCAAAAAATTATTAATGATGATTTATTTTTGGCGTGTGAATTGGCGCAAATTGGCGGCGCGGTGGCAATGAAATATTTTCGCAAAAATAACGAAATTCTTAATAAAAATGACGAATCGCCGGTGACTATCGCCGATAAATCATCAGAAGCCGCAATTCGTGAGGCGTTAAAATTCCATCGCCCCCAAGATGCTATTTTTGGCGAAGAAGAGGGCGGCGAAATTAGCGCAAAAGGACGATTATGGGTGATTGACCCCATTGATGGCACAAGGTCTTTTATCACCGGTAATCCCAATTGGGGCGTGTTAATTTCATTGGTTGTTGATGGTATACCGCAAATTGGCGTTTGCTTATTGCCTTATACCAAGGATATTTATTACGCCCAAATTGGCAAGGGCGCATGGCATAATGGCTTTTTAATCAAGGCAAATAATACGGATAAAAATTTGAAAAATTATTACGCAATTGCGACCGCGCCCAGTATTTTTCATCACCACGAAATGGCGCAATTTACGAAAATGGCAAATGCTTGCAAGGAAATTCGCTATGGTGGTGATTGCGCGGCTTATTGCTGGCTTGCCCAAGGCTTACCGAATGTGGTTTGCGAATCGGGCTTGCAAATTTATGATTTTTGCGCGCTTGCGCCAATAATTAATATGAGTGGGGCTAAAATTACCGATTGGCAGGGTAATAATTTAGATGTTTATTCTGCGGGGCAAGTCATCGCGGCACCACCGCAAATTCACCAGCAATTATTAGCGTTATTAGCATGAAAAAACATATTATCGCCAATTGGAAAATGAATGCGCCCAATGAATTATTGCCGAATATTTTGGCAAAATTCGCGCAATTAAGCGATGATGCCCGCATGGCAATTTTAGATAAAAATAATATTGTTATTTGTCCGCCCTTTACCGCAATCCATCATGCGTATCAATTATGCCAAAATCGTGGGTTTAAAATCGGCGCGCAAGATTGCCACTATGAAACCCAAGGTGCCTATACGGGCGATATAAGCGCGGGCATGCTTAAAGAATCGGGGGCAGAATTTGTGTTAATTGGGCATTCTGAACGGCGCACATACCATAGCGAAACTGATGAAATTTGTAATAAAAAAGTCAAGCGCGCCCTTGAAATTGGTTTAATTCCGATTTTATGTATTGGTGAGACATTTGCGCAAAAAAATAATGGTGAAACCATCGCCGTGTTATCACGGCAACTTGGGCAAGGGTTATTGGCAATTAATTTGAAAAAAATTATCATTGCCTATGAACCAATTTGGGCAATTGGCACGGGGTTAAGCGCGGATATTCAAGAAATTAATCATATTCATCAACAAATTAATGCCGTGATGAATCAATTAAATGCCCAAACAAATTTGCAAACCACTATTTTATATGGCGGTTCGGTTAATGCAAATAATGCCAAGGAATATTGCCAATCGCCTTATATTAATGGCTTGTTAATTGGTGGAGCCAGCCTAAAAACTGAAGAATTTTGGCAAATCATTAGCCAATAATTTTCGTATATTTTTTAGGGTATTTATATCCCTAATCGTTCCATCATTTGCGGCACATCTTTATCGCCACGCCCGCATAAATTCATGATGATAATTTTATCCTTCGCCATCGTTGGGGCTAATTTTTGCACGAATGCAATCGCATGGGAGGGTTCAAGGGCGGGAATAATGCCTTCAAGCTTGGAACATAATTGAAATGCCGCAACGGCTTCTTCGTCAGTGGCATAAACATAATTAACCCGCCCCGTATCATGCAGCCATGAATGTTCTGGTCCAATGCCCGGATAATCTAAACCTGCTGAAATTGAATGGGCTTCGTCAATTTGCCCATCATCATTCATTAATAAATATGTTCGGTTGCCATGCAAAACACCGGGGCGACCCGAACTAATTGATGCGGCATTTTCGCCTTTTTTAATACTATAACCACCCGCCTCTACGCCATAAATCGCCACTGATTCATCGTTAAGAAATTCATAAAATAATCCCATCGCATTTGAACCGCCGCCAATACACGCCACCAAAGCATCAGGCAATTTGCCGTTTATATCCCATAATTGCTGTTTGGCTTCTTTGCCAATTACGGCTTGAAAATCACGCACCATGGTTGGATATGGGTGCGGACCAGCGACAGTGCCGATAATATAAAATGTGTCATCAACATTATCAACCCAATATCGCATGGCTTCGTTCATGGCGTCTTTTAAGGTTTGCGACCCAATCGCCACGGATTCAACTTGCGCCCCTAATAATTTCATGCGAAAAACATTGGGTTGTTGTCTGGCGACATCCTTGGCGCCCATGAAAACTCGGCATTCCATATTAAATAACGCGCAAACTGTGGCAACGGCAACCCCATGTTGTCCCGCCCCCGTTTCGGCAATAATTCGTTTTTTACCCATTCGTCGTGCCAATAAAATTTGCCCCATAACATTATTAATTTTATGGCTGCCCGTATGGTTTAATTCATCGCGTTTAAAATAAATTTGTGCGCCACCGCAATGGGCGGTTAGCCTAGGCGCAAGATATAAAGGGCTTGGTCTGCCGGCATATGAGCTTAAATATTCGTTTAATTCATTATGAAAGCTTGGGTCTGATTTGGCAAGATTATAAGCTTTTTCCACTTCTAAAATCAAGGGCATCAGAGTTTCGGCAACATATCTTCCGCCATAAATGCCAAAATGACCATTTTCATCGGCATCGCATTTATAATTATTTCGTGAAATTTTTTTTGGCATTATAATCCTTTGGTGATGAATAAATATTAATTTTTGGCAATTTCTGCATTTTGGGAATTTTCAATTTCTAAGGTTTTAGCATATTCTTGTTGTTGTTTTATCCATAATATTTGCCGATAAGCATATTTTACTTTTTCAAAATATTCTTTGCCCGTGGAATTGATTTTATTGGGATGCACGCCCGCATTATACGCGGCAATTGTATTGCCCGTTAAACCAGTGCCCGCCCAATCGCCCATGCGCCGTAAAATATAAGTGCCCATCCTTATACAAGTGCATGGATTATTACGAATATCTGATTCGCTAACGCCAAATTCTTGGCGCAAATGGCGAAAATTATTGGAATTAATCTGCATCATGCATGCATCATATGACCCATCGGCATTTTTGCGTATTGCTTTATTATCAAAACGGCTTTCAACATAAGCAATTGCTTGAATTACTTCGTATTTAATGCCAAATTCTGATGCTGAATTTTTCATACATTGTTTTACCGATGTCGCCATCACTGGCGTCAAGCCAGTTGCTAATACCAACATTAGTATAAATAATTTTTTCATGCTCCACCATTAATTATTATTATTGTTTATATAATGATTAAATATAATACATGATAATATTGCAAATTACAAGGAATTTTTGGCATTAAAAAGAAAAAAAGAAAAAAAGAAAAAAAATTGTTGCATTCATAAAAAATTTTGATTATTGTCAAATTAGAGAATTAAGGAGAGGTCATGAATAATTTTAATGACGAGAGATTTATAGTTATCCAGCAAGCTGTGGATATTGTGGTTGCGCATGTTAAATCAAATCGCGTGCCATTATCAGAATTGGCGCCATTCATCAAAAATATTTACAATCATTTGGCAGGCAAGGAAAATAATCAAATAACGCCATCAGTGCCCGTTGAGGAATCAATTAAAAATGATTATTTAATTTGTCTTGAAGATGGCAAGCAATTAAAAACGCTAAAACGCCATTTAAGAACAACTTTTAATATGACTCCAGAACAATATCGGGCAAAATGGGGATTACCTTCGGAATATCCTATGGTTGCGCCGAAATATGCGGAACGCCGAAGCATGCTTGCCAAAGGCATTGGTTTAGGAAAATATAAAAGATAAGTTTTTGTGGCAAAAATCCTTATAATTTCATTTTATTTTCCCCCATTTAATAATATCGGTGCGATAAGGGTGGGTAAAATTGCCGAACATTTAAGCCTTTTGGGGCATGATGTGCGAATTATTACCGCTGATAATCAAGATTTTCCTGCAACTCTGCCTTGCAATTTGCCCCAGTCTCATATTTTAAGAACAAAATGGCTTGATTTTAATGCAATAATCGCAAAATTAATTGGCAATCAACAAAAATTAGTCGCTGAAATTTACCATCAAGGCACGCAAAAAAAATCATTGCGTCGCCGAATAATTTCGTTTTTTGCGGGGCTTTACCGATTTATTTTTTATACGCCCGATGCGCAAATTGGCTGGTATTCATTTGCGCTTACCGCGGGGCGGGGCTTATTAACAAATTTTCAAGCCGATGTTATTTTTGCTTCGGCTTCGCCATATACAAGCTTGTTAATTGCCAAAAAATTAGCCGCTGAATATAATATTCCGTGGGTTGCGGATTTGCGTGATTTATGGGCGGATAATCATTATAAAATCGGGGGTTTTTTCACAAGATGGCTTGAAAAAAACACGCTTCAATCGGCAAAAGCCATAAGCACTGTATCCGAACCCTTGGCGCAAATTTTACAAAAAAAATACCGACAACCGATAATTTTAATGCAAAATGGTATTGATTTTGAAGAAATGACGCAAACGCAGGCTTTCAAATTTCCAGAAAATTTAATCCATATTGTTTATACCGGCATTTTATATGGCGATAAACGCGACCCAAGCCCTTTATTTGCCGCCATTAAAGAATCGCCAATTTTAAAAGAACGGGTGCGCGTGCATTTTTATGGTAAAAATTTGCAATTAGCCGTGCAATTGGCGCGGGCATTTGAATTGCAATTTGTGGTGCATACTTATAATGAAGTTAGCCGCTTAGAAGCGATTAGCGTGCAAAAAGGCGCAAATTTCGTGTTATTATTAACATGGAACGATGCCAGCAATGTCGGGGTTTTAACAGGTAAATTATTTGAATATATTGGTTCTGGCACACAAATTTTGGCAATTGGCTTTAAGGATAACGCCGCGAAAATAGTAGAAGAAAATAATTTGGGTTTTGCCTCCAATGATTGCCAAGAAATTCGCAATTTTTTAGAGGATAAATTAGCCAAAAATCAATATCATCAAAAAAATTCATCGCAAATTATTGCCCAATTTGACCGCAAAAATGAAACGCAAAAATTGCACGATTTTATTATTAAATTGGATTAATTTATGGATATGACTCTGCGTCAAATAATGGAATTAGCCGTGAAATATATTGAATCACAGCAATTTAGCGATGCGCAAATTTTAATAAAATCGGTGGAAGATGCTGGGCATATGAATCCCAGCCTTTATTATTTATATGGGCATTGTTTTATGAATCAGGGTAAATTTTTGCAAGCCTATCAGGCGTTTCAAAATGCCATAAATTCCCAAATACAAAAAGGCAAACCCGTTGAATCGCATTGGGAATATTGCATGTCGGTGGCGAAAATGAAGGCACAAATTGGCGAAATTAATATTGATATTTTAAAAAATCATGCGCTTGATAAGCCTGATGATGTTTATAAAGTGGCGGCTTATTGTTTGGGATTAGTGCGAATTTCTCAAGAAATGGCGCGTGCCCAAGAAACCAAATTACAAGATGCCCTTGACATGCTAAATCCGTTATTGGAACAAAATCTTAGCCCCGATGAAATTGCATCAGTATATAATGTCAAAGGCTTAATATATCATCAATTAGGCGATTACGCAACCGCAGAATATAATTATCGCCAAGCCGTCTTAGCCCAGCCAAGCAAGGCTGATGCGCATCATAATTTGGGGCATATTTTATCCATTCGTGGTAATTATTTAGCCGCATGGCGCGAGTTAGAATATCGCTGGCAAACTGAACAATTTCGCCCGCAAATTCGCGATTTACCGGGGAATAAATTGGCAAAATTTTCGCACCATCAACTTGCCGATTCCATCGGTAAATCATTGCTTGTCCATGCCGAGCAAGGCTTGGGCGATGAATTATTTTATCTTAACTCTGTGCCGAAATTAGCAATTTACCAATTTAGCAAAATTACCATTACATGCGATGCACGGTTAATTTCTTTATTTAGCGAATCTCTGCCCCAATATCAATTTATTGACCGCGAAACACAAAAATTCCCGCATCATGATTTTCATGCGCATTTGGCATCCGTGCCTTATTTAGTGGATTTATTTGCCGACCAAAAACCGCTTAGCCCCATTTTAAAATCGCAAAGCTTGCGCACTAATCAATACCGCAAGCAATTACAAAAAATGGCAATGGGGCGAAAATTAGTGGCTTTTTCATGGCGCACGCAGGCAAATTCCTATGAAAGACGCAATTTTAATTTATTGGAATTAAGCGACTTGCTTAATGATGATAATTTAGCGATTATAAATGTCCAATATGGCGATGTTTCCGCGGATTTAAATCAATATACCCGCCAAGAATCTGGCTATATTTATACGATTAATGAAATTGATAATCAACGCGATATATCCGCTTTGGCAAGCCTGATTGATGCGTGCGATTATTTGGTAAGCGCGGATATTTCCACCGCCCATTTAGGCGCAAGCCTTGGGGTTCGCACCATCGTGTTATTGCCCGATCGCCCCAATATGCGCTGGTCTGAATTTCAAAAAGGCACAAGCCTTTGGTATCCTAGCATGACTTTAATTCCGATGCGCACCAAGGCAATTAAGCCAGACGATAAAATTGGCTGGCGTTATAGCGCGCTTAAAGCCAAGGATGTTATTCTAGGAACGGATCTTTCATAGCGAACGAGACTAAATGCTTGACAATGCCCCAACCATCGCTTGACCCAATTTTTTGGTGAATCGCGGGTTTTGTGTTAAATAAATATTCAATGCCTAATTGTTCATCAATGGTTAAATTGCGCAAGCAGATTTTCAATAAATTCCATAATTTAATGGAATTTTCTTCGTGTTTATCCAGATTTTTTTCATTAATCGCTTGCAACATGGCTTGATAATATTGGTTATATTCCATTAAATATTTATTGGGTATATATTTGCGAAACATGGTTTCAACCGCTTGAGGTTCATTATTAAGCGTGCGGAGATTTAATTCTTCCTCCCATTGTTCCAAGGCTTGCACAGATTTTCTGGGCAAGCGATGAAAGACTCGTTCCAAAATTGACGCAATTTCACAACCCTTATTGGCAATTTTTGCCACGGCTTCTTCTTCGTCAAGCCCGTGAATATTTTCCATTTCTTGCGCAAGATTTTCAATTTCTGCAATTTCCTTGCCCATTAAATACGGGCTGATGATGGTGTGTAATTGCCGATATTCAACTTCGGTTGGTTCAAAAAACAAGCTATCGCTAAATAACATATTTTCTTCTAAATGTAATTGATTGCTTAAATATCGCATCACCGCCGTTTGATAATACCCCAAATTAAACCTTCGGGTGCGTGCCTCGTTTAATTCTTGATTTTTGATATTTAATGCCCCAGCTTGCGATACAGAAATTGGTTTTTGGTCATGAATTGCCGATTTTTTTTGATTATACGCCATTTGTTGTTGATATAATTTTAATGCCCTTTGCCTATCATCAGGGCGGTTTTGGTCGTTAAACAACACGCCGCTTGGCATGGGGCTTGATTTGGTGATTAAGTTTTTATGATTATTTAAAATTTCTATATCGGCGGAATCTTGCCGTGCATTATCCATGGTTTTATGGGGATTATTGTGCAATTCTGCCATTTTTTATCCTTAAATTCATCACGATTCTTCATGATTCGTTTTTATATATCACAAATAAAACGCAAAGTCAAACAAAATAATTGCACAAAAATACAAATAATGATTATCTTTTACTTATACTATTATGCGTGAAGCTGTCAAAAAATAATTATTCACTTGGGGAATCAGGGTATATCATAATTTTTCAATGGTTTTTTTGTGCAATCAAGGTAAATTGATAAAAAAATCAGGATTTAAAATCGTAATTTCATGATGACCATTAATGGCAATATGATTTTCTTGTTTTAAAATGCTTAATTGTCTACTTACGGTTTCGGGGCTTAAACCTAAAAAATCTGCGATTTCCATTCTTGATAAGGCAATATAAATATTGGGTTTGCAATGGCGTTTTTTATAAAATAATTGAATAAAGCTAATGACTTTTTCGCGGGCAGTTTCGCGTGCCAATAATACTTGCCATTCATGGGATAAATCTAAATTTGCCGTGGTAATTTGCAAATATTTTTTTTGTAAATGCGGGAATTTATCAAAAATTTTATTATATTCCTTGACATCCGCATAACATATCCGCACTTCTTCGCAAGCAATGGCATAATAAGGCATGGTTTTTGAATCGGGTCTGCCTAAAAAATCAGATGGAAAAAGTAAAGCCACCATGCAGTTTTGTCCGTCATTTGTGGGTTTTACCAATTTTACCATGCCCGATAAAATAATACCCATGAAAAATAAAGGCGCACTATCAGTAATTATAACATCACCAGCAGCATAAGTTTTTGTGTGAATATGTTGCGATAATTCAGGCAATTCACGGGTAAAATCTAACACTCCACAAACCGAATCGCCACGAATTCCACAAATTGAACAATAATCTTTTGTATGCGACATGTTTAACTCTCTTAATATTTTATATTGAATATAAAGAATTTTTTGAAAATTTACAAGCTAAAAATGATTTAAGACAGAATAAGCAATAAGTTATACGGGCAATTAAAATTATTAAAATCTAAGAGTTTTGTCAATGATAGCTAATTCAGTGGTAAAAGAATCAAATACCCGAAGCGAAGCAGTTTGCGGTGGCATAAATTATTGAGTATATTCCATTTTTGATGGGCAAAATTCGCTGATGGGGCATGATGCGCATTGCGGTTTTTGGGCTTTACAAATATATCTGCCGTGCAATATTAACCAATGATGCGCATGCAATAAATATTCTTGGGGAATTATTTTCATTAAATCCGCCGAAATTTTATCGGGATTTTGCGAATCGGTTAAGGCAAGCCTTGCGCTTAGGCGCTGAATATGGGTGTCAACGGCAATTTCTGGCTTGCCAAAGCCAATATTACAAACCACCCTTGCTGTTTTCGTGCCTACGCCTGCCAACGAAGTTAAGTCGGCTAAATTATCAGGCACAATGCCTTGATATACTTCAACAAGCCTAATTGCGGCGGCGATTAAATTTTTTGCCTTAGTTTGATAAAGCCCAATCGTGCGAATATAAGGAATTAAACCATCATACCCTAATTTTATCATATCATGCGGGGTATTTATGACTTGAAATAACGATTTTGTGGCTTTATTGACGGAAATATCGGTGGCTTGCGCCGATAGGGTAACGGCGACTAAGAGCGTATAAATATTCGTATATTCAAGTTCGCCCGATGGTTCTGGGTTATTTTGTGCAAAAATTTGAAAAATTTTGGCAATATTGGGATTTTTTTTGAATTTCTTAGCTAAAATCATAACCATTATTCCCTAATAATGCTAAAAATAAATTCGTATCAATGCTGCTTACTGATGCTAAATTACGCACATTGGTAAAATTTATTGATAAAATAGTCGCGGGGTCGTTATCAGCGGGGCTGTTATAAAAATTCACATCTAAATGCGCGGTATTATTGCCCAATGAAAACGATTGTTTATTAAAATCGCAATGATCAAACCCCATTTGATGCGCCACTTTGGTGGCAAAATCCGTGTCTGAAGCATTGGCGGTTGCGCCATTAGTAAATTCAATTTTATCCACGCCTTGTTCAAAATCCATAATTTTTATTGATTGCAAAATAAAGCCGTTGCGTTGCCAAACAAAAACATCATTCGCATTATCGCCATTGGGGTTATTAATATCGCCACCATAAATAATATCAATTCCGCCATCAGATATAATTCTGTCCGTGCCATTACCGCCAATAATCGTATTTGACCCTAAGCCACCGCGCAAGAAATCATTGCCATTACCGCCGTTAATAATATTTTCGGTGCTATTTCCCGTGATGGAATCATTGTTATTACTGCCGATAATTGTTTCAAAATTCACGATTCTTGACCCTAAATTATTGCTAAGAATTACTTCGGTTGCGCTGTTGGAATATGAACCCATGGTAAGATTCACCGCGCCAGAATAATTGCTGAAATCTAAAATATCAATGCCCACCCCGCCGTCTGCCACCGATTCACCGCCATTATAAAATATCGTGTCATTGCCAAATTCACCATTTATAACATCGGTGCCGCCCAAGCCATTAATAATATCATTACCCGCCCCCGCTTTGATAAAATTTTGCGCCGAAGTGCCAGAAATAGTATCATTACCGATGCCCGCGGTTATATCTTCAAAATTCTTAACAACTACGCCTTCAACCGAATCGGCACCCGAATAAATAATTTGCGTGGTGCTTAATCCTAAATTTACTTTAATGGCATTTTGAAAATTTGTCAAATCCACTAAGTCAAATCCCGTGCCACCATCTAAGACTGTATCGCCCTTAGTAAAATAAATAACATCATTGCCACCCATGCCAAATAATTGGTCGGCACCGATGCCGCCACTGACAATATTTGTCAGGCTATTGCCAATAATAATATCATCGCCCGCGCCGCCCGTGATATTTTCAATGCCACTAATCAATACGGAATTGGTTAAATCGGTAATACTGGTCATTGAAGTTCCCGATGCTAAACCATAAAAATAGCCGGTATTGCTGGCACCAACCCCCAACACGATGGAAATAGCTTGGGTAAGATTATCGGTAAAATCCAATGAATCTATGCCATTATCACCAGTCAAGCTAACATCAAAATTATCGGCGTATAAAATATCATTCCCCTCACCACCCAATAAGACATCAACACCGCCACCGCCTTTGAGAATATCATTACCATTTCTGCCGACAAAATTATTATTTTGTCCATTGCCAATATAATAATCATCAAAACCCGTGCCGCTGATATTTTCAATCGCTTGCACGGCACCTGCGAATGAACCGCCCATATAAAGCGTGCTTGATTGATTATCCAAAAGCGTAAGCGAGGTTTGGCTTAGGAATAAATTTAATTCAATTCCATCGCTGCCCGAACCGCCATCATAAAAAAATGATGCTGAATTCGCGATATTCACGGTGCTTTTATTATTTATCAGGTTATTATCAACATAATTTAAATTATTATTAAGCGCGTAAATCACGCCATCTAAGGAACCATTTTTGTCTTTATCAATTTTATAAGCATTAAATGTCGGGGCAAATTGCCCAATCGCCCCACCAGATATGCGGTATGTATCCGTAATTGTTGTTAAATCGCCGTCCATGTCAATGGTTAAAATACCATTGACAAATGAAAATATCGCGCTTAATTGCGACGAGCTAAATGTAACCGAAATATCGCTATTTGTTGCGCTTTGCCCATCTAAATCAAAAACCAGTGTTTTCGTTGCCGATTGATAAGAAATAGCGGGCAATATATTTGAACCGCTGATATTTTCCAAGGCTTGTTGTAAATTTGTAACTGACATGGTTATAATACCCGTATCATCAACGGGCGGACCATTTGTATCAAATCGGAACACCGTTAATGATGGTGAAAAACCCGCAATTCTGTCAAATCGGTTAAGCGTAATATCATCGCGTCTTGAAATATTAAATAAATTATAAATTCTGGAATTAGCGTCAACCCAATCTGCATCAGTGCTTATCGTTAGATTAACCGCCGTATTCGCGGGGGTATTCGTGTCTGAATTACCATCAATGGTCGTTGCCGATAATACTGGCGTAATGGGTGAATAAAGCTTAACTTGGTCATTCGTGGTGATGCTGTTGCCATCGCCATCAATGACCACATAAAAAAAGCCATTTTTTATGGTTGCCGATGGATTATCGGGCAAAAATATCCTATCGTCCAAGCCAAAACGGCTTAAAATTATTTTATTATCGCTAAGATTATTGAGGTTCGTTAGTTTTAACCAATCTTGACCGCCGATAAAATTAATTGTTAAGCTTTGAAAATTATTGCTATTATTATCGGTGATGGCAATATAATCATTGCCAATTGAACCATTGACGCTATTGACGCTAAGCGATGCGGTAATATTAAAAGTCGTACTGGCGGGGGCATTCGCCAAAATATCATAAAATTCGCTGAAAATCACATAATTTGTATCGGCAATATTATCAAAATTTGTATCATATCGTAATAAATTTATTGCTCTTGGCGTAACTCCCGTATGCAGTGTTATGACATCATTCGTGGTGAAGCTAAATCCGTCTAGGTCAATTTTTATTTCTTGGGAATCAAAATTTTCCCCGTAATATCCCGATAAATTTGTGCTTGAACCGAAAAATACCGTCGCCGATAAATTATCTTTAAGAATTAAAGTATCATCATTGATAAAATTCGTGATAATAATGCGATCATTCGCAAGATTTTTTGTTTGGGAATTATTTGCCACCCAAATCGTATCGCGCGAACCGGACACAAAATCCAAATTAAAATAATTAATATTCGGCAAAAGATCGGTAAGTTCATAAATTTCTGCGCCCAGATTTCCTAAAATTTGCTTGCCACCCACGATGAAACTATCATCACCCGCATCGCCATAAATTTTATCAAATCCACCGCCACCGCGCAAAATATCATTGCCCGCCAAGCCATGAATAATATTATCAAGGCTATTGCCAAATATATAATCAAAACCATTCGTGCCCGCGGCATTTTCAATCGCGGCGATGGCGACATTTGCCCAATCAGCGTTAAAAATGGGATTGATGGTTAGGCTATTCGTGGAATCCGAACGGAATTTCCCAAATGTGCCATTAGTTTCGGCAAGTTGCAATAAAACCCGATTATTTTCAAGATATTTTAAATTAATTTCATCATTACCATCGCCACCATCAAAAGTTTGCGATGCAACATCGCTATCTGGGGTCGCAAAATATAAAATATCATCACCGCCGCGCCCAAAGACTCGGTCATTACCTTTGCCGTCATAAATTTCATTATTATTATCATCGCCAATTATTACATCGGAACCTGAACCACCCCAAATATTTTCAAATTCGGCAATCGCGCCAAAAATTATTGTGGAATTTGTTGCCGCCACGACAAAAGCCCCTGATTGATTGAGGGTAAGTGAAAAACCTTGGGTGCTACTTAACGCGCTTAAATCCAACCAATCCGTGCCATTACCGCCATTTAAAATATCATAACCAACGGAATTTATATTTAAAAACACCCTGTCATTACCATTGCCAGCTTCTATTTTATTGACTAAACTGCTAGATTTTAGCATATCGTCATAATTGGTGCCGACAATATTTTCAATATTTTGAATGGTAATGGCTTGCATACCGCCAATCGCTTGGGACGAAGTAAGTGATAAATCCACGCTGATGGCGCTTGAAAATAAACTGAAATTTATGGTGTCCGTATCCGACCCACCATCAATAAGCCTGTCTTGATTATCGGCAAAAATTGTATCATTCCCGCCACCTGCGGTAATACTATCCGCGCCATCATTGCCATAAATAATATTATTAGCATCATTCGCAACGATATTATCATCAAGCTTGCTGCCAACTATATTAATAAAATTTTGCACGGTTGCGCTGGTTTGACTGCTATTAACAAATATCGCAATTTGTGCCTGATTATTTAGGGAGATTTTAATGCTTGTTGCCACCGAAAATTCGCTAAAATCAATATAATTATCGCCAATGCCGCCATCAATCAGTGAATCAAAACTATCAATATAAAGCCAGTCATTGCCCCCGCCGCCAATAATATTATCACTACCCAACCCGCCTTTTAGCTTATTATCAAGATAATCACCGACAATAATGTCATTGCCGTGCGTGCCAATAATATTTTCAAAATTCGTAATGCTGATAAAATTTTGGGTGATGGATTCAAATTCAAGGCTTGCTTGGGAATTAGTCATGGAAATATTTATACCAACGCCATTGGCTAAGGGCTTATAAAGCGAATAATTAAGCCAATCATTGCCCGCCCCGCCGTCAAGCACCGCGTCATTTTCATCGGCAAAAATAGTATCATTACCCGCACCCGCGATAATCCTATCACTGCCATTACCGCCATCAATGATATTATCGCCATCATTACCAATAATCACATCGCCAATCGCCCCGCCGATAATATTTTCAATGCCAATTACCGAGGTTGACAGGCTATTAACGCTTAATGCGCCATTATTGCCAAGGCTAAGCGTCATGGATTCCATCACCGCCGAAAAATTAATCGTATCAATGCCATTGCCACCACTTAGCGATTGAATATTTAAATCAACAATTAAAATATCATTGCCATCACCGCCATTGACTATATCATTGCCCAAGCCCACAATAATATCATTACCGCCCCCACCATTTAGAACATTGCTAAAACTATCGCCATTGATGAAATCATTACCCGCGCCACCAATAATATTTTCTATACCACTTATGGACGCACCAATCGCCCCATTTGTTAATGTCAAGCTTAAATTGGCAATTTCTTTGCTAAAATCAAGCGTATCAACCCCTTCACCCCCATCAATGCGTGATAGCGACGAGGCGGTAATATAATCATTACCCGCATCGGCAAAAATTCTATCTACACCCCCCGCGCCATCAATAATATTTGCGTTGCTATTACCCATAATTAAATCATTAAAATTACTTGCCACAATATTATTAATGCCAGTAATGGTAATGGTTTTGCCCGCCGTTGTTATATCGCCCGTGGCTATATTAATGGCAAGCGATGCTAAATTATTACCCTGAATAATGAAATTATTATTAAGATTTGCATTGTAATTAATAATTTCCGTATCCGTAATTTGCGTATTACCAATGGTTAGGTTTGCCACGCTTTGGGCATTAACGCTGTAATTTATATTTAGAGCTTGGGAATGGGTGAAATTGACAATATCCGTGCCGCTGCCACCATTGATGAAACTATCAAAAATATCCGCAGTGATGCTATCATCGCCCGCGCCCGCATAAATCATATCAGCCCCAGCCCCGCCGATAATAATATCATTGAAAGCTGAACCGCTGATGCTATCATTACCATCTTGACCATTAATATTTAGCGCCATGCTGGCTTCGGAATAATTTAGATTATCCGCTAAATTTGTCGCAATAACTGATGAGTTATTTTCATTAAGGGCTTGTTTTAGGGTGATTGTCGCAATTTTACTAAGCCCTAAATTATTGGCAACGGCAATTTTAAATATGACGCTTTCGTTAATCCCGCCAGCAATGGGCGTATATTTCAAACCAATTAATTCATTAATAGAAATTTTATCGTTGCTTTGCACGACGCGCCCATCATTATATTGTAAATTCCCCTCGCTTATCGCGGAATTTATGGTAATAGTAAGCGCGTTTCTGCCGGGGTCAATCGGAAAATCCAAGCTAAAATTTAAACTTGTCGCCGAATCCCCCGTGGCAACGGCGGTATATGAGAGGCTTGTATCATTAAAAATCGGTTGGGTGCGAAAAATAATATCCACACCATCGCCATTATTGGCTTGGCTTAGCGATGAAACTTGAAAAACTTGCGTGCCCAAAACCACGCTGCTGATTAACACGCCTTGATTATCCTTAATAATTAAAATATCATTATATTGCGATTGGTTATATTGCGATTTATTATAATCCAAAACCACGAATGAAACATTTTGAATATGCAATTTATCATTCGCATCAATGCCCGCAATCACAATAGTATCTTTGACAAAATTACTATTACCGCCATTCCAAGTAATTAAATTCTTGCCCTTAGACACATCAATAAAAATATTATTAGGTGCCGAACTTGAATCGGTTAAGGTAATATAATCATTGCCATACACGCCTTGCACCCTAGTTGTTGTGGCTATATCATAGGCATGAATTTTATAATTTAATTCGCTGTTGTCAATGATGCTGGTATTTATAATTTGATTATTGCCAATATACAAATTAAGGTTTTTGGACGATGGAAAATTATTAAAATTCATACCCGCGGTTAATTGCACCGAACCCGTGCCACCGATAAATTGCACTTGGTTTGTTAATATTTTTAATTCATTTTGGCTGTTAATTTGTAATATTACGCCATCGCCGATAATTAATTGTTCAATATTGGCAAGATTTTTAAATTTATCAAAATTAATCACCGCGCTTTGGGCGTTGCCCTTAGTAAATTCAACGATAGCATCACCATTGCCAGAAATCGTGTTAATGATATTATTGGTCAATTGGCTTGCGTCCAAAATTAATCTACTATGGACATCAATATTTTGAATATTGGCAATCGTATATTTGCTTATATCAACGATGCCATAAATGATTAATTTATTGGCGCCAATACCGCCATCAATATTTTTAATGCCAATCGCATCGTTCGTGCTAGCATTATTAAGCGTTGCCAAGGTTGTTAAGCCTTGAATAAGTTGCATATCGGCGTCCGTATAAGTGCCAGCATTATTATTTGTGCCAATTATAACTATTAAATCATTACCCGCGCCCGCATTAATGACATCATTACCCGCGCCGCTGCGAATAATATCATTACCCTCAGCAGTTTGAATAATATCATTACCTTTACCAGTTTTGACAATTGCGTCTTGGTGAAAATCTGTTGCAACATTAACCACGACATCTTCGGCGGAATTTTCTTGATTTACTTGATTGCTTACAGCGGTTAAAGTAATGGGTAATTTATTGGCATTGGGCACTTTGGTATTAAGTTGCGGCGCACCGCCCGAACAAGCCCCTAAGAATCCTAGTGCCATGACAAGCATCGCGCCATTATCCATAAATTGTATTTTCTTGATAAAATAATTGGCGTTCTTAAATTGCAATATCTGTTTTCTTAATTGCGATTTTGTGGTTTTGCGGGCAAAAAATGATTTAATCGGGTTCTGCATCAGAAACCCCATCTTGCATCTAAGCCCATGACATGCGTAAGCGCATGGTTTTGTTGCTTAACCGCTTCATATCTTGAACCAATAAGAATCTTATCAAAATCATAATTCCAACCTAAGAATATTTTGGCAAAGGGTAATTTTTTTTGTTCCACGCCAATGATTCGGTTATATGTTCCATCTTTCCATTCGGTGCGATTATAATTAATGCCATAACCCATACCAATATAGGGTCTGCCGTAAAATTCTTGGGGTTGATAAAAACTATCTAAATAAAAACTTATTTCTGGATTGATGGTGATATTGGTGCTTGCCACGGAAATTTGCGATAAAATCGCATCATTGGTTAAAAATCTTATGCGGTTTGCGCCATATCCAAAATTTAAGCCAATCATAATATGGCTTGAAAGCTGGCTTTCAATGATAATATGCCCCGATGGCATGGATTCGTTATATTGCAAATTATTAATATTATTATTCATGCGGTTATATTGCGATTGCAAATAATTATTAACTAAGCCATTATCTTTGTAATTAGTTTTTTGCGGCAGATGATAAGCAATTAATGAACGAAAATACCAAATTTTTGGGTCTGGATATTTATGCTTGGGCGGTAATTGCGCGTTGGTTTCTTGGGGCTGGGGAATGGTTAATAAATTATAATCTTTGATAAAATTTTGGGCAAAAATTGGCTTGCCATCAGCCACCAGCAAAATACTGGCGATAAAGCAGAAACCCATAAATATGGGCAAAAAGCAAGGCGAGTTCTTCATGTTTGCAAACTAATTCTTAATTAATATTACCATGTATTACCATAATATTCACAAATAATCAAGTTAAATTTGCAAGCGTCGGTAAATATCATGGTCATAATAATTTTAACTTTACAATTATTTATTAAAATGTTATGAATTTGTTAATGGAGATAAAATTGGCTAGTAATAGTTTAGACAAACAATTATTTGATAATAGATTAAATTATTGGTTAGATGAATATTCGGAAATATATGATGAAAATTATGACCGAATATATGCTAACCAAGCAAAACCTGCTTTGTTATTTAAAAATTTTGATGATAATAAAAAAAAATCCATTGCCTTTGCCCATATGGTTTTGACGAAATTATTGGATTTAGAGGCTAATTTAGCGATTGATTATGTTGTTGATGGTGGCAGAGATTTAGGGGTTGACGCAATATATTTTGATGATGATTTAAATATTACTATTTTGCAAACAAAATACAGCAAAGATTTTAACAAGGATAAAAATATTGATGAGGATTCAATCAATAAAATCATTACATTTATAAAGCTTTTATACGACAATTCTACTTTTCTTGACGATAAATCCATCAATAAAAAATTATTACAAATTATTGTTGATATTAAGGCAATCAATAAAAATTCTGCGCTTACGCCAAATATTAAAATTTATTTATGTAATAATGGTACAAAATGGCATGATGCAAGCCAATTTTTAATTGATAGTAATACAAGCGACAATATTAATTGGTTCTATATTAATCACTTGGATATGCTCAAGGTTTTTAGCAAACCTAAAAAAATACCGCAATTAACATTACAATTGAATGGTAAGTGGCTTCATGAAATAGTCCAAGAAAGCGCAATTTTAATTAGTAAAATATCGGTGCAATCTTTATATGATTTAATAAAAAAATATGGCGATGGCTTGCTTAATGAAAATATTAGGTATTTTCTTGGCTTAAATAATAAGGTTAACCAAGGCATAATACAAAGCCTTCTTCATGAACCAGATAATTTATATTTTTACAATAATGGCATAACTGTTATTTGTGAATTTATGAAATTTAATGCCTCTTTACCAGAAAATACCAATATAACTTTGGACAAGATGCAAATAATTAATGGTGGTCAAACTTGCAATACGATATATAATTATTTTAAGGGCAAAGAAGCCGAAATCCCTAAAAATGCCTTTATATTAGTGAAATTTATTCAATCCAACAATTCGGTAAATTTCCCTTATAAATTAGCCATCGCAAGTAATAGCCAAAGCCCCGTTAATTTTGCGGATTTACACTCAAATGATGTGAATCAATTAGAACTAGAAGCGCAGTTAAAAATACTTGGATATAATTATAAACGCAAACGCGATGATGCTAAAATTCATCATAATAATATTACGCCCAATGTATTAGCCGAAGCAGTTTTAGTGGTTTTGCACAAAGAATTTAAAATTGCCAAATATCAGCGCAAAAAACATTTTACCGATAATTATAATAAAATATTTAAATATTTATCAGCAGAACAAGCGGTTGTTGCTGTTAAATTATTTCGTTATTGTGAAACACAACGAAAAAATGGGCGAAATAATGAAGATATATTATTTCAAGTGGCGTCTTATAATATCGCGGCGCAAATGTTGATTTGTCTTAAAGAAACATGTAATATTACCGAAATTAACAATAAAAATTTCCAAGAATATATAAAACCTCATTTAGAAAATGGCGCCATTAATTCATTATTTGAAAAATCAGCCGAACAAATAAGGACTAAATTTATTACAGAATATTCGGTTGATTGTAATTCTATCCAAAGACCAAGTGAATTACGGGCAAAAATGATGGAATTACAATAAAGTCATAAGCCTAATTCGCTTTATTATATTTACCATATAAAAATTTTAAGAAATTGGGGGAGGGATAGCCATCAGCCAGCATATTTTGTGATTTTTGAAATTCGCGAATGGCGTTTTTTGTGCCCGTGCCGAATTTTCCATCATTTTCGCCTTTGTAATATCCTAAATTTCCAAGGGTTTCTTGCACAAATTTAATATCATTATTGCTAATCGGTATGGGGTTATCAGGGATAGTTAAATTGGCGGATTCGCGCCCACCCAACCAATCAGACAAAAGCCCAACAGCCAAGGCATATAATTCGGATTTATTCCAAATCATGATTATTTTAAAATTTTTATAAACAATAAATGCCGGTCCTTGCGCCCCCATTGGCGTGATGATGGAAGATTCGGATTCATTTTCATTGATGGCTTCGCCGCGATGATTGCGCACGCCTAATTTTTGCCATTCATCGCTTGATTTAACGATATTTGTGCCCGTTAAATTATAATCAAAATTGGCGGGCAAAATCACTTCGCGCCCCCAATGGGCATTTTCTTGCCAATGTAGTTTGGTTAAATAATTTGCCGCCGAAGCCAAAGCGTCGGGCACGGATTGCCAAACATCGCGTTTGCCATCATTATCACCATCAGTGGCGTAATTATTAAAAGTTGAGGGCATAAATTGCGTCATGCCCATCGCGCCTGCCCAGCTCCCTAAAAATTTATCAGGGTTAATTTGTTCTTTTTCCAATATTTTTAAGGCTTCAAGCAATTCCGCACGAAAAAAATCGGCACGGCGCGCATCAAATGCCAAAGTTGCCAAAGCATGTATAATCGGTGTTGAGCCTGTATTTTCGCCAAAGTTGCTTTCCATCGCCCAAAAAGCAATTAAATAGCTTGGTTGCACCTTATATTTTCTTTGTAATTCTGCAAAAAGCCCCGCATATTGCGTCATATATTTGCGCCCATTATCAAATCGTTTTTGGGTAATGGTTTTTTGAATATAACTCCAAAAAGTTTGGGTAAATTCTGCTTGCGCCTTGTCGCTTTTAATCACTTTTTCCAGCGGTTCATTGATATTTTTAAAGGCTGAATCCAAAGTTTTTGCGCTGATATTTTTTTTTAATGCTTCGGCTTTAAAATCTTTAATCCATTGCATAAATTGCGCATCATCGGCGTATAAATTCCCGCCGAATAATAACCAAGTAAATAATAATAACCATTTCATCATTTAAAAATCCAAATTAGAATAATGATTAGGCGGTGGCATTGATGGAATATATTCGTCTAATAAAAGCCGAAAACTTGGGCGCGATTTGATTCGCGCATACCAATTTTTTGTATCGGGATATTTATTCCAATCCACCGAACCAACATAATCTAAGCATGAAAAAAACGCGGCGGCGGTTAAATCGGCGGCGGATATTTGTTCGCCCGCCAAGCAATTTTGCCGTTGCAAAATATATTCGCAATAACTCATATGAATTTTAAGATTTTCAATGGCGTTCAGAATAATACGCGAATCGGGTGTGCCTAAACCAAGAAATTTTTTCATGACTTTTTGTTCAATAATGCCATTAATCACTTCGTTGGTGAATTTAACATCAAACCAATCGCACATGCGTCTTGCCTCGGCTTTGGCGTAATGGCTTTTGCCCAAAAAATTATATTCTGGGAATAAATCGGTGCAATATTCGCGAATCGGGGCATAACCACAAATAATTAAATTTTCATGGCGCAATACGGGTAAATGCCCCATCGGGTTCATCGCCAAAAATTCGGTGCGCCGTAACCAAGGTTTTTCAAGCTCTAACTTAAAAATTACATTCGCCTCGCTTAACATCAAGCGAATTGCCCTTGATTGCGGGTGTAGCCATAAATGATATAAAATCGTATCCATTAGGCGTTAATAACCTTAAATTTCATGGTATTTCCCGCTAAAAACGGGATAATTTTACCATTTTTTGTTAAAATTTCTTCGGGGACTTGCCATTCTTGCTCCGTTAAGCAAATTTTTTCTTGATTAATCGCTAATTTATGAAAATTTGCGCCATGATGGCTGAGAAAATCGGGTAATTTATCCAAAATATCGCATTCATCAAAAATTTGCGCGTAAGCTTCAACGGCGTTCATCGCATTAAATATGCCCGCGCAGCCGCACGCCGATTCTTTGGCATGGTGCAAATGCGGCGCGCTATCCGTGCCTGCAAAAAATCTTTTATGCCCTGATGCGACAATATCAATTAACGCCAAGCGATGCGATTCACGCTTGGCAATGGGCAAGCAAAAATAATGCGGGCGAATCCCGCCCTTGAAAATATCATTGCGGTTGATGATTAAATGGTGCGGTGTAATGGTTGCCCCAATATTTTCACCACCAGCAACCACAAAATCAACCGCTTGTTTCGTGGTAATATGTTCCAATGAAATCAGTAAATCGGGGAATTTTTGCATTAAAGGCGCAAGAATTTGCGATAAAAATACGGCTTCTTTATCAAAAATATCAACTTGCGAATCGGTGACTTCGCCATGTAATAATAGGGGAATTTTATGGTGTTCCATGGCGCGTAAAATATCTTGAATTTTACCAATATCCCGAACACCGCCATGCGAATTGGTCGTTGCCCCCGCGGGGTAATATTTCACGGCAAAAATATGCCCTTGCTGATGCGCGGCAATTAAATCTTCAATATCTGTGTCTTCGGTTAAATATAATGCCATTAAGGGCGTAAAGCCGTGCGGTTTTTGCGATAAAATTTCATGGCGGTATTGCACGGCTTGCAACTTATTTTTAATGGCTGGCACTAAATTAGGCATAATCACCGCGCGGGCAAATTGCGCCGCAGTGAAAGGATATATACTTTGCATCATGTCGCCACTTCGTAAATGGACATGAAAATCATCGGGTTTTGGAAATATCATTGGCATTAATAACCCTTTATTTTAATTCATTTTTTGCGGATTGTTCGTCAAGTTTTTGTAATAAACCTTCTGATTTACCCCCAGTGCGCTTTAAAATTGCCGTCATTTCTTCGCGTTGGGTCAGTGCCATGGATATATCCTCGACAATAATATCAAAAATTTTATACCCGCCGTCGCGTTCAATGATCTTCCAATCAACCGAAAATTCGGATTTGCTATGCGGGTCATAAAAATTGGTCTTGACGATATAGGAACCGGGTTTTAACTGCACCGCATCTTGAATTTTATAGGTCTCACCGGCATAGGTGCGAAAGCGTTTTATGAAGCTGTTTCTGGCATATTTGGTAAAGCTTGCGCGGATTTTTTCAAATTCTTCCTTTGGCAATTGGCGCGAATATGAACCTAAAACAAATTGCGTCATTAATTCATAATCGCAAGCTTTATCTAAAATAATGGTTAATTGTTTCGCAAATTCGGTATTGGGCATATTGGGTTGGCGCACTAATTCCAAAACAGATCCCGCCAAACTATTTAAATAAATTTTGGCATTTTCCGTATCTGCCTTGACGGGCAAATTAAAAGCTAGCATGAAAATAATTAATAAAACACGCATGTTATTCCTCAAAATTAATGGTTGTTTTGGCACGATTACCTTGATTGGCTTGATTATTAGCTGAACGGATAATGGCGTAATAATCGGCATTATCGGTGCGCACCGATTCAATTAATTGATAATTTTGGGCGGTGGCTTGAATGATATTCAAGGATTTTAAGCTATATTTATATATTGCTTGTTTCGGAAATAAATAATGATCAATTTCAGCAAATGAATCGGCAAAGCTTGATAAAGCACCGCGCAAATTTGCGGGCGGCATAAAGGGTAATACAATATACGGACCACTGGGCACGCCATAAAATTTAAGGGATTTATCCAAATTATTATCTTGGTAAGTATAATTATATTTCGCGGCGACATCAAATAAACCACCGACACCTATTGTGGTATTTATCGCAAATCTGCCGGTATTTCGTGCCGCAAGCGCAAAATTTGTTTGCAATAAATCATTTATCACGATGCGCGGCGCGGTGAAATTACGATAAAAATTTGCGACTGATTCTTTAACAGGCGCGGGCAGAGTTTTATTATAAACTTTGGCAGGTGGCACAATTAAAGCGCGCGACACAAAAAGATTCATGTCTAAAATAACCCGATTAACCACTTCAAACGGGTCATTATCTTGCTTGGCATCAATGGCATCATAACCAAATAAATCATTAATTTCTTGCAATTGTGCATTATTATCATCATCATTTGCCATGATGCTTTGCGCTTTTGCTGGGGTAATAACCAGCAAATTAAGCAATAATCCACAAAAAAGCCAATATATTTTCATCATGAAAACATATTAATGATATTTCACGGAGCTTGCAAGTTAAATTTTATTAAAGCATCACAAAAAGCGTCAGGCAAGGGGGCGCGGATAATATGATGCTTGCCATTACCATCGGGTATTTGAATTTCATAGGCGTGCAGAAACATATTTTTATTATGGGGCAATAAACTATGCGCCAATTTGCCACCATATTTGCCATCACCAATTATGGGGCAACCATAATGCGCCATATGCACGCGTAATTGGTGTTTGCGCCCGCTGTGGGGTGATAATTCTAAATAATTACATTGATGCGCATCGTTGCTGGCAAGCACGCGCCATTTTGTTTGCGCCTCGTCGCCATCTTTATTTACCGCCATTTTTTCCAAGGCATTTTTGCCAACCGCCACGCCAATTTTATCGTTAATCGTGCCGCTGATATTAAGCGAAGGTCGCCCGATGCAAAGCGCGTGATAGATTTTTTTAACCGCACGGCTTTTGAATTGAGCCGTTAAAATACTGGCGTTTTCGTGCGATTTTGCGATGATTAATGCCCCCGTGGTGTCTTTGTCAAGTCGGTGAACTAAGCTTAATCCTTGGCGTTTTGGGCGTGATTGGTTGATAGTTTGCAACCAGTAATCCACGGATATTTCAATGGCTGAACCACCTTGCACGGCAAGTTTAGCAGGTTTATTAATTACCATAAATTCATTATTTTGAAAAATAATCAAGGGGCTAAGGGCTTGCCATGCTTGTTCATGGCTTATTGCGCTTGGTGCTTTTTGTGGCGCTTGGGGGAAAAAGCTTAATGGTGGTAGTCGCAAAATATCGCCGCTGCTGCATAATATATTACCGCTGATTTTTTTGCCATTAAGCTTAATTTCGCCCTTACGGCACCAAATTTGCCATAATTCATATGATACGCTTGGGAAATTTTGTGCAAAATATTCTTGAATTAAAATCGGTTCGGTGATGGTTATTTTTTGCATTATGGATTATTGCTTAAAAAATTTATGGTTTTATCAAATACTTGTTGGATAATTTCTTCTTTTTCATTAAATAAATCATGGCGTGCATCTGGCAATTCATAATACGCGGCATTCGTGAAATTCAGCATAAAATCGGTAATTATTTTATTGGGCACCACGGAATCATTTTGCCCCGCTAAAATTAGCAAGGGGTTTTTTATATCGTTATTTTGATTGATTTTTTTAAGATTACCAAAAGATTTAACCGCTTCGTTTAACCACCCAAAAGTCATGCCCTTAATAATAAATTTATCGTCAATATCCAATAAATTTTGATTGCGGATTAATCGTTCTTTATTGGCGGTTTCTAAATTTTGGTCTAAATGCCCATTTAGCGTGATATATTTATCATTGCCAAAAATATATTCGTCTTTGCCAAAAATATTCGTGATATATTCTGGAATATTGCGGTTAATTTTATTGGCATTTAATTCCCATAAAGGCGAAATAAACACAGATTTTTCAAAAAATTTAGGGTTCTTGGCGATAAATCTTAACCCAATATTTGCCCCTAAATCATAGCTAACTAAATAATAGGGTTTTGGAAAAGTTTGGGTGATTCTTGCCAACATATTTAAGTCTTTGAAATAATCGTCAAAATTATTGCTATGTAATTTTTCTGGGTCGGGCAAAAGCCGAACCGAATATCCTTGCCCGCGCCAATCAGCAATAATCACGCGGTATGATTTTTCGCTATAAGCAATAATAAAATCGCAATATTTTTCAATAAAATCAGCCCGCCCATTTAAAAATAATATGGTGCCATATTGCGGGGAATCTTCGCCAAAAATGCCAATTCTGATGGGTTTATTATCAAACGAATAAACCACGGAATATTTGCCGATTTTCTGTAAATCTTCAAGGCATTCTTTGGCATTGCGAAGCGGCAAGGCATTTAAATCACTAAATAGCACCAAGCAAAATAATGCAATTATTTTTTTCATTTTATAAAATCCATAATATCATTAAGCGCGTTGTCGGCAATCGCATCGCGTTCCATCAATAATGCGTGTTTTGCACCTTCATAATTGATAAATTTCGCGCTTGGTAATTTTGCCATCATATCTTTAAATCCCCTCGGTGATGCTACCTTATCATTCAAATTGCCTAAAATCAAGATAGGAATTTGCAGGGTGTTTTTTTCAATCTCGCCATGCAGTTTTTCTATGGAATTAATAGTCGCATCGGCAAAACCATATGTATAGCCACCCACGGCTAAATTTGGGTTAATATCATATAATTTTTGATTGCGCATGATTCGTTCTTCGTTTAAGGAAACATCAATATAATCCTTCATCGGCAATTTTTCATATGGCGCATTGCCGGGCAAAAACGCTTCTTTGCCAACAAATGCCATCATGGCACGCGAACTTACAATTAAGGCGGGGTTAGTGTCCGTATCCCAAATGGGCGATATAAATATTGCCTTTTCAACCGCCATGGGATTGGCGATTAAAAATCTAAGCCCAATATTGCCACCCATGGAAAAAGCCGCTAAGTTAATCGGTTTGGGCATTTTTTGCAATAATGGCATAATAATTCCAAGATCTTTAATATAAGTATCATAATTATCAATATGCCCCTTAGTATAAGGTTTCGCCAACCGACCTGATAAGCCATTACCTAACCATTCCACCACGACAATATTAATATCTTTGGCATAAAAATATTGTATTACATCGCAATATCGTTCAATATGTTCGGCGCGGCTGGTTAAATAAACAAGCGTGGATTTGGGATTATGCGGGGTAAATACGCCATAACGAACGGGTATTTGCGCTTTATGATACGAACTTGTGATGGTGGCAAATTTACCAATTTTTTCTAATTCACTCAAACATGCCTCGGCGGGCAATAAATTTAAGGCTGATGCCCAAATGGGCAGGCAAATCAGCGAAAATATGGCAATTAACCTCATGCTCTTCTCATTTGTTCTCGTAAATTATTAATGCTGATTTTTTCTGGCGCTTTGCCTGATTTTGGGCGCGAAATTGCCCAATAAGTCCAACCATTACAAGTCGGCGCGCCTTGCACCAAGGCGCCGACCCGATGAATTGATCCAGAAAAAAAATCGGTTTTTATAGAACCATCGGCAAGAATTTTGGCTTTATATTTATTGCAGGGGCTTAATAACTCCTCACCCGCCTTGATTAACCCTTCTTCTAAAAGCCTGCCAAAAGGAATGCGTTGTTCCTTGCGTTTGGGTTTAGTATATTCTAATTCGCTGCTGGAAATTTCATCGCTGATGCTGGCAAGCCGTTCGCATGATGCTTGCCAATATTCTTTATCCATTTCGCAGGCAATATATTTTCTGCCCATTTTCTTGGCAACGGCGGCGGTTGTGCCCGTGCCAGAAAAAGGATCAAAAATCACATCATTAACATCACTAGACGCTAAAATTACCCGATAAAGCAACGATTCGGGTTTTTGCGTGGGGTGAACTTTATTGCCCGTTGCATTTTTTAATCGTTCAAACCCTGTGCATAATGAAAGACTCCAATCCGAACGCATTTGCGTATCTTCGTTAAGTGCCTTCATGGCATCGTAATTAAATTTATATTTCGCTGATTCCGATTTAGCCGCCCAAATTAGCGTTTCATGGGCATTGGTGAATCGCGTGCCCTTAAAATTGGGCATGGGGTTTTGCTTCACCCAAATTATATCGTTAAGAATCCAGAATCCTTGGTCTTGAATTTGCGTGCCAACACGAAAAATATTATGATATGACCCAATCACCCAAATTGTGCCATTGGGTTTTAAAATTCGGCGCATCGCGCTTAACCAATTTTTTGTAAATTCATCATATTGTTGAAAATTGGCAAATTTATCCCAACCCTCGCTTACACCAATAACCTTGCTGGCATCGGGACGAAATAAATCATGCTTTAATTGCAAATTATAAGGCGGGTCAGCAAAAATAACATCAACCGAATTTTCGGGCATTTGATTCGCAATGTCAATGCAATTCCCAAGTATTACTTGATTAATTGGATAATATTCACTCATTACATTCCTTTTTACTTGATTTATTGTAAGTAATATTACAATAAAAACAAATAAAAGTAAAGAATTATTTTGAGTTATTTGCGCTATACACTGATTCCTCAATAATATAAAAATTATCATCGCTAACTTGATTAAATATTTTAAGTTTAAGGGAGATTTTGACTATATCCTAAGGATAAAAAAATGGGGAATGTCCGCTAATAAAAAACTTGCGATATTTTAAAATTAATGATAAGGAATTTAACCAAAGAATCACCATGAAAAATACAAAATATTTTATATTCCCCCCCAAGCACGCTATCTTAATGATGGTGTTTGGCTTATTTGGCTGTATGGATATTCCCAAACCTGCAACCCCCCAAGCGCAATACAGCCAAATCCCAAGATATGAAATTAATGTTGCCGAAATCGGCAAGGTTTCCTATCTTGCCATGGGGGACGAACAAGGCAAGCGGGTAATTTTCGTGCATGGCACACCGGGCAGTGCTGATGGTTGGGCTGATTATTTAATGAATGTCCCCAAGGGATATTATTATATTGCGATTGACAGACCGGGTTTTGGGCAAAGCGGGCAAACCCCTGTTGTGTCGCTTGAATTGCAAGCCAAGGCGGTTGGGGCTTTGTTAGGTGAACACGAAAATTACCTTGTCGGGCATAGTTTAGGCGGACCAATTGCCGCCAAATCATTGGCTATTTATGGGGATAAGATTCAAGGTGCTGTTATTGCCGCTGGTTCATTAGACCCTGAATTAGAAAAAATTCATATATTGCAACCCTTGGGGCAATATTTCCCTTTTAGGCAAATTCTGCCGACCAATCTTTATAATGCCAATATTGAATTAATGGGATTAAAGCCAGAATTGCAAATATTACAAGCGCAATTGACGAATATTAAACAAAAAATCACGATAATTCACGGCACAAAAGACGAATTAGTGCCCTATCAAAATGTTGCTTTTATGCAAAAAAATCTGACAAATGCGCAAGTTAAAATTATGACGCTTGACGGGCTTAATCATTTTCTGCCTTGGAATTCATATAATAAAATGGTTGAAGCCATTGAATCGGTGCAATAATGCTTGACCAAGCAATTTACCTTGTCAAAGATTGGATTGATGACCCTTGGTTCATTGCCACGCAACTTGCCATTAGTACATTTATTCTTGAAGATGTGTCAACCATCACCGCGGCTATTTTAGTCGTTGAAAATAAAATTTCATGGGAACTTGGCTTATTGGCGGTATATATGGGTATTATTTTGGGCGACATTGGTTTATATTATTTGGGATATTTTGCCCATTATCTTAACTGGGCGCATAGGTTAATTGAGAAAAAAGGCGTGAGCGAGGCAAAACACTGGCTTGACAAAAATATTTATGGCGCGGTAATTGCCGCAAGATTTGTGCCGGGTTTGCGCTTGCCGACTTATTCGGCGTGTGGATTTTTCAAATTAAGTTTTTGGAAATTTTTTCTTGCCACGGGTGGGGCGGGTTCAATTTGGACGGGGGGATTATTTTTCGTAACCATAAAATTTGGCGAACATTTTTGGCAAACTTTGGGGATTTGGCGTTGGGTTGTGGCATTTATCGCCATTATCAGCATTATTTTCTTGCCGAATATCATCAAAAAAATGCTTAAATCGTCCAAGGATTTTGTGGTTAATCATAAAGATGATTATAAGAAAATCATAAATTTTTCGCACCAAAAGGATAAAAATGACGAAATATCTTGACACAAACAACCCAATAGCCATTGAAAACGCCATTAACCCCAGTTTTGCGGGCAAAGAAAAACATGTTGGCATGCCGCCGTTTGACCCATCGGGTCCAGCGATAAGCTGGTTTGAATTTATGACGGGGCGATTATTTTATATTCCCATCGTGATTAAATCGGCTTGGTGGTCGTTGAAATATGGTGGCATTACCCTGCCATGCCTTGCAAACCCTAATTTTCCCTTGGGGGGGTGGGTTGGCGAATCCAAAGCCGAAGTTTTATCGCAAGTCGGCGGTGAATCGCGCAATTTTGTGGCTAAATTTGCAAAATTATCGCGCAGTGCCGATATTGAGACCGACATGCGAAATGCCGAAGAATATATTAAAAATGCTGGCTTAACATTTCCCTTAATTTCCAAACCTGATATGGGGTGCCGCGGGGTTGGCGTGCAAATTTCACGAAGCATGGAACATTTGCAAAAATATTGCGAAAGCTTTCCGATTGGTGCGGATATTTTATTGCAAGAATTAATTCCATTTGAAGGCGAAGCGGGGGTATTTTATATTAAAATGCCGCATGAAAAATCAGGGCAGATTTTTTCTTTAACCTTAAAATATTTTCCCTTTGTTGTCGGTGATGGTAAATCCACGCTGGAAGAATTAATCATGGGCGATTATCGTGCCAAGGAAATTCACCATGTTTATCGCTTGCGCCATGCGCATCGCTTGCAAGAAGTCATTCCGCTTGGGCAAAATTTTCGCCTTGCCTTTACGGGTAGCCATTCGCGCGGCACAATTTTTCGCAATGGCGCGGCTTATATCACCAAGGGCATGTTAGAGGCTTTTGATAAAATCGCCGCCGATACGCCCGAATTTTATTTTGGCAGGTTTGATATAAGATTTCAAGATTACCGCGATTTACAACAAGGACACGGCTTTAAAATCGTTGAAATTAATGGCGCGGGCGGTGAAGCAACGCATATTTGGGACCGAAAAACCACAATTCTTGAAGCATGGCGCACTTTATTAGCCCAATATCATTATTTATATAAAATCGGCGCGATGAATAAAAAGCGCGGGTTTAAATTGCCTTCGTTGCGCGCATTAATTGATGCTTGGCAAAAGGAAAAACACACGGTGCTAAATTATCCTTATACGGAATAATTTTTATTTGTCGCTATTAATAATGCCAAAAAAACTACTTAATCAAGGGTAATAATTTTGTGGCGATAATTTCTGGATTAAGCGGACCAGTATTTTTCCAAATAATAACACCCTCGCGATTGACTAAAAACGATTCGGGCACGCCATAAACACCCCATTCCACGCCATATTTACCATCATTATCAAGGCTAATATTCTGATATGGGTTGCCAAGTTCGCCCAGAAATTTCAAGGCATTTTGCGGCGTATCTTGCCAATTTATGCCTAAAATAATTAAATTTGGATTATTTTTTAACGCCATTAAATACGAATGCTCGGCACGGCACGGCTGACACCAGCTGGCAAAAACATTAATAATTTTATATTTTTGATTATCATGCAATATTTCGGGGCTAATTGGTGGAATTTCAGGGCTTAAACCCGCGGTTATCGTGTTGGGCACGGCTTGGTTTAACAATGCCGATGGTAATAATTTAGCATCACGGGTTAAACCAAAAAATAAATATGCCATTATGATTATAGCAATCAACATGGGAATAATATAAAGCAATTTTTTCATTTTATTGCTTTCGTTGATTCGGCGGGGCAAAGCGCGCCCTTAAATCAATTAACGATAAAATTCCAGCCAAAACCATGAATATTCCGCCTAACCATAATAACATAGCATATGGTTTAATATAAAGCCGAACGGAAATATTATCATTACTAACTTCGCCAATCGCGGCATATATATCAACCCAAGGGCGCGATGCGATGCCTGCTTCGGTGGTGTCGCCGCGATTATTATGATAAATGCGCTTTTGTGGCAATAAATTAACGCCGTCATCGCTTTGCAATTGGGCTTCAAGCGCGGTGTAATTTTTACCCTCCACTTGCCGTAAAGCAATTAATTTTAAAGAATATTCTTGAAATTTTATAGTATCACCGATTTTTAATTGCGCGATGGCTTCGCCATTTAATAAGCTTGCCCCGCAAATGCCAATTATCATTAAGCCTAAACCAAAATGGGCGAAACACGAACCGAACGCCGATAATCGTCGTTGCCAAAATTTTATTTCTTGCCCAAATCCCCCGAAAAATTCGCGGCAAGCCGCGCCCATAACCCAAACCCCTAAGCCACATCCCATGGCGGCACCCAAATGATGCGGCTGATAAATATAATAAATAGCGATAATCATGATGATGCTAGCGATTAAGACATATTTTAGGCGGTGAAATATATGTTTAATCGGCGACCTTTTCCAGCTTAAAAACAGCCCAACCCCTAAAAAAATTGCTAAAATTAGCATGATGGGGTTAAAGGCAAGATTATAAAAAGGCGCGCCCACGGTGATTTTATCGCCATTAATTGCTTCAAGAATTAAGGGGTAAATTGTGCCAATCAAGACAACAAACGCCGCCGAACATAATAAGTAATTATTAAGCAATAACCCGCCTTCTTTGCTGATGGGGGCAAATAAATTACCCACGGCTAATTTTGGGGCGCGATACGCATAAAACCCTAATGAGCCAACAATGGCGATGATTAATAAAATCAATATAAATACCCCTCTTGTCGGGTCAGTGGCAAAGGCATGCACCGAAGAAACCACGCCCGAACGCACCAAAAAAGTGCCGATTAACGATAAAGAAAATCCGCAAATTGCCAATAAAATTGTCCAACTTGCCAAAGCTCCGCGCCGTTCCAAAACCACCACCGAATGAATTAATGCCGTGGTAATTAGCCAAGGCATAAAGGACGCATTTTCCACGGGATCCCAAAACCAAAAACCACCCCAACCTAACTCATAATAAGCCCATCTTGCCCCTAATACTATCCCCGCTGTCAAGAAAATCCACGCCATTAACGCATATGGGCGAAGCGCGCGGGCAAAGCTTGGGTCAATTTTGCCTAAAATCAATCCTGCCACGGCGAAACTATACACAATGCTTACGCCCACAAAGCCAAGATATAATAAAGGCGGGTGCATCGCCAGCCCCGGATCTTGCAATAATGGGTTTAAAGCTTGCCCTTCAAGTTCGGCGGGTAAATTGCGCAAAAATGGGTTTGATGCGAAAATTAAGAAAATTAAAAATCCCGTTATTATCAGGCTTTGCACGCCAATCGTGCGAATTCTTAAAGAAAAATGGATTTTATGCCCCAATAAACCAATGACACAGGCAAAAAACGCTAAAACCCATATCCATAATAATAACGACCCTTCGTGATTGCCCCAAGCCGCCGCGATTTTATAAATTAATGGTTGCAAGCTGTGCGAATGTTCGGCGACAAGGCGCAATGAAAAATCATTATTAACAAAGCTGATAATTAAAAAAATAAAACTGCATGAAATACATAAAAATTGGCTTAACACGCCAAAAACTTCGCAATTCATCAGGTTTTTATTTTGCCAATGCGCGCCTGCTAACATGGCAAAACTCATAAAAATTGCGTTAAGCAACGCGGCAATTAACGATATTAAGCCTAATTCTGCGAACATTATGGTTCACCCTTCCATTGCCCTGCTTTTTTCATGGCATCAATTGCTTCGGGGGGCATATATTTTTCGTCATGCTTGGCAAGCACTTCGCTGGCAATAAAAACACCATTTTGCAATTGCCCCAAAGCCACCACGCCTTGACCTTCGCGGAATAAATCGGGCAAAATGCCATTAAATTCAACCATAATTTGATTTTCATTATCGGTGATGGCAAAATATATTTTATTATTTTCATGGCGCACGGAATTTTGCGCCACTAACCCGCCCAAGCGAAATTTCTTATCCGAATGTTTATTTATTGCCTCACTTGGACCAAGATAAAAATATAAACCATCGCCCAAGCCATATAAAATTAAGCCAAGGCTTGCACCACCTAGGGTTAAAAAAGCTAGTATTAAATATAATCTGGTTTTCTTATGAATCTTGCGCGCCATGCGATTGCTATAACTCAGGATAATTGCTTAATCAAGAAAATTATACCCAGATTCCTTAAATATGATTAAAAATAAATTTAATCATTATATCCCATTCAAGCTTAAGCGTCAAAACGGGCGCGAAAATAAAAATTATAGCAGTTTTTTTTGATTCACTCAATTTCGCTTGCTTTTTTGTTCCAGCAGGCGACTTTATTTTTTGCCTTCACACTCATTAGTATAAGCTTGACTAACCAAGTAAAATAAGTTAATTATAATAAACATTAATCAACATTAAAAGGATATATTATGTTTGAATTACCCAATTTACCTTATAGCGATAGTGCTTTGGAACCCCATTTAAGCGCGAAAACTTTCAGTTTTCATCATCAAAAGCATCATTTGGCATATATTAATAATTTGAATAATTTTGTCAAAGAAAAACCCGCTTTGCAAGGCAAAAGTCTTGAAGAAATTATCATGCTATCGGCAAAAAATCCTGATATGGCGGGTGTTTTCAATAATGCCGCTCAAGTTTGGAATCATACATTTTATTGGCATTCCATGCGTCCAAACGGCGGTGGTCAACCTGATGGTGATTTATTAAAACGAATTAATAATGATTTTGGTTCATTTGATGAATTTACCAATCAATTTAAAACCGCGGGCGCAACTCAATTTGGTTCTGGTTGGGCGTGGTTAGTCTTGGAAAATGGTAAATTGAAAATTACCAAAACTGCCAATGCTGATTTACCCATGGTGCATGGGCAAATTGCTTTATTAACGATTGATGTATGGGAACATGCTTATTATGTTGATTACCAAAATCGTCGCCCAGATTATATTGCAACTTTTTTAAATTCCTTAGTTAATTGGGATTTTGCCGCAAAAAATCTGGCGAATGCCTAATTCTATCAAAACGATTGATTATTACCTAGCTTGGCGTTTAATGACGATGTTTTTATTCGCCTTGCTGGGTGTATTTTTTTTGGTTTTCATGATGGAATTTATTGACCATATACGCAAAGCGTCTGGGCGAAATATTGCGATTCCGATTAACATCGTATTATTATTAACATTTTTTCGGGCGTTTAATAATTTATTTGAATTATTGCCTTATGTGTCGTTAATTGCCAATATTATTTGTTTTTACCGACTGAATATTAATCAAGAATTGGTTATTTTGCGCGGTTGCGGATATTCAACACGGCAATTAATTCAAACCCCGATGGTTGTATCTTTGGTGATAGGCATGAGTTATTTGATATTTATCAATCCCTTGCAATCATTAATGAATGAGCGATATTACAATAAATCCAATGAATTATTTGGGCAACAGCTTACATCATTATCCTTGTTAAACGAAGATTTATGGTTGCGCGAATATCAACCTAATACCGATAAAATCTTGATTATCCATGCTAAAGAATCAAGCAATCAAGCCAAAGATTTAAAAATTGTGGAATTTTATATTCAAGCTAAAAGCGGGGCAATTGAAGCGATTATTAAAGCCGATTCGGCAAAACTTATCACCGAAACTGATGAATATGGCAAAATTACCGCGAATTATTGGCATTTACGCAATGTCGCCCAAGACTTAACGGGCGGCAAGATTGAAAATTATAATGAATTAAAACTTAATTCGTCCATTGATGCCAAAAATATTTCTGGTTCAGTTTTGGGACCCGAGACAATTTCCATTTTTAACCTTCATCAATATGCGCAAAATTTAGCGTTAAGCGGTTTTAATGCGAGTGCCTATTATATTCGTTTTTTTGCGCTTTTATCCGTGCCTTTATCCATCATTGCCATGCAGTTAATCGGTGTCGGTTTTGCATTGCGCCAGCAAACAAGAATGCGAAAAATATCCTTAATTTTCAAGGGTATATTATTGGGTTTTTTAATTTTCTTTGGCACGCAAATTATTTTTGCATATGGGCAGATTTTTAAAATTCCGGCGGCTTTGGTCGGCATTATTCCAACCCTTATTGCCTTAATATTTGGAATTTATATTTTATTGTATCACGAGGATTGAAGCGTAAAAATTGAATTTATTCAATTTTTATGATAAATAGCCAAAGGGCTATTTATCACGCTGATGCAAGCACGAATTGCGGTGCAATTCGTATGGTAAATATACCCTGATGGGTATATTTAACGCCATGATGCAGGCACAAATTCAAGCATTGAATTTGTATAACCAATATACCCTGATGGGTATATTGGTTGCCATGATGCAGGCGTAAAAATTGAATTTATTCAATTTTTATGATAAATAGCCAAAGGGCTATTTATCACGCTGATGCAAGCACGAATTGCGGTGCAATTCGTATGGTAAATATACCCTGATGGGTATATTTAACGCCATGATGCAGGCACAAATTCAAGCATGAATTTAAGTTAGAATTTTTTCAATAATATTTGCCATCATTAATTCTTCGCATGCGGGCGCAACGATGATTTTAAGCGCAGAATTATTTTCGGAAATACACGCAATTTTTGTATCTTTTGCCCGAAATTCTTGATTTTTTTTATCATTTATTCGCGCCCCTATGGCGGTTAATTTATCGCAAATTGCCGCACGGATAAAGGCAGAATTTTCGCCAATGCCGCCCGTAAAGCTTACAATATCCGCGCCATTTAAGGCAATAAAATAAGCACCAATATAATGGCAAATTCGGTAAATAAACGAATCAATGGCAATTTGGCAAAATTCATTGCCATTTTGGGCATTTTCAATGATGGTGCGCATATCGGAAATTCCACCAGTTAACGCCGCAAGACCACTTTTTTTATTCAGAATATTAAGTATTTCGGGTAATTCAAGCTTGGTTTTTTGCATAATATACGGAATTATGCCAGCATCTATTGTGCCGCTTCTTGTGCCCATTACCAAGCCATCAAGGGGCGTAAATCCCATGCTTGTGTCAATGGAATTGCCGTCTTGAATGGCGGCAATGGAACAGCCATTTCCTAAATGGCAATTGATGATTTTTTGATTTTTTTGGGTGAATTCTTGAATCACCATATTCATATAAGCGTGCGATGAACCATGAAAACCATATTTGCGCACGCCTAAATCGCGCCATTCTGGTAAAATCGCATATTCGTAAGCTTTGCGTGGAATTTTGCCATGAAAAGCCGTATCAAAAATCGCAAATTGTCTGATATTAGCCCAATTTTTTAAGCAAAATTCAATCGCCGCAATCGCGGGCGGATTGTGAAGTGGCGCAAGCGGGGCTAATTCATGCAATTTTTTTAGCATTTCGGCATTAATTTTTGTGGGTTGAATAAAAACTTCACCGCCATGCACGACCCGATGCCCAATCGCATTAATTTGCCATGTTGTTGGAATAATATCGGTTAATTTTGCAATTTCTTGGCTATAATCGCCTTGAATCGCACGATTTTCGCTCCAAATAATCCGCTTATCTTGGGTAATGGAGCATTTCAATGATGAACTGCCCATATTTATAATTAAAATATTCATGGCAAAATCTTATATTTGTAGTATTTTATCATTAAATAAGCCCTCTATTGCTTTGACCCGAAGCAAATTGCGGTTGCAATTTGTGCAAAGAGGCGAAGCCAATATTTCTTAACGCAACAAACTTAACATTATTGCGGCAACAAATATTTCGGTGGATGTGCGATTTTTGCATGGTGATATTTTATGCAAATTTAAATTTAAGTCAATATATTTGTAATTTGGACATTCCAAAATCACGAAAATATAAAAATTTGACAAAATTTTATTTATAATATATGACTTATTTATGTTAAACCCCTATAAAGATAAAAACCGAAAAGCGTCTTCGCGGGCGTGGATTCAACGGCAAATTAATGATCCATATGTTAAAAAAGCGATTCAAGAAGGCTATCGCGCAAGGTCGGCTTATAAATTAATGGAAATTGACGATAAATTTCATTTGCTTAAATCGTGCCATAATATCGTGGATTTGGGTTGTGCGCCCGGTGGCTGGTTGCAAGTTTTATTGCATCGGTGCCCGAAAAACAGCCATATTATTGGCATGGATTTATTACCCATTGACGCGCTTAGCGGTGTAAAATTTATTCAATCAGATTTTTTAAGCGACGAAGCATTGCAGAAATTATCAGAATTAATCGGTGAAAGTAAGCTTGACGGCGTGATTTCAGATATGGCGGCAAATACTATTGGGCATTCGCGCACCGATGCGATTCGCACAACGGCTTTGGCGGAAAATGCCATGGAATTTGCGTTTCAAAATTTAAAAATTGGCGGCTTTTTTATTTGTAAATTTTTTCAAGGTGGCGCAAATCAGCAAATTTTAAATCCGCTCAAGGCGCGATTTGAAAAAATTCACCATTTTAAACCCAATGCTTCGCGCAAAGAATCGCCAGAATTATACGGCGTTGCCCTTAATTTTAAGGGCAATTAAGCTTATTCTTCGCCGCCGTTCCCCGATTCTTCCAGCATATTTTCGGAAATTTTATCGGAATTTGCCATAATTTGGCTTTCAAGCAATTTTAATTTATCAGGGTTTGCCTTGAAATAATGGCGGGCATTTTCGCGACCTTGGGCGATTCGTTGCCCATCAAATGAAAACCAAGCCCCCGATTTTTCAACTAAGCCCGCATTTATCCCTAAATCAATTAATTCGCCCGTGCGTGAAATGCCTTCGCCGTATAAAATATCAAATTCCACGATGCGAAATGGCGGCGCGACTTTATTTTTAACGATTTTCACCTTGGTTTGATTGCCAATCACGACTTCTTTTTCTTTAACCGAACCAATTCGGCGAATATCCAAACGCACCGAAGCATAAAATTTCAACGCATGCCCGCCCGTGGTCGTTTCTGGATTGCCATAGGCAACCGCGCCAATTTTCATACGAATTTGGTTAATAAAAATCACCATCGCGTTGGAGCGGTTAATGGAACCCGTTAATTTGCGTAAGGCTTGCGACATTAGCCTTGCTTGCGAGCCGACTTGCACATCGCCCATGTCGCCCTCTAATTCCGCGCGTGGCACAAGTGCCGCCACCGAATCAATGACTAAAACATCAACCGCCCCCGAACGAACCAAAGTATCGGCAATTTCAAGTGCTTGTTCGCCTGTGTCGGGCTGAGAAATTAATAAATTGTCAATATTTAAGCCAAGTTTCTTGGCATATGCGGGGTCAAGCGCATGTTCAGCGTCAATAAACGCCACTTGCCCGCCCAATTTTTGCGATTCCGCCAAAACATGCAATGCCAAAGTTGTTTTGCCCGATGATTCGGGTCCAAAAATCTCAATAACACGCCCCTTGGGTAAGCCACCAATGCCAAGCGCAATGTCAAGCCCAATTGAACCGGTTGGAATCGCCTCCACATTCATTGAAGGGCGTTGCCCCAATTTCATAATTGAACCCTTGCCGAATGCGCGTTCAATTTGCGATAACGCCGCGTCAAGTGATTTATTGCGTTCGTTATTGCGGGCTTCTGTTGCTTTGGAATCTAATGCCATGGTGATTGCTCCTTAAAATTTATAAAAATATGATATTATGATTCTTTATATTGTCAAAGAATTAATTCACGAGTTCATAAATAATTTTAAATTATACTTCGCTTAAAAAATTGAAGAATCGCCACTAAACCATAGCTTGACTCCGAAGCGCGACTCTGTTAACCTAAAATCATGCCACAAAATACTAAATACCATCATAAATTATCCTTTGATTTCGCCGAAAATAAAATTACGGCGGTGTTATTTGGCGTTGCCAATGAAAATTTACTATATATTGAATCAATTTTAGGGGTTGAACTTTTTAACAAAGGCAATCAAATTATGATAGCATCACAAAATAGCAATGATGCGAAAATTTGCTTGCAGGCTTTGATGAATTTATATGAATTTATCAAAACGAACAAAGATTTAACCCGCCCTGACATTGATTATCAAATTAACCTTGCCCGCCAAAGCGAACAATGGGGCAATATGGACCGAATTTTACTGATTCGCAAGAATCAAATTCGCTTGCGCAATATTAATCAAGCTAAATTTATTCATGAAATGCAACAAAAAGATTTGGTATTTGGTGTTGGTCCAGCTGGCACGGGCAAGACTTTTTTGGCGGTTGCATATGGTGTTTCGTTATTATTATCGGGGGCGGTTGAAAAATTAATCCTAACGCGCCCCGCTGTTGAAGCAGGGGAAAATTTGGGTTTTTTACCCGGTGATTACCAAGAAAAAGTAAGCCCTTATTTGCGCCCCATTTATGATATTTTAGACGAATTGCTTGCGCCCAATGAATTTCAAAAAATGCGCGATTCGGGGCAAATTCAAATTGCACCTTTGGCTTACATGCGCGGGCGCACGCTTAAAAATGCGTTTATTTTGCTGGACGAAGCACAAAATACCCGTAAAATGCAAATGAAAATGTTCTTAACCCGTTTGGGTGATTATAGTAAAATGGTGGTTAATGGCGACCCGACCCAGACTGATTTAGAAAAACCGCATTTATCTGGACTTGAAGATGCGATTACCCGCCTTAGACACTTATCCGAGATAGGAGTTTGTGAATTTAATGCCGATGATATTACCCGCCACCCATTGGTAATGAAAATCGTCAAGGCGTATGATTAATTTATACCCTGATTGCGTAATAATTTTAGAAATGTATTTTTGCGTTAATCATGATAGTATGAGTGCCATAAGCAGAGTAAATAACATTTTCTGTATGTCCGATATTTAATTTTGGACCTTGAAATTTAAGATTTTTTTCACCAAAGCCATAATTATAGGCATAACCAGCACTTAGCGATACTTGGTTGGATAGATTATAATCCGCCCCCATGCTTATGCCCGCCACTAAATCAGAACCATTTCCTGAAAATCTAATTAATCCTTGTTGAAATTGTGCCCCTAAAAATGAAAATTTTTCATTTTCAATTTTGCCCCGCCATAATAAAATACCAAAATTTGCACCAATATATGGCTGAAGCAACCCATCTGAAATATGATATTTGCCGCCAATAGTAAATGTATTTTGGGTAATTTTTGAATTTGCTAAATCCAGAATTATTGTTTGTTCGTAATCAGAATTATATGCGTATAAATTGTTTAATCCAATATTGGAATGATTCCATTTACCAATTATTTCGTATTTGCCATATTCTAAACCCAAACCAATAGCTCCGCCAAAACTTCCACTTGTCATTGATTTAATTTTCTGTATTCCAATGGCTTTATTGGTATGAATATATTTTGTTTTACCTTTTAAATCGCTGGTAAAATTATAATCTGTTTCGCCAATTATGAATAATTTCTGCGCCATTAATTGTTGAGGTGCAATTAGCAATAAGCTTAATATAGTCAAAATACACGATAGATATAAAATAATTCTTTTGGTCAAATTTTTTCTATAAGCGGAGTTTTTAGGGTTTAAGGGCGCAAATTGAATTACTTTAATTTGCATTTGAAAAAACCAAAAATTTATTCTAAGCCTTGATGGATATTTATTTCCGTTAGTGATGATAGTTTTTAAAACTATTGGGGAATCAGTGTATAGTATCATTAATTTTTGCATTTTATATCCTTAAATATATTGATATTTATTATATTAATTTTTAATGTATCTGTTGTTTCTAAATAATTAAATATACCATAAAAACTCCAATCAATCAAAGACTTTTTTCTATGCTTGTAATTTAATGCACTGATATATAATAATTGAATGATAAAATAATTACGCATTAAAAAAACCCGCTTGAATCGCGTCAAGCGGGTTTTTGGTTTAAATTAATGGTTAGTTGCGTTCTTTATCAACTAATTTATTTTTCGCAATCCATGGCATCATGGCGCGCAATTTCTTACCGACTTCTTCAATCGGGTGATTCGCTTGGGCGCGGCGCATGGCTTTAAAATTAGTTTGGCTAACTTTATTTTCCAACATCCAATCACGGGTAAAACGACCTGATTGAATATCATCTAAAATCCGTTTTAATTCTGCCTTGGTTTGCGAAGTGATTAAACGCGAACCTGTTACATAACCACCATATTCCGCGGTATTTGAAATAGAATAATTCATATTTGCCAAGCCGCCTTCGTAAATTAAATCAACGATTAATTTCACTTCGTGCAAACATTCAAAATACGCCATTTCGGGGGCATATCCAGCTTCCACTAAGGTTTCAAAACCCGCGATAATTAATTGGCTTAAACCACCGCAAAGCACGGTTTGTTCGCCAAAAAGATCGGTTTCGCATTCTTCGCGAAATGTCGTTTCAATCACACCCGCGCGCCCGCCACCAATCGCAGAAGCATAGGATAAAGCAATATCCAAACAATTGCCCGTGGCATTTTGATGCACCGCAACTAAGCAAGGCACGCCACCACCACGCAAATATTCGGAACGCACTGTATGACCGGGACCTTTGGGGGCAATCATAAATACATCTAAATCAGGGCGGGGTTCAATTAAATTAAAATGAATATTTAAGCCATGGGCAAAAATTAATGCCGAACCCTTTTTCATATTGGGTGCTAACTCATTATTATATATATCACCTTGTTTTTCATCAGGGGTAAGCATCATCACGACATCCGCCCATTTTGCAGCTTCAACGGGGGTTAAGCAACCAATATTTTCTTTGGCGCATTTGGCGCGTGAAGGCGAATTTTCTTGCAAGGCAACCTTGACTTCTTTCACGCCAGAATCCCTTAAATTCAAGGCATGAGCATGCCCTTGCGAGCCATAGCCGACAATGGCAACTTTTTTATTTTTAATGAGGTTTACATCAGCATCTGAATCATAATATACGCGCATTTTTATCTCCTTATTTGAATGAATTAGCGGTGAAATTTCCGTTTATCTAGGCTTTATAACAAAAAAATATATTAAGTAAAGAAAAATTAACAAAAAAGTATAATATTTATAAAAATTATTCTTGACAAATAAATATTCTTGTTTAAGAGATATAAACTAAACCAAACAGGAGAATACAAGTGGCACGGATTGCAGGTGTTAATATACCAACTCAAAAACGCTTAACCATAGCTTTAAGATACATTCATGGCATTGGTCCAGTCAATGCAAAGGAAATTTGTGAAAAATGCGGTCTTGATGAATCAAGACGGGTTCACGACTTAACAGAAGCCGAAATTATCAAAATTCGTGAATGTATTGAAACGAATTTTCAAGTTGAGGGCGATTTAAGGCGCGAAAAACAACTAAATATTAAGCGATTAATGGATTTAGGTTGTTATCGTGGCTTGCGCCATAGAAAAGGTTTGCCAGTAAGGGGGCAACGCACCCATACTAATGCCCGCACCCGTAAAGGTAAACGCATTGCAATTGCTGGCAAGAAAAAAGCCGTATAATAATAAAATTTAAGGAGTCATCTTCATGGCAAAAATCGCCAAAAAACGCAAAGACAAGAAAAATATTACATCTGGGGTTGCCCATATTAATTCAAGTTTCAATAATACCATGGTTACTATTACCGATATGCAAGGTAATGTGATAGCATGGTCAAGCGCAGGTAGCAAAGGCTTTAAAGGTAGCAGAAAATCTACACCTTATGCCGCCCAAATGGCTTGTGAAGATGCTGGTGTGAAAGCCCGCGATCAAGGCATGAAAACAATTGAAGTTTCTGTGCAAGGTCCCGGTTCTGGACGCGAATCTGCGCTTCGGGCGTTGCATGCTGTTGGTTTGACTGTTACTTCCATCAAAGATGTAACGCCAATCCCGCATAATGGTTGTCGCCCACGCAAACGCCGCCGCGTGTAATTTATGCTTGGCTTGTCCAAGTTTACCTGAGAAAATTTCAAAATCCATAGATACGAATGAATTGGTCTGTGGCAAAATTAAAGGAGAAAAAATGAAAAATAGCGTGAATTTAAAAAATTGGCAAGAATTAATAAAACCCGAAGAAATTATCCGCAAGCAATCGGCGTCAACTTATAAAATTTCTTTAACCGCCGAACCTTTGGAACGGGGTTTTGGGTTAACTTTGGGTAATGCGCTTCGCCGTGTATTATTATCATCTTTGCAAGGTGCGGCGGTAACTGCCGTTGAAATTCAAGGCGTTTTGCATGAATTTTCTACAATTCCCGGGGTTCGTGAAGATGTTACCGATATTATTTTGAATGTTAAAGGCATTGCGCTTAGTTTATTTGCCAATACCAGCAAAAAAATGAAATTGGTTGCCCATGGTCCTTGCACAGTGACGGCGGGTATGATTGAATGCCCCCATGATATTGAAATTAAAAATAAAGACCATGTTATTTGTCAATTAGACAAAGGCGCAAGTCTGGTGATTGAATTTACCGTGAATACCGGCAAGGGTTATGTGCCAGCCACGCAAAATCGTCATGACGATTCGCCCATTGGCTTAATTCCTGTTGATTCGGCATTTTCACCCGTGAAACGAGTTAGCTATAAAGTTGAAAATACACGCGTAGGGCAACATACGGATTATGATAAATTAATCTTGGATGTTGAAACTAATGGCACCATCACCCCCGAAGATGCCGTTGCTTTGGCAGCCAGAATCTTACAAGATCAATTGCAGGTATTTATTAATTTTGAAGAACCCCAAGTTGCGGCAAAGGGCGATTCGGTTGATAATTTACCATTTAATTCAAATTTATTACGCAAAGTTGATGAATTGGAATTATCTGTTCGTTCGGCAAATTGCTTGAAAAATGACAATATTGCTTATATTGGGGATTTGGTGCAAAAAACTGAACATGAAATGTTGCGCACCCCCAATTTTGGACGCAAATCGCTCAATGAAATCAAAGAAGTATTGCAACATATGGGCTTGAATTTAGGCATGGATGTGCCCGAATGGCCCGTTGCCAATATTGATGAGATGGCAAAAAAACTTGACGATAAATAAAATTTAAGGGGCGAAAGCCCCTTATATCTAGGCTTTGTAAAACCTTGAACGAGTCTAGCAATTAACCACTAAACAGGAGAAAAACATGAGACACGGAAATTTAGGACGCAGATTAAACAGAACAGCATCGCACCGCAAAGCTTTATTGAAAAATATGACAATTTCATTAATTCAATATGAACAAATTAAAACCACTTTACCAAAAGCCAAAGAATTAAAACGATTCATTGATAAGATAATTACTATCGGTAAAAAAGGTGGCTTGCACGCAACCCGTCAAGCTTTTGCTATTTTGCGCGATGACGCGATTGTTAAAAAATTAATGACGACTCTTGCAAGCCGTTATGCAACGCGTAATGGTGGCTATTCGCGCGTAATTAAAGCTGGCTTTCGTTATGGCGATAATGCCCCCATGGCAATTATTGAATTAGTTGACCGCGACCCTTCGGCAAAGCCAAGCAAGGCAGTAATTGAAGTTGACGCTGAAGAAGCAAATTAAATTTCAATTGATTAATTGCTATACTCACAAAAACCCCAATAAAAATATTGGGGTTTTTATTTATTCGTTGATGCCTGAAATATTTTAAAGGTAAAATACGCTATTGCGGGGTAATTATTGGGCAATCAGAGTTTATGCGCATAAAAAAACCCAGAAAAATCTGGGTTTTTTCTGTTTAAGGTTAATAAATTACTGGTTATGTTTGCGTTTCATATATTCTTGAGCAGTTTCAACAGCAACCGCCGCATCACGGCAATAAGCATCAGCACCAACTTCACGGGCAAATTCTTCGTTTAATGGCGCACCGCCGACTAAAACGATATATTTATCGCGAATACCTTTTTCTTTCATGGTATCAACCACGACTTTCATATAAGGCATCGTTGTGGTTAATAATGCTGACATGCCTAAAATATCGGCTTGATGCTTGTCCAAGGCTTCTAAATAATTTTCAACCGGATTATTAATCCCTAAGTCAAATACTTCAAACCCTGCGCCTTCCATCATCATGGACACTAAATTTTTTCCAATGTCATGAATGTCGCCTTTTACAGTGCCAATAACCATGCGCCCTTGTTGCGGTGCGCCAGAAGCGGCTAATAAAGGGCGAAGAATTTGCATGCCAGCTTTCATGGCATTCGCCGACATTAAAACCTCGGGAACGAATAAAATACCATCACGAAAATCAATACCGACAATGCGCATGCCTTCAACTAATGATTCGGTTAATACTTTGTAAGGAGCCCATCCGCGCCCTAATAAAATATTAACTCCTTCAACGATTTCATCGGCAAGACCATCATATAAATCGTCCCACATTTGTTCCAATAACTCATTGTCATCTAAAGCATTTAAATCAAGTGTATCTTCGGTCATTTTCATCCTTTGTTAAATTTAAAAGTTTGATGAATTAAGCTTTTTATTTGCACTAATCGGTTAAAAACACACTCAAAATGCTCATTTACATCATGTAAACTGCGCTTTTTCGCATGTTTTTGCCCTCTATTGCTTTTAAAAATTCTTATTGCAACAAACTTATTTAATTATTATTTAGCAGATTATAATTAACTTATCCGATTTTTTACGACAAAAAAAGTCTTGAATGCGCCAAATTCAAGACTCTCTTTGAAAAAAAATTTATTTTATCATAAATTAAATTAATCAGTTTCGGGAACGCGTTTATCAAAAGGCACAAAATTACCCTTTAACATGTTTTTAATTAAATCAAACACGATATTACGCAATTTTGGGTCTTTAATTTGATAGTAATTTCTTACTAATTCTAAGGTTTCTCTTTTTATCATTGGGTCTGATTCTTTTTCATCATGTTCAGCGATATTTTCTGACAAACCTGCGCGAATTCTGGGCGAATTTTCAACGACATCTTGGGGCATATCTTCAAAGAAGAATCCGATGGATGTATTTAAAATTTGCGCAATATCATATAAACGCGATGCGGAAATGCGGTTAAATCCGCGCTCGTATTTTTGCACTTGTTGAAATGTTAGCCCCAATTTTTCGGCTAATTCTTCTTGGGTGATTTTTAATACTTTGCGCCGAACTCTTACCCGAATTCCAACATGCATGTCAATGGGATTGGGGACTCCTGCACGCCCTGCGGGCAAGATTCCTTCGGTTAATGGTTTTGCTCTGCGTCCTCTTGGCATTTTAAGCTCCTTTTTTATTAAGTGTTATATATAGGGAGACGAATTGGTATTTATTTTTTTGACATATAGGGCAAACATCCTTCAAATGTTTATTCATTTTTAAAAAACTCCACTTTCTTGAATGTTTTCATCTCTAAGCCATAAAATAAATCTTTATTCGCTCAGTAGTTTATCATTATTAAAACATACTATCAATATTAGTTAAACAATAAAGATAAAGTTTTATCTATTTAATTTTTCATTTTACCCTTAATTTATGATTTTAAGAGTAATATGAACTATAAGTTTTATTATGCTTTATTTTTTTTAAAAATCAAGCGATTTTTTTAGAAAATTAAATAATTTTAAAAAAAATGGGTAATAAATAACATAAAATTACCATAAAAAATAAAATAAAATTTTGATTATAGGCAAAATACCCTGATTTAAATGAAAAATCATTTGCATATAGTAAAATTTCCACTATTATAAATATATAAATCATTAACAAGGAGGAAAAAATGGCAAATGAAAAAATTGCACTGGTAACCGGTGGCACAAGAGGAATTGGCGAGGCAATAAGCATTGCCTTAAAAGCAAGTGGTTATATTGTGGCGGCAAATTACGCCGCAAATGATGACCGTGCCGCCGAATTTACGCAACGAACGGGCATAAAATCATATAAATTTAATGTCGCGAATTTTGAAGAATGCCAAGCAGCCGTTAAGAAAATTGAAACTGATTTGGGAGGAATTTCTGTCTTAATCAATAATGCTGGCATTACCCGCGATGGCACAATGCACCGCATGACGGCACAAAGCTGGCAAGAAGTGATTGACACAAATTTAGGTTCATGTTTCAATATGTGCCGCGTGGTCATTGAAGGTATGCGCGCGCGTAAATATGGCAGGATAGTTAATGTCGGTTCGGTCAATGGGCAAGCTGGGCAATATGGGCAAGTAAATTACGCGGCGGCAAAATCAGGGATTCATGGCTTTACCAAAGCCCTTGCCCAAGAGGGTGCGGCGCAAAATATCACCGTCAATGCCATTGCCCCGGGTTATATTGATACGGATATGGTGCGCGCAGTGCCAGCAGATGTTTTGGAAAAAATCAAAGCAAAAATTCCCGTTGGACGCTTGGGGCGCGCCGATGAAATTGCCCGCACCGTGATTTTTTTAGTTGCCGAGGATGCAGGCTTTATCACCGGTTCTACAATTTCGGTTAATGGTGGCATGCATATGTATTAATGGTTTAGCTTAGTTTTAAACTATCAATATTTCATGGCGAATAATTACGAAAGAAAAATTTTTTATGCGATTTTTAATTGTGGCTTTTTGGCTGGTATTTAGTTCTGTTTTATATGCAGGTGAGGTATATACTGGCTTTTTTGACGATTTAGCCTTGCAAGGTTATGATGCAACCGCCTACTTCACTAAGGGTAAGGCGATTAAAGGCAACAAAGAATTTAGCATGAAATATAAGGGTGCTACTTGGCGATTTGAAAGCCAAGATTCCCTTAATTTATTTCAAAGCGACCCAGAAAAATATTACCCCGCCTTTGGCGGACATTGTTCAAATGGGGTTGCCGAAAATGTTCGTGTCGCTGGCGACCCTAATTTATTTTTGCTCAATAATAACCGATTGCATGTTTTTTATGCTAAAAAAGGTTTGGAAACTTGGCAAAACGCCCTAAAAAACGGCAGTTTTAATGATTTGCTTGCCTTAGCAGAAAAAAATTGGCTGATTTTGAAAAATAAATAATATAACCTTGTTTATTCAATGGTGATGACACGGCTAAACCAATAATTAACGCCATCGGTGTTAAGCGTGCAGGTTAGGCGGTGCGAACCTTTGCCAAGTGGGCTTGGCAGGCTAATATGGATGCGATTTTCATCAATAATTTTAATGCTGGTGGGCGTATGGTTATTTAATTGGCATTTGATTTTTTGAGTGGCAGTTAATTTTTCGCTTATGGTAAAGCCAAAATTTTGAATCGGTTCGCTTAATGTTAAATTTTGGGGCAAAAAATCTTTGGCGGGTAAATCATAATATTTCATACGGGTTCGCAAATTATTTATACCATCATTACCAGCCGTTAAAAAATTTTGGGGTAAAATTTGCATATTAGAGCCATTGCTTATCGCGCCGCCGTGAATCCCTAAACCATATTTATATTGCAATTGATTCGTGATTTTATTAATTTCTGCGCTGTTATTGCCGTTTCTTGCCATAAATATCATGGGTTGTTGATTGGTAAATTCTTGCCATGCTTTGGTTATTTCTGGGGTATCAGCCAAATTCTGCGGCAGAATAACGGCAATTTGTGCGCCATTTTGGATTAATTTTTTCAAAATATTGGCGTTATTTGCCTCGTTGGGCACTTGGCTAATGGCAATAATCACAGGGATTTTATTTTCCAAAATATAAGGCGCATATTCGCTATAAAACCCTTTGATTTCTGCGGATATACTTAAAATATAATATTTAGGGTCTTTTTGGTTGCTGATGAATTTACTCATCGCGTCATTGAAACTAACTATCTTACCATGCTGGGCGATGATTTTAACTTGGCTATCCCAATCGTTAAGGGTAAAATTCGCGATATTCGTCGCAGCATAAAAAATTTGCGCATTTTGACTTGATAAAGGCTTAATTAAACTGAAAATTAGCAAGAAAAACCCGCAAATCCCCAGTTTTTTTGGGTAATTGCTGATTTTAAGGGTGGTCATTGATTTTTGCAATAATATCATCAATTTTATTCTCGGCATCCATTAATTCATCAATTAACATTAAGCCACAAGTTAATAATAATTTTTGGTCGGTAATATTGCCCATTTGGCTTTTTAAGTCATTAAGCCGTTCATTATATTGATGAACTAATTTTAATAAATGCGCCTCTTGCCCATCGGCGCAAACCATTTTTTCAATTTTGCCTAAAATAGTAAATGAAACTTCAGCCATTTTTTGTTAAATCCTGAATTTGTGTAATAGAATTAGCGATAATTTTTTCGCTTTTGACGATTATTTGCCGCAGTTTTAGATTATCTTGATGCAATTTATCAAAATTGGCGATTTCATCGCGATTCGGATTTTCGCTAATATTATTCGCTTCCAATTGCGGCCTGCCTTGCCGATTGGTCGCTTGATTCGCGATATATTCTTGAATAAAAGAAATTTTTTCACTTAAATTTGCCATAAATTAGTTTTACCAATAATTTAAGCGAATATCAAGCATTTTCTTAAATTGCATTTCCCATTTTTTTGGCGGTAATTTTATTGATGATATTGTGGGTATTTTTGGGAGATTCTCGCAAACACTATTACCCCCTAAAAAATATCTTTACAAATTAGGTAATCAGGGTATAATTATTATAATAAATAAAGGGATAATACCTATGCCATCGTCAAAAAATCAATCAAAAAATCAATCAAAAAATCAATCAAAAAATCAATCAAAAAATCAACAATATCAAGAAATATACGGCAATATCATGGCGATTTGTGCGGGCGAACAAGACGAAATCGCGCTTATGGCAACGATTTGTTGCGAATTAAAAACGCTTGATAATATGGATTGGGTCGGATTTTATCGGTTGGTTGCGCCTTATCAATTAAAAATTGGTCCTTACCAAGGGTCTCATGGTTGTTTAAGTATTAATTTTAGCCCCGAACGGGTTCATGCTGGTGTCTGCGCCGCTTGCGCCCGATTGGGGCAAACGATAATCGTGCCGAATGTTCATGAATTTGCTGGGCATATTGCTTGTTCGGCGACCACGCTAAGTGAAATTGTCGTGCCAATTTTTAATAAATCCCAAGATTTAATCGCAATTTTTGATGCAGATTCCAATAAAACCGATGATTATGATGAAATTGACAAATATTGGTTGGAAAAAATCGCTAAATTATTTATTTTACCTTAATTTTGCTTGATTTTTGCATGGAAATATTATATTATTATTAGCAATTAGAGCAATATAAATTCATGTCTAATATCTTGAGCATATTAAGTAGTCGTGCAGGCACGAGTGCAGCAGATGTTGCGAAAAATTCGCAACAATATTTGCAATCCGCCAAAGCTGCCAACGCCCGTTCTTTATTGGGTTTAATCACGAATACCAGCAATAAAACCGGACAAACAACCAATTCTGCGCCACCTTCGGTTGATAGTGTCTTAAAACAACAAGAATATAATCAAAAATATTTAAATTTCATCAATAATGGCATTCAGCGCCTTGGCTATATTGCCAAGGGGCAAATTAAACCGACTCAACAATGGGAGGAAGCAGGCGCAGGCTTGCAATTATCGGGACAACCATTTAAATTAATCGTAACTGATAAAGGCACTTTGGATGTCCAAGCCCAAGGTGATGAGGTGCAAGCGGGGGTGAGTATTCAAGATGCCCGAAGATTAAAGCAATTTAACGATGGTTTACAAGAATTAATTAGCGCGCAAAATTTAGTTAACACCCGTGCAAAAATCCGCAATAGCTTAGCAACCGCTGTATATAAAATTACCGAATTACAAAGTTTTATTCCGCCCAAAACCGCATTTGAATTTGAATTACAACGAACGATTCAATCGGGCGCGCCGTTTAAAATTGAAATTGACAAAAAAGGCAATCCCATCATCACCAATCAATTTAATCAAAATTTTGCGGAATTGGGTTATACGAATCAAAAAAAGCTTAAAGCCACCGTTGATTTATATAAACAAGCTTTAAATATTGAAAAAGGCACCTTAGTTTTGCCGACTTATGCCCGACCCCTTTCTTTTGTTGCTGGCACAACGGGATTGCCCAATGGCTCGTTTGTCAATGCGCAATTGCCAAGCGGGCATGATTATAGTAAATTAGAAATTAGCGGATTTGATGCGGGCGATAAAATCACCATTGATGGCGTGGAATTTACGCCCGAATCTTTTAATGATAGCGCGCAAGCCGTTGCACCATTCATTACCCGTGATGCTGTTGCCTTAAACGGCACGGCGTCTGCTAATTCATTCACTTCCGTGGAGATAAGCGGATTAACAGCCAGAGATATTTTGCAATTAAAAAGCCCCAATGATGCGAATAGTTTCGTGTCGGTTGCCGCCGTGCAAGAAACAATTTTATCGTCAAGCGCAAATCCTTCGTTAATTGCTAAAACCAACGCAAATGGTGATACCGTATATAAAGTTAGCTTAACCCAAGCGCAATTTGCCCAATCACCAACCTTGCAAGCATATGGTGATGCCAAAGATTTGAAATTTTCATTTCAAGCCAGCGATAACAGCGCGCCAGAAACTTATACGCAAACAATTGCGAAATCTGGTTTTTTTAACGAGGGTAATTTTGGTGCAACGAATCGGTTGCTAATCAATAAATCATTAATTACCAGTAATAGCGAAATAAAAATCACCCATTATGATGAGGCAAGTAAAAATATTCGCTATTCATTTGTCGGCGAAACAAACCAAGAAGGTTCGGCGGTTGAAACAAGCGCGCGCACATCATCTTCGTTTTTAATTTCCGTTCAAGCTGCGGGCAATGCTTTGGCGGAGGGTGCGAATTTAGGCACGAGTGATATTAATAAAAAAGCGCAAATATCCTTGGGTAATTTAGAATTTAAATCTGACCAAAAATTTGTATTATTTTCTTCATTAGGCGATTCCACGGGATTTCGCGATAAATATGGTGATTATGCGAATGATAGATATATTCATAATAATGTCGTTGCCCTAAGCGAAGCTGAAACAAAATCTGGCTTAAAGTTAAATCTTAACACCGAACGAAGCTTTACGGTAAATTATGGGGGTGATGATGGCGTCAATGCCAAAGTGCGGGCGCAAAATGCCGTATTTAATGGCGCAAATACGGCGATAAATTATAGTTTTGATGCTGAACAAGTGCAATCAGGCGATGTGTTAGCGTTTAATTTTAATGGGCGAACCATTACCGAAAAACGCCTTAGCACCGATACAACCGAGTCATTTAGCGCAAGATTCCTTAAAGGTTTAAGCGATAATGGCTTAACGATTAGCAATGCAAGCGCCACGGGATTTACGATTAATGCGGGTGGTGATATATCCAGCAGTTTTGCCGAAAAATCATCGTCGCATTTATTCACTGCTGGGGAAATTACCGCTAATGATAAATCATATTTTCATGTTTCTTTAATAAGCCAAACCGTGAACCAAGCCTTAAATAATATCTTGGGTTTTGGCACCACCAGTTTGCAACGCGCGGCTTTGGGTTATTATGAACGCAAGATTCCCGTGTTTTTTGATGTTAATGATTATGGGTATGTCACCGCCAAACAATTAACATATGGCAATGTGCAACCGAAATTCTTGGATATAAAAAAGGATATTACCCCCAAAACTAATAACCAAGAATATCAAAAAGCCATTGATTTTTATGCTGCGGGCAAACCATATTTTTTGGATATTCAAGGCGGGCAAATTAGAGTTAAAGAGCTTACCGCGGCAAATTTGACGGCGCAAAAAACCATCAATGACGCGCTTAAAGTGCGGCAAAGCTCAGTCGTTGGATTAATCTCATAATGGTTTATTCACCAAAACGCAAAAACCCCCATAAATATAAAATTGCCTATTATATGGGGCATTTATTGGAATATTGGGCGATTATTTTAATGATATGCAAGGGTTACCGATTTATCGCCATGCGCGTGCATGCGCCATTTGGCGAAATTGATGCCATATTTAATTATCGGCGCGATTTAATTTTATGCGAAATAAAATACCGCAAAAACTCCTATCAAGACTTCCCCATCACCAATAAACAAATAAAAAAATATCAAAATAATATTGATTGGTGTTTGCGCAAATATAAATTTGAATTTGCGCGAATTGATGGTATAATCATCAATAAATATTTCGCGATTCGGCATTATAAAAATTTACTTGGTTCACAATAGGAGATTCAGATGAAAAACTTTATTTTAAGCATTTTAATGGTGGGAATGGTGGCTTGCACGCCAGTTACCGTGGTGACGGGCGTGGGGGCGGCGGTTGGCAATCTTGCATTGCAAGACAGGCGCACGGAACATGCTTTGGCGGATATTACGCTTAAAGCCAATATAACTAAGGATTTAACCAATCGCGATACGGCGAATTTCTTTAATCTGGGTGTGGATGTTTTTGAAGGGCGCGTGATGCTGACGGGCACGGTGCCCGCCGATAATATTCGCGTTGATGCCGCCAGCGCAGTATGGAATTTTCCAAAAATTCGCGAAGTAATCAATGAAATTCAAATTGGCGTGCCCGTGACCACCCAGCAAAAAGTCCGCGATAAATCATTAGAAGTTGAAATTAGCACAAGATTAACCTTTACCCGTGAAATTAAATCCGTGAATTATATCACAACGGTAACTGATGGCGTGGTTTATATTATGGGTATTGCCTTAACCGATAATGAATTACAAGCCGTCATTAACAGCATTAAAGAAGTCAAAGGCGTGCGCGAAATAATTAGCCATGTGCAATTATCCAACGACCCCGCACGGCTTGTATGGCTTACGAAAAATTCAAGCAGTAATTAATTGTAAACAAAGGAGAATAAATGTTTGATTTAACGGGAAAAACTGCCCTTATCACTGGCGCATCGGGCGGAATTGGCTCAGCCATTGCGAAAATATTTCACCTTGCTGGCGCAAATCTTATTTTGCATGGCACGAACAGCGACAAATTACAACAGCTTAATCAAGCAATCAATAACCAAGGGCAAATTTGTATCGCCGATTTATCGGTGCGTGACCAAGTAAACCAATTGGCTAAAAACGCAGAATCAGCGGATATTTTGGTAAATAATGCGGGATTAACCATGGATAATATTTCTTTAATGATGAAAGAAAATGAATGGGATAAAGTTATTGAAGTAAATTTATCGTCCGTATTTTTCTTGTCAAAATTATGCGCGAAACAAATGATGAAACGCCGTTATGGACGGATAATTAATATTACATCAATTGTTGGCTTAACGGGCAACGGCGGGCAAGCAAATTATGTTGCTTCCAAAGCAGGCTTGATTGGTTTGACCAAAACTCTGGCGATGGAATTAGCCCCAAGAGGCATCACCGTCAATAATATCGCGCCCGGTTTTATTGAAACAAATATGACCGCCAAGCTAAAACCCGAACAAATTCAAGCCATGCTTAAAAATATTCCTATCGGACGGCTGGGCAATGGCGAAGATATTGCCAGCGCATGCTTGTTTTTAGCATCGCAAGAAGCAGCATATATTACTGGTGCGACTATTAATGTCAACGGCGGTATGGCAATGTATTAAAATTAAAATTCATTTTGGCTTTGGCTTAATCGCTTAGAAATCCCCCCAAAATGCTCAAATATTTCCAATATTCTGCGCTTTTGTTGGTATTTCTGCACTCTAATCCTTTGCCAAAATAAATTTTATCTTAATTCTTGCTTTGGCTTAATCGCTTAGAAATCCCCCCAAAATAAATTTTATCTTAATTCTTGCTTTGGCTTAATCGCTTAGAAATCCCCCATTAATTTCTGCCATTAAGTTTTAGTATTTTAAAAAAAATAAAGGGGAGTTAAACTCCCCTTTACCTTATGATATTAATGCTTAATTATTGGAACGCATAATTGCCAATAATTGCAGGATATTAATAAACATGGTCATGAACGAACCATAAAGCGTAAAAGCCCCAAAAATCGCCAATCTGCCAACTTGTTCATCGCCACCGCGCGAAAATTGGTCATATTGCGCTTTCAGCATTTGGGTTTCATACGCCGTCATGCCAGCAAATAATAAAATCGTCACTAAGCTGATAATGGTTGTAAAAGCCGTTGAAGCCACGAACATATTAACTACGCTCATGATTAAAACGCCGATGATTGCCATCATGAAAAATCTGCCTAAGCCAGCTAAATTTTTCTTGGTAACCATACCATAAAGTGATGCCCCTGCAAACATGCCAGAAGTAATGAAAAATGCCCGCGCAATATCCATAACACCGCCCGGCACATTCAAGAAAAAGGCAATCATGGGGGATATTAATACACCCATTAAGCCAGCATATAGCCAAAATGCCCCGTGCGCTAATCCCACGGATTTCGTGAAAATTAGTTTCGGTGCAAACCAGCCTAAGCCAAGCAAAGCAATGAAAACCACCCATTTAGCTGGTCCAATTGCGATTGTTTGCATTATTTGTGGTTCAGAAGCCATAAACAGAGTGATTAACCCTGTAAATGCGACTCCCAAAGCCATTAGATTATATGTTTTTAAGAAGAAACTTCTTAAACCAGCGTCATAACGAACCGCTGAATCCGATGCTGCACTTGAAAATGCGTCATAATTGAAATTTGCCATTTTAAACTCCTTAGTTAAATTAGGTCTCTTATATATTAGCATTTTTTTGGTAATTGTCAATGGTATTGTTTGCGGACAAGCATAATCTTTTTATTTTGTATTTATTCTGTTATTCCCTAACTGAATAGAAGAATTTTGAAAGCTTCACGCATAATAGTATAGTTGTTTTTAGGCATTCCTTGTTAAATTCATCTTGATTTTTGCAAAATAAAGGCTTATATTAATAATGAATTTAATGTATATTAAATTCTATAACACTAATAAGAAATGATAGAATAGGCGAAGTGGACTCGGGGGCGGTACCCGACATCTCCACCAATAAGGCTTAATGCAAATGAAAATAAGCGGTTTTGGGGATGAAATAGGATAGACACGCGTAATAAAAATTAGCTTCTGTGTTCGGTATGATACCACCGCCAATCGGGTCAAGAGCAGTAAATGCTAACGATAATGAAGCAAGCTTTGCTGTTGCCGCTTAATTGCGCAACAAATGAGCAATCATTAAATTCTTAAGTAGTTTTGCACTATTTAAGTGGGGCTTGAGGGTGCCTAGCAACAGAAACCCTCATTTTTTTATATTTATGCGAACTTCATGGCGCAAAATACTTAAAAAATCATCCATATCTTCGGGCATAAAGCCAATACAACCCGCCGTTGGCGCATAATTGGCGCGCGCATAATGAATAAAAATTGCGCTTCCTTTGCCATTGACAATCGGATTATCATTATAATTAAGCACGCATACCACATTATATACATCATCTTCACGGGCTAAAACTTCATGATGATAGGGCATTTTATCGCTGATTAATTGATTGTAAAACGGCGAATCACCATCATCGCACCAAATCATGCTGGGATTAATATTACAAATTGGGTAATTATTTTGATTATATAAAATTTGCTTGGTTTTTGCGCTAATTCGCGAATCACGCACCAAAATTTGCCTGATGGCAAACACGCCAATCGGGGTGATACCATCGCCTTCTTGGCGTTTTTCGCCAATGCCGCCAATACCATATGCAACCCTGATGATTTTTTTTTGCTTGGGGTGAAAAAAGCCTTTTTCGGTAAAATTTAAATTAATCAAGTTTGCGAATCGTGGTTTTTAATTCATAACATTCAATGACATCATTTTTTTGAATATCATCAAAATTTTCCAATTGAATACCGCATTCATAGCCATTGGCGACTTCTTTTGCGTCATCTTTGAATCGCTTTAATTGCCGCAGGGCGCCATCATAAACCACAACATTATCGCGCAATAAACGAATTTTTGCGCCGCGTTTGACCATGCCTTCGGTAACCATGCAGCCCGCAATTTTGCCTGAACCCGTAATGGTAAAGACTTCGCGAATTTGCGCATAACCCAAAAATTCTTCGCGCACATCGGGGGCTAACAAGCCACCTAATAACATTCTCACATCATCAAGAGCTTCGTAAATGATAGAATAATACCGTATATCCGTGTTTAAGCGTTTCGCTAAATCACGCGCTTGGGGATTGGCGCGGACATTAAAACCAATGATTATGCCGTTGGAAGAACTTGCCAAAGTAATATCCGTTTCGGTAATTGCGCCCACTGAGCCATACAAGATTTGCACTTGCACTTCGCTGGTGTCAAGGCGTTGAAACGCGTGCGACAAAGCCTCCAATGAGCCTTGAACATCGGTTTTAATCACAATTGGCAAGGATTTTAATGAACCATCTTTAATATTTTGGAACATTTGATCCATGGAACTACGGCGAACTTTGAATAATTCGGCATCGCGTTTTTTTACGGCTCTTGCCTCGGCAAGTTGTCTTGCTTGGGCATCACTTTCCACGACAATCATTTCATCGCCCGCTTCGGGCAACCCTTGCAAGCCAATGATTTCGCAAGGTTGCGATGGACCAGCTGATTCTAATTTGCGCCCTTTATCGTCTTGCAAAGCGCGCACCCGACCAAAAACTGACCCGACAACATAAACATCACCCAATTTCAGCGTGCCTTTTTTAATTAACACCGTGACCACGGCACCGCGCCCCTTTTCAAGCTTTGCTTCAATTACAACACCGCGCGCTTCACGATTCGGGTTCGCTTGCAAATCCATAATTAAGGCTTGATTCAAAATAGCTTCTTCTAATTTATCTAAATTTATGCCTTTTTTCGCAGAAACTTCAATACATTGCACATCACCACTTAGTTGTTCCACGACAATTTCATGTTGCAATAATTGGTTGCGAATTTTATCAGGCTCGGCGTCGGCTTTGTCGCATTTATTAATAGCGACAACAATGGGCACATTGGCGGCTTTGGCGTGTTTAATCGCTTCAATCGTTTGGGGTTGAATGCCATCATCAGCGGCAACGACTAATACCACAATATCCGTGGCATTCGCACCGCGCGCGCGCATGGCGGTAAAAGCCTCATGCCCCGGGGTGTCTAAGAATGTAATTTGCCGTCCATCTTTAAGATTTACGGAATAAGCCCCAATATGCTGGGTTATGCCCCCCGCTTCACCCGCTGCAACATCGGTTTGCCGTAGCGCGTCTAAAAGCGAAGTTTTACCATGATCCACATGCCCCATCACAGTGACAACCGGCGGACGGGGTAATAATTCGTTAGCATCTTCAATTCTATCACCAACCGTGATTTCAATATCCGCATCAGCCACCCGTTTAACCGTATGCCCCATGGTTTCAGCAACGATTTGCGCCGTATCCGCATCAATCATCATATTTTGATTTGCCATCACGCCCAATTTCATTAATTCTTTAATCACAAAATTTAATCGTTCGGACATTCTGTTGGCTAAATCAGCCACTTGAATCATATCGGGCAAGCTTACCTCGCGGTAAATTTTTTCTGGCTGTTCAAAGCCACCCATTTTGGATTTTTCTTTTAATTTCGCCCGTTTCATTGATGCGATTGAGCGAATTTTTTCTTTGGCTTCGTCATCTTCGCTTAACGAAATGCGATGAATGTTAATTTTTCCGGATTTTAACACTTCTTCTTGATTATTGCGGTTGCGATTTTTCTTGCGTTTCTTGGAAATTTCTTCTTCGTCATCGCGTTTGGGGGCACCGCGATTATACGAACTGGGAATCGGCGTTGGATTAATATTTGCCGCACCACTAGCAACGGGTGCTGGGGTTGCTTGCTTGGGTTTTTCACGCATACCCGCTAACTTTGCAGTTTCTTCGGATTTTTTCTTGGTTTCTTGTTCGCGTCTGCGCCGTTCTTCTTCTTCCTTACGGCGTTTTTCGTCTTCTTCTTTGCGTTTTTGCATCTCTGATTGTTCTTCGCTTTTGCGCCGTTCTTCTTCGGCTGCTTTAATCATGCGCAATTTATCGCGTTCCATTTCCTTAGATTTATTGAATTCTGATGCTTTTTCTAATGCCTTAATGCGTGATTCGCGTTCCGCAGGCGAAAGAGAATTTAAATTTTTCATTTGTTGTTCAGATAAATTAAAATTATTTTTATTTTCATCAGTATTATTGGTTTTCAAGCCTAAAATGGGGCGTTCGGCATTGCTTGGCGCAATAGGCATTTTCGCGTCGTTTTGCGGCAAATTTGGCGATTCAACTTTGGCGGGTTGAGCATCGGGTATCGGGCTTGTGTTAAAATTACGAACTTTTACATGTTCCACTTGCACAGGTTTTGAACGCCCATGAGGGAAGCTTTGGCGCACTTGGTCTGTGCCTCTTATTGGCGCATTGCCTTTTAACCCTAATGTCATCGTTTTCTTTTCTTCGCTCATCTTTATCCTTATTTAATACCATTTTGCTTGCATTTTTAATCAATACATAATTAATATTATTAAGTCAAAGAAAATATCGTATCATGACAAAAATTCACGAATTTATCGTCTTCTGGGGCGCGAATCGCGCGCAGAAGTGCGCCCGATGGCGCGGCGGCGCTGGCGCAATTGCGCAACAACGGCTGATTTATAATTATTATCTGACCTTGACCAATTTTTAATTTCGTCAATAGTGCGCAAGCAACCGATGCAATATTTTCGCTCATCGTCCATTTTACAAACCCCAACACAAGGCGAAGCAATGGGAAATGGTTCGTCAATATTAGTCATGATGCGTATTTAATAAATTTGCGCCCAAGCGAAAAGCTTCAATTTTCGTGCAAAGCCCAGTAATTTCATCGGTTTCAATGATAGTGCCACAAAGCGTCGCTTCACCATCGGCGGGTTCTAATTTAGGTTTAGGAAAATGGCGTAAATATCTGCCGATTGATGCTTCTTTTTTCATGCCAATGACCGAATTATAATCACCGCACATGCCCGCATCGGCTTGGATACCCGTGCCATTGCTTAAAATATGCGCATCAGCCGTGGGAATATGGGTATGCGAACCAATTAAAGCAGAAATTTTGCCGTCAAAATAATTGGCAATAATATATTTTTCCGAATTTGCCTCGCCGTGCATATCCACAATAATCGCATCATACCCTTGAGATTTTGGGTTGCCACCTTTAATTAACTTATTAAGCGCGTCAATTGGGTCATCGCTTGCTTCCATAAAAAGCCGACCTTGAACATTAACAACCATATATTGCCTGCCATCATCAAATCGCCCTTTATAATATCCGCGCCCGGGCAAATTTTGGGAAAAATTAATCGGGCGCAAGATTCTTGGCTGATGATGAAAAAATTCAATAATATCATCTTTGTCATACGCATGATTGCCCGTGGTAATAACATCTATACCATTTTGCCATAATTCATTGGCATGGGCGCAAGAAATGCCAAAACCATGCGAAATATTTTCGCCATTGGCGATAATCACATCAAGTTTTAATTTTTTGCGCAATGATTTAGCCTTAGCAACCACCATTTCGCGCCCCGCTTTTCCGACAATGTCACCCAAATATAAAATCCGCATATTATCCTTAATTTACAATATAATTTTCTGTTATGATGAAATCTAACGGCTCATCATGGTTTTCTATTGGAAGCTCTTCGCATAATTGCCCGTCAAAAGCAACACCTATTGTAAGAATTTTTTTAATTGCCCGTAACTTTTGAATCGTGCGGTCGTAAAAACCACCCCCATACCCAAGCCGATATTTTTGCGGGCTATAAGCCAATAAAGGCACGAATAAAATATCTGGATTAACCAATGGGTAATAAGGGGCGGGGGCTTTGGTGCCAAATTTTTCAATAATTAATTCATCATTTTCATTAAATAAATGAAAATTTAATGGTTGATTATCGGCAACAACCCGCGGGTAAGCAATTTTTGCATGATATTGCCGCAAATCTGCATCGGTCAATGATAAATCAAATTCGCTTCGGAATGGTATAAAACTGGCAATAATTTTATCTTGCCAAATTTCTTTGCCAAAATGGTTTAATAATAACGGCATTAACGATGATTTTTGCCAATTTTTAGCGAGAATTTGCCGTTTTTGGGCATATATTTTGCGAATTTCTTGTTTGTTCATTTTGCCTGCTTGGGTATTAAAATGCCAACCTGCCGACGCTGTAATATTCCTCTAGAGCCAAGTATAACAAGGTGGGCGTCACATGAAAAAGCACAATGCGCTTAACCAGCGGCAACTCCCTAATAGAAGATTATCGCCCCCGGGAAAATTTTTTAGCTATCGCACAGGTTCGCATCAATATATTAACCTATATTACCAATAAATCAAGCGAATTTTCATTTTATCCCCCATTATAAATTGGCGCATCTTTTGCGTATAAACTTCTTGCAAAATGAATTTTAATTTGTTAATGTCCATACGAATTCTAAGGATATATTGTGGAGGACACGATGAACGCAATAATTACTAGCCCAACTAAAAACGCCATGCAGTCTGGACGGGCGAATCTGGGCGAATGGGTTTTGGAAATCAGCCGTGAATCAGCGTCTTTGCCGCATGAATTATTGGGGTGGTCTGGGTCAAATGACACAAAAACTCAAGTTAAAATAAAATTTGATTCCTTAGAACAAGCCCAAGAATATGCGGCGAAAAACGGCATTAGCTATGTTGTGAATCGCCCCAATGAACGAATTATTAAACCCAAAGCCTATGCTGATAATTTTGCGTTTAACCGATTAAAACCTTGGACACATTAATATATGTCGTTCAATTTCAATGCGCCCGTAGCTCAAGGGATAGAGCAGCAGCCTTCTAAGCTGTTGGTTGGGGGTTCGAATCCTCCCGGGCGCGCCAAAAAATTTGCGAGAAATTGCGAATAAATTCAGTGAAAAACATATTCTTAATATAATCAATCGCTCATTGCTATTATGGTGTTGATATAGTCATAATGGTATATCAATGCCTAGATGCTTTAAATTAATAGGGAACCACAGGGTATATTTTAAATATTTTTGAATTATTTATGAATGGTAAAATAAAAACCTTGCAAATTTTAATTTTCAATGCTATATTTGTATAAATTTTACAAAAAAGGTTTTGAAAAATGCTAATAAGCTTTTCAGTTGCGAATTTCATGTCAATTTATGAAATGCAAACACTTGATATGGTTGCAACCCCACTAAAAGGATTAGAGGGAATTTTAATTGATAATAAAATTAAAATTCCAGATTATAAACAAACCAAATTAATAAAATCCGCTGTGATATATGGCGCAAATGCCAGTGGCAAATCCAATATTTGTTTTGCATTACGAACAATGAAAGAGATAATTGTAGATTCCACCGATGAAGATTATATATTACCCTATAAACCTTATAAATTAATTGCCGAAGCCCATAATCAACCAAGCGAATTTGAGATAATGTTTATTGCCGATGATAATATTGTTTATCAATACGGATTTTCATATCTTAACAATCAAATTATCAGCGAATTTTTATGCCATTACGGCAAAAATAATCGGCAAAATATTATTTTTCATCGTTATTACCAAGATGACAACTATATTTACGACAACGCTAACGCAATTAAAAAAGAATTAGGCAAAAAATCTTTTGAAAAATTAATAAAAAGAACCAAAGACAGCAATTTATTTTTGACTATGTGTCTTAATGAGGAATTAGATTTATTAAAATCAATGAATCATTGGTTGCGCAAAAAATTAAGCTTTATGTCAAGTGAATTTATAAACGCACAACCAACATCAAAATGGCTGAAAGAAAATCCACAGAACAAAGAAAAATTAATGAAATTCATTAAGCAAGCCGATTTATATATTCAAGATATTAATTTTAGTGAAAAGGAACTTACCGATGAAGAAAAAGCGGGCTTGAGTAAAGTCATTCAAGACTTTCCAGATGATATAAAAGCTGAATTTGATATTGAGAAAGTTAAAAAAACTGAAATTCAAACCAGCCATATTAATGATAAAGGCGACGCGGTGAATTTTGATCTAGACGATGAATCTCTTGGCACAAAAAAATATATTGCCTTGGCAGAACCAATATTTCGCATTATTGACGAAGGAATGGTATTAATTGCCGATGAATTTAATACAAATTTGCATCCAGATTTAACCAATTTCATTATACAAAAAATTCATCATGAATCGCAAAGCGGGCAATTAATTATGACCACCCATGATGCAAGCTTGTTGCGCAAGCGCGATTATTTAGGAAAATTTCAACCAATTTTTCGGCGCGACCAAGTGGTGTTAATTAACCGCAAAAACCTTGGCTCATCGCATATCAGCAAGTTAAGTGATTATAATTTGCGCGAATCTGATGATTTAATGAAATTATATTGCGAGGGGCGTGTGCGTGGCGTGCCGATTATTCACCATAATGGTTAAAAATAATGAGCAAAGCAAAAAAATTCCCCCCGCGCAAGCGCAATATTAAGGAAGATTCGCGCGAACTATTGCCAAGGCGATTAGTAATTTATGGCATTGGTGAGGAGACAGAGAAAAATTATATTGATTCTTTAATTAAAGCTTATCGGCTTAACGCGCATTTTAAAATTGAAAAAAAATTTACGGGGTATGACCCATTGCAAATGGTGCAAATGGTTGCTACAGATTTTACAAATTTAACTGAAGAAGATAAAATATTTATTATCACCGACACTGATGAGTTTACCAATATTCAACAAGCAAGGAATTTAGCCAAAAAACTAGGTTATGTTTTTATTGAATCAAACCCATGTTTTGAATATTGGCTTATCAAACATTTACAAGTATATCCCCGACCATTTAGTAAAACTGGCAAAAAATCAATCGCTGATGTTTGTATTGAAACCCTTGAAAATTTGGCAAAAAATTTTAATTGTTGCAACGAAGAAGATAAAAAATTATGCAAAACCCTGCAATCTTATCAAAAATCTGATGATAAGCTTTATATGCTTAGCCAACATCGCCTTGATAATGCCTGTCAAAATGCCAAAAAATCAACGCAAAATGCCAAAAATTATAATAACCCGAATCCATCAACCAATTTTTATGAATTAATTGAATTTTGCCAACAATATAATTCTTAATAAAATAGGGGGTTAATTAGATTGCACCCAAAATTCAACTCTTAATCATTCTGCCAGCGCGTTCGGGGCGGGGAAGTTTACTATGGGCTTGGGTTAAAGGTTGCAATTTTTGCAAAATTTCTTGCGGAATTGCGCAAGCCGCCGCTTTATGATGGTCAACATGCAGTAAAACATGTTCAGCCGTGGCGCAAATATTGCCGTCTTTGTCAGTCATACTATGGAATACCACCATTTTTTTGGCATCGGACATTAAAACTTGCGTGGATACCATAAATTTATCGCCAATTTTTAATTCTTTTAAATGGCAAAGATGGGTTTCCACCGTATAAAAACTAAAACCTTTGGCGACATATTGCGCATCCATACCAATGAATTTCAAAATCGCATCGGAAGAATCGCCAAAAATTTGTAAATATCGGCTTTCGGTTAAGTGGTTATTATAATCCACCCATTCGCCGATGACTAAGCCGCTGTGCAGATTAAGGGGTTTAGTAATATCTTGCGTAGTTTGAGCGGCGTGATGCGCCTTAGTATAAAGGTAATGTTCATGGTTGCGCAAAGTCAAGCCCGAGGCAAAATCATTCGCCCGTAAAGCTTGCATAATTGCCACTAAGCAATCATCGCGTTTGGCTTCCATTTCGCGCAAGGCATAATGCCCGTGATATTGTTCGGATTGATTGACGATTTTATCCAATAAATCATCGGATAATTTCGGTGCGACTAATCTGGTCCAATCCCATTCAAGGCATGGTCCGAATTGCGCCATGAAATGCCGCATGCCTGCTTCACCGCCTGCGATTCTGAAAGTCAAGAAACTGCCCATAAATGCCCAACGCAAGCCACAACCATAGCGAATCGCATCGTCTAATTGTTCCACGGTTGCTTCGTTTTCGTTAATCATATGCAACGATTCGCGCCACATTGCCTCCATTAACCTATCGGCAATGAAACCTGAAACTTCTTTATCCATGATTAACGGGTGAAAGCCAAGGGTTTTATAAAATTCGCCCGCTTCGTTCATGATATTTTTATCGGTTAATTCACCCGGGCATAATTCCAATAACGGCAATAAATAAACTGGATTAAACGGATGCGCGACAAAAATTCGTGCGGGATTCGTTGCCCCTGTTTGAAATAAAGTCGGCAAAATCCCCGAAGTAGACGAACCAATCGGCGTATTTTTTGGCGCGTATTGGGTGATTTCTTGCATGATTTTCTTTTTTAATTCGGGGTTTTCGGGCGCAGATTCTTGAATAAAATCGGCGTGTTCCACGGCTTCTTGAATGGATTTCACTAAATCAATTTTGCCAACGGGCAAGGGTGGCGCCAAAGTTAATTTCCGCCAAGCACGCGTGGCATTCGCCATAATTTCATTGATTTTACGCATCGCATCGGGGGCGGGGTCGTATAATTTGACATTAATTCCGTGTAAAGCCAAGCGCACAGCCCAACCGCCACCAATAACTCCACCGCCAATTAAGCCCGCAGTTTTCACATTTTGTGCCGAAAATTTCATGATTAGCCCCATTTTTTTGTTAATTTTAATTTTTCACGCACCGCTTGGGGACCCAAGACTTTTGCGCCCATATTTTCCGCGATATTTTTTGCGCGCGTGACTAATTCACCATTGCTGGCATATTGCCCCTTGGCAAGATATAAGTTGTCTTCAAGCCCGACGCGGATATTACCGCCCGCCAGTATCGTTAAACCAACCCAAGGCAATTGCAATCGGCTTATCGCAAAGCTTGACCAAATTGTATCGGCGGGCATTTTATTGACTAACGCCATAAAAGTTAAAATATCGGCGGGCGCACCATATGGAATGCCCATACATAATTGAATCATCGGGTTATTTTCAATTAAGCCCTCTTTAATCATATTGCTTGCCAGCCATAAATTGCCCGAATCAAATACTTCCATTTCAGGTTTTACGCCATATTCGCGACAATATTGCGCCATTAAACGCAAAATCGGTGGCGTGTGGCAAGTAATATAATTACCATCACCAAAATTTAATGACCCGCAATCAAGCGTGGTTATTTCAGGCTTGCACGCTAAAACATGTTTTAATCGCTCCTTGGCGCCAACCATGTCGGTTGCTGGGTCAAGCGGAATTGGGTCTTCGGCTGTGCCAAAACTAATATCACCGCCCATACCCGAAGTAAAATTTAAAATAACATCAACTTTGGATTGGCGAATATATTCCAAAACTTGCGGATAATATTCGGGACCGCGAATGCCCTTGCCATTTTCGGGGTTGCGCACATGAATATGGGCAATCGCTGCGCCAGCTTTGGCGGCTTCAATGGCGGCTTCGGCAATTTGCTTGGGGGTGATGGGTAAGTTAGGGTGCTTATCCGCCGTATCGCCAGAGCCAGTAACCGCGCAAGTAATAAATGGTTCCCAATTCATTATGTATCCTTTTTTTTAAGTTAATATATGATTGTATATTATATTAACTTAATTATTTGTCAATGAAAAAAATAAGTGAAATTTTCCTATTTTTTTGATGATTTTATATGGGTGGTTTTTACCAATTTTAATGATAAGCTAACTTTGCTTGTGGTTTTGCTTAATGATTATCAGTTTGTTTTGATTTTAAATTATTTTTTATTGAATTTTATAATTATTTAATTTATCATTAAAATATGGCTGAAACTGAAATTGAATGGACAGATGCAACTTGGAATCCTGTAATTGGTTGCAAAATTATATCATCTGGTTGCAAAAATTGTTATGCAATGCGCATGGCAAAGCGGCTTGAATATATGGGAATTGAAAAATACCAAGGTCTAACCATGAAAAAAAATAACCGCATTGTTTGGCGTGGTTTTGCCCGCGAGGATAGGTTATCATTAAATATTCCGTATAAATGGAAAAAGCCAAGGACAATTTTTGTCAATTCCATGTCAGATTTATTTCATGATAATGTATCAATTGAATTTATTAATGATGTTTGGCAAGTCATGCGTGATAATTCCCATCATAAATTTCAAATTCTTACCAAGCGCCCTGAACGAATGAAGCAAGTTCTTGAAAATTTTGATAATCCAATTTTAAAAAATGTTTGGTTGGGCGTAAGCGTTGAAAATTCTGAAACTATTTCACGAATTGATATTTTAAAAAATATTCCAAGCCATATTAAATTTGTATCGTTTGAACCATTAATTGATTCGGTCGGTGAAGTTAATCTTGCGGGTATTAATTGGGCAATCGTGGGCGGGGAAAGTGGCACTGGCGCGCGTCCAATCAAGAAAGAATGGATTGATGAGATTTATCAAGCTTGCTTAGTTGCTAATACTGCTTTTTTCTTTAAGCAATGGGGCGCATGGGGCGAAGATAATCAAAGACGCTCTAAAAAAGCCAATGGCAGAGAATATGAGGGCAAAACTTGGGATAATATGCCACAATTTGAATCTTTAAATTTTCTAAGTTAATTAGTATCCCCGATTAATCTTTTTGCAATGCTAGTAGCATTTTCCCTTGTATTAGTCATCATGAAAAACAAATGGAACATAGGAGCATTTTTTGTATTTTTTAAAACTAATGGGTTTTTGGCAACATATTCAAATAATTCTTCAAAATATTGTATTAATTGTGGTGTTATTTCATCTATATTTTTTTGAATTGTTATCTTTTCATGTTCATTAAATAATATTTCGTCCATGGGATTTTCTTTTATTTTCTGAAAATCATTGACCCAGTTTTCTTTATCTTTGCCAATAAATTTACTGATATGATAGGGAGTTGTTTTATTTTGGATAGATTTTGCTAATTCCCTGATAAAAATATTAATTGGAAATAAATATAATACATCGCTTTGGGACTTAGATTTTTTAATAGATTGAATAGTTTGCCAATCTACTTGCATACCGAATGGGTCTAAAAAACATATATTTCTATCCTTTGTGCTTAATTGTTGCATTACTTTTGGTAATTCAACATTGACATCACCAATAATAAACTCACATTTTTTAATTTTTTCAAATTCATTTGCAATAAATTTTAGATTTTCAAGCTTTTTTACATCTTTTTCTATAAAATAATATTTATCAAAATCTTGTTTTAAGGCTATTTTTGCTGATCCATCTTTGATATTACCATCACCCGTATCATATTCTCCTGCACCTGCAAATCCTTCAATATAATTTTTTCTACACCATTCTTGTTTGCTCAACACCTTTAAGTAAGCAGTCATATAACTATTAAGTTTTTTTAACTTTTGTTCTGTCCAGCCACCACCATGGGGATTTAAAGATTTTTTGATTAATTCTTGAGGAATTTGGTCATCATTAAATAAGCTATCTTGTGTCATTTTAAACCTTGTAAAATTCATTATGCGTTTAATTTATATTAAATTCACCTATTAATCAAGTTAAATTATTTCAGGACATTTCCCTTTTTTTTGAGGGTATTTTATTTATAATACTTTGTCGCAATTTTATAGACAAGGCGAAGTATAGCAATTTGCATTGGGATTTAGGGCGTTTAAAAATGGTATATTCCCCCCCCATAAGCGAAACAAGCGGTGTTGTTTTAAATTTATCAGTAGTCAGGGTAAAAATAAAAAATAAATTATTCCGCAATCCATGTGCCACCGGGGAATTTGCAGGCGATTCGTTCAGCTTCGGTGCGTCCTTTGTCGGTGGTAATAATTTCCGAATAATTGCGACATATTTGCCCTTGGTCATTGGTAAATTGGTAAGTTGGAATAATTGTGCCCGCGGTTTCGGGGGAGGTTTTTGATTGCCAATCAGTTGGTTTTGCCAGTTTATTGTCGTTTAACGCCATAAAAAGCGCGGTTTTGCGGGTGCGTTGATCCTCAGGGCTAAGGGTTAAATTTGCGGCTTCAACACCGACAAAATAACCCAAAGTACCACCCACGGCACCGCCCGCCAATTTTGCGCCCGTGCCGATGCCGGGCGTCAAAGTGCCGACAAGCGACATGCCCCCAATTGCGCCCAGCGTTGCGCCAGACATGACTAATTTTGCTTTTTTATCCGCGGGCGTATCGGAATTATTGGGAAAACACCCACCCAAAGCCAAGCTTAAACATAAAGCAGTTAAATAAATTATTTTCATAATTATTATTAAGCATTATTTATGCCAAACCCACCACCGCCCGGGGTTTCTATGGTGATAATTTCATTTTGCGCGACCATGCGGCTATCACTATACGCCATTAAATCTATACTGCCGTTAAGTTTTTCAATATAGGTCATACCGCATTTGCCATTTTCGCCGCCTTGCATACCAAAAGGCGCAATTTTTCGGCGATTCGCCAAAATAATTGCTTGCATCGGCGTTAAGAATTTTAAACGGCGAATCACGCCATCGCCACCATGAAATTTGCCTTTGCCACCACTGCCTTTGCGATAGGAAAATTCCATTACCCGCACTGGATAGCGCAATTCTAAAATTTCAGGGTCGGTAAGCCGTGAATTCGTCATATGGGTTTGCACGCCCGAACAACCATGAAAACCATCACCCGCCCCCGACCCACAAGAAATTGTTTCATAATATTGATATTGCTGATTACCAAAAGTTAAGTTGTTCATCGTGCCACCCGCCGCCGCCATAACCCCCAATGCCCCATAAATCGCATCGGTGATGACTTGCGAAGTTTCAACATTACCCGCAACCACCGCGGCGGGAAATTCGGGATTAATTAATGAACCCTTGGGGATAATGATAGTGATGGGTTTAAGACACCCCTCGTTCATGGGGATATTATCGGCAACAAGGGTGCGAAAAACATATAAAACGGCGGCGCGCGCCACCGAAGATGGCGCATTATAATTATGCAGACCTTGGGGCGAAGTGCCCGTAAAATCAACGATTGCGCTGTTGGTTGTTTTATCAGTTTTAACCGCGACTTGAATAAAATCGCCATTATCCATTTCATATTTAAAACTTCCCGATTGCAATTTGGCAATGACTTGACGCACGCAAGCTTCGGCATTGTCTTGCACAAAATTCATATAAGCCAAGACAACTTGCAAGCCATAATGATGGCAAATGCGAAAAATTTCAGATTTGCCCTTAGCATTCGCGGCAATTTGGGCTTGAATATCGGCGATATTTTGCATCGGGTTGCGGGCGGGATATTGTCCAGCTTGCAAATGATTTAATAAATCTTGTTCTTGAAACACGCCCGCTTTCACAACATGAAAACCATCAAAAATAATGCCTTCTTCGTTAATATGGCGCGAATCGGGCGGCATTGAGCCCGGCGTTTTACCGCCAATATCGGCGTGATGCCCGCGTGATGCGACAAAAAATTGCAAAATACCATGAAGGAAAATCGGCGTAACGGCGGTAATATCTGGTAAATGCGTGCCACCATTATAGGGCGTATTGACTAAATAAACATCGCCATCTTGATAAATGCCATTAAATTTATTCTTAATGGCGTTGATAGATTCGCCCATACTGCCCAAATGCACGGGCATGTGCGGGGCGTTGGCGACTAAATGCCCGTCTTTGTCAAAAATGGCGCAAGAAAAATCCAATCTTTCTTTAATATTCACCGAAAAAGCCGTATTTTGCAAGGAAAATCCCATTTGTTCCGCAATTGCCATGAATAAATTATTGAAAATTTCTAACATAATCGGGTCTACCTTTGTGCCCAAGGCAAAATGCGATTGGCGTTCAAGATGCCGAGTCATAATCAGGTTATTTTGCGCATCAAGCTGGCATTGCCAGCCACTTAAAATAATATTTGTGCCAATTGCCTCGCTGATAATGGCGGGTCCTTGAATAATTTGCCCAATTTGTAAATCATCACGGTGATAAAAATCTATGTCTTGCCATTCATCATTAAAAAAGGCTTGAGTTTTTTGGGGTTTTGCGGCTTGTTTATTAATATTCTGCATGGGGGTAAATTCATGCGCCCCGCCGCTTACTTCTATGCTCAGCGATTCTAAAATCATGGTTTTACCGCGCATGGTAAAGCCAAATCTTGCTTGATAAGCGCGTTCAAAATTTGCGACAACTTCATCATATTGCGCAAAATCCACGGGCAAAGGCACATCAGAACCATTATAGCGAATGTAAATTTTCTTTATGATTTTATCGGGGTTAATTTGTTGTTTGGCGCATTCTTGGCTTGCCGATTGCGCCATTTTTTGCAAATCAGCATCGGCTAAATCAAGGGAATCTTGCGATAATTCTTTGCCAAAGCTCATTTCGCGCATGGCAACAACCCGCGCGGCACCAATACCAAACGCTGATAATACCCCTGAAAACGGGTGAATAATTATCGTGTCAATATGAACTTCGTCCGCGCATTGGCACGCATGTTGTCCGCCCGCGCCGCCAAAGCAAACCATGGCGGTATTTTGCAAATCATGCCCTTGTTGCACGGATATTTTTTTAATGCCATTTGCCATATGGTCAACGGCGATTGCCAAAAAACCCATGGCTAATTCTTCGGGGGATTTTTGTAATTTTTGCGCTAATTCTTGGAATTTTTCGCGCACAATCGCGGTATTTAATGGTTGTTTGCCATCATGCCCAAAATAACTGCCTAAAAATTGGGGTTGAATTCGCCCTAATAAAACATTGCAATCGGTTATTGTCAAGGGACCGCCCTTGCCATAACAGGCTGGACCGGGGTTTGCCCCCGCGCTCATGGGACCGACGCGCAAGCGCAAACCATCATAATGGCAAACCGAACCGCCACCCGCCGCCAAAGTATGAATTTGCATCATGGGCGCGCGCACCCGCACCCCTGCAACCATGGAATCATAGGTGCGCAAAAATTCCCCATGATAATAAGCAACATCGGTGGAAGTTCCCCCCATATCAAAACCAATTATTTTATCAAAACCCGCCGATTCGCCCGCATGAACCGCGCCGACTATGCCCCCAGCGGGACCCGATAAAATCGCATCCTTGCCTTGAAATAAAAATGCTGAGGTTAAACCGCCATTAGACTGCATAAATTGCAAGGATATTTCAGGGTCAATTTCGCCCGCGACAATTTGCACATAATGGCGCAAGATTGGCGATAAATACGCGTCAACCACGCAAGTATCCCCGCGCCCAACATATTTTACCAAGGGGCTAACTTCGTGGCTTAGCGAAATTTGCGCAAAGCCTAATTCCTTGCAAATTTTTCCCAAAATAACTTCATGATTGTTGAATTTATAGCCGTGCATGGTGATAATTGCCACCGAATCAATGCCCATATCGCGATAAGGCTTGATTAATTCATAAGCTTCGGCGTGATTGAGAGCTTGAATTATCGTGCCATCAGCCGCGATTCGTTCGGGAATTTCCACGACATATTTATAAAGCAATTCAGGTTTAATAATTTCACAATCAAATAAATTTGGGCGATTTTGATATGCAAGCGATAAAGCATCGCGAAAACCCTTGGTGCAAATTAACAAACTATCCGCGCCTTTTCGTTCCAATAAAGCATTAGTCGCCACGGTCGTGCCCATGCGAATTTGCGATACAAGCTTTGCGGGAATTTTGGCATTTTGCGGCAGGTTTAATAAATGGCGAATGCCGTGAATCGCCGCGTCTTTATAAAATTTGGGGTTTTCCGATAATAATTTATGGGTGATAAATTCGCCCGTTGGGGAATAAGCCACAATATCAGTGAATGTGCCGCCTCTGTCAATCCAAAATTGCCATTTTTTCATGGTTTATCCTTTTTATTTATCAAACATAATGGTTAATTTAATATAAATTCCTATAAAATCAAGAAAATAAAGCTTAATGCGGTAAAAAATGATTTTATGCTTGACATTACCGATATTTTTTGTTTAACCAATCAGCATCGCTGGGAACGCAAGCATTATCGGGTTAATATCGTCAAATATTTATCAATGATAATTTCTTCTTCCTTACATTTTCAAAATGGAACTACCAGTAAAGGAAACAACATGACAAAAAGATTAAATTCAAAACATAAAATTGACCGCAGATTAGGTGTAAATCTTTGGGGTCGCCCCAAAAGCCCTTTTAATAACCGCGAATCAGGTCCCGGCCAACATGGCGCAAATCGTGGCAAACCAACTGATTACGGCGTGCAATTACGGGCAAAACAAAAACTTAAAGGCTATTACGCCAATGTTTCGGAAAAACAATTCGCCAAATATTACGAAGAAGCCGTGCGCGTCAAAGGCGATACCGGCGAAAATTTAATTAACTTGCTTGAACATCGCCTTGATGCTTTGGTATATCGTGCCCGTTTTGTGCCCACCGTGTTTGCGGCGCGGCAATTAGTATCGCACGGGCATATTTTAGTTAACGGCAAGCGCGTCACTATTTCGTCATATATGGTGAAAAATGGCGATGTCGTGTCTTTAACAGAAAAAGGCGCAAAAATTCTTATCGTGGAACAAGCCTTAGTCTCAACGGAGCGCGAAATTCCCGATTATTTAGAAGTTGACGCAAAAGCTGGTTCGGTGAAAATCTTACGCGATGTAAAATTAGCCGATGTGCCTTACCCAACGACCATGGAACCGCATTTAGTCGTGGAATATTATAGCCGTTAAGGTTGCTTATATACTTGGCATGATTATTGATTATGCCAAGTATTACGAGGGTTAAATGCAAATACCAGACAAATTCCAACAAGCACATCCTTTACAATTACCAGATAATTATAATTTTGATGGTAATAGATTGAAGCAAGTTGGTTATGAATGGGCTGATGAATATAAACCTCATATTCATGCTGTTTTTTTATTTTTGCAGCAAAATAATTTTTTGTGCAATGCCCACCAATTAAATAACATTTCTAAAGATGATTGTTTGGTATTAACAGAAGAAATAAAGCAAAATGATAGAAATATTCAATGTTATATCTTGAAAAACCAAGATGGTGAAGCACAAATAAGTAAAAATAATGGCGTGACTAGATTAAATTTAATTTTAGAAATTATTTCAAATATTGGCACGGTGTTTATTAACATTAAATGCTGGTTTCAAGAAGAATCACATAACATCATGCTAATTCGTCATCAGTTTAATGCCTTACTTAAAAGATAGGAAAATGGATTATGAATAAGTTTTCAATAGAATATGAAAAAATAAACCTGAAAAATCCTCCGTTATTTAGGGGTAATACTTATGACGAAGTTATTATTGATACAAAATTAATTGAATTTACCAACCAAGCATTTCGCGCTAAGAATTTTCATTTAATCTATGCAGGTGATAGTCAAAAAGTAGAAAAGCACAATAACGAGTTTGCTTATGAACCGATAGATATAAGTAAATCGTCTTGTCAAGAATCAGTGCCAATAATTTATGAACAGGGTAAAATAATTCCCAATCATATTGGTAAATTATATGGTGAAAGCATGTCAAATGTTATAGTTAAGGGACAAAATCTGCATGATAAAAGATTTATTTCGTTTGATTTTTTTGTCAATTGCCCCGCTAAAATTTATATTAATGGTTTGGTAATTAACGAAATATTTTACCCTGATGATGCTGGTGTAATTTTCGTTATGAAGCATAAAATTGCAAATTCTTTGAAATTAAGAAGATTTGAAGGTATTAAACTTATTGATAATGATTATAGGTTGGTTGTTTCAAGATTTGGTAAAGGTTTAGAATCGCCAAAGTTTAACGATAATGACCATACTATTGAATCCATTATCGGCGTAATGACGGGAATTTATCATGACTAATATTGATTACAAACAATTTACGCCATCGGCGAACAGCTGGCCCTTTGAAGAGGCAAGAAAGCTTGTCAAACGATTTGCTAAAAATCCGCCCAAAAAGGGCTATGCTTTATTTCAAACTGGTTATGGTCCATCGGGTTTGCCGCATATTGGCACTTTTGGTGAAGTGATGCGCACCTCGTTGGTGCGGCGCGCGTTTGAGCTAATTTCGGATATTCCGACACGGCTTTTTTGTTTTTCTGATGATATGGATGGGCTTCGCAAAGTGCCAGATAATGTGCCGAATCGCGAAATGTTGGCAAAATATCTTGGGTTGCCGCTTACCAAAGTTCCCGACCCGTTTGAATTATACCCAAGTTTCGGCGAACATAATAACGCGATGTTGCGGCGATTTTTGGATAATTTTGGTTTTGAATATGAATTTAAATCAGCGACCCAAGAATATAAAAGCGGGGCATTTGATAAAACTTTGCTGATTTATTTAGAAAATTTTGAAAAAATTCAAGAAATTATGTTGCCGACTTTGGGCGAAGACCGCCAAGCAAATTACGCGGCTTTTTTGCCGATTTGTGCGAAAACTGGCAAAGTTTTATATGTCAAATTACTTGATAAAAATGTCGCCAAAGGCACAATGACATATCAAGACGAAACGGGGGAAATTGTGGAAACTTCGGTTTTGGGCGGGGCTTGCAAATTGCAATGGAAGCCTGATTGGGGCATGCGCTGGCATCACTTAGAAGTTGATTATGAAATGAGCGGCAAGGATTTAATTCCCACGGCAGAATTATCGGCAAAAATAGTGCGCGCATGTGGCGGACAAGTGCCAGAAATTTTTCATTATGAATTATTTTTAGATGAAAAAGGGCAAAAAATCTCTAAATCCAAGGGTAATGGCATCAGCATTGATGATTGGTTAAAATATGCGTCGCCCGAATCTTTGGCGTATTTTATGTATCAAAAACCTAAAACAGCTAAACGGATGTATTTTGATGTTATCCCTAAAAATTACGATGAATATTTTCAACAATTAAAAGCATATCCCAGCCAAAATCCGCTTACCCAACTGGATAATCCGATTTTTCACCTGCATTATGGCGCAAAAAACCCCGTGCCCAGCGATATACCGCCCTTAAATTTTTCGTTAATATTAAATTTAGTCGGTGCCGCCAATACCGAATCGGCGGATATTTTATGGGGCTTTATTCATAAATATAATGCCGATATTACCCCGCAAAATTCGCCTTCGTTAGACCAAATTGTCGGTTATGCCATTAAATATTATCATGATATGGTGAAACCTTTGAAAAAATATAAAAATCCCAGTGATATTGAAAAATCATGGTTGCAAAGCCTTGCCGATGGTTTGGCTGATTTGCCTGATTATCAAGAAAAATCCGTGCAAGAATTTGTGTTTGAAATTGGCAAAACCACGAATTTAGAGCTTAAAGATTGGTTTAAATTAATGTATGAAGTGCTTTTGGGGCAAGAAACTGGACCCAGAATGGGCAGTTTTTTTGCGATTTTTGGGCGCGAAAACTCGGTTAATTTAATTCGTAAAAAAATTGCATAAAAAACTTGCTTTATGATTTTTTTTCTGTATAACAAATTTTAATTGGGTTGTTAGCTCAGCGGAAGAGCATCTCGTTTACACCGAGAGGGTCGGGGGTTCGAAACCCTCACAACCCACCAATTTCCCTTAAGAATCCGTATATACTTCGCTCGGTTGTGTGTCAAGATTATTTTTTGACAGCTTCACGCATAATAATATAAATTTTTTAATACACCCAAACCAAGCGTTTGTTTGTGAAAATTCATAATTGCCATCGCTAATATATCGCCGTCCATCATTAAATATTCAAGTTCGTTATCATTTGCCTTGATTAGAAATTTTCTATTTTTCTTATTTGACGATGCTTTAATCATAATGATATAATTTTTTGTTTAGGGCTATTTGTATTTTGAATGCCAAGCACATTTTTTTGCATATCGGTATAAATCTCCCCCGCGAGGCGGATATTAATTTTACGCGCTTCTATGGTGGCTTTTTTATCGGTGGTAAGCGGTGCTTTACTCAAATTAACAAATCGTGTTGATTGTGCTTTAAAAAATTGCCTTGCCTCATCATTGGGTAAATCGCCAATTTTATTTTTGGCTTCTTCATATGATTTAGCGCGTATTATATACTCATCTGGCTTGTTGTGTATAACATCAATCAATTTATTCGTAATCTCTATACTCGTTAAAGTCTGTTTAATACTTGATTCCATGGGTTTTGAATTAGTATAATATTGCAATTCATGAATATTAATTGCTTTTTCAGCCGACATTATCATATCTATATCGCGCGTTTTATAAATCGCCTGCAAAACCTTGACAATTTGCTTCTGGGCTTGTTTGGCAAGCTTTAAACTATCAAAATTTAAAGAGTTTTTTTCATTAATAAGCTGTTCTTTAAGTTTATTTATATAACCAGTCATTGCCAAACTTTCTATTTGCTAATGTAATATCTAATTTTCTGTCAATAATCCATTGCGCGCCCGATAAGATTTTAGCTGACATTAAAGCGTCTGGATCATTCAAAATCTTTGATTGATGGTAAGAAATGGCTACCTCATCATTCACTTCAAGGGCATCAGCTAATTTATCGCAATGATGTTGATTATGCTTCAATTCCTCATCGGTTAAGTCCCATGGTTGTCTTTTGAGTTGTGCGTTTGTCATATTAAACTCCTTTGGTTAAAATATATTTATTATATAGCATAAATTAATGATTATTTCAATAAAAAAAGGGCGAGTCATAAGCCCGCCCTGTGAGTCTGTGATGGTTTAAGCAACCGACATTTGCGCTGTTTTTTTGCGTTTATAGCGGGTTGTTTAAGTGGGAAAGCACCGCGTAATTGCCCACGGTTTCAGTATATTCAATAACTGGACATGATTCATAAATATATTCATTATCATGATAATTATAGGTTTTTTTAAATCCAATCGCCTGACTAGGCGCACGCCGACACTTCCCATTAATTACAATTGATATTTCGTTAAAAAAATCCGTAATTCTTGTAAATTCAAAAAATTATAATCGCATTGAATATTTGCATCGCCAATGATGGCGCATTTAATGGCGCAATTTTGCGCAAAATTTGCATCAACCTGCATATCGCCGACATATAAAATTTGCTGATTTTCGCACGCTATTTCATTGGCTTGACGATATAATTGCCATAAACGCGCATCAGGTTTATCAAATTCATAATCCCGTGACCCGCAAATTTTTAATTTCAGTAATTCTGGGTTGGCTTGAAACCAGCCAAAATTGGTTAATTCCGCCCGTAAATAATCGCCTCTTTTATTGCTTATCACGCCCCAATTTGTCATGTGTTGATGAAGAAATTGCATTAATTCATCGCTATGGGCGATTTTTTTGACAAATTGCCGATAATTTGCTTCGTAAAATTCATAAAAAATACGGGTCGCCTTATCGCTTTTATCGCCAAATAAATCAGGGAAATAGCTTCTTAAAGCGCCTTGCCCATGATGTTTTGTACTGGCAATATCATGCCACGCCCTTGGAATTTCGCATTTATCAAAACAATCCATCATGGCAAGATGAATGCAATCCCACGAATCCGCCAAAGTATTATCCCAATCAAAAATAATATATTTAAATTTTTGTGCCATAAATAATCCTGCTTGCGCCATAAATTTTAGTATCTAAAATGGTTAATTGCGCATATTCGCCAAGAACAGCATCGCGCGGCATTTGCATAATAAACCAGCCATTTATTTTCAGAAATTGCGGTAATTTTTGCCAAATTTTATTGATTAATTCCCCATCGTCAAACGGAGGGTCGCAAAACACCCCGTCAAATTGCCCGTTAGCTGGGTATTTCAAGCAATCTTGGGTGAATATTTGTATTTTATCACGGCATTGAAAATTTTCCGCATTTTGGATAATTGCCTTGATTGCCAAGGGGTTATTTTCAATCATACAGGCATATTTTGCCCCCAATGAAATTGCTTCAAACCCCAAAGCACCCGAACCAGCGCAAATATCGCAAATTTGGATATTATGCCAATCTTTACCAACTTTTTTGGGGCTTAATAATGAATCAAAAATTGATTTTCTGACCCGCGATAAAGTCGGGCGGGTGTGCATTCCGCTTGGCACAATAAGTTTTTGGCGGGCATATTGCCCAAAAATTAATTTAGGGGGCACAGGGTTTAACGAAGGGGTAAGCGTTTTTTTCATTATTGCACAAAATCTAATTGGCCAGCATGTTGCTGGATTAATGGCGTGTCCTTGCATCGCACCAAAAGATGTTTTGGTGTAATTGGACCATTAATATAATATAAATTATCCACGAATTGAAAGCCAAATTGTTCGTAATAATTGGCAAAACCCACTAAAAAAATCATTTTATGCCCTAAATTATCTAAAATTTCGCAACCATATTCTATTAAGAATTTGCCTAAGCCTTGGTTTTGAAATTGTGGGTGAATCGCAATTGGACCCAGCATTACTGCATTTGCGCCCAACGCCGTCATCAGCTTATAAAATCTTACCATGCCAATGCAAGCATCATTTTGCCGATAAACCACGGAACATGGCATGGGCGCGATATTGCGCCTTAGCATATTAATGGTGCGGGCATGGCGTTCGGGTCCAAATGCTAAATCCAACAGATTTTCGCAATCTTGTTTATCATCTTGCGATTCAATTTGAATATTTTGCCGTTGCCAATTCATAAATATTGCCTTAATTCCAGCAAATTTTCGTATAATTTGCGTTTTTCTTGGGGATATTTGCGATAATTATTTAATGATAAGCCAATAAAACAAGGGCATTGTTCATCACCACTGGCGAAATGCCAAATTTTTTTGCGATTTGCCGCAGAATTTTCCACCGATAAAATTGCCTTAGTGGCGATATTGCCCAATAATAAAATGGCTTTGGGTTGTTTAAGGGCGCAATATTTTTTGATAAATTCTTGACATATTTGTATTTCGCTATCCATCGGTGGGCGTTCCCCCGGGGTGCGCCAAAATACGCCATATCCAAGACTAGCATGAATATGCCGTTGCAAGCCAAGGGCATGCAGGGCATTATCTAATAAAATACCATCTTCGCCCATAAAAATTTTGCCGTGGCGGTCTTCTTCGCTGCTGGGATATTCGCCGATTATCAGCAAATCCCCGCCATCTTCAAAACAAATCGTATGATTCGCCGTGTCTTTAAGCGCGCAACCATGAAAATTATCAATCGCAATTTTAAGGTCGCTTATTGAATTAATATCTTTAATAAGATTAATTGCTTGTTGTTTTGCTTCAAAATCACCCAAAGTTATGGGTTTTGGGGCAATTGGGTTTGCACCCTGTTTGACGATATTTGCATGGGCAATGTCCGTTATATCTGGTATTTCGCGGGTTTGATGGGCGATTCTGGGGATAATTTCATCGCCCAATGCCTCATCACTGCCCATTTCATAATTAAAAATCAGCCGTGCATAATATTCTTGAAAATTGTCCATTGCGCCATTTGTCATAAAAAAATCATTAAGCAATTTTTTTTAATATTCAAGCTATTTTTATGGCTGAATATACATTATAGTATATGGGTATAAATTAAATTTATTTTTAGCCATTATGTCGCAAAAATGATAGTTATTTAGTGTATTTTAGCTAGAATAACAAAAATTACATCACTAAGGAGGATATAATGGTAAAATCAGATATAGAAATTGCCCGCGCGGCAACAATGAAACCAATTAAAGATATTGCCGCTGGACTTGGCATACCTTATGAAGCATTAGTGCCTTATGGTCATACAAAAGCCAAAGTAGATAGGGGCTATATCGCAAAATTACCAAAAAAAGAAGGCAAGTTAATTTTAGTAACTGCCATTTCTCCGACTCCTGCGGGTGAAGGCAAAACCACAACTTCGGTGGGACTGCATGACGCATTATGCCGTATTGGCAAAAAATCTATTGTCGCTTTGCGCGAACCTTCATTAGGACCTTGCTTTGGTGTTAAGGGCGGCGCGGCGGGCGGTGGTTATGCCCAAGTTGTGCCCATGGAGGATATTAACCTGCATTTTACGGGGGATTTTCACGCCATTACTTCGGCGCATAATCTTTTATCAGCATTAATTGATAACCATATTTATTGGGGTAATAAGTTAAATTTTGATACGCGCCGTATTGTTTGGCGACGGGTTATGGATATGAACGACCGCGCTTTACGGCAAATTGTTGCCTCATTGGGTGGGGTTTCCAATGGTTTCCCGCGTGAAGCAGGCTTTGACATCACGGTCGCTTCCGAAGTTATGGCAATTTTCTGTTTGGCAAAAGATTTAGTTGATTTGCAAATGCGTTTAGCCAATATTGTTGTTGGTTATTCGTCAGATAAAAAACCGATTAAAGCGGGCGATTTGAAAGCTGAAGGTCCAATGACTGTGCTACTTCGCGATGCGTTTGCCCCGAATTTAGTGCAAACTTTGGAAAATAATCCCGCCTTCATTCATGGTGGTCCGTTTGCGAATATCGCCCACGGCTGTAATTCGGTAAGCGCAACCAAAGTTGCTTTATCATTGGCTGATTATGTCGTAACCGAAGCTGGCTTTGGCGCAGACTTAGGGGCTGAAAAATTCTTTGATATTAAATGCCGTAAAGCTGGCTTAACACCCGCGGCGGCAACTGTGGTTGCCACGGTGCGTGCGTTGAAAATGCACGGCGGTGTTGCGAAATCTGATTTAAGCCAAGAAAATGTGCCCGCATTGAAAAAAGGCTTGGCAAATCTTGAACGGCATTTGCAAAATATTGCGAAATTTGGCGTTCCTGTGGCAGTGGCAATTAATAAATTTCATGCGGATACCGATGCTGAAATTAAAACCATTCAAGAATTCACGAAAACAATGGGCGTTGAAGCTTTTGTTTGCACCCATTGGGGCGAGGGTTCAAAAGGCACGGAAAATTTAGCGCGTAAAATCGTTGAATTGGCGGAATCGGGCGTGGCGAAATTTAAAACCTTATACCCTGATGAAATGAGCTTATTTGATAAAATTGACACGATTGCCCGCGAAATTTACCGCGCTGATTGTGCGGTTGCCGATGGCAAAGTCAAAGAACAGCTGAAACAATGGGAAGAGCAAGGTTATGGCAATTTGCCCGTTTGTATGGCGAAAACTCAATATAGTTTTTCCACCGACCCAAGCGCAATGGGCGCGCCAGTTGGGCATAAAATTCCAGTTCGCGAAGTGCGCTTATCGGCGGGTGCTGGTTTCATTGTCGCCATTTGCGGTGAAATTATGACCATGCCCGGTTTACCTTCTAAACCTTCGGCGGAAATTATTAAGCTTGATGAAAATGAACAAATTGAAGGTTTATTCTAAAATTCATTGGTGTTTTGTAATTTATAATTGAGGCAGGAATATTCCTGCCTCTTTTTTTAATTAAATAAAATTTTATTTAATTTGCACGCAGGCTTTGAAAATTCATGGTGGTTTGTGGTTATATATTGAACGAATTTCAAATTAATTTTTTAGAAGAATTAAAGGCAAAAATACATGAAAAAGCGCAGTTTGCAGATAGTAAATGAGCATTTTGTGTGTATTTTTAACCGATTAAGGCAAATAAAAAATAATTTTGAAATCGTCTCTATTAATAACATAGGAACATCATGACCAATATTATCGTTAATAATAATCTTAATTCCCCCAATTTGGCAATACCGCCAAGCCCGATTAGCGATTTTGCCACCGCATGGGCAAGAAGCGATGTGCGCTCCGCGGCTTATACCAGCCAAAGCGCGTGTAATAACCTTGTAAGTCAAGGGATTATCACCCAAAATGTCGCGGATAAAATTTGGCAATTAGGGTATAACCATATTCCGCTTGATGTGATGGAAATTATCATGAATGCCCCCAGCAGTATGACCATTAAGCAATTAGTGAATAATACCGCGATTATGGCGTATTTTAACAGCACTAATTCATCGGGTAATGCCGATTTAATTAATGGCTTGCGAATCATGAATTGCATCACCAGCGACCAAGAGGTATTTTTGAATTTTTATCTCAATCAAACTGCTACCGACAGGCAATTTTTTATTGATGTATTTTCCATGGCGGATAATGCAACCATCGGCGATATTCGGCAATTAAACTATGGAATTTATAATTTATCGCAAAATTATGATGATTATACCATGAATATTACTCTAAAAACACCAATAAATCTTTTATGGAATATATCCACTATGGGTTTTTTAAATAGGTATATTTATGAATTTTATGTTGCTTTTCCCGCCGTTGATTCGCATGAATCCGAATCATTATTTCAAGATAATATTTTGAGTGCTAGCCAAACACTTGCCAATGATTTATTTGAAACCAACTATATGGATTCTGTGGAATGGTTTTTTGCGGGTGCACCCGTGCAAAACCGCACACTTAAATGGTGGTTTGAGCAATTATTAGCAAAAACTAATGGCTTAGGCGAAGTCGGTGTGCAATATGGCTTAAATAATTTTGTTTATGAAAGTAAAACGGTATCCAAAGCCAACGCCGATAAATTATTAAATTTGGCATTATTAGTGAATCGCGCCAATAATACATCATTAACCAATGCCTTAAAAACCATCAATGATGCGAATAAATTTGATGATTTTATTGGGTATTATGGCGGCAATAACCAATTTTTAAATTTGACGGATTTCAGCCAAATGTTTCAATATGTCGTGGATACTACGGCGATGAATGCGTATTTGACGGCTAATAATTTAAGCCAAACCCCGCAAATAACGGCAAATTTTACCCATTGCAATTTTGTTTTACCTGATAATACGAAAATTAATTTAAATGGCTTTGATGATGAACAAATTCGCACAATCATAAGCGTTTTTGTTGATGATGAGCGATTTGACGCCGTGATGGCTTATTATTATTTATCGGCAACCGAAAAAACCGCGATTGCCACCAACACGGATGCGTATAATTTCATCAAGCAAAATATCAATCAAAGCCCGCAATTATTGCAATCATTCACAGAAATTTTGCAAAATTGCGGTAAAATTTCCAATGAATTGCGCCAATCGGTGAATAATAATCAAGCAACATTGGTAGTTTACCCAAATTTTATGAATTTAATATCCAATCAAGACGAGCATAATTTTGGGCAATTTATGCAAAAAATTAATGAAATTGCGGGCAATCTTACCAGCAATCAAATGGCAAAATTATGCGAAGTTTTTAGTAATGCGATTACTAACTCGCCTCTTAATTCAACGCAAGCTTTGGCAATTTTAAGCAATATTGCCAATAATATTGCAAATTTTGCGGATATTTTAGATGTATATCCCAGCGATAATAATTACACAATTGATGAATTAATCGCATCGGCAAGCGGCACAGCGGGTTTTGTCTTGTCGCAAAAAATTTTTGGTGGCACCCTTGGCAATAGCCAAATTAACGATTTCTTAAATATTTTAAGCCAATTGGGCGTGATTGATAATCAAACGCTAACTAAAATTAATTTTTTAAGCAATACTATTAATAACTTATCATTAACGGGTCAGGCAAAATCTGATTTCTTGAACCGCATACTCACGCAAACTGGTTATACGCGCAATATTTTAGCCAATATCATGCAAAATCTCCCTGCGAATAATCAATTTAGCGATGCGGATATTTTATATGCGGGCGTGGGCGGCAATACACCCGCCAGCCAATTATTTAATTTATTAAATGGTGCAACCCTAAGCGTCAGTCAAAAAGCCCAATTAATTAATGATTGCAAATCATTAAATTTCCTAAGCGCTGCAACGGCGAATAATTTTCTGGCTTTATTCGTGAATTTAGACCCATTGATTAGCGGGATTATTTTTGCCATGCCCAGCAGCACTAATTTAACATTTTTGCAAAGCTTAAACCTAAGCGCGAATGGCGCGAATAGCCCAATTTGGCAAAGCCTTGATGCAAATGGTAAAACCGCTTTAATTAATGGTTTAAAATCTGTTGGTTATATTACCCAAGATATTGCGCAACGATTAAGCCTGTATTTTAATTTATCCGCCGATATGCAAAATTTTATTAAAAATCATTCATTCATTCCATATTCGGTGCAAACCGCGATTGATGATGATTTTATTCATGATATTTTAACGGGCAATGACAGCGCGATAAAAACGCAAATTATCAGCGTCTTGCAACAATTTGGATTAATTTCTGGCACAAATTTATCGTTATTAAGCGCATTTGGCAATTTAAATAGCCCAACGCAAAATTTTATTCATCAACATATTGATGATGTTAGCTTAAACGCATTTGATGTTATTCATGATGCGAGCATTAACAGCATTTGGGGCACGAATCAAGCCACAGGATTTATCAACAGCTTGCAATTATTTCAAATGATTAACAGCACCCAAGCAACCCAATGCGAGGGTTTTACCAATTACAGCGCCGCCGTGCGCCAATGTTTGCAAAGCTTAACAAATTCGCCATTTATTTCCAGCACTCAAGCGATTCAAAACAGCAATATTAATCAAATATTGCAAGCCAATAATGCCAGCGATAAATCACAATTGCTTGATGGTTTAAGCCAATTTGGTTATATAACCAGCGAAATGCGCGCACAAATTACGGCTTATTCCTTGGCAACGGGTAATATTGCTAATATTATCCTAAGCATTCCCGCCAATAGCAATTTATCATTTGCAACAGCTTTGCAAAACCCCGCGATTGTTGGGTTTATTAACCAATCAAGCACCAGTGAATGCAATGATTTATTTAACGCGCTTAATGATGCCGGATTTATTAATGGCGCGACGCGCAATCAGCTTACCGCTTACGCAAGCGCAAGCCCGAATGCACGGCTTATTATTGCTGGGTGTAATTGGGGTTCGGATAATATTTTATCGTATAGCGAGGCAATTGGTAATTTAGATTTACGGGCGAATTTAACTAATGGCACGCCAAGCGATTATGAATCATTGTTAACTGCCCTTGAAAATTCTGGATTAATTTCGGCTTCATGTAAATTGCAATTGCAATCATACCGACACGCCCCTTCGGCGTTGCGGTTAATTTATAACAACCCACCCCTGACGCAATTTTCCGTCAGTCAAGCCCTTGGCAATAGCAATATTTTAAGCGTGATAAATAACGGCACGACCACGCAAAAGCATCAAGCTTTGACAAATTTAGCCGATTTTGGCTTAATTTCGGCGCAAACCACTCAAAAATTACAAGCCATCGCCGATGCTCCCGCGCAAGTGCGCACTATTTTAACAAAAACCACGCCAATTGGCGGTTGGACCTTAAATAATATTATTAATGATAGTGATGCCAATGATATTTTTACTGGCACGGATAATAACGATAAAAACGCGTTAATTACGGCGTTGGGCGATATGGGATTCGTGAATGCTAGCCAAATTCAAAAATTGCAATCATATGCCCAAAGTTCGGTTGCTGTGCAAAATATCCTAAAAATCGGGGGCAATTTATCGTTTTTTGCGGCTGTGCAAAACCCGACAATTCGCGCAATTTTAACAACGGGCAGTTTAACCGATAAGCAAGATTTAATTGAAACCCTTAATCAGTTTGGTATTATTAATGATGCTTGCGCCCTAAGCTTAATGAATTACGCGAATGCGTCCGATGAAATTCGCGCAATTCTTAATAACCCGCCAAGTGGTGGTTCATATGGTTCACCTTATCAAGCCATCACGGATTCTAATGGTTTAGATGCAGCTTTGGCAAGCTTGCCCGCCAATCAAATCAGCCAATTAATTACGGGGCTTGAAGATTTTGGTATTATTAATGCACAAATCGCGACGCAATTACAAAAATACGCGAATTTACCCGCGAATCTTAAAGAAATTATGAAAATATCACCATTGGGTGGGCAATATAGCTTGCAATCAGCGATAAATAATACCAGCATATTTGCAGTTTTGCAAGGCACTGATGGCGATGCCAAAACAAATCTTTTGGACGCTTTGGCAAGTTTTTATTATATCACCCCCAGCACCTTAGAAAAATTAAATATTTATGCGTTCGCATCGCAAAATATTCGCGATGTTTTAACGCAAAACCCCGCGGGCGGGGGTTATGATTTTTATTCTGCTTTGGCGAATACGGATATTTTAAATATTCTCAATGGCGCGGATAGCACCGAAAAAACTAATTTATTAAGCAATTTACGCAGTTTTAATTATTTAAGCCCAAGCGAAGCCGATAAATTATCCGCTTATATCGGCGCGCCCAATGAAGTTCGCGCAATATTGCGAAATCCCCCGCAAATTGGTTATTATACCACGACAACGGCGTTGCAAAATTCCGATAATAACGGGCTTGCTAATATATTAAACGGCACGAATTTAAATTTAAAAAATTCGTTATTGACCGCATTACAACAAGTTGGGCAAATTTCGGCGGAGACTTACGCGCAATTAATTTCCATCGCGAATGCCGACCCCATCGTTAAAACCGCGCTTGGCAATTTAACCATCGGGCAAACATACACCGCCGCGCAATTAGTGCAAATGCCAAATATTGCCGCAATTTATCAAAATTCATCGCCCAATATCATAAGCCAATTAACCAATAGCTTGCTTGGGTTTAACTTAATCAGCGCACAAACGGCTCTTCGGTTAAATCAATATGCGCTAAGCGATGCGAATATTCAAGCCATTTTATCAAGCTCGGTTATTGGCGGGGTTTATAGTAATATCAATCAAGCCCTTGACAATACGGCAATTTATAATATTTTGCACGCCACGAATAACGCTGCGAATCAAGGCAAAATTATTACGGCATTATATGATTTTGGGCTTATCAGCCAAATTGGGCGCGACCAAGCGATTTTTTATGCCGCGGCAAGTTTAGCCGTTAAGGATATTTTATTTCCCGCCCCCCCTTCGGGATATTATAATTATGCGGGTATTTTGGCAAACCCCGCCGCCAGCGATATTTTTGAAAATGGTTCACTATCATTAAAAACATCGTTAATTAATGGTTTAAAATCATTTAATTATATTACTTCATTGGTTGCCAGCGAATTATCGGTTTATGCTTCGGCGCCGCAAATTATTAAAAATATTTTGAAACAAACCCCATCGGGCGGCAGTTATGATTTGCGTAGCGCCATTGCCAATTATGATATTAACGCGATTTGCGATTCCACCGATGATGCGCAAATTGCGCAATTATGCGATGCGTTATTGCAATATAATTTCATCACGCCAAGCGTGCGCGATGGCTTAATTAATTATGCTTCCTTACCCAATAATATCAAAAGCCTTATCAAAGATGGCAATATTTTAAATTTTGCCGATGCGCTTAATAACCAAGCGATTAATCAATTAATCACCAGCCAAAGCCCCGAAGTTAAAGCGAAATCTTTAACGGGGTTGAAGGATTTTAGCATCATTAATGCCTCGGTTTATACGAAAATTCAAGCATATGATAGCGCATCGGTGGGTAATAAAGTTATTTTGCGCTCAATCCCAACCAATTCTAACTTTACCACGCAAAATATTTTTGCCAATAACGCAATAAATGCGGTATTAAATGGCAATGATGCGAATGAACAAACTGACTTAATTCAAGCTTTACGCGGATTTGGTTATATTGACGCAAGCACGGCTTCGCAATTAAATAACCTGTGTAGTTATAGCAGTGATATTAAAAATATTTTGATAAATTTGCCAAGCTTTGGCAATAATTTCACGAATTTATGTAAAAATACCGAAATTCGCGCCATTTTTACGCAATCTGATATAGATGCCCGCGAAAATCTTTTGGGTGGGTTAAATAATTATGGAATTTTAACCAATCAAAATACCGAATCGGCGCTTAGTTATTTTATTCACGCCCAATCAAATTTGCAAAATATCATGCTTGATTTGGTTGATGGTTGCGTGGGCACGAAAACCCAATATAATTTTAATGAAATTCTGGCGAAACCTAGTATAAAATCTTTATTTAATCAAAGTGCAATGCAGGCACAAAATTTGATTAATGCCATATATCAAGCGGGCTTAATTAATGATGCCAGCCATAATAGTCTTTTGGCGTATAATCAAGCATCAAGCGTTGTTAAAAGCCAATTTGATTCATTATCCCCAAGCCTGCCAAGCTCCGCCAATGATTTATTGCAAAATGCCGATTTTCGCGTTTTTTGCGCCAATGACACAGAACAAGATAAAATTTTATTTAATTTGTTGAAAATTACGGCAAATATCAGCGAAAATGATAAAAATAATCTTATGCAATATATAACCATTCCGCACCAAGTCGGTGAAGTTTTGGCAAGTAAATGCGCAACGAATCCCGTGCAAAAATACACCCAAAGCGAATTTTTAAGCGACGCTATTTTAACAACTGCCCTAAGTGGCGGTGATTTAAATATGCGCAAACAAATTATCAATTGCTTTGTGCAATTTGGCGTGGTTGATGCGAATTTATCGCCGATTTTATTAGCCTTTACCCAAACCAGCAACCCCATCATTCGCCAATTCATGCAATTTCCCCCCGCTGGCGGTTCATTTGTCAATATTGCCGCCTTGTTAAACCAAGCAAATATTGCGCAAATTATGCTTGGCACGGATTTAGATGCGAAAAATGCGTTAATTAATGAACTTCGCGATAGCGGCTTAATCAATAGCACGCTGGCGAATCAATTAGGCGTCTTTGTGGCTTTACCAAGCAGTATCTTAAATTTAATTAATCAAAATGCCATTATCCTTAGCGGTGATGCGCAAAATATCATTAAAAACAGCAATGTTCAGGCATTTTTAACCGACCACCCCGCTTTAATACCGCAATTATTAACGGGCTTACAAAATTCGGGGATAATTACCAGCACCACCAAAAATAAATTAACTTTTTTTGCCAATTTATCGCCAGCAGGGCGGGGCGCAATGCAAGAAATATTGGGTTTAGCAGGATTTAAAGATTTAACGGGCAATCAATTATTAACCAAAACCAGCCCATCATCTGCCATGGATACGATTAAGCAAATATATAACAGCGGCACAAATAACGATAAAACCGCGCTTAATAATGCGTTGGAATCTTTGGGAATTGTCAGTAAAAATGGTATTGCCGATTTGCAATATTATGGGCAAAATGGGGCTGCCTTAGTATTAAGCAAAATTGATGAATCGCAAACTGACAAGGAATTAGAACAATTTACTTCGGCAAGATTTATAGAAGAAGTGCAAAAATCATCGGTTGCCATCGCATTTGATGAGGATAAAAAATTATTTAAATGGGGCAATTCATTCGTCACATTTCAAACTTTTATTACTTTAATGACGGGTCGCCTTGCCAATAGTTCCACGGCGAAAGTTGATAAATTAATCACCGATATGAAAAATCTTAGCAATCAAAAAAAATTAATGAATAAATTAAATACGGCGATTTTAGGGTTTAAAAATTATGTCGCGACGGCTTCGGGGGAAAATTGGCTTGGCGGGATAAATGGTTATCAAATTAAAGCCGAAAAAAATCTGCCGGTTTTATGTTCGGCATGGCAAAGTGGCATGTTAGGCGGCAGCTATGATAATTCGCCAACTAGCGATTATACAAAAGCAGGGCAATTAGAATTTAATTATCAAGCCATCGCGAATTTATTTAACGACATTACCGACAAAGACGGCAATGCTATCGCCATGCCTACAAGCTTTATCGCGAATAGATATTCAGGCTTGAATGTTTATTTATATTTCTTTAATTATGCCGCCGTGAAAACGGGTTTAGCCACGACTTTGGGCATTGATACGAACGCCGATTATACGCTTAGCACCAATAGTGCTTGGTGGGATGTGAATAGCGCAATGGCAACAATCGGCGGTAAATGGCAACAAAAATTAGGCGGGTTTAGCAAAACTGAATGGAATAGCTTAATCAGCAAAGATCAAATTGATTTAATGCAAACTGGTTTTAAAAATCTGTCGGCGGATGTTGAAACCGCGATTTCGCTAAAACAAATTGAAATTGACCGATATGTTGAAAATCGTTCTAACTTAGTGCAAGCATTACAAGATAGAATTGAAAAAATTAACCAAACTAACCGCAATATCATTCGTTAAGCCATGACTAATATTTCGCAACATTCGTTTTTTTCGGCGCATGAATTAACCAAAAACATGATTAGTCATGATGATTTATCGCAACAACAATCGGAACAATCCTTAGGCAGTTTTCAAAATTTAAAAATTGGCACCGTGCCAAATATTCAAGATTTAATGATTGAATTAGCCGAAGAGCGCGGTTCGGACAGAGGGCGCGAAATTAATAAATCCGAAGAAGACCCGTCGTTATTAACCGATATTCACGAAGCCTTAGCCAAATATTTATTGCAAGGCGTGCATGAGATTTGGCAAACTGATAGCGAACAATTTGTTGATGGCTGGAAAGAAATTAATAAATATTTACAATCAGGGCGCGCCACGCCCCAAGAATTTCATGAAATTTTGCAAAAATCATGCGGCGGCGATAAAAGTCTTGGCTTAGCTTTATTGGATAATTTAATTATTAAAGGGCATTTAAATAATTTAATGGGCACGAATGCCAATGCTGCATCACTTCGCATAGATTATATTTATCAAAATCAGACCGCAATTGGTGCTGGCATTAATAGCTTTGAAATTTCGTCTGAATTTGCGCAAAAAGACGCAAGCGAAGTCTTAAAATTGCAAAAATTTTATCAAGAACGCATTGATAATCGTGGCGGCATTAACAGCGCTTTGGCGGCGTTAATTGAAAATTTTGGCGTAGACGGCTTTGAACGCGGGGTAAGTTTTTGCGAACAAGCCGCAACCAAAGATATTAACGCCCCACGCCCCAGCATGGAACCTGAAAAATTACATTCCGCGATTCAAAGCCTGCAATTAGCAAAATTATTTCACCAAATTAAAGAAGAAGTTAGCAAAACAATTGATAGGCTGGCGAAACGAAGCTTAGACATATTGGGCGCAGCCCTTAAATTAGATAAAAATAAATTAACCCATGCGATAATAATTTTTTTGGATAAACCCCATACATTTGAACAGGGCGTTGCCAGCCATATTAAAGGGCAAGACCCCGCGGTTGCGATTCCTTTTTTGAATGATTTAAAACAAATAATTGCTGTTTTGCCCGAATTTTTCTTTGCCGGACGCGACCAATTATCGCGCATTATGATTCCGATGCAGGTTGAATTGGATAAATGGGCAAAATTAGAAGACGAGGCTTAAATGTTTGATATACAACGCATATTTGAAAATTTTGGCATGAATAATTTGGACATTAACGCGCATAATATCCTTAATCTTGGGGGATTGGGGACTTTAATATTGGCTGATGACAAAATTCAATTTATGGCAAATTTTGGCACAGCAACCCCGCAAAACGCCCAACAAATTATGCGCCAAGACTACCCCGAATGGATTTTATTATCACGCACCACCAGCCAAAAACTCGTGGTGAATTTTATTGCCATATCCGACCATGACGAAAGCGCGCAATTTTTAAATTGGTTGCAAAAATTCACGCAATTTTTGGGCACGGGCAATCTTAACCAACAAAATTTTACACCCTATAGGAGCTAAATATGACGGAAATTAATTTATTAACCCCTAATTTTGTCAATAATGAAGGTGATTTAAGCAATAATCAAGCGAGTAATAATGCTAATATCCCAAGTTTGCAAGATTTTGCGCAATTACCTTTTAGTGCCGAAAAATTGCAAATTTTTGACATTTTATTTCTGCAAAGCGATACAAATTTTGCCCAACAACAATTGCTTATTGTTTTAAATAATGAAAATAATACGCAAATTTTAAATGCACAAATCACCCCCGTATTGGAATTAATCGCCAAGCAAGATAGCGATTTTAAGCGAATTGCTGATTTATTTGCCAATCTGAATAATTTAATACCAAGCGAAATTGCCACGGCAATGCAAGAAATTCCCCAAGCTTATACAACTGGTAATAATTGTCCCCAGCAATTAGCAACTAAAGAACAAGCGAATATTAGCCAAGATTCATCATTTCCCGCACTTAGCCGCGCGAATAATAATGATTCAAGCTCCAATGATACGCCAAAAATCACGCAAGAAACAAATATTACCCCCAAAAACAACGATATTGCACCAGATGCAAAAATATTATCCCCATTACTAGCCAAGCAAAATATCGGTGCAAACCCCGTAATATTAACCACGAATGAAACACCCGAAATTACCCTTAATCAAGCAATTGAAAAACCGCAAGTTAAGCCCGCACAACAATCAACAATTCAAGATGCGCCGATAATCATTAAAAATATTCAAAATAATATGAGTGTTTTAAGCGAAATTAAGCCTGCAATTTTGGATAATGCGCCCTTAACAAAAATAAATACGCCGAATAAATCCCCCGAAATACCCGAAAAAATTATTAACAAACAACGCAATACTGATATTCCACACGAAATTATCGGCAATGAAGTAATGATTAGCAAGCAAAAACCCGCCATAAATATTTATGCCAAAACCAGCGAAATTAATACCTATATTCTGAATCAAGGCAAAATTGCGATGCCCGATATTTCGGATATTAAACCCCAAAATTCGCCAAAAATCCTTGATGATAACCATGACGAAATATTGCCGATGATGCCAAAAAATATTGCGGATAAAGATTCAAATAATCTTTATATATCAAAAGATTTTAGCAATAATCAAGCGCAAGATACCACAAAAAATGCTGCATTAAATTTTGCACAAAATAGCGCACAAAATAGCGCACAAAATTTTTATCAAGCCCCCGCCAAAAATTCGCCGATATTGACGGATAATAAGCCTGAATTGGTGGTTGCCCAACCGCTTGCTGTTTTAGGTGAATCGCAAGCGCAAGAAGATACTATAATTAATTTACCGCATCAAAATATGCGCCCGAAGGATAATATTTTGCAAAATCATGCGGATATCGGAACAGCAATTGCCATGCCATTTGAAAATGACAATCAATTTTTAACGCAACCACAAATTTATGCAAAAACGCCAGAAAAAACCGAATCACCCACAAATATTAGCCATAATTCCCCCGAATCGGAAAATATTTCGCCCTTTGTTATGATGAATTTGGCTAAAATATCGCCCCGCAAAAATTCGCCTCAAAAAACGATAAAACAAGACGAAGAAATTATGCTTGACGCGCCTAAATTAGCCAATAATCCCATTTACACCCATGAAATACATTCCAAAATTGATATTGAGAAACCGATACAAGCGCAAATATTGGCAAATATGCCCGCGGATAAACAAGAATTTTATCAATTAATTCAAACGATTACCAACCGCATTAGCTTGCATGAATTTGCCGATAAGCATCAATTCACCATGAAAATGACAATGAGTGATGGTATTTTTGCGGGCGCAAATTTATCGTTTAGTTCGGATAACCCAAATTCGGTGATTAAAGTAAGTTTTGAACAATTAGCTCCGCAAATTTTATCCATGCTTGCGCAAAATCAAGGCTTGTTAAAATCGCAATTAAAGAAAAGCACGGGTCGGGATTTTAATTTTGATTTATCTGATGATAAAAATCTGCATTTATTGGGTAAAACCCCGATTAATTCAATCGCTTAGGCTGCGGTAATGTCAATATTTTCACCCAAAGCTTGCAAATAAAGGGCTAAAATAGCTTGTTCCTCTTGAATATCGGCGCGGTCTTTTTTGCGCAACGAAATACATTTTTTCATAATTTTTGTGTCATAACCATGGGCTTTGGCTTCGGCAAAAATTTCTTTTATATCGGCGGCTAGTTCAGCTTTTTCTAGTTCAAGCTGTTCTATTCGGGTGATATAGCTTAATAATTGCTCTTTGGTAACGCCTTCGGCGCGTAATTTAGCATCAGAAATTTCAGTCATTTATTCTCCATTCGGGGTAATTTTGATAATATTCAATAACTTCTTGACTTTATAGAATATTTATAGTTTGAGTATCAAGGCAATATATAATATATTAAGGAATAAAATGCAAGCGACAATTCAAGAAATTACTAGTTTAATTGCAAAATTACCAAAATTTAATCAAGAATGCGCGAATTTATGCGCCCTGCGTGAGGGGCAATTAACAAAACCCGCTGGGGCTTTGGGACGATTAGAGGAATTATCGCATTGGTATTATGGCTGGCGTGGGCAATATCCCGCCCAAATTAATCACCCGCGCATCGCAGTTTTTGCCGGTAATCATGGTATTGCCAAGCAAAATGTTTCGGCTTTTCCCCCCGAAGTAACCGCGCAAATGGTCGCAAATTTTCAACATGGTGGCGCGGCAATCAATCAATTATGCAAATTTATTGATGCAGATTTGAAAGTATATGAATTAAATCTTGATAAACCCACCGAAGATTTTTCCCAAAAACCCGCGATGAGCGAAGCAGAATTATGTCAAGCCATGGTATATGGCATGATGGCGGTTGAAGATGGCGTGGATATTATTGGCTTTGGTGAAATGGGCATTGCAAATTCATGTTCCGCCGCCGCGATGGCGCATGCTATGTTTGGCGGGGAAGCAAGCGATTGGACAGGCAGAGGCACGGGTATTGACGATAAAGCCCTTGCCCATAAGGCAAATATTGTCGCAAAATCCGTTGCCTTGCACCAAGATAATATTAAAGGGCATGGTTTAAAAGCGATGCAATATCTCGGCGGGTTTGAGCTTGCCGCAATTGCGGGTGCGGTAATCGCCGCGCGCATGGCAAAAATTCCCGTGGTTTTAGATGGTTATGCCTGCACCGTGGCGGCAAGTTGCTTATTAAGCCTTGACGCGACAATATTAGACCATTGCCAAATTGGGCATGTTTCTGCGGAAATTGGTCATAAAAATTTATTAAAAAAGCTTGCAAAATCGCCATTATTCGCTTATGAAATGAGATTAGGTGAAGGAACAGGTGCGGCACTTGGCATTAATATGGTTAAAGCCGCGCTTGCATGCCATATTGGTATGGCGACTTTTGCCGAAGCGATGGTTTCTAACAAAGGATGAAAAATGACTTATATTGTCAATGAAAATTGCATTAAATGCGTATATCAAGACTGCGTTGAAGTATGCCCAGTTGATTGTTTTTATATCGGGGAAAATATGTTGGTTATTGACCCCGATGGGTGTATTGATTGCGGCGTATGCGAACCCGAATGCCCCGCCGAAGCAATTTACCCCGACACCGTGGTTGAAGCTGAGGCTTGGTTAGAAATTAACCGCAAATATGCCGCGATATGGCCCAATATCATTAAAAAAGGCGAAGTCCCCGCCGATGCCGACAGCTGGAAAGGCGTTGCCGATAAATATAATAAATTTTTCTCGGCAAATGCGGGTAAGTAATTTTTTTATCTTTCGCAATTTATCAGTGAATTTAGTTTTTTGCTAAATTTTTACTTGCAATTATAATAAGAACATGATATTATGCGTGGTATGCTGCATGAAAGGAGAGAGTCATGTTTAAAATATTTCAAACCTTAACAATCAAGTTGACTCCAAGATTAATCTTTGCATTAATAATGGCGGGGCTTGGCATTAGCGGTTTTAGCGTAATTGCTGTGCAAGCTGTTAATATTAGCGATAATAAAATCGTGTTTAATTTTAAATTTTTTGACGAATCAATGGCAAAAAATGGCAATGATAATGCAGAAATTAACGAAAAAATTGAAGAAATCACCAATAAATTTACAGAATTAAATGAATCAGTCAAAAAAATTCATCAACAACAAAACGCAAATGGTAAAAACGCCCCCATGGAGAAATTAGCCGCAACAACCGAAAATGATAATGTCATTAATTTTATTAATAATAATGAAACCACCGAAGCCATCATTAATAATCAACAAAATAAAAATTGTGATGCAATTTTATTAAAAAATTGCGTGAAATATTCAAAAAATAATTATGATCCCCTTGCACCCGCAAGCATAAACAGCAGATAATACCCCAGTATTTTCGTGATGAGGAATCCCCCAAATATTGCGACAGAATATTATAAAAAAACCATATAAAAAAATGGGCAATGCCCACATACATATATTGCTTGATTTTAAAACGAATTATGGTAAAAAATTTTTATGCGCACACAAGAAATGATTAATTTTTTAAATAAGGCGGGGAATTACAACCCTGAATGGCTGGATATTATTCATGCGAAAATTAAACCATTGCGTCAAGATGCTTCGCCGCGCAAATATTATAAATTTGAAGATACGCCGTATATATTAATGGATTCGCCTAACAGCGCATCGGATACAAAAATATTTTGCCATATCGCCAAACATTTAATTTCTATGGGGTTGCGCGCGCCGATTTGTTATTATGCCGACCATGAAAATGGCTTTATTTTATTGGAAGACTTTGGCGATATAACCTTCACGAAGGCTTTACAAAATTCATTTGATGAAACTGATTTATATACCCAAGCCACCAAAGCATTGATAAAATTGCACCGCAACCCGCGCAATATTTTTGTGAATGTGCCAGATTATAATTTTGAAAAACTTCGTCAAGAAGCCCGTTTATACCCCGAATGGTATATTCCCCATAAAACTGGACAACAAGTCGCGCCCAATGATTTATTAATTTGGGACGAATTATGGCGTGAATTATATGAAAACTTACCTCCATATCAAGAATGCTTAGTTTTAAGGGATTATCATGTTGATAATTTAATGGTTTTACCCGATGATTTAACCAAGCAATGCGGGTTATTGGATTTTCAAGACGCGCTAAAAGGTCACCCCGCATATGATTTAGTCTCTTTATGCGAGGATGCCCGCCGAGTCGTTGATATAAATTTAGTGGAATATTGCGTTTCCTTATATTTACAAAATTTCCCAACAATTAATCGGCGCGATTTTATTTTATGGTATGATTTTTTGGGCGCAAATCGCCACGCCAAAGTCTTAGGAATTTTTGTGCGTCTGGCAATTCGTGATGGCAAACACAATTATTTGCAATTTTTGCCCCATGTTGAAAATTTATTATTGCGCAAATTAAAATTCCCGCAATATCGTAAAATTGCTGATTTTTTAGCGCAATATACCCTGATTCCCCAGTAATATAATATTAAATACACTAAATAACGCCCTATATTAGTGCACGAATTCGTGCACTAATATAGGAAATTTAAAATTTGACATGCTGATTTTTTTTATATAATATACCAATATTAAAACCCAAAATAGCAATTTAGGGAATTTATTGGTGAAATAAGGAGCAATGAATGAGCGATATAAAAACACAATTTGAAAGTTATTTGAAAGTTAAATTAACCGAAAATTCGTATAATGCATATATTTATGCCATTAATCGACTGCTTGACGATTATAAAGTTGATATTTATAAACTTGACATTAATTATTTGAACCATCTACAGCAAGCCTTAAATGGTCATCAAGTAAGCTTTAATTTCGCTGAACAAAAATTAGCCGAAGCCTATCAAAATGGCGAATTAGAAATTTTTAACCGAAAAGTTTCTCATGGTGCGCCAAGTGCCGTAATTGGAAATTTGATTAAATTTAAAGGGTAAATTAGATAAATTAAAATCATAACAATAGTTCACAAAAATTATTTGGTGAATCAGGGAGGAATGAAACAATGAGAAAAATGGAAATTGATGAAAATTTTATAAACTATTTAAAAAATAATGGTGTTGCAAAGGCTTTTGAACAATATAAAAAAGCGATTGTAAAATTTTATGAAAAATATACAACGGACATTCAAGATAAAAGTTATGATTTTTTAAATAATTTATATTTTGCATTAAAAGATAATATTGTTGAATTTGATTTTATAAATGAAAAACTAAACAATGATAAACAAAATGGTGCTTTGCGGGAATTGGATTTGGAATGCTCTAATTGTGCTCTAAGTGCAGCTGTTCGACATATGATAAAATATAAATTTAATGAGGATGTAAATTTTAAGAAAATTGGTGGAGAAGTGATAGTTGAAAAAACAAAAAAATGGCAAGAATTTTTAGAACGATACCCTTTTGAAAACTTACATGAAATGGATTTATCCAAATATGCTAACAGAACTCAAAATAATGGAAATTGTTTTACATATGATTTAGAATATGGCATTGTTGGTGAGCTTGGGGGTATTGGTGGTGGCTCTTCTTTAAAATTTATTATATATAATTATAAAACTGATAAACCTGATAGCAGAGTAAAAACTAGTGGCGATTATAAGTTTTTAGTAAAATTTGAAACGCCCGAACAGGCATTTCAAGCAACGCAACAAGAAATTTGTAAAATTGTTCAATATTCATCGCAAGGAAATTTAGAGGAAATTGATAAATTAGATTTATTTGGTCCAGTAATTAAATGGAAAATTGCTTTTTTATATCAATTTGGTAATAAAATACCTGATAATTTTCTTGATAATTTTAAAATTCCTGCTGTATATGAAAAAACTGCCTTAAAAAATTACATAAAAATTAAAAATCTAGGAGAATCAGATAATTATACTGAAATCTTTCAAAAAATTATTAATTACAATAATAATTTTTATAAAAACAAATATAATCTTTGGGATTTAAGCGATGATATATGGAAGGAATGGCAAATGGTAATTAACCCGCCAAAGATTAAAACGCACCCCCTTAATCAAATTTACTACGGTCCACCGGGGACGGGTAAAACTTATCATACTATCGCATCGGCATTGGAAATTATAGATGGAACAATCAATAATGACCGTGCAACGAATAAAAAACGATTTGATGAATTGCTAGAATCGGGGCAAATTGTCTTTACCACTTTTCACCAATCATATAATTATGAGGATTTTATTCAAGGCATAAAACCCAATCTAAATGGCGAAAATATTTCTTACCAAATGCAAGACGGCATATTCAAAGAAATTGCGGATAAAGCAAGAGAGCTAATAAAAACACCCAAAGATGGCGCACAAAGTCTTAGATTTGATGAATTATTTGAATATTTAATAACCGAATTTGATAAATCACAAGAACTTAAATTAAACACAATTAGGGGCGTGCCATTTACAATTGTAAGTATTGAAGGAGATAATTTAACGGTTAAATTAAGTTCCGAACGAGAAGGTATTGAAACAAAGCGAGGAATTAAAAAATATTTTGCTAAATTTAATCCTGAAAATCGCTATGGGAAAACATATTTATGGGGAATCTGCAATTATTTAAAACAAAAAGCCAATGAGATTCCAATAAAAACAAGCGAATCCGAACAAAATAAACTTAAAAACTTCGTGATTATTATTGACGAGATAAATCGCGGTAATATTTCCAAAATTTTTGGCGAATTAATTACGCTGATTGAGGAAAGTAAAAGATTAGGCAATAATGAGGGGTTAGAAATAACCCTGCCAAGCGGTGAAGAATTCGCTGTGCCGAATAATTTATATATTATTGGCACGATGAATACCGCCGACAGGTCTTTGGCGCAAATTGATTTGGCTTTAAGACGGCGGTTTGAATTTATACCCATGTATCCCGATTATTCGTTATGGAGCGTAGGAAACGAAGTAAGGCAATTTTTAGAAAAATTAAATGATAAAATTGCCGTGCAAGATTCCGAAGAACATACTATCGGGCATGCGTTTTTTTATGATAATCAAGGCAATATATTAACCGAATTATCCCAAATTAGCGGTGTTTTTTGTCAAAAAATCATGCCCTTGCTGGAAGAATATTTTTTTGATGACCCGAATCAAATTAAGGAAGTTTTAGGCGAAGGTGCTTTTGAAATGATTTATGATGAAATTATAAAAGGTAAAGAAAAATATCGCAAAAAAAGAGATTGGCAACATCAAGTTAAGCGTGATTTTTTTGATAAAATCTTGAATAATACCAAAGTTGAAGCAGAAACCCTTAATAATGACTGACCCCATCATTTGTTATGAACATGAATTGCTTGAATGGGATAAAATCCCTCAAAAAGAAGCGCAAGATTGGCTAAAAAAACTAAGCAACGAAACCGATAAAACCCATAAAATTGGTTTAAGAATTACGGGTAAAGGCGTGAAATTTTCGCAATATGCCGGTTATTTGCAATCACCCGATGGCACGCAAATTATGGTATTGCCCAAAACCCATAAAAATCAAGACCCCGTAAAAGCGCAAAATTTATTGTATAAAATGATTACCGCCTTGATTGACCCGCAGCATAAAGATATAAATCAACGAGTTAATTTAGATAATCAATCAAAATTCACACCCTTAGAATGGATTTTTCAAGTATTTTTACAAAATTTGGGTGATTTAATCAAAAAATCAGGCTTGCAAGGGCAATATAATAGCGTGCAAGAAAATTTAAGCACGATGAAAGGAAGGGTGCTTTGGGGGCAAAATATCGCGCAAAATCATTCCAACCAAGCACGATTTGCTTGCGAATATGATGAATTTTCCTTTGATTCGCCCATAAATCGCCTGATTAAAACCGCGACGATGCTATGTTTGCGCCATGCAAAAACCGCCGATAATCAACGATTAGCGCGCCAATATAATTTTTATCTGGACGAAGTGCCCAATTGCGCCGATAAAGCGCATATTACCCGTGATTTACATTTGATACAATATAAACCCCCCCCAAAAAAATATGATAAAATTATACCATGGTGCAGGCTGATATTAAATAATATGCCATTTAATAATTTCGCCAATACGCAAAGCATTATTTTAATGTTTGAAATGAATAAATTATTTGAAGCCTTAGTGCGCCAATATCTACAAAATCAAGGATTAAACCCGCTACAACCGAAAAAAAATTTAATATCAAATCAAAATGATGAAAAATTCCTATTAAAACCAGATTTTTATTTTGAAAATTATAATAATAATATTATTATTGCTGATGCGAAATGGAAAACCCTGAATGCCAATGCCAATGATGGTAAATTTGGCGTATCCCAAGGCGATTTATACCAAATATATACCTATATTGGCGTTTTTGACGCCACAAAAGCCATTTTAATTTACCCCGAAACTGACTCTTTCAAAGATGCGTTTTCTTGGCAATTCACGAATCCCAAGAAAGAAATTATTATTGCCCCGTTTGATTGTGAAAATCTTGAAAAAAATTTATGCTTGTGCGACTATATCAAAAATGGGTAAGAAACTATTAGGTTCCGATGCGCCGGTAATTAAACCCATATCATTAATGTTAAATAATGGCACGCCTTCAATTTTGCGCATACGGGTAAATTGTTCCTGCATGGTTAAAATTGGCAAAAATTGGCTATAAATTCTGAAAATATCGGTTTGTTCAAGTCGGTTATTGCGGGTAAATTCGTTCAAAATTTGCTGGCAATTGCTGTTATCGCTGATATTAGTCGCTTGGCAAAAAAACGCGCGCATGATTCGTTCCGCCATATCCATGGCAAAAAATCCGTTATTATCCAATTTTTCCGCCCATTTTATCATGGTAAAAGCCATGACAATATTGGGTTGTGTATTTATATCGTCAAAATTAAAATTTATATTATCATGCTTGGCAAGTTCGGATAAATTTGCAAGCATGGTGGCAATGCGCCAATCATCACCAAATTTGCGCCGTAAATATACCATACGATTCATGCCATCTGTGGGCATGTCGCTGTTAAGATAAAAAGGGAATAACTGAATTTTAAATGAAAAACTTGGGCGCATTGCCATGGATTTTTCTAAACGGCGCTTGCCAATATAGCACCACGGACAAGATAAATCCAAAATAAAATTAATATTGATGGTGTTTTTTGACATATTTTTCTTTTTGACGCAATTAATACTTTACATGAAAAATAAAATATTGTAAAGATGTTTTAAACATATTAAGGAATTAGGTAAGTAATGTCAAAAGATGAATTAGTAGAATTTTCAGGGGTAATAACCGAAAAATTACCCAATGCCATGTTTCGCGTGAAATTAGATAATGGGCATGAAATAATTGGGCATACAGCAGGGAAAATGCGTAAATATCGGATTCGCGTGATGGTTGGTGATAAAGTGCAAGTTGAAATGACGCCATATGATTTAACCAAAGGGCGAATTATTTTCAGGCAAAAATAACTTAACAAAAAAACAGGAGAGAGTAATGGCGGGAAGCTTAAATAAAGTAATGTTAATCGGCAATCTTGGCAAAGACCCCGAAGTTAAATCCACGCAAAATGGCGAAAAAATCGCCAATTTAACGCTGGCTACTTCCGAAAAATGGAAGGATAGAGACGGCGGCACCCAAGAAAAAACCGAATGGCACCGCGTAGTTATTTTTGGCAAACAAGCCGAAATTGCCGAAAAATATCTTTCAAAAGGGCGCAAAGTGCTTATTGAAGGGCAATTGCGCACGCGCAAATGGACGGATAATAATAACCAAGAAAAATACACCACCGAAGTAGTGGTTTCTGGATTTAATGGCAGTTTTACAATTTTAGATAGCAACCGAAGTGATGACAGGGGCGATTATCGGGGCGATTCTGATTACGAACGCCCGCAAAATAACAAACGCGACCCGTTTAGCGCGCCTTCTTCAAAAGATAATTTTGATGATGATATTCCGTTTTAATAATGGCGATTGGCGATAATATTGCAAAAATAACGGCGCAAATTGCCACGGCTTGCCATGCAAGCAAGCGCGATTCCCAATCGGTGCGATTATTAGCGGTCAGTAAATTTTTCCCCATCGGTGATATTATCAGCGCGATTCAAGCGGGCGTAAGCGAATTTGGCGAAAACCGCGTGCAAGAGATTTTAGAAAAATTTCCAACCATAAAATCACAATATCCGCAAATTATCTTACACTTAATCGGACCTTTGCAATCCAATAAAATCAAGAAAATTTTAGGCTTGGTTGATTATATTCATTCGCTTGACAGGCTTAGTTTGGCGCAAGATTTAGCGAAAATTCAAAACCAAAACATAAAAATCCCCAAAATTTTGATTCAAGTAAATATTGGCAAAGAACCGCAAAAATCTGGAATAAATCCCCAAGATTTACACGATTTTATCAATCAATGCCGTCAATTGCAATTACCCATCGTGGGTTTAATGTGCATTCCCCCCGTTGATTGCCCTGTGTCGCCGTTTTTCAATTATTTGCGTCAAGAATGCGATAAATATAACTTTCCCGAATGCTCCATGGGTATGAGTAGCGACTTCCCCCAAGCCATTGAACTGGGCGCAACGATGATAAGAGTCGGTAGCGCAATTTTTGGGCATAGATAAATTTTTACCTTGATTCGCAATTTGTTGCTTTTACCAGAGAATTAGCTAGATAAACGAGTTTTTTTGTAATATTCTGGGGCGATGTTTTTTAAGGTATTTTGCACTTGTTGTTCAAATTCTGGATTAAAAAATAAATTAATATCAGCAATGGGAAAGCCTAATTTCTTTGCTAAATTTTCAATGGTTTGTTCGCGCGCTGAATGATTCTGAATTTCGTTAACTTGCTGTATAAATTGACGGCGAATATAAATTGGAAAAATAAATTCAAAATGAACAAGATATGCGGTTAATTCTAAAGAATTTTGCATAAAATTTTGTTTGTTAAGTTTTAATAAATAATTTGACATTGTTGCTATAATGAATGGTTCAAACAATTCAAAATTATTGTCATTGTCCAGAGTTTCTTGTATTTCTTGCAATGATTCTTGTATTTGGTTGCCTTTTAATATTAAAAATGGAATATATGTCTTAATTTTCTCTTGAAAATAAACCTTTTTTTCATTGCTAAGGCGATTTAACCTTTCACCTATATTATTCATGATATAATTAAACAATAAATTTTCAAGACAACCTATTTCGTGAATTTTTTGCTCAATTTTAAATGATTGACGATAATCGCGATGTAAGGGTATATGGCATAATTCCTTGGTTAATACTGTGCGTCTATTGCATTTTGGATTATTTATATCATTTAAACTACTTGTATTGCAAATTTCTTTGTCCATATATACCATGGCATTTAATTTATCAGCATCAGATAATTTATTGCTGTTTTCGGGTTCATCTATGGTTATCATGCCACGGAATTTTAAATCTGCAATTATTATACGAATCTCTGTGTTGCAATTTTTGGTGATAATATCTTGATATTCATCATCTTCAATATAATTAATTTTATCAATATTTGGAAGTATACCCTTAACATATCCTTGCTTTTCTAAAATTAAATTCAAAACTTTGTCAATATAATTCATAAAATGCCCTTTTAAAAAAGGGCAAAAGCCCAATTTCAATTGAAAACTTACTTACTCCGAAATTGCTTTAGGTCTATTTCCACACCATTATTAATGGCATTTGCTAAATGTTCATCAAATGAATCTTCATTAACAATTTTTGTATTTAAGCCATAACCATCAACCATCATGGCGGCTAAGCGATAGCCAGCAGGTCTTCTTGCTGCAAGAGCTGCTTCAATTTTAGGGAATTTTTTTGATTCCATTAGTTTCACCCAGTTATATATATTATTATATAACACAGCTATTATGGTATTTCAAGATAAATTTTGCTTTAAAGATAAATTTTTAATGCAAAATCATGTATGAATCGCGCGCCCAAGCACAGCTAACGCGGCTTCTTTAATCGCTTCGTTTAGGGTTGGATGGGCATGACAAGTGCGGGCAATATCCTCTGATGAGCCACCATATTCCATGGCAAGCACTGCTTCGTGAATCAAATTACCCGCCTCGGCGCCAATAATATGCACCCCTAAGATTTTATCGGTTTCGCTATGGGCAATAATTTTTACAAAACCCGCATCATCGCTATTGCTTCTGGCGCGTGAATTTGCCTTAAATGGAAAATTACCCACTTTATAGGGAATGCCTGCGGCTTTAACAGCTTCTTCGGTTAAGCCGACATCGGCAACTTCGGGGTGGGTATAAATTACGCCCGGTATCGTGCCATAATTAACATGGGGTTTTTGCCCCGCAAGCATTTCCATCAATGCAACGCCTTCTTCTTCGGCTTTATGGGCAAGCATAGGACCATTAATGCAATCGCCAATTGCGTAAATTCCCGCGATATTCGTGGCATAATGCTCATCGGTAATTATTACGCCTTTGGGGTTTATTGCCACACCCAATGCTTCCAAGCCAAGATTCGCGGTATTTGCCTTGCGTCCCACGCAAACAAGCAATTTATCGCAAGTTAATTCGCCCTTTTGATTCGCATCACTGGCGGATTCATATGAAATTGTCACGGATTTTTTGCCATTTTTTGCCGATAGGATTTTTTGCCCCAGCATAAAAATTATCCCCTGTTTTTGTAATGATTTTTGCAATTCGCGGGCAACTTGTTCATCAAGATTGGGGGCAATGCGCGGCAAATATTCAATAATAGTCACTTCTGAACCCAATCTTGCCCAAACCGAACCTAATTCCAAACCAATCACCCCCGCCCCGATAATAATTAATTTTTTCGGCGCATCGCTAAATTGCAAAGCCCCCGTTGAACTGACAATATTTTCCTCATCAATGGCAATATTGGGTAATGATATTGGTGAAGAACCCGTGGCAATGACGACAGATTTTGCCGATAAAATCCTGCCTTTGTCCGCGCCATCTTGAATAATAACTGATTTATCGGCTTGAATAAATGCCGTGCCATGCACTAATGAAACTTTATTTTTTTTCAATAAAAATTCTATGCCTGTGGTTAATCCCTTAACAATTTTATTTTTATGTTCCATTAATTTTGTAATATTTATATCGGCTTGGGCATTAATGCCCATCGCGCCCAAATGATTTTTATTTATTTTTTCATATTCATGCGACGCGTTTAATAAGGCTTTTGAAGGGATACAACCAACATTTAAGCACGCGCCACCCACGAATGATTTATCTATGAGCGCAACATTAAAGCCACATTGTGCACCGCGAATCGCTGCAACATAGCCCCCGGGTCCAGCACCAATAATTACTATATCAAAATTTTCCATTTTTTTCACCTTATCTGCCCATTATTTTATAGCAGAGGCTTGGTTTTTTTTCAAGATTTATTTATCATTCCCCATAAAACTGATTCTTAGCAATTTTGATAAAAAATATGATTATCCCATGCCGCTAAATTAAGCATCAAATTTTTCACAAAAATTGCGCAATGCAAGAATTTCAAATTGCATTAAATCATTTTCTTCGGCATTATTGCTGATTAAAATTTTTGCATTTATGGCGTGAATTTCTTGGGTAAGTAAATCCATGATAATTTCCCGTTCGGCTAATTTTAATTGCGGTAATTTAAGTATGGTGGTTTCGTGGTAATCGGCAAATTCTTCGCTGCGGTTTAATTCTGCGCTTCGGCGCATGATGCGCATAGCATCGGCATAAAATCTTTGGTATAATTCATCACCCAAATGATTTTTATAGCGAATATGCTTGTCAATTAATTCATAAATCCGAAGATAAAGCCAATTTTCAACTATTACCATCTTAAAAATATCAGATATTTTCTAATATAGCACCTTCGTTGGATAATTTCGCCAAATTTTTTTCAATAATTTCATTAAACAAGCTTAATTTGCATAAGCCTAAATCAACGGGATGTTGCGGGCGCAAATTTGCCATATTCCAATGGGATTTATTTTTAATGGCGTTAATCGTATTTTTGGTCGTGCCAATCATTTTAATAATTTGATTATCCGATAATTTTGGGTGATTTTTTAATAACCAAATAATTGCATCGGGTTTATCTTGGCGTTTTGCAATCGGTGTGTATCTTGGACCCTTGGTGCGTCTTTTTGCTTCGGGTTCTTTGCGATTAATGCGCACTAAGCGATATTGGGGATCTTTTTCACCCAAAGCAATTTCCTCGCGGCTTATTTGCCCTGAAATTACGGGATCAAAGCCTTTAAGTGAGCTTGCACTATCTCCATCGGCGATGGCTTGCACTTCTAAACGGTGCAATTTCGTAAAATCAGATATTTGGTCAAATGTTAAAGCTGTATGTTCAACCAGCCATATTGCTGTTGCTTTGGGCATTAAAATTTCTGACATGATTATTCCTTTTTATAATTACTATAAACATTACATAACAGATTTTTTTTTTCTTGCAATATTAATTTTAAAGATTAATATATTTTTTTAGGGGCATATTAATTTTAATGAGGCATGATGATGAATAATACCATAACGCTAACCGATAACCGAACTGGCAAACAAATAACTCTGCCAATTATAAAAGGCACGATGGGACCCGATGTTATTGACATAAGAAAATTATATGGCGAAACTGGTATGTTTACCTATGATCCGGGGTTTACTTCAACTGCATCTTGCAACAGCGCAATTACATATATAGATGGCGATGCAGGGATTTTAATGCACCGTGGCTATAAAATTGAGGAATTAGCCCGCCATAGCTCATTTCTTGAAGTCGCCCAATTATTAATTGATGGTAAATTACCCAATCAAGCCGAAGCCACTGATTTTCAAAGCGCCATTACCCGCCATTCCATGATTCACGAACAAATGATAAATTTTTTTCGTGGTTTTCGCCGCGATGCGCACCCGATGGCAACTTTAATCGGTTGTTTTGGCGCGATGAGCGCGTTTTACCACGATTCCACCGATTTTAACGACCCTTATCAACGCATGGTTTCCATTCGGCGTATGATTGCCAAAATCCCGACTATCGCGTCATATGCTTATAAATATTCGGTTGGGCAACCTTTTTTATATCCGCAAAATAACCTTTCATATGCGGGGAATTTTTTGCGCATGACTTTTGGCGTGCCTTGCGAAGATTATGTTGTTAATCCGATAGTGGAACGGGCAATGGACAGGATATTTATTTTGCACGCCGACCATGAGCAAAATGCGTCAACTTCAACGGTGCGCTTGTCGGGTTCTTCGGGGGCTAATCCATTTGCTTGTATTTCAGCGGGGATTTCTTCGCTTTGGGGACCTTCGCATGGCGGGGCGAACGAAGCTGTGCTAAAAATGTTAGCGGAAATTAAAACCAAAGATAATATTCCAGCTTTTATTGCGCGGGTTAAAGATAAAAATGATACCACAAAATTAATGGGTTTTGGGCATAGGGTTTATAAAAATTATGACCCACGCGCGGGTGTTCTTAAAGAATCATGCGATGATGTGTTGAAAAATTTGGGGATTAACGACCCAATGTTGGAACTTGCGATGGAGTTAGAGAGCATCGCGCTTAAAGATGATTATTTCGTGGCGCGCAAATTATTCCCCAATGTTGATTTTTATTCGGGGATTATCCTGCGTGCGATTGGCTTTCCAGTTAGCATGTTCACCGTGCTGTTTGCTTTGGCACGCACCGCAGGTTGGTTGGCGCAATGGAATGAAATGATAAGCGACAAAGAAATGAAAATCGGCAGACCGCGCCAATTATTCATCGGCGATACCGACCATAAATATATTCCGATTAATCAAAGAAGTTGAGCGAAAGAAAGTGATTTTCAATGGCATTTCCTATCAAAACTACCGACCAAGATTTAGGGCAATTGTTAGGTAATGGTAATTATTACGAAGTGCCACCCTTTCAACGCGATTACGCATGGGAAAAAGATAATTGGCAAGATTTATGGGATGATATTATTATACAACAAGACAATGAAGCAGATATTAATTTTATGGGTTTCATTGTCTTATTGCAACGAAGCCATCATAATTATTTAATTATAGATGGGCAACAACGCTTGACTACGCTTAGTATTTTAATTTTAGCAGCTATTCATCAATTAGAATTATGCGCCAAGAAATTCCCTGAACATGCCTCGGCAATAGATTTTTCTGTTAAAGCTTTGGTGCAACGATTTATTTATACGACAGAACCTTTTTCTGTATTTAGAAAAATTAAGTTAAATTTAAATAAAAATAATAATAATTATTATAGCACCCAATTAATTGACCGTCCAATTGTTGGTAAAAGAGCAGTTGGTTCGGAATCTAATAAATTAATTCTTGAGTGTTATATTTTTTTTAACGCCAAGATTAATGAAAAATTTCAAGATAATTATAGTGAAATTTATGATTTTATTGACAAACATATTGCCAATAAATGTATTTTTGCGAAAATAGAAGTAAGCAATATGGTTAATGCGTCCGATGTTTTTATGACATTAAATTCCCGTGGCGTACGATTATCAACAACCGATTTACTGAAAAATCATATTTTTTCATTATTTTCCCGACACGAAAATTTAAGTCTTGTTGAAGATTTATGGAATGAATCTTTACGCAATATTGGCGATGAAAAATTTTCGCAATTTTTTCGGTATTTTTGGCACCATAATCATAAACATACCGATGAAAAATTTTTATTTCGCGAATTAGTTAAAAATATTCAATCTGAACAAACCGCCTTTGATTTGGTAAAAGATATTCATAAATTTGCGAGTTATTATGCCAGTATCATTAATCCAAATGATGAGATTTGGCAAACAGAAACCAAAGAATATTTGGAATTAATTGATTTAATTAATATGCAGATTCATCGCCCATTATTATTATCCGTCTATCATAAATATGCCGACATTAAAATATTTAATATATTCGCCAAGGTAATTGGTATTATTTTATTTCGTTATATTTTAGTGGCTGGCAAAAATTCCAAAGAGCTAGAAATGGCATTCGTCCAATGCGCCAACCGCGTTGCAAATGATGATAATCATAAAGATATTTTACAAGATTTGGCAAAATATTATATTGATGATGATAATTTTATCGCGGATTTTCAACGATTAAAATTTGCCAATTTAAACCAGCGCAATAAAAATAAAATCCGTTATATTTTAAGCAAATTAGAACGAAAAATTGAGATTAATTGGCAATCATCTAACGCAACGATTGAACATATAGCCCCAGAAAATTACCAAGAATATTGGCATGAAATTATCAATAAACAAAACGAGCATTTTATTCAATATTTGGGAAATTTTGCCTTAATGCCAGCATCAGATAATAAAAAAGCTAATAACCGAGAATTTACCTATAAAAAGCCATTATATGAAAAATCTATTTATCCCTTGACTAAACAATTAGCGCAATTAAACGAATTTACCATTGAAATGATTCAAGAACGCCAAAGGCAAATGGCGCAATTGGCAAAAAACATTTGGTGCTTAAGTTTTGGAGACAAAGATGAAATTTGAAGATATAATTGCCCCCATCAGTAAAAAAGAATTTTTTGCCGATTATTATGGCAAAAAATATTTATTAGTGCGTGCATCGCATCGCGATAAATTTGCTAAAATTCTGGATTGGCAAATTTTTAACCATATTTTAAGCATCACGCAAAATTGGGATTCTAAAACCTTAAATTTAGTTCAAGACGAAGTGCCGATTGCGCCCAAAGATTATTGCCGTCAAGATTTAAACCGCGCCCATCAGCCTGTATGGGTGCCTTTGGCGGATAAAATCATGCAATTTGTGCATCGTGGCGCATCGCTGGTTTGTAATGAGGTTGATAGTTTAACGCCCGCCATGGCGCAAGTTGCCAATGATATTGAAGTGGAATTTAATGCCCGTGCGCAAGCAAATATTTATTGTTCGCGTCAAGGTCGCCAAGCTTTCAAAGCCCATTTTGACACGCATGAAGTTTTTGTCATGCACTGCGAAGGCACAAAAATTTGGCATATTTACGAAGGCGGATTGGTAAATCCGATTCGTCATGAAGAATTTAAAAATCTTAGCCCAGAAAAACGCCAAGCCATCACGGGTAAAATAAGCGCGGAATTTACCCTTAACCGCGGCGATTTTTTATATGTGCCACGCGGCATGATTCACGATGCTTTGGCAAATGATGAATATTCCTTGCATATTACTTTTGGCGCAAGCCAATTATTGGGGGCGGACTTAATCTCTGCCATGGCGGATTATTTTTTTCGCCATAACGAAAAAATTCGCACAGCAACCCCGCTCACCGCACAAGGTGATAAAGCCTATATCAAAGAAATAGCCCATGAATTTAGCGAATTTTTTGCATCAAACCACCCGATTGACATGTTGGCACAACTTCGTGCCCAAAGGGGTTTTGTCCGCAATCCCGTTTGCTTACCCGTTGATGCAAAATCGGTTAAATACCAATTATTAATTAATAACGCCCAAATTAAAAAAATTCAAGGACAAGCAGTTTTAATCGTTCACGATAAATCCGTGCCCGTGCCAATTAAATATGAAAAAGCCATGGAATTTATTATAAAATCATCGGAATTTAATGAAAAATCATTGGAAAAATTCTTGCCCGAATCACAAATTGCCGAATTTATTCGTGATTTAACAAATATGAAAATTATATAATTTTTTTAAAAATATAGGTATATGGTTTCAAGCTTGTTTGGCGCGAATCAACGCCACGCCCAATGCGGCGGCACTAAATCCAAGCAAGGCTAAATACGATACTGGCTTATCAAAAATCAGCCAAATTTCCAGCGCGCTTGTTAAGGGAACTAAGTAAAATACGGCGGAAGCACGGCTAACCGCATTATCGCGAATCAGCAACATTAATAAAAATACAGCGGCGATGGAAAGCCCAAACACTAACCATAATAAGGAATAAATTAATCTAGGATGCCAAATTATCGTATTATCCTCAAATACAAGCGCGATAATCGCGCAAAACACAAAGGCGCATAAATATTGCACAAAAATTCCCGCCAAAAACGGCGTTTGCAATTTTTGCGCGGATTTTTGATAAATTGTGCCAAAGCTTGACCCCAACATACCGATAATATTGCAACCAATTGCGATATATGCGCTTTGATTCCAGCTTATATTATCAAAATCATTCATCGTAATCACGGCAAATATACTGCCTGTTAAGCCTAAAAACATGCCCAATATCATTTTTTTATTCAAAGTTTCTTGCAAATAAATCACCCCGCCCAAACTGGTTATTATCGGGTGAAGCGAGGTTATTAACGCCGGTAAAGCAGGATGCATGCCCAATTTAATTGCGCTAAATACCATGCCTAAATAAATGCCGTGCATTAATATGCCAACTTTGGCGGAAATGATAAATTGTGATTTGGATATGGCAAAGCCAGATTTACCATAAACGGCATATATAAAAACAGCTAAAATACCAATCACCATTAACATGCGCACGGATAAAATCGTAAACGCATTCACAAAAGGCAAAACCCCAAATGAGCCAACAAAACCCGATGCCCATAAAAGCACAAATAACCATGGCGCAATGGGGATTATGAATCGGGTGGTAAAATTATCAATATTCATGATATAAACCATGAATTTTTTATATCATGAAGTCAATTAAAATTATTCGTGGATTTTAATTTATTTAGTCAGGCTAACAGACTGATAAATTTTTCGGCACTAAATCCAGCTTGGTGATATTGGTCGCCAACATTGGCATGGTCAATTAAAATATCTGGAAAATACACAGATTCAAATTGAATTTTTTGGCAAAGATGATGTTTTTGCAAAAATTCGCTAACTTGCGCGGACATGCCACCGATTGAACCCTCTTCAATAGTGATAATTTTATCATGCGTGGTGCATAATTGCAAAATCATTGCTTCGTCAATAGGTTTGGCGAATCTTGCATCAATAATCGTTGGTTGATATGGAAAATCAATGGCGCATAAATCATAAATTTTGGGACCCAAACAAAAAAATGCTGTTTTTGAACCTTGGCGTATCACGCGTGATTTGCCGATTTCAATAATTTCATCGCTATCCGCCATATCAATGCCGATGGCTTCGCCACGCGGATAGCGCATGGCGATGGGACCTTTATCATATTTTGCCATGGTATTGACCATGCGCAGCATTTCCATTTCATCGCTAGGCGCCATCACCACTAAATTCGGCAAGCAACATAAATACGCTAAATCATAGGCACCAGCATGGGTTGCGCCATCTGCACCGACTAAACCCGCCCTGTCAAGGCAAAATCGCACGGGCAAGTTTTGATAAACTACATCATGAATTAATTGATCATATGCGCGTTGCAAAAAAGTAGAATAAATCGCCACAAACGGCTTTAACCCTTCACAAGCCATGCCCGCAGCAAATGTAACTGCATGTTGTTCGGCTATACCCACATCAAATACTTGCTTGGGCAAGGATTTTTGCATAATATCCAACCCCGTGCCAGAAGGCATAGCGGCGGTAATGCCGATAATTTTACTATCTTGCTTGGCTAATTTCGTCAATTGTTCGCCAAAAATTTTAGTATAGCTTGGCGCATTGGCAATGGTTTTATGGACTTCGCCCGTGATGGGGTCAAATTTATTCACGCCATGAAATTTATCGGCGGATTGTTCGGCGGGGGCATAGCCTTTGCCTTTTTCGGTTTTAACATGCAATAAAACTGGTCCTGTTAAATTCGCATTTTTTAAATTATTTAAAACTGGCAATAATTGGTCAAAACTATGCCCGTCAACTAAACCAATATAAAAAAAGCCAAGCTCCTCAAACAAAGTGCCACCTTGCACCATACCACGCATAAATTCATCGGCTAATTTTGCCTTTTTTTCTAGCGGTTGCGGCAATTTGCGCAAAATATCAATGCTAAATTTACGAAATTTCAAATAGGCTTTTGACGATAATAAACGGCTTAAATAGGCACTTAACGCGCCAACTGGTTGGGCAATGGACATATCATTATCGTTAAGAATCACAATAATCGGCGATTTCATCGCGCCCGCGTTATTTAAGGCTTCAAACGCCATGCCTGCGCTTAATGCCCCATCGCCAATCACGGCAAGTATTTTATGGTCTTGATGGGATAATTCACGCGCGACCGCCATTCCCAAAGCAGCGGATATTGAAGTTGAACTATGCGCCGCGCCAAACGCATCATAAATTGATTCGCTTCGTTTGGTAAATCCGCTTAATCCGCCCTTTTGACGAATTGTCTGAATTTTATCACGCCTGCCGGTTAAGATTTTATGCGGGTATGATTGATGCCCAACATCCCAAATTAATTTATCCTTGGGCGTATCAAAAATATAATGCAGCGCGATGGTTAATTCCACGACCCCTAAGCCTGCGCCCAAATGCCCGCCTGTTTTGGACACGGCATCAATCATTAAATGCCGTAATTCGCTGGCTAGTTGCGGTAATTCTTGCGGTTCAAGTTTTTTTAAATCCGCAGGATTATTGATGGTATTTAAAAATTTCATTGATGACGCCTTGGGCGCGACACGGGACGAAATAAGAAATCGGGTAAATCATCTTCATGATATAATATTTTCCCTTTATCTCTTGGATTATCGCGGTTATTGGGTTGATGGCGATTGGTTGAATTTTTGGAATTTGCCGATTTTCGTTGTTTAAATTCCCTGATTGACGGCGGCAAAGGAATTTTATTTTCCGCATCATTTTCGTGTATTTCTTGAATATGTTTGGGTAATCGTGATTTTGGTTCAGGTTTTGCCATGGGTTTTACCATGGGTTTTGCGTTTTGGTTTCTTTGCAAATTGGCGCGCACGGGGCTTTTGGGCTTGGGCGGGCGGGGCATATAGCTTCGCTCTTGGATATTTGGGCGCGAATCTTTATATTCTTCTTGGCTTTGATGGCGCCCATAAATATCAATTTCTTTTTGAATTAATTTTTCAATCGCGGCTAAACTATCAAAATCGCGCAAATTATCTTTGTCAAACAACATGAAAGCCTTACCCTTACGCCCAGCGCGCCCCGTTCTGCCAATGCGGTGCACATAATCTTCGGCATTATGCGGCACATCAAAATTTATGACATGGCTGACGGCGGGAATATCAATACCTCTTGCGGCAACATCAGAACAAATCAGAATTCGGCATTTGCCGTCTTTAAATTTTTGCAAATTTTTCATGCGGTGCGATTGTTCCATATCGCCATGCAGGGCAACGGCGGAAAAATTCTTTTTGGTTAAATAAGTGGTTAATTTATTGACAAAAATTTTAGTATTGCAAAAAATAATCGCCGAATTATCGGAATTTGCTTGGCATTTATCTATTTTTTGCTGAATAATTAATTCTTCTAAATATTCGGTTTTATCATTTTTCGGGCTTAAAATTAAGAATTGTTCAATGGTTTCTGCGGTAGTTGACGGGCGCGAAACAATAATATCCTTAGGGTTTTTCATAAAATTTTGCGATAATTTCTTAATTTCGCTGGGCATGGTTGCCGAAAATAACAAAGTTTGCCGTGAAGCAGGCAAAAGATTAATAATTTTAATAATATCGGGAATAAACCCCATATCCATCATGCGATCGGCTTCGTCAATCACGAAAATATCAATGCTGTTGAGCAATAATCCACCACGCATGACCAAATCTAAAAGCCGTCCGGGCGTGGCAATAATTATATCAACCCCGCTTTGAATTAATTTTTTTTGCGGCGCCATATCAACGCCCCCGATGAAAAGCGCGGTGGAAAAATTATAATTGACGCCTAAGTTTTTAAAACTATCCAAAACTTGCGATGCTAATTCGCGCGTGGGTTCTAAAATCAAGCATCGCGACATGCGGGCGCGTGAACGGGTTTGGGCTAAAATATCCATGATGGGTAATGAAAAAGCCGCGGTTTTGCCCGTGCCAGTTTGGGCAATGGCGATAACATCTTGGCGTTGTAAAATCGGCGGTATTGCTTGTAATTGCACGGGGGTTGGCACTAAATAACCCGCCTCTTCTAATCTATCACATAGGCTTTGGCTTAAGCCAATTTTGGAAAATTCTGTCAATTCTGACCTTTCGTTAAATATTATTAATCCTGCGGTTCGTTGCCATCATGGTTGGATTATTATTTGTTGTTAAATTATCATTCGCAATCGGGTTATTCATGATATTTTGCACCCAGCGATCTTCGGCTATATAGGTGCTGAAATCTTCCCAATAACCTTCAAAATCGCCAACTTGCCCCTGAATAAATTTTTGATTCTGCATATAAGCTAATATTTTTATGGCATTAAAAATATTTCGTTCGCGTTTGATAATATACCACACGCCAATCCCTTCAAAATCAAAATTTATCGGCACGCTTCTTAAACCCATTGATTTATCACCAATTCGGTGCAAAATAGGTTCACTTTGCGGACCTAATTTAGGGTCGTATAAAGTAAATACCGTGATGTCGCTAGATTTTATTAAATCTTTCAACGCCATGGAAATTTGCGTAAATAATACTCGTTTTTCTTCTTGCATAGCAACCTCTCAATAATAATCCTTAACACGATTCATAATTTGTGCAAGTTAAATTTTGTTTTTTTGCAAATTAGCTTAATTTATGCGTGAAAATAGTAGACATAACGGGTAAAACATATTAAACATAAATTATGACGACATTACAATCTACGGGCAAATCTTTTTCGCAATTAGTTTTAGAAGAAAATGAACGCGTGAAAGCCCATCCGCATTTAGGCGGGCATTATGGCATTACGCATGTAGATGCGGGAGCTTTGGATTTTTTAATCAATAATTTTGGTATATCATCATTGGTTGATATTGGTTGCGGACCGGGTGGCATGGTAAAATTAGCCTTGCAAAAGGGGCTTGATGCGCTTGGCATTGATGGCGATGATACCATCGCCCATGAATTTAATTTTATACATCATGATTACGCAAAATCGCCGCTTATTTTACCCAAGGAATATGATTGCGGTTGGTGCGTGGAATTTGTGGAACATGTTAATCATGAATTTATTCCCAATTTTATGGCAAGTTTTCAGCAATGCAAAATGATTGTCTTGACGCATGCTTTGCCCAAGCAAGCCGGACATCATCATGTTAATTGTATGCCATTTGAATATTGGTTGGGAATTATGCAGTGTTATGGGTTTGAACCTTTATATGCCATGACGGATGCGCTTCGTGCGGCTTCAACGATGCAAGATATTTTCATGAAACAATCTGGTTATGTCTTTATTCGCCGTGATATTTTATTGGCAAATGGGCAAGAAATCACCCGCACGGGACTTGCGTTAATATAATTTAAGCAAGGCTTAGCTTAAAATAGTTTGTTGTATTAAGTTTTTTATTTGAATTATTCGGTTAAATTTACCTTGAATTTACCATAAAAATAATTTATGTTAAATTATGAATCATTTTCGCAAAAACTTACCTAATTTAAATAGCTTGATTATTTTTGAATCGGCGGGTCGCAATGGTTCTTATGCCTTGGCGAGTGAGGAGCTTGGCTTATCGCAACCAGCAATATCAATTTCCATAAAAAAACTGGAATCTTATTGTAATTTAGTGCTTTTTAATCGCAATAAAAAAGGCGTGGTAATGACCGAAGCGGGTTTGCAATTATATAAGGCTTCTGAAAAAATATTAAGCGATTTTGAAACGGAATTATTAAATATTACCAAGAAAAATCAAACCCAGCCCGTTAATTTTTGCTGTTCAACTTCGTTTGCTAATTATTGGTTGGTGCCAAGACTGCATGATATTAAATCAACGCTGCCTGAAATTGATTTGCGGGTGCAAACGACAATTAAAGACTTAGATTGGGCATATGATGAATATAGTTTTGGCTTAGCAAGGGGTGTGCACCCGCCCGAAAGATGCAATTTTGAATTTTTTTGCGACGAAGTAATTTATCCCGTTGTGTCGCATAATTTTAAGGGTGATTTAAATAGCAATGATTCCTTAGTCCATCTTGAAGAACCTTACCGCATTCGCCCCAATTGGCAAAATTATGCCCAAGCGCAAAACTTGCCGATTCCCAATTTAAATTTCGGGCTTAAATTAAATGATCAATCATTGGTAATGCAAGCCGTAATTGCGGGTCAGGGTGTTGGCTTGGTTTGGCAACATATCGCCCATAATTTAATTGAACAAAATATTATCAAGCAAACCCCATTGCCCGAATGGCACACGGGGGCAAAATTTTACTTAATATGGAAACAAAATAAAAAACTCAATAAACATGAATTGCGATTTAAGGAATGGTTTATGTCGCATAAACCTTAATGACTGGTTAGAAATTTATTGACACTTGATTGTTTCGGAATTAATATTATATTGAAAAGGGGAGTAAAATGGACGAAGGAATTGATATTTCAATTGCCGAACTTGATTATTTGAGTAAAAATATTCAATGCGAAAGGTCAATCAAAAACAAGCTAGAGGAAATAATGGTATTTTACTATAAAACTAGCGAATGTGAATCAATCAAAGATGCTATGAGAAGCACCTTAACCACCAAAAGTGAAAAATTTACGCAAAGGACGAAAATGGGTAAAACTAAAATAATTAGTTGCCATCGCGTTCAATCGGAATCATTTTTGCAATATGTATTACAAATTAGAGCCGATGCTGATTATTCTAAACTAATCAAAGTGAGTAAAAATGGTTAATTCATTCCAAGATAAAAGCGCAATAGAAAATTTTTTTGATGATACTGCGCAAAATATTTTGACGCAATCCCTAAATTTAGTAAAAAAAGAAGTAGAAAATGCGATGAAACCCATTGAATTATATTGTGATTACAAAGAAATTCTTAAAGAAAACGATTATTTAATTGAAAAAATTGGCAAAAGGACAGACCATGCAAAAATTTCAAAAGAATATGATTTTGGCACGATTTGCCATTATATTGATTTAAAATCGGTAAAAAATCATTGGATTGCCAATTTTAAAAATTATGACGAAGCAGAGTTGCATTTTACATCAGTTAACATTTTAGATGAAAATCAACAACCAATTATAGTTAGCGTAGAAAAAGAGACAGAAATTCGCGTTAATATTGATAATAAAATTTATATTGTTGCCGTGAATTCTATTAACTACACGCAACAAGAAATTATTATCAGTTTTGATGGTAAGTCAAAATCAATCAAAGTTGAAGCAATTACTGGAATTGTGGTTGGTAAATTAAACGGCGAAGAAGTAAGTCAGATTATATCAAAGGTTTTAAATGAAAATATCATAAGAATTTTCAATGAAAATATTAATAACATCAATACTAAAATTGCAAGCGAGCTTGGTATAGATATTGAAAAAATCATTGAATTAAAGCCAGAAATTACTATATTAAATGATAGTATTTCAATAACATTTAATTGCATCATTAAAATTGATAATTCCGTAAATCAAGCAAAAATGTATAAATTTGACCATAAAAAGGCAGAAATTGAGCAGAAAATATATAATCCCAATAATTTGCCAAAATCAGCTTAACTCCTTTATGTCGCATAAACCTTAAATAAAATATTTGCAAAATGCAATTTTATCTTATATAAATTTATGATATTAAGAATGAGGATAAAATGACCCAAGTAAGCGAAATTCGCCGTATTTTTTTAGATTATTTTGTGAAAAACAACCATCTGCAAGTGGCGTCTTCGCCATTAGTGCCGCGTAATGATCCAAGCTTAATGTTTGCCAATTCGGGCATGGTGCAATTTAAGAATATTTTCACGGGTGGGGAAACGCGCGATTATAAACGAGCAGTTACCGCGCAAAAATGCGTGCGAGCAGGGGGCAAACATAATGATTTGGATAATGTGGGTTATACCGCCCGCCATCATACTTTTTTTGAAATGTTGGGGAATTTTAGCTTTGGCGATTATTTTAAGGAACAAGCCATCAGCCACGCTTGGCAAGTTGTGGTTGGTGAATTTGGTTTGCCCAAGGATAAATTATATGTCACCGTCTTTGCCGATGATGACGAAGCCGCAAAATTATGGCAAAAAATCGCAGGGCTTAGCCAAGATAAGATAATTCGCATCAACACCAATGATAATTTTTGGCAAATGGGCGATACGGGTCCTTGTGGTCCTTGTTCGGAAATTTTTTATGACCATGGCGATAAAATTTGGGGCGGATTGCCCGGTACGGCGGAGCAAGATGGCGATAGATTCGTGGAAATTTGGAATTTAGTTTTCATGCAGTATGAACAATTTTTAGGCGGGAAACGAGAAAAATTACCGAAACCTTCAATTGATACGGGTATGGGGTTGGAAAGAATTGCTGCTGTGCTTCAAGGCAAGCATAATAATTACGACATTGACTTGATGCGCAATTTAATTATGGCGATTGCCGATAAAACAAATCAAAACCCTGATGGCGCATTATCGGCTTCGTTTAAAATTATCAGCGATCATTTACGCGCAGGGGCTTTTTTAATCGCCGATGGCGTGTTGCCCGCGAATGAGGGGCGCGGTTATGTTTTAAGGCGTATATTGCGCCGTGGTATGCGCCATGCGCATCTTTTGGGTTGCCATGAACCGCTTATGCACCAATTAGTGCCGTCTTTAATCAAAGAAATGGGCGGGCATTACGGCGAATTAATTCGTGCCGAATCGTTAATTCGCGAAACCATGAAATTGGAAGAATCACGATTTATTGAAATGCTAGCTAGGGGCTTAAAATTATTGGAAAAAGAATGCGAAAAATTAGGCGATAGCGAAAATCTTTCGGGTATGGTTGCCTTCACGCTTTACGACACATTTGGTTTTCCGCTGGATTTAACTCAAGATATTTTGCGCGGGCAAAACCGCCATGTTGATTTAAACGCCTTTCAAGATGCGATGCAGGCGCAAAAAACGCGCGCCCGTGCGGCTTGGGCGGGTTCGGGCGAAGTGAAAACCGCGGCAATTTGGCTTGATATTAAAGAAAAATTCGGCGCATCAGAATTTTTTGGTTATAATACCCTTAACTGCGAGGGGATAATTCAAGCCATGGTTGACGAAAAATCGCAAGCTTGCGATAATTTAAGTATCGGCGAATCGGGGGCAATTATTTTGAATCAAACGCCGTTTTATGGTGAATCGGGCGGGCAAATGGGCGATAAAGGCATTATTTGCATTGATAATAACGAATTTCAAGTCCTTGACACGCAAAAATACTGCCAAGATTTAATAGTGCATTTTGGTAAAGTTATCAAAGGCAATTTCAAACTTAACCAAGCAGTTATTTGCCAAGTTGACAAGCAACGACGGCAAAATTTACGCGCCCATCATTCGGCAACCCACCTGCTTCATCAGGCGTTGCGCGATAAATTGGGCAATCATGTAACCCAAAAAGGCTCGCAAGTTGGCGAAGATTCGTTAAGATTTGATTTTGCCCATAATCAGCCAATTTCTGGCGAAGATTTACGCGCTATTGAATTGGCGGTTAATCAAAAAATTCTGACGAACACGCCCGTGACAACCCAGCTTATGAATCAAGAAACGGCAATTATATCGGGGGCTTTGGCGTTATTTGGTGAAAAATATGGTGACGAAGTGCGCGTGCTTTTCATGGGGGAATCGGACGATGATAAATCGCATTATTCCGTGGAATTATGCGGTGGCACGCATGTCAGCAACACGGGCGATATTGGTTTATTCTTGATTGATTCCCAAGAATCTGTGGCGGCAGGCGTGCGCAGAATTACCGCCAAGGCTGGATTGCCCGCCGTTATTGCGCAACAAAAGGCAAATAATTTATTAAACGAAGCCGCGCAAATTTTGAAAACTTCGCATGATGAATTGCTGAATCAATTGCAAAATTTGCAAAATGACAAGAAAAAATTGGAAAAAGACATTAAAAATTTGCGGATTCAATCTTTTGCCCCCGCCCAAGGCGATGAGCAAAGCGAGGTTATTAATAATTTTAAATTACTATCCCGTATCGTTGAAAATTTGCCCGCCAAAGATTTAAAACCCATGGCGGATAAGTTAAAAGCCGAATCGCCCGATTCGGTGATAATTTTAATTGCCATTGACGAAATGAAAAAAGCGTCCATAGTTGTTGCAGTTAATGGTGTCGCGCAACAATCCCTTAATGCCGTGGATTTAGTCAAAATCGGCGCAAATATTTTAGGAGGCACAGGGGGCGGTGGCAGAGCCGATATGGCGCAAGCTGGCGGGGCAAATGGCGATAAAGCTAAGGAAGCAATTGCCGAAATAAAGAAAAATTGTTATTAAGATTTATTTTTTGTTGCGCTGTTTATCTGTCCGCAAACCGCACAATTATCGCGTTTATTGCGTTTAATTTGATGAAATTCGCCATAAAGCCCGTCAATTAATAAATAATTATCTTGGTAATTATGCGCTAAATTTGCGCAAAATAACATGGCTTCTTTGGCGATGATGCCCCCTAAAATTGCCAGCATGGGCGATAAGACGCCAACCACCGAACAATTATTCGGCGCGCCCGTATCTTGATTAAAGCAACATTGATAGCAATTTGTGCCTAAATGCGGGGCAAAAAATCCCAATTGCCCATCAAAATTACTGACCCCAGCACTTAACAGCGCAATTTTAGCGTGCACAGCGGCTTGATTTATCAGCAAACGGCTTGCCATATTATCCGTGCCGTCAATAATTAAATCAGCATTTTGCAAGCTATCACCGGCATTTTCTTTGGTAATGCGGGCAATAATCGGGGTAATTTTGGCGTTTAAATTTAATGATTGCAAATATTTGCTTAATATCACTGATTTTAATTGCCCAATATCTTGGGCGCGAAAACCAAGCTGGCGCGATAAATTTGACTCTTCAACCACATCATCATCAATAATAACCAAATTTTGCAAACCACTTGCCACTAAATAAGGCAGGCAAGCATGGGCAATTCCACCCGCGCCCACCATGATAATTTTTTTTTGCATAAATTGCCATTGGGCATTTTCACCAAATTCAGGCATAATGCAATGCCGTGCATATTTTGTTAAATCAGCATCATTCATCATGAATTTATGGGGCTGTTAATCGGCACGATAATTACTGGAGTTTTAATTTCCCGTGGCGATTGCGCCAGATAACTGATAATTTTACCGGGGTCGCGCGCATCATTATCCATGCCCAAAACCAAAGCCTTAATTTCGTGAATTTTGCTTACTAAATCATAAACATCATGGGCTGTATCGCCTTGGTGATAAATTAATATAATTTCTGGAAATTTTGATATAATTGTTTGTTTTATTTGGTTTAATAATTTATTTGCGGAAACTTCGGCTTCTTGCTTTATGATGCTTCCAACCCCCAACCAATGCGAAAATTCGCTATCATCGGTAATATGCAACAGATAAATGCCGAAACCATTCACTTTGCTAAGGTTTTCGCAATATGAAATTGCCCGCCACATGGCTTGCGAGCCATCGGCAACAACACAATAAAAATTTTTTTCACTCATTATAATATTTTAAGAAACCCACTAAATCATATGTTTTTGCCATAATTGGCGCGGTAATTTTGCGCGATTTTTCACTACCTGATTGGATAATTTTTAATAATTCGCCCTTGTCCTGCATATAATTTTGAATTTTCGCGCCCATTGGCGTGATATGCGCCACCAAAGCGTCAATCAAGGCGGGTTTAAATTGCCCATATCCTTTGCCCGCCCATTGTGCGTAAGATTCCGCCAAGGATTGATTCGTAATCGCCGCATAAATTCCCATTAAATTGCGAAGTTCTGGTCTTTCGCTGGCTTGTTCTTCTGAATCACTAATAAACTCGGCATCGGTTTTGCATTTTTTGATTTTTTGGCTGATTAAATCGGCGTTATCAGTAAGATTAATGCGCGAAAAATCAGAATCATCGGATTTTGACATTTTTTTTGTGCCATCGCGAAGCGACATCACCCGCGCGGCAATCGGCATAAATTGGGCTTCAATCATGGGAAAAAAATCATCGCACCCAAATTCGCGGTTAAATCGCGCCGCAATATCGCGCGCCAATTCTAAATGTTGTTTTTGGTCATCACCCACGGGAACATGCGTTGCGTGGTAAGCTAAAATATCCGCTGCCATTAAGTTAGGATAAACAAATAAACCTGTTGAAGCATTTTCTTTATCATGCCCAGCTTTTTCTTTAAATTGCGTCATGCGATTAAGCCACCCCAATCTTGCCACGCAATTAAAAATCCACGCTAAATTTGCATGGTCTGGATTGGACGATTGCACCATAATAATATGTTTTTTATAATCAATGCCCGCCGCGATAAGAGTTGCGGTTAATTCCAAACAAGCATGTTGCAAAGCCTTGGGGTCTTGCGCCACGGTGATGGCGTGCATATCCACCACGCAATAAATACATTCATGCGAAGATTGGTAGTTTACCCAATTTTTAATCGCGCCTAAATAATTGCCTAAATGCACATTGCCTGTGGGTTGAATGCCTGAAAATACTCGTTTTTGGTGCATGATTTCTCCTTCATATCCATAATATAACCATAAAATTACAAAAAATCAACAAACTTATAACTTACATGTTCGGTGTGGCTTGAGTCTCGCCCTGCCCAGCGGGGCGCAGGTATTTGCCCAAAATTTCATCGCGCGCGCCGTAATCTTTCACGGTGTTTTCATTTATCACTAACACGGAATCAACTAAACCCAAAACCCGCACATTATGGGTAATGATAATGATTGTGGCGTGGCGTTGCTTGGCATGATATAAGGCTTCGTGCAATTTTGCCTCGCCATTTGTATCAAGGTTGCTATTAGGTTCGTCCAAAACTAATAACGAAGGATCGCCATATAACGCGCGTGCCAAGCCAAGCCTTTGCCTTTGCCCGCCCGATAATTTATAGCCATTATCGCCAATCACGGTGTTGTAATTTTTGGGCAATCGCAAAATCATATCGTGGCAACCCGCAATATGCGCGGCTTGCATAATTTTTTCTTCGGTGGCATTTTCATCAAATCTTGAAATATTTTCGGCGATGGTGCCGTCAAAAAGTTCAATATCTTGGGGCAAATACCCCACATGTTGTCCGCGGTCTTCGGGATCCCAACTATGAATATCCACATTATCAAGCCGAACATACCCTGAATATGGTTTGGCAACCCCAACCATCGCATGCGCCAAAGTTGTCTTGCCCGCGCCCGATGGTCCAATCACCGCCACGCAAGTGCCCGCTGGAATTTTTATGGATACATTGGTTAAAATTGGTCGGTCAACGCCGGGCACGGTGACAACTAACCTGTCAATTTCAATATGTCCTTCGGGGCGGGGTAATTGAAATAATTCGGGTTTTTCACTGCTTACTTGGCGTAAGATATTATTAATTCTAAACCAAGCTTGCCGTGCCATAATAAACGATTTCCAACTGGAAATTGCCATTTCCACGGGTGCTAAAGCCCGCCCCATAATAATTGATGCCGACATAATAAACGCTGGATTTAATTCATGGGTTAAAGTTAAATACCCCCCAACCGCCATGATTAAAGTTTGCAATAAAATCCGAAAAGAGCGGGTTGTTCCCAATAACACCGACATTTTATCGGTAACTAACGCCGAATAACCTATAGAGGGTTTATGCAATTCGTGCCAACGGCTACGCAAGCGATTGGTCATGCCATGCGCCATTAACACAGGAATATTGCGCATTATCATATCGGTAAACATATATTCGCGCGAATTATACACTGATTGCTGGCGCACTAAATCGCGTGAGCCAACCTCGCCCATCACGGTTAAATAAATAATAAATACCGCGCCAAAAAATGATAACCAAAATAACCAAGGATTCATAAGGTAAGTCACAAACAAGAAAAACGGCACCCAAGGCACATCAAAAAATGCAATTAAAGTCGGTTCTGATACGAATCTTCGCACCATTTCAAAATCACGCAAAGGTTGCGAAGATTTTGGCAGTGGTTGCCCAGTGATTGGGTGGCGCATATTCACGGTGAATAAACCATCAAATATTTTATCGCTGACGGCTTGGTCTAATTGCAAGCCAACCCGAAGCATTACCCGCTGACGAATCACATCCAATACCCCCATGATGACAAGTAAAAATACGCTTAACCCCGTTAAAACGATTAAGGTCGGCACGGAATTAGCCGCCATGACTTTATTATATAATAACATCATGAAAATCGGCGAAACAAGCATAAATAAATTAATAAAAGTAGAATAAATAAAAATGCGAATAAATACGCTGCGAAATTTTTTCAAATGATGCTGTATGCTTCGCGATTCAATTGATTCTTGTGCCATTATTTTTCATACCTTGATAAAGTTTCTTCGGTTAAAATTCCCGTCAATTGCATTAATTGAAATTTCAGGCGATAAATTTGAATGTTATTTTTTATTACTTGAATTTTTGCTTTATTATAATCGTCAAGCGCATTCAGATATTCAATAAATGTCACCGCGCCCAATTCCATCGCATCAGTTAAATTGCCCATGGTAAGCTTTAATTGATTGGCGGCGCTTAACCATTCCTTGCCAATATCGGACGCGGCATCAATGCGCCGATGAATATTATGAATATCTAAATTTACTTTATTTATCGTATCAGACAAACCATAATTGGCGGATAATAAGCGATTTTCAGCTTCGCGCAATCTTGACGATTTCACACCGCCATCATAAATTTGCGTATTTGCATTGACAACAACCGCGGTATTATTATCTATAACAACGCCCGCGGTTAAAGTCGTGCTTCTTGTCGCGCTCAATGAAATATCGGGAAAAGCAATGCCAAACCCAATAATACCTGCTTCGTTGTATGATTTATCGGCACGGGCAACATCCACCAAGGCTTTTTGGGCATTAATTGCCAATGAAAATTGTTCGGCTTGCGCCTTGGCAGATTGCGGGTCAGTGCCGATATATTCAATAATTTGATTAATTTTATCATATGAAAATTCCGCATCTTTAAGCTCTTTATTCGTTAGTTGTTCCAAAGTGCTTATTGCGATTTTTAATTCGGCGCTTGCCGTTAAATATTCGGCGGCTGATTGGCTTATACGGGATTTAATTTGATTATAAATATTGGCGCGTAATTCATTATGATCGTATTTATACTGCGCAATGGCTAATTGTTCTTGGTTAATATTTTTACTATCTAAAAATAATTTTTCTGATTCTTTTGCCTCTAACACCGATAAATAAGCGTTAATTACCTCAATCATTACGGTTTGTTTGACTTCGCGTTCATGAATTTTGGATTGTTTAATGGTGGAATCGGCGCGCGATACCAAGGCATTAGTGCGCCCAAAATCATATATTTTTTGATCCACCCGAAGCCCCGCGCTAAACACGCGTCCATTTAACAAACCAAAATCTTTACCGCTTGGATTTGATGCCGTAATTAAGCGTTTATTTTGCCGTGATAACTGGTTTTGCCCAAACGAAGAGATTGTTGATATTTGTGGCAAAAAAGCCGATTTTGCTTGATTTTTCTGTTCTTCAATGGCGCTAATATCCGCGTTCGCGCTGCTTATCCTGCCGTCATTTTGCAAGGCATCTTGGGTTGCGCGCAAGATATTATAGGCTTCGGCGTGTAAATTAGGCACAAAAACAAACAAGCCAATCAATGATGATTGTGCGAAAATCAATATTTTTTGAATATATCGTAAGTTTTTAACCATATTAATTACACTTAATATGATTCAGTGTAAAGTCAATTAAATAATAGATTTAAATTAATAAATCATATATTCAAGATAAGCACTGATTTTATGAATCGCTGGGAATTTTAATTAAATTGTTGCTTATTTTGTCATTATTGTTATATTATTCTTTGTAATTAGGTTGAAGTAACCAGATGATAGTGTGTAAGAAAGGATTTTTAATGATAACCGAACTTGAAATTCAAAATTTTAAATCAATAGAAAATGAAATTTACAAATTTAATAGTTATGATTTATTGATAGGTGCGAATAATTGTGGTAAGACGACTATTTTGCAAGCCATTTATTTATGGCATTCATGCATTATTTTTTTATCAAATCAATCTTTAAATAGCAGAAAAAATGGCATTTCAATGACAAGAGATAAATTTGAAGTTTTGCCAATTACTGAATTTGCTATATTATGGCGATTTAAGTCAGTGCAAGCAAATAATAATTCAAGAATTCCCATTGAAATTAAATTAAAATGGTTTTATGAGCATAATTTATGCGAACTTAAAATAATCATTACTTATTTAAATGAAGGTAGCATATCAATAAAACCAGATAATTGGGATGCTTTTAATAAATATAAAGAGTCAAAATTATTTCCAAAAGTCGTTATCATCACGCCATCTTTGGGTATTGTGGAAAAAGAGGAGCAAAAAAGTGAAGGCGCAATTAGAATGACAGCCAGTAAAGGTGCGCCAGGTGCCGTAATTCGCAATATTATATTAAAAATATACAAAGATTTTAAAGATAAAAAAAATAATAATTGGATTGAATTAAATAATAAAATCAGAGATTGGTTTAATGTGCAATTAATTGCCCCAAAATATAATGAATTAACTGATCAATTTATCAACATTGAATATAAAAAAATTGCGGATACAAACAAAAAGCCATTAGAAATAATCACAGCAGGTAGCGGTTTTCAGCAAATTATTATTATGTTGGGATTTTATTACGGATATGAAGCGCAGATAGTTTTATTAGATGAACCTGATGCCCATCTTCACATAGAATTACAAAAAAGAATTTGTGAATTTTTTAAAAATAATCCATTTAATGCGCAATTTATTATTGCAACGCATTCATCTGAAATTATAAATCAAGTTAATGACCAACAGATTATTTCTTTGCTTTCTGGTAAGCCAGTTAGAATTACGGGCAATAAAAATGATTTAGTCACGGCGATGAGCTTAATTCCCCAAAATGTAATATTTAATATAAAAAATAATCCTTTTGTTATTTATGTAGAAGGAGCAGATGATGAAAGGATTATCCGTGGGTTTGCAAATATTTTAGAAAAGCAAGCTTTAACAAATAAATTAACCTTTATTCATTTAGGGGGACAAGATAAAAATGCGATGATTAATTTGGCAAAAAATCATTTTAATGCTCTTAGGAAAATAATTCCAGAATGCAAAAATTATATAATTATGGATTTAGATACAGGTAAATTATTCCCCAATAATCCGAAAGTTTTTGAATGGAGCAGAACAAATATTGAAAATTATCTTTTGGTTAAAGATGCGTGGATTGCTTCGGCGGCATTCTTAGGAAATACCCTATTTAATGAGGAATTTTTACAAACAGCAACAGCAATTATTACAAAGTTCTTTTCAGAACAAAGGCTTTTATTAGAAGAAAATCAAACATACAGAACAATTAATATCAAAATTTTTTCAAGCTTGAACGGCAAGAAAATATTATATACCGATGAGGATAGTTTATATAATCAACTAAATAAAATTAAGCCAAACGCGTTTGACAACACAATTTTTAGCCGAGAATCAATTCTTAAAAATATGAAATCTGAACATATTCACCAAGATGTCCTTGATTTATTTGATAAAATACAAAAAATATTCTAAATCATATCTTCGGGATAAGCACTGATTTTATGAATCGCTAAGTCTGCGCCCATAAATTCCGCTTCGGCATTCATGCGCAAACCAAATATTTTATCAATGCAAAAATATAAAATATACCCGCTAAATAATGCCCAAATAACCAAACTAAAACCGATGGTAATTTGTGCGCCCAAACTTACGCCGCCTAAACCGCCAAGCGCGTTTTGTCCGAAAATTCCACAAGCTATCACTCCCCATAAGCCACAACAACCATGCAACGCCACCACGCCCAAGACATCGTCAATTTTCATGGTATTTTGCATCAATGGAAAAATAAGCACAAATATCCCACCCGCCATTAATCCAGTAATTAATGCGCCAAAAGGGTGCATTATATCCGAACCCGCGCAAACCGCGACTAATCCCGCCAATGCGCCATTATGAACATAACCCGGGTCTTTATCGCCCAATAAGTAAGAACCAACGATACCGCCCACCATCGCCATAAGGCTATTGAGGGCGACTAAGCCGCTGATATTTGCCAAAGAACCCGCGCTCATGACATTAAATCCAAACCAACCAAAGCATAAAATCCAAGTTCCAAGGGCTAAAAATGGAATATTTGAAGGCGGAATTGCCACGGCTTTTGATTTTTTATATTTGCCATTGCGTGGTCCGATGATAATAATTGCCATTAAGGCTAAAAAACCGCCCAAAAGATGTATCACGCCCGAACCCGCGTAATCGTGATATTTTTCGCCAAAAATCGCGGCGATTTTATCTTGAATCTGCCAATTACCATTCCAAAGCACGCCTTCGCCCAATGGGTAAATCAGCGCAACGATAATAACCGATGCCATAATTTGCCCGCGAATTTCGGTGCGTTCGGCGATTCCCCCCGATATTATTGCAGGCACAGCCGCGGCAAAACAAAAATAAAAGAAAAATTTGCTTGCCTGTAAGCCTTGATTATCCGCGATAATATCACCCGCCGAATGAAAAAAATGCACGCCATATGCAACCCAATAACCTATAAAAATATACGCTATTGCTGAAAATCCAAAATCAACTAAAATTTTTACTAAACTATGCACTTGATTTTTTTTGCGCACCGAACCTGCTTCTAAAAACGCAAAACCGCCGTGCATGAATAAAACTAAAACTGCACCCATTAATAAAAATAAAATATCTTGACTTGCCATAATTTCTCCTTTGGTTATCATTGATATTTCATTTACCATGCCAATTATGGACATAGTTATATATCAATGATTTATAATAAAATTTTATTATATTAGATTAAGTTTTTATGGGGAAAATTAAGCAAAATTCTAAGGTTTTAACATATAGCCTTTATGGCGAACTGATTGAATAAATTCAGATTTATCGTTTATTTTTCGGCGTAATGACGCAATATGCACATCAATGACTCGCGGATTATTATGGGCACCGACAACCGATTGGCATAAAAATTCTCTTGTTTGCGCTTGCCCAATATTGCTTGCCAATAAGTGAAATATTGCCGATTCGGTGGTCGTTAAAATCACTAATTTATTTTGATGAAATAATTTTTTTGCGCCATAATCATATAAATTTTCGCCAAATTCCAGCATTTTAGGGGCTTCATACCTTGAAATCAAGCCTTGAATGCGTAAAACTAATTCGCGCGGGTCAAAGGGTTTTCCTAAATAATCATTGGCACCGCTTGCCAAACCATTAATTCTATCGTCTGGTTGCGTCAAAGCACTTAGCATAATAATCGGCGTATTATTGCCATGGGCGCGGCATTCGTTCAAGAAGTTTATGCCCGATTCTTCGCCCATTAATACATCTAAAATATAAATTTTATACGAATTTTCGTGAATTTTTGCGCGGGCTTGCGCGAAATTATGGGCAATATCCACTTGGTAATTCCCCCGAGTTTGCAAATATTTTTGGGTTAATTCACAAATTTCAATATCATCATCAATCATTAAAATATCATAATTCATGAATAAAATCCTGTAAAATATAATCCAAACCAGCCACTGATTCGGCACCATATTTTTTATAATGTTTTGCCATTTTATTAATGGCGGGTTGCAATAATTCTTGGCGAAGCTTAATGCCTTCGTGGTTAAGAATATAAAAAATTTTGCGCCTGTCGCGATTCGGCGTGGAAATATTGATTAAATGCTTAATTTTTTTTATCATTTGGTGAAAATTTTGCCGTGAAATTTGTAAAATTCGGCAAATTTCTTCGCTTGTATGCGGCTTTATTAATAAAAAAATAATTTGATTTTGGGTAATGTTAAAATCGCCCTGCGTGCTTATAATGTGCATAATTTCTTGCGAAGTTAAGAAAATTTGCATTAATCCCTTATCAATTGATTCGGTTTGCAAATAAAAAGGGTTGATTTTATAATTCATTGGCTTATACTATATCTTAAATTTGTCATACGATAGTGAAATTTTAATGAAAATGCAAGAAAATTCCAATCTGTTAGCACCACCCAAAAATAGCGTATTGCGTCATCCAGAAAAACGCAATAATACAGAAACGCCTGTTTTGCGCAAACCCGATTGGTTAAGGGTAAAGGCACCGACTTCGCCAATTTATCACGAAACATTAAAACTTGTCAAATCCCAAAAATTACATACAGTATGCGAAGAAGCCGCATGCCCCAATATTGGCGAATGCTGGGCAAAAAAACATGCGACATTTATGATTTTGGGCGATATTTGCACGCGGGCTTGCGCGTTTTGCAATGTGCGCACGGGACAACCCATTGGCATTGACCATGACGAGCCAAGGCGCATTGGCGATTCCGTGGCGCAAATGGGCTTGGCGCATGTTGTTATTACTTCGGTTGACCGCGATGATTTGCCTGATGGCGGCGCACGGCATTTTTTGCAAGTAATTCAAGCGATTCGTCAAGCCGCACCCAATACAACCATTGAAATTTTAACGCCAGATTTTAAAAATAAATCTGGGGCTTTGGAAATTATCATGCAGTCCCCGCCCGATGTTTTTAATCATAATTTAGAAACTATTCCAAGACTTTACCCGACAATTCGCCCGGGTGCACGATATTTTTTGTCGTTGCAATTATTGGCAGAAGCAAAAAAAATTCACCCGCAAATTTTTACTAAATCGGGCTTAATGGTCGGTTTGGGCGAAGAAAAAATAGAAATCGCCCAAGTAATGGACGATGCGCGCGCCGCCCAAGTTGATTTTTTGACGATTGGGCAATATTTGCAACCAACCCGTAAACATGCTGCTGTGGCTAAATTCTTAACCCCCGAAGAATTTGAGAATTTAGGCGCGTTGGCGCGCGCCAAGGGTTTTTTATTGGTGGCATCTTCGCCATTAACAAGGTCTTCATACCATGCTGATAGCGATTTTGCCCAATTAAAAGCCAACCGCATGCAACAAATAACGACTTAAAGGATAAAATGACTCAAGAATCTTTTGCAACTATTGAACGAAGAGCCGAATTTGGTGATTTAAAAGCCATCAACCGCGTGGCTGGCGCATATTATATTGGCGATGGCGTGAAACAAAATTATAAAACCGCGCTGAAATGGGCGTTATTATCGGCGCAAAAAAACGATGCGCATGGCTTGTTTTTAGCGGGGCGCATTATTGGACGCGGGCAAGGCGTGCCCGCCGATGGTATAAAATCCATGGAATTTTTAAATAAAGCCGCCAAGCGCAAATACCCGCCAGCTTATTTAGAAATGGCGCGCAATTATTTTGAAGGGGTGGGCGTCAAAATGTCCAATAAAAAAGCGGTTGAATGTATCAAACATGCTGCTGACCTTGACGATGTGGATGCGCAATTTCAAATTGGGTATTTATATCTAAAAGGGCAATTTCTGCCGCAAGATAATAAGCTTGCGTTTGAATATCTTTTAAAAGCTGCCTATAATAATAATGCAGATGCCCAACATCAAGTGGCTTTATCATTTGACACGGGTAAATTATGCCCCCAAGATTATCAACAAGCGCGCCAATGGTATCAGCGCGCGGCGGAACAAGGGCACGCTTTAAGCATGTTTAATCTTGCTTATATGTTAATTCACGGCGAGGGCGGTGAGGTTGACACAAAAGAAGCCATCGCTTATTATCAAAAAGCCGCGGATATGGGTTTAGATGATGCGCAATTTATTTTGGCAACGATTTATCTGAACGGCGAAATAACCAAGAAAAATATGAAAAATGCGATTAAATACTTAAAATTAGCTTGCGATAACGATCATTTAGGGGCGATGGCAATTTTAGGGTCATTAATGGCAAGCGGCGATGGCATCAAAAAAGATATGAAAAAAGCATTTGATTACCTTCAAAAATCGGCAGATGCGAAAAGCCCGATTGGGCAATATCATTTTGGGCGCATTTTATACGACCAAGGCGACCATAAGCAAGGTTTGGCTTATTTGAAAAAAGCCGCCAAAACCCATGTTTCTGCGAAATTAACGCTGTTAAAAATTTATTTAGCCAACGAAGATTTGCCGAAAAAAAAGAAGCTTTTGCTTGAATGCCAAGAATTATTGACAGATTTATTGCAAACAAGCGATAGTGATTTGCAAAAACAATTAAAAAAATTGCAAAAATTATTGAATAAGCAAATAATCAGTGATAATAATAAAAAAGGGACTAAAAAGGATTAATATTAATATGGCTGAATTTAAATTACCTAAGGGCTCGGAAGTGAAAAAAGGCAAAGTTTGGCGCGATGCTAATTTAGTTGCCAATGATTTAAGCGCGAAATATAAAAAATTCAAAATATACCGATATAACCCGGATAATAATGAAAATCCGCAAATTGACGAATTTACCATTGATATTGCCAATTGCGGACCGATGATTTTGGACGCGCTTTTGAAAATCAAAAATGAAATTGATAGTTCTTTATCATTTCGCCGTAGTTGCCGTGAAGGTATTTGCGGGTCTTGCGCCATGAATATTAACGGCGTGAATACGCTGGCTTGCACTAAATTTATCGCCGACAAAGAAGGCGATGTAGAAATTTACCCCCTGCCGCATTTATCCGTCATTAAGGATTTAGTGCCCGATTTAAATCATTTATACGGGCAATTAGCCTCCATTGAACCATGGCTTAAAACCGATACGAAAAATCCCCCTGATTCCGAACGATTGCAATCACCGCAAAATCGTGAAAAATTAGATGGATTATACGAATGTATTTTATGTTTTTGTTGCGCCACTTCGTGCCCAAGCTATTGGTGGAATGGCGAGCGATATTTAGGTCCCGCCATTTTATTGCAAGCATACCGATTTATTAACGACAGCCGCGATGAACGAACTGGCGAACGATTGGACGATTTGCAAGATCCATTTAAATTATTTCGGTGCCATACAATTATGAATTGCACCAAGGCTTGCCCCAAGGGCTTGAACCCTGCCAAAGCCATTGCGGAAATTAAGAAATTAATTATTGAACGGGAAATTTAATTGCTAACGAAAGGCTAATATGCGCTATTTGCACACGATGATTCGGGTTTTTGATTTAGAAAAATCCATTGATTTTTACACCCGCTTATTGGGTATGAAATTATTGCGCCGCGACGATTATCCCGAAGGACGATTCACTTTGGCATTTGTCGGTTATGATACCGAAGCCAATAGCACCGTGCTGGAATTAACTCATAATTGGGACCAAAGCGAGCCTTATACCAAAGGCACAGGTTTTGGGCATATGGCGATTGGTTGTGATGATATGTTAGGCTTATGTGCCAAATTAGCCGCCGAATCCGTGCCGATTCCCCGTCCGCCCGGTCCCATGAAACATGGCACAACCATGCTGGCATTCATTGAAGATCCAGATGGCAACCGCATTGAATTATTAGAACGACAATAATTATTTTTTATTGCTTAACGCAATTAAATATTTTAATGTCGTGCGATTAATCACGGCTTCGGTTTGTTGAAATGATAATTTTGCCAATTCTTTTTCTTGTATTTGTTTTGCCATTGCTAAGGATTGTTCAATAACATTCATGACATTAATTTGCGTAAATTCGCAAATTTGATTAATTTCGTCAATACTCAGCAAAGAACTACCCGCTTGAATCCGACTCCAAGTTGGCTGGCTTATGCCGCATTCATTGACAATTTCAAGAATTTTCTTGCCATTTTTCTTGGTTTCATCAGTTAAAATCTGGCTGATGAGCTGACTTAAATTAAAATTTCCAATTGCTGTGTTCATAACTTCCTCTGACATTTATATAATAACAATATATAGATTTTTATCGCTATTTCAAGTGATTATTAAGGGTAATTACTGCGATTTTTTTTAAAATAAAATTGCATTATATTTTTTTTCTTGTATATTTAGCAAAACAAGGAGAAAAAATGAAATTTAAAGATTATAAAATACATATTGTGGGCGTGCCCAAGCATGAATTTGGTGGCACATATTATATATTTTTGCAATTATTTACGGATAATGGTATCGTGGGTGTTGGTGAAGCTTACGGCGGGTCGTTTCGTCCGCGTGCCATGCGCGCAATGATAAGCGATGTTGTGGAACGCCATGTTATTGGGCAAGATGTTTTTGGGGCTGAAAAACGCATGCGCCAAATTTACGGGCGTGGTTATACGGGGCGTCCAGATGTATCACTACAAGCCGTGATGTCGGCGATTGATATTGCAACATGGGATATTTTGGGCAAGGCATTAAATCAACCAGTTTATAATTTATTGGGTGGTTTAGTCAATGAAAAATTGCGCTCTTACACTTATATTTACCCTGATTATAACCAAGGGCATGATTCCAGCATTTATTGGAATCCTGACCTTTCGGCGGAACGGGCGGCGCATTATGTTAAACAAGGCTTCACCGCGATAAAATTTGACCCTGCCGCGCCATATGGCGCGTTTGACCCGCGTATGCCATCTTTGGAAACCATTGCTTTGGCGGGTGAATTTTGTAAGAAAATTCGTCAAGCCGTGGGGGGTAAAGCTGATTTATTATTCGGCACGCATGGGCAATTTACTGCTGCTGGGGCAATTCGCTTTGCCCGCGCGATTGAACCATTTGACCCCCTGTGGTTTGAAGAACCAACCCCGCCAGAAATGCCCGAAGAAATGGCAAAAGTTGCCCAAAATACGAAAATTCCAGTGGCAACTGGCGAACGACTCACCATGCCATATGAATTTCAACGGGTATTATCCAATGGTGCGGCGGCAATTTTACAACCTGAATTGGGGCGATGCGGTGGCATTACTCAAGGCAAAAAAATTGCGAATCTTGCCGAAGTTTATTACGCGCAACTTGCCCCGCATTTATATTGTGGTCCTGTGGTGGCGATGGCGAATATTCATCTTGCGGCGACAATACCGAATTTTCTGCTTTTGGAATCAATTCGCACATTTGATGGGATTTTTGCTGATTTATTATCAAAACCAATAACATGGCAAGATGGTTATGTCATTCCAAGCAAAGAACCCGGCTTGGGCGCGGATTTAAATGTGCAATTATGCCAAGAATTAGCCTTTGACGAATCAAGTGATAGGCTACATTTAGAAACCAGCGACCGCCCATTAGGTGTTGATGAAATTAAAAATCATTTCACTGGCGATAAGCGCGCTTAGACATTTTCGCCTAAATCATCATCATCATTGACTTCGTCTGGTTTTGCCGATGAATTGGCGGTGTTTGGGGCTTGGTTATTGGATTTTTTGCGAATAATGCCACCGCGTTTGGTGCGTAAATCTTCTAATTCATCATTTGAAAAATCCATATGCGAAAATAAATGCCCCATCATGGCAAAATTCGCCAAGGTTAATTCGTCAAGGGGTGTGCGCGTAATTCTTATTGCTTGGGCAGTGCAAGCAATGACTAAATTAAATTTTTTAAGCGCGCCATCAATTTGCATTTTTTGAAAATCATCGGCAATTTCGCAATGATAATGCCCCGAAGCATAGCGCAATTTAACTTTTTTTATCCCCTGCCATGCGATAAATTTACCCGCGCCCAAATCATTCATGGCGATGCCATGTTTTTTAATCACAATTTCTTGATTAAGCAAGGTAAGCTTGATGCCCAGCATCCACGCAAACGCAAAACCAATCGTGATAACTAAAATTTGCGAAAAAATATTATCCAGAATGATAAAATACCCCAAAACAACGATGATAATTCCAATCACACAACCAATAATTGGCTTGATTACGGGCATTTTATTATATTGGCAAATTATATCGGCGTCAAATTTTTTGCCCGAAAATTGCGGTGCCGCCCGTAATTGCATTTTCTCAATCGCATCAATACCCAAGGGTTGCGGCAAATCAATATCGTCAATCGGTTTGGGTTCTGGTTTACCTTGGCGTTTTTCAAAAAAATCTAAAAATTTTTGGGTAAGCCCGTCTGGTTGCTCCTCATTCGGTGCAACTGGTTGGGGTATTTGCAATTCAGTAAAATTATTGGTCATTAAACCTGATATATAACGATTCGCGCGTAATTCAAGGCTTATTTAATGGCGATATTAAAATTTAAATGACAATTTTCTTGATTTTTATTAAAAAATTCATATTCGCGTATGCTGTAAGCTAAATTATATTTTTCCTTGATATGCGCCCATTTTTGCAAATATTCGCATAAAGTATTTTTATTGGGTGGCAACCATTCATCGGGCGATTTTTCCCCCTTTTGCCGATTTAATTGATTAAATACGGGCAATAAATTTTCATAATCATTGGCAAATTTAATTTTTTCTTCGCTTGACAATAAACAAGCCCCATTAACATGGGCATTTTTTAATGGCACTATATGGTCAATATCTAAATCTTTGGCTTCATTAAAATCTTTGTCGCTATAAGGGTCGTGCCAAAGCCCTTTTTTGACTTTACAGCCGTTTTTATTATATTCTAATTTGCCGTTATTTGCGCTAATTAATACCTCGGCTCTGGTGTCTTGGCAATCATTATCCGTATCAATCCAGCCATCGGGTAAATAATCTTCGCGATGATATTTGATATTTTCACAATTTAAGCGCAAATTTTGGTATGATTCAAGGGGCGAAGTTTCGTGTTGCGGGGGGCGTGGCAATGATTGCTTGGAATTATTTGTATAAATGCCATATCCACCAGCAATTGCGGCGATTATTGCAAATGAAGTTGTTATTTTGCGCATGAAACCCCTTATTGATGGAATAATTAAACCATGATTTTTGAATTACCCTAATTATCTTAGGAATTTTATGATATATAAGTTGTTATTATATTTTGTCAATAATAAAAAGTGGATATTACTAATTTTTTTGATATTAACATTGATTCTTAATTGAATATAAAATATAAATTTGCGATAATAACGGGCTGGTTTATCGCTATTTCGTTTAAAATTATTTAAGCGACAAAATTTCTTAAATCGGCAATACCTACATCAAAGGTTGTATTTTAATTTCATATAAAATTTTTATTGACTTTGTCAATTAAATAAGTTATTGTTAAAATTCATCTGTAATTTAGGGAGAAAAAAATGGTAAATGTAAACACAGAAGTTTTTTCATTATTTGGAATTCCATTCTTTAAGATTGAAAAATTTCAATCGGTGGAATCATATTGGGGATTCCTATTTTTGATATTTTTAACCCTGATTTTTTTTGCTTATTATATTTATAAAAATGCACAACGCAAGAAAATTGCAAGATTAGCGGCGATTCCAGCAAAGCATTTATCAATTGAAAAGAGTGAATATCCGTATAAATTTGAAAGCACGAATATCATTACTTATCAAAAAGAAATAATGAAATTGCACGGCGATTATGTTAAAAAGGGCGAAAATGAGGCAGCGAATTTATTGCCGCATCATGATGCAAAAAGCCTTGACCAACATGAAAGTAATTTATATGCCATTGCAATTTTATCACTTAACGATATGGTGGATAAATTTAATGGCTATATTGGCAAGATAAGAGATAATATCCGCAATAATCAGTTATTTGTCAAAGAGCTTGAGCGCGATACGGAAATTTGCCTTGATAATCAAAATTTGCGCAATGATATTGCCCAGATTCAAGCCACACAGGGCGATAATATTGCCAAATCCGTTAAAATCAACAGCGAATATTTAGCCAAATATACAAAATTTAGAAATAATAATAATTTACAAGACAGAAATGCCAAATATCCCTTTGACCAATTTAATTATTTGTCCAATTTATTTATTTTATGGCTTGTTGAAGCGGTTGCGAATATGTTTTATTTTCAAAATGAAAATGGCTTATTGGGTGGCATTTGGGTTGCCATGGGCGTATCGGGTATAAATATTGTCGTTGCCGCAATTGCGGGTAATTTATTTCGGTATAAAAATCATATTGATGCCGTAAAAAAATATGCGGGCTGGGCGGCGGGCATCATTGGCATATTAGTCATCATTTATATTAACGCGATTTTTACAGCATACCGCGCAGAAGCTGCGATAAATTCCGCAGGCGCGTTTGGGCGTGCCGTGGAATTGGCGTTTAAAATCTTTGTTTGGGGCTTAAATTTTGATACCGTCATTGGTTTTGTCTTGTTTGGCACGGGCGTATTAATGGGCTTTGCTGCTGGATATAAGGGGTATAATATGGACGATGCTTATCCCGGCTATCGTCTTGCCGATTTACAACGCTTACAATTTGAAGCATTCCTTGAAGAAGATAAAATTAAAGCAAGGGAATTGATGAGCGAAAAAATTGGGCAATTTCGCCATAATAATATTACCACCCAAGCAAGATGGTCGGAATTATCCAACACGCTGACGCAATTAAATAACGAATGCGATAGCGCGCTTATTTATTTTCACGAACAGCGCAATAATATTGATATTGATTTAGCAACCGTGAGTGCGGCTTATCGTAATGCTAATAAGGCAATTCGTGCCAATAAAATGGAACCGCCCAAATATTTTGCGGAAAAATTAACCATCATGAATGAAGAACGCGCAAAAGACCCTGATATTAACAAAGAAATTACTGATATTAAAATTTTGCAAGATAAAATAGAACCCATGGTCAAGGAATATACGAAAAAACTTGCACAAAATATTCATGCCATAGACACTGAGGCGAATAAGATTCTTGGTAAAGAATTGGAGTCGTGGTATCAAGCAATCATCAATAATTATGCGGGAAGCAATAAATGAATCCGCGTGAATTAAAAACCCCCTTACACCCGCGCGGGCATAAATCCAGCAATATATTAGATAAATTCACCGCCCAGCAAAAAATAACTGGCGGAGTCGGATTTATTGTTTTAATGATTATTTTGTCATTTGTCTTTACCAAGGATAAATTAGACGAAAGGCTTTGTATTAAAAACCCTGCGCAACCCCTGATAAAAAATGTGATTTTAATTGATGGCACTGATGCTGTTTCAAGGCAAACTTACGATGCAATCCGTAGCCAAATTAATGATTTTGTGAATAAAACACCCGAAGGGCAATTAATTTCGGTTTTTGAAGTTAATGAATCATCACAAACAAATTTGCGCCCGATTTTTTCAAAATGCAAAGTGCGCCAGCAAGGCAATCAACTAAACGAAGATGTTAAAGCGGTTGAAAAATTATATCAAGAAAAATTTGTCAAGCCACTAAATGAAGCGATTGAAAAAGTGCAATTTGCATCACGCAACAGCCCTATTGCCCAAAGCATCAGCGATATTAACCTAAGCGAATATTTACAAAATTCGCCGTCAAGCAAATTAATAATTTTTTCGGATATGGTGGAATATACCGATAAATTTTCCATGTATAATTGCAAAACCCCTGAAAATATGGTGGAAGAATATTTGCAAGCACGCGCGGGTAGCGCGGGTCGCCCCCAATTTACCAAGGTTAAAATTGAATTATTCTTAATCCCGCGTTCGCAATTAAACAAGGGCAATGGCGGCACCGCCATTAATCAACATATTTCAACATGCCGTGTTTTTTTCTGGAATTGGTTTTTTGGCGATAACGAAGCTGGTGGCTTTAATTACCAATATTTACCGGGGTAAAATTTATGAAAAGTTTTTTTATTTCCATTGTTGCTTCAATTATCCTATCAGTTGTATTTTCTGTGAAAAACACAGATAATATGTATATTTTATCAGGTATTGTGCCATATATAATTTATTGGGTATTTTTATTATCAAAAAAACAAAAATTAAGTCCCAAACAAATTGATAGTATTTATTATTATGGTTTTTTAATGACCATTGCTATGATGGCAATTGCCGTTATTGAAATTGGGATTGGCAGAATTGATAAGAATAATATTTTAATTCAATTTGGTTTTGGTTTAGCTTATACTGGACTTGGGGTTGTATTACGATATTTTTTGATACCCGATGAATTATCCGCCGAAGATGTTAAAAATAATCCCAATTTATTATTAGAGCAAATAAACAATACTCTGTATAAAATTGAGTCAAATAATAAGACATATATGAATAATTTAACCGAAGTAAATAATAATTTTGTGGCAGATGCGAAAACAGAATTGCAAGATTCCTTAGCTACAATTAAGGATATTGCCAAAAATTATGCCGCCATCAGCGTGGATTTTGGTAAAATTATTGATGATAATAAAACCGCGCTTACCAAAAATACCGCGCAACAAAATAAATTATCAGAAAAATTAGCCGAAAATTTTAACGACCATGATTTAAAATTTCGGAAAATTTTAAATAATTTAGAAACAGAATTAGGGAAATTGCAATTTGATTTAGCCATTGATTTAACGCCAATTAACAATAAAATTCAAGAAGAATCCCAAAAATTAGATTTTAGCCAAATTCAAGCCAATTTTACGCAAATTACCCAAGAATTTCGCGCAAATATCTCTAAAATTAATCAAAGTGTCAATGAATTTAAAGAAGTATTGGATAATAATCGGGCAAATTTCAAACCCTTAGATAAAGGTTTGGATAAATTTAATAAAACGCTTGATACTGTAGAGAAAAATCTAGCGTCATTAGAAAAATTCCGTGATGTATTTAATGACATAAAACGCCAATCTGAAACAGGGGGCAATGCAACAAATGCCCCAGAAGCAAATAATGCTACGATTCGCGCAGATAACCAAGAAATTATCAATATTTTAGCCAAAATTAATGAAAATCTTAATAAATCCACGCAAGATTCCCAAGATAATGTATATAACCATCTGATTGCAGAAAATGCAAAAGCCAATGAACGAATTTATGAACAGCTCAAACAAAGCAATGATAACCAATCTAAAATGAGTGCACAAATTTTTGCACAAATAAAAAATACGAATGATTCATTAAGTCGCGCCGTTAATGCGAATAATAATTATAATATTTTAAGTTTAGGGCGCGATATTATCAGCTTTTTTCGTGTCTGGTAAGCAAGCATGCGTAAATTAAATTCGTCAGACCAAATATTAAACCTAACCATCATTGATTTTTTGATGCAAATTATTTTCTTTGGCATTGTTTATTTTGTTGTGCTTGGCGATGATAAAGCCAATGATTTTTTAACGCAAGAAATTAAAAAAGCCACAATCGGCAAGGAATATAGCCAGCAAGAAGCCAAATACTTGGCAAAGTCTCTAGTTGAATTACAAAAATATGGGCAAAGAAATAATTTACCCCTTAATAAAATTCCAGAATTTTTAACGAATTTAGTGCCAGCCACAGAAATCAATCAAATTCCACAAAACGAGAAAATAATTCAAGAACTTAGCGATAAATCCAAAGAGCTAGACGAAACTTTACTCAATTCGCAAAATAACTTATCATGTTTAAACCGTGTTAATGGGCAAATTCCTGTGATTATGAATATTACGGCTTACGATGATTATATCGCCATTACAAATCGCACAGCATATATTAATCAAATTGCAAGCCCTGAAATAAAGGCGATACTAATGCGCGATAGTCTTAAATACGATGAATTGCCATATCTTAATGAAATAAAAAATTTAACAAATTTTAATCGCCCTTGTAAATATTTTGTTAATTTTACCCGTAAAACTAATGATGCCAGCAAGCAAGACCGGGTGCTAAGCTATTTTTACGCCAAGCGCAATTAATAACCCGCCTAAAACAAATTTGTCATCACCACCGCCCATTTTTCTGGCAAGGGAAAAATTATTGCCCGCAATGGATTAGTGCAAGATTTTCAAAATAACCCCGATACAAAAATGATAATTTTATAGTTAAAAGCGGGGGCACGGGTTAAAATTTATCACCGAATATAGTAATTCTGAATTAAATGAATTATTAATGTTAAGAGGATATTAGTTTTTAAATATATTAGGGTATCAATGTATATCACAAATAATTCACATTTTATCTAAAAAAATGCTTGCAATCATAAATAATCTTGCTATAAGAGGATTAATTCCGCAGTAGCTCAGTGGTAGAGCAATCGGCTGTTAACCGATCGGCCAGGGGTTCGAATCCCTTCTGCGGAGCCATTTTAACAATAATAGGAATCTATTTACCAATAGGATTAAGTATCATGACACGCGAATGTTCTTTAACAGGCAAAAAAAATCAATTCGGCAATCGCCGTTCACACGCTGAAAATAAAACGAAACATACTTTTCGTCCGAATTTACATGTCCAAAGACTTTTTTCTGAAGCCTTAAATTTAGATGTTAGCATGAAAATTTCAACCCGTGCGCTTCGCACCGTGGATGCCAAAGGTGGTTTGGATAAATTCTTATTGGCAACCAATGACAGCGCACTGCCAAACGAAGCTTTGGTTGTTAAACGCCGTATAGAGAAAACACTTGCTGCAAAAGCTTCTTGATAATAACAAGCAATGGGCGCAAAAAACCATTGCCCAAGAGCCCGATTTTTTTAAAAACCTATCTTTATTGCAATCGCCCGAATATTTATGGGTTGGTTGTTCCGATTCGCGCGTGCCCGCCAATCAAATAACGGGTTTGGCGCCCGGTGAAGTATTCGTGCATCGCAATGTTGCCAATATCGTGCATCATGGCGATTTAAATTTTAATTCGGTATTGCATTACGCGGTGGAAGTCTTAAAAGTCAAATTTGTGATAGTTTGCGGGCATTATGGTTGTGGTGGTGTGCGTGCCGCTTGTGGTGATAATTTTCATGGCGTTATTGATCATTGGATTCAACCCGTGCGTGATGTTGCCAAACAAAATCAAGATTTATTACGCCAATGCGATAATTTTGATGATAAAGTTGATTTATTATGCGAATTAAATGTGCGTCAACAATTACTGAATATCGCCAATAACCCCATTATCCGTAAGGCTTGGCTGCATAATAATGACATTGAAATTCATGGCTGGATTTACCGATTAATTGATGGCGTGATTCGCCCTTTGTTATTTCATAATAAAAATGGCTTAAAAGAATATTAATCGCCCTTCAAAAAAAGCTAAATATATCTTGATTTTAAAAAAATCCATGATATATCACTATTATTAATCACGCGGGCTATGGGATGCCTGCTGGTTTACTATTAAACTTTATTTACGAAAGGTTCAAAATGCCCAAATTAAAAAACAAAAGCGCTGCCAAAAAACGCTTTAAAATCACTGGCACAGGCAAAGTTAAATTTTATAGTGCTTGCTTGCGTCATAATACTTCCAAACGCCCCCAACAAATGAAACGCCAAAATCGTGGCTCACAAGTTTTAAAACCATGTGATGCACGAATTGTGATTAAAAATCATTTACGCATGGCTTAACGAAATATAAGGAGTATTAAAAATGGCAAGAGTAAAACGCGGTGTTACCGCCCACGCAAGACATAAAAAAGTATTAAAAGCCGCCAAAACCTATCACGGCAGACGCAAAAATACGATTCGTATCGCGAAACAAGCTGTTGAAAAAGCAGGACAATATGCTTATCGTGACAGACGGGTTCGTAAACGCGATTTTCGTGCTTTATGGATTCAACGAATTAACGCCGCAGTGCGGGAATTAGGCTTAACTTATTCGCAATTTATTGATAAATTGAAAAAAGCTAACATTGAATTAGACCGCAAAACAATGGCTGATATTGCTGTGCGCGACCCTAATGGCTTTAAAGAATTAGTAGCAAAATTGGCATAATGCCATGAGTGCACTAAGAGATTTACTAATAAAGACAGCAATTCATTATAAACTTTTAATTAAAGACAAGCAGTTAAAAGTTTTATTTGAAGAGTCGCATGGAATTATTAGTAATACTAAATCACAATTAGATTTATACCAAGTCAAATCAAATCTTTTAGGTAAAAATGGAATTATCAATTTTTATACCAAAACAATTGCATCTTTGAGCGATGATGAAAAAAAATCTTACGGCGCACAATGTAATTTATTGAAAAATGCAATTCAAGAATTATTGGATGCCCGTGGGCAAGAATTAGCGCAATTGGAATTAAACCACCAATTTAAAAGCGAATTTATCGATGCAACCTTGCCAACTGATGGGTATGGATTTGGCAAAATTCACCCGATAAGCCAAACGATTGAAGAAATTATCGCGATTTTTGGCGCGATGGGGTTTGATTACGCCGATGGACCGCAAATTGAAAATGATTGGTATAATTTCACAGCGTTAAATATTCCGCCATCGCACCCCGCACGGCAAATGCAGGATAGTTTTTATGTTAATAAAAATGATGAACACGGCAACCCCTTAGTGCTTCGCACTCATACTTCGCCCGTGCAAATTCGGGCATTATTGGCAAAAGGCGCACCGATTCGGGTAATTGCCCCCGGGCGCACTTATCGTTCGGATAGTGATATTACCCATACGCCGATGTTCCATCAAGTTGAAGGTATTGTCATTGACAAGGCGATAAATTTTGGGCATCTTAAAGGGTGCTTGCATGATTTTTGCCAAGCCTATTTTGAAGTGCCGTCCGTGCCTTTAAGATTTCGCCCCAGTTATTTTCCTTTTACTGAACCTTCCGCCGAAGTTGATATTGGCTGTTCGCGAAAAGACGGCACGCTAAAAATTGGTGAGGGTGATTCGTGGCTTGAAATTTTAGGTTCGGGCATGGTGCATCCGAATGTGATTCGCAATATGGGGCTTGACCCAACTGAATTTCAAGGATTTGCTTTTGGCATGGGGATTGAACGAATCGCCATGTTAAAATATGGCATTCCCGATTTACGCAATTTCTTTGATTCCGATGGTGATTGGCTTAATCATTTTGGCTTTGCGCCATGGCAAAACCCTTGCCTTTTGCGTTCATTAGTGCCATAAATAAGGGTGTATCATGAAATTTACTATAAAATGGCTTAAAGAATATTTAACAACCGAAGCATCAGTTCAAGAAATTTGCGCGACTCTTACCAATATAGGCTTAGAAGTTGAATCTATCACCGACCAAAGTGCGAAAATAAGCGAATTAATCATCGCCCATTTGGTTGAGGCAAAACAACATCCGAACGCCGATAAATTAAAATTATGCGTGGTAAGCGATGGGCAAAAATCTTATCAAGTTGTTTGCGGTGCGCCCAATGCCAAAAGCGATATGAAGGTTGTATTAGCCTTGCCCGGCACAATTATTCCCCATAATGGCGAAAAATTATCGGTTGGCACGATTCGCGGTGTGGAATCTCAAGCCATGATGTGCAGCGAATTTGAATTAGAAATTTCCCAAAATCATGATGGTATCATTAATTTACCCGCCGATGCACCGATTGGCGCAAAATACGCGCAATATAAAGGGCTTGACGATATAATCATTGAAATAAAACTTACCCCCAATCGCGGTGATTGTTTGGGCGTATATGGCATTGCCCGTGATTGTGCGGCGGCGGGTTTGGGAACATTAAAGCCCTTAAATATTCCCAAAGTCAAAGAATCATTGAAAAATCCAATTGCTTGGCGGATTGATGGCGTGAATGCCTGTCCATTTGTCAAGGGTCGGTATTTTAAAATTCAAAAAAATGGCGCAAGCCCCAAATGGTTGCAAGAAAAATTATTAGCCGTTGGCTGTAAGTCAATATCAACTTTGGTGGATATTACCAATTATTTTTCGCTTGCCTTTGGTCGCCCTTTGCATGTTTTTGATGCCACTAAAATTTGTCAAAGCGGGGCAAAAAATTTAGTGATGCGCCACGCCCAAGATGGCGAAACATTGCTTGCGCTTGATGGTAAAATATATAATTGCGATGCCAGCATGACTATCATCAGCGATGATAATCAAATTCATTCTTTGGCGGGTATTATGGGCGGCATGGATTCGGGTTGCGCCTTGGATACGACCGAAGTTTATCTTGAAGCAGCCTATTTTCACCCCATGGATATTGCGCATACGGGGCGTAAAACTGGCATTTTATCCGATGCCCGCTATCGTTTTGAGCGCGGTGTAGACCCAAATTCGGTTGATTGGGGTATCGCCCTTGCCAGCCAAATGATTCTTGATTTATGCGGTGGCGAAGCGTCCGAGGAAGCGGTTGCGGGCGCAAAACCCGACAACCGCATTGCGATTGCGTTTGATAATAAAAAATTAGCCTCAAATGGCGGAGTTGATAATATTAGCCCCGAAGCCTCCATCGCCATTTTACAAAAATTAGGCTGTGAATTAATCAGCCAGCAAGGCGATAATTTCACGATTAAAACTCCAAGCTTTCGCCCTGATTTAGAAGGCGCACATTGCTTGGTTGAAGAAATTTTACGCATTTATGGTTTTCAAAATATCCCCGCTTTATCTTTACCAATGGAAAAATTCCGTCAAAGCCCCGCGATTCCCGAAAATTTCCGAAAATTAGCTTTAGCGCGCCGTGTTTTAGTTGCACGCGGTATGAACGAAGCGATTACATGGTCATTTACTTCGCCATTTTTGGCACAAAATTTTGCGTGCGATAAAAATTGTGAAAATATTACCATTATTAATCCGATAAATGCTGAAATTGACACGATGCGCCCGACTATTTTGGGTAATTTAATGCTTGCTTTGGGGCAAAATATCGCGAAAAATGCCCAAGCCGTGCATTTATTTGAAATTGGTCCAGTATTTTTGGGAACTTCGTTGGAAAAAGATTGGCGCGACAAAGAAATAACCATGATTGGCGCGGTGCGATGCGGCAAAATTTATGATGATAATTTTACGCAAATCCCCGATGCCAGCATTTTCACGGTGAAAAAAGATGCCGAAGAAATTTTACAAATTTTAGCCCCCAATATCCAGTTTACTATCACGAATGGCGATGCGCCGAATTATTATCACCCTGCAAGGTCGGCTTCGTTAAAATTAGGGGCATTTATTATTGGGTATTTTGGCGAAATTCACCCGCAAATTTTGCAAAAAATGGATATAGCCCGAAGGGTTGTTGCCTTTGAAATTTTTGCTGATAAATTACCCAAGCCCAAAGCAATTAAAAGCCGAACCCGCCCGATTTTTACCAAAAATCACTTTCAGGCAATAAGCCGCGATTTTGCCTTTATTTGTGATGCCAAGATTCCCGCCGATAAATTAATTAAATGCGCGAAAAAAGCCAATCAACAATTTATCAAAGACGCAAAAATTTTTGATTATTATGAAGGCGAATCCATCGGCGCGGGCAAAAAATCGCTTGCCTTGCGAATCACGATTCAGCCCAAGGATAAAAACTTAACCAATGATGAAATTCATGAAATCTCCCATCAAGTTGTGGCTTTAATTACCGCAGAAACGGGCGCACAATTGCGTGTATAATTGCAATTTTCAAAATAAGGGACATTCCCCATTTTTTAATAAAATTTTATTTATAATACTCTGTCGCAATATTTGGGCGATTCCCTAATCACGAAAATATTAAAATTCGTGGCAGTTTGAACGCTTGCGCTTAAATAGGTTTGAAGGATTAATTTTATTATTTCTGATTCGCGCCTTTTTAATATAATTCGTGATAAACCACCCCGCGCCTGACGGCGCACCCCTCCGCCTAACCTTCGGTTAGCTGCTTCGCAGGGAGGGGAATGGATAGCATTTTAAAATCAAAATTTAGGGCGTTTAAAAATGGCATACTTCGCGTCCTAAGCGAAGCGGAGGCGGGTGGTTAAAATCTTTTCAATCAATAAAACTCTTAGAAAAAATCTAAAAAATTCTTTTAATTCTATTAACGCGTAAGCACAAATTATCCTGTTCAATCATCATCGATACCAATGCTAATCAATATTATGGCGACATTCATTCACAGCAACATTGATGCTAAATTCTGGGGAATGTCCTTTCTGCTAATAAAATATCCAAAAACCAACTGGAACAAATTTATAATGGCGAAAACCTAAAATGCCAATATAAAGTTGAAAAAATTGGCATTAAGCAATATAATATTATCGTTTACCCCGAATATTTTAATCTTAATTACTCATAATTTTTTATCCAAATATTCATGGACAATATCAACCGAAGATTCAACATTAATTTCTTTAAAATGCTTTTTCAACCAAGATTCAGCATTGGCGCGCCCTTTGGCTTTTAATTTCAACAGAAAATTAATATCACAATTATATTTACTGGATAATTCAAGGCTAGATGCGAATTTATCATCACGAATCGCATGAATTTTAATTTTTTTCATATCATTTTCGCTTATTATGCCCTTGTCAATCAAATTACCCACAAATTTTATCGCCCGCAATTCGCGCACTAACGAAGAATTAAAACTTATTTCATTAATTCGGTTTAAAATTTCCGCCGAAGTTTTTGGCACGCCTTTGCGCACAATGGGGTTAACATGAATGATTAACACATCTAAATTATTTGAACCATAAATAATGGGATAAATTGCTGGATTTCCCATATATCCGCCGTCCCAATAAAATTCGCCGTCAATTTCAACGGCTTGGAATAAAAAAGGCAAACACGCCGAAGCCATAATCGCATCAGCCGATAATTCTTTATTGTCAAAAATTTTTGGTTGCCCAGTTTCAACATTGGTGGCGCAAATTTTCAAATGCACTTTATTTTGATGATGGTTGCGTAATTCATCAAAATTAACGACTTGTTCCAAAATTTCTTTAATGGGGTTAAAATTGAGCGGATTTAATAAATATGGCGAAAGCACTTTGGTCAATAAATCGCTCATCACATAACCAAAAGAATTTTCAAGACTATGATTGCCCATCAATGCTTCAAAAGGATTGGATTTATAGGGGCTATATAATTTTGCTGCCTTAGCAATTTCGTGCCAAAAATTATCCAAAGCCTCTCTTGCGCCTTGATTTTCGCCATGTATTAAACCTTGGGCAAGGACTACAGCATTCATTGAACCCGCCGAAGTCGCGCTTATTGCATCAAAAATTAAAGAACCTTCCTCTAATAAATAATCCAAAACACCCCAAGTATATGCTCCATGCGCCCCGCCACCTTGCAGGGCTAAATTTATCGTTTTATTCATATTTCTCTCCTTATTTATATTAAAAATATTTAAATTACCAATTAATAAGAATAATTTCTCTTTATATATCAAGCAAATATACCATATTTTAAAATTTGTGTCAAATAATAATTTGCGCCGAATAATTATACGCGCACCCGTTCAATATTCGCGCCTAATTTATATAATTTTTTATCCAAACCATCATAGCCGCGATCAAGATGATAAAGACGCGAAATAATCGTTTCGCCCCTTGCAATTAAACCAGCAATGACTAAGGACATTGAAGCACGCAAATCGGTTGCCATCACGGGCGCACCCGTTAAAAAATCAATATTTTTAATAATCGCAATATGCCCGTTCAGGGTTATATTCGCGCCCAATCGTTGCAATTCAGGCACATGCATAAAACGATTTTCAAAAATATTTTCTTGAATCACCGAAACGCCGTTGGTTTTACATAATAACGCCATTAATTGCGCTTGCAAATCAGTGGGAAAACCCGGATAAGGTTCGGTTTCAACCGCAACAGGCTTGACCAACATATTGCCAACCAAAGCAACCGAATTGGGCGATTGCGCCACAATGGCACCGCAAGAGCGCAAAATTTCAATTAACGCCCCCAAATGTTCGCCATTATAATTCGTAAGCTCAATGCGCCCAGCCGTTGCGGCGGCGGCAATTAATAAGGAACCTGCTTCAATTCTATCGGGAATAACATCATGAATATTACCATCAAGCCTTTGCACACCATCAATTTCAAGTTGGCTTGTGCCGATGCCGTCAATTTTTGCGCCCATTCCCAAAAGACATAAAGCTAAATCCGTGACTTCGGGTTCGCGCGCCGCGTTGCGTAAAATAGTTTTACCATCCGCCAAACAAGCCGCCATTAAAAGATTTTCCGTTGCCCCCACCGATACCATGGGAAAAGAAATATCCGCGCCCTTTAAACCATCTGGGACATGAGCATGAATATAGCCATTACTCACTTCAATTTTTGCGCCCATGGCTTCAAACGCGCTTAAATGCAAATCCACGGGGCGCGCGCCAATCGCACAACCGCCGGGCAAGGAAACTTTACATTGGCGAAACCTTGCCAATAAAGGACCCATAACTAAAACCGATGCACGCATTTTGCGCACTAAATCATAGGGGGCTTCAAGGGAAGTGATGTTATGCGCTGATAATCGCAAGGAATAATGGGCATATTCATGATAATCTTGAATATCAACCGCAACGCCGTGATTATCCAATAATTCGCTAAGCGTGGCAATATCCGCCAATGCTGGAATATTGCGTAAAACTAATTGCTGGTCGGTTAATAAACACGCCACCATCAAGGGTAATGCCGCATTTTTTGAACCAGAAATCGCAACCTTGCCTTTTAATTTTGAGCCACCACGCACGAATAGCTTATCCATACCGCGGTGCCGATAGGGATTTAGAACTTGCAAAATTTCATCGTTAAGTGCCATAATTTTTTTATATAGACTTCATGGTATTTAATCAAGCAATAAATACTTGGATATTTAATGATAAGTTAATTTATCAAAGAAGTTGGCGCAGCATTAGTGCGATTAGGCGACACTGAAATTTCTATAATTGCGCCCGAGCTAATGCCTGTTTTGGGGCGCACGGTGATATTAGCAATTCGTTCGGGTTTGCTAAAAATAATGATGGATATATCACCTTGCAAGGAAGTAACTTCTTTCCAGCCTGCGCTTGGCATTTGTTGTTGATAATAAATAAACACCTTATCCACGCTAAATTCTGATTCCACGGTGATTCGCCCCGTCATGGATTTATCACGCCCCAAAATAAGCGATTTTTCTGGTATAATTTTTGATTTTTGAGGAATCGGTAAATCAGGAAATGCGGCTTGTTGTTCATATGCTTGTGATTTGCCGTTCTCGCCGATAGTTTGAATAGTATCGCAACCAGCAACAGCCATCAATGCCAGCAATCCAATTGCATATTTTGAAAATAAATTTCCCATGATTCCACCTTAATTTAGATATTCAAAAATAGATTTGCAAGAATTATTCCATTTTTAGCATTATTAAATTTTAAATTATCTCAAAAATTAATAATTAATCCAAATTGTTTTAAGCGCCGTATATTTATCAAACGCATGCAACGATAAGTCGCGCCCAAACCCTGATTGCTTAAAGCCACCAAAAGGCACAACCACATCGCCCGCATCAACATTATTGACCGATATTGAACCCGCGCGCACTTTATCCGCAAATCTGTGCGCTTTTGATAAATCCTTAGTCCAAACTGATGCTGCTAAACCATAAATACTATCGTTAGCTTGGGCAATCGCATCGGCTTCGTCGCTAAATTCCATCACCGATAATACGGGACCAAAAATTTCTTCTTGCGCGATTTGTGAGCTGTTTTTCACGCCATCAACAATGGTTGGTTCTACAAAACAACCATGCCCATCAATCGGCGTATGCTTGCCACCCGCAATAATTTTACCGCATTTTTTGCCAATTTCAATGTAATTAAGCACGCGCGCCAATTGATTTTTATCCACCAAGGGTCCCATTTTGGAATCAGGGTTAAATGGGTGCATGGGTAAATAAGCTTCGCGTCTTGCTAATAACAAGTCCAAGAATTTATTTTTAATGGTTTTTTGCAAAATCAATCGCGAATTTGCGGAACATACTTCGCCTTGATTATACCAAATGCCTCTTGCTGCGTTATCAGCGGCGGTTTCTAAATCATCGCAATCATCATAAATCACATTGGGGCTTTTGCCACCGCATTCCAGCCAAACCGATTTCATATTTGATTTACCAGAATATTCCAAGAAATATTTACCGACTTCGGTTGAACCCGTGAATGCCACGCAATCAATATCGGGGTGCAAACCAATTGCCCGTCCGCAAGTCTCGCCATAACCGGTGATGATATTAAGAACGCCCGCTGGCAAGCCTGCTTCATTTGCCAATTGCGCAAATTTTAATATAGACAATGGCGATTGTTCGGCGGGCTTTAATACCACGCTATTACCAATTGCGATGGCCGGAGCTAATTTCCAAACCGCCATTAATAACGGATAATTCCAAGGCACAACCGCGCCAATTACGCCCAATGGGGCTTTACGAATCATTGCCAAAGTGCCTTTGGGGGTTGGGGCAATTTCATCGTTTAATTTGTCAAGAGCTTCGGCATAATATCTTATCGTATTGGCTGCCAAAGGCACATCATCATTGAAGGAATAAGCAATCGCTTTACCCATATCTATCGTATCTAAAATCGCTAATTCTGTTTGATTCGCTTCAATTAAATCGGCTAATCGCAATAAAATTGCCTTGCGTTCGGGGGCGGATAAATCGCACCAAACCCCAGATTCAAATGCTTTTCGCGCAGCTTTAACGGCGACATCTACATCTTCTTTATCGCATTCGGCGACATGGGTTATGATGGCGTCAGTGGTGGGATTAATCGTGGCAAAAGTCTTGCCCGATAAAGACGGCACGAATTTACCATTAATAAATGCTAAATTTTGAATATTTAATTTATTCGCAACTTCTTGCCATTGTTTTTGTGTTTTTTCGCTCATTTTGCCCTCATTTATGATGTTAATTGCCTTAAGTTTAATTTAAAATATACACAAAGTCAAATAAATAAAGTTTGTTAATAATTTAATGGTTCGTGTTCTTGACGCAAGACGGGCATTAATTCGCGCATTTTTTCATGACAAGCATGCACGCCGCGCTCTAATTCCGACAAATATACGCCTTTATAACCTGTGGAATGCGTGGCTTCATAAGTCCATTTTGTGGCGTTCATGTCTTCACGCGCGGTATATTTATCAATGCGGTTGTTTAATTTATTGATTAATTTCATTTCACGCGATTCGCTTGGACCAAAAACATAATTTGCAAATGGTTGAACTGTTTGGCTAGTGCTTAGGGGGATATGCTGGTAAAAACTAAACGCATCGGGATAAAATTGCAAGATATTATTGGGGAATATGCCAATATATAAATATTGTTTTTGCGCCATATCTTTGACTTTATGGCAATGTTTGGCAATTAAATCTTGGTAAGTTTTTATCGTCCAAAATTTCTTGGGCTTATCATTAAAAATCCCACGCGATACCGTGATTCCGTCTTTAAGCGGTATATCATAATATTGCCCGCCGTATAAGTCTTGTAGGTAAGGGTGCAATTTGGGCACATGATAGCCTTCATTATCAACATCAAGCGCGCATTTCCAATTGGCTTCAATGACAAAATTCGTGAAAATACCATCATTTTCACTGCGTTGTGGCATAATTTCATCCATGGGGTAAAGCGCAACTTCTTTTTCCATTGGCGCTAATAATTCCTTAACTGATGGTTGTGGACCGGGCAAAAATCGGATAAAGACTATCCCGTGCCAAATATCCACTTCAATCGGGGTTAAGCCATATTGCGATTTATCAAAATTGCCAAAAGTTTTGGGTTCGGCAGGTCCGCGCAGGGTGCCGTCTAAATTATATATCCAACCATGAAAAGGGCAAACCAGCGATTTACCGCAATTGCCTTGCGAATTTTCAACTAATTGTGATGAACGATGCCGACATATATTGTAAAAAGCGCGAATTTTACCATCATCACCCTTGATTATCAAAGCTTTTTCACGCCCCAAACGAAACGACATATAATCGCCCGCTTGACGCAATGAAGATTCATGGCAAACAACTTGCCAATGGTTTAGAAACAGATTTTTCATTTCATATTCGTAAAATTTTTCAGAACGATAAGCCCAACCGGGTAAACCCGTTCGTTCTTTATCCTTGAAATATCCCATTTTTGGCGGTGTTTGAAAATATTCTTCGTTGTTTAATGTCATAATTTACTCTATATTTATTCAAATTAATGGAAAAAATATACCCAATATTTTTGGCAATGTCAATAAAATTATGAACATGCGTATATTTTTATTGGTAAAATTCTGTCAAAAATAAAGCTTGAAATTTTATATTAACTATGATAAGTCAAATTTAATTATATATAATGGGAATTGTTAATGGCAACGGCAAAAAAAACTTCAACAACTTCAAAACGCAAGTCAGCTACAAAATATAAAACTAATTCTGGTGATGTATTAAATTCAAATGATAAAATCAGTGCAGAAAATATTGAAGCTGGTGATGATTCGCATCCAAATTCTGAAATTTTAGAATTTCAAATTATCAGCGAAAAACTAATTAAGCGCGGCAAGAAAAAAGGCTTCATCACGAATGATGAAGTGCTTAGTGCATTTGTGAAAACGAAATTAAACACCGAACAAATGGAAGAGTTAATGACTCATTTCCAAGATAATAACATTGAATTGGTGGAATCTGAAAAAGACTTTTCTGGTTATGATGCGCCCGAAATAACGGAAGATTATAACTTCACCGATGATACGGGTAATATTACCGATGCCGAAGTTTCGCGCACTGATGACCCTGTGCGATTATATTTGCGCGAAATGGGTTCGGTTGAAATGCTTACCCGTGATGGCGAGATAGCGATTGCTAAACGCATTGAGGCGGGCAGATATAAAATGATTCGCGCGCTTTGCGAATCGTCGTTAACCATGATTGCAATTTTGGAATATGCCGATAAATTAAATGACGGGTCAATGTTATTACGCGATATTATTGATTTAGACGCAACTTTGCACCAAGATGATGCCGTTGATGGACATGCGGAGGCGAAACCATTTAGCGAAACGCCCCCGATTATCAATGATTTTGATATTGCCGATGAAATTGATGAATTTGGTTTTGAAGACGAAGGCGGGGTAAGCCTTAGTTCCAAGGAAATTCAGCTTAAACCGCAAATTATTGAAATTTTGGATAAAATATCCGCCCGATACGCAAAATTCCGTGAATTTCAAGAAAAACGCTTAAATGCCATTAAAAATGGCACTAAATTAGCCAGCGCAACCCGCATGGCGTTTGAAAAACATCACGATGAATTGGTTTTATTGATTAAATCCTTGCATTTAAATAACATGCGTATTGAGGAATTAATTGCGCATCTTTACCGATTACATAAAGACTTAGTCCAGCTTGAAGGACCTTTGTTGAAAATTGCCCAAAAATATGGCATTGACAGGCAAGATTTTATGGATTCATATGGCACAACCGATATAAATTCGCAATGGGTGCAAGATATGCAGAAAAAATCACCCCAATGGCGCAAGTTTATTACCGAAAATGATGACCAAATTCACGAAACCTTGCAAAAAATTCAAGAAATAAGCGCCGAAGTCGGCATGCCAATTTTTGAATTTCGCAAAAATGTTGAAATGGTGCAACAAGGCGAACGGGAATCTAATCGCGCGAAAAAAGAAATGATTGAAGCAAATTTAAGGCTGGTGATTTCCATTGCCAAAAAATATACCAACCGCGGTTTGCAATTCTTGGATTTAATTCAAGAAGGCAATATTGGTTTAATGAAAGCCGTTGAAAAATTTGAATATCGCCGTGGTTATAAATTTTCCACCTATGCAACTTGGTGGATAAGACAAGCAATAACAAGGTCAATTGCCGACCAAGCGCGCACGATAAGAATCCCCGTGCATATGATTGAAACTATCAATAAATTAGTGCGCACTTCACGGCAGATGATTCATGAAATTGGGCGCGAACCGACACCCGAAGAATTAGCTGAAAAACTGCATATGCCGCTTGACAAAGTTAAAAAAGTTTTGAAAATTGCCAAAGAGCCAATTTCATTGGAAACCCCCGTGGGTGATGAGGAAGATTCGCATTTGGGTGATTTTATTGAAGATAAAAATTCCTTGCAACCCTTGGAAGCGTCCATACAAACTAATCTTAAAGACACGACAACCCGTGTGCTTGCGACCTTGACAGCGCGTGAAGAGCGCGTGCTAAGAATGCGATTTGGTATTGGCATGGCGCGCGATCATACTTTGGAAGAAGTTGGGCAACAATTTAATGTAACCCGCGAACGAATTCGCCAAATTGAAGCAAAGGCTTTACGCAAATTAAAGCACCCGACCCGTGCCAAAAAGCTTAAAAACTTTATGGAAAATTAAGATTAATAATATACGATGATTGCGCAATAATTATAAATTTGGCAATTAAGGTTTTATATTCATTATTTGTTGATAAAATGCCATGGTTTTATCCTGCATATTTTGCTTGGTAAAATTAGCAATGATATTTTGGCGGGCTTTTTCGCCAATTTTTTTGCGGGCTTGGCGCGACATATTAATCCAAATTGCAATTTTTTGGGCTAAATCTTCGGCGTGATTCGCTTGAAAAATTAAACCATTTTCCCCATCATTGATAATTTCGGGCGTTGGTCCTAAATTTTCATGCAAGAAAATCGGGGCGATGACGCATTTTTCCATCGCGCCCGCTTCAATCAAAGTGCGCCCGAAACCTTCGGGTTTTGTGGAACAATTAATCACTAAACTTGCGCAATCATAAATTGCCACCATATCATCACTAAACGGGTAAAATGAAACCGAAGGAATATTAAGGGATTTTGCAAGTTTTTCACAATTAAGCTGACGGGAAAAATCATCAGTTTTCACGCCGACAAAGGCAAAATGATACGCTGATAAATCAAGATTAGGAGCGAATTTTGGTAATAAACCTATGGCTTGGATTAATAATTCTTGCCCTTTAAATTTTCCTAATCGGTTGGGGATAAGAATTAATTCTTGGTTAATGGCATCAAAATGGCTTAATTTACTTAAAATCGCTTCATGCCTTGGGGGTAAGACACTATTGGGTAAGAAAATTTGCGGGTCAATACCGCGATGAATAACTTCAATTTTATCGGCGGGTGCGCCATAAATTTGTATTAAATGCTGTTTTAAGAAGTGGCTAATAGTGATAATTCGTTCGCCTTTGGTCATAATGGCGGAATATTGGAGTTTTAAGCGGTTTTCATGCCCGTATAAGCCATGCACCGAAGTTATAAAATGGCAATTGGGGGTGTTTTTTGTCGCAATATGCCCAACCCATGCGGGCGCACGCGATAAGCAATGCACGATATTAGCTTGATGATGGTTAATAATTTGTTTTAATTTTTGGGCATTATACCATATTTTAATGGGATTTTTGCTGTGAATCGGTAATTTAATATGGGTTGCCCCAATTTTTTCTAAATTACGGGTTAATTTGCCACCATTTGACACAACGATGGCGCGCCAATTGCGGGCGATGATAGCTTCGGCAATTTCCAAACAACCCCGTTCAACGCCGCCACCTTCAAGATTCGGGATGCATTGTATGATAGTTGGCGTCATTCTTTACCTGATTCCGACAAGGTAAATATGGCACGCCCGATTAATTCTTCTAAGGGAACGGAACTTTTAGTATTGGAAAAATTATCCAAATTTTGAAGATATTCTTTTGATACGCCGGGCGCGATTTTTAAATGGCTGGCGGCTAATAAGCCACTGGAATTAATGATTAATTCGCTATCCTTGGGAATTTTGATATTTTGCGTGATTTCAATGATTAGTCGGCTGGTAAATGTTTCATTATCAAGCCATTTTTTGACAACACGCCCCACGGTGATGCCCGCGATTCGCACTTCGGCGCCTGATTGAATTTGTGTCGTGTCTGTAAATTCCGCATTAAGCCGATAAAAAACTTGTTTATTAAAAATTTTTAAATAATTTATCGCCCAAATTGAAAATCCCAAAGCGATAATTAAGACACTGAATGATAAAAATATTTCAAATTTTCTTTTCATGGTTTTTTGTCCGATTTTCTTTGTTGTTGATTAGCTTGCGCCATATTAATAATTTTGGCTAATAATTCGTCAAATAAAATGGAATCTTGGGTATATTCAAATATATTATTCGCGCTTAAATCGCTAGGCGAGCCGCCGATAGAAACTTTAATAAATTTTTTGCCGCCAAATCCTTCGGATTGAATCACAAACGCCGAATCATCGGGAATTTTTACATTTTTATAAATTGCAATATCCAACCTTGCTTGGCGGGAATCTGTAATATATTGCAAATCGCATACTTGCCCAACAGGCACACCAGCAATCATAACAGCCGTATTAATGACCACGCCATCAATATTATGAAAATTGCCAAAAACATGAAAATTTTGGGCGTATTGCAGGCGTTTTGCGGTTTAGAAATAACAATTAGCGCAATTATTAAGCCAATAAGCAAAACACCCGCCCCCGCGTTAAGCCATTGTTGTTGCCAAATTTTTGGAATAAAGCCCATTATGAATTATGGTTGCCAAGCTTGATAATCACCGGTTGCATGCGCACGGGTCGGCAGGTATTTTGCGTCCGTGCCCGTCATATTCGCAAGATGCGGTTTTTGCCAAGTTTGATGGTATTCGGAGTTTTTTTGCGGAAATTCGTCCGTTGTGTAATGAAGCCAAGCATGATATTGCGCTGGCACAAGGCTTGCCTCGTCTAAATCACGATAAATCACCCAACGGCGAAGTTGATTAGACGCGTATTTTTTAAATCGTGATTGATAATATTTATTGCCAAGCGAATCTTCGCCCTTTTTCGTGCCATACAGAAATGTAATTAAAGTTGTGATAGAATTTGCCATAAAATCTCCTTAATATCTTATACATTATAATTTATGGTTTTTGCAAGCATAATTTCACGCCCATAATTGATTTTACGCCAAAATATTTAATTTTATTATTGAATATTTGTCAAAAACAAAATTGATTTACCGAAAAATTTTTTTTCTTAAAATTTTAAAAAATTCAAAATCTGTCAAAGTAGTTCGTAAATCTCTGTTGGATAAATTATGCCAATCATTTCCATATTTTTTCTATCAAAGAATCTTTAATAAAATTATGGGTATTGGAATATAAATCACTTATTTTACCATTTTCAGTATATAAAATATAGTTATTATAATTAATATTATTGACAAAATCTTGTTTTAATTCAAGGTTTATTAAATTATACATTGTTGTCGCTATCATATATGACCCATAATATGCGATTTTGTCTTCGTTGGCTTTTCTTCGCTCTTTTTCAGCATATCTAAATAATTTAACACTAATTATCGCCTGTTCAGCTGTTAAATCTTTAAAAATATCATCATAATATTTAGTAAAATGTTTATTTCTTCCATATTTTGCCTCTTTAAATTTTTGTTTTAAAACAACCAATACAGCTTCGGCTAAAATCGCGGGTGAAATATCATTATTATCGGTTTTATGGCTATCTCGTTTAATTTTATAATTCATACCCCGCAATTTAATTTGTTTTTCCAGATTTATTTGAATTTCGTCATTACTACTTAAATCAGAATAAGTAACAGGATTTTGTGTATTGCTTGCCTTGGCTACATGATGATAAAAAATTATTTTTATTATCAGATTTGATGATTTTTACCAAAACATAGCCATCAGGAATTTGCTGGGGGTTAGGTTTATATAAGTGATAAATTGTATTGCAAGTTTGCCCACCATTGATTATTTGCATTTTATCAAGTTCAATTGTTATATTAGTTTCTTTCAGGGAATTACAACTTAGATTTTCACATAAAATAGTAATGCCATTATTATAATAATAAAAATTTTTTGGTTCATTTTGTAAGGTATTTACAAGCCCTTTATTAACATCACTTTTATCAATCCCTAAAAAAAACCGCACATTTTCATTTAATAAATTATTGCCATATTTTTCAACAAGACTAAAAATTTCTTTAATAGTAATTTTTCCGATTAATATTTCTTTGAATTCAATTTTCTCATTTATCCAACTACCGCTTAAATTAATTAATATCTTACCAATTGGTGGTTTTTGGTTATGATAATCAATTAAATCGTCATGATTTAAATATTTCCAATTAATATACTGCGAAGAATCATTGTCAATAATGTCTTGTGCTTCATTGCCCCATTTTTGCCCATTATTGCATAAATAAATAGTAATTTTGGGTGTATAGACAATTTCATTCATTCTATCACGAATTTCTTCCATAATATTGAATAGTTTTGTGTTGTATGATTGCTTATTTAATTCTCTGCTTAAATTAATCAAAGAATTTTTTGTATTGATTATTTTATTGATTGCTTCAATTGAAATCCCGCCATCATGGTCATAATATTTTGTTTGGAAAATATAAATATTAACATTGTCATCGTAATAAATCGCATCTATTCCACCATCTTGCCCACCATCAACGATATAATCAAAAATATTTTCATCGTCTATTTGTAAAATATTTTGTAAAACATCATATAAAAAAGCTATGTTTTTTTTGAATTTTATTTTGTCTTGTGGTTTTAATGGCAAAATTTCATTTTTAAAATAATCTTCAATTTTAGCTTCATTTATTTTGGATATTGAATTTATGATATTATCATAAAAAATTTTCTTTGACATTGTAATTCTCCATAGCGCTGAATAAATCAATTTTCATTTTATAACTTATACAGCCAAAAAGTCAATTGTTATTATTTTAAACAATCAATAAAATTACCCTGCAAGATGCAATTTGTATAAAGCTGATGCCCTTGAAGATTTAAATGAATACCATCGGCAAGTAAATATTCTTGGGCTTTTTTGGGCGAATCAATGCCGTTTTCGTGCCAATATTGCGCATGGTCAATTAAGATGGCGTGGTTGTTTTGGGCAATTTCGCGAATAATTTCATTATATTTAAGATTATTTTCTTGCAAGGCGAAGTTTGCGTCATTACAAAACCCGATTTTCGTAATCGGGTGATTCGTGCCCAAGAAAACAATTTTTGCACTAAGCCTTGCCCGTGCGATAATTTCCATTAAATTCGCCTTAAAGTTGAGGGGGGGGGGTGCGTTCAATACCGCCATCGCTTGCCCATTGCCAAAGCCGAAATTATATGGGTAAAAACATCACCATAATCATTATTTAAATTATTGCTATCATTCAATTATAATCCTTTTTAATCTTGCCATGCAATTGCATCATACCAGCTTTTATTATCTTTTAACTCTCTATACAAAGATTCAGTTTGTTTTTTTGAATCAACAACTGTGATTGTGGTATTATATATATTATCAATTCTTAATAACGGACTTTTATCGTGCATATATTGCATAAAAAGTTGCACAGTTTTACTTTTCCAACCAATTGCATGCACAAACCCCATAATATTTTCGATATTGCGCTGATAATTGATAATTTTAAATTCATGCGGCAGGTTAAAAAATACAGGGCGTGGATAATTTAATCCCATTTCATATTCGGGTAAGTGAATCATGGAATTAGCATGTAATTCAACGCCCAAATAAATAATTTTACCATTTGATTCCATAAATTTATGCCAAGGCGAACCCTTTGCCATCGTAAATTGTATGTTATGATGATTCATTATTTCATGTTCAAAACCATTTCCATAAACCGAAATATTATAAATTGGGTGCAATGAACGCATTAAAGGTAATTTTTTAAAGCAATTTCCGTTAAAAAACCACGATTTGATGGTTCATTTAGAGGGTCATATATTTTACCACTTAATGATTCCAAATTATAATTCCCTGCAAATTCCGTTGGAATTAATATGCAACCATTGCCAATGTAATTTTTAAGTTCCTTTAAAAATAAAACTGCATAATTTTCTGGCAAAATATTATCATAATAATTTTCATCGCTACCCTTAAATAATGACTTAAAGCTTGTATGTAGTAATATATTATCGCCAGATGCTACACCTAAATTACTTAAAGCTTTTAATAATAAATCAATTTTGATTGGGAACATCCTACTCTCCTATAAAAACTTAATTGATATTTCGTAATTTGGCATAATATCATATAGAACCAATAATTTATGGGAATCACGGTATAAAATTTTATGATTACAATTGTTTCAATATTTTTAGTATAATTTAATGCTATGGTTAATCCATCAAGATTGTTTTTATTATTATGCGATAATGTTATTTGTGATTCAGATTCAATAATTTTAACATTATTTAATTGCTGTTGATATTTAATATAATCCGATAAGGTGGGATTCCATAAAATACCATTTTCTATTAATTTATTTAAATTAATTAAGAAATTATTAAATTCTTCAGTTATTTCCAAATGTTCATTTGATGGGTTTTGCAAACATATAAATTACTCCCACAATATGATAGGTATTCATGTCCTATCAATGTTTCCCAATTAAATTTTCTTTCATTTAATAAATTAATTGCAGTTAAATGATTAAATGTATTTGTATAATAGGTGTTAAACATTAGGCCTTCATCATAAAACACACTATTTTTATTTAAAATTAGGATTTATAATTCTAGATAATATAGGTTTTACTTTACTTGAATTTGTGAAATTAATATTATAATTATGGACAATATATCATTTGCGCAATTCCAGAAAATATTTATATTATTATCTAGATAAAATTCATATAATCCATTGTTTCGGGCGTCACCAGAAATAGCATTTTCAATAATCCCTCTTTTTTCGCGGGTTGCATTATTATCAATTACTGGATAAGCAAGATGGTCAATTAATGCACTGAATCTAATATTATACTTATGAGCTAATGATAATAATTTACTAATTTGCTCAAGCGAAGATGATTTATTATTTATCCCGTAATTTTCAAATCCATGAATTGCAATTTCGTAACCATTGGCAATTAATTTTTGAATAAATTCAATTGCTTGCGGGTTGTTAAATAATGCAAATTGTTTGCTTGAATCAAAAATAGTTTGCGGTTCATTGTTTAAATCATCTGGGTTGGATAAAAATACGCTTATGGTCGTTTTGATATTATTATGAATAAGTCCTTTTTGAGTATTTTTATCACTATTGCCAAAATAAACAGCTTTCGCTAAGTTAAAATCCGTCCAACAGCAATGCTCTGTAATAACATAACAAGTTGTATGTCCGAACGGCTGTTTTAATACTGAATATTCGGGTGTTCCAATGCCAATTTTTAATTCAAAATCACCACAAAAACGAGTTTGCTGATTTAATTGTAAAAATGAAATATCCTGAAATCCAGAACCATTTTTATCATTAACTAATTGTATATTATCCATATAATAAAATAAATTTAAAATCGCAATATTTTTTTTATGATTATATTGTATTGACGATAATGAATGTTTGTGATTTAAACTAATGCAATCGGAATTATTACCAAATTTAAAATTATTTTTACCAATATAATAAAAATCTTCAAAGTTTTTATTAATAATTTTTCCTTCAAAATTAATCAGTGATGTAATTTCGCAACTGGGTTTATAATAATACTAACTCGGTGAAATTTTAAATATCATCAACGGAAATTTTAGAAATTTTATAATTAAATTGTAAAGCACTATTTGATGCAACACCTGTTATCTTTAACTCAAGCATTAAATTACCTTGTTCTGCAATGCAATACATGGTAAAATAATCTCCACTAATTTCAGTTTTAATATATTTAATTTTATTATAAAATAATCCATTTTGATTTTCAATGCAAAAATATAAATTACATAACTCCGAACTGTTTTTTGTGAGAAAAACGATAGAATTTGAATCGTTAACGGCAATATTAAAATATTTCCCAAAAAATAAATTATGTATTAAAGTGTTTTTAATTGAATTAAAATGCGTTAAATAAATTTTGCCTAAATCTGATATAAATTTTGAGGTGTCATCAATTTGCTGACTATTAATTTGTGAATGGTTTTTAGTATTTTCAAAAAAGCGCAATTTTGACAAAAAAAATTTGATTTTTTTTTGTATAATATCTGGTTGGGCGCATAATAACAAAAGAAGAAATGCAATAAATTTAAAATATTTTTTTTTTTGCCTATATTTCTTTAATTGCTCAACAAAAGGCATTAAATCACTAGCTATCCTCATTTGGTTAAAAATTTTAAAAAAATTATTTGACATCGCTGGCATTCTTTCTATTTATGAGAACACATATTTACAATTTGGATAGGATATTTTGCAAATCATACCCGCATAATATACTAAAATTATGATTTGTCAAATATTTTATTTGCTTTATTACGGCAAAAAATAAAGTCACCTGCTATAAAATCTTACATTTGCGCCAATTAAGCTATGGTCACCAATTTCGCAATAATCTAAATTGCCAAATTCAACTGATGGGTGAATTTGCACGCCGATACCCAATTTTAAATTTTTAATTTTATCAAATTGATTGCCCATAATTTCCTTCCATATATTGTAAGAATAATAACCAAAAAAATATCATTGTCATATTCATCTGTCAATAATTAAGCGAATAAATTTTTTAATGGCTTTTTTCACGGGTTTCGGGGTGGGTTGAATGATGTTTTTATACACCCAATTTGCATTTGTATTTGGTATATATTTTTTCTTTAAATAATAATTTAATAATGATTGTGCCGAAAAAATATTCACCATTAATATTTCATTAGGGTAAATTATAGTATTATTTATCGGTGAAAAAATAATATTTTCATTAATTTCAGGCTGGGTAATGGCTTGTTTAAATTTTGTTATGTTGATTTCGTTGTTCAAATTATTCTTGGCGGCAACCGCGGTATTGTAAATCGTAAATTTCGGCGCGGTAAACAGGCTTTGGTTTATATCATCATTAAGCTGGCGCATAAGAAATGCAAAGCTATATTTATCCGACAAGACAATGTCTTGATATGCCCGTTGCGTTAATTGCGTAATATAATCGTCATCTTGGATTTTTTTTATTACATCGGCGATATTGCTCATATCGCGTTCCAAAACAATATAATGCTTGTCGGCTTGCAATATGCCCGAATAATCACCCCTAAATGCGATAATGGCAACTCTAAGGCGAATGGCTTCAAAAAATTTGGGTGAAATCCCCTTATTTTGCATATTTTCGGGCAATTCATGAAAATAACCCAAAATTTCATTCCATTTATCATGGGTTAATTTTGGGTATAAATATCGTAATAAATGATATTTAACAATTAATGTGCCATCAAAATCGCTGATACTGCCCCCCGATTCGGTTGCCAACATGGCACGGGCATTGCTTAAAAATTGGTAATAATCATCGTTATAAATTCGGTGTTCTTCAGTATTTGCGATGTCGTATTTTAAATCAGGGTATTTTTTGGCAATTGCGATTTTAAAATCATCGGCGATGGTAAATTTTTCCCGCGCTATATTACCGTAAAAATAAAATAATTCACGCCCGCGATAAAATATATCAAGTGTCCGTGATTTTAAGGGTTTGGCAAATTGTTCAATTTCTTGGGGGGGCATATATCCCGTCAAACCAACATGGATTTTTATATGGGGGAAAATATCATTACCATAAAAATATTCGGCAATTTGATGATTCGGCGTGGCATTATAAATATAATCAAAACCATATTGCCAAATATTCGCGCGGGTTTGTTGAATTACATCATATTCGTCTTGAATAAATAATATTTTTGGTCCATTAAATTGCAATAATTGCCGATGATAATGGGGGGTGATATAATCATAATGCGTCATGCGCACGGCATAAAAAACAATCAGCGCATCATAAATATTTAAATCAGCTTGCACCATATCATCATGATGCACGCAATGGATAAAATAAATTTTATGGTTTAACGATTCAAATGCTTCAAGAAATTGCCGAGCCGCTTGATGATGCCAACATCCATAGGTTATTAAAACACCGATATTAGCGCGCTTGGGTTTTGCCATTAATTCATTGCCAACTTGGGTAATAAAATCTTTGGCTTGGTTAACTATATTATGCCAAGAATATTGCTGGGCGACTTGCCATCGGTGCGACCAAAAATCTTGTTTATTTTGCGTCATAATTTTCGTTAATTGCGTTTGAAATTCCGCGGGATTTTGCGCAATATAAAAACAATCTGTAATACCATCATAAATTTTAATGGGAGTGGTTAACACCGGCAAGCCACAAGCAATAAATTCAAATGCTTTAATCGGGGACATTTCACGCGTAAATGGCACATCGCAATAAGGCATAAAACCGGCATCGGCAAAAATTAAAAAATGGGCAATTTCATGACGGCTTAAATTGGCGTGATGAATAAAATTGGGATATTTACTGATTTCTTGCCATAAAATTTGGTTGTTATTTTGGGTAAAAATAATGGGACCAATAAAATGAAAATTTATTGCGGGGTTTGATTTTATTAAAAATTTAATTAAATCGCAATTTAACCTGTCATTTATGCCACCATGATATATAATATTTTGGGAATTTTGTTGATATGGATTGGGGATATTTGCTTTGTTCTTGATTAAATCACCATAAAATTGCGCGTCAACGCCGTTAATTTGGCTTAATGATTTGCCATTAAAACCGCAAATTTCGCGAAAATCATCGGCGATTTTTGGCACGCAAGCAACACTTGCATGGCATAATTTCGCATATTGGTTGAGTAATCGCGTGGAATATTTTATAGCGTCATCGGTAAAATTTCCAAGACCTGCATTCATTAAATAAAGTTCAGTGCCGTGGTAAATTTTTAAATGGTTTGAAAAGTGATTTAAAATTTTTGTGCTGTAATTTGTCAAATACGCCCAAAAAATTGGTTGTTTAATTTGCCATTCACGCAATAAATTTTGCAATAATTGCGGGTAATCAGGGTTGTCAATCGGTAAATGAATGATTTTCAGATTCGGCACTTCGCAATTATTAACTTGAATTTCGCCATTGATTCCCGTATCTTGCACGAATAAGACTAATTTATCCTTGGCAAATTCGCGCGCAAAATGAAATCGGTTGCCAAAATCATGCCCCCAAATTGAACTTGTCAGCATTACCACTGCATCATAATGAAAATAATTTTTTGTCATAAGATTATTTCCCCAAAATAATTTTTATTAATTTCTTGAAAGATTTTGGTATGGGCGCGATAAAAAACCTGTAAATAATATGGGCTTTGGTGCCGTTTATATGTTTTTTTGCTTGATAATAATCAATTATCCCGTGAATATTTTTTTTATATTTTATGGGTTCTTGCCATATTTTATTATCGGCTTGGGCTGATTCTTGAATATTATTAAAATATAATTTTTTGGGTTGATGGGAGTTTTGTCGCCATTGGCAATAATGTTTGTATATTTCCGACCAAATATGTTGTTCCGAATAATTATCACGATAAAATTTAAAGGCTTGTTCAGAAATTTTTTCACGCCATTTTGGGTATTTTACAAAAAATTGCGCAAAAATCGCTAATTCTGCACGGGATTCAACGGGGATATAATGAATATAGGGAATAAAAAAATCACTTGCGCTTGATTTATGACCTTCGTCAAATATTAAGGTTTTATTTTTAATGGCTTCAACAATGCGCGTATTCATTATATAGTATAATTCGTGATTGTTAAATGTTATATTACGCAAACCCGTATTAAACATCATGGCGCATGACCCCATAAAATCAATAAATTCTTCGTAATAATTATATTTAATTCCTGTGTTATTATGAAGATTTATATTATTATTGGTAATAAATTTAGGAATTTCAGAAAGAAATTCAGTGCGGTTGCCATAAATCAAACCCGAAAAACCAAAATCATATTTTTTATTCGTATTTATGGGCATATTATCATCTAAAATCAAGTTGGGGGTAAAGATTAATTGATTATTCGCGATAAATTGTGATAATTGCGGGTGAACATCGTGATTTACGACTATTTTATCAATTACATCAACCCATTCTTGCGGAATTGGTGCTGATGGTGTATAAAAATCATCCATTTGGCGCATGAACATAAATCCGTGTTTTTCTTTTAATTTACGAAATATATTTGCGCCGAAATAACCCTCTATATTATCGGCTGGACCATAACATACGGTTACTATATCTGGTTTAATTTCCGTGCATTTTTTATCAAAAATTTCAATTTCTTGGGCAATTTCACTGGGGGTTGCAAATAAATTTGGACGAAAACAATTGCGTTTAATTAAATGGGGGTAAATTTCAAACCCTGCAATATTGCTGTTATTTTTGCTTTTGTAATCCAAATAATACCGAACCATACCCGACGCATTTTCATCATAATAAGGGTGATACCATAAAATTTTAATTTTTTCTGATGGCAAATTTATTGTATATTTATTGCTATATTTGGGGGGAATTATTAAAGTATTTTTATGATTTTCATGATGGGTGTTTAATAAATTTTCAATTTTATTGCATTGTTCTTGGCTGATTTGCGTTAAGGGCATTCCCAATAATGGGCATGGTTCATAAATTTTCTTGGCACGAATTGCTAAAAGCTCTTGGGTTCTTTGGGAATTTGGGTTTGTTGGTGTTATCGGCGCAAAACCACGAATCGCGTCAAAATATTGGCGGATAAATTGTTGTTTATTGGTCGGTTGGTTATTAATAAATGTTTGCAATTCATCATTGCTTGCCATTGCCAAAGCCGAAATTATATGGGTAAAAACATCACCATAATCATAATCATTATTTTTAATTTTAAATAATTTATTATCGTTGCTCATTATTAACCTCTTGGTAAAATTTGATAAAATCATAATTAAAACTGACGGGACTAAAAGAATTATTTTTCAGCAATAATAAAAAATGGGCAAAAAAAGCATATTTATTTTGCGAATTTGCATCATTATATTGCCATTTATCCAATAATTGGGGAATTTGCTTTAAATGATAATCGGGCAATTGTTCTTTTGAAATTTGTTTAGTCATTAATTCAAGCCAATCTTGAATTTTTTGTTGTTCATGCTTAATCATATCGGCATATTTATCATGATTGAATGGCAAATTTTCATTGGTAATTATTAAATTTTTACCATGAAACGCGGTAATTTTTTCCAATTGACGCATCAGAATATTATCATCAAAGTCAATATCATATAAAATCCGTTCGTGGTTTATATTTTTTATTTTCAAGAAAAAATCCCATATTAAAATATGGCGAATCGGTTCCTCAACTATAAATGTGCATAATTCGCCCAAATGCCAAATTTTCATGAAATCTTGCGCGGGCGCAAGCAGAATTTGCGATAATTTTACTGAATCTTGGGGGGGGGATTGCAACGAATCTTTAATTTGAATGGGTTTTCGTAGATATTGCGTGCCAGATTTATTATAAATTTGTAATGAAGCAATGGTAATTTCGTTGATTTTGTGAAAAAAATCCAGCGGGTAGTTTTCTTTATCAAGTTTAATATTTGCCAATAAATTTTCATAATCGCAATGCGTGCGCCATAAATAATGGCTGGTGATGGCTTTAAGTTCGGACGCAATAATGGTGGTGTCATATCTTGCTTGCCCAATATATAATGGGGATAAACCATGCGAATCACGGCATAACATAAATTCGGAACTGGGTTTATGGTAAATAATCACGCTAAACTTGCCTTGAATAGCAGACATGAAATTTAAACCATGTTGTGCAAATAACGCCGATATATCTTGATAAACGCCATCATGGGCGATAATATAATCCCCCAAATCAAGCAAATTATTGGCATTTGCGCCCATTATAAACTCATTTGTTTCATTTTGAAAAAACTTAAAATTGCCTATGCGCATGGCTTGGGCTATATGAGTAATATTATGGTGGTGGATTGGTGCTTTGGGGCTGTGTATCGCGAAAATTCTGTTCATGTTAACCTCATCATTAATTTTATCTTTTTTTTAATATGGTTGGGAATTTTTGATTTAATTCGTTGGTAAAGGCTTGGCTTCGTTAATGCAATTGGCATTAAGGGCTGGGGTGGTTTTTCATGAATAATTTCAATAATTGGTTGGTGCGATTTAATGTTTACTTGGTCGTTTATGGAAATTATTTGCTTGGCGTTTGCATGATAATAATATTCTTCGTTGTTGGTATTATGGCGATAACTAACAATACCCATTTGCATATTATATTGTGCGCTGTGTAAAACCCGTGAATTTATGTCTTCTTTAAGCATGTTGGTAAGGGTGCTGTAATGATTTTTTTCATCGCAAAATACCTCATCATAGGCGACTTGCGCCATATTTTGCAAAAAATCATCGTCTTGAATTTTAGTAAAAATTTCTGCCATATTGCTATAATCATGCTCAATTGCGATATAATGCCTGTCGGCGATTAAAATATCATTATAAACACCACGAAACGCAATAATTACAACTTTTAAGGCGATGGCTTCAAAAAATTTCGGCGATAAACCTTTTATTTGCATATTGGGGATTAATTCTGTGTTTTTTATGAATAATTTTTTTGCTTGGGTGTAAGTTAATTGGGGTTTTGATTCGCGCAAAGCACGAATTTTATATTCAATCATACCATCAAAATCGGTAATTGACGAACCCGATTCGGTTGCCAACATGGTTTTTGATGATGCTAAAAACATCAACCATTCATTACCATCAAATCGTTTATTATTCATATTTTCAATGTCAAAACGAATTTGCAAATGATGCGATTTAATATAATTTTTAAAATCATCGGCGATGGTAAATTTTTGATTTCCCAATCGCCCATAATAAAATGGCGACTGATTACCACGATAAATAATATCATGCGTGCGTTGTTGCCAAGGTTTAGCAAATTGGCATATATTTATCGTTGGGCAATAACCTGCAAGCCATAATTTTATGGTATTATTGGCGTATAAATATTGACCTATATCAATTTTGGGGGCAACCGTGTATACAACATCAAATTTAATGGCAAATGCAGATAATAATGTATCTTGAACTCGGTTATAATCATCTTGAATCAACATGATTTTTAAACCTGAAAAATGCAATAATTGCTGATAATACGGGTATAAATCGGGTAAAAATAACCGCATAGAAAGTTCGGTAATAACGCCGTCAAAAATGCGTAAATCATAAATTTCTTGATTAAATATTTTTGCATCATCATTCATTAAATATTTTGCTGTATTTATAAAAATAAAATTATGTGGCAAGTTTCTTAAAGCATTATGAATTTGTTGATGCGCCGAATGATAATAAAGACCATAATCCAATAACACTGCAATATTTAATCTTTTGGGTTTATTGATTAATTCGTTAATATGCGTTTGTATATGTTGGGCAATGTTATTTTTTAAGATAATCCCAGAAAAATTAATATCTTGGGCATAATGATATTTATCGTCAGTAATTGCATCAAATAATTTCAAATTAAGCCCTTTGGCTTGATAATTTTTACTTGGCATTAAAATCTTATAATAATGATAAAATTGCCATAAAATTTGATTGTCATTATCACTATGCCATATAATACAAGGTTTTTTATATTGAAAATCCTTAATAAATTCATGAATTAATTGGGGTGTATGGGGCGAATCCTTGGGGTATTTTAAAATAAAAAATTGTTGATGGGCCGTTTTACTTAGTTGAAGTTCACTTAAATTTGCATCAATCGCAAGATAAAATCGGAGATTCGGGAAATTTTTGGCAAAATCCTTAATATTGCTGGAAATATTATCATTATCAGCAAAAATAATAAAAACATCAATAAAATAATTATCTTGCATAATTTGGCAAATATTTAAGGTATTTTTCAATTTTTTGCCAAATTGGCAAAATATGATTATACAAGTTGGCTTTATGCTTATCGTAATTCGCGTATTCTTGGTATGATTTATTGGGCGCGCGCATGAAATTGTCTAAATCATCAACAGAAATTCCCAATTTCTTGGCTATATATGATTTTTCAGCCCCAATTGTGTCCTCGTCATAGGGTAATTGTTGAATTATTTTAAGCGCATCATCACGCGATAAATGCCCCGCGCAAATTTCCGAAGATAAATGCGCACGGCGCTTGTCAAAACCAAATTTATGAAACAACCAGTATCCTTGAAAAAATTTCGTCCATAGCGATTCATAATGCTTGCCACCATAATATTGCCAATCATATTCTTTTTGTAAAAAATCAATGGCTTGGCTTTTTTGAAAATTAATATAATTTAATGGCATAATAAAATTAAATTTCTTGATATATGGGTAATAAAAATAATATCGGTAATAGCCAACAAATGGATATTTCGCAATATTTTTTGCGCCAAATTTTTGGCATATATCCTTGATTTGATAAATATCCATCGCGCCATGCCCATATGTTTGGGGCAAAATTGATTCCGTGGCAAAATTTGTGCCGTTTAAGATATATTTCATGTTGTTTTTAATCGCAAAATCAAAAGTTAAACTATTAAAAACATGGTCTTGGGGTGTATCGCAATTGGCAACGCCTGATTTTATAAATGCCAATTGCACTTCGCGCATGGCTTGCCAATCTACGACTATTGTTTGCAAGCCGATATTTAATTTATTAACTAATTTCGTAATATTGCTCACGGCAATATTGCTGTTCCAGCCAGCGTCAATATGAATGGCGCAAACCCGCAAACCCGCTTCCTTGACTGCCCAATGGGTAAGATAACTGCTATCCACGCCACCACTTAAACCCAACAAAACATCATATTCTTGGTTTTTTTGTTGTTCTTTTATTTTTGCAACTTGGGAATTTAACTTTGTTAAGGATTCTGGGGAATTGGGATGCCAATAAGGCTTGATTTCGCGTTGAAAATCAAGGCAATATTGACAAACTCCATCTTTGTTAAATGTTATGCCGATAACAGAATCGTCTAATATACAATTTGTGCAAATCATGCCCGCATAATATATTAAAATTATGATTTGTCAAATATTTTATTTGCTTTCGCGTCAAAACAAAAATATCCTGATTTTTTAATGTGATTCGCGTTATGAAATTCATCATGAAATTTATTGCCCAATGGGGTTAAAAATTTTAAATCTTGGTTTTTTAATTGCATAAATTCGTCAATATTTTTGATGGAAAATAATAATGATGATGGTTTAAATTGTCCCGAAATAAAATGATGCGCCGTAATTTCTTGTTGATTTTCACGGCTTAACATGAATATATTATCCTTGTCAAATGGTTTGCCGCTTAATAAATCGTCCATACTGCCGATGGCAAAAATGCCTTTTTGTGAATCAAAAATAATATCAGTGGTGTGGCAATCCATGACATTAAAAATAGTATTATTTTCTAAATTAAAAATACGCATATCAGTTTTCATTAAATGGGCGTGTAATAAACAAAAACCGAATGTGTTAAATCCTTTGGCTTGAATCAAATTATCATAACCATAAATTATATCATCTTTATCGCTGTTCTTGCTATAATAAACCACTGCCATTGCCAAAATTCCAAGGCAAATTTCAAGTTTTTTGATTTTACTGATTTTGGGGAAATATAGCTTCCAAGGGATTTTTTTATGAATTTCTTGAATAGTTTCGGGGGCTTGATTTAAATCCTTATGAGCATAAATTTTAGCGATAATATCATCGCTTAGAGTTTTTAAAGTTAAGTAATAAATTTTCTTTTCAATAATAACTTCTTGCACAGGGGCTTCATCGGTATTATTTTCTTGCACAGGGGCTTCGTGGGGTATAACTTCTTGCACAGGGGCTTCATCAGTATTATTTTCTTGCACAGGGGCTTCATCGGTATTATTTTCTAGCACAGGGGCTTCATCGGTATTATTTTCAAATTCTTGAATGGTTAATTCCATCATTTCTGGTTGAATATCTTCGTTGTCGTCATCTTCTAATTCTTGGAAATAATTAGTTGGTTTTTCATCGCTAAATAATTGATTATAGGTAATTTTCGTTAAGCTTTGATATTCGGCAATCGCATGATGCGGGTCGCCGTCAAATAAAATCGTGCCATTTTCAATTAATATGGCGCGGGTGCAATTATCTTTGATAGTTGCTTCGGAATGGCTGGCAAGCACAATGATGCGCGATTGCGCCATCACGGCGGCGAATCGTTCGCGGGCGCGCAATTGAAAATCGGCATCGCCCGCCGATAAAATTTCGTCCAAAATCAAAATATCGGGCTTGACCGAAGTTGCAATCGCAAAGCTTAGCCTTGTATTCATGCCCAAAGAATAAGTTGAAATCGGTAAATCAATAAAATCACCAATATCGGTGCATTTAACAATGTCGGCTTCCATGGATTTAATTTGTGGTAAGGAAAAACCATTATTAACCCCGCATAAATATATGACTTCGCGCCCAGTCGCGTCATTATGAATGCCCGCCGAATGATTTAACATGGAATTAATTGTGCCTTCAACTTGCAATAAACCACCCGATGGGTAATAAATCTTTGCCAATAATTTAAGCAAAGTCGTCTTGCCCGCGCCATTACGCCCCAATAAGCCCACCCGTTCGCCTTCGTTAATTGTAAAGCTCATATCATTGATGCTTCGCACCTTGACAATACCCGATTTACCGCTGAAAATCCGCCCCTTCATTAGCGCGTGGCGCAGGCTTTTATGTTCGGCGTTAATGATGGGGTAATCAAAAATTAAATTTTGCGCGCGAATCATGGTTATTCCTTAAATAAATAACGCAATATTTTGCGTAATATGATTTTTACTAAGCCGATAAATGCCGCCCAAACCCAAAATTATGCCCAAAACCACTAAATAATTCGTCATGGTCGGTAATTCGCCCAACAACGGCTGGCGCAAGATTTGCACAATGTGAAAAAATGGATTAAAATCCACTAAATATGATTGTTTCGCAAGCAAGCTTGGCTTAAACATAATCGGCGTGATAAAAATTAATGCCGACATTAAATTCGTTAATAATGGGTAAATATCGTTAAATCTGGCATTCACAAAGCCAATTATTTGCCCCCAAACAACTAATAAAACACAAATTAAGGCTAAATTTGGAATGAATAAGACAATATGCCAATTTAAATAATCAGGGAAAAACGCATAAACAACCAATAAAACCAATAAATTATGCGCGAATATTAACAAATTATTGATAACTTCCTTGAACGGAAAAATTTCGGGCAAGCAATTACCACCCTTGATAAGACTTGCGCCATTGACATAGCAAACACAACCGCTTAACACGCCACCCGAAATTAAACTCCAACAAATTAAGCCAGTGACGGTGGTGGGTAAAACTTCGTGCAGGGGGTTATTGAAAATCGCGCCATACACAACGGAAATCATGCTTGCCGTTACCCCTAAACCAATGGTAAGCCAAAATGGTCCCAATTTATTGCGCCGATACCGCAATTTAAGCTCCATCCACGGCACCCATAACCAAATCGCCCAATTTTTAACTATATAATTCATAAAGCTACTATAAATTTTTTTGCGTGATTTGCAAGTTTTTTTTCATTTTTATTTTACCATTAAATAATATCAAGCTTACCTTGAAAAAATTTTGGTGTATAAGGATGCCATTTTGTTAAATAATCATTTTCGCTATAAAGTAAGTTGTCGTCTTGCTTGTTATTTATTTTTGGTGGTTTATGTTTAATATGCCTTGCCATCACATCAAACGCAAAAGTAATTCCATAAAGAACTAGTCCATTAACCTTAAAATTTGTATCTGAAAAACTTGGTATGCTTCTAATGAATAGCAAAATATGGTCTGGAACATGGTCGCTTTGTTTTAAAGCATTTTTTAATAATTTTTCTTTATTTGCATCATTATAGGTTTTAAAAAAATAGTCAATAATGGTGTAGATAAAATGATTTAACAAAAATTCCTTGGCTTGAATTAAAACTTGCTTATTTTCATCAGTTAGAGTGCCTTTATATTGTATTATTTCGTCTTGAAGTGCCAATAAACAATAAATATGTATCGCAATTTTTTTAGGCTCGTATAATCTATAACCAAATGGCGTATCCTTGCCAGTTAAATTTTCGTTGGTAAATACGCATTTATATTGATAAACTGCCGATAATTGATAGGCAGATTCAACAAATTCAATGATATTATTTAAGGATAAAATAAATGTAAAATTTATTTTTTTAGTTTTGCAATACTCATTGACCTTGTTTATAAAAGGTTCAAAATTCATATAGAATGTTCTTGCCCTAATTTTTGCATCATCTAATATGTCAGCTGTTGATTGACGCAATCTATACATTAAAATACCAGAATTTCTGATTAACTCGGATTAAAAGGATTTTCTTCAGCTCTTCGCATTGTTGCTGCTAATAATGCTTTTTGTTCATTTGAATCGTATATTGTCGCATTATAACCTTTATTAGCATTGGGCGCATTGGGGCTTGTTGAGCGAATATTTTTGGAATAATTTTTTATACCAGCGTTTATAGTCTTACTCATATTTAAATCCCCTTATAAATAAAGTTTAAAATTAATTATTATAAGAAATAATATATTTATAAGATTAAGTCAAGTTAATGAATAAAATTTTATTTAAAAAAATGACAATCCCCTGATTATTTATTGCTTAAATATCAAGGTATAATTTTTCGTCAATCAGCACGCAAGTTGCCATGATTAATGCAAAAATAAATTCTAATTAAATATTAGGCAACGCCGGTTGTTTCAAACATTGCCGAGCTAACAGCTTCTTCGGCGGAATGTTTGCCAAATAAATATAATTGAAATGCTGGGTAAATTTTATCGCATTCTTCTAAGGCTGCTTCAATAATATCTTCAATCATTTCGCGCGAAACCGTGCCCATACCGCGAACTGGCACAGAAATGCGCCAAGTTGGGCAACCATCAATGGGGCTAATATCCACATGCCCCATATTCATATGGGTGTTTAGTAATTGTAGTAATAACGCATATTTTGACGATTCAACATCGGGCAATTTAATGCTTATGCGCGATGAAGTATAAAAACATTCGCGATTATCGTTCCAATAAAAATATAATCGGTAATTGCACCAATCGCCACTGACCTCAATCAGAATTTCGTTTTCGCCATATCTTTCAAATGGCCAAGAATTGGATTCAAAAATCTCCTCTAACAAATCGCAAGGACTTGTCATATCTTTATGAGGCTCATTTAATATCGGACGCATAGGCTACCTTTTCTTTAATTGCAAAAATACCATTGCCAAACCTTAATTAATATGGTATGGCTTTGACGATTGTAGCATTCTGCTATGAAATTTATATAAACTATTTATGCAATCCAAGTGCCAAAAAACCATGAATTCCAAATTAAATTTAAAAAATAGCCAAAATATTGCCCTGCCTCCCGCAATTTTGCAAGCAATAAGTGATATTCCAAACGGCGCAAGAGTAGTAGTTGCAATGTCTGGTGGGGTTGACTCATCGGTTTGTGCCGCCATTATGAATTATTGTGGATTTGAAGTCATTGGCATTACGCTGCAATTATACGACCATGGTGCCGCAATTAATAAAAAAGGGGCATGTTGCGCCGGAGCTGATATTATGGACGCGCGCAAAGTTGCCCATAAAATTGGTATTAAGCATTTTGTTTTGGATTATGAAACAATTTTTCGCGAATCGGTGATTGATAATTTTGTTGAATCTTATTTAAAAGGTGAAACCCCGTTGCCATGCGTGCGGTGTAATCAATCGGTAAAATTTGCTGATTTAATGAAATTTGCCCAAGAAAACGAGGCATTTGCGCTAATTACGGGGCATTATGTGCAACGCTTTATCGGTGATGATAATCAAGTAAGCCTGCATAGCGCAGAAAATCCAGATAAAGATCAATCTTATTTTTTATTCGCGACAACTTCGGCGCAATTGCAATATTTAAGATTCCCTTTGGGTGGGATTAGCAAACAAGAAACGCGCGCTTTAGCAGAATTTTTTGAATTAACCATCGCCGATAAACCCGATTCGCAGGATATTTGCTTTGTGCCGAACGGCGATTATGCGGCAATTGTCAAAAAATTGCGCCCAGATGCCGTTCATGGTGGCGATATTATTCATGTTAATGGGCAAGTGCTTGGCAAGCATCATGGCACCATCGGATATACGATTGGACAACGCAAGGGTATTGGGGTTGGCGGGCGGTCCGATAAAGACGAGCCTTTATATGTTATTGCCATTGATTCGCAAAAACGGCAAATTATTGTTGGGGAAAAAGAATATTTACGAATTGCATCGTTAAATTTAACCAATTGCAATTGGCTAAATGCGCCAAAAAATGAATGGGAAGAGATACAAGTAAAATATCGCTCAACTATGATGCCTGTTGGCGCGAAAATTAAATGTCATAATGAAAATCAAGCTATTATTGTTTTTGATAATGAACAATATTCGGTTGCCAAGGGGCAAGCTTTGGTGGTTTATCGGCAAAATTCCGTGCTTGGTGGTGGTTGGATTGAATAAAATTCAACCATAGATTTGTAAAAAATATTACATAAAATTTTATTAAAATTTTCTCTTTTATCTTGAATTTAAAATAATCTTTGGTATAATTTTTTTATTATAATATAAAGAGAGCACCAAACCCCCGATGGCTGAGAAAAACTCATCAAGCCCACCTACTTCGCAACCTAGTTTTGGTGTCAAGCCAAGCGGGCAAGGGGATAAATCAGCGCAAATCCCTGAAATAATCGGGGATATTCCTTCGCCAGAGCAATCAAGCGCGAATCAAACAAGATCGGAAATTATTAAGAAATTTAGCCAAGATTCGTTAAATAAATATACAAATATCACCGCCACGCAATCTAATAAAGCGCATATATTAGCCAGTCAAATATCAGCAGATGCAATCCAATGGGCAACGGCGTTGGAACAATCAAATTCGCAAAATCCCGCAATGTTTGACCGATTATCGCCAGACGCAAAGGTTTTTGATGTTAAAGTCGGTGAAACTACAAATATTTCGTTTGCAGATACGCCCGTTGTCAAAATTACCCTTGATTCCAAAAAAATCACCAAGGTTTCCAGACAGGGCAATGATTATATTTTAACCGCTGATGATGGCACGGTCGTGTTATTAAAAGATTTAATTGGCGCTGCAATAAAATCACCGCCAGTTATTTTAACCGAAGATGGCAAAGTATTATTTGCCGATGAATTAATTTTATCGCTGAATAATGTTGCGAAATTAGGTCCTTTGGCAGTTATAGATCAAAACCAAGCAGATAAAGAAAATCAACTTTTAGAAGCCCAAAACGCCGCCAAGGAAAATGCAGATGTTGATTATACGCCAAGCGATGGCACAATTTTGGGTGATGGTAATCAATTTTTAACACCGGATGCTGACATTCGTTCCCAAGGGCAAATTGCCACAAGAATTATTAAGCCAGTTGCCCTAGAAAATAAAAATAATAGCACAATTAATTTGGGCGACGAAGAAGAATTAATAAAATTAATTGCCGAAGAAGCCCCAATTAACAAAGCACCTGAAAATATAGAGCAAGCCCCACAAAACAATGAAAATACCGAGGCAAAACCCCAAGATGCCGAAAACCACCAAACAACGCAAAGGGAATTTGTTATTACGCAAAACCCGATTAATATCAGGGAAACAAAATTTTTTGATGGTGGTAATAAAATTGGGTTTATTCCCCAAAAAGGTGCTGTTATCACCGATAATGTTGAATTAATTTATGAAAATGATCCCGATGTTGTTTTAGCGAATCAAGCTTATAATTTTACCAAGCAAGATCAAGCGATAACGGGGTTTGTTGGGCGCAATTTAGCCAATGCGTCAAATGTCGCGCAAAATATTGTAAAAGTTGGCTTTACGCAAGATTTAATTAATCCCGTTGCGGTTGACCCGATTGCCGAACCCCCGCCAAGACAAAATTTAGGCGTGCTAAGTGAAGTAAATTTCTTTCCGATACCCAATGCTTTTGTGCGTGAAGATATTTTACCGATACCGCAAAAAATACTTACTATCACCAGCGCGGGCAATATTTTTGCCATTGACCCGAACGACACAAATGCCGAAGCAGCAACCAGCATTTTAAGCATCAGTGATAAACGAATTACCTTAGGTGGCGGGGTAAATACATTTAACCGCATAAATTATTCATTATCCGCAACATATGGCGAGGCGATTTTTGGTGATTATGGTTTTAGCTTTATTGAAAATGGCGACGCAAGCAATGAACCAACAATTTTACGAAATATCCCCGTATTTCGCGCGCCGTTAAATATTGATTTTCAAGCTGCGAATTTTTCGCCATTATTGATTGATATTACGATAAGTGGCGTGCCGAGCGGCTCAACATTAAAAGCAAAATCAGGCAATAGTTTTATTGATATTGATGGTATTGTCTATCAAGGTGGAGTTTATAAATTTAGCGTGGATAAAACCAGTATTAAAAATATTTATTTGGATAATTTAACGCAAATTGACCCAGCACCGCAAATTAAAATCAGCGGCGCGGCTAATGGCATTTCGGCAACGCCGTTAACTTTACCCGTTGAATATTCTGGGTTTAGCGATGGTAATGATTTTATTACGGGTGGAAATTTTGGCGAACGCATTTTTGGCGAAGGCGGCAATGATATAATTATTGGGGGCACAGGCGATGATTTGATTTATGGCGGTGCTGGTGATGATAAAATTTCTGATAATGGTGGCATTGATTTAATTAATGCGGGGGCGGGCAATGATCGCGTATTATTGGGGCAAGATGGCAAAAATGACCGAATTTTATTGGGTGCTGGCGATGATACGCTTTATTTAAATCTTACCAATGCCAGTGATTTTGCCAATGATATGCTGGATTTTGGTGAAGGTAGCGACCGATTAGTGGTGAATTACGAAAAAACTTTCTTACAGCAAGGATTAATTAAAAATGGTTTAGCAATTTATAGTATTTTGCAATTACAAGATTATATTTACAATCAAAACCGCGGGTTTAAATTAAACCAAGATTTAAGCGGCAATTATATTTTTCCGGGCTTAGGCATTAAAATAAATCCTAATTCGTTGGAAAAAATTTCGTTAAATGGACCAATGGTAATGCTGGGCAGTTTCACCGATGCGCTAAAAAATAAATATAGCTCTAATGTGCCTTATAATCCTTCGGCAATTTTTAACAGCTTTAACCAAAGCGATGTGAATGCCAATAAATTTGTTATTGAATTTCCCCAAGGCTTAAATATTTCATTTACGGGTGGCGTTAAGGGGGCTGATAGTAAGTTTACGCTTAGCTCTGCCAATAATGATGCGAATGCCATGCAATTTATTGCCGATACTAATAATTTTGCGAATGCAAATTTTAAATTAACCTTAACAGCATATAGCGTGGATAATAATGCGATTGCAACGCGCGTTCAAGAAGTTTTTCCAGTGCCATATGCTGCACCGCAATTCAGCCTTAAAGAATCGCAAACCGCCATGGAAAGCACGGGATTTTCAATTTTATATGATGTGCAAAACCAAGAAGGATTTACCGCGGAAAATTTAAAAATTTATGGCTTTCCCAAAGGCATTAAGCCATTAAATGCGGCTTTTACCGCTTTGATTGATGGTGGCTATCAGTTAGACGGCGCATTCGTGCAAAATATTGCCAATAATTCGGTGAACCTTAACGCAATACCATTTTCAGATGATGATTATCAATTAACTTTTGTGTTAAATTCACGGGATAATTTTGGCAATCAATTGGCGCGGGTGCAAACAACCTTAATTAAAGTCAATCCGATTGCCAATGATGTATTTGTGAATTTAACAACCGCCGTGATTACCGAAGATGTCGTTGCCGTTATTTCGTTAAATTATTGTTTGGTTGATAATGATGGTTCGGAAACTTTTCAAGTCATTGTTCGTGCGGCACCACAAATAACCCTAAGTGCCCAAAATTTGTTAAATTTCAATTCATATGTTGATTATACTCTAAGTGTGAGTGATTTTCGGGAATTAAAAATTACGCCACCATTAAACAGCAACGAATCATTTTCCTTGATTTTTACTTATATTACCCGCGAATTAAATGACCCTGATGTTACATTTATGCGCACCGTGATTCGCAATTATTCGGTGAAAGCCGTGGCGGATACGGCTTCATTCACCTATGCGGTGAATAATATTACCAAAGAAGATACGGCAACTTTTTTAAGTTTTAGGGCAGGTTTATTTGATACTGATGGCTCGGAATCGTTTTTTTATGTGGTCTCTGGCGTGCCTTCGGGGGCGACATTGGATCGCGGCACATTGGTTGATGGTAAATATACTTTAAGCGATAGGGAAATACAGGTTTTACGAACAAGATTTCTGCCACCAAAAGATTATTCTGGCACGGTGCAATTGGTTGTCTCAGCGATTGCTATTGAACAAATTAATAATAATACCGCCGTCATAAGTCGTGGTTTATCGGTTATAATATCACCAGTTACCGATACGCCCGCAATTTTTGATGACCAAGCTAATAACCCTAATTTTAATCGGGGAATTTATTCCGATGGCTTATTTGTAAGGACTCAAGAAGATACGCCCATTGCCCTAAATGTGCATCAGAATTTTTTAACCAGCGATAAAGATGGTTCGGAAACCATTGATAAATTTATTTTAACTGGCATTCCCCAAGGGGTGCAAATTATCACGGGTTCTAAAATTATTGAAGTATTTTCAACATCGGAAGTTTTTGAAATTTTAGGCGCGGATATAAACAGCCTTGAAATATTGCCAAAACCGCATTCGGATTCCAATTTTACTTTTCAAGTGACCGCGGTTGCCCGTGAAAAAATTGGCACAACCACGGCATTGGTTGCCAGTAATTATAAAGTCTTTGTCCAAGGGCTTGCCGATGGTGTCGTTGTCGTTGGCAATGACGCAAGATTCCCAGCAGGGCGCGAAGATTTTGTTTTGGATTTATCCTTGCATGTGCAATTTATTGATACTGATGGTTCCGAAGAAATTACTTCATTAGTAATTCGTGGCACGCAGGGCAATAAAATTCCATCAGGGTCGGTGTTATTTTTTCGGGGGCGTTCGCAAGTTTTAACCTATGATTTTGAAGATAATGTTACATTTGACCGATTTGATACCGGCACATTTCCGGGCACGGGCAATGTTTTAAATTTATCAGGGTTGCAAATTTTACCCCCCAAAGATTATGATGGGCAATTTGGCGTGGTTATTTCAATCAATGCCAAGGAATTGCGCAGTGATTCGGTAAAAACAACATCGGTTGCCTTGAATGTTGCGATTACGCCGATTGCCGATACGCCATTTTTTAATGTTAAGGCGGGAACTGGAATTGAAGATACGCCGATAAGCATTACCATATTTTCCATCGCTTTGGAGGATAAAAATACATCAAATCGCCCATATGCTTCGGAATCTATTAAATATTTAATTTCAGGGTTTCCCCAAGGCACAAGTTTTAACAAAGGCAGATTGGGGGGTAATAATAATTGGATTTTAGGGTATGATGATATTAGCGGTTTATTACTTTCCCCCGCCCCCAATGATGGCGTTTCTGGTGGCGCGGCATTTGTTTTGACAATTTTAGCCCAATCAACCGAACAAAATGATTCCAATCAATTTGTATTTAGTGCCTTTAATTTACCAATTTTTATTAAACCCGTGACGGATACGCCCGTGGTGTCAATTGCCCAAAATTTAAGCACTTCAGAAGACACAGCCGTTTTATTAAAATTAGCCGCCCGCGTCACTGACTTATCGGAAACAATTAACCGCATTATATTTAATGTCGTGCCGACAGGCGGCACAATTTTAGGTTCTGCCGTGCAATCGTCCATGGTTGATGGCAAGCAATTTTTCTTTGTTGCCAATCCGCAATTGATTGATTATCAAGATATTCGGTTCATCGCGCCCAAGGATTTAGCCTCGGTGGAATATACGATTAAAGCGACTGTGCTTAATTTTGATGTTGGAGTGGCTTCTTTGGCAACGGTGGTTGAAACAACCGTTAAGGTCGTGCCAGTCGCTGATATACCTTCGGTCAATATTAGCAATGATTCGGCGTTTGAAGATACCCGCATTTATTTTTCCATTAACCCGAAAATCACTGATATTGATGGCAGTGAATTTATTGAAAAAATCATTATATCAGGCATACCAACATTTACTAAATTACATAATCGTGATGATGATGCAACGAGTGTCGGCACTTATTTTGAAGGGCAATATACGATAGACAAAACAGAAATTGATAAATTATTTTTCTTGCCCCGCCCGCATAGCAACGCTAATATTACCCTTAAAATCACGGCAATTTCGGTGGAAAATTTGAATAATCTTTCGCGCAACAGCGCGGTTGAACAACGCATAATTCAAGTCACGGGTATTACTGATCCATTTTCATTATCAGCAAATAATGCCATATTTTACGAAGACACAAAAATGCCATTTTCCGTCAGTATAAATTTTATTGATAATGATGGTTCAGAACAAATTGATAGTATAATTATTAAAAATGTGCCGACGGGCGCGCAATTTACTCAAGGTATTTCATTTGGCGCGAATGGCTGGAAAATGACAGGCGGCGAATATGGGGCGGGGGCGCAATTTATTCCTTCGCCGCATACTGCCAGCGCGTTTTATTTAACCATCAGCGTGACAACTTCGGAAAAATCTAATACTGCAAGCACCCAAGTGCAAGAAGTATTGGTAAATTATAATGTCAAGCCTGTTGCCGATACGGCGCGGGTGATATTTAAGTCAACCACCACATCGGAAAATGCCAGTTTTGCCCTTAACCTGTCAATTTCGCTGGTTGATGAGAGTGAATTTATCAATAAAATTATTTTAAGTGGCATACCATCGGGTTATCGTTTATATGATACGCGCGCCAAAAGCCTTGCTGATTCGGCATTTGCCGATTCAGCGGCGGTAAATGGCGTGATAAGCTTGCCTGTTGGTGTGGAAATTGCGGTTTTAAGTGCCTTGGGATTTAAATTAGATACAATTACCAATGAACGCAAAAATTGGGACGGGCAATGGTCGCTTACTGTATCGGTGCAAACGACTGATGGGGTTGACCCGTTTAATCCGTTTTATCGCGCCAATGTTGCCAAAGTTATCCCCATTAATGTTGTGGCGGTTGCGGGCACAGTATTGGTAAGTATAGCGAGTGTTAACACCCCAGAAGATAGGGTATTCCAAGTGCCTATTAAATTGAGTTTTCTTGACCAAGATGGCTCCGAACGATTGCAATCAATTATCGTGCATCCAATTTACGCCAAAACCCCCAGTGTGTCGCAACGCAATTTATTAATTAATGGATTGCCCGCCGATCCTGCATTGGGGTGGCAATTTACCCCTGAAAATCTTAATAAAATATTTTTAACCCCGCCCAACAATTCGGACGATGATATTTCATTGGCGGTGACAATTGTTACATTTGAAGTTAATAATCCCACGAAATTTGGGCTTAATTCCCAAAATTTCTTAATTAATGTCAATGCCGTGGTTGATACGCCCGCCGTGATTCAAATTGATGGCTTAAACGCGATTTTTGAAGATGGTAAAAATGAAATAACCTTTAAAACAAGGCTTACCGATACTGATGGTTCGGAAAAAGTCAAATGGGTGGTGCGCGGTATTCCAGATGGCGCGTCTTGGAGTGGCTCAAATTATATTCAATTTGGCAATGCCTATACTTTTTTTCCCACAAATAACGATAGCCGCGCCGATTTTCAATCGGTTGCCCGATTAATTTTACCGCTAAATTCGGATTTTACCTTTAACTTAATCATTAGCACCGTGGTTACGGAATCTTTGGGAAATATTGATTTTGTGCGCACGCAAAATATGGCAATTAAAGTAAATTCGGTGGCGGATGTGCCTGATTTTGATATTTTTGCCCAAACGACTTTGGAAAATTCGCCGTTTGGCATCACCGTGCATTTAAGCTTATTTGATAATGATGGTTCAGAAACCGTGTTTTATAATTTAAACACCAATAATGTTGGCATTCAATTTAATAAGGGATTTACGATTCCCAATACCGATATTATCCAATTAACCAAAGAAGAATTTGCGCAATTATTAATTACCCCTTTTAGAAATTCTTACGATACCATTGTTTTAACAATAACCGCCATTACCAAGGAATTATCAAATGGTGTAACGGCGGTAAATTTTAGATTTTTTTCTGTACCCGTTGTTTCTGTTGCGGCGACGCCAGATTTAGTCGTTAATCCAGCCGCGGGAGTTGAAGATAATGTTATTACCATTCAAGCAGCAACAACCGCATCTGATGGCGATTCCGAAAGCGTGTTAATTATTATCAAAGGCGTGCAAACTGGCGCGATATTATCCAATGGTAAATCATTCATCAAAGGCGGCGTGATTTTTGGCGTAACCTATACCGAAGCAGTATGGGTGTTAAGCCAAGAAAATTTAAATCGCTTGCAAATTACGCCCGCCCCCCATTCATCAGACGATTTAAATTTGACTTTTTCGGCAATTGCCACGGATATTTTAAGACGCGAACTTTCGCCAACTTCTGTCAATGTCAAAATTATAAATATTCCCGTAACGCCAGTCGTTGACACTGTATTTATGTCTTTTGCGTCAGTTAGAACCAGCGAAGATATTTCGGTTGCCTTGCAATTTACGATTTCGCTTACCGATACTGATGGTTCTGAAACGGTAAGCTCAATCGTGCTGATAGACCCCCTAGGGATTGCAAATTTTAATAAAGGCACCTTTAATCAATTTCAAGGCTGGATTTTTAAGCTTGAAGATTTGAGCGGTTTGGTTTATACGCCCAAAAAAGATAATGCGGATTTTGCCAATTTCACGATATTCGTCAATGTATCTGAACGCAATAATTCCAAAAATACCCGAACATTAATTGTGCCATGGAGTGTAGACCCCGTGGTTGATGTGCCAAGTTTTAATATGGCAAAGGCTTATTCGGGCATTGAAGATGCAGATATAAATTTTGATATACGATTAAACTTAAATGATACCACCAATTCCGAAGAAATTTTAAATATTATTGTCAAGGGCGTGCCAACGGGTGCAAAATTAAATACGGGGGTTTTTAATTCGCTGACTAACGAATATAGTCTTTCGTCATTTCAAATTCGCAATTCCTTGCGTGTAACCAATATTGCCAACAGCGATGTTGATTATACTTTAACCATCAGCGCGATAATTCAAGATTCGATTCGGGGCAATAACCGCATTTCCAATATTTATACTACGCAATTACCATTGATTATTCGTGAACAAATTGATGGCGCAATTTTAGATATTACATTTACCGAATCTATAAGTGGTGCCACGGCATTAACCAATATTGCCATTACGAAACCCGATGATGATTCTGAAACCTTTATTGTGATAATTTTACCACCAGAACGCAATAGCAGTGGTTATGACCCAGAAATTAAATTTATATCTAACGGACGGCAATTTTCATGGGGTAATGCGACATTTCAATTAAATGAATTACCGAAATTAGCAATTTTACCTTCAATTAATACTTCCAATGATTTTGAACTTACTTATACGGTGATTGGGCGCGCGAATAATCCCGCCGATAGTTTTATTATGAAATCAGCAGAATTTTTTCAAACGATAAAAATTGTACCGTTTATTTCAACACCTTCGTTTAGAATTGTTGATAATTTAAAAATTCGCACAACTTCCGAAGATTCCGCCATTGTCGTGCCGATAGATATTCGTTCCCACCAAGTGCCAGAAGAATCCTTAAAAGTAATTATTTCCAATCTTATCACAGGTTCAAAATTTAATATCGGCGTGGCTGGTGAGGGGAATACTTGGACAATAAGACAAGATGATTTTGCGCAACCCGGGCAAGATGTTTCATTTGCGCATTCTGCCTTTGTGGCGGCGATGGCAAATTTGCAATTTACCCCCGCCGTGCATCAATTTGTGCCCGCCGCCATGATTTTTACCGCCATTGCCCAAGAATTAAAAGCACCGAATCAAACGAATCAAGTGTCATTCCTGCATACCATCAATGTTAAAGCCGTGATTTTTACGCCGCAATTGGGCGATTTCAAAATTATAAATATAGAAGAAGATGAATTTAGTAATTTACCATTTAATATTTCATTATATGATGAACAAGATAATACGATTCAATCAATTATTGTTAATGTGCCGACTTTGGACAATAATCGGGTGGGGATTTTTTATTTTCTTGATGCGGAAAATCAAAAAGTCACCTTAGATTCTGTCAATAATTCCAAATTAACATTAAATCGCTTTCAAATTGAACGATTATATTTTCAACCTAATAAAGACGATTCGCGCGATGTTACTTTGACGGTGTCGGTGAATGTTTTTGAATTTGGGCAACAAATATCTAAATCATTCGGCATTACGATTCCCGTGGTGGTTGCGCCCGTTGTTGATGTGCCATCATTAACGATTTTTGATTCCTTGGGTTCAGAAGATTTAGCCGTAAGACTAAGCTTTATTGCCACCCCGAATGATAAAGATAATTCGGAAACAATAACCAGAATCGTCATTAATGGCGTCTTGTCGGGCAGTCAATTTGTGAAACAAAATGGTGCGGCTATTGGCTCATTTGCAGGCGGAGCATGGACATTTACCAAAGAGCAAATCGCGGATTTATTTATTATCAGCCCGAAAAATTTTAATAAACCCAATATTTTGACCATCAGCGCCGTTTCCCAAGAATTAGACGAAATAACAAGGCAAATTATTCCAGCTTCCAATGTTTTTGTTGATTTATTAGCCGTTGTGTTAAATCCCGTGGCGGATACGCCGACCATACAATCAGTGGTTAAATCAGGGGGGTCGGCGTTCGCGACTTCGTCCAATGTTCAAATTCAATTTTCAATTGCCAGCCAATTACAAAATTTAAGCTCATTCACCGCTGGCGCAAGGCAAACAGAAACTTTAATGATATTAATTTCTAATTTTCCAACTGGTGCAACTTTTTCAAAAGGCACATCGGTGCTTGATGGCACGCAATTAAATTGGCAATTTAGCCCCGCCGATTTTGCCAATATCACCATCACGCCACCGCATAATTTTGCAGGGGTTCGCACGATTCAATTTACGGCAATTTCCAAGGAATTAAATAATCCAACTAATCTTGCAAGTTCGGTAATAACCAAAGTATTTACGATTGATCCGGTATTATTGGCGCCATCAATTACGCCAACAACAGTGATTACTTCCGAAGATACACCCGTGCATTTACAAATAGACGCAGGCTTAGCCGATGATAATGAAAGCGGCAGTGTTTTGGTGGTGATAAGGGGCTTTCCTTCGGCAGTAAAGTTAAATTTTGGGCAAAGTTCATTAATCAACGGCGGGGTTTTATGGACGGTGAATCGCGTTCAATTAGCTAATTTAAATTTCACACCGCCACCGCATTCAGACCCAGAATATAGCTTAACCGTCACGGCATTTTCATTTAATATAAGTAATCCCAATGTGTCATTGGTAAAAACATCAAATTTACATGTTATTGTTGCCGCAGTTGCCGATACGCCAACAATAATCGCGGGCAATACAACGGGAAAATATACAATACCCATTTCAATCAATGCCTCGCTTTTGGATAATTTAGATAAATCCGAATCGTTATTTATCGTGTTTCCCCAATTACCCAGCCAATATGCATTATAATTTTAGTGGTGCGCCCAGACCCACTGTGGAATTTAGCCAATTAGTTAATGCCCAAATAATCGTTGATTCGCTGACGCCGTTGCGCCAAAGCCAAGTTTTAATCACCGCGATTAGTATAGATAGAGGCTTGACAAGAGCATCACAAATTACAAGTTTTGATTTTGATATTATCGCCAATGCCCAAGCACCGATTTTAGAAGTTTTCAAACAAACGGGCGATGAAGATACCGCGGTGGCGATTGGGATTAATTTCGCGGTTGCCAATCAGCAAGATTATAATTCCACAAATATTACCTTGTTCACAACCACGCCGCTTGGTTCGGATTTATCATTCCCTGAGGCAATAGGTTCATATACTGCGACTTCGGCAATTTTAGCCAATGGCATTAATTGGACCATTGAATTTTTCCGCCCCAAATATAATGGCGTGTTTAATTATTACCCGCCACGCGATGTAAGTGGCAATATTAGCTTATTATTCACGGGGTTAGCCACCGAAGGTGGTTCGCAAGCAAGAATTAGTGCCTTGCAAAATTTCACGGTGCGTTCGGTGTTTGATGGACCTTCGCTGATTGAACAAGAATATGTTTTATTTGAAAATTCAACGGCGAGCTTGACTTTGGGTATTTCTTTAACCGATATTGATGGTTCGGAAACTTTTACCAAAGTAATTATTACGGGTATGAATAATAATTTATCCATCGTCGGCGCGCAATTCACAACAATTTCTGGCGGGCTAAGAAAATGGGAAATTTCAGCAAATTTATTAAATACATTACAGGTGCAAACCAATAGTTTTTTTGATGGTTTTATGGATTTAACCATTACAACTTTCGCAAACGAGATTGCAGGAGCGCAACAAACGCGGCTATTTAATCATAAATTATCAGTTTTTGGCATTTCAGATACGCCGATTTTTATTGCCCCAGACCAATTTATTCAAGAAGACCAATCGGTTGATTTGGGAATTTTTATCTCATCGGTTGATTATTACTTGAATAATGGCAAGGCAACGGAATCTATCTTAATTTTTATCTCGTTTGATATTAACAGCCCGACTGGTTCGTTATCCAAAGGGGCATTTGATGCGGTGAATAATCGCTGGGTATTAAATACTGAGCAATTAAGTGGTTTAATTTTCACACCACAAGCCCATCGGCATGAAAATGTCACATTAACAGTGTCCGCCATCGTAACCGAATCCAATAACCCAAATTCCATTGTTAATCTTAAACAAAAGGTAACTATCACAATTGATGCCGTTGCCCAAACTGTGCAATTAATTGTTTCTGCATTTTCAACTTTTGAAGATTTTAATGTTAATATCCCGATAAAATTTTCAATGCCCGATACTGATGATTCCGAATTATTGCAATTTTTTATATCTGGCGTGAATGGTAAATTAGTCAATAATGCCAATCAAGCCGTGGGTGTAGATGATGGACAGGGCAATATTTTATTAGAAGCCGCAGATTTAGTGGGTTTGCGATTTATACCCACGCGTAATTTAGGCGGCACGCAAACCTTAGTCGTTACGGCGATTACGACTGAATTTAGCAATGACGCACAAGCGATAATTTCAAAAAATATGTATATAAATTTGAAACCCCAAGCCGACCAAGGTTCGTTAGTTTTCCTTAATGCTTACCAAGTTGACGAAGAACAAAAACTTAATTTTAATTTGGATTTTGTGTTTGCCGATGATGATGGTTCAGAATCGGCAAAAGTGGTTTTAAGCAATTTACCCTCTGGCGTATTTTGGGACGCTAACGATGATTCGGCAAAATTAGGCACAAGGGTGGGTTCGTTATGGACTTTTGCGCAAAGTGAAATTAATCATTTAGTGTTTCAGCCTGATAAAAATATTGCGGGACAATTTTTTGTTCAAGCTTCGTTAATCACCACCGAAAAAACTAACCCATCTTCAAGCGCGGTTTTAGTGCAAGGCTTAAGTTTAGAAATTCGTGGCGTGGCTGATACGCCAACATTTACGGGCAATCCTATAACCATTGGCTTCCAAGAAGGGCAAACGCGCTTGTTAGCCTTCAGAATTGGCGGACGCGCCAGCACGGAATCAATTTTTGCCGTATTTGATGGCTATCCCCAAGGGGTAAGCTTTTCCCAAGGTTTTTCTAATTTTGATGATGGGCGATGGACAATAAACGCGGCGGATATCCGCACCGTGAAAATCTTGACCAATGAAAATTACAGCGGCAGTTTTAATTTAACCGTAAGCACCATTGCCAAAGAGGCTTTTGGAGGCGATACAACATATTTCTTAACAACCTTACCGATTATAACATTGGGTGTTGCCGATACGCCGGTGATTCAAGTTGCTGGTTTCACCATGCAAGAAGATGAGGTTTATGATTGGGAGGTAAGTGCCAACCTCTATGATTCCAACGAATCCTTATCCTTAGTCATTGATAATTTACCAACGGGCACGACATTAAATATCGGACAAAATGCGATAGATGCTTTTGGTGACCCAATTCCAACCCAATGGCTAATTGAAAAACAAAATATTAACGGACTTAAAATTACGCCACCGAAAAATTTAGACATTGAATCTATTAATTTAGTTTTAACATTGAAATCTAACGCCACGACGGGTTTTGCCTCAATTAGCCAATTGGTGAAATTTGGGATTGCGCCTGTTTCTGATACGGCAACTTTTAGCAAATTAGATAATGCAAGAACTAACGAAGATGTTGCTGTGCGCTTTTCATTGGCAATTTCATTAACCGATACAAGCGAGTCTTTATTAGTATTTATTAATTATTTTGGCGCTGAAATTCATAATATTAATGGCATATCCGGCAGAAATTGGACATTTACCCAAGCGCAAATTAACGCAGGGCTATTTTTAACACCCGAAGCGAATGGTAATGGTGATTTTGAATTTGAAATTACCGCACGAAGCTCGGAACTTCGTCCCAATAATGCCAATATCACCACGACCGAAATTGTCCGAACTATGTCCGTGCATGTTAATGCGGTTAGTGATTTACCATTTTTCACAGGCACAACCCGAAGCACGGGTATTTCTGCCAATGCTTTTGTAAATTTGGGCTTAAATATCAGCACGATTAATAACCAAGAAATTCCCGACAGCGTGGTTTTACGCGCCAGTGATTTAGAAAATCTTGTGGTTGTGGATAAGCAAGGCAACACGCTTGCGCCCGCTTTGGGCTCAAATTTCATTAAAATTAACGCAAATATTTTTGAATCCTTGCAAATTACCTATAAAAACCCATCGCAAGTCACCATTAATTTGACGGCTTTGGCTTACGAAGAAAATCCCTTAAATTTAGCATCAACGCTTTTGGATGTTGTTTTTTCATTTGCTGGACCCGCTGTGCCTTTGGTTGCACCGCCAATCCTTATTGACCTTGACGGCGATGGTGCAGTTTCCATGATTGCCTTAAATAATTCCGAAGCCCGTGTTGATGTTAATGGCGATGGGGTTGCCGATAAAATTGCTTGGGTTGAAAAAAATGATGGTTTATTAGTCGCCGATATTAATGGTGATGGTAAAATTGCGGGCGCCAATGAAATATTAATCGCGCAAAATACCCAAGAATCTGATACAGATTTGCAAGCTTTAGCCGCATTATATGATTCAAACCATGATGGTAAAATTAATAAACTTGACGATAAATTTAATCAATTAAAAATATTCCAAGACTTAAACGGCGATGGTATTGTGCAAGATGGCGAAGTGAAAAGCCTTAGCGATTGGAATATTAACGAAATTTCGGTGCAATCGGATAATGTGCAAAAAAATCTGCAAGATGGTTCGGTAATTTATGGCAGCGCACAATATACTAAAACCGATGGCAGCACCGCGACAATTTTAGATGCGGGACTTGCTTATTCGCCAGTAGTGCGCACAGATTTAGTGATAATTCCGCAAAAACTAGACGGCATGATTTTGCCCGTGGCTGATGAAAGCGCATTACCCGAATTAAAGCCCAATAATATTAACTTAATTCGCTTGAAATTAAAATCGCCTGAATTATTTGATATTAGCTTTATGGACGAAAAGGGTAAAATTCATGCAATTCAAGTCAATGCCGATGGCGAAGCAATGCTTAGCGAAAACCAATTGAGCGATTTAGCAATAAAACCCATCAATGGCAAGGACGAACCAGAATTTTTATTGGAAAATATCACCACGAAATTAAATCAAATGCCGACAAATTATGATGCCCAAGCTCAAGAATTTTACGCGCAATTGCCGATTTTTAATAAAATACGCGCTGGCGATTATTTTATTGCCGATATTGATGGCGAAAACCTTAATTATCAAGCAAAAACAGGCGATAATTTGCGCGATATTTATCAACAATGGCATGCCCAAGCGCAAAATAGCGACATAGGCGCAATTACCGAAAATGGTTTATTTATTGCGCCCCAAAAATATAGCCAAGTCCTTGCGGGTGTGGTTAATCACCAAGATTTAACCCATAATGAGGGGTATTGGCAAGCAAATGGCGAAGAATTTACCCCGCCCGATTATCAAGTATCGGCGATAAATGCGAATAACGAACCCATTTATGACCATTATCGCGATATGGATTTAGATAAAAATTCATCAACACCCATTTGGGAAGAACAGGGCGATTATTCCTTAGAATTTACGGGATATTTTGATTTGCCTTTAACGAAAAATTCCATGTTGCACGATGAATATATCGTGGAAATTGAAAGTAAATTGCGCGACAGACATGATTATGAAGCAAATTATGGTAATCTTGACCCCATTACGGGCTTGATTAGCGATAATTATAGCCAAATGGCGAATAAATTCACGCTTCGCGATTTAGAACATGACGATTCCGTTATGGTATTTAACCGCGGCGATGGCGAAAATTCCATTGATTTAATGCAACATGACGGCGAAAAAATTCAATTAAACGGCTATGATTGGGCGGATTTGAAAGTAGAAATCGTGGGCGAAGATGCGCATATTTCATTTAATAATTCAACCGATAAAATTATGTTGCGCAATGTCGGCGTGCAATTGGCGGGCGATAAGTCCTTGACATTAGACGATATTTTGGGTAAACATGTTGAAGTATTAAAAGACGAAACAAATAATTCATCAAAACCCAAAGCAAAACAAGATGAAATTATTATTCATCACGAAACCGATGATGATTTGATGATATATAAACATGAGGATACCCACCATTGATTAATAAAGATGTAGTAATAATAGGCGCAGGACCTGTTGGATTATTTAGCGTATTCCAATGCGGTTTATTAAGATTATCTTCGGTTGTTGTTGATATTTTACCGCATATTGGCGGGCAATTATCGGCGTTATATCCGCAAAAACCGATTTATGATATACCGGGTTGCCCCAATATCTTGGCGCAAGATTTAATTGGGAATCTTGAACAACAAATACAACCATTTAAGCCAGAATTTATTTTGGGCGTGCGGGTAGTTGCGTGTGATGAAAATGCCGATGGCTTTGCCTTAACGCTAAGCGATAATACCAAAATTCAAGCCAAAACTATTATGATAGCCGCAGGTTCGGGGGCATTTGGTTATAATAAACCACCCTTGGCAAATATTGATGAATTTGAAGGTAAATCTGTGCATTATTTTGTGCGCGAAACGAAAAGATTCGCCAAAAAACGCGTGGTTATTGGGGGCGGGGGTGATTCTGCGCTTGATTGGGCGATTGCCTTGCAACCGATTGCGCAATCAGTTGCTATTGTGCATCGGCGCGCCGAATTTCGCGCCGCACCCGATTCAGTGGCTAAAATGCAAGAATTAGTGGCGCAAGGTAAAATTCAACTGCATACCCCTTACCAAGTCAGTGGCTTAATCGCCCAAGATGGTTATTTAAACGCTTTAACGCTTAAAGATATGGAAAATGCCACAAAAAATATTGAATGCGATGATTTTATCGCGCTTTATGGCTTAATTAATTCCATGGGCGCGATTAAAGAATGGGGTTTAGATTGCACAGCGCGGGGCTTAATTCCCGTGCATCATGGCACAATGATGACAAAACGAAAAGGAATTTTTGCGGTTGGTGATTGCGCAATATACGAAGGTAAACTTAAATTAATCCTTCAAGGGTTCAGTGATTGCGCGGTTGCTTCGCACGCTGTATATGCAATTTGCCGTGGTGAATCCGCGCATTTTGAACATTCAACCACCCTTGGCTTGCCCAAAGATTAACCGAATAAGATGGTTAAATCGCTTATTTTAGCCGTGGTATATTTTTTCATTGCCCCGCAATTATGGGCGCAAAATCCGAATGATACGATAAAAAAGGGGCGCGCCATTGCCATAGATGGCGATACTTTGGTTTTAATGGATGCAAAAACCGATAGTAAAAAATCAGAAAAAATTCGCCTATATGGGCTTGATGCGCCTGAAATCGCCACCCAAATGGGCTATTGGTCACGAAGTGCCATGGATGATATTTTGGCAAGCGATAATAATTTGGTTGAATGCCAAATTATTGACACGGATAAATACGAACGAAAAATTGGCATTTGCCGTAATGCCCATGGTAATTTAGCCCTTAATATGATAAAAAATGGTTGGGGTTTTGGGTATAGAATTTTTTTAAAACCCGATAATTACAAAGAATATTTAAATGCCGAAAAAGCCGCAAAAAACCAAAAACTAGGCTTTTGGGCAGATAAATGGCAATCGTGCATGCCCGCAAAAAACACTAATCAAGATGCGGATAATTAATTATTATTGTGCTGATTTTTGCAAATTATAGTCAAAACACCCAAAAGGTAATTTTATGCCCTGATGTCAGAGCTAGAACAGAGAAAAAATCCCACTTAAACTTAAAAAATTATATTCCGTTAGCAATGATAATTTTTAATAATATTGGGGAATCATGGTATAATAAAAAAATGGGGAATGTCATGGTAAAAAAATATATTGCTTTTAATTTACAATTCATGTATTATTAAAAGATATGAAAAAAATTCAATATTTATCCCCAAATTGCGATTCACGAAATGGCAAAGAAATTGATACTGTGGTGATTCATTATACGGATATGCCCACGGCGGAGGATTCCTTAAATCACCTATGCGACCCAAATTCCAAAGTATCCGCGCATTTCTTAATTGATTACGAAGGGATAGTTTATTGCATGGTGCCGATGGAATTAAATGCTTGGCACGCGGGGCGTTCATACTGGCGCGGGGTTGAAAATATTAACCGCAATTCTATTGGCATTGAATTACAAAATAAGGGGCATTCGCATGGTATGGAAGAATTTCCCCGCGCCCAAATTGACAGCTTGGTTGAATTATTGTTGGAAGTTAAATCATATTGTTATTTTAATCCATTAAATTTAGTGGGACACCAAGATGTCGCGCCCGGTCGTAAATTAGACCCGGGTCCAAAATTTGATTGGCGTTTTATGGCAAGACATGGGCTTACCGTCTGGCCCCAAAAATCCATGGGGATATGTAATGTGGAAAATGCCTTGACGCAAATTGGCTATAACCCCGCCATTCCCATAAAAGACCGAATTATCGCATTTCAAACAAGATATACCCCGCATCATATAAGTGGTGAAACAAACGCGGAAACCGAACAATTAATGATGGGAATGCTTGACATTATTGAATTATTAAGTTAGGTTAGGGTGCTCATGGCTTGATGGTTGCTGGCTTTATGCCAGAGGAAAGTCCGGGCTGCATTGAGGTAGGATGCTGGTTAACGACCAGCGAGTTGCTTTACGCAATTAAGGGAAAGTGCCACAGAAAATAACCGCCATTTTGCAAATTATGGTAAGGGTGAAAAGGTGCGGTAAGAGCGCACCGCAAACAAGGCAACTTGTTTGGCATAGGTAAACCCCATTCGCAGCAAGACCAAATAGGATGATTTTGTCGCCTCAACTTACGAATCATCGGGTAGGTCGCAATAGGTAATATGTAAATATTATCATCAGATGAATAACCATCTGCAATAACAGAACCCGGCTTATAAGCCATGAGCATTTAAACTTAAAATTAGCAAATAAAAATATGTTTACTTTAATTATAATTCATGTAAAAAGAAATCATGGCTAAAACAAAAAATTCTTCAAAAAATGCAACGACTGGAAAATCCCCAAAATCAAAAGGTTTTTTGGGGGAGTTATGGTATTGGATAAGATTTTTTATTGAAGTTATTTTAATCGTTTTTACGATTCGTTCCTTGGTTATGGAACCTTTTTATATTCCTTCTTCGTCCATGGTGCCGAATTTATTGGTTGGCGATTATGTGATTGTTAATAAAAATGCTTATGGTTATAGTAAATATTCTTTCCCATTTGCCATGTTTAATATTACGGGGCGAATTTGGGAATCTTTACCCAAGCGCGGTGAAGTCATTGTGTTTCGCAATCCTTATCAACCTTCGGTAGATTACATTAAACGCGCCATTGGCTTGCCCGGTGATAAAATCCAAATGATAAAAGGGCATTTGCATATTAACGGCGAACCGACAACCAAAATACCACGCGGGGAATATATAATTAGTCCGAATAATTACATAAATCGCACCGCCCCCGATTACGATGAGCAAATTGGTGATAGAAAAGTTCATATTGTTGAAATGATGGGCGATAAAGGATATTTGGATAATACTAATGTTTATGAAGTGCCCGCGGGATATATTTTTGCCATGGGTGATAATCGCGATAATTCCACGGACAGCCGCGTGCTTAGCGAAGTTGGCTATATTCCCATTGAAAATTTAGTTGGCAGAGCCTATATTGTGTTATTTTCTTGGAACACTGATTTTGAATCATGGAAATTTTGGGAATTTATCCGTTGGGACAGATTTATATTGCGCATTAACGAATAATGCCGAAAATATTCATAACTGGTTCAACGGGAATGGTTGGTGGATATGTAAAACAATCACCTTATTTAGAAAATTATACGGCGTTTATGCCCAATCGCGCTGATTTTGATTGCAATGACCCAGACCAAATATATCAAAAAATTTGCGATAATCCTTGCGATATAACCCTGCATTTAGCGGCGGAAACTAATGTAGATTTATGCCAAACTCATCCCGAATTGGCTTTCTTACGCAATACAAAAGCGACCATTGCTATAGCAGAGGCAGTTAAAAAAAATAAGGGATTCTTGATTTTTATTTCCACCGCCTATATTTTTGGCAAAGAAATTAAAGATTTTTATCGTGAAGATGATAATGCTGGGGCATTAAATCATTACGGGCAATCTAAATTATATGCCGAACAAGCGATTCGCGAAATTTTGCCGAAACATCATATTATTATTCGTCCAAGCTGGATGGTCGGCGGCGGCATGGTGCGCGATATTAAATTTGTTGGCAAAATTATGCAAATTTTGCAAAGTGGTAAAACCGAATTGCAAATTGTAAAGGATCAATTTGGATCATTGTCATTTGCAAAAAATGTTGTTGATGATATTTTTCGCTTGCTGAATGCGGGATTTATCGGCGATTTTCATTCGGCAAGCATCGGTAAAATTAATCGGTGCGATTTAGCGCGGGCGATGGCGCAAAAATTTGCCCCGAATATTAAGATTAATGAAATATCAGCATCACAATTTGCCCGCACAACCCCTTTGGCTGATTCATATGCTTTGCAATCAATTCATCAAGATAAATTTCCGAATCGCCCTTGGCATCGCGATTTTGATGAATATTTAAGCACAGAATGGCGTTAATTATAATTTTTTAGCTTACTTGATGATAATACAAATTCAGGCGCGCCAAAGCAAGCCACTTCGCCAGCGTCCATAAAGGCAAGAAAATCGCAACCATGCAATAATTCGGGTTCATGGCTTGATATTATCACAGAAATTTGGTATTTTTTTTGAAAATTGCTAATATCCGCCATTAATTCGCGCCGTAATTTTGGTTCTAAGCCGCTTAGCGGTTCGTCCAAAAGCCATAATTTTCTTTGGCGGGTGATGATTCTGCCTAAACCTGCGCGTTTTAATTGCCCGCCCGACAATTCAAAAGGTTTTCGGTGCTCAAATCCAGTCAAGCCGACAATATCCAGTGCGTGTATGGCTTGCTCTTTGGTAATTGCGGGCGTGCCTAATCGGTAATTTTCTAATAAGCTGTAATGGGGGAATAAATTATCATGTTGAAATAAATAATCGCATTGCCGTTTGGCAATCGGGTATTCGGTAATATCAAGCCCATTAAGTATAATTTGCCCGTTATCGCATTTTGCCATGCCAGAAATAACATTAAATAAGCTTGATTTTCCAGCCCCAGAAGCGCCAATCAAGCCAATCAAAGACGGATTTTGCCATGCAATATCCGCCTTGATAAGAAAGCCACGAACCTTAGTCGCAAGTTGCTTAAGCGCGAAGGCGGGTGTTTTTGGCATCATAGGGCGATTCGTCAATCGCAACCGCATTTCTGACTACGCCCAACATGGGAATAGTGAATTTTAAGCCTTTAACGCATAATTCAGGTTTAATATACGCAAATGCCAATGATTTTTTGCCATGATGCGCATATGCCCCCGAAGTTGTAACGCCAACGCGAATCCCGTTATGAAAAACAGGTTCATTGCCCAAAACTTCGTTATCGCCATTGCTTATTTCCAAACAAGTTAATTTATACCGAACTTTCCCGCTTGCTTTCAAAGCCATCAAAGCTTTTTTACCGCGAAATTCTTTGGTATAATCAACGAATCGTTCCATATTTGCTTCAATGGGTGTTAATTCATTGGTTAATTCCGACCCCAAGCCACGATAAGATTTTTCCATACGCATGGAATTTATTGCGTAAAGCCCAACATCGGCAATGCCAAATTCCGTGCCAGCTTGCCAAATTTTATGATATAAATCGCCAATTTGTGCGACTGGAACATGCAATTCCCAACCTAATTCCCCGACATAATTTATCCGCAAAGCAAATGCAGAAATACCAGCAAAATCAATAGTTTGATAGGTAAGCCATGGATAAGTTAAAGAATTTTGACAAATTTTGCGCAAAACATCACGCGAGCTGGGTCCTGCGACAACCAACACGCCATAATCTTCGGTAATATCGGTAATTTTAATGGAATCTGACTGATTCGCTTTGGTCAAAAGGTCAAAATCGCGATGCCTGTCGCCCGCGCCTGATGATAAATAAAATTCATCTTCGCCTAAACGGGTGATGGTAAATTCGCTTTCATAAACACCACCACCTTCGGTAAGAATATGACTAAGCGTGATGCCGCCAATTTTGGATAATTTATTCGCCGTCAAATAATCCATAAATTTTGCTGCGCCTTCGCCTTTGACAAGGAATTTACTAAACGCGGATAAATTCATAATGCCAACGCGGGTTCGGGTGGCTTCAACTTCTTTGGCAACATTTGCAAAGCTGTTATTGCGTTTAAATGAATAATTTTCACCGCTTTTTTCAGGGTTAAACCATTTCGCCCGTTCATGCCCATTATTTTCGGCAAAAACCGCGCCCTTGGATTTCTCAATTTCATACATCGGGGTTGTGCGCACGGGTCGCCCCGCGTCCAAATATTCGCCGGGGCATGGTAAATAATACATATGTTCATAATCATCAATTGACTTTGCATCAGTATATTGTCCAATAGCCCAATCGCCAAATCGCCGTGGGTCAAAGCTTCGCATATTAATTTCGGCTTGTCCATATGTCATCCATTGGGCGAGATATTTGCCCGCACCGCCCCCTTGGCAAATGCCGATGGAAGCACCGCAACACATCCAAAAATTATCTAAACCCGCGGCGGGTCCCAATAAGAAATTGCCGTCTGGCGTATGGGTAATGGGTCCATTAATCACCCGTTTAATGCCTGCGCCTGCAAACATGGGCAATCGTTCGCCTGCTTTTTCCAATTGATCCAATAAGGGATCAAAATCCGCATCAAATAAGCCCATGTCAAAACTATCAAGCGGAACGCCATCGGTTTCTTGAAAGCAAATTTTAGCATTTGATTTTTCATAGGGTCCAACCAAAAGCCCTTGTCCTTCTTGACGCAAATAACCATGCGTGTAAGGGTCGCGCACCACGGGTAATTCTTTGCCGGATTCTTTGTTCCACGCAATTAATTCATCAATGGCTTCGGTGACTAAATATTGATGGCGCATATTGGAAATTGGCGCGCGCTTGCCGACCATGCGCATGATTTTATCGCCATAACAACCCGCGGCATTCACCACGATTTCAGCTTCAATTGTCATCTTGCTGGTGTGAACTTGCCATTTATCTTTGACGCGTTTAATATCTTCCACCAAGCATTGCCGTTCAATTTGCGCGCCCATTTCCTTTGCCAATTTTGCCAAAGCATTCGTCAGCGAAGTTGGGTCAATATGCCCATCATTATGGGTATATGCGCCCATTTTCACGCCTTTTAAGTCTAAAAATGGGTGAACTTGCGCAATTTCGCTGGGCGATATTAACGACATATCATAACCAATCATTTTGGACATGCCTTGCACATATTTAAACCAATTTACTTCTTCGTCCGTTATGGCTAAACGAACGCCACCGCAACCATGCCAACCGATGGTTGCACCAATTTCTTTTTCTAAATCAGGGTAAAAATGCGTGCCATAATGGTGAATATATCCCAAAGATAATGAACCCACGAAATTGGGGCATTGACCCGCCGCATGCCAAGTTGAACCAGAGGTTAATTCGCCTTTTTCCACCAGCATAATATCCTTCCAGCCTTCTTTTGCAAGATGATACAAAAGACTGACACCCATGACACCGCCACCGATAATACATAATTTTACTTGTTTCATTTTACCCTCATTTTTAAATTAATATGCAAAACATATTAAAAATTATTGTATAAATCAAGATATTTTTATGGTATTATGATAATTATTAAATTTTTCTTGCTTTTTTATTATTAATATTTTAGAAATTTTTATATTCATAAAAAAATTGGGGAATTAAAATGGAAAAATTTAATAAATTAATTGGGATTGCGGCGCCGATGCGCATAATGAATGTTGATACGGATATGATTATCCCCAAGCAATTTCTAAAAACTATCGCGCGCACGGGTTTAGGAAAAAACTTGTTTGACGAAATGCGATATAATTCCGATGGCAGTGAAATTGCGGATTTTATTTTAAATAAATCAAGCTATCGCCAAGCAACGATTTTAATCGCTGGTGCTAATTTTGGTTGCGGGTCTTCACGCGAACATGCGCCTTGGGCGTTATTAGATTTTGGTATTCGTTGCATCATTGCGCCAAGCTTTGCCGATATTTTTCATAATAATTGTTTTAAAAATGGCATTTTACCGATTATTTTACCCAAGGAAATTGTGGAAAAATTACAATCAAAAGCTGAACGGGGCGCGAATGCCACCATGTCCATTGACTTGGTTAAGCAAGAAATTACGGATAGTGATGGTGAAATTATTCATTTTGAAGTTGATGAATTTAAGAAACATTGCATGTTAAATGGTCTTGATGATATTGGTTTAACCATGGCGCACGAAGAAAAAATTGCAAATTTTGAATTAAATAATAAAAAAACGCAACCTTGGTTATAAAACACTTGATTTTAGGTGTAAATATTGGCAAACTAAATTCATATTTAACTTAATATTTAAAAGAGGGATTAAAATGAAAAATGATACGCCAATAATAGACTTATTTAACGATGAAAAAACTGCATTATTTATAGATGGTGCAAATTTACATTCAAGCCTTAGGAATCTGGATTGCGAGATTGATTACCGCAAATTATTAGTTTTCTTTAAACAAAAATCAAGGTTAATAAGATCTTTTTATTACGCAACAATTATTGAAGATGATAATAATGTTGCGCCCTTGCGCCCTTTGTTTGATTGGATGGATTATAATGGCTATACAATGGTTTTGAAAAAACATAAGCATTATTTTGAAAACAGCATCACTGATAAACGAATCAATAAACCGACAATGGATTTAGAAATTGCGATTGATATGATGGAAATGGCGACTAAGCTTGACCATGCGATTTTATTTTCGGGTGATGGCGATTTTGTAAGATTAGTCGCCGCCGTGCAAAAATTAGGGGTGCGCGTAACTGTGGTAAGCACGATGCGTTCCAACCCCATAATGATTTCCGATGAATTGCGCCGTCAAGCTGATAATTTCATTGAATTAGCCGATATATTGCCATTTTTAACGCGTGATTCCAAACCAAAATACGATAAACATGACGATTCGGGTAATTATAGCGATGATTTTAAACGCCCGAATAATGCGAAACGCCCGAATAATTATTCAGGCGCAAGACGCGATGAACGCAATTCGGATTATACGACAATATATGGTGAAAATGATTATTGATGGTGGCATAAAGACCGCGGTTTTCCCAGTTGCGGGGCGCGGCACAAGGCTTATGCCATTTACATCATATATGGCAAAGGAATTAATGCCCGTATATGATAAGCCCTTAATTCATTATGGTATTCAAGAGGCATTGGCATGTGGTATAAATCATTTTATTATGGTTATTGCCAAGGGTAAGGAAGCAATTATTGATTATTGCTTATCTTCGGCATCGGGAAATTTATTACAAGAATCGCAAATTACGCTTGCATATCAGCATGAACAAAATGGCTTGGGGCATGCGGTATTAATGGCAAAATCTGCGATGCTTGCAAGGGGCGAGGCGGGGTTTTTAGTTATAGCTCCCGATGATGTTATGGTGGCAAAATCAGGGGAATACCCCGCGATTCATCAGCTTATTACCCAATTTAATCAAGAAAAAGCCTTATATAGTTTGGTTGAAAAAGTGCCCTTAGACAAAACTAAATCTTATGGAATATTGGGTTTAGATGAGTTATATGACCAAAATAATACGATGGTGAAAGCAAAATTTTTGGTGGAAAAACCGCAAAATAATCCGCCTTCGCCATTTGGTATTATTGCGCGATATTGCTTGCCCATTGAAATTTTTGCGGCAATTGAAGCGATTGGGCAGGGGGCTTTGGGGGAAATTCAATTAACCGATGCGATGGGGCATTTAATCAATAAATATAATTTTTATGGCGTGATTTCCCGCGACCAAAGGTTTGATTGCGGCAATCCGAATGGATTATTTTTGGCATCGCAATATTTTTATAACCAAGTTAATGGTTAATGAATTATATGGTTGAAACAACCCCTCAAAGCACCACGATAAACGAAGCTATGCGCTATATCCAAGAATTCCATAGCAAACAACAATTCGCCCAAGCCTTAGCCATTGCGGAACAAGTCTTGCTGGCTAAACCAAATTTTGCTGAAATGCTGTATATAAAAGGCACTTTATTGCATGAAATGGGCGAAGTTCCCCAAGCAAAACAATTTTTATTGCAATGTCTTAGCATAAAACCGCATCATTTGCGCGCCCAAGAAAATTTAGTTTCTTGTTATCGCTTTTTGGGGGAAATTGATTCGGCAATGGAAATATGTCAACAATTAATTAATCAAGAACCCTTGCGCGCCTTTCATTATTTTCAATTGGGGGCTTTATACAGAAAATTGGAAAATTACCCGCGCGCTATTGAAAATCAACAAATTGCTTTAAGGCTTGAAAAAGAAAATTATTCATATCATGCTGCGCTGGCGATGGCTTACAAAGATAATCATCAATATGAATTAGCCTTAAACCCGATTTTAAAATCGCTGATGCTGAAACCCGACCATGCCGAAAATTGGGGATTATTAGGGGCAATTGCGATGGAATTGGGGCAATCTGACAAAGCTTTTATGGCGTTTAATCAAGCCTTAAAATACGACCCGCAAAATGATACCGCCCGCATTAATCGGGTGATAATGCTGTTTGCCAATGGTGAATTTCAACGCGGTTGGGAATTTTTTCACGAACGATGGCTGTCCGACCGATTAAAACCTTACCATAAAATATTGCCGTTTACCGAATGGCACGGGCAATCGTTATCGGGTAAATCCATTCGCTTAATTGATGAACAAGGCGTGGGCGATGGCATTATGTTTGCCAGTATTATTCCTTATTTGATGGAATCGGGCGCATCGGTTGAATATTTATGCAAGGCGAAATTAGCCCCAATTTTTCGCCGTTCGTTCCCCGATGTCAATACGATTCCAGAAAATTTTCAAGAAAATTGCGATTATTCGTGCTTTATTGGCGATATGCCCCGTGGTGTGCGGCTTTTTGATTCGGTTGATGGTTTAACGGAATTAGACAGCTGGATGGTGCCAGATTATAAAAAATCCGTGCAATATCGCGAAGAATTATTTAAATTATATCCGGGGAAAATTCTGGTTGGATTTTCTTTTTATTCAAAATACAAGGAGTTAAATACAGGTTCTACCAGCCTTGAAGATTGGTTGCCAGTTTTTCAAAACTTACCCCAAGTGCAATTAATTAACTTGCAATATGATAATCACGATGCAGAAATTCAAGAATTTAAGGAAAAATACGGCATTGAAATTGCGAAATTTCATGTTGATAATTACATGGATATTGATTCCTTGGCATCGCTAATTTATGCGCTTGATTGCGTGATAACTTCGGAAAATACCAATGGGCATATTGCGGGCGCGCTTGGCAGACCTTGCTTTATGGCATTGGCGCGAAGATGTTCATGGCGATGGGGCTGGAACAGCAAACAAAATTGGTATCAAGAACACCGACAATTTCGGCAAAAAACTGCGGATTCTTGGCAAGAAACCATGGAAGAATTGCGCCAAGCCTTAATTAATTTTATCGTGGAATTGGGGGAATTTCGCGAAAATATGAAATCTAAAATTACCGAAGTTGAAGATTTAATTGGCAAAGAAAAAAAAGATGATGCTTTGGAATTAGCCCGTAAAATATTTTTATATTTTCCCACCATGCTTGAAGCAGAATTTTATTACGCATCTGCCTTGCAATTAAGCCAAAAATCGCGTGATGCTTTACGGCATTGTGCGATTATAACGCAACAAATGCCGTATCATCCGTTTTTATTTGGGCGAATTTCATTATGCCATATTGAACGATCCGAAAAAGAAAAAGCCATCGCGATTTGTGAAACTATCATCAAAAACGAAAAACAAATTGCCGATTATAGCTGGCTTTTTAATAATTTATCCATGCAATATATGGAATTAGGCATGCTTGATAAAGCCGAGGATATTTTGCGCACCGCCGTTGAAAATGAACCCGAAAATTACAATTATATTTACAATCGGTCAAATTTGCGCATGATTGAACGAAGGTTTAGTGATGCTTGGCAGGATTATGAAAAACGCATTTATACCGAAAAATTTAAGCTGTTTTATCGCCCTTATCCCAAAGAAATTAAGGTTTGGCAAGGCGAAGATTTAACCGATAAAACTCTGTTGATTCAATCAGAGCAAGGCGTAGGCGAGCAAATAATGTTCGGGCAATTAATTCGCCAATTAGACTTATCACGCGCAAAAAAAGTCGTAATAAGTTGCAAGCGCAAGCTTGAACCAATATTCGCGCGGTCTTTGAATTATGAAATTTTGGAACATGGTCAAGGCAATGAACATGTTTATGCCCAAAAATATAAATATGATTATTATATTTTAATGGGGTCTTTGCCCAAAATGTTGAATTTATTCATTGACAAATATCCATTATCCACGCCTTTTTTAATGCCCGATAAAGCCAAAGTGCAAAAAATTGGCGAAATTATGCACGCCAAAGCGATGGGTAAAAAAATTATTGGCATAAGTTGGTATAAACGCATTTCGCGCCATAATTCCATGGGGATTGAGAATTTTTTGCCGTTCGCAATGCGTGATGATACTATTTTGGTGGATTTGCAATATGAATCAACCGAACAAGCATGCAATCGGCTTTGCAAAATGTCAGGCAACCCCATGATTCGCATCGGCGATGTTGATAATTATAATGATATTGATGATTTATGCGCGATAATAAAAAATTGCGATGCGGTGGTTTCCATTCAAAATACCACGGTGCATTTAGCGGGCGGCTTGGGCGTGCCCACGCATGTATTATTACCGCGAACTTTGGATTGGCGATGGTCAAAGGATTATGATTATGGCATTTGGTATCCGCAATTCGTGCATTTATACCATCAATCGCAAAGCCGCGATTGGTCAGAACCGATTCAAAAAATCATCAATAAGATTTATAATAAATAATTTATTTTGCAAACTTGAAAATTTATATAATTGAAATATAATGGTAAATTGATATTTATGTTGCACTGCACAAAAAAACATATTGACATTAAGCTATAAAAGGCATATATTAAGAATATCAAATAACCCATCATTAAATTCAGGAGAATAAAATGGCAAAAAATAATGAAATGAGCGTAGAATCAGTCGTTGAAACTGGTCGCACCGTAATGGAAAAAACCTTTAATACGCAAAAAGAACAAGCCCAAAAAGCAACCGATTCAGCCAAAAAAAGCTTAGAAGATGCAACAAAAATGCAATCAGAAGCGATTAATGCTTTGCTTGAATCGCAAATGATTTTCACCAAAGGCATGGAAGAAATTACCAAAAATTTCATGAATTATGCGCAAAAAGCAATGGTTGAAAATGCCGAAATTTGGAAAGCAGTCAGCGAAATTAAATCACCCGAAGATTTTGCAAAATTAGGCAAAACGAATTATCAAGTTAAAGTTGATGAATTATTGCAAAATGGCGCACAAATTGGCGAAAAATTAGCAAATATTGCCAGTGAATCAAACCGCCATTTGCAAAAATTTTGGCAATCTTCCACGGAAAAATTAGTGAAATAATTTATTTAACCAATACAGAAACCCGCTTCATTAAGCGGGTTTTTTTTGGTTAGAAATTTTTTTATGAATAACAAATTTTCTAAACACGCATTATTTTATTGATTGTAAATAGTAATTAACATATATTAAAATGAGTAATGGCGGGTTAATAATTATGAAAAAATTAAGCATTAAGCAGGTAAGACATTTAAATAGTAAATCAAGGGCTAAATTTGCAAAAAATCAAAATAGCAATCCAGAAAAAAATTATCATAATCAAGCAAAACAATTATATTGCCCCAAAATTTTATCGTTGTCTGAAAATTACCACGAATCAATGTGTTTCTTAGATGAAATTTTAAATTATATGCACGATAAAAGCAGTATTAATATTTTTAATTTTAAAAATGTCAATAAAATTGGTCCTTGCGCTTTATTGTTGCTTGGTTTGTATAAAATTGCCCAAAGTAATAGGAATAAATCTAATCCGCGCGTAAAGCGTAAGTTTTGGAATAATAAAATTTTTGATGAGTTAAGCCAAGCGGATTTTTTTAATTTATTGGGCATTAAAGCAGAAGCAATCCCCAATCCTTTGCAAAAGAATATTAAAGTTCCTAAATTTTATCTTTTAAAGGGCAAAGCAAATGAACCCATGCAAACAAAACAAATAGGAGATTTTTTAAGAAAATTAAATATAAAGGATACATTTAGTGCAGTTTCTGAAGCAATAAAAAATGTTATTAATCACGCATATAAAAATCAAGATGGCGATTGGTGGTTGTTTGGCGAACAGCGCGGAAATATGCTGCATCTAATTGTTGCAGATTTGGGAATGGGTATCCCTACAAATTACAGAAATAAAGACAATAGTTTTATAGAAACAATCTTTAATAAAACCAAGGAAATTTTTAGTGGATATAAAGATAGCGATATATTAAAAATTGCCCTTGAATATTCCAAATCTTCAACAAATTTGAGAAATCGGGGTAATGGCTTACCTGAAATATTAGCCATGGTAAAAGAAAATTGTGAGCTTTGTATTTATTCAAATCATGCAAAATGCCACTTGCAATTTGGTAAAGAAATAGCTATAATTGAATTAGTTAAGCCAGTTAACGGCACAATTATTGAGTTAAATCTTGATTTAAGGTATGAAAATGACAAAACAAATTAATGTTTTAAATGAATTCGGCGAATTTATGGCTGGGCGTACAAAAAATGATAGCGACAGAAGTGGTGAATTATTTTTTGAAAATATTTTATTGCCAAACTTTTCTGAAAATGAAAAATTAATCTTGGATTTTACAGGTTGTGCGCGACCAGCCCCTTCATTCATAGACGAAGCGTTTAGGCGCTTATATAATAAAATACATAAAGATTTAAATAATTTTATAGAAATAAAAATTGATTATAGTGATTCTTTGAAGAAAATAAAAAATGTGATGGCTGGCAAAGTAATAAATGACTGATATTTTGAGCGCGAGCAATTTTTTAGCCGCATTAGCTCTTGTTGTGTCTTTTTGCTTGCCGTTATATTTACATAATAAGCAAAATAATTTCATAAATCGGGAAAAATTGCTTTCTGAATTACAAAATGCACGGAATATTTTAAATAAATTTTGGCGCGAATCAACGAATGATTTTAAAATTGATTATGCCGAACTTGAGGATAGTTTTGGCATAGCACAAACAAATTTTGAAACAATTTTAAGTAATTGCAGGTTTAATGCCGCAAAACACAGGAAAATTCAAATATTGAGCGCAACATTTTTTAACTACACTTATTATGAGCATGATTATAATGAACGATTTAAGGATAAGTTAAAAATACTTCAAATAAAAGCAAATATTGCACAAACACACAAAGAAATGGCGGATATAATTAACAAAGTTTAAACCATTGCGTTTTTTTATCGTAATCTTAATTCGTTTCTTATACCCAAACCAAGTAAAAATAATAATAATACATAAATTAATTTATTCATTACAAAAAACTTTGTAAAATTTTTAGGTTCCAGATTTAGCGGATAAATTATTTCAAGCCATTCTTGGATTGTAAAATCTATTTTAAATGTATCAGTATTAAATGGCAAAGATTCAAAATAAAAATTCCATAAATAAGGATATATCATGAAGATTACAAGCAAAAGAAAAGGATTTAAAATTGATGTTCCATAGTTTGATAAAAGCTTATACGGCAAATAAATTAAATTACTTAGGAAAAACTTTTTTGGATTATCAAATAAGTCAAATTTATACCTTAGTCTAAATGCTTCAAATTCACGAGCTTGGAAAAATAACTCACCCTTAGTATCATTGCTTTGTTTCACTAATGATTTTAAAGCTGAAAAATAAGCTATACACGCTTCATAACCTGTTTTATATTCCCGTTTAATTAAATGGGGAAAATTTTGCCAATTTTTATTATCTAAATTAAATCTGAATTCATTATATAGGGAATTTACCCCATTAAAATTTGGCACTATTTTAAAATTTGTGTTTAAAAATGTAATGCCATTATTAAATTTATTAAACGAAAATTCTAATCTGCCACTAAAATCGTTATTATTAAAATTTACGGCTTTTTCAAAAATATTATTTGAAATTGAATCGCCAAATGAGCTTTTAAATATATTATAACTAAAAAATACGCGACCATTAATTTTATTATTAGAAAAATTAAAAATAATATCAGAAATATTATTCATAATATATAATGTATCGCAAAAATCGGAATTATTTATTTCATTGTTATATGTTCCTTTAAAAATTGAGTCATTTATTCTAAAACCCGAATTAAACTTGCATTTTCTAATTTCAAGATTATTAAATACACAAAAATCCATATTAATACTTGGAAAACACCTATCTTGAAAAATTAAATTTTGGAAGTTTATATAATTATAATTTAATCCGCGAACACCATATTTTAAGTTATCAATTTCAAAATTAATATTTTCATATTTTTTATGCGTTTCGCCCGCTTGACGATTCATTAATTGATTCCATTCTTCTGCTTTGAAATAATTATATGTCGTTAATTCTTTAATTGCTTTATAAACATGGCTATCATCTTTCCATCCCAAAAATTGGTTTTTCTGCTGGTCAGCAGTAAGAGTGTAATGATAAATCCAATAATTGTCCGTCGGTTTGCGTTCAATTGAATTTAATTGGTATATTTTCAAAATTTCATTAATATCCGCTAATGTTATTTTTTGGTATTTTTTTTGTTCCTGTATTGTGTTAAATCCTTCTCTAATGCTGTTCATTAAATAATGAAGCGCAATCACCCCTCTTTGTGGTGCATCGCAACACAAAGAAACAAAAATATTTCTCTAAAAAATTAATTGGTCGTTTCTTAGAAATTCATGTTCAAATATAAATTTATTATTCATAATAACAATTTAACTAATTTTTTAAAATACTCAACATATATCTTAATTTTCACCCAATTTTCGTTGCATGGCGGTGGCGATTTTGGTTTTACCACGGGCATTTATTTGGTGCATTGCGCTTTGCGCATCGGCTTTATCGCGGTTTTGGCTTAATTTGGATTTGGCAATGGTTTTGGTGATGGAGATTTTAATTGCCACAATTTTTGCTAACATGTCTTGCATATAATCTTCGGGGGCGTCAGCCATGCGCCACGGCTTTTCTTGGGTTTGTGATTCATGGGTTTTGGTTAATTGCCCGACAATGCGGCGCAAGCTTTTTTCATCGTCAAAAAATTCAATCTGCCCATAAAAATGCACGGCTTGATAATTCCAAGTCGGCACGACTTTATGATGAATTTGCTTGGAAGGGTAATAATTGGGCGAAATATAGGCATCATCACTGCGGTAAATCACCATAATTTCGCGATTATCCGCAATTTCTTGGGGCAGGGGATTATTGCGTGCGATATGCCCCCATAAAATATTTTCTTGATGAATAAATGGAATATGATTGGCTATCAAGCCGTTTTTGCCCGTGGCAACCAAACAAGCCAAAGGGAATTCTTTGATAATGCGCGTAATTTCTGCGTCATCAAGCTCAATAAAATGTTCTGGATTATACATAATGCAATTATAATGAAATTGCATTTTAAATCAAGCATAATTATTGACTTGTTTGGCAAATTATCATAAAAGAAAATAAATTTTAAGAAAGAAATATTATGATAGATCATTTTTTAGGCTCAATCGGTTATGCGAATTTTTTAATTGTGCTAACTATTTTGATTTTTGTCCATGAATTAGGGCATTTTTTAGCCGCCCGCTGGGCTGGTGTTAAGGTTGAAGTTTTTTCCATTGGCTTTGGCAAAGAAATAGTGGGATTTAACGATAAACATGGCACCAGATGGCGCATTTCTTTATTGCCTTTGGGTGGTTATGTGAAAATGCTGGGCGAGATGGCAAGCGTTTCCAAAGAAGAAGTCGCGCAAACCGAAGCAGAAATTGCGAAGGAAGATTTGCCAAAAGCGTTTCATCGGCAATCGTTATGGCACCGCGCCGTGATAATTTTCGCGGGTCCTTTGGCGAATTTTATTTATGGAGTTATTGTTTTAAGCATCATCGCCATGGTTTATGGCGTGCCCCAAGAGCGCAAATTCGTGCCCGCCGTAATTGGCGCGATTCAACCCAATTCGGCGGCGGCTTCGGGTGGTTTGCAAGCTCTTGACCAAATTACCGCGATTGATGGCAACCCGATTGCGAATTTTGAAGAAATGCGTCAAGCTATCGTCAATTCTGATGGTCGGCAATTAGCCTTTACTATCACCCGTCAAGGTAGCGAAATTCAGCTTTTCATTCGCCCTGATGTGATTGCATCGGATAAAGACGGCAAGCCGATTTATCGTTTGGGGGCGCAAGCGCAACCGCTTAAATATAATCCCGTTGGTGTTTTAGAAGCAATAAAAATTGGCTTTGTTGGCACATATAGCATTATCAAGGATACTTTAATTGGCTTGGCGCAAATTTTTGGCGGGGCAACCGCCGATTTGGGCGGACCCGTGATGATTGCGAAATTATCCAATGATTTTGCGCAATTGGGTTTATTGTCTTTTTTGTCGTTCACCGTGATGTTGTCGGTTAATTTGGGGATTTTGAATTTATTCCCTTTGCCAGTATTGGACGGCGGTCATTTGGTTTTATTAGCGATTGAAAAAATTATCGGTCGCCCCTTGCCCGATAAAGTGCAATCATGGATTTTTAAAATTGGTTTTGCGTTTTTAGCATCGGTTTTCGTGCTTATAACCATCAAGGATATAATAAATTTTTAACCGCCAGTTACCGGTGGAAAAATACCAATTTCGCAATCATCGTTGATTTTATCGGTAATTTGCGCGAATTCATGGTTGATGGCAAATCGCAAATTTGCTTGCTTGGCAATGACTTCGCGATAATTTTCGCCCAATCCGCTTAAAAAATCGCATAATTGTGCTAAATTTTCAATGTTTTTCGGTAAATGAATAATTTCCGAATTTTTGCCAATTTTTTGCCGAACCCACGAAAAATATAGTATTTTCATCGCAACACACCTTAAAATAACTGATAAAAAGGATAATAATCGCATAAATCGCCAATTGCAAGCTGATTCATCGCCGTATCGCAATAAATAAATCCATCAGATTTATCAAGCGATGATAACATTGCCGCGCCTGATTTTGGCGCAAGCTCCAAACCCTTATCGCCGATAAATACCCGCAATAATTCTGCCCGTCCCGATTTGCGTTTTAAATTAAAATTGCACGCAACTTTTATGGGTTTATTGATTGGCGTATTCGCCCCTTGCAAAAGGTTTAAAGCAGGTTTCACAAATAAAACCCACGCCGATATTACCGCCAAAGGATTCCCCGGTAAACCGAAAAAAGCTGTTTGGTTAATTTGTCCAAATACCATGGGGCGACCGGGTTTAAGCGCAACTCCGCTGATAAAACATTGGTGATATTTTTGCAAAAATGGCATAATATAATCCTTTGTGCCTTTGGATACGCCACCGCTGGTGATGATAACATCGCATTTAATATTTTCAAGCATTCGGTATGATTCTAAATTATCGGCAATAATGCCTAAATCAATGATTTTAAGCCCTAATTTATGGCATAAATTGCATAATAAGGGGCGATTAATGTCAAATAATTGCCCTGCTTGCAAATTATCGGTTGCGCTTAACTCATCACCAGTTGAGGCTATGGCAATGGTTAAGGGCGCGTATACTTTAATTTCCTTGATATTTTGCGCGGCAAGCAAACCAATTTTTGCTAAATTTATCATTTCGCCTTGGGTAATTAAAATTTCCCCTTTGGCAATATCATCGGCGATGGGGCGATAATTATCAAATTTTTTTAATTTTGTGGCGATTTTTTCGTCAATAAGCAAAAAATCTTCACGGATATTCGCATCTTCAAGCATTATAATCGCATCTACGCCGCTTGGCACGGGTGCGCCCGTCATAATATGCACGGCGGATTTTTCGGGTAAAGTGATGATTTCTTGGGGTTGGGCGACGATATGATGGCTGATTCGCAATTTCGCGCCAATTATTGCATCGCTGATTCGGATTCCATAACCATCAACCGCGCTGTTGGCGAAAAATGGCACATTATATTGTGCGGTAATATTTTCGGAACTAATTGCGCCAATGGCTTGATTTAAGGGGATTTTAATGATTTCGGGATTCGGGCGCAAAAGGCTTGCCATAATTTGCCATGCTTGTTCAGGGCTGGGTAATTTGTCATGCGCCAAACAATCATTAATCATCCATATGGTCCAAACCGCGTTTTAAATAATCATAACCGGTTATCATGGTTAAAATTGACGCAAACCAAAGCGCAACAAGCCCGATTAAATGCGCATTCGCGACCCATAAATTTACATCGGGGGCGATTAAGAAACCAAGGCTTATCATTTGCAGGGCGGTTTTATATTTCGCTAAATTTGAAACGGGCATTGGCACTTGAATTTCTTGCAAAAATTCGCGCAATCCCGAAACCGTGATTTCGCGCACTAAAATAATCAAGCTGGCAATAATATTAAAATCGGTAATAGTTTTATCGGCGACTAATAATAATAATACGCAAGAAACTAAAATTTTATCGGATATAGGATCCATAATCCGTCCAAATTTTGTCATAATATTGTAATTGCGGGCAATATAACCATCAAAATAATCGGTAATACAGGCAAAAAAATAAACCCCTAAGCCATACCATTGATAATTTTCCCATTGAAGCCACCAAAATAATATTAATAACGGCACGGCGCAAATTCTTGCCATGGTTAAAACATTCGGTGAAAGAATTTTAAGCCACATTATTTTTTTGCAACCATTGCGCCAACCGATTCGCCGCCCAAAATATGAATATGAAAATGCGGCACTTCTTGCCCGCCATTAATTCCCGTATTCGCAATTAATCGGTATCCATCTTGGCTTACATTAAGTGTTTTGGTTGTTTCTTTGACTAAATCCCAAAAACCTTGCATTTCAAACAAAGCAGCCGAAGCCATGAAGCTTTCTAAATTTTCAAATTGCCCTTTGGGAATAACCAACGCGTGAATTTTCTTGGCGGGGTTAATATCATAAAACGCCAAAGCATAGTTATTTTCGGCAATTTTCTTGCATGGGATTTCCCCGCGCAAAATTTTTGCAAAAATATTATTAATGTCGTAAGCCATTTTTACCTCCAAATAAACTCCACGATAGCTAAAATATAAAAAAAAATCAATAAAAAATTGCTGGTATAAAAAAAAAGAAAATAAATTTTGACTTGAATTTGAATCGTGATATATAAAATATATGAATGACAATCCGATAAGCCAATTACACGATAATAAAATACCGCCATTTATAATTGCCGAAATGTCTTGCAATCATAATGGGTCATTGCAAAATGCTTTGGAAATTATTACCCAAGCTAAATTAGCGGGCGCATCGGCAATAAAATTACAAACTTACCGCGCGGATACGATTACCATAAAATCTTCGCGCCCAGAATTTCAAATTCATCACCCCTTGTGGCAGGGGCAAAATTTATATGATTTATATGCCAAGGCTTTTACGCCTTGGGAATGGCATCGTGAATTATTCGCGTGGGCAAAGCAACACGGAATCGTGATTTTTTCAGCACCTTTTGATTTTAGCGCGGTTGATTTATTGGAATCATGCGAATGCCCGATTTATAAAATTGCCTCGCCAGAAGCAATTGATTTGCCGTTAATTCGGCGCGTGGCGCAATGCCAAAAACCGATGATAATTTCCACGGGCATGACGGATTTTCAAGAAATATATGATGCCGTCAATACGGCGACAAAATATGGCTGTCCCGAAATCGCGCTTTTGCATTGCATGTCAAGCTATCCTTGCCCTTTATCCGAAATGAATTTAAGCATGATTGAAAAATTAGCCAGCGAATTTGGCAAAATTATTGGCTTGTCCGACCATAGCATGGGGTTTGAAGCACCCATGATGGCGGTTGCTTTGGGCGCACGGATAATTGAAAAGCATTTTACGCTATCGCGCCAAGACGGCGGTTTTGATGCGGAATTTTCATCCGAACCCCACGAATTACAAGCAATGATTATCCGTTGCAAGCAAGCCCACGAAGCCAGAGGCAATGGTGAATTTCGCGCCAGTGGCGAAGTGCTGACAAAACCCTATCGCCGTAGCTTATATATAGTAAAAAATATTGCCAAAGGCGAAAAATTTAGCCAAGAAAATATCCGCTCAATTCGCCCCAATAATGGCTTGGCACCGAAATATAGTGATGATATTATGGGTAAATTTGCGAAACGCGATTGCGTGGCGGGCACGCCTTTATGTTGGGACGATATTGAAATTTAATATGGATATTCAGCTTAAATATAACCATATTTATGGCGCGCCGCCGTTATGGGACGCCCAGCAAATCAAGCAATTATTGCAAAATTCGCATGGTAAAAATCTGTGTATTTTGCGCGATGATGTGCGCATTACGCAATTTAGCGAATATTGCCAATTTATAATGCCAAATATGCGTATAATTAATTTTCCCGCATGGGATTGTTTGCCATTTGACCGAATTTCGCCCGATAATCTGATAATTGCCCAGCGCGTATCGGCTTTGTATGAATTGCTTAACAGCCAAAATGATAAGCCATGCTTGATTATCACAAGCTTTCATGCCGTAATGCAACGGGTATTGCCCAAGCATATTATTCAAAATCAAGGCTGTTTTTTAGCAAAAAAACAAAAAATCAGTATGGAGCAATTAAGCGCAAAATTAGTGGCGATGGGATATGTTCATAGCGAAGTTGTGCGCGAATCAGGCGAATTTGTGCGCCGCGGTGGCTTGTTAGATGTATTTCCAAGCGGGTTTGAAAATCCAATTCGGCTTGATTTTTTGGGAAACGAAATTGAAAAAATAATGATTTTTAATGCCGAAAATCAACGCCGAAGCACCGAATTAGACGAAATTCATATCGCACCCTTTGGCGAAGTGCCTTTGGATGCTGATTCCGTGGCGAATTTTCGCAATAATTACCGCAATTTATTTGGAACAAACGCGCTTAAAGATTTGATTTTAGAACAAATAAATATGGGGTATCGCCCCGCGGGGATAGAGCATTTTCAACCATTATTTTTTGATAAAATGCCAAGCTTGCTTGATTATGCGCTTGAAAATTCCAGCAAAATATTCATGGATGAAAATTTTTCGCAAGCTATCAAGGCGCGCCATGAACTTATTCAAGATTATTATCAGTCGCGGGTCGCTTTTTGTGCCGAATATGAAACGCAATTAAAAAAATCCTTGGCAAATAAGAAAGCCGAAGAAAATCTTGGCAATCCTTATCGCCCTGTGCCGATTAATAATCTTTATTTAGACGAACAAGAATTTCAAAATTTATGCGCCAATAACGAAATATTCCAGATTCACGACAAAGAATATGACGGAGAATCACGCCAAAAAATCAGCAATATCATTGATGGCAAAGCAATTTTTGGGCGCGATTTTGCATCAGAACGGGCGAATCAAGCCGTACCTTTGTTTGAATCATTGGCAATGCGCATTACCGAATCCAGCAAACCAATTTTAATCACCAGCAAATCATTAGGCGGTTTAGACAGAATCAGCAATTACCTTGCAAGTTTAAATTTCCAATCGCAAATTATCAAAAATATTAGCCAAATTAAAAATAAGGGCGAAAATTTTTATTATAGCGCGGTTTTACCGATTGATAGAGGCTTTGTCGCCCCGCAATTTACCTGCATTACTGATGCGGATATTTTTGGCGAAGCATTAGTTGGGCGCACAAAAAAACGCAAAAAAGCCGAAAATTTTATCCGTGAAATTCAAAATTTAAATATTGGCGATTTTGTGGTGCATATTGACCATGGTATTGGGCGATTTTTAGGCTTGGAAACCATCAAAGTTGATGATGCGCAAAAAGAATGCTTGGTTTTGGAATATGCGAAAAGCAAGCTTTTTGTGCCCGTTGAAAATATGGATTTATTGTCAAGATTCGGTAATAGCGATGTTGCCGTTGAACTTGATGTTATGGGTTTGGGCAATTGGCAATTGCGCATGGCGCGCACGAAAAAACGCTTGAAAGACATGGCGGATAAGTTAATTGCGATTGCCGCAGCAAGGGCAGTTAATCAAGCACCGAAAATTACCATAGATTCCATGGCATATAGCGAATTTGTCGCCAGATTCCCCTTTGTAGAAACCGAAGACCAATTATCAGCAATTAACGATGTAATAGCAGATTTTGAAGGCAATGAGCCAATGGAACGGCTTATTTGTGGCGATGTCGGCTTTGGTAAAACCGAAGTTGCCATGCGCGCGGCTTTTTTAGCGGTTTATTCGGGGTATCAAGTTTGCATTATTTGCCCAACGACTCTTTTGGCGCGCCAGCATCATCGCAATTTTTTGCAAAGATTTCAAAATATGGCGGTGAAAATTCGGGCTTTATCGCGATTAACCGCGCCCAAAGATGCGAAAATTATTAAACAAGAATTAAGCGAAGGTAAAGTGGATATTGTGATTGGCACGCATTCTTTATTGGCAAAATCAATCAGCGTGAAAAAATTAGGCTTAATTATCGTTGATGAAGAACAGCATTTTGGTGTGGCACAAAAAGAACATATTAAAGATATTGGCAAATCCGCGCATGTCCTAACGCTTAGCGCGACGCCGATTCCGCGCACCATGCAAATGGCTTTGGGCGGGGTGCGCCAACTTAGCATCATTGCAACTCCACCGATTGACAGGCTTGCCGTGCGCAGTTTTGCGGGACCTTTTGACCCGCTTACCATCAAAGAAGCGATTGACAGAGAATTATTTCGTGGCGGACAAATTTTTGCGGTTACGCCAAAAATTCACCGCTTGGACGCGATTCAAGATAGTTTGCGGGCGATTTACCCAAATTTGCGCATGATTGTGGCGCATGGGCAAATGTCGGGCACGGAACTTGAAAATGCGATGCAAGACTTCGCCGATGGCAAATATGATATTTTATTAAGCACGAATATTATTGAATCGGGTATAGACATGCCGAATGTCAATACGATGTTAATTTTTAACGCGCAATTATTCGGTTTGGCGCAATTATATCAATTAAGGGGCAGAGTAGGGCGCGCCAAACAACGCGGATATTGCTATTTTACTTATCCTGAATATTTAAAATTATCCGATAAGTCATTGAAAAGATTAGAAGTTATTAAAACCTTAGACCATCTGGGCGCGGGATTTTCGCTTGCGTCGCATGATTTGGATATGCGCGGGGCGGGTAATTTATTGGGCGAAGAACAATCAGGGCATATTTTAGAAGTCGGCGTGGAATTATACCAACAAATGCTTAACGAAGCGATTATTAAAGCCAAAACAGATTACCGAAAACAGCTTAATGCCCAAAAATCTGAAAATGCCGTGATAAAATCAGTTAAAACACAAAACGAACTAAATTATCAAATTTCACCGCAATTATCTTTAGGCGTATCAGTGGTGATTCCCGAATTTTATATCAAAGATTTTACCACGCGCATGGCGGTTTATTCGCGATTATCCGAATTTGAATCGGAACATGAATTATCGCAATATGCCGCCGAATGCGCCGATAGATTTGGCGCACCGCCAAAGGAATTTTATGATTTATTGACTATCATGGCAATTAAACAATTTTGCCGTGTGGCAAATATTGCCAAAATTCAAGCTGGACCGCGCGGGGCAGTTGTGCAATTTTATCAAAATAATTTTGCGAACCCGCAAGAATTATTACAATTTATCAATGAACAAAATGGCTTAATTACCATGAAACCTGACCATAGTCTTGTCGTGGTTAGAAATTGGCAAGATAACGCGAAAAAATTGCAAGGCGTGCGCAATTTATCGGCTAAATTAGCCCAATTAGCAAAAAAAGTTTAATTTTTTTAAAATAATATTAAAATAATATTAAAATAAAATTCATTAATGCTTGACATTTGCAAAAATAATATAATATATGTTTTATGATTTACAATCATTTATATTAAATTTTTTGCAAGGGGAAATTCGCAATGAAAAAATTATTATTAACCAGCACCGCGCTTTTGGGGGCATTTGGCTTAAATTCAGCTTTTGCGGGTGAAGCACCAAAAATGGAAATTGGCGGGGTGGTTGGCGTGGTCATGGATTTAAGGACGGCAAATTCCAATGATAAATCAGTCGGCAAAAGTGGCGATACAGCAACAGGGCATGATATTAGCATGCCTAATTATTTAAATTTTTTAAGCTTTAAGGGCGATGGCAAAACTGATGCGGGTTTAAAATATGGCGCATGGTTGAATATTTTACCCGGCATTGATGCGAATAATCCCGGGGTAAAATCGGACGAAGCGTCAATAAATTTTGGCGGTGATTGGGGTCTTATCCGATTAGGGCAAGACGATTCTTGGACATATGATAATGCCTATCGTGGCTCACAAGTATTGGCGGGATTTGGCAGTTGGGGCGGTCCATATGATAAAAATAAAATTTATACCGATTTTTCATTTGCTTTGGTTCACGCTGGTTTTGGTGATGATGATGCAAAAATTATGTATTCTTCGCCAAAATTTAATGGTTTAAGCTTTGGGGTTAATTATATACCGAATATCACGAATCCTGCGGATTTATCAAACACGCCATCTTTAAAATTAGGTTTTGGCAATCAACCCGGGCGCGTCAGCACAAATTATAATTCGGGTATTGGTGGCGGTTTGCGGTATGAATATCAAATTGGCGATGTTAAATTAGGCACAAGTTTCAATGTTGAATCAGCAACGGCGGATAATAAAAATTTCTATAATAATAAAGCCTATCATCTTGGGCAACAAGCCGAATTTGGTAATTGGAAAATCGCGACAAGCTATGCCGATTATGGCAAGGCATTAACCAATAAAAACCCTAAGGAATTCGTGAATGTTGTTGGGTTTAATTCAGCGTTTAAGCCATTATATGATGCGGGATTATTTGCCAATAATTTTGAAACGATTAATGCGGGATACCAAACTCACTTGCCACGGGCATTTGATTTAGGCATTTCGTATAAATTAACGCAAATCAGCGAATATACGAAAATATCATTGGGATTTACACGCACCAATACCCAAATGAAAAAAGGGCAATTATTTGAAGGTGTTGCACAAGCGGCGCAAAAGGCTGTAATTGGGCAAGCGCAAATTCAAGCTGCAACTACGGTTGCAACCCTTGGTGGTAATGCTGCTGCGCAAAGTGCTGCTGCGACTGCTGTTTTAACTAACCCTGCTGTATTAGCCGCCGCAGCAAATCAAGCAAATTTAGTTCGTCAGGCTGCTGGTGTGCAAGTGAAAAATGCGGTTGAAAATGGTTTTCAATTTGGCTTCTTCACCCCATTAGCCGAAGGTGTTGGCACATTCGCCGAATATAATGTTAGTATCCAAGATGATGGACGCAATATTAACAATAAACTTACCGAGCAATCAATTTCAATTGGCGCAATTATTTGGTTTTAATTGATGGTATTAATGCCCTAAATGATAGGGGCTGTTATTTAAAATACTTTCGGCGCGGTAAATTTGTTCGCTTAAAATCAGGGGCATCATGGCGTGGGGCAGGGTGATTTTGCCAAGGCTAAACACCTTATGCGCGGATTGAAGAATGGGCGCGCCCAAGCCATCAGCACCACCGATTAAACAATAAATCGCTTGAAATTCAAGACGCGCATTGCGTATTTCAACTGATAAATCTTCCGATGAAATCATGGTGCCTGTTTTGTCAAAAGCCCAAATTGCGCCAGACATTTGCGGAATTTTGCTTAAAATTTGCGCCGTGTCTTTCATTGCCATAATTTGCAGGCGGTTTTGCAGTCTTTTTTGATATTCGCCATAATCGCTTAAAGCTAAAATTTTAGCCGTTTTAATCGGTATTACAATATGATATTGCATGAAATTGCCGAATTATTCCGCCCATAATCTTTCTAAATCATAATAAGCGCGCACGGCGGGACGAAATAAATGCACAATTACGCCATAACAATCCAGCAAAACCCAATCACCCGCAGTTTTGCCACTTACCGAATGGATTTTTATTTTTTCATCGGCAAGATGCCGTTCTAAATTACGCGCCATACCGACAACATGCCGTCCCGAAGTGCCCGATGCTATCACCATATAATCAGTGTAGGGCGATTTGCCTTCAACATTAAAAACGACAATATCGGCGGCTTTGGCTTCGTCCAAAAATTTTGTAATTTTTTCAACGATGGCTTTTGATTCGGCGGGGTCTGATGGGGTTAATTTTTTTGTTTTTGGCATCGTTGACTCCAAGCTTTTGTGATGATGCTGATGATGCTTGGAATTAAAAATAGCAATAAAAATGCTTTCCAAGCGTTAAGTTTTAATAATGGCACAAAAATAATTATCCATAAATCCGACCAAATATATCGTTGTATGATGGCTTGGGGCAAGTTAATAATGATGGGGTTAATATCGTATAAACCTTTGCCAAGCGCGCCTGTTAAAGCTCCACCATTTGCGATAAATAGAATAAGAGCCATTAAAACTAACAATGCGATAAATGACATACCGCAAATAAAAAAACATTTCATATAACATTTAAGTTTTGCACACATGTTATTTCTCCTTTTCATTGGTTGCATAGGGGTTTTTGCCAGCCCTAAGGGTAAAGCGAATCGGTGAGCCTTTGAAATCAAAAGCTTCCCTAATCCTATTTTCTAAATAACCTAAATAACTATCCTCAATCAAGTTTTTTCTGCTGACAAAGAAAACAAAATGCGGTGGGCGCGATTTTATTTGCGTCATATAACGAAATTTTGGCTTTAAACCCTTGATGGAATTATGCGGGTGGCTTTCGGTGGTGGCGCGCAACCATTGATTTAATAAATGGGTGGGAATTCGTGTATTCCATGCATTATCAGATTCTATAATGGCATCTAATAATTTATTAATCCCTTGACCAGTAAGCGCAGAAATCGGCACAACAGGCACTTGTTTCACTTGGGGCAGGACATATAGCAATCTTGCCTTACATTCGGCTAGAACTTCGGCTTGGTTTGGCACTAAATCCCATTTATTCAAGGCGATTAAAAAACTGCGCCCTTCGGCTAAAATGCGGTTAGCCAAAATTAAATCCTGCTTTTCCAAGCCATATCTGGCATCAACCATAATAATACCCGTATTTGCGTATTTTAACGCCTGCATGGAAAGCCCGACAGATTCATATTCCAAGCCATCTTCAACCGAATTTTTCTTGCGAATCCCTGCGGTGTCAATCACTTCCATTAAACGATCTAAATGATAAAATCGGTGGTGGGTCGCATCGCGGGTTAAGCCAGCCTCTTCGCCTGCTAAAACTTTAATTTCGCGCAATAATTTATTCACCAAGCTTGATTTACCGACATTTGGTCTGCCGATAATGGCAAAGCTTAAAGGTTTTTCGCCTTGAATTGATTCAAAATTGGCTAATTGCCCATCACTTTCAAGATTTTCGCGCAAAATATCATATAATTCAATAAATCCATCGCCATGCGAAGCCGACATTTCAATGGAATTATTAAAGCCTAAACGGCTAAATTCAGGTAAATTATCGGCGATTTTATGATGATTTTCGGCTTTATTTATCAATAAAACTTTTGCGCCCGCTAATTTGCGAATATGGCGGGCAATGGCATGGTCTTCGGAGCTAAGCGGGGTTTGCCCGTCAATCATAAATAAGATAACATCGGCTTTTTCGGCGCATTCATAGGCAAAATTGCGCATTTTTTCTTCTTTGTCCCCAGTGCGCGATTGCAAACCTGCGGTATCGGCGCACATAAAATGCAAATCGCCCAATTGCGCGGGTTTGACTTGCACATCGCGGGTCACGCCATGTTCATTGGCGACTAACGCAAATTTTTTGCCCGTTAAGCGATTAAATAACGAAGATTTACCAACATTCGTGCGTCCGACAATGGCAACCAATTTGGGATTGGGCGCGGCTTTAGTTTCAATATTTTGAGGTTCTTCAAGATTTTCAATAATTTCAGTCATTGTCTAGTCCTAACAAAGCATGCGCGAATTGTCTAGCATTAAATTTTTGCCAATCACCGATATTTTCTCCAACGCCGATGGCGACAATTGGTAATTTGCATTGATTCGCAATATTGCAAACAACGCCACCCTTGGCTGTGCCGTCAAGTTTCGTGATAATTATTCCCGTTAAAGGCGCAAATTCCGCAAAAATTTTGGCTTGGTTTAAGCCATTTTGCCCCGCGGTTGCGTCCAAAACTAACAAACATTGATGCGGTGCGCTTGGGTCTTGTTTGCGAATCACGCGAATAATTTTTGCCAATTCCGCCATTAAATCTTTTTTTGTATGTAAGCGACCCGCTGTATCCATCAAGACAACATCGCAACCGATTTTCTTGGCATGTTCATAGCCATCAAATGCAATGGACGCAACATCGCAATTATCGCCCTTGCGATAAAAATCAACGCCAATTCGTTCCGCCCAAAGTGCTAATTGTTCAACGGCGGCGGCGCGAAAACTATCGCCCGCAACTAACAAAGGCTTCTTGCCCATGGATTTATAAATATTAGCGATTTTTGCCAATGAAGTCGTTTTGCCACCGCCATTGACACCCACAAGCATGACAAATTCAATGGCGGGTTTTTCTTGATAAACGGCGGGAAATACGCCTTGATAGGATTCTAAAGATTCGGTAATATAATTGGCAAGGTTTGGCAAGAATGCGCCGTCTTTGGGCGGGTCGCGCCGTAATTTTGCGCATAAATTGCGGGCAAGTTCTTGCCCTAAATCAGCTTTAATTAAGATTTCTTCAATGGCTTGGCAGTCTTCGGTTGATAAATGCGCCAAACCGACAAATTTTTTCAATCCCGCCGTGATATTTTCTGATGATTTGCTTAACCCTGATTTTAATCTTTGCCAAATACTCATGATGCGCCACCATTAATTGCGGTTGCTGTCAAACGATTATTGGCAATGCCCGTATAAATTATCGGAATAATCGCGCCTTTGGTAAAAGCAGCATCAAGGGCGACTTCAAAATATTCAGGGCTTCTGGCGCGGTTGTCTTGCTCAATCAATACGGAATCTTTTTGCCCTAATCGTTTTTGGTAAACTTCATTAAGGTTATTTTCGCCAATTTGCCGAATTTCTTGGGCGCGTTGCTTGCGAATGCTAATTGGCACTTGGTTGGGTATGCGCGCCGCGGGTGTGCCTAATCTTTGGGAATAAGGGAATACATGCAAAAATTCAATCTTATTCGCGATTAAGAAATTTTTAGTATTTTCGTGCATTTCATCGCTTTCGGTCGGAAAACCGGCAATAATATCCGCGCCAATGGTGATTTTTCGTGATAAATTGCGCAATTTTGCAATGATTTTTTGGGCTTGGCTGGGCGTATGGCGGCGTTTCATGCGTTTAAGTATCATCGCATCGCCCGATTGCAACGATAAATGCACCGAAGGTTGCATTCTGGGTTCATGCTCATATAAAGCAATTAATTCATCATCAATAAATGCTGGGTCTAACGAAGAAAGCCTTAAAAATTTTAATTCGGGAACTTCGTGAAAAATATAGCGCACTAATTTCGGTAAATTCATATCTTTAATATTATCTTTGTCGTTGCCATATGACATTATATCCACGCCGGTTAGCACAATTTCTTGAATTTGCGAATCGTGAATTTGCGCGCGAATTGCCTGACAAATAACTTCGGGTTGCACCGAACGATTATTGCCCCGCCCAAATGGGATAATGCAAAACGAACATCGGTGGTCGCACCCTTGTTGAATCATAATAAAGCTTCGTGCAGTTTCAGTATCAATCGCCAAATGCGGCGAAATTTCGCGTATATCCATAATATTGCCGACTATATTGGCTTGGCGTGTATAATTTTGCGGGGTAAATTTCTCTAAATTACCCAAAACCAAGTCAACCTCGCTCATGGCTTCATATTCTTTGGGGTGAATTTGCGCCGCGCAACCCGTCAGGACTAATTTTTGATTAGGATTCGCTTTTTTAATGCGCCGAATGGTTTGCTTGACTTGCCGTTCGGTTTCCGATGTAACCGCGCAAGAATTAACGATAACCATTTCTTGATTTTCGCTTTGGTTATTTAGTAATTTTTCAATAACTTGACCTTCAAATTTATTCAAACGACAGCCAAAATTAATAATTTTTGTTTTTTCCATATGCCTTATATACACTAATAGCATTAATTTGCAAGCGATTCTTGAATCAAAAGATTTTGAGATTAAAATTTTACTTGAATTGGTAATTTAACAAGCTATAATGCGATTAATAACCAATTTTTTTTACAGGAGGAAATATGCAAAAAAAATCATTCATCGCAGGAATTTTAGGGACAATAGCATTAGCTGGAATGGTGCAAGCCAAGACTCTAGTATTTTGTTCCGAAGGAAGCCCAGAAGGCTTTGACCCTGCATTATATACAGCTGGCACAACATTTGATGCTAGTTCGCGCCCAATTTATAACCGATTGGTTGAAATTCAAAGTGGCACCACGAATTTAATTCCCGGATTAGCAACAAAATGGGATATATCCAAAGACGGCAAGGAATATATTTTTCATATCCGCAAGGGCGTAAAATTTCATAACACCGTATATTTTAAACCCACAAGGGATTTAAATGCCGATGATGTGATTTTTTCGTTTGAACGCCAATGGAAATCTGACCACGCTTACGCAAAATATGCCCCCGGCACAACATATGATTATTTTGTTGATAATGAGTTTCCCGATTTCTTAGAAGCCATTGAAAAAGTTGATGATTACACCGTGAAATTCAAATTAAAATCACAACAACCGACTTTAATTGCTGTTTTATCCACTGATTTTGCGTCCATTAGCTCCAAAGAATATGCGGAAAAATTACAAAAAGAAAATAAACAAATTGAATTAAATACCCTGCCCATCGGCACGGGTCCATTTCAATTTGTTGGCTATCAGCAAGATGCTGTGATTCGCTATAAAGCGAACCCAAGCTATTTTGAAGGCAAAGCAAAAGTTGATGATTTAGTTTATGCTATCACCAAAGACGCTTCAGTTCGTTATCAAAAATTAAAAGCTAACGAATGCCAAATTACGACTTATCCAAACCCCGCTGATTTAGACGCCATGAAAAAAGACCCAGAATTAAAAGTTTTATCGCAAGAAGGCTTTAATGTTGGGTATGTGGCTTATAATACCACGCAAAAACCATTTGACGATGTGCGCGTTCGTAAAGCATTAAATATGGCGATTAACAAAAACGCCATTATTGATGCCGTGTATAATGGCACAGGTAAAGTGGCTAAAAATCCATTGCCACCATCGTTATGGTCGTATAATGATAAAATCGTTGATGACAAATATGACCCAGAAGCCGCCAAAAAATTATTGGCAGAAGCAGGGGTTAGCGGTTTGAAAATGAAATTATGGTATATGCCAGTTGCGCGTCCTTATAACCCAAACGGCAAACGCATGGGTGAATTGATTCAAGCAGATTGGAAAGCCGTGGGGGTTGAAGCCGAATTATTGACCACTGAATGGGCTGAATATTTGAAAAAATCCAAAGCAAAAGACCGCGATGGCGCAGTGATGTTGGGTTGGACTGGCGATTATTCTGACCCTGCTAACTTTTTGCAAGTTTTATTATCTTGCGATGCAGTTGGTGGTAATAACCGCGCTCAATGGTGCAACAAGGAATATGATGAAATTATAACCAAAGCGGCATCAGAAACCGATGTTAAAAAACGCTCGGCTTTATATTCCAAAGCACAAGAGATTTTCAAAAAAGATGCTCCTTGGGCAACGATTGCGCATTCGGTTGTTTTTAAACCCATGCGTAAAGAATTAGAAGGCTTTAAAATCAGCCCATTCGGACAACATGTGTTCGTTAATGCTGAAATGAAATAAGCATTTTAAGTAATAAAATTAACCCGTCTTGGCAAGTTTCAAGACGGGTTTTTTTATCCTGAATATACCAATAATACCAAATAAAATTTAGCATCATCGGTGCTGTGAATGAATGTCGCCATAATATTGAGTAGCATTGGTATCGCGGTGAATGAGTTTTGTTCGCAAACTGCTTCGCTTAGGAGGGAAAGGATAGTATTTTTAAACGCACTTAATTCCGTTGCAAAATACTATCCTTCCCATCCTAAGCGAAGCAAAGCGGAGGGGTGCGCCGTCAGGCGCGGGGCGGTTTAAAATCTTTTCAATCATAAAAATCCTTAGAAAAATATATAAAATTCTTTTAATTCTTTTAATTCTTTTAATTCTTTTAATTCTATTCAAGCGTAAGCGTTAAAACGGGTGCGAAAATAAAAATTCTTGCTGTTTTTATTCGCTATATTTTGGGGGATTCCCCCAAACCCCCTTAAAATAGGATTTAAGGATTAAAAAGATTGAAGGATTTTTTTCTTTTTCATCATACATGCATATATTTTTAACCGAATTTGATTAATTACTATTTTAATAATCATTTAATCCTATAATCCCATAATCCTATTCAAGCGTAAGCGTAAAAACGGGTGCGAAAATAAAAATTCTTGCTGTTTTCGCGAAAAACATCAATGATTAATATGTTGTTTAATATAATTCGTGATAAACCACCCCGCTTGTTTATTGCATAAACAAGCACCCCTCCGCTTTGCTTTGCAAACTGCTTCGCTTAGGAGGGGAAAGGATAGTATTTTTAAATCAAAATCTAGGGCGTTTGAAAATGGTATAGTTTCTCTCCTAAGCAAAGGGGCAGCGTTGCGCCGAGCGGTAATTATTGCAAGTTTTTTTAAATATTTAGTAAAATTTGCAAGCCATAATAAATTGCCATCAACCCCACGATAATAAACACAATGCCGCTGACATATTTGAAATTTGGGTGGTTTAGCTTGTCGCGAATCGTGCCCGCTAAGATTCCGTATGAAAATGCGGTTAAACAATCAAATGTCGCAAAAATTAGGGCTAAAATTGGTAAATCAAGCCATAAATTTTGGCTTAACGACAAAAATTGAGGCAAAAATGCGATAAAGAAAATATGCCCCTTGGGGTTTAACACGGTGACTAAATAACAATTTTTTATCACTAATTTATTGATGCTTGCCTTGGATTGCATAATTTCGGCATTTAATTGCAATTTTTGCGGTTTTGAAGTTAAAATCTTGATTGCGCTATAAAAACAATAACTCCCCGATGCAATGGTAAGCACGGCAACTAACCAAGGCGTAGTTTTTAACAAAAGGCTTAAACCAATTCCCGCCAGCACAAGCACAGTGATACTTGCCGCCATCACAGCCAAAGCCGCACGAAGCGCCACGGCGCGTCCAAAGGCAAGCGCGAAACTCATCACGGTCATCATGGTTGGACCGGGCACAACTATTATAGCAAGGGAGGTTATGGCAAAATAATAAAGATTATCAAATGATAACATGATAGCGAATTTTAATCGTCAACTCCGTTAACATCTTCAAATTTTCCACCGCCTTCAAGCCCTTCGTTTGAAGGAATGCCGTCTTCAATGGAAACGATACTGCCACCGCGCATTTCATCAAACAGCGGTTTATTTTGGGCATTTAAAATTTCTAAAACTTCTTCATTGTCAACTTCTTTGCGAACTTGAACTTTTTGTAAGGATTTAACCAAGCTTTCGCGCAAATTATCTAAATTCATGGTGGCATCAGCAATTTCACGCAAAGCAATCACGGTTTTTTTATCGCGGTCGTGCGGCACCAAAGTCGGTGCGCCAGCCCCAATTTCACGGGCGCGATGCGCGGACATTAACACTAAATTAAAGCGATTTGGAATTTTCGTGATACAATCTTCAACAGTTAATCTTGCCATGGTATGTTCCTTAATCTAAAAAATGGTGGCGAATCAGGGATTTGAACCCCGGACACAAGGATTATGATTCCTCTGCTCTAACCCCTGAGCTAATTCGCCTTGAATCCTAAGTGGTTTCGTATGTGTGTTAATAAAAACTAATCGCGATGTCAAGTAAAAACTTAGCATCGCGTTAAGAATATTATTAGCGTTTTGAAAATTGGAATGATCTTCTTGCTTTGGGATGACCATATTTTTTGCGTTCAACCACGCGTGAATCGCGGGTTAAAAAGCCAGCAGCCTTTAAAATTGACCTTAAATCAGGTTCAATTAAAGAAATTGCTTTGGAAATGCCGTGCTTAATCGCGCCAGCTTGACCACCCAAGCCACCACCAGCAACGGTGGCGTGAATATCATATGCCCCCATGCGATTCGTAATGTCAAATGGTTGTTCAACAATCATGCGAAGCACCGCGCGCCCAAAGTAATTCGTCATTTCCCTGTCGTTAATGATAATTTTACCATTACCGGGTTTTAACCATACGCGTGCGATAGCATTTTTGCGTTTGCCAGTGGCATATGCGCGTCCTTGCGCATCTAAAACTGGTTTTTGTTCCGTATTTTCGGTTGCAGACATTATGAGCCTCTTTTCTTATTTTTTGCATTTTGCGCAACTAAATCCAAAACAACAGGATTTAAGCCTTCGTGGGGGTGTTCAGGACCCGCATAAATTTTCAAATGCGTCATTTGTTTGTCGCCTAAGGGGCTTCTGGTTATCATTCGTTTAACCGCCCGTTCAATTAATCGTTCGGGGAATTTGCCCGCCAATTGTTTTTCGGGGGTAATTTCTTTTACGCCACCAACATAACCCGTATGCCAATAAAATACTTTATCAGTCAATTTTTTGCCCGTTAAGGCAACTTTTTCAGCGTTGATAATTATAACATTATCACCGCAATCCATGTGGGGAGTAAATGTGGCTTTATGCTTGCCGCGTAAGATTTTTGCAACTTGAGAAGCCAAGCGCCCCAAGACTAAATCAGTGGCATCAATGACAAACCATTTTTTGTCAATTTCGCCTAGTTTCATACTATAAGTTTTCATAAATCATCCTTTTTATCTTTAACTTAAATTTGGTAATACCAAAATTTTTTACATTGTCAACCCCAAAATTGCTTTATTTTAACGATTTTTTAAGCGTGGTAATATTATACCATATTGTATTTATTCAAACAACTCGTCTTCATCAAATGTAAAGTTAAAAAATATTAATAATAATATCCCCCATGCGTATCGTGTTATACTAATTCCTTGAATCTTAAAAATTCAAACTGAATTTTTGCGAACATACCAAGTAAATAGTCCCGCAACAATGTTAAAAATAATAAGTTTACTTATTGTTTAATCACCCAATTAATGTAATTCGCGCTTGCAAATATTTTAAAAATATTTATCATGGTAATATGTTATTCAAGCAAATACCCCGCGACAAATCGTTCTTGTCCATAATTTTTGGTGCAATTGCCATGAAATTGCTGTTTTTGTTGGGTTTTGGTTATATCACGCCCAGCGATGATGCGCTTGGATATATTGAATATGCCGATAAGATTTTATCGCCCAATAAGCAATGGATGTTTAATTTGGATTTAAACATGGGTGGTTTAGATATAAGCGCGTTTCGTGCCATCGGTTATCCGTTTATCATTGCGGTTTTTCGGCAATTTTTTGGGGAAAGTTTCGGCTATATCGCCTTAGTCATCGCGCAAAATTTGTTAAGCATATTGGTGATTGGTTATTTTTATTTAACGATTAGAACAATTCAAATTGCCCAATGGTGTAAATATATTTTATGTTTTTTTATTTTGTTTAATGCGAATTTTATTTATGATTTTGCGATTTTAACCGATAGTATTTTTAATAATTTATTTATTTTGGCTTTGTTAATTATGGTTAAAAACATCATCAATAACGACAAAATTTCAATCAAAAATTCGTTAATTATTGGCGGGATTTTAGGATTATCATTTTTAATTCGCGCGTTTAGCATTTATGCTTTAATCGCTTTTGTGCCGTTATTTATATTTCTTATTTATAAAAATCTTGCGCGCAAGCAAATTATATTGATGATTTTGCCAATTTTTTTACTATACGGCGCCATCGGGGCATGGAACACCTTGCGAAGTGGGCATTTTTTTATTGTGTATAATTACGCTGTGCCGTTGCAACCAGTATATAAATTATATGCTTTGGGTTATGCCGTATTTAATGGTCAAACCGAAATTGATAATATTGCAAAATCCATAAACCCTGTGATTGACAAAAAATTTGACAAGCAATTTTACAGCAACGGGCATTACCCATTCGTATTAGAAATTGTGCAAAAAATTTCATCGCATAGCGCACCGATTGCGATGAAAATGCAAACTGATATTTTCTTTCGGACAATTTTGCATTTTCCCTTGGGCATGGTTAAAAAAATGGCGTTGGATTTTATGGATATAAATTTGCTTGCCAGTTTTAAATTATTAAATACCACGGCGATTGTTGATTTTTCAATAAATCCGCCCAATTTATTCATAAAGATTTTTAAAATTTTGGCAATTTTCACGAATATTTTGACATTCATTGCTTTATTGGGTGCTTTATCGTGGGGATTAACCAATATTAAACGAAAAGACGCGGTTTTAATCTTGACAATAATGGCAAGTTTTAGTTTATATATCGCATTATTATTATTTTTGCATTGGCAAAATCGCTTCATGCCTGCTGTGCACCCCATGATAATGTTAAGCCTTGCCCTTAGTTTAGAAAGAATCTATTATGCCCGAAAAATTTGATTATAATTCCATTCCCGTGGGGTATTACGATGCGGTATACCACCTTGCCAAAGGCATTCAATCTAAATGGCATCATTTGAAATTTGCGCATATTTTGGAAATTTTACCACGAAAAGGCAGGCATTGTGATATTGGTTGCGCGGCGGGAACTTTCATTGGCACATGTAATTATTCAGAATTATCCTCAACTGGCGTGGATATAAGCGATTTGCAAATAAATTATGCCAAGGAAAAATACCATTCAGCCACCAAAAAATTCATGACAACCAACGAAAATTTTGATAATTTACCAAGCGAATCATTTGATATTATTACTATCATTGAATTGATTGAGCATTTATCGCCCCAAGATATTGAAAAATTGCTTGTCAACGCCGAAAAAATCTTAAAACCAGACGGCAAAATTATCTTAACAACGCCAAATTATGCGTCATTATACCCAATCATTGAATTTTTTGTCAATAAATTGGGCAAAGTTAGTTATGAAGAGCAACATATCACCAAATTAACGCCCAAAAAGCTAAGGGCAATTATTCCGCCCATATTTCAAATAACAAGGTTAAAAACAAATTTAGGATTTGCGCCATTTAGCGCATTTATCCATTGGAATTTAGCCGATTTTATCAATAAAATTGAAGCAAAACTGCTTAATCACCTTAATTATGGCAATATAATTATTTGCGAATTGCAAAAATCAACGCCAAATAATAATTCTTGAAATTACAAAATTCCAAACTGACGCAATAAAAACACCGCTAATTGAGGCTAAAAACCAAAAATTAGTGAAGCCATAAATTTTTTCGGTAACAGATGCGCTGATAAAAATGCCAATTAAGCAAATAACCATAAAAATAAGCATAGAAAGCGATATGGAGCGAATTTTACGCTTGTTTTGAAATGTCAGCTTGTCATTTAGCAGATAATTGACAATAATCGCAACCAAAGCCGAATAAATATGCGCATAAAAAATTGCAATACCCATTACAAAAAACACCCAATAAAAAATAATATAATGGGCAATCGCGCCAACTGACCCGCAAAACGCAAATAAAATATAATCTTTGGGGATTAATATACGGGTTTTATGGTATATAAGCAATAAAATATAATCAATAATCACGCTGAAATTTAACTTGCTGACGCCTGATTCGCGTTTGCCGAAAATATATGAAATTTCTTGAAATTTAATTTTGATTTTGCATGATAAAATACAATCCAATAAAATTTTAAATCCGATGCCCGATAAATGCGGAAAAGCTGATAAAAATAGCGATTTGTGAATCAAGAAAAAGCCACTCATCGGGTCAGAAATAGGAATTGGCAATAAATATTTCGCCATTTTAGTCGCAAAATTACTGATAAATTGGCGAAATTTACCAAAACTTGAAGAATCGCCTTCGTCCGTATATCGGGTGGCGATGACTAAATTAAGATTTTGCGTGATTGCCAAATTTAACATTTGGGGAATTTTAGTTTCATCATGTTGTAAATCACCGTCAATAACGCAAAAATATTCGCTTTGGGCATTGGCAAAACCTTCAATAACTGCTGATGCAAGCCCAGTGCCATTAACCCGATGAATAAGCTTAATATTTTCGCTTTTATTTTGAATATTTTGAATAATTTCGGGCGTGTTATCGGTGCTATCATCAACAAAAATCACTTCATAATTTATTGCATCGCAAGCAATTTGCAATTTATTGCATAATTTTTCAATATTTCCCGATTCATTTTTGGTCGGTATTATAATACTTAACTGATAATTTTTATTCATGGATTTAAACTAAACAAATTGCAACAAAAATCAAGTTATTTTTTATGGGGCATTCCCCTTTTTTTTAACTAAAATTTTATAGATTTTTTCTAAGGATTTTAATGATTGAAGGGTTTTAAACCACCCCGCGCCTGTCGGCGCACCCCTCCGCCTAACCTTCGGTTAGCTGCTTCGCTTAGGAGGGGAAAAATAATATTTTGCAACGGAATTAAGTGTGTTTACAAATGGTATATTTCCCATCCTTGGCAATAAGCAAGCGGGGTGGCGATTTGAATAAAAAACTGAAACATTGCGACAGAGTATTATAAATAAAATTTTATCCTTAAAAAAAAGCTTAACGCAACAAACTTAAAATATTGACAAAGAGAGATATTTTCAAGTATATTAGCCAATAACAAGGGGGATAAAATGGCTTATACTGGTTCAAATTTAATGAAAATGACGGCGGGTGAAGTTTTAAATTTGCTTAAAACCAAGAAACTCACACCATCGGAGGCAATTACCGAATCTGTCAGACGCATCAAGCAAGTTGATGGTAATATTAACGCATGCGTGACTTTAAGCGAGGAAGAAGCGCGAAAATCGGTAATTTCGTTGGAAAAAAAATTAAAAAAACATGGCAAGAATCCGGGTTGGCTGGCGGGCATGCCAATATTAATCAAGGATTTAAACGCCACAAAAAATATCCGCACGACTTTTGGGTCAATGGGTTATAAAGATTATATTCCAAGCGAATCAGAACCTATTATTGATTTAATGGAACTTCGTGGTGCCATCGTGCTTGGCAAGACAAATACCCCCGAAATGGGCGCAGGTGGCAATACATTTAATGATGTTTTTGGTTATACGCGCAACCCTTGGGATACAAGAAAAAATGCAGGTGGCTCCTCAGGTGGTGCAGCCGCCGCACTGGCAAGCGGGCAAATTTGGCTTGCCCAAGGGTCAGATTTAGCTGGTTCATTACGAACGCCCGCGGCTTATTGCGGGGTGATTGGTTTTCGCCCAAGCCCCGGACGCTCGGGAAATTCTTCGGATACATCTATGTTTGCGTTTGAATCGGTTGATGGACCAATGGCGCGAAATGTCGCCGATACTGCGCTTTTATTGGATAATATGACGGGTTTTGATGACCGAATGCCGATAACTTTTGATGCGCCGCGTGTGTCGTTTCAGCGCGCCCTTGAACGCGCCAAAGCCCCTAAATTAATTGCGTATAGCGCAACTTTAAACGGATTCGCCGAATGCGAACCCGAAATTGATGCTATCATGCAAAATGCCTTAAAAAAACTGCAACCCAAAGTAAAAATTGAAGAAGCTTGCCCGCAATTGCCCCATTTATATGAAACATATATAACCTTACGCGGTGTCATTTGGGCAAGCGGTTGCGGCAGATTGCCCGCCGACAAACAAAAATTTTTCAAAAAAACTTTATTTGAAAATATTCAAGTTGGCATTAATGCCACAAGCGCCCAAATAATTGACGCGAATTTAAACCGATCGGTGATTTATATGAATATGCGCAATTTCTTACAAAAATATGATGTTTTAGCCTGTCCTGTCGTTGGGCTTGATGCGCAAAATGTTGAAAATGAATATCCGACTCATGTTAATGGCGTAAAATTAACAAGCTATGTTGATTGGCTAAAATTTTCGTTTTTATCCACAACAACTTCTTTGCCATCGGTTTCAGTGCCAGTTGGATTCACAAAATCGGGCGTGCCCGTTGGCATTCAATTAATTGGGCGCCCGCGCGGTGAAGCCCATCTTTTGGGAGTTGCCCAATATCTTGAACAAAGCGTTGGCTTATTCGGCATGCCCATTGACCCGAATATCAAGCATTAATAAATGGCAAAATTGGGGAAATTACCCTTAGTATTATTGGGCATTTTGATGGCAAGTCAAGCCTTTGCCCATGCAAGTTCGCGCGTATTTGTGCTTACCTTGCCGATTAATTATTATTTCGTAAGCGCAATTTTCGTCATTTTATTAAGCTTTGCTTATACGATGTTCAGTGATAAAAAAATTGGACAATTGCCCTTAATATCAATAAAAATTCCAAAATTTCCAGATTGTAGCTTGCTTGTTTTTATCGCGTGGCTTATGATTTTATATGATGGTTTTTGGGGCACAAGCAACCCATTAATTAATTTAATGCCCATGGTTATTTGGAATATAATTTGGGTTGGTTTTGTGATTTTATCGTTAATTTTCGGTGATATTTGGCAATATTTAAACCCGTGGCGGTTTATCATTGTGCATATCCGCGATATTTTGGGTTGGCGCAAAACAGGGGGCTTGGATAGGTTGCATTATTACCCCGCAATTTTAGGATTTTTTGGCTTTGCTTGTCTTGAAATTTTAGCAACTGCGCCTTCAGACCCAATTTTTTTAAGTAAGATTTTTTGCGGATATTGGCTTGTCATCACCATTGCGGGCGTATATAGCGGGCTTGATTGGCTGAAAAAAGGCGAATTTTTAAGCGTATTTTTTGATTTAATCGCCAAAATAAGCTTGGGCTATTTGGGTAAATTTAGGGAAAATAATCAAAATTTACATTTTAGCGCAAGTATTTTTATTGCGTTTATGTTGGCATCAGTTTCATTTGATGGGCTTAAAGAATCATTTTTTTGGTTAAATATTTGGGGCATTAATCCGCTTGATTTTCAAGGACGGTCCAGCATGGCGTTAATTAATGGCTTTGGGTTAATTTTATCTTGGTTTAGTTTTTGGTGCATTTTGATGGGTGTTGCAAAATATTTAATGAAATGCGATGATTTAGCAACACAAAATAATTTTTTTATTTCGTTTTTACCCATCGCTGTAGGCTTTCATTTAGCCCATTATAGCGTGGCATTTTTAATTAATATTCAATATTTACCCGCATCGTTGCAAATTATTTCCGCCGATAAAATTGATATTTTAAGTGGCTTTACGAAGAATTACCAAGGCGCAAAAGTAATTTGGAACATGCAAGCATTTATCATTATCATTGCCCATAGTTTCGCGATGATTTTAACCCGCAACAGCACTAAAATAATCATAAATTGGTGGCGTGAAGCAATTTTATTGGCTATTTTATGTCTTTACACAATTTATGGGCTTTGGTTATTATCAACCCCAATTGCGGGGTAATTTTTATTTTTCATAAATTTGATAAAGGTGAGCTTTCATGCAATTCCATTGGGTAATTCGGCGTTAAGCTTGTTAATTTTATCTTTAATTGCTAATTTATCTTTTTTTAAACGATTAATTTCCATTAAATCTACCATTTGTTGCTGGCTTAAAATTTTAATCTTGTCATCAAGCAATTTATGTTCGCTTGTGCTAGTTTTTATTAATTCAAGAATTTCATTTTTTGTCATCATGCCATTATAATAACAAATTTTATCTTAAAATTCAATATTTTTTTATGCTAGGAATGTCCATAATAAAAATTAGTTGACAAAGATTTAATGTATGATAAAACTCACGCTATTATGGTGGCTATAGCTCAGTTGGTTAGAGCATCGGATTGTGATTCCGAGGGTCGCCGGTTCAAGTCCGGTTAGCCACCCCATTTCCCTTAGTTTATCTTTAATAACTGCGCTAAATCAAGCTTAATTGGTTTAACTATATGCTTAGCCTTCATCGGCAAATTATGCTCAAAACTCCGCGTTATTGGCGTTTTTAAGGCATTATTTGGCACTTCATGGTCAAAATCGGCGATATTTAATCTTGCCCGTTTCGCGCCCCAATCGCCCAATTTATCGCCAAAAAATCCGTGAATTATCGTCCCGCAATGCGGGCAATGTCCGCCTTGGGCGATATGATATTGATTAACCGAATGCCAATCGCGAATAATAATACTATTCTTACATTCTGGACAATAAGTTGTTGCAGTGGGTGGGTGGTGAATATTGCCCGTATAAACATATTTTAAGCCCATATTATGCGCAATTTGCCACGCGTTCAGCAAAGTTTGTGGCGGGGTTCGCGTTTTATCCAACATTTTATAATCGGGGTGAAAAGCCGTAAAATGTATCGGCACAAATTCCCCCAAATTATCCAAAATCCAACGGCATAAAGCTTCAATTTCTGATGGCGAATCATTTTCATCAGGAATTAACAAAGTCGTTATTTCCAGCCAATTTTTGCGTTCATGGACTAAATATTGCGCGGTTTCCAGCACATTTGCCAATTCGGCGGTGCATAATTGATGATAAAATTTTTGGCTAAAAGCCTTAATATCCAAATTGACCGCGTCAATATTTTTGAAAAAATCTTCGCGGGCGCGCGGTTTTATATATCCCGCCGTGACGGCAACATTATATATCCCATATTCATGGCAAGCTTGGGATATATCGGTTGCATATTCCAAAAAAATTACGGGGTCATTGTAAGTGTAAGCCACCGATTGACAACCCGATAATAACGCCGCCTTAGCAATCGCTTGTGGTGTGGCGATGGCTTGCAATTTATCCATGCTTCTTGCCTTAGAAGTATCGTGGTTTTGGCAAAATTTACAAGTTAAATTACACCCCGCCGTGCCAAAGCTTAAAATCGCGGTGCCGGGCAAAAAATGATTAAGGGGCTTTTTTTCAATCGGGTCAATGCAAAACCCAGATGATCGTCCATATGTTGTCAGCACAATTTCATCGCCCCGTCTTGCCCTGACAAAGCACAACCCCCTTTGTCCGTCATGCAATGAACATTCTCTTGGGCAAATATCGCATCTTATACGCCCATCGTCAAGGGCTTGATAATGCCTGCCAGAATGTGCATCGCGAAAATCTTCCATTAAGTCAGCAATTCTAAAGATTCTTGTATTAATTTCACTGCTTCGGTTGCTTCGTCAATACGGGTTTCAAGTTCAGCAATAATTTCTTCTTTTGCTTTGGCGCGAAATTGCGGATTCGCAAATTTTGCTTGCCACGCGGCGCAATCATTGATTAATTTAGCTTTTTCCTTAGTTAATCGGCTTATTTCCGCGCCAACATCAAGCGCACCCGATAAACCCAAGCTAATTTGTCCGCCCTTAATTAATGGTTTAATATATTTATCATTGCTGGGGGCTTCGCCATCGTGCCATGCAATTTTTGCCATTTTTTCCAATAATATTTGGTGGTTTTTCGCATATTGTTTTTCATTGTCGGATAATTGCCCATAAGCCTGCATAATAATATGTGGGGCAATACCGCATTTTGCCCGTGCCGAACGAATTGCGCTGATGCAATCGGCAAGCCAACCAATTTCGGCTTGGGATTCATGAAAATCTTGGCAGGGTAAATTCGGGTATTCGCTATTAATTAATAATTTCCCTTGATTAAAAATGCCGTAAATTTCTTCGCTGACGAATGGCATAAAAGGATGCGATAATTTTAATATGGTATCTAAGGCAAAGCGCAATGATTGTTGTGTTTCATGAATTAATTCAGGATTTTCACCACGCAACAAGGGTTTGGTAAATTCCAAATACCAATCACAAAAATCAAGCCAAATTAAATTATAAATCAAATGCGCCGCATTATCAAATCGGTAATTTTGTAATTGATTTTCAAGTTCTGCGCTTGATTTTTGCAATTGCGCCATCATCCATTGGTTAATTGGGTTTTTGACTTGGCTAGGTTGAAAATTATCATCGGCTTCGGGGGCAAAGCTAAGCACAAATTTCGCGCCATTCCATAATTTAGTTATAAAATTTCGGCTGATGGCAACACGGGATTTTGCCAATTTAATATCGCGCCCGGGGGTTGATAATTGCACAAGCGTAAATCGCAAGGCATCGCAACCAAATTCATTAATCATGTCCAATGGGTCTATAACATTACCCTTAGATTTTGACATTTTACGCCCCATTTCATCGCGCACTAAGGCATGCACATAAACGGTATGAAATGGCTCTTTTTTCATGAAATGCAAGCCAAACATCATCATGCGTGCCACCCAAAAGAAAATAATGTCAAAACCAGTGACTAAAACATCAGTTGGGTAATGTTTTTGCAAAATTTCAGTGTTTTCGGGCCAGCCAAGCGTTGAAAATGGCCATAAAGCCGATGAAAACCATGTATCTAAAACATCTTCATCACGGGTAATTTTCGTTGGCTTGCCATAAAATTTATCGGCTTGGGCTTGGGCTTCTTGGTCGTTTTGTGCCACGAAAATCTTGCCATCTTCGCCATACCACGCGGGGATTCTGTGTCCCCACCATAATTGCCGTGAAATGCACCAAGGTTGAATATTTTCAAGCCATTGATAATAAGTATTCGCCCAATTTTCAGGGAAAAATTTCGTGCGCCCCGATTTAACTGCTTCCAAGGCAGGCTTAGCCAAAACATCGGCGCGAACATACCATTGTTCCGTAAGTAAGGGTTCTACTGGCACACCACCCCGTTCGCCATATGGGACGCTATGGCGGATTTTATCGGTTTGGATTAATAAACCACATTCTTCCATTTGCGTGATAATTTTTTTTCTGGCATCTTCACGGCTTAAACCTTGATAATCACGCGGGGCATTTTCGTTAATTTTGGCTTGCTTATCAAAAATAGTAAGTAATTCTAAACCATGGCGTTTGCCCGCTTCAAAATCGTTAAAATCATGCGCAGGCGTAAGTTTTACCGCGCCCGAACCATGTTCGGCATCCGCCATATTATCAGCCACAATGCGTAATTTGCGTTTCGTAATGGGGTGAATTGCAAATTTTCCATGCAAATGCTTATATCGCGCATCATCGGGATTAACCGCAATCCCCGTATCGCCAAGCATGGTTTCGGGGCGGGTTGTAGCAACGATAATTCGCTCTTCGCTTTGCTCAATTGGATAAGCAAAATACCATAAATGCCCGTCAACTTCGGTTGGCACGACTTCTAAATCGGAAATTGCAGTGCCCATTTTGGGATCCCAGCTCACTAATCTTGTGTCTTTGTAAATTAAATTTTGATTATATAAATCAACGAAAACTTTAATGACGGCTTGGGACATGCCTTCGTCCATGGTGAATCGTTCGCGCGTCCAATCGCACGATGATCCTAGGGCTTTAAGCTGATTCGTTATTGCCCCACCCGAAGTTTTTTTCCATTCCCAAATTTTTTCTAAAAACTTTTCGCGCCCCATGGTTTGCCGTTCTGGCAAGCCGTTTTGCGCATTTTGCCGTTCCACAACCATTTGCGTGGCAATTGACGCGTGGTCCGTGCCGGGTTGCCATAAAACTGATTTATTTTTCAATCGGTTATAGCGAATTAACACATCTTGAATCGCGTTATTAAGCGCATGCCCAATATGCAGACTGCCTGTAATATTCGGCGGTGGAATCATAATGGTGAAGGGCGATGAATTAGTATTTTTGGGGCTAAAAGCACCAGAATTTTGCCATAATTCATATATGGCTTTTTCTCTTAAAGCGGCATCAAAATTCTTTTCCATTAGATTCCTATTTTTATTTAGTTAAATTCACGCCATTAATTTATTGCGATTATATCATAATTGCAAGCAAAAAAATATACTATACCCTGATTCTCCAATAGTATTAAAAATTATCATCGCTAACGCAATGGTATATTTTAAGTTTAAGGGGGATTTTTTCTCTGTGCTAACGCAACATCTCAAAATCCCCCCTAAAACCCCCCCTTTATAGTCAAAATATGACCAATAGATTTATTTTAAATCACTTGGGTATTTTGACTATAATTTTTTCTTGCGATATTGCGAAATACAATATAAATTATAGTTATGAACGAACTTAATATAATTAATGAATTTTTTCGCCCAATTGCAACAAGCCAAGGCGCAATGAATTTGCAAGATGATTGCGGGTATTTCGCGCCAAATTATGTTATTTCTTGCGATGCTATGGTGGAAAATATTCATTTTTTAAGCAATGCCACGGGGGCGCAAATTGCCAACCGATTAATGGCAATGAATTGTTCTGATATTATTTCATCTGGCGCAAAGCCTTTATATATTATGCTGTCCGTGTATTACACCGATAAACAAGATGCTGATTTTTGGCGATTATTCACGCAAAATTTGACAATTTGGCGCGATAAATGCCAAATTCATATTTTAGGCGGGAATTGCATCAAGGGTAATGATAAATTTCAATGCCATTTAACGATGATTGGCACGCTTGTCGGCAAAAATCGCCTTAGCCGCACAAATGCCCAAATTGGTGATTATTTAATTCATACGGGGTATATTGGCGATGGGCATTTAGGGTTATGCGCCCTAAAAAATCAAGATTTCTTGCCCCAAGATTTAGCGCTATCAGCGATTTCAAGTTTTTTTAACCCTAATTTATATTGGGAATTTGCCCACGAAATGGCGAAAAATGCAATAAGCCATGCGGCAATGGATATATCCGATGGGCTTTTATTAGACGCAACGCGCTTTGCCAAAGCAAGCGATTGCAGCATTAATTGCGATATTAGCCACGCCCAATTTAGCCCAATTGGGCAATATGTCATTACTAAAGGTTTAAAATCGGCGCAAGAATTAGCATCCGCGGGCGATGATTATCAATATTTATGGGCGGTAAATCCAAATATGCTTGACAAATTTACTGATTTAGCGCATAAATTCAATGTCCCATTTGGTATTTTAGGAAAATTTCAACCTTTATCCTTGAAAAATCAAAATTTAAATTCGCAACTTGGATATATTCATGATTAAAAAACTTATTATTTTTATTGGTATTTTATGCGCGCTTATTGTTGGATTGCTGGGAGTTTACTTTTTCAAGCCCGATTTATTACGCGCATTTACCCCCGAAATTTTGAAAGCCGCCCCCAAAGGTATTCCAGTGGGCAAAATGAATGTCCCCGTGATAGTAGAAGGTAAAGTTTATAAATATATTTATATGGATATTCGCATTTTACCTTCAAATTCCGAAGATAACAACCGCATCATTCGTAATATTAGCCGATACCGCGATATTATCACCCGCGATGTTTACTTATTCATCGCATCGCGCCCGCCGCAAATTCCGATTCAAGAAGACCAAATTTTGCGTCGTCTTGATGCTTTAATGGAAAAAAGCTCGGACACTAAGGAACCCGTAAAATTAGTTGTTGCCGAATTTGTGGAAAAAGACTCCCAAGGCACGGCTTATTTGCAAAAACTTGACGAATCCAAAGAGCGAACCAAAAAATCTTTGGAAGTCAAACAAGCCGAAAATTTTCTTGACAAGGCAAATGTTATTAAAAAACAAGCCGCCGAAGAAAAAGCCCCGAAAAAAGCAACCGAATAACCAAAACCCCTATGCAATATACCCAAGAAATATTTAATAAATGCGCTTTTATGACTAAAACACAAAAATTGCGATTTTATTTTTTTATTGCGTATGGAATTTTTATTTTATTTTTATTATTTCTGGCTTCGCCTTTTTTAATAATTAATCATCAAAAATTGCACCGAAAAATTGCGAAAATATATATGGTTTTTATGTTTTTTGGTATGCGTAATATTATTGGGCTGCATGTTAAAATTGAAGGGCTGGAACATATTCAATCACGGCATAAACCTTTTATTTTAGCCTCCAAACATTCTTCAATGCTTGAAACTTTTATTTTAAGCAATTTATGCCAAAATCCCGCCTTTATTTTAAAGCAAGAATTGCATAATATTCCGATTTTTGGCTGGTTTTTGCAACGCAACCGCATGATTGCCATTAACCGCGCCATGCGCACCCAAGCTTTAAAATTTGTGCATAATTCTGCGCAAAACATGGTTGCACAAAATCGCGAAATTGTCATTTTTCCCGAAGGCACACGCAAAGCCTTAGATGCAACACCAGATTATAAATCCAGCATTTTCTTGCTTAGGAATTTAGCACCAGTATATCCAGTTGCCCATAATTGCGGGGTATTTTGGCATCAAAAAAATAAATATATAAAAGGAGGATTGGTTGTTGTGCGCATATTGCCGCAACTAAATTGCAATTTATCCAAGGACGAATTTATGCAAGAATTAACATCAGAAATTGAGGGGCATTCCAACCAATTATGCTGGCAATCAATTGACAATTACTCATGAATGATTTCATGCAATTTATTCATAATTTGCCATTTGCTATGGGAATTTGGGATAATCATCAAATTATTAATCAAAATAATGCGTTTGAAGTTTATAATACCAAGGAAATATTAAATCACCCCAATTTAACGCAATTAATTAAGAAATTTCAAGCTAATAAAACTCCAATTATGGCGCATCAAGTTGCTTTACCCATGCAAAGCATAATTCGCCATGATAATGAATCACAAGGCGATTATCAATTTGCAACCATTGCTTTATGCGGGTATTACGATAAAATCCTCATTAGCATTATTCCGCAATATCATCAGCAAAAACAACAAATGCCAACCCTGATGTTTAATATCGCCCAAGGCTTATCGCACGAATTGCGCAATCCGCTTGCCAGCATTAAAGCCGCCGCGCAATTATTATCAAATCCCCAAGATGCAAATTTATGCCAAGTGATTATTGACCAATCCAACCGAATCAATGATATCATTGCCAAAATTGATAATTTTGGTAATGATGCTTTGGCAGATTTACAACCCATTAATATTTATGCCGTCATACAGCCATGCGTGCAAAGCTTCAAAATCAGATACCCTTGGAAATTCATTGAAAAATACGACCCTTCTTTGCCGTTAATTCGTGCCAACGAAGGTATGTTGCAGCAAGTTTTCACGAATTTATTGGAAAATTCTTGCCAAGAACTAACGGCTTGCGCCCAGAATAATCCTGATTTTCAAGGCGAAATTACCATAGTGATTGCCTTTATCAATGATGCAAGGCAAAGCCCGCTAAAAGCTTTAATATCCATCAGCGACAATGGTAAAGGCATTAATAATAATATTTTAGATAAAATATTTCAACCCTTTATTACCAATAAAATTGGGGGCACGGGTTTAGGATTGGCGCTTTGCGCCCAATTTATCGGCAAAATGGGCGGAGTCATTACAGCGCATAACCAGCAAATCGGTGCAGAATTTAAAGTTTTTCTTAACACAGATGGTAAATAATTAAAGAAATTTGCGCTTCCAACCAAATTGAGTCAATATCTCGGCTGGAACATATTGTGATTTATAATTCATTTTTGCCGATTTTTCTACGAAATACCCTAAATATAAATATTTATATTCGTTATCTTGCGCCATTTTAATGGTTTGTCCAATCATAAAATGCCCTAAGCTATTTTTGGAATATTCGGGGTCAAAGCAACTATACACCGCGGAAATACCATCATTAAATTTATCTAAAATTATATAAGCAATAAGCTTATCGCCATCGCGCCATTCTTTAATTATTGTAAAATTTTGCGTATTTTTCAGTCCAACAACATGAATAAAATCGGCTTCAGAAATTGAAATATCCACCGAATTTTCAATGGATTGATGCCTTGATTTTATATATTTAGCCATTAATACATAATGTTCTTGGTTAATTTCAAAATTTTGAATGATTCGCGTGGTAAATCGTGCATTTTTTTTGAAAATTCGCGCCATACTGGGTTTAATTTGCCAATCGGCACAAATAATTCGTATTGGCTGACATTCATTGCATTTTTGGCAAATGGGTTTATAAAAAATTTGCTTGGAACGGCGAAATCCGCCAGAATTCAAAAGATTAATATTTAAGGGCAATTTAATATCATTCGTTTCAATAAATAATAATTGTTCCGATTTATTGGCTAAGTAAGGGCAGGGCGCGTCTGGACTCGCCGAAAATTCGCTTGGCAAATGGGCAAAGTTAAAAGGAAAATTAGTCATTTAATTACGCCATAATATCATAAATAACCAATCAAGTCAATATTTGTGTAATATTGTGGTTTATCGTGTTCGCATTTAAAAAATCATAGTGTATTTTAAAGATACTTATTTACTTTAAATAGTAATTTTGGCATAAATACACCACGATAATTTAAGAGGGAAAATGGATAAGCCAACACCAATGATGGCGCAATATATGGCGATTAAAAATAACCATGCCGAGCATTTGTTATTTTATCGCATGGGTGATTTTTATGAATTATTCATGGACGATGCGGTTAAAGCAAGCCAATTGCTTAATATCCAATTGACCCAGCGTAACGAAGGTTCAGTGCCGATGTGCGGCGTGCCTGTGCATGCGGTTGATGCTTATTTGGCAAAATTAATTCAATTTGGGCAAAAAGTTGCGATTTGCGAACAAATGGAATCGCCCAGTGAAGCCAAAAAATTAGGTAAAAAACTATTGGAACGAAGGGTTGTGCGCGTGGTTACGGCGGGAACTTTAACCGAAGAAAATCTTTTGCCCGCGCAAAAACCGAATTATTTATTGTCAATATTCCTGCATAAAAATCAAATTCATGGGGCATTTGCGGATATTTCAACTTTGGATAGTTTCGTTTTTCGTTGCCCGATTAACGCTCTTGCGTCTGAGCTTTATAAAATAGCCCCCGCAGAAATTTTAATTGATAAGAATATCACCGAACATGAAAGCTTAATTCGCGAATTAAAGGATTTTTTTGAAGTAATTTCGCCCCGCGCCAGCCATCAATTTGATGCAAATCATGGCAAGCAAGCCATGCAAGAAATATACGGCATCGTAGATTTATCGGTATTTGGTGAATTTCAAAATGGTGATTTTTGCGCGCTTGATGGTTTAATTCATTATTTGCGAATCACGCAATTATCGCAATTGGCACAAATGCGCCCGCCTAAAATATTGGACCAAAATAATCAATTAATGATTGATTATGCGACCCGAAAATCTTTGGAATTAACGCAAAATATGCGCGGTGAAGCCAAGGGAAGCTTGTTTTATATCATTAATCAATGCCAAACTAAACAAGGCAGCCGCCTGTTATTTCAGCATTTTAATCAACCGCTTACTGATTATTTGCAAATTCAAGAACGGCTTGAAGCTGTGCAATTTTTTTTAGACAACCCGCAAACCCGCGCCAATATACAAAAAATCTTGCAAAACCACGCAGATTTAGCCCGTGTCATGGGGCGTATTGCCTTTGGGCGCGCGAATCCCCGCGATTTAGCCATGATTCGCGATAGTCTTGCCCATGCTCGCCCCTTAAAGTTAATTTTTAGCACGATGCAGTCTTGGAATTACCCTAAGATAATTACCAATCTTTTGGAAAGAATCGCCGTATTTGATGAAATAATCGGAATTTATAATAGTGCTTTGGGCGAAGAATTGCCGATAAATACCCGCGATGGTGGCTTTATCGCGCCCAATTATCACAAGATTTTAGACGATTATCGCGCCATTAGCCAAGATGCCGTGCCTTATTTAGCGCAACTTGAATATAGTTATCGCGAAAAAAACCAAATTGAAAATCTAAAAATTAAATCCAATAATATCATTGGCTATTTTATTGAAATACCGACAAAATTTGCCGATAAAGTGCCTGATGAATTCTTGCATAAGCAAACTATAAGCGGATTAGCAAGATATAGCACCGATGAATTGCAAAATTGCGCCCAAAAAATTGCTCAAGCTTCAGAAAAAGCGATTCAATGCGAAATTGAAATTTTCGCCCAATTATGCCAAATTGCCCAAAATTTTAATGATGCAATTATGGAATTTCAAGATGTCATAGCAGCGTTTGATGTTTTATGCACCCATGGCGAAAATGCCCAGCGCTATAATTTAACCAAGCCGATATGCGATAATTCGCTTGATTTTGAAATTGTCAAGGGCAGGCATCTTGCCGTGGAAATTGCCCTTCGCCTTGAAGGGCAAAATTATATCGCCAATAATTGTAGCCTTAATCAACGCGAGATTTTATGGTTAATTACCGGTCCTAATATGGCGGGTAAAAGCACTTTTTTACGACAAAATGCCTTGATAGTTATTTTGGCGCAAATGGGGAGTTTCGTGCCCGCCGAATCGGCAAAAATTGGCATTGTAGATAAATTATTTTCCCGTGTCGGTGCCGCCGATGATTTAACCCGCGGGCAAAGCACTTTTATGGTGGAAATGTTAGAATGCGCCACGATTCTTAATCGCGCAACCCCAAAAAGCTTTGTGATTATGGACGAAGTCGGCAGGGGCACGGCAAATTGTGATGGTTTATCTTTGGCATCGGCAATTATTGAATATTTGCATAATCAAATTGCATGCCGTGCTTTATTTGCAACCCATTATCACGAATTGGCGCAATCGCATGAATATTTAGCGAAATTAGCAAATTATTCGTTAAAAATATTGGAACATAATAATAAAGTTTCCTTTATGCACGAAATTATTGCGGGCGCAGCGTCAAGGTCATATGGAATTTATGTCGCGCAATTAGCGGGCTTGCCCAAAGCCGTCATCAAGCGCGCCCAGCAAATTGCTGATAAAATTACCCAAGATAATTTGTCCAATACCATGCCATTATTCGGCGTGGCGGAATATAAATCCCCCAATAACGAACCAGAATTAAATGTTGCAACCGCACAAAATATGCAAATTATTAATGAAATAAGCGAATTAAATTGTAATGAGATGAGCCCAAAACAAGCTTTGGAGATGATTTTTGCTTGGAATGCCATGTTAAAGCCGAATTAATCAATTTTTGGTATATCAAAATTGCATATCACAATTGCTAAATTAAGACTTGTTGCAATGCAATAAATATATTATATATCCCTCATGAATAACAAAGGAGTTAATCATGACAAACATAGTAGCTAACAAACAAATTATTGAAGTTTTAGGCAACCCATTAGCATTAATGGGCAATGCAATGATAAACATGGGTAAAGCAGTAAGTAATTTTTTTAAACGCGAAAGAATGATTGCTGAATTATCACAAATGTCTGATTGGGAATTACAAGATATTGGCTTAAACAGAAGCGATATTACGCATGTAGTTAATCAATCAATAAAATAAGTTTTTTTAAGTTTACCCTCCCTGTAATTAGCCTAGAATAGAAATATTCTGGGCTAATTCTTTTTAAATTATAAGGGCTTTTTAAAAATGGTATATTTTTCATCCAAAGCGAAGCAAAATGGAGGTTGGCTATTTTATGCCATGATGGGAATTGAGAATCAATTATTGCCGCAAATCAGTATATATAAAAATGAGTTTTTCTATATATGTTGATAATTGCCGATTTTTTGAAAACCTTGATGAATAATGATGCGCGGGCTTATTTTATGGTGATTTTTGGCGATAATTGCCAAAGATTCTGGTTTGATGATTTTATTTTTATTAATGCCGTCTTGAATTTTAAAACCGATAAGTTGGGCGTGGTAATCATTTTTAATATTATCAAATAACACTTGCCAATCGCTGATATGTGGGGTGTTATCATGAATAAAATCGCCATAACCTTGCTGGCGGTGATGATAGGATAAAACCGATAAACATTCGCCTAAATAAGCATTTTCAAAATTGGCGGTTGTCGCCGAACCTTGATGTTGGCGAAAATATAATAATATTTCTTGGGTGGTAATGAAATTGCCAAATGGCAGCATGCGCAATATTAAGTCATAATCATTGGCTGTATCAATAGCAAAACGCCAATTGTGAATAATACCATTGCGCCACAAAGCAGAAATCATGGTGAAATTTAAAAATAGCTCGCATTCACATTTTAACTTGTCTTGGTCGTCTGAATTGGGCATAATCCAGCCATTATCAAGCGGCTCGCTTTTATCATTAATATATTGAATAGACGCGGAAGCGAAGATATTTTTTGAATTATTTTGTAATAAATTATATAATTTTTCAAACCTGTTGGGCAATGAAATATCATCAGCCATTTGCCAAGTTATATATTCACTTTTTGCTATTCCTAAGGCTAAATTTTGGGCTTGAATCACGCCAATTCGTTGGTCGGGAATGATAAGACGAATTTTTGGGTTGTTTTGCGCAATTTGTTGTAAATATTCAATACTGCCATCGTGGCAAATATCCGCAACGATAATTAATTCCCAATCGGGTAAATTTTGCTTGAAAATACTTTCAACCGCCAAGGGTAAATATGGCATACCATTATAAACTGGCATAATAATTGATATTTTAGGCATGTAATCTCGTGCTTATGGGGATATAAGGCAAAGGTTTTTGTTGTTTTTCCAATATTTGAAAACCTTGGTGGGTAATGACCCGCGGGGCTAATTTATACGCATTATTTTTGATTAAATTCCACGATTCTTCGCTGTAATTATGGGGGTTAAATTGGTTAATTAAATGCCCCATAATTTGCGCATGGTAATCATTACGGATATTGTCAAATAAGACTTGCCAATTATCAATTTTATCATCATATTGATTCAAGAAATCTGCATATCCTTGTTGCCGATGATGGTATGAAAGCACCGTTAAACAGCCGTGCATGAATAATTTTTCCCGATGGCTTACCGAAATCGCGCCCGAATGCTTGCGGTAATAAATTAATGGTTCATGGACAATGCCAAAATCACCAAAAGGCATAATGCGTAAAATAAAATCATAATCGCAAGCGTAATCAATGGCGCGGCGAAAATCATTGATAAAATTTGCCCGCCATAAAGCCGCAATCAAAGTTATTTGCAACACAATTTCAGTTTTTGATTTTATTAAATCTTGGCTTTCATATGGCATATCCCAGCCTGTATATTGCCCTTTGGCGTTAATTTTAAAATTGCCATGCTCGTCAATATTAATAATATCAGCGGTTGCTAAAATATATTGGGGATTTTCATCAAGCATTGCCGATAATTTTGCTAATCTTGTCGGTAATGAAATATCATCAGCCATGGCGAATCCCAAATATTGCCCGCTTGCAACTTGTATTGCGGCATTCATGGCGTGGGTTTGCCCGTAAGCCTTGTCAAATTCTAAAATTTTAAGCCGCTTATCATGCTTAACCGATTGCAAATATGCCCAACCACCATCATCATTTTGTGGATTATGGCTAAACGCAATGATTAATTCCCAATCGGTTAAAGATTGATTTAAAATACTTTCCACCGCCAATGGTAAATATGGCATTCCATTATAAACTGGCATTATCATCGTTATTTTCGCCATAAAATTACCCCAAAAATGGTTGTTTTAATAACCGCATAAAATCTTTATCTGTTTTGGCTTGTAAGCCAATTATCATATTGGCTTTGCGAAATTTTGATTGTGCGCGGGTTTGAAAAATTCGGTCCCAAAAGCTGAAAACATTGCCATAATGCGAATCTGTATCGGCTTGAATGGCGTGGTGATGCAAAAAATGCCATGCTGGTGTTATGAAAATCAAGCTGATAATTTTATCCCATTTTGGCGATAAATTCCAATTTGCGTGTTGAAAAATGGACGCGCATAATAAAATTGTTTCGGCAATGATAATGGATTCATTGGGCATGTCAAAAATAATAATAATTGGGATTCTAAATATCGCGCTTAAAATAACTTCGCCAAAATGAAACCGAACGGCGGTTGAAACATCAATTGCATTATCATAATGATGAATTTGATGAAATCGCCATAAGAATTTTATTTGATGATTAAGCCGATGCCAACCATAAATCATTAAATCATAAATTAAAATATCCGCCAATAAAAAATAAGAATTATCAGGGCGGTAATGCCATAAATTTGTGAAATATTGTGTCAAAGGAATGATAATTAAACCCGCAACCAACGCATTTATCGCAAAAAAACCATAATTTTTTGTGATTCTGTGCCAATTGGATGGAAATTTATAATAAAATTTGCGTTCAAGCCATGTAAATACAGCTAAAAAACCATAAATAAAAAAAGTTTTAAAAATTATAACCATGAATCAAGAATATATTTATTTATTGCATTAGTCTATAAAATATTAAGCGAAGTTAAAATTTCTTGAATTTTTTTAAATGTTTGTTGTTCCGATGAATGAATAAATTCATAACAATTAGGCGCATTGCAAAATTTTGAAATGCTGTAAAATTGCATATATTTCTCGCTTGGGCTAAGGCTTGCATCTAAGGGATAATGCTGGGTTTCTTGAATTTGAACTTCGGTCATGCCAGATTCATCGGCATATAATATAATGGCTGGCGTGTTGGGGTTTTCAATGACGCATAAATCAAAAATTCCACTTCTTACGCCAATTATTGCCCGTGATTTATTTACAAAGAACATCAGAGAATCTACTTCAATAAAAAAATGGGGAAAATTTGGATATTTTGGTTCTGATTCATTAAAAATTACATCATATCCGCTATATTTAAGATAGCCTGCTAAAATTATCCAAAATTGTTCGCCGATATTCGTATCAATTGTCAGCGCGCAAGGCGATAAAATAATAGTTTTTTCAGGTGTTAAATTATAATCCGCAAAAATTTTATTAACTTTTTCAATTTTTTCAGGGGGGGGCGGTTATTTTGTTCAAAAAAATATTTTCGTCGCAATTTAAGGCTTTTGTGTAATATTGCACAAGATTATGGGGTCTAAATCCTTTGCCATGAAAATGATATGGGCATCCTAATTGTGGGTATCTAAATTGATGCCCGAAATTTAATAACATTTCTAATTCTTTGTCAGAAACCTTAATAAATTCATCAATAATTGGAAAATAACCTATCAGGCAATCAATGGGTTTATATGAATAAATGATGGTAATTTTTATTTGCGGGTTTTTTTCTTTATACTGATACATGCAATTACCCAATAAATAAAAATCGCCAATATGACCATATCCCAGTAAGATTATATTATTTTGCTTAAAAAATAAAATATTACGAATATCAACGCCTTTTTGCAATAAATCGCAAATTTCTTGGTTATCCGTTGGCACGGAATTCACATCTTGATTAAAAAAATAATATTTTTGCGCCAAAATTCATGCGTCCATTGATGATATTTCCTGCAATATTAAACAAAATAATTAATTTGTCAAGATTTTAACTTGATTTTATTACGCTTAAAGAGGCGCAAGAACGATTAACGCTATGCAAGCGACAGGTATTGCGGTTAAGCGAACAATATAAAAAATCTGGATTGTCTTATTTTCAAATGGGCGAGAGGCGCGGGGCACCGATTTACCTTTGGTTTTCATTTGTTTGTTTTTGGCATTATAAATGGTAATTTCTGTGGCAAAATCTCGCACAATACCCGCCGTAGCCGAAGAATTTAACGGAGATTTTTATGAAAAAAAATCTGAAATGAGTAAGCAGGGTGGTATGGGTGCGGGAGAAATAGTTTTAAAATAATTCATTCTTGCAATTTGTAATAAATGCGATATATTCCCAATATTCAATATAATTACCCAAAAAAAGGCAATAATGACGGATAAATCACCAATTACCAAAGATTTTAACCAATGGAATACGCAAAAACAAGCCATTGATGCCAGCGAATATTACCCATTATATCATCAACAAGAAATTTGGTGGTGCAAAATGGGTTTAAATATTGGCAAAGAAATATATGGCAAGGGTGCGGATTTTACCAGACCCGTATTAATATTAAAAAAGCTAAGCAAAGATAAATTTATCGGCATTCCATTAACAACCAGTTTTAATGATTCCCCATATTATTTTCCGTTAAATGTTAAAAATCGCCACGGCGCATTATGCTTTAATGAAATTCGCGTATTTTCTGCCAAACGATTAAAAGATAAAATCAATGATAATATTTTCAAGAAAATTAAAGAAAAAATAGCACAATTTATTAGTGCTTAAAATTATTACCCCTTTAAAACTTTGTCCCCGCCCTTTTGATGGGGCGGGGTGAAGTGCCTAACGGCAAAGAATATTAACTAAATAACCTATTTTTATCCGCTTGTCAAGTTTTTTATCAATTTTATATTACGGCAAAAAATAAAGTCACCTGCTATAATGAAAGCAACACAAGAAAGCAGGTGAAAAATGCAAACAGAGGAAGAAAAAAATACACGCATAGAGACGATAATTCGGTATAGTTCTGGATTGATTACGCTTAAAGAGGCGCAAGAACGATTAACGCTATGCAAGCGACAGGTATTGCGGTTAAGCGAACAATATAAAAAATCTGGATTGTCTTATTTTCAAATGGGCGAGAGGCGCGGGCACCGATTTACCTTTGGGCATTATTTTATTTCCTTTGGCTTGGTGAATTTTTTTTCATTGCCCAATGATTTTTTACTATCTGATTGTAATTTTCGTTCCAATTTTTTTATGTCATCCTCGGGCGGTAAATCTTCGGGAACTATGCCGCGTGAAATTAATGTTTGGCGCACCGATTTATTATTGGTAATATGTTCATTTGAAATTTTATCTTCGGTTTTCATTTGTTTGTTTTTGGCATTATAAATGGTAATTTCTGTGGCAAAATCTTTTGCCTTTAACAAAATTGTTGGCATGAAATCCGCCAAAGGTTGCGTTTTTATACCCCATTTATCTTTCATTTGTTGGGTGGAACGATTAAATAATGCTTGGTCGCCCTTGGAACGAATCAGCGCAAAATTATCATTTCCGCCTGTTTGTTCATAAATAACATGCGATAATTCTTTTTCGGTTTCTTTTAATTTATTGCGGGCAATAATTCGTTCATGTTCCAATAATTTTTGTTCAATTAGTTCTGCCTTGCGGGTTTGCACGGCAAAATATGATTGTGCAAAAGCTATTTCTTGCTTGCGTGGGTCGCCATTTTGGGCTATTAAATAACACGCATAACGGGTTAGCATAAAATCGTCAATTTCTTTTTCAGCATTTTTGGGCATTTCTATCGTTTTGCTGATGTCGGCAAAATGATTGGTTATATCTTGACCTGACAATTCGCACGCGCTTTGCGCCTTGGATATTACATTTTGAAAGCTGCGCCAAGTATCATAACCTAATAATTTTTGTAAATCGCGCGCCAGCCAAAATTCCACCGAATCATTGGTTGTATGCGCCGATTCTTCAAAATTTGCGGTTAATTTTAATATAATTTGCTTTTCCATTGATATGCCTTAATCGTTTATTTAATATATAATTCTGGGGCGAAGTTAATTCTGATTGTTGGAATTTTTATTGGTAAAACTATAATTTGAATCGTTTGGAATGCAAGTATTTTTTATCCCCCCGTTAAGCAAATATTGCAATTCCCATCAATTATATTGCCTTTGCCAATTAACTATGATAATATTGGTTTGAAATTAGCAGACGCAGCTAATTTTGGGGTGTAGAAACCTCTTAGAAAAAACATGTCCATGCGTGGACAAAATAACCTCTGAACTTATGTTCGGGGGGCTTGTGGTCATGCAACAGGTTTCACGACTAAAAGCCACGGAGTCTTTTGTTTTTTCTAAGATTTTCTAACCCCCCGAACACCAAGGTGGGCGCACCAAGCGGGGGTTAGCATAAAATTTTTCATGGCATTATTAATATTATGTTGCGTGTCGCCGTTAAATTACGCCCGCGCGCAAACCATTACCGATACGCGATTTCGCGTGATTGATGGCGATACTATTTTGCTGGGCAAGTTAAAAATACGGCTTTATGGCATTGATGCCCCCGAAATTAACCAATCGTGCCAAGATAAAAATAATCAAGAGGATAATTGCGGGGAGCAAGCGAAAATTTTTCTTGAAAATATTTTGGCAAATCAAAAAATTATCTGTGAAATGCGAAATTTTGATAAATATCAACGAATTTTAGCCAAATGTTTCGTGAATAACCAAGATATTCAAGAAATTTTAGTCAAAAATGGGCATGCCATAGCCTATATAAATTATTCACGCGATTATGAACCCGCCCAATCCCAAGCCATCAAAGCACAAAAAGGCATTTGGCAAGGTCATTTCACCAACCCCGCGAATTTTCGGCTTAACCCAATAAATTAAAATATTTAGTTTACTTGATGATATATATGGGAATAGTGGAGCTAGTTATGGTGGAGCCTAAGTCTGAAAATGTAAGGATTCGCCACGAATTAAAACATATATACAATAATTATATAGCAAAGTAAAGCATAAAATGTAATTATTAAAAATAAATGTCATAATTCAATTATTGAGTGATTTTAATTAACTGCAAGAATTGATATGACAAAAAAAACTGGATTATCCCAAATAAAAAATAACCTAACCTTTATTATGGGTCAGTTAAATGATGGTTATTCCATAAATCAAATTTATTCGGAACTAGTAAAAAATAATAAAATACAAATCAATAAGGTTATGTTCTATCGTCTTATCAAAAATCATAATATTATTGCACAACATAATAAATTATCAAATCAACCAAACGCAATAAATAGACAAAATCCAATATTATCAAATTCACCTGTTGCGCAAGGAGCAACGGCGAATAATCGCTCTTCAATTAATCAAAGCCCGTTGCAAACATCGCAAATTGATTTTTCGGCGGGTGAAGATTTTTTGAAAAAACACTTAAAACCACAAAATAAGGATTAATATGACTGATAACGATAATGAAATTGAAAAGACAAACGATAATTTAGCAAAGGACTATGGCGAACCCGTAGAAATTAAGGATCTATATGTTAGTTTCCCGCCCGAAGTTAAAAGAACAAAAAATGACAAAGAAATTGCAAGTTGTTCCGTCAGTAAAAGAATTAGTGCAGACGGCGTAGTGCCTGCCGATTATGTTAATTATACATTAAAAGGCTTAATTGGTAAAAATAATGACCCTAAAAATTTTAACTTAGTTGCGAATTTAGCCAAAGGGCAAATTGTCAATGTTTGGGGCAACCTAAAAGAGCAAGAATATACCAATAAGGATGGTAAGTTAGTTAGGTATAAAGAAATTATAGTTGACGATTTAGAAGCGCGCACACCGCACGCAAAGGTTAAAACATACACAAAAAAGCAGTTTTAAGGAATTAAAATGAAAACTATAATTTTACAAATTCAGGGTAAAGGTGGCGTTGGTAAATCTGTCATAAGCTCTTATTTAGCACAATATTTAAAGCACAATAATCAAAAAATTGTCTGTTATGATTGTGATTCAGTTAATCCGACTTTTCATTCATTTACAGCCCTAAATGTTATTAAGGTTTTATTGGGCGAACGACCTGATGAAATTAATTCTATATATTTTGATAGTTTAATGGAAAACTTAATAAATGATAACGAACATGACTTTGCTATTATTGATATTGGCGCAAGTTCGTTTTTGCCGTTAATTTCGTATATGAAAGAAAATAATATTTGCGAATTATTTCATGAAAATAATATTGATTTGCGTTTGCAGTCTATCATTTTTGGCGGGCAACCTGTTTTAGAAACCATCGCAAATTTTGCTATGATTGCAAAAAACTTTCCGAATAACAAAATTGATTTATGGATTAATGAATATTTTAATCCAGCGGTGATTGATGGCGTTAAATTTGAACAGACTGATATATTTAGCGATTTGTCTACAAGTATAAATTCTTTAATTTATGTTGCGTCTGTTGCCATGCAAACAACGGGTAATAATATTAATCAGATGTTAAGCAATAAGCTTACTTTTGATGAATATTTAACTAAGAAAAAAAATAGGGAACATGCCTTTGACATGATGTCGCGCAGGCGAATTGCTTTATATCGTGGCTTAATATATCAAGCAATTGATATAGCCGAATTTATCAGCGTTAATTAAGGTGGTAATATGATTGATACAAATGATTTACCCCAAGAAACAAAAGATAAATTAAGTGAAATTTATAATGAAATTGTCCAGCAAACAAATATGATTTATGACAAGCAAGACCCTATTTTCGGGTTGCTAATCATGATAAAATATTTAAATGATTATCAAAAAAACGAAATGCAAATTTTGCTTAATGGCTATAAAAATCAATTGTCTTTGGAAGCGCAAAAACTGCATCAATCATTCCATGAAATACAATTACGACTTTCAAGCGATGTGCTTGAAAATTCGTTAAAAAATACTTTGGCATTAAATCAAAGTGTCGGCGGTGCAATATCAGAATTTAAAACCATTATTGCAAATGCGCGAAGTTTTGTTAATCGCAAATATTGGCAAACTTTGGGTATTTCTTTATGCACCATATCAATAAATATAGCCATTTTGGTTTATTTATTGATTAAATTTTAACCTTAACAAAAGAAAGTAAAACCATGATAAACAATAATAATTTAGCAAAAAACATTGCAATTGCCCTTGCGGGTGCGGTAATAATCACTGCTATTCCAGATGTCGCGCATTGCGCGTCTGATTGGGCAGGCTCAGCTAAGGCGAAAATTGATGAAGGCACTAGCGGGTTTAAAATCATTGCAGGCGGACTATTTGGATTATGCCTAATGATATATGCTATACAAGGACTTTTCAGCGGGCAGTTCGAATTACGGTCTGCTATTAAATTTCTAATTGCTGGTATTTTAATGGCATCTGCAACATTAATTGCCGAATTTCTTGTTTCATAATGCGCTCACAAACAATATTCTACGATTCACCTCAATTGCCATTTTTAATGATTGGGGTGCATTCGGAATTTTTGTGCGCTGGATTTGTGCTGTCAATAATTATATGTCTAATATTAACGCTTATATCAAATTTATTAGTTGCGATAATCATATTTGCAAGCGCCATCACAATAATAATAATATATGGAAATGTTTTCGCAAAATCCAAACCACATTTTTTTAATTATTATTTTCAATCAAAAAAGTTTTGGGGCAATAAAAAGACAATAATAATTCAATATATTAATGTGCATGGTAATTTCAAAGGTGCGCGGTTATGAGTAATTTATTGTTATTATACGGGTTATTTGCAACAGGTGCAATTGCTTTGCCGTTTGCTGTTCCAAAGTTGCATGATAAATTATTAGGTAATATTCAGCGCGATTGGATTAATCACGAGTTACCATTTGATAGAATTATGAATGATAACCAAACTATCAGCTTAAAAGATACAAATAAATTTTTTAGAATATATAAGATTGAAGGCGTAAATTACGAAGCAATGCAAATTGGCGAACAGGATTCACTTTGTTCGCAACGCGCTATGTTATTACGCGAACTGCATAAATTGGGCGTGATAGCACGATTTTATTGCATAAAATCAACCGAAAAAATTAATTATCCTGCGACTTACCCAACTGACATTTTACAAAAAATTGGTGATATAGAAGCAATTAATTATAGCGATAATTTCAAATTAGATTGGTATTTTACCATAGAAAATAAGTCAATGAATCGGCTTCAAGAAGCTAATGATAAATTATTGTCTTTGTTAAATTCGCATAAAATAAGCCCTGTTATGCGCGCGAACAGGGGCGATATTTGCCCGATTACCAATTTCTTACAATATTTGTTAAGCGGGGCGATTACGCATAATTTAAAATCACTAAGCGATAATATTAATGATAATTTATTGTCTGTTAGCTTGGAACTTAAACAAGACGGATTAATTACGACACAGCAACCCAATACCGAATATGCGCGAATATTGACAATTACAAATTGGCAAACTACAAATGGATTATTTTTAATAAATATTTTAAAATTACCCATACATTTAGAAATAATTCATATTGTTGCCCCATTTCAAAATTCAGTTTTTTTAATTGACCGCAAAATTAATGAACAAAATATGAAATTTGTGCAAAATAATAAAACCACCGAAGAATATACGGAATTGCTCGCGGGCATAAAAAACGGCGATGTATCATTATTCAGCACAAATTTAATGATTATTGTAAAATCATCAAACCTTAATGAAATTAATCAAAGCCTTGATAAAATCGCGCGTATGTGTGGCGATAATAGTATATCATATATAATAGAAACCATCGCAACACCGATTAGTTTGTTTAGCAAAATGCCGTATAATAATAAAATGGTGCGTCCACTAAAAATTATCTGCGATAATATCGCGTCTATTTGGGCTTTGCCTGCAAATAATTTGGGGCGTGAGTCGTCCCCGTGGGATTCGCTTCCCATCAGATTATTTAAAACTCAACTTGGTTCAGCATATCGATTTCAGCTACATGTTAGCGACAAACCACAAAGCAAGGGACATTATCTTGTATTTGCGCCAACTGGCTCGGGTAAATCTGTTTTGATGTTATATTTACTTTCAGGGCTTGCCAAAATTGACGGCGTGCAATCATTTGTATTTGATTCCCAAAATGGCTGTAAATTTATGATTGAAGCGATGGGGGGATTATACCAAGATTATAATAAATTTCAATTTAACCCGTTAGATGTCGGCGAATTTAGCCCTGAAAATCTAAACAGAATTAATTTGTCTTTAATGACATTATTGGGCGACTTAGCAATAACTCCTGAAATTGAGATTGAAATTGCTAACTTATTAGAATTAGTTTTTGATGTAGCACCCCCACACAGAACCTTAGATAATTGGCTTAATCAAGGATTGTCCCCGCAAAGCAACATGCGAAGCACGCTAGCAAAATGGCTTACTGGTGGCGTTTATGGACATGTATTTAATAACCCGCACGATAGCTTTACAAACATGATAGGTAATGCGCCAATAACTGGGATTAATATGAACGAAGCCCTAGATGACCCTATTTTAGGCGCGCCAATTATTGCGCATATCAGTAATATTATCAGCAAATCAGCCAAATCAGCTGGACGGGGCGCGTGCATATTTATTGATGAGGGCGGCAAGCAAATCACGAATGCGGGATTTTGTGCGTTTTTAAAGGTTGCGTTCCAAGAATACCGAAAATTGGACATAGCAGTTGGTATGGCGTTTCAACAGCCTGCTAGCTTGCTTAATTCAACAATTAAAAATGAAGTTTTGAATAATACTAGCACTTTTATATTTTTTAAAGACAGCAATGCAAATTCCGATGATTATCGGCAATTTGGCTTAAATGATGAACAAATTTCGTTTATTAAAGCACCGGGCGAAGGCGGTAAAAGACAAATATTAATAATTCAACGCGATGATGCCGTGGGCTTAAACGAATCAGTCATTTTAGATGTAGATATATCAAAATTAGGTAATGGTATAATGAAATATTTTCGTTCAGGCACAAAAGCTAACGATGATATTGATAATTTAAAATCTCAACACGGCGATAATTGGAGAAAGTTTTTATGAAAAAAATTACGCAAATAATAATATTATCATTGTCTTTTACCACCATTGCGAATGCACAGATGGCGACTTTTGATGCCACGAATGCGGCAAAGCAAATTGAATTATTTAATCAAGGCAAAGAGCAATTAGATACACTGACTAAGCAACTTGATTACTTCAAAGATATGAATAAAACTGGGCAAGATATGCTTAAAACAATTGGCAAAGTTGGTAAGATTAATGTGCCATTCGTAAATTCACAAACATTTGATAAGTTAATAGCTAAAAATCAATCATGCTTAATGCCCGATTTTAAAAGCTTAATGCCTAGCTTAAATTCGTATAACCCAAAATTACCCGATTTATGCGGTGGGCGAAGTTTATATCGCGATAATTTCTTTATAAAACCACAAGAATATAATCAAAAGACTTCAAGCGAAAAAGAAAGCATTCAATCACAAATAACAGAAAAACGCAATAATTTATATCTTGATAATATTGAAAAATCGCTTGCACAGGGCGATATTGCGGTTCAGCAAAATACCGACTTAACGAATGCGATAAACGAACTTGAATCGTCTGCCGATAGTGCCGTTGACCAAAATGAACGCCTCGCGGTGCAAAATAAAATATTATTATTGCAAATACGCGCCACAAACCAAACTAATCAATTATTGGCAACTATGTTAAAATTGGATTCGGCGAATAAATTAGCACAATTACCACCTGCAATAAAACCTGCAACCACGGCGACAAAATGACATTATTTATTATTCCAATAAGATTTAACTTTATCATCGCGCCAATCGGGAACTTTGTTGCAATCGGTTATTATGCCTTTTGTATTACGATAATTCAAAATTTTATTACAGATTTTTTCATCAGTAATTTTATTAAATTCTGCGAGCGGTTTATTTTTAAAATTTGCACTAAAATAAACACTATAAATCAATGTATCAGACACGCTATTTATAAAATTACCAAACCAAAAACAAGGCAAATTATCGTTATTTTTACAAATTTTTTTAGAAAAAATTTCAGCTTCTTGACGGGTTTTAAGTTCAATCATCTCTTTTTGAATCTCAAAAAATTTCTTTTGCGATTCAATCAAATTCTGGTTTTGTGCAAAAGCACCAAATCCAAAAAACAAACTAACCAAAGGAATTATGATGAGTTTAGATAATTGCATTTTGTGCGGGGTCGCGGAATCTTTTTTTGATAAAAGCGAAAAATTCGTTGAAGCGATTTCGCTGGCTTTTATTAGTGATTTCCAAATAATTTTTGCATCAGCAACTATTTTATGGCTAACTTTACAAGGTATTGAAATTGCGTCTGGTCGCAAGGAAGCAATGCAAGTATTTCTTAAAGAATCACCGAATATTTTCATCGCGTGGGCACTCCTATATTTAAATCCGAATGGCACAATATTACTTATATTTAACCTAGTCAATGAAATTATGACGGGCATATCAATTAAAGTATTTGAAGTCGGGGGTGTGCCTGTTGCTGGTGCGGGTTTAGCAGGTTTAATAAACAGCGTTGAAGAAGGCGTGAATAAAATTCTTGATATTTCATTAGATATTCTAAGCACTACTGGTATTTTAGATCCAATAATACCCCTCATAATGTCTGGTCTGTTAATACTCCCTTACGCACTGATTTTGATTGCATATTTATCGCAAATTATAGTTTCATTGTTTAGATTAATCGTCTTAGCTTTGTTTGCGCCTTTTCTGTTTCTAGCCTACGGCTTTGGATTCACACAAGATATGACAAAAACAGGTATTAAAACAACCATTGCCACGATAATGGTAATGACTTCGTCTACATTATGCGTGAGTATGTTATTTTTTATTGTTGACAGCTTAAAAATTCACGATGGAAATTTTAAGGTGCAATGGTCTGACCCTGACTTACAACTCGCGATATTAGCGGGTTGGGCTTTTACGGCGTTATTAGCCGAAGGCACGAGTCTAGCCAATTCATTAGCACAATCAAGTTTAACAAATGCAGCCGCGGGCTTGATGTCGGCGGGTATGGGCATGGCTGGCTTGGGTGCAATGAAAGTTGGCGCGAATCCAATAAGCACCGCAAAAGATATTGCGGGCAAGGCATTAGGCACTGATGCGGGCAAGTTCGCAGGGGCAACCGCAGGTACTTTGGGCAAGGGTGCAATGTATCTTGCTAAACAAACTCCATTGGGCAATTTATTAAATAAGAAACAATAACAAAAGGTAAATATTATGAAAAAATATATTTTATTAATCGCAACTATCGCCCTGCTAGCTGGCTGTTCAGTTTTTGGCACTAAAAAGGATTTACCGCCAAACGATGTTAAGACAAGTGACGAAATTAAATCTTCGCCTTGCGCTTGCGAACCAATTCCTTTTGACAATCAAAAATATAAATGGATTAGCTAATATGAGTGAAAAAACTATTAAAAAAACGGGTGATTTTTCTAAATTTAATGCATTAAATCCGTTTACAAATCAATCAGTTTTTAATCGGGCTATGTTGGTGCTTAAACTATCATTAGGCTTAAATTGCATGTTAATAGTTGCAATTATATTTTTAATTATATCAATTCTTAACCTGTTCCCATTAAAAAAAGTTGAAGTAGCCCTAGTTGAAATAATTCCGTCCAGCAATCAATTAGTCACCATAAAACCATTAAACCCACAAATTCCGGGCTTTCAAATTTTATTAGAAACAATATCAAAAAAATTCATCATAAATTTATTGTCTATTGATGAAATAAGCCAAAAGGCAAGATTTGATGAAGCATATGCTATGATGGATTTTAAGCCATTAAAAGAATTTAAAAGCAATCGTATAGATACTAAGGCGATTGAAAATTTCTTAAAGGACGGATTAGTTCGCAATATTATTGTTGAATCATGCGATCCAATCGAAGGGCTTTCAAATAATTTGTATAAATTTTCATGCGAATTTATTCAGCGCGATACAAAAAATAATTCGCAAGAGATTAAATCACAAAAGAAATTGCGCGCATATATTGCGTTCACCTTGCGTGAAAAAGAAGTAAAAATTGATGAAAAATACAATAATCCATTGGGCGTTTTTGTCCTAGAATTCGCCGTAAAGGAGCGTGAATAATGTTAAAGCCAATAAATATACTATTAATCTTAGTTTTGATACTAAGCCCAACCTTACAACTTTATGGGCAAACTCCGTTTGTGCCACCACAAGGCAGTAGTAGAGGGTTAAATGAAGCCCAAAATTTACCTGCACAACCAATTGTGCCTGTTGTGAATAGCATTAAATCACCGCAACCACCGCAACCTCCGCAACAGCCATCACAAAGTTTGCCACAAGCGCAACCAATACAACAGGCGCAACCAACCCAAGCTAATCAAGCAAATAATATTAATCAGCCTGCCCCGCGCGTGGCGATTAATGATTATGGCAAATTAACGCGCCAAAGTGGTAATTTGCAAATACAAAAAGCATGGGACGAAGCCAAACAAAATGAAGGTATTTATATTTATGACTCATGCGAAAATTGCACTTACAAGGTTGCTACGCGTGAATTTTTCATTACAACTATACAATTACCTGCAAATGAAGTTATTGAAACAATTGATATTGGCGATAATTCAAGTTTTCAAATAAAGCAAAGAACTAGCAATGCAATTGCTATCAAGCCGTTAATACCAGGTGTGGACACTAATATAATTATTTGGACTAATGCGAATATATACCCGTTATATATTCGTTCAGAGGGCATAGATAGCCCAAATATTCCTGATATGGTGGTTAAAATTATTCCCGATAAATTTCCGAATGTTAAAATTGGTAAATTAGCGCAAAAACTTGAAAATAAAACTGATATTAAAGCCGATATACCAATAGAAAAACCAGTTATTAATTCAGTTAAACCTACACAAAGAAAATATCCCCAAGAATTGCAATTTGACCCGTCAAAATTGCGCGGTTGGGGTGATTATGAATTAGCAGGTGATAAGGAATTAAAACCCTTATCAGTCTTTCGTGATGACTATTTTACCTATATTAATTTTGGTAGTAAATTCAATGAAATTGACCTGCCTGTTGCATATGTAGTAAACGATGGCATAGATGAAAATGTCAATACGCGAGTTAATGGCACAACATTAATTATTGAATCCGTTGCTAAAAAAATAACCTTAGTATCTGGCAAAAAATATATTTGCATAACATATGAGGGTAAATAATGGCTGGGTTTTTATGCACAATAACATTTGGATTATTGCTGTGCAATGATACAAACACACAAATTGAAAAACGAATATTGCCTAATAGTGATATTGCGGCGTTTGATACCAAGCAAATAGACATTAAACCTGATATAAATGCAACCTTGCCTGATGATAAAGCAAAACAAGCAAAACCTGTAAAACCCAAAGTAATAGAAAAAGAAGTTATTAAGGAAGTTTTTGTTGATAAGCCTGTTGTTGTGCAAAAGGAAGTTATACGCGAAGTTGATAAACCTGTTTATATAGAACTACCACCACCCGGCTTGCCCCCAAAACCTAATTTTTATCACGAACGACTTGCAACGATTGATAAATGGGACGATATAGAAATTATCAACTCACAAAATAGCTTTGGTGCATTAGCAAAGGCAAAAGACACTGATAAATTAAAAAATATTGCAATTAATAATGCAAAATATACTGCGCCATTTGATAAGGCTGGCTTACCAGTTAAAAATGATTTTATCCTAACGCAAGATAGGTATATCATAGGTATTCTTGAAAATGGAATCAATAGTCAGTTACCTGGAACGATAATTATTCAAGTATCGCAAAATGTATTTGGTTATCATGGTAATAATATTTTAATACCCAAAGGAAGCCGTTTAATTTGCAAATATGAAAATGCCGATGCGCAAGGTGTAAGTCGCCTTCAAACTAAATGCAACCGAATTTTAATGGGTGAATCGCGCGCCGAAATTAATAATTTAGAATCTGATGTATCAGATGTACAAGGGCGTGTTGGCATTGCGGGTGAAATAGACAATAGATTTTTTGAAAAATACGGGCTTGCATTTATGTTGGCGGGTGTATCAGTTGGCACGCGAATTGGCACGGCTACGATTGCGAATAAGGGCAGTAGTAGTAATAATCAAGGCACAAATAATACTAGCCCAATTAATCAGGCGGTTGATGATGGCGCAAAGGAATTATCGCAAAAATTCGGTGAAATTACCGCTCAATCGTTACAGGAATCCCTGCAAATAAAACCGATTATATCGGTTAGCAAAGGGACTCGCGTGCAAATTCGTCCAGCTAAAGACTGGATTATCACAACTAACTAAACAAGGGAGACAAAATGCAACTTACCCAAGAGACTATTATCTGGATTAGGCAACTTGTTTGCGCAAATAAAGATGCGCCAGTATCAAAAATAATTACGCATTTTGAGCATGAAATTGAAGATGTTAACAATAAATTTACCATCGGGTCTGCAATTGAAAATTTAAATAATATGATTTTATGCAAAACTCACTCAATTCAATCAAAGGATAGAAAAATTCGGCGTTTGTTAAGCATAAATGGTTTGAAGTTGCAAGATTTGCGTAAAGCCAAAGCTTATTTTGAGCTTAAAAAATTCACTATTAATAATATCGCAATTTACCCTGAAACCTTACAAAATTTATTAACTATTTTAGTTGATAATAAATTAACCTTACCAAAATTACCATAAAAAACAGGAGCTTACCATGGAAAATTTAAACTTAAATAAAAGCATAAAAAAACTTGAATATAGCATTAATAAATTTAAACATATGTCTCATTATCTTAAATTAACAATATATATTGTTTTAGTGCAATTCATAGTTTTTGCAATTTTGATTAATTTTACAAATTATGCAAATTCCCAAGAAGTGATAAATAATGAAATTGTTGAGGTTGCCCCCGTTCAAGATGCGGTGATTACCCAAGACATTCAAAATTTAAATTTAAAGATTAAGTCAAAAATACCGAATGCTGAAAAAATTACATTGGGCGCATCGGTGCGTAAAACTAATAATAACAAAAGCGAAGTTGTGTTAAATTCAATCAGCGCGGGCGATAAAGCCAAGGATTTAACCAATTATGATTTTCGCGCGTTAATTGATAATTTAAGCGTTAAATCCGGCGAAGCAGTTAAATTACCTTTTAATCAAGATGTATTAAAAAATATTATAGCCGAATTATTAGCCATTGCGCCACAAATTGAACTACAAAGCAATTTACCAAGCCTAGCGGCAAAATCTGGTTCTGGTGGTGGTTTATCAGAAAACGGCGGGGCGAACGCTTTACCAACCATTGCGCCCTTAGCAACCACAACACCGAAGAAAATCACTTATAAAACTATTGCTGATGGTTGTCCGATAAGAGTTGATATTTCACAAAATAAGGCAATACAACAGACAAAATTAATTACATTGGAAGATGGTGTTGAAACAAATACCGCGGATTGCGCGGATTCCGCGTTGAGCTTTATTATTGAAAAATCATATCAAGGGTGCACAGATTTTATTAGTAATGGTGTTGCAAACCCAAGATTTCGTCAAAAATATACAAATGCCACGGGCGATACAAAATATTTAGCCGAATGCGCGATTGACGCTGAAAAAACATTTAAAATCACCGAAGATTTAAGCAGTTGTGGGGTTGAAATTGACGCGGTTTTAAATAAAGTATGGTTTAAATCAAAAAAATCTTACAATGATATTAACGGCAACCCTGTTGAAGTGTCGGCTTGTGCCAAGTCGGCGCAATCGGTTGCGTTGGCAAGTACGGCTTGCACGCTTAAAGAGGGCTATCCAGCCCCAAGTCAAGCGATTGGGTTTAAAAAAACCTATAACTATCAAGGCTCTGAATTTATTTATGAATCATGTCCAGTTATTGATTACACTGAAACCGTGGGTAATTGCGCGGTTAGGATTGATATTGATAATAATCAAGTATATAAACAAACCACCAAGCAAGCTATAATGAATAATAAGGTCGTTTCACAGACGCCATGCGCGGATGCTGACCCTGCTATACAATATCAAATATATAAATCATATAGCGATTGCACGGTTAAAAAAGATATTGTGAATAATGTTATTATACCAAGATATAAGACATTTTACTTAGAAAATAATGCACAAAAAACAATCATTAACGATACATGCACCGATGATAGCGAAATTAAGCATAATATTGTTGAGGATTTTGCAAGTTGCGGTGTTTTGGTGGATTATGATGCAAATGTTGTACGGCGTAAATCAAATACATATTATTATGATTTAGACGGCAATAGGCATGATATTGATAGTTGCGCGGTGTCTGCCACTGCGCCAACTATGGCATTGTCGGTTGATACTGAACCTTGCTCGGTGTATGATGATTTTACCTTAAATAAATCATTCCAGCAAGAAGCCTTAACCTATATTTTTAATGGGCAAAAATTCCAAGCGCGCGGGTGTCAAAATTCAAAAGCGCTTTTTTGGAATCACGAAAAATACAAATTAAACGAATCGGGCAGTTTACTTTGTTCGGTGGGTAAATCACCACTGGGCGACGCGGTAATTATATTTTATCGCACGGGTTATATTCGTGATGGGGTAAAAAAATATATAACACAATGCAATGCAAGCGAAACCGAAACGGCAATTGAAACCACGATGGACGGGTGCATTGATATGAATCAGTGGCTACATGATTTTAGCGCGGGATTTTCTCGGTCTCGGACGCGAACATTTTTTAATTTAGATGGCACGCGAAAATATTTAACAAATTGTGCAGATGGCACGCAAACTTTTAATCATAGTTATCAGTTGCAATCATGGCAATTTCAAGACGCAAGCTTGAATAATTACCCATTATATCAAGTTTACATCACGGTTGCGGGGGTTAGGTATAACCTAAAATCCAATCATTTACAAACGGGCGCAATAGCGCAACCTTATCAATTAGTGTCTACGGCGGTTATTGACGCGCCCGCAAATACTTTTACATATCAAGGTTGCACTAAAACAATTCCCCAAATGAATCAAGGCACTTATCGGCGCGGGGATAATTCGCAATTTGTCGCGGGCGGTATTACCAACGGCACGAATCGTTCTGTTTATGCGTGTATTTCCCAAAATATTAGTGTTAGCAACCCTTACGGCACGGCAAGCTATAATTCGCAAAATGGTATTGTTAGCTTGATTAATAATAATTCGGGCGCCGATTTATTGCCAAGTGGCTCTTCGGTTTATCGCAAATTCCAATTTAATTATGTTAAATCGGGGCAAACCATCGCATCATCTCCAATTAACGCCTTGACTAAATTTAATATCACAAGCAATTGGGGCATTGCTTGGGGCTGTGGCGATAGCAATGGTAATGGGGCTTACGGCACTTCGGCAACATATGCCGCTTGTAATAGTGCGCAAACTCCAAGCATGAATCCTTATACCTACTCTATTACCCTAGGGCAAGCGTGGCTTCGTGATGATAATCAAGTTATTTACGGATTCTAAATATGCAATATGAATCCTTAAATCCGTATTATCGACAATCATTAGATATAATATATAATTATATTAATGATAATACCATTAATGAAATTATAATTAATGAACCGCAAACGATAATTATAGAACGAATTGGCATGGGTAAGATAAAATATCCTGATGCAAATTTATCTATTCAAAACTTAAAAAAGCTTACCCGTATTATAGCGAATAATGCGGGTTTGCATTTTAACGATATGAACCCAAAATTATCGTGTGTAATGCCTTATTTCAGACATCGTTTTGAGGCAATGTTTGGGGCAAGTGTGCAAGATGGCGTTAGTATCGCCATTCGCACTAAGCATAAGAAAAATCTGACATGGTGCGATTTAGGCGTGAGTAATGATTTAGAAGCTTATTTGCGTAATATCATAACGCGCGGTGATAATATCATCATATCTGGTGCGACTAACACGGGAAAAACAACATTACTCAATAAATTAATTAATGAGCTACCTAATCATCAGCGTATAGTGGCGGTTGAGGATACGCCCGAAGTGGATTTGCATAAATTTGAACATGCAACTGCTTTAATTGCGGGGCGCGACAATGATATTACTAAAAATGGCGGTCTACAATCTTGGGAAAATATCACCAATCATATCAACCGAATTTCCCCTGATAACATAATTTTGGGCGAAATAAGCACTATTAATACTGCGCCCGCTTTGTCGTATTTAAATACCGGAAATAAGGGTTTTATATGCACTATACATGCCGAATCACCAATGCAAATACCTAATAAATTTACTTTAAATATGCAATATTCAGGTAAAGAATTAGCTAATATAGAAGATATGTTATTTCAATTAGTTGATACGATTATCCAAATCAAACGAATTGATGTGAATAATAAAATCATGCGTAAAATCACGGATATTTACCACCCAAAAATTAAGAAATATGCAATGAAAGATGGAGTTTTCAATGGTTAGATTTATAAATTTATTAATAATTGCATCTGCCATAGCAATAATTACATTAGCAATAGATTATTATTGGTTAAGCAAGGGCTTTGATATTAACGAACGAAGTCATATTTTATATTTACTAAAATATATTAAAACGAATAAAATACCTGAATTTATATATTACCCCCTTTTAACCTATTTAATACCTTTTATACATATCGTTATATTACAAAATATTAAATTAGGTAATCGCAAAGTTCACGGCGATTCAGGATGGGCAACATACAACGACTTAAAAAATTCTGGTTTAGAATTTGGCGTATATCCAAAAAATATTGGATTCAACGAATGGGACGGCGCAGTCGTGGGTGCAATTAAAAAATCAATCTTTAAAAAACAAATTTTATACCATAATGGACCCGAACCAATATTTGTATTTGCGCCTACTCGTGCGGGTAAAGGCGTGTCCCTAATTATCCCAACTTTATTATCTTGGAATAAAAACTCTGTTTTTGTTTTAGATATTAAAGGCGAAAACTTCTCATTAACTTCGGGATTCCGCGAAAAAATGAGGCAAAAAATCGTGCGTTTTGAACCAACTAATCCGGTTGAATGCTCGCGTTTCAATCCGTTATGTGAAATTCGCTTTGGCACGCCATATGAATTTTCTGATGTGCAAAATATCGCCTTAATGATAGTTGATACTGACGGCAAGGGTTTAGGCAATGATTATTGGGCGAATAGTGGCTGGGTTTGGATGACAACTGCAATAATACATTGTTGCTATAGATATAAAATAAATGAAAATAGAATGCCATCATTAACCGATGTATATAATTACATAAACCCTGATAATTCCGATGGCGGTATAACCCAAATTCTAAAAGACATGATGGAATTTGACCATGAAAATGATTTTATCAATGATAATATCAAACGGGGGGCTGGTGCACTATTGGCAAAAGCCGAACAGGAGCGTTCTGGCGTGCATTCCTCAGGTTCTGTTAAATTGGGACTATTCATTGAACCAACTATTGCCAAAAATACCGAGGTTTCGGATTGGACTATAGATGAGCTTATGGACGGCGATAAGCCCGTTAGCTGTTATATCATTGTCCCCCCTGCCGATATTGTCAGATTAAAACCAATTTTACGCATTATTATTAGCTTAATTATAGCAAAACGTTGTAATGTCATGGATTTCAGTATAGGGGCAAAAAAACCCTACAAACACAAGCTATTATTATTACTAGATGAGTTTACAAGTATTGGTAAAATTGAAATATTTGATGTCGCAATTGGTTATATTGCTGGTTATGGGCTTAAACCCTATATTATCGTGCAGGATTTAACAAACCTATATAAATATTATACTAAGGATCAGTCAATAATTGGGAATGCGGGGATTCAGATTGCATTTGCACCAAATAATATGGAAACTGCAAAATATATTTCTGATAGATTAGGCACGCAAACAATTGAGCTTGAAAATAAATCTGTATCATACTCAAAAAGTGGCAAATCAACCACTATTTCATATTCACTGCACAAAGTCCCATTGCTTGACCCTGCACAAGTTTTGAAGTTAAAAACGGGTAAATGCTTAATAATGGTTAATAAAACTGAACCAATTATGGGTATCGCACCATTCTATTATAAAATTCCTGCATGGAATGCACGCACAAAAATACCATCGCCATCAGTAATAAACATTACCACCGATAACGAAGTCGTTATTGAGGATAATACAAACCAAACCATCGTAACAAATCAACCAAAGGAATGAAAATGACTGATTTAAACCAAATTAATCCGGGCGATATGAATGATAGTGAATTTGAGAAATTCGCAAACATGCCATATCCCAATATTGAACCCAACTTATTTGAAGAAGCGGGAATATTGCTAAATAATGCCGAAGTCGGCGTTATTCATGAAATTGACCCCGAACTTGCGCAAGCTATGGGATTTGACCCCAACGATGAAAATGCAATTGAATATTCAGATATTCAAGATTCATTGCCTTTTACAGCTTAACACAACCAAATTACAAAGGAATTATCATGAGTTTATTAATAGAACAATTTCAAGATGCTTTGAATAATGACGCATTATTCAGCAAAATTACTGCCAAACCATTTAATCCAATTAATGGCATTGAATTTTCGGGTTATAATGATTTAGCATTATCATTAGAAAATCAACCAGACCCGCGCTGGCTTACTAAAAGCCAAATTGCCAAAGCTGGTATGTCCATAATGGAAAATGCAAAACCCGTCAAAGTCCATTATTGGATTGATTCCGAAAATGGCAAGCAATTAGTAAAACCCAAAAAAATTGTAGCCGAAGTATATAATGCATCGCAAGTTTTGGACATTGAACCCTATGTAAATAATCCTGTTTTACTTAACCAAGACCCAAAAGAATTGGTAAATCAATCAATCAAAGACCTTAATTTACCAATTATCAAAGGCTCGCAAGAAGCAAAAGATATGAGGGTAATTCAAGAATTAGCAGTATTTATGGTTAACCGTAAAAATGGCAATATCAAAGGCACATTAAAACTTACCGATACTAACGAAATAGCTTTTACTAACGAAATAGCTTTTTTGAATGCTTATAAATCAGCAGAAAAAATAGCAAATTTAGCCTTAAACCAAGATAAAACAAAAACACAAGATTTTCAAAAATTTGCTAGCGTTGCTATTAGCGATTTCTTGAAAGTCAATAAACAAGTAATAGAATGGAAAAAAGAAATGGAACATGAAAATCACGCTCGCATCGATAAAATATATGTCAATGTTGCATATCAAGATAAAAACAAAGCTAAACAATTAGGCGCGCTCTTTGACAAAGAAAAAAAATCATGGTTTATCGTTCCTGAAAATGATAAATTTGATTTTGTCAAATTCCCTAAACACGAACCACAATCTCGAATAAACCCAATAGACGAATTTATGGAATTTGCTAAAAAAGAAGGTTTAAGCATAAAAGAAGTAGTTATTGGTAAATTTACACGGTGCGCTGTTGAAGGCGATAAAGGCACACAACAATCTGGGGGTTATATTTATCATGATAATGGCAGTAAAGGTGCAGTTGCCAAAATAACCAATTACAAAGAAGGTATTGAAAATTTATCATGGATTGCGCCAGGGCAACTTTCATTAACGCAAGAACGCACGATAATTAACGAACCACGCGCTCAGGTAGTTGAAAAAACCATATCTGATGAACGCATGGCAATTTATGATAAATCAGCAAAGCAAGCCTTTGCAATTTTCGCCGACAAAGGCAAGGTTTATGCCAATAAACAAAATACACACCCATATTTAGACAAAAAACAAATTCAAGGGCACGGCGTTAAAATTGACAAAGGCACTGATAAATACCCAAAAAATGATATTATCATACCCATGTATGATAAAAACGGCATGATTCGATCGGTGCAACGCATTAATGAAAATGGTGATAAATATTTTTTAAAAGACGCCCAAAAGACGGGAACTATGTTTTTAATTGATGATAAGCAAGCAAACTCAAAAATCACCGAACGCAAATATGATAATATATTTGTGTGCGAGGGCTTCGCAACGGGTGCAAGTATCCACGAAGCAACGGGCAAACCTGTTGCGGTGGCTTTTGATGCGGGTAATTTAAAGAATGTCGTTCAAAATGTCATGCACTTATACCCTAATGCCAATATCTGTATTGCAAGCGATAATGACCATGCAAAGACGGTTAATGTTGGGCTTGAAAAAGCGCAAGCAGTCGCAACGGAATTTAATCTTGCGCTTAAAACCCCTAATTTTACGCATGGCGAAAAAGATAAGGGTTTAACTGATTTTAATGATTTAGCTAATGCGCGGGGCAAGCAAGAATTAGCCAAGGAATTAGCGGGTGCATTCCCATTAAAACTAGCACTTTCAACACAAAAATCAATGGGAATGTAAATCATATTTTGGGGGGTGTTATAACAAAATAACACTCCCCTATTTATTCTAAAATCTATAAAAAAATTGGAACTAAAATGAAAAAAACTCGTCGTTTATATGTCAGAATCTCTGACGAAGAATTTAAGCACTTATCCGAACTCGCAAAAGAATATGGTATCCCCCGTGCAGAATTGATTCGCCGTTTAATAGCCAATGAACCATTACCAACCCCAAAGATTGATTTTAAAATTATTGATGGCAATATTAAGCAATTGTTAAAAATGAATGCTGACATTGCGCGAATTGGTAATATATTTAAGCTTATATTGAATCAAAACAAAACCATCACAATTACTGAAATTCAATCATACTTGAATGATTTACAAAATACGCAAAATGACATTAAATCATTAATCGCCAATATAACAAAATTAATAAATCAATAGACAATTTGCATGATTTATGCTATAAACCATCTAATAAACAACGAAAGGATATATCATGTTAAACCGCAAATTTACATCTGAAGCAACTCACCCCCAAAAGCAACCATGGGATTTAACCGATGAGGAATTGAAGCATAATCAACATCATATCCCATTGCTAACCGAGGCAAAAGAAAATAACGATACAGAAGCAGAATTTTATCATCGTTCACAAATTTTTCATGATGCTGACGCTTTAATGTCGGCAAAAATTATTTCAGGCGCACAATGGATAATAGATAGAAAATTAAACACCACCTTAGCCATTAGAAAATTTGGGCATGACTGGTTATCTTAATAAATTGCAAGAATTTCTTTTAGATGAAAAGGATTCAAGAATTTCATATCTTGCCAAAGACGAAGCAATAGCTCAAAAGCAAATTGTCAAGGTTTTACAGGCGATTAACAAAACGCGCGATATAAATTTAATTATCTCTGCCGAAAAGGCAATCAATGTGCATGAATTACAATTTTATAGCATAAATAAAATATCTGATAGCAGTATAAAACAAACATTAGCCAGTATTGATAGCACCAATAATTTAATACGCACCATACAAAATGAACCTGATAAATATATTAATCACGCAAATTTATTTCAGGATCCGAAAAACATTATTAATGGTTTGCCGAATGATGACGCAAGACAATTTTTTAAGTCGCAATCGGTGCGATTCGTCAATATGTATAAAATACCAACCACCAAAGACAAACAGAATATTTTGGACGCACGCAAAGTTAATATTCGCCTCGCGGGGGAAATTTATACCGATATGCAGCAGCAAGTATTGGGTAAAGACACTAATTTAACTCAAATTAAGGGTATGGGCTTGTGATAGCTAAACGGATTGATAAGCAAGCAAATATCACGGGCAGTTTCGGTGGGCTTGCGCGATATATCGCGAATGTCCTTGATGATGGCGAAAAACTAGATTACCTAAAATCAAAAAATTTTAATTCATCGGGTTTTAATGAAAATATCAATGATGAGCTTGATAGCCTGCAAAATAATATTCTTGAAGCTAACTATGCACAATCGCAAAATAAATCTGCTAAAACCGATAAAACTTATCATTTATTAGTATCTTTCCGCGCGGGTGAAAAACCAACGCCCGAACAGATTGATGATATAGAAAATCAATATGCTAAAGCTTTGGGCTTTGAAAGCCATCAGCGAATAATCGCTTGCCATGCCAACACTGATAATTATCATATTCATATTGCATATAATCGGGTAAATCCTGATAATTATAAATTGGTTTCACCTAAGCACGATTTTATCAAACTAGCCAAACTTACCCGTGAAATTGAATTACAATATGGATTTACAATTACTAATGGCATGACCGATTCATCAAATAATAAATCTAAAGTGCAAAATAAATCTGATGACATTGAAAAAAATACATGGCAACAATCGCTTTACTCATATTGTCGAGAAATTAAACCTGAATTGCAAAAAATCATTACAAATAGCACCAATTGGCAAGATTTACACGATGGCTTTAATAATTATGGCTTACAATTATCCAAAAAGGGCAATGGATTAATCATAACTGATATAAACCATAATAAAAAAATCAAACCATCTAGCATTGATCGCGCTTTTTCATTACCAAGTCTTGAAAAACGGCTCGGTAAATTTTGCGATTCAACTAAAAAACTTGAAAAATCAAAATGCAAATCGCTATATGAAGCCAAACCATTAACGAACCACGAAAAAACCCGCGAATATTTTGATAAATTCAAGGAATTTAAGAAAAATAAATCTAAATCATTGTATAAACTGGTGGGTTTAAAAAATAGTGAGCTTAGAAAAGCAGGTGTAATAGCAAATTCGTATCGATTATTCTTGCAATATTTGGCTCTCGATGGCGATATGTTAGCTATGGCGATTATGTATTTGCACAAACAGATATTCAAAACACTAACCGCGCCTGCCAAAACCAAAAATATCATTCCCGATAAAGTTAAAGGCATGGAAATTTAAATAAAATTGCAATTCGCCGTTTTAATGCGATTTTAACGCGATAAAAACAAATTTACTATTACTACTCGCGCGATTACTTCCTCAAACTGCACCTTAACTCGCTTGTGCTACTTTTTGCATAAATTTAATAGACAATAATTATTAATTATTGTCTGTCTCAAATATTATTATCAAGGGCAAGGTATTTATCTAGGTGCTTGCACCCTAATTTATTCATCGTGAGTGAATATCAGAATTGAGCATTTATGCGAATTTCCTATTTTCATTGAAAATAGCAAGAGTCAATGTGCGCACATTGGCATATCTTGCCATAATAGACAAAATAAAAAAAAGTATAAAAAAGTATAAAAAAGTATAAAAAAGTATAAAAAAGTATAAAAAAGTATAAAAAAGTATAAACACAAAATAAATATTGAAATTAAATAGAATCCCAATAATACATTTGATAAATGAGGAAATAAAATTATGAATATAGTTATATATGCGCGTTATAGCACTGATAATCAAAATAATTTATCGGTTCAAGACCAGTTAAATTTATGTAATGAATTTATTTTAAAACAATACCCTGATGCAAATACTATAAATGAATTTTATGACAAAGCACAATCGGGCGCAGATTCAGTAAATAGGTTAGGGTATAATAATATGCTTGATTTTATCAGCAATATTGAAAATAAAGTTAAATTTATAATTGTTGAATCAATTGACCGATTGCATCGCAAAATATCGGCAATGGGAACTCTATATGAAATTTGTCAATATTTGGACATTAAAATTATATCCGTCAATGAGGGTGAAATTGGCGATTTACATATTGGTTTGCAAGGCACTATGAATGCATTATTTTTAAAAAATCTGAAGCAAAAAACCGCACGGGGTTTAATTGCGCGGGCAAAAGAAGGTAGAATGTCTAGTATTAGGTATGGATATGCCCTTGCACCTGTAATAGATGAACGGGGGCATGTTCACCGTGGATTCCGCAAAATTATACCTGAACAAGCAAAAATAATTCAATGGATTTTCAATGAATATGCAAACGGCACTTCATTATCTAGTATTTGTAAAAAACTTAATTTAAGCGCAATACCGCCTCCGGACGATGGTATGCACTGGCGGGTTAATAGCTTGTTTTCTAACTATGAACGACGCGAAGGCATTTTATGTTGCGATTTATATCGTGGGGTTTTATTATACAACCGAACCATGCGCAAAACAAACCCAATAACTGGCAAGTCAAAAAATGTTTTGCGACCTGAACACGAATGGATTAAGGAATTTGTTCCCCATTTGCAAATTATAGATAATGAATTATGGAATTTAGTTCAATACAAATTATTAAATGACAAAAAAGAAAAACAAATCCCTAAAAATATAAAATCAAATAAACAAAATAGGTTAGTGCACCCATTAACATATTTAATAAATTGTGCTGTATGCGATTCACATTTTACCATCGCCAACGATTCGCGTTATGTATGTTCATCAGGACGAATGCACAAAGGCTGTAATTCTACACGCGGTATTCGTGAACGAGATTTAATTCATGAAGTTGTATATCAAATTCAAAATGAATTTAACTTAAAAATTGGCGCGATTCACACAAAAATAATAGCATATTTTAACAACATTGAAAATAACATAAAAAAACAAAATGACAATTTAGCTACTACACAATCAGACCTTGATAAAACATATCAGATTTTTTTAAAATCTGATAATAATTCATATTTAGAAGCGCAAATAAACTCATTAAACAATAAAATTACTAAAATTAAAGCAAATATAATAAAATTAAATCAATCTATAAACGAAAAGCCAAAAAATAAATTATATTTAAAAGAAATAACAACAAAATCACTTGAAAATATAAATACGGAATATGTTGATTTAACTATTACCAAACAAATTTCTGCAATTTTTAAATGTTTTATTGATAAAATAATATTAAAACCAAAAATTGGACGCAGTGGGCTGGACATTAAAATTTTATTTAAAGACAAACCTAAATATATTGATTTTTATTTACTGATAAAAAATAATTACAAAGTAATTACAAAAAACCCTTAAAAATCAATTTGAGTTTGGATTTTCACAAAAATCAAAAATTGAAATTTGTTTTAATTTCATATACATATCATCACTTGCGTTTTTCTTTTCGGCAATAATTTTATTATTCATTTCTTGAATTTTTTCAATAGAAAATGGCAAGTTATACTTCACCGACCGCAAATTGCGTAAAGTGTTATAGTTATAGCCATGCCTTAAAGCAAAAGCTTTTAAATAACCATAACCTTTAGTTAATTCAATAAATCTCTTTTGCTCGCGCATTAATTTACTTTGTTTTTCACTCATTACCTTGTTCCTTTCTGTTTTACAATGCTGGCTTGAATTTGAAATTTTATAATGTTATTGTGTTTTTTAGTTGCGGACGGGATTTTACCAGAACCCCGCCCGCTTTCCCCTACAACACTTAAACACATAGGAGAATTCTGATGTTGAATGATAAATTTGATATGGTCATTATAGTTGTGATAATGTTTGCATCCATTATTACTGCCATAGCTATTATTAGGCATAAATTGAAAATTTATTTTGAATCGCACCCGATACAAAAAATTATTATTGTTAGCATTATTGGAACAATAATAATTATTGGTTCTATCATTTATTTTAAATGGAATACTTGCACTCAACATAATTCAATTCCTTTGTTTACTAAAATTTGTAATTTTATTTAATAAATTACAAATTTTAAAATTAAATTTGAAATTCATTAAAGGGCTGATATTTAATGATAATAATATAGTAATGCCAATATAAAGCATTACTATAACAACCACATAATCAAAAAATTCGCCTACTAACTTCTCAAAAAATTCAAAATATTGTTCGGTTATTTGAATTTGAAAGAGCAAAATTGAAAATATTAAAAATAATAATATCGTTATAATTATTAATAATATGTTTGTAAAAAAATTATTCATTGTTTTTCTCCTGTTTTAAATCAAGTAATTCTTGCTTTAATTCCTTAATATTTTGAATTAAAGTCGGTAATTGTTCATCAATTTTATGAATTTTAACAATACTATCATTAATTTTTTGCTCAAAATTTGAATAACCCAAGCAAAACTTTAATAAGTCGTAAGTAAATTTAATATTTAGCATTAATTTCTCCATGTTCATAAATAATATTAATTGCATCGCGCAAATGTTTTTTAGCAACCCGCGGGTTTTTAGCAATCGCTTTAATCGCCTGCTTAAAATGATTTTGCATTTCATTTTGTTTTTCTTTGTTCAGTTTAATTTTAGTCATTTTTTCCTCCTGTTTTAATGAATTTAATAGATTTAATTTGTTTGTTTTCTGATTGAAATTTATGCAAAAATTCTTGATAAATTCTAGAAAATATTAAAATTTCATCGGCACTGGCGCGTAAAATCAAGCAACCATTAACCATGCCCAAGGGTTTTATTTCATGGAATTTCTTTGATTTATCAATGCCTAAATTATATAAAAATTGGGATTTTATTAATCTAAATTGTCTTGCAATCCGCGCGTCCAACGGCGGCGGCGAATCCTGCACAAATTGGCGAATATCATCGGGCGCGGTTAATGCGCAAATTTTATGATGGTCATTATTTTTATTATCAATATCTTTTAGTTTTCTTGCCTCCCTGTATTGATTTAAATCCTCGCGCAAATTAAAGCAATTAAAGCCTTTTATTAAAAATTCTTGTTGCTGGGCTTTGGTTGCTTTCCACCGAAGCCACGCAAAAAATGCGCTTGGCTTTTCAATTTTACGGCTGCCAAATTTATTATACCAATAAACCGAAATTAAGCATAATAACGATAATTTCGGGTTATGCACCATCGCGCGCGTCAAATCAGCTTGCTTAATACCTAATTCTTGCGCCATATCGTCTATCGGCATGATTTGGATTGCTTCTTGAATTTCTGGGCAATCGTCAATCGTGGTTTTTATTAATCTTTCTTGTGAAATAATAAAATCAGTATTATCGCCTTGTCCTGATACTACTGATTTATTATTATATTTATAATTTAAATTTTCTTTAATGTGACTCTTTAAAGAATCAACCGAATCAGCCAATTCATAATAATCATTAATTATTTTTTTAGCCTTATTCGTGGCAATATAACAATTAATATTACAAAAATAATCACCATTAACCAAAATAATCATATTATTGTCTATTAACGAATTTATAGCCCTAACTATTGTTGCCTTAGAAAAACCCGTAACCTTAACAATATAATCAATAGCTATTCGCAGTTGCCCGCCGTTGTTGATAATATTTTGTAATAAATATGCACCAACGATTAATTGTTTAGATTTACCCAAACAATCAATTTTAAAAATATGCCATGATAATGCCCGTTGCATTAATGTCCTATCGTTAAAGTTAAACAAAGATAATTGCGTCTCTGTGCATGAATTGCCGTCAGAACGGCTGGGCGTTATAGTCATTGTTTTCTCCATTAAAGAAGAAAGGCAAATTTAAGCAAAAAAATACCGACAAAATGCAAAAAAACACTTGACAATACTTCGCCGTTTGCTATAATACCCATATAATTTTATGAGGGTTGCTTATTTTATAGCATTCCAGAAAAGCCCAAGACGCCAATCTTGGGTTTTTTATTTTAAATTTTTAATTAGTTATTTTTTGCTAAAAGCATAAAATAAGCCAAAAAACCTCTCTAAAAAAAGTTGTTGACTTATGAACCACCACGAGTTATATATAGATTCGTGAGCAATAATGGTGGAGCCTAGGGGGATCGAACCCCTGACCTCTACAATGCCATTGTAGCGCTCTCCCAGCTGAGCTAAGACCCCTTTGATTAATATTCGTATAAACTAAATTAATTTCCTATGCAAGCATTTTTTTCATTGGTTAATTTATTTTCATTTTTTTCTTTACAAGTTAATAAATTATGCTAATTATAAACTATGGACATATATATTTTTGAATACATACCAATTTTAATATTTTTTATTGTTGCCGTGGCGATGTCGGTTGCCATGCTTGTCTTATCGCGAATTTTGGGCAAACAACAACCGGATAATGAAAAAAACTCGCCATATGAATGTGGGTTTGAACCATTTCAAGATGCCCGCGGGCGATTTGATGTTCGGTTTTATCTTGTGTCTATTTTATTCATTATTTTTGATTTAGAAGTTGCATTTTTATTCCCATGGGCTGTGTCTTTGGGTAAAATTGGTTTATATGGTTTTTGGTCAATGATGATATTTTTGGGCGTCTTAACCATCGGTTTTATCTATGAATGGCGCAAGGGCGCGCTTGATTGGGATTGATAATATTCATATTTTAATTTAGGAAAAATTATGGAACAAATAAAAAACACTGATTTAACTTACCAAGACCAAATAATGCACTTGGTTAATGATGAAATGGCTGAGCGCGGTTTCGTTGTGGCAAGCATGGATAAATTGGTAAATTGGGCGCGCACGGGTTCGTTATGGCCCATGACTTTTGGTTTAGCCTGTTGTGCGGTTGAAATGATTCATGCCTATATGCCAAGATATGACTTAGACCGATTTGGCGTGGTGCCGCGTGGGTCGCCAAGACAATCCGATGTGATGATTGTGGCGGGAACTTTAACCAATAAAATGGCGCCAGCGCTTCGCAAAGTATATGATCAAATGGCGGAACCAAGATGGGTAATTTCCATGGGAAGTTGCGCCAATGGTGGTGGTTATTATCATTATTCTTATTCGGTGGTGCGTGGTTGCGATAAAATTGTGCCCGTTGATGTTTATGTGCCCGGTTGCCCGCCAACTGCCGAAGCGTTAATTTATGGTATTTTGCAATTACAACGCAAAATTCGCAAACAAGGGACAATTTACCGATGAATAATCAAATTGAAAAATTAACCAATATTTTGGCAAATTTAGGCGTGGAAATAACTGATTCCTTGGGCGAATTGGTAATTAACACCCAAGCAAAAAATATCATGGCGATTTGCGAAATTCTTAAAAATAACAATTACAAGGGATTGGTGGAAATTACCGCGGTTGATGAACCAAGCCAAGCGCCTAGATTTCGGCTTGTTTATATGGTGCTAAATTATCAAGAAAACCATCGGGTGCGGGTGCAATTTCGCACCGATGAAGATTCGGCTGTGCCGTCAATTTGTGAAATTTACCCCAATGCCAATTGGTGCGAACGGGAAATTTGGGATATGTATGGCGTATTTTTTGACAATCACCCTGATTTACGGCGCATTTTAACCGATTATGGATTTTCGGGTCACCCATTGCGTAAGGATTTTCCATTAAGTGGTTTTGTGGAAACTTATTATGATGCGGATAAACAAAAAGTTTTATATAAACCCGTTGATTTACCCCAAGATTTTCGTCAATTTGATTTTTTATCGCCATGGAAGGGCGAAAAACCAAACTACCCCGGTGATGAAAAGGCGACAAAATAATGACTTCTGTTGAAACTAATATTAAACCAACCACGCATAAAGACCCAACTATCAAGACATTAACCTTGAATTTTGGACCGCAACACCCCGCCGCGCACGGCGTTTTGCGCATGATAACCGAAATGGACGGCGAAGTTATTGAACGGCTTGACCCGCATATTGGGTTATTGCATCGTGGCACTGAAAAATTAATTGAGCATAAAACATATTTACAAGCGATACCCTATTTTGATAGGTTAGATTATGTCGCCCCCATGAATCAAGAACATGCGTTTGTTTTGGGGGTTGAAAAATTATTGGGCATTAAGCCCCCATTGCGTGGGCAATATATTCGCGTTTTATTTGCCGAAATTTCACGGATTTTAAATCATTTATTAAATGTGCCAGCTTTGGCAATGGATGTTGGCGCGATGACTCCGATGCTTTGGGCGTTTGAAGAGCGTGAAAAATTAATGGAATTTTACGAAGGCGTTTGCGGGGCGCGCTTGCACGCGAATTATTACCGCGTGGGTGGCGTGCATCAAGATATGCCCGATGGCATGGCGGAACAAATTTTGGCTTGGGCAGAACAATTTCCAAAATTCTTAAATGATATGGAAAGTTTGCTGACTGAAAACCGCATTTTCAAGCAACGATGCGTGGATATTGGTGTTATTACGGCTGATGAAGCGATGGCTTGGGGCATGAGTGGTCCAGTGTTGCGCGCATCGGGCGTTGCTTGGGATATACGGAAATCTGCGCCATATGATGTGTATAGTGAAATGGATTTTGATATTCCAATTGGCAAACATGGTGATTGCTATTCGCGGTATTTGGTGCGCGTTGCCGAAATGCGCGAATCGCTGAAAATAATCAAGCAAGCTATTGCAAAAATGCCTGCGGGTGAAGTTTTATTAGTGGATAGTAAATTTTCACCGCCCAGACGCGGCAATATGAAATTATCTATGGAAGCCATGATTCACCATTTCAAATTATATACCGAAGGGTTTAAGGTGCCAGCGGGCGAAACATACACCGCCGTTGAAGCTCCCAAAGGCGAATTTGGCGTATTTATTATATCTGATGATACGAATAAACCTTATAAATGCAAGATTCGCGCCCCCGGCTTTCATCATTTGCAAGCCATGGATTTTGTCTGCAAAGGGCATATGTTAGCCGATTCTGTGGCGATTTTGGGGGCTTTTGATGTTGTTTTTGGTGAAATTGATAGATAAACTACCATTTTGCCAAAATTTGCATTCGGCATAATCCCCAAAATTTTTATACACCACCCGCCATAAATAATGAATTATAATTGGCAATTTCATTAATATATTTTGTTTTTTCTGACCCAAAATCTGAAATATTAAAATTGCCTTTAAATTTTACTTCGGTTTCACAAATGGCGGAACAAATGGCTAATTCCAAATTATCGCAAATCACGCCATCACAATTTTTGATAATCGCCAATAATTCGCCAATGGTTGGGTTAGAGTTATGGCAAACCCGCAATAAATTATTGGGTATATCGTTGCTTTTATCCTTGGGCAAGTAAATATATTGCACTTGCGCGGGCGTTTGATTAAGAATATCGGGGATATTTTGCCAATGGACATTAATATACCAAATTTTATTATTTTTCATGCGTATATTTTGTAATTTTGCACTATATTCGGCAATTTGCGATTGATTAAGTTGAAATAAAGGGAAATCAGCATCAAAATTCATGTTGATTGCCATTAAATCAGCAATATGCGCCATTGTTTTATCCGTGAAGGGTTTTGATAATAATAAACTGCTGGTTGTCAGCAAATTTTCGCGCGCTTCTTGAAATTGATTGGCATAATATTGGCATTTTGCCAATTTTAATATCATATTAAAATTATCTGCGCTGGATAAAATGGCTTTTTGATAAAGCGAAATTGCCACCGAATATTGCTCCATTTGCGCCAAAATATCACCTGCCAAGCCGATGAAATCAGAATTTTCAGGCTTATGTTCCAAGGCAATAAGAATATGCGACAAAGCAAGGCGGTAATCATGCTTGCAATAAGCGCTTAGCGCAAGATAATATTGAAAATAAATATGGTCTTTATAGATTTTTAGGGCGTTTTCCGCAACCATGGTGGCGTTGTGGTAATCAACAACCGCTAAATGATAGCGCACCAAACCATCAAGAACAAATACATGATTGGGGAATATCTCATCCATTTGCCATAAGATATTTTTGGCGTTTATAAATTCTTTTCGTTTAAGCGCATCATTAAAGCTTAAAAAATCAATAATAATTTTGCTCAATTATTCCCCTCCCTAGAATTTTTTTACAAAATATTTTTTTACAAAATATTTTTTCACAAAACCCCCCTTATAGATAAAATACAACCAATAGAATTATTTTAATTTATTGGGTATTTTTCACGATATAATCTTTATTAGTGTAATAAAAAGATTTTCTAATTTTTTCTTTATCATAAAAAAATCCGAATTTAAACTTATTTTTTTCTCATTCATATATAATTTTCGGTTAATTTCAATTTGCACGGCGGTGATATTTTTTGAATTTGCAAATTGTCTGATTTGTGCGCCGCCTTTATATGGGTTATTAATCAAGCATTTAAAGCCCATATTTTGCAATATTTTTTGCATTTCAAGGATAATTTGCGATGGATAATTATCACCAATGCTTAAACAAAAATCAATATCATTTGCAATTTTTTCAGGCATAGAATGAATATTACAATAAATTACATGGGGAAAAACATGGCAAAGATTTTGGGCAATTTCATGGCATTTACTGATATATGGTTGATAAAAATTATTAATTCTTGCATTAATCTCTGACATCGTTAATTTATGATGCGTATCATAAATTAAGCCCAACCCAATTTTGCCATAACGGCTTGGTTGCCAATAACCAATTGGCGCATCAATTATCATGGCGGGATTTAAATCGTTTATCGCGCGATTCACATCTATGACCAGCCTTGAAACGCGATTAATTAAAAGATTTATACCCAATTCTGGCGCAAAAGCGCATAATTTATGCACGGCATAATCGGCGTAAAGCCTTAATAAATAGGGGGAATAATCATCGCTTGCAATATTTTCGGGAATAAATAAACCCGCATGGGGCACATCAATAAAAATCGGTATTTCGCGGTGCCTTGGCATTTTATGCCAATAATAATTACTAGGCATTTTATGCCAATAATAATTCATTTTGCCCGCAATCTAAAATTTAAGCTTTCGCTGACATGATGGGTAAGCACTTTATCGCTAAATTCCGAGTCCGCGATTGACCTTGCGACTCGCAACGCCCGATACCAACCGCGTGCTGATAATTTATTTTGTTCTGCGGCGTCGGTTAGAGTTTTTTTAGCCCTATTATCTAAAACCGCGACTTGTTCAATTTCATGCGCCGATAAATCGCGATTGGCGAATAATTTAGTGGAAAAATTAAATGCTTCATGGCGTTTTATGCTAAATTCTCGCGCCTTGGCTACGCGCGCCGCAATTATATCCGATTTTTCACCCGTGGGAATATCCGCCAATTGATGCGGCGGCAGGGCGGGAATATCAATATGAATATCAATTCTGTCTAAAAAAGGACCCGATAATTTTGCTTGATATTCTTGGGCGCAATAAGGGGTTTTACGGCAACTTAAATCTTTATCGCCAAAATAACCACAACGGCACGGATTCATTGCGGCAATTAATTGAAAATTCGCGGGGTAATTATAATGCCCGTTTGCCCGCGCGACAACCACATTACCGGTTTCTATTGGCTGGCGCAACGATTCCAAAACAACTCTTTGAAATTCGGGTAATTCGTCCAAAAATAAAATGCCGTTATGTGCCAAGGAAATTTCACCGGGTTTTGCCTTGTGTCCGCCACCAACCAACGCGGGCATGCTTGCCGAATGATGCGGGTCGCGAAATGGGCGATAAGTTAATAATCCCCCTTCGGGCAAAGTCCCCGCCAGCGAATGAATCATGGATATGTCAAGGGCTTCTTGGCGTGTTAAGGGCGGTAAAATTCCCGCCAATGCTTTTGCCAACATGGATTTTCCCGCACCCGGTGGTCCCGACATTAATAAATTATGCCCGCCAATCGCCGCGATTTCCATGGCGCGTTTCGCGGATTCTTGCCCCTTGATTTCCGCCATATCGGGATAAAGAATTTTTTGCTTATCCGCCAAATTTTTGCCATTAAATTTATACGGGATTAAAGGGGATTTATCCTGAACATGATTAATTAATTCCAAAAGATTTTTGGGGGCATAAATCGCTTTAAGTCCAGACCAGCTTGCTTCCGCGGCGGAATTAAACGGGCAAATAAGTTGCTTTTCATTATTTAAAGCCATAATTGCCGCGGGTAAAGCCCCAGTAATTGCCAAAATTTCACCATCAAGCGCCAATTCCCCCAAAGCAAGAAATTGATTTAAACTTTCCAATTCAATGATTCCCATCGCGCCCATAATTGCCAATGCAATCGGTAAATCATAATGCGATCCCTCCTTGGGCACATCGGCGGGCGATAAATTAACAATGATTCGCTTGGCTGGAAGCGATAAACCAATAGCATTAAACGCGGCGCGCACCCTTTCGCGGCTTTCGCCCACGGCTTTATCGGGCAATCCGACAATTTGAATAATCGGCGGGGTTGCGTGCGAAATTTGCACTTGCACATCAATAAGCAGGGGCTTTATCCCCTCAAAACTCACAGTATTAATGCGTGCAACCATAAATATAATTCCATAAAAAACGACTATATAATACCTAAATTAATTGATTTAGCAAGCAATTATTTTTGCTTTTCATTAAGCTTATCATTAATAAAATCTTCAAAATCTTTGGCTTCGGTGAAATTACGATAAACCGACGCATACCGAATATAAGTTATTTTATCAATATTCGCCAAAGCATTCATGACTAATTCGCCAATAAATTTTGTTGCAACTTCGTTTTCACCGCTAATTTCAATCTGACGGACAATTGCCGAGACTATTTCATCAATTTTTTCACTTAAAATGCCTCTTTTCCTAGAAGCAAGCGCAATGGATCGGGCGATTTTATCCCTGTCAAATGTTTCTTTTTCCCCAGATGATTTAATAACCATAATGTCGCGCATTAAAACCCGTTCAAAAGTCGTAAATCGCCCACCACAATTATTGCAAGCGCGCCTGCGTCTTATCGCTGAGCCATCATCAGTTGGGCGCGAATCTTTTACATCACTATCTAAATTTGAACAAAATGGGCATTTCATAGTTTTTATAAATATGATTCTTGCAATTAAAGCAAGTTTTATTTTAAGCTTGAATCCAATTTCGCCAGTCTTGCAATATGGCGCGGTGCTTGGCTAAATGGGGTATTAATAAAATTATCAAGCGCAAGGCATGCTTCATCAGGGGATATAAATTGCGCCCCTAAAACCAGCACATTGGCGTTATTATGTTCGCGGGTTAATTTTGCCAATTGCGCATTATGCGCCAAAGCAGCGCGGATATTTTTAAAGCGATTCGCCATGATGCTCATGCCAATGCCCGAACCACAAATTAATACGCCCAAAGCATCGGCATCTTGGGTGATTTTTGCGCATAATTTTTGCGCATAATCGGGATAATCCACCGAATCTGCATTATCACAACCCATATTAATGGCATGATGGGGCGAATTTTCCAAATATTTTATTAATGTATTTTTAAGAATATATCCAGCATGGTCATTGGCAAAATATATATTCATTATCAACCAACCCGTATCACTAAATCCATGGATTTTAATGATTTTCCATCGGGCAATGCCATTTTAGCAAGAATTTCCACCGATTCAAGCGGTATATCAATCAAATTTCCGCTGGTTTCGTCTAAAAAATGGTGATGTTGTGAAGTATTTGTGTCAAAAATTGAATATTGCATTAATTTAATTTCGCGCAATAAACCCGCATTGACAAAAATTTCAATGGTATTATAAATCGTTGCCAAGGAAATTTCGTGATTTTCTTTAATTTTAACAAATAATTCTTCGGCGCGAAAGTGAAAATTCGGTTTTTCAAATAAATATCGCGCAATAATCAAGCGAACACGGGTCGGATTGACGCCATGTTCACGCAAATATTCATCCCATTTGATTTTTTCTTGAACCATAATATTATTATACTTTGATTCCAAAAAAAATCAAGCTTTTTCTTAACTGGACATTCCTCAAAATTTTATCAAAAAAATGGGGAATATCCGCCGATAAAAAACTTGTAAATCAACTATAAATATGGTAAATCAACCATAATAAAGGGGGAAAAATGCAAAAATTAGTAATAAAAAATATCGGCTGTATGCTATCTGGCGATATAAATAAACCAATTTATGATGCGGATACTATCGTGGCGTTAAATGGTAAAATTAGCGAATTTGGCAAATTTAAGGATTGCGATACGGAAAATCCCGCGACTTTAATTGATGCGAATGGCACAACCATTGCCCCGGGCTTGATTGACAGCCATGTCCACCCTGTAATTGGCGATTACACACCGCGCCAACAGCAATTAAATTGGATTGATTCCACCCTGCATGGCGGGGTAACTTCCATGATTTCGGCGGGCGAAGTCCATATACCCGGTCGCCCCAAAGATATTATTGGCTTAAAAGCCATGGCGATTGCTTCACAGCGATGGTATGAAAATTTTCGCCCATCTGGCGTGAAAGTTCATGCGGGCGCCCCCGTGATTGAGCAAGGCATGATTGAACAAGATTTCAAAGATATTGCCGATGGTGGCGTAAAATTATTGGGTGAAATTGGCTTAGGTTCGGTGAAAACTGGCGATTTAGCTAAGCAAATGGTGGCGTGGGCGCGCAAATACGGCATTTCCAGCACGATTCATACGGGTGGTCCGTCCATACCGGGTTCGGGCTTGATTGACAAGGATATTATTCTTGAAGCCGATGCGGATATTATTGGGCATATTAACGGCGGGCATTCGGCTTTGCCCGAATCGCAAATTATCTGCCTGTGCGAAGGGTGCGTGCGGGGCATTGAAGTCGTGCATAATGGCAATGAACGCGCCGCGCTTTTGGCGGTGCGCACGGCTTTTGAATTAAAGCAACCCGAACGGGTGATACTTGGCACCGATGGACCCGCAGGTTCGGGGGTGCAACCATTGGGCATTATTCGCATGATTGCAATGTTGTGTAGTCTTGGCAATATCCCGCCTGAGATTGCATTTTGTTTTGCAACTGGCAATACCGCGAAAATGCGTGATTTAACTTCGGGATTTATAAAAATCGGTTGTGATGCTGATTTTGTGTTTTTAGACCAAGCGCAACATTCTTCGGGCAAGGACATGTTTGAATCTATTTCATTGGGTAATTTACCCGGGGTTGGCATGACCATCATTGATGGAATCGTCCGTTCGGAGCGAAGCCGTAATACGCCGCCCGCAAACCGCGTGCCCCAAATTGTCGGCGCACCCAAAAGCGCATCTTCGGGACATTAATTATATATAAATTTAGTTTTATTTCATTTTAAATTAGCTATTGGCAAGAAAAATGCAAGTAAGTAAGCACAAATAACGAAAGGATTCACATGAAGGGCGAAAATTTTTTTGATGGCACAACAAACATAACCGTAATGGGTGGCATGGTGCGGATTGATTTAGGCGTGTTAGTTGCTGACCCCAATAATCCGAACAACCCAGTTTTAGAAAGCCGTGAGCGCATTGTAACCCCTTTGGCTGGATTTATTAAAATGTATGATGATTTTACGAAAATCATTCAAAAGCTTGAAGAAGGCGGCATGGTAAAACGCAACCCAGACGCCCCAAGCGGTAGCTAAGAATTATAAATCTTCGTTCGGGTATAATTTAGGAAAAAAACTGCCATAATATTTATATGGAAAATTTATCCGTAAATCGCCATATCCCGAATTGCTGGTTGCTAATTCATTTTCCAACAAAGATTTGATAATTTCCGATGAAGTGCGCGCCGAGCAATTGGCGATTTCTTTAACTTGACCGCGGGCTATTGAACCTTTGCGCAAAATTTCTTTATAAATTACTAACGCGTGCTTATGAAGCTTGTTTTTTTGTATGTCTAAGCTTAGCACATCAATGACGCGATTTTCCAAAACATTAAAATTAAATAAATCTTGCATAAATTCGCATTGTTCAAGGGCGATTTTAAGAAAAAATTCACAAAAATCTCCTAAATACTGCATGGATAAATTGCCTCTGCCGTCTAAATCTGATATTCGTTGTTCGTCGGCTTTCCTAAGAAATTTTTTATAATCCTCATGGTTTCGTGCTAAGCCACGCGATACTGACCATAAAAATTGCGACCCAGTATTTAAAAACAAGCAATCGCTTAATATGCGAATCACGCGCCCATTGCCATCTAAAAACGGGTGAATCCACGCTAATCGGTGATGCGAAGCGGCAATGGTAATATATTGATGGCTTAAAGGTTGTGCGCCATAAAATTCGTGGATTCGGTTTAAAAATTGGGGAATAACCGCAGATTCAACGGCGATAAGTGCGCCGACTTGCACCAAATCTTGGCGAAATTGTCCAGCATTGACTTTTATTATTTTATTTTGCACAGCATCTTTTATTTCAAGGAAAGTTGCCGTCAATTGCGCCATAAAATTCTGATGAATTTCTTGCATAAATTCTGGGTTTAGGATTTTTGCTTGTATGTCCTTAAAATCAAGATTTTCGCCCTGCCATAATTTAACTTTTTCATGGGCTTGAATTTGGCTGTCAATATGGGATTTGGCTAATATTTGCAGTTCGCGGTTTTTAGTATTTTCATCAAATTTGTTTTTAAGGACATTGTCTATCCCTAAGGGCATGGTGCGGTTGCCTTCAATTAAATTGGAATAATAACAATTCATGCCGCGCACTAATTTAGCGCATTCATGCAATAAAATATCGCTAAAACCATTACCTAAACGGCTGTTTTTCTTGGCAAGCATGAAAGATAAATCCATTAATCTTTGCCCTTGACTTGAATTTAAGTCGGGCATTAATGGCTCCATCAAGGAAATGTCATTCGTTTTATACATAATTATAATTTATCACAACACTGCAGTAATTGCAAATTAATTCTAGATTTTTTGCTAGATATTTCTCTAGATTTTATTTTTACTGAAAACCTTATTGAAAAATGGATATAAACAAATTATAAAATTAAAATCGCCAAAATAATTGCTAGATTATTTGCGACTTAATCATTGCGATTAATCCCAGTGTTTTTTGATGGTATAATCCACGCTTAGCGGAATATCAAAATGCAGAATTTTTTCATGGGAATGCTCCATGATATTTTGTAAGATTTTGGCATTTTCTTCGGCTTTGTCGCTGGGCGATTCAATCACTAATTCATCATGGACTTGAAGCAATAACTGGCAATCTTTGGGCAAGTTATCGGCAATTTTTATCATTGCTAATTTGATAATATCGGCGGCGGTGCCTTGAATCGGGGCATTCATGGCTTGGCGTTCGGCGCCTCGTTGCAAGCCATGATTTTTATCGTTAATATATTTAATCGCAATGCGCCGTCCCGCCATGGTTTGCACAAAATTATGGGATTTAGCAAACCCGATTTGCGCCCCCATAAATTCGGTGATGCCGTTAAATTCTTGATTATATTGGTCAATGAAGTTTTTTGCATCGCGTTGGCTAATATTAAGTTGCTTTGCCAAACCAAACGCCGACATGCCGTAAATTATACCAAAATTAATGGCTTTGGCGGCACTTCGTTGCTCAGGGCTGACTTGGTCAATGGTAATATGATGTAATTTCGCCGCAATCACGCGGTGAATATCATTTTTTGCTAAAAAACCCTCAATCATGGTTGGAATTTTTGCCATTTGCGCCAAGATTCTAAGCTCAATTTGGCTATAATCCAAGGAAATTAACACGCGATTCGCGGGCGCAACAAAGCACGCGCGAATTTTCTTGCCGTCTTCGCCTTTAATCGGAATATTTTGTAAATTCGGTTCGGAACACGACAACCGCCCAGTTTGCGCCCCCGTAAGCGAAAAATGGCAATGAATTCGCTGATTTTTTGGGTTAAGATAATTGGGTAGGGTTAGCGCGTAAGTATTATTAAGCTTGGAATAATGGCGAAATTCTAAAATTTTTGCGATAATCGGATTTTCATCGGCTAATTGTTCCAAAACATCTAACGCGGTTGAATAACCGCCGCTTTTATTGCCCGACCCCTTAGGTGGTATAATCGCCATTTTTTCAAATAATACTTCGCCTAATTGCTTGGGGGACGCAATGTTAAATTCCATACCTGCCATATCATAAATTTCTTGGGTAATTGTCGTAATTTTTGCTGAAAATTCAACGGCTAATTTTGCCAATTCACCCTTATCAATCATGATGCCGTTTAATTCCATTTGCGCGACAACTGGTGGTAAATCATGCTCAATATTTTGATAAAATCCCATTAATTTTGCCTTTAACATCAAAGGATATAAATATTCATACAACCGCAAGGCAAAATCAGCATCCTCGGCGGCATAAAATAACGCCTCTTGGGGTGATAAATCATTAAATTTTTTCTCGTTTTTACCACTGCCGACTAGTTCTTTGAATGATTTCATGGTATAATTAAAATATAATTTGGCGCATTCGTTCAAGCTATGCCCATGTTGTCCTGCAAATAATGCCGCGTCCAATAAAAGCGTATCTTCAAACGGCGCAACCCGAATATCATATTGCGCTAAAATCGCCCAATCATATTTAATATTATGGGCAATTTTCAAAATATGCGGTGCGGTAAAAATCGGTTTTAATAGTTCAATCACCTGATTAAGCGGTATTTGCTGGTATTGTTCTGATGGTTCGGCAAATAAATCATGCGCGTGGTTTTGCGCCGCATCGCGCCCATGCCCGCAGGGAATATAATAAGCCTCGCCCGCATCCAAAGCGATTGAAATTCCCACTAACCTTGCCAAAGCTGGCGTTAAATGCGTGGTTTCCGTATCAAAAGCAATGATTCGTTGCTTCGCCATTATTTTTGCGACCAGTAATTTTAATTCGCTTTCATGACTGATTAATTGGTAATTTTGCGAAATTTCGCTTGATTGAATGCTAAGATTCTCACTTTTGGTGCTTGGCACGCGATTAAGCAACGATTTAAATTCCATTAAGGCAAAAAATTCGCGCATTTTATCATGGTCAGCATGGTGGACTTGTAAATCATCAAGCCCATAATCAAGGGGTATATCCGATTTTAATTGCACTAATTGCTTGGAGATAAGGGCAAGATTGGCATTTTCCTTGATAATATCACGGCGTTTTTGTTGGGGAATTTCATCGCAATGGGCGATTAAATTTTCTAACGAGCCATATTGCAAAATTAATTGCGCCGCAGTTTTAACCCCAATGCCCGGAAATCCCGGCACATTATCGCTGGTATCACCCATGCAAGCTTGCACTTCAACGACTAATTCAGGCGGCACGCCAAATTTTTCAATGACATCTTCGCGGCTAATTCGTTTATTTTTCATCGGGTCAATTAAATTAATGCCGTCTTTCATTAATTGCATTAAGTCTTTATCTGCGCTATATATTTCCACCTCAAGCCCTTGAATATGCGCCATTTGCGCCAAAGTTGCAATTAAATCATCGGCTTCAAAACCAACCATTTCCAGACTTGGAATATTAAAAGCCTGCACGCATTGCCGAAAAAATGGGAATTGCGGAATTAAAGCCTCGGGCGTGTCTTTGCGGTGCGATTTATATTCAGGGTAAATATCCGAACGAAAAGTTTTGCGCGAAGAATCAAATACGACAGCTAAATGCGTGCCTTGGTAATTTTGGTGAATTTGCCAAAGCATATTGGCAAAGCCATAAACAGCGTTTGTCGGCATACCATCGGCGCGATTCATCGGCGGTATGCCATAAAAAGCACGAAAAATATAGCCAGAACCATCAATCAGGCAAATTTTGGGAATTTTATTCGTTGCCATGGCTGGCTTGGGATTGAATATTTTCGGTAATTTTTTGTATGAATTTTTGCGAAACTAAATTAAAGGCTAATTCCACCGCCGTGGCATAGCCTAACTCATCGGTGCCACCATGACTTTTTATCGCAATACCATTTAATCCCAAAAATACCGCACCATTATATTTGCGTGGGTCAGTAAAATTCTTAAATTTTTTCAAATTGCGTCTGGCAAATAAATAACCAATTTTGCCAAAAGTCGTGGCACTTAATGAAGATTTAAGAAAATGCCCGATTAATTTTGCTGTGCCTTCGGCGGTTTTCAAAATTAAATTACCCGTAAAACCATCGGCTACATACACATCGGCAATGCCTTTGGCAATATCATCGCCTTCAACATAGCCATAATATTTCAAGCTTTTATCCTCGCTTAAAATTTTGGCGGTTTCTTGAATTACTTTCGGACCCTTGCCCGATTCGCTGCCGACATTTAATAAGCCAATGACGGGATTCGGCAATCCAAAAATTATCCGCGCAAATTCCGCGCCCATGATGCTAAATTGATGCAAATTTTGCGAATCGCATTCAATATTACCGCCCAAGTCTAATAAGCAACTTTGTCCGCGCATGGTTGGAAAACTGGCGCAAAGGGCGGGACGGGCAACGCCTTCAATCTTGCGCAAGCCAAACATCGCCAAAGCCATTAAAGCCCCTGTATTGCCAGCGGAAACTACGGCATCTGCACTGCCATTCGCCACAGCCCCAATCGCCAAAGCCATGGAAGAATTTTTGCCGATTCGTAATGCGTTTGAAGGTTTTTCATCATTACTAATAACTTCGTTGGTATGATGAATTTGATATTTATCGTTTAATTTAGGAATTTTTTCAATAATTGGTTTTATGATTGCTTCATCGCCGAAAAATATAAAAAATAAATTGGGGCATCTTATAGCGGCTTCGGACGCGCCATAAATCGGCGCATGGGGCGCATTATCGCCCCCCATTACATCAATAGCCACGATTATTTTATGGTTTATGTCCATATTGGACATCAGATTTAAGCGTTGCTGACGACTTGACGCCCATCATAATGCCCGCATGAATCGCACAAATGATGAGGTAATTTTAATTCGCCACAATTGGAACAAGCAACCGCATTATTGCCGACTAAGGCATGGTGTGAACGGCGCATATTACGACGCGAAGGTGAAGTTTTCCGTTTGGGAACTGCCATGATTTTTTCCTAAAATTTTTATTAAATGCGCCAAATGCGCATTTATTGATTGCATTCAACCAATTACATTATCATAAATAATATAATCAACTAACTATGCAATGGCTTATATTCAATAATTTTTTATAAATCAAGATTTTTTTTCACAATTATTAATGATGATGATTTAGTTGATTTATTGGTTTATTTAATATATAAATGCTGGCTATGTTTAATAAATCAGTTTTTCGTGAAATTTGGCAATTAAATTTAATGGTGTTTTTGGTTTTGGGGCTAATGACCATATTATTTAATATTATTCAAATTATACCATTGCTTATCAGCAAGGGGTTTTCGTTGGAAAATTTTATGAAATTAGTTCTTTATAATATCCCTCAACTCGCCACGCTTTTATTGCCTTTAACAACTGCTGGTTCGGTTTTGGTGGTTTTTCGGCGACTTAACATGGAAAATGAACTTACCGCCATGTCTATGGCGGGGGTTTCACCGCGCCATTTATTAATGCCCATATACGCCACGGCTTTTGTGTTATTTCTGATAATTATTATCTTAAAATTTAGCATTAACCCCATTTCCAAACAATTATACGCCGAAGAACGCACAAATTTACAAAATGAATTAATCAATAATTTCTTAACCGAGGGTAAATTTTTTAGCCCCGTAGATGGCTTGACTTTTTTTATTGGCAAAAAAACGGGCGCAAATACAATTTCCCAAGTTTTCGTGGTGGATAAACGCAAATCTGAAAAAATTGAACAAATAATTTCGGCAGAAAAGGGGGTTTTGCTCAATGATAATAACCGAGTCACCTTGCATTTATTAAATGGCAGCCAACATATCAAAGAAAATGGAAAAACTAATTATTTAAATTTCACCCGATATATTTTTGATTTAACCAATTTAAAAAAACCCGAAGATAGATTTATAAAAGCAGGTGAGCGTGATATTTTTGAATTATTAGACATTATTCAAACTAAAAATGATAGTTTTTATACTTCAAAACAATATCAAACTTTTATCGCCGAAATTTTTGAACGATTTACATTTCCAATTTTAAGCATTGCCGTTGTATTGATTCCATGCGTGTTATTGGTCAAACCCCGAATTTATCGGCGCAAAAAAATTGCTTATTCCACGATTTTTGCGACGCTAAGCACGATTTTTTTATTAATTAGTTATTTTATTATCTTTGGTTTTGCGAAACAAAGTAATTTTGCGGTTGCTGGCATGGGAATTTTGGCTTTTGGCGCGATAATCATGTCGGAAATTATTTTGTGGTTTGAATCACGCAATTACCGATTTTAATCTGGAGTATTTCAAGATAATGATTGACATTATTAAGAATTTTTTTTATTATTAACGCATGAAAATTATTTATTGTTTTTTTATTCTGATATTTGGTTTTGTCCTTGATAATCATGCACAAGCACAAACAAAAATTGATATTAATCAAGGGGTTGTTGAACCTATTGCCATTGCTGTTTCGGCACTGAAAGGCAACTCCGCCGAAGAAATTGGGCTTGGCAATGATATTGCCCAAGTGTTAAGTGCTGATTTAGTTTCATCGGGATTATTTCGGTTAATTGATAAAAATGCTTATATTGACGAATCTGCTGATTTAGAGACAAATCCGCGCTTTGCCGATTGGCGATTAATCAAAACGCAATTTCTAATTCTTGGCAATATTAGCATTACCCCTGAACATATTACCATTAAAATTAAATTATGGGATGTTTTAGGGCAAAAATCGGTGATAAGCCAGCAATATAGCACAATCAAAAGCAATTGGCGGCGCATCGCCCATAAATTAGCGGACGATGTTTATGAACGGCTTACCGGTGAAGGCAAATATTTTGATTCGCGAATCGTTTATATTTCCGAATCAGGCACCAAAGATAAACGAGTCAAGCGATTGGCAATCATGGACCAAGACGGCTTTAACCATGATTTTTTAACCAAAGGCGATTATTTAGTTTTAACGCCAAGATTTTCCCCGAATCTTAATCAAATTACTTATTTATCCTATATTGACGGCAAGCCGCAAGTTTATTTGTTGGATTTGCAATCTGGACAAAATACAAGATTGGGCACTTTTAGCGGCATGTCCTACGCCCCCAGATTTTCCCCCGATGGCAAAAATTTGATTTTTTCATACGAAGAAAACGGCAACAGCGATGTTTTTACCCTAAATATCGCGACAAGGGCGGTTAAACGCTTAACAACCGATCCTGCGATTGATACTTCGCCAAGTTTTTCCCCCGATGGTTCGCAAATTGTTTTTAATTCTGACAGGGGGGGCACCCCGCAATTATATGTCATGAATACCGATGGCACGAATGTCAAACGCATTTCATATGGTAATGGGCGATATTCCGCGCCAACTTGGTCGCCAAGAGGGGATTTAATCGCCTTTACCAAACAACAAGGCGGCACATTTTATATTGGCGTGATTAAACCCGATGGCACGGGTGAGCGATTAATTTCGCAATCTTATTTAGACGAAGGACCAACTTGGGCACCCAATGGCAGAGTCATTGCTTTTTTTCGCCAAGCCGAACGCAATAAAACTGATACTTATATTTATACGATAGATATTACTGGTAATAATTTGCGCCGTCTTATCACCCCGCGCGATGGTTCTGACCCAGCATGGTCACCACTTAATCCGAATTAATTATTATGAATATTGAACATATACCGCAAACTTCCAACCGAAAGATTTTTATCGCTGTTATTTTATGTTTTTTTCTGGGAACTTTGGGTGCGCACCGATTTTATTGCGACCGAACAACATCAGCAATTACCATGGTATTATTAACTATTTTCGCTTGGGTTTTGGTGTTTACAATTGTGGGCTTGCTGATAGCATGGATTTTATTTGGCATCGTTTCAATTTGGGTTTTTGTTGATTTAGTCATATTATTATTGGCTAAATTCAAAGACTCCGATGGAAATATCTTGAAAATCTGGTTGTAATTTATTCATTTATTTTGCCGTTACAAAAAATTACAAATTTAAAATTGACTCATGGGTTGCAAAATGATATAAGCATATCATCAAGAGCGAATTTTTAAATTCGCTTTTGCACCAAAATAATTACAATTAAGGTAAAAATTATGTATGATATTATGGATGCTGACGAAATTAAAATTAAAGCAGAATTAACACAAATAAAATCAAGAATAAAAAATATTCAAGAAGGCGATTCAAAGGCTAAATATTATTATCTTGTTTGTATAGCGGCTTATAATTTTAATTTAAAAACAATTCTTAATTATCTTGGTTTAAAAAACAATATCGCACCAAATAGAGATAAAAATAGCATTTATCGGCAAGAATTTGATATTGATGGGCATATTATTCAAATTGCGCTTAATGGCTATTTTAATAAATATCAGTGTGCGGATTTTATTTTTGGTATTCGTTGTAATGACCAAGCATCAGCCGATTATTTTATCAACGAACTGAAAAAATGCCCAACTTTGAATCAAATTTTAATTTATGATGAATTTTCACAACCTAATGCGTTAAATGATAATGATGAGGATGAGTTTTCTGGAAAGGTTTTGCAATTAGCAAAAAACAGAATGGGAAAAATGGAGGAATATAAGCAACCAGCCATTAAATCAGATGAAAATTTAAAAGGCTCAGATAATTGGCAAAAATTTTTAGAAAAATACCCTATTGAAAAAATTGAAAAACTTACTTTAGAGGAATATACAAGTTATGGTTCGCGTGAAACATTTTCGTACCATTTTGAATTTGGCTTGCTTAGGAATTATTCCGCGGCTGGTGGGACAGCAATTAAATATGGCATTTATGCCCATAAACCAACCGATGAATCTGACGAACAATATACTTGGTCAAATAAAAATCAATTTAAAAATGCAAATGAAGCATTTTTGGATGTTAGGGCGCGTTTAATAAGAATTATTAAAGCAGCAAAAAAAAGAGATTTTTACGAAATTAATAAAATACCATTTGCCACCAATGTTAAATGGAAAATTGCCTTTATTTATCAATTTGGTAATAAATTGCCAAGCGATTTAAATAATTTTAGAATTATTGGCGTTACAAAATTAGATGCTCTTAATGAATATCTTATTGCAAAAGGATTAGATACTATTGGTAATCATGCCGAAGCTTATCAGACAATAATTAAAATTAATAATGGTAAATATGATATTTTTGAACTTTCCGATAAAGTTTGGGAAAATTATGTTAAAAGAAATCCAGAAGATGCAAATGAAGAAGCAGTGATAATTAAAAACATAGAAAAAAACATAGAAGCAGAAATAAAAACCAATGAAGCAAAAAATCAAACCGAAAAAGCTACTATAAAACTTAATATTTTAACAGAATTGAGATATAGATTTTGGTGGTCTATTGTATTGTTAATTTTTTGTTTAATTTGTATGATTGCTTTTGATTTATATTTATATAATTGTTCAGGAATGCGTAGTTATTTATTTGATACACTTCCAAAAAAGTATTTTTTAAATAATTTTGTATACGAGCATTATTATTTTTTATACACATTATTATTATATTTTACTGCTTTATTGCCGATTGTGGCGATAAATTATTTTTTTATAAAAATTATCATTGTAAATTATAAGTTAGCATATGATTATGATCATAAAATCTTATCATATAAAGTTTTTGATAAATTATATCCAGCGCATAATACAAAAGACGAATTTAAAAATGATACTATTACCAAAGTATTTGATATATATGCAAACCGAATGCTTGAAAGCCCGCTTAAATATATTGATGGCAAAGAAAATAATCTAGTTTTGTTAGATAAAATTCCTAATCCATTAAATTTATTTTCAAAATCAAAAGAAAAGGCAGAATAAAAATCAAAATAAAAAATAAATCTTAAAGTTTGGTTTTTAATTCTTCGGCTTTTTTCAAAAATTCGGCGACGGGTTTAAATAAATCAGTGGGGATATAATTATCAAGTTGTCCATAAAAATATAAGGCTTGCGCTAAGGGAATATCTTCAACCACGGGGATTTTAAATTGTTCAGCCAAGGCGATAATATCCAAGGCATCTCTATCTTTACCCTTGCAAGTGATTAATGGCAAAGGGCTTACCCCGCGTTCATAATAAACCGCCACGGCATAATGGGTTGGGTTTTTAACCACTGCCGTGGACGATGGCACTTTGGCGTGTTGATGATTGCCCATCACGATTTCTTGCGCCATTTCGCGCCGATGCGATTTCATTTCGTGGCTTCCTTCGGATTCTTTATGTTCTTGCTTTAATTCTTCATGACTCATCATCAAGCCTTCAAGATAAAAATGCCGTTGCACCAAATAATCTACGCCCGCAATGATGGAAAAAGCCACGGCGATAATCGCCATAAAAACCATAAACGCATATAATCCATGCGATAAAACGCAATTTACCCCGCATGCTGGGGTGTATATTATGTCTTTCATAAATCGTGTAATGACATAATAAATGGCGATGCTGACGACTATAACCTTAAAAACATTAAAAAAGAAGCCAAATAAATTTTTCTTGGTAAAGATATTTTGAGCATTTTGCACGATATTTAAACTATCCATGCCTTTGGTAAATTTCGCAAACGATAATAAAAATCCAAATTGCCCGACATTCGCCGCAATCGCGATAAAAGTGCCAACTCCCACTGAAAAATAGAAAAAATACGAAATAAATTCAATCACTAAGGTGGTTATATCGTGCATCGCGGTTGTATTATCCTTGGCAATCATGACAAAAAGCACATCAAAAATTTTCAATAATTGCTTAACCCCAAAGCTAGCAGCGATTGCCAAAGAACCAGTTATTGCTAAAAATATCGCGGTTGAGGCAATTTCCTTGGAAAAAAGTACATTGCCTTCTTTTTCGCGGGCATCGCGTAGTCTTTTCGGTGAAGGTGGTTCGGTTTTTTCGGACATTAGCCACCCCCCTTATGCGCAATCGCATTTAAAAATGTGCGAATTGGTTGAAACATTTGGTCAGCGCCTTGGAATATGCGCACCATTAACGCCAAGAAAATCGTCATAATAAATAATGATAATAAGGATTTTAAAGGTTGCGCCAAGAAAAATACATTTAATTGATTGGCAAAACGATTCATTAAACCCATACCAAATTCCAATAATAACATGCCCAACATAAATGGCGCCACCATGATGATGAATAATTTAAAATATTGGGCAATAATTTCCAAAAATAACTGCATATCAAAATTTTGCACATTTAAATAAAAACTGGTGATGGGCATTACTTTATAACTTAAAAATAATACCGAAGACATGGTAAGCATACCGCCCACGGTCATAAACCAAGTAATAAAAAATTGGCTTAATAAATTCGCAAGCTCGGAACTTTGGTCGCCAAGCGCAGGGTTGTAAGTTTGTGAAATCGCCGTGCCGCGTTGATTATCAATAAAATCACCAACCATGGCGGGCACGCGAAATGCTAAACCGATTAAAAAGCTAAACACCACGCCGATAATGGTTTCTTTCATGACGATAAGGCTGTAAGAATTACTGCCGATGGGCATTTTTTGCGCGCCGTCAAGCACTTCAAAATATAAATGTCCGCCGGGAATTAAGGCTAAAATTAGGGCTATCGCCATTTTCAAGCTGGCAGGCACGATATTTTCTTGAAAAATTGGTATAAACAGCAAAAAACTTACCATGCGTGGCATCGCCAACAATACACAATTTATTAATTGTGATAATTCATGCACGGAGTAATTCAATGCGCCCCCTATCGTATTTCGGCAATTTTCGTGAACATTAAATTCGTAAATTGCCCAAATTCTGAACCGACTGATGAAAAAATAATGAATAAAGTAATCACAACCGCAACAAATTTAAATAAAAATGGCACGGTTTGTTCTTGAATTTGGGTTAAAGCTTGCAATAACGACACTAAAACCCCCACCACAGCCGCCGCCAAAACTGGTGGCAATGATGCAACTAAGACATATCCCACGGCTTGAATCGTGTAATTAATAATATCAGCTTGGGCAAGGTTTGTTACATTCATGTTATTTATACGACAAAATTAAAGATTCTAAAATACGCGTCCAGCCATTCACGGATATAAATAAAAATACCTTAAATGGCAATGAAATCGTGGTCGGCGAAAGCGTCATCATACCCAAAGCCAATAAAATATTTGAAACAACTAAATCAATGGCGATAAAGGGTAAATAAATCAAAAATCCAATTTGAAACGCCCGTGTCAATTCCGAAGTCGCAAAGGCAGGCATAGCGAATAAAATTTCAATTTGCGCCATATCTACCCTTGGTTGTCGTCCCCAAAGCTCAATGGCGTTATTTTTGAAAAAATCTATATGTTCGGGGCTGGCAAATTTATATAAAAATTCTTTGAGCGGTCCAAGCGCATAGGGTATAATTTCCAAAGTCTGCTTGCCGCGCTTGGCGGCTTCGGCAACCACGAAATAAGTATCTTCAAAAGTCGGATACATAATATAAATCGTCATCATTAACGCCAAACCATTTAACGCCATATTGGGCGGGACTTGTTGAATGCCAATCGCATTTCGCAAAATATTAAGCACAATGGAAATTTTTAAAAACGCGGTCGCGGACATTAATAAAAATGGCAAAGCCCCAATGACAGCCACCAGAACAATCCCATTCTCGCCTTGTAATTTATTAAAAAACTCCATGTTAGTTTGTTCCTTTATTTTAATTCGGTAATGCGAAATCCGACCATGCCGTTAATATCAATCAAATTACCCTCGGCGATGGTTTTATCGCCGATTCGCGCTTTGACTTTGGGCAATTGAATATCGGGCAAGTTTATTAAAGTCTTGCCCGATTTCAGCGATTTTAAAGTGGCAATATCAATTTTCGCCGAACCCAAAATAAAATCCACTTGAATTTCTAAATTATCCACGGCATCGTGGTCGTTTGCCTCAGTGTCTATTACTTTGGCTAATTTTTCGTCATTATTTGTATCGGTCATGGTGATTCCTTTCTAAAATGAAAAATAAGTTTTTTTACCGCGATAATCCAGCGCAACCCCCGCCCTGTCAATTTTGGTGATAATGGTGCCATTGGGCAACGCATCATTAATTGTGGCAATAAACCCGCCTGTTTCACCATCGCTTAATTTTAAATAATTTTGGTTATTTTTAGTAAATTGACTGACAAGCTTGTAATTAAACGCGGGAATAATTTCGGTTTCGTTGCGAATTTCAATTTTATCGGCGTATTTTTTGGCAATTTTTTGTAATTTATCTTGCAAAGAATCTTGATAATTGCCCAAAATATACCCTGACAATGCCAAACTGCCGCGGGTAAATTCCGATTTTATATTTTCGCAATTTTTATCCGCGCCAAATAATTGTTTAATGTAATTTTGTATATCAATTTCAAAAACTACATCGCCCGCATTTATCGCCGATTGGTTAATTTCGGGCATTCGGTTCAGAATATCAGCAATAACCGTCGCAATTGCCCTGTCATTTTCAACAAAACCGCTAAGGCTTAATTGGATATTACCCGCTTTGCCAAGGCTTAGATTCGGGGTGATGCTCGGATATTTTTTGCTTAAATAATCGGTTAATTGCGCGTCTAAATCACCCAAATACACAATATTGCACCGAATTTGTTCAACATTACAAAAATTACTGATGATATTTTGCGATTGTTTATCGGCAACCATACCGCTTAAATTCACCGAAGTTTCATCATGCGATTTCTTTAAATAGCTAAATTGTGGGTATTTTTCTAATAAAAGCAATAAATTTTCATATTTTTTATCATTAATGGCGCGAATTGCTGCATATGGGTCTTTGGCTTCAATCGTTTCATTGGGTTCAGGGCTTGTTTGTTTCGCAATTGGGGCAACCGCTTGGCTATTAAACCCTAAATTATGCCAAAGAATATATCCAGAAAAACCGACAATTAGCGTAATTATCAGCCATAAAATTATATTTTTCAAATTTTTTGACAAAGAAAATTTATCCGCATTTTTTGCTAAAATATCTTCGTTTTGCTGGTTTAAAATATGTGATTGCTTAATAGTTTTTACCTGCAACGGCATATTTTGATTGATGTCGGGATAGCCCACGCGGGCATTACCCACCGCAAATGAAGTATTGCCAATCGTGATAATATTGGAAATAGGAATTTCCAAATGTCCTTGAAAACTTACCAAATGGTGATTGACTTTAATTTCGCCATGGCATCTGATGATAGTAATATTGCCATTATCCACAAAAAAAGTGCAATGTAAATTTTCTAAACTATCATCATTAAGGGCAATATCGCAATCGGGGGATTTACCTAAATTATATCGTTTATTGCCAACTTCAATCAACGCGTCAATATTTGGACCGCCAAGCACCTTGATATAATTTGGAAAATTTTGGTTCATGGTCATTCTAAATTAATCCTGCCCATGGGTTGTAAGGTTATTTCATTCGCGATTTCTTGGTATGATATTACCGATAATTGCGGCACTTCGGCTTCAATCATGCGGCGCACATAACGGCGAATATCCATCGTGGTGACTAAGACTATATTGCTGTTATGGGCAATAATTTTACCCATTTCTGCCTTAATTCTTGCGATAATTTGCTTGCTGATTTTGGGGTCAAGCGCAAGATAACTGCCACCCGAAGTTTGGCGCACGGCTTGACGAATTTGTTCTTCAATGCGGTTGTCAAGCAATAACGCCTGCATGATATTATTGCCAATGCAATGCTGATAACTGATTTGCCGTGATAATGAAGTGCGAATATGTTCCACCAATAAAATCGGGTCTTTTTCTTTGCCACCCCATTCAACCATCGTGCCAAAAATCTGTCTTAAATCGCGTATTGAGACAAATTCTTGAATTAATCGGCGCATAAGTTCGGTGATAGTTTGAATCGGTAATATTCTGGCGGTTTCCTTAATTAAGTCGGGGTAAGAATTTTCCATTTTATTCATGATGCGTTTAATCTCTTGAATCCCAATGAATAAAGACGCATTTTTGGCAATGACAAATTCGGCATGAAAACAAATATGGTCAAGTGGCAATTTATATTTTATATCATGGGCATTCATGGTTTCAATATATTGATTATCAACCCAAATGCTGTCCATATTGGGAATAAATTTTTCAGTTTTTATATAGGGAATTTGGTATAAATCACAATTTTCGGTGCGGTCAAAACATAAAACCTTGTCCAAATAATATACGCCATCGGATGCGGGAATTTCATTGACATAAATTCGGTATTTGCCATTGCCCAAAGCGTTATTTAACTTAATTTCAATAACTGGAATATTAAGCCCCAATCGGTAATAAATTCTAAGTCTTGTGTTGTTAATACTATCCTTGATTTTCCAAGCCAAGCCTAAATTTTTCGCATCCGCGCCAAATTCAATTAAAATCGGCATGGTGGGGGCAAATAATTCCACTTGATTAACCGTCAAACCCCTTGATATATCGCCGACATCATCAATTGGGCTGGTGATGCTGACTTCGTCCATGGCATCAACCCGTTCATCAGTATTAAGCTTTTTCTTAATTTTTGAGCCATACAAGCCAATCGCGATTAAGGCGGCGGCTAAAAATAAGAAAATCAGGGTGGGGAATCCGGGAATCACCCCAAATAATAATAAAACCGCCGCGCCAATGTATAAAACTTTGGGTTCGCCCGAAACTTGTTTGGAAATATCATTGGCAAGATTGCCTTCAATCGTATCGTCAGATACCCGTGTTACAATAATCCCCGCGGTAATCGCGATTAATAAGGCGGGAATTTGCGCAATTAAACCATCACCAATGGTTAATATTGTGTATAATTTAACCGCTTCGCTAAATTCCAAACCGCGTTGCACGACCCCAATACTAAGCCCGCCAATCATATTGACAAAAACAATGATTAAGCTGGCAATCGCATCGCCCTTGACAAATTTCATTGCGCCGTCCATTGAGCCGTATAATTTGCTTTCTTGGGTTAATTTGCTGCGGGCGATTTTGGCTTGTTCATTGGACATAGACCCCGCGCGCACATCGGCATCAATGCTTAATTGCTTGCCGGGCATCGCGTCCAGCGAAAATCGCGCGCCGACTTCGGCGACCCGTTCCGCGCCCTTAGTTATCACGATGAAATTTACAATGGTAAGAATTAAAAAGACTATTAAACCCACGACAAAATTACCACCCACCACAAAATTGCCAAATGTTTGCACAATATGCCCCGCATCGCCATTTAATAAAATAAGCCGCGTGGTGCTGATGGAAATGGACAGGCGCAATAATGTTGTAATTAATAAAACCGCTGGAAAAGCCGCAAAATCAAGCGGCGATTTTAAATATACCGCCACCATTAATAAAATCACCGATATACCAATATTAAGCGCAATTATCGCGTCCAATAACGCGGTTGGCAATGGAATTATCAGCATGAAAATTATGCCGACAATAAAGGCGGCTAAAATTACATCTTGCTTTAAGCCTAATTTTGATAAAGTAAATTTAGAGCCAAACATTTATCCCTCACGATATTTCAATCTCACGGGATAATAAAATAATATCACCCACGCCAAGATTGCGGTATTCATTAATTTTTATGGTTGCATGACCACAATATAAATCTAAATTAAATAGTATTTTTTGCCAATCCCAAAGTTCTAATTGCATAAAATTTGATTGATTCTTGATGAATTTCGCTATAAATTTAATATTTTCTGCATCAAGCACGCCCCTTAAATCGCGCCGCACCATTTGGTTGTTAAGCTTATATGAAATAGTGCAATTAAATAAAAACAAATCAAAATTTTTGGGTTGCTGGGGTTTTCTAAACGCGATATTTTGCACCAAGATAGGTGATTGGAAAATTTGCGATATTATCAAAAACAACGATTCAATCTTTAATTCTTCGCGAACTTCATGGATTTTATAAGGAAAAAACATGATTTTTAACAATGGCATGAAAATATCCGATGGTAAATATACCGAACATGCCTGCCCTTGCACTAAAATATCAATTGCCAAGTCAAATTCATCATCACCATCAGGATAATATTTCAAAAGATTTTTTAAGGTAATTTCAGCGTTTGCGTAAGAAAAGCGCACTTGGTTAAAATTATCCACGCGCCAATTTAAGAATTTTACTTCATTAAAATTTTGATATTCCGTTATAAAAGCATCACGCCCCAAAATTTCATTTTTTGTATAATCATGGGATATTTGGCATTTTATCATTTTTTTTGCGCTGATTCTATATATGCCACAGCATCTTCAAACGAATCTTCAATATGAATTAAATTTATCAATGATGACATAACAAATACTTGTTTAATGGAATTTTTTAAATGGCATAACGCCAATTTTTTTTGCGCGCTGGCGGCTTTTTTTGCCAATAATAAAAACACCCGCAATCCACCAGAAGCCAATGATTCAAGACCTGACAAGTCAAAAATAACATTGTTAATATGCCCTTGGCAAATATCCAAAATCGCTTTTTCTAATTGCGCAGAATTCCCCGAAGTAACCGCGCCTTTTATTTTTAATAAGCAATAATTTGATTCAGAATCATCATATAAAATTTCCATTATTTTTTCTCCGAATTACTTATGTTTTTTTGGGGTTTAAGCTTAGTTTTATAGGTAATAAACAACAATATTCCCGATAATAACAAAATAATCAATATTAAAAAACCAATTTGATAATAATAATAATCTAAAGTTTTGGCATGGATTCTTGCGCCAAACATGGACACATAATCCTTGGCGGGAATGGAATTATTAACTTTAACTGGCAAGGCAAGCACTTCAACATTTTCAATTTGCACACCTTGAATTGAATCGGCGACTAATTTTCGGACTTTATTGGTTAATTTATCAAAATCAATCGCGCTATTGTAATTAATTAAAACCGAAGCCGAGCCAATTTTTAATTGGTTATTATTGCTTTTGTAATTTTCTTCGGTTGGAATCACGATATGAATTCTGGCATCAATCACCCCTTCAAGCTTGGAAAGGGTTTTTTCAATTTCTTGCGATAAACCGACAGCATAACGGACTTTTTCTTCAAAAGGCGTTGGCACTAAGCCACTGGGTTTAAATAAATCGGCTAAATTTGCCCTTGGTTGCGCGGGCAAACCTGCACCTTTAAGAATTTGAATGGCGCGCGAAAAATCCGCTTTTTCCACGGAAATTTTGTAATTATTGACGGCGATAAGCGATTTTTCGGCATCCACGCCGTTATCTTGTAATTCTGATATAATTTCATTGGCATCGCGTTCGCTTAAATTACTATATAATTCAAGTTGGCATGCCGAAATTAACAAAAATAATGTTAGTGGTAATAATTTAAATAATTTCAACTTCTGTCCTATTTTCTTGAAGTTTCATTATATTTTAAATAATCATAAAGTCAATAAAAATACACTTAACAACATGGTTTTATTTCAAAATTACATCATAATTTACCCAAAAGAATAAAATTTATTGCCAATACTCATCAGCATTACAGCAATAACCCACGAAAATTAGTTGCATTATGCAAATAAATAAGTATATAAATCTTTAATGACAGAAAATTCTATTAGTTTTGCCAAAGCCCTAGGCGAGCGATATTTAGCATATGCTTTATCAACAATAACTTCGCGTTCTTTGCCTGATGCCCGCGATGGCTTAAAGCCAGTGCATCGGCGCATTTTATACGCCATGCGCGAATTAAAGCTAAATCCCAATTCGGCGTTTAAGAAATCGGCAAGAATTGTCGGCGATGTTATGGGGCGGTTTCACCCGCATGGCGATTCGGCGATTTATGATGCTTTGGTGCGTTTAGCCCAAGATTTCTCGGTGCGCTATCCCATGGTGGACGGGCAAGGAAATTTTGGCAATATTGATGGTGATAATGCCGCAGCTATGCGCTATACCGAAGCGCGCCTTACCGCAATCGCCGAATATATGATGGAAGGAATTGACGAAGATTCCGTGGGTTTCAAGGCAACTTATGACGGCGAAAATGATGAACCCATTGTTTTACCATCAGGTATCCCGAATTTATTAGCCAATGGCGCAACCGGTATTGCCGTTGGCATGGCGACTAATATTCCGCCGCATAATTTAATGGAGTTAGGGCAGGCTTTGCTGCATATCCTTGCCAAACCGCAATGTTCCGTGGCGGATTTAATGGTGCATATTTTAGGACCCGATTTTCCAACTGGTGGCGTGATTCAAGAAGACAGCGAATCGCTATTGCGTTGTTATGAAACGGGCAAAGGATCAGTGCGGATTCGCGCAAAATATGAAATTGAAAAAGAAAAAGGCGGTAATTACCGCATTATCATTACCGAAGTTCCTTATCAAATTAATAAATCAAAATTAATTGAACAAGTTGCCGATATAATTTACAACCAAAAAAACCCTTTATTAGCCGATATTTTAGACGAATCCGCCGAGGATATTCGCGTGGTAATTACCCCAAAATCGCGCAATATTGAACCCGAAGTTATTATGGAATTTTTATTTAAAAATTCCGATTGCGAATCGCGATTTCATTATAATTTAAATGCCTTGGGTGAAAGAGGCAATGTGCCTAAACTCATGAATATCAAGGAATTATTAGAAATTTGGCTTGCGCACCGATTTGAAATTTTGCAAAATCGCGCTAAATATAAATTGGGCGTAATGGCGAAAAGATTGGAGCTTTTAGAAGGATATTTGGTTTGTTATTTAAATTTAGACCTTGTAATTCATATTATTCGCACCCATGACGAACCAAAAAGCGAATTAATGGCGCAATTTCCCTTAAATGAAGTGCAAGCCGAAGCGATTTTAAATATGCGCTTGAAATCTTTACGCAAATTAGAAGAAATGGAATTAATCGCTGAACGCGATAAATTATTATTATTAAGCGATGAATTACAAAAAATGCTGGGCGATGAAACGATTCAACGGGCAAAAATTCGCGATGAAATTAAGTCTTTAATGAAATTTGTGGCGCAAAACCCGATTCTTGCCCATCGCCGTTCGCAAATTGACCATAAAGCCAGCGCCGTTATTGCCGTTAATCTTGATGATTATCGGGCGCGCGAACCCATAACCGCCGTAGTTTCTAAGCAAGGTTGGATTCGGGGCTTTAAAAACCACTTAAACCCCCAAGAAATTGCCGAAATTAAATACCGCGAAGGCGATGAAATGAATTGGGTTATGCACAGCAACACCGCGCAAAAACTGCTTTTTTTCACTTCAAGCGGGCGATTTTTAACCTTGGGTGCTGATAAATTACCTTCGGGGCGCAGTAATGGCGAGCCATTGCGGATTATTTGTGAATTAAGCGCGGGCGAGGAATTAATTGCGATGCTTGAATATAACCCTGAATCGCAAATTTTAATCGTTTCTAAGCAAGGGCGCGGTTTTATTATTGATGCCGATAAAGCGATTGCGCAAACTAAAAATGGCAAGCAAATATTTAATTGTGGCGATGATTCCACGCCCTTTGGTGCTTATACCATCAATGGCGATATTGTCGCGATGATTGGCGAAAATCGCCGATTAATTATGATTAAAATCGCCGATATTCCCGTAATGGCAAGGGGGCGCGGCGTTAAATTGCAAAATTTTCGGTTGGGTGGCGTTGCCGATGTGCAAATAATTAACCAAGCCAATGGCTTAGTTTGGGCGATGAATGGCGAATCTGAAAAAATTAGGGTAGAGCAAAATTTGTTAAATTGGTTAAGCCCAAGGGGCGGTGCGGGCAAATCGCCCCCTTTTGGGTTTCCCAAAGATAATAAATTTCACGATATTAAACCCGCCATCACCGCCAAATAATCAAGGAAAATCATCATGGGTTTGCACGATATAATTGGGCAAGAAATTACCCGCAATGGTGCAATTTCGTTGGATAAATTTATCGGCATGGCGTTAAACCATTCAAAATTGGGCTATTATCAGCACCGCAACGCCATTGGCAAACAGGGCGATTTTATAACTGCGCCCGAAATGACGGGTTTATTTGGTATCATGATTGCCATGACTATCAAAGAATTCATGACGCAAAATACCATAAATTCGGTAAATATTTTGGAATTAGGCGCAGGCAGAGGCGTTTTAATGCAGGATATTTGCTTGTTTTTATTTCGGTATTACCCTAAAACCGCGATAAATTATTATATTTACGATTCCAATCAATTTTTTATTGATAAACAACAAAATATCGCCAATCGCTATGAAATTAAGCTTTGCCATATAAAAAATCTTCACGAATATCACGAAATTTGCCTTGCAGATGGCGGGAGTTTTTTTCTTGCCAATGAGTTTTTTGATGCGCTGCCTCATCGGCAATTTCAGAAAATTCAAGGATATTGGCACGAAGCCATGGTTGATTACCACAATGGTAAATTTCGGCAATTTTGGCAAAAAACTGATGAAAATTATGATTTTTTGCCGTTAAATGCCGATTTTTATGAATATTGCGCCGATTTTAATCAAATCATGCCCCAAATTATGACAAAAAAATCACCATTTAATCAAGGCTTAATCATTGATTATGGGTATGAAAATCGCGCTATTTCTTCGTTGCAAGCGATATATCGCCATAATATTTGCGGAATTTTTGACCATATCGGCGTGGCTGATTATTCGTTTCATGTCAATTTTAGCCATTTAGGCGCAGTTAATTTCACAAAATCAAGGCAGAATTTTAGCCTATCAAACCCAGCAACATTTTTGCGAATCATTGGGATTAAATCTTTTGGCGCAAAAATATCCCAAAGAACAAAAAGCCGTGATGCGCATTATGAACCCCGAACAAATGGGCGAAATTTTTAAAGTTCTAGCGTTTTGTTGGTGATTAATTTTTTGGTTATTGTAGTTTATTGCATTAAGACAACAAGAACATTAAAATAACAGAAAAAATTCAATAAAATCCCAAAAAATTTATGGTAATTTGCTTATCGCAACAAACTACATTCATTATTCATTTGAATCATATTCTTTCTTTGATTTCAATGGTATCTTATCCGTAATGCAATAAACTAAGTTAATTGTAATTGCCCAAAAAAATTTGTAATTTATTGTATAAAAAAAATTAAGGCAAGGCATGCACCTTTACCCTGCACATTTTGATTCTCAAAACCTCATTTGCATGAATGCTTCACAGGTCGATTAATAAAAGCTATTAATAAAAATCAATAATTATTAATAGCAAAGAAAAAAAACTTTACTATTTTATAAATCTTGCTATATTGCATTTACAATTCGGCAATTCAAGGTATAGCATGTCAAAATTATCCGCAATATTAAAAAATTCTAATTTTGGTTTTGAACAATTTAACGATGGCAATTTAAATTGGCTAGAAAGCCGAATAATTACCAAAACCACCAAAAAGGGTGAAGAGTTTTTTGTATCTTGTTTGATTCGTAATAAGGAAATTAAATTAACCCCCGAGGAAATTGTTCGCCAATTATATTGCCATAAATTACATACTGATTATCAATACCCATTATCGCGTATTAAATTTGAATTTGGAGTAAATTTTGGGCGCGAAGTAAAAAGGGCAGATATTGTGATTATGGATAAAGACAGCCCACAAGACCCATTTATAATTATTGAGTGCAAAAGCCCAAAATGGCAAGATGGTAAAGCCCAATTAAAATCATATTGCAATGGCACAGGTGCGCCAATTGGTATTTGGAATAATGGTAACTCAATATCATTTTATCACCGCAAAGACCCCAATTATTTTGAATCGCTAACCAATATTCCCAATGCCAACCAAAAATTATCAGATATTTTGTCGGAACGCTGGACAATAGAAGATTTAATAAAAAACGATAAATTAGTTAAGGAAAGAAAATCATTAAAAAATTTGATTTTGGAAATGGAGAACGAAGTTCTGGCAAATGCAGGCGTTGATGTTTTTGAAGAATTATTTAAATTAATATTTACCAAATTATATGATGAGCTTGAAAGCGGACGCAATAAATCCCGCCATTTGGTTTTTAAAAATTATGGCGAAGATAATGATAATGATGATAGAAAATTAAAGGAAATAATTAATGACTTGTTTGAAATGGCAAAGAAAAAATGGCAAGGGATTTTTGAGGAAAAATCTAAAATTACCTTAACCCCCAGCCATCTAGCTATTTGTGTCTCATCGTTGGAATCGGTCAAATTATTTAATTCTAACTTAGAAGTTGTTGACGAAGCATTTGAATATTTAATTTCAAAATCATCAAAGGGCGAAAAGGGACAATATTTCACCCCGCGCTATGTCATTGATATGTGCGTTAAAATGTTAAATCCCGCCATACATGAAAATTTAATTGACACGGCATCGGGCAGTTGTGGGTTTCCCGTGCATGCCATATTCCATGTTTGGCAAAAAATATACGAATCAAAGGGGTTGCCCCAAAGCCATTTATTTACGACCGAAGAAAAATTGCCTGAATGCGTGGATTATGTGCAAAACCATGTTTTTGCCATTGATTTTGACGAAAAAGCCGTGCGGGTGGGGCGAACACTGAATTTAATTGCGGGCGATGGGCAAACCAATGTATTACACCTAAACACGCTGGATTATGAACGATGGGACGAAACCACCAAGACCGAAGAATGGACAGATATATATAATGATGGTTGGAAAAAATTACGCAATTTACGAAAAAACAAGGAAAATCAAGAATTTAATTTTGATATTTTATTGGCAAACCCACCATTTGCAGGTGATATAAAGGAAACACGGATTTTATCAAAATATGAATTGGGTAAAAATGCAACGGGCAAGTCGCAAAAAGCCGTTGGACGCGATATTTTATTCATTGAACGCAATTTGCAATTTTTAAAACCCGGCGGGCGCATGGCGGTTGTATTGCCACAGGGGCGTTTTAATAATCCATCAGATAAATTTATACGCGATTATATTGCCGATAAATGCCGTATTTTGGCGGTGGTGGGGTTGCATGGTAATGCATTCAAACCACATACGGGCACAAAAACATCAGTTTTATTTTTGCAAAAATGGGACGATAAGTTATGCCCAAAATTAGATGATTACCCCATATTTTTTGCCACGATGCAAAAACCAAGCAAGGATAATTCGGGCGATAAAATTTATGTCAAAAATGATGATGGCACAAAAAAATTGGACACACACGGGCATTTAATCGTTGACCATGATTTATTCAACCATGATGGTTTAACCCAAGATGGAATCGCCGAGGCATTCGGGCAATTTGCCACGCGTGAACGATTAAGTTTTTTTTAACCCGCCCTTTTGATAATGAAAAATACCAAACATTATTAAAAGGGCTGGAAATAAGCGAGTATATGCATTCTAATGTAATTCAAAATATTTTTGTATTATCTAGCGATTTTTACAAAAAAATAATGTTTGAGAGCTTATTAAAATTAGATTCCAGCATAAAGGTCAAAGATTATTTTGATTTTAACAATCAAACAATTAGTCAAATTAATCAAAATGTTTTGTCATATGATTTAACAAATAGTTTGAGTGGATATTTACTTAACCCAGCCACGGTATCGGACATAGAGTCAAATAAAAAAATTGTTAAAGGAGATGATTTGATTATTTCTAGGTTAAGGTCATATTTAAAAGAATGCGCAGTAGTTGATAAACAGCAAATTTTACAGATTGTATCCTCTGAATATTTTGTTTTAAGAAAAAATGATTCTAGTTTAATATCAAGCCATACTTTACAAGCCTACTTACTATCAAAATATGTTCAAAAAATATTTGAATGTTCGCAATATGGGACAGAGCATCCAAGATTATACGACTTTATTTTAAGTAATTTAACAATACCGAAATGCGTTATTAATTTAAATTTTATTATTACAGATAGCTTAATAAAAGCCCACAATAACTTAAAAGAATCCAAACAATTATACACCGAAGCCGAAGAAATTTTATATCGTGAATTGGGTTTGCATGATTTTATACCATCAAATGAACCTGTAAATATTAAAAACTTTTCTGAATCGTTTGGGGTATCGGGGCGATTAGACGCTGAATATTATCAAAAAAAATATGAAGAAATGGTGAATCAGTTAAAAAAATACAAATATAATTTTGATATTTTGGAAAATATTTGTCATTTTAATAATCAAAACTTTAATCCCAATGAAAATGAACTTTACCAATATATTGAATTATCCAATATCGGAATTAACGGCGAAATTACCACGCCAGAATATGAACTTGGGGTAAACTTACCTTCGCGTGCCAGACGACAAGTCAAAAAAAATGATGTTATTATTTCATCAATTGAGGGTTCATTATCAAGCTGTGCGATGATACCAAATAAATATCATAACGCTATATGTTCAACTGGATTTTATGTGTTAAATTCAACAATTATTAACCCTGAAACATTGTTAATTTTATTTAAATCTGTATTAATTCAAAATACTTTAAAAAAAATATGTTCTGGAACAATTTTAACAGCGTTTAGCATTGATGAATTACGAAAAATTCCTATCCCTTTAATCCATAATGAAATCCAACAAAAAATCGCAGATAAAATTCAAGAATCTTTCAATTTGCGTGAAGAATCCGAACGAACTTTACAAAATGCCGTGCGGGCAGTAGAGATTGCAATTGAAGAAAACGAAGAATCCGCCATGAAGTTTTTAAAAGATTTAAATATAGTTGAATGATATTATGACAAAAGATTTTGATAAATGGCATAAACAAAAACAAGCCATTGACTATTCAAATTTTTGTCATCAATTTTCAGCCCGTGAAATATGGTGGTGCTTTGAGTTTTCATGAAATTCGCACTTTTTCAGTATTAAGGCTTGAAGAGAAAATAACAAAAATTTCACAAGGTAATTATAAGAAAATTATCAGCGCATATACAGTTTATATTGCCAAATAAAAAAACCACTTGTTAAGTGGGTTTTCATTCCCCATTAACTAGCAAGCTAGCTAAGGAAATCGCCTAAATGGCAGTTATGATTTATATATAATATTTATCTACCTCTTTGTCAATTAAAAAAAATCCAAAATTATTACGGCAAAAAATAAAGTCACCACGCTTGCAAATACCATTGGCAAGCTTTGTTGCGCCGAAAGGGTGGTTTAAAATTATCGCGTATTTTCATTTAAAATTTATTCAGTAATCAGGGTATAAATACAATTTTCATTTATATTCGGTTAATATTTATCAAGTAAACTGCATATAATATTTTGACAAAAAAAGAAAACTTCATGAAAAAATCAATTATTAGCGCAGTTATTGTTAGTGCCGTTTTAGTATCTGGCGCGTTTGCTAGTTCAAAAGGCGTATCGTGTAAAGAAGATAAAGCTTCTTGGCAGGGCAAAGATGCTTTAATGAAAAAAATTGAAGCCGAAGGCGGCAAAGCCAAAAAAATCAGCGTAAAAAAGGGCTGTTATGCCGCACAAGTTACGATGAATGGCAAAAAACATAATCTTCATTTTAACCCAAAAACCTTGGACGAAGTGAAATAATCCCAAGCAAATGCCGTAAGATTTAAGAAAAGGCACAATATTTTTGATTGTGCCTTTTTTTATGGTAATTACAAATTTTTATGGTAAAGTTAAATAATGAAATTAAATAAACCAACATATAAACAAGTAATTATCTGGGCGGGAATCGCTAATTTTTTATATGGCGTAATTGAAGTAATCGGCGGTTATTATTTTAATTCCGTGGGTTTATTGGCGGATAGTTTTGATTTTTTCGCCGATAGTTTCAGTTTTTATTTAAGCCTTTGGGTTATGCACAGGTCAGAAAATTTGCAAAATAACGCCGCAAAAATCAAGGCGGGATTGATGATTTTCGGCGCATTTGTGGTATTTGGGCAATTAATTACCAATATTTATCACCCGCAATTACCTTCATATCAAGGCATGATAGGCTTAGCCGTGATGGCATTTATCATTAATGGTTTAAGCTCTTGGGGATTAATGCAGTATAAAAACACAGATGCCAACCGATTATCATTATGGTTATGTTCGCGCAATGATACGATAAATAATTTTATGACTTTTGTTGCGGGTGGCTTAATTTATTTTTTCCCATACCCAATATTTGATTATATATTAGCAGGAATTTTTATGATTTTAGCTTATTCAGGCGCGGTGCGGATTATTATGTCTATTAATAAACCTCAAAAAGCCGATTAATATCGCATATAACTCATGCAAGCCAATAAAAAATCTGCACCATGTGGCATCATTTTTACTAAAAATGGCACAATAAACAGCAATAAATATCCGATAATAATTACAATTAAATTTTTCACGCGAATTTCCTAAATAATATACAAAAATATAATATTTTTATTTACAATGCAAGATTATAAGTATAATATATACAATCATACATATTTATGGAGGTAATTATGATAAAGAAAATTTTAATAATGGGCGCAATGTTAATCGGCTTATCGGCAAATTCTGCGATTAAAGCTGGCGAAAATTTACATATTTACGATTGGGTGGGTTATGATGATCCTTCATATTACCCTGCATATCTCAAAAAATTTGGCAAGCCTGATTTTACTATTTTATCTAATATGGATGATGTTTTGCAAAAAATTAAAACGGGTTTTAAAGTTGATTTAGTGCATCCTTGCAGCACCGATACAATGAAATGGATTCAAGCGGGTTATATTGAACCATGGGATACCAGTAAAATTAAAAATTGGAATCAGTTTTCGCCGTTGTGGCGCGATAATATGGGTTTTATTCAAAATGGCAAAGTTTGGATAGTGCCATATGATATTTATTTTACGGGTTTAAATGTTAATACGGATTTAATTGACCCTAAATCAGTGAAAAGTTTAGATATATTTCTTGACCCAAAATATAAAGGCAAAATCGCCATGCCCGATGAATGGTCCGATGCGTTTAGTCTTGTGTTTTTAATGCAAGGGGTTTATGATTTAAGCAAAGTAACCCCCGAAGTATACAATAAAGCTTTGGATTTATTACGGAAAATTCATCAAAACACCAAATTTTATTGGACGATTGGCGATACGGATGTTATTCCACCTTTATCTAACAAGGAAATCGCATTTACTTGGGCATGGAACAGCGTTTCATATACGGGTGGATATAGTGGCGGGCGTTTAGCATTTATCCGTGATGTTGGCTTTACTGGTGGTGGTTGTGGTTATGCTAAAATGAAGGGCATTACCCCCGAAAAAGAAGCCTTAGCTTACGAATATATTAATACCGTAACTGACCAATCAATGAGCGTCAATTTCTTGGAATATACGGGTTTTGGGCATATCAACGAAGTTGGCATGAAAAAACAATCTAAAAAATCATTGGAAAAAGCCTCGTTTGATAATTTAGATAAATATAAAGGTAAAATATTCTATTGGGCGAATGTTGATACGGCTTTCACCGCCAAGGCAGCCAGCGATTATGAAAAAATTAAGGCAGGATTTTAATTTTCGGTTTGATTTGTCGCTTTTAAATTATTATCGCGCTAATTATGTTAGTAATTTGCTTAATAAAAAGCTATTATCCCAATAATAGCTTTTTAAAGACATAAGGAGTCGCTATGAAAAAAATAATTATATCTGCTTTAACTTCGGTTGCATTATTATCGCCGCTTTATGCCCAAAATAAAATTAAATTAGGCTTAATGTTGCCTTATTCTGGAACTTTTGCCCAATTAGGCAATGATATTGAAGCGGGATTTAGGCTTTTTGTCAAAGAACAGGGCGGAAAATTAGCGGGCAAAGAAATTGAATATGTTAAATTAGACGATGAATCTGACCCAGCCAAAGGGGCGGATAACGCCAATAAAATTATTAACCGAGATAAGGTTGATGTTTTAATTGGCACCGTGCATTCGGGCGTCGCGTTGGCAATGGCAAAAATTGCCCGCGAAAGCGAAACTTTATTAATTATTCCCAATGCGGGCGCGAATGAAATTACGGGGCAATTTTGCGATAAGCATGTGTTTAGGTCAAGTTTCTCTAATTGGCAAGCCGCATATGGTGCGGGAGTTTTAGCCGCCAATGCGGGCGTTAAAAAAATCGTTACTTTGACTTGGAAATACGCCGCGGGCGATCAAACCGTGCAAGGATTTAAAGATGGTTTTGCCACCAAAGCTGGCGGGGAAATATTGGCGGATTTAAGCTTGCCATTTCCCAATGTTGAATATCAACCTTTATTGGCGAAAATTGCCGAATTAAAACCAGATGCAGTATATGTATTTTTCTCTGGGGCAGCTTCTACAAAATTTTTGAAAGATTATTCGGATGCGGGATTAAAGGCTAAATTCCCAATTTACGCAACATTTTTAACTGATGGCGTTTTGGATACAACTGGCAACACAGCCGAAGGCGTCATTTCCGCTATGCACTATGGTGATGGGCTTGATGAGCCACGCGATAAAGCTTTTCGTGCCGCGTTTAAAAAAGAATATAACAAAGACCCTGATGTTTATTCCGTGCAAGGTTACGATACGGCGCAATTATTATTGGCGGGTTTAAGGGGGCAAAAAAATGGCGATATTAAAGACAAAGCAGGCTTTATTAAAGCCGCAGAATCCGCCATTATTGATTCGCCAAGGGGTAAATTTTATTTGAATAAAGCCCATAATCCCGTGCAACATATTTATGCCCGTAAAACCATTGGCAAGGAAAATAAAATTACAGGCTTTGCCGTGAAAAACTTGGACGACCCCGCCAAAGGTTGCGCAATGGTTCAGTAATTGTTTAAATAATTTGGAGAATCGTGGCATGGAAAATAAATTTTAAGAAATGGCGCAAATTTGATATTTATTTTAGAAAGATTATTATAAAAATAATTAAGCTAAAAATAAGGAAAAAAATGTCAATTTATCAAGATTATATCAAGCAATCCACGATTGAAGTAACCCCCAAAGGCGCGGAAAAAGTCGCCGATTTTCGTGAATTTTTACCCCAAGGATCGCGCGTATTTATTACATTTTTGCCCGGTTCTGACATTGAAGAAACGATAAATTGCGCGATTCGCCTTCGCGCCGAGGGCATGGAGCCTTTACCGCATTTAGCCGCCCGTTCAATTCCCAATCGGCAGTTTTTAGAAAATGCCTTAAAAAAATTGCAAGCTAAAGCGCAAATTAAGCAATGTTTATTAATCGGTGGTGGAGTCAAAGATCCCTTAGGCGATTTTCATGCGACTTCACAAATTTTAGCGACTGGCTTATTCCAAGACCATGGTTTTGAACATATTTTTGTGGCAGGGCACCCCGAAGGCTCACCAGATTTTCCCGATAAAGACCATTGGATTGCTTTGGAAGAAAAGCAAAAATTCATGGAAAAAACTAAAATAACCTTGGAAATTACCACGCAATTTTGCTTTACAGCTGAACCCGTATTTGCATATGCCAAAAAATTGCGCGATAATGGCATCACCATGCAATTGCGCGTGGGTATTCCGGGCTTAGCCACGATTAAAACCCTGATGATGCACGCAACGCATTGCGGTATTGGACCATCAATGAAGGTGATTGCGCAACAAGCCGCCAATATCACCAAATTATTGACGGTGCGCGACCCTTCAGATTTATGCCACGAAATTATAGATAATAGCGATAAAAATCCTAATATTTCTGGATTTCATTTATATCCGCTGGGTGGGTTTGCCAAAACTGCCGAATGGGCATATAAATCTTAATTATTAATCGGGGTAAATACCGCATAATTGCCACGATATTTGATGGAATTGGCAAGATTTAGATGTTTGCCCAAGAATAAATCAAAACGACCCTCGCCTTTGATAGCAGAACCAGTATCGTTAATAATGGCTATTGTGGCTTGATTCGGGGCGTATTCCAACCATATTATCGTGCCAAATGGGTAAATATCCGTGTCCGCCGCCAATGTGTGAAATTCAACTAATTTTGCGCCCGAACTGCTTGAACTATTATTATTGGGCAAATTTTGAAAAAATATATAACGCGGGTTTAAATTTAGAATTTCTTGTAATTGCGCATCATTCAGGCTTTGTAAATATTGGGCAATATCGTTCCAATTTGATTGGGTTATAAGATTTGCTTGAATTAACTTATTGCCAATGGCGACATATTTTTTGCCATTATTGGCGCCATAACCAATATATCTGATGCTATTATCAGCTAATTTTGCCCGAAAAGATCCTTGGGTTTGCGCGTAAAAAAGCTCAATCTTTGAGGATAAATAAACTAAGATAGGTGCTTTATTTTGCAACGCGCCTTGGTCAATGTCTTTACGCGAATAATTATAATCGGCTTTGTCAAATGGCAACCCATAAACAGGCACATTATATATATCATCGGGGATAAGTCTGGCATTAATTGTCGGCAAGCTATAAGCGGTTATGAATGAATTATTGTTGATTTTTTGGGTATAATCTTGATGCAGGCTTAGAATAAGTTGATTAATATCTTTACTATTCATACAAATTTTCGGTTTATCCGATATGTTGGTGCAAAATGCTAGAATTGCTTCGTGAAACCCAGCCCATTGTTTAGAGTTTAATTCCACGGATATTGCCTTGTTCGCTTGTATGCCAAGCAACAATATCAGCAAGGCTAAAATCAAGTCTTTATTGATTATTTTTAATTTCAACTAAATACCAAATTGGGTTTTGAGGTTTTAATTCACGCGAAAAATACCATTGGTCAGATTTTTGGATAATTTCTGTGGCATTGCCTTGCACGACATTATCGTTAAAATCGCGAATCGCAAAAATTTGTTCAGATTCAATGGTGCAACCAATGATAATTTTGCCAGTAGGTTTGATAATAATGGAATCAATTTTTACTAAATTAATACCAATTAAATAATTAGGTTCCATGGTCAGCCTATCCGCTTCGCGCTTATCCATGATATTAATTAAAAAATCGGCTAAATCTTTTTCAACTAATTTTTGAATAATTGCCCTGTCGCCTTTAACATAGCCATTAAGAATAGATTCAAAAGCTTTACCCGCGCCAATGATGAATTTTTCCGGGTTAAATTGCGGGTCGTGCTTGATGATTTCTTGAATTTGTGGTTCAAATTCGGCATATTTATTCATGTCAAACGCCATAACTGGTTGTGCGTCAACATCAATAATTTCGGCTAAATTATCATTTTTTTCTTGGTTGTTGGCAGTTTTTGCGTCTTCAGCATTTGTGGGGTTTTTTTGAAAACCTCTTGTAAAATCTTCGGCGGTTGGTTCGCCATCAACGCGATTGCCCAAGATTCGCCAAATTTTATAAATTAAAACGGCGGATATAACGGCAAAAATTACAATATCAAAATTTCCTTGCATAATTTCTCTTTTCTTTAATTTCATTATGGCATATTCCATAATCTTTTGCAAGTATTTTAAATTCTGGATATGCAACATTTTGTTATTTATAATCCGTTTTTCACTCATTTGCTCGCGAATCCTCATCTTGAATCATTCTATCTCCTCCTGTCAATATTTTTCAAGCAATTCCCCTGAATGATTGTTGAAATATACCCTGATTCCCCAATAATATTAAAAATTATCATCGCTAACGGGATTAAATATTTTAAGTTTAAGGGGGATTTTTTCTCTGTGCTAACGCAACAGCTCAAAATCCCCCTTAACAACCCCCTTTATAGTCAAAATTTGACCAATAGATTTATTTTAAATCTATTGGGTATTTTGACTATACTTGCAATTTTTTTTTATTATGGTAATATAGCAATTGATAATAGTAATTTTGGATTTTATATTATGAGTTTGGATATTCGCTGGCAACAACGATTTAGTAATTTTCAAAAAGCTTTTGAAAACTTGCAAGATGCGGTTAATTTGCAAGAATCACGCCCGCTAACTCCCCTTGAACAACAAGGATTAATGCATTCATTTGTGATAATTTATGAATTATCATGGAACATGCTGAAAGATTATTTAAAATATCAAGGAATCATGGATATTATGGGGGCAAAAGATTCATTTAGGCAAGCATTTAAACTTGGCATTATTGCCAATGGTGATGTTTGGATGCAAATGATTGGTGCCCGCAATATGGCAACAAATGTTTATGATGAATCAATGGCACAAGAATTAGCAGAAAATATTTATCAAATATTTTATCCCGAATTTGCATTATTATCAACAAAATTCACAGGGTTTTTGAATAATAATGAGTAAATTTGGTTTGTCCGCGCAAAATATAACGCAAATTATTACTATTCTTGCCCGATATAAACAAGTTGACAAGGCAATAATTTATGGTTCGCGGGCAATGGGTAATTATAAAACTGGTTCCGATATTGATTTAACTTTGCTTGGTGACACAATAAATTTTAACATATTGCACAAAATTGCTAGCGAATTGGACGATTCCGACATTCCATTTGTGGTTGATTTATCCATTTATGGCAAAATTGAAAATCATGAATTACGACAACATATTGACCGCGTTGGTGTTGTTTTTTACAAAAAATCAAATTAAAATTTTCATTCATATTCGCACTTTATGAATGAAAAAATAATTGCAACTCATTGGTATTTGCAAGAATTAATAACAAAAAAATAATTTTGAAACCTGCTCAATTATTCTTGTATTTTAAAACGAAATAGTTTAGTCTTAACGCATGAATTTTTTGGAACAAAGCTATTATTTAGCGAAATTAATTCGCCGAAGCGAAGAAGAAATTATCAGGCTTTACCCTAGTGATAAAGTCAAAAGCCCCGTGCATTTGTCAATTGGGCAAGAATCCATTGCGGTTGGCGTGGGGTTGGCATGCGATAAAACTGACTTTATTTTTTCCAATTACCGCTCGCACGCGCATTATTTGGCGCATGGCGGTGATTTAAAGCGCATGTGGGCGGAATTATATGGCAAAATGGGTGGTTGTTCTAATGGCAAGGGTGGCTCTATGCACTTGGGCGATATAAATGTAAATTTTGCCTATACTTCGGCGATAGTCGCCAGCCAAGTTTCTAATGCTGTTGGTTATGCTTTGGCGATGAAAATGCAAAAAAAATCTAGCCGCGCGATTTGTTATTTTGGTGATGGCGCAACCGAAGAAGGCGCGTTTTGGGAATCGTGTAATTTTGCGGCTTTAAAGCAATTGCCGATTTTATTTATTTGCGAAAATAACCAATACGCTATTTATACGCATCAAACAAAACGCCAAGCCAATGATAATATTTTAGCCCGTGTAGAAGCTTTTGGGGTGGAAGGCACGCAATGTTTGGATAATTCCGTGCATGGAATTTATCAGCAAACAAAAGATTTATTGACGAAAATTGCCCAAACCGGCAAACCCCAATATTTAGAAATACCCACGAGCCGTTTTCGTGACCATGTCGGCGTGGGCGATGACAGATATTTGAAATTTCGTTCAGATGCCGAACTTGATAAAGCCATTAGCGAAGATGACTTACCGAAAATGCGCGCGAAATTAAGCGAAAATATTGCCCAAAATATTGATTCACGCGTTGAATCAGAAATTGCCGATGCGTTAAATTTTGCAGAATCCCAAGAATTCCCAACCACAACAGAATTATACTCCAATGTCTACGCCCAATAACCGCATTATTTCATATGGTCAAGCAATTCGTGAAGCAACCGCGCAGGAAATGCAACTTGACAATGGCGTATTTGTTTATGGTTTAGGGGTAGATGATGCCAAAGGTCATTATGGTTCAACATTAGATTTACATAAAGAATTTGGTGATTCGCGCTGTTTTGATATGCCCTTATCCGAAGATGCCATGACTGGCATTGGCATTGGAGCGGCTTTGGCGGGTATGCGCCCGATATTTGTGCATCAACGCATGGATTTTTTAATGCTTTGCATGAATCAATTGGTCAATATGGCGGCAAAAATTCATTATATTTCCGATGGCAAGCAATCTGTGCCGTTTGTTGTCAGGGCAAGCATCGGTCGCAGTTGGGGGCAGGGCGCACAACATAGCCAATCTTTATATAATTTTTTCACGCATATTCCGGGTATTAAAGTTATTGCACCCAATACCCCCCATGATGCTAAGGCAATGATGGCAGCGGCAATTTTGGATAATAATCCAGTGGTAATGGTGGAACACCGCATGGTTTATGCGCAAACGGGAATCGTGCCAAACGAGCGAATTATTGGCAAGTTTGGCGTGGCGCGCACCATGCGTGACGGGCAAGATATTACCTTAGTCGGTATGACATACACGATTTTAGATTGCATTCGCGCCGCCGATTTATTGGCGCAAGAAGGCATTCAAGCCGAAGTAATTGACCCAATCACCCTAAGCCCAATGGATTATGATGCCATTGCTAAATCATTGCAAAAAACTGGTAAATTACTCATCGTGGAAAATGATTGGTTGCCAAGCGGCGTAGCATCAGAAATTATCGCCCAAATGGTTGAACGGGGTTTGGGGCATTATAAAATGGCGCGAATCGGTTATGCACCGACACCTTGCCCAACTTCAAGATGTTTGGAACTGGAATTTTACCCATCGCCCGTGTCCGTTGCGATTAAAGCCCATGAAATGATTAATGGTAAATCAGCATACAACCCGCCCGCGCCAAAATTGGGCGAAATTGAAGCTTTTAAAGGACCATTTTAAAAGCAAAGCGCATTTAATATTTATTATCGCTAGCGTTGATATTTTTTCATATATTGCGAAATCAGGGTGAAAAAAAATCCAGACAATACTTGACAATATTAAGAAAATTTGATAAAATATGTTCATGGTCAGAAAAAATACAAGTAATTTCATTGTTCTTTTGTTGCTTATGATGTTCGCACAACCAATTTATGCGGGCTTTTTTCCCGATGATTTTGAAAAAATTGGCATAAGTAAAATTAAAATTTTTGCCAAAAATATCGCCCAAACCCCCAGTGATTTTAAGAAAATTAAAGAATTAGCATCAAAAACTAACCAAGAAGCATCTTTTGCTAATGAATTGCTAAGCATTATATACGAAGCCGGCTATGATGGTAAGCCTAATGGTGAATTATATGCGAAGTATTTAAACCGAGCCGCCGAATTGGGCAATAAACGGGCAATGTTCGCAAGAGCTTTAAATTACTATATTGGCATGAATGAATTTACGCGCGATTTACCCGTTGCCCTTAAATTATTTGAAGAATCAGCCAAGAAAGGTTCCTTGGAATCAATAATTTTTCTTGGCAATTTATACCGAACTGGGCTAGAAGTGCCCAAAAATGTTAATAAAGCCCTTGAAATATATAAAATTCCCGGCGTGGAAAATAACATGATTGTCAATTATAATATTGCTAATATTTATTATAACGGCGATGGCGTAGACAAAAACGAAGAATTAGCCATTGAATTTTTTAAAAAAGCCGCGAAGCGCGGGCATAAACCTTCCATTGATTTTCTGGAAATTTTAGATATTTCTTATTTATAAATGAAATACCAAATTACTATTTCATTGGCGATTAGTCTTTATTTTATAGGTTTTTTAAATGCGCAAAATATTATTTATCCCGCCAATTATGATGAATTGGATAATACGCAAATTGAGGAATTTGCCAAGAAAATTGCGAAAAATCACCATTATTTAAAAAATTTAAACTTGCAAATGCGCCTAAAAAATGCCCGTGCGTTTGAATTATATGCGATAATTTTAGAAAAAGGCTTTAATACGCCGAAAAACCTTAATAAATCACGGCAATATTTGCTTAAATCCGCAAGCCTTAAATATGGCAGAGCCAATTATAAATTAGCAATGGCATATTATCAAGGTGATAATATCACCAAGGTTGATGTCAGCAAGGCTTTGCATTACTTAAATATTGCCTCAGATGATGAATTTGAACAAGCGACAATTACGCTTGCTAAATGGATGCGCGATGGCGAAAATATCCCCAAAAACCATACAAAAGCAAGGCAATATTTGCAAAAAAAACATTTAAATAATAATGGTGAAGCCCAATATTATTTAGCCTTAATGAATTATAATGGCGAAGGCGGCATACGCGATAGTAAAAAAGCCCAAGAATTATGGCATAAATCGCAAAGCTTGGGATATATTGACGCAAAAACGGCTTTAGCGCAATATTTTAATCAATAAGCAACACTTGAATTACCGATAAAACCAATAAAATTGCCATGCTCCAATTGAAAATTTTTAACCTAATCGGATTTTGCAAATATTTTTCAATCGCTTCACCCAAATTCAACCAAAAAAAACACGAAAGCGTACATAGGCTGAATAAAATAAATGCGATAAAAACCATGGTGTTATTCCAATAAATCGGAATATATGAACTGATGAAACTGACAACCATTATCCAAGCTTTGGGATTTATCCATTGAAAAATCAAGCCATTTAAGAATCCTAATTGTGCTGATTTTTGTGATTTATCGCGGTTAATCGCGCCCGATTTTATCATTTTTAATGCCATATAAAGCACAACCAATCCGCCCGCAATTTTAAATATCAAATGAATCAATTCACTTTTGACAAAAACCGCGCCTAGCCCCAAATAAACAACGACCATCATGGTAAAAAAACCAAATGGCACGCCGAATAAAAAACCCAAAGATTTTTTAAATCCATATTGCACGCCCAGAGTCAATAAAACAAGATTATTGGGACCGGGCGACATGGAAGTCACCAAGGCAAATATAGCAATTGATGCTAAATATGGCAGGGCAACGAATAATTCTTCAAGCATTAATAGCGGTAAGCATCGGGTTTAAAAGGACCTTCAGTGCCAACGCCAATATAATCGGCTTGTTTTTTGGATAATTTCGTTAATTTCACGCCTAATTTATCCAAATGTAGCGCCGCCACCATTTCGTCAAGTTTTTTGGGTAATACATAAACTTTTTTATCATAATTTTTGTGATTTTGATATAATTCAATTTGCGCCAAAACTTGATTGGAAAAGCTTGTAGACATCACAAAACTTGGGTGCCCTGTTGCGCAACCTAAATTTACTAAACGCCCCTCGGCAAGCAGCATGATTCGTTTTTTATCGGGAAATTCCACTTCGTCAACTTGAGGCTTAACATTATGCCATTGCAAATTGCGCAAAGCCGCAACTTGAATTTCGCTGTCAAAATGTCCGATATTACAAACAATTGCGCGGTGTTTCATGGCGCGCATATGGTCAATGTTAATAACATCAACATTGCCCGTTGCGGTTACAAAAATATCTGCATCTGGTGCGGCATCGTCCATGGTGGTGACTTCATATCCCTCCATCGCGGCTTGCAAGGCGCAAATTGGGTCAACTTCGCAAATTTTAACACGGCAACCCGCTTGGCGTAAGGAAGCCGCAGAACCTTTGCCGACATCACCAAAACCATTAACTACGGCGACTTTGCCCGCCATCATCACATCGGTGGCACGGCGAATTGCATCAACTAACGATTCACGGCACCCGTAAATATTATCAAATTTTGATTTAGTAACCGAATTATTAACATCAATGGCGGGCACTTTAAGGGCATTTTTCTTTGCCATTTCATATAATCGGTGCACGCCCGTTGTTGTTTCTTCGGAAATGCCTTTAACGCCCGCTAAAATTCCATGATATTTGGGGTTGTCGTGCATAATTTGGGTTAAATCACCGCCATCATCAAGAATCATATTGCATTCCCAACCATCAGGACCGACAATAGTTTGTTCTATCGCCCACCAAAATTCTTCTTCGCTCATGCCTTTCCACGCAAATACAGGCACGCCAATATGCGCGATAGCAGCAGCAGCATGATCTTGTGTTGAAAAAATATTGCAACTTGACCAACGCACGGTTGCCCCTAAATCCACCAAAGTTTCAATTAATATGGCGGTTTGAATTGTCATATGCAGGCAACCAGAGATTTTTGCCCCTTTTAGCGGGAATTTTCCCTTGTTTTGGGCGCGAATCGCCATTAATCCGGGCATTTCACCGCGGGCAATATCCATTTCTTTTAAGCCCCAATTTGCTAAGGACATATCTTTTACTTTGTAATCTTGCTGGTTCATATTTCACCAAAACCTTTCTGAATTAAATTGACAATGGCTGCCAAGGCTTGTTCGGCATCACTGCCTTGCGCTTTGATAATAACTTCTGACCCAATTTTTGCCGATAGCATCATTAATGACATCAGCGAATCACCCGAAACAATTCTTTGCCCGCATTGCACGGACATGGTAGTTTGCGGAAATTGGCTTAAAGTTTTAACAAATTTCGCGGCTGCACGGGCGTGCAACCCCAAGGGATTTACGATAATAACCTTTGCTTCCATTTGTTTAGCAATATACTATTTTGTTAATAAGTCAATTTTTTTTATTTTTTTGCTTGCATGAGGCATGAAACTCTTTAATAATTAAATACGAGGAGAGACAATATGACCAATATATCAGCCAAAGATGCGCTTAGCGCAATTTATAAAACCGAGCAAGCGCAACCAAAAAATTCGCTTAAAAATCAGCATCTTAATCAAGATTCTGCCAATGTAAACTTTCAAGAAGTAATATTAAATCAAATTGCCCAGCAAAATAAATCGGCAAATTCCCAAAATGATATTAGCAAAAAAGACCAAGCCTTAATTCAAGCTAAAACTAGTTTAAGCAAAATTAACGCGGATTTTACGAAAATTATCACCCAAGATTTTAATAATTCCCAACCAGATGACGAAGAAAATAAAAACCAAGATTTAGCAAGCCTGATTCGCCAACAACTTATCGGCAGTAAATTTAGTTTTAGTCAGCAAGGCAAAAAATCTGTGGTAAATTTAGCGTCTAGCCTTAATGATTTTTGATTTATTAAACTATCAAATAATTTTAGCATTAGTCTTAATTGGTGCTATTGCCGGCTTTAGCGCAGGGCTTTTGGGAATCGGTGGTGGCATGATAATTGTGCCAATTTTAACGATGATTTTCACGGCATATCAATTTCCGCAAAGCCTGATATTAAAAATGGCGATTGCAACATCAATGGCAACCATTGTTTTTACTTCGCTTTCGTCCATTCGTTCGCATCAGAAAAAAAACGCAATTAATTGGCAATTAATGATGCAATTTACCCCGGGGATATTATTGGGCAGTTTTTTAGCGTCAATGGGGGTGTTTTCATGGATTAAGGGGCAATATTTAGCCTTATTTTTTGCGTGTTTTGTCGGTTATTCGGCGTATAAAATGCTGACAAATGCCAAAAAACCTGAACGGGAATTTCGTTCGCAACCATTATGGATACTAAGCTTAGTCGGCATATTAGTGGGGTTTTTATCGGGTTTAGTCGGCGCAGGTGGCGGGTTCTTAATGGTGCCTTATATGGTTTATATCGGCGTTCCCATGCAAAAAAGCGTGGCGATTTCGGCGGCAACTGGTTTTCCCATTGCTTTATTTAACAGCATTGGCTTTATTTTTGCGGGGCAAAGCCTTAGTGATTTGCCTGAATTTTCGCTTGGCTATATTTACACGCCCGCTTTAATTGTGATAAGTTTGGTTTCGGTATTTTTTGCACCTTTGGGGGCAAAGGCGGCGCATGTTTTGCCTGTCGCGCAATTAAAACGAATCTTCGGATGCGTTTTAATTATTTTAGCTTTTTATATGTTTATCAAGGGTTTGGAGTTATAGTGAATAGGCTTGCGCATAAAACTAAGGGGTATATTTCGGCTATCATTGGCTTAATTATATTTTCTTTTACCTTGCCGATGAGCAAAATCGCGCTTGGCACGCCCGATGCACCGCAAATTTCATTTTACTTTTTAACTTTTGGGCGCGCGGTATTGGCGGGGTTTGCTTCGTTGATTTTATTATTTTTTATTCGCCCAAAAATCCCTAAGCCTCAAGAATTTCTGTTAATCGCCGTTGGTGGTTTAGGTATCGTTTATGGGTTTCCATTTTTTTCAAATTATGCGTTATTACATACGGGTGGCGTGCATGGGTCGGTGATAACTGGCATTTTACCGCTTAGCACGGCATTATTTGCCGCGATTTATCATCGCAAATATGGCAATATTTTCTTCTGGTTTATGGTGCTTTTAGGCTTTTCATTAGTATTATTATATGCTTATTTGCGTTCGGGCACGATAAGTTTTAACGATGGGTCGTTAATTTTAGCATCCTTATCCGCGTCCTTTGGTTATGTATTAGGCAGCGCCGTTTCCCAAAATATCCCATCAGAACAAGTTATTTGCTGGACTTTAATTATATTTTTACCGATTAATATTATATTATCGTGGCATTATTTCCCGCAAAATGCCCAAGACATTGATTTATTATCTTGGGGCGGATTTATTTATGTTGGTTTATTTTCCATGTGGTTGGGATTTTTCTTTTGGTATCGTGGTTTGGCAATGGGCGGTGTTTTAATTACTTCGCAATTTCAGTTAATTCAGCCATTTTTATCGGTTATTTTCAGCGCATTTATTCTAAACGAAGCACTTGACAATTATTCGGTCATTTTTTGTTTCGCCATTATTGGCATTATTTATATTACCAAACGGATTAAGTTATAGTCAAAATACCCAAGTGATTTAATGGGTAATCCCTATAAACCACCCCGCTTGCAAATTTTATTTGCAACAACCCCAGAATTTTTAACGCAATAAGGTTTACAATCAAACTAAAAAATTCTTAAAAAAAGTAATTGACAGCTGATTGATTATAAGATATTGGTAGCTATATTAATACTCCATCACTCCTACCTAAGAATGAACAATATACCAGTTAAATCAATTCCAACTAAAAACTTTCATGGCGAATGGTTGCAAGTGCATTTTAGCGCGGTTCGCAAAACTGATAATGGTAAAGATGACTTTAAGCAAGAGAAATTTGCTAATGAAAATGATTCACTAGATGCGTTATTTGAATATCAAAAGAATAAATTTAAAGAATTATATGACAATAAAATCTCAAACCTTAACTCTATAGCACAAATAAAATATATGGTTGCGAAGGGTGATTGCATGACAGGTTTATTATTTAACGATATTGAATTGCCTAAATTTGAAACAAATATTTTTGGTGCTTATGAATATATTTGTGAATTGCATGCAAAAGAAATTCAACAAATAAATGGGGAAAATTATAATGTTATATATGGAAGTAAAGATGGTAAGTCTGGTTATTATTTAAGTCTTTATGATTTTATATTAATTATTGATGGTTATGGCAGAATAAAGTGCCGTCTTTTAACACAAATTATTAATGAACATAATGAAATTAAAGTTAAAACCCAATATATGGATAATGGAGTTTTAATTGATGGCAAAGAACACAACATATCCGATGTGGTTGGTCGCATGATTTATGTAGCTTGCTAATTTAAGTGAGCTAATATGAGTTTCTGCATTACGATTTGCAAAGATTTCCAAGATAATACATTTGATTATAATTACATTGAAGAAATTTTAGAGGATTTTTATCCAGATAAACACCAAAATGGCAAAGAATATATTTATAAAGAAGTTTTTAACTTAATATCCCAAAAATTCTCTTTAAATTTAACGCACCCATTTAAATGTATTAATTGGCAAGACAATGAATTTGATGCTTATCGTGATGCTCAAAGATTTAATAATGGAACAGAATTAATTAAAATTCCATTAGCTAGAAAAAATGAAAATTCTATAACAGAATATTTTATAATCGGCATTGTTGCAACGAAAGACCCTAGACGAAAAAATCAAATACTTTACAAACACATTGGGTATAAACAAATAAATTTTAAAGATTTAAATTGTCTACTAAAAAAATACTATTAAAATATCGTTTAATTTCAATATAATATATTATTTATCTAGATTACTCAATAATTTTAAATATTTTCATCAATAAACAGAAAAAAATTTGTTGACTTTGTCTTGCTGTATTAGTATGATAGCACAATAGCACAAGGAGCATTATGAATAAATTACGCATCGCCCTGCAAAGGTCTGGAAGATTAGCTGATGGAAGCCGTGAATTATTGGCGAAATGTGGCATTAAAGCCCATGCGACAAAAAATCAATTACTTACCCAAGACGATAATTTTGGATTGGATTTTATTTTTGCGCGCGATGATGATATACCGGGCTTAATTGCCAATGGCATTTGTGATATTGGCATTATTGGCGAAAATTTATTGGCGGAATATTCTTATAATAACCCGAACGCTGAAAAAATTAAAATCATTCGCCAGCTTGGCTTTTCGCAATGTAAATTAAGCATCGCCATGCAAAAATCTGCACCCATCAAGGAAATTTCTGATTTAAATAATAAGGTAATTGCAACTTCATACCCTAATATACTTCAAGAATTCTTGAATAATAATAAAATTCAAGCAAAAATTGTCGTGATGCACGGGTCGGTGGAATTGGCGCCACAAATTGGTATTGCTGATTATATTTGTGATTTAGTCTCTTCGGGGGCGACATTAAGCGAAAATGGCTTAGTGGAATTTATGCCAGTTTTGCATAGCCAAGCCATCTTAATTGGGCGCAATGGCGCATGGGATAATGCCAAGCAAAACCAATGCGACAGGTTAAATTTGCGCATTCAAGCCGTGCAAAATGCCCAACAAAATAAATATATTATGTTGCATATTGAACGGTCAAAAATCCCGTTATTAGCGCAAATTATGCCCGGTTGCGAATCGCCAACTATTCTTGAATTGCAAGGACACCCCGACAAGGTTGCAATCCATGTTGTTAGCCAAGAAGAAGTTTTTTGGGAAGTGATGGAACAATTAAAATCCATAGGCGCTACTTCAATTTTAGTATTACCCATTGAAAAAATGATATTTTAACCATGCAAATTATTAACTGGCAAGCATGCGATTCTGAAACAAAAAATAAAATCCTGCGCCGTGGGCATATTGCGATGCACGAATCGTTAAAAAACCAAGTTGCAGAAATTATTGCCAAAGTGCGAAGTGGTGGCGATACAGCATTAAGAGAGCTTACCTTGCAATTTGACGGCGCAAAAATCGGGGATTTAAAGCTTGATTTATCCAATGCGCCCGCGTGTGATGCCGAAACTTTATCGGCAATAAAATTCGCCCATGATAATATTAAGCGATACCACGAAAGCCAATCGCCAAAATCGCACGGCATTAATGAAAACGGCGTTGATTTATGGCAAGAAACCCGCCCGATTGAAAGCGTAGGTTTATATATTCCCGCAGGTTCTGCTCCGCTGATTTCTACGCTTTTGATGTTAGCGATTCCCGCTAAAATCGCTAAATGCCCGCGCATATTTGTATGTAGTCCCCCCGATAAAAATGGCAATATTCACCCCGCGATTATTTTAGCCGCCCAAGTTTGCGGTATTGATGAAATTTATACAATTGGTGGTGCCCAAGCCATCGCTGCTATGGCTTATGGCACGGAAACTATACCCAAGGCTTACAAAATTTTTGGACCGGGTAATAAATATGTAACCGAAGCGAAAATTCAAGCCGCCATGGATAACGAAGGCGCAGCCCTTGATATGCAGGCTGGACCTTCGGAAGTTTTAGTTATTGCCGATGCAAGCGCAAATTGTGATTTTATCGCCGCTGATTTACTTGCCCAAGGCGAACATGACCCAGATTCTGGCGTAATATGTATTTGCGATTGCGAAAAAATGGCAATTAAAATTCAAGAATCATTGAATAACCAATTACGAACTGCGAAACGGCATCAGATTTTAGAAAAATCTTTGGCAAATGGCGCGATAATTATTGCCAAGGACATGAATCACGCCATAGAAATATCTAACCAATACGCACCAGAACATTTATTATTGCAAATGCAAAACCCACGGCAATATTTATCGCAAATTACCAATGCGGGGTCGGTATTTATCGGCAATTGGTCGGCGGAGGCTTTGGGCGATTACGCATCGGGACCCAACCATGTAATTCCAACATATGGATATGCCAAAAATACCAGCGCGCTCAGCGTGGCAAGCTTTTGCAAATTTATTAGTTTTCAAGAAATATCCCCCAAAGGATTTCGCCATCTTGCCCCTGCGGTTGCACATTTAGCGCAACTTGAAGGGCTTGACGCCCATTTTCAAGCTGTAAAACTACGCCAAACAGAAATGGAAAAAAATGACAAAAAATATGATTAAGCAATGGTTAGCAAAACTTGCGCGTCCTGAAATAATGGCGATGCACCCTTATAGTTCGGCGCGCGGTGAAGCTGATTTTAGCAATTTTATTGGTTTAGATGCCAATGAAAACCCTTATATTCCATTGGGTAGTGATGATAAAATTAATCGCTATCCTGAACCGCAACCTAAAAAATTACGCGCCTTAATGGCAAATCTTTACCAAGTAAATCCCTCGCAATTATTATTATGCCGTGGTGCTGACGAAGCCATTGAATTATTAGTGCGGGCTTTTTGCACCGCTTATCGCGATAAAATTATCGTGCTAACGCCGACATTTAATTATTATAGTATTGCGGCGCAAATGCAAGGTTCAACAACTATTGAAATACCATTAATTGGCGATAATTTTCAACCAAATTGGCAAGAAATACATAAACAATGCGATGAATTTGTTAAAATAATTTTCATTTGCACCCCCAATAATCCAACGGGAAATTTAATACCCCTAAGCGATATTGCCAATTGCGCCAAAATCCATTATGGTAAGGCAATTATTGCCGTAGATGAAGCTTATATTGAATTTACAACCCAAGAATCCGCGACAAGCATCATGCAGGAATATGATAATATCGTGATTTTTCGCACTTTATCCAAAGCATACGGATTGGCGGGTGAACGAATTGGCGCGATGATTGCTCATCTTGAAATTATTGACTTATGCCAAAAAATTATTCCCCCTTATCCTTTGGCATATTCGGCGGAACTTGCGGCTTGCAAAGCTTTATCGCCGATGGGTTTGTATGATGCGCGCCAAAAAATTCAAGAAATAATACAATCGCGCGATGAGATAAGCTTTAAATTAGCGCAATCACCCTATATTAAGCGCGTATTTCCAAGCCAGACTAATTTTATTTTAGTTGAAGCAAATGATGGCGGAGCTTTATATAAACATTGCTTGCAAAATGGTATTGTTGTGCGCAATCGGCACGGCGATATTGCGAATACTATCCGCATTAGTATAGGCACCCCCCATGAAAATGCGTTATTATTATCCGTATTGGGCATTAATGAAACTGCGCAAGATTTATTGCTTCGCCATGCGGTAATAACCCGTAAAACCAAAGAAACTGAAATTCGCATTGCAATAAAGTTAGACGGCTTAGCCAATGCTAAAATCAATACGGGCAATGGATTTTTTGACCATATGCTTGAACAATTATCGCGCCACAGCACTATGTCGCTTGATGTCCAAGCGATTGGCGATTATCATATTGATGCCCATCATACGATTGAAGATACTGCCATCACGATTGGTTTGGCATTAAAGCAAGCCTTGGGTGATAAAAAAGGCATTGCCCGATACGGCTTTGTCTTGCCCATGGACGAGGCGAACACGCAAATCAGCATTGATTTAAGTGGGCGCGGGCATTGCGAATTTTCGGCAATTTTCCCTGATGCAATGATTGGCGATTTTCCAACGAATATGGTGGCGCATTTTTTTGAATCGCTAAGCGCGAATTTAGGGGCGGCGATTCATATTACCACAACGGGTAAAAATTCGCATCATATGGTGGAATCTATTTTTAAGGCTTTTGCGAAAACTTTGCACCAAGCCATCACCATTGAACATGACAAATACCCCAGCACCAAAGGGGTTTTATGAATAAATTCGTGGCGATAATTCAAGGTGGCGGGGCAAATTTTGCGTCAATCACCGCGGCTTTAACAAGATTAGGATATGAAAGCGTCATTACCGATGATGCTAAAATTATCAATAAGGCAAATTGGGTGATTTTACCCGGCGTTGGGGCGGCACAATTTGCTATGCAAGCCATTATCGCCAAAAATTTAAGTGAAGTTATTAAAAACTTGCAACAACCGGTTTTGGGAATTTGCTTGGGGCAACAATTATTATGCGCGTATAGCGAAGAAGGTAATGGGCAAATTGTGCCATGCTTGAATATAATTAATGCCCCAGTTAAGCAAATTACCAATGCCCGAATTATTCCGCAAATGGGGTGGAATAATTTAAGCAATATTACCACAAACAACCCTTTTTTACAAGGCATCACAAGCGAAGATGATTTTTACTTTGTCCATAGTTATGCCGTTGAAATCATGCCCGAATATACCCAAGCAACCTGCCATTATGGCATTGATTTTGCCGCCATTATTCAGTATAAGAATTTTTTTGCCACGCAATTTCACCCCGAAAAATCTGGCAAAGCGGGCGAGAAAATATTACAAAATTTTCTTAATAAAAGCGAGGATATATGCAAATAATTCCCAGTATTGATATTAAAAATGGGCAATGCGTGCGCTTAAAGCAAGGCGATTTTCAGCAAGTCTCTGTTTATAATCAAGCCCCCGAAAAAATCGCCAAAAATTTTCATGATGCGGGCGCAGAAATTTTGCATGTCGTTGATTTAGACGGCGCAAAAAATGGCAAATTGACTCAAATTGAGGCGATTCGCGCGATTCGTGCCAATTTTCAAGGCATTATTCAATTGGGCGGTGGCATTCGCACCCGTGAAGATTGCGAAATTTTGCAAAAAATCGGCATTAACCGCATGGTTATTGGCTCTTTGGCGATTAAAAACCCCAATTTATGCCAAGCATGGCTTAAAGAATATGGCGCAGAAAAAATTGTGCTTGCGCTAGATTTTAATATTCGCGATAATTACCCCTTAGTTGCTGTGTCTGGTTGGCAAAGCGCAACTGATATTTCCGTTTGGCAAGTATGCGCCGATTTTCCAAATATCAAGCATGTTTTGGCAACTGATATTGGCAAAGATGGTATGCAGGTTGGTCCAAATTTCGGATTTTATCAAGAATTACTCGCAAAATTTCCAAAAATCGCGATTCAAGCATCGGGCGGTGTTAGTAATTATCAAGATTTAAAACAACTACAAGCCATGGGTTTAAGCGGCGCCATCATCGGTAAAGCCCTACATGAGGCAAAAATTACATTAAGCGAAGCCATATCATGTTTAAATTAAGAATTATCCCATGCTTAGATGTTAAAGACGGGCAAGTTGTTAAAGGCGTGCAATTTCAAAACCATGAAATTATTGGTGATATAGTGGAGCTTGCGCAATATTATTGCGACCAAGGCGCCGATGAATTGGTGTTTTACGACATAACCGCCAGTTCGGACGGGCGCGTCGTTGATAAATCTTGGATTGAAAAAATTGCCCAAAAAATCAATATTCCGTTTTGTGTCGCGGGTGGCATCAGAAGCATCGCCCAAGCTGAGCTTATTTTATCAAGCGGTGCCGATAAAATATCTATCAATTCGCCAGCCTTGGAAAATCCAGATTTAATTACGCAATTGGCGCGCCGTTTTGGCTCGCAATGCGTGGTTATTGGTGTGGATACGAAATTTGACCATGGCGATTATGTTGTTTATCAATATACGGGCGATGTGGTTAAAACTCAAAAAACTTTGCATAAAACGCGCGATTGGGTGCAAATTTGCGCGGATATGGGCGCGGGCGAAATTGTGCTTAACTGCATGAATCAAGACGGCATGCGCCAAGGGTATGATATTCAACAAATCGCGCCAATTTGCGAAAATATTTCATTGCCGATTATTGCATCGGGCGGGGCGGGAAGTATGGCAGATTTTGTGCAATTATTCACGCAAACTGGGGCAACTGGCGCTTTGGCAGCCAGCGTATTTCACAAAAACACGATTCTTATCCCCGAATTAAAAATTCATTTAAAAAATCAAGGAATAGCAGTAAGATTATGATAAATATCACAAAAATTGATTTCACGAAACAAGATGGCTTGATTCCCGCCGTGATTCAAGATGCCCGCAATTTGCAAATCTTAATGGTTGGCTTTATGAATTTTGATGCCTTGGCAGAAAGCATCGCCACAAAGCGCGTGGTGTTTTGGTCGCGCAGTAAAAATCGCTTATGGCAAAAGGGCGAAACCAGCGGAAATTATTTAGAAATTCAAGAAATTTTTACTGATTGCGATAGTGATGCTTTGGTAATTAAAGCGATTCCCATGGGCGCAACTTGCCATTTGGGCAATAATTCTTGCTTTAACGAACCAGAACCGACTAAATTTATTCAAGTTAATATTTTGCAACAATTAATGAATATCATTAAAAATCGCCACGACAACCCCCAAGATTCAAGCTATACCAGCAAATTATTGCAACAAGGCACAAAACGCATCGCCCAAAAAGTCGGTGAGGAGGGGTTGGAATGCGCATTGGCGGCGGTGGCGGGCGATAATCATGAGCTTGCAAACGAAGCCGCCGATTTAATTTACCATTTATTCGTGTTATTACAAGATAAAGGCTGCGAATTTAAGGCAATAACCGATATTTTGGAATCTCGGCACAAGAAATAAAGGGTGATTTACCCTAAATTTAAATTTTTTAATAAATAATGGATATTTTTGAAGAATCCATTGACTGAAATTATAATTTCATATATATTATAAATATGAAAGAAATATTTGTTTTTATTTATCATGAATCAGCCGAAAATTATGTTAATTTAGGAATCCTTACGCCTTGCGGTAAAATGCCCACGGGGCAGACGCGCTATAAATTCCAATATGCCAAAAGCTGGCTTGCCCGTGAAGATAATTATGCCGTTGACCCAATCCACTTACCCCTTAGTGATGGTGATTTTTATCCCGCGGATAAATTGCAAATTCACGGCATTTTTGAAGATGTCTGCCCTGATAGTTGGGGCAAAAAAATCTTGCGCACCACGCATAATTTGCCGCAAAATGCCAGTATTATGGATTATATTTTGCATTTGCCCTTGCATAAAATTGGCAATTTGGAATTTGGGCTTACGCCAAATGCGCCAGATTTTGTGGAAAAACGAAAAAATCAAAAAGATTTTTTTATTGAAAACAAAGAATTAATAAAACAAATTTTAAAACCCGACCAATTAATACTTGGTTCAAATGCTTCGGCGGGCGGGGCGAATCCTAAATTATTATTTCCAAATGCTTTGGTTAAAATGCCTAATCGGGAATCAATCATTGATGATTTAAAAGCCGAAAAAACTTGCTTGGTTATTGTTTCTTTGGTTGGATTGCGCACTACGCATAATCAATTTGTAATTATTAATGATGAATTTTGTTTGGCGTTATTTCGTTTTGATATGGTTGATTCTGAAAATCTTAATCTTACCCCTCTTGGTTATATGTCGTTGGCTTCGGCATTGGGTTTATGCCATGACGATTACCGAACCGATAAATCATATTATGATTATTATAATATTGCGCAAAAACTTGGCTGTAAAGGACTTACCATGCCCCTTAATCAAGAGATTTTTGCCCGCGCAATTATGAATATCTTGTTGGGAAACAGCGATGACCATGCCAAAAATCATGGTTTTTTATGCCGCCTTGGCATTTGGGAATTGGCGCCCGTTTTTGATATAGTGCCACAATTTAATAATAAAATGTCGTTAAAATTAGCAACTTCGCATGATTGCGATTTAGACGATGGGTTTAAATTGCATCAAGTTTTAGGAATTGACGAAACAAGGGCGCGCGAAATTGTTAAAAAGGCGATTGAACAATCAGAATTATTCCCTATACTTGCTAAAAAATATAACATGACCGATGAAGATTTGCAAAAAATCATGAATCGTCCGAATAAAATTCCGCAATCCGTGTTGGCGAAATATGCTTGAAGTTATGCAAATTCAAGATGAGTTAAAGCAATTTGGCTTGCGCGTTAAGCAAGCGCGCATTGCCCGCAATATATCAGCGCAGGAATTAGCAAGACGAATGGATGTTTCCTTGCCGACTTTGCGTAAAATTGAATCGGGTGATGGTTCGGTTTCGTTAAATTGCGTGATGACGGCGTTATGGATAATGGGTTTAAGCGAGAAAATCCCAAAATCGTTGGACCAAGATTCCGTGCGCGAATTTTATGAATTGCGCCAATATCGCAAGAAAACCCGTAAGAAGAATTTTCCAATAGATTTTTAATTTTTTTTATTGATTAAGTTAAAAAAAAATATATGATGATTGCATGAATCGCCGAAATTTAATGCAATCAATGTTAGGGTTGGGGGTTTTGGGTATAAGCTTACCTAAAATTTCATTATCCCAAGCAAAATCAGTGGGAAAATTACAACCCTTTGTGCCGCAAGCATCAGGGCAAAAGGAATATTTTCAACATTTTATAGATTCATATGGCGTTGATTTAGAATTTAAATATTTCACGAATTATTATGATGCCACCCAGCAAATAATTAATGGGCAAGTGGAATGTGATTTATTTGTTTGCGCTTACAAAGAGGGTGCAAGATTAAGAAAATATAATAAAATTTTGCCCTTAGATTTTGCGAAATTACCCAATTATCAATTGATTAATACCAGCATCATTGGCGAATATGATGAAACAGAAAAAAATTACATCGTATCAATTGGTAAATTATATAATGGATTGGCTTATAATAAGCAAGATTTTCCCATACCGCCCAGCAGTTGGGGCGTGATTTTTGATAAGGCAAAGCCGAACCAAAGCATTGGTTGGCTAAACGAAGATAATACGCAAATAATCCAATTAGCATGTTTATATTTAGGGTTTGGTTATAATACCGCCAATAAAAATCATTTAAAAATTGTCCGTGATTTATTATTGCAATGCAAATCGCAAAATAAAGTTAATATTGGACAAAATAATATTGAATTATTATCAGAAAAGAAAATTTCAGCGTTTGATACGGTGACGACTACTTATTTTCAAAATACTAAAAAAAATCCACAAATGGGTTTTGTGTTTCCCAAGGAAGGTATTTTTCAAGACGAAGCGGTTTTTGTCATTCCTAATAATTCCAAAAATATCGCGGGCGCATATGCGATGATAAATTATTTAAATATTCCTCTTGTTGCAAAAACTTTGGCGGAATCATCATTTACCAGCACGCCGTTTGAGCATATTCGCCGTTTGACTTCAACCGCTTATCAAACCAATAAATATTTATTTCCTAAACAAGATAAGTTTTTAAAAATTGAAAATTCTTTATATAGTGACGAAGACGCTTTGGCGCAAAAATTGCAAATCTGGCAAGAAATAACCAAGACCTAAATTTATGATAATTTCATCGTTGTTGTGGGAAAAAATTCACCAATTTAAACAAAAAAAACTTAGCTATTATAGTTTAATTTTGCTGATAATTATCTATGTTTTTTCGTTATTTGCCGAATTTATCGCGAATGACAAGCCATTAATGGTAAAATATCAGGCGCAATATTATTTTCCAATCGTTAATTTTGTATCTGATGCGCAATTAGGGGGCGAATTTGCGACCGAAGCCGATTATAATGATAATTTTATCAAAACTAATATCAATCAAAACGGCTATGCAATTTACCCGCCGATAAAATATCATTATCGCACGCTGGCAAGGGATATTGCCGTTGCCCCCAGTGCGCCTGATAAAAATCATTATCTTGGCACCGATGACGAAGCAGGCGATGTCGCGGCAAGAATAATTTATGGTATGCGATTAAGCCTGAATTTCGGCTTTGTTTTAGCATTTTTTAGCACTATTATCGGCATAATTTATGGCGCAATTTGCGGATATTACGGCGGTAAAATTGATTTATTCGGGCAAAGATTCTTGGAAATTTGGGGCAGTATGCCCGTGTTATTTTTATTGATAATTTTGGCAAGCTTTGTGCAACCAAATATTTTTTCATTATTAGGCTTAATGTTGTTATTTAGCTGGACTAGCTTAGTCGGTTTTGTCCGTGCCGAAGTTTTAAAAAATCGCACCATGGATTATGTTCGCGCCGCTAAGGCTTTGGGGTTAAGCGATGCTAAAATTCTTATGCGCCATATTTTGCCCAACAGCCTTAATTCTGCCATGGCATATTTGCCATTTATCGTTGCGGGTTCAATTACGGCACTAACCGCGCTTGATTTTATTGGTTTTGGCTTGCCCCCGGGTGAGCCATCATTGGGTGCGCTGTTAAAACAAGGCAAGGAAAATATTCAAGCACCATGGCTGGGGTTAAGTGGCTTTATCGTTATTGGTGGAATTTTGGCTTTATGTATTTTTATTGGCGAAGGTATGCGCGATGTTTTTGACCCAAAACGGCGGGATTCATGATTAAAATCAGCAACTTATCCATAAAAATTGGCGATAAAATTTTGGTTGATAATCTTAGCTTTGCCCTAGAATCAGGGCAGGCTTTGGGGATAGTGGGGGAATCTGGTTCAGGCAAGACCCTTGCATGTTCGGCGATAAGTGGCTTGATGCCGTGGTTTGGGAATTGGCGCATTGGTGGCACAATGGAATTTATGGGGCAAAAAACCGAAATTGCCGATGCACCATCGCGCCAACACCACGCGGGCAAGGATATTGGCTTTATTTTTCAAGATTCCCTAACTACGCTAAACCCATTACATCATATTGCCAAGCAATTAGCCGAAGCTTTTATTGGTGATTTTGATAAAGCCACCCTAAATTTAATGGTTAAAACCGCGCTTAGTGAAGTCGGCTTGCCCAATGATGATGAATTTTTGATGCGCTTGCCCCATCAATTATCAGGCGGGCAACGCCAAAGGGTGATTATCGCCATTGCGCTTGCGAATAAGCCAAGCTTAGTGGTCGCAGACGAACCGCTTACCGCGCTGGACGCGCATTTAAAACGCCAAATCCTAGAATTAATCAAGCAAAAAACCGCAAATTCATGCTTGATTTATATTAGCCATGAGTTAAATTCCGTGCGCCATCTGTGCCACCAAGTCATTGTCATGCAGCAAGGCGCAATCCGCGAATTTGGTAAGACTAGCGATATTTTTACCAACCCGCGCCATGAGTATACCAAAGAATTATTGCGCATTCCCCCAATTAAGACCGATAAAAATGCACAAAATACCCCAATTATCTTGCAAGTTAAAGACTTAGCCGTGCAATACCCCATTAAAAAAGGTATCTTGCAACGAATCAGCCATTATCACCAAATTATCAAGCCTTGCGCTTGGCAATTACACCAAGGGCAAATTTTGGGAATCATCGGCGCAAGCGGGTCTGGAAAATCCACGATGGCGCACGCTTTATTACGATTAATTGCCAGTTCGGGCATGATGAAATTCAACGATATTGCGTATCAAAATTTTAATCACCAACAATTTTTGCCCTATCGCAAGGAAATGCAGATTTTATTTCAAGACCCTTATTCTTCGCTATCACCGCGCATGAATATCGGGCAAATTTGCCAAGAACCCCTTGATTTTCATTTTGTTAAGCTTAGTGAAGCCGAAAAGCAAGCTAAAATCGCCGCGCAATTAATCGCCGTGGGCTTAAATCCCGAAGATTGCACAAAATACCCCCATGAATTTTCAGGCGGGCAACGCCAACGAATCGCGCTGGCACGCGCCTTGATTATGCAGCCTAAATTGCTAATTTTAGACGAACCGACCAGCGCGCTTGACAAAAGCACGGGGCAAAAAATCATTGATTTAATCTTGGAAATAAGCCAAAAATCAGGGCTTAGCTGTATTGTTATCAGCCATGATTTTTATGTAATTATGCAATTATGCGATAATGTCGTGGTGATGAATAATGGCGATGTTATTGAAGAAAACACCCCGCAAAATTTATTGAAAAATCCGCAACACCAATATACAAAAGATTTAATTTATGCCGCCAATTATCAATAAAGACCAAGATATTATTTGGCGTGAATTAAGCCAATATGCACCATTTCGGGCATATAGTTTGATTTTTATTGCGCCAAATTTTCGTCCAAAATTAGCCCTTTACCATTATATTTACACGCAATTAATCATGATTAACGATATTGACAATGATTTTGCAAGGGCATTAAAATTTCAATGGTGGCGCGAAAATACCCCGATGAAAAACCACGACCACCCCGCCATTAAATTATTGCAAGAATTTGATTTAAGTATGGAACATTATAATATTTGGCAAAATATTATTGATGATATTGAAAATCATTATTTTATTGATGCTGAAATTAAATTATCCGCTTTAATTGCTGAAATAATGCCGATAATTCACGAAAATCCCGCGCAAAATATCGCAAACGCGCTTTACAATAACGAAAAAATTCTCCAAGTTGCCAAGATTCGCCACCCATTAAATTATTTTGCGCAAATATTATATATCTCGCAAAACAACCCCAAAATCAGTAAAATTGGTATTTTAATGCGGCTATTTTTATTTCATTGTTTAAGCACAAATTAAGCGAATATTATAATTTTTAATAAGGCACTAAGTCAGAAGGCGGCAAGCTTTTGCCCAAAATTAAATCTGATGCCCTTTCGCCAACCATGATGGACGGCGCATTTAAATTGCCATTGGTGATTTGCGGAAAAATTGAACTATCGGCTACGCGTAAATTTTGCACGCCAATCACGCGGCATTCGCTATCAACAACCGCCATATTATCGTTAACATCGCCCATTTTATTGGCGCATGAAGGGTGATATGCGCTTTCCACATGCTGTTTAAGGAATTCGTTTAATTCTTCATCAGATTGATAATTTATTCCCGGATTAACTTCTTCGCCAACAAATTGCGCCATGGCGGGTTGCGTGAAAATATGGCGCGTATGGCGAATCGCGGCGCGAAAATCTTGCCAATCTTGGTCGGTTGACATATAATTAAATAAAATTTTCGGCTTATCAAATGGGTTTGGTGAACGCAAAGTAATTTCCCCGCGCGAAGGCGAACGATTCGGTCCGATATGCACTTGAAAACCATGCGAAGCAAAGGCAGATTTACCATCATAACGCATCGCCACGGGCAAAAAATGATATTGCAAATCAGGGTAAGGCTTGTTTGGCGAAGATTTAATAAACCCGCAAGATTCAAAATGATTCGTTGCGCCAAGCCCAGTTTTGAAAAACAACCACTCAGCCCCAATTAATAATTTTGACCCCCAATTAATTTTGCTATATAAAGAAACTGGTTGCTTGCATTGGAATTGAAAATAAATTTCCAAATGATCTTGCAAATTCTTGCCAACGCCAAGGCGATTAATTATCGGTTTAATGCCTAATTTTTGCAATTCTTCGCCATTACCAATTCCCGATTGCAAAAGAATTTTTGGCGAATTTATTGCGCCAGCGCATAAAATTATTTCAATATTGGCTTTAATTTGTTGTTGTTGTCCATTGGCGATGATTTGCACAGCAATGGCTTTGGTGCCGTCAAAAATTATTTTTTCCACCAAGCATTTTTTAATAAAAACTTTGCCGGTTTTTAAGGCGGGGCGCAAATAAGCATTCGCAACCGACCATCTGCGCCCTTGATGCACGGTCATTTCCATCGCGCCAAAGCCTTCTTGTTTATAACCATTATAATCATCGGTTTTGCCAAATCCTGCTTGATTGCCCGCTTCAATAAATGCTTTATAAAGGGGATTCGTCATTTTACCGCGTTGCACGCGCAAGGGACCATTTAAGCCCCGCCAATTTTTGTCTATTTGTTCGGGGTTATTATGCCCCTCCATGCGGCAATAATAGGGTAAAACATGCTTGTAATCCCAATTTTTCGCGCCCATTTGTGCCCATGTATCAAAATCAAGCGCATTACCGCGCACATAAACCATGCCATTAATGGACGAAGAACCACCTAAGACTTTGCCCCTTGGGGTTGCTAAAACACGCCCATTTAAGTATGGTTCGGGTTCACTACTATAACCCCAATCATATAATGGCATATTCATCGGATAGGATAAAGCCGATGGCATTTGAATTAACGGACCAATATCTGTGCCACCAAATTCACAAACACAGATGTTTTTGCCATTCATTGCCAAGCGATAGGCGATTGCCGCCCCCGCACTGCCCGAGCCAATAATAATATAATCTGGTTGATTCATAAATATTCCTTAATAATTGCCATGATATTAACGGATAATCATAAAAAAAGTGAAATAAAAACGACATATTTTACTTTTTTTAAGAAGTGCGTAAATTTAGCTTGCTATAATTATTATGCTATGCTATTCGTTGCATGATTTCATAAGCGTTTTTGCAAATGCTTATGTATTAATGTTTATGGAATCACTCTCCCTATTGAACAATTAAATAACCTTCGGAAAAAACATCATGGCTCAAAGTGCATTAGTGCGGGTTATGTGTCAAGCCGCTGAAAAAGCTGGCAGAGCACTGATTCGCGATTACCGAGAAGTGGAAAATCTTCAAGTATCAACGAAAGGTCCCGGTGATTTCGTATCACGGGCGGATAAAAATGCCGAACGAATTATTATTGAAGAATTAAACTACGCCCGCCCCGATTGGGAAATTTTATCCGAAGAAGCGGGCGGACAACAAGCCAAAAGCGAACGGCGATTTATTATTGACCCGCTTGATGGCACTTCAAATTACCTGCATGCTATACCGCATTTTGCCGTATCTATCGCCGCCGAGGAGAATTTTCGCCTTAAAGCTGGCGTGGTTTATCAACCATTTAGCGGCGAATTATATTATGCTGAACGCGGTGAAGGCGCATTTGTGCTTAGCCAAGGCTTAAACCGCAAATTACAAGTTTCCAACCGAAAAAATCTTTTGCAATGTTTGATTGGGGCATATGTGCCCTTTGCCAAAAGCAAAGATGAGGGGTTTGATAAATTCTTGGGGCAATTAAAATCGGTGATGGGCGCAACCGCTGGCGTGCGCCGAATGGGCGCGTCAAGCCTTGATTTAGCATTTTTAGCCGCGGGACGCCTTGATGGTTTTTGGGAAAAAGGGCTTTACCCTTGGGATATAGCCGCAGGAATTATGATTGCCCACGAAGCTGGCGCAATAATTACCCATGGCGATGGCAGTAAAATTTCGTTTGAATCATTACAAAAATTGGAAATTATTGCCGCTAACCCGCATATTCACGCGGAATTATTAAAAACTATCAATACCCACGATTAATTTAAGATTTTGCTTGAATTTTTGTAATCTTGTGGTATATTCAAACTACATAGGAGAGAGTTATGGTTGATTTTTCATTATCATATATATTTATTGGCTTGGTTATTGTCTTAGCCTTAGTATTTTTAAAAATGACAATAGTCATCGTGCCGCAATCGCAAAATTACTTAATTGAACGATTGGGAAAATATGTGCGCAAATGCGAAGCTGGTCTGCATATTATTGTGCCTTTTATTGAATTAGTCAGCGCAAAAATTGATGTTTTAGAACGCCAATTGCCCAGCACAAAAATTCCTTGCATTACCTTGGATAATGTCACAATTTATTTGGATTTAGCGATTCTTTATCGCATTGTGGAATCTGACAAAACTTTTTATCGCGTGCGCAATTTGCAACAAGCCATCATCACCACGGTGACAGGCACGGTGCGCAATGTTATTGGGCGCACTGATTTAGACGGCGTGCAATCTAATCGGCGCAATATATCCGATGAAATTGAGCGCGAATTAGCCGCCGTATCCGAAGAATGGGGAATTGTGCTTACCCGCGTGGAAATTTTAGATGTTGAAGTTGATGCCGAAACAAAATCCGCCATGCAATTACAGCTTAACGCCGAACGCAATCGGCGTGCTTTGGTGCGCGAAGCCGAAGGCAAAAAACAATCCATGCAATTAATTGCTGAAGCCGAATTATACTCCGCCCAAAAACTTGCCGAAGCGAAAAAATTGCTTGCCGATGCCGAAGCATATGCGGTAACCGCGGTATCCAAGGCAATCAGCGAGGGTGGCGAAGGCGCGATTAACTTTGAAATGCGCAAAATTCAAGCCGAAGCCGTAAAAAAATTGGGCGAAAGTGCCGCATCTAAAATCGTTATAATGCCAACTGATGTTTTAGACAGCGTCAAAGCATTAGTCAGCGTCTTTGCTAAAAAGCAGTAAAAAATGTCGCTTGCGTTAATTTATGCGTGTATCGCGGTGGGTTTATTAATCATTGAATTAATCACGGGCACTTTTATTTTCTTGGGTTTAAGCATTTCCGCAGGTGTTTTAGCTTTGGGACATTTTATTTTTGGTGATGGTGGCTTTATTATTGACGGCATTATTTTTGCGATAATTGCGGTCATTGCGACTTATATTTTGCGTTATTTCTTTGTCAATCATAAATCCAACCCAACGGATATAAATCAGTATTAAGATATACAAAAAACTAACTTAAACTTTTCACCCGAACAAATTGGGCATTTATTAATTGCAAAATAAGTTTATATTTGTATAATATAATTATGAGCACAACCCAAGTAATAATAGATCAAATTCAAGAGCGAATTTCATTGCGCGATTTAATCGGGCAGCATGTCAAATTGACGAAGCGCGGTTTGGAATTTATTGGTTTATGCCCGTTTCATAACGAAAAAACGCCCAGTTTTCATGTCGTTGAGACTAAGGGTTTTTATCATTGCTTTGGTTGCGGTGCCAATGGTGGGGCTTTGCAATGGGTAATGGATAGGCAAAGGCTAGATTTTCGTGAAGCCTTAAAATATTGCGCCGATTTAGCTGGTATAAGCTTGCCTGAATATCAACCAAAAAATCGCGAAGAATATTTGAAAGCCAAAGATGAATCCGCCATTGTTAAGCAAGTTTTGAAATTAACCAATGAATTTTTTATCAAAAATCTTTATACGCAAAATGGCAAACCCGCGCTTGATTATTTGCGGGGCAGGGGGTTAAATCAAGATAATATTGCCGAATTTGGCTTGGGTTATTGCGGATATGATGGCGAGGAATATTTACATTTTTTGCAAAAAAATCATGATATTCAAGCTGAAATTTTAATAAATATTGGGCTTGCGAATAAATTTGAAAATCAAAGCAAGATTTTTCCGTTTTGGCGCAACCGCATCATGTTTCCGATTCACGATAAAATGGGGCAAGTCATTGCTTTTGGCGGGCGATATATGGGTAACCATGACCAAGATAATACGGGCAAATATATAAATTCCAAAGATTCCAATATTTTTCATAAAAGCGATAATTTATATAATGTGCACCGCATGCGCCAAAATCTTAAATCGCACCCTTTTTTATGCGTGGTTGAGGGATATATGGATGTTATAGCCCTTGCCGCACAGGGGTTTAGCACCGCCGTTGCACCGCTTGGCACGGCAATCACCGAATCACAAATCACGCAATTATGGAAATATCAAGATAATATTATTTTAGCCCTTGACGGCGATAAAGCGGGACAAAAAGCCACGATGCGCACGATTTTATTGGCAATGGCGCAATTTACGCCGCAAAAACAAATTTCTGTGGTTAAAATTCCGAATGGTGATGACCCTGATTCATTCATTATGAAGCATGGTTTGTCCAAATGGCAAGAATTAATCAGCAATGCAACCAGCGGTTTTCAGTATTTTTATCATGAATTGCAACAAAATTATGATTTAAAATCGCCCCAAGGGCGCGCGGGATTTAATGATGAGGGGTTAAAAATTTTGCAAAATATTCATCATGCGTCATTACGCAAAGAATATATTCGCGAATTTAATCAACTTAATTGGCAAAATCGGCTTGGAAGCAAAGCAATACAGGAAATTTCATCGCAAAAACCCACGAATATTGTTGGCAATCGCGCCCAAGCCATTGTCGCATATATGGCATGTAAACGCGAATTTTACGAAAATATTATGGCAAAAAATTGGCAATTTTCCAAAGATTTTCATGAATTTAGCCATAAAATTTACGAATTTAGCCAAAATCATCAAGAATGGGATTGGACAATATGCCAGCAATGGTTTGTTGCCCAAAATGCCGATGAATTATGGCAAAAAATTTTTAACGCCCAATTGCGCATCATGCACCCAGAAATTTGGCAAAATGACGATAACCAAATGGCATTAATTCTTGATGAATTAATGCAGCTTGAAATGCACGCGCAGCTTGTCCAAGAAAATCAACAAAAAATTCAAGAATTCGGACAAATTGCCGATGATTCGCAAAAAAAATATCTTTACGCGCTGGATAAAGAAAATGATAATTATTACAATAGCACCAATCCTAAGGAATAAACTAAACTCTAATTACACCCTGCTTCTATGATAGATTTTCAACAAATGGCAAATCAGGGTATACGCAAAATAAATGTTGACTTAAATATAAATATAAATTAAATTCATTAGTATAAGGGGGATTTAATGGATAAATTGCTTAAAATTTCAGAAATTATTGATAAATTTAACGAAAAAATTGGCGAATTAGTCAGTTGGTTGATTTTTGCGTCAATATTGGTAAGTTCAATTAACGCAACCATTCGGTATATTTTTTCATACAGCTCCAATGCTTATTTAGAATTGCAATGGTATTTATTCGCGGCAACTTTCTTGTTGGGCGCAAGTTGGGCGTTAAAGCGCAACGACCATATCCGTATTGATGTATTAACCAGCCATTTTTCTTATCGCGTGCATGCGTGGATTGATATTTTGGGCGGTATATTTTTTCTGTCGCCATTATGTATATTGCTTTTGATTGAATCTACGCCATTTGCGATTTATTCCATAAAAACCATGGAAGTTTCCACGAATAGTGGCGGCTTGATTATCTGGCCAGCTAAATTATTGATTCCATTAGGTTTTTTAATGTTGCAAATTCAGGTTGTTTCCGAAACTATTAAACGAATTGGCATCTTAAAAGGTGTTGTAGATTACAAGGCATTCATCAAATCTTCGCATGATGTTGAAGAAATTGAAGCCGAAGTTGAATCATACAAACAAGCAAATAAATTAACTGCGAATTAAGGGGCAAAAATGGATTTATTATCACATTTCTTTATCAATAATACTGCGCCAATTATGTTCGCAGCTTTAATTGTTTTCTTGTTAAGTGGTTATCCAGTTGCATTTAGTTTAGCGGCGGTTGGCTTGTTTTTTGGTTTTATTGGTATTGAAGTTGGCTTATTTCAAGCCACATTTTTGCAAGCCTTGCCGAATCGTATTTTTGGGATTATGAGCAATGATACTTTGCTGGCGATTCCATTTTTTACTTTTATGGGTTTGATTTTGGAACGAACTGGCATGGCGGAGGATTTGCTTGACACGGTCGGGCAGTTATTTGGTCCCGTACGCGGTGGCGTTGCATATGCCGTGATTTTTGTAGGCGCCTTATTGGCGGCAACCACTGGTGTGGTGGCGGCTTCGGTTATTTCAATGGGTTTAATTTCCTTGCCAATTATGTTGCGATATGGCTATGACAGACGCGTTGCGAGTGGTGTTATTGCGGCATCTGGAACTTTGGCGCAAATTATTCCGCCATCGCTTGTTTTAATTATTATGGCGGATCAATTGGGGCGTTCGGTTGGTGATATGTATAAGGGCGCATTTATACCGGGCTTTATTTTAACGGGCTTATATGTCTTATATATTTTAATTTTATCAATTTTTTACCCTAAATCAGTGCCAGCATTACCGATTGATGCGCGCACGATTCAAGAAGCGAATGGCAAATCAGGCTTGCCATCTCTGGCAGTGGTGGTGGCTTTATCAGTCGGTGCTGGATATGTTTTTGCCAATGATGTTTTGGCGAAACCTGATTCGCCTTTGGACGAAAGAATTGTCATTGCCATGTTAGCGGGTATGGCTGTTTCATGGGTTTTGGCAACCGCCAATAAATTATTGGGCTTTAAGTTTTTATCTAATATTTGCGAAAAAGTAATTTTTGTGTTAATTCCCCCTTTATTACTGATTTTCTTGGTGTTAGGCACAATTTTTTTAGGGGTTGCAACTCCAACGGAAGGGGGCGCAATGGGTGCAGCTGGCGCAATGATTATCGCGATATTTAAAGGCAAATTAAATTGGTCGCTTGTGCGTCAAGCTTCACAATCAACAGCTAAATTATCGTCTTTTGTGTTGTTTATTTTAATTGGCTCTACGGTGTTTGCCTTGGTATTTCGTGGTGTCGGTGGCGATGTATGGGTTGAACATTTGTTAACTTCATTGCCCGGTGGACAATTAGGTTTTTTAATCGCGGTTAATATCTTGTTTTTTGTGTTGGCATTTTTCTTGGATTTCTTTGAATTAGCCTTTATTCTTGTGCCTTTGGTTGGTCCAGTCGCCGAAAAATTAGGTATTGATTTAATATGGTTTGGCGTGCTTTTGGGGGTTAATATGCAGACTTCATTTATGCACCCACCATTTGGTTTTGCGTTATTTTATTTGCGATCAGTTGCGGCAAAAACGGAATATATTGACAGCGTGACCAAGAAACTAATGCCACCTGTTAAAACTTCGGAAATTTATTGGGGCGCGATTCCTTTTGTGGTAATTCAAGTAATCATGGTGGGATTAATAATTGCATTCCCGAATATTGTGCAAGTAGAGAAGAAAATTGTGCAAGAGGATAAACCATTGGAATTAAACTTGCAACCAGCAACAAGCAATGATGATGGCACAAGTAAAACCATAGACCCAAATAATTTAAAATTTTCAACAGACGCTGATTCGCCGAAACAAGTAGATCCGAATAAATTTACTTTTTCAACGGATGAGCCCAAAAAACCATAAAGGAGGAATATTATGGAAACAACAATGAAAAACAGGCGTAATTTTATTGCCAAAGCAGGCGCAGGATTAATAGCTGGTGGTGCAGTTGCATCATTAGCTGCCCCCGCAATTGCGCAAACACAACCAACGATTAAATGGCGTTTAGCCTCAAGCTTCCCCAAATCATTAGACACAATTTATGGCGCAGCCGATGATTTTTCCAAAAGATTAGCCGAAATAACTGGCGGTAAATTTGAAGTTAAAGCCTATGCGGGTGGTGAAATCGTGCCAGCTTTACAAGTCATGGACGCAGTAAAAGATGGCACCGTGGAAATGGGGCATACAGCACCATATTATTTCTTTGGCAAGCAAACTGCCTTTGCCTTTGATTGCGCGATTCCTTTTGGTTTAAATGCACGGCAACAAAATGCGTGGTATTACCATGGCGGCGGACGCGAATTATTAAACGAATTTTATTCGGCTTATAATATTGTTACATTTGCTGGTGGCAATACGGGCGTGCAAATGGGCGGTTGGTTCAAAAAAGAAATCAAAGAATTATCCGACCTTAAAGGTTTAAAATTCCGCATTGGTGGCACGGGTGGCAAAGTCTTAGCCCCCTTGGGTGTAGTTCCCCAGCAAATCGCGGGTGGCGATATTTATCCTGCGCTTGAAAAAGGCACGATTGATGGCGCAGAATGGGTTGGACCATATGATGATGAAAAATTAGGATTTTACAAAGTCGCGAAATTTTATTATTATCCCGGATGGTGGGAAGGTGGTCCAAACTTGGCATTTTATGTTAATGCGAAAGAATTGGCGAAATTGCCCAGCGAATATCGCGCGGCGTTGGAAGCATGTTGCGCCGAAGCGAACATTAACATGTTGGCAAAATATGATGCAAAAAATCCCGCGGCTTTGGGTAAATTATTGCAAAATGGCGTGCAATTGCGGGCATTTTCCAAACCAATTATGGACGCGTGCTTTAAATCATGCGCTGATTTCTTGCATGATGAGGCATCAAAAAATCCTGAATTTAAGAAAATTTTTGAACCATGGAAGCGATTCCGTCAAGATACTTTTCAATGGTTTAGCGTTGCCGAAGCCAATTATGATGATTATGTCACTAGCACAAAATTATAATTTTTTTGCAAAAAAAATTAAACAGGGGGGAGATTCCTCCCTGTTTTTTTGTTTAAATATTGACATATAGTTTAAAATATCATAATAAAGAATTATGAAAAATTATGCGATAATTAATGGACCCAATCTGAATATGTTGGGTTTGCGCGAACCAGAGATTTATGGGGCGCAAACACTTGGCGATATTATCGCATCTTTAAGCTTAATCGCCAAAAGCAAAAATTGCCAAATTACTGATTTTCAAGCCAATTCCGAAGGGGCAATTGTTGATTTTATTCATCAGATTTTTCGTGATAAAATTGATGGAGTCGTTATTAATCCTGGGGCTTATACCCATACTTCAATCGCGATTCGTGATGCGCTTAGTATTTTGAAATGCCCCATTATTGAAGTGCATCTTAGCAATATTCATAAACGCGAAGAGTTTCGTCATCATTCTTTTATTTCATCAATTGCGCAAGCGGTTATCGCAGGTATGGGTAGTTCGGGGTATGAATATGCCTTAAATTATTTAATTGATAATAATAAATGACAAAATAATCAACAAAGTGAGGATTCATGGCAGATAAAATAATTGAAAAAATTGATGATAAATTCATTAACCGATTAGCGCAAATTATGGAATCGCGGGGATTGACAAAAATTTCCATTAAGCAAAATGATTGCGAAATTGAATTAAAACGCGAATTAGCTTCGCAAGGAAATGTTTTATATCAAATGCCGCAACAAACGATGATGAACGCACCGCAAGCACCGACAACAATTGCGCCACCCGCCAGTGAAGCTGTTGTTTCTGCGCCAATTAATGAAGGAAAGCCCGTATTATCGCCCGTTGTGGGCACAGCATATTTAAGCGCAAAACCCGGTGAACCAAATTATGTTAAATTAGGTGATTCCGTAATTGAAGGACAAATTTTAATGATTGTTGAAGCAATGAAAGTTATGAATCCCATCATTGCACCAAATGCAGGTATTATTGCGGGTATTTTAGTTGAAAATGAAGACCCCGTGGAATTTGGTCAGCCCCTTGTGATGATTAAATAGGCTTAGCATGTTTAAGAAAATACTTATTGCGAATCGCGGGGAAATTGCTCTTAGATTACAGCGAACTTTTAATGAAATGGGCATTGAAACGGTTTTAGTGCATTCCACCGCGGATGCAAATTCAAAACCTGTTCGTTTGGCGGAACATTCCATTTGTATTGGACCGCCCGCGGCAAAAAATTCATATCTTAATATACCCGCGATTTTGTCGGCGGCGCATATCACAGGGGTTGATGCGATTCATCCGGGCATTGGTTTCTTGTCAGAAAATGCGAATTTTGCCGAAAAATGCGAAGAAATGGGCATCAGCTTCATTGGACCATCACCAGAACATATAAGCTTGATGGGCGATAAGATTCAAGCCAAAATTACCGCAGAAAAATTAGGTTTGCCGACTATACCGGGGTTTAAGGGCGATATATCATCGGTGGCAATGGCGAAGAAAATTGCCAATGAAATTGGCTATCCCATTATTCTGAAAGCCGCATCGGGTGGGGGCGGACGGGGCATGAAAACCGCGCAAAATGATAATGAATTGGAACAAAATTTTGAAATTTGCCGTAATGAAGCCTTGTCAGCTTTTGGTGATGACAGGGTATATATGGAAAAATACTTGCAAAAACCACGGCATATTGAAATTCAAATTTTAGGTGATGGTAATGGGCGCGCTTGGCATTTTTATGAACGCGATTGTTCGGTGCAACGCAGGCATCAAAAAATTGTGGAAGAATGCCCATCGCCCGCTTTAAATGCCGAGTTGCGTCAGAAAATTTGCCAAACTTCCGTGCAAGCCATGGAAAAAATGGGTTATAAAGGCGTGGGAACATTGGAATTTTTATATGAAAATGGCGAATTTTACTTCATTGAAATGAATACAAGATTGCAAGTTGAACATACTATCACCGAAATGATTACGGGATTTAATTTAGTGGAATTGCAATTGCGCGTTGCCGCGGGTGAAAAATTAAAACTGGAACAATCGCATATAAAAATTAAAGGACACGCGATTGAATGCCGTATTAATGCCGAAAGCCCCGTTAATTTTCAGCCTTCACCGGGTTTAATTAAATTATTTCATACCCCCGGTGGTTATGGTGTGCGGGTTGATAGCCATGTATATAGCGGATATGCGATTCCACCATTTTATGATAGTTTAATTGCGAAATTAGTCGTCCATGCTGATACCAGAAATATCGCGATTAGTCGCTCATTAAGAGCTTTAAAAGAATTCGTGATTGATGGCGTGCAAACTTTAATTCCGCTTCACAAGGAAATTTTAACCCACCCGCAATTTATATCGGGCGTTTATGATAATCATTGGCTGGAACAATATTTAGCTTCAAAAGGTTTGTGATAGCAAATATAGTTTACATTGCTTTGGAATAATGCTATATTTTACCAATGTTAATATATTATCATGATGATTTTATGGCGCATGAAATGGGCGAATCGCACCCCGAATCGCCGATGCGTGTTGGGAATTTATTACCTGATTTAATGGCTAAAAATTATGAATGGCGCGAACCGCGAATCGCGACCAAAGCCGAATTAGCCCTTTGCCATACCACGCAACATATCGGGTATATTTTCAATTCTGCGCCGAAAAATGGCTTAAAAATTTTAGATAGCGATACTATCATGAATCAATATAGTTTAAATGCCGCCTTGCGCGCGGTTGGTGCCGGTTTAGACGCGGTTGATAATATTGGTAAGTTTCCCAAGATTTTTTGTTTGTCAAGACCACCCGGGCATCATGCTGAATCTAATCGCGCGATGGGTTTTTGTTTTTTTTCAAATATTGCAATATGCGCCAAATATGCCTTAACAAAAGGGTTTAAGCGCGTGGCAATTTGCGATTTTGATGTGCATCATGGCAATGGCACGCAAGATTGCTTGTATCATGAGCCAAATATTTTATTTATTTCATCGCATCAAATGCCGTTATATCCGGGCACGGGATATGCGAACGAAGTTGGCGAATTTGGGCAAATTATGAATATTCCTTTGCCTTCTGGTTGTTCAAGCGCGTTATTTTGGCAAAAATGGCAAATTGGCATTGAAAAGCTTCAAGATTATAATGCCGATTTAATTTTAATTTCAGGTGGGTTTGATGCGCATAAAGACGACCCACTTGCCAATATTAATTTAACTGACCAAGATTACCGAAAATTTGCGCAAATTTTAGCAAAATTAAACACGCCAATTATAACTATGCTTGAAGGTGGCTATCATCTTGAAGCCTTACGAAAATCGGTGTTAGCCTATTGCGATGGGCTTAATTTATAATAAAATAAAGTTCCACGCGCCGATTATCCTCACTAATCGTTGATTTTGGTTTGCTATCGCCAAATTTTGCTAAAACCATGGCATCTTTGGGCACGCCTAAATTCCCTAATAACCGATGAATCTGCACGGCGCGGTTTAACGACAGCGTATCGCGATATTGCTTAACCGCTGATTGCCCCCCTTCAGTATTATTAGTATGTCCTTGAATTTGAATAATTAAATTCGGGTGTTTTTTTGTTAATTCCTTGAATTTCTGGCTGATGATTTTTAAGGCGTTAATATCGTCATCGTCTAATTGCGTGGCGTTTTGGGCGAAATAAATGGTTAAAGCAGGTTTAGGCAATAAGTTATTGGTGGAATTTATGCTATTCGTGGGGGAATTAACTTGCGCAGGAGGGGAAGGGGGATTAGCTTGCGCGGTAATTGGCGCATTATTCGCAACGGGATATTTTGCGCTCTTAATGGCGTTGTCGGCTTTGGGGTATGGCGTTTGGGCAAGATTATCAGGTAATTGCGATTGAAATTTTGCGCTTGGCGGTGGGGTTGGTTCAATATCATCAATTTGAATTTTGCCGACCCTTAGTTGCGGTTGTTCATTGGGCAATTTTTCTGGGCCTGCCGTATTTTTTATTAAAGATTTTTGGGTGATGGGCGGTGCATATTCATCGCTAAAATCCGCTAATTTTTTTACTTCCTCGGGTGGTATAACGGATTTTGGTTGATGCGAATCGGTGCAATTCACAAGAAATATCATCAGCCAACACGCAATTAGTATTTTATAATTCCATAAAAAAAAATTACCAATGTTATTAAACATAATTTTAAGTTTTGGCAATGCGTGATTTTATAACTTGTTTCCAAATTTCCCAAATATATTTATTTACATCATCGCCTAAATCAAGATATGGCTCAATAAGTTTCTTGTCAATATTTTTGGGGAATATATATGGATTTGATTGATATGGCAACGAAGTTAATTTTAAAATTTCTGGGTAAGGGGTTGCCATATAACTTGATTCAACCATGGTTTTGTTAATCAAGGGCGTTGACAAAAATTCAAATAAACTAATCACCGCCCCTTCATTTTTAGATATAGTGGGAATGACTAAAACTGCTTCACCCATGGCGGTGCCAGTTAATGGAATCGTATTGGCAAAATCCTTGGTGGTTATTAATCTTGGCAAGCTTGAAGCGGTGTAAGACATGCCAATATCGGCAAAATCATTCAAAACCAAATCGTCATTCATGCCTTCGGAGAAATTTGATACGAAATTAACCGATGTTATTAATAAATCACGCACAATATCCAATGATTTTTTATAGGTATTGTTAAATCCATACCCCAAAAATTTTGAAGCTAAACGAACAGTATGCTTGCCATTGGAAGTCCATGCAACGCGCACTTTGCTGGGTTTTGTGGGGAATAATTCACCCCAATCTGGCGGTTGTTGGGGAAATACGCTCTTGCGGTAAATTAAATTGGCATAAGTATGCCCTAAAACATAATTATAATCATAATTTTCATCATATGTTGCAGCCGTTGTTATCGCATTTTTAATGTGTGAGATATTTTGCAAATTTTGCACTTTAGCATAAGGGATTTTAAGTAATTTTTTATGGCGATAAAGAATTGATGCTTCAAAACTATTGGACAAAATAACATCTACATCTGAGCCGCCTTTATAGACTTGCGCTAAAAAATTATCAAAGCTATTGTAATATATATATCTAACCTTAACTTTATATAATGATGAAAATTCGTTTAAAAATTCTTTTTTACTATCAGTTTGCGGCAGGGCGAAATTTAAAATTTCATCACCCACGGCGCGTAGAATATACGGCGCACTCAGCATCAAAGATCCAGCAACAGCTTTATGGATAAATTTTCTTCGCGAATTCTGCATTGTTAATTTCTTATTTGCCCTTTGCCCCTTATGTGGTATTGAAAAATGGTTAATTCTTCGGCGCCAATTGGTCCCCTTGCGTGGAATCGTCCCGTTGCAATTCCAATTTCAGCACCTTTTCCCAATTCACCGCCATCAGCGAATTGAGTTGAAGCATTGTGAATTACAATAGCACTTTGTATATTATGAAAGAAAAAATCTGTTTTGTCAAGATTATTTGTAATAATCGCATCCGTATGGTGTGAACCATATTGATTAATATGCAAGATGGCTTCATCAATATTTTTAACGATTTTTAAGGAAATAATTTTGTCTAAATATTCCATGGAATAATCCGCTTCGCTTGCGGGCAGGGCGTTGGCGATATATTGTAATGATTCAGGGCAAGCGCGAATTTCGCAATTTTGCGCCGTTAAAATTTCAGCGATTTTAGGAATAAATTTTGCGGCAATTGCCGAGTCAACCAGCAGGCTTTCGCAAGCACCACAAACATCAACGCGCCGTAATTTAGCATTGACGATAATGGCGCAAGCTTGGGAAAAATCGGCATCTTCATGGACATAAATATGGCAATTGCCGTCTAAATGCGCAAATACGGGCATAGTTGCCTCGCTTTGCACAAGTTTAATCAGGTTTTTACCCCCCCTTGGCACGATAACATCAATATATTCATGGCAATGCAACATTTGTTTGACCGATTCGCGGGCGATATTGGGAATAAATTGTACTAAATTCATGGGAAGTCGGCATTGATGCAATCCTTGGCGAAAAATATCCACTAATATTTTAGAACTATTAAAAGATTCTGACCCACCGCGCAAAATAACCGCATTTCCCGACCAAAAACACAATGCCGCCGCATCCGTGGTGACATTGGGGCGCGATTCGTAAATAATACCGATAACACCGATGGGCACAGAAATTTTTTCAATAATAAGCCCGTTTGGGCGGGTTTTTGTATCTAAAATGCGCCCCAATGGGTTGGGCATCGCGGCAATATCGCGCAATGATTGCGCCATAGATTTTAAATTTGATTCGCTAAGTTTTAATCTGCTTAACATGGGCGCGGATAAATGGCTTGCGTTTTCGCAATCTTGGCGATTCGCTTCAAGAATTTTATCTTGATTCGTTAAAATTAAATCCGCAATCAAATTAAGAGCTTGAATTTTTTGCCCAATCGTGATGGAAGTGCTTTGCGCTAAGGCAATGCGGGCATTTTTGCCCATTTCTGCAACAATATTTACCATTATTGGACTTTCTGGCTTACGGGTGGTGTGTATGGTTCAATTTCCAGCAATAATCGCACCGATGGTGATTGCAATGACGAAAAATGCCATGTTAATAAAGTTGAAGAATCCTTGGTTTGCACGACTTCTTCGGCGTTGCTTTCTAAAATTTTGGCGTTAGTTTTTACCTTAAAAGTTGAATGGAGGCGATAGCCTTTGTTCGTTAAATCAATAACATATTTTTTTTCGGGTTTATGGCTTTTCACTAAGACTAAATTCGGGTTTTTAGGGTCGGGTTCCATGCGCACCGAAAAAATTTCAGATTGCTTTTTTAAAAAATAAAATATGCCTGCGCGTGCAAAACCGATTTTTTCGTATTTTAATTGAAATTTTGCATCGCCAATCCATTCAAGCTCGCTAATGCCTTGCTTAGTTTTTAATTCGCGAATTTGCGCCGCGATGGCTTCGTCAAAATCTTGTTGTGATTTAAAATCATTTTGGGCAATTTTTTGCAATATATTCATGGACATTAACTCACCTTGATAGGAAAATCTATATCTTCCCTTGCCGTCAATTTCTAACAAAGCGTCAAAATCACCGGGCAAATAACATCCCGATAAGGCGCTTAAAATTAAAAATAAGCCAAAAAAATGACAAAATCTGTGATACATTATTATAATATACAATAATTTTTGCGTAAAAACAAGCCAAAGCTTTATTTTTCAATGACAAAAATTCGTTGTTGGTTATTTTGCGTGCGGCTAATTAATTTATAATTCTGCGCCTTACAAAATTCGGGAAAATCTATATCAGCATGGGGGTCGGTGGCGATAATGGTTAATTGTTCGCCATTTTGCATGGATTTCAGATATTTATTTGCTTTTAACACCGGCAAAGGGCATTGCAATCCCGAAGTATCAAGCTGGTGCATTATTTTGCCCGTTTCACGCCTTCTTGAATTAAATCACGGGCTTTGGCGGCATTGCCCCATTCTTTAACTTTAACCCATTTATTTTTTTCTAAATCTTTGTAATGTTCAAAAAAATGTTTAATTTGTTGGGTTAAAATTTCGGGCAAATCCGAACATTCGTTAACTTTGTCGTAATATGGAGTCATTTTTGCGTGGGGCACAGCAATAATTTTTTCATCAAATCCTGATTCATCTTCCATTAACAATACGCCAATCGGACGGCAACGAATCACCGCACCTGCTTGAATCGGGTGCTGACAAACAACTAAAACATCGGTTGGGTCGCCATCATCAGACAAGGTATTGGGAATAAATCCATAATTACATGGGTAATACATCGGGGTTGCGATAAATCGGTCAACCATGACAGCCCCTGATTCTTTGTCCAATTCATATTTAATCGGCACCATCATAGGAATTTCAATAATAACATTAATATCTTCGGGTGGGTTTTTGCCAGTTGAAATTTTGCTGATGTCCATAATTAAGCCTTTCGTTAATGGTGATAATATTGCATAAAACATTTTTTATTAAATGTCAAGCCTTGCGATGCAGGGCATTTACCTTACTTTAATATATTGACACGCCTAAGAATCAAGGTAAATTAAGGCAATGATAAGCCATAAAATATGCTTAATTTCCGATTCAACTGGTGAAACATTAGATTCATTGGTAAGGGCAGTTTTGGCGCAATTTCCCGAACATAAATTTGAAGTAGAACCATACCCAGAAGTGCGCACCCAAGGGCAACTTAATTTTATTTTAGACAAAAACCCCCAAGGGTTTGAATTGCTATTATATACTTTTGCCAATGAAAAATTATCCAATACAGCCAAGCAAATCGCCACGCAAAATAATATTGCCTATATTGATGTTTTAAATCCCATCATCACGCAATTTTCCATGATTTTTGGTATTAAGCCCAAGGAAGCACCGGGCGGACAACATCACCTTAGCGAAGAATATTTTATGCGCATTTCTGCTATTGATTTTACCTTAAACCACGATGATGGTTTGGGATTTAACACGATTGAAAATGCCGATGTGATTTTATTGGGCGTGTCAAGGTCATCAAAATCGCCTACGGCGGCTTATTTAGCGAATCGCGGGGTGAAATGCGCGAATATCCCATATGTTGATGAAAATTCCATTCCCAAGCAATTATACCAATTAACCAAGCCTTTAATCATTGGTTTAGTGAAAAACCCCGAAGAATTAGCCGAAATTCGCAAAAATCGCTTGCTGGTGATGAATCAAAACAGCGGTTCGGATTATGCCGATATAGATAAAATTAGCCAAGAATTGCGCGATTTTAAGAAATTATGTCGGCAAAATAATTGGCATATTATGGATGTGTCGCACCGATCCATTGAAGAAACTTCGGCGGTTATTATCAGAAAATTGCGCGACCATAAAGAAAAACAAGCGCAGGAGCAATCGCAATGAGTAAAGCCGTATTTTTTGACCGCGATGGCACGCTTAATTTTGACGATGGTTATACCCATAAACCAGACGAATTGAAATTTATTCAAGGCGCAATGGACGCTGTTAAATATAGCACCGATAATGGATATTTAGCAATAGTCATCACCAATCAATCAGGCATCGGGCGCGGGTTTTATACTAAAAATCAAATGGATTTATTTCATGCAACCATGAATCAGGCTTTGATAAAACACGGCACGCAAATAAGCCAATTTTATCATTGCCCGCATTTGCCAAGCGATAATTGCGCATGCCGCAAACCCAATACAGCTTTGGTTAAGCAAGCTATTCTAGATTATGATTTACAGGCGCAAGATTGTTTTTTTATCGGCGATAAATTATCCGATGAGCAATGCGCACAAAAAATCGGCATAAAATTTTCTTATTATAAAACAGGGTCTTTATATGAAGTCGTGCGTCAATTATTTTAAATTTTTTGCTATTTTAGGCGTGGTTTGCTTTTTGGGCTATAAAAATGCCAAGGCAGAGAATTTGCTGTTTTGCCCCGATATAATTTATGAAGGCAGTCCCGCAAAATTTAACGCGCCACGGCAAATTATTCCGCATTTATTAATGCGCAATAAACCCATTTTGCCCGAAGGCAGAATTTCTTGCCGTGTGTATAGCGAGTTGCCATATTTAGAGAATTTTATTCATTTGCAAGAAATTGGCGATATTAATGGTTCGTTTTATATTGTGAATTACGCGAATTACAATGCCCAATTGCAAAAAGATACGCACGCCCCTTTTTTAAGGGGCAATGACGATGATTACCAAATTTCTTGCCGTACTGACAAATACGACCGCAAAAAAGTATGCTGGTTATATTGGCATAATATATCCTTGGGATATGATAAAAATGGTAAATATTTTATGACTATAACGCCCCCCGCACCCGTTTTGGAATTAAAACTTTTGCTAAATACAGCCGATGGCGGTGCCGTGTATAGCGGCAATATCACCACGGGGTTTCATCATGACCAAATTCAAGATATTATTCAAAAAACTGATGCTAATTGGGCTATAAGCTTTGGTAATGATGATTTTTCCCCCGAATTTACCATGGAAAATTTAGAAAACGCCGTTAAACTTACCAAAATATTATGGGATTTACCGCCAAATTAATTCATTTATGTTAATATATTCACAATAAAATATATTGACAATTTGAATAAAAAAGTTAATATAAAATAAATCGGGGTGGTTGAAATGAGTTTAGTCGCGCAAGCAAAAAAATTAATTGAATATTCCATGATGGATGAAAAATTTCGCGTGGAATTAATGCAAAATCCGCAATTGGCATTTGACAAATGGGGAATTGGCTTAAATGCCGAAGCGACAAGAAGGTTTTGGGATAGGCGCGAAGACGCGTATTTTGAGCTTTTGAACGGCATAAATCTATTAAATGACCAAGAAATCGCCTTATATAAGGTGTTTCAATCGGTTAATCGCGTCTTGCAATTTTATTATGACCGAAGCCGTTTTGATTCCGCCGATGCAGATTTTAAACAATGGCGCAACCGCATGATGCACCGCAATTATTTTATGACTGGCGAGGCGCGCGCCAAAATGGCATTATTATTGCCGTTTGGCATTGAATTAACTGATGGGTGCACGGGGGGGTGTTGGTTTTGTGGCGTGGGTGCGGATAAATTTCGGGGATTTTATGAAACTTCGGCGCAAAATATGCAATTATTTCGCGAAATTTTGCTTTATTTTAAGACTTTTTTGCATGAAAATGCCCAAAATGGCTTTTTATATTACGCCACCGATCCGTTGGACCACCCTGATTATCATTTATTTTCAGAAATTTTTTATCAAGTTAATGACGCGCATCCTGCGATGACTACGGCTTTGGCGGATAAATATCCCGACAGAGTCTTAAAAATTAAGAAAATGATAAATAATAAACCCGGACCGGGTTTGCGATTTTCGGTATATTCCTTGCGCCAGCTTGATAAAATTTTCCAATTATTTGATAATGAAGAATTGATTGACATAAGTTTTGCGCAATTGGCGCATGGCTCCATGCTTGCAGTCGCAAATAGTGGGCATGCAAGGCGCAGATTTTTAGAAAACCAAGCCCGCGGACACCATGAAAAAGAAAAATCAGAAGCAATTGATTTAACCCACGAAACTATCAGTTGCGTATATGGATTTGTTTTAAATTTAGTAAAACGAACTATTAGCTTAGTCGTGCCAATAAATGCCAGCGATAAATTTCCCGATGGCACGGAATTTATTGCCCAAAGCCGCTATGAAAATTTTCAAGATATTAAAGATTTTATTGATAATATACGAAAAACTACCATGCGCGATAAATTATTGCCCAATGATGAATTGCAAATGCAAGCAAATATAGAAATTATTGAAGAAAATGCCATTGTCAAAGCCGTCAGCCCATATCATATATTGCGGATATTTTATGCGACAATGCCCAATCAAGAAATAATTAATTTCATCAATCGGTTTAAGACATTGACGAAATTTAGCGAAATTCCCCTTGAAATGCACGAATTAACGCATTTTTTATGGCAAAAAGGCGTGATAGAAATTAATTATTGCAAATGACAAGCTGTGCTGTGCGATGGCGTAATTTGGTTGGTTTTTGGTTCAGAATTTTTGCAAATATCGCCGATATAGCTTGGGCATCGGGTGTGAAATTTGCAACCACTTGGCGGATTAATCGCCGAAGGAATTTCGCCGTCAAGAATAATGCGCGATTTTTGGTGGTTAATATCGGCAACAGGCACCGATGATAATAATGCCTTTGTATATGGATGTTGCGGGTTATTAAATACTTCGTCAATTTTGCCTTTTTCAACAATATGCCCCAAGTAAATTACCACAACTTCGTCGGCTATATAGCGAACTAAGGATAAATCATGGCTGATAAAAACCATGGTTGTATCGTTTTGTTGTTGAATTTCCATTAATAATTCCGTAACCGCGGCTTGCACAGAGACATCTAGTGCAGAGACTGGTTCATCGGCAATTACCATGCTTGGCTTGCCAGCAAAGGCGCGCGCAATGCCAATGCGTTGTTTTTGTCCGCCCGATAATTGCCTTGGCTTACGGCGGGCAAATTCGCGGGGTAATTTCACGCGGTCTAATAAATTCAGCATCATATCTTCGCGTTCGGTGCTATTTTTACCAATACCGAATTTTTGCAATACGCGCCTGATTTGAAACCCAATAGTTTGCGATGGATTTAGCGTATCAAAAGGATTTTGAAAAATCATTTGTAAATTGGCGACTAATTTTGCGCCCCGTTCATTAACATGGGTGTTTTGAATATCTTCGCCCATGAAATGCACTTTACCGCCCGTGGCATTTTCTAAACCCATCAAAATTTTAGCCAAAGTTGACTTGCCACAACCCGATTCGCCAACAATCGCCAAAGTTTGCCCTTTTTTTGCGGTAAAATTAATATGTTCATTGGCTTTAATTGTGCGTTTTTCCGACCCAAACATGCCAATATTTATCGGATAATATTTTTGTAAATTAACGACATCCAAAACAATTTCATCAGAAGGATTTTTGGTAATAACGGGTTTGAATTTTGGTTCGGCTTGCCAATTAATTTGGGCAACTTTGGCGCATCGTGAATCATGCCCCTTGGAAATTTCTTGCATCATTATATCTTTACCGCAAAGCTCATTATCAAAAAATTCGCATCTTGGACCAAAATTACACCCCTGTGGTCGTTCATGCGGCAAGGGTAATTGACCGGGAATTGGAATTAATGGGCGCGTGAATTTATTAGCACTTGGCAGGGGAATGGCGTTAAAAAGCCCCCTTGTGTAAGGGTGGCGCATGGTGCTAAATACTTCGCGCACGCTTCCTTGCTCAACCGCTTGCCCTGAATACATCACGGTGATATTTTGACAAGTTTCATAAATTAAGCCTAAATTATGGGAAATATATAAAAGACTTGTGCCTTGCTCCTTGGCGATACTTGCAATTAAATCAACAATACCCGCTTCAACTGTAACATCAAGCGCCGTGGTCGGTTCGTCCAAAAGCAATAATTTTGGTTGCGATAATAACGCCATGGCAATGACGATTCGTTGTTGTTGTCCGCCCGAAATCTGATGCGGATAGGCGTTTAAGACGCGATTCGGGTCAGGAATTTTAACTTTGTTCAGAATTTCAAACGCTTGTTTGCGGGCTTCTGTTTCGCTAACTTGACGATGAATCATGGGAATTTCCATCAATTGCTCGCTTATCAGCATTGATGGGTTTAACGACGCCATGGGTTCTTGATAAACCATCGCCAAGCCATTACCGCGCAATTTATTTAAATCATTTTCCTTCATATCCAGCATATTTTGCCCTTGGAACAAGATTTGCCCGCCGACAATTTTGCCATTCTTACCCATATAATTCATGATAGCCAAAGCCACCGTGGATTTGCCACAACCTGATTCGCCGACAAGCCCCATTGATTCGCCTTTTTTAATTTTCATATTAAAATCAAAAACAGCGGGAACTTCACCATCTTTGGTAAAATAGGATATTGCCAGATTTCTGCATTCTAAAATTATGTCGTTCATGCGCTTAATCCTTCACGCTATATTCACGAATGCCATCGGCTAATAAATTTATGCCTAAAACAAGGGTGACAAGGGAAATTGATGGTCCTAAAATCATGTAATAATTACCGATGACTTCGGATAAATAATCGCGAATCATTTGCCCCCAATCGGGTTCTTGTTTTGATAATCCTAAACCGATAAACGCCAAAAAGCCTAATTGAATCGTGGTATAACCAATGCGCAAGCAAAAATCCACGATTAATGGTCCGCGCACATTGGGCAATATATCAACAAAAAGCAAATAAAAGATATTTTCACCACGGGTTTGTGAAGCGTAAATATAATCCCTTGTGCAAATATCCATGGTTAAGCCGCGCACAATGCGGTAAATTCCCGGGCTTGACGCAAATACAACGGCAAAAAAAATGGAATAGCCGCTTTGCGTAAAAGTAGACGCAATGATAATATATAAAACCACCACGGGAAATGATAAAATTAAATTCGCGCCATATGACATTAAGCTGTCAACTAAGCCGCGGTAATAACCCGCAATTAACCCCATGCAAACGCCAATAATATAAGCAACAAATGTTGCCGAAGTCGCATAAAAAATAACATTTCTTGCGCCAATCATCAGCCTTGAAACAATATCGCGCCCCAAATTATCCGTGCCCAATAAAAATAAATCGCCATGCAATACGCTTAATGGTTTTAAATTAAGTTCATAATTATGATTATAATCATATGGAGTCCAGTATATTGAAATCATTGCAACCAAAACCCAAAATACTGATAAAATTACGCCAAATCGCGTGGTGTTAGAGCTATGAATCCAAAAATTTGCTAATGCTCTCATGATTTACGAATCCTTGGATTTAAATACATATAGCCGACATCCGATAATATTTGTGTGCTAACCACCACAAAAACCGTGACCATCGCGCAAGCCATAACTAATGGAATATCGTTCGTTGTTGCGGCATCTAAAAGCAATTTGCCAAAGCCTTCATAGCTAAATAACAATTCAATCGCCACAACCCCGGTAAGCAACCACGGAATTTGTAATACTATCACCGTGAATGGCGCAATTAACGCATTGCGAAGCGCATGTTTCAAAATCACCCGTTTATAAGGCATGCCTTTTAGAATAGCGGTGCGGATATATTGCGCGGTCATTACCTCAACCATTGATGCGCGTGTCATGCGGGCAATATAGCCCAAGCCATATAACGAAAGGCTTAAAGCTGGCAAAATCATATGTTCAATGCCAATATTGCCATATAAAGTTTTAGAAATCGGCGGCAACCATTGCAAAACCACGCCAAAAACTATCATAAACACAACACCACTGACATAATCAGGCACTGAAGTTGTGGTGATGGAAAAAATGGAGATAAATTTGTCAAACCACGAGCCCTCCTTCATGCCTGCAATAATTCCTAAAACCAATCCAAAAGAAACCATGATAAGCATGGTTAAACCCATTAAATAAGCGGTGTTCACTAATTTCTCGCCCATGATTTTTGATACTTTGCGGTCTTTTTTATATGATTTTCCCATTTCGCCAATCACGAATCCTGAAACCCATTCGGTATAACGAACAATTATCGGACGGCGGAAGCCTTCGTCTTGCAACCAAATTTCAACATCCGAATCAGATGCGCGAAGCGTGGTCATTTCGCGGGCTAATTTTGGTAAATTTAATTCCATCATGGCAAATAAAATAACGCTAAGCGTTGCCATTGTGATGATTAAAGTTCCCACCCTGTTTAATAAATACTTTAACATATATAAAAATATATCATATAAAATTCATAATGCAAGATTCATTTTCATTTTTATAAAATTTTGAGTCAATTAAATTTAAATAAAATATTGTGATTTTTGCTGAATTTCAATATATTCAAGCGATTCGGCGATTGTTTTGCACACAACAAATTGATTTAAAACCATATTGGAACAAAAATCTAATTCAATCATTTTTGCGATTAATTCATGAAAATTTTGCCAATATCCATTCGGGTCAAGCAAAACAATGGGTAAATTATGCCGTTTTAGTGTTTTCCAAGTTAAGACTTCCATAAATTCCTCTAATGTGCCGACTCCGCCCGCCATCACAATAAAACCATCGGCGTGCAAGCCTAAAATCCGCTTGCGTTCCGACATAGTTTCGGTAATAATACATCTTGTATTGATTGAATCATCATTGCCTTCATATTCCAATAAAAATTGCGGGATTACGCCGATAACTTCACCGCCATTATTAAAGCAACCACGCGCCACCGCCCCCATCATGCCATTGCCACCACCGCCATAAACCAGCGTGAAATTTTGCATTGCCATGGCGACACCTAAATCATACGCTAAATTAATATAATGGTCCGCGATTGTGTCGCGCGCGCTACAATAAACTGTGATGGATAATTTTTTCATAAAGTTATTGTAATTTAAACCATTGATTTAATCAAGTTTATTATAATGCCAAAAGCTTTATTAATTGATTTATGGCTTTGATGCGATGGGAGTATTTATTTTTTTGCGCAATAGTCATTTCACCAAAAGTTAAATCCGCGCCATCGGCAACAAAAATTGCATCATAACCAAACCCCATTGTGCCACGGGCGGGAAAGACTAATTGCCCATGAGTTTCGCCTTGGGTAGTAATTTGTTGTGCCGCATCATAATAGCATAATGCGCATGAAAAAAAGGCTTGGCGGTTGGGGTTATCGCCCAATAATGCTTGAATTTTATTCATGGCTGGCTTAAAATCTTTGTTTATCGCCCATCTTGCCGAAAAAACACCGGGCATGTTGTTTAAACCGCATACGGACAAGCCCGAATCATCGGCTAAACAAGCAATGCCCGTTTGATTAAAGAAATATTGAGCTTTAATCAAGGCATTTTCTTTAAAATCTTGCCCATTTTCTTCGGGTTCGGATAAATTAAATTCATAGGCACCGCGAATCTTAAATTGTGGAAAAATCACAGAAAATTCGTATATTTTGTCTTTATTATGGCTGGCAATGACTAATTCACGCATGATATGCCCCAATCAGCCGCGCTTGGTAATTGTTTGGCGGCTAATTCAACATAATTTGTGAAAGTAAATTCCATTAATTTATAATCCGATTCAGAACAAGGGCGTAATTCGCGGGCGGGATTGCCAATAAATACCCGATTCGCCCCGCAAGTTTTATTATTGCCAACCAAAGAACCTGCGGCAATAAGGCATTTTGATTCAATAAGGGCATTATTCATCACGCAAGCCTTCATGCCGACAAAGCTATAATCTTGCAAAATACACGCATGAATTAACGCCAAATGCCCGATTGAAACAAAATCGCCGATGATAGTTTTTGCGCCAAAACTTTGCCCGTGGACGACTGAACCATCTTGAATATTGACTTTTTGCCCAATTTCAATGCGGTTAACATCGCCGCGAATCACGCAACCATACCAAATGGACGAATCTGCGCCGATTTCTACATCGCCAATAATGACGGCATTGGCGGCGATTCGTGCATTGGGGTGAATTTGCGGGTATTTACCCTGAAAATCGCTGATGAAGGGTTTCATTCTTGATTCTTTTCCAGCCATTCGTGGCGTTCTTGGGCTTTAATGCACAAGGTTGCGGTTGGGCGGGCATCTAAACGGCGCACGCCGATGGGTTCATCGGTTTCTTCGCAATATCCGAATGTGCCTGCGACTATGCGGTCAAGGGCTTCGTCAATTTTAATAATTAATTTGCGTTCCCTGTCCTTAGTGCGTAAGGATAAATTTCGTAAAGAATCGCTGGTTGCGCGGTCTAAAACATCGGGTTGTCCTTCGGAATCATTTTGCAAACCTTCAATGACTTCCAGTGAACCGCTCATTAAATCTTTCTTCCAATTAATTAATTTTAACCGAAAATATTCTAACATTATCGGATTCATATATTCATTTTTATCTTCAATCGGATTATAATCTGATGGCACAATTAATGCTTCTTGGAATTTTTCAATATTTTTATGCGCTGGTTTGTTCATTGTTCCCTCTTCTTTGGCAATGAAAAGCCATATTGTAATTTATTATATAAATCAAGAAAAATTTATTTTATCCTTGCTTTTTATAATAAAATATAGCAGATATAATTAAAATAGTTATTGATTGGGGAAAATATGACCGATTATTCCGAAGCCGATGCAAGAGATAGTTATAATGATATATTATATCCGGGTGGCACGCATGCGAACACGCACCCCGATAATTTATATTTAATCGGCAAATTATTTGGTTTAAACCCAACGCCGATGGATAAAATGCGGGTTTTGGAGATTGGTTGCGCGATTGGTAATAATCTTTTTCCCATGGCAATTAAATTCCCCCAAGGGCAATTTTTTGGCATAGATATTTCCGATAAACAAATTGCCGAAGCACGCAGGATAGCAACCAATGGTGGCGTGGAAAATATACATTTCATAAGTGGTTCAATTGCTGATTATGCAACTTTAATGGGAAAATTTGATTATATAATTTGCCATGGTGTTTTTTCATGGGTGCCGGATCATGTGCAAAAAGCAATTTTATTAAACCTGCAACATAGTTTAACCGACGATGGTTTAGCGATTTTAAGTTATAATACGCGTCCGGGCTGGAATTTTTTATTAACAATTCGCGATATTATGATGTATGAAGGCAGAAAATATAGCAAAGATAAAAAATTACAACTGGAAAAATCTAAAAAATTTTTTGAAGAAATCTCTCAATTAGCGGGCGAAAATGAAAATATTTTAGTGAAAGAACTGCGTAACCGTTATGATACTTGGATGAATGCCCCTGATTATTATTTGTCGCACGAATTATTGGAAGGCATTAATGAGCCACTATATTTTCATGAATTTAATAGCATGTGCGAAAATAATGGCTTGGCATTTGTCGCGGAAAGCAATGCCATTGCCCATATCCTTGATAATATGGCACCCAATGTCAAAAAAATATTTGAAGAATCAAGAAAACGCATAGATGCCGAGCAAATGGCTGATTTTGTCTTGAATCGGCAATTTCGTTCGTCAGTCGTTTGCCGAAAAGAGCGTAAATTAAGTAAAGTTTGGAATGTTGAATTGCTTGAATCCATGAATTTTTATTTGCATTTTGATGTGTCCAGAACTGAAAATGGCAATTGGAAATTGCGTGCAAACGAAGTTTCAATCGGCAATGAAAATGAATTACCGAATAAAGTTTTAGAAATTATGGCGGGACACCGATTGCCCATGATGCTTAATGAATGGGTGCAATTTATTCATAATAAAAATAATGAATTAGCCCAAGATAAAATTTTAACATTCTTTAAATCAAATATATTACAATTATTTGCCCGCGGATTTTTAACGATGACACCCGTGAAATTTCCAATCTCGGTGCAAGTTGATGAAAAACCCAAGATAAATGGTTGGGCGCGGGGCGCGGTTTCAAGCCAAATAAATGGCAATATTTGCACAATTTTTCACAATAATTCTAAGGTTGATGATACTGATAAAATTATTATTCCATTGATGAATGGCGAACATACTATCGGTGATATTGCCGATCATTTGATGGGATTAATGAAAGCAGGCAGAATCACAGTGAATGCCGAAGCAAAAAGCGACGATGAAATTATGCAAAATTTTAAAAATTTAGTAAGCGCAAAATATAACCATTATTTGAAAATTGGTGCGATGATATGAAATTTCAGCCGTGGCAAAAAATTTTTGATTTGATGTTTCAGCATCCAATTTGGTATTTTATCATGGTCGTTGCGCTTTATTATTGCGTTAAATTAAGCTGGCGGTTTTATTCTAAAATACTTAAATCATATTTGTATGAAATTATGGCGTATCAAAAATTTCGGTTAAAATTCAAAATTGACAAGGCAATTAACCATACTGACAAGGAAAATTTAGCGCAAAGATATATAGTTGAAATTAAAAAAGAAATCGCCAAAGACATAGTCTTATTAAGGCTTAATCCTGTAAATAAGGCGAAATTAGCAAGATTTAAAGCTGGTCAATTTATTACTTGTAAATTTTACGATGCTAAAATAAAAAAGCACCTGAGATGTTATAGCTTAATTAATAATTCTAATCAAAATGAATATTACGAAATTGCGGTGAAATTAGACTTAAATTCAACCAATGAATTTAGCGTTTCAAGGCAAATTCATAAACAAATTAAAATTGGTAATACGATTGCCGTTGTCCCCCCGCAAGGTAATTTTATCTTTAACCCAGAACATGCAACAAAAAAAGTGTATTTTCTTGCGGGTGGTATTGGTATAACGCCATTTTATGCGATGGCGCAAGAAATTGACGAAGCAATTATGCAAAATATTAAAATTATTCATATTGCAAAAGATGCTTTAAATTTACCATTTGGCAGTGAACTAACGGGGCTTTCGTTGGAAAAAAACTTTTCTTATATACCGATATTTACCCGCCAAATGATGAATGAGGCGGCGGAACAATATCAATCAAATCACCCCAAAGCCAGCAAGATTTTTGATTTTCAAGGCAATCCCGCAGATTATATTGTGTATTTTTGCGGTTCAGATGCCTTGATTCAAGGGATTTTACCCGATTTAATTAAAATGGGATTGCCCCCCGAAAATTTCATTTATGAAGCCTTCAATGCCCGTTCAATGCATAAAATTCAACGAATTTTAGATAATGAGACGCATGAAGAAGTTGCCCAAAATATCCATAATATTAATTTTTTGCGCAGTAATATTAAAATTCCCGCGCCGAATGATAAAACAATACTTGAAATTGCCAAAGAACATGATATATTTATGGACAGCGGATGTAAAACTGGCAATTGCGGGGCTTGCTTAATCAAGGTTAAAGGTGCAGTAAAAAATATTGTGCAACCTAGTTTCGCAGTTCCAGATGGGTTTACGCTTGCCTGTATTTCGCAAGTAGCATCAGATATTGAATTGGATTATTAATTATGGCAGATAAATTTGTTGATAATAAATGGGGGCTAAGCGAATTTGCGCAAAATTTCTTGTTTGAAAAAACAATTTTAAGCCAAGCAAACCCGCGTAATTTCCCTGAACCTTATACTTTGCAAAATATTGTGCAACAAAATTGCCGCGTTCGCAAATTTAAGCGCGGTGAAATTTTAATGTCAAAAGGGCATTTAGCGACCAGTATTTATTTTATAAAATCTGGAAATTTCACAATTTTATTGGAAGGATCTGATGATAATTTCTTGGTTGGCGAAGAAGAAACCGCAAGCGTTAAAATTATTCATCAAATATCAAATGCTTTCATGGTGAAAAACTATGCCCAAGAAATGCGTAGCGAAGCAGACACAAAGCATATTTTTCATCATTTTAATAATGAAGTTAATGCCAAAATGAGCAGTTTTGATTTAATCATGATTGATGATGCAATTATTAAAATTCCTTGTAAAGTTGGGCAAATGCTGGGCGAAATTGCGGCAATGACTCGTTCTGTTCGTTCGGCTTCGGTGGTGGCGACTGATGATGCCGAAGTCATTGAAATGCGCTGGCAGGGGTTAAGGCAAATTTTATTGCGCGACCAAGTTATTAATCAGCAAATCGTTGAATCATATAAAGTAAATGTCTTGAATAATACTTTGAAAAATTTTGAATTATTTGAAAATGTCCCTGAACATTTATTGGCTTCCATCACAAAACAAGCGCAATTTCAACGCCATGGTATGCAGGACGATATTACCAAGCAAGATACAAAAGATGAAATAGTCTTGTTTGATAAAGGCGATAAATTAGATGGTATAATGATAGTAATTTCGGGCAATGGGCGAATTTTTATTCCCCGCGAAATTGGCACGGAAACTATAAATTACCTCATTAAAGATGATATTTTTGGGATTAAAGACTTGATTGAATATTGGGAATCTTCATCGGAGGAACCACCAATTTTTAATGTGTCTGTAAGCTCTATCGGTGCGCTGGATGCGATATTTATTCCGTTAAGCGCGCTGGAATTAGCAAAAAAAGAAATTATCAGTAATTATCGCCGAAAAGAAATCGCCCAAAAATCTGAAAATAATTACGACCCAGGGGTTAATTTTTTTTTTCATATCTGAAAATATTGTCGCGGGCACTGAAGTCATGGTTATTAATTCCCAATTATGCACGGGGTGCGATGATTGCGTGAGTGCTTGCGCCAATGCGCATGATGGTAATCCCCGATTTGCAAGATCGGGAACGCAATATAATAAGTTAATTTTTGCGAATGCTTGTTTGCATTGTTTGGATCCGCAATGCTTGACAAGTTGCCCGACAAGCGCGATTCAACGCCCAATTGCAACTTCATATCAAACTTCAATTTCGGAAAATGATTGCATTGGTTGCGGTAATTGCGAACAAGCATGCCCGTTCCATTCCGTGCGCATAGTGGATATTTTTAATAATAATGGCGAATTATTGCTTAATCAAAAGACCGAAACCCCAATTAAAAAAGCGGTTAAATGCGATTTATGCGTTGGCAGACTTGGCGGTGCGGCATGCGTGTCTGCTTGTCCGACTGGGGCAATGCGGCGGGTGAATTTATCGGACAGACAGGCATTAGTGGATTGGCAATGAACGAAAATTATCAACAATTTTTGATGAATATTATGAAAAATTTATGGGTTAAATTTACCATGAAATTATATAGCTTTGCCAAAGATTTATATTTTAATATTTTAAATATTTATTATTTTTTAAAAAAATTACCATTAAAAGCAATGATAACTCAAGCGTTCACCCGCCGATATAGCCTTAGAGATTTTAAATTATTATATAATTATTGTAAAATTATTGGCAAAAAATTACCTTCCTTATCAAATATGTTGCTTGTGTCCGTTGCGATAATTGGGTTATTGATTGTTTATGGCAATAAAGTTGGTTATGATAACCAATCGCTTTTGGGGATATTTTTGTTAATTGGTATGGCTATTCAAACTATTTATGGCATAAAAAAACGATATGGTGCTTTGCCTTTGCCCAATGCCAAGGATTGGAAATATCTGCATGTCATGACGGGGTTAATTTGGTTGATTATATTTTATTTTCATGTTTTTAATAACCGCAGTCTAAATTTTATGGGATATTTAATTATTATTTTTGCCATGATAATATGTATTTCAGGGATAATTCAAGAAATTATTAATCGGTTTTTGCCGAAACTTGCCATTAATAACCATGAATTATTAAGCTATAATCAAATTTATACCGAGAAATATTTTATTCACCAAGAATTTTTCAAATATTATGAACGATTAAAATTAATCAAAAAGGCGGAAAATATCGTGGAATTATTCGCCAGTAATTATGTTGACTATTTCGGTAAATTCCAATTTAATCAACGCGCATATCGCAGGAATTTGGATATTATTAATGAATTAATTCGTGTTTTTGGCGATGAATTTCATCAAGAATTACACGCAATTAAGATTTTAATTGAAAATAAAAATATTTTAAATAATACGCATGTTTTTTATTTTATAATGCGGTTTTTTTATAAAATACACGCCTTATTTGTGCCCAGCCTTTGGGCGATAATTATATTCCATGTATGGAAATATATTTTATTTACAGAAGTAGGTTATAAATGAAATTTGAAAATTTTCGCAAAAGATATTTTCCGCGCCCGAATGCCAATTATAAGTGCGCGGATAATATTCATTGTAAATACGGACCGACTATTCAAGGTAAATGCGGTAAATCGCTGGAAAATTTGCCAATATCTGAATATTGCGAACCAAAATATGAAAGCCGTAAATTCTGGTTAATTATCTCTTTTTTATTAGGTTTGGCAACTTTTGTGCTGATGATGGTAATTTTTAGCGGCATTTTAGGGCATAATGTTTTAAGCCCGGGTCCATTATCCGCGAACCACGCATCCATTGAAAATTGCGAACAATGCCATATTAAACCCAATGAAAATCTGTCTTTTCCAATTTTGCACGATGTATTTACCTTAAAATTAGGCGATGATAATAAATCATGTCTGTCGTGCCATGATGTTGGCGAAAATTATAAAAATCCGCATAATAAAGAACAATTTGATTTAGCCAAACACGGAATATTTCTAAAAGAGCGTCCGTGGTATCGCCGCTGGTTTGGATATATTTTTGGGGCAACCGAATTACAAGAATCGCCCGGTGATTGCGCGGAATGCCATCGCGGGCATGGTAAAACTTCATTTACAGACCGAACTGATAATAATGAAGTATGCACGCAATGCCATTTAATTAATATTACGGATTTTGAAAATACGCATCCTAATTTTCTGAATTTTCCATTTAAACGCCGTGGCAGAATTATTTTTGACCATGCACGGCATTTTGAAAAATTCGCAAATTTAAATCCAGCTTTGGGTGAAGCGCCGAATGATTGCCAATTTTGCCATGTTATTAATAATACCCAAGACGGCAATAAATCAGACATGACAACTAAATCTTTTGAGCAAACTTGCGGTTTGTCATGCCATATCGCCACGGTAACCGGACAAGACGCGCCCGGTATTAAACCCATTGAAGTGATTGCATTGCCAATCATTGACACGAATGCGTTTGCCAATAATAATGTAATTATTGGCGCATACCCAATTTTAGAGCGCGGTAAAAATTGGTTTAATCCAATGGTGGATTATTTGCTTACTTCGCAAATTGAATTAAGCGAAATAATGAATAAATATCGCGCAACTGGATTGAATGATTTATCAAAAGTAAGCAAAGCAGATTTGCAAGAAATTGCTAAATTAATATGGGCTTACAAGCTTTTATTATTGGATATTACTGATGGTAACGATGAAAATAATAAGAAATTAACGCTTTCCATTCCGCGCGATTTAAGCAATCAATTTATAGTGCGGTATTTTGGCGGGCAATTTCGCGATGAAATTATAAAATATCATGAAAATCGTCCAATTCATAACGCATTTAATCCTGTGAAATCGTTTGAAAGCCTTTACCCCAAACAAAATTGGACATTAGACCGAAACGGCATAGTATATCGCCCCATATCCCATCAAGATGAATTTATTAAGAATTGGATTGACACAACTATAAATTATTTCAAAACTCCGCTGTTGCAACCAAGTTTTGATAGGATAAATGAGTTATTTCATAACCGACAAGTTGTTGGTGGTTGCTTAAATTGCCATTCCCAAGAACAAATAAATATAAAAGACAAAAAATCGGAAATTGAAAATAACGCGATGAAAATACTGATGACTAATTGGGTAATTAATCCGCCCGAGAAAAATCAATTAAAATACACAAAATTTAAACATAAACCGCATTATGAAATTTTGGGTGATGGCGCATGTTTGGCATGCCATCAGTTAAATGAAGTTTCAAATTATTACGAAGAATTTCATGATTTATCCATTACAAAACCCGACAGGAATTTCCATGTTATCTCCAAGGATACTTGCGATTTATGCCATGTTAAAAATGGGGCTTCAACCGATTGCAAAACTTGCCATTTATATCATGGCAAGTCAATAAATGCGACAAAAAATACAATAAATATTGACGGCGTTAACATTGTTAAACCAGAAAGTGAAAATGGTGAAACCAATGATTAATTCGCAATCGTCCCATGCTAATTTAAATTTTATGTTTATTGTTCGGCTTTATATTCCCTTTGCTTTGGGGTATTTAATTTCGTTTTTATTTCGCGTGGTAAATGGCATGGTTGGCGGAATTTTATCCACCGAATTTTTGCTGACAAAATCTGATTTAGGCTTAATGACAGCAAGTTATTTTTTGACATTTACCTTGATGCAAATTCCAATGGGGGTGATGCTTGACAGAATTGGCGCGCGCAAAACTGAAGGGTTTTTATTATTTTTTGCAGTTTTAGGGGCGTTGATTTTTTCCCAAGCTACAGAATCGTGGCATTTAATCTTAGGCAGGGGGTTAATCGGCTTTGGTGTCTGTGCCAGTCTTATGGCGGCTTTTAAGGCGTATAGCGAATGTTTTGCCCGCGAAAAATTACCCATGATGAATAATATGCAAATGATGGCGGGCGGTGCTGGGGCTTTAATTGGCTCAGGTCCCGTGGAAATATTGCTAAATTATACCGATTGGCGGGGTGTTTTTATTATTTTAGCCGTTGCGACTTTTATAATAGCCTTGATGATTTTATTCATGCCCCCGAAATTTGAAAAACCCAAGGCAAGCAATGATAATCAAGAAGAATTTTGGGCAAGCTTTAAGCAATATAAAATTATTTTTGCCGATAAAAGATTTTGGATTTTAACCCCGCCCACCGTGATTTCCCAAGCCTCACAGGTTGCTGTTATTTTCTTATGGGGGGCGTTATATTTAAAATCAGTGGCGGGGTTTAGCTTGCATGATGTTGGTAATATCATGTCATTGGCGGCGGTATGTATGGTGTTAGGATATGTGATTTTTGGCTTTGGTTCGCAAATTTTACCCAAAATGGGTATTTGCAGCACCGAAGGATTAATTTTAGCGGGGCAATATATTATCATTTTTGGCTTTGCCATTATTGTTTTTTTGCCCCCGCAATTCAGCTTTTGGGGCATGTTTTTAGTTGTTGGCTGTATGGGGTCGGGCATTTTAACATATGGGTTGTTGTCTCAGGTTTTTGATATACGCATCACCGGGCGGGTGAATAGCGCGTTAAATTTATTGGCATTTGTCATGGCTTTTATTTTTCAATGGCTTATTGGTGTGGTTATTGATATGGTGATGGACTGGGGCTGGATTTTAGAAGATGCCTATAAATTAGGCTTTGCCATACCCATGGTTTTATTAATCATCACGATAATTTGGCAAAAAATCATGCAATCTACTCTTAAACCAGTGGCAGGAGCTTAACCATGAAACCGCTTATTATTGGCATAAAATCAACCGAACTTAATTTTTTGGAACGGCAATTTATCGCCAAACATCAACCATGGGGCATTATATTATTCGCCCGCAATATTAAAAATAAAGCGCAAACTAAGGCTTTAATTGACGAATGTAAATCAATAAATATCGGGCATAATTTGGAATTTCTTATTGACCAAGAAGGCGGCAGGGTGCGCAGGTTAAAACCGCCCGAATGGTTGCCCGCCCCGAATATGGCGATTTTTGGGCAAGCTTATTTGCGTGATTCCCAAAAAGCGATTCAAGCAATTCAAAGTTATGCCGCATGGCAAGCGGGCGAATTTCAAGAATTGGGAATTACAATTAATTGCGCGCCTTTAATTGATTTAGCCATCAGCGGCGCGCATGATATTATTGGCAATCGCGCGTTTAGCGCGGATAAAAATATCATCGCGATATTGGCGCATGAATATGGTAAAACATTGATGAATTATGGCATTAAACCCATTATCAAGCACATTCCCGGGCATGGGCGCGCCAATTGCGATTCGCACGAAGATTTACCAATCGTTGCGGCAGACCTTGCAACCCTTGCCCATGATTTTTATCCCTTTGAATATTGCAATTTATTCCCATTGGCGATGACGGCGCATATTATTTACAATTCGCTTGATGCGGATAATTGCGCCACCATGTCTAAGCGTATTTTGGGCGAAGTGATTCGCGAACAAATTGGTTTTCATGGCTTGATAATGTCCGATGATTTATCAATGAAGGCGTTGCAAGGCACTTATCATGAGCGCACCATAAAATGCCTTAATGCTGGTTGTGATTTAGTCTTGCATTGCAACGGCGAATTAGAGCAAATGCAAGAAATAGCCGATGCGATTTTGCCCCTTAATCATAAAGAAAAATTTTTATTAAGCGAAACTTACCCTGATACAAAAATTGATATTGCCGCAAATTTTCAAATCGTTAAGGCGATTTTAGGGGATTTATGGCAAGATGAGTGAAGAAATTTGGCAAATATCCATCAATAATTTTGAAGGACCCTTGGATTTATTGCTTAATTTAGCCCGCGCCCAACAAGTTGATTTACGGCAAATATCCATGACGCAATTATGCGATAAATATCTGGAATTTATAGATAAATCAGCGGCGCAACATTTGGATTTAACCGCCGAATATCTGGTGATGGCAAGCTATTTAACTTATCTTAAATCGCAATTATTAATCCCCCAAGACCAAATTGATGAACCCGAAGAATTTACCCTAACCCGTCAGGCATTGTTGATTTTAAGCGAAATTCAAGAAAAAGCCCGCGAATTACAAGCCCGCCCACAATGGGGCAGTGAGTTTTTCACACGGGGCATGGCGCAAAATATAATGATTTTTAAAAAATCATTATTTAATACGGAAATTAACGAATTAATTCTTGCATATGCTTATTGTCGTGGTCGCCAAAAAATTGGGAATTTAGCGATTTTACCGACAAATTTAGAATCAACCGAAATTGCGATTCAAAGGCTGGAATTATTATTGCCAAAATTGCGCGAATGGATTAACATGGAACAAAGCTTTGATAAAAAATATCCCACAAAATTGCAAGCAAGGTCAGCATTTGCCGCAACTTTATGCGCGATTTTGGAAATGAATCGTGATGCTAAAATTCAGATGCGCCAAGCCGATTTTTTTGGCAATATTGAAATAAAAGCAAAAAAAAGTGAAGGTGATTTTGATGCTTGAAGCGCATAATTATACAAGATTAATTGAAGCGGCGTTATTTGCCTCTGCTACACCCTTGACGCGCCAAGAATTGCAAGCCTTATTGCCCAATAACGCCGATATTGACGAAATTTTGCACGAATTGCACGAAATTTATAAAAACCGCGGCGTGAATTTAGTGCGCCACCTTGATGGGTATTTATTAACCAGCGCCCCCGATTTAGCCCCTTATTTAGTAAAATATAAACAAGAACAAAAAAAATTATCCCGTGCGGCATTGGAAACTCTGGCAATTATTGCCTATCATCAGCCAGTCACCCGCGCCGATATTGAAGAGGTAAGGGGGGTTGCCTTATCAAAGGGCACTTTGGATATTTTATTGGAAACGGGTTGGGTAAAACCTAAGGGGCGCAAAAAAATTCCGGGCAGACCATTATGTTTTGGCACGACCGAAAGCTTTTTGGTGCATTTTGGCTTAACGGATTTAAAAGATTTACCCGCCATGAACGAACTTAAATCATTAGGATTATTAGAAAGCGGGCATGCAATGCACCAATTAAGCATGGACGAAGACGATGAAAATAATGAAACTCAATCGCAACTTGATTTATTAAATCAAGCTTTTGGGGTTAAATATGATATAAACGAAGATGAATAAATTTTCAAAAAAAACATTATAAATTATGGACAAATACATAGAATCAGGTTAAATAAAGAGCATGACTGGAAATAATAACGAGAATACACAAATTTTGGGCGAACACGCCCAGAAATTAAAAGAATATGTAGAAATAATTCGCGCAAAGCAAACGCTTTATTGCGCAACTATTATTAATTGCAGTATCATTGCCGATGCGACCGAACGATATATTTACAGCAAAATTGTTGAAAAATGGTTTGAAGATATTATTAAGACTTTTGCCGGTCGGTATTTTCATACGGATTCTGGAGTTTTAATTATTGTCATAAAAAATATTGGCATGTCAGCATTGGAAAAACGCTTTAACGCCTTGGCAGAAATCATCAGCCATGATGAGTATTTTTTCAAAATCAGCCGAATTAGCTTATTTTCGGAAATTTACCGCATTTATAATTTTCAAGCACCCGTCAATTTTGAATCGTTTGTTCGCGATACTATTTATGTTATTGACCCTGAAAATACCACGAAAAATTTTCCAAACGATGAACGCGGCAAATTTATCAAATCGCCCGCCACGGCACGGCAAATTTCAAAATCCGAAGAATATATCTCCACCGTGAATTTGAAAAATTTTGTGCAACAAACGCCAATTTTTTCATTTTTTCCCGACCATGGCGTGGCGGAAAAGCTTTTTACCGAAGCATCAATTAAGCTTGATGAATTATGTAAAATTCTTCTTCCTTCCAATGAACTTGACCCTTCAAGTTTTTTGCGATATAGTCTTGACGATGCGTGCCAAAAACGATTATTGCGATTATTAGCAATGCGCAGCGTGGTTTTAGGCACGAAATCCGTGGGGTTGAAATTATCGCAAGGTGCGATTTGTAGCCCCGAATTTTTAAGCTTTGTCACAAATAATAAATGGAATAATGAAAATTTCTTGGTGGTTGAAGTGGATATTTATAATGTTTTACATAATATTAATTCATACACGGAATGTTTAAAATTTTTGCGTTCAAGGGGGCATATTGTCGCGATTCATGGCGTGAATTTAGATGTTTTAAGTCTGGTTAATGCCGAATATTTGGACTTTGATTTATTATTTTTTGAACCCCCAGAAAATTTCGCGCATCATCATTCATTTGATATTCAAGAAATCATCAAAAATATTATTTTGCAAATTCGTCCAGAACGATTTATTTTGCGCAATATTAATTCCTTGGAATCGTTGCAAGTCGGGGTTAAAATGGGCGCGCAATTATTTCAAGGCGAAAAAATTGAAGCCATTTCACGCCAATGGATTCGCGATAGTAAAACTTCATGAATCAAGAATTAAAAGCCTTATTAATCACCGCGTTAGGAGTTATGATTTTAACTCCTGATAGTTTATTAATTACGCTGGCAAATCAAGATAGCTTTACAGTGACATTTTATCGGCATTTTTCACAATTTATCGTTTTAACCATGTTGGCTTTATTTATTATGAAGCGAAAAAACTTGCCAATTTTTCAAAATTTTCTTGCGGAATTTAAAATTATTTACCCTGTGTTGTTTTTTTATCCCTTGGGTTCATTGGGGTTCGTTTTGGGAACTTTGCATAATTCGGTGGCATCAAATCTTGTCATCATTGCTGCTTCGCCTTTAATTGGGGCGTTTTTGTCGGTATTTTTTTTGAAATCCAAAGTTTCATTGACTAATTGGGTGACAATTATTGGAGTTTTTCTTGGGGTTGCGATTGTCATGCAGGGCGATTTTGTGCGTGGCGATTTTTGGGGGTCAATGGCTTCGGTTTTATGCGCGTTTAATTTAGCGGCATTTTATATTTATTTGCGGGCGCACCCTAAAATTAACATTTTGCTTACTATTTCGCTTAGCTCATTGGTAACTGCTTTAATTTGCATACCTTTTATGAATTTTAATGTGGTTATTCCTGATGATTCTATGAAAATCATGCTTTTTAATGGCATGATTTGCGCGTTAAGCTTTTATTTAACTTCCGTCATGTCAAAATATGTCTCACCCGAAGAAACTTTATTATTATATTTATTGGAAACTTTATTTGGTCCTTTATGGGTTTGGGCGGTTGTTGGGCAATTGCCAAGCCAGCAAACGCTTATGGGCGGTGTTGTCGTGGTTAGCATGATTGTGATTTGGATAAGTCTGAAATTTAAAAATCGGCATAAATACCCGCAAAAGGTGATGAATGAATAAAAACTTATGGCAAATTTTGCAACCACTTTACCAAGCATTAAGTGCAATTGGTCAAGTGGTGATTTTTGCGCTTTGGGCATTAATTATTGGCTTTAAAAAACCAATTTATTGGCAAAATATTTGGCGGGCATGGCTTGAAATTGGTTTTTATTCTGTGCCGGTTGTGGCGATGACTTGCCTTTTTGCGGGCATGGTTTTGGCGTTGCAAAGTTATAGCGGTTTTTCGGGTGATATTGCCAAGCAAGCGATTCCAAGTCTTGTGGTTTTGGCAATGACTCGTGAACTTGCGCCCGTGTTTGCGGGCTTAATGGTGGCGGGACGAATCGGCGCGGCGATTGCGGCGGAAATTGGCACGATGCGGGTAAGCGAACAAATTGACGCAATGTCAAGCCTGAATGTCAATCCCGTGAAATTTATTATTTTTCCGCGCTTGATTGGTGGCATTTTGGCAATGCCATTTTTGCTTATCATTGGCGATTTAATGGGGATATTGGGCGGGCTTTTAATCTGTGTTTTGCAATTAAATATAAGTTATGATGCGTTTTTAAATTATGGTTATGCCTCACTTACATTTAATGGTGTGGCGTTGGGCATTGTCAAGGCTTCGGTATTTGGTTTTATACTTGCGTTGATGGGGGTTTATTGCGGATTTTATACCAAAGGCGGTGCCGAAGGGGTGGGGCGCGCCACGACTAATGCCGTTGTAATTGCGTCAATTTTAATTTTAATCGCCAATTTTGTTATAACTTTAATTTGGTTTAATGTATCATGATAAATATTCAAAATTTAAATGTTAAATTTGGCAATAACCATGTTTTACGGGATATTAACTTAACTTTAAATAAAGGTGAATCTTTGGTTGTTATTGGTTCGTCTGGTTGCGGGAAATCGGTATTAATTAAAACAATATTGGGCATTATTAGCCCGCAAAGCGGTAAAATTTTTATAAAAAATCAAGATATTTTAACGCTTGATAGCAATGAATTGGCAAAGATCACCCAAAATATGAGCATGTTATTCCAATATTCTGCGTTATTTGATAGCATGAATATTCAAGAAAATATCGCATTTCGCTTGATATATTCCTTGAAAATGCCCAAAAAGCAAGCATTAACGATTGCGATAGATTTATTGACTCAAGTTGGGTTAGCAGAATCGGTGGCTTGGCAATATCCTTCGGAAATTTCAGGCGGCATGCGCAAACGGGTGGCATTGGCGCGCGCCGTTGCGGGCAACCCAGAAATTTTATTTTTTGATGAACCCACAGCGGGTCTAGACCCGATTATGGGGCGAATCATTGATGATTATATTCAAAACCAAGTTAATAAATTAGGGGCAACCGCAATTACCATAAGTCATGATATGGCAGAAGTGCGCCGCATTGCCAATAAAGTTGCGATGCTTTGTAATGGCAATTTTGTTTGGAGTGGCTTAGTGAGTGAGCTTGACACGACTGACAACCCATTCGTTCGGCAATTTGTTGACGGCAAAGCCGATGGTCCGATTAAATATTAACATTTCTTAATAAAACATTAATTGCAATAATTATGCAAATAATTTAATAATAAATTATGAAAAAATATAACGACATAAACTATAAAGACGAAATTAAATTGCCCATGCTTAACGAGGGCGTGGTGCTTGATGGGCTTAATTTGAAAAGCTTTGCAATTAAGAACGAAATAAATTCGCAAGCAACCTATAAAGATTTTGTCGCGTTCAAACAAAATACTATTGCCGCACCGATACGGGTTATGGGTATTGCGTTGCATAATGGTCAGCATGTTGCCGTGGAATTATTGCCAGCACCCGCAAATTATGGCGTGCAATTTCAAATTAACAACCAATTAATCAGGGCGGATTTTCAAAATGTTGTGCAATCGCCTTTATGCACGGAAATTCGCAATAATAATGGCGATAATATTTCCACGATTGAACATTTATTATCCGCGCTTTATGGGCTTGGCATTGACAATATTCTGATAAAAACTGATGGCAATGAATTACCAATTTTAGATGGTTCGGCGGCTATGTGGGTTAAAAAAATTGCGCAAGTTGGCATTAATGCCCAAGAAATTACCCGCAGTTATTATAAAATAACCCGCGAAATTCGCGTGGAACATGGCGATAGTTTTGCAGTTTTGCGCCCATATCATGGGTTTAAAATGGATTATACCATTGATTATCAAAATCCATTTATCGGACGCATGCAAAAAATTATGGAAATTACGCCCGAATCATTTCAAAGCGAATTAATGTTGGCGCGCACATTTTGCTTGGCAAGCGAAATTGATTATATGCGTTCAGTCAATAAAGCCCAAGGTGGCAGTCTTGAAAATGCCGTAGTCGTCAGCGATACGGGTATTATTAACCCTGAGGGATTGCGTTATCCCGATGAATTTGTGCGCCATAAAATGCTTGATGCTGTTGGCGATTTAGCCTTGGCTGGGCGGTCATTATTGGCGCATTACGAATGCTATAAAGGCGGACATGCCCTTAATAATAAGCTTTTACGCGCATTATTTAGCGATAGCGCAAATTATATTGAAGCATCTTATCCGTAAAAATTCTTCGCGCTTATTTTCATAATATTTTGCATTATGGCGCGAAAATGGGTCAATTAATAATTTTTGCAATTAAATTTTCGCGATGCAGGGCATATTTATATAATTCATTGCGAATAACTGACGATAAATTGCGCGGCATGGGCGATAAAATATCAAGCTGACTTACGATAAGCGCAACGGGAACAGCATGTTCTTGGGCGATATTTTGCAATTCTTGCCAAAAAATTGGTTCAAGCGATAAAGAAGTCGCGTGTCCTTTTAAGGAAATGGAATATTTCTTAATCATGAGAATTTTTGAATAATTTCGCGGGCTTTTGCTTCATATTGCGCTAAAAATTCTGGGCTTGTTGCCTCGGCGCGTAAGACTAAACAATTTTGGGTGTTTGATGCCCGCACAAGCCACCAACCATTGACTTCTTGAACCCGCACCCCATCGCAATTATCGTATTTTTTGCCGATATTGGTTAAATATTCGCTGATTTTGGTCATAATTTGAAATTTAACCGATTCATCAATATCAATGCGAATTTCGGGCGTATTATAATATTGGGGCAGGGCAAGCCTTAATTCTTCAAGATTTTCATCGCCATTGCAAATTTCCATTAAGCGAAGCGCAGCATATAAAGCATCATCAAAGCCAAACCATCGGTCATTAAAGAAAATATGCCCGCTCATCTCGCCCGCCAATAACGCGCCAGTTTCGCGCATTTTTGTTTTAATAATGCTGTGCCCCGTAGGTGCCATCAGGGCATTACCGCCAAGCCTTTTTACCTCTTCAAAAAATAATTGCGAAGCCTTAACATCGGCAATAATTGTTGCGCCATGGTTTTTTGCTAAAATTGGTTTCGCGTAAAGCGATAATAATTGATCCCCCCATAACGCAATGGCTTTGCCGTCAACCACGCCAATTCTGTCGCCATCGCCGTCAAATGCGACACCAAAATCGGCTTGATTTTTAATGACAGCTGCTTTTAAATCGCTAAGGTTCGCTTCAACCGTCGGGTCGGGGTGATGATTGGGAAAATTGCCATCAACTTCATTGTAAAGCAAAATATGTTGCCCGCGTAAATCCTTAATAAATTCATTAAAAGTAGGGCAAATTGCGCCATTGCCTAGATCCCAAACGATTTTCAAATCTTTGGTTAAATTACTTGCGTTGCGTAAAGCCTGCATATATTCAAGGCGATAATTTTTATGGATAATATTTGCCGTTGCGCCCGAATATTTTTGAAAATTCATGGTGCTAAATTGCGCAATTTCTTTGCCCCAAAATGGCTTGCCATGACGGACAATTTTAAATCCGTTATATTCCTTGGGGTTATGCGATCCAGTAATCATTATGCCAAATGGAGCATGGCTTATATGCGCCGCAAAATATAATTCAGGGGTGGAAATTAAGCCACAATTCCAAACGGCGATGCCCGCATTCGTGAATCCCGAACACAGCGATGCCATTAATTCAGGTGAGCTATTACGCCCATCATAACCAATAACCACGAATTTATCATCGGAATCATTGTAATGTTGCGCAATAATATTGCCCAAAAGCATTGCATCTTTGGGGGTAATATTCTTGCCAACTATGCCCCGAATATCATATTGCCGTAAAATTTCCAAAGAAAATTGATGATTATCGCCCGATTCCATGTATTTCCAATCCAGATTGTATAAAATTTTGCCGATTTAAAATATTGCGAAGGTCAATAATTATCGGGTTTTTCGCGTGGTTAAGCAAATATTGCGGGGTTATTGTCGCAAATTGTCGCCATTCTGTTGCTATAATAATGTAATCAGCATTTATAACGGCATTATCCATGGAGCTTGCGCATTGTATTTGCGGGGTAATTTTTTGAACATTCGCCATGGCGGCGGGGTCAAAAGCGATAAAATTTGCGCCCAAATCATGTAATTGCAAGGCAAGATTAAGCGCGGGGCTTTCGCGAATATCATCGGTTTCACCCTTGAAAGCTAAACCCAAAAGGCAAATTCGCTTATTGCCAAATGATTTTATATTTAATTTTTGCAATATCCATTGCGCAAGTTGATTTTGTCTTTTGTCATTTGCCGCAATTACCGCTTGAATAATGGTTGCAGGCGCGTGGCAATCTAAACTTTGGGCGTAAAGACTATTCGTATCCTTGGGAAAACAAGACCCACCATAACCCGGTCCCGCTTTAAGAAAATCTTTGCCAATGCGCGAATCAAGCCCAATTCCCTTGGCAACCATATCAATATCGCCCCCAATTTTTTCACAAATATTCGCCATTTCATTAATAAAGCCAATTTTAAGGGCTAAAAATCCATTACCAGCATATTTAATAAGCTCGGCGGTTTGGCTATCGGTAATTAATAACGCAAACCCCTGAATTGTAAGGGGGCGGTATATGTCTTCAATGATTTTCTTGGCTTTTGAAGGCTCTTCGGGGTTGTCCATGCCGATAATAATTCTATCGGGGCGCATAAAATCCTCAACGGCTTTGCCCTCGCGCAGAAATTCGGGGTTTGAAACAACTTGAAAATCTTTGCCAATTTCGCATTTTGGATTGGCTTGTTGAATCCAATTTGCAACTTTAATTTTCGTGCCGATGGGCACGGTAGATTTGTTAATTATTATCCGAAATTGCCCATCATGGATATATTTTGCTAAATTTTTGCAAGCTAGCTCAACGAACGATAAATCAGCCCGACCATCAGACGATTGCGGCGTGCCAACCGCGATAAATATTGCTTGCGAATCGCGCACAGCTTGCGATAAATCGGTGGTAAAGCGAATATTTGCTTGATTTTTTAATAAAAGTTCGGTTAAGCCCGGTTCATAAATCGGTATTTTTCCCTTAGATAAATCATCAATTTTTTCTTGATTAACATCCACGCAAATTACTTCATGCCCCAATTCTGCAAGGCACACACCAGCAACCAAGCCAACATAACCCGTGCCTAAGATTGAAATTTTTGTCATTACGCGCCTATATTTAATGGTGATTCAATGAATCTGCATCACCTTGAAATTCAAAAATTTTATCACAATAAGGGCAAATAGTTTGCATGGTATTCGGGTTGATTTTCAAATATACCCGTGGGTGCCCAGTGCCAGACCCCTCACATGCAATGGTTGTTTCATGCGTATATGCGTGTTCATGGTGATTATAATTCGGATTTTGCATTTGATATTCCTATGGTTAAATGTCTATCATAATGCCTTGCCTTGCGACAATACATCTTTGATTGATTTTACGGGCTTGTTTTTCAATATCAAGCATATATTTATCATCATGCGTTGGGTCATGGTGAAAAATTATCGGATATTTGACATTGGCGGCGTCGGCGATGCGCAAACATTCTTGCCAAGTTGAATGTCCCCAGCCTTTGAATTTTATGTATTCTTCGTCCGAATAAGTCGCATCATAAATCATATAATCAGAATCTTGCACTAAATTCACGATATTTTTGTCAATTTCGCCAATTTTATGTTCCGTATCAGTAATATATGCAATGGATTTATTTTTATAATTTACCCGATAACCCGTTGCCCCATTGGGGTGGTTTAATTCAGCCGTTTGAATAAAAACTTCATCATTAATTTTTATTGTTTCGCCCGCTTGAAAATCATTATATTTCATTTGCGCGCTTATCATGTCAAGCCCGATGGGAAAAAAAGGAGCCTTCATTTGATCCGAAAGCGTGTCTTTTAAATTCGCGTTATATTTTTTAAGATGCCCCGCATAAACATTGACTTTATTTGTTTTATTGTAAATTGGCATAAAAAACGGAAAACCATTTATATGGTCATAATGCGTATGGCTTAGGAAAATGTCAAATTCATTATCATTGGGCGATTTGTCCAAAATTTCTTTACCCAAGGATCTTATGCCCGTGCCAGTATCCAAAATTATCCGTTTATTACCGACATTTACCTCAACGCATGAAGTATTACCACCGAATAATTGATATTCTGGGTCAGCGCAAGCAATTGAGCCTCTACAGCCCCAAATTTTAAAGTTGAAACTCATTTTTAATTATTCCATTTAGTTCGTTGCGTAAACTTGTAAGTTGAGATTCAATATTAGCAAGTTTTTGGAAAAATAAAAGATTTTTTTTCATGTCATCGGCATTTAAAACATTATTTTGCGGAGTTTCTTGGGCGATATTATTGTTTTTAACGGATAATTGGTTATTCAGCCCCTTAATTGTTAGCCCTTTGTCGTGTAATTCGCATTTTATATATTTCAAAAATTCAATATCTTGTTGGGTATAATATCGCCTTGAACCAATTAATTTACTTGCTTTGGCTTTGGGGATTTTCTTTTCCCAAAATCGCAAAACATGGGTTTCAACACCGATTATTTCTGCCACCTCACCAATTGATTTATATAAAGCATCAGTCATTTTTGGGTATACTCGTTTTTAAGGCGTGCCGTTGGGTGAAATGCAACAACTTTACGCGCCGTTATAACCGCGCTTTGCCCTGTTTTTGGGTTGCGCCCAATGCGCTCTTTTTTTGATTTAACTTCAAAACTGCCAAAATTAGAAATTTTTATATTATCACCGCGCACTAATGCCCCTGTCATTTCATGCACAATACCATCTATAACATCGGTGCATTGCCGCCAAGGCAACCCTAAATTTCGGCTCAGTTCGCTTACGATATGAATTCGTGTTATGTTTTCACCCATTTTACTTCCCCTTAAATAATAACAATAATAAATAATATATACATTCTATTTAATTAAAAGTCTATAAGAATTTTTGTCATTTCGCCCGCAAATAATGGTCGCAAATTGTCAAGGCAACCATTGCTTCCATAATCGGCACGGCGCGAATTCCCACGCAAGGATCATGGCGCCCCGTTGTGCTGATGGTTGTATTTTCAAAATCCGCACTTATAGTGCGCACAGGGTTTAATATTGACGAAGTGGGTTTGACAGCGATTCGGGTAATAATTGGTTGCCCCGAAGAAATTCCCCCCAAAATACCCCCAGCATGATTTGATAAAAATTGTATTTCGCCATTTTCATAGCGCATTTCATCGGCATTTTCTTCGCCCGATAATTCTGCAACATTAAATCCATCGCCAATTTCAACGGCTTTTACGGCGTTAATGGACATTAAAGCGGCGGCTAAATCAGCGGATAATTTGCCATAAATCGGCGCGCCCAATCCCGCGGGAATGCCATATGCGTGGCATTGTAAAATCGCGCCAATTGATGAGCCATTTTTGCGAATCGCGTCTAAATAAGGGGCAAGTTTTTGTGCAAATTCATTGCAAGGCGTATAAAAATCATTGTCAACTTCATGCCATTTGAAATCTGCTGAATCAAGCTTATATTTTCCCATTTGCACCAATCCCGCTTGAATTTTATATGATTCGCCCAAGTTAATTTTAAGGATTTTATCAGCAATCGCCCCGCAAGCAACGCGCATCGCCGTTTCACGCGCCGACGCCCTGCCACCACCGCGATAATCGCGATTGCCATATTTCATAAAATAAGTGTAATCGGCATGGGCGGGACGAAATTTTTGCGCAATTTTAGAATAATCTTTACTGCGCTGGTCGGTATTTTGAATAATTAAGCCAATCGGCGTGCCCGTGGTCTTGCCGTTAAATACCCCTGAAACAATTTGCACCTCATCTGCTTCGGCGCGTTGCGTGGTAAATTTTGAAAGCCCGGGTTTACGCCGATTTAACCATGGTTGAATATCGGATTCGTCAAGCGGAATATTCGCGGGGCAACCATCTAAAACCGCGCCAATCATCACGCCATGGCTTTCGCCGAATGTCGTCATGCGAAGCCTTTGCCCAAATGTATTAAACGACATTATTCTGCCTTATTTGCCAATAATTCATTAAGCAATTCTTGGGATTGTTCCGCCGCGTCTTCGGATACCATGCCGATGATATTATAACCCGAATCAACATGCAAAATTTCGCCCGTTACCCCCGAAGATAGCGAAGATAATAAATATAATCCCGCATTACCGACATCTTGAATCGTGACATTGCGCTTTAACGGCGCATTAAGTTCATTCCATTTCATGATAAAGCGAAAATCGCCTATGCCACTTGCGGCTAAGGTGCGAATGGGTCCCGCCGAAATGGCATTTACGCGGATATTTCGTTTACCTAAATCTGCGGCTAAATATTTTACTGATGCTTCCAATGCTGCCTTGGCAACGCCCATCACATTATAATGCGGCATAACCCGTTCGGCGCCAAAATAAGTCATGGTGATAATTGAACCGCCCCGTTCGCGCATTAAAGGTTCGGCATATTGGCAAATTTTTGTTAATGAATAACAAGAAATTTCCATCGTATTTAAGAAATTTTCGCGTGAAGTATTTAAATATTCGCCCTTTAATTCATTTTTATCCGAAAATGCAACCGCATGCACCAAGAAATCAAGTTGCCCCCATTTTGCCTGAATTTCATCAAAAACTGCTTTAACTTCGGCTTCGTTGCTAACATCGCAAGGCAGAATTAAATTGGAATTTAACGATTCGGCAAGCGGCTTTACGCGTTTATATAATGCGTCTCCTTGATAGGTGAATGCTAACTCTGCGCCATGTTTGCTTGCGGTTTCTGCAATTCCCCATGCGATTGATTTATCGTTTGCTAAACCAAGAACTAAGCCTCTTTTACCTGATAATAATTCCATAAATCCTCACTTTTATGCACCATAATTAATAAAATTTATTACTAATTGCAAGATAAATATCATTATTTTTCTTAAATTAACATTTCTTAATATTTTTATGCCAATTTGCGTCATGAATCAAATTTTCTCAAACATAAAAAAAGGGTTGCTATTTTCATAACAACCCTTCTTGAATTAAAAATTTAAATTATCTTGAATAATACATATCATACTCAACAGGATGCGGAGTATGTTCCCAGCGATGCACATCTTCCATCAATAATTCAATGTATGAATCAATGAAATCTTGGCTAAATACATCGCCTTTTTTCAAGAAATCGCAATCTTTTTGCAATGATTCCACGGCTTCGCGTAAAGAACGACAAACTGTGGGAACTTTTTTCAATTCTTCGGCGGGTAAGTCATAAAGATTTTTATCCATGGCTTCGCCGGGGTGAATTTTATTTTTAATGCCGTCTAAACCCGCCATTAACAACGCCGTATAAGCTAAATATGGGTTTGCCATTGGGTCTGGAAAGCGAAATTCTACCCGTTTTGCTTTGGCATTCGTCACATATGGAATACGGCATGATGCCGAACGATTGCGCGCCGAATAAGCCAATAATACGGGGGCTTCAAACCCCGGTATTAAGCGTTTATAGCTGTTAGTCGTTGGATTGGTGAAGGCGTTCAAAGCCTTAGCGTGTTTAATGACGCCCCCAATGAAATAAAGGCATGATTCCGATAAATCAGCATATTGATTGCCAGAAAAAGTATTTTCTTTGCCTTTCCAAATTGATATATGAACATGCATTCCCGAACCATTATCACCATGCAAAGGCTTTGGCATGAAGGTCACGGTTTTACCAAAAGATTCCGCAACATTTTTTACAGCAAATTTATAAATTTGCATATTATCCGCGGTGCGAATTAAAGTATCATATTTTAAGCCTAATTCATGTTGGGCGGGCGCAACTTCGTGGTGATGTTTTTCCATGGGTAAGCCCATACCAATACAAGCCAATACCATTTCAGCGCGAATATCTGTGCCACGGTCAACGGGGGCAACGGGGAAATAACCACCTTTTTTACGGGGGCGGTGTCCAAGATTGCCTTCTTCATATTCCGACCAATTGTTTGATGGCCATTCTTCGGAATCAAATTGATATGCCATGCGGTGTTGATCGGTTGCAAATCTGACATCATCAAACATAAAAAATTCGGCTTCGGGACCAAAATAAGCTGTATCGCCAATTCCCAAAGATTTTAAATATTGAATTGATTTTTTCGCGATTGATCGTGGGTCGCGTTCATATGCTTGACCAGTGGCGGGATCAATAATATCGCAAAAAATCACTAATTCAGGTTCGGCGGTGAATGGGTTAATATGAAAAGTTTCAGGGTCTGGCATGATAATCATGTCTGATTCATTGATTGCTTTCCAACCTTCAATGGACGAACCATCAAACATTAAGCCATCAGTGAATACGCTTTCGTCAATTGTTTCAACGCATTGGGCGAAATGATGCCAAATACCTTTGGGATCGGTAAAGCGAAATGATACAAATTTAATATCATTATCCGCAATATGTTTAAGAATTGCTTTTACATTATCAGACATTGGAACTCCTTTATTGTTTTATTGTCTTTGGTTTAGTGATTAGATAGCAGCAACGCCGCGTTCTTTGGTGCGAATCCGAATTACATCATCAACCGATGATATAAAAATCTTGCCATCGCCGATTCTGCCCGTAAAGGCAACCCGTTGAATTGCTTCAACAACTGACTCCATCTGGGAATCATCAACGACAATTTCTAATTTAACTTTGGGTAAGAAATCCACAACATATTCAGCCCCGCGGTATAATTCTGTATGCCCTTTTTGTCGCCCAAAACCTTTGGCTTCAATTACGGTAATTCCTTGCACGCCAATTTCATGCAAAGCCTCTTTAACTTCATCAAGTTTGAAAGGTTTTATTATGGCTTCAATTTTTTTCATGGCACTATCTCCTTATGCTAACTATGGCAAAACCCATACCATTTTGCAAGCTTTTTATTTTATCTTTATATAACAAAATAATAAAACAAGAAAATGCAACTATAAAATTAATTTTCCCCATAATTATTTTGCATGATTTGTTAAGAAAATGTGCAATTTATGCAATGCTTTTTCAATTTGTTCGGTTGACGCGGCGTATGAAAAGCGAATATACCCCTCGCCATGCGCCCCAAAACTTGACCCTGCGATAGTTGCAACTCCTGCTTCTTCTAGGAATCGGTTTTGCCAATCAATGGATTTGCCGCCTAATTTGCTGATGTTCGGGAATACAAAAAAAGCCCCCTTCGGCGCGATGCAACTGACATTCGGTAATTTATTTAAACCACTGACGATAATTTTGCGTCTTTCGTCAAATACCCGCACCATTTGCTCCACGGGTTCTTGACTGCCTTTCAGGGCGGCAATACCTGCATATTGGGTGGGGGCATTAACGCACGAATGGATATTAATACATAATTTCGCCGCAATATCAATTAATTTATCGGGCCAGATGCTTAAACCCAAACGCCAGCCAGTCATAGACCATGCTTTTGACCAGCCATCTAATAAAATCACTTGCTCGGCGATTTCGGGGTGGTTTAAAATAGAATAATGCTCGGCTCCATCATAGGTGATTCGGTTGTATATCTCATCAAAAAGCACCATTACGCGTGGATGTTTTTTGATTCCTGCGACTAATTTTACTATTTCACTCTTGGGGGTTAAACCGCCGGTTGGATTGGCGGGCGAATTTAAAATTATCAAGCTAGTTTTATCGGTGATGCGCGACAAGACATCCTCGGCGCTAAATGCAAATCCGTTTGATTCTAATATGGGCAAAGGCACGGCTTTTGCGCCAGAATAATTAATCACGGACGAATAAATGGGAAAACCGGGATCGGGATAAATTATTTCGGCACCAGATTTGGCAAACATGGATATAGCAAGATACATGGTGACTTTACCACCGGGCACAATTAACACATTTTTTGGGGAAATTTTTGCGCCATATAAGCCAAGATAATATTCCGCAACCGCTTCGCGCAATTCAATAATTCCTTGAGCATTAGTATAGCCATGATGCCCATCACGCGCGGCTTTGACGGCGGCTTCAACAATGTGTTCGGGGGTTTTGAAATCGGCTTGACCAATTCCTAAATTAACTATATCTTTACCCGATTGCCTTAATTGTTCGGCGCGTGCTAATACTGAAAAAGCTGACTCGGTTCCTAAATTTTTTATATTATCATTAAGCATCATGATATTTCTCCTTATTTATATTAATTAATTCTAAGCTTATAATTTTTATTTTCAATATAATTATGCGAAGCTTATTAAAAAAAATAACGAATTTTAACTAATTTAATGGGCAACCTTGACAAAATTAAGTTTAATGATTATATAGTATCTATGGAGTGAAAATATGAGCGCAATTATTCCCTTAAACCTTAAATCCAAAGCCGTCATTGATGATAATGAGCAAAAAGATATTGCTAAATTGCAATCCGAAGACGCGTTAATTGCTTATATGAAAAGCATTAAAAAATATCCGATGCTGAAACCCGAAGAAGAAGCCGCATTGGCGCAAGATTGGTATGATAATAAAAATACTGAATCTGCGCATAAATTAGTTACCAGCCATTTAAGATTAGTTGCAAAAATTGCGTTTGGCTATCGCGGATATGGCTTGCCCACGACCGATTTAATCGCCGAGGGTAATATTGGCTTGATGCAAGCCGTGAAAAAATTTGAACCCAAAATGGGATTTCGCCTTGCCACATATGCTATTTGGTGGATTAAGGCGTCAATTAACGAATATATATTACACAGCTGGTCGTTGGTTAAAATTGGCACAACTGCCGCGCAAAAGAAACTTTTTTTCAATTTGAAAAAATTTAAATCTAAAATTCAAGGAAGCGATGATAGAAACTTAACCGATAAAGAAATTCATCAAATTGCCGAACAATTAAATGTATCAACCCATGAAGTTGCGAATATGGAACAAAGAATTGCCGCGCATGATTCTTCGCTAAACGCGCCGATTTCCCATGATGATGACCATGGACAAATTCAAGATTTTATCATTGATGAAATAATCAACCCGATGTAAAAATTGAAAAAACTCAAATGGATAATTATTACCGATTAATTTTATCAAAAGGCATGCAACAATTAAACCCGCGCGAACAAGATATTATTAAAGCGCGATATTTAATTGATGAACCCGAAACCCTTGAAGACTTAGCCAATCAATATCATATTTCGCGCGAACGAGTGCGCCAAATTGAAGCGCGTGCTTTGGAGAAAATTAAGATTTCCTTGCAAAACGAATATGCGAATTTATAGTCAAAATACCCAATAGATTTAAAATAAATCTATTGGTCAAATTTTGACTATAAAGGGGGTTGTTAAGGGGGATTTTGAGCTGTTGCGTTAGCACAGAGAAAAAATCCCACTTAAACTTAAAATATTTAATTCCGAATACGATGATAATTTTTAACACTATTGAGGAATCAGGGTTACAATAATTTTTTAGCATAACTTGTCTTTTGGGCAATTTTAAAATTGCAATTTTAAAATTTATGCTTTATAATAATATCGTTAAAAAAAGGAATAAAATTATGCCCATGTCGCGCGAAGAATTACAAAATGATGTTCAAATTGCATTTCCCGATGCGCAAATTACCATCAATGCCTTGAATGATGACGATGATCATTGGGCATTAACCATTAAATCCGCGGTGTTTCGTGGCAAGAGTCGTGTTGCCCAGCATCAAATGGTTTATGCGGCGCTTAATGGTAAAATGGGGGGAAAATTACACGCTTTAGCATTGACGACGGTTGCTTTATGAATGATGAATTTATCAAAAAAATTGACGAATTTATTGCAAAATTTCATAAAATAACCGATGAAATGGCAAATAATCCGCCAAATATGGTGGAACTTGCCAAAGAATACGCCAAATTAAATAAAACACACCCGCAAATTTTAGCATATCGGCAATTTATTAATCAATGGCAAGATGCCAAAGAATTAAGCCAAGACGCATCGCTTGATGAGGAAATGCAAGAATTAGCCCGCCTTGAATTTTTGGATTTAAACAGCCAGTTAGACGCAAAAACTTTGGATATACAAATGGCGTTATTGCCCGAAGATGAACGGGACGATAAATCGGTAATTTTGGAAATTCGCGCTGGCACAGGCGGCGAGGAAGCATCGCTTTTTGGCGCGGTATTATTGCGAATGTATGAAAAATACGCCGAATTTATGGGTTGGCGGTTTGAAATTTTATCCTTGTCCTTGACCGATATAGAAGGGGTTGGTAATGCCACCATTGCAATTAAGGGCGATAAAGCCTTTGGCAGGTTAAAATTTGAAGCTGGCGTGCATCGCGTGCAACGAGTGCCCGTGACCGAAGGTTCGGGGCGGATTCATACTTCAGCCGCCACAGTGGCAGTCTTGCCCGAAGCCGAAGAAGTTGACATTACGATTCGCGATGAGGATTTACGCGTTGATACTTACCGCGCCCAAGGTGCAGGCGGGCAACATATTAACACCACCGATTCCGCTGTGCGCATTACGCATATACCGACTGGAGTTGTGGTTACTTGCCAAGACGAGAAATCGCAACATAAAAATCGCGCGCGCGCCATGCGGATTTTAAGATCGCGCATTTATGAAGCCGAACAAGAAAAATTGCACCAAACCCGCGCCGAAGACCGCAAATTAATGGTTGGTTCGGGCGATAGATCCGAACGGATTCGTACCTATAATTTCCCGCAAGGGCGCGTATCGGACCACCGCATTAATTTTACCTTATATAAATTGCAACAAGTCATTGAAGGCGGCGCATTAGACGAGGTTATTTGCGAATTATTAAAACATGATAAATTAACGCGCTTACAGGCTTTACAATGACCGATGCGCCCAAATTCTTGCCATATGCCCATCAAGAAATTGATGATGCGGATATTAATGCCGTTGTCGCCAGTTTAAAATCAGATTTTCTTACCCAAGGGGGCAGGGTTGCACAATTTGAAGCCAGCATTTGCGATTTAACTCATGCGCCATATTCATCAGTTTGCAACAGCGGCACGGCGGCATTGCATTTAGCATATACTTGTTTAGGTATTGGCAAGGGCGATATTGTTATTGTGCCGAATATCACCTTTGCCGCCAGCGCGAATGCCGCGATTTTTTGCGGTGCCGAAGTGATTTTTTGCGATGTTGATGCGCAAACTGGCTTGATGGATTTAGAAACAATCAAAATTTGCTATGATGAATTCGCGCAAAAACACCGAATAAAAGCCGTTTGCGCCGTGCATCTAAACGGGCAATTGGTTGATTTAGCACCGATTCAAGCATTTTGCCATGCTCAAGGACTTTTTTTAATTGAAGATGCTTGTCATGCTTTGGGCGGATATTACGATAAAGCCCAAAAATATCCCGTGGGTTGTATGGAGTATAGCGATGCTTGTTGCTTGTCGTTTCACCCCGCAAAAACAATCACCAGTGGTGAGGGTGGCGCAGTTTTATTCGCCAAACAAAATTGGCATGACCATGCCCAAAAATTGCGAAGCCATGGCATTCAGCGCAGTGATTTTCAAAAATACCCGCGTAATAACGCGCCAGCATGGTATTATGAATTGCCCGAAATTTTTCCCAATTACCGCTTGCCTGATATTTTATGCGCCCTAGGCATCAGCCAATTGACAAAATTACACCAATTTGTCGCAAAACGCCAAGAATTAACGCAATATTACCGCGAAAAAATCGGTGATTCCCCTTATTTTCAAGCGATTGCACAAAATAATATTGGCATTTGTGTATGGCATTTAATGGTGGTGCAATTAAATGGGCAATTAATCGCCCATAAATCCGATATTATCCGCGATTTAAAATTATTGGGTGTTGGCACCCAAGTACATTATATCCCCATGAATCAGCATGAATTTTATCACCATAATTTTGGGCATTGCCCTAATTCCATAAAATATTACCATCAATCCTTGTCAATCCCTTTATATACGCAATTAACGAAACAAGATTGCGGTAAAATTTTAGAGATGATGACCATGGTTTGCAAGCAATATGCGCCATAAAGTTTGTTTTATTACCCGCGCCGATGCGCAAATTGGTGCGGGGCATCTGCACCGATTGGCGATTTTAGCAAGGGAATTTCAGCAACATCAATGCGCAATATTTTGGCATATAACACCCACTACGGCGCAATATTACCCCAATCTTATTGGCGAAATTATCCAAAATCCCAGTCCCGATTATCACGAATTTCACGCTGTATTTATTGATGATTATGGTTATGATGCCAAGTTGCGCCGAATTAAACCTTGCTTAATTTTGTTAAATGATGCGCCAAATGCGCCATTTCACGCCGATTTTATGCTTGACCAAAACCCATCTGCGCTGGAATTTAAAGACGAATATCAACAATTATCATTCAATCCCCAATGCCAATTTTTGCTGGGCTTAAAATATTGCTTAATTAAATCGCAAATTCGCGATTTACCCGCGAAACAACCCAAAAAAATTGAAAATATTCTTATTGCGCTTGGCTTGGCGCAAGGGTTAAGCGATTATATAAAATGGCATGATGCGATTTGCCAATTAATCGCCAAGCACCCAAATTTTAATTTTCGGTTTTTGACGAATCATCATTTTGCTGTGCCGTCCAATTGCCAATTAATTCAACCTCATTTTGCCATTCATCAAGAATATAATTGGGCAGATGCCGCGATTGGTGGTGGCGGTATTTCGGCATATGAACGGGTATTTTGCCAAATTCCTAGCCTTATTTGTATTTTAGCCACAAACCAGCTTAAACCCATGCAGGCTTTGGCAAGCCAAACTCAAAGCCCGTTAATATTATCGCCCGAAGCATTGGCATTGGTTAATTTTGCCGATGGTGATTTATTACCCACACCCAAATTAATTGATGGGCGTGGCGCAAATCGCGTGGCGCAAATAATTATATCTAAAATTAGTTTATAACCTGAATTTTGGCAAAATGCGCTTGGGGTAGGATAAACCCGCGCGTTGAATCTTCAATAAGTGCGATTTCGCCAAAATTTAAGTGAAATTCTTTGTTTTTAAATTGCTGATTAATCGCAAATTGCAAGCTTTGGGCGATGCTGATGCTGGCGGTGCGAATCGCATAAATGGTTAAACCAATTGTGCCATTTTCGGATAAAATTTGCATGATATTGCCCAAAAATTGCGGCAGATGCTGATAAATATCCCAAATTTCGCCATTGGGACCGCGCCCAAATTTCGGGGGATCCATAATAATTGCATCATATTTATTGCCCCTGCGGATTTCGCGTTCCACAAATTTTTGAGCATCTTCGGTCAGTATTTTGATATTTTGAATATTATTTAAGGCAAAATTTTCCTTGGCATAAGCATTGGCTTTGGGCGAAGCATCGCAATGCACCACGGATGCGCCCCTTTGTGCCATATAAATTGATGCCATGCCTGAATAAGCGAATAAATTTAAGACTTTTTGCCCTTGTGCAATCGGTATTTGCGAAAAAATCGCGGCTTGTTCGGGAAAAAACCCTAAATGCCGAAAATTAGTCAGTCTTGGTTTTAATAAAATATCACCATGATTTACTTGCCAACCTGAAAATAATTGCGCATGATTTGCTTGCCATTTTCCGCCATCTTCGCCCGACCCAGCGTGAAATTCGCCGTGAGTTTTTTGCCATTCATTTTGGCTTAAATGCTTGCCCCAAAGGGCTTGCGCCTCGGGGCGAATAAAGCGATAACCCGCGGATTCTTCTAATTTCATGCCATCGCCACTATCCAACAAGCGATAAGAATCGCCATTGGGCTGAATCCAGCATTGCGAATCTTGCTTGATTATTGGGTTTTTTTCATTTATAGCTTTATTCATGGAAATTATTAATAGCACAACAAATCAAAAAGTCAAATTTGTCAAATCATTATGGCAAAAAAAATACCGCAACGAGCATAATGTCTTCTTAGCCGAAGGCATCGGTGCCGTAATGAGCGCGTTTGACGCGAATCGCAGTATTACGCAAATTTTATATACGCAAGAATCGTTAAGCCATGCGCCGTTTAGCAAGTTTTTGCAAAAATTTCACGGCGATAAATTCGCCATTTCGCCGATGATTGCCGAAGTTTTATCGCAAAGGGATAATCCTCATCAGGCTTTTGCCATTGTGCAACAATTTTCCAGCAATATTTATAATTTAACGGCGGAAAATACTGCGGGGCAATGGGTGCTTGCATTAGAAAAAGTGCGCGATTCGGGCAATTTAGGCACGATTATTCGCACATTTAGGGCTTGTTTTGGGCGAAATTTGATTTTAATTGACGATTGCGTTGATGAATATTCGCGTGAAGTCGTGCGCGCCAGCATGGGTAATTTTTTTGATATGGAATATTTTAATACCACCAGCGGTGAATTTAGCAATTGGCTTAAAGATTCAAAATTATTTTTAAGCACAACTTCATCGCATGGTGGTGTAAATTATGCCCAAGCGCCAAACCGCAAGCCGCATGTATTGTTAATGGGTAATGAACAAAATGGAATCAGCGAAAAATTGGCGCAATTATCCCAACAACAATTACAAATTCCGATGAATCCCCAAGTTGAATCGCTTAATTTAGCCGTGGCGACGGGGATATTATTATTTAGCCTTAACCAAGGGCAATAATATGGAAAATCTGACTCCAACCATTGCGAATGGCAAGAAAATTCTTAATTCATATGGGGTCGGACGCTTTACAATTGATAATATAATTTATAATCATCATATTTTAATTAACGGCGATAATATTTGGCAATGGCATTTTAATGGTAAATTTGATGATGAATTTATTGCGTCTTTGCAAAATATATTAGCGCAAAAACCAGAATTGCTTATCATTGGTTGCGGCGCCAAAATGCGCTTAGCCCCCGCAATTATTCGCGCGCATTTAATGAATATTTGCCCCACTGAATTTATGAGCACCGCGGCGGCGGCGCATACTTACGCTTATACCCTTGCCGAAGGGCGAAATATCGCAGCTGCATTACATATTATTGAATAAACTTAATAAACCTAAAACTATGCCACGCATAAAAAATTATTTACATTATTAAATAAAAAATGTATATAATCAAGTTATGAACCAAACGCGCTTATTTTCCTTAATACCCCTATTGATTGGCTTGTATATTATTTGTGCGCCTAATTTAATTTTCGCGCAAACAAAAGCGGACATTGAAAATCAAAAAAAATCGGTGGAGGCTGCTGTTAAGAAAGATGCCGCTGCTAGCATCGCCGAAGAATTAAAAGCCCAAAAAGCAAAAACCAAAGAAGAAGAATCTAAAAAAGGACCATTGGCGGGGCAAGAAAACCTTAATTCAACGCAAGGGCGCGATACTATTTTATTTAATATTTATCACAGTAACGATTCTGCATCGCCATTATTGGGTTCTGTCCCTGTATATAAAAGCTCTTCTGCGCTGGGTATTTTTGAACAATCTTATAATTTTTACCCCAAATTATTTAACCGCAAAGGCGAAGCCGATAAATTTAAGGATCTTTTTAATAATTTAGGATTTGCCATTCAGAAATTTTCGGACCCCAAGGGTGTGGAGTTAAAGAAAACGCTTGATAATTTTATTGCCGAAAATTCCCAATCAGATTCGGCAAGAGTTGTTATTTATTTATCAGGTCATATTGAATTAGTCGGCGAGAAATATTATTATTTAGCCGTAGACACGCCAAAACCCGATAATAAATTACAATTTGAACGATTATCCTTAGATATAGATGATTTTTTGAAAAATTTGGACAAAACCCGAATTAAAAGTATTTTAGTTATTTTTGATGCTTGCGGTGCGTCAAAAATATATGAAAATTCGGCGCCAGTTTCCCCCAAAGTTGTTAATAAACAAACTGTCGGTCAATCAAGACAAGTTATTTTTTCATGCGCCGATGGGCAATTAGTCAAAGATGATGTCATGTTTCTTTCGTCTATTTTTGATGTTTTAATCGGAAAATCTGAAATTGAAGCCAAAGATGGCGTGGTAACTACTTCGGAAATGTTTAATTTTGGTGCGATAGCCCATAGTAAAATTACAGCGGGCGGTAATACCCCAGTATATTTCACCCCCAAAGGTCAAGTTAGCGAATTATTATTTAAAATCTCCGTTGACCAAAAATCACAATTAAAACAAGCCATAATTCCAGCGAAGGGATCGTTAATAACATCGCATAAAGTTTTTATTCGCGATACCCCAGATGTAGAAGGCAACCAATTAGCCGCCGTGGCACCGAATACCAAAGTCAATATTATCGGTAAGGCAATTGGGCGCGATTGGTATTTAGTAAAATTTAATTCGGTTGAAGGATTTATTTATGCCCAGCAATTAAAATCCGATGAAAATAATAAAGTTATAGTGAATGATGATTATCTTAATGCCGATTCCAAAAAATCGGTTGAGGAATTTGATGCGTTTTCTAATAAGGACGCCGTTGAAAAACGCGCCCGCGATGTGGCAATTGGCGATGTAATCAAGGATTGCGTCTTTTGCCCCAGTTTAATTATTTTAGGTTCCGATGAATTTTTATTGGGCGAACGAGATGCTAATTTTGCGAAATTTAATGAATCACCAGTAACCCGTATTAACTTTAAAAATGTTTTTGGTATAGGTGAAAAAGAAATAACTATCGCAGAATATGATAAATTTGTCCAAGACACAAAATATAATGCCAAAAATGGCTGTTTTATTTTAATTGATGGGAAATGGGTATTTAAAAAAGAAAATAATTGGCAAAATCCGGGCTATCCGATTGATCCAAATATGCCGGTTACTTGCGTCAATTATGATGATGTGCTTGCGTATATTAATTGGCTGAATAAGAAAATTCAACTTGATGATGTGCGCAAAGCCTTTCGCCTGCCCTCAGAAGCCGAATGGGAATACGCTGCCAGAGGTGGCGCACAAACAATTTTTTATTGGGGCAAGAATGATTTTGATTCGTGCCAATATGCGAATCATTTGGATTATTTAGCCAAAGAAGAAATATTTAAATCGCGAATTTCACGCGCTAATTTAGTTAATCAATGCTCCGATGATTTTGTCTATCCCGCTCCAGTTGGCTCGTTTAAACCCAATGGCTATGGAATTTATGATTTATTGGGTAATGTTGCCGAATGGACTTCGGATTGTTGGCATGATTCTTATCTTCAAGTGCCTCGTGACGGCTCACCTTGGACAAGATTTTGTTCCGCCCCTGATTATTTTGTGATTCGTGGTGGTTCTTGGGCGGCAGAATTGTCGTTTTTGCGTTTAGCAACACGCACAAGATTAAAGTCTAATTTTCGCTCCTCCACTAATGGATTTCGTATTGCGCGCACTGTTCGCTATCAGGGTGCAAAAAATATTCAAGATATTTTATTTGGCAATTAAGTAAATTGGCGTTCAGGGTATTCATAAAATTTTATCTATTTGTTGGTGGACATATTGAAATTTGCGGGTAATTAATTTAAACCTAAAATATAAACCTCAACAAATTTAAGGGAAACAAAATGACAAACACTAATGAAATATGGCAAAATCACGAAGTTCGTAATGCAGCCTTGTCAAGCATTCACGCGTTGCGTGCTTTGGCGGACAGAAATATCCTTGACCGCGATTCAGTCAATCAAATTTGGATGCTGGTGCGCCATGACATAAGCCATGATGTTATTCAATTATTATCAACCTTAGATAATAAAGCAGATAATGAATGGATTTTAAATCACCCAAAAATTATTGCAATATTTAGCGGTAAAAATCATGAACTAAAATCAGACATAGTTGAATTTTTAACCCAAAATAATTTAATTTCAATTGGGCAACGAAATATTTTAAATTTTTCGTTAGGCAAATCAAGCGACGATTTTGAAAAAATTTCTATGATATTTTGTAAAAATGACCATGAAATTCCAGATGATGCGTTAAAATTCATTTAAAATCAATATTTTTTCACTATATTGGCAATAATATTCTTTTTGGTAATCAGTTGTAATTTATAAATATTCATTAAAATACATTTGACAATGCGTTAAAATTTATTTATTAATAATTTATTCAATTATTAGAATTGAATTAAAAACTATTACAGATTTAACCATAAGGAGAAAAAAATGGCGAAAGTAGATTTAACAAAAGTTTCAGAATCAGAATTCAGCGAAGGTCAGAAAATTTATTCTGATGTGATTGCAAGATATTACGGCGATCCTGATTTTAAAGCGAAAATGGACAAAGATCCCACTGGCACGCTTAAAGCCGCTGGCATGAAATTGCCCGAAGGCGTAACAGTGAAATTATTGGTAAATACACAAGATAAAATCCATATCGTATTACCTAATGTGTAATTAATTGCAACGGATAGCTTTGGTGCTTGCATCAAAGCTATTTTTTGTATATTTAAAAATGAAAAATTTCAAATTAAAGCTTTTAGGCTATTTAATATCGTCCGTGATAATTTTAAAACCAATGCACTCATTGGATTTTAAATCTTATTTACAGCAAGCGTATAAAACGCATCCGACATTAACGGAAGCCTTTCACCAGTTATCAGGCAGTGCCTTGTATGAAAGTTCGGCGACAGCGGCATTCTTGCCGACTATTAATTTTTCTTCGGGCGTGCAATCTTCCAACCAAAACCCGCGTGAAGCAACAAATCATTCAAATTTCTTTACTGGAATAAATAGTAGCTATGTCAATCCCAGCAATATAAACCACGGCTGGAAAAATGGTATTGATTTATCATATAATATTTTTAATAATTTTCGTGATGTGGAGCAATTTAACCGAACGATTAAAAATGCGCAACAAGCATTTTATACTTTTAAATCCGCCGAAATTCAATTTATTATTGGTGCCACGAATGCTTATTTGGAATTAATTAAAACTTCAAAAATTATTAATCACCGCATTGCAAGCTATAATTCATTGTTAGAAAATTTTAATAATATCAACCGAAAATTTGAAATTGATGATGCAAGTATTTCGGATTTAGAACAATCCCGTGCGCGTTTAGCAATTGCCGATGCAGACCTTACAACTGGTAAATTGCAAGGCGAACAAGCTTTGGCGGAATTTGTGGCATATTATGGACAGAATAATTTTGAAGCACTGGAGCTTTTAAATGCGCTGGGAGAATTTGAGAAAAACGAAACAAGTTTAGTTAAGCAAGCCCATGAAAATAGTAGCTATCGCCTTGCTTCTTATTATGGATATTTAGCATCTAAATCTGAATATCAAGTGGCTTTATTGGAATTTGGAGTAAAAATTGATTTGTCCGCAAGTATTGACGACCAACGCTCCATAACAAAAACTCGTGGCACTGCCCCCGAATCGGCAAGCCGAAATCTTACAAAAACAATCGGTGCGCAATTAACGATTCCTTTATATAATCCAAGCTCTTCGGCGCAAATTAATCAAAAATACGAAGCCATGCGTAAGGAAGAACAAAGCCTATTAAAAACGGAACGCGAACTTACCCGCGATATTAAAAAAGCTTACGCCAATTATTTAAATGCCGAATCGCAAATTAAAGCCTATGAGGTTGCCGTTAAATCGGCAGAAATTTCGCTTGACACGATTCGCAAGCAGAAAAATTTAGGCTTAAAATTAGTAATAGATGTTTTAGAAGCAGAAAAAGAATTAATTAATGTGCAAGTTTATTTGGAACAATCCCGTATTGATAAAATTAAATATCATTATGAAATTTTGGGCAGAATAGGGGTGTTAAATTCGTCTTTATTCGGAATTGATAATGAATTTAACTACAAAGTAAGCGAAGCGATGGAAAATGCGGCATGGCAGAATATGCCAAGCCTATTCACTTTAATTCAACGAGGATACTAATAACATGAGCGATTTATTCAGAAAACAAGCAATGGCTAAATTAAACTCTCCCGAACGCGGCGATGATGTTGTGAGTATTGTAAGGCTTGTGGATTGGATGTTTTTGGTCGTTTTTATTGCGGGCGCCGTTATTTTAATTTCGTGGGGATTTATCGGCAGAATCGCAACCCGTGTTCCTGCGCAAGGCATGGTTATGAATCAAAATGCCCAAGTATTTAGTGTCTTATCAACTGCCGAGGGCGGTTTAAGCGAATTTAGAATTGTCAAAGGGCAACAAATTCAAAAAGACGAAGTAATTGCCGTGGTTGCGCAAGCCGAAACGACTCAACGGCTTCAATCGCAACGATTAGAGGCAGATGCACAGCTTGCGGCATTAAACGCCATGCGCGCCAGCCAAAAAACCGAAGAATCAATTTCGCAGCAAAATAATGCGAATACGGCTTCAAGAGTTAATGAAGAAATCGCGTTGGCAGCAAAAAATTTGGAAATTTTGAAAAACCGAATGGCAAATGAAGAGCAATTAGTAAAAGAAAAAGTAATTGTGGCTTCGCAGTTAGAGCAAACCAAGCAAAATTACAATCAGCTTTTGTCTAACTTTAACCAATTACATGGCAGGTTAGAAGAAATTAAGTTAAATGAATTGCGTAATAAAAGCCAAGGCACGCAACAAATAACGCAAGCCGAACAACGCTATCAGCAGGCTTTGGCGCAATTAAAAGAAACAGAATTAAGATTGAAACAAACCGAATCAATTAAATCACCAATTTCAGGCGTGGTCACGGAAATATCGGCAAGCCAAGGACAATTGGTAAGGCAGGGCACGAATTTATTGCGGGTTGCCACTGATGGCAAGGGCTTAGAAATATTGGCATATGTTGGTTCTGATGTGGGTAAAAAAATTCAAAAGGGCAACCGCGTCTTAGTTGAAATGAGCAAATCCACCAAAGAAGACTTAGGGCGCGTAGAAGGGGTTGTGGAGGATATATCCGAATTTCCAGTTTCTAAATCAGCGATTGAAAAGCAACTTGGGTCGGAGGAATTGGCGCAAGGCTTAACCAAAGATGGACCGCCATTTGCGATTAAAGTGCGCTTACTGGAAGATAAAGAAACCGCAAGTGGATATAAATGGACTTCCAAAAAAGCGAAAGATATAGTTATAAGCACGGGCACCGTGATTAATGCCGAAGTGGAAATTGAACGCCGTGCGCCCATAACTTTGGTATTACCAACTTTGCGTAAATGGTTAAAAATCTATGAATAATAACGGATTCACCCCGAATATTAGCCGAAAAGGCGGCAGAGTTAAAACTCCGACCGTCCTGCAAATGGAGGCAACCGAATGCGGGGCGGCGTCATTGACGATAGTTTTGGCGCATTATGGGCGATGGATTCCCTTAGAAGAAATGCGCTTGCAATGTAAAATTACCCGCGATGGTTCGCGTATGAGTAATATTTTATACGCAGCAAGAGAAAATAAGCTAAAAACCAAGGGATTTAGATACGAAATACCCAGTCTTTTTAATTTGCCATTTCCCATGATTGTATTTTGGGGATTTAATCATTTTTTAGTTTTAGAAGGCATCAAAGACGATAAATTTTACCTTAACGACCCGGCAACTGGACCGCGGGTTGTTGAATTGCTGGAATTTGAAGAAAATTATACGGGCGTAGTGCTTGCCTTAGAACCAGAACCTGATTTTGTGAAAACCAAGGCGGGCAAGGTAAATGTTGTTAAAGAATTATTTTCAAAATTATCGGGCAGTTATGATAATTTTAATTATTTAGTTATTTTGGGGCTTTTGCTGATAATTCCAGCAATTGTATCCCCCGTATTATTACAAGAATTTATAGATAGGGTAATTGCTGGACAAGATGCAAGCTTTGTGCCCGTAATTTTAATTGGCACGGGCTTATCCATCATTATCAACAGCTTATTAGTATTTTATCAAAATTTAATTTTGACAAAATTTGAACTTCATATGGCGATTACAGAAACAAGCAAATTTTTATGGCATTTAATGCGATTACCAATTTTATTTTTTGGGCAACGAATGATTGGCGATGTTGCCAACCGATTAAGTAATAATGATGAGATTGCTAAAATGGTAGTTAGTGATTTTACCGCAAGCTTTGTAATGTTATTTCAAGTGATTTTATTTGGGGGCATTTTAATTGCGTTTGACCCTTATATTGCGGCGCCAGTTATTGGGCTAAGTGTGATTAATTTTATCGTTTTAATGGTGATTAATCGCAAGCAAAAAGATATGTCGCAAAGAATTATGAAGGCACAAAATGCGCTTTCAGGGTTTTCGGTTGCGGGCATAAATATTATTGAAACTATAAAATCCACGGGACTTGAAGCTGCATTTTTTCAAAAATGGGCGGGAACTCATGCCAAGGTAATTAATACGAATCAAAGCATTCAAATATTCAGCAATATTTTAAATCTTGTGCCGCAATTTATTTCGTCGCTAATTACTTTTACGATTTTATGGGTTGGGGGATTAAGATTTTTGGACGGCGCAATTACCATGGGCGGTGTGATTGCTTTTAATTCATTGGCAAGCAGTTTTACGGGCCCCATTTCGCATTTTGTCAGTTTAGGCACGAAATTGCAATCTATTCAAGCAAAAATAACTTCGGTCAATGATGTTTATAAATATAAGCGCGACCCAAGGCATGTGCGGGCAATTGACACTGATGCAAATAAATTAAAGCAACGAATGGATGAAATTTCACAAACTTTGCCATTGGGTAAATTAATGGGGCATATTGAATTTCGCAATGTTACATTTGGCTATACGCCCGATGCACCGCCGATTATTAAAAATCTTTCAATGGTAATTGAACCCGGCAAGCGCGTTTCGTTTGTTGGTTCTTCGGGAAGTGGTAAATCAACTTTAATCAAATTAATTACCGGTTTATATCAACCATGGGAGGGGCAAATATTATTTGACGGCATACCAATGCACGATATACCCAATAATATGTTTGCCAATAGCTTGGCTTTTGTTGACCAAAATATTCAATTATTTTCGGGCACGGTCAAGGAAAATTTAGTCTTATGGAAAGATGATGTTAGCGATAGGGATATTTCCAAGGCAATTGAAGTTGCGTGCATTGAAAAAGAAATTAATAAATTAAAAGGACGCGTGAATGGCGAAGTTTATGAACATGGTTCAAATTTTTCGGGCGGACAAAAACAAAGATTAGAAATTGCACGGGCAATTGTTGCCCGCCCATCAATTTTAGTATTGGACGAAGCAACCGCCGCGCTTGACCCTATTACAGAATTAGAAGTTGAAAAAAATATTCGCTTACTGGGTTGCACCACCATTGTTGTTTCCCATCGTTTAAGCACTTTGCGCGAATCCGATGAAATTAATGTTTTTAAAAATGGCGAAATTGTTGAACGCGGCACGCATCAAGAATTAGTAGACTTAAAGCAATATTATTATAAATTATTATCGAGTTAAACAATGAATCTTAATGAATTATCCCCAATTGCGACTGGTCAAAATAACCCTTTTGATATGCACCAACCCATGCAATTATGGTATATAGACGAAGGTGCGGTTGATATTTTTATCGTTTATGAATTAAATGGCGTTAAACAAGCATCAAAATTTTATTTAACAAGCCTAACCAAAGGGCAGTATATTTTCGGTGTTGCCAGCGATTCCATCAATTTTAATGAAAATAATAATAATAATGGCGTAAGCGTCAAATTTATTGGCGTGGCGCATCTTGACGCAAAAGTTTATCAGGTAAGCTTAGAATCTTACCAAAAAGATAATGATTTGTTTGATTTTGTGATTTTATTGGAAAAATGGATTCAAATTATGGATTCTGCGGTTGCAGCCCTTTACCCAGTTCCTAAAAATATGGAATTAGTTGAGGCAGAAACCGAATTATTATATTATAAAGACACAATTATCAGCGCGCATCATAATTCAATTACATGGTTGCAACTTAATTCTGGACAAGCGACTTATTACGCCAATCATAATTTGCAATTGCCATTGGGAATAATTTTGCCTTTGTCGCAATGGTCATATATCAAAGCCGAGGAAGATTGTAAATTCACGGGATTATTTTCCACGCAATTACTTGACGGTGATTTGGCGTTAAATTGCTTGGCAAATTATAACCGATATATTTTATTTATTGTGCGTGAATATTTATTTTTATTGCGCAATGAATCTTTGGCAACCCCCTATAAGCATTTAGAAGAATCTGAAATAAATGCCGCCGAAGCTTTAAATAATTTAAATTCGGTGATTGCGGGCAATGCGAATATATTAAATATAAGCCAATCTTTAACCCATGAAAATGCGCAATTTCAAATTTGCAAAATAATTTGCGCTGAAATGGGCTTGAATTTCCCGCAAAAAGAATTAGTCGCCGCCATGCAGCAAAAGGCTGATATTACGAATATGTTTGATATTTGTAATTTAAGAATGCGCCAAATCAGAATTAATCGCGATTCAAAATGGATTAAAATGGATTCGGGCTATATTATGTCGGTTTATATTGATGATTTGCGCCCAATTTTAATGATAAATAAGGGTGGTGATTATCATGTCATAGACCCAAGTAATGGCATAACGAAATTATTAACCCCTGCGGAATTAAAATTAATTGCCCCCAATGGCTGGATGGTTTACCCGCCAATGCCTGATGAGATTAAAAGTTTTTTTGATATTTTTAAAATTGCTTTATTCGGACAATCGGGTAATTTTATGCGCGTGGCATTTGTTGTTATTTTAGTTGGCTTGTTGGGCATATTAACCCCAATTATGACCAGTAAAGTATTAACGCAATATTTACCTAAAGTTGACTTAAACATGTTCCATGTCGCCGTGTTTTCGTTATTGGGCGCGGGGATTGGCAAGCTTGGTTTTCAATTTATCATGTCAATAACATTTTTGCGAAGTTCAAGCCGCATGGGTATGTATGTTGAATCGGCAGTTTGGGGGCGGTTATTAAAATTACCGATTAATTTTTTCAGTAAATATACTGCGGGCGATATAGTTGACAGGGCAAGCGGCGTGGATAGAATGCGTGAGATGATGACGGGTAGCGCGATGGGAAGCTTGACGGCGGTATTTTCGGGGCTGGTTAATTTGGTGGTGATGTTTTATTATTCGCGCGAATTAATGACTTTTATGCTTGTTATCACAATTTTTGTTGTGCTTGTCAGCTATATTTTAGCAAAAATTCAATTACCGGCAAGACGCGCCTTTATGATGAATTCGGGTAAGCTTGAAGGTTTTACCTATCAATTATTAAGCATGATACCAAAAGTTCGCGTCGCCAATCGTGAAAATTTTGCGTTTAAGAAATTTAGCGAATTATTTCACAAACAAAAATCGCTCTATTACAAAGCCCAAAGGCTTGATGTTTGGGCGAAATTATTTAACGAAATGGCGGATAATTTGGCAAATATCGCGTTGTTAATGTATGTTGCTTTGGTGGTATTAAAAGTTGGTGCTGATGGTGCGCCTTCTAAATTTAATGTCGGGGATTTTATTGCTTTTAATTCGGCTTTTGGGCAATTTTTATCGGCAGTTTTAAGCACAGCAATGACGGCAACCCATTTAATTGAATTATTACCTTTATATGAACGAATCAAGCCAATCACTGAACATGCCATTGAAAAAAGCGCGGGCAATACGAATATTGGTAATTTGCACGGCGATATTGAATTTCGCGATGTTTCATTTTCATATTCGCCAGATATTCCCGCAGTAATTAAAGATTTATCTTTTAAAATCAAAGCTGGTTCATATGTTGCTTTTGCGGGTGAATCGGGGGCAGGCAAATCAACGGTGATGCGCTTATTATTGGGTTTTGAATATTGCCAAAGCGGAAATATATATTATGATGGTGTCAATATTGATTCCATTGATATTTTTGAATTACGCAAACAATTAGGCGTGGTTTTGCAATCTTCACAAATTATTCCCGGCACGATTATTGAAAATGTCTTGGCAGGTGCCATGTTTGGTGGAGTTGATGAAGCGCAAAAGGCGTTAATCCGCGCAGGCATGGAAGAAGATTTAAAAAATCTGCCGATGGGTGTGCATACGGCAATGTCAGAAATGGGCGGTGGCTTGTCGGGCGGGCAAAAGCAGCGGGTTATCATTGCCCGTGCGCTTGTGCGCGAACCACGGGTTTTATTATTTGACGAAGCGACAAGCGCGCTTGATAATATTACCCAAAAAATTGTCCAAAAAACGGTGGAAAATCTAAATATTACGCGAATTGTCATTGCGCACCGATTAAGCACGATTCAAAATGCCGATGTTATTTATTTTATGGAAAATGGTAAAATAATTGAACAAGGCAATTTTAAAGAGCTAATGGCAATGAATGGTAAATTTGCCGAATCAGCGCGCCGCCAATTAATATAAGGAAAAAAATGTTATTCGTTAATTTTTTAAATTCAAACTTTGTTGGATTTCGTTTAGATTTTAATTTTAAAATGATTATACGGGACAAGCAATATTTTTTCGTATCTGAAATGGGCGAAGTGCCATGCTTGTTAAGCCCAAGCACAAAAGAAGGTAAATTTTTTAACCAATCAATAGTCAAAGGCTTTGTCGTTCGTAAATTTCAAGAAAATGTCTGTAAAGCCTTGGGGGCAGCAAGTTTAAACGGCGAAACCCTAAGAATGACTTCGTTTTATAATTCCAGTTTATTAAATATGGTTTTATATGCGGAAAATTCAACCCAAGAATTTTTGGAAATTTCATACCCGATTTATTCTAAATTTAATTACGATGAATCGCAAAAAATTAGCGGGCATTATTGTTTGGACAGGTTTTGCTTGATTCGCCGCCATGAAGATAAAATTATTTTGGAACGCCCATTGAAAGAATTTCGGCTTTATTTAAATTCCAATGCGGCACAAAAATTAATCAATGAATTAATGCGCGGGGCTGATGGTGAAAAACTCATTGCCAAGCAACCCAAGAAATTTCAATCTGCGGCGCATTTTATTATTAATTTTCTGGCGCATGAAGGTTTATTAATTAAGACTGCCAATAAAAAATTGCCGAAAAGAATTGAAGAGGGTAAACCCCATGAAATATGTTGGGATTTTCATGATTTAGTGTTTCATGGCGCTTCGCGTTCGGGGTATGAAGTTAATTTTGGTGGCGGTATATTTCCTTATATTGGTATTATGGAACCTTTACCCGCAAATTCATTGGACCAAAAGCAATGGCAGGGCGAAGAATATCCCTTGTTTCAACCCAATATGAATGATTTTATTGCAAAAGACTTGCCAATGGGTATGGTAATGGAAATGCGCAATACGATTCGTCAATATAACGAAAAATGCCCAATGAATGCCAAGGCTTTGGGCGAGTTTTTATTTCGTGTCGCGCGGGTAAAGCATATTTTAACCCAAAATGTTGCCTCAACGACATATGGCGTGGAAAAAAATACCGATATGCAGGTGACTTACCGCCCTTACCCAAGTGGTGGTGCGTCATATGAATCGGATATTTTTATTACCATTGACCGATGCGCTGATTTGCCATCAGGTTTTTATTTTTATGACCCGTTTGACCATAAATTAATCAAAATTCATGACCGCAATAATTTAGTGGAACATACAATTGGTTATGCCCATATTTCCATGGCGAAATTAGGGCGCGCACCAGTGATTTTGCATCTGGCGGCACGATTTATGCGGGTTAATTGGAAATATCGCAATATGGCATATGCCGCCATACAAAAAAACGCGGGTGTAATATATTCTACTATGTATCAAGTGGCAACTAATATGGGGCTTGCCCCTTGTGGTTTAGGTTCAGGCAATATCAAAATTTTTGCCGAATTAACGGGGCTTGACCCAATGTTTCAAGGGAGCGTTGGTGATTTTGGCTTGGGAATTCCAGAAATCGGCACCCAAGAAGGCAAAACCGAATATGCAAAATTATATATCGGGAATTTAGAAAATGGAATTTGGCAACGACCATTTAACATGAATAAATACCCACAAAAATAAGGTTAAAGCAATGAATTTATTAAGTGAAAAAGAACAAGGCATCATTGATTATCCGCAATTAATGCCGCATTTAAATTATAATATTATTGATAATTTAGGGGTTGTTGTCAATGATTTTGCCAATCAACATGTATTATATGGAAAATTATATGTTGATATTATTAAGGAAATTGACGGCAAAAAATCAGTTTTGGATATTGCCCAAAAAGTTAAATCAAGTTCGCTGATTTCAATCAAAACTGCCTTGGTAAAATTAAGGTCGCTGGGTTTAATTGCCAGCGCGGAACATGATTTAAGCAAAATTGAATCGGGTTATTGGACGGCGATGGGGGCGACACCGCGTTATGCCCAAGACAATACCATGAAAAAGAAAATTTATATCACGAATATTGATAAAAAATTATCAAGTGCGAAAGCCATGCTTACCCAGCAAGTTAAAGAATGCGGTTTAAAAACTACGGCGCAATATGATAAATGCGATATGATGATTCTTATTGTTGATAATTATTTAAATGATAATATACCGGGGTTTCTTGCCAAGCATACAGCAAAACCTTATATTTTAGTTTCGGTTGATTTTACGCAAATTTTATTTGGTCCCGTGTTTAATAATGCCAGCGATAAATTTTGTTTTGAATGCTTGCGCACAAGATTAGAGGCAAATGCCGAAGTTTATAGCTTCATCAAAAATCATCAAGGCAAAAAACAAGTCCAAGCCATGCAGTCTTTTCATCATCCGATGATGCGCGGTGTTTTTGGCTTGTTAATTAATGAATTAGTGCGGTATTATATTTACGATAATTATTCTTATATTTATGAAAATATTGTCAGCTTAGACATATATAAAATGGAGATGAAAAATAATTTTGTGGGTAAGCGCCCACAATGTAAATTATGCGGTGATCCCATGAAATATGAAATCCAACGGGTTAATACGCCGTTTGAATTAGTGCATCAAACCGAACGGGTATTCACTTCGGGGGGAATGCGCGCAATTTCCCCGCAAGAGACATATAATAAATTTTCGCATTTAATCAGCCCGATAAGTGGCGTGGTTAAAGAATTAATTAAATCTCCGCTTCAAAATCAAAATGACCCTTGGTTTCATTGTTATGTTGCCGGTCAAAATTTGGCAATGAATACGGATAATATTTTACGGGTTAAATCATCGCTTCGTTCGTTAAGTTCGGGCAAGGGGCGAAGTGATGCCCAAGCGCGCGTATCATGTATCATGGAATCTATTGAACGATATAGTTCGGTTTATACGGGTTTTGAAGTTTCAATCCGCAAACCCATGACGGAATTAAACCAAGGCGAATATATTGACCCGCGCACATTTTTATTATATTCGGATAGTCAATATGAAAATCGCCAAGAAATCAATGCGCAAGGTAAAAGATTTAGCAATATTCCCATGCCATTCAATCCGCAAAGCCCGATTGATTGGACACCAGTATGGTCGCTTACCCATAAGAAATTTAAATATTTTCCAACAAGTTTGCTGTATTTTTCGTATAATTCCCAAGATAAAAATGAAATTTCCTTTGGTGGCGGCGATTCAAATGGTTTAGCGTCTGGCACAACCAAAGAAGATGCCTTGTTGCAAGGTTTTTACGAATTAATTGAACGCGACGCATTTGCAATTTGGTGGTATAACCGATTGCCCGCCCGTCCCGTTGATTTTGAATCATTTAACGATAATTTTTTAAATCAAGCCCGCGCTTATTACGCAAAATTTAACCGCAATATTTGGATGTTGGATATTACCAGCGATTTTGGTATCCCTGTATTTGTGGCATGTTCCATGCGAACCGATGGACGCAAAGATTTAATTTTTGCGCCCGGTGCCCATGAAAATCCTTTAATTGCCGCGTTAAGAGCCGTTTGCGAACTTAATCAATATTTATCAGCCGTGCGTGATGTTGGCATTACCAGTGAAACGATTTTAATTGACGACAAAGAAATGCTGGAATGGTGGGATTTTGCAGATTGTGAAAATCAATATCATTTTAAACCCCAAGGCGCAATGAAAACCATGCAAGATTATCAATATACCCCAAGGGCAAGCGATGCCGATGATGTATTAAATTTGCAATCATTAATGCAAGCCAAAGGTTTGGAAGTGCTTGCGTTTAATACCATGCGCCCCGATATTAATGTCCCCGTTGTGCGCGCCATCGTGCCGGGGTTAAGGCATTTTTGGGCGCGTTTTGCCAAGGGACGATTATATGATGTGCCTGTCGCCATGGGTAAATTGCCCAAAGCCTTAAACGAATCAGAATTAAACCCAATTCCCGTATTTATTTAAAAAGCCAATATAGCGCGCATAAACCATCAAGATTATTTAACAAATAATCGTCTGATGCGTAAGAATCAGCGAAAAACTTGCCATGAATATCATAATTTAGCATAAATTTTTGCATGATTCGTTGTTTATTGTCCCAATCACCACGCCAATGATAAAGACGCATTAAATCCATATTCCCTTGATATTTATCATAAAGCGGGTGATTTTTTTGGTGTTTAATCAAGTAATCGGCGGCATTTTGCCATTGAATATTTTGGTTATCTTCGGTTAAACCCGCCATAATATCACCAAAATATTGCCATATTTTATCAAAATTTATGGTATAATCAGAAATATCAAGTTTTTGGGGCAGTTTATATAATCGTTGCAATTGGTGAATTTTAAATTTAACGCTGGGTAATCTTTTTTGCCATATAAGGTTAAATGGTTCTAATGGATAATCAGTATCAATATATTGCATCAAAGGTTTGTTTAAATTTATCAAAATATCGGCAATATTCATGATATTGGGATTTTCATACCCGTAAACTTGATGGCATTGCAATAAAATTTCTATCAATCCAATTTGCCCCATGGCGTAATCGGCGTGTCCAGATGCTTTATGCTGGTTAATGATTAAAAATTGGTTAAGCTGGTCAATCTTATCTAAAAATTCTTGGTGATTGAAATTAATATTATATTTCAAGCATGTTTGCATGGCATGAAATTGATTGGCAATACCGCCATAATACGCGCCCAAAAATAAATTATGATTGTAAATATTTATTGCATCTTGTTTATTTGCAAGCACTTGATGAATAATATCTTGGGCGCAAATTCGGTATTGGGGCAAATTTGCATGGTCGCTATAATCAAGCAAGACATCGGCAATTGCCATTTTGCCGCCAAATCCGTTATCGGGCACGGGCATGATGGTAAAAATATTAGAATTTAATAAAGGCTCTAAACAAAATAAAGCGGGCGATTCAGAAAATTTGGCTTTTAACGAATCCGCGATAATATGCAGATATTTATCTTGATGAAATTTAGGTTTGGCGGTTGAATTAATGGTAATTTGCCGATAAGGCGTATTATCCAAGCTTACCAAAATGCTGCTGGTGAATTTATAATGTTCCAGCGCAATTTTCGGGTTAAGAATTTTAATTCGGTTGGCAATTTGCGCCGATGCTGAATTATCGGTATATTCGGCGATAATCGTATCATGCACTGTGGCAAGATTATTATTATTGGTAAATGTATAAAATAAAGGAATATCGTGCATCAAGACATCTTGAAATATATCATGCCAAAGCTTGTAAGGCTTGGGGGTTTTATTTTGCACTAATTCATACCAAGTTTTTTCAATATTAATATGTTGCCGAATGCCATCGGAACAAAGCCCAAATTTTACCGCGACAGAATTTAAATCATATCCCGTGAATGTATTAATCAAGATATAACGGCTTTTCATACCATTAATGGCATTAATGAATTTTTGCACTAAGGCTTTGCCGTTTTCGGTGCAAAAAATATCCAGTGTTTTTTTGTAATACGCCAAAAAATCATCTAAATAATCATTGGGTATGGCGGTGGTGCCGTCTGCTAATTTTGGAATATAAATATATTCACCAAAAATACTAATCCCCATCGTAAGCGATTTATCATGCTTGATTTGCGCAGATTTAAGGCACGAAAGATCCTTTGACCCAGAATTTAAGGGTAAAATTAACGGCGTAATGCCAACCGATAAAGCCCAATCCGAATAATGCCCGCCAAGATGGCTGTATGTTTTATCTTGCAAGGCTTGATTCATTTCTGTGCCTTGCTGAATGGCGGTTTCAAAATCTATAAATACTGGAAAATCTTTATGCGCAATTAAATTATCAAGCCAAAAATCCGATGCGCCCGTCATTTGTAATCCCGCCAACCAAACCCCTAATCGTTGATAAAAACGGCGAAAACCTTGTTCATCGGCGCAAGCTTCATGGGTGATGAAATTTTCATAACTATGGTCGTCCAATACCCATAAATCAGCGTTAATAAAATTGCCTTTACCCATGACAGCTTCAAATAAATTTGCCATAAAATCAATGGTTGCTTGCGATAAGTCCAATTTTTTGGGTTTAAAGATGATTTTTCCCAAATCAGTCGTATAAATCACCACCGAACGCCCAAAAGCATGATGGTCGCCTTGCCCGCAATCAAGCCGTTTGATAATTTTTGGCGTTTGTCCGTTAAAATATCTTTGGCATAATTCTTGCCAATCTTGCATCAGATATGAAAAAGCTTCAACTTGGGTTTCGTAATAATTCACCATAACTTGCCCAAGGGTGCGCGCCATGCCCGCATTGTTTTCAAGCCGATGCAACCATTCTTGCCAATCATTTGTGCCAACTTGGGAAATATCCGTATCGGGCGGGATATTTTTTAGCGACATTTCCGTTTTTAAAACCGAGCTAAAAACATACCTAAGCCGATAAATCGCATATTCCAAAAGCCCATCAGTCGCATCATAAATAGTGTTTAATTCAAGTTGTTGTATTTTTGCCAATTCGGCAATTTTAATTTGGGTGCGCATAACAATAAAATTTATTATATAATGAAAATTTGTAAAATGCGGATTCGCGGGAATAGTTGCTAATTTCTTGTCTAAATCAAGCAAATATTTTGCCCATTGCGGTAATTTTGTGTTATCGGCGATTATTACATCTTGGGTGGCGATAAGGAATCTTTCATAGCTTTGTCCATATTCATCAAGATAATGCTTAAATCCGTCCATGCTAAGCCCGCTATTGCTTATCCAAGTTTCTCGGCGTGATTCCACAATATCCCAATCTTGATGGGGGGCGATGGCAAAACCAAATTCGGGAAATCGTTCCCATGGGTTTGCGGCTTTACAAATTATTTTTGCAATTTTTTCATTCATTAGATAAATACCGGTATGGGGTTGACTTGTGAAGGGTGGGTGGGTTCGGATAATTTGCCCATGGCAACGGGCACATTATATAATCGCCCATTGGCTAATCTTGACCAAAAATGGCGCAAACCGGGCACTTTTACTTGGGCAACCGGCATTTTAATATCTGGACGCGTCATATCTTTGACCAAAAGTTCTAAGTTTTTGGCTTTTAATATTTGGGTGAAATGCTCAATATCATCTTTAAAATCAGGGCGATGGGTGAATTTATACGAATTTTTCGTGCTTTTCGGAAGATTTTCATTGGGTTGTAAATAAGAATTATTTTCGCAATTAACATGAAAAAACCAATTGCGCAATTCTAAATCAATACCGCGGTAATCGGCTTCGTTATCGGTAAATAAATGATACCCGGGCAAGCTTTGGTTGCATTCAGCCAGCGCGCGAATTGCCGCAATTTCAGGGTTTTCATGCGCGCCCGCGCCGATAAGAATATCTTGCTTGACCTTATCGGTGCGCCTTGACAAAGCCACAAAAGCGGGTATGCCAAAATCTGCTGTTAAATCCAATAACCAAACGGCGCGGTTGAATTTTGCATATTCTTTTTGCGCATTATATAAAAATGGATTGTCAAAAGATTCTAAATCTAATTCGGGAATGCTTAATTTATTATACCACCATAATGCAAAACTATCCCGTTCAATTAACTCGTAAAATCCTTGCACAATGGCATCTTCAAAGCACGACCCAGACGCCATACCATTGGAATCAGGGGTTGATGTAAGCTCTGCCTCGCTATTGATGGGGTAAGTAAAATATAGGTAATTGGTTGGTAAATATTTCCACCGATTTTCATTCATTGACCAAATTGGCGACCATTCTAAATTTTCATCGGGGCGAAATTGATGGGGAACATATAAAAATCGGCAACCAAGATTATTTAAAAATTCGCGGTTTTCAAATTGCCAATCGCTAAACAACATAACATCATTGGGGTGAATTGCTTGATTTTCCTTGAAATCCGTCATTTTTTTTGTTGCGCGAATTTCATCACCAATAAATACGGCGGAAGAGCGTTCCAAGGCTTCGCACATGGAGCTGACCTTAGCATCAAGTTCGGTTGTGCCTTTGCCAAAAGTTTGGGCGCGAATGGAATCGCGCATGGTAATAAAATGCTTGGAACGCAATGCTTGATTCTGACCCGAAGAATATACAAAAAAATAGCCATTATTTAAATTAAATTCAGGCTTTAAATACCGAATAATTCCCGTATAAGGGCTGATTAAATATTTATATTTTTCAAATGTTTCAAATGGCGAAATTTTGCGAAATCCCCCCGAAGAAGAAAAAATTTTCGGCGCAGATTCAATGGTAATTGGTTGAATTTCTTGGCTTATTTGCCCGCAATTGGGGCATTGCGGACGGCACCGAAATTCGTGAAATTGGAAATTTTCATCGGCGATATAACGGGTAATTAAATTATGCCGCAAAGTTGGTTTGTTGTTCATAATATATTGCCCCAAAAAACTGGCAATATAGTGGGTAAATTCGTGCGAATTAGGGGCTAAACCAAGTTTTGTTTGATTAATAAGCTTGGTTTTCGTGTTTTTGATGAAATATTTAACTTCTTGGTGTGATTCCATGCGAATTTTCAAACATTCATAACAACCAGATTCGCCAATGGGGTTAAATAAAGGACCCATCTTAAAAACACTATCATAATGGTTAATTAAGATTGTTTGTTTGCCCGCTTGACGATATTTTTGCATTAATTGCGATAAATCATCATGCAAAAAATCATGGGTAAAAATTAAAATTATATCGGCATCATCGCATGATTTTTGCCATTGAAACCCTAAATCTGTGAGGGGTTTTAATGATATGCGCTTGCTCAAAAAATGGGGGGCAATTTTGGTGGTATTTAATAATTCTTGGGCGCGCAGGGGTGATATATGAAAATTAACCCAATAATTAACAAATTTTGCTGATAAATTATGGTTATTGCTAAAAATATACCCTAATCTACACAGGCGGATTAAATTAGTTTTTATAATAATTTCCGATTCCCCGCATAATTTCACTAAATCTGCGATAGTTTTTTTGCCATTAATTTGGCGCAAAATTTTACATATTATCGGGGAATCAATATTATTTATGCCAAAAACTGATTCAATAAAATAATTGTTATTTAGTTTGTAGAAGCGATAAAATGGATTTAAAATTGGCTTTTCAACCCGTGCTTTTTCAATTTCACTTAATGTTTCGTAATCAAGCATTTGGCGCCTCAAATTCTTGAAATTCATTTAATTCTTGAATAGTTTCTTTCAAAATTGACAATCTTAAATCCATGGACAAAATAATTCGTTCATTTGTTCCTTCGTGATATACAGAATGCAAATAAGGACCGCCATCTTTAAAAGCCAAAAATTGCCCATCATACCATTTTTGCGTTTCATCGCCCACGGTTATGGCGCAACCTAAATCGGTTTTAAGGCATAAATGGAGCCTTAAATATTTATTACTTACCCCACGATGCGGGTTAATTTTACTGCCCGGCACTAATTTACTGACAAAGCCATTTCTGATGAAGCCATTGGCTTCTTGGTGCTTGATTAAATTATATGTAAGCGGAATTTTTGATTGCACAAATTTTGTATATTCCGCAAAATAAGGATATTTCTTAGTTTGCATATCATTTTCATCTTCAAATAAAGTGTATGGCATTGCCTTCCATTCTTTTTCATAAATTAAATTGGTTTTTGTCGCGGGTTTGCCATTATCATATTCATCAGCAGTTTTAACATAATATAACGGGTAATCTTTTAACGGGTTTTCTTTGCCGATAAAATTACAAATTTCATCACGAATCGGTATATAATTTTGGCGCAATACCTCAACCAAAGGAATTTTATATAAAATATGATTCCAAAATGGCGGTTCTTTTTTGGGGTTTGACATAATTATTTGCCCTTTTATTGTGATTAATTAATGTTAATTTACCAAGATATTACTAATAAAGTCAATTAAAAATACAGATAAATTCGTTTATCGCTAAGTAATACTCCGTGTCCTTGTAAGGTAATGCGCCAATCATCAAAATCCGATTGATTCGCATTGGCTAATTGATGGTATGTTTGCCCGTTATGCAACACCATTTTACCTATTTCATAAGGGTAAAATATTTTATTTTTATCAAACCAAGTTCTTGTATCTGTATCCGATAAATTTACCGCGGAGCCATATTTAAAATTTTCGGGGTATTTAAGCCAATAATAACAACCGCCACCAAATTTTGGCAATCTTATCGGCATAGTGAATGAAATTGTGTCTAAAATTTCATGCGAAAATTGATGGTTCAGATGGGGTAAGTCTAAATGAATATTGCCACCCGTTAAGATAGAAGGGGGCACAAGCGGGTGTCCTTTGTAAATATGAAATCCGGGCGGGCATAAAAAATCGGCAATTTGTGTTGGGTAATTGGTTAATTTTTCAAGCCAAGAACAAATATCAGCATATAAACCAGCAAAATTTATTCGCATTTTTTGTGCGTATTTTTCGCGATATTCATGATAAATTAGATTTTTGTCAAGATAAGTTGCCCCGCCAATTGTATGAAAAACTATGCCATTGCCGCGTGGCACGGGGCGTTCAATCCAATCATCGCGCATGGCAAAAATTGCCGTGTCAATCGTTGCAATCGCGGAATCATCTGCAAAATCATATAGAATATTATTTAAAAATCCATCGTATTTTATGAAATATTCACGCATGTTATTCCTGATTTATGCTAAAATGCCGAACGGGAATAACCTCAAATCGCCGCGCCCAAAGCGAATAATTATCAATTTTACTTACCCGTTTATAATCAATCGGCATCATAGATGACACATGATGCAGAATTTTGCCATCGCCAATATAAATGGCAGCGTGGTTTATGGAATCGCTGTTTAATTTCATTAAAACCGAATCGCCTTGTTTTAAATCGGTGGTATTCGCAATGGGGGTAAAGCCTTGCTTGCTAAAATTTTCGCCATATAAATCCTTAACGGGTGGGCGCATTGCGCTTAAATAATCGCTTTTTGAATCCCACCAAAACCAATCGCGCGGGTATTCGTCTAAAAACAACTTATATTCAAGTTTGTAATAATCGCGAATCAAGCTATAACAATCCATGACGCCATGCCGAAAAGGTCTGCCAATATATGCCCATAAAGGCGAGCCTTTTCCCCAAATGACAGGGTCTTCGCAATCAACCCCATCAGTGCGAAGATAAATCCACGGCGCATCACTTGCCAATTGCGCCACCATTTCGCGTTCATTCGGATATGCAACCATGCGCGGACGCGAAAAAACAACGAATCGCAAGACACCATTGTTAAGTTTATGATTGTATAATTCGTTTTTATAGGAAATTTGCCAATTATCCTCTTTGTCAATTTCTGGGGCGGGAATTATAGCCAATTTATAATAAATCCAGCCACTGACAATACCCACAGCAATATTTGGAAAAGCTTCCATTGCGTGCGCTTGCATTTCATCAATAGTCTGGCGGGTTAAAATATTTAACATTAATTAAAGCCATATTGTTTAAGATGTTCGGGGCATTCAACGATTAAATTTGCATTGCGTTTAAAATCCAACAATAAAATTAGCCTATCTTCATTACCACGATTCCATGCGCTATGCAATTGGGTATCGTCAAATACAAACGCGGAACCCGGATGCCAACCACGCATTTCATCGCCAACTTTTATGGCGCAATTTTCACCGCCAATCAAGCCCAAATGAAAGCGCAAAACATTTTTTGTATATCCATAATGGGGTTTTATTTCGGTTTTGGGTGCAAGCCGTGATATGCCAGCGGTTACTAAATTCGGAATATTTTCAATTAATTTTGTAGTTTCAGGGCAAAATGCGCAAGTTTGCGCAATTTTTTCGCCAAATTTATAAAATGGAAATACCCGCCAGTTGCCGTCATAAACACCAATTTCAGGCCATTTTATATAAAAATTATCGTTAATTTTGCTTATTTCGGCAATAATTTTTGGATAATTTTTACAAATTTGGTCTAAAAAATTAAATTCGTTAGCTTCAATAAACATTTTATTTTTGACAATGCAGATATTTTTAATACAAAAATAACTGATTCCATTTTTTTAATTAAAAACGGAATCAGTCAAATTTTGTTTTTATTCAATAAATTACGAGCTTGAACCAGCAGTGCCAGCTGTGCTTGCCGAACCTAAACAAGACAAAAACGAGCTTGCGGTGCCTGCGCATGCGGCGGTGCTTGCGCAACCCGCTGCACCTTTGGCGGCATTTAAATCCATCAAAGATTCATCAGATAATGCTGAATTTGGATTTGGAGGCAGAATGAAGAAATAATCTTCATCGGTGTTTTGATGAACGGCAACTTTAATATTGGTTTTTTTAAATCCAGACGACATATCCATGTCTTCCAAAAGTTTCCAGCCATCAGCCATAATGGCTTGACGATATGCAGAATCAGCTTTGCATTTTAACGCAACGCTTGTTAAATTTGAGCCAAAAGCTCCAGCGGTTTTACTATCTAATTTCATTGGTAATCCTTTGTTAATGGTTAAATTATTTTTGTTGTGTTCTGCCAGTATCAGCACTGCCGGCTGTGCCAACGCTACCAACGCTACTTGCTGTGCCAATTGTGGTAATGAAGGTGCTTGCCGTGCCGACCGAACCTGCGCTACCTGCGGTGCCTGTGCATGATTTAGCAGCATTTAAGTTAGACAAAGATTCATCGTCTAATTCATGGCTTGCATTTAATGGAATAACAAAATATTCGGTTTTGTCATCGCTTAAATGCACTTCAATTTGTTTATCGCCAAAATTTAAGCCCAATTCTTTAAGGGTTGCTTTTGGGTCTGATTTTAATTTCGCTAAAGATTCGGACGAGCCACGAATTTTCTTAATGGCATCGTTAATTTCCAAAGCGTTTTGTAATGGTTTTTTTGACATTGAAATTTTTCCTTATTTTGATGGTTGAGAGGTTAATTATTTCGCAATTATTATGAACAACCAGCGGTGCTTGCTGTTCCAGTTGTGCTTGCCGAACTAATGGTTGATAGAGCAGAACCTATTGTTCCTGCGCTTGAAGCTGAACCAGCGGAGCCAACAGAGCCCTTTGCTGCGTTAAGTTGCGCCAAAGATTCTTCGTTAATTTCAATATTGGGATTGACAGGCATAACGAAATAAAAAGTTTTATCATCGCACAAATGCACTTCAATATTAATATTATCAGGAACTTTTACCCCCATTTCTGCTAAAACTTTTTTGGGATTTGTATCGCAATCTTTTTTGAAATTTGCGTCAGTTTTGTATCTTGTTGAAATTTTGCTGCCATCAGTCAATAATTTCTCAAGATCGTTGCGTTTGAAATTTGCCATTTTTTTCTCCTTAACTTTACGAACAACGGAATTGTTGTGCCTTTAATTATTATATAACCGCAATTTTTATTAATGTCAATTAAAAAATTCAAAAATAAATAAAATATGATAAAATAATATTCTTATAATTTATACCTTGATTATTCAATAATTTTTAAAGCCAAGGTTTTGATTGAAATTATTTTAGGTTTTAGGGTATAATTATACATTTTTTAATGAATAAAGCGCATCACGGGCGATGGGGGCGGCGACTTTTGAACCACCGCCACCAGACGCGCCGCCGTGTTCCACTAAAATCGCGGCGGCGTATTTGGGGGCATTAACGGGAGCATATCCGATAAAAAGTGCGTGGTCTTGCAATTCCCATTCTATTAATTGCGGGGATTTTTTTAATTTTGCCCGCAAGTCTGCCGAAAGGCTTCGCACCTGAGCGGTGCCCGTTTTTCCCGCCATTTCAAACGATTCATCGGTAATTTTTGCGCCAGCGGCGGTGCCAGATTTTACGACATCAGCCATCGCTTGTTGAATTAATTGCAAAAATTCGGGGTTTGCATTTATATTTTGCGGGGGTTGAAAATGTTGCGCAACTAAATGCGGCGTAATTAAAAATCCTTTATTGGCAATCGCTGCTGCCATGACGACTAATTGCAAGGGCGTTGCCAAAACAAATCCTTGACCAATTGCGTTGATTAAATTTTCACCCGGATACCATGGTTCTTTAAGTGTTTGTTTTTTCCATGCCGAATTAGGAATTAAACCGCCGTTTTGTGATTTATCAACAAAGCCAGTTTTCACGCCCAAACCAAATTTATTTAAATGCGTGGCAATCTTATCAAACCCTAATTTTAAGGACACTTGATAAAACCAAATATCGCAAGAATGTTTAATGGCATCATGCAGATTCATGGCGCCGTGACCTTCGTGTTTCCAGCACCGAAATTCATGATCGCCTAAGAACATAGACCCTGTGCAAACATGGGTTTCTGATGGCAAGATACCATTGCTAAGCGCAGCAAATGCAACGATGGGTTTGATGGTTGACCCCGGGGGAAATGCGCCTTGAAAAACTTTATTTGTCAAGGGGTTAAGCGGGTTTTCGTTTAATTCGCGCCATTCATCAGAATCAATTTTATCGGCAAAATTATTAGCATCAAATCCGGGTGCCGAAGCCATCGCTAAAATTTCACCATTATTAATATCGCAAATGATGCCTGCGCCCGCCCGTTCGGCGTTAAGCCGTTCATAAAGAATTTTTTGCGTGGGTAAATTAAGCGTGGTTTTTACCGATTCGGCGCGCAACGATGGTTTTGACCCTAAATCGCGCACAAATTGCCCGTGCACATCTACTTCGGCTTGTTCCAAACCCGGCGTGCCAATCATGGCGGTATTAATGTAAGATTCTAAACCTGTGCGTCCTGTTCTGATGGCGGGAATTTTTAACATGGGGTTTGCTTGGACATCTTTTTCATTCGGTTTGGCGACATATCCCAAAACATGCGCGGTGGCAAATGGGCTTGGGTAAAACCTGCGAATATTATCTTTTATAAGCAACCCTTCAAATTGAAATTTGCGCGCTAAAATATTTTGCATTTCTTCATATGAAAGATTTTCCTTGATAATAATTGGTAAGAAATCGGCTTGAGTTTTTAATTTTTTTAAAATATTTTTTTGTTCATTTTCGGATAATTTTAATAATGCCGAAATTTGGCTGATGGTTTGCTCTAAAATCTGATATTTATTCGTTTCATTGGCAATTTCAACATCTTTGGCGATAAAATCAAGGCGAAAGTTTTTAAGATTCCCCGCCATGACTTCGCCATTCCTATCTAAAATCAACGCCCGTTCAGGGGCAATGGGCAAAATCCGCAACGAATTTTTTTCGGCTTTTTCCGAATAATAATCGCCCTTAAATAATTGCAAATACGCCAAACGGCTTGCCATACCGCCGAAAATTACGCTTACACCGCCCGCCAATAAAATTGCCCGTCTTGAAACATTATGTGAGAATTTATTCATGATGTTTTAGAATTATATTCACCCGATTTGCCCCCCGATTTATGCAATAATTGAATGGGACCAATAACCACGGCTTTATCAATGGCTTTAACCATATCATAAATTGTCAAAGACGCAACCGATACCGCTGTTAAAGCTTCCATTTCCACGCCCGTTTGCCCAATTAATTCGCATTGCGCGATAAGTTCCAGTTGCGTTTCATTCAAAAATTCGGCTTCCATCGTGATTTTTGTTAAATTTAATGGGTGGCAAAGCGGAATTAAATCAGGGGTTTTCTTTGCGCCCATAATACCCGCAATCCGCGCGATAGCAATCACATCGCCTTTTTTAACATTGCCATTTTTAATTTGCGTTAAAGTTTCCTTTTGCATGGTTAAAATGGCGCTTGCCCTTGCGATGCGTTTTGTTGCGGGCTTGTCGCCGACATCAACCATGACGGCGCGTCCTTGTTTATCAAAATGGGTAAGTTCGCTCATTATTTGCCTATTTTTTGTTGCCAATTATGGGTAAGTTTATGGGTTGCTTCGGCGACATCAGGCTTGTTCATTAAAGATTCGCCAATTAAGAAACCGCGCGCGCCCGATTGCCACATTTGCAAGCAATCATCTTGGCTTTCCATGCCACTTTCAGCAATCGCAATCGCGCCATTTTTAATCAATGGCAGCATCGCCTTGCCATTTTCAAGCGATATTTTTAGAGTTGCTAAATTGCGGTTGTTAATGCCGATAAGCCTTGATTGCATTTGATTTGCCCGCATCACTTCTTGCGCATCATGGGCTTCAATCAGCACGGACATGCCTAAATTAAGCGCGATATTTTCCATTTCAAGCGCGGTTTTATCGTCTAAAATCGCTAAAATCAATAAAATGCAGTCCGCGCCCAAAATACGGCTATAATATACTTGCGATGGGGTAATTAAAAAATCCTTGCGTAAAATTGGAATTTTAGCTTGTTGTTTAATTTGTGCGATATAATCAGTATGCCCTTGAAACCATTTATCTTCGGTTAAGACGCTTAAACACGCCGCCCCATTATTTTCGTATATTTTCGCTAAATTTATGGGGTTAAAATCCTGCCGAATAATGCCTTTTGATGGCGATGCTTTTTTGATTTCACTGATTAAAGCCATTTTATTTTGCGCGATATTTTCTGTGATTGCTTGCATAAAATCGCGAGGTTTCGTGGTTTGATTTGCTAATTTACCTAAATTATCGCCATATTTTTCATTAATATAGGCAATTTCTTGGGCTTTATAAGCAACGATTTCGTCTAAAACTGACATTTTATTGCTCGTTAGTAATTTGGGCGCAAAGCCTTAGCTTTTCAAGCGCGGCGCCGCTGTCCAAAGATTTTTTAGCAATTGCCACACCATCTTGCCAATCGCGCGCCATACCATTAATCATAAATCCCGCCGCCGCATTAAATAAAACAACGGCGCGAAATGCCGAATCTTCGCCATTTAATAATTCCCGAATTTTTTGCGCATTATAATTAGCATCGCCACCCTTGATGGCGTCAATCGGGAAAGTGGCTATTTTAGCTTCGCTTGGGTGCACTTCGCGTTCCAAAATAATGCCATTGGCAATTTCAATTACATGGCTTATGCCCGTAATGGAAAGCTCATCAATGCCGTCTTCGCCGTGGCAATACCACGCGCGTTTCATGCCCATACGCATGGCGGCTTGCGCCATGGGGCGAAGCCAGCGAATATCATATGCGCCAATTAACGCATATTCCACAAACGCAGGGTTTGTAAGCGGACCCAAAATATTATAAATAGTTTTATGCCCCAAAACCGAACGAATCGGCATAATATTTTTCATTGCTGTATGGTGATTGGGCGCGAACATAAAACAAATGCCCGCTTCGTCAAGGCATTTTTGCACGATATTAATGCTGGCGGCGACATTAATTCCCAACGCCGATTGCACATCAGCCGTGCCAGATTTTGAAGTAATCGCACGATTGCCATGCTTGGCAATAATAACGCCCGCGCCCGCCATGACAAATGCAACCGCCGTTGAAACATTTAATGTCCCCAACATATCGCCCCCCGTGCCAACGACATCCATGGCATTATTGGGTGCTTTAATCGGTGTTAATTTTTGGCGCATGATGGTTGCGGCGCCGACAATTTCATCTATATTTTCGCCTTTGACATGCAATCCCATTAAAAAAGCCCCCAATTGCGCAGGATTCCCATCGCCAGACATCATAATTTCAAATGCTGTTTTGGCTTGGGTAATATTTAAATCTGCCCCGTTTGCAATTATCTTGCAAAGCTCTTTCATCGTGTTTTGGTATTCATCAGTCATATCATATATATATAAGAGGCATTTACGAAATTCAAGAATAAATTCAAGAATAAATTCAAGAATAAAGAGATACCTTAAAAATTAATTAAGCGGGACGCAATTGCCAATCAATGATAGTTTCGCCCGCCACGGTTTCACCCTTGACCATGATGCAAGTAGTGGTGCGCATACCATCAATCGTGCCATAAATTGATTTATGGTGAATTATTTCGGCATTTTCAATGGTAAAATATAATCCATTGCCATTTTTTAACATGATAAGCATCATATTTTTTTTAGCAGTTTCATTAATTTTACAATCAGGGTGCAAATGAAAATAAATTGCAAAATTTCGTGACCCTGTGCCGATTAATTTATCCTTGCCATAAATGCAATTGGGCGATTTCATGATGGATATAGTGCGTTCAATGGTTAAGCCAAATTTATTTTTATACGCAAAATGGCTTAAAAAAAGCGATTCGCTGTCATTTTTGACGCTGCGCTTGACAAAAGGTTGCATCATATTTTCCATATATTTGCCATTTAAGGGCAAGATATTTTTATTTTCAACGACTAACATGCTATGCGCGGCGGAAAGTCTTGATTCATCATGGTCCCAAAACCCCAAACCACCAAACACCGAATATTGATGGTAATGCAATTCCATGCTGCTGAACGAAGCATGGGCATGTTTGGCGTGACGGCGATATTCATGCGTATCGCATATAACCATAAAATCACCGCTTTCAATGCGGTAATAACCCATATTGGGCAAGGAATGTGTGGCAGTTTGCGCTTTACCAATGGATTTGTGCATTTTTTGTAAGATTTTGCGCGGTATTATTGGGCTGGTATGATAAGGCAATGAGCCTTCATGGTTGCTTAAAGTTAAAATAACCGATGAAACTTGTTTTAAAGATTCTTTAATTTCATCAGAAAAAATTTGATGATTCGCCATGGTGTTTTCGTATAGCGAAGTTAAATAATTGCAAATTTCGCTGATTTCATAGACCGACCCCGACGCAATGCCACCATCAGGTAATAAAAAATTTTCGCATAATTTGGCAATGCGCCGTAAATTCGGGCGGATATTGCGCCCCGAACTTAACGCATCAAAAGCCAAAGCGCATTGGCAATATAAATTATCTGCGGGGTTAATGGCAAAAAACTGCCAAATTTTTAATATTTTTTGGGCGCGCGCCAAAAATTGGTAATCTTGGGGGTGTAAATTGGGGTTTGTAATAATATTAATAAATTGACATGCAAGATTTTTAATGAAATGATGATGCCCAAAATCCAGCTTCTGCCCGTAAAAACTGCCGATTTTTGCCCAAAAATATATTTGATAATTCGGGTTTAAATGCGGGTAAATTGCAAAATTCCGTATGATATTTTGGGTTATGAATGGTGAAAATTCTTGCCAATCTTGAGTAATAATTTTGCTGATAAATTCGTCTTCGTGTAAAAATAAGGGCGGTTCAATGGGGACAATTGGCGGTTTCATCGGCATTATTTTGTGCAATAATTTACTTAATGCAATAATCAAAACCTCAATAATCTGAAAATAATAATTTTTAATGCCCATAATTTTTTAAACTTAATAAATAATTCACGCTAAAATCATGGTCGCTTAGTGTCCATTTTTGGTTAAACGGGTTATAAACCATGCCGCTTAAATTTATCGGCGTTAAATCTAAATCACGCGCCATAGCGATTAATTCGTTCGGTTTGATAAATTTTTGCCATTCATGCGTGCCAACGGGCAACATGCGCATAATATATTCCGCGCCCAAAATTGCCATTAACCACGACCGAATATTACGATTAAGCGTGGATAAAATCATAATTCCATCAGGTTTAAGTAATTTTTTTAAAGTTTGCAAAAATTCCGCGGGTTCATCAACATGTTCAATAATTTCCAAGGCAGCCACCATGTCAAATTGCTGATGGGGGAATTGCGCCAAAAAGCCTTCGGGCGATAATTGATGAAAATCAATGGGTAAATTAGCTTGATTCGCGTATTTTTGTGCAACATAAATGGTTGCGGGTGAACCATCAATCGCGGTTATTTTACCGCCCAAGCGTGATAATTGCGCGGCAACCAACCCCCCGCCACAACCTACATCAATAATGGTTTTAGCCGATAAATCAAGATTTGCCATTTGACGAATATATTCCACCCTGATGGGATTAAAATCATGCAATGGTTTAAATTTTCCGCGCGGATTCCACCAATCATGGGCTAATTTATCAAATTTTTCAATTTCTTGGGGGGAAAGACTATCTTGGCGCATGATTAATTACTAATGCTTGAAAAAGATTTTATTCTATCAAGGATTTTTTTAATTTCTAATTTTGCATCAGCAATTTGCTCAACAGAGAGTGATTTTTCAATTTTACCCAGCGTTTCAATTTGTGAATCATAGCCATTTTTTAACGCAACATTATACCAAATATATGATTTATAAAAATTTCGCTCCGCTCGCACCCCATCTTCATAAATTTTAGCCAATGATATTTGCGCCAAAACAAAACCTTTTCTGGCGGATTTATCATAATGCTCAATCGCTTTTATATTATCTTGGAATACGCCATTGCCCTGTGAATAAAGGGTTGCAATAATAAATAAGCCCTTGGGATTGCCATTTTTTGCGGCTAATTCTGCATATTCAAGGGCTTTTTGGTAATCGCGGGTGCCTGTTTTACCCTTAACATAAAACCAAGCTAATTCAGCTTGCGCCTTTGCCAAGCCACCATTTGCCGCCGAATAAAAATATTCAAATGCTTTTTTCTGGTCAGCCGCAACCCCAATTCCATCAGAATAAACATTGCCCATGCGATACATGGCTTCGGTATTGCCATCGCCAATTGCTTGTTGCAACCATGCGATACCACGCGTATAGTCTCTTTTTACGCCTTTGCCTTCAAAATATAAATCGGCTAATTTAATTTGGGCATCGCTGTGGTTTTTGCTGGCGGCGCGATAAAACCATTTAAAAGCCTCGGCGAAATCTTGTCTTGTTGTTAAGCCACCAATTTCAAGTTCTACACCATCTAAATACATCAAGCCAAGCAAATATAATGCTTGCGGGTCGCCAGATTTGGCGTTGTCCAAAATTGTTTGGCTTGATAAATTCTTTACCCCAAACATTAAAAAAAATAATATAACTATAATGCGCATTATGTTTAAATTAATATATCCTTATAATGGCTTATTATTATATATATCGTGATAAAATGCAAGTTTATTTTGAATATATTTATAGGATTTGCCGATAAAAATAAAGTTTAATAAAATGCTTGTATGCCGGTTTGCGCGCGCCCTAAAATCAAGGCATGCACATCATGCGTGCCTTCATATGTATTTACAACTTCCAGATTTACCAAATGCCTTGCAACGCCAAATTCATCGCTAATGCCGTTGCCACCCATCATATCGCGCGCCATGCGGGCAATATCAAGGGCTTTACCGCAACTATTGCGTTTCATGATTGATGTAATTTCCACCGCCGCTGTGCCTTCGTCCTTCATGCGCCCCAAGCGCAAGCACCCTTGCAAGCCAAGGGTTATTTCAGTTTGCATGTCGGCTAATTTTTTTTGAATTAATTGATTCGCCGCCAATGGTCTGCCAAATTGATGCCTGTCAAGCACATATTGACGGGCGCGATGCCAGCAATCTTCAGCCGCGCCCAATGCGCCCCAAGCAATACCATATCTGGCAGAATTTAAACAAGTAAATGGACCCTTTAAGCCCGCAACATCGGGAAATTCATTGGAATCGGGCACAAATACGCCGTCCATAACTATTTCGCCCGTGGTTGATGCACGCAAACCGACTTTACCTTTAATTGTCGGCGTAGACAACCCCTTCATGCCGCGTTCCAAGACATAACCGCGAATTTTATCATCGTCATTTTTTGCCCAAACCACCATAATATCGGCAAATGGGCTATTGGTTATCCACATTTTACTGCCCGTTAATTCATAGCCACCCGCGACTTTTTTGGCACGGGTTTGCATGCTTGCAGGGTCAGAGCCGTGATTCGGTTCGGTTAAGCCAAAACAACCAATTAATTCGCCCTTGGCTAATTTGGGTAAATATTTTTTCTTTAATTCCTCAGTGCCAAATTCATTGATTGGCACCATGACTAACGAAGATTGCACCGACATCATGGAACGATACCCCGAATCAATTCGTTCAACTTGCCGTGCAATCAAGCCATATGCAACATAATTTAAACTTGAACCGCCGTATTTTTCATCAATAGTTGGTCCCAAAAAACCCATTTCGCCCATTTGTTTGAAAATTTTTGGGTCGGGATTTTCGGTGCGAAAATCTTGCAAAATATTTTTTGCTAAAACTTCATTGGCAAAATTCGCCGCTGCGTCTTCAATTAAACGCTCTTCTTCGGTTAATTGCGCCCGTAATAATAAAGGGTCGTCCCATTTGAAATTTGCTGGTTTTGCCATGTTAAGCCTGTGGGTTTATAAGTTTTTTTTGCGTTAATAATTCGGTTAATTCGCCGGATTGAAACATTTCGCGCACAATATCGCAACCGCCGATAAATTCGCCTTTAATATATAATTGCGGAATCGTGGGCCAGTTGCTAAAATCTTTAATGCCTTGGCGAATTTCGGGGTCAGCCAGAACATTAATATCCTTAAATTCTAAATTACAATGGTTAAGAATTTGCACCACCGTTGCCGAAAACCCGCATTGCGGGAACTGCGCCGTGCCTTTCATAAATAAAACTGCTGAATTTTGTTCAATAATATCGCGAATATTTTCTAAAGTTTGTGTCATGATATATTATCCTTAATTTTTCATTATCCAATAAATAAAGCTTGTTGCATTAAGCTTTTTATTTGCACTAATCGGTTAAAAACACACTCAAAATGCTCATTTACTTCATGTAAACTGCGCTTTTTTGCATGTTTTTGTCCTCTATTGCCTTTTAAAATTCTTAATGCAACAAACTTTAAATATATGATAGGCAGAAATACCATAAAAATCAAGAAAATTATTTTGGGTAGTCAGTGTATATGCAATCAAGGTGAAAAAATTCAAGCCACGATTGACTTTAAATGCCGCAACTGATATTTAAGCTGCATGACATATATGAATTTGCCAAATACATTAAAAATTAAATTTTCTGACAGAGCTTTGCAAAATCAAATTTTGCAAAGAACGCGCGGTTATCTTCAATTGCCCAATCATGGAAATGGATTTGCCCAATGGCAATTAACTGGGAATAAAGAAGCATTATTGCCGAATTTAAAAAATAGTGAAAATTTAAATAGTTTTTATCAAGAAACCATTAAAGATTATAATCAAGAAGCCCAAATAATCAAAAAAATCCTTAATGAGCAACAGGCAGGAAAATTTTGTTCCATTGGTTGCGGTAATGGGATATTAGAATTTTTTTTATATCACTTATTCCATTATGAACAAATTTTATTAATTGATATTGAAGAAAGTTCGCATCATAAGCATGATTATCAAGAAAATTCTGCGGGATATTGTAATTTAGAAGATACAAAAATGTTTTTAATCGGCAATGGCATCAATGAAAATATAATTTTAACATGTAATCCCAATAAGCAAGCATTGCCCCAGCAAGATTTTAATGTAATAATTTCAACTTTATCAATGGGTTTTCATTACCCAATTAAACAATATGTTGAATTTATTGATAAAAATTTGCAAATTAATGGCTATTTAATTTTTGATAATCGCAAAAATACCAATGATAAAGATTGGCAATTTATGCAACCTAAATTTAAATTAATCCACGAAATTGATAATAAATATAGTTTTCGGCAATTTTATCAACGCATTATTTAAAGTTTGTATGGCAAATTTTAGCTAATTCTTGTGCCATCGCCAATTATGACAGGTTCATCGCCCAAATTTCGTATCATTGCTAATATATCATCAAAGCAATTTTTAAGGAGTGTTTCATCAATTGAACTTGCAACCAAAGTCACAGATAATCCGGTAATAGCATCAAAATTTGGGTAAGAGCCAATGGCGACAATTGGGTATTTATCTTGGATAAGGCTTAATTTTTGGGCGATAGTGCCTTCACCCAATTTGCATTTACACGACAAAGATTTTTTAGTTGCGCCTGATTGCAACAAAGGAATCGCATTTTCTAACATGGCTTGCATAATTTTTGGCACGCCCGCAAGCACTAAGATATTCTCAATCATATAAGCTGGCGCAACAGAAATCGGATTATCAACCAAAACAGCCCCCAAAGGCATGGTTGCCATATTGCGCCTTGCGTCATTATAGGGCAGGTTTAATTTGGCGTAATATGCGCGCAATAATTCATCGGCTTTGGGGTGCACTTGCCATGGCAAACCCAAAGCCTTGGCAATCGTGGGCGAAGTAATATCATCATGGGTGGGACCAATGCCCCCCGTGGTAAGCACATAATTATAGCGCGATTTTAACGCCTGCACAGCTTCTATAATATTTGCTTCATTATCGGAAACTACGCGCACTTCTTGCAATTGAATTCCATGCTGATTAAGCCGTTTGGCGATATAAGCAAGGTTCGCGTCAATCGTGCGTCCCGATAATATTTCATCACCAATAATTATTAAAGCCGCAGAGATAATTGTCATAATATTCCTATCTTATTTCAATTAAAGAATCCGACCATAATTGATTGGTGATTCTTTGTTCAATTTGCGTGCGTTTTTCGTTTTCAAGTTGCGCAGAAATTTCTTCTTTGTTAATGGTATTTTCATCAAATGCCAATTTTCGCTCGCCAACAATTTTTAATATTGAAACACCATCGTTTAACTCAGCGGGACCGACAATTGAGCCCACGCGCACCGACCTGACAATATCTTGAAATTGATATTCCAATTGATCAATATAAAGCCAGCCTAATTCGCCGCCTTCGTTGATGCCTTGGTTTTTAAGCGCGCTTGATACGGCTTCAAAATTTCGCCCCTGTCTAAATTCACTAACCAATCTTGCGGCATTGGCGATAATTTCGTTTTTGGGGATATTGCGTAAAAATGGTATACGGATTTCATGAATTAATTTTTGTTCTTGCCCGCTTTGAGTTTTAAGAAAATCAATTCGTTCTTGAATTTGCGCGGGCGTAATTTCGTTGTTATTATAATATTCTTGATTAACCAACGCCGCCCAGCGAAATCTTTGGTTGAGCAATTCGCGGATTTGGTCATAATTATCGCCAGTATCGCTTAAAAATTGCTTAAATTCATCAATGGATTTACCTTGGGATTTCGCGACTTCATCAATTCTGCGGTCAACTAATTGATATTGATTGGGAATTCGGTTGCGTGTCGCTAATTGTGAACGAAGTTTATCAATAATTAACTGCCGAACAACTTCGGATTCCGTGCTTATATCTTCTTTTAAGCCAGATTCGCGTAAAAACCTATCCTTTTGAATTTCAACATCATATTGGGTAATAATTTCATTATTAACCACCACGCGAATCGTGTTTTTATCAATTGCCCATGCCTGCATTGGCAAAATAACCAAAAAAGCCAATAACCATTTAACCATTAATCTAATCCTATAATATTCATATTAATTAAAAAAGTATAACCCCCAAAACCGCTTAGGCTGGTTGATTCGGTATTATTTTTAATTGTGAAATCTCTTGTCGCACTAATATCCCATATAAAGCATTCATCTAAATAAGTCAATTTAGTTCCAACATTTCTTGTAATTCTTTTGTGGGTGCTGTAATCTTGGGTCGTATAACCGGTTGCCGACCAATAATCAGAAATTTTATACGAAAAGCTTGGGGTTAATTGCTCCACTGGTTTTTTTTGCAATTGCGAAGTATCGCGATAATAGATATAATTCACGCCAAGCGAGTATTTGTCATAACTTGCATTAGCGATTAAGTGGTTGCGATTAACCGCCCATGTTTCATTATTTAAAATCAAATAATCGGTTAATTGAAAATAAGAATTGGGCTTAATGGCAAAATCAACAATAATATCTGATCTTTTATTATCATATGAAATATATTTTTTCAGCGTATTATCCGAATTTACATTGAATGATTGCCCTAAAAACAAATCATATTGTCCGCCTTGATTCGTTAATTCATAAATGCGTCCGCCGTAAGCCAATCTTGACCCTGATTCGGTGAAATTTATACCCGACAAGCGATTGCGATTAAAAACATTATTTGCCGTTAATTCAAGCGGCGCTAAATCCGCGTTAAATATTCGTTGGCTATTTCCACCCACGGGTGAAGCATAGGCGGAAACTTTGGGCACAATAACCAAAGTGCCAAAATCGTTATTAGTTGCCAATGGGAATGAAACCGCGCTTAATGCTTCGGGTTTATATCGCGATATAAATTGGTCCGATTTATAATTATTTACCCCTGAATATGATGAAAATTCCGATTTTATAAAATCAGTTTGTATGCCAAAATCATTTTCAACAACTAAACCATTATCGCTGATATTGCGCCATTTATAACCCGCGTCAAAATGAATTTGCTGCGAAGTTCCATAATAATCTTGGCGCAAATCGCGAATTTCACCATCAACGCGCCAGCCATTTTGGCTAAATTGGTTGGGGGTGCCTTGCCCATGAATTTGAATCCGTGGTGCCAGCGAAATATCTTGAAATTGTTTGCCTACGCGCAAATCTTGATATTTACCAATTTCATATTTTGCATAATTTTGGTTAAGAAATCCTTCGGCAAAAATATTGGAATATTGATAATTGCCGGGATCGCCCCAAAAACCATATCGGCGATAAAATTCTGGCATATTCGTGTTGTGGATTTGCGACCCAATGCGCCATTCGTCATCTAAGGATTTTACGGCTTCGCCATTTATTTGGTAAAAATTCGTATATTTTTTGGTATTTTGAATATAAGGTTTTTTGTTATCATTGACAAACGAACCTGATAAGCTAATTTGCGTATATTCAAGATTTTGCCGATACGAAGCCGCAGGAATTACCCCTAAATTTTTGCTGATAATTGGTTCAAATTTTATATCGGAATAAGCATCAAGGACTTGAAAATAGCGGGGTTTTATATAAGCCCCAGTCGCGCGTTTTGAACCATATTGCGGCGATAAAAAGCCACTTTGGCGTTTCACCGTTGGGTCGGGATGTTGAAAATATGGCGTATAAAATACTGGCACATCCATGAATGAAATAATCGCATCATGATAAATTACTTCTTTTTTTTGGGCATCATGTTCGGCGGTTTTTGCCGTAATAACCCATAATTTATCTTGGTTATCAAGCCCAATTTCTTTGGTTTGGCATTTAAGGCATAAGGAATAAGAGACATTTTCTAATTTATCATTTTCATTGGGGGCACGGGTGGCTTTATCGGCAACCATCAAGGCATTATTGCCCAATTTCGCGACTAATTTCGTAATAATCGCATCTTTAAATCCCTTAGTAATTTCCATGACATCTGACCAAGATTCTTTGCCATCGGCATCTTTGTAATAAACATTGCCAGTCGCAATCATTCGTTCATTCACTTGATTATAGGTTAATCTGTCGGCTTTTAAGACTTTACCATCTTTGTCATTAACGACAACAACCGACCCTTCGGCGCTTAGGATTTTAAGCACATCATCGCGATTCATAACATCGGCTTCAATTTCGTAATTAATTTCCGCACCAAATGCCATTTGATTGGATAAAGGCATCAAGCATAATCCAATCAAAATAACTTTTAATAATTTTTTTTGCAATGTCATTTTATGCTTATTTCTCATAAAAATTTTATATCAGTTGTCATAATTAAAATCAATCTCTAATTTTTTCATAAATTATCAATGGTTTTTTTCCATAAATTAATATGCGTGTCGGCAAATAAACCCGCTAATTTATAAGGATCATTATTGCAAAATTCATGAACATCGTTTAAAGATTCTGCTTGGCAAATCAGGTGCGAACCAATCATTTCTTGGTTTTCATTCAAAATCGGACCACCCCAAATAAGCTTGAAATTTTTATGGGTTTGCTTGATATAATTTAAATGCGCTTCGCGGGTTTTTAATCGTAAATCCAGTGAATTTGGCTTGTCAAATGCGGTGATGATATACATAATTTTCTCCTTAAATTAATTGCTGATATAATGAAATTGTGCCTTGATTAATAATCTGATCGCTAAAAATTTCTTGGCATAATTTGCGCCCAGCCAAGCCAAATTCGCGCCGTAATTCTTGATTATTCCCCAGCGTAATTATCGCATTCGCAAGGGCTTGAATATCATGTTTAGCAACTAAGATTCCATTAATACCATCACGGCAAATATCGCGGCAACCCGCAACATCATTGGCTATTAAAGGAATTCCCATCGCGGCTGCTTCCATCAAAGCCATGGGCATGCCCTCGCGGTAAGACGGCAAAATCGCAATATGCGCATCTTGATAGGCTATTTCAGGTTTTTCATGCCCCATTAATTGCACGAATCCTTGATTTTTAATTGCCAAAACATCTTCTTCACTAAGGCTTGATGGGTTTTGCTTGTCAATTGTGCCGTAAATTTTTATTTGATATTTATCTTTTGGCAAAAATTTCGCTGCTTCAATAATATCAAGCACGCCCTTATCTTTAAGTAATCTTGCCATCATCACCACGCGAATCGGTGGGCAAGATGGTTCTGATTCACGCCAATGAAACCGCGATAAATCAACGCCAGCGCCGGGTAAAATCGCGACTTGTTCGCGTGTCAAGCCAATATTTGCCACAAATTCTTGATAATCATCGGAATTTTGCACCAAAATTTTTCGGTTTTTATGGTTATAAATTTTATGAAATATTCGCCGAATCGCCAATCTTAAAAAATGCGCTTTAAGTGATTGCGCCATAAATGTAAATCCCATGCCCCCCATCGCCCCTAAAATCGGCACGCCCGTTATGCTGGCTGCAATTCCGCCATATAAGCATGGTTTAATCGCCACAGCATGAATTAAATCTGGCTTAATTTGCCGAATAACTTTAATTATCTGGCGAATCGTTTGCATATCATGAATCGGATTCGTGCCACCACGGCTAAATTTAATCGGGGTAAAAGTGATGGAGTTTTTTGCCAAAATTTCGGTAATTTCCGATAATCGCGGTTCGGGCGATGGATTCGCCCCAAGATAAACCTTATGCCCAGATTCAATTAATTTTTTGGCAAGCGGCATTCGGTGCGAAATCAGCGCAAAATCTTCGGTTGTAATAAACAGAATTTTTAAATTTTGCGCGTAATTCATGGCAATAATTACTTTTCAAACGGCAAAGAATAAGTTAAAGTTAAAACTTCCGTGCCTTGATTCGTTTTACCCAAATTCGCATTAGAAATATGATATAAACCCAAAGCGACGCGGTGATGATTTTCCATTTCAAACCCCAATTCAATCATGGATTTAAATTGCAACCAAAGCCCTAATTTCTTACCACTGCCATTATGATAAACCCCGGGCGCAAAGCTTGGGCTGATAACGATATTATCATTGAGATATAAATCCATGCCAACGCCCACAAAATTATGAAATGCGCCTTTTGAAGTTGCCATCACACCAACTATGGGGTATAAAGCATCGTAAATTCGTTGATGGCTTTTATAAATGACATGCGCCGATGCGGCTTTCCAATTATCGTTAATATCATACCAACCACCACCAAATTCAAAAATATCTTCGGGCGTGCCCCGTGCAAAAAGCGATTTTTCAACCACTTGTTCAGCTTGAGCGACACAAAACACCAATAATATTGGTAAAATTAATAAATATTTTGACATTTTCATAACCTTTGGTTATTGTTATTATGAATAATTCCATTCATAAAGTCAATTAAATTATATTCATGATACAATCAAACCCGCAAAATTCATATTATTATTTACCCGGTGATAAACCATTAAATGTCAATTTGCATGATGAGTTAGTGCGCGTCAATATCGCGGGTGAATTAGGCGCGGTGCAAATTTACCGCGGACAGATTGCAGCGCAAGCAAAGCCTGATAAGATTTTTCATGAATTACTTAACCATGAACAACAACATTTGCAATCTTGGCAAGAAAAATGTCAGCAAAATCGCTTGCGCCCCAGTATATTGACGCCATTTTGGTATGTAATTGGCTTTATGATTGGGTATAGCACCCAAAAATTTCACCCCAGCACCGCCCATGCCTTGACGGTGGCGGTGGAAGATGAAATTGCCGAACATTATGCCTTGCAAATTCAAGATACGAAAAATCAGGAATATCATGAAATTTTAACAAAATTTCGTGATGATGAATTGCATCACAAAGAAATCGCGCTTGAAAATGGTGCAGAATCAGCCCCTTTTTATCAAGCATTTTATAAATTAGTGCGCATAGCCACTAAGTTTTCTGTGGAAATTGCAAAAAAATTTTAATAATTGAAAAAAAATCATTGCATTATTAATAAAATTTTATTAATTTTATTAATGGTATATTTATTGCAGAAAAATCAATGAGCGACGAAAATAAAATAAAATCAAGCGTATTTGCCGATGAGCGCCGTGCATTTCAACAAAAAATGCAGGCTTCAAAAGAACCGCCCAACGAAAACAAGCATCATACGCTTGAAGAATTTATAAATATGCTGATGGCGGGGCATTATAAAGTCTTTGCCGAAAGATTGGGACGGTCCGTGCGCCCAAACCCCAATTCCGAAGAAGAAATGGCAAAACGCCCGAAAATCCGCGTGCCTGATTCTTCGGAAATGATACCCGATACAAGATTTGTTGCATCGGCGTATATGGATGATAATTTGCCTTATAATTTATTATTGGAATTTATCGCCAAATGCCCCGTTGAAGTTTTTTATGTTGCCTTTCGTTTAACAATTCCGCATTTAAAGAAATTTTGCGCCGAATATCAGCCGATAGAACCCGAAACGCAACGATCGGTGTTAATGGGCGGACCGCTGAATTTTACCGAAGAAGAAGTGCCGAATAATCCAGATTATCTGATTCATTACAGCTTATTATGGTTGCGCACATTATTTCTTAAAAAAATGCCCAAAATGATTACATATAAAGAATATTATACCGCCAATTCTGTTGTTTTGGAATTATGCAAAGCCATGGAAATATCGGAAAATTTCGTGTTAATTTATTCATTATATTTGCATCATATTGAAAAATCCATCGTTTTAAATGCGCAACAGCTTAACGATATAGCCATGAAATTATTTGAAACCGAATCACCCCCGCAAGATTTAACGCCAATTTTTAAGCAATTGGGGCAAATTGGCGAAATTAAAGCCATGGGCGAGGCAAATAATCAATCAGAAGGCGCATCTGAAAATATTGATGTAATTGAAGATTTAATTTTAGAAGCCGAAATGCAAAAATCAATTTTAGACCTTGTGGACACGCGCAAAATTTTACAAGACGCCGGTTTATACGATTAATTTTAATTTTTATAAAAAAATGAAGCTGGCGTAAAAATTGCATGAATGAATCCTAAGGAAAAATCATGACAGGTCTTGACAGATTCAGAAAACCACCGACTGCATCGCCAAATGCGCTCAACGAAACCAATAAAAATTTTGGTGACGCAAGCCTTGGCGCGCAAGATGCGGCTAATCAATTAGCTAAATTAACCGCGCCCACGCGACCAGCTTTTCAAAATGCGAATCCACCCGCCGAAGCTAATAATGCCACTGCGGTTGCCCCTGATATTTTAGGAGGTATCCGAAGTAAATTAGGTGATTCATCGCCCGTATCTGCGCCGTCTTCTTTTGTGCCAGCAAGTGCCCAAGCAGGCGGGCAATCATCATCAGGCATGGCGGTTGACAGGAGTGAAAAAAATCTTGATTTTTCTGCCGCGATTGCTGAGGAAGACGCAAGAAAAGCCCAATTAGCCGAACGGCGCGCTTTGATGGGAAATTATGCCAATCCAGATTCCGAAAATAATGCCGCAAATGTTCAAAATTTATCGGCGCCATCTGGCGAAGGTTTGGGCAATAAAGCACCCCAAGAAGAACCAGCAAAAAAAGGATTATTAAGTAAATTATTTGGTGGCAAGGATAAAAATACGGCGAATGAACCGCCGCAACCAAAATCAGTGGCTGAAATGATGGGCGGTGCGCCACCGGGTGCACCCGGCGCGCCAACGGGTATGCCGAAAATGAAAGATCCAGAAACTGATTGGATTGTTGCCCCCAGTTATGATAATAAAGATGATCCATTATTGGGTTGCTTGATGTTATTATGTAAAATGCTTAATCGCGCCACAAGCCGCGAGGCTTTGGTGGCAGAGTTGCCGGTTGGCACGGGCATTATGACGCCCGAAGTTTTTATCCGTTCCGCAGAACGCGAAGAAATTTCCGCAAAATTAGTGCGCCGTAAATTAAGCACAATCTCAAGCCTAGTCCTGCCTTGCGTGGTTTTATTGGAGGCAAAACGCGCCGCCATAATGACCGAGATAAAACATGGTAAATCAGTGGAGCTGGTTTTTCCAGATTCCGGTGATGGCGCATCGCAACTTGATTGGAAAACATTTGAAAAATCTTATACGGGATATGCGATTTTTGCCCGCCCAAGATTCCGATTTGACAAGCGCACTGCCGACCATGAATTAATTCCCAAAGCAAAAGGTTGGTTTTGGTCAACGGTATTTAATTTATGGCCCCTTTATTCCGAGGTAATGGTTGCATCATTTTTAATTAATATTATGATGATTATATCGCCATTATTTATGTCTAATGTTATAGACAGGGTTGTGCCGCATTTGGCGTTTGAGACTTTATGGGTTTTGGCTATTGGCGCAATGATAGCCATGGTTTTTCAATTGATTTTATTGCAAATTCGCACTTATATGACCGAATTAGCGGGCAAAGCGATTCATACGCGCTTATCCGCAAGGTTATTTCAGCAAGTTATGGGCTTAAAAATGTCAGAACGGGGCGATTCCACGGGCGCAATGACAGAAAAACTCAACGGATTGGGGGCGGTGCATAATTTCTTTACAGCCCAAACCGCTTTAACCATGATTGATTTTCCATTTTGCCTATTATTTTTAGTGATGACTTTTGTTTTGGCTGGTCCTATTGCGTTAGTTCCTGCTAGTATTATGTTGTTTCTTTTGATATTATCGCTTGTTTATACGCCGATTCAACGCAAATTTGCCCAAAAAGAACAAAAAGAAAAACAACATGGGCGCGCCGTGATGGTTGAAGCAATTTATGGCATGGAAACCGTAAAATCCACGGGAGCCGAGGGGCGCTTGCAAAATGATTGGGAATTAATTAACGAAGCGCAATCTACAACCAGAATGAAAAATTCGCACGCGAATAGTTTAGTGATGAATATCATGGGTTGCGCCATGCAGGTTAATGGCGTGCTGATAGCGGTTTTTGGCGTATATTTAATTAAAGATGGCTCGCTTACCATTGGGGGTTTGATGGCGGCAAATATGATGTCTTCACGGGCTTTGGGTCCAATGATGCGTATTGCGGGTATTGCCATGCGGTTTCACTCATCAGTTACTTCGCTACGCCAAATTGATGAAATTATGAAAAAAGAAGTTGAACGACCAATTGGTTCGCAATTTATCCACCGCGATAAATTCCAAGGCTCATTGGAATTTAAAAATGTTTCCTTTGCATATCCAGACTTTGGCGACCCTGAAAAACGGCAACCCGGTCAGCCCCCTAAAGATTCTACGAATAAAGCCCTTGACAACATAAGTTTTAAAATTGACGCGGGCGAAAAAGTTGGCATTATTGGGCGTATTGGTTCGGGCAAAAGCACTTTGGAGCGATTAATTTTAGGCTTATACCATGTCAAAGAAGGCTCAATTATGATTGATGGCATTGATATTCGCCAAATTGATCCCGCCGAATTACGCCGCAATGTCGGCACTGTGCCGCAGGATGTATTTTTATTTTACGGCACGATTCGTGAAAATATCGTTGTACATGCGCCATATGCCGATGATGATATGGTTTTAAGAGCCGCGCATATTGCGGGGGTTGATGAATTTGCCTCACGCCATCCGCAAGGGCTTGATATGCAAGTCGGCGAAAAAGGGCAAAATTTATCGGGCGGGCAAAGACAAACCGTGTCAGTTGCAAGGGCTTTCTTAATTGACCCGCCGATTGTGTTGTTAGACGAACCAACTTCGGCAATGGATACGACTTCGGAAAACAGATTTAAGGCGCGCTTGCAAAATTTAATGGGTAATCGCACGCTTATCATGGTTACGCACCGCTATTCCTTATTATCCATCGTTGACAGGTTAATCGTTATGGATAATGGCAAAATTGTTGCCGATGGACCCAAAGAGCGCGTTTTGGAAGCTTTAAAGAATGGCACGATTCGCAGCGTTGAAATTTAAAAATGAATAATATAAAATCTTTATGTGCAATTATTCAATATGATTTTCATAATGAAGAAACCTTGCAATTAGCGCTTACCCATAGTTCGCATCATAGAATAAATAATGAACGAATGGAATTTTTAGGCGACCGAGTTTTGGGCTTAGTCATCGCTAATTGGTTGGTGCAATTATTCCCCGAAGCGCCCGAAGGGCAATTGGCAATTAAATTTAATAATCTTGTTAATGGTAAAATATTGGCGAAAATTGCCAAAAATTTACAAATTGAAGAATTTTATATTTTAGGCAAAACCGAACAAAAAAAACAAATCAGCGATACGATTCACGCGAATATTTTAGAATCATTAATCGCCGCGCTTTACCAAGATGGCGGCATTGAGACAGCAAGCCAATTTATTCATAAAAATTGGCAAGCCGAAATTGAAAATTTTAATTTAAATTCGCGCCCAGCGAAAAATATACTTCAAGAAAAATGCCAGCAAAATGGACATGCTATCCCGGTTTATACCGATATTAACCGCACTGGTCCCGACCATGACCCCAAATTCTTTGTGGAAGTTTCATGTTTTTTTGGCAAAGCCGTTGGTGTTGGTAAAAATAAACAAATTGCCATGACAAATGCCGCCAATGAATTATTGGCAAATATCATCAAGAATCTTTAACTTGATTTAAAATATTTTCAATCCAAGTTGCATATTTTTCAACATAATTTTTTTCAAGTATTTTGCCAATTAACCTGCATTGCAATTGGGCTTGTGCATTTTCAATGCTATTGTCATAAAGATAAGTTTTATCAACATATTCAGTTGCCTTAATTAAATTTTGCATTGATTTATAATATCTTGAAATTATTTTTGGGATAGGCACTTCGTGACCACCATTCATAAATCTTTTGAAAACGCGTGAAGCATTAATTTCAGGGGAATTTGTTGATATATAAAAAATTCTAACAAAATAATTTTTTTCTACGGCATGGCGTATAAATTCTAATTTATCATCACCCGAAAATACGGTTTCAAAAGCTAAATTTTGGTTATTGTTGATACATTCAATCCGCATTTTTTCAGCAATTTGAGCGGCTTTTAAGGATAAAGCGTGGTCGTTCCATGAACCTAATTCTTGGGCAATATTATCGGGATTAATATACACGCAATCCTTGCCCCATTTATGTTTTAATAATTGTTCAGTAATTGTGGTTTTTCCACTGCCATTTGGACCTGCAATAACATATAAAGTTGGCTTTTCCATCTTTAACTTGATTTTTTTATTTTATTATTCGGGAAAGCTTCGTCCATGCGTTTTTGCAAGTTAAGCTGATATTGGCGGGCACTTTCAGCAATGGCAATACCCATTAATCGGGGCAATTCATATTGCAAAAAATCTTCGTCATCATCAATTGTTTTGTATGGTGTATTGGGTTTTTCGTTCATAATTTTATAATATATTAATTTCACTAAAAGTCAATGAATTTTCACAATATAGCATCACGGATTTTTTTCATCAATGTCGGAAGCGCGCATGATGGTAATTTATCAGCAGGAATGGCAATTTCGTCAATTCTTAAATCGCGGGATATTGTGGCGTGAATGATGGTTAATTCCACGGAAAAATGGGTAAAATTATGGCGAATTTTATGATTCGTGCTATAATCAAAAATACTTGCTAAAGATTCGCAAAATTCTTGCGCAGAAATTGGCAAATTTTCATGCCAATTAGAGCTTGGAAATTCAAGCATACCACCTAGCATAGCTTTTTCCCGTCTGCGCCGCAAGATATAATTCCCGAAATCATCGCGCAAAACAACCACTAAGCCATTATGATGCGGGCGAATTTTCTTAATGGCAATATTGGGGTATTGGCTTGGGTTTTCTTGACCTAAGCAAGATGGTTGCAACGGGCAGGTTTGACAATTTGTGCGCTTAATGCCGCAAAATTCCCGCGTGGCTGCCATTAAGGCTTGAACAAAATCGCCGATATTTTCTTGTTGCTTGGCGATAATTTCGCGCATGTTATGGTGAATTGCTTGATGAAGTTTTGTTTGAGATTCGGTTTTTATGGCGAAATATCTTGCGCCAATACGGGCAATATTGGCGTCAATCGGTAAATGCGGTTGATGAAATGCCAAGGACGCAACCGCAGCGGCGGTGTAATCGCCTAATCCGGACAAGGCGCGCAATTTGTGATATTCATGGGGAATAATGCCTTGATGAATCGTGCAAATTTCTTGCGATGCACGATGCAATAAATGCGCGCGCCTGTAATATCCTAAACCTGCCCACGCGTCCAATACTTCGTTGAGTGGGGCTTTTGCCATGGTTTGCGGGTTAGGGAATTGGGCGATAAATGGGCTGAATCTTTTGGCAATCGTTTGAATTGTGGTTTGTTGCAACATTATCTCGCTTACCAAAACATGCCAAGGATTCGGGCGATTGGGTGCTAAAACTCGCCAAGGCAAATCCTGCGGGTTTTGCGCAAACCATGTTAATAATTCTTTATCTGGAAAATTCTTCATCAAGGGGTAATAATTTATTTTAAACTAATTTGCAAATTAATATCATGAAATTTTTATCGCAATCATGTTTAAAAATTTGGAGAATCAGGTTATATACCCATATTTGGTCAAAAATTGAACGAACGCTTGGTTTTTTAATTGATTTTTATTTATATTTATGGTAATGGGGTATTTCATTAAAAATTATTTATTGTAAGTCTAGATTATTAAGGAGAACGGCATGATACCAATGGACGATAGAGATGGCAAAATATGGCTTGACGGGCAATTGGTTGATTGGCGCAACGCCAAAACCCATGTTCTTACCCAAGGTTTACATTATGGGTCAAGCGTATTTGAAGGCGAGCGCGCTTACAAAGGGCGCGTATTTAAATTACGCGAACATACCGAACGGCTTTTTTATTCGGCAAAATTATTGCGCATGGAAATTGATTTTTCGGTGCAACAAATTATGGATGCGCATGGTGAATTATTAGCCGCCAATGGCTTGCAAGACGCAGATTGCTATATTCGCCCCGTTGCTTACCGAGGGTCAGAAGTTATGGGCTTATTGCCTTCAAAAGCCCCCGCGCATGTTGCGATTGCTGCTTGGGTATGGCCCAGTTATTTTGATATGGCAACAAAAATGAAGGGTATTACCCTGAAAATCGCGAAATATAAACGCCCGTCGCCCGAAACCGAACCCGTGCATTCCAAAGCTGCAGGGCTTTATATGATTTGTTCATTGGAAAAAATGGACGCCGAAGAAAATGGCTATAATGATGCGTTATTTTTGGATTATCGCGGTTATATTGCCGAAGCAACGGGCGCGAATATTTTCTTTAAAATGGCTGATGGCAAGCTCCATACGCCGATTGCCGATTGTTTTTTAAATGGCATTACCCGTAAAACCGTGATTGACATTGCGCAATCAAACGGCATGGAAGTGGTTGAACGGCATATTATGCCCGAAGAATTATCGCAAGTAAGCGAATGTTTTTTATGCGGCACCGCCGCCGAAATCACGCCCGTATCGGCGATTAATGAATTTCATTTTAACCCCGGTGGCGCGTGCCAATCAATCGTGGGTTGGTATAATAAATTGGTCAATAACGCTTAAAATGCCAAATTTAGCGCAAATTGAAAATCAGTTTTTTCAATCGGCTCTTGGGCATATTAATAAGCATGAACTTGAACGGGCTTTAAGGCTGTTATCAGTTTTATATCTAAAAAATCCCAAGGATATTCGCACCAAAATAAATTTATGTATTTGTTTGGTGAATATGCAACGATTTGACGATGTCATGGAATTATTGGACGACAAAGAATTAGAAAAATACGGCGCAAAATACCATTTTTTGCAAGTTGTCGCGCAAATTTATATGAAAAATATTGACAAAGCGGCTTTTTATTTGCGAAAAATCATTAAAACGCCCGAATGTTCGGCGCAAGTAATTATTAATTTTTCCATTATTTGTTTTGAACAAAAACAATATAAAATTGGCAAATTATGGGTATATATTGGCTTAAAATACTTTCCGAATGAACCGATTTTATACAACCAATATATTCATGCTTTGGAGCAATTATATATTTCCAAACCGCAAATAAGATATTACCAAAAATTATTGACAATAAACCCAAGCGCCGAGATGTTTGCGTCTTTGTCATATATATTTTTTAAGGAATTAGATTATCAAGCTTCAGCCGATACCGCCGATAAGGGTTTAGCCCTTGAACCAAACCACCCAAGATGCTTGTCAAGCAAGGCAACCGCACTTCGCTGGTTAGGCAGACCATATGAAGCTTATGATATTTATCAAACTTTAATCAAAAATGGTGATTTATATGATTCCGCCAAAAGCAATTACGCCTTATTATTGGAAACTTTGGATAAGTGCGATTTAGCCTTAAATATCTTAGCCGAACAATTACAAGAAACCCCCGAAGATGCAACATTGCATTTTTTTCGGGCGCAAATTAACCTAAGATTAGGGAATTTTGTTGAAGGATTTCACGATTATCAATATCGCTGGTCGCGCATGAATCATGTTAAAACATATGGTTCAAAACGCCCGGGTCCATTTTGGCGTGGCGAGGATTTAACCGATAAAATTTTATATGTTCATCACGAACAAGGCTATGGCGATACTATCATGTTCGCCAGATTTATTCCTTATATCAAGGAAATAACTAAGGCGCGCGCCGTTTTTATTGACACGCAACCTAAATTAATCAAATTAATGCGCCAATTGCCGAATATTGACTTTGTATTTCACCCCAAAGAGCCACAACCGGTGACGGATTACACGGTGTCTATTTTGTCAATACCAACCTTAATGCCGATAGTTAAAAATCAATGGTTGCCTGATTCTTCGGGTTATATAAAACCTTTATTCAAAGCCGAACTTAATCTGAAAAACACCCAAAAATTAAAAGTCGGCATTGTTTGGCGCGGTAATCCCGAACAACCCGTTGAAGTTTTTCGCCATTGCCCGATTAAAGAGCTTGAACCGCTGATAAACCGCAACGATATTCAATTATTTAATTTTCAACCCGAAGCATGTTCGCGTGAATTGAAAGAGCTTGGCATCAAGAAAATTTTAGATTTAACCCCACATTTAGAAGAAGATTTTACCAATACCGCCGCGTTAATCAATGAAATGGATTTAATGATAACGACTTGCACTGCGCTTGCTAATCTAAGCGGTGCAATGGGCAAGCGCACTTTGGTCATGGTGCCATGGATGGCGGATTGGCGATGGGGAACTTATCAAATGAAAAAATCATGGTGGTATGATTCGGTGGAAATTTTTCGCCAAAGGGCATTATTTCAATGGCGCGAAGTGATTCAAGATGTGATGCTTGAATTAGACAAAGCAGTTGCCCAAAAGCACGCAGGATTATAAATTTATTTACCCAAGATTTTTACGGGGCGGTTTATCGCAATTGTCTAAAATTATTAACGCCACAAACTTTATTTTATAGTGTGTTTTGAAAAAAACTTGACAAGAAATTTAAAATCCGCCAAGGTAATGCCATGACAAAACAATATCACTTCGCTAAAATTGAGCAAAAATGGCAAAAAATCTGGCAAGAATCTAAGGTTTTTACCACGAATTTTACCGATTATTCGCGCCCGAAATACTATGTTTTAGAGATGTTGCCTTATCCTTCGGGCAAGATTCATATGGGGCATGTGCGCAATTATTCATTGGGCGATGTAGTCGCGCGATACAAGAAAATGCAAGGTTTTGAAGTGATTCACCCGATGGGTTGGGACGCGTTTGGTTTGCCCGCAGAAAATGCCGCGTTTGAAAATAAAATTCACCCAAAAACTTGGACTGATAAAAATATTGCCAATATGAAATCAGAATTAATGCGTATGGGATTTTCATATGATTGGGATTGTGAAGTCGCGACTTGTGAGCCAATATACACCAAAATGGAGCAAATTATTTTTCAAGCCATGATGGACAAAGGCTTAATTTATCGTAAAGAAAATTGGGTGAATTGGGACCCAGTTGAGCAAACCGTGCTTGCCAATGAACAAGTTGAAAATGGCAAAGGCTGGCGTTCGGGGGCGGATATTGAACGAAAAAAATTATATGGCTGGTATTTAAAAATTACCCATTACGCCCAAGAATTATTAGCAGAATTAGATAATTTGCCAAGATGGCCCGCCAAAGTGCGCTTGATGCAACAAAATTGGATTGGTAAATCTTTGGGAGCTTTGGTTGATTTTGGCGATGAAAATTCAAAAATATCGGTATTTACGACCCGCCCCGATACTTTATTTGGCGCAAGTTTTATTGCGGTTGCGCCGAATCATCCTTTGGCGGAACAAGTTGCCAAAAATAATAAAGATTGCGCGAAATTCATCGCCCAATGCGAACAAGCTGGCACTTCGGAAGCCGCGATTGAAAAATTGGAAAAATTGGGTTTTGACACTGGTTTAACTATCGCGCATCCTTTGGATAAAAATTGGCGTTTGCCGATTTATATCGCGAATTTTATTATCATGGATTATGGCACGGGCGCGATTTTTGGTTGCCCCGCACATGATGAACGGGATTATGAATTTGCGAAAAAATATAATTTACCAATAAAACCTGTTGTGCAACCTTTAATTGCCCCCAAAGAACAAAGCGATATTTATGTCGGTGATGGCACAATGATTAATTCGCAATTTTTAAATGGCTTGTCGGTCAATGATGCCAAAAAGCGCATGATAAGCGAATTGGAAAAAATTGGCGCGGGTAAAGGCACGACAAATTGGCGATTGCGCGATTGGGGCGTGTCGCGTCAACGATATTGGGGTTGCCCGATTCCGTATATTCATTGCGAAGATTGCGGGGTTGTGCCCGTGCCACACAAGGACTTGCCCGTTGTTTTGCCTGATGATGTCGCATTTGATAAGCAAGGCAATCCGCTTGATAATCACCCAACATGGAAACATGTTGCTTGCCCAAAATGCCAAAAACCCGCGTTGCGTGAAACCGATACTTTGGATACTTTTTTTCAATCAAGCTGGTATTTTTTGCGGTATTGCGATGCGCATAATCACAATGCGCCTTTTGACCCGCAACGAGTCGCCCGCTTTATGCCCGTGGATCAATATATCGGCGGGGTTGAACATGCGGTATTGCATTTATTATATTCGCGGTTTTTCAATCGGGCTTTAATTGAATGCGGATTTTTGCCCGCGCAAAATCTTGATGGTGTGAAAAATGATGAACCATTTAGCGGGCTTTTTACCCAAGGCATGGTTTGTCATGAAACTTTCAAGGATGCCGATGGTAAATGGCGCGAACCCAAGGAAATTACCAAAAAATCCAATAAAGCTTTTTTGGATAATGGGCAAGAAGTTGTGGTTGGTCCTTCAATAAAAATGAGCAAATCCAAGAAAAATGTCGTGGATCCCAATGAAATAATTTCTTCATATGGTGCGGATACGGCGCGCTTATTCATGATGTCTAATTCCCCGCCTGAACGCGATTTGGAATGGTCAGAAGCAGGGGTAGAGGGCGCATGGCGGTTTTGCAATCGGCTTTATCGCATGGCGCAAAACCCGAATTTAACGAATATTTACGCCCATATTCCTGATGAATTATCCAAAGAAGCCTTAGGTTTAATCAAAACGATTCATCAAGCCATGGTGGTTATTGAAAAATCCATTGAAGAATTTCATTTTAATACTATTGTCAGTAAATCATATGAAATTGCCAATGCTATTGATGCTTATGCCCCTGATGATGCCGTGAAAAAATTGGCGATTACATGGTTGGTGCAATTGTTAAACCCTGTTATTCCGCATTTAACCGAAGAGTTATGGCGCGATTTGGGCAATGATTCGTTGCTTGCCACGCAAAAATGGGTGCGCCCCGAAGCAAAATTTTTGGTGCAAGACGAATGCCAAATTGCCGTGCAAGTCATGGGTAAATTACGCGCGGCACTTAATGTTCCCGTTGCAATGCCGCAAGATGAAATTATTGCGCTTGCCTTGGCGAATCAAAATGTTCAAAATGCCATTGACGGCAAGAAAATTGTCAAAACAATTTTTGTCAAGGGTAAAATTGTCAATTTTGTTGTGCAAATGTCATGATGAATCAATAATTTAGTGCTTTTAAAAATACTATCCTTCCCCTCCTAAGCGAAGCAGCTAACCGAAGGTTAGGTGGAGGGGTGCGCCGAAGGCGCGGGGTGGTTTAAAAAAAGCATGAACAAATAACCACCCCGCTTGTTTATTGCATAAACAAGCACCCCTCCACAGAGGGGAAGGATAGCATTTTTAAACGCACTAAATTCCGTTGCAAATTGCTATTTTTCCCCTCCCTGCGAAGCAGTTTGCGAAGCAAAGCGGAGGGGTGCGCCGACAGGCGCGGGGTGGTTAAAAAATAGCTTGAACAAATAACCACCCCGCTTGTTTATTGCCAAGGCAATTACGCAAGTATTGCATCAGGGCATAAAATTACCTTTTGGTAATTTTATATAGAAATTGAAGTAATTCAATTTCTGCCCTTCAACCTCCGCTTCGGCTTCGCCGAAAATCTAAAGATTGGAGGGGAAGGATAGTATTTTTAAACGCACTAAATTCCGTTGCAAATTGCTATTTTTCCCCTCCCTGCGAAGCAGTTTGCGAAGCAAAGCGGAGGGGTGCGCCGAAGGCGCGGGGTGGTTTACGATTTGCATTCTAAACGGGCGCAAATAGTTTGCCAAATAAGTGGAAAATCGTAATTTTCTTGCCAAATATTAAAAGCTTGGTCGGTGATTCGTTGCCACCATTCGTGGTTTTCGCTGAAAAATTGCGCGTATATTATCATTTCGGCGCGGTTTTTCACGGGAATAAAATCGCGCCACGGCACAAAAAATTCCGAACAAGCTCCACCATCCTCTTCAAATAATAAGATGCGGTTGCTGATGGATTCAAAAGGTCTGCTGGTCAAAATAAAATAATCATTATTATTCATCATGCCGCGGTATCCGGTATTAAATGTCATTTTGCAACTTGCGTAATAGTTATTATAATCGGTCATATTGGGAAATGCTTGCCCTTTAAATATTTTAGAATTGGCAATAAATTTATCGGTGTCGTGCAAATATGCCTCTCGGTCTGCGCCAACATTACCCGCAAAACCAAAATTTATTATTTTTGGGTAATTTGGCAGGGGACTTGGGAATGCTGGAATTTGTATAATTTTATCGTCTGGAATATTTCGTTTATGGTGCGATATTGGCATAAGAGACGACGAAAATAAATCAATCGCATTTAACCATTCATTCGGAACATTGGGCGTAAAATCATGATAATCGGATAAATGCCGAATGATTTTACAAGAAAATTTTTGCTTGATTTCCATAAAATCTTGCGCTGAAATAGTATCTTCACCATCATAAACCGTGTTATTTTGGTCAAATAAAATAATATCGGGTTTAAATTCGGCAATTTTTTCGTGTAATAATTTTAATTCGTGAATTTTAGTTTCGGCATTGGTAATATATGGCTTGCCGTCCAAAAATTTACACCGCCCATGATAATATTTTTGTAATAAGGCGATGTGGCTGATGGCGATTTTATCGGTGAAGTAAATTTGAAAATTATCGCCCAAAATATAGCCCATTTCAATAAAATTATTGACCCATTTTTCGGTGGAATAATAAAGCTTATCGCGTTCATCGCCCAAAAAATATTGCCAACCCATAAATAAAATGCGCGGAAATTGTGGTTTATTTGCCGATGGTAATGGGTGTTTATTGTAATAATTGATGAATTTTGGTTGAATATAGTGATTTCTTTTGAATTTTAGCCATTGATTACTTAAAAACCAATCAATATATTGCGATTGAAATTCGGTGATATTTTTTTCTGGATTCCCTAAAATATCGCTTGGCGCGTTAATTTTATTTATTCGCGCAGTGTCGTTATTATCAAATGTTGTCATAAGGGTGCTGCTTTTATAACCAATTAAAATATTATTTATAATATTAAAGCTTTGTAAATTTTTGACTAATTTATTGAGAAAATTTAAAGGAAAATTTGGCGTTTTCAATATTTTAGCCATCATATTTTGCGCTTGCATCGGGTTGTGAATCGCCAATATTTGCGCCGCAAACCAAAGCGCGGGATTAATTTTTTCAGAATTATATAAATCAACTAATAGCTGCGCGACTTGAAGTTGGCTTTCAGGGGTTAATTGGCATTGCGATAAAGATAATAATAAATAAAAATTCACCAATAAATTAGTTTTTTTATAAGGAACTAATTTTTCATATCCTAATTGATAATCACCTTGATTATATAATTTAATTGCTTCAATAAGATAGGTATTTTCAGAATTTTCAATGGGATAATTATCCAAAAATTGCCAATTATTTAAAAAATCGTGAATGGTTATTTTTTCTGCCATTAAGCTCTCTCTTTAAGTGTAATGTTAGCCTTTATTGTCAATAAAGTCAATTAACATTTATCTGCAAAGCAATTTTAATGCAATAAATTCCGTTGCAAATTGCTATCATTAAACCACCCCGCTTGTTTATAGCATAAACAAATATACCATTTTTAAATTAAATTCTTGGGCAATTAAGTTTGGTTAAAATCAAAATGCTTGATAGCCATTAAAAGCGGATTGGGGGCGGCTTGCCCAAGCCCGCAAATTGAAGCGTCCATCATTAATTTTGATAATTCTTGCATTAAATTAATGTCCCATTTTTTTGCCTTCATTAATTGCACGGCTTTTTCCGTGCCAACACGGCATGGCGTGCATTGCCCGCATGATTCAAGCTTGAAAAATTCCATTAAATTAAGGGCAACTTCGCGAATATTATCATGGTGCGATAAAATAACCACAGCGGCTGAGCCAATAAAGCAACCATGCGCCTGCAAAGTATCAAAATCAAGTGGGATATTATCAAGGCTTGCGGGTAAAATTCCACCAGAAGCACCACCGGGTAAATAACCGACAAATTCATGCCCGTCAAGCATACCACCACCAAAATCATTGATTAATTCGCGCACCGAAATACCCGCGGGCGCAAGTTTTACCCCCGGATTTTTCACGCGCCCTGATAATGAAAATGACCTTAAACCCTTGCGTCCATTGGCACCGAAAGATTGAAACCATGCGCCGCCTTTTTGGGCAATATCGCGCACCCAATATAAAGTTTCCACATTATTCACCAAAGTAGGTTTGCCAAACAAGCCGACTTGGGCAACATATGGCGGGCGATGTCTTGGCAATCCGCGTTTGCCTTCAAGCGATTCAATCATTGCCGATTCTTCACCGCAAATATACGCACCAGCACCACGGCGCAAGATTATTTTCGTGTGATTTGCTAAATCTGTTTTATTGACTTCGGCAATGGCATTTAAAAGTAATTCGCGTATTTGCGGGTATTCATCGCGCAAATAAATATAAACCTCTTCGGCTTCAACCGCCAAAGCAGCAATTAACGCGCCTTCTAAAAAGCGATGCGGGTCCTTGGCAAGATAATAATAATCTTTAATTGTGCCGGGTTCGCCTTCGTCCGCATTAATCGCCATAAGGCGTGGTTTAGGGTAAGATTTCACAGTTTCCCATTTGCGTGCGGTTGGAAAACCCGCACCACCCAAGCCCCGTAAGTTTGAAGCTTGCAATTCTGCCATTAATTCTGCCATTTTTTGTGGTGAAGATTTACACGATTTTAACAATTCATAACCACCGCTTTGGTGATAATCAGCAAGCGATTTTGCGGGTAAATGTTCGTGATGGGTCTTTTTATTTCGCACAGCATCTTGAATTTTTGCCAAATCTGCGTGAATAATATGGTTATGCCCCACTTCGGCAACGGGGGCAACATCGCACCGCCCCATACAAGGCGCGCGTTTGATGCGAATATTCGCGTCTGGATTTTTTTCAAGCCCCGCAATTAATTGTTCCGCGCCCGCCATCATACAAGACAACGAATCGCAAACCCGAATCGTTAAATCGGGTGGGGGTGTTTGCCCTTCTTTGATTAAGTCAAAATGGGCATAAAAACTTGCGACTTCGGCAATTTCAACTTCGGCTAATTTCATGATTTCGGCTAAGGCTTTGACATGATTATCGTGAATATGCCCAAATTTATCTTGAATTAAATGCAAATATTCAATTAATTCACTGCGCACTGGCTGATTTGCTTTATCGCCCAATAATTTTTGAATTTCGCTATATGCGGCTAAATTTAATACGCGCCCCTTCATGCCTTCGGCGCGTTTGCGTTTATTAAAACCGGGGTGGTTTGTGTTTTTATTAAGCATGATTTACCTCAATTCTAGCGGCGCATAATTTAAATTCGGGAATTTTTCCAAACGGGTCAAGCGCAGGATTGGTAAGCATATTGGCGGCTCCTTCGGCAAAGCAAAATGGAATAAATATCATATTTTCGGCAACATCTCTGTCAAGGCGAACTTTGACAGAAACCGAACCGCGTCTGGTGGCGACGGTGATAAAATCACCCTGTTTAATGCCTAAATCGTGCATTTTTGTGGGGTGAACATGCACGATAGCTTCGGGTTCAATGGCGTCAAGCACGGATGCGCGCCGTGTCATTGCGCCCGTATGCCAATGTTCCAATAATCGTCCCGTGGTTAAAAGAATCGGATATTCAGCATCGGGCACTTCGTTCGGTGGCAATAAATCAATGGGAACTAACTTAGCGCGTTTATTATTGGTTGGGAAACCATCGCCAAAAATTACCGGTTTACCCATGTCTTTCTCATCGGCGCAAGGGTAAGTAATAGCATCTTCGTTTAATAATCTTTGCCAAGAAATACCCTTGATGCTGGACATGGTGCACCGCATTTCTTCAAAAATTTCGCCAATGTCTTGATAATGCCAATTTAAGCGCATTTCATTCGCGATTAATTGCAAAATTTCCCAATCTTGTTTGGCTTGACCGGGTAATTTAAGCGCAGGTCTTGCCAATTGCACTTGGCGATTCGTGTTGGTGAAACTGCCCCATTTTTCTGGAAAAGCCGAAGCGGGTAAAATAACATCAGCATGAAACGCGGTTTCGGTTAAGAAAATTTCTTGCACAACTAAAAAATCTAACTTTGCCAAAGCCATTCTGGCGTGATGCGCGTCTGGGTCAGACATAGCAGGGTTTTCACCCATAATCAGCATGGCTTTTATTTCATCATCTAAAATAGCGTGAATAATTTCAACGACGGTAAGCCCGCGTTTTTTATCCAATTCCACGCCCCATAATTTTTCAAAATTATGCCGATTTTTTTCATCTTCAACAGGTTGATAATTGGAAAACATCATGGGGATTAAACCCGAATCTGATGCGCCTTGCACATTATTTTGCCCGCGAAGTGGGTGTAAGCCTGTGCCTTGTCTGCCGACTTGCCCTGTGATTGCCGCCAAAGTAATTAAAGCCCGCGCATTATCAGTGCCATGCACGCTTTGCGATACGCCCATGCCCCAAAAAATAATGGAATTTTTGCAAGTTGCATATTGCCGTGCCACCATGCGAATCGTTTCTGCATCAATGCCACAGATTGGCGCCATTTCTTCGGGGGTGAAATCTTTAGTTTTTTGGACGATAGCTTGATAATTTTCCACGAATTGCTCAATATACGCGGAGTTTGTCAGCCCTTCGGTAATAATAACATTAATCATTGCGCTTAACAACGCGACATCCGTGCCTGATTTGAATTTCAAATGTTGCCAAGCATGACGGACAAGCGAACTACCTCTTGGATCCATAACCACAAGCTTTTTGCCCATTTTGGCGGCTTGTTTGAAAAAAGTTGCGGCTACGGGGTGATTTTCGGTTGGACGCGCGCCAATAACTATAATAAAATCCGCATGTAAAGCATCGGTAAATGGTGCGCTTACCGCGCCAGAACCAATACCTTCAAGCAATGCCGCCACCGAAGACGCATGGCAAAGCCTTGTGCAATGGTCAACATTATTAGTTTGAAACCCAGTGCGAATTAATTTTTGAAATAAATAAGCTTCTTCGTTTGAACCTTTGGCTGAACCAAAACCTGCAAAAGCTTTATGCCCATGTTTTTCTTTAATTTCACGAAAATTCTTGCCGATTAAATCCATTGCCTCTTGCCATGTTGCTTCACGAAAATGGCTAAGCGGGTTTTTACCATCTACAAAATCGTCCCATTTTTTTGGCGCGGATTTAAGGCGAATTAAAGGTTTGGTTAATCTGCCATCATGCCTTGCGTAATCCATGCCGAATCGCCCTTTAACGCATAAGCGATTGCGGTTTGCGGGACCCATTCTGCCGTCAACCTTGACAATTTTATCATCTTTGACATGCACTTCGGTTTGGCAACCAACGCCACAAAATGGGCAAAGGCTATTGACAATTTTTTCGGCTTTGCCTAAATATTTTCCTTGGTTATCATTCATGCTGGCGGGCATTAAAGCACCAGTCGGGCAGGCTTGAACGCATTCCCCGCATGCCACGCAAGTTGAATTGCCCATTTCATCAAAATTATCAAATATAATTTGTGAAGCAATGCCCCGTCCGCCCATGCCTAAGACATCATTTACTTGGACTTCACGGCATGCGCGCACGCATAAATTACATTGAATGCACGCGTCAAGCGCAACGCGCATGGCGGGGTGCGAATTATCTTGGGCTAAATGAGGCAGGGGACTTGAATCTTTTGCGGGATAGCGGCTGTTCGGCGCGGTATGAGTTTTTAATATCCATTGCCAAAATGGCGAATCTTCGTTATGGGCTTGCTCTTTGGGTGGCTGGTCGGCTAAAAGCAACTCTAAAACCCCTTTTTGTGCAGATTTTGCCCGTTCAGATGCGGTGTTTACTTCCATACCTGCGGTTGCGGGGCGAATGCAACTCGCGGCAAGCACGCGCTCGCCCTTAATTTCAACCATGCAGGCACGGCAATTGCCATCGGCGCGGTAATCGGGTTTTGGTGAATAACAAAGATGCGGGACTTCAATCCCTAACCTTGTCGCAACTTGCCAGATAGTTTCGCCTTGATTAAATTCAACTTCTTGTCCATTTAACAATAATTTATTACCCATAATTGCCCCTTAATGCTAATTCGCGTCAATAATACCTAAAAACATCGTTTGAGTCAATCGGTTTTGCGACATTTTTATGGTTTTTTTAATGATTTTATCCAATTTGAATAATCAACGGGAAAGTCATTTTTAATGGCTTCATGCTGGTCAAGTTTAATGATTTTTTTACCGGTTTCAAGCGATAAATCGCTTTCGGTAATTTCCCGTGTCATTAAATCAGATTTAATATTATGCTTGATTTTTGGGATAATATCCTTGATATTTTCGGTTGAATATTGCGCCAAAGAAACCCAAACAAGCGGCATGGAAATGGTGGTAATTTTTGATTTTGAAAATTTACTGGATTCCAAAGTTAAAATATTTTGTTGAAATTTTTTGCTTAATTTTTCTGAAATTGGTAATAAATGCGCGTTATTGCGTTCTAAAAAATCATTAATGCCCGGAATTGGATCAATATCAAAAATAAAAAAACCATCAATTTTATTATCGGCAAATAGCTGATATAAATCTTCAATGCGTTTATTATATTGCACAAAATCACCTTCGTTTAAGCCGATTTCTGCGGTTAATTGATTAAATAATTTATGCCCTAAACTGCCTTGGGGTGAGGTGGCAAGATTTAAGCCCGTCAAATATTTTCGTTCTAATTTTTTAATATATTTTCGGGCAATAAAATAACCGACAAGCGGTTTAACCGCGGCAATTACCACAATTTCTTTGCCTGATTGTTTGGGTTGAAAATATGAATTATTGCCTAATTTAGTATCATATAAATATTCGCTTGGCACGATGGCTGTTTCAATATCGCCGTTAATTAAGGCTTGCAGTGCCGCCGAATAATCACTAAAACTTTGAGCCGCCGCGATAATGCCTGATTTTTCTAAAACCCCTTTTTTTGAATATTGCGGTTCAAATGAAATTTGAATCGCAAGATTTTGCGCGGCTAAATAGGACCCAGAATAAACCGAAGCCGCGCCGATGCGAATAAAACGCGTGTTTTCTTGGGCAAAAATGGGGTGCGCCATTGCCAAAAAAAACCAAAAAATGACTAATTTAAACATATTTTTTTAAGATATTTTGCGTTATTTGCGCTATTTCTTCGCTATTCGCCAAGACGGGATGGGATAATTGCTTGGTGATGGCGCATAATAATTCATAATCTAATTTTGTGTCCAATGCAAGATGTTTAATATGGCTTATTGGCGAATGGCGTTCAAACACGCCATATTTAAAATCGCGCTTATTTAAGTGAATATAATAGGTGCAATGTTCCAAAATTGCGGGGTCTTGGCATAATTGTAAAATTCGCTTCATGGCGGATAATTTTACAAATTCGGCGACTTGACCGGGTGGGCGAATGTGAATCGGAAAATCAATATTGCTGGAAATATCAAATGGCGAATCTTGGCAAAATTCATCAAAAGCTTTACGAACCATCGCCCCGTCCATTAAGGGTGAGTCCGCACAAATGCGCACGCCAAAATCCCCACCGAATGATTCAATCGCTTGCACCATTCTTAATGCCGTATTTTGCGCATCACCGCCAAAAAATTCAATGCCAAGTTTGGCTGATTCGGTCTTTAAGTCGTTATCTACGGGGCGATTCGTGCTTGCTAGTATTAAATCTTGTTTGTCAAAATATTGCAAAAGCCGTGCAACCATTAAATTTAAGCTGTTATATTCAGGGGTAAGGGGCAATAATTGTTTGGCGGGTAATCTTGACGAATCAAGGCGCGCAAATAATATTAATTTACCTTTAAGCATGGTGCGCCCGAAATTTATGCCATTCTATCGTCAATAAAATACCAATGGCGACAATTAATATACCCATTATTTCCCAAAAATGCGGGTATTCGTCCAAAATCGGAATCGCTAATAAAGTCGCCAATGCTGGCACAAAAGCCATCATCGCGGCGGTTGGCACGCGCCCAAAATATTTAACTGCCAGCGCATATGATATGACTCCTAAGATACTTGGTCCCAATCCTTGATATAATGCTTGCAAGATAATATTATCCCAGCTTGCTTGATTTAAACCGCTGGAATCTTGAAAAAATAACCATAAAATAACCGCGAAAATAAATTGATAAGGCGCAGCAATCACTAATAATTGATTCCAAGAAAATTGCCATTTTTGCACGGCAATGCCATAATAAGCCATTAAAAATGCCGTCCATAATAATAAAACATGCGCAAAACCAAAATAATCCAGCATCTGCCCCAAATTTTTATCTAAATTCATAACAATAATTCCAGATAAACAAAGGCTTACCCCCAGATATTTTAACCACTGATTTTTTTCCCGCGCCCATAATTTAATCACGATTAACGAAAAAAACCCTATCGTGCCATTCATTAAAATACTGCTTTGCGCCACGGGCACGGATTGAAACGCAATAAAGCCCGACAAGCTGTAAGGTATGCCCGCCGCGACCGAAGATAATATTATAATTTGCCAAAATTTCTTGTCTTTGGGGTAATTTTTATAAATAAATGGCAATAAAAACGCCGTAGCCGTGCCATATCGTAATAAAATTATATCAAACGCCGATAATCCAGATTTTGTCACGCCCAAACGCGACAAGACAATCCAACCTGCCCATAATAATGCAATAATTAAAGCAGCAAAAAAACCAATTAATTGTTTTTGCGCGTTGCTTATTTTATTTTTCCTTCTTTGAAGGCGACATGTTGACGAATTACCGGGTCATATTTGCGGAATTCTAACTTATCGGTGGTTTTGCGTGGATTTTTTGAAGTTACATAATAAAATCCGGTGCCAGCAGTGCTGACTAATTTAACGCGCATTGTTGCTGGTTTAGCCATAATTTTTCCCTTAATCAATAATTGTTTTGTTTTGAATAACTATACTGACCTTATTTAAGCAAATTTTTGGCAATGTCAATAAATTTTTTATTTTTTGTTTGATTATTTTTATGAATCATACTAAAAATAGCATTAATACTAAGGATACCTCATGCCAATCATCTTAAAAAACTTACAAAAACCGCATCAATTACAATTGATAATCGGCAATCGCCGTTATTCTAGCTGGTCGCTTCGGGCGTGGTTAATGGCAAAGCAAAGCAATTTGACATTCACCACGAAATTAGTGCCATTTGCCCCCAATTATCGCGAATCATTAAGCGATTATGAACATGCCAAGCAAGTGCCAATTTTAGTGGATAATGGCTTAGTGATTGGGCAATCAATTGCCATTGGCTTGCATTTGCATCAATTATCACCCAATATGGGAATTATTCCAAGCGACCCGCAAAAAGCCGCAGTGGCATTTGATTTATCCATTGAAATGGTATCTTCATTTCAAAATTTACGCAAATTTTGCGGTATGGATTTGCAACTAAATATTTCAGATTTTCAACCGAATCAAGATGTTTTAAATGATGTCGCAAGATTAGAAGAAATTTGGCATCGGGCTAAAACAAAATTTGGCAATGATGGTGATTATTTATTGGGGGAATATTCTATCGTTGATGCGGCATTTACGCCCGTGGCAACGCGAATTAAAACTTATCATTTAAAAATATCGCCTTTGGCGCAAAAATATTGCGATAATTTATTGGCAAATGCGTGGTTTCGTGAATGGCATGATTTAGCTTTGCAAGAAAAATATGACTATCACTAAGCGCACAAGATTTGCCCCTTCGCCAACTGGATATTTGCATGCGGGGCATTTTTATGCCGCCCAATTTGCGCGTAAAATGGGCGAAGAATGCGTGCTTAGAATTGAAGATTTAGATAAAACAAGGGCAAAAACTGAATTTAGTGATGCGATTATTGCCGATTGCGATTCGTTTGGGCTTAAATTTGATAAAATAATTCCAACGATTCAAGAAAGATTGCCAATTTACGAAGGTTTTTTGGCAAAATTACAGCAAAAAGGCTTAATTTACCCTTGTTTTTGTGTTAAGCATAAAAATACCGAAAATATCGGCACGGCGCCGCATAATTTGCCGACTATTTTATATGATAATCAATGCCGATATTTGCACGATAAACAAATCAGCGAAGCATTATTGCATAATCCCAATCCAGTATATCGCTTTAATTGCCAAAAAGCCTTAGAATTATTGCCACAAAGTCATTTTGAAGAATTATCGGTGGGAATAATTAAATCAAACCCATTTTTATTGGGCGACCAAGTTTTAAAAAATAAATTTGGGCAAATTTCTTATCATTTAGGCGTCGTTGTTGATGATTTTATTGACGAAATTTCGTTAATCACTCGTGGCGATGATTTATTAAATGCCACGGGGTTGCAACGAATCATCGGCGATGCTTTGGGATTGCCAAGCCCAAAATATGCGCATCACCGATTAATTCGCGATAATCTTGGGCAAAGATTGTCAAAACATCATCTTGCCAAGCGATTAATGTCATGAGCGAAGAAATAGTTAACGGCATTAAAATCTTGATTGAAAAGGGGTTGGCTTGCGAAAAAAACAATGATTTTCACGGCGCTTTGGGGCATTATCGTCATGCGGTTTATTGGGGCAGTGGCACAATTTGGCTTTGGGAAAGATTGGGTTTTGTTGCCGTGCAATTACAATTATATGATGCGGCGGTTATTTATGTCAAGAATTTGATAAATTTAGACCCTAATAATTATTTAGCCCATTATAATCACGCTAAAATTTCGCTTTTTTTACAAGATTACGCCCAAGCCGAACAGCATTTAAAATGGTTAATCGGTTTTGACGATACCCCCGATACCATCAAGGCAGAGGTGCATTTGAAATTGGCGGTGCTTTATCGTGATAAGCATGAAAAAGATTTAAGCTTGCATCATATCGCAATTTGCGAAAAATATGCCCATACTAGCGAATTTTATCGGCAAAGAATGTTTTCATATTTGAAATTTGGCGATTATAATCAAGGCTTAGCATTTTACGAACAGCGCGGTGATGAAAATTTGCAATTATTCCCGCAACCGATTTTTCAAACCTTAGCGCACCATGATTACAATAAATATTATCAAGGCGAGGATTTAGCCGATAAAACCCTGCTTGTCTCTGCCGAACAAGGTTATGGCGATTGCATTTTTTGGGCAAGATTTATTCCAAAAATCGCGGAATATTGCCAGCATCTTATCGTGGAAATTTATCCCGCGCTTTTTGAATTATTTAAGCAAAGAATTAATTTGCCGAATGTCAGCTTTATCAGACGCGCCATAGATATACCGCAATTTGATTTTTGGTTGCGCATGGGCAGTTTGCCATATGGTTTGGAATGCGAATTTGACCAATTGCCGATTTGTGAGGATATTTTTAAGTGGCAAGATGCGCCAATAATTATACCCATGACGCAAAATATCAAGAATATTGGGCTTGTATGGCAAAATAACGCCCTATCGGCGGATAATTTTCATCGTTCAGTGGATTTAAGTCAGTTTATTAATTTGCTTAATTGCCCGAATTGCCAATTTTTTAGCTTGCAAAAAAATGGCACCAACGAAATAAAATCACTTAAATTGCAATATTTAATTCAAGATTGCGCACCATTAATGAGTGATTTTTTAGAAACCGCGAAAATTATCAGCAAGCTTGATTTAATTATCACGATTGATTCGGTTGTCGCGCATTTGGCGGCGTCAATGGCTAAGCCAGTCTGGCTTTTATTAAATTATGGGGCAGATTGGCGCTATGGAATTGGGGATATTTCGCCGTGGTATCCGCAATCGCAAATTTTATTCAGAAAAAATCCCAATGATGAATGGCGCGATATTATAAAAGAGATAAAATCAAGTTTATTGGCACTATAATTGCATGATTATTCAATCATGACAAATTTTAATTCTACTTCGGGAATATTATTGCAAAATATAAGTTTTTTGCGTTCCCAAAATAATGAATTTCAAACTTTGCAATATCAGCTTACTTCGCAAAAAAAATACCGCGACTTAAAAGAATATGATATTGACGCTTACCGCATTATTAATTTTAATCAAGATGTCGCGACAAGAAAAAATTATATATCAAATATTGGGCGCGCGCAAAGCGTGGCAAAAACATATGGCACAGCATTTGACGGCTTGGTTGAATCCGCCGATAATTTGATTAAAGCAACGAATAACTCCATTGGCAATAATGCTGGCTTGCCCGAAGGATTAAATACGGAATTAGCGAATAATTTATTGCGTGATATTGAAGCAACCTTAAACACGGCATATGGTGGGCGGTATATTTTTGGTGGCACAACTTTTGACAAAGCCCCCGTTAAAGATTTAACGCTTTTGCCGACTTTGGATACTTCTACGCTTACGCCCGTTAATCAATCAGTGTTGATTTATAATGGCGTAACGGCGACTTTGGCGCAAAATGGCACCTCGCAACTTGGTCCGATTTTGCCATTTTTTCGTAATAAAATAATTCCCGCTGGGGCGCAAAATGTTAATAATTTAGGGCAGGCGGGGGTTTCTTCGTTTGAATTTACTTCCAATAATTTTTCATATTTAAATGATTTTGGCGCAGATGCGAATAGTGCAACTAACCGACTTTCAACCACAAATTTTACGCCATTATTTAATGATGATGTGTTCGTGGCGCGTGCCACAACAACCGAATTGCAAAAGTCAGCCCAGCTTAACGAAGTTACGAAATTGCGCGTTAATGACCAAAGGTTAGTTGAATACGGCTTTACAGCAACTGAACCTGCGTTTCAAAAATTAATTCATGCCGCGATGAATTTGAAAGCCGCCGCACAAAAAGTAAATGGCGCGGATTTGCCGGGTGAACAAGCGCGCGCCTTCGTTGATGCCGCCCGTATTGAAGCCCAAGACGCTTTGTTAGGCTTGCGCCAATTGCAAGTTGAAACGGCGCAAATTGACGATAGATTAAATAATTATAATACCCTACATTCTGATTTTCTTAATTTAACCAATGATGCTTTGGGTGTGTTAACTGGTGTTGATTCATCAGAAGTTGCCGTTCGGTTAAGTAATTTGCAAACTTTATTGCAAGCATCATATTCGGCGATTGGCAAGCAACAAAGCCTTTCCTTAGTAAATTATTTGAAGTGATTCATGATTATTATTCGGTTAATGGGCGGAATCGGCAATCAAATTTTTCAATATGCTGCGGCATTTGCTTTGGCTAAACGGCATAATAGTTTTATTATTCCTGAAATAAGCTTTTACGACATGAATGAAAAAATACCGAAATTCATTGAAAATGCCGACCATTTGCGGGAATTAGGCTTGAATGAGGCGCAAATTAAATTTGAAACAATACAACATTATCGGCTTGATGAATTGGCAATTAATAATTTAATTCCCCCGATAAAATTACCAAACCCCGCCCCTGCAAGACTAAAATTTACTATTAACGGACAAAATCAAGAACGCGAATTTACGCATTTTAATCATACGGCGGGATATTATAATCCTGAATTTACGAAATTGCCCGATAATGTAATTATGACGGGATATTTTGAATCGCCTTATTATTGTGCAAATTATATGGACGAATTTAAATCGCAGTTAGTTTATAAAGGCGCATTATCGCCGCGCACCCTTGATTTTCGGCAAAAAATTATGAATTGCGAATTTTCTGTGGGCTTGTCCGTACGATTGGGTGATAAAAATAACAACCCGATTCATGGCGTAAATTATCAAAATTATGTGATGCGCGCCATCGCTTTATGCCAAGAATTTGCAAGGGCAAGGCAAAAATCAGTAAAAATTTTCATTTTTTGTGCCGATAAAGCCAATTTTATGGCGCAATATCAAGAATTTAATGATAAATACCAAAATATCAGCGAATATATCACCACCGAATCGGCATATTTTGATTTTGAATTGCTTAAATGCCCTGATGCAACGATTATGACCAATTCTACTTTTGCTTGGTGGGCGGGGCAGTGCAACGCCAAAGCCAATAAATTAATTATCGCGCCGAATAATCATTATTTGAATAATTATGCGATTGAATCACAATTTAGCCGTTTGGATTATTATCCCGATAATTTTATATTATTGCCGATTAGCCGATTACCCCAATTTCAGTGAGGACACTATGCAAAAATTATTAATTGGTATTATGGAATATGGCGAAGCCGACTTTGTGCATTGCTTGCAAGCGATTAATAATCAAGCAACAGATTTTGATTGGTTTATCATTCGCAACCAAAAATATACCGCAGTCCATCAAATGTTGTATAAATTATTTGATGAACAAAAAAATAATTATTGCGGCTTGCTTAAGCTTGATGCTGATATGGTTTTATATCCAGAAACTTTGCAAAAACTCACCCAAACATTGCATGAAAATCCACAAATTTCACAAATTAAATCACAATTATGGGATTTTTTGACGCAAATGCGGATACCGGGTATTATATGTTATACAAAAAATTGCCAATTTATAATTGATGCGGATAATTTAATACCCGACCACGACCCGATAATAACCAGCGGTTATACGCATTATAATTATGAACCAGTCGGTGACCATATGGCTTATTGTGATTTAGCGCAAGCATACCGATATGGGTTTATACGCATGATGAAAACCCTGCAAAGCGATAGAAAACACAAGGAACTTGCCGCTGTGTTTATAGAATGGACTTTGCTTGCGCAATGTTATAGCGCCAGCCTTATTCATAAGGATAAAAGGCGCGATTATGCTTTAATGGGCGGGCTTGATGTTTTTAATGCCACTCAAGAATCATTATCAGTTATTTATCAAGGGAATTACCCTGATTTAGCCAAGCAACGAATTAAGGAATTGGCAAATATTCCCCCCCAAAATATAGACCAATATATTAAAAATAATTATGAAAATCTGATTATTTTAGCATCACAATTAGGGCAAAAATTACGAAATAATCCCGTGCTGACATATAATCATACTAAGGAAGTGCAAGTTAATTGGCAAGCGCAAATTAAACCCCAAATTCACCCGAAATCAGATTTGCCTTTGTTTATTGAACAAATTAGGCTTGAATTACACAATGAAATAAAATAATGTATAATTATGAAAAATATGCGCGAATTTGTTTGTAATAATTGTGGCACCATTGCTAATAAATGGATGGGGCAATGCCCTGCTTGCCAAACTTGGAGTTCATTGGAAGAGCGAAATATTCAATCGGCACCGCCGCTTGGTAATAAAGTCAAGCGAAGAAATTCGGTAGAACCCGTGCGCTTGACCAGTTTAATTGGCGAACGCGAAAAAATTCAACGAATCCCCACGGGATTTTCCGAATGCGACCGCGTCTTAGGGGGGGGTATTGTGCCCGGTTCAGCCATTTTAATTGGTGGCGATCCCGGTATTGGTAAATCAACTTTATTATTGCAATTATTGGCAAAAACCGCGCATTTAGTCCCTTGCGCTTATATTTCAGGTGAGGAAGGCGTGGATCAAATTCGGATGCGTGCCGAAAGGCTTGGAGTTTTAAACGCGCCAATTGGCTTGGCTTCGGCAAGCGAAGTCAAGGAAATTTGCGCGCTTATGGACGAACCGAATGGACCAAAATTATTAGTCGCAGATTCCATACAAACGCTTTATGTCAGTGAAATTGAAGCGGCACCGGGCACCGTTACCCAAGTGCGCGCGGCGGCGCAAGAATTAATCCGCGCGGCGAAACGCAATGGTTGCGCGATTTTTATTGTTGGGCATGTAACCAGACGCATGATGCGGTTTGAACGGCGGGCGGATGTGTCATTGCCAGCGCTGGTCATCGCACCCTTCGCGGCGATTGTGGTGGCGCTTTCGCTATGCGCGGTTCTGATCGCGGCCGCAGGCGTCAGCCCGCTGACCGCCTATGCCGAGATGCTGCGCGGCGCGTATGGTTCGCGTCTGGCGGTGACCGAGACCTTGACGCGGGCGACACCGCTGATCCTGACCGGGCTGGCGGCGGCAGTGGCCTTTCGCGCGCAACTCTGGAACATCGGCGGCGAGGGGCAGTTCTACATCGGTGCGCTGGTGACGGCGGGTCTGGGCCACAGCCTGCTTGCGGGCCTTCCCGCGGCCGCTGGCGATTGCACTTCTGATGGCAGCCAGCATGGCGGCAGGCGCGCTGCTTCTGGCCGGTCCGGCCCTCATGCGGCTGCGCTTCGGGGTGGACGAAGTGGTGACGACGCTTTTGATGAATTTCATCGTGATCCTGTTTGTCGGCCTGATGGTGGAAGGGCCGCTGAAGGACCCGATGGCCTTTGGCTGGCCGCAGTCGGTTCCGGTGGCGGCGGGGCTGCGGCTGCCCGATCTGGTACCAAGGTCCCGCCTGCATGTGGGGCTGCTGGTGGCGCTGGTGGCAGTGGCGCTGGTCTGGGTCGTGCAGATGCGAACGGTCTTTGGCGCGGAAACCCGTGCCGCAGGGCTGAACCCGCGCGCGGCGGCCTTTGCCGGTGTGCCCCTGGGCCGGACGCTGATGCTGGTGGCCGGCCTGTCGGGGGGCCTCGCCGGGCTTGCCGGTTCGATCGAGGTGCTGGGCCCCACCGGCTATGTCACCACCACCATGTCGCCGGGCTTTGGCTATGCCGGTATCGTGGTGGCCATGCTGGCGGCGCTGCATCCGGCCGGTGTGGTGGCGGCTGCGGTCTTCGTGGCCACGGTCTTTGTCGGTGCCGACGCCATGAGCCGGGCCACCGGCGTGCCCAGCTTCATTGCCGATGTCATCATGTCGGTCTCGCTTACTGGCGATGCTGACGGCTTTGTTATTCACAACCTACCGGGTGCGCAGATGAGCGATGCCTTCGACATCCTGATGAGTGCAAGCCTGTGGGCTGCGGTCCTGCGCATCGCCACACCGCTGATCTTTGGCGTCTTGGGCGCGCTGGTGTGCGAACGGGCGGGCGTCCTGAATCTTGGCATCGAAGGCATCATGACGGCGGGGGCCATGGTGGGCTGGCTGACAGTCTACTGGGGCGGGGATCTGTGGACCGGAATGCTGATGGCGGCGTTGGCGGGCATGCTGATCGGGCTTTTGCATGCTGCCCTCACGGTGCCATTGGGCCTGTCGCAGCACGTCTCGGGCCTTGGGATCACGCTTTTCGCCTCGTCCCTGTCCTATTACCTTTATCGCCTGTGGGTCGAGGTGGGCGACCTGCCCCCCACCATCATCGCCTTTGAACCGCTGACCATTCCGGTTCTGTCAGACCTGCCCTTCGTGGGCGAGGTGCTGTTTTCACAAATGGCGCCGACCTATCTGGCGCTTTTTGGCGGTTGCAGTCGTGGCCTGGGTCCTGGCCCGCACGCCGCTGGGTCTGGCCCTGCGGATGACGGGCGAAAACCCCCATGCAGTCGAGGCGCAAGGCCTGAATCCCTTGGCCATCCGCGTCGGCGCTGTGGTGGCGGGCTCGGGGCTGATGGCGTTGGGTGGGGCCTTCCTGACCATGGCCACCTTCAACAGCTTCTTCCCCTCGCTGGTGCAGGGCCGCGGCTGGATCTGCATCGCGCTGGTAATCTTTGCGTCCTGGCGGCCCGGCAAGGCGCTGCTCGGCGCCTTGCTGTTCGCCTTCTTCGACGCCTTTCAGCTGCGCCTGCAAACCATGGTCGACGGCGTGCCCTATCAGCTGTTCCTGATGGCGCCCTTCGTGCTGTCGATTCTGGCGCTGGTGCTGGTGGCGCGTCGTGCGCGGGTGCCCGAAGCCCTGATGCAGCCCTATCGGCGCGGCGAACGCTGAACGTCTGCCGCCCCGCCCGCCTTAGCCAGCATGGCGATGTCATCCGCATCGATGATGATCGACAGCGACCAGAAGCTGGTCAGCTCCGCCTCGACCTGACGCTGCTTGATCGCGCAGCCTATGGGCAGCCTTTCGACACGAAGTCCGAAACGTTCGAAGCCGCTGTTGTCAAGCGTGGTCAGAATCACCGGGTTTACCCCACGTTCAAGCGCGACCGATGCCAGCCGCAACGCTGTCTGCGCGATGTCAGGCAAGGGATGGGTCACCCGGATGCCGATATAGGCCGCCCCCTGGTTGCGCGGGGCCCACAAGCGGGCGGACGGCGGCAGCGGCTGTTCGGACGGGTCATCCCCGGCCCGGTCATCGCCGCGCGGATCACTTGCCGGCGCCCCTGCCCCAGCCGCCCCCTTGCCGAAGACCTGGGCATCCAGATCGAACGGCTCATTCGCTGATATCCGCAGCAGAACGGCAAACCAGTCATCCTGGGTCATAGTGGCAAGACCCCCTTGATACAGGCGGCCGCCGCCGCATTTCCCGGTGCGGGCAGATCAACCGCAGCTCAGACGTTGGCGAAGTTCGACGGCCTTGCCCTCGTCCAGAAACAACCTGATTTCGCGCTCAAGCCGGAACAGTTCGTGCGCAAGCACGGTTTCGGCCAGCCCCCGTTCGGACGCCGCCCTTGCCCGCTGTTCCTGATCATCCAGATAGGGGGCAAACTGTGGCATGAAGATCGCCGGGATCTGATGATAAAGTATCTCGTGGAAGGAATTATACCCGCAAGCTGATATTGTCATATCGGCCATCTGGCAAAGGGCGATCGCCTGTTTGGTTTGAACGACGCGGGTGTTTTTCCAGCCGTAAAGACTGGTCGGAACCTTGGCACCAGGCCAGACCACGATCAAGGTGCAGGCACCCCGGCCTACGTTCGAACATGGTGCAAAGCGCCTGCAATTGCGCAGCTCGGTCGGAAGCCACACCGCTGCCCAACATCGACACCACCAGTTCGTGCGCCGGGTGGGAAAGCTGATCAGCAAGGCGTTGGCGCAGATCAGGTCCGGGCGGGGTAACACTGCGCAGGATCGGCCCGACATGCTGAACCGGCAGGTTCCAGGCCGAGGGTTTATTCAGTTCCTCAAACGCTTCGCTCGGGACCAGAACCTTCTGGAAAATCCGCTCGCGCTCAAGACTGACACTATTGTCTTGCCCGGCCTGCCACAGGCCGCGCCTGATCCAGATGGCGGCAAGCTGTTTTTCAAGAACCGTCCGATAGATGGAATCGAACACATAGCCGCCGTCAAAAACCAGCCGGTCGCCCAGCTGCACCAATTGGCCAAGCCGCAGGTAGTTCATCAGATCATTGGCGAATTCGTCAGTGTGGTCCGCGCTTTTCTGGACCAGCGCGGTGCAGGAAAAACCAGCCTCCCTGATCAATGGCACACAGCTTGGAAAGGCCGCAAAGGCGCAGTCCTGCGGTGCGTTCATCGCGGTCGCGACCAGCGTGCAGCGTTGCGCATGGCCAAGACCGACACCGTTGGTGGGAATGAAAACCGTGCGCGGATGGTGTGTAACGGCGGCCATATCCGATGGCGCGGTCGCACAAGACCAAGCGCGTCTTCCAGGCGTTGCAGCGAATGCCGTTCAAGCCACGAGGCTTTCGCGCATGAACCGGCCGATTTCCGGCAGATTGCGAAGAACTGTCTCGGTCAGAAAACCCGGCAGTGCTGCCAGATGATCCGGCCCTTGCAAGGGCGGGCGCGCCAGTCGCCACCAGCGTGGTCGCCGCCGTGCAGTCGATCACCGGCTTTGCTGCCCCGAACGCCGCCATCAGCAGGCTGGCAATACGTTCATCCTCAAGCCCTTCGCCGAAAACAGCCACCAGATCGGCCAGCGCTGCAAAGCTGGCGGGGGCAAGGTCGGTATGCCTGAAAAACATATGCGGTCCACGCAGCCAGGTGCCCCTGTCTTCGGGTTCAGTGCCGGTCAGGACAACCAGCAACCGATAGGCCGGGTCGTTGCCAAGGGCGTAAAGCAGCGGCACCGTCTGGGGATCGCTCAGCACTTGGGCCGGCAGGATCACCATCAGGTTCGGGCGGGCGCGCACCGGTTGGCTTTGGTCCGCAAGTGTTGCAACCAGCGGGCTGACTGTCCCGGCGATCAGGGGTTGGCCGTGCAGCTGGGTCAAATCGGTGATCGCCGGTTCCGCGCCCAACGCATAGGCCAGATGCGACCGCGCGCTGACAAGGCTCTGGTGATCGGCAAAACGCCCAATCGCGGAAACCCGGACGCCCGGCGGATGCTGGCGGATCCGCAAATGCTCAAGCGTGTCAGGCGAAACAGCCTCGGCGCCGATCATCACAAGCTGTGACACCCCGGCGACTTTCGGATCAATGACAAAGCGCGCCGCTTCGTACTTCTGCTTGCGGTGAACGATTTCAGGCACCGTGCGTTCGTCGATGCCAACGCGGTAGCCGCGCGCGGCCAGTTGCGCCGCAAAGAATACCTTCGCGCTCGAAGGTAAGGTCAGCCGGACCGCCCGCCTCGATCAGGATCATGCCGCAACCTCGCGGGGATGGTGCAGAAGATCGGCCATCAGCAGCGCCGAACGCGGCGGCGCTATGCCCGCCAGCCCCGCCTGCGCCCGTTCGACCTGCCGACGGTAACCCGCCGGATCGGCGATGAAACCCGCGATGATGCCGTCAACATCCCCCGGCTGGGCCGGAACCACGGCCCCTGCAAAGGTTTTCGCGGTTTCGGGGTCTGATATGACCACCTTGCCCGCCGCAATCGCCTCGGCCAGCACCATTCCAAAACTTTCTCGCCAGGTCGGCGCGGTAAAATAGACCATGAAGTCGATCATCGCGAAGAACTGCGCGACCTCTAGCCCCCGAAACGGATAAAGCCTCCAGTGCGGTCGGCGCAACTCCGGGTGCATGAACGCATCTGCGCCCAGGATCACATTCAGATCCGCATGTTCGGGAAAGCACAGGTCCATGTCGCGCAACGGCGGGAACTTCTCGGCTCCCGGGCGCGACAACCGCCCGCGCCGGTCGGCTGGCGTTGCGGTCGGCGGCTGGCGGGGCCCGTCAAAGATGCTGACCCAGTTGCGGTCCAGCACCGACCAGCCCGAGACCGGGCGATTCCGCGTCCAGCCAGCCTTCCACCGTCGTCCGGTTATAGGGCGAAACCGGCGCCAGCGATTTGCGCAGTGCCAGCGACGCCGCGTCGATCTGGTCAAGACAGCGCCCGACATCAAAGGCATCAGATCCGCCGGGGAGCAAGAAATTCTCCCATGTGACGACGATCAGATGGCGGGCAATGATGCGCTTTCCCAGACTGGTCTGGAACTTCAGGAACACCGGGTTGCACAGGATGACCAGATCGGCGCTGATGGTTTCGCTGTCCCACTCCAGCTCCAGCCGCAAGTCGGCCAAAGCCCGCGCAAGCACCGGTGCCACCGTCCGCCCCGAAAACATCCGCGACTCCACCGCGTGAACCGTGACGCGGGCAAACCCGGCAACCGCCCGCAATTCCGCCGCCACCGCAGTCGATGTTCCGCCCTGAAAACCTCGGGTCGATGACATAGGCTATGCTTTGGCATCGATCGCATCGGACACCGCAGGTCAAAAGGGTTTCGGTCGCAAGACTAGTATATCGGGACCGCAGTGCGCACCGGCTCGGGTTCGGGCTTGGCAATCGTCACCCGCCGCGCTGAAAAACAATCAAGTTGGCCACTTGATGCACAACTGCGAAAATCGCGCAGCTCCCGCGCCAGCGGGTCGTCACCCATGGTGATCTGCGGATTGGCCGCCAGATATCGACCCAGGGCCGCAGTGTCTTTGGCAAGGACCAACCGCTCGATCTCTTTCAGCTGTTCAAGATTGTAGGCCGCAAGCAGCTGCGAAGCGCCGACAACAACAACAGCGCGGTAATCACGGCGGTAAGCTTTGGACTTGGCATCAGAAACTCCAGGGGCGAACAGGCGCCAGGCGACCTTCACGGCATTGGAAAAGTGGAATAAGCAAATGCGGCATCTTCTCAGTCTCGCGTCACCAGAACCCGGCTAGGGGCTCGCCCCGGCCTGAAGCTGCTTCAGCAAACGGTCCCGCAGCGCCTGCAGTTCCTGTGCTTCCGAAACGGCCGGGTCGGGCGCCGGGCGCCGCGGGTTTCTTCTTCTTGGCTTTGGCTGTTCGCCTTTTTGACCACCACGGCGGGCGCCTTTTCGGTCGGCTGATCCTTTCACCCAGACTTCAATCATCCCCTGCGGCGGCGCGGGCGACAAGCCGGTGAAATCGCGGGCCGTCACGTCCAGCTGCGCGGCAAGGGCCTGTGCGGCTTCGGCATCGATCAGATGATAATAGCGGACATTGGTTTCGCGAACCGCGACATCGGTTTCGGCGGTTTCCGTGACAGTGAAACCCGCCGCGCCAAGTTTGGCCGCAAGCGGTGACGCCTCGCCCACGTTGCCACCTTTGGACAAAAGGATATGGATGCTTGTCGCCGAAAAATCCGGCCCGCCCCCTGCGCTGGCGGCAGGCGGCGGCGCCTGTTCCTCGACCGGCAGATCGGCAAGCCGCGACATATCAGGCATGAGCGGGGCGAAGCGCGCACCCATCGGCTTATCGCCGGGTGCAAGTGCAAACCCTTGTTCGGCCTGCGTCTGGCGCGGGACCAACCGGCGACTGGGGCACCCAGTCGCTCAGGCCCTGCAGGATCGGCTCAGCCGCAATAGGTCCGCTGCTCGGCGCGCTGTCGGTCGCGGCGGGCATGCCAAAACCGGCGCCACGGGACTTGCGCAGCGGCGTCCTGGCCCGGCACAATGATCACCGTGCTTTCATCTTGCAGCGGTTCGCTGCGTCGGGGCGGCGCTTTCAACCACAGGCGACGCGCTTGCGTCAGCCGTGGGCGCTGACGTCCGCTGCCGGCACTGCTGGCACTTCCGCTCGCCGTCTCCATCGCCGGCGCATTTTGGCTGCGCAGATAGGGAATTGCCGTCGCAACCGCGATCCCAAGCCCAAGCCCAAGTGCAAAACCCCAGGACGTGCGCGCGATGATGAAACCGCCGCGCTTCGCGCCCGTGGCCTGCAAGGCGGCACCTTCGGACGCTGCGGCGAATGCGCCGGACAGGCGGGCGGACCCCATAGCATCGGCGTTGGCATCGGCTACATCGTTCAGGAAGCGGCGAAACAACCTCCGCCGCCGGTGGACCGGCAGGCCGACGCGCTTGCGGCGCTTCCCAGCCCTGCCTGCCCCAAGGCTTGTGCACGACAACCAGATCGCTTTCGTCGTCCGCTTCGGCGGCACGCATGGCCAGCACACGCTCGCGTTGCTTGCGGGCAGCCTCCATCCTTTGCTGGAAAGACCCTTCTCTCAGCAGCGATCCGACATCTGGCAGGTCTTCTTCAGCAGCCGTTGCGGCGACTTTCATCGCTGCGGTATCCTTCCCCCAATCGTCGCCCCCGCCGCAAACAGCAGACCTGTCATCGCGGTCGGGAACCAAGCCTGCACCTACTGCCCCCAGCGGTTTACAGGATGCGCACTCGATCCTCGGTTTCTAGCATGATTGCCGCAGTTTCAGAGCCAAAATTTTCGCGCACGCCGGACGCGAACCGATTGGCCTCGACGCCCCCCTGCCCGATGTGTCGCCAGAAGCGTTCATGGCCCAGGCGCCGCCTGAACCGAACGCGCCGAACCGACCCGAAACCCTCTGAAAGACGCTTCGATATGGCTTTGATAGTGCTTTATAAACACCCTTGCAAACTGACTACCCCGATCGCCCGGCATAACCATGACGCGCGGGGCAATTTCCGGTCCAGCAGTGGGCTATTCTTGCTGGCCGAAAAAGCGGGCCTTAACCCTGACCATCGCCGCCTTCGGCAGCGCAGACGGGCAGCGCCGCGCCGCGATAATTGTTAATTTTTCCCTAACAAAAACGACGAATCACAATGATTACAATGCATTGAGAAACCGTCCACATGTGGACACGGCGCGACGTATCCGCTGACACCGCGCCGTGTCAGCCTCAGACCGTATGCAGATAAAGGTCGTAGTCCACATCGGCGATGGTGCGGGCGACGCGGGCATATTCTGCGGCCTTCACCGCAGTGAAAGTGCGGTGCATATCCTCGCCCAGCGCCTCTTTCAGGAAGGATGATTTCTGCGCCGCCTCGATTGCCGACCGCCAGTCGCGCGGAATGTTGGCGGCCTCGTCATCTTCATAGCCGTTGCCAGTGGTTTCCGGGCCGGGGTCGATCCTGTGCTTCAACCCGTGACGGATGGCCGCCAGAATCGTGGCTGCCACCAGATAGGGATTCGCATCAACGCCCTGAGGGCCGATGTTCGATCCGTCGCGCCGCCAGCGCGCCCGCCGGAACCCGCAGCGCCACCGAACGGTTTGTTGACACCCCAGTTGGTCGAAACCGGCGCATAGGACTGGTTCGAAAAGCGCCGCCAGCTGTTGGCATGGGGCGCGAAGACCAAGCATCGATTCCCCCATCGTGGCGCGCATCCCACCCAAGGCATGCAGCAGAAGGTCGTTCCACTTGCCTTCTTCCTTTCTCGGCAAACAGGTTGGTGCCCTTGCCGTCCTGAAGCGAGACGTGGAAATGCATGCCCGACCCGGCATAACGTTCGATCGGCTTGGCCATGAAACAGGCGGTCACCCCATGGCGCCGCGCGGTCAGCCGCACGATACGCTTCAGCCGCGCCAGATCGTCGGCGGCCTGCAGAACATCGGTCCGGTAGTGCAGCGTCAGTTCATACTGACCCGGCGCATATTCTGAAATCACGGTTTCCGCCTTGATCCCCGCCTTCGCCGAACCGGCATAGATTTCGGAAAACAGCGGCTCCATCCCATGCAGGTGATCGACCGAATATACCTCGGTCTTGTCAGACCGGCGGCCATCCAGCACCGCGCTGGCCGGGCGCTGACGCGGCCATCGGCATCGCGGTCATTGGCCAGCAGGAAGAATTCCAACTCGAAAGCGCCCGGCAGGGAAAAGCCCTTCAGCCGCCATCGCGTCCACCTGCCGCTTCAAGGCATGGCGGGGGTCGGAATTCATTGGCTGACCGTCCAGCGTATATTGGGCCAGAAACACCTCGCCGCGCGGAGGGTTGGTCCCATGCAGCGGCACCAGTGTGCCAGGGATCGGCCAGGCGCGCACGTCGCCGTCACCCTGATCCCAGATCAGGCCGGTTTCGTGCACATCTTCGCCACAGATATCGAGCCCGAGGATCGAGATCGGCATGTGCCGCCCGCCCTTGTAGATCGACAGAAGTTCATGGCGGCGGATAATCTTGCCGCGGCCAATTCCGTTGGAATCGTGCAAGACGATGTCAAACGCCTCGATCTCCGGGATGGGCGGCAAGGAAGGCTTCTGCCTCGGCCAGGGTTGCGCCCGAAGGGCAGGTCGTGTCGGCGTTCATGTCATCAACTCCGCAGTGATTTCGTCAAAGGCCGCGATCAGCCTGTCGATCTGTTCAACGCTGGTCGCGGGGCTGACCAGCATCATGTTGTGGAAAGGCGCGATCAGGCAGCCCTTGTTGACCAAGCGCCGAATGGATCGCCTTTTCAAGGTCCGGCTTATGGGCGACGTAACTTTCTGTGCCGTTTTTCAACGGCGTCGGCTGGCAGATGAATTCCACCCGCGCGCCGACCCGCACCCACATGCCAGGGCGCGCCATGGCGCTGGATGACATTGGCAAGGCCCGAAGCAAGCCGTTCAGCCCCCTTTTCCATATGGGCGTAGTTTTCAGCCGTCATCACATGGGTAAGGTTGGCCTTCATCGCCGCAAATTGCAGCGGGTTTGCGGACAAGCGTCGTGCCGATCCCCGAAAACCCCGCCGGGCGCCGTTGGCGTCGTAGTCGTGGAAGCGATCTGGTCACTTCTCCGCAGTCATGCCCCAGACCGAGGCTGGCAGGCCACCCTGCCACCGGCTTCCCGACCACGAACATGTCGGGTTCAAGCCCGTGCGTGCGGGTATAGCCGCCAAGGCCCGAAGAAATCGTATGGGTTTCGTCGATGATCAGCAGCGTTCCATATTTGCGCGTCAACCGGCGCAGTTCGGAATGATAGCCCGGATCGGGCAAAACCATACAGCAGTTGGTCATCACTGGTTCGGCCAGAACCGCGGCCACGTCGCCCTCCGCCAAAGCGGCCTCAAGTGCTGGAAGATCGTTGAACTCGACGACTTTCGAGGTGACCGCCAAGATCAGACTACCTGCCCGACCAGGCCGGGGCGTTCGACGGTCTTGCCACCCACATTGCGCACCAGGGCGTCATCGACCGCGCCATGATAGCAGGCCGCGAAGAACAGAACCTTGGGCCGCCCGGTTACCGCGCGCGCGACGCGCATGGCAAAGCGGTTCGCATCGGACGCCGTGGTGGCAATCTGCCAGCGGAAGGGGCCGAAGATGTCCTGCAACAGCCGACCCACATCCAATGCGTCAGTGGTAGGCAACATGTAGGTCAGGCCGCGGGCCGCCTGTTCGGCCAATGCCCTGGCCACCGGTTCTGGCGAATGGCCGAACATCGACCCGGTATCGCCAAGGCAGAAGTCATCAAGCCGGTTGCCGTCATGGTCGATCAGAACCGCGCCTTTGGCCTCTGCCACCAGCATCGGGAAGGGTTGCGGCCAGTCCTTCATCCAAAGCATCGGCACGCCGTCCAAGAAGGCGGCAGTGCCAGACTGAAGCGCGGCTATGGTTTTTGGACGTGCGGCGGAAAAAGTTTCTGCCTCGCGCACGCGGACAGCGGCAATACGCGCGGCAGAGACACCGGCAATGAGATCAGTAGCGATGGTCATGGGTCACCTCGGGGCAAACGGAAGATTGGCCCACCAGGTGGCGGGCGCTAAACCGGCAGGCGCTTCGGCGGGGCGGGCAGACCAAAGCGCAGGCGCGCGAAGGCGCCGGCGGCCCCTTCCCCTTTGCGAACGCTCACATGCCAAGATCCAGCGGCAGCCGAGGTGTCGGCCCGATGGGTAGACATATGCGAGGGGCGGTGGAATAGGCTCATAATTTGATCATATATAGATTCGACTGCTGATACCAGCACAAGTTCGCAGGGAAGAATCGTAACAAAGGGCATGCGGCGCTACACGCCGTTTGCGCAAACGCAGGATTGAAAACTATTCGTTTCCCAAGCGGCAACGATGATCTTGGCGCGATTGCCACACTTCTCAATCTGATTGCGATTCCCGCGTTCGACGTCGGGCCCGTGCCAACACCGGGCGTATTTTATCCAAACCGCTGAGAGTTGGGGGCCAATCGCGCAGATTGTTTCCTTGAGAGCCCCAGGCACCTGCTCTGAAACTCCGGTCAGTCAGAATTTCCTTCACAAATCGCGGCTTTTTTGAGTATACTGAGAACATATTGGTGCCCGCATCGCCGGGTAGAACTGCTTATCGGACCCGGCCATTCTCCGGGAGTTTCGTAAACGGTTATTGGTTAGAACTTTTTTGATACCCCGACTTTTTGGGACATTTTATGTACGGCGAATGATCATTTTTGGTCAGTGAAGCGCCGATACCATTGGAAAGTACATTATGAATTTCGAGATTTCGTCGACAGCCTTTGACGCAGCCCTTTCCGTAGACTTGCCCGGCTCAGCCGCAGCCCGCGTTGGCGTGGCAGCGAACTTGGCACGCAATTGGTCCCTGCCCGGCCTGTGCTGGAACGCATCCGTCATGACGTCATTCGGCGCGCTGCCGGTGCAGGTTCTGCGCCAGCACGATCCGCTGCGCCTGTCCGACGGACAGATTGCCCGCGTCGCCTGGGTCGACAAGATCCAGCTTGATGAAGGTTTCCTCGCCGCCTACCCGGATGCACAGCCGGTGATGATCCGCGCGGGCGCACTGGGGCAAGGTTTGCCGTCACAGGATATTCTAGTGTCTCCCGAACAGAAAATCGCTGTGCGCAGCATGAACTATACGTCCGAGCTGAAATCTGCCCGCGATCTTCTGGGCCGACCGGGCGTCATGCGCCAGCCACAGACCATGCTGACCTACTACATGTTCCATTGCGGACAAGCTGCCAAGGTTTCGGTGGAAGGGCTTTCCCTTCACACCGCGCCCTGATCAGCTTGAAGCCCCGCTCGACTTAATCACCCTTAGGCGAGCGGGGCTACTTTATCCTTGGGCGTCGTCAGGCCAGCGGATGATCCTCATCGGCGTCAGACGAAATTTCCGGGCGGGGCCTGCGAAAGCCGGTGGCCACCACAAACTTCTCGGAACTGTCAGCACGGCTTGCAGGTGGCTTCACATTTGCGACCTTTGCGAAAGACCGCTTCAGAATTGTCTGAAGCTCGTTTTCCGCGCCGCCCGCCAGCACTTTGGCGACGAAGGTGCCGCCCTCCTCAAGAACGTCAAAGGCAAAACCCGCCGCCGCCTCGCACAAGGCGATGATGCGCAAATGATCCGTCCCCTTGTGCCCCGAGGCCGAGGCCGCCATGTCGGACATCACCACATCCGCCGGACCGCCCAGCCAGGCCTTGACCTTCGCATCGGCGTCATCCTCCAGAAAATCAAGCTGATGAATTTCCGCGCCGGTGATCGGCTCAACCTCTTGAAGGTCGATCCCCAGAACCCGACCGACCTTTTTCCCAGACTTTTCGCCAAGCGCGTTTACGCGTTGAACCGCCACCTGGCACCAACCACCGGGCGCGCAGCCAAGATCGACGACACGCGCTCCGGGCACCAGGAAGCGGAACTTGTCGTCCAGTTCAAGGATCTTGTAGGCCGCACGACCGCGAAAGCCCTCTTTTCTGGCCCGCGCGACATAGGGATCGTTCAACTGCCGTTCCAGCCAGAGGGTCGAGGACAGCTTGCGCCCCTTGGCGGTTTTCACCCGCACCCGCAGTTCGCGTTGGCCACGGCCAGATGTATTTCCTGAAGGAGTCTTCGCCATTCTTCCCCCAGACGGGTTGGTTGCTTCCCCTGCCCCATAGCGAACCCGGCCACCTTCCGCAATCACGGGGCCAAGTTCAGTACGGACCCATAATCAGTAAGGTGCCTCTTCCAGCACACCGTCGGCCGACATCTGCGCATAAAGCAACCCCTCGCGCAGGCCCCGGTCAGCCACCGACAAGCGATCCGTTGGCCAGACGCGCATCAGGGCTTGCAGGATCGCCGATCCCGACATGATCAGCGAATGCCGATCGCGCCCGATGCGTGGGTCATTGCGGCGCCCTTCGGGGCCAAGGCTCAGATAATCGCGGATCACCCGGTCGATCTGGTCAGACGTCATGCGCAGGCCGTCGACTTTGGTTCGGTCATAGCGTTTCAGCCCCAGATGGCTGGCGGCCACCGTGGTCACCGTGCCGCTGGTGCCGATGATCTGAAAGCCTTCGCGCGGCTGGCTGGCGTTATAGGGGGAAAAGTCCGAAAGCTGTTCTTCAAAATGCCAACTCATCAGTGCGAAACGCGCGGCGTCATCCTCGACATCGCTGAACTGGTCTTTCAATGTAGCGACGCCCAAGGGCACGGAAATCCAGTCCACGACCTTGGCCGCCGGAAACGGGCTTTCGGGCGGATGAAAGCCCGCATGCAACCGCATGATGGCACGCGGTCTTTCGGCGCGCGGCACCGACGACAGGTCAATCCAGACCAGCTCGGTGGAGCCGCCACCGATATCGACGACGAGCAGTTGTTCGGTCTTGGTCGAAACCAGCGGAGCGCAGGAAATCACCGCGAGGCGCGCTTCTTCCTCGGGCAGGATGATTTCAAGCGGAAGATCGGTTTCCCGGTGCACAAGCCTAAGAAATTCCTTGGAATTCTTTGCGCGGCGGCAAGCCTCAGTTGCCACAAGGCGCATGCGCTTGACGCCATGCTGTTCGATTTTCTTGCGGCAGATATGCAGCGCCTGAACTGTACGCGCCATCGACGCACGGCTAAGTCGCCCCGAGGCTTCAAGCCCATGGCCAAGCTGAACCGCTTTTGAAAAGCTGTCCACAACGTGAAACTGACTGCCCTTTGGCTGGGCAATCAGCATCCTGCAACTGTTAGTCCCGAGATCCAGCGCCGCATAAAGCTGCGCCGGATCGGGCTTGGCGGCGGCGGACGGCTCAACCGGAACCGGGAACGCGCCCGCACCGCCGGGACGCCTGGGCGTCATGTTACGCCCTCCGATGTAAAGTTGCCCTCACCCTAGACTTCGGGGCAATATCAATCAAGCGATCAGACCCGGTTCACGCCGAATTCACAGCCAACGGCCAATAAAGTGCGCCTTCACCCCAGCCACCGGCCAAACAGAGGAGCATTTCCCCGGCATCCGTCTAACTGCAGGTCGCTCTGGTGGCGCGCCATGTCGAAATCCGACATCGCATGTCGCTAAGTGGGGGCTATTGAAGGCCCCAAAGAGAAGGATTCGTCATGGCAGAAGTTACCATCGTTTACTGGCGCGACATCCCGGCACAGGTCATCGTCGGCAAAGGTCGGCGCGGGGTGAAAAAACCGCTGCCCGAACGGTTCGAACAGGCCATCGACCGCTGTGCGATGAAGACCGGTGCTGCCGGAACCGACGCCTATCTGGCCGAATGGCGCAAGGCCGAACCCTTCACAGTTGAAGGCGACGATGAAGCCGTGGCCAGCGCCGAAGCCATTCGCATCGACACAGAATACGACAAGGCGCGCATCATCGCGCTGATCGCCAATGACGGATGGGCATAAGCCGCCCCACCCCTAGCCCTTAAGTCTCTGGAGAGCCACGATGGCATTGATGAACTTCCTCCGCAAGGAACCCGCCGCGCCGCAAGGCGACAAGAAAGCCGTCGAGGCTTTTCTTGCAGGCTATTCGATTGAAGTGATGCCGCGCACCGCCGAAAAGGTCGAAGATTTCCGCGCTTTGCTGCCCAAGGGCACCCGCGTCTATATCGCCCATATCGACGGCACCCCGATCGAGGAAATGGTTGCCACCGCCAAGCGCATCCATGCCGAAGGTTTCCCGGTGATGCCGCACTTCCCGGCGCGGATCATCAAGGACAAGGCGACGCTGGCCGACTGGATCGCCCGCTACAAGGGCGAAGCCGACATCAAACAGGCGCTGCTGCTGGGAGGCGGGGTTTCAACCCCGCATGGTGATTTCGACAATTCGATGCAGTTGATCGAAACCGGCCTGTTTGACGGCTTTGATCGCCTGCATGTCGCCGGCCACCCGGAAGGCAACAAGGACATCGACCCGGATGGGTCCGACAAGAACGTTCTGGAAGCGCTGCGCTGGAAAGACGCCTTCAGCAACCGCACCGACGCCAAGATGGCGATGGCGACGCAATTCTGCTTTGAAGCCAAGCCGGTGATCGCCTGGGTGAATCGCCTGAACGCCGAGGGCATCAAGATGCCCGTCCATATCGGTGTGGCAGGTCCGGCCAAACTGCAAACCCTGATCAAGTTCGCAATTGCCTGCGGTGTCGGCCCCTCACTGAAAGTCTTGCAGAAACGGGCGATGGATGTCACCAAGCTGTTGTTGCCCTACGAACCCAACGAATTCGTGGCGGAACTGGCGGCCCACAAGGCGGCAAACCCCGATTTCGGCATTGAATCCGTCCACTTCTTCCCGCTGGGCGGGATCAAGACCAACGCAACCTGGGCCATCGAGAATGGCGGCAAGTCCGGCGTTCCGGCTTCGCAGAATTAAAAGATAAGGTGAAAGATGACCCGTACCGTCATTGAATCAAAAACAAAAACCGTCATCATCGGCTTTGACGAGCCCTTCTGCGTGATCGGAGAGCGGATCAACCCGACTGGCCGCAAGAAACTTGCAGCCGAACTTGAGGCGGGTGATTTTTCGACCGTCGAACGCGATGCGCTGGAGCAGGTCGCCTGCGGGGCAATGATCCTCGATATCAACGCGGGTGTGGTTTACAATTCGAACCCCAACCCTAATGAAACCGAACCGCCGCTGATGACCCGGATGATCCAGATCGTCCAGGGTCTGGTCGACGTGCCGCTGTGCATCGACAGTTCGGTTCCCGGCGCGCTTGAGGCTGGCCTTGCCGCCTGCGAAGGCCGCCCGCTGCTGAACTCGGTCACCGGCGAAGAAGACCGGCTGGAACTGGTTCTGCCGTTGGTCAAGAAGTACAATGTGCCTGTCGTGGCAATTTCGAATGACGACACCGGCATTTCGATGGACCCGGACGTGCGTTTCGCGGTGGCCAAGAAGATCGTCGAGCGTGCCGCCGACTTCGGCATCCCGGCCCACGACATCGTGGTTGACCCGCTGGTCATGCCGATCGGTGCTCTTTCGACTGCCGGGCAGCAGGTCTACACACTGGTGCGCCGTCTGCGCGAGGAACTGGGCTGCAACACCACCTGTGGTGCCTCGAACATCTCGTTCGGGTTGCCAAACCGTCATGGCATCAACGCGGCCTTCTTGCCGATGGCGATTGGTGCGGGAATGACCTCGGCGATCATGAACCCTGTCCGTCAGGTGGAAATGGAGGCCATCCGTGCCGCCAACATGCTGATGAACCATGACGCGAATGGTGGCGAATGGATCCGTTTTGCCAAGGTTCTGGAAGCGGTTCAAAGCGGGATGACATTCGCGGAAGCCTCGGCGTCGCAAAGCCAGGCGGCGACTGGTCGCCGTGGCGGCCGCCGCGCCCGCGGCTGATCAATAGACGACAAACAAAAGAAAACCCCGGCCTTGGCCGGGGTTTTTTCATGCCTGCAAGTTTGGGCCAGTCAGCAGGCCCGGTAGTTGAGTCGCGCCTGACGGAACGACAAAAGTTTCTGCTGACCTTCGTCCCAAAGGTGCAGGCGCGCGCTCTTCAGGCTTTCCCAAAGCGTCAGGCGCTGCGCCTCGGCCAGTTCGGGATGGTCGCGCAGCACATCGGTCAGCCGGTAGAATGGGATGCGGCTGTAAAGATGATGGACGTGATGAATGCCGATGTTGCCGGTGAACCAGCGCAGGACCGGCGGCAGAACGTAATGTGAGCTTCCTGCAAGAGCTGCGTCATGCAGATCCCACTCCGGTTCGTGCTGCCAATTGGTTTCTTCAAACTGGTGCTGAACGTAAAACAGCCAGACGCCGACCGAAGCCGCCAAAATTGATGTCGGCAGAAAGATCAGCACCAGCGCCTGCCATCCCCCGAACCACAGAATCAGCCCAAGTCCGGCCGCGATCGCCAGATTGGTGCCCATCGCACTGGTCCAGTATTTCCAGCCATCCCGGAACAAACCCAGCGGCAACCGGTTTTGCAGGAGAAACAAGTACCCCGGCCCCAGTCCGAACAGTACAACCGGGTTGCGATAGACGCGGTAGCCCAACCGCCCCAGCCAGGACTTTGCCCGATACTCTTCTACGGTCAGCGTATGCACATCCCCCATTCCGCGGCGATCCAGGTTGCCCGCATAAGCGTGGTGCACAGAATGGGTACGCCGCCAGACGTCGTACGGTGTAAGTGTCAGCACACCAAGCACACGCCCGGTCCAGTCGCTGACCTGCCGATTCCGAAAGAAGGATCCATGACCACAGTCGTGCTGAATAACGAACAGCCGCACCAGAAACGCCCCGTTGAACAAGGCCAGCGCAAAGGCCAGCCAGCCACTGTAGGGCAGGATCAACCAAGCCAGCGTCCAGATCCCCAGAAACGGCAAGAGGCTGACCAATAGCTCGAAAACGCTGCGTGCAAGAATCGGTTCGCGGTACTTCGCTAGTGCCTGCACCCAGGCGCGGGCGCTTTGTGCGGCAGCCACCGGGTCTTTGGGCGGGTTGTGCATATTCATTCTTCTTGGTCCTCACTGCTCATGCACTGCGATAGACTAAGAGAGGAATAAGGCAAGTGTCAGATCGTGTGGTCAGCAAATTGTGTGCACACAATGCGATCGCGCCACAGATGTTTCAGCCCGGCGATACCATCCCGATGCGCTGCAACCCGCGGGCGCGAGCAGGCGGAATTGCTGCAACATCCAGCAGGGTGAATACATGCACCGTATCAAGATGCGTATCGATAACGGCATGGTCGGACACCCATGCGCCAAGCGCCAGATAGCTGCGCAGCAAAGGCGGAATCCGTGACGTGTCGGGTGGCTGGTCGGCCTGGGTCAGATCGACCGTCGTCCCGGCTTTGCGATAAGGCAACAAAGTCAGCGGGCCAATATGCCTTTCGTAAAGCGCTGCCAGAGCGGGGCGCATGTTGCACCGGGTCGGCGCCGACAAAGGACGTGCAGCCCAACAGATACCGCAGCCGATGGGTTTCGACCAACCGCGCCAACATGCCCCAGACCATCCTAAGAACATCCGGATCGCCATCACCGGGGCCAACCGCCAATCGTCCGATATCCGCGAATGGTCCTGTTAGGACGGAAAGTGGCCCCAGATCATAGTGACTGCCGCTATGGCTGGCCAACAGTGCGTGAGGGTCGGCGAAGATCTTAATGCGGAAACAGGCGGCCACATTTCCTCGTCGTTCGATCAGCACATGATTATAGACCGGATCAAAATGATCTGCATCAGACAGGTTTCTGGTCTTGCTTCCGTTGGGACGGATGAATGCCCTGCGACGCAAGTCAAGCGACAACTGAATATCCTGATCTGAAACCGCTTCCCGCGCCACAAGGTTCCCATGGGCAAGCGGCTTCACGCCCAAGCCAGCAGCACCGTGCCCGACCATAAGATGTATGCCCTACTGATTGGGCTCTGCGCCAAGAAGCTGGGTTGCACTCAGATTGCCAAGATTGCCCAGCAATTGCCGCAAGAAGCCGACTCCTTTGACATTCGATGTCGTCACCCGCCGAGAGATGGCCACGACCTGACCATCCTTCAGGCCGAACCGTTCGACATTCGACACGACGCCCTGTTCATCGAAGGAAATCGCCACCACCTGCCGGTCAACCTCGACCGGTGCGCGAGGGCCGACTTGCTTGAAACGCGAGCCGACATAATACCAGCCTGAGCCGGTCAAAACACCAATGGCCGAGGGTCGACCTACGGCAAAGGTCACGTCCTCTGCCGTTGATTCTCCGACCTTAACATCGGCCAGATCTTCGTCACGTGGCACATAGCCGTGATTGCGATAAATTGGCGTACAGGCCACAATGGCCAAAGCCGCAAGGGCGAATACCCCGGACCGCACAGCAGACCGCATCCAAGACCCAACCCTATTGAAACCCACTCTCGCCCCCACGCCTGTGCGGATGCTTGCCTTCACGGCAGAAGCCTTTTATCCGGCTTACAACATGCCGGGGAGGTCCGACAAGGACCGAAACCGATCTGTGTCGGATGGACCGCCCGATTTTACCTGAACAGGTGCAAGCTGAAATGTCTGAACACATGCCTTATTCTCATCCGCTCCGCAGCGCAGCCCTCGCGCAGCGCAAACCGACCCGGTTCGACCTGACCCCTGGGCCTGAAGACCGCGCGGCAATTGCCGCCGATCTTGGGCTGCTGGATTTGCCGGCAATCCGCTTGCGCGGCGAAATCCGCCCGGTCGGCCGCTCAGACTTCATGCTCGAGGCCGATCTCGAGGCGCAGGTGGTGCAGGCCTGCATCCTCACGTTGGCGCCGGTCCCGGGACTGGTGAAGGAAAAGGTCGTACGCCGCTATCAGGCTGACTGGAAAGCGCCCGAAGGCGACGAAGCCGAAATGCCCGCGGACGACACAACCGAACCTTTGCCCGAGGTGATCGATGTCGGGGCCGTTCTGACCGAAGCACTGGCGCTGGCGCTGCCGCTTTATCCACGGGCCGAAGGCGCGACGTTTGAAGGATTCATCGAAGCTGCCGAAGGGGCAGAACCACTTTCAGACGAAAAAATCAAACCTTTTGCTGGGCTTGCAGATCTTTTCAAGAAGAAACCCGAATGATTGCCACCCTGCTAAACGATCATCGTTGCCGCGCTGCAGCAGATGTCCGGCAACCTGTCAGAAAACACTTGCGCCTGCCCGGAATCGCAGTATGTTCCCGGCCTCGCTTGAATCTTGGGTTCGCACCCGGTCGCATGTTGGCAACCAGTGATGAAACCCCTGGAAATCCGGGGCTTAGGCCCCCAATAACCCGAGGTTGAGACATGGCTGTCCCTCAGAACCGCACCACGCGGTCCCGTCGTAACATGCGTCGCGCGCATGACTTTCTGGTTGCCGCGAACCCCAACGAATGCTCGAACTGTGGCGAACTGAAGCGTCCGCACCACGTTTGCGGCGCCTGTGGCCACTATGATGGCAAGGAAATCGTCGCTCAGGCGGCGGAAGTCGATCTGGACGACGCCGCGGCGTAAGCTGCGGGATCGGTCCCGGACATGTCGTCAGAGCAGACCCCAGCGGGTGACAGCAAGGCGGCGCGCCAACCGGGCCGAATCGTCATTTCCATTGACGCTATGGGCGGCGACCGCGGTGCGGTCGCCGTTGTTTCTGGCATGGTCGATAGCCTTGCCCAGTGCCCGGACCTGGAATTCATGGTTCACGGGCCAAAAGACATGCTTGAACCTCTGATTGCCAAGCGTCCCGACCTGATGGCGCGCACTACCATTTGCCATGCCGAAGGCGTGGTGAAGATGGAAGACAAGCCCAGTCAGGTCATGCGCCATGGTCAGAAAACCTCGATGTGGTCGACACTGGAAGCGGTGAAAGACGGGCGCGCTGCGGCTGCTGTATCCTGCGGCAATACCGGCGCGCTGATGGCCGTGTCGATGATCCGGTTGCGCAAGCTTCCCGGCGTGAACCGCCCCGCCATCGCCTGCCTTTGGCCCTGTCGCGCCCCGCATGGCTTTGCGGTGATGCTGGACGTGGGTGCCGACGTTAAGGCCGACGCCCCCGACCTGCTGCAATATGCGATGATGGGGGCGTCTTACGCCCGCAACGGACTGGGCGTTGCGCGCCCGCGTGTGGGCCTGCTGAACGTCGGCACCGAAGAACACAAGGGTCGCAGCGAAATCAAGGAAGCGCAGGAACTGATTGCCGCAGCAACCGATACGGGCGGGTTTGAATATGTGGGCTTTGTCGAGGGAAACGACCTGCCCTCGGGCCGGGTCGACGTGATCGTTACCGACGGCTTCACCGGGAACATCGCGCTTAAAACTGGCGAAGGCACAGCAAAGCTTATCAGTGAATTCATGCGCGAGGCGCTTGGATCCACGCTTTTGTCAAAAATCGGGGCCCTGCTTGCCATGGGCTCGCTCAAACGACTTCAGCAGCGCATCGATCCGCGTCGTGTCAATGGCGGGGTCTTCCTCGGCCTGAACGGCACCGTCGTCAAGTCGCACGGATCGGCCGACGCCACCGGCATTTCGGCTGCAATACAGCTGGCCCGCCGCCTTGCCGCCTCGGGCTTTACCGATCGGCTTGCGGCACGGGTTGCCTCTGCTGCGCTGGCGGGGCAGGATGCCGCGATGGGTGATGGGACAAAGATCGGAACTGCTGAATGACTATCCGTGCCGTCGTAAAGGGCGTGGGCCACTATTTGCCCGCCCGCGTGGTTCCGAACAGCGAATTTGAAGGCAAAGTCGAAACCAGCGACGAGTGGATTCGCGCCCGCACCGGCATCGAGCGTCGCCATTTCGCAGCCGATGGGGAAACCACGTCGGATCTGGGTGCGCATGCCGCCCGCGCTGCTTTGGCGGATGCAGGACTTGCGGCTGCAGATGTTGACGCAATCATCGTCGCAACCTCGACCCCGGATCTGACCTTTCCCTCGGTCGCCACGATGATTCAGGCCAAGATCGGCCTGACCAAGGGCTTTGCATTCGATGTGCAGGCCGTCTGTGCGGGATTCGTTTTCGCGCTGGCCAATGCCAATGCCCTGATTCTGTCAGGCCAGGCGCGCCGGGTGCTGGTCATCGGGGCGGAAACCTTCAGCCGCATCCTGGATTTCGAAGACCGCTCGACCTGCGTTTTGTTCGGTGACGGCGCGGGCGCGCTTGTCCTGGAGGCTGCTGAAGGACAGGGCACCAATGCCGACCGCGGCATTCTGTCGACCGATCTGAATTCGGACGGGACCTACCGCGATCTTCTGTATGTCGACGGCGGGGTTTCAACCAGCGGAACGGCGGGGCATTTGCGGATGCAGGGCAATCAGGTCTTCCGGCAAGCTGTTGAAAAACTGACTGAAACAGCCCACACCGCGCTTGCGAAAGTCGACCTTTCCGGCGAAGACGTCGACTGGATCGTTCCCCATCAGGCCAACATCCGCATTATCGAAGGCACCGCAAAGCGCATGCAGGTGCCGATGGAACGCGTCGTCGTCACGGTGCAAGACCATGGCAACACCTCTGCGGCGTCGATCCCGCTGGCCCTGTCCGTCGGCAAGCAACGCGGCCAGATCAAAGAGGGTGATCTGCTGGTGACCGAGGCGATCGGCGGTGGCCTGGCATGGGGCGCTGTCGTTCTGCGTTGGTGATTTTTGGCCTGAATAGCCGTTCCCAAGTCATTGATATTGACTCGGAAATTCAATGCCCCCATCCTGCCCCAAATGGCAAAAGCCCGGCATGACCGGCACAGGGGGAATGGATGAGCGAAAAGACCTTGACCCGTATGGATCTGAGTGAGGCCGTCTATAGCGCCGTCGGCCTGTCGCGCAACGAATCCGCTCAGCTTGTCGAAAGCGTGCTCCAACGGATGTCAGACGCCTTGGTGTCCGGCGAGACCGTTAAAATCTCCTCCTTCGGCACCTTCTCGGTCCGGTCCAAAACCGCGCGGATCGGGCGCAACCCCAAGACCGGCGACGAAGTTCCGATCCATCCGCGCAGGGTTCTGACGTTTCGCCCCTCGCACCTGATGAAAGATCGTGTTGCTGCCGGCAACAAAGGCTGAGGCGTAGCCCGATGTCCAAGTCGGCCGAGGCCTTCCGCACCATCAGCGAAGTCGCCGAAGTGCTGGACACCCCCGCACATGTGCTGCGGTTCTGGGAAAGCCGTTTTTCCCAGATCAAGCCGGTCAAGCGCGCTGGAGGGCGGCGTTACTACCGCCCGGCCGACGTGGCGCTGCTCGGCGGGATACGCAAGCTGTTGCATGTCGATGGGCTGACCATCCGCGGCGTTCAGAAAATGCTGCGCGAACAGGGCGTCCGCTATGTGGCCGGGTTTTCGGGCACGGACCTTGACACAGATGGCGCCGCGCTGGACCAGTCGCCCGCTGTCGCCATGTCGCGCGCACCATCGCCCGCACCGACACCCGAACCGACCGAACCAGAAGCGATGCTGCCGCCCGACCCTGTGCCGGTCGCCGAAGATGATTTGTTTGCGCGCCCTGCCGCGCCGGTGTTTGCCGGGCGCCCCGATCAGACCGCTGCTGCGACAGCACGGGATGCGCTGCATCGTGACCGTCAGGCCACCTTGGCCCAGGCTACGCCGCTGGCGGCCGATACCCATTTCGACGCGCCTTTGGCAAAAGGTGCGCTGATCCCCGCTGCAGCTCTTCTGCGGGCGATGACGGCCCTGCGCGCCAGCCAGCGCCGCGAAGGTCTGACGACCGTCTATCACCGGCTCAGCGCCACCTACGAACGCCGCCGCGCCAAGAACGAATAAGACCGAATGCCCCCGCTTAAGATGCGTTTTGTCGCTTGCCCCCACCCGGCTTATCGGCCTATACACCGCCGCGTCGGGCCGTGGCGCAGCCTGGTTAGCGCGTCCGTCTGGGGGGCGGAAGGTCGTGAGTTCGAATCTCACCGGCCCGACCAATTCGACAAAGGCCCATCCTGTCACAGGGGTGGGCCTTGGCCTATCCGGGGAACAGCATGACGGGCATCGGGGTTCTGGCCGACAAGGCCATCCGCACCATGATCACCAGTGGCGCCATTTCCGCGCAAGCGGATGTGATTGACGCGCAGGTGCAGCCGGCAAGCCTTGATCTTCGGCTGGGAACAGTGGCCTACCGGGTCCGCGCCTCGTTCCTTGCGGGCTCAGGTCGCACTGTTGCGGATCGTATCACCGAATTTGAAATGCACCGGGTTGATCTGACCAGTGGCGCCGTACTTGAAAAAGGCTGCGTCTATGTGGTGCCCTTGATGGAATCGATGGCGCTGCCCGCCGGGATCACCGCCGTGGCCAACGCCAAAAGCTCGACCGGCAGGCTTGATCTTCTGACCCGCACCATCACCGACGGTGGGGTCGAATTTGACCGCATTCCCGACGGTTACCGTGGCCCGCTTTACGCCGAAATCTGCCCGCGTTCTTTCTCGGTTCTCGTGCGCCCTGGCATGCGCCTCAACCAGATCCGCTTTCGGCAGGGGCAGGCGATCCTTACCGACGCCGAACTGACCGCCCTGCATGCCGCAGAACCGCTTGTCAGCGGCCAGGCCGTGATTTCCGAAGGTCTGGGCTTCTCGGTCGATCTGAGCCCTGCCAGTGGCGATCTGGTCGGCTACCGGGCCAAGCCACACACCGGCGTCATCGACCTTGACCGGATCGGCCATTACGCACCTGCCGACTTCTGGGAAGAAGTGCGCACCCGCGAAGGCCGCATCATCCTCGATCCGGGCGCGTTCTATATCCTTGTAAGTCGCGAAGCAGTGACGATCCCCCCCGACCATGCCGCTGAAATGGCACCCTATCTGGCGATGGTCGGCGAATTCCGCGTGCATTACGCGGGCTTCTTTGACCCCGGCTTCGGCCATGGCACCGCAGGCGGCCAAGGCTCACGCGGGGTGCTTGAAGTGCGCTGCCACGAAGCCCCCTTCGTGCTGGAACATGGCCAGATTGTCGGTCGCCTGGTTTATGAGCGGATGCTGGAACGGCCCGAACGGCTTTACGGCGGCGGCATCGCTTCAAACTATCAGGGCCAAGGCCTGAAGCTCTCAAAGCATTTCAAAGCTTAGCTGAAGCGTTCAGTCTGGTTCCGGGCTTATTCATCCAAAAAAATGGACGCCCCTGCCCGATGCCCATACAAAACATCGCCGCCCGAGGTTCCTGCCCCAAAAATCAGCGCCCGGCCTTCGCAGACCGGGCGCAAGACATTTTCCGGAAACCCGCAGCCTTAGCTGGCTGATGCCACTTCTTTCTTGGTGTCGGAATGGATCAGCAGCGGATGGGCTTCGTCGCTTTCAACCGCATCCTGATTGACGACCACTTCTTCAACCGTATCCAGCCCCGGCAATTCGAACATCGTATCAAGCAAGATATCTTCCATGATCGATCGCAGACCGCGCGCACCCGTCTTGCGCTTGATCGCCCGTTTGGCGATGGCTGACAGCGCGTCAGGGGTGAAGGTCAGCTTCACGCCTTCGATATCGAACAGGCGCTGATACTGTTTGACCAAGGCGTTTTTCGGTTCGGTCAGGATGGTGACAAGCGCGGCCTCATCTAGGTCCGTCAGGGTAGCCAGCACCGGCAAGCGACCGACAAATTCCGGGATCAGCCCAAATTTCAGCAGATCTTCCGGCTCGAGTTCCTGGAACAGTTCGCCGACGCCGCGCGCCTCGGGGTCTTTCACATCGGCACCAAAGCCGATGCCCGACCCTTTGCCTCGCTGGGCGATGATCCGTTCAAGTCCGGCAAAGGCGCCGCCACAGATGAACAGGATGTTGGTCGTATCCACCTGCAGGAATTCCTGCTGGGGATGTTTGCGTCCGCCCTGCGGCGGCACCGAAGCCACGGTACCTTCCATGATCTTCAACAGTGCCTGCTGCACGCCTTCGCCCGATACGTCACGGGTGATCGACGGATTGTCGGACTTGCGGGTAATCTTGTCGACCTCGTCGATATAAACGATGCCACGCTGCGCGCGTTCGACGTTGTATTCGCTCGCCTGCAACAGCTTGAGGATGATGTTTTCAACATCTTCGCCCACATAACCCGCTTCGGTCAGTGTGGTCGCATCCGCCATCGTGAACGGCACATCCAGAATCCGCGCCAGTGTCTGCGCCAGCAGCGTCTTGCCGCAGCCGGTGGGGCCAATCAGCAGGATGTTCGACTTCGACAGTTCGATATCGTTCGACTTCGAAGAATGGTTCAGGCGCTTGTAATGGTTATGAACCGCGACAGACAGAACCCGCTTGGCATGTTCCTGACCGATCACATAATCGTCCAGCACCTTGCAGATGTCGCGCGGGGTCGGTACGCCGTCCGTGGCCTTCAGCCCCGAGGTTTTCGTTTCTTCCCTGATGATGTCCATGCAAAGTTCGACGCATTCGTCACAAATGAACACCGTCGGGCCCGCGATAAGCTTGCGCACCTCATGCTGGCTCTTGCCGCAGAACGAGCAGTAGAGCGTGTTTTTGCTGTCGCTGCCTGAATTATTCGCCATCTTTATCCTCTGCGGTCTGCCCGGACCGTTCGCGCTCAGTAGGAGCCACCCTTTTCGGCAAGATTAGGGCAGCATCTGGGTCATCACAACGTCATTTTTTGCGCCGCGCACCCTGCGCGGCCCATGGTTACTTCGGATCACTGTCCGCTTTCGGTCGGGTTGCCATGATCTCGTCGATCAAACCCCAGTCCTTTGCTTCCTCGGGCGACATGAAATTGTCGCGCTCCAGCCCCGCTTCGACTTTCTTAAGCGGGTTGCCGGTGTGCCTGACGTAAATCTCGTTCAGCCGGTTTTTCAGCTTCTGGGTTTCTTGCGCGTGGATCATGATATCCGTCGCCTGCCCCTGATACCCGCCCGAGGGCTGGTGCACCATGATCCGGCTGTTCGGAAGGCTGAACCGCATGCCCTTTTCGCCTGCTGTCAACAAAAGCGACCCCATCGAAGCGGCTTGCCCGATCACCAGGGTCGAGACCTTGGGTTTGATGTATTGCATCGTGTCATAGATCGACAGACCCGAAGTCACGACCCCGCCCGGCGAATTGATATACATGGCGATTTCCTTCGACGGATTTTCCGCCTCAAGAAACAGAAGTTGTGCGCAGATCAGCGTCGACATGCCGTCATGCACCGGGCCAGACAGGAAGATGATCCGCTCCTTCAAAAGGCGCGAATAGATGTCATAGGCCCGCTCGCCCCGACTGGTCTGTTCCACGACCATCGGAACCAGAGTGTTCATGTAAAGGTCATAGGGATCTTTCATCGTCGCCTGCCTGTCGTTGGTCCTGGGGTTCAGTCTTAGAGGTCTTTGCTTACGCAAGTCTTAGTGGCGTGCAACGGGGGCTGCAAGGGCTCGAGGATGGCGAGACGCACCAACATGCCGACAGTCTCTTGGCAGGATGCAAACAAGCGACTGAAAAGACTGACAGTTTCAATCTCGATTGCGGGCCGGTTTTCTGGGTCGTTGCTGTCCGTGCCATTTCGGGCGCAACAATATTGTCGTGTTCAGCCCCGCGTGTCGAAAACGGGCGTGGCAAAGATCACACATTCGGGTTTGTTTGCATTGACTTCGGGAGGCGAGGCCAATGGATGAATTCGACAGTTATGACGCGGCCGGGCTGGCCGCCCTTGTTGCCGGTGGCGCGGTCACGGCGGATGAACTGCTGGATTCAGCACTGGCGCGCTGCGCCGTCCGCAACCCGGCGATCAACGCCGTGGTGTTGGTCCAAGAGGATGTGGCCCGTCAGGCCATCCGGGCCGGTCTGCCGGATGGGCCGTTTCGCGGCGTGCCCTTCCTGTTGAAGGATCTGGGCTGCGAGGCAGTCGATTTCCCCTCCCACAACGGATCAAGGCTTTTTGCCAACACCAGATACCCGCGCGACAGCGCCATCTTTGAACGTATCCGATCGACCGGGGTGGTTTCTTTTGGCAGGACAACCGCGCCCGAAGGCGGCGTGGGGCCGGCAACAGAAGCTGCGGTTTATGGCGGGCCAACCCGCAACCCATGGAATTTGAACCACACCTCCGGCGGATCGTCAGGCGGGGCGGGTGCTGCGGTCGCGGCGGGTATCGTACCTGCGTCACATGGCTCTGATGGCGGCGGGTCGGTGCGCATACCTGCGTCTTGCTGCGGTCTTTATGGGTTCAAGCCGACGCGCGCGCGGCTTCCCGATGGGCCCTACGCTGGCGAAGGTTGGGCGGGCATGGCCATCGACGGCTTCCTCACCCGCTCGGTCCGCGACACAGCCATATTCCTTGACGCCTGCGCGGGTCCGGACCTCGGGGCGCCCTACGTCGCACCACCCCTGATCACCGGCCATCATGCGGCGATGGCACGCCCGCCACGCAGGCTACGCGTGGCCTTTTGTGATACGACCCTGACCGGCGACCCCATCCACTCCGACTGTCGCGCGGCGGTTCATGCGGCAGGAACGCTGCTAGAGGGCCTTGGTCATCACGTCGAACCCGCCTGCCCCACCGCCGATGTCAAGGGCATGATGCGTGCCTGGACGCAAATCGTGGCCTGCGGCACCGCCCTTTCCGTGCGCAAGGCCGTGACCACCCGCGGTCGCCCTTTGGTCGAGGGTGAGTTGGAACATATGTCCCTAGGGGCCATCGACTATGCGGCCAACCTGTCAGGCGCAGACTATCTGGATGCGGTCGGCAAGATCCACGCCTTTGGCCGCGAAATGGCAGCCTTTCTAAGCCATTACGACATCTTGTTGACAGCAACCCTTGCCGAACCTCCGGCTCAGGTTGGACGGTTTGCCCATACGACCCGTGACTTCGTTCATTTCCGCACCGGCCCCGGCATGGTGTTTGACTATTCGCCCTTCTGCGCGGCCTTCAACGCCTCGGGCCAGCCTGCAGCGTCCTTGCCTTTGCACTGGAACGCCAGTGGCCTGCCAATCGGCGTGCATCTGGCCGCCCCGTTTGGCCAGGACGAAATGCTGATCGCCCTTTCGGCGGAACTTGAATCAGCCTCACCCTGGGCGCATCGCCGCCCCGCCTTCCCCTGAATAAGCCCCCCAACCCCGAAGCGCCTGCGTCTTTTTCTGCTTTTATGATCAAAACAGTTGCGCCGAATCTCTATTCGGCAATTATTGTTAAACCTGTAGCCAACGGAGAGCACGAATTTGGCCCAATCTGCCGTCGAGGCCCGCCACATCGCCAAGCATTTCGGGCTGGGCGAAGCTGCCGTCCGTGCACTTGACGATGTATCTGTCACAATTGCCCAGGGAGAGTTTTTTACACTGCTTGGGCCTTCAGGCTGCGGAAAAACCACCCTCTTGCGCATGATTGCCGGGTTTGAAACCCCGACCTCGGGCCAGATCCTTCTGGAAGGTCAGGACATCACCGCCCTGCCCCCCAACAAGCGCCCGGTCAACACTGTCTTTCAAAGCTATGCGCTGTTCCCACATCTGACCGTGGCGCAGAATATTGCTTTCGGCCTGGAAATGTTGGGCAAACCGCGCGCCGAAGTGTCGGCCACGACCGAACGGATGCTTGCACTCGTCAAGCTGGAACAGATGGCGGGCCGCAAAGTCAGCCAACTTTCGGGTGGCCAGCAACAACGTATTGCGCTTGCACGTGCCCTGGCACCGAAGCCTAAGGTCCTGTTGCTGGATGAACCACTTTCGGCGCTGGATCTGAAACTGCGCCAAGCCATGCAGATCGAACTGAAGCGTTTGCAGCTTGAAACCGGCATCACCTTCATCTTCGTGACCCACGATCAGGAAGAGGCCCTGACCATGTCGGACCGTATTGCCGTCATGTCCGCGGGCAAGATCCAGCAGATCGGCGGCGCGCGCGAAATTTACACGCGCCCGGCGAACCGCTTCGTCGCCTCGTTCATCGGCGAAACCAACTTCCTGCCTGCGACGGCCGACAAGGGCCGGGTCACCCTCAAGGCAGGCGCCGTGGTCGAAGCGACGGGCGCCGAGGGGCTTTCGGGACCTGTCACCGTGGCCGTGCGCCCCGAACAGGTGCGCATCGTCGGCGCTGGTGAAGATGGCGCCCTGCCCGTTACCATCCGCAACTTGGTTTATTTTGGCACCGACACCCATTGCCATATGGAAATGTCCGATGGATCGGAAGTGGTGGCACGTCTGCAGAGCCCCGCCAATGGTGATGCTGGGCTGGAACGGGGCGCGCAGGTCGGCCTGCGCTTCAATCCAGGATCCGCTCAGGTCCTGGGTGACTGAGAGATGAGCGTGACCCTTGAAGAAAGCCGTGATCACGAGGATGTACGCCGCAACTGGCTTTTGTCCTCGCCCGCCCTGATCCTTCTGTTGCTGGCCGCCGTTGGCCCTCTGTCGATCATGTTGGTCTATTCCTTCCTTACGCCCGGGGATTACGGCAATGTCGTGTGGAAGTTTTCCACCGAAGGCTGGACCAAGATCCTGGTCGAACGGGATATTTTCGAAGGCACGCTGCAATTCGCAGACGCGCATCTGACGATTTTCTGGCGGTCGGTCAAACTGTCGGTCGTGACCACCATCCTGACCCTTGCCGTTGGTTTCCCCACAGCTTGGTTCATCGCGACACGCGATCCGCGCAGCCGGGCGCTATGGCTGTTTCTGATCACCATCCCGTTCTGGACCAACCTCTTGATCCGGACCTTTGCCATCAACCAGGTGATCCGCAACGAAGGCCTTCTGAACACGCTGTTGCTGAAGATCGGGGTGATTTCAGCCCCCCTGCAGATCACCTATACCGATACCGCGGTGCTGATCGGCATGGTCTATGTCTATCTGCCGCTGATGGTGCTGCCCTTGTTCGGCGCGCTGGACCGGTTCGACATGCGGCTGCTAGAGGCGTCCTATGACCTTTATGCCAGCCGCTGGACCACCCTGCGGCGGGTGATTTTCCCGATCGTCAAGCCGGGCGTCATCGCAGGTTCTATCCTTGTCTTCATTCCCTGCCTTGGCGCCTATGTAACGCCGCGGATTCTGGGCGGAGGCAAGCTGATGATGATTGGAAACTTCATTGATCTTCAATTTGGCCAAGGGCGCAACTGGCCCCTTGGCGCGGCCCTGTCGATCCTGCTGCTGATCATCGTGACGGTTGCCTTGCTGTTCTATGTCCGCACAATGAACGGGGAGAAGAAGCATGGCTGACACTGCCAGCCCGAACCGCGCCAAGCCTTTTTCGATCCGGCGTTTGCCGGGCTTCACCCTGATCGCCATGGTGGTTTTCGTCGTTCTTTATTTGCCGATCATCACACTGGCGATCTATTCGTTCAATTCCGGGTCCAGCCCCTCGCAATGGGAAGGGTTTTCGCTGCACTGGTACGGGCTTGCCTGGCAGAACCAGGAAGTGAAGGATGCCACCCTCGTTTCGCTTATCGTGGCCAGCTTTGCCGCTATCCTGTCAACGACGGTGGCGACAATGGCCGCCCTTGGCACGACGCGCCAAAAGGCGTTCAAGGGCCAGACGCTGATCTATGTCATGATCAACCAGCCGCTCATGGTGCCGGAAATCGTGACCGCTGTCGCCCTGCTGATCGTCTTTGCCTGGGTCAAGCAGGTCACTGGCTATACCGGGCTTGGCTATCTGATCCTGTCACATTCGGCTTTCTGCATCCCCTTCGCTTATCTGCCGATCCGTGCACGCCTGGAAGGAATGGATCTGACGTTGGAAACCGCGGCCGCCGACCTTTACGCGGACCGCTGGACAACCTTCCGCCGGGTGACGCTGCCCTTGCTGATGCCCGCGATTCTTGCTGGGGCAATGCTGGCCTTCGTCACCTCGCTTGATGATGTCGTCATCACCGAATTCGTCAAATCACCGGGCCAGGATACGTTGCCAACCTATATGCTTGGACAGTTGCGCCGGGCGATGAAGCCGGATGTGAATGCGATATCAACGGTGTTGATGGGCGTGACCTTCCTTTTGCTTTGCGCTTTCTTTCTGCTGACGCGCAAAAAAGACTGACGAAACCGGAGCCCGACCGGGTTCCACGAACTGGGGAGTTGACCATGAAGAAAAGCCTAGCTGCGATTGCCCTGCTGATGACCAGCACCACGCTGGCCCATGCAGAAGGCGAGCTGTTCCTCTACAACTGGGGCAATTACACCAGCCCCGAGATGATCAAGAAGTTCGAGGAAACCCACGACGTCAAGGTCACGATCACCGACTTTTCCAGCAACGACGAGGCGCTCGCCAAGATCGAAGCGGGCGGGTCGGGATTTGACCTTGTGGTGCCTTCGGCAGGCTTTGTCAGCATCTATGCCGACAAAGGCCTGATCCAGAAACTTGACCTGTCCAAGCTGCCCAACCACGCCAATATCGCGCCGGAATGGAAGGATGTGGCCTGGGACGCTGGCCGCGAATGGTCGGTGCCGTGGCAGTGGGGCACAACCGGCATGTCGGTGAACATCAAAGACTATACCGGCGACATCAACACATCGTCCTTGTTCATGGACCCGCCGCCGGAACTTGCGGGCAAGATCAACGTGATCCCCGAAATGGGTGACGTGATGGCCCTGGCAACGATGTGGGCGGGCGGTCAGGTCTGCTCGGAAGATGCCGAGGTGATGAAGAAGGTCCGCGACGCGCTCTTGGCCGCCAAGCCCAAGTGGATCGCCATGGATTATTCCACCGTCGAAAAGATGACCAACCATGACTATTCGGCAACCGTCGACTGGAACGGCGCGGGTCTGCGCGCGCGCCTGGCCAACCCGGACGTGAAATGGGGCTTCCCGAAGGAAGGCTATGGCCTGTGGATGGATAACGTCGCGCTGTTGGCCGACGCCAAGAACACCGACAATGCCTATCTGTTCATGGACTTCATCATGGACCCTGAAAATGCCGCAATGCTGTCGGCCTTTGCCCGTTATGCCAATGGGATCAGCGGGTCAGAAGCCTTCATGCCCGCTGACATGACGGATGCCCCGGAAGTGAAGACTCCGGCAGAGTTCGCCAGCCTTGGCCAATTCGTGACGGTCTGCACCGGCAAGGCGCTGGAGTATCAGACGGCAATCTGGACCGAACTGAACAAGTAAGGACCGTCCGCGGTCGGCCCAGCCGAACGACTGACGGCCTGTTCGGCCGGGCCTGGCCCGGCCGAACCGCCGGGGGGCTGTCTGCCCCCCGGACCCCCCGAGGATATTTGGGCCACAATGAAGGCGTGACCAATGGATCTGACAGGCCTTTCTGCCAGTGCGCTTTCGCGGATGATCGCTGCACGCCTTGTCGCACCGTCAGAAATCATGGCCGCACATTTGGCCCGCATTGCCGCGACAAACGGATTGGTCAATGCCATCGTGTCGCTGGTGGACGGCGATCAGCTGATGGCTTCGGCGCGCAGGGCGGATGATCTGCCTGCCCAAGGCTGGCTTCATGGCATTCCATTTGCCGTCAAGGATCTGCTTGCCACCAGGGATTTGCGCACCACATGGGGTTCACCAATCTTCGCGGATCATGTTCCGACTGCAGATGATCTGGTGGCTGCGCGCATCAGGGCCGCAGGTGCGATTTTCATCGGCAAGACCAACGTGCCCGAATGGGGACAGGGGTCGCATTCCTTCAACCCGGTGTTTGGCACGACACGAAACCCCTATGACCTGTCGCGCAGCGCCGGGGGATCATCGGGCGGGGCGGCAGCGGCGCTGGCGGCACGGCTGATCCCGGTTGCGGACGGATCAGACATGATGGGCAGCCTGCGCAACCCGGCGGCCTTTTGTAACGTTTACGGCTTTCGCCCGACCTGGGGGCTGGTGCCGCAGGATGCCGAGGGCGACACTTTCCTTCACACGCTTTCGACCGAGGGCCCGATGGCGCGCACGGTCGAAGACCTTGCGCGTCTGATGGAAACCCTTTCCGGCCCGAACCCTGAAGCCCCGTTCGGGCGTCCAGCCGTGCAGGTCGGGGATCTTGGACCACAAGACATGCGTGGCCTGCGCATCGGCTGGCTTGGCGACTGGGGTGGTGCCTATCCGTGCGAGCCGGGAATACTGACGCAGTGCGAAGCCGCGCTGCGCACCTGTGAAGGGTTGGGGGCCCAGGTTGAATCGTTGGCCCCACCCTTTCCGGCGGAACGGCTTTGGCACGCCTGGACCACCCTGCGGGCTATGCTGAACGCAGGCTCCATGCGCGCCCTTTACGACGACCCTTTGAAACGCGCTCAGCTGAAGCCCGAAACCATCTGGGAAATCGAAAGTGGCCTGACCCTTTCAGCTGCGGCAGTCTACGAGGCGTCAACCATCCGGTCACGCTGGTACGCCCATGCCGCGCGGCTGTTTCAGCGGTTTGATCTTCTGGCGATGCCCGCGGCACAGGTCTGGCCCTTCCCCGCCGACTGGCGCTGGCCGCAATCCATCAATGGTCGAGCGATGGACACCTACCACCGCTGGATGGAAGTGGTGGTGCCGGTTTCGCTGATCGGTTTGCCAAGCCTGTGCGTGCCAGCGGGCTTTGGTGCGGCGGGCCTGCCGACCGGGCTGCAACTGATCGGACCCACCGGCGCGGATGCGGATGTGTTGGCAGCGGGCGCGTCCTATCACGCGGCCACGGATTGGCCGACGCGTCGCCCGCCGCAGTTCTAGGCGCTGCCATGCTGGCCTGCCGCCCGCAAAGGCCCTAGGGTCATAGCGAGCCGCGAGGATGTATGATGGATAAGCTGAAACTGCGCCTGACCTTGCCGGATGGCAGCTGGCTTGGGCCGGGTAAAGCCGACTTGTTGCAAGGTATTGCCGAAACCGGATCGATCAGTGCCGCCGGTCGCCGCATGGGCATGAGCTATAAACGCGCCTGGGGTCTGGTCGAGGCGCTGAACCGGATGTTCCCATCGCCCCTGATCGAAACCAGCCGAGGCGGGGCAGGCCATGGCGGTGCCGCGCTGACCCCGCTCGGCCACGAAGCTTTGGCGCTGTACCGAACCCTTCAGCAGAAAGCTGCGGCGGCGGGCCAGGACGAGATCCGGCGACTGCTGACGCTGGGGCAACCCAGCGATATGGCAAAGCGGAAATAACGCTTGTCGGCCGGTGGCCCCGGCCGTTATACCCGATCGAACATAACGGAGTCTGTCATGACGCCCCGCCTCTGGCTCGCCGCCTTGTTGATCGCAGTCAACCCTACCAGTGCAATGGCAGAAAGTGCCACAATCGCCGTGGCCAGCAACTTCGCCACCACGGCTGAAAAGCTTGCTGCCAGCTACATGGCGGCATCGGGCAATGAACTGTCGGTCGTCAGCGGTGCCTCGGGCAAACTGTTCGCGCAGATCATGACAGGCGCGCCCTTTGACGCTTTCCTGTCCGCCGATCAGACAACGCCGCTGAAGCTGATCGAAGCTGGCCTCGGCCTTCCTGACAGCCGTTTCACATATGCGCGCGGAGTTCTTGCCTTGTGGACGGTGCAGGAAGGTGCCGATCTGTCGGACCCTAGGGCTGCCCTTCTGGCGGCGCGCCATGTGGCGATCGCGAACCCAGACCTTGCACCCTATGGGAAGGCGGCCACGGAAACGATTGAAAAACTTGGGCTTTCCGCCATCCTTTCCGATCAAATCGTAACAGGTGAGAACATCGGCCAGGCCCAGACAATGGTGGCAAGCGGCGCGGCCGATCTGGGTTTTGTCGCGGCCCCCGGCGCCGCAAACTTGGCGGGCAACTACTGGATCGTCCCGGACGACTTTCACAGCCCGCTGTTGCAAGATGCCATCCTCTTGTCACATGGCAAAGACAACGCGGCGGCAACTGGTTTTCTTGCCTATTTGCGCGGCCCCGCCGCGCGCGCCGCGATCATCGAAGCGGGTTATATGGCCCCATGACCCTGCCCGACCTTGAACCCCTTTGGCTGACGTTGAAACTCGCCGCGCTGGTCAGCGTTCTGCTGCTGATCCTCGCCACCCCGCTGGCCTGGTGGCTGGCCCGCAGCCGCGCCCGTCTGGTGCCGCTGGTCGAGGCGCTGACCGCCCTGCCCCTCGTCCTGCCCCCAACGGTGATCGGCTTTTACATGCTGATCGCCTTTCGACCCGATGCGCCTTTCGGGGCCTTTTGGATGCGCCTGACCGGCGACACGCTGACCTTTTCCTTTGCCGGGTTGGTCCTGGCCTCGCTCATCTATTCGCTGCCCTTCGCGGTTCAGCCTTTGCAAACCGCCTTCACCAGTCTGGGAAGCAGCCCGATGGAGGCGGCATCTAGCCTGCGCGCCGGCCCGCTTGACGCCTTTCTGACCGTCGCCCTGCCGCTGTCGGCACGCGGTTATCTGACCGCGGCCGTGCTGACCTTTGCCCACACTCTGGGCGAATTTGGCGTGGTTTTGATGGTGGGGGGTAATATCCCCGGCCAAACACGGGTGATTTCAATCGCCATCTACGAACAGGTAGAACGTATCGACTATGCCGCCGCCCATATCCTGTCGGGCCTTTTGCTGGCGCTGTCGTTCACCATCCTCCTGATCCTTTACGGGCTGAACGCCCGGGCGGCGCGGCATGACCGGGCTTGAGCTTTCCTTTCACCACCGGCGCGGCACCTTCGGGCTTGATGTCACCCAGACACTACCCGCAACCGGCCTGACGGCGGTGTTTGGCCCTTCAGGTGCCGGAAAAAGCAGCCTTTTGCGCGCCATCGCCGGGTTTGACCGCACCGGCGGCCGGATCAGCCTGAACGGCGAGGTCTGGGAGGATGGCCGGTTCTTCCTGCCCCCGCACCGGCGGCGGGTTGGCTTTGTGTTTCAGGACCCCCGGCTTTTTGCCCATCTGGATGTGGCGGGAAATCTGCTTTATGCGGCGCGGCGCGGCGGGGGTGTGCAGGCCCTGAACCAGATGGTTCGCGACTTCCAGCTTGAACTGCTGTTGCACCGGCGCCCAACCGCCCTTTCCGGGGGCGAAGCGCAACGTGTGGCCTTGGCCCGTGCGCTTTTGTCGGCACCACAGCTGTTGCTGATGGACGAGCCGCTGTCAGCGCTGGATGCCAGCCGCCGGGCCGAGATCTTGCCCCACATCGAACGGCTACGCGATCAAGCGGGTCTGCCGATCCTTTATGTCAGTCATTCTTTGGCCGAGGTGGCGCGCCTCGCAAACCGCGTGCTTGCGCTGGCGGACGGCAAGGTTGTGGGTTTTGGTCCGACCGGGTCGGTCCTGGCCGATGCAGAAGCGGCGGCGGCGTTTGGCGGCGAAGAACCCGGCAGCCTGATCGAGGCCCGCCATGAAGCGATCGAACCCGATGGCCTGAGCCGCGTGGCCTTTGCGGGCGGCAGCCTGCTGGTGCCCGCGCTGACCGCCCACCGCATCGGCCAGCCCCTGCGCCTGCTGGTGCGGGCGCGGGATGTAATGGTCGCACGCACCCGGCCAGAGGGGCTGAGCGCCCTGAACATCCTGCCTGCCCGGGTCGAAAGTCTGCGTGACGTCGGGCCTTCAACGACCGAAATCACCCTGACCTGTGGCGGCACCCCGATCCGGGCGCGGATCACCCGCCGGTCAGTTGCCGCCCTTGGGCTGGAACCCGGGGTTGAATGTCACGCGATCCTGAAATCGGTGGCGCTGGCGCAAGAGTGACCAGATGGACCCTGCCGGCGTTATGGCTAGTGTGCGCGGATGACCCAGACCCGCTTTGCCCTGATCGCCGCCCATGGCCAACCGTCGGACCCGGACCCCGCCGAGGCCGATCTTGCCCGCCTGACCGCCAGCGTGGCGGCCCTGATGCCGGGCTGGCGGCTTGGATCGGCGACGCTGGCCGCCCCCGGCGCGCTGGAACAGGCGCTGGCCCATCTGGAAACGCCGCTGGTCTTGCCGTTCTTCATGGCCGAAGGCTGGTTCACCCGCACCGCCCTGCCCGACCGGCTGGCGGCAGCAGGGGCGCCTGGCCTGACCCGGCTGCCCGCCTTTGGCACGCTGAAAGCCACGGCCGATCTGGCGATCCGGGCCGCGCGGATCGCCGTGTTGGGGCGGGAGTGGAAGATCCCCGAGACGGTTCTGGTGCTGGCGGCGCACGGGTCTGGCCGCAGCCGCGCGCCCGCCGAAGCAGCCCAGCGGATCGCCGACGCGGTCAGGGCGGCGCTGGCCTTTCGCGAGGTCCGGCTGGGGTTCATCGAGGAAGAGCCTTCGTTGCAGTCTGTTGCATCGGATGTCGGCGACCGGGCGATTTGCCTGCCGCTGTTTGTGGCCCGCTGGGGGCATGTGCTGACCGATATTCCGGCGGCCCTGACCGGCGCGGGTTTCCCCGGGCCGTGCCTCGCCCCCTTGGGCGCGCGGCCCGAGGTTCCGGCGATCATCGCGGCGGCGTTGAGGGAGGCGGCGGTGGGGTAGTTTCGCGGGTGGGTCTGGCTTGTGACGGAGATTCCACGGGCAGCGTCCAGATCTGGACAAAAGTGAAATGTGTTCCGTTTCAAATGGTTGCGATTTTTCGTTAACCAGATTTTAGGGCTTGGGGCGTGTTTGGCGGCGCATCTCTATTCGCTTCGTAGACCCGAGACCTGAGCTCCGAGAACATAGACAGAGGGCCGCCAGGGAACGCGCCAGTGGCGCGTTACCCGGCCCGATTGGCTGGAGCGCAAGCGAAGGCCAAGGGCGGGGATATCGGACAAAACAAACGGTTGTGCACGGGCGGCGCCTGCCCTGGCGGGTGCGAAGCGCCCGCCGCCGGAGGGCGGGCGCTGCCCGTGCGCCGGGCGCACGGGCAGGGCGGCACAGGTCGGTCGCGCCGCGCGGGGCGATGGCCCCGCGCTTTGGGGGCCGCTTTCGCACGAAACCGGGATCAATGCTAAGCAAGCGAATACGTTTTCATAAGGCTCTTGAGCATGTCCAAGCTCGTCCGAGCGATTGTTTCAATAGGCCGAAAGTCACCGGAGTTTGTCTCCACCACGACCTGAGGCGGGCTGTCCGATCTTGCTTCATCCCAGCGCATTTGATCCCAACCGAGGCGACGCGGCGACACTTGGCTTGCTTGTGATACTTCGGGGTTTCCCCTCGTCAAACGCACGTGCTTGAGAGCTTTAGCCAAGTCACGAAGCAGCGCGAAATCAGCGTGGCTTTGTGCTAAAGATTCGCGAAAGGCAAGATCATCCCTGGTAGTTGAAAGAAAGACATGACCCGCAGAGATAAGATCGTGGTAGATGTGCGCCGCCAGAGCATCCACCGAGTGAACCGCATGATATGCGGTTCGCTCATCTCCATAGTCCTGCTCAAGCGCAACGACATCGGGTTCGGCAACGCGGTCTAGAAAGTCCTTTGCGCTCACTGATCCAGGAAACTCCTAAGCTTCCTTGACCTGCTCGGATGCTTCAGCTTCCTCAGCGCCTTCGCCTCGATCTGCCGGATCCGTTCGCGCGTCACGCTAAACTGCTGACCCACTTCCTCAAGCGTATGGTCGGTGTTCATGCCGATGCCAAACCGCATCCGCAGACACCCGTTCTTCGCGGGGCGTCAGCGATGCCAGCACCCGCGTGGTGGTTTCCTTCAGGTTTTCCTGAATGGCAGAATCCAGGGGCAGGATGGCGTTCTTGTCTTCGATGAAGTCGCCAAGCTGGCTGTCTTCCTCGTCGCCGATCGGGCGTCTCCAGCGAAATCGGTTCCTTGGCGATCTTCATCACCTTGCGGACCTTTTCCAAGGGCATCTGAAGCTTTTCGGCCAGTTCTTCCGGCGTCGGTTCGCGGCCGATTTCGTGCAGCATCTGACGGCCGGTGCGCACCAGCTTGTTGATCGTTTCGATCATGTGCACGGGAATACGGATGGTGCGGGCCTGATCGGCGATGGAACGGGTGATCGCCTGCCGGATCCACCATGTCGCATAGGTGCTGAACTTGTAGCCGCGGCGGTATTCAAATTTATCGACCGCCTTCATCAGGCCAATATTGCCTTCCTGAATAAGATCAAGGAATTGCAAGCCGCGGTTTGTGTATTTCTTGGCGATGGAAATCACCAGACGCAGGTTGGCCTCGACCATTTCCTTCTTGGCCTGACGCGCCTCTTTCTCGCCCTTCTGCACCTGATTGACGATCCGGCGGAATTCGGTGATGTCGACGCCGACATACTGGCCGATCTTGGCCATTTCGTTGCGCAGTTCTTCGACCTTGTCGCGCGACTTTTCGATCAGCGCCTGCCAGCCCCGCCCGGCTTTCGCCGCCATCCGGTCCTGCCACTGGGGGTCAAGTTCATAGCCACGATATTCGTCGATGAATTCACGACGGTTGATGCGGGCGGCGTCGGCGAGTTTCACCATGCCGCTGTCAAGCTGCATGATCTTGCGGTTGATGCCGTAAAGCTGGTCGATCAGCGCTTCGATGCGGTTGTTGTGCAGGTGAAGTTCGTTGACCAGCAGCACGATTTCGGACCGCAGTTTCTGATAGGCGGCTTCGTCGGCCTTCGAGAAGGAGCCGTCTTCGTTCAGGGTCGCCGACATGCGCAGATCCTGCATTTCGGCCAGTTCGGCATAATCATGCGCGATGACTTCCAGGGTTTCCAGAACCTTGGGCTTCAGCGCCGCTTCCATCGCCGCCAGCGACATTGCGGTGGCTTCGTCATCTTCGTCGTCGTCTTCGGCACGCAAAAGCGGGTTGCCATCCGCGTCAAGTTCCGGCTCGTCACCGCCGCCGCGCACCGGACCGGCATCGGTCGGCAGTTCGACGCCTTCCAGCACCGTGCCGTCAATTTCGGTTTCGCCGTCCAGCGTGCGGCCGAAGGTGGCTTCCAGGTCGATCACGTCGCGCAGAAGAATGTCTTCGTTCAGAAGTTCGTCGCGCCAGATTGTGATGGCCTGAAAGGTCAGCGGGCTTTCACACAGGCCCGCGATCATCGTGTTGCGCCCGGCCTCGATCCGTTTGGCGATGGCAATCTCGCCCTCGCGGCTCAGCAGTTCGACCGAACCCATTTCACGCAGATACATGCGCACCGGGTCATCGGTGCGGTCCAGCGCCTCGCCGGTGGCGGTGGCCAAAGTCACTTCGCGCGAGGTCGAGGTTTCGACAAGGGCGCCGCCCTCGGTTTCCTCGTTCTCGTCTTCCTCGATGACGTTGATGCCCATTTCGGACAGCATCGACATCACGTCTTCGATCTGTTCCGAGGACACCTGTTCGGGCGGCAGCGCCTGATTGAGCTGGTCGTAGGTGATGTAACCGCGTTCGCGCGCATCCCCGATCATCCGCTTGATGGCGGCCTGGCTCATGTCCAGCGAATGTTCGTTTTCCTCGACTTCCGGCTTCTGATCGTCGCTGTCCTTGGCGGCCATGGGCGCTCCTTGCTCTGAATCTCTGTCGAGGTGATTCGCGCGAATCGAATCATTCCTCCGGGTTCTATCGAATCGCGGCGCCGAATCGAAGGGGCCGCCGCACGGTCATTTCAGTGACGCTTCTTTTCCCAGACCGCGCCGTCGATCAGGCGCTGCAAAGCCGCTGAAAGGGCGGCGCGATCTTCGCCTATATCGGTGCTGTCGTTCAGCTTGGAACGGTTGGCCTGGTGGCTTGCTGCGGCGGCCTGCGACAGGCGCCAGGTAACACCTTCATCGGCGAGGCCTGTCAGATCTTCCATCGCATCCTCGATTTCGGCCTTGATGCCACGGCGGGCTGCCAGTTTGGCCAATTCTTCTGCCAGACACATGCGCGCCAGGTCATGATCCTGATGATTGCGCACCGGCGGTGCAGACTGGATGTGGGTCTGGGCAAACAACCTTTCAAGGGTGTCGGCCACTTGCGGCGCGATCATGCGGTGAAAGACGGCGGGTGGGCAATCGGCGGGCATGCCGTCATGGGCGGCCGTCAGCATCGCGTCCCGCAGGCGTTCATGGCCCGGACCGGTCAGGTGCATCCGTTCAAGCTGGCTCTCGAACGGGGCGATCAGGTTCGGGTGGGTCAGGCAGATCGCCAGGATCATCGCTTCGCGCAACTCCTCCTCGGCGCCAGTGCCGATTGCGGTGGCCAGAAGCGAGCTGCGGGTGGCGGGCGTTGGCGGCAGATTGGCGGGCACGCCGAACTTGCCGCGTTTGCCCGGGTGGCGCGCCTCAAACCTGCCACCGCCGATGAAGGCACGGGCGGGCGGGCGGGTGCCGAACAGACCCTCGCGCAGGCGCTTGATCTCGTCGCCGTAATGGGCACGGATCGAAGGATCGGTGATGCGCTTCAGGACCGCGCGCAGGTTCTTGTCCAGCGCCGCCTTGCGTTCGGGGCTGTCCAGCACCTTGCCATCGGTTTCGCGGCGCCACAGCAGGTTGACCATCGGTTCGGCCGCATCAAGGGCCGCCTGCATCGCGGCGGCGCCACGGGTGCGGATCAGATCGTCGGGATCCATCCCTTCGGGCAGCATGACGAAGCGCAAAGCCTGACCTGCCTCCACCATCGGCAGGGCAAGGTCGATCAACCGAAGGGCCGCGCGAATGCCCGCTGTATCGCCATCCAGCATGATCAGGGGTTCGGGCGACAGCCGCCACATCAATCGCAGCTGGTCTTCGGTGATGGCGGTGCCAAGGGGGGCCACCGCGCCGGTAAATCCCGCCTCGACCAGGGCGATGACGTCCATGTAGCCTTCGGCGACGATCAACGGCTTGTCCTTGGCGCAGGCTTCCCGCGCCGGGCCATGGTTATATAGGCTGCGACCCTTGTCGAACAGTTCGGTTTCAGGACTGTTCAGGTATTTTGCACTGTCGGCCGGGTCCATTGCCCGGCCCCCAAAGGCCGTGCAACGGCCGCGCGCATCTCGGATCGGAAACATGATCCGGTTGCGAAAGACGTCATAGGGGGCCTTGCCCTTGGTACTGGCTTTGGCAAGCCCGGCGCCAAGGATCAGATCATCGGCGATACCCTTGGCCTTGAGGTGATCCCACAGCCCCTGCCAGCCGTCGGTGGCAAAGCCAATTTCGAAGCGGTCGCAGCCCGCCTCGGTCAGTTGCGCCCGGCAAGATAGGTCCGCGCCGCAGCGCCCGCGGCCGTCTTCAGCTGCAGGCGGTAGAATTTCAGCGCCTCTTCCATCACCTTTGCCAGCTCTGTCCGGTGATCTGACCGTTCCGCCGCACGCGGATCGGCGGCGGGCATCTGCAGGCCCGCCTCGCGCGCCAGCACTTCGACCGCCTCCATGAAGGACATGTTTTCGCTTTCGCGCAGGAAGGTGACGGCATCGCCCTTCGCATGACATCCAAAGCAGTAATAATAGCCCTTGCGGTCATCGACATGGAACGAGGCGCTTTTTTCCTGATGGAAGGGGCATGGCGCCCACAAATCGCCCTTGGCCTGATTGGACTTGCGCTGATCCCAAGTGACCTTGCGCCCGACGATCCGTGACAGGGTCACGCGGGTGCGCAGGTCTTCAAGGAATCCGGGTGGCAGGCTCATGATTCTCTTATCGGCCCTTGATCCGAAGCGGGCAAGGGGGCTGTCCGCCCCCTCTGGCCCTCTCGGGCCATTCACCCCCGAGAGTATTTGAGCCAAGATGAAATCAGTTCATTCATCTTGGCTCAAATACTCCGGGGGGTGCGGGGGGCAGCGCCCCCCGTCGGCCTCAGATCAGGGCGCGAGCCGCGAGCGATTTCATCGCGCCTTCGATTTCATGCACCGCTGACGCCGCCATCGATCGGAAGAGGTAAAGCATGAAAGAGCGGTTGGACGAGCGATGCAGCAAAACCGACATATGACCCAGACCCGTGCGGGCGCTGGCCCCATCCGGGAAGGCACCGGGCGACAGGTCGATGGGGATCAGGCGTGCAAGAGTTGCGGCGGCATCTGGCCCGGTCAGTTTCAGCCCGACCCATCCATCACTGAGATCGGTCAGTGCGGCCTGCCCTGCAAGCCCTGCGGGTGGGGAGAGATCGGTCAGGAAGGCCTGATCGCGGCCTGACCAGAGGCAGACGCTTTTCGCCCCTTTTGCCGCCCTGTTCGGCATCGGCCAGTCCAGACCCGCGGCCCGCAAGACCTCGGCCACAGCGGCCTCTGCACCCGGATAGGGCGCAATGGCGGTCAGCCGTTTCGGGCTGGCGTCCGACAGGGTCAGCGTACCGATCGTCAGCGGAAGCAGCCCTTCGGTGGCGGATTTGGTGATGAGTTTAGCCACGGGCGCGCCCTCCTTCCGGGTCAAAGAAGACCGGTCCAGTGACTTCGCACAAAAGATCGGTGCCGCGCATATGATCCACCAGCCGCACCGACTGACCAAGCCGCGCACGACCATTCCTGAGGAAGGCCAGCCCAAGATGGGTTGAAAGTGTGGGCGACCAGCAGGCCGAGGTGACGTAGCCCTGATCATTCTGGCGGATCGGGTCCGCGCCCGCATCGAAAAGATGCGCGCCAGCGCCGATCGGCTTTTCAGGGGCCAGCGGCTTCAGCCCCACCAGCTGTTCGCGTTCGGGCCCCAGAAGTCCGGGGCGCTGGCTGGCAGCCTTGCCGATGAAGTCCTTCTTCTGGCTCATCATTCCCTGCAGGCCAACGTCGAAGGCTGTCACCCGGCCGTGGATTTCGGCATGGGTGATGAACCCTTTCTCAACGCGCAGCACATTCAGCGCCTCCATCCCGTAGGCGCAGCCGCCAAAGCTTTCGGCACGCGCCACCAGATCCCGGTAAAGCGCTTCGCCGTAGCGGGCGGGAACCGCAATTTCATAGCCAAGCTCGCCCGAGAAAGAAATGCGGAACAGCCGTGCCTCGACCCCACCAAGGCGGACCGTGCCGCAGGACAGGAAGGGAAAGGCCGCATCATCAAGCGGCGCGTCAAGAATCGAGTTCAGAAGTTCGCGCGCCAGGGGGCCGGCGATGGCGAATTGCGCCCATTGTTCGGTGACCGAAACCGCCCGCACTTTCCAATCCGCGCAAAAGGCCTGCTGGACAAAATCCAGATGGCGCATCACCTGACCCGCGGCGGCGGTGGTGGTGGTCATCAGATAATGATCGGGCGCAAGGCGCGCGGTTGTTCCGTCATCCATCACCAGCCCGTCTTCGCGCAGCATCAGCCCATAGCGGACACGGCCCGGTTGCAGGGTCGAAAAGCTGTTGGTGTAGAGGAAATCAAGGAAGCGCCCGGCGTCCGGGCCCTGAATGTCGATCTTGCCAAGGGTCGAGACATCGCAGATGCCGACCCGGTTCCTGACCGACGCCACCTCGCGGTCGCAGGACTGGCGCCAGGTCGCCTCGCGGGGGCGCGGGAAGTAGGAGGGGCGATACCAGAGGCCTGCCTCGATCATCGGTGCGCCACGTTCAATGGCTGCCTTGTGCGAGGTGGTGAAGCGCTGCGGGGCAAAGCCCATACCCTGCCCGCCGGCGCCAAGGGCGGCGATCGAGACCGGCACATAGGGCGGGCGGAAGGTGGTGAGGCCGGTGTCGGAAATGCCGCGCCCGGTGGCGTCGGCCAGAACCGCAAGGGCGGCGACGTTGGAATTCTTGCCCTGATCGGGGGCCATGCCTTGGGTCGTGTAGCGCTTCATATGTTCGACCGACCGGAAACCTTCCTGGGCGGCCAGGCGCACGTCCTTGGTCGTTACATCATTGGCCAGATCCAGCCAAGCGCGGCCTTTCGCCTCCGTCACCTGCCAGAAGGCCTGAAGCCGTGTGCCGCCGTTTTCGGCCTGCGGCAGGTCCAGCTTCGCAGTCTTCAGGCCCAGCGCCTGCAAGGCAGCCCCAGCGCCCGCCAGACCTTCGGCAAGGGCGGCCGTGGTGGACATGCTGCCATTCGCCGCGCCAACAGCCTCCAGCCCCGGAACCATGCCGGGGACGGGGACGAATGCCGCGATATCCTCGCGCCAGGTCGGGCGGCCGTTCAGGTGGCAGGTCAGGTGCAGCGTCGGATTCCAGCCGCCGGACACCGCCAGACAATCGGTGGCAATCTTTTCCTCGGCCCCCGAGGCGGTGCGGATGGTGATTTCGCGCAGCGCCATACGGCCTTTCGTTGCGATCACCTGCGCCCCAGCGTAGGTTGGCCAGTCGCCCGTCACCGGCGCGTCTTCGCGCACGTCGATCACGGCCGCGACCCTGACCCCTGCCGCCGCGAAATCACGGGCGGTGCGGTGGGCATTGTCGTTGTTGGCAAAGATCGTCACCGCCTGCCCCGGGGCCACACCCCAACGGTTCAGATAAGCGCGCACCGCGCCTGCGGTCATCACGCCCGGCCGGTCGTTCATCGGAAAGGCGATCTGGCGTTCCTGCGCGCCTGCGGCAAGAATCGCCCGTTTGGCCACGATCCGCCAGAAACATTCGCGCGGCAGATCCTTTGGCGGACGGGCGACATGCAGGCCCACCCGTTCCAGCGCGCCGTAGGTGCCGCCATCATAGGCACCCGTGACCGTGGTGCGGGTCATCAGCCGCACATTGGGCAGGCTTTTCAGCTCGGCCAGAACATCAGCGACCCACAGATGCCCGGGCTTGCCACCAACCTCTTCGCATTCGGCCAGAAGGCGGCCGCCCATCGCCTGATCTTCCTCGGCCAGGATCACACTGGCCCCGGCGCGCCCGGCGGCCAGTGCCGCGATCAGCCCGGCGGGGCCAGAGCCGACCACCAGCAGATCGCAAAAGGCCCAGGCCTTTTCGTAAACCTCTTCGTTCGACTTGCCGGACAAGGCCCCCAGTCCCGCCGCCCGGCGGATCGCCGGTTCATAAAGCCTTTCCCAGAAGCTGCGCGGCCACATGAAGGTCTTGTAATAGAACCCGGCGTTCAGGAATGGGGCAAAAAGGTCGTTCACCTCCATCACGTCCAGCGACAGGCTGGGCCAGCGGTTCTGGCTGCGCGCTTCAAGGTTGGCGTAGATTTCCTGTTGGGTGGCGCGGACGTTGGGAACCTGTGCCGCCCCCTGCCCGACGGTGACCAGTGCCGAAGGTTCTTCCGACCCTGCGGTCACCACCCCGCGCGGGCGGTGATACTTGAAGCTGCGGCCAAACAGCCTGACGCCGCCCGCCAGCAGCGCCGAGGCAAGCGTGTCGGTTTCAAACCCGGTATAATCGCGCCCGTCGAAGCGGAAGCCCACTGTTTGGCCGCGATCAATGATCCCTTTGCCCGCGATCCTCATGCGCCTGCCCCTTCGGCCTTCTTGCGGGGCTTTTTCTTGACCGCACCATCCGGGGTTGGCGCTTTGTCGGCCACCAGCCGCGCGGACATGATTTCATGGGTGACAGTATTGCGATGCAGTTCGATCCAGGCGGCACATCCCTGTTCGTGATACCAGAGGTCGCGGGTCGGACCTGCGGGGTTCTGGCGCAGGTGCAGATAATCATCCCAAGCGTCAGGGGCCGCCCCTTCGCCGGGACGGTTCAGATAATCGTCAGACCCGTAGTAATAGAATTCGCGCCGGTCGCGCGGGCCGCAGAGGGGACAGGGGATGCGCATCAGTGGGCCTCGCAGGACGAACTTGAGAATTGCACGCTCGCAAATTTCCAACGCAGGTCCCAGCCGCGGGGCGAGCCTGATTTCGTAGTTAAGGGCGCCCCCGGCCGCCAAAAATGCGTCTTCCGTCAGCGTTCGTATCGCAAACGATCCTTTGTCCCTCGCGCGCTAAGCGGCGCGAAATAGCCGGGTCGCAAATCCAGAACCATTCATTGTCAATATGTCCTCCCGCTCGGGCATACTAGAAACTATTTCCGCGCCGGTGCGAGTCTGTCAAAGTGGAGCCAATGCCGCAACCCTCTCATGGGTACTGATGGGATCCCTTTAACCCGGACTGCGAGAGGTGCGCTGATCTTCGCGAGTGCCCAGCGTGTCCAACACACACCCTCGGCCAGCGCAGCCCGTGCACCGCACTCATAAACAAGAGCAAGAGAATTTCATCATGTCAATGCTGTGAACCGGTGCCTTCTTCATCGAGAAGATGGCCGGTGCGGAAACGGTCTAGCCGGAAGCGGCGGGCGACCTCGTGCGGCTGGTCGGTGGCCATCAGATGGGCCATGCACCAGCCCGAGGCCGGGGTTGCCTTGAAGCCCCCGTAGTTCCAGCCTGCATCGATATAAAGCCCTTCGATATGGGTCTTGTCGATGATCGGGCTGCCGTCGGGGGTCATGTCAACGATGCCGCCCCAGCCGCGCAGGATCTTCGCCTTGCCGATCATCGGCATCAGGGTCATCCCCGCTTCCATCACATGTTCCAGCATCGGCAGATTGCCGCGCGCGGCATAACTTGCGTAAAAATCCAGATCGCCGCCAAACACCAGACCACCCTTGTCGGACTGGCTGATGTAGAAATGCCCCATGCCAAAGCTGATCACACTGTCGATAACGGGCTTCAGCCCTTCGGTGACAAAGGCCTGAAGGACGTGGCTTTCGACCGGCAGGCGCATCCCGGCCATCGCCGCCACCTGGCCGGATCGGCCTGCGGCGATCATCGCCACTTTCTTGGCGCGGATCGGGCCGCGCGTCGTCTGCACGCCCCGCACCCGGCCATTTTCGATGTCGATCCCGGTGACTTCGCAGTTCTGAATCAGATCGACCCCGCGCGCATCTGCCCCGCGCGCATATCCCCAGGCCACCGCATCATGACGCGCGGTTCCGGCGCGGCGCTGGTTCAGGCCGCCGTAGATCGGAAAGCGGGTCTGTTCGTAATCAAGATAGGGGAACATGCGCTTCAACTGATCGCGCGACAGAAGTTCGGCGTCATCCCCCTGATTGGCAATCGAATTGCCCCGGCGCACCGCCGCGTCGCGCTGACCATCCGAATGGAACAACACGACCTGGCCACGTTGCCGCTGCCCAGATAGCCCTGCACCGCGAATGCATGACGTTATAGTTCAGTTCGGTTCCGGCTTCCAGCTTTTCCCAAAGCTTCAGCGAATGGCTGTAGAATTCCGAATTGCCCGGCATGAAATAGTTGGCGCGCACACCGTATCGCCAGCAATGAACGACGCGCCTTCGATTCCGTCGCATGGTGGTGTTGCGCCCGACGTTGCCGCCGCCCAGATAGCCCTTTTCCAGCACCGCGACATTGGTGATCCCGTGGTTCTTGGCCAGATAGTAGGCGGTCGCCAGCCCGTGACCGCCGCCGCCGATGATCACCACATCATGGCAATGATTTCAGGAGATCCGGTCAAGAATGCGGATCTGATAGAAATTCTCGCGCAGCGCTTCAGGCTTCGGTTCCGGCTCGCGCCATGCGGGCCGCCAGCCCTTGTTACCGAAAAGTCCTTCGGTGAATTCACTTTGAAGCCGGAATAGCGCATGGACTGCCTTCCCTGTGCGGGCACCTTCGGGCGCGCTGATTTTTGCTAGTTCTTGCGTCGGCGCGCCGCAAAGTCCAAGCGGTTTTACGACAAAAACACGTCGCCTTTGGCGAAGGCTAACGCGCCATTCGGAAGTAGTCGAATTCGAACATGCGCCCCATGCTTTTCCCGCCACAGGATCCGACCGACCCTTTCAGCGCCAGGCTCGTCACATCGACGGACAAGGGCCAGAATGAAAAAGAAAACCGGCAGCCATGCGCCCGCCGGCCTGAACCGATGCGCCAAGGATGCTGTCGCCCTCGGCAGAAATCGACAGATCGCCGCCCGCAACAACCTGACTGCCGAAAATGCGCACGTTCGAGGCGAAGTTGATACCGCCCGCCGCCAGAATCTGAACATCGCCCCCTTCCTCGCAGCTGTCCATCTTGCCGATGATGATATCGGACGCCGCCGAAAGCGCCTTGGGGCTGCGATTGGTGGTGATGATCGTCGCATCTTCGATGGTGGTGCCTGCCGAAATCGCCACCCGGCAATTGGTGACCAGAACCGTTTCAAGCAGGACCGTGTCGTTGTTCAGATCGAACCGCTGATCGGGGTCGGCGCAGGTGACCACATACATGCTGCCTGCCATGAAGGTTCCGGGCCCCATATCGGCATCGGGGCTTAGCGACAGGGGGTCTTTTATGGTGATGTAGTTTCGCCAGAAGGGGGACGCTTCGTTCAGGACCCCCTTGGCGATCGCATCAATCCGGTTGACCACCCGCAGGCGGTAGGACGCATCGCGCAGCGCCTCGCCCAATCCCGGTGTCGCTTCGACAACGCCGGATGTGGTCGCCACGTTCCGCTTGTCGGGCATCGACAGGGTAGTGCCGGGTTCAAAAAAATTGCTTGAGCCGAGCGAGATGAAGGCGTTCGAATGGATGCAGATGCCGGAACGGTAAAGCCCACCCGATTGCAGGATCACACGGCCGCGCGCCACGAACCCTTCGTGCAGGCACGCAGGCCGATAGGTTTCAAAAACCGCGCCAGTCGTCAGATCCCAGCTGTCCAGCCCGATCAGCCGCAGAAAGAAGGTGCCTAGGCCGTTCTTCTGTTCGCGGTAGCGCCGGGTCGACACAAAGACCGCATCGCGCGACAAATCGTCGATGCGAAACACATCCCCCGCGCGGTCCCAATGGCCGAACTGGATGTCATCCGGGGTCAGCACCTGACCAAAGCGGGCGCGCGGCATCGACGCTTCGGCAATGGCCAGCGCGGTTTCGCGCGCGCGGTCCTGGCTTGCGAATTCACGGGTGTAAAGGGCGGCGTGGGCGGCCGCGTCCGCTGTCGCCTGCAGCTGTGCCCGCCCCGCCAGGGCGTTCGACAAATCGACAGCAAGCCCACCAAGCAGCAAGGCAATGATAAATATCTGCAAGCTGAACAGTGAAATCGCGCCCGACTGATCGCGCCGCATCTGCTGCGCTGCCGCCCAAAGACGGTTCCGCATCGGGCGGCGCATCCTAGTATTCCACCAGCTGATCAGAACGGATGGTCAGGATCGAGCCGCGAAATGCCCCAGCCACACCGATGACATCCAGATCAGTCACCGGAACCTGAACGATGGTGGTGACGCGGCCCGCGTTGATCTGGGTTTCCACCTTGGCCTTCGGCGACAGGGGGGCAAGCTGGTCCTGCAAGAAGGCCTGTTCGGCTTCGGCGCTGTCAAGCCGCCCAACCGCAAGCGCGCGGTTGGCATCCTGCACCATCCGCTGAATGCGATTCTGATTGGTGAAAATCATCGACAGATCGGCAAACAGCGCCAGCAGCAGCATGAAGAACGGCAGCCACAGGACCGCTTCGATGGTTGCAGCACCATCGGTGCCCGCCATCCGGGCGGCGATCTTGCGGAAATCTGCCATTCTAAGGGCCACCTCTGGTCCTGCGGGTTTCTGTTGGGCCGCCCCTCGGACGGGTTCGGCCAGGTTCAAGGCACGCCTTACCATAGAGTCGGCGCCCGCAGCTCAGCAAGCCCGCCCGGCCACGGCTTGGACGGAAAACCGCCTATATCCCGAATCGGTTAACGACCACCATCCGCGCCAAGGTACTTCGGCGAATATCCCCGCCGCTTTACTTCAAAATACCGCACCCCTATCTTTCGCTTCGGCAGACCAAGCACATGAAACCGAAACGCGCTACAGGTTCGTCCAGTGGCCACGCCCCGCAGCGAACAGGACAGGACGACGTGATACCCAGGTCCATCGGCCATATCTGGATTGGCCCGCTTGCCCCCCCCAGCGCATGGATGGAAAGCTGGAAAGCCGCCCATCCCGGCTGGACCTACCGGCTGTTCGACAATGACTACCTGACAGGTCGGCGGTTTCGCAATCAGGCGCAGATCAATGAATATTTCAGGCGCGGCAAATATGCCGGGGTCTCTGACCTGATGCGCTATGAAATCCTGTACGAGATGGGGGGCTTTCTGCCCGAGGCGGATTCAATCTGCCTGCATCCGGTGGATGAGCTGTTCACCGAGGCGCGCGCCTATTCGGTCTATGAATTTCCCGAAGGACGGACTGGAATGCTGTCGCCCTTCCTGGCCTGCGAGCCGCGAAACCCGGTGATCGGCGCGGTCATCGACAGCCTGTCGGCACTGGCGCCCGATCAGATGGCGATGCCCTGGACCACGACCGGCAACGGCTTTCTGCGCAGCTTCCTTGAAGCAAATCCGCGGCTGAAGGCCAATGTCACAATATTTCCGTCACATTACTTCATCCCCGAGCATTACAAGGGCGAAAGCTATAGCGGCCCCGACCGGATCTATTCTCGCCAGATGTGGGGAACGACGACCAGATCCTACCCCGGGCAGGACGACATCACCCCTGACGCCCGGCAAGCGATCGCCCGGCGGAAATCCGAGGTTCTGGAACAGCTGGAAGCCAAGCTGGAACCCTTCCCAAAAATCCTGACCGGGGATGTGCGCCGGATCAGGGGGATGAAATCTGGCGGGCCATTGACGGTTCTGTTTTGCGGCGGCCACCCGGATGACGCCGAAATCTACGCCTATGGCACGCTGATTTCCTACCTTAAGGCCGGGGCACGCGTTGTCCAGCTGATGGTCTGCAATGGCGATGGCGGTGTGACAAGGCGCGTCAAGGACAGGCCGGTCGCCGAAGCAAGGCTCGATGAGGCAAAGGCGGCGGCGGCGATGATCGGGGCGGAACTGATCACTTATGGCCTGAGTGACGGAACTTTGGCCGCCCGGCGCGCCCATCTTGTCGACCTGCTGATCCGGACGATCGCCGAGACGGAACCCGACATCATCATCACCCACGCCCCGAACGATTATCACCCGGATCACCGCGTCCTGTCGGCCGCGGTGACACTTGCCGCCGCCGAAACTGCGCCGGTTCTGTATGCCGACACGATGAAAGGGGTGAGTTTCAGCCCCACACATTATGTCGATATCACTGCGGTGATCGACCAGAAGCTGCGCTGCCTGCGTCAGCATCAAAGCCAGTGGCCGCGCCGCTATATCATGGCCTGCAAGGAACTGTGCGCGCGCCGCGGCGAAGAAGCGACCGGCAATGCCGAAGTGCGGGTTGAGGCTTTCAGGGCCGAGCCGTCGCAGCGCTTTGCGAAAATCGATCACCTTCTGCCGCCGGGCAGCTTGGCAAGATCTACCGGCACTGACCAGCGGGCCCTGAGTCCGGGCATGAGTACCCGCCTACCCGTTGCGCCATCCAGTCAAAGACCGGCTGGCCGCCCCGAACCGGACGGCCAGCAGAACCGTCAAAGCCCCTTGGACTTATAGGATGCTGCAACCCGGCTGATCGCCACGATATAGGCGGCCACGCGCAGATCTTCGACACCCTGGCGACCGTGCCAAACCTCGCGCATCGCCTGATAGGCGGTGCGCATCGTGTCATCAAGACCGGACCGAACCAGTGCCAGTTCGTCCGACCCTTCCAGGAACTCCTTCTTGAAGTCCGGGGTCAGCGACCAGCCAAGGCCCTGATCCGCCGACAACCGTTCCAGTTCTTCGACCAGCAGGCGTGAACGCGCTTCTTCTGCGCGGCGCTGCATGCGGCCAAAGCGGATGTGCGACAGGTTCTTGACCCATTCGAAGTAGGAAACTGTCACACCACCGGCGTTGGCATACATGTCGGGAACGATCAGGGTGCCCTTCTTGCGCAGGATTTCGTCCGCGCCAAAGGTCACCGGGCCGTTGGCGGCCTCGAAGATCAGTTTGGTCTTGATGTTGGCGGCGTTGCCCAGATGGATCACGCCTTCCATCGCCGCCGGGATCAGGATGTCGCACTCATTTTCAAGCACTTTGGCGCCATCGGCCACGAATGTGCCATTGGCATAACCTTTGACGGACCCGGTCTTCTTGATCCACTGGCGGACATCTTCGACATCCAGCCCCTTTTCGTTCACCAGTGCGCCATCATGTTCGATGATCGCGGTAATCAGCGCACCGTCTTCTTCGGACAGGAACTTGGCTGCGTGATATCCCACGTTGCCCAGGCCCTGAACGATGATGCGCTTGCCGTCGATATCGCCACTCAGACCGGCCTTGGCCACATCTTCGGGGTGGCGGAAGAATTCGCGCATCGCATACTGGACGCCGCGCCCGGTCGCTTCGACCCGGCCCTGAATGCCGCCCGCATGCGGCGGCTTGCCGGTCACGCAGGCGCGCCCGTTGATGTCGGTGGTGTTCATCCGCATGTACTGGTCGGCGATCCAGGCCATCTCGCGTTCGCCGGTGCCCATATCGGGCGCAGGCACGTTTTGCGCCGGATGGATCAGGTCACGCTTGATCAGTTCATAGGCGAAGCGGCGGGTGATCTGTTCCAGTTCATGTTCATCCCACTGGCGTGGGTCGATGCAAAGACCGCCCTTCGAACCGCCGAACGGGGTTTCGACCAGCGCGCACTTGTAGGTCATCAGCGCCGCCAGCGCCTCGACCTCGTCCTGATTGACCGACATCGCATAGCGGATGCCGCCCTTCACCGGTTCCATATGTTCGGAATGAACCGACCGATAGCCGGTGAACGTCTTCAGTTCGCCGCGCAGACGCACGCCGAAGCGCACCGTGTAGGTCGAATTGCAGACCCTGATCTTTTCCTCAAGCCCGGGGCTGAGATCCATGAGCGAAACCGCCCTGTTGAACATAAGATCCACGGATTGGCGAAAGCTGGGTTCGCCATGACCATTCACCGACATAGGTTCCTCCTGACCGACTGGACCGATGCCTTGATTTCTGCGCAGGCTTGGATGCGGTCCGATTTGCGCGCAGCTTATGGTCGCTTGGTTAACATTTTGTGCCATTTTCACAAGCCCGCATCCGCCATTGCGGCAAATGCGGTGACGAATCGCCCGCCCGACTCACCGCCAAAGGCAGACAAACCACGTGAAAGTGACGGGCGGCGGGGTTTTCGTCGTCGCGAAAACACGAACAAATGCCGTTGCTTTTGCATCCAATCTTGCGGCTTTCACAGCATTGCGCACGCCATACAAACAGTCAGGTGCGTTAGCGCCTTGGAACGGCCAAATGCCAAAGTTTCGCCATAAGTTGCACTGACAGATGCTGGATATGAATTTCTTGCAGACCGTCTGCCGCGTTCAATAGAGGGCGCGACATGCAGGCCGGAAAGGGTGCAAATGTTGAAACAGAGCGTACGGCACATGGCCGCAGCAATGATTTTGCGCGTGCGGGGCAGATTGACTGGCACCGCCACGAAATTCGGGCGTGAAGAGGAAGGGTCGCTTCTTATCTTCGGGCTGTTCTGTTTTGTGATGATGCTTCTTGTCTGCGGCCTCGCCATCGACCTGATGCGCTTTGAGGAACGCCGCACGACATTGATGAACACCATCGACCGCGCGGCCCTTGCCGCCGCCGACCTTCAGCAGACGCTGACGCCGCAAGATGTGGTGAAGGACTATTTCACCAAGGCCGGACTGGTTCCACCCAGTGACAGTCAGATCCGCGTCACGAAAAACGCGAACAACACGTTCCGCCGCGTGGAAATCCTGTCAGGCAAAAGCATGGAAACGATGTTCATCCATACCATGGGCATCAAGACGCTGAACGTTGGAGCGGCAAGCACCGCCGAGGAAAGCATCGGTCAGATTGAAGTCTCGCTGGTGCTGGACGTTTCGGGTTCGATGTCGGGCAGCAAACTGACCAGCCTGAAGCCTGCGGCATCCAGCTTTGTCGACAAGATCTTCTCATCCGCCGAGGTCGGCAAAGTTTCGATGTCTCTGGTCGTTTACGACAATCAGGTCAGTGCCGGGGCTCCGTTGCTGAACTACCTGGATGTCACCAACGAACATAATCTGTCGAACTGTATCGAATTCGACTCGGCTGATTATTCGTCGACCGCCTTGCGGGTCAAGACTGGCGCACCCTACCAACGCAACGCCCATTTCGACAGGATCACGACCAACAGCGGCACCGCTGGCCTGCCGGATCCGCACTGTTCGATCGCGGCCGCAGCAACGGTATCCGAAGCGACACGCGCGATCATTCCGTTTTCGGACAACCCGACAACCCTGAAGACCCGCATCAATGCGCTTACTGCCGGTGGCAACACATCAATTGACCTTGGTGCAAAATGGGGCGTGGCCCTGCTTGACCCGGCGATGAAGCCCGTCGTGACCGGCATGATCGCTGCAGGTCAATTGCCGTCGGCCTTTTCGGAACGGCCTTACGCATACGGCGGCACAGGCGACCAGAAATCGCTGAAGATCATGGTCATCATGACCGACGGCGAAAATACGGACGAATACGAACTGAAACCCCCATACACTTCGTCGAGCAGCAGCGTTCTTTACCGGATCAACAACGCCGCCAGCACATCGACCTCCACAAGCAACTATTCAATCTATGACTCGGCCACCAACAAGTATTACGCGTTTGCCACCAATCCATCGACCGGGTCCGCCTACGGCTGGCGTTCGACGCCTTGGGGCGGTGGCTCGGCCGGCGCTGAAAAGTCCGGCGGCGTCAATATTGGCGCGACCGCGGTGCCGTGGAAAGACGTCTATCAGACGTTCAACGTCTACTACTTCGCCGGGATGATGGGCACTGCCTACAATTCCACTACGGTCAGAAACACCTGGCGCAGCACGCCGGTCAACACCCTGAACGGAACAGCCAAGGACACACAGGCAAAGGCAATCTGTTCGGCGGCCAAAGCCAAGGGCAAGGATATCGTGATCTATACGATCGCCTTCCAGGCGGCGACCGCAGGCCAGACCTTGCTGAAAGCCTGCGCCAGTTCCGACGCGAACTACTATTCGATCTCCAACCTCGACATCAACAAGGCCTTCTCTGGCATCGTCAACTCGATCAACAAACTCAGATTGACACACTGATGAGCAACGCAATGACCCATATGCGCCGTTGGTTCAGTTCAAAAACCGCAGACGAGGCGGGCAGCGCCACGATCCCATTTGTGCTGTTCCTGCCTTTCTTCATGATGCTGGTCGTCTCGTCGGTCGACATGGGGATGCTGCTGGTCCGTCATGTGATGCTGGAACGCGCCCTGGATATGACGGTGCGCAACCTGCGCCTTGGTACTTGGGCGGCGCCGACCCACGACATGGTCAAAACAGAGATCTGCAAGAATGCAGGCCTGATCCCCAACTGCCTGAACACGGTTCTGGTCGAACTGCGTTCGGTCAGCAAGGTGACCTGGCAGCCGCTGTCATCGGGGGCGACGTGCGTTGACCGCGCAAAGGCGATCAACCTGCCACCGCCCTTCGATGCCGGCAACGGCGATGAGATGATGCTGATCCGAGTCTGCGCCAAGTTCGACCCGCTGTTTCCGATGACCGGCTTGGGTTTCCAACTGCCCAAGGACAACACCGGGGCCTATTCGCTTATCTCGTCCACGGCGTTCGTGAACGAACCTGATCCCGGAGTCTGACATGACACTGATGGCAAAGTTTAAGCTGTTGTCGCGCAGGTTTGCGCAGGACGAAAGCGGCAGCATGGTTGCCGAAGGGGTCATGGCCTTTACGCTGCTGATCTGGTGGTACATGGCGTCTTTCACTTTCTTCGACGCCCTGCGCCAGAAGAACATCAACCTGAAAGCCGCCTATACCGTGGCAGATATGGTGTCACGCGAAACGGCGGCCATAAACCAGACCTATGTCAAGGGCCTGAACACGGTGTTCGACTATCTGACATCCTCCAAACAGGCCACCTGGTTGCGGGTGACCAGCGTCGAGTGGGACGAACCAACGAAATCAAATCTGGTCGTCTGGTCCTGCACGAGCGACGCGGCCAAGCAAAAGCATGACAACGCCAGCATCGCCGCGCTGAAATCCCGGATTCCTGTGATGCCCGACGGTGATACGGTGATTGTGATGGAAACATTCATGGCCTTCACGCCGATTTTCAAGATCGGGAACGGGCCCGCCAATTACGGGCTGTTGGACCCAAGTTGGTTTGGCACATTCATCACCACGCGGCCACGCTTTGCCAGCCAGGTGGTGCTGTCGGGTACCTGCTGATCGCCCGCGCCGTCGGCCTTGGCCAGATCAGGCTGACAAGACCTTACGGACCATATCGCAGTGAATCTCTTCAACCTCGCTGCGGCTTAGTCGCCCGCCATCGCGGAACCAGGTGTTCACCCCGTTCAGCATGGCAATGATCGCCATCGTCGCAAGCCGCACGTCGGCGACGGCGAACACCTGGGCCACCTGCCCGTCAGCCAGAATCCGCGTCAGCCGGTCTTCATAAGCGCGCCGCAAGGCTTCGATCGCCGTAAAGTTGTCCGGCGTCAGGTTGCGCAGTTCCATGTATGACAGGAAAACCGCTGCCGGATGGTCAAGGTTGCGGCCGATGTGAAAGCGGACGAAATGCGCCATGCGTTCCAGCGGATCGAAGGGCAGGATTTCAACGTCATATGCCGCGATCAGATCGCGCATGTGATTGTCCAGCAAATCGAACAACAGCGCCTGCTTGTCGGGCGTGTAAAGGTAAAGCGCCCCGGCCTGCACTCCCACCTCTGCCGCGATCTGGCGCATGGATACCGCCGCATAACCATCGCGCGCGAAGAGCCGCAGCGCCGATGCCCGCACACGCGGGCCGGTAATGTCGGCATTTGATCCTTTGGGTCTGGCCATGTCGGCAAAATATATGAACATCCGTTCAATTGGAAGCCAGGCAACGCCCCAATCCCGATATTTGACGGCACCGCCTTGCAGCAGGTGTCAGCTTGGCTTTACTCTGCGCGGATGAACCCGTTCTTTCACCCGTTTCGTCTGTTCTTGGTCCTCGCCCTGCCTTGCCTCGGCGGCTGCACGCAGATTCCGGCCCTTGACAGCATCACCGATTCCGCCGTGACACAGGCCCCCTATCCAACGCTGGTGCCATTCGAGTCCTTTCACACCACCCCACCCCCGCCCGTCGACCCCGCCGCGTCCTTGGTGGCCGCCGGGCAAGACTTGACCGACCGTGCGCAAAGTCAACAGCAGGGCCAATCCCTAGGCCCCCGGCGCCGTGCATAAGTTGCATGCCCCGGCGCGTTCGGCTAACACGCTTTGTGATCAAATGCTGCGAGGAGCACCCATGTCCCAACCGTTGAAACTTGGCATTGCGGGCCTGGGAACCGTGGGCGCTGGCGTGGTGAAAATCGTACAGAAACATGCCGATCTGCTGGAAAAGCGCGCGGGCCGCAGGATCGTGATTTCCGCGGTTTCAGCCCGGTCGCGTTCCAAGAACCGCGATGTGGATCTGTCGGGATACGGCTGGGAAGATGATCCGGTGGCGCTGGCACGGCGCAAGGATGTCGATCTGTTCATCGAAGTGATGGGCGGATCAGAAGGCCCGGCCAAAGATGCGACCGAAGCGGCGATTGCTGCGGGCAAGGATGTGGTTTCGGCCAACAAGGCGCTGCTGGCGCACCACGGGCAGGCGCTGGCGGCGGCGGCCGAAGCCAAGGGCCATGTGATCCGTTTCGAGGCCGCCGTCGCGGGCGGTATTCCGGTGATCAAGGCGCTGACCGAAGGGTTGGCCGGGAATCAGATCCGCCGGGTGATGGGGGTGATGAACGGCACCTGCAACTATATCCTGACCCGGATGGAAAGTGCGGGCCTGCCCTATGAGACGGTCTTTGAAGAAGCCCGTCAGCTTGGTTATCTGGAAGCCGACCCGAACCTTGACGTCGGCGGCATCGACGCTGGCCACAAGCTTTCGCTTGCTGGCCGCGATCGCCTTTGGCACCAAAGTCTCGTTCGATGCGGTCGAGTTGGAGGGGATCGGGCGGATTTCCATCGACGATATCCGCCGCGCGGCCGATATGGGATATAAAATCAAACTGTTAGGCGTTGCCCAAATGACCGGACGCGGGCTGGAACAGCGCATGACCCCCTGTCTTGTCCCTGCCGACAGCCCGCTTGGCCAGTTGCAGGGCGGCACCAACATGGTGGTTCTGGAAGGCGATTCCGTCGGCCAGATCGTGCTGCGTGGTGCGGGCGCGGGCGAAGGCCCGACCGCCTCGGCGATTCTGGCGGACGTGATCGACATTGCCCGTGGCACCCGGCTGTCGACCTTTGGCCAACCCGCTGCGACCCTCGCCGAACCGGTCGCCGCCAAGGCGACGGCACCTGCGCCCTACTACCTGCGCATGGCGCTGACCGACAAGCCCGGCGCGCTGGCCAAGGTTGCAACCGTGCTGGGCGATGAAGGCATCTCGATCGACCGGATGCGCCAGTATGGCCATGCCGACAGCGACGCGCCGGTGCTGATCGTCACCCACAAGACGACGCGCGACGCGGTCAACCACGCGCTCTCGCGCCTGCCCGCCACCGGGGTGGTTCTGGGCGAGCCGGTCGCGATCCGGATTGAGAGCGTCTGAGGAGCAAGTTCTTGAGGACGCTGGATTAACGGCGGCGCCTGGCGGCGGGGACAAGGTATTCCCAACGTATGCCAAACGTATGTCTGACAGGCATAGGCAGAGGTCGCCACGCGCCGCATTCACCAAGACACGAGCGGCAGCGAGACGGGCACGGACAAGCGTGCGTAACACGGCGCTACTCTTGGCGCTGGAAATCAGCGGTGATGCCGCGAGAGTGTCGTTGAAAGCGGAAAGGGCTGATAAGTTTGGCACTAAGACATGGACTAAAGCATCAATATCGCCTGACAGCGATTGGACGGATGTAACCCCTTCAAGGGATTGCAACCATTCCAGCGCAGGACCGCAGGGGCGGTTGGCGATCTGCACGAAGATCACAGCACGTATCATGCCTGCGCTTGGCGCGATTTCGGTGCGGTAACATTCGATGATGCCGTTGGCTTCCATGGTCGTCAATACGCTCTTGTACGGCGGGGCGTGAGAGATTGACCTTTCGCGCGATCTCGGTCGCGCTGATGCGGGCGTTTTCCGCCAACAGGGCAAGTATGCGTTGGTTGGTGATGTCGATTTCCATAGCAATTCCAGCGGATGGCAGGTGAGTTCCGTCACTTGGCAAGGAAGACGGTGATGAGAGGCCATGATAAAAAATGGAGCAAGGACAAGGAGAAAGCCATGCGTAAAATCACACCGACCGAGTTTACCAGCGATCGCGCTTGGGGTGCGTTGCCTATCGAGCGTATCGAAGGGGCAACCACCGTGCGTCTGCATTGGACAGACAAGCCCTACAAGTGGCATGTGAATGACGGCCCAGAGGTTTTCGTTGTTCTCGGCGGGATGGTCGATATGCACGCCAAGGAAGGCGGTGAGGTCGTCATCCACCGTCTGAACGTGGGAGACATTTTTCATGCCCAAGACGGGGACGAACATGTAGCGCATCCGGTGGGGGCGGCGCGGGTCTTGGTGATCGAGCGGGAAGGCAGCATCTGAGATTTTGGCAGGCGAGAATCGCCTGCCATTCTTCTGTGTTGCCGACGGTCTCTGATCGGCTCAAAGCGGTTGAAGCCCGGCCTTCGCCCGAACCTTCACACCCCGGCCGGGGCATGTGAGCGATAAAAGCCGCGCAACCCCTTGCCGCGCGGGGCGGTGCAGCGCTAGATGCCCGCAAAGCTCCGTTTGACCGAAGAAGGACCGCCATGGCCGACGTCACGCAATTCCAAGACCGCATGCTTTCCCTGGGCCTTGCCCGTGTCAGCGAGGCCGCCGCCCATGCATCGGCCCGCCTGATCGGGCGTGGCGACGAAAAGGCCGCCGATCAGGCCGCCGTCAATGCGATGCGCGAACAGCTCAACATGCTCGACATCAAGGGCGTGGTGGTTATCGGCGAGGGCGAGCGTGACGAAGCCCCGATGCTTTACATCGGCGAGGAAGTCGGTGCACCGGCAATGGCCCGGCGGTGGATATTGCGCTGGACCCGCTGGAAGGCACGACGCTGACCGCCAAGGACATGCCCAACGCCCTGACCGTGATCGCCATGGCCCCGCGCGGCACGCTTCTGCATGCGCCCGATGTCTATATGGAAAAGCTGGCCATCGGGCCGGGCTATGCCAAGGACGTGGTCAGCCTTGCCATGGCGCCCGCCGAACGGGTGCGCGCCCTTGCCAAGGCCAAGGGCGTGGCCGCAAGCGACATCACCTGCTGCATCCTTGAACGCCCCCGCCACGAGGCGATGATCGCCGAGGTCCGTTCGACCGGCGCCTCGATCCGGCTGATCACCGATGGCGATGTGGCAGGCGTCATCCACTGCGCCGAGGCCGACATCACCGGCATCGACATGTATATGGGGCTCGGGCGGCGCCGCCCGAAGGGGTGCTGGCAGCTGTCTGCGCTGAAATGCATGGGCGGACAGATCTGGGGCAAGCTCTTGTTCCGCAATGACGATGAACGCGGGCGTGCACCGCCAAGGCCGGGATCACCGACCTGAACCGCATCTATGCGCGCGATGAAATGGTGACCAGCGACGTGATCTTTGCTGCGACCGGCGTCACCAACGGGTCGATCGTTCAGGGGGTGAAGCGCGAACCGGGCTTCATCACCACCGAAACCATCCTGATGCGGTCGAAGACCGGTGCTCGGTGCGGCGGATGATCTACAGAAACCCGGTGAAGTGAGCGAAACCGCGCCCCGCGCCTTTCTGAATGTCGAAGCCTCGGCGACCGGCCGCCGCTGGGTCGGCCCGGGGATAGAGGCCGACCGGCTGGCCGAAGCCATGGTGCAGCAAACGCGCCTGCCGATGGCTTTGGCACGGGTGCTGGTGGCGCGTGGGGTCGCACCGGCCGATGCGGCGCGCTTTCTGGACCCGAAGCTTGCGGACCTCCTGCCCGACCCCCGCGGGCTGAAGGATATGGCACCCGCCGCCGCGCGGTTCCTGCGCGCGCTGAAGGGCCGCGAACGCATTGCGGTTTTCGCCGATTACGATGTCGATGGCGGATCATCCGCAGCACTGCTGCTGATCTGGCTGCGCGCCATGGGCCATCAGGCCACCCTTTATATCCCCGACCGGATCGACGAAGGCTACGGCCCCAACGTTCCGGCGATGGAGGCGCTGGCGGCCAACCATGATCTGATCATCTGCGTCGATTGCGGCACGCTTTCGCATGACCCCGTGGCCGCCGCCGCCCGTGCCGCCGATGTGGTGATCCTTGACCACCATCTGGGCGGCGAAACCCTGCCCCCGGCGCTGGCCGTCGTGAACCCCAATCGACAGGACGAAACCGGCGATCTGGCGCATCTTTGTGCGGCATCGGTGGTTTTTCTGATGCTGGTCGAGGTGAACCGGCTGTTGCGGGACGAAGGGGCCAAGGGGCCCGATCTGATGGCGATGCTCGATCTGGTGGCGCTGGCCACGGTGGCCGACGTGGCGCCGCTGACCGGCGTCAACCGGGCGCTGGTGCGTCAGGGGCTGAAGGTGCTGGCGCGGCGCGAACGGGTGGGGCTGCGCGCGCTTGCCGATGTGGCGCGCATGGACCAGACGCCCACCGCCTATCATCTGGGCTTCCTGCTGGGCCCGCGCGTCAATGCCGGGGGCCGGATCGGTGCCGCCGATCTGGGCGCCCGCCTGCTGGCCACCGACGATGCGCGCGAGGCGGCGGCACTGGCCGAACGGCTGGATCAGCTGAACACCGAGCGGCGCGATATCGAGATGCGCGGGTGCGCGACGCCGCCCTTGCCCAGGCCGAGGCGCGCGGGCTGGACGGGCCATTGGTCTGGGCCGCAGGTCAGGGCTGGCATCCGGGCGTGGTGGGTATCGTCGCCGCGCGGCTGAAAGAGGCCACCAACCGCCCCGCCGTGGTGATCGGGATTGAAGGCGGCATCGGCAAGGGATCGGCCCGGTCGATCAGCGGCGTCGATCTGGGGGCAGCGGTGCAGCGGGTCGCTGGCCGAAGGGCTGTTTCTGAAGGGCGGCGGCCACAAGATGGCAGCCGGCCTTACGGTCGAAGAAGACAAGATCGAAGCGGCGATGGCGCGGCTTGGCGACCTCTTGGCCCGGCAGGGCGCCGGGGTGGCAGGCCCGCGCGATCTGCGGCTGGATGGGTTGCTGATGCCGGGGGCTGCAACCACCACCCTGATCGAAGACATTGAAAAGGCGGGGCCTTTCGGTGCAGTCCGCCCCTGCCCCGCGCTTTGCCTTCGCCGCCGTCGCCATCACCTACCTGCGTCGCATGGGCGAAACGCACCTGCGCTTTGGCTTCACCGACGGCACGTCGCCCGCCATTGAAGCCATCGCTTTCGGCGCCTTCGACGGCCCGCTTGGCCCCCTGATCGAAAGTCACGGCGGCCTGCGCCTGCATCTGGCCGGACGGCTGGAACTGAACCACTGGGGCGGCAAAACCAAGGTACAACTGCGCCTTGAAGACGCGGCCCGTGCCTGACCATCCGCAGCGCGCGCCCCGCGTTTGACGCAACTCGTAACGCGGGAAAAAAACTGTCGAAAAGCAGCAAAAAGCCCCTTGCGCCCCATCCGCACCTGGCCTAAACACCGCCCACACCGAGCAAGGCACTGACCTTCGCTGAACGTGGCCCGTTCGTCTATCGGTTAGGACACCTGGTTTTCAACCAGGTAAGAGGGGTTCGACTCCCCTACGGGCTGCCACTTTACTCCATAAAAATCTTGACGAAAAACAGCAAAGGCGCGTCGCCTGTCTTCGCTGTATGCTTCACTGTCCGCTCTGTGCCGCACGTTGGCGCGCGCGCTTCCCCTTGTCCGCATCCCACCTTCTGACACCGACGAATTGCAAATGGCGGGCCGGGGCCTCTCCGGCATCGCGGAGGCACCGGCGACCGCCGGGCAAAGCCATCGCCAGGGGTTCGAATACCCTAAAATCCCCTTCACGAAAAACACAAAATCAAATGATTTTAACACGCTACCTTTGCGTCCACATGTGGACACCGCCCAGCGCCGACCTCGGAAAGCCAAAGGTGCGCGCCCTGTCGTCATCGCCCGATCAGGCGGTTTCACCGCGACCGGTAGTTCGGGCTTTCACGGGTGATCTGCACGTCATGGACGTGGCTTTCGCTCAAGCCCGCCCCGGTGATGCGGACGAACTGGCAGTTCTGCCGCATTTCGGCGATCGTGCGGTTGCCGGTATAGCCCATCGCCGCCCGCAGACCGCCGACCAGCTGGTGCACCACCGCCGCCGCCGATCCCTTGTAGGGCACCTGCCCCTCGATCCCCTCGGGCACCAGCTTGTCGCTGGCGGCGTCCTTCTGGAAGTACCGGTCGGCTGATCCGCGCGCCATCGCGCCCAGCGACCCCATGCCACGATAGCTTTTGTAGCTGCGCCCGTTCCACAGGATCACTTCGCCGGGGGACTCGTCGGTGCCCGCAATCGCCGACCCGACCATCGCGCAGGATGCCCCCGCCGCGATCGCCTTGGCGAAGTCGCCCGAAAACTTGATGCCGCCATCGGCGATGATCGGAATGCCGCCCGCGGCACTGGCCGCGTCAAAAATCGCCGTCAGCTGCGGCACGCCCACCCCCGCGACGATCCGCGTCGTGCAGATCGACCCCGGCCCGATCCCCACCTTCACCGCATCCGCCCCCGCCCCGATCAGCGCGCGCGTGGCTTCCGCCGTGGCCACGTTGCCCGCCACCACCTGCACGCGGTTCGAAAGCGTCTTGATCCGCTCGACCGCCTTTGCCACCCCTTCGGAATGGCCGTGCGCGGTGTCGATCACCACCATGTCGACGCCCGCGTCGATCAGCGCCTGGCTGCGTTCAAACCCCGCATCGCCGACGGTCGAGGCCGCCGCCACCCGCAGACGCCCCATGTCGTCCTTGCAGGCATGCGGGTTCAGCACCGCCTTTTCGGTATCCTTCAGCGTCAGCAACCCGGTCAACTTGCCCTGCCCGTCGGTCACCAGCAGCTTTTCAATCCGTCGCACCTTCATCAGGCTTTTGGCGGTTTCAAGATCGGCAGGTTCCTGCAGCACCGCCAGATTGTCCGAGGTCATCATCACCCGTACCGGCGTCTTGTCATCGCTGGCAAAACGCATGTCGCGGTTGGTGACGATCCCCACCACCCGGCCGTTTTCATCGACGACCGGAAAGCC
>CBDHFN010000001.1:0-206405 GCA_965262605.1 Alphaproteobacteria bacterium | reverse complement strand
CAATATCATAAAAATATGATATGTCAAGCGATATATACCCAGATACCTAAAATAATTTAAAATCAAAATGCGCAATAATTTACCCGAATAAAATATTATTGCATCTTGCCGAAAATTTAGTCAACGGCTCACTTGTCCATATTATCTTGGAGATTTTTGCTGATTAATGCCCCAAAATTTGCGACAAGAATAATTTTGTGCGCTCGCTTTGGGGATTATTGAAAAATTCCTCGGGGGTATTTTGTTCAATAATTTCGCCTTTATCCATAAAAATTACCCGATTTGCCACTTTGCGCGCAAAACCCATTTCATGCGTAACACAAATCATGGTCATGCCGGTATTGGCTAAATCAATCATCACTTCCAAAACTTCGGCAATCATTTCAGGGTCAAGCGCAGAAGTTGGTTCGTCAAAAAGCATAACTTTTGGCTGCATGCAAAGACTTCGCGCAATCGCAACCCTTTGTTGTTGTCCGCCAGATAATTGCCCGGGATATTTACCCGCTTGTTCGGGAATTTTAACCCGCGTTAAATATTTCATGGCAATTTCTTCAGCATCCTTTTTGGGCATGTTTTTTACCCAAATTGGAGCTAGCGTGCAATTTTCAAGCACCGTTAAATGCGGAAATAAATTAAAATGTTGAAAAACCATGCCGACTTCGCGTCTGATGGCATCAATATTTTTAAGGTCTTGGGTTAATTCAATATTATCAACGATAACTTGCCCTTGCTGATGCTCTTCAAGCCGATTGACGCAACGAATCAGCGTGGATTTTCCCGAACCTGATGGTCCGCAAATAACTATCCGCTCGCCTTCCGCCACGCTTAAATTAATGTCTTTCAAGACATGAAATTGCCCATACCATTTATGCAATTCCTTGATTTCAATAATGTTTTTCATGTTGTTAGTCCCTTCCTTATTTTTTATAATCAGTTTTAAGTTTTTGCTCTAAATATAAGCTATAACGCGACATGGCAAAGCAAACGATAAAAAAGAAAAAACCAATGAATAAATAAACTTCACGGGAAATTCCTTTCCAATTTGAATCTTGTAAGGTGGCTCTGCCCACGCCTAAAATATCAAACATAGAAATAATTATCACCAAAGTTGTATCTTTGAACAAGCCAATAAAGCTGTTAACTATACCCGGTATTGATATTTTTAAAGCTTGCGGTAAAATCACCAATCGCATTGCTTGCCAATATGTTAAGCCCATTGCTTGTGCTGCTTCCATTTGTCCCTTCGGGATTGCTTGCAAGCCACCGCGGATAACCTCGGCTAAATAGGCGGCAGAAAATAAAGTCACCATTATCATTACCCGCAATAACAAGTCAAAACTTACCCCCGGAGGTAAAAAATAATTTAACATATTTGATGCCACAAATAACAAAGTAATTAAAGGCACACCGCGAATAAATTCAATAAACCAAATACACATATATTTGATGAAAATTAATTTTGACCTGCGCCCCAAAGCCAATAAAATCCCCAAGGGCAATGAGCATGCAATGCCAACCACGCCAACGATTAAATTCAGCATTATCCCGCCCAATTTATCCGTGTCAATCTTGGGCAAAATAAATCCCCCCTTAATTAAAATAAAAGCTAAAATGGGATAAAAGGCAGAAAAAATCAATAATTTCTTGCGGTATTTAATATTGTCAAATAATAAGGGTGCCAAAGCCACAAATAACAATATAAATGCAATATCAATGCGCCATCTTTGGTCTTCGGGGTAAACATTATAAATATATAACCCCCATCTTGCCCTTGCGAACGCCCAACATGCACCCTCGCCCGCTTCGTAGCATTTGCGTTGCGAATCGGCAAATAAAGTTGCATCAAATACCGCCCATTGCAAAAATGGTGGAATAATTTGCGCCAAAAACACAATGCAAATAATCGTCAATAAACAATCAACCCATGTTGCGCAAAGATTTTTATAAATCCATTCAACCCAACCTGCATTTTGATTCGGTGCGGGTAAGTTAGGATGTTCGCCAATTTCGTATTTACTAGTCATTTTAACGCTCCTTTATGGCAATTTTTTTATTATAATAATTCATTAAACTGGAAATAGCTAAGGAAATTGTTAAATAAAACAGCATAACCAACATCATACATTCCATTTCATGCCCCGTGATATTTAATGTAGATCCACCCAAAGTTAAGGTAATATCAACATAACCAACCGCAATCGCTAACGATGAATTTTTTGTTAAGTTCAAATATTGCGAAGTCATGGGAGGCACAATTACCCGCAAGGCTTGCGGAATAAGGATTAAACGCATCATCCAGCTTCGCTTAATACCCAAAGCCATTGCTGCCTCTGTTTGACCATGAGATACCGATAAAATCCCCGCGCGGACAATTTCCGCAATAAATGATGCCGTATATAAAGACAACGAAACCCACATGGCAATAAATGCCGCGGGCACATAAATTCCACCCGTTAATCTGAACCTGCCAAGCGTTGGATTTTCAAATTCCAAAGGCGCACCCAAAGCAACAAATACCACTAATGGAATGCCAATTATCACGGCGGTATTTATCCAAAATAATGGGATTTTCTTGCCATGATTTAATAATTGATTCATCGCATATTTTCGCAAAATAAATGCAATTATAATCGCAACGATAATGCTTGCCAATATGATTAATCCCATGCCATTAAATAAGGGTTTGGGTAAATTAAATCCCGAATTATTAATATAAATATTATCACCCCAAGTGATTGATTCGCGCGGGCTTGGTAATATATTTGAAAATAAACCCGACCAAAATAAAATTTGCAATAACAAGGGGATATTACGAATCGTTTCAACATAAAAATAGGCTAATCGGTTGATAATATAATTCTTTGACAATCTTGCAATACCGACAATTAAGCCAAGAATTGTCGTGGTAATAATGCCCCATATTGCAATATGCAAAGTGCCAAGCAAACCGACAACCGCCGCACGCAAATGCGTGTCAGTTGATTGAAAATCAATTAAAGACATAGATTCAGAAATATCATATCCCGCAGGTTGCCCCAAAAAATCAAACCCAAAAGACTTGCTTTGAATCGCATAATTCGCCAGCAAATTATGCACCAGCAATGATATAAAGCCCAAAATTAAAACCAAGGCAATAATTTGAAAAATTATTCCCCGCGAATGTTGATTATACCATATTTTTGATATTGCTCCCATTTTCCCTCCCGTGTTTGATAAATTTTTTAAAAATACAATTTATCTTTTTTGCTTATTTGGAAATAAATCATTAATTTCTGCATCAGAATATCCCATATCTTTTGCAAATTTAACAATTATTTCTTTTGTTGTCCCTTTTGATAAGGCATCACAAACAACCCCCACCATATCAGATATATTGATAATGGAATTTGAAAACTCCGTATTATTATCCATATATTTCACTTTTATCGTAGAATCATTTAAAAATTCATCAATAGTTCTTGAATAATCCAATCCTTCACCATTTATTACTATGGTATAATCCTTTGTTAAACTTAAACTCCGTTTGTTTTGATTTTCACCAACTTCTATATTTAAGCTCACAATTTTATCATCAAGGATATTTTTTTCAATGCGAAAATTGCCTTGATTAATATGCCAAATTCGCGAAATAGTTGCCGTTGCCAAATCGCGGTTATATAATTCAGATTTAGGATTTGAATTTCCGTCAATAAAACGATAAATAATTTGGGAATCATCAATATCATCATGATGTAAATCAGATAATTCTTTAAATTTTTCTTTGATACTTAAATGAAAATTTTCCAATAAATTATTGGATTTTAAATTATCATAAAATCTTTGTAGTGAGTTTACTTGAATTGTTGCGTTGGCGTTTAAGTTATTAATATTATCTTGCCCTGCCTTGACAAAAAAGCTATCGCTCATTTTTTTTGAAAATTTATTTTTCATATTAATCACTCTTTTTTATATCAAACAACGATATACCTGATTCAATATCTGCGCCAATTTTAAAAATAAAATGAATATAAAATTTTATTTTTACTTTTGGGCGTAAAATCTATTTGTATTGTGTTTTTTTCTGTTGTTCGTATAATTTGCATTTCATCAAATATTTTTTTATACTCGTTTGTAAAATATTTACAATCACTGCCTTTATTCATGCCAATTAATTTGCCTATTCGTTGTAGAATTTCTAAAATTTGCTTATTTGATGCACAATTAATATTATATTTAAAAATATCAATAGCCGAAGCAACTTTTATTTTGTTTGCTTCGTTTGCAATATTTAATAGTTCGCTAAAAATATCAGACATTGTAGATTATTTAAACTTGCAACTGCGACAAGCTTTCACCTATCGCAATCACAAATTTAATCAATATCAGATTAACGGAAAGGCCAAGCGTATTGTAAGCCACCCTTATTGTAAAGAGCATTTACACCGCGGTCTTTTAAGCCAATCGCATCCAAGTTTGCATGGTATGATTCAGCATAATTACCGACAGCCGCAATAACGCGCACTGCCCAAGCTTTGTCCAAACCAAGCATTTTGCCCATTTCGCCTTCCGAACCTAATAATCTGTTGACTTCAGGATCTTTGGTTGGGGCTTTTGCCGTATCAGCAACATTGGCTTTGGTGATATTTTTTTCTTCGGCAATTACCATTGCGTTCATTACCCAACGACCGACATCAGCCCAATGATCATCGCCATGGCGAACTAATGGAGCCAAAGGTTCTTTGGAGATAATTTCAGGCAATACCACAAAATCATCAGGATTTTTTTCGCCAGATTTTGTTGACGCTAAACCAGAGCGGTCAGTTGTGTAAACATCGCAAGCATCAGCGCGCAATTTTTCCATGGAAATATCATCAGTTTCGGTTACAACTGCTTCATATTTCATGTTATTGGCACGGAAATAATCAGCCAAGTTTAATTCAGTGGTGGTGCCGGGTTGTATGCAAACCCGTGCGCCATTTAATTCTTTGGCAGATTTAACATTTAATTTTTTACGAACCATGAATCCTTGACCATCATAATAATTTACAGGCAAGAATGTGAATTTCAAATCTGTATCACGGCTATAAGTTGCCGTTGTATTACGAGCTAAAACATCAACTTCTTTTGATGCCAAAGCTGTAAAGCGTTCTTTTGAAGTTAAAGGTTTGAATTTAACTTTTTTTGCATCGCCTAAAACAGCGGCAGCAATGCCACGGCAAACATTAACATCAATACCCGACCATTCGCCTTTGTTGTCTTGACCAGAAAAACCCGTTAAACCGGTTGAAACACCGCAAATTAACTCACCGCGTTTTTTGACTTCTTCCATGGTTGCTTGTGCCATAAGGCTTGAAGCAAATGCCATCGCGCCCAGAGCTATGATTGATTTTTTTAACATTATATTCCTCCTTGAATGTTGAAAATGTTATAATTAAGAATTTTGTTCTAATTAGTAAAATAATAATATACTAAAATTTAATTTAAGCAAGATTTTTTTTTGCATGAAAAATATGCTTTTTTATTGGATTTTTTTTATTATTATGCTAATGAGTTTTTAATATTAATTGATTTAAGGTAAAAAAATGAGCGAAATTATTGACGAAATTAACGAAGAGCTTGCCCAAGAACGCGCATTAAATGTTCTTAAAAAATATTACAAGCATATTATAGCAGGTATTTTGTTCGTTGTCTTAATCGTTGCTGGTTTGCAATTATGGGAATATTGGAATGCCCAAAATGCCAAACAACGCGCCAGTGAATTTTCATCGGCAATTCAAGTTGGCGGCGTGCCTAATTCCCCCGAATCGCTTCAAGTTTCTTACGATAAGATTCAACAATTTATCGCCAAAGATAAAAATGACCAATTTCAAGTTATTGCCCTTACCAAAGCCATTAATTTGGCATTGCAACTTAATAAAACCGAAGATTACCAAAAATTCTTGGGTTTATTGGCAAAAACTGACAAGGATTATTTAGGCGATTTAAGGTTTGTTTATGGTAATTTAGCCCAAAATCAAGATAAGTTGCAAAAAATAACCAATGAAAAAGGCACATATATTGCGGTTGCCAATTTTATCTTAGCTGAACAAGCTTTGCAAGCCAACGAAACAACAAAGGCGAAGGAATATTTACAAAAAGTTGCCATTGCGAATTCGCCGCTTGCCGCCGTTGCGAAAGAAATTTTAGGTGTCTTGCCATGATAAAAAACGCGCGAATTTTATTAATATTAAGCCTTTTTCTTACAATTTCGGCTTGTGATTTATTTAAGAAAAAGGGTGCAGACCCCCTTCCCGGCAAGCGAATTTCAATCATCGTTGATAGCGCAGATACCGAAGTAGACAAATCCGCAGATATTGAACCCATAAAAATTCCCGCACCCTACATTAATGATTTTTGGTTGCAACCCGGCGCGCTTGCAACGCATACCCCGCAACATCTTGATTTAGCAAAAAATTTCAAAGAATTTATCCGTTATTCCATTGGTGAAGGCAGTAGTGATGATAAAAAACTTAGAATTCAGCCAATTTATTTAGATAATGTCATATATTCGGTTGATGCCGATTATGTCGTTAAGGCGCATGATATTAAAACAAACAAATCGCTTTGGACGCGCAAGCTTACCAATAACGATAAGGAAGGCAATCAATTTGGCGGTGGGTTAAGCTTTAATGCTGGCAAATTATACATCGCCACAGGGTTTGCGAAATTATTTGTTATAAATATTGACAATGGCGAAATTTCGTTAACCATTGATTTACAAGCACCATCGCGCGCTGCGCCTTCGGTTTTGGGTGATTTAATCTATACAACCACGATTGATAATACGATTTCGGCGTGGAAAATTGAAGACGGCAAGAAAATATGGTCTTATAAATCCGCGAATGAATCGGCGGGAATTCTTGGCTCTGGCAACCCAGCAATTGCGCAAGGCGCAATATTTACGGGATTTTCTTCGGGCGAAGTCGTGGCTTTAAGGGCAAATAATGGGCAAATTCGTTGGAATGATAATTTGTCGGGCGGAATTCAAGCCGAATCATCGGCAAGCATCGCCGAAATTAGCGCGCCAATCGTGGTTGATGGCAATAATGCCTATGTGATTGCAAATTCCAATCGTTTTGTTGCCTTTAATATTCGCACTGGCGCACGAATTTGGACTAAAAAAATCGGTTCAATTCAAATGCCTTGGCTTGCGGGTAATTATATTTATATTCTTACCAATAACGCAAAACTACTTGTGCTTAACACCGAAGATGGTAAGCCATTATGGGTTTATCAATTACCCATCTGGAATGATATTAAGGAAAAACGCGAACCTTTTGTTTGGACGGGTCCAGTGTTAGCGGGCGGGCAACTTATCATTACCAATCAATACGGGCTTATTAAGGTATTTAATCCCAATAATGGCGAATTAATCAATGATATAAAGCTTGACAAGCCAATATATATCGCGCCCATTATCGCCCAATCGCAATTATTTATATTGTCTGATGATGGCACATTAATTGGCTATAAATAAAGTTAAAATTGCATTACAGGCAATGATTCAATATGCGCCCATACCGCGTCTTGAATTAATTTCGTGATTTTGCCACGCATACCATCACCGATTTTTTTATCGTCAAGCGCGATTATTGGCATACCCATTTGCGAAGTGCTGGTTAAAAATGCCTCTTGGGCATGAATCATTTCGTCCAAAGCAAACGGCGTAAAATCAATTTTACAATTAATCGCTTTGGCAAGCTTTTCAATTAGTAATTTGGTAATACCATTTAAAATTTCATGGTCAGCAATATGGGTGCGAAGCGTGCCTTGTTTATCAACTATCCATATATTTGAAGAACCACCTTCGGTAATCAAGCCATCTTGCCCGACAAAAACAACTTCATGCCCACCATTATCTTTGGCATATTGCTTGGCAAGGCAATTCGCAATTAACGAAATGGATTTAATATCGCATCTATCCCACCGAAAATCTTGATGGCTTACAACTTTAACGCCTTTTTCCATCGCATTCATGTCTAATTTATATGGTTTGACAAACATTGTTAAAACTGGAGTTGAATCTTGGGGAAAAAAATGGTCGCGCGGTGCCGTGCCGCGACTTATTTGCAAATATAAGCCACCATTTTTCATTTGATTCGCGCGAATTAATTCGCAAATTTTCATGCGTAAAACTCGCCGACAAGTCGGAAATTTAATACGCACAGCGTCCAAGGAGCGGTATAATCTGTCAAGATGCAATTCCATATCAATGATGCGCCCATCGTAAACTAAAATATATTCATAAATTCCATCGCCCAGCATATAAGCGCGGTCAAAAAAATCAACTTGGGCAAAATATGGGTTGGCAATCACGCCATTTATATAGGCTTTTCTTATCATAAATTTTAATATTGCAAATTCCGTGCAATAAGCTTGTATTTTCTAAAAAAATTCGTATATTAATATAATGAGTATTTTTATTTCACACGGCGCACCCGATTTAGCATTACGCACCACGAAGGCAAGCCAATTTCTCGAGCAATATCAAGCCTTTACCAAACCACCCAAAGCCATTATAATTTTTTCGGCGCATTGGATGGAGGATATTATTACAATAAACACCCACCCAAAACCATCGGTAATATATGATTTTACTGGATTCCCCAAGGAATTATATGAATTGCAATATGCAACAACTGGTTCGCCAGAAATCGCCGAAAATTTAAGTGATTTTTTGAATAAAAATGGCGTTCAAGCGACTATAAACAACGAACACGGCATTGACCACGGAGTTTGGTCGCCTTTGCGATTAATGTTGCCTAACCCGCCCTGCCCGATTATTCAAGTATCGTTAAACGCCAATTTATCATCAAAATTTCATTATGAATTAGGGCAAAAATTGCAAGAGTTTGATAAGGAAATTTTAATTATTGGTTCGGGCAGTATGACGCATAATTTGCGTCTAGTTTTTCAGCGCAGCTTTGAAACCGATCCCAAAACCAGCGCATTCGTCAATTGGTTCAGCGATAAAATACAAAATAATGACCGCGAATCCATGCTAAATTGGCAAAAATTAGCCCCAAATGCGGCATTTTGCCACCCAACCATTGAGCATTTTATCCCTTTTTTCATTGCACTTGGCGCAGGTGGGCAAGGACATCGCCTGCATCATTCATTTGATATGGGCAATTTATCCATGGATTTATATGAGTTTAATTAAGTGATTAGAGATTTTTATTCTATTTGAGTATTGAAATCTAAATAATTTTGCATGATTTTTAAAATTTCAATTTGCCTGCTATTAACTTCGGTTAATTCCCATTTATCATATTCAGCAACATCACGCGTAAATTGAAATCTGCTGGCTCCAGAATGTCTGCCTTCACCCTTATATATTGATTTTTTATCTGCAAGAAGTTTATTTTGTGCTAGAATATTTTTACTTGCATTTAATAAAGCTAAATTACCAAAACAATGTAATTTATCTGGATTTTGGTTAATTTCTTTAATTACATCATTTTCATTTGGATTTTGGAGGTGAATATGGTCTAAATGTATTTTTGAATCTAACTTAATATATACCGATTCATCTGTTTGATATTCAAGCAACGCAAAAATTGGCTTAACCCATGGTTGTTCATAAACATCACCACTAAGATTATTACCTATCGCTTTTAAAATTCCATTGGTAAATTTTGAATCTATGTAATCTTTTATATTCTGCAATGAATTTTCTTTTTGCTTTTGAATAAGGCTAATAATTTCAAATGAACTACTACGAATACTATCCAATGTTTTACCTGCAATCCAATGCAAATAATAAAATTTAACCAAATATTTTGTTAACTTAATAAAATCTTGACCATTAATTAAAAATCCATTATTTAGTGCACAAACTAAGACTGCACGCCAATGCAATTTCCATCGCAGATATTGCAATAAATAAATATTTTTATTTTCGCTATTTTCAATTGCGTCAATGAATTCCGCGCATTTTTTAATATCAATTATGCTAATATTATATTCAGCATTATTCTTTCTAAATAATTCTTCAAAACTATCAAGAATTGATTTAGTTGGTGATTGATTTGACCTTGAATAAACAAAAATTGAAATTAATTCATTCATTTCTAAATCTACACCTTTGATAATTCCGTAAATATCTTGCCAATATTTTTTAAATTCATCTTTTTTCCTATCATAATCTATATTATCTTTGGCATTTGGCTGTTTTTTAGGCATTAATTTTGCCTTAACAATATCTGCGGTTGTTAAATCTAATCCCCTAGAATTTATAACTTCAAAAAGCTTAACCGCCATATTAATATTATCACAAGTAATCTCTATAATATTAACATTAAAAGCTATAAAATTAATAAACTCTCCAATTTCATCTATATTTAGTGATTGCAAAAATTCGCGTAAAATATAAGCGGTATTTTGATATAATATTTCTGGAGGACAATCACTTTTAGATAATTTTTTTGCATCAGGTTTTTTGTAGCCTTTAAAACCTTCCGCTGTTTGATTAATTACATAATCTTTGAAATTCATGGCATTTGCTGAACCCGGATAATACCTTAATCGCGGATTATCATCATCATCATCGGGCATAATATAGCCCTTTATTTGCTTACTTTTGACCGCTGATGGCTTGCCTGCGTTAATTTGTGGATATAATTTTTCAAGCAAACAAAATAAAATCATTAATGTTGTTATGCGTTGCTGCCCATCAACAATTTCAAAAAGATTATCATTTTTTTTAACAAGGATAATTGACCCCAAAAAATAATTGCTATAATTGTCTTTGTTTTTAAATGCGCGATTTAAATCTTCCCATAATTGATTTACTTGCTCGTCTTTCCAACAATAATCCCGTTGATATTCTGGCAATTCATAAGAAATCAAGCCAGTTGAAAATATTTGTTGTATTGTTTTTGGTTGCGGGGTAAAATTTTGATTTTCAGTCATGTATAAAATATATTATTTATTTTAATGCAAATCAAGTTATTTTTCTTTTTACCAAAACATAAAAATTAACTTTGCCACGCCTTCGGCACCCCCTCCAAAAAATTGCAGACGGGTGCTTTAAATCTATTCGGGAATTAGTGCATAAACAATTAAAAAACCTGTGAATTTGCATTCACAGGTTTAATTTTATTCAGAATTTTAATTAAAATTAAGATTCTTTTTTCTTTTGCAAAGCTGCGCCTAAAATATCGCCCAACGAAGCACCAGAATCGGAACTGCCATATGTTGCCATAGCTTGGCTTTCTTCTTCTTGTTCGTGTGCCTTGATTGACAAAGCTAATTTATTGGTTTTCTTGTTAATGTTTGTTACCTTTGCATCAACTTTTTCCCCAACGGCAAATCTATCACCGCGTTGTTCGGTGCGATCTTTTGAAAGGTTAGAGCGCGAGATAAAGCCTTTTACGCCATCGGTTGTGGTAACTTCAATGCCACCTTCAACAATCGCATCAATGGTGCAAGTTACAACTTGACCTTTTTTGATATTGTCAAGCATATCAGAATTTGCGCCACCACCGCTTAATTGCTTAATACCCAAGCCAATGCGTTCTTTGTCCGCATCAATATCCAAAATTTTAACTTGGATAGTTTGTCCTTTTTGGTATAATTTAATCGCCGCTTCGCCAGAAACTTCCCACGAAATGTCAGACGCATGCACCATGCCGTCAATATCGCCATCTAAACCGATGAAAATGCCATATTCTGTGGAATTTTTGACAATGCCGTCCATAATTGTGCCAACGGGGTATGTATCTTTGAATTTATTCCAAGGATTCGCAACGCATTGCTTAATGCCTAAGGAAATTCTGCGACGGGCATAATCAATATCCAACACCATGACATCAATGACTTGTGAAGTAGAAATGATTTTACCTGGGTGAATATTTTTCTTGGTCCATGAAATTTCAGAAACATGCACTAAGCCTTCAACGCCGGGTTCCAATTCAATAAATGCACCATAATCGGTTACATTGCTGACGGTGCCTTTAACGACTGAATTTTTCACATATTTTTCGGCGATAATTTCCCATGGATCATTTTCCAACACGCGCATTGATAATGAAATGCGGTTTTGTTCTTTGTCAAATTTGGTAATTTGCACTTTGACAACTTGACCAACTTTTAACGCATCAGATGGGTGATTTAATCGTTTCCATGAAATATCGGTGACATGTAATAAGCCATCAATCGCGCCCAAGTCAATAAATGCACCATAATCGGTTAGATTTTTCACGGTGCCTTCAACGATTGAACCTTCAATTAATTTTTCTTGCATTTCGGTGATATTTTTTGCGCGGGTTTCTTCTAAAACTGCACGACGCGACACAACGACATTGCCACGGATTTTATCCATTTTCAAAATCATTAAACTTTGCGCGGTATTTAAAAGATTCGGTGTTTCACGGCTTTGGCGCACATCAACTTGGGATCCGGGCAAGAAAGCAATCACGCCATCAATATTCACGGTGAAACCACCTTTTACGCGATTGTAAATTTTACCAATTACGGGTTCGCCAGCTAAATGCTTTGCTTCTAAGACGCTCCATGATTCTTCTTGGCGGGCTTTATCGCGTGATAAAACGGCATCACCATTTCTGTCTTCAATGCGTTCAACGAATACATCAACGACATCACCGATGGCAACTGATAATTTGCCTTCTAAATCTTGGAATTCACGCACAGCGATGCGCCCTTCGGATTTTAAACCAACATCAATGACTACAAAATCATTATTGATTGAAATTACGCGACCCTTTACTACGGAGCCTTCTATATTAGTGTTTTCTGGGATTGACCCATTTAACAAATCTTTAAAACTTGTCATTATTTATCCTATTTAGTATTTACATACTAACTATATGCTTAACTTGCGCTAAGGCTTGGCTCGTTGTTTGTGGTGATTGATAATGCTTAGAGCTATATTCAAAACCAATCTGGTTGTTTCGTCTTAACATGGCGCAAAGCTAATTCAAGGCATTGGTCTGGCGTTAATTGGCTAGTATCCAAATGAAAAGAATCAACCGCAGGCTTTAAAGGAGCGATGGCGCGGTTCATATCCCTGTCATCTCTTGCCAATAAATCAGCTAAAATCAAATCTTCATTAGCATGTCCTTGCAAAGATTGCAACTCTAAAAAACGGCGATGCGCACGAATTTTCGCATCGGCGATAATATAAAATTTAATTGGGGCATCGGGGCATATAATTGTGCCAATATCCCTGCCGTCAAGTATCGCCCCATTGGGCGAATTTTTTGCGAAATTTCGTTGAAATTCCAATAAAGCATGGCGAATTGTCGGTTCAGCCGACAAGATTGACGCATATTTCGCCACAGATTCCAAGGCTAAATCAGGTTGTTGCAGGATTTTAACATCCAAATCACGAATAAATTCGCAAGCTTTGGCGGTTTCATGCGCGTCAAGCCCATTATGCCATAAATACCACCCCGCGGCGCGATATAATTTGCCCGTATCTAAATAAGCAAAATCTAAGGCATTGGCAATTTTTCGCCCCAAAGTTCCCTTGCCACTGGCAGAAACGCCATCAATGGCGATGATTTTTTGCATGGTTCTACCTCGTATTAAATGATAATATTTTTATTAAAAGCATTTCCATGCTAATTTCAAGTTTTAAAATCCATCGCTTCGGGTATTTTCGGCGGGTAAATCTTAACGGCACCACAAAAATATAATATAAGATCTTAATGAAAAATAATAAACCTTGGTTATGCGAATAAACATCGTATAATTTGCAATATTTTTGCCAAAGCAAAATTACCACAATTTCATGAAACTTATCTTGTCTTTCAAGATAATATTCTTGGTGATTTTTATATTCGGTTAAGGCAAATTGGGTAAAATCATTCATTAATCTGCTTTAATATCAAAATCTTTAAGAATTTTGCTTCGGTGTTCGTTAAGCCGTGGGGCTGGCGGTTGCTTGTAATCATCATAAATATCATTGATTTTAATGGGATTGCCTGCGACTCGGATATGCCCTAATTCCGCATCTTCCACTTCAACTACCATTTTTCGTGAAATAATTTGCGGGTCGTTCATGGCTTCGGCAATATTATTAATGGGACCGCAAGGCACGCCAAATTTTTCAATAATATTTAGCCATTCCTTAGCGGGTTTATTTGCCAAAATTGCTTCAATATCTTTGGTTAAGGCTTTATAATGATGGGCGCGTAAATCATTCGTGGCATAATCGGGGTCAGCAAAAATATCAGGCGCATTTAGGGCATCGCATAAATGCTTGAATAAAGTATCATTACCAACGGCAATAATAAATCGTTTATCTTGGGCTTTATATGCCCCAAATGGCGCAATTGTCGCATGGCGCGAGCCAATGGGTTTGGGAATTTCGCCATCAACTGAATATCGGATTAAGGCGTTTTCTAAAATTGACAATTGGCAATCAAGCATACTTATATCAACGAATGATCCCTTGCCAGTTCGTTCACGCCGATATAGGCACGATGAAATACCAATTGACGCATAAAGAGCCGCAATAATATCACCCAACGAGGAGCCTGCCCGCACGGGTTCGCCGCCTTCTTCGCCAGTTATAGACATTAAGCCACCCATTGCTTGCACAACCATGTCGTAAGCTGGACGATTGGAATAAGGACCCGTTTGCCCAAAACCGCTTATGGCGCAATAAATTAAATGCGGGTAATTTTTTTCAAAAAATTTCCAATCATAACCTAATTTTGCCATGGTGCCTGCGCGATAATTTTCCAATACAACATCGGCTTTGGCGCATAATTGTTCAAAAATTGCGCGGTCTTCTTGGGTTTTAAGATTAAGAACAATGGATTCTTTGCCGTGGTTAAGCGATAAGAAATATCCCGAAAAATCTTTGATAAATGGTCCATATGCTCTGGTATCATCGCCATGTTCGGGGGGTTCTATTTTGATGATTCTTGCCCCTAAATCATTGGCGATTCGGGTGGCAAATGGTCCAGCAAGCACGCGGCTTAAATCCAAAATAACAACTTCACTTAGGGGTTTGTTGGGCATTTTATCTCCTTATTTTTGCGGATTTAGCGAATGCGATGCCAGTTATCAGCATCAATGATGCTATACCAATTCGTATCGCGGTTGCGACCCTTGTTAATCGTGGCTTGGCGAAATGTGCCTTCAAATTTAAAACCATATTTAAGCGCCGCAAGGTTAGATGCTTCGTTAAATTTATTGCATTTCCATTCCACGCGCCGATACCCCCATTTAAAAGCTTGTTCAATTAATAAATTCACGGCATCTTTTGCCCTTGGGCTTCGTTGCATTAAATACGAAAAATGCAAATGCCCAATTTCAATTACCCCAACGGCATTGTCAATGCGTAAATATGAAATTATCCCTTCGGGATTATTTGTTAATTTGTTAATAATTATATAAAAAAATGGGTCAGATTTTGCCCGCCAATTTGCCATAAAATCATCAAATTCTTGAAAATTTTTATAGGGACCATATGCTAAATACGCCCAATTTTTTAAATAATCTTTGTGATGCAAAGCTTGATATAAAATTTCCATTAATTGCGGGTCAGTGAAATTATGCAAAGGTCTTAAAATAACATGTTCGCCAATTATATCAACTTCTTGGGGTAATTCAGCAGGTTGCCAATTTTCCACAATTTCGCCAAGCGTTTGTCCAAATTCATTAATCATTTTTATCCTTTAATTTAATACACGCGTTTTTTGGGTGGAATGGGCGCCATCTCATCAGTGAGAGTATTCATGCGCACGGGGCGATAGGTAATTTGAGTTTGCCCATCTTCTTGGACGATAATTTGCGTATGTTTCATCCATTCATCGTCATTGCGCTCGCTAAAATCTTCGCGGGCATGTGCGCCCCGTGATTCTTGGCGGTTTTGCGCGGATACCATGGTTGCCATTGCCTGCGTGATAAGATTTTCAAATTCCAACGCTTCAACCAAATCGCTGTTCCAAATTAAACTGCGGTCGGTAATTTGGCAATCGGCTTTATCGCGCCATAATTCTTGCATTTTATGCACGCCTTCGCTTAATACATCGCCATCGCGAAATACGGCGCAATTATTTTGCATGATTCGTTGCATTCTTAAGCGCAATTCCGAAATTCTGCTTTTGCCATTAGCATGGCGGATTTTATCAAATCTTGCAATTGCTTCGTCGCCAGCATTTTTAACGGCGCGATGCTTTTGGTTTGGCTTCATAGTTTCGGCGCAACGCAAGCCAACCGCGCGTCCAAACACCACTAAATCAAGCAAGCTGTTTGACCCCAAGCGATTCGCGCCATGCACCGATACGCAAGCCGCTTCGCCCGCCGCCATCAAGCCATGCACAGGGGCGTTGACATCACCATTTTTATTCATCACAACTTCGCCAAACATATTCGTAGGCACCCCGCCCATATTATAATGGCAAGTGGGTATAACCGGAATCGGTTCGCGTCTGACATCCACGCCAGCAAAGATTTTTGCCGTTTCGGATATGCCCGGCAATCTTTCATGCAGAATTTTGGGATCTAAATGTTCAAGATGCAAATAAATATGATCTTTTTCTTTACCAACCCCGCGCCCATTGCGAATTTCCATCGTCATTGCCCGCGAAACAACATCCCTTGACGCTAAATCTTTCGCCGAAGGTGCATATCGTTCCATGAATCGTTCGCCCTCGCTATTGGTTAAATAGCCACCTTCGCCCCTTGACCCTTCGGTTATTAAGCAACCCGAACCATAAATGCCCGTGGGGTGAAATTGCACAAATTCCATGTCTTGCAAGCCAACGCCCGCTCTGGCAGCCATCGCCGAACCATCGCCCGTGCAAGTATGCGCCGAAGTTGCGCTGAAATAAGCGCGCCCATATCCCCCCGTAGCCAACACGACTTGATGCGCGAAAAAGCGGTGAATCGTGCCATCATCAAGATTCCACGCCATCACGCCACGGCATTCGCCATTTTCCATGATTAAGTCAAGCGCGAAATATTCCACAAAAAACTCTGCCTTGCATCGCAATGATTGCTGATATAAAGTATGTAAAATTGCGTGTCCTGTGCGGTCTGCGGCGGCGCAAGTGCGCATCGCGGGGGGACCTTCACCGAATTTTGTCGTCATGCCCCCAAATGGGCGTTGATAAATCTTGCCCTTGACATTACGGGAAAATGGCACGCCTAAATGTTCTAATTCTAAAATAGCGGGAATGGCTTCGCGCACCATATATTCAATGGCGTCTTGGTCGCCCAACCAGTCTGATCCCTTGATTGTGTCATACATATGCCATTGCCAATTATCTTCACCCATATTGCCAAGCGCGGCTGAAATGCCGCCTTGCGCGGCAACCGTATGGCTTCTTGTCGGAAATACTTTGGTAATACACGCCGTGGATAAACCCGCTTGAGCTAAACCCATAGTGGCGCGCAACCCCGCACCGCCCGCACCGACAACAATTACATCGTAATAATGATTGATAATTTCATAACTCATTGCTAACTCCCAATCTTAATACCAATATAATAATTGCCAACCGACAAAAAATGCCATGGATAAGGCTAAAATTTTAATAAAAATTAACAAAAAATTGCGCCAAAATACTTGATGAATATAATCACCGATAATGATGGATAAGCCTAATTCTGCGTGATATATTGCCGTCCAAATCGTAAAATTAAATAAACCGATTCGGTAAGGATTATGCCAATATTCAAGAAAATATTCCGCGCCCATGCCCCCCGAATGCGCCAAAGAAAACACAAGCCAAAGGCTTAAAAAAATCAAAATTATCGCGCTTATTCTTTGCGCTAACCAATGGTGCGAACCAGATTGCGCCGAACCAAAATTTTTCGCGCGTTTAATGGGTGTAATCATTTTATCCATGTTAAATAATCCCATATCCAACGGCAAAAATTAGCAAGCTTAAAATTATCGTGCCAAAAAAGACATAATATGCCGATTTTTGCGCGGTTGCAAGCTCAAATCCTTTGCCAGCGTCCCAAAATAAATGCCGAATACCATTAAGCAAATGATAGCAAAACGAAAGGGTAATTACCATTAAAATAGCTTTACCCATTGGGCTTGAAGCCCATTCAAGAAATATTACTAAATTTTTACCATATAAAATAAATTCAAATGACGCAATTAATAATAATATGGTGCCGCTTAAAATTATACCCGATGCCCGATGGCAAATTGATGTAAGCATGGTAAATTGCCATTTATATATTTGTAAATGGGGTGAAAGCGGTCGTTTGTTCATAATATCCTCTTCATCAATTTTAAACAAAAATATAATACCAATTATATGGTATCAAAATATTTGATGGTTGGGGGGGTAATTTTTTTATATAATGAAAATAAACTAATTGCAAGAATTATTTTAATTTGACTTATTGATTGATTTTTTGTATTTTTGGGGAATGATGAATAAATCAAGATTAGAAGCGTTCAGCGATGGGGTAATTGCTATCATTATTACCATCGTTGTTTTGGAATTGAAATTACCGACAAGCTATGATTGGCAGGCGGTCGGCTTAGTTTTGCAACAATTATTCAGCTATATCATCAGCTTCATTATTATTGGCGTTTTTTGGGTGAATCATCATCATTTATTGCATATTACCCGCGCAGTTAATCCGCCAATTTTATGGGCGAATTTATTTTTATTATTGGTTTTGTCGTTAATTCCATATGGCACAAAATTATTAATTTCGTATAATTTAGATTTTATAAGTATTTTATTTTATGATGGCATTTTAACGATAAGTTCCTTGGCGTATGTTATATTATTTTTAATGATTAATAAAACTAATGAATTTGAAGATGCCGCCAGTGATTTTTACCACCGCGAAAAGCGCAAATTATATATTTCCGTGATTTGCCATTTAGCCGCCATTCCGATTGCTTTTTTTAATGGGTATGTTTCGTTATTAATTTTTGTTTTAGTTGCGATAATGTGGGTCGTTCCCATTCACCAATTAAAATTTTTTTAATCTAGTGGCGTTAATTTATCGCCAGCAATTTCTACTTCACTTCGGCTTGAACCCATGCGAACTTCGTCAAAATAAATTAACTGCCGATAGCGATTGCGCAAATTACCATCGCTTATATAAGGGTCTTTAGTTAATTTAGCAAATTTGATATTGCGCGCTAAGCCATAGCGAAAATGGTAATCTTTTGCGGGGCGAAATTGGGTTAAATTCTTATTTGATTCAAATTTTAAATTACCATTCGCATATAATTTCAAATATGGCTTTGTCCCCGTATTTATTTCAATCATAAAATCAGTCCAGCGGTCGCGCAATTTATCTAAATTTGAAATTGGAAATTCGTTAGTTTTATCGCCAAATCCCAAGCTATTGCCTGATAATTGGTGATAATCAATAAAAAATCTTTCATCAACAATATTAAACCTGAATAAAGGCGGGCGCGATTCTATAATTTGCCCAAATTTCATATTTTTTTCCAAATAAAATTGATCAATTTCGGCAATTATCACCGGCAATTTTGGGTAAGAGCGAAATTGCTTGGGAACGAACACGCTAAAACCAATCCAAGTCGTGTCTTTGTTATTTAAATTTGGAGTAAGCAAAATTTGATTCCTATCCGTATCAACATCACACGGCATAATTAAGGGTAATTCATTGCAATCACCCATGCGTATTTCAATTTTCTTTGATTCTTTGCCCGCACGCACCGGTGGCTTGCCATCGGCGATAGAATAATCTAAATCACCATTAATCAAATAATTAATCGTGGAAAGTTTTGAACTTGTCGCGTCTTCACCCGATTTACACGCAACCAATACACCACTGATAAGCGCCAATATAATTAATTTTTTCATACTTCCTCCATTAATCATTTATGAAACGGCAATATCGCCAACAATTATAGTCTTGATAATATTATTTTGCGCGAAAAGCAAGCCCCCCGTATCATCAACGCCCATAAAAAAGCCTTGTTGTTTTTCTGTGCCAATTGTGGTGCGAATCGGCGTGTTAATTTCCATGGCGCGCGATAACCAATGATGCTTGATACCTACAAACCCGAATTTTTGCAAAATTTCATAATAATATTGGAATTTACGGGCTAATTTAGCAAATAATTCTTGAAAATCAGGCTTTATCGGCAAAAAACCACCCCAATCATTCGCAACAAAATTACACCCAAAACCAATTAACACGCAATTTTTATGTATTTGGCACAAAATCCCCGCAACTTTTTGATGATGGAATAAAATATCATTGGGCCATTTCAAGCAAAGATTCGGGTGGTTAAGTAAGATTTTATCATATTCTTGCAAAACATCAAATAACGCAACGCCAAAGCAAAAGCTTAAATACGCATTAAGATTAACCGCAGAATTTTCCACAACCATGGTGCAATATAAATTGCCGTCTGCACTGTGCCAAGCCCTGCCCAGCCGCCCGCGCCCATTTGTTTGCTTATTCGCCATCACAAAAAAATTTTTATGCCCTGAATCAATTAATTCTTGAGCTTTATTCATGGTGGAATCTAAAATTTCATAATAAAATACGCGCATTGCAATTGACAAACTATGATAAATATGCTTAAATTGCAAGCAATAATTAACGGAGGAATAAATGAAATTATTAACATCACCCACAACCCCATTCGGCAGACGCGCAATGATTGTCGCCAAAGAATTGGGTTTAGAAAATAAATTAGAGATAATTAAAACTATGCCCATGACGGATAATAGTTTGCGCGAAAAAAACCCTTTGGGCAGGATACCAGTTTTAATCACCGATGATGGTCAGAATATTTTTGATTCTAACGCAATTTTGGCTTATTTTCAAGTTATGGCAAAAACCACAAAATTCTTACCCAATAGTGGCATGAAGCAAGTTGATGTATTGCGCCGTTGGGCAATTGGCGATGGCATCATGTTAGCGGCGATGAATATTCGCCATCACGCCATGCGCCACGAAAAAAACCCTGATTTTCCTAAAACTGATTTTTATCTTGAACGACAATATAAAGCCATTGAAGCCGCTTGCGCTCAATTAGAGGCTGAAATTGCGACATTTAACCGAAAATCATTGGATTGGGGCGTGATAACCATTGCTTGTGCCTTGGAATTTGTTAATTTTAGAATGCCTGAATTAAAATGGCAAAAATCTTGCCCCAAATTAAAAAAATGGTTAAAGAAAATTGGGGCAAAGCCTTCTTTTGTCGCAACGCAACCCAAAGATTAAGCAATTTCATGCCTTTTTTTGAAAAAATTTATTTTTTTGCACAAAAATATTAAAAAAATGAATTTAATTCTTGACCTAGGCATGAAAATTGAATTATACATTTTATTGCTTAAAAGCAAAAACTTAACCTCACCGCAAGGTGAAAAATTAACTTAATATGGAGATTCATTATGAATAAATCTGAATTAGTATCAGCAATCGCTGAAGAAACCGGCGCAACCAAAGTTGATACTGCAAAAGCTGTTGACGCATTTATTTCTGTGGTTAGCAAAACTTTATCCAGCGGTGGCGATGTTCGCTTAGTTGGCTTTGGCACTTTTAGCGTTGCTTCACGCAAAGCAACCACCGCGCGTAACCCACGCACTGGTGCAAAAATTCAAGTTGCTGCAAGCAAACAACCTAAATTTAAAGCTGGCAAAGAATTAAAAGATTGCTGCAATTAATATTTATTAATTGATTATAAGTATGGCTTTAATAATATAAAGCCATACTTATTGCTTTAATCCCATCGGTTTCATATGAAATCATTATAAAAATTACCTACTAATACCATATCAATGGTAATATATTTTGGTAATTACGAAACGCAAAGGTAATATGAGATGAGTAATTATTTATTCACGAGCGAGTCCGTCTCCGAAGGACACCCCGATAAATTATGCGACAGAATTTCCGATGAAGTTCTTGATTTATTTTTCCAAAACGATACTAAATCCCGTGTGGCAGTTGAATGCTTGGCAACGACTCAAAAATTAGTCATTGCGGGTGAAGTTCGTTCTAAAAACCCAATTCCCCACGAAAAAATTATTGAACGCGCCCGCTTAGCCGTTAAAGACATTGGTTATGAGCAAGATGGCTTTCATTGGCAAACCATGAAGGTAGATTGCGTGATTCATTCGCAATCCGCCGACATTGCCCAAGGCGTTGATAATCTTGACGAAAAGCTTGAAGGCGCAGGCGACCAAGGCATCATGTTCGGTTATGCTTGCAACGAAACGGCAAGCTTAATGCCCGCCCCGATTGATTACGCCCATAAAATTCTGCATTCTTTATCGCAATATCGGCGCAATAATGCAAAATCAGGTTTGGGTCCCGATGCAAAAAGCCAAATCACCTTGCGGTATGAAAATAATAAGCCCGTGGAATGCGTGTCAGTTGTGGTTTCCCATCAGCATGACGAAGGCATGAATCAAGCACAAATTCGCGACTTAATTCGCCATCATGTTGAACAAATTTTACCAAAAGGCTGGTTTCCCAAAGATTCAGAATTTTATACAAATCCAACCGGTAAATTTGTCATTGGCGGACCCGATGGCGATTGTGGCTTAACGGGTCGCAAGATTATTGTTGATACTTACGGCGGTGCTTCGCCCCATGGTGGTGGTGCTTTTTCGGGTAAAGACCCAACGAAAGTTGACCGCTCGGCGGCATATGCGGCGCGTTATTTGGCAAAAAATATTGTCGCGGCTGGCTTGGCGGATAAATGCACGATTCAATTATCATATGCTATTGGAATCGCGCATCCGTTATCGGTTTATGTTAATACGAATGGCACGGGCAAGAAATCTGATGAAATTCTTGCCAAGGCGGTTGCTAATGCCATGGATTTATCGCCATATGGTATACGCAAGCATCTTAATTTGCATCGCCCGATTTATGTGCCGACTTCCAGTTATGGACATTTTGGACGCGAAGCGAAAGATGGTTTATTTCCATGGGAAGCCATTGATTTAACGGAAAAATTGCGCGCGCTTGTCTAATATAATCTTACCTTCGGTATATCATCAATATTATGGTCGCAGACAGGGCAGAGCTGCGTCCATTATTCAACGCGAATTATTGGTTGATTTATTACCCAAGGTAAGCTTAAAAGCCACGGATAATCCGCCAAATTTGGCGAATTTTGATGCTGTTGTTTTGGAAATTGGCGCGGGTGGTGGCGAAAATATTGCGCATTTGGCACAAAATAACCCCAATAAGCTTTATATCGCCGCCGAACCTTTTATGAATGGCGTTGCCAAAATTTTAGAAAAAATCGCACAATATAATTTGCGCAATATTTTGATTTTTTCTGATTCTGTATGGGAGATTATGCCGATTTTTCCCGATGAATATTTTGAAAAAATCATTATCTTATACCCAGACCCTTGGCCCAAGCGCAAACATAGCGAACGGCGCATGTTGACATTGCAAAAAATTCCCGATTTGCACCGCGTCTTAAAACCAAGTGGCTTGATTGAATTTGCCACTGACCACCCAATTTTATTGCAAAGCGTGATGGTGAATATGCGATTATCCGCGCGATATTTTCAATGGCAAAATTGCAATCCGTGTGAATGGTTGCAAAAACCCGCGCATCAAGCAAAAACAAGATACGAAGAACGCGCCTTTATTGAAAATCGCCCCCCAACCTACCTTTTTTATCAACGGGTGGGGTGAATTTTTAATCAAGCTTTACACCCAATTCTTGCATGGCTTAAAAATAAAGTCGCCTAAGTAGCCAGAAATAAATTCACACAGGCATTGCCAAAGTCGGCTTGACCATTAAAAAATCGGCGAATGGTTTAGCCATCGGTGATTTACATTCCAAAAATCCATCGCCATTATCGGCGGTTTGGGGGAGTGATTGGTGGATTTTAATATCGCCATTTTAATAATGAAAAAGCCGCAATTTCTTCTAACCAATTGTCAACTAAATCATTGGGGTAATCCAATAATGCCGATTCTTTTAATAATCTATATTCATTGGGAAGCGAGGTTGCAAAAATGCCGGGGTCATCTGTGTTGATTGTGCAATTTATCTTGCCACAACGCAAGCCAAATTTATTATATTTTTCTCCACCCGCTAATTCTTTGCTATTAACAGGAAAAAATCTGAAAATTGGATGATCTTTTAGGGTTTCTAATTTAGCAACTTTTTGATTGGAACTTGGGCATGTTTCAATTGCAATTGATTTAAGGTAATATTCACTGATTTTGAAATCTTGAATGGCATGAATAACATTTAAATCATCTTGGTTGGTGAAAAATTCATCTTTATTGCTAATTTTCATTGCACCATTACCAATATGCTTCACGCAAATTAATTTGCGGGCTTTTTCTTGCCATTTTTCGTTGTGCATGCGCATATTAATTGTTAATATAATATCATCTTTTTTATCATTTTCATACAAAATTTTCTGTAATTCTTTGGGTGCCATTAATTTATTAGTGCCATCAATGCCATTATTCACCAAAAGCGTGTCGTATTTGCGCAAAATCCATGCGTCATACCAATTTTTTTTACCTTTCATTGCATCATAACATGGTTTGCCGTAAATATCTTTCGTCAATCGTTTCCAATTATCATAAATTCGGTTAATATATCCTTCGGGTGGGTTATATTTACCCGCCATTTTATCCAAACAATATAAAATAAATAATAAATTATCGCATAATTCATGCTGTTCTAAATACGATTCTGCGCCGTCTTGCATAAATCTTGCTGGGTCAAATCCCAAAGCTAACGCATGCCCCAAGGAATCACCCGCGCCTAAATTCAAAAATTCCACGGTTTCATCAATCATTCGTAAGCCACTTAGGATATGGGGAAAATCCTCGCCACAATGGACGGTGGCAAATAATCTTGGTTCTTTGACGCTTTCCTCCCGTAAATATTCGGGGGCTTCAAATGATTTTATCGTTAGCTTGTCGCGTAAAAAATGAAAAGCAGGCGCAAAAACTTCGGGGGGTTGGTGTGTTTCCATGCCTGCTATATCAATGCCTTTAATTAATTGTGTTAAATCAACTTCGTCTTGACTTTGTATATAGTTTTTCAAATTAAATTCTGGAAACCATGCACTGCTTAACATGGAAATCGGGTAAGATTTATATTTAAGTGATGTTAATAATATATCAAGTTCGCGGGCGGTTTTCATTATTTCTTGGCGTATTTTACGATTGCGAAAATGCAATCCTTTTTCTTTGTAATTTGTGCGCTTAAAATGATAAATAAAATAATATTCTAAATCAGAATTTTGCCATTTTTTATGATAATTTGGTAATGCTTGTTTAATAAATTTATAAAAATCATCAGGTTTATTATGGTTATTATCATAAAAATATTTCAAAAAATATTTATTTTGTTCAGGAAAAAATCCATTTTGAAAATCAGGCACAAAACCGAATCGAAAGCTTGCCTTTTGCGTGCCATTATCAAAAATTATCCTATTATATTCATCAGGTGTTTGAAAATTGTTTTTTCGGTGCTTGGCAGCATGATTGTAATATCTGCCAAATTCTTCTAAACCATTTTGATGCGCCATAATTTGCAAACTGCGAATAATACCCATGCCATGCAATAAAATTTTGATGAAATACTTATCATTATCCTTTGTTTTAGGGCTTTGATAAAGCCAATGGCACGCCGTTTGTAATAATAATGCTGCCGCCGTGGCATTTTTTTGATGCGCAAGATTACTGGCATTTTGATATAATTGTTGAAAAATATCGGCATTTTGACGCGCAACAAAATGAATTTTGGCAAAATGCGGCATATATTCTGAATTTAATTCGGGGGGCAAGCTGACGCGATTAATGATTTTTGCGCAATCGTTGGATTCTTGGTAATAAAATTTATGTTCTAAATAATATAATGCCAATTGACAAAGGGCGATAATTTGCGCAATGCTCAATTTTCCCGAACGAATAAAGGTAAATTCAGGGGGGATTGGAATATAAGTATCAGATTTTTTTTGATCGGTAATATAATCGTGGACGGGGGACAAAATAATCCCCAAAACCAAAGCCGATGGGTTATCAGCCCCCCCCCAATGCAGATGATTGTCAACCATCGGAATTAACCCCAATTTACCCAAGCTGGGCATTAATTGCTCAGGTGTTGTGCCCCATTCGGGATAAATTTTCGCAATTTGGCGCAAGGCATTGATGGTCAAGCCATTTTGCCCAATTTCTTGAGCGTAAAAATAACCCGCGATAAATGTCATGGCTATATTATCAATAATGGGCTGACTTTTGATTAGGTATTTTTCTTTGCGCACCAATAAATTATTATTCGTATAAAAATATTCATCAATTACCGAATCCAAAAATTTAAAATCTTTTTTTACAAAATCTTGTTGTGGTTTTTCGGATTCTTGGTCAATATATTTTCCCGCCCGCATAGTGTCTTGATGGCGATATAGATTCGGGCTTCGGTCCTTGATTAATGATTCAATTAAACGATTATTTATTTTATCATTGGGTAATTTATTATTATCATTAAAATGCGCCAAAATTTCCGCAATTAATCGGTCTGAACGCGCCGATAATATATAATTATCAATGGATAGTTTGGTCATTCGGATTGAGAATTCTCTTGATTTTTGTTAAAGTCAAAAAAATTAATCTTATCAGCAAAGAATTGATTAAAATGTTTACAAACTTTGTTTTCATTTAATTTAGTTTCATTTAATTTAGTTTCATTTAATTTAGTTTCATTTAATTTAGTTTCATTTAATTTAGTTTCATTTAATTTAGTTTCATTTAATTTAGTTTCATTTAATTCCTGATAACATAATTTAATTGTTTCTTTGAAATTAAAGTCATTAAATTCTCTTAATATATTTAAATAATTTTCGTGCATTAAAATTGATACATAAAATGCAGTTATGAATTTTTCAAATTCTACCTTCATTGCAATATCTTTTGGCATTTGATTTGTATATATAATTCCAACAAATTCAAGCGAATTAAGATAATCATAAGTTAAAATCTTATCTTTCAATTCTCCTTTAAATTTTTTAATTTCTTGCGTATCAATCAGATGTTGAAACATATCTGAATCGCTTAGGTATTTATTGATTCTAATTGCAAAAACTATAAATGAATCTAATTCAAACATACTTAACAAATCATCGTGTTGGTTATTATTAATTTTGTCTTTGTTATATCCATAAAACCAATCAGACAAAAACACTTCTATTTTATTGTATATTTCGATCAACATCTCACCTTGTATATTCAGGTTATCCTTATTTGATATATATTCTTTTCTATTAACATTAATTTTGGGAATTTCTTTATCCCTAACTTTTAAATTATAATCCATTGAGCGCCTGATTAATCTAATTACACTAAAATTACTTTCACTTTCATTATCTTCATCAACAAAATACATTTCTTGCTTTTCTTTTATTCTTGCGGATTCAAAAAATTTATCATTTTTATTTGATTTAACGAAATTACTTGCAGAATTTAAAATATTCATTCTATGAATTGTTTTCTGATTAATTTTTCTATAAGTTAAATTTTTTTCTATATATTCATCAATAACAATTTTCATTAAATTTATTAGATTTGATTTAAATTCTTGGTTCGGTTGGTAATCTTTTGCCATATTATCAATTTTTCTACATAATTGCACAAATTCGCGTAAATTATTGGCTAAAATACTTGTTATTCTTCTACCAGATTTAGGAACATAGAATTTACCAATTATCAAACTGCCAATTAAATATTCAATATCATCCAATTTATATTGCATATTTTCTTTAAATTTAATTTCAGCAAATTTCATATTTTCTTCTAAAATATCCTTTTTAAAATGTAAAAATTTAATGCAATATTTTTCTTTAAAATCTTTATCATCAAATTTGGGTAATTTATGGCGCAGGTTATTGGGGTATACTTTTGCCAATAACGCATCAACATGGTCAACCAATCGTGGGCGGCCATACATATAATCATCACCAAAATATTCGCGTCGTTCTAAAACCTTGTCTAAGTCATTAAAAATTTTACTATGCAATTGGTCAAAATCCACGCTAACGATGGGCAATAAATATGGTGATGGTAAATAAATGCGGATAATTTCGGTCAAGGGTTGGCATAATTCATCGGCAACATCCAAATCATCAATGGGTAAAATAACTAATTTACCTATATCAACGAATAATTTATGAATATATTGTTCAATGAATTGGCTGTTTTTTAATTTCATGATTTTATCAATGCCCGTGGCATTATTGGATAAATTTTCAGATTCTAAGGCATTTCCTAATTTCATGATGGATTTTTGTATTTTTTCCAAATTTTTTTCGTCTTTTTCAAATCCTTCTAATAAATGAGCAATCAGGGCGGGTAATAATAATTGGGGTTTGCCCGAAAACCGCGTGGGGTCAAATGGGCGTAAAATTAGAATTTCTTCTGCTTTTATCTTGCCACCTGTTTCATTCGTGGCATATTTATTGATATTATCAACATCTTTTAAGTTAACTAAAAATTGGGTTTTACCCGTGCCCCGCCGTCCATTTATCAAAATTGCTTGATGCACACGGCAATCATAAAATTCTTTATTTTTAATTTCATTTTTTTTGCCATTAATTTCAATTATTTGCTTGGCAATATCGCCAAAAGTATCAATATGAAGAAATTCATCAATTTCTTTGTTGGGGATATTTTGGTTAATCAAGGCTAAATCAATTATTTTATCAGTCATCATGTTTTCCTTTTGAAACTCAACATAATATATAATTATAAATTAGTTGTGTCAAATTTAAAATAGGTATTACAGGGGAATCGCATTCAAATTTATCCCATTATTTAACCCCAATAATATTCTCTAATATTTTCATGCGATTGCCGTATCAATGGACATTCGCCATTTTGGGTATATTTAAGGAATCAAGGTATAAAATTAAGATTTTTTCGTGATAATTTCAATGGGCAAAATCGGACCCTCTTCTTTAATCAAGCCATCAGGGGTTTTATCCAATAATTTTTTCATGATTTCAAAAAATGCTGGGTCTTTTTTATCTTTGTCATTTTTAAAATAATTTTCAAAATCCAATAAAATAATATTATTTAATAATACTTGTTTTTGGGCTATATCCTCGGCTAAATGTTGGTGCGAAATTTTATTTTTCATTAAATGCCCTAAAAACCAATAAAATAACGATAAAAACACGCCAGTAATTGGTAAAAAATGCACTAATTCCTCTAAACTATATTGCAAATATGCCTCAAACATTTCTGCCATAGTTTTGCTCGTAAGATGAGACAATGCGTATAATAAAATTATGGGTAAAGCAATTAAAATCCCAATTAATCCCATTGTTATTTTTTTACTTTTATCATGTCGTGCTTTTTTTTCGCGCCAAAAATTAAGAATTTCGCCGTATTTTTGGTTGATTAATTCATCAAAAATACCGCGCGGGGCTTTTTTATTGCGTAAATTTTCTATATCCGTGTCAATGGTAATATTATGAATTTCGGCTTGGCTAAAATCAAGATTATAATAATGCACATCAGTAAAATTCGCATTATTAAAACAAGATTTTTTATTTTTTTTAGTCGGCATTATGCTCATTGCCAAAAAATCTGACCCTGTAAAATCACAAAATTTAAAATCACCCGATAATTTTGTCCAATGTAATTGACATTTAATAAATTTTGCACCTTGGGCATTAACGGCGCGTAATTCGGAATCGCGTAAATGACAATTTTCAAATATACTATGGCGTAATGATGCCCCTGACGGCAGGATAATTTTATTTATTTGCGCCGAATCGGCGGGCAGAATAAATTCTATGCCATCAAAATTTACCATTGGCGAAGCATTGCGCCATGCATGCCATTTTGCTTTTATTGCCCGCCAACTTATTAATCGCCATGATTTTTGCAAAAAATCCGAAAATTTCCATGTTTTTCGTATTATTGTGGGTTGAATATCAAATTTATCCTTTATTTTGCAATTTTGAAAATCCATTTGGTAAAATTTGGTGTTTACCATGTGTAAATTATTAAATTTACTTTTATGAAAATATGCAAGCTGAATAAATTGCGCTTTGCGAAAATTCGCATCTTGGCTAAATTGCGCTTCATTAAAATTCGCATCTTGGCTAAATTGCGCTTCAATAAAATACGCTTCTTGGCTAAATTGCGCTTCATTAAAATTCGCATCTTGGCTAAATTGCGCTTCAATAAAATACGCTTCTTGGCTAAATTGCGCTTCAATAAAATACGCTTTTTGGCTAAATTTCGCTTCAATAAAATACGCTTTTTGGCTAAATTTCGCCAAGCAAAAATTCGCTTCTTGGCTAAATTGCGCATTGCTAAAATTCGCTTCTTGGCTAAATTGCACTTTACTAAAATTCGCCGAATCCATGAAAACACAATTTGGGGCATTAAATTTTGCAATTTTTTTCTCACTTAAATTAATCCGCGCCACGAAGCAAAATTGTATATTAATATCCGCCACGAAGCAAAATTGTATATTAATATCCGCCACTTCGCCATTGCCAGTTTGCATATTATATAAATATTGTAATTGTGAATAGTAATCGCTACCCTCTTTTAAGCCCAAGAATTTTTCTTGCTTTTGTTGTTCGCTTAAAATATTAAAATCCATGGGATCAGTAGTTGGATTCAAAAATTCATAGGATTCCAAGGGATTTAATTCATATTTCCTTAATAATTCATTAACTTCCAGACGCATTTTTTGGTCATCATCATGCCCACCAAATATATAAAGATGATTATATGCCATCGCTGCCCTTTGCGGGGCATCGGGTAATAAATTTTTAAAATTCGTTTCTTTATTATACATAACGGGAATTTTAACAAATATTCACCTAAATTGCAATATTTACTTTTCATAATATTCTGCATATTTTTATATAAAAATAGCTAAGAATAATTATCATCATAGGGTTGAGTGGCATTGTATCAGTGGTGAATGAATTTATTACCCAAGGCTTGACCCGCGCGATTAATGTTGAAAGTTGCGATAATGTCGCGGGTGCTAATCGTGGTGTTTATAAATATAGTTGCGAATTTACCCAAACAGACACAAAAAACTTAAATAAAACTATTATATCGCAAAAACTTTTACGGGCTTATATTGCCTTTGAATTACATAGCAACGAAGTGATTGAGCAGAATAAATATCAAAATCCACCAAAAACGATATATTACACAACTGGTGGTGAATACCATTCAGATTTATTACCAAAATATTGGTTTGATGAAGTTGAGGCATTATTAAAATCGCAAGCACCATTAATGACGCTAAAACCTGATAATATTATACCAAGTGGCTTTGCCAAAATTGATGAAATTGATAAAACCCCGTATATTAAACAAAAAGCAATCTTATCAAGACAAGCACGGCAACATGATTGACAATAAAAATCTGCTTATTCCAATTGTTAATCTTGACGGCATCGTGCGTTCCGTGCAATTTATCAAGCCTAACGGCACGAAAATTTTCTTAAAAGACGGCGAAAAACACGGCAATTTTACCATTATTGATGATAAAAATACCAAAACCGCGCTGAAAAACCGCGATTATCCGCAAATTATCATTGCCGAAGTCCGCACCCCAAATTTTGGCAAAAGCGAATTAATTCAAGGCTTAACCGATTACAACGATTACGCAAAATCCCGCGGAATCCCCGCCCTTGCCCAAGAATTTAACGGAAATTTTTATGAAAAAAAATCTGAAATAGTTTTAAAATAATTCATTCTTGCAATTTGTAATAAATGCGATATATTCCCAATATTCAATATAATTACCCAAAAAAAGGCAATAATTACGGATAAATCACCAATTACCAAAGATTTTAACCAATGGAATACGCAAAAACAAGCCATTGATGCCAGCGAATATTACCCATTATATCATCAACAAGAAATTTGGTGGTGCAAAATGGGTTTAAATATTGGCAAAGAAATATATGGCAAGGGTGCGGATTTTACCAGACCCGTATTAATATTAAAAAAACTAAGCAAAGATAAATTTATCGGCATTCCATTAACAACCAGTTTTAATGATTCCCCATATTATTTTCCGTTAAATGTTAAAAATCGCCACGGCGCATTATGCTTTAATGAAATTCGCGTATTTTCTGCCAAACGATTAAAAGATAAAATAGAAAAAATTAATGATAATATTTTCAAGAAAATTAAAGAGAAAATAGCACAATTTATTAGTGCTTAAAATTATTACCCATTTAAAAATTTGTCCCCGCCCTTTTGATGGGGCGGGGTGAAGTGCCTAACGGCAAAGAATATTAACTAAATAACCTATTTTTACCCGCTTGTCAAGTTTTTTTATCAATTTTTTTGAGGGTTAGCTGACAATTATTATCATTTTTAAAGGCATACCGAACAAATTCCGAAAACTTGCTCGGCGACATTTGGCATATAAAAAATGCCCAAATGTTCTAGATTAATATTAAACTATCAACTAACCTGCCAAAAGTAAATTGGTTCATGCAAAAAATTCTTGTTGTTATTGCTTATTTTTATTTACCCAAAAACAACCACAAGCGCGAATTAATTCAATTATACCCAGAAATTGCATTTAACGCCCGTGATTTAGTTTGGAATCAAGGATTAAATTCACAAGATGCCGTTCATGTTGCAACCAGCATCAATTTTGCAAAAAGATTTCCCCATATATTTCAAACAACTGACAAAGAATTATTAAAATTGAAATTAAACTATTTTCAACCGAAATATCCTGAAATATTTACCAGCTAAGACTAATATTTTAATGCTATTTTTGTTTTTGCATTATTGCATTTTCGTAATTTTAGTATTATTCACCATCAAAATTGACTATGTTTATGCCATTGTTTAATTGGGGGCGATATGCTTATTTTCAATTTGAAATACATTATTTACTCCAAACCAAGATTTTGCTTTTGTCAATGTTTGTTGAGTTGGGTTATGAAAATAAACGGCTAAATTCTCTTTTGCACGCGTGCAACAAACATAAAATAATTTATTCGTTCTTGTTCGGACAGATTCGGTTCCGTTGTTTTCAAACAAATATTTAAAATTATACTTATTCCAATTACCATTATCTAAAATCACTAATACATTTTCAAATTCAGCTCCTTTAATTTTATGTTGCGTGGAAAATGGGGTATTACCCTCTAAATAATTGTATAAATTTACAAATTCGGCAAACTTCAATTGCTTTACTCTTTCATAAATATAGCCTTTGGCTTCAATGAAATATAATAACTTGTCATCTATTTTACAAATTCCATTTTTATTCGCAAATTCAATAACATTTTCAATGGTGCAATTTGACATTGCAATCAAGTTATCTATTATTTCTTTTAGTTTGACTTTATCACTTACAGATTGTATTTTAAATTCAGTTTTTCTAAGAAAGTCATTGAATTTTCTATCATTATATAAATTGATGTTTGTTTGGATTTTAAATAGATGCTTAATAAGATCATCCCGTTGCGATAAAGGATTTACTTTATCTCCTTCATCATTTTTTTTATCGTCAATTAGTCCTTCTTTATCAATATACATATTGCTTATTTTATGAAAAGAGTAAAGTTTGCTTTCTTCGTAAAGCGAATTGTGATTATTTATAAAACCCAGCATTGTTTCTGTCGCTTTCCAGCTACCTGTTGGCATATCTTGTTCTAATTTTTTAAGCACTTGCCCAAATGTTAAACTTTCTTCAAATGGTATATTATTTTCATTAATAAATTTTTTTACCTGTTTTACAAAATCTAGGATTTTATCGCCATCATAAATATCCATGAGTCCTCTAAATCCAGCTTTAGTAGCGATTAAATTGTGTGTTAAATTTAAAATTTTGGTTTTTCTTGAATCAGAAAAATCCCAATTTAAATTTTCTTTAACAGCTTCCAAGTTTTCTTGGTCAATTGAATATAAGAAACTAATCTTGCCATTTTTTATTTCACCATTGCTCATGTTGGGTGCATTTTCATCATTGGAATGAGTTTGAATTAAATTATCTAGCCTGAATTTATTAGCTAACTCATAAACCATACGGGGATTTCTTCTATTTTGTGTTTTTATTTCTTCATTTACTAAGCCATGTTCTACAAAAGAATTAATACTACCGACTCCATTATCGTATATTGACTGCATCTGATCACCAAAAAAACCTATTATATTCTTTCTATTACTTTTTTGAATATGTTCCAATAATATATCTATCACAAGCGGGCTGGTGTCTTGATATTCGTCAATAAAAATAAATTTGAATTTATTCTTTAGTATATCACAAAGTTTGGAATATGTTTTGAACATATAGCATGCAAGAATAAGAACTTCATCATGCGATACAATACCATTTTTAATACTTGTATAATCTTTATATTGTATATCATTGTTTGAAAAATTGTAATTATCATCAATATTTTCAGTGCTTTTTATTTCTTTTGATTTGACTAATGCAATTAAAGAATTTTTTAGTTCGCTTTGGTAAGATTTTATATTATCCCAAATGAAATCATGGATAGTGCTAACTATAAGATTATTATTCTTAACTCGGTCTTCAATTTCTCTTACAGCGGCATTTGTATATGTAATACAAGCAATTTTTTCATTTGGATACTCATTTATTACTTGGCAAATAACTTGAACCAAAGAATATGTTTTACCACTACCAGCACCACCACTTAATAAAAAATTCTTGCCAGAATCAATATGATTAAATATATTTTGCACTTCGGGTTCTAATTTTTGTCTGCCTTCAACCATTTTAAACCTTCCTTGATATATGATGGAATATTCCAATCATTATTATCTCTATCTTTGCCACTATTTAATAATATATCAACAGCAAATGATGGTTTGCTTTTAATTTTTTCAGCTATTGTGTAAGCATCTGACTTGTCATTAATAAATTCATTAATAGCAGCTTTAGTCAATCCAGAACCTTCCCCATAAAGTTTATCTTTGTTTTCTTTTATAAAATTTTTGTTAATATGGAAAAAAGCATCTTCAAAACTACGAGCATGATAACTTTCTTCTTCGGTTTGATAAACTAATAATAGGTTGCCATCTTTATTTTGCTTCCATTCCCCATCATCTCTTTTAAAAATTTTTTCATCTTGTGGCATTTGCTTTAACTTATCAAAATTTATTCCTTTAAAGAAATATTTCAAGGTATAATTGCTTGTTGCATTTCCTAATTGAACCCTACATTTATCCTTATCCTTATCCTTATCCTTATCCTTATCCTTATCCTTATCCTTATCCTTATCCTTATCTAATGCGTCAATATCGGTTATGATTAAACTTTTAATGCCAATAAAATCAATGAAATTCTCAAATTTATGAAAATATGCCCCAATTTCTATAATAGATATGTTTTGGGAAAGCAAAGGAACTTGATTGTTTGCAGTTTCGCTTGAATTTGATTTGCCGTCTTCTTTATCAATTTTTTGCATTATAGCTGGCAAAAGCAATCTTTCCGTTGCACCTTCAACGAAAATTGCTTTATCGGCAAAGAAAAGGTCGGAGCGGTGAATGGTTAGATATTTTTTAAGGAATTTGTAAGCATCATTATTATCACCCTCTTTATTTAATTCTTTTAAATTTTTAGATTTGACAGAACCGTTAACTTTCATAAAATACTTAATATCTTCAAAACTGCTTTCAGAAACAATGTGAGATGAATGTGTACTAATTATTGTCTGTAATTGTAATTTAAATGTTTCACTTTCTTTTTTGATTAATTTTTTAATGTTTCTAATAAAAACTTGTTGCATTTGAGGATGTGTATGCGCTTCTGGCTCCTCTATAAACAGAATATTTATATCAGATGGTTTTTCTGCTTTATATTGCTGAAACTCAAGGAGCAATATTTTTACCTCAAAAATCATACTGATTAGGTTCATATAACCTAAGCCGTTATGGCTCTCGGGCAGTGAATGACCAAAATTTTGTGTATTATACATTACAGTGGTATTTTCATCCAATAATCCCTTTTGCTGAAGAGAGGATAAAATTTCAATAGTTGTATCGTCTTCTCTTATGCCACCTAACTTTTTTACATCATCTATAATTTCGTCAAAAAGTTTCTTATATACACTATTGAGAGTTGAATCCATTTTTCTGATTTCATTATGAAAATTTTCAATAGCACTAGAATTGCAATTTTTGTCTTCCATCTTCTTATATATCTTTGAAGATAATACAGAAAGGGATTTATCAGATTCTTTATTTGAAACACTTCTTTTAGCATTAATAGATTTAAAATTAATAATTTTGTCTAATATATTAGTTTCTTTGCTTAAATCACTAAAAACTGTATCATCTTCAACGCCTTTATTTTTATCATATAAAACACTTTTTTTGGAAATATGAAAATGAAAGTTGCAATGATTTTTTAAATATTCATTTGCAGATTGATATTTTTCCGTTTTTAATTGTTTTTGGTAATTGTTTTTCAAGTTTAATAGTTCTTGTTCTGTAATGCAATATTCAAATGCAAGTATCAATTTATTATTATCGGGATCAAGATCCATAATAACTTTGTTGCCTATATTTGATAAATCATCATTCTCAGCATACTCTATAATTAATTTTAAAGAAATACCTAAGCAATCTTCATTTATTTTATCAATTCTTTTATCAAGATAATCTTGTAAATTCTTCTGAAAATCAACATTAAAATCGTCATATAAAAAAAGAGGTTTATTAGATTTATTACCCAAAAATCTTTCTAATATAAGCAACAATGATGTCTTACCGCAATTGTTTTTTCCAATTATTAATGATAAATCTTCCTCAATGTCAATAACAACATCTTTTAACAATCTAAAATTTTTTATTTTTATTTTAGTAATTTTCATTTTACACCTTTATTATTATGTATACCGTAAATATTCTTTATGTGTTATTCTTTAACCCACAAAAAAATCATGCCTTGCTCCTGCTTTAATCTTTAAATCCCCGCATTAAAACATATATAACCTAATCATTAATCATACGAAGTTAAAAAATACAATATATTAATAACATTTTGCAACCATAGAGTCAAATTTTAATTTAAATTAAAAAAATTATCCGCTTGCATTTGTTGTGATTAAGGCGTATACTCAATCATAGTAAAGATTCATTTTGTTTTAGCATTTTATATTTATAGTATTTTTAAGTATTTTTCCCAAGTTTTTTCAATTGCCTATTTTATTCAATTATCATAAAAATTACCCAAAATTCTCTTTAAATTCTTTACTTAATCCCCCCAAAAATCAATCTCTAACCAAAGGAATATCATGAACGATAAGCATTCACCCGTTTTAGAAACCCAAGCAAAATTACTTGATAAAACCATACAAACCGCGCCTTGCGGGCAAGAAATCATCGTAAGCAAGGAGCTTGCCGAATATATGGGCTTGGACGCATTCACCGATTTTGAAAGCGCCGAAGTTGCCCAATTTTTGGGGAGTAGCTATGTTGTTCCTTCTCAATTAAATTTAAAAATATCACTGATTTTATTTGTCCAAAAATGGCGATATGATTCGGGTATTAAGTTTGAATCGTTAAACATTAATAATTTTGGAATCACTTTTTTACCCTGATAAAAATAATCCTTGCCTGATGGAAATGTTTTATTAAATCCATCGCATTTAAAATGGGCATTATTATGGGCAGTGCCCTTGGGGTCTACGAATATAACATGATAAACATCATCAACCAATATCCAAAAAATAAAATCGGGGTAAAATTTTCTTGCAATGCCATTTTCAGTATAAGGAATATAAATTTTATCCAGTCTGTCAATTAATTTTGAAAAAATCCATTGCCCGTTGAAATTTTTAGAATTTTCTTGCCAATATTTGCATAATTTGTCTATAAATTGGCATTCAGATGGGGTATTTATAACATTTTGTAAAAAATTAACATTTTCATCAGCGGTAATAATTGGATGATAAAAATGTTCGGCGATATGGTAAAGGCTTACGCCCCAAAAGTTGTCGGTTAGTTGCAATTTGTTTGAATTTGTGATGTTTTTGTATCTTTCGCCAAACTCTTTTGGAGTTATCTTCTGTTCAGTCAAAAGCTTAGTCAATTCCTCTTCGGTCTCTGGATTTGCCATTTTTTGAATTTGCTTTATAAAATCATGGTAATTATTCCCTTTGAAATGAATTTTACGCCAATGAACAATATCATCTTCGTCATCGGCATTATCAATAATGGCGGTAAATTCTTGAAATTCATCTTGTGTTGCACTGATATATTCTTTAATTGCTTGAATAACTTGATTTATATTAAGGGCATTATCCCCTTCAACATTAAATTGCAAATATTTTTCATTATTCATATATTGTTTATTATTCGTATATTGTTTATCAAGCATAAAATTTTTGATAAATCTAATTTGGTTCGCGTTAAATCCATATTGATAAAATAAAATTATATTGGGTGAATTTAAAATTTGCATTACAAAATTTTTATCACAATATAATTCAAGTGGCGTTTTGTCTTGAATTTTATCCTTGGTTAAATAAGTCGGTTTAATTAAGGTAAAAGGTAAATTTATATTTTTTTGTAATGGTAAAAATTGTCCATCAGGGTTAAATTTATTTTGCCAATTAACAATTTCCAATATAAATTTAACGGCGTTAATATTGGTTGAATAAACAAACAGACTTTCAAGCAAATGGACTTGAGATGAATTATGGTGCAATTCATGGTGTTTTTCAATGCGCATCCGAAATTGTGGTTGCGATTTTGCTGGTCTTAAGCGCACGCCCCGTCCCACTGATTGCAATATATAGCGTTTAGCGTTGGTTGAACCAATATTGATAAAGCAAATCACATTGGGGCGAAGGGAATCCCACCCTTCAAAAAAGGCGCGTGAACCCATAAGAATTGAAATTGAATCCTCACCCTCTAAATTATCAAAAAAGCTGGAATCGCGAAGGGCATTATTAAATTCATACCCCGCCAAAACTTTGTTTTCAAATTTGCTTGTATCCCCAATGCGGATAAGTGCAAAGGGTTTTTCGGCGGATTTACATTTAATCGCAATTTCCTTGTTTTTTGAATTGGATTTTAATATTTCCAGCGATGATGGTTCGCCAGTATTAAAAATCAATTGGCGAAATTCGCTCAACGAACATTCGGGAATATTGCGCAATGATTGTTCATTAAATAACGATTTATGCGCCAATAATTCAGGTTGTAATTCATTATAGGCATTATTAAATATCGGTGATAATTCATTATCATTTTGATTGGCAATATCGCGAATAAGCCTAAAAAATAAGGATAAATCAGAATCCTTGGCTGAATCCTTGTCATTTACCGAATTAACATAGCTAACCAATAATGGTTCATGGTAAGTTAATTGTGAATTTTCCGCCAAAGCCCGTTTTTGTTTCTTAACCAATGCCAAATTAATCAGCGATTTTAAGATGTTTTTTGTTTTTTCTTCAATATTATATTCGCTGTTTAAACCAGTTAAGGATTTATCGGTTAAAAATATGTTTTTACCATAACCATGCTTAATAAATTCTTTTAGATTAAAATTGGCAATGGTGGAAATTAAATCAATATCATCAATAAAAGTTGCGCTGAAATTAAATAAAAATCCCTTGCGCGACATGATGGAATAATATGCTTGGTGTAAAGATTCCCCTTTTTCGCCCTTATGCGCTTCGTCCAATAAAATATACCATTCACCCCCATTTTCATAATTTTTAAAATCAATTTCGGCATCGCCTTGCTTATCTGACAAATTATCAGAACGATAATAATAAATGATAATTTCATGATTAAATTGCAAGTTATTACCATATTTCTCATTGGCATAATTTTTTAATGGCACTAATCTAATCGGTTTATCGCGGTGCGATTGATTATATTGATTGACGGCGCGGGTTAATTGGGTAATTAAATCATCGCGGGGAATTAAAATTAATAAATCGCGCTTGGGTATTGCCTGTTGATTCATTAATTCGTATAAAATTTCACATAATTTGACAATGATAAAGGTTTTTCCCGAACCCGTTGCCATCCAAAAGCTAATTCGGTTGATAAAATGGCTAAAATCAATATATTTTTGGTTGTTATAGTTAAAATCAATGGGGTAATATGGTTTCATTAATTCAAAAATTGGTTCTACCTTGTCGCGATGATTTTTGCGGTCAAAAATGGATAACGCATTTAATAATAATTTTGCCGCGGGCAATACGCCTTGTCTTTGGCAAACTTCTGCATTAAATCTATAATAAATATCGCTAAAAATGGTTTTGTTAATATCTGTGGGAAATTTACCATCCTTAAAAAAACATTCCATAGCCCAAATTGCATTTTTAAGGGCATTGGTTTGATAATCATAAAGTTTTATATCGTGGTTAAAAAATGCCAATTCATCGGGTGTAAATTGCCATTGTGGTTGGCGCGGGGCATGTTCCATGCTGGGCAATTTATCAATTAGTGTTGTGTTAATATTATCTTTATCTTGAATTTTTTTAGCCATTATCGCCCCCGTATAAGTTGTTTATCGTCCAAAACAAAGCCATTTTGGATATATTCGCGGTAAATTTTTGTTTCTGATTGATAATATCCGATAAAGCTATGTAAAGAAAATGGCATTTTGTTTGGCATTGCCATAAAGCTATGTAAAGAAAATGGTATTTTTTTATCATTCCCATTAATCTGTGTAAAGAAAATAGTGGTTTTTTTGTCATAGCTTTATAATCTTGGGGTGTTTAATAATAATTCATAAAGTTGCTTATTCACATAGAAATTACTATTTTTAATTTTATGTTTGGTCAAAATCCCCAAATCAACCAAATTATCTAATTTATTTGCCGCGGTTGGCCTAGATATTTGTAAATCTTTCATAACAAATTCAATTTTAGTATAGGGGTGTTTGAAAATATTATTAATCAGTTCTTGGCTATAAATTTTTTTCTTACTGCGCATAATCTTTTTATGTGTTTGCATAATTTTGGTCATATTTTTAACAATATCAATCGTTTGTAATGCTGTTTTTTCGACAGCTGTTAACATAAAAACAATCCATTCATGCCATTGGTTCGTATCGCGCGGTTGTTGTAATAATCGGTAATAATCAGATTTGTGGTTATTAATATAACGGCTAAGATATAATATTGGGCTGTCTAATAATCCTTGTTGCACCAAATATAAAATATTTATTATTCTGCCTGTGCGCCCGTTACCATCTAAAAACGGGTGGATAGTTTCAAATCGGTGATGAATAATTGCCATTTTTATTAATGGGTCGCAATCGCTTAATTCATTATCATTGATAAATTTTTCTAAATTTGCCATTAATTTTGGCACATCATATTGCGGTGGTGGCGTGTAAATTAATTGTCCATTATTGTTAATTAAATGGTTTTGCGATTGGCGATAACCCGCATCATTACCAATAATTTTTGATTGGATTTTTTTTATTAATTTTTCAGATATAATATTATATTTGCGCCATGTCATTTGTCTAAACCCCGTTTTTAGCGCGTGATTATAATGATGCACCTCCTTGGAAGCAAGGCTGGCAAAGTAATGTTCAGGGGCATTGGATGCAAAAATTTCGTCATTGGTGGTAATTATATTTTCAATTTCTGATGAATCTTTTGCCTCTTGCAGGGTAAGGCTATTAATTAAAATTTTCGGATTGGGCATGGCATTGGCTATGCCCTTTAATTCGGCTAATGCGCCTCTCGCCCTTGCCACCAAGCGCATAATTTCTTTGGTTTCCAATTCTTGATTTAATGGCAGTAATTCTAGCATATTTAGTTAATAATTATTCCTTACTTTCATTATTCCCCCCACCATATAAATGGTTTGATTCGGTTTAAAAACTCATCGCGTTCATTCGCATCCATGGTTGCGGGGTTCAGGTTAATGGTTTTTTCAATGCCATTGTCGCGAATAGTGATGGAATCGGTATTTTTCATTACAATATGCCACGCATAATAATTTGCCAATGATTCCCCTAAATCATACCCATTGGGCAGGTTTAGGCGCATTTTATCGGTATCTTTATCCAATACCCAATCAATATAATTGGTAATTTTTGCATCATGCAAAAAAGGATATTGTTCATAAATGGTCTTGGCATTATCCCATAATGATGGGGCAGTATCATCGCGATAATCGCACGCTTGCAATGCTTCTTCATATTGTTCCAGCGCGTAATATTTGAATATACCACCGCCCTTATATTCTTTTAAATCTTTGGATATGCCCGATTTATCATAAAATAAAACTCGTTTCATGCGGGGCATAATTACCGAATGAAAATGGTCACCCATTTCCACCCCCAACCATTTGCGCCCCAATTTATGCGCCACCGCCACCGTGGTGCCCGAACCAGAAAAAAAGTCAAGGATTATATCGTGTTGATTAATAGAAGCAGTATAAATAACATTATTTAAAATTTCTTCGTTATTTTCGGTAGAAAAACCCCAATGGCTAGAATATCCAACCCAGTTAGTCCAATTATCTGTTAGTTTTTGTTCATCTCCTTCTAATGAAATCGGATACCCATTTTCATTAAGTTTTATTCCACCAATTTTTTCTAAATCAGTAATTGATTGTTGACTTAAAGCCCAATGTCGCCCTTCAGGTGGTAAATATTCTATACCTAAAATAATTCTTGCTCTTGTTGCCCATTGCCCTCTTGAGTTAATTTTTAAATTTTCCACTGAAAACAATTTTTTTTCTTCAATTGTTATTGGAGACCAACGAATGCCTGGCAAGTGCATTGGTCGCCACTTAGGATTTTCTCTTTGCTTTGTTGCTGTTGCAAAATTATAGTTATTGCTTTTAGTATAAAAATATAATGAATCGTGCCCACTATGATATTTTGAAATAGTTTCAGTTAACTTTGCTGATTTGGATAGTATAATTTCATTTTGATATAATAAAATATCATCTAATATACACCTTACCAAATAATTACCATTATAATCACAGCGCACAAATATACTACCTCTGTCGTGTAAAAAATTCTTGGCTATTGTTAAACGATTTTCCAGAAGGCTTGCCCAATTACTATCCTTATAATTGGTGCGGTATTGGAATTGGTCAGATGAATCCAAATTAAACGGCGGGTCAATGTATATGCACTGGACTTTTTCGCGGTATTTATTTTTAATGCTGTTTAATGCCTGATAATTTTCCGAATGAATCAATACGCCATCGGTTATATCGTCCAAATCCCCATCCAGCGCACCCAAAATTTCATATTGTATATCGGCAAAAAATTTTGTATCAAGTGGCAGAGTGGGTTTTTGAATCCGCGCCATTTCATCATATTTAAAATTTTCATCCACCATGCCCAATTCGTGCCATTCGTGCATTTGTGCGGTGAATCCTTCATGATTGATAATTGTATCAATCATGCCTGCGGGTAATTTATCCATGGTAATAACGAAATGGCAGTTTTTCACAAATTTTGGTTTATTCCAAATTCGCACTAATTCGTCCTCAAACTGGCTGATAAAATCAATTAATTTCAAGGCAAATTGTTTAATGGTTTGAATTTGCTTAATGCGATATTCGGTAAAGCTGGTCGGTTCTTTAAACATAAATTGATATAAATATAAATCCAATTGTTCCGATAGGAATGCGCGGGCATTTTTATTGATAAAAAAATCAATTTCCGATTGTTTATTAAATTGCATAATAGCATCGTTAATATATGATTCGGGTATTTTTGCTTGTTTGGCAATATCCGCGGTTTTGGTGATTTTGCCCCCCTCGCTATATTGGGCGGTCAGTATAATCGTATCCTTGCCATCAATTTTTTCCATGCGGGCAAATTCAAACATCAGTGATTTTTTTTCGTTATTTTTTTTATGTTGAATAAGGTCGGCATTAATATAAATGGGAATTGTGCTGGTGGCTTTACCATCATTATTATATTCTTTGGCTGCGATAATCGCCGATTGGTATATTACCTCGGATTTAACATAATAAAGCATCTGGGTTTTCCAAAACAATGCAACATCGCGTCCGTCTTGATAAACATGTTCATAAATTTTTTGATATGCGGGTGTATGGCGAAAATAGACACTGCCATTTTCGGAAAAATATCGGTTAAAAAAATTATATAATTTATCGTAAAATTCCTCTTTAAAATCTTTATTAATAATCGGTTCATTGTCAACTTCACGCATAAATTGGTCAAATAATTTTTGAAAATATTGGTTTTTAATATTTAATAAATTACGAAACCCTGATTGCCCGCCCATGCCTTGCATTTTCGCGCCGATAAAAATTTGCCCAATTGCGGTTTTAAATAATTGTTCTTTGGTATTTGCGCCCATGGTTATTCCCTTTGTATTAAACCCATTTTGTCAAGAAACTATAATTTAAACCATTTTAAATGCAAGTAAATTTTAGTGAAAATATTTTGCGATGGGTTATATCTTGTTGGCTTATTAATCGTTGCACTTCGTCTAAAAAATCATGGTGTTTTTCGGTGATTTCTTTGTTGCCTTGCCTGATGTTATCCTCGGCTGCAAATAATTCTTGATTTATTTTTAAAATTTCCTTGTCAATCCTTAATTTTTCATTCAGTCCATTTGCCTGTTTTCGTAATTTTTTATGGTCGCTCAATTTATTTACCACCTCTTCGTATTCACGGCGTAATTTGGTTTTCATATCATCCGCCCATTTTTGGATTTTATCGGATTCTGCTTCATACCATTGATTATTTTGGATTTGGTGGTTGGTGTTTATGGTGGTAATTTCATTATTTAAAATTTGATTCATGGCATCATGATTGGCGGGAATTAAATCCATCACTGCGCCATTATCATCGGCATTGCATTGAAATAAACGGGTGCATTGGTCTTGGGTAAGGGGCAAATTATCATCGGTTAAACCCGCAAAAATAATATATTCGTTGGTGTCAATGCCCTTGATGGTTAATAAATGGCATTCCAATTCGCCTGATTGCCCAATTAAATTTTGTAATGGCGTTCTTTGAATATTATCGGTTGAAGCTTGAAAAGTTAAATGATGGTGGGGCAATATTCGCATTTTTGCTTGTTCCAAAATAAATTGCGCCAAAGGGTGGTGAATTCGGTAAGCATTTCCATCATCTTGGTTCTTTGCCATGGAATATAAGCCAAGATTGACATGGCGCAATCCCGTTGGAATTTGATTTAATTGAAAATTTTTATCAAAATTGTTAAAATTTGCATGGTTTTTTAATTCATGTATGCTTAAATCCCATAACATTTGTTCAAATATTTTTAAATATCGGTTTGTTTCAATTTTAATTTTTTGTAAAACTTGTGGGTCAAAATTATTCATCAGACTTTCAAACGAAATATCTTTTGCCTGTTTAATTTCTGTTTCAAATTGGCTTTGTAAAAAATCAAATTCTTGTTGAATTTGTGTCGAAGTTTTGGATTTTTGAATAATATCCATTACCCGTTTTTCAAAATCTGTGCCCGATTCAATTGTGCCCAATATTTCATCGGATGCGCCAAACACGCCACTGAATAATTTGAATTTTTCGTCCAATAATTCATAAATTCTGCATTCGGCTTGATTTTCTTTATTAACAAAATTAAGCACTATCACATCATATTTTTGTCCGTATCGGTGGCATCGCCCAATTCGTTGTTCCACGCGTTGCGGATTCCATGGCATATCAAAATTGACTATTAAATTACAAAATTGCAGATTTATCCCCTCGGCGGCAGCTTCGGTGGCAATCATAATATTGGCTTCATCACGAAAATAATCAACCAAAGCGGCGCGTTTATCGGCGGTGGCAGACCCCGTAATTTTATCGCTGTTTTTATGCTTAAATAGCCAATTTTTGTAAATTTCTTTGGATTTTTCATCATTATTACTGCCATTAAACAAGACAATTTTATTCTTAAATTCAGAATCTTGTAATAATTCATAAATATATTGTTGTGTTTTTAATGATTCGGTAAAAATAATCGCTTTGTCCTGCATTTTTGTGTCATTTTTATCTTTAAATCGGTTTGCTTCGTCCATGGCGTGGCGAAGCGCAGTCAATAATTTTTCACCCTTGGCATTTTTTGTAATGGAATTTGCCAATTCGTAAATTTGATTTAAATGGTTTTTTTCTGCTTGAATTTCTTTAATTTCATCGGGCGTATATGTTTTTTTGCCCTTGGTTGGTGATTCTTCATCATCTTCATACTCATCACGCAATTCATCTTCGCCATCATAATCGGCTAATATTTCTTCGTCAAATTCTGCGCTTTGGTGTGATTGGCTCACCTCGTCAAGCTTGGTTTTTAATTTTAATAATGTGCCTCCAATGGCAAAAGACGAAGAAGCCAATAATTTCCGCAAAATTAGCGTCATTAATTGCCGTTGCCCCGATGGCAATGCATAAATATTTTTGCGTTGCAAATAATCGGATACTAAATTATATAATTTTTGTTCTTTGTCATCTTGAAAATATTCTTCGCAGATTGCCCTGCGTTCAGTGAATTTAATATATTCCAATACCTGCTTCCTTAGGGTGCGTTGGCAGATGGGTTTTATTCGTGTGCGCAATTCTTGGTAAATTCTATCTTCGTTAATTTTTTGATTGCCATATTGAATTTTAAAGCTGTCTAAATTGCCAAATAAATTTTCATCAATTAAGCTAACCAAACCATATAATTCTAAAAATGAATTTTGTAATGGTGTCGCAGTTAACAGAATTTTTTTATAATCTTGTAATGCAGATTTTATGGTATTAGCAATTTTATTATTAGGTTTATACACATTACGCAGGCGGTGGGCTTCGTCTATTACCACTAAATCCCACGGGATTTTTTTAATATAGGGGGATTTGGATTTTACAAATTGAAAGGAAGCAATGATAATTTCAGATTGGTCAAATGGATTAAAGTTTCCCTTGTTTATCTCGGCATTAAATGATTTATTTTCCATAATAACTGATGGTAAATAAAATTTATCCATTAATTCTTGATTCCATTGCTTGCGCAAATTGGCGGGCGTGATGATTAATAATTTTCGTTTATGAATGGCGTAATGTTGTGATAATAATAATCCTGCTTCAATTGTTTTGCCCAATCCAACCTCGTCCGCTAAAATTGCGCCCTTAGAAAATGGCGAATTAAACGCAAATAAAGCAGCTTGGATTTGGTGAGGGTTTAAATCAACTTGGGCATCCGATAAGGCACTTGTAATGCCATCAATATTATTGGCATGAACGGGCTTCTTGCGCGTCAATTCAAACGCGTAAAATTGGGCATGATAATTGGTAATTTGCTTCATCATAATAAAATACAATATTAATTTGCAAATTCAACTAATATTTTATCCCCCCGTTAAGCATGTATGCGCATAAGATTTTGATAATCAAAATGGGCAGGGTAAAGGTGCATACCTTGACATATCCTGCCTTAATTTTTTTTATACACAGAATTACAATTTTTTTTTGGGTAATTACAATTAATTACAAATTAGTATATATTATGACTATGTGATTACAAATTGCTACAATTCAAAATATTAACTTATATTTCAATGATGTAATAAACTTACGACAATAAAAATTTGATTATTTTTTTGATAAATAACTTAGTTTCATCATAAAAATTAAAATAACGACTAAACTTGACAATGCAATTGCAAATTCTTACAAATTAAAACAAACTTATATTTTACAATGATTTATTTTCTTGCTTAGTGGCATTAATTATGTTATTTATAGATGAAATTACAAATAATAACAAATAACAACAAATTTTAGCTAAGGATTACAAATAATTACAATATTTACCAAAATCAATATATTTCAATAACTTAATTTAAACATGTTCATAAAGCGTGGTATAAATTTTTTTTTGCATTAACAAATTGCTACAAATTATTACAATTTTTTTTAATCAACTTTCAAATTTTAACATTATATTACAAATAACGATAAATTTTCAAAATAATCTGACAAATTTTAACTAAAAACGACAAGTATATTCAAAAAAATACTTATTTTTACAATATGCTGCAATCTCTTACAAACTTATATATTTCAATGATATAAACCCGAAAAAACAATATTGATTTTTATTGTTTTTGCACCAAAAAGGAATTAAATAAAACCATGACAAACATCGTATTATATGCAAGATATTCAACCGACCAACAGAATCATAAGTCTGTTGACGACCAAATATTATTATGCAAAGCATTCATAGAGAAAAATTTCCCTGATGCCATCATTTGTGGAATTTTTTCAGATATAGCAATTTCGGGTGCGGATAATAACCGCGCGGGCGTCCAAGCGATGCTAGAGTTTGCCCGCAATAAGTCAAATAAAATTAATTATATCATTGCCGAAGATATAGATAGAATTTCGCGTTCAATTTCGTTTATTGGGTATTTATATGAAATTTGTGAATATCATGCCATTAAAATGCACACGGTAAATGAGGGTGAGATTAACGAATTGCATATTGGTTTTAAGGGAACAATGAATGCCTTACATCTTAAAGTTATCAAGCAAAAAACTGCGCGCGGGCATATGGCGCGGGCAAGGGAGGGGCGCATAGTTGGCATTCGGTATGGTTATAGAGTCGCGCCAAGAATTGATGAGCGGGGGCATGTTCACAAGGGTTATCGTGAAATTGTCCCACACGAAGCCGAAATAGTCAAAATGATTTATACCGATTTTGCGAACGGATTGTCTAAAAACGGGATTGCTATTAAATTGAATAATTTGAAAGTCCCTGCCCCAAACAAAGGCACGCATTGGCGCGTTGCTAATTTATTAGGCGTTCTTGAACGAAAAGAAGGCATTCTTGCGTGCGATTTGTATCGGGGAATTTATCAATATAATCGCACTACTACAAAAAAGAATCCAACTACGGGCAAAAGTCATCATGAAATTAAGCCTGAAACCGATTGGGTGGTGCGTTCTGTTCCTGATTTACAAATTATTGATGAAGATTTATGGCAACGGGTTCAACATCAATTAATCCAAGAAGCAAACAAACCTAAAAATCAAATTCACAACAAGCTAGTAATGGCAAGAACCCGCACAACTTACCCTTTAACCCATTTAATTTTTTGCGGTGTTTGTCAAAGCCATTGCACCCGCGCCCATGAAACCCGCTATACTTGTTCAGCATTTAGATTGCGCCGAAGCATTTGCCGAAATACAAGAAGCATTAAAGAAAATGTCATTATGGATAATGTCGTATATCATATAAATGAAACTATTAATAGTAGAATTATGTATAATGAAATACAGAATTATTATAATAATTTTGGACAAAAACTTGAAAATTTAATAATCGAACTTGAAAAGAACCAAAAGGAATTAGACAATCTTTATGAAATGTTTACTTTGGGTTTAAAAAAAGATACATTTTCAATAAATAAAATGAATGATTTAATGAATAATGTTCGTCATTTAACCGCGAATATTGAGTATGAAAAAAACTTGCTTGTGTTTAAAAATACAACCTATTCGGATATTAAAGACTATATTGAGATTATCAAAATTAAATTAAATCAAGATTATACAGATAATAGCCTGCATAATCCCATTAAAAAAATTATTGAATGCTTTGTTGAAAAAATAATTCTTAACCCAATTTTAGAAAAAAAAGAAGGATCTAAGATTATTATTATTCCAAAAGCTAAACCCAATTACCTTGATTTTTATCTTGCATCTAAGTCTATATGGTAAAATGGTAAAATTAACTTTTAGATTTGAAATTGTCTAATTCTTTAATTTTTTGAATGATATTTTGTAAGTTTTTCATCCGCAATGGGTGAAGCGCATGTCTCTTTGACCTTAAATTTCTTAATGTCTTATAATTATAGTCTAATTTTGTAGCAAGCACGCGCAAAACTCCATAACCATTGGTTAATCGAATAAACTCATTCTTAGCAAGATGATATTCTTGTTCAGTATGCTTTAAGCGTCTTTTTATAATTCTTTCAATTGGGTTATTCATGATTATCCTCCTGTTTTAATAAATTTAATGGATTTAATTTGCTGGTTTTCTGATTGAAATTTAAGCAAAAATTCGTGATGTATTTTTGAAAAAATTAAAATTTCATCGGAGCTTGCGCGTAAAATTAAACACCCATTCACCATGCCCAAGGGCTTTATTTCATTAAATTTTCTTGACTTTTCTATACTTAAATTATGTTGCACTTGGGATTTAACTATCCTATATTGCTTTTCAAGCCTTGCGTCCAAAATTGGCGAATCTTTTACAAATTTTTGCATTAAATCTTGCACTTCAATTGGTGCAATTAAATCATTGATTTTATCGCAATTATCATGTTTAATTGCTATCGCTTTTAATTCACTATTTTGTTTATATTCTGCTAATTCAATGCGTAAATTAAAACAATTAAAGCCTTTGATTACAAATTCTTGTTGCTGGGTTTTGCTTGCTTTCCATCTTAACCACGCAAAAAATGCGCTGGGATTCGTTATTGCCCGCGTGCCAAATTTATTATACCAATATGTCGCAACCAAGCATAATAACGATAATTTCGGATGATGCACCATCGCCCGCGTTAAGTCGGCTTGCTTGATAGATATAATTTTATTCATTTCATCTATCGGCGCGATTAATATTGCTTCTTGAATTTCTGGGCAATCGTCAATCGTGGTTTTTATTAATCTTTCTTGTGAAATAATAAAATCAGTATTATCGCCTTGTCCTGATACTACTGATTTATTATTATCTGTATACTTTAAACTATTATATCTGTTGTTCAAATTTGAGCAGGCGGCAGAATGCTCTTGCACCCCCATTTCAGCATAATATTTATTTAAAACTTGCGTTGACTTATTCGTCAAAATATAATGATTGGCAGATTGTTTATTGCTAATAAAATCCTTGTGAATATCCAGTAATTTATTGATAATAGCGTAATTTATCGCCCGTCTTACCGTAGCAACCGATATTTTACAATGAATGGCTATAAATTCATGCGCAATCTTTAATTCACCGCCATTAAGCCAAATTTCCCGCATTAAATAACCAAGCGCCGTTAACTGCTTAACCGAACCTAATATTTGTGCATTTCCTAAATTTGTCATTAAAGCGAACTTTACCTTTGATATATCATAGTATTTTGCTAAGCCTGCTTGCTTAGCTTGGGTAGTAGGCATTATATTCTCCTAAGAGAAAGGCAATCGTAATAAAAAAATATTGCAAAATATTAAATAACACTTGACAACACTTCCCCATTAGCTATAATACCCATATTATTAACGGGGTTGCTTATAGCATTCCAGAAAAGCCCAAGCCTGCGAAGCTTGGGTTTTTTATTTTAAATTTTTATGAATTTGGCGAATCTTTAAAATTAACGCAAAATAAATAATCCCCTTCTGAATTATTTGCTTGACAGATTCCCATCCATGCGATACACTTGATTCGTTGGTAAATGGTGGGAAGTAAATTAACTAAATGAGCGACTCACTCGTGATAAATTAACATAACATAGTTATTTATAGTAAGCAAGCATTATTGTAATTATTATTTTTTTTGTAATATCATATCTAAGCATGAATTAAACTTAGGTATCAGCGATGAAAATAGAAAATAACCAATTAAAAAAATCACGCAAAGGCAATAGTGAGTTTGCTCGCGCAATCCAAACTATCATTAGTCTTAAAGAGCAAAATTACACCAATATTCATATTTGGGAAAAACTAACAAACGAAAAATTAATTTCATTTTGTTATCAAGTATTTTGTCGCAAAATAAAAAAAATAGAAAGATTTGGACAAAAAATCAATATTGTCGTTGCGCCTTCAATTGCGTCTGCAACTAACATTTCCCCTGCCCTAAATTCCAATCATTCACAATCACATATAACAAAGAAATTAGATTTAGATGTTGGCGATTCAATTAAGGAATTTCAATGAATTAAATTAAATATTAAAACAAAGCCATCGTTTATAATTAATAATCAATAATCAGAAATTAAAAACAAAAAAATAACCAACCCAATAAAAAATCAGACAATAAAAACCAAATAAAATTAAGGAAAAAAATGAGTAAAGAAAAATTAATAACATATGCAAAAAAAGATAATCAAGCATTATATTTTACCAAGTCGGGGTCAATAAAAACCAGTGCCAAGGGCAATAAATATGCGGTGGCGTTTGGGGGCATAAAAACCAAGACAACGGACGGCGAAGTAAAATTTAACAATTTCAAGATAGTTGCTTTTCCAGAATTAATTGATATTGACGGCAAAATTGTTGCGGATTGCAATTTAATAGAATTAGTAGGCGCGATTCAACCCAAGCAAACGGCTTCGGTTTGGGGCGAATTAATAACTGAAAATTATAAAAATAAGCATGGCAAGGACACAATGATTCAAGTGATTTTAGTTCATCATATTGAGTTGCATGGGATTAATGAAAATATTCATGAAGTTCGCACCAAGCAACCATTAGATTTATCAAAATATGAAATTCAGGTGATATGATGGCTAATATCATGATACAGACACAAGGCAAGGGTGGCGTTGGCAAATCAGTGATGGCGGTATATTTGGCGCAATATTTTTTGCAACGGGGCATAAACCCCATTTTATTTGACGCAGACATCGTTAATCCGACTTTATCATCATTTACTAAGCTGGGGGCGCAAAAAGTGTCTTTGGGGCTTAAACCCGAGGTTATAGACCCGCGGTATTTTGATTTATTAATGGAAAATTTATTAAATTGCCGAAATGATGATTATGCAATTATTGACATTGGTGCAAGTTCATTTTTACCCTTGGTTGCTTATATGGCGGAAAACCGAATTATTGATTTATTTCTAGATGCTGGGCATAAAGTTCGCTTGCAATCAATAATTGTTGGTGGGCAACCCATGCTTGAGACCATGACAAATTTAAGCCATATTTTGAAAAATTTTCCCCGTGCATTTGTTGATATTTGGCTTAACGAATATTTTAATCCGATAATTACAAAGGACGGCAAGTTTTTTGAGGATACGGATTTTTTCAAAACAAGCCAAAATCAGATTAAAAGCATTATCGCCATTCCATCGGTTAATATGGCGACATATGGGTATGATATTAATAAAATGTTGTCCAATAAATTGACATTTAGCGAAGCGATAGATGATCATATAAACTTTAATTTTATGGCAAGGCAACGATTAAAAAATTATAGCGAATTAGTATTTAATGCGATTGAGTTAGCGGGTTATCATGGATAATAACGAAAATTTTCAACGCGAACAAGGTAATGACGAATGGGACGCAATTTTTAATGAAGTGGTTAAGAAAACCCGCATGATTATTGATAAAAATGATCCGATTTATGCGCTTTTAATATGTTTTAATTTTTTTATTAATAAATTTAAATCTGAATTAATTGAATTAAACAAGATTCAAATGGAGCAATTTAATATTGAATTACAAAACATTCAAAATTCATCTTTGGAAATTAGCACGGCACTAAAAGATGAAGTCATTCAAAAAAGCTTAAACCATGTTTTGGCTTTGATGGGTAATGTCGCCGTGCAAATTAACGATTTAAGAATGGACAATGAAATTACCAGAAAGGATAACCGAAAAACCCGTTTGCTAGCTTCAATCGCGCTTGGCGTTATTTTTACGCTGACAATATTTATATTTTTAATGATTATAAAAAATTAAGAACAGAGAAAACAACCATGAAAATCAACCATAATTTTAGTATTTTAATTGCGTTTAGAAATATAATAAAACCAAAATCAATAAATTTTAATTCGCAATATACGCAATTTAAGCCAATATTCATTTGTTTAATAATTTTGGGGATAAGCGCGCTGTATTTATTTTTGCCCCATTTATTATTTGCAGCAAGCGACTGGGCTTCGGAGGTCAAAACCAAAGTAGATGAGGGTCGCACGGGCTTATTAACCATTGTCGGCGGGGTTGTGGCGATTGTGATTATCTTGGCTGGGGTGGCGATGATGGTTAAGGGTCAAATAGAAGCCATGAAATTATGGGTATTTTTAATTGGGGGTGCCATGATGGCGGGTGCGGGTGCATTTGCCGATTATGTCACGAAATAAGATTATGAAAGCACAAACCTTATTTTTCGTCAATACCCAAAAACCATATTTATTTTTTGGGGTGCATTATCAATTTGCGGTGGTGGCGTTGGTGGTCGGGTTATGCAGTGGCTTTTTATTATTAAAATCGGGCTATATGTTTTTAGCATTTTTATCCGTGGTGGGCACGCTTGCCTTAGCGTTTTTTATTGGTATGCCATTTTCCAAGCGCAACCCTTTTTTCTTTGCTTATATTATGCCAAGCTTGATTTTTTGGTTAAACGGCAAAAATAAACAAAAATCAATTCATTTTACCAATTTCAAAAGGAATAAACACTATGTTTAGTGAAGCTATAATCGGATTATCAATAGCTAGTCTTAGCAGTGCGATGATTTTCAAAAGTATTAAGAACGGCGCGTTTGGCGATGTTAATCGTGATTGGACGCTTAATGAATTGCCATTTGATAGAATTGATTCCGATAAATCCACGATTATAATGAAGGACGGCGGATTATTTCGCATTTATCAAATTAAGGGGAAAAATTACGATGCCTTGCCAATTGATGAACAAGAAAATTTATTGTCGGTTCGGGCGAAATTATATAATGATTTTAGTTTAATTGGGCTTTGTTTTCGGATTTTTTGCGTCAAACGAAAAGAAAATATTAATTATCCCGCTATTTATCCAAGCCAAGTTTTGACGCAAATTGCCCAAGCCGAAGCCAAAGAATTTAATCATTCTTTTGTAATAGATTGGTATATTATCATTGAACATGCTAATTATAAATATTTAAGTGAAGCATCGGAGAAAATATTTAGTTTATTGGGAACATATGGTATTTCATTGTTAAAAACCCCTGATGATAAAAGCCTGCCCTGCCCGATTACCAATTTTCTTAATTATTTAATTGCGGGTGAAAAATCATTAAATTTATGCGCCCAAAATGAAAATATCAATGGTAATTTGCCTGCAACCAATTGCAATTTTACCAAAGCAGGCTTGTTAAGCACCCATACGCCCAATTTATATTTTAATAAAATCATCACGATAAATTTATGGTCGGATGTTATTGATGGGCAATTTTTGGCGAAAATTATTAAATTGGATATTGATTGTGAAATTTTTATGTCAGCAAAGCCCGTTAAAAATGCCATATATTTAATCAAAAGACAAGTTAATCAAAATTCCATGCCTTTAATTGGTTCGCAAAAATCGCAAGGCGAATTTAACGATTTAGCAAAACTATTAGAAAATGGCGATGTATGCGTATTTGATACGCAATTTCAAGTGGCGATACGCACGAAAACTATGCAAGAAATGGAACAAGCCCTTAGTGATATTGCAAGAATTTGCGGACTTCATAAAATAAATTATGCGGTTGAAACCTCGGCATTACCGCTGGCTTGGTTTAATCGCGTGCCATTTAACAATAATCAAATTCGCCCGTTGCGCATTATGTCGGATAATATCGCGGGAATTTGGGCATTTCCAAGCAATGAATATGGACGGGAATCAAGCCCTTGGGATAATCGCCCTGTAAGATTATTTAAGACGCAATTAGGCTCGGCTTTTCGGTTTCAATTTCATGTTGCGAATAAGCCACAATCAAAAGGGCATTTTTTAGTATTTGCACCCACGGGGTCGGGTAAATCCGTGTTGATTTTATATTTATTGGCGGGTTTAACCAAAATTAACGGCGTAAAATCATTCGTTATTGACTCGCAAAATGGATGTAAATATATGATTGAAGCCATGGGTGGCTTATATCAATCATATAGCGATTTTCAATTTAATCCGCTGGATGTCGGTGAAAAATCCCCTGAAAATCTTAATCGTATTAATTTAGCTTTAAGAACTATGTTAGGCAATATGGAAATTACCAACGAAGTGCAAAGTGAGTTAGATTTAATTTATAGCTTAGTTTTCGGGGTTAATCCGCCCGAAAGAACTCTAAATAATTTATACGAAGTCGCTTTTGCGCCCAATTCTAAAATTAAATTAGCTTTATCACCATGGGTTAAAGGCGGTATTTATGAGCATGTATTTAATAGTGGTTTTGATAGTTTTACCAATAAAATCGGTGATTCAAAAATCATGGGTATTAATATGAACGAAGCCTTAAATGATCCTGTGCTGGGTGCGCCTGTAATTGCCCATATTGCCAATATTATTGCTAAAACGGCAAAATCGGCGGGCAAAGGCGCGTGTATTTTTATTGACGAGGGCGGCAAGCAGATGCAAAATGCGGGTTTTCGTGGCTTAGCGCGCGAAATGTGGCAAGAATACCGAAAATTAGATATTGCGTGCGGTATGGCTTTTCAGCAACCTGCAAGCTTGCTGAAAACCGATATTAAGGACGAGATTTTAAATAATACAAGTTCGTATATTTTTTTCAAGGATTCAAACGCAAATCCGAACGATTACGCATTATTTGGGCTTAATGAAGAACAAATTAATTTTATCAAAATGCCTTCGGATAATAATAAACGCCAAGTGCTTATTGTGCAACGCGATGACGCAACGGGGCTTAATGATTCCATTATTATTGATGTGGATTTAAATATTTTAGGCAATGATATTGTCAAATATTTCAAAAGTGGCACGCAAGCGAATGATTTAATTGATCATCTCAAAGCCACCTATAACGAAAATTGGAGGGATTATTTATGATTAGTTTTAAAACAATGCAAATTATAAAGCCTGTTAGGGTTTTGGCAGTTTTTAGCGTATTATTTATGGGAATTCAAGCGAATGCGCAAATGGCGACTTTTGATGCCACGAATGCGGTTAAGCAAATTGAATTATTTAATCAAGGCAAAGAGCAGTTAGATACTTTGACAAAGCAACTTGATTATTTCAAGGATTTAAATAAAACGGGGCAAGACACGCTTAAAACCCTTGGTAATGTCGGTAAAATTTCCGTGCCATTTATTAATCGCAAGGGATTTGATGCCAGCTTGTTAAAAAATCAATCATGCCTTATGCCTAATTTCAAGGATTTAATACCAAATTTCAGCACAACCAATGCCAAAATTCCTGATTTATGCGGCGGGCGCAATATTTATCGTGATAATTATTTCATAAAAAACAAACAAGATTATGACCGCAAACCAAGAAGTGAGCAGATTTTAATCAATAAGGCAATTAGTGAAAGGCGCAATAATTTACATAAAGATACATTAGAAAAAGCCCTTGCGCAAGGCGATTTAACCCTGCAACAGACAACAGATTTTCAAAGCGCAATTAACGAGCTTGAAACGGCTTCGGACGATGCCACGGATTTAAATTCGCATTTAGCTGTTTTGGCAAAGATTGGTTTATTAAATGCCCGTGGTCAAAATCAAACTAATCAATTATTAAGCACTATGCTTAAATTTCAAGCAACTGCTAATTTAAGCGGTATGTCGCCCGTTGAAATGGCTTCAGATACGGCGATAAAATGACATTATCCCTTAGCCCAAAATTTCTTTTGTTCCTCGGTGCGCCAATCGGGCAAAGAATTGCAATCTTTAATCATATCTCTATAAAATACAAATTTATTGATGGATTTTATTGTGTGTGCGCAACTTTCGCTAGTTCGTTCAAGTTTGTTAAATTCTGCAATGGGTTTAGAATATTTCTTGAAACCATAAATCCCCATTACTGCACTATCAAATCGTTCTCTCAACTCAAAAACTGCTTGAATGGGTTGTGCATTTACATTGGGATTTTTCATCAAATCATTAAAGTAATTATCAAGTTTAGTTCTTGTATTATACTTACTAATGATTTCATCAATTATTTTCTTAGAATTATCAATGACTTTACCATCACTAGCTTTATCAGCCATCAGCATATTCCCCAAACCAAAGGATAAAATTATGACACCCGCAACCGACCATATTTGCATTTTATGTGCGCCAACCCAAGAATATTTAAACCAATCAACGGCATTTGTTAATAAATTATCACTTGCGATATTGCCTGATTTCCAATTAATTTTTGGTTCAGCCACGGCTTTATGGTTAGCATTAAAAGGTTTTGATGTTTTTATGGAACGAACTAGCCCGCAAAAAGTGCTAAGGGAAGATTTACCTTGGATAATCATAGCTTGGGCACTCCTATTTATTAATGCTAATGGACTTATATCACAAATCTTTAATTTAACAATAGAAATAATGACAGGCATATCAATTAAAATCTTTGAAGTAAGCGGTATGTCGCCCGTTGAAATGGCTTCAGATACGGCGATAAAATGACATTATCCCTTAGCCCAAAATTTCTTTTGTTCCTCGGTGCGCCAATCGGGCGCAGAATTGCAGTCTTTCAGCAATTTACCCCAAATTTCAGATTTCATAATTTTAATACATTCTTTGCTATTAATATCCAATTTATTAAATTCAGCAATTGGCTTGGGTTCTTTTCTGCTATTAGGGCTATATCCACCAAAATATTCATCATAAATTATAAGAAAGTTAAAATCCACCAAAGATCCAATAATCCCGAGTTTCATCATATTTCCCATAGTGTCTTTTTTAAGTTCATTTATATAATTATCAACTTTTTCACGCGTATTATATTTATCAATAACTTCAATACGAAATTTTGTATATTGTTCATTTTGATTTTTATCCGCCATTCCTATATTACCAAAAGACAAGGATAGGACAATGCCAACCGACCATATTTGCATTTTATGTGCGCCAACCCAAGAATATTTAAACCAATCAACGGCATTTGTTAATAAATTATCACTTGCGATGTTGCCTGATTTCCAATTAATTTTTGGTTCAGCCACGGCTTTATGGTTAGCATTAAAAGGTTTTGATGTTTTTATGGAACGAACTAGCCCGCAAAAAGTGCTAAGGGAAGATTTACCTTGGATAATCATAGCTTGGGCACTCCTATTTATTAATGCTAATGGACTTATATCACAAATCTTTAATTTAACAATAGAAATAATGACGGGCATATCAATTAAAATCTTTGAAGTAAGCGGTTTAAGCCTTGAAGATTCAGGTTTAACGGGGTTAATAAAAGCTTTAGAATTAGGCATTTGGGAAGTGGTGATAACCGCGCAAAAAATGATAGAACAATTCTCATTTCCTAATAACATGGTCGCACCAATAGTTTTACCTATATTATTAGTTGTGCCATATTTTTTAGTATTAATTGTGTATTTTAGTCAAATTATTGTCAATATATTCCGTATTGTGATTTTAGCAACATTTTTCCCATTTATATTTATGGGGGTTGGGTTTGGTTTTTGGCGTGATATGGGTAAAACGGCGATTAAGACTATCTTTGCGTCTATAATGGTGATGAGCGCGTCTACTATTGTGGTTTCGTTTATGTTATTTGCGGTATTAAGGTTAGAATTAGGCGTGATTGATGTAAGTTTTACCAATGAAAAAATCATTTTTGCGGTAATTATTGGTTGGGCAATGACGGCGTTATTAGCCGAAGGGACAGCGATTGCCAATTCAATTGCGGGTTCAGTATTAACCAATACGGCGGCTGGAATTATGACCAGTGGCTTAGCAGGTTCAGCCGCAATGGCATTTAGCTCCAAGGTTATGAAATTTGCCAATAGCCAAATGCAAGATAATGACCATATAAAAGGTACTAAAATGGCAAGTTCAGCGGGAATTAAATTTGCTAAATTGGTTGCTTCGCGTGGGCAAAGAATCAAAAATTTATTTAACAAGGAACAATAATATGAACAATAAAAAACAAAATAAATTTATATTTGTGGTTATGCTTATGGTGATATTTTTAAGCGGGTGCGCCATGTTTAAGAATAAATCAGATATTCCCCCCAATAATATTGAAGATACAGATTTATTAAAACCAAGCCCATGTTCATGTTTGCCAATTAATTTTAAGATTGGTAATTACAAATGGCTTTCTTAAAAAAAATTATCAAACGAACCCCTGATACCATTGATAATAATGAAATTCATCAGTCTTTTAGCGTGGCAAATCCCTATGATTTTCAGGCGATTTACAAAAGATTAGGCTGGTTATTGCGAATTTCCATGATGGGTAATATTGCGTTTATTATTGCTATTTTAGTATTATCCATGACAATTTATGAAGCCTATCCGCTTAAACGGGTTGAGATTGCCTTAGTTGAGCGCGTGCCTGCCACCAACCAATTATTACGCATTCAGCCACTTTCAAAAGATATTGATGGGTTTAATATCCTGCTTGAAGCTACCGCAAGCCGTTTTGTAAAAAACTTGCTTGAAATTGATACTATCACACAAAAAGGGCGATATAATGAAGCTTTTGCAATGATGGATTCCAAGCCATATAAAGAATTTAAGCAATCAAGAATTGATAATAAAGCCGTTGATGAATTTATTACCCAAGGCTTGACCCGCGCGATTAATGTTGAAAGTTGCGATAATGTCGCAGGGGCTAATCGTGGTGTTTATAAATATAGTTGCGAATTTACCCAAACAGACACAAAAAACTTAAATAAAGCTATTATATCACAAAAACTTTTACGGGCTTATATTGCCTTTGAATTACATAGCAACGAAGTGATTGAGCAGAATAAATATCAAAATCCATTGGGAATTTTTGTGATTGATTTTACACTTAAAGAAAGATTTCAAAATGAAAAATAACATTAAAATAATTTTACTCTTAATTATTATCCCCCATATTTTATGGGCGCAAACAGCTTTTGTCGCACCCGAAGGCGCACAAAGAGGTAATGAAATAACCCATAATACCGCGCCAATTATTGCCGTTATTGATAATAAATTGGTTGATAATAAAGCAATCAATATTAAATCACCCATACCACCCAATCTTAACCCTGTTCCTGCCCCAATTTTGCCCTTAAAATCAATTACTGAATATGGTAAATTGACGCGTGCTTCGGGTAATAATCAGATTCAAGCAAGTTGGGACGATGCCAAGGGAACGGACGGGATTTTTCAATATGAATGGTGCGCATTTTGCACTTATAAAATTGCCACACGGGAATTTTTTATTACAAATATTGAATTACCCAAAGACGAAATAATTGAAACCATTGATTTGGGCGATAATTCGGCATTTCAAATTAAACAACGCGCGCCCTATTCTTTTGCTATAAAGCCCTTGATTCCTAATGTTGATACGAATATTATTATTTATACGGCAAAAAAAAATATTTATGCGTTTTATGTGCGTGCCGAAGGGATTTCAAGCCCCAATATTCCTGATATGTTGGTTCGTATTAATGCGCCCTTAACTTTAATTACCGTGAATATCAACGCCAAAACTGACAAAAAAATTGATAAATTGCCCGTTAAAGCAAATTCCCAAGATTTAGCGTTAATTGCCAATAGCCATAAAAAATTTCCCCAAGAAATTAAATTTGACCCCAGCAAAATTCATGGTTGGCAAGATTATGAATTAAAAGGCGATAAATCCTTAAAGCCCGTATCGGTATTTCGTGATGAAATTTTTACTTATATAAATTTTGGCAATCGGTGGAATGAAATTGATTTGCCCGTGGCGTTTATTGTCAATGATGGGGTTGATGAAAATATTAATACCCGCGTGGTTGGCACGACTTTAATCATTGAATCGGTGGCTAAAACTATTACTTTAATCAGTGGCAAGAAATTTCTTTGTTTAATCTATGGCGGTGCATAATGGCTATTTTATGTCAATTAACTTTTGGAATTTTTGGGTGTTTATTGCCCAATAACGAAGTTGCTTTGCCAAAAAATGATGAATCGGCTTGGCAAGCTCCAGTTGCAACAATAGCCCAAAAAAGCCAAGAAAATATTATAGTCAAGCATAATAAAGCCAATATAAAAATCATTGATAAAAAATCCGAACAACCCAAAGCAATAGAAAAAATTATTTATATTGACAAACCCATTGAAATAATCCGTGAAATTGAACGGCTTGTTGAAGTTTATCCCAATAAACCTGAGGTTATTTTACCCAATTATTACGCCGAACGATTGGCAAATATTGAATTATGGCAAGATGATATGGTGCAAAAATCCGATAATAACCATAATTCCTTGCCTGTTGCACCCATATTAAAGCCTGCTAAATATTCCGCGCCCAGTGATATATCAAGCCCCCCTGTGCCAAACGATAATATCATTGCCCAAGACCGCTATATCATGGGAATTTTAGAAAATAATATTAATAGCCAAATTGCGGGAACGATAATCATTCAAATACCCCAAAATATTTATGGCTATCACGGGCGCAATATCTTAATCCCTAAGGGATCGCGCATGATTTGTGAATATGAAGTTGCAGGTGGGCAAGGCATTTCGCGCCTTGAATCAAAATGCAACCGCATTTTAATGGGTGAAACCCGCGCCGAAATTAATCAAATTAAAAGTGTCGTTGGCGATGTCCAAGGCACAGTTGGCATTGCAGGCGAAGTTGATAACCGATTTTATGAAAAATACGGGCTTGCTTTTTTATTAGCGGGCGTATCCGTTGGCACAAGAATTGGCACGGCTACGATTGCCAATAAATCCACCATTACCAATAATAACAACCAAAGCAATCAAACTAACCCGCTTAATCAAGCTTTTGACGAAGGCGCAAAGGAATTATCGCAAAAATTCGGCGAAATTTCCGCGCAATCCTTGCAAGAAAGCCTTTCTATTAAACCCATTATTCGCGTAACCAAAGGCACGCGCATTCAAATTCGTCCAGCTAAAGACTGGATTATATCCACACTTAATTAACCCAAATAACCCCATTAAAACTAGGAATCCCATGCCAAAAACATACTTAAAATTTTCAATCATATTGCCATTAGCCTTTATAGGCTTATTTTATTTAAACAATTTAGACAATATAAGCTATGCACAAAATTTAAACCCTGATAATAATGCAGAATATAATAATGATAATATTGAAGTTGCACCAGTCATTGGCGATGTTCCCATTACTAAAGATATTAAAAACATTGACTTAAAAATCAAAAATAAAATCAATAACGGCGATAAAGTGGTAATTAATGCGTCCATCAAGCAAATTGATGGTAATAAATCTGAAATTACCCTTAATTCCATGAAATCCAGCAATAAAGCCAAAGATTTAAGCGGTTATGCCTTAATGGGTGAAGTTTCACAAACGAATTTTACCCAAAATTCGCCGGTGAAACTGCCATTTTCCAAGGTTGTAATTGAAAATATCATTAATGAATTATTAAACCCTGATGCCAAAGCAAGCTTAAAATCGGATTTACCCCAAATAAATAGCAAAATAAGCGAATTCGGGCTTGATACTCCCAATAAAGACATGCAATTTAAACCTCTTGACCCCATTAATCTTAGCCAAGCCAAAAAAACGACCTATAAACAAACAACGGACGGGTGCATTACCCGCATTGATTTTGCGCAAAATAAAGCCATCGTGCAAACTAAATTAATCACGCTTGAAGATGCCCAAGAAGTTAGCGTTGAACCATGCAAAGACTCCGAAGTCTCTTATCCCCTTAGCAAAAATTATATTAGTTGTTCGGATGTTTTTAATGGCACGGGCGCGAATGCGCGATTTAGAATGCGATATTTAAACAGCGCGGGTATTTTTATTGATGTTGGTGAATGTACGATTGACAATGAAAAAACATTTAAAATCACCGAAGATTTTAATGCTTGCGGGGTTGAAATTGATATTGCCCTTAATAAAGTTTGGATAAAATCCAAAAAAAACTATAATGATATTAACGGCAATCCGATTGAAATATCCCCTTGCGCTAAATCAGCGCAATCCGTGCCAATGACAAGCACCGCTTGCGCTATTAATGCGGGCTTTATTGCGCCAAGTCAAGCCATCGGGTTTAAAAAAACCTATTCTTATCAAGGCGCAGAATTTGTTTATGCGCCTTGCCCGATTATTAATTATGATGAGGTAAGCGCAAATTGTGCCGTTCGTATTGATTTAATTAATAATCAAGCCATTAAACAAAGCACTAAAAGGGCATTAGTTGAAAATAAAGTTATTTCTCAAACCCCTTGCGCCGATACTGACCCCTTAATTCAATATCAAATATATAAATCTTATAGCGATTGCGCCGTTAAAACCGATAATATTAATCATTTTATCATTCCTAAATATAAAAATTTTTATTTGGCGAATAATAACGAAAAAACTAATATTAACGATGTTTGCGCCGAAGATACCGAAATTAAATATAATATTGTTGAAGATTTTACCAATTGCGCCGTGCTGGTGGATTATGACGCTAATGTCGTTCGGCGTAAATCCGCCACTTATTATATTGATTTAGACGGAAACCGCCATGATTTACAAGCCTGCCAAATAAGCGCAAGCGCGCCGAATATTGCCATTACCAAAGATACCGAACCTTGTTCGGTTTATGATGATTTCACGCAAAAAAAATCATTCCAACAAGAAGCTTTATCGTATATTTTTAATGGGCAAAAATTCGTGGCGCGCGGGTGTCAAAATACCACGCTTGCTTGGAATCACGAACAATATAAATTTAATGATTCGGGCAATTTATTATGCCCCGTGTCTAAAAATGTCTTGGGCGATGCCGTGATTGTATTTTATCGCAACGGCTATATGCTTAATGGCGCACGAAAATATATTACGCAATGCGTGGCAAGTGATACTGATTCCATGATTCAATCCACAATGGACGGGTGCATTGATATGAATCTTTGGCTTCATAATTTCAATAGCTCCTTCAGCACGGGGCGCACCAGAACTTATTTCTTAATTGATAATCAACCTAAATATTTAACCTCTTGTGCCGATGATAAAATTACCTATAACCATAATTATGAATTGCAATCATGGCAATTCCAAGATTCCAGCTTAAATAATTATCCCTTATATAAAGTTTATATTTTAGTAAATGGCATTCGGTATAATATTAAAGATAATTTCTTATTGTCGGGCGCGATTGCCCAACCATATCAAATTATATCCGCAAAAATTATTGATGCGCCCAATAATACCCATTCTTACCAAGGTTGCACGAAAAATATCCCGCAACTTGTCCAAACCACCTATAAGCGCGGGGATAATTCGCAATTTGTCGCGGGCGGTATTACCAACGGCACGAATCGTTCTGTTTATGCGTGTATTTCCCAAAATATTAGTGTTAGCAACCCTTACGGCACGGCAAGCTATAATTCGCAAAATGGTATTGTTAGTTTGACAAATAATAATTCGGGTGCCGATTTATTGCCAAGTGGCTCTTCGGTTTATCGCAAATTCCAATTTAATTATGTTAAATCGGGGCAAACCATCGCATCATCTCCAATTAACGCCTTGACTAAATTTACTATAGGTAGCAATTGGGGCATTGCTTGGGGTTGTGGCGATAGCAATGGTAATGGGGCTTACGGCACTTCGGCAACATATGCCGCTTGTAATAGTGCGCAAACTCCAAGCATGAATCCTTATACCTACTCTATTACCTTGGGGCAAGCGTGGCTTCGTGATGATAATCAAGTTATTTACGGCTTTTAACATGTCTTACGATTCCTTAAATCCCATCTTGCGCATTCGCCTTAACGATTTATTTCAATATATTTCTAATGTGCAAATTACCGAATTTCGCATTAATAAACCTTTTATTGTTATTACAGATACGCGCGGGTCGGGATTATTGGAAATTCAAGACAAAAACCTGTCCATTGATAATCTTAAAAATTTATGCAAAATTTTAAGCAATATGAATGGTTTAATTTTTAATAATGAATCACCGCAAATTTCTTGCGTCTTGCCATTTTACAACCATCGCTTTGAAGCCGCCTTCGGCGCGTCCGCCGTGCATGGCATAAGCCTTGCTATCAGATGCAAACATAAATTTGAACCATCTTGGCAAGAATTAGGCATTAACCCCAAAACCCAAGCATTTATCACCACCCGCATTCAAGCCCAAGATAATATCGTTATTGCTGGCGCAACCAACACGGGCAAAACCACCTTGCTTAATAAATTATTATCGTTATTACCCGATTCACGCCGTGTCGTATCCGTTGAAGACACCCCCGAAGTAGATATTACAAGATTTTGGAATGGCACAGGCTTAATCGCTGGGCGTGGCGCACAATTTCATCATAACGGCTTACTATCTTGGGAAGTTTTAAGCAACCATATTAACCGCATTACCCCCGATAATATCATATTTGGTGAAATCAGCACTGCCAATAGTTTTTGCGCCATTAACTCCTTAAACGCTGGAAATAAAGGCTTTATGTGCACTATTCACGCCGAATCCCCTAAACAAGTCCCCCTTAAATTCGCCATGAATCTACAATGGGGCGAACATAAAATTGATAATATCGCCCAAAATATTAACCAATTAACCGATTTAATCATTCAAATTAAACGCAATGATAATGGATTTAGACAAATAAGCGATTTATTTAACCCCAAAACCCAACAATATATTATGCAAAACGGCGTGTTCCATGACTAATATTCATAAACTAATCGCTTGCCTCATTTTATTTCTTGCCCTCATCTGTATTTATTTTATTTGGTTGCATTACGGATTTGATTTTAAATTCCCCAAAAATATTATTTATTTGTTTTATTATCTTGCCAAAGAAAAAAACCTGCCCGCTTTTATTATATACCCCTTGGCTTTATTGCTCCTGCCCCTTGCCTATTGCCTTATCATGACCTTTAACTCCAATATCATCAACCATCAAAATGTCCACGGCGACTCACGCTGGGCTAACTTTAATGATGTTATGAAAGCAGGCTTAAATCTTGTCAAATACCCCAATGAATTATTTAAAAATCAAGCTGACGGCGCGGTAATTGGTGGCTATAAAAAATATTTTTTTAGCAAAACCCAATTAATCTGCCATAACGGCGCCGAACATATAATTTGCTTTGCACCAACCCGCATGGGTAAAGGCGTCTCCTTGATTATCCCTACCTTGATGACTTGGCTTGAAAACTCCGTCTTAGTCCTTGATATTAAAGCTGAAAATTACAATCTAACCGCGGGATTTCGCGCAAAAATGGGGCAAAAAATCATTAAATTTGAACCAACTAACCCCAATGAATGCCATAAATTTAACCCCCTTGCAGAAATTCGTTTTGGCACTGAATATGAATTTTCTGATGTCCAAAATATCGCCATGATAATTATGGATACTGACGGCAAAGGCTTAGGCAATGATTATTGGTCTAATAGTGGCTGGATTTGGATGACTACCGCCATCTTGCATTGTTGCCATCGCTGGCAATTGGAAAAAAATATCATGCCCTCCTTAGCCGATGTCTATAATTATATTAATGCCGATTCCTCGCTTGAATCGGGCGGCGGGTTAATCAAAATACTCAATAATATGATGAAATTTGACCATAAAAACCCCTTCATTAATGATAATATTCGCCGTGGGGCTGGCGTGTTATTAAGCAAAGCCGAAGCCGAACGCTCGGGCGTGCATTCTTCGGGAAGCGTCAAATTAGGCTTGTTCGTTGACCCCACCATCGCCAAAAATACCGCCACATCCGATTGGACTATTGATGAATTAATGGACGGCGATATGCCCGTCTCGTGCTATCTTATTATTGCTCCGCCTGATATTGACAGACTTAAACCACTCATTAGAATATTCATGACTATGCTGGTTGCCAAACGAACCTCCCGTATGAATTTTACAGCGGGCGAACAAGATAAATCCTATAAATATAAATTATTACTTCTCTTGGACGAATTCCCAAGTATTGGCAAAATCCTCGTCTTAGAAAATGCAATTAGCTTCGTTGCAGGCTATGGCTTGAAATTATATATTATCTGCCAAGATTTAAATCAATTATACGCAAAATATTCCAAAGACGAATCCATCACCGCCAATTGCCATATCCAAATTGCGCTTGCACCCAACACCGTTAATACCGCCGAATATATTGAAAAACGACTAGGCAATATGACCGTGCAACTTAAAAATACATCCTCCTCCACAAGCAAAAATGGCACCGCTTACACTATCTCTTATCAATCCCATAAAGTCCCCCTTAAAAATTCTTCGCAAATTCAACAATTACCGCTTGGGCAAATGCTTATCATGATTGCCCGCTCCGCGCCTATCCTTGCCAAACAACCATTTTTTTATAAAAATAAAATCCTCAATGCCCGCTCCAAAATCCCTATTTATTTTCACCCACTCTGTCCCATCACAACCAAGGATACACCATGAATAACTTAGAAAAACCCAATAATAATGATTTTACCTTAGAATCTGAAATCTTAGATGAATATCTTAACCAAGGGCAAGAATGCGAAATAACCTTAAAATTTGCCGATAAATTGGGCGGAATCTTCGCGGAACTAGCCCTTGATTATCCAGATATTCAACTCTCAAGTTTGTTGCATTAAGCTTTTTCTTTGCACTAATCGGTTAAAAACACACTCAAAATGCTCAAATACACTATGTATTCTGCGCTTTTTCGTATGTTTTTGCTCTCTATTGCTTTGAAAAATTCTTATTGCAACAAACTTCTCTCTTTCAATCTTAACCACGAAAGCAAAAAAAATGTTTAAAAATATCGCCACTCAATCGCAAAATTTCGTCAATTTATTTAATCACGGCAATTCCATGCTGCATAATGACACCCTGCCACCGCAACCTTTTAATCCCGTTAGTAATAACGCTTATGCTGGTTTTAATGATTTTATGTTAAGCATGGATGCCCGCACCATGAATGACCCGCGCTGGCTTACCCAATCCCAAGCCATTAAAGCAGGTTATAGTATTAACGAAAACGCCGAACCCGTCCAAGTGGAATATTGGCGCATTTTTGATAAAAACGGCAATAAACTTGCCAAGCCAACCTTGATTTTAGGGCATGTTTTCAATGGGCAAGATATTATCGGGCTGGACGCTTATATCCAATCCCCGCCTGCTTGGCAAACAACACCCATACCATCTTTGCAAGAAATTCTTAAATTTGATAATGACCATGTCCAAAAATCAATCGCAGGCACCGAATTAGCCAAAGAGCAAAATTTTCGGGCAATCCTCGCCCAATTTAGTATGGCACGCGTCTTTAAGCAACCATTCACCATGCCAAAATTGACGCAATTACCCTTCGCAATTAAGAAAAATCCCTTAATTTTACGAAAATTTTATAATTTCGGCAAATTAATTGCCAAAGCCATGCTTTACACCGACAAACATTGGCAAAATGCCGTCTTGGCTTGGGAACAACCAACAAACTATAAAGACAAGGATCAAGTGATGGAAGATAAAATTGCCATGGTTTCGCCGTGGAAAATCTATATAAATGTGCCGTTTGAACATCGCCGTGAAGCAAGAAGCTTGGGCGCAAATTTTGATTCGGCGCGTAATTCTTATTTCTTAACCAATCAAAATGACAATCACGATATAGCCCTTAGCCGATTTGCGCAACATTACCCCAAAACCGCCAATGAAATTACCGAATTAGCACTTGAAGAATTTCGCGAATTTGCTAAAACCAAAGGCTTAGATATAAATGAATTACACGATAATGGGCAATGGCACAGGGTCGCCATCGCGGGCGATAAAGGCAGTGAAAAATCAGGGGCGTATTTGCTTCATTCGGGCGGGCGCGTCAATGGCTTAATTACTAATTTCAAGCTTGGCATTATTAATGCAAAATTCATCGCCACAGGGCAATCAAAGCCCGCGCACGAACGGCAAATTATCAACCCAAATTACGCCGAATTGCAAGCTAAACAATCCCAAAACCGCCAAATAATTCATGATAAAGTCGCCAAACAAGCCTTTGCCATTATCGCGAATCCCAAAAATACCTTCGCCCACAACCATGAATATTTAACCGCCAAAGCCATCACCCACAACCACGGCTTAAAAGTCCAGCCACCTTATCAAGACAAACACGGCAACATGATTGACAATAAAAATCTGCTTATTCCAATTGTTAATCTTGACGGCATCGTGCGTTCCGTGCAATTTATCAAGCCCAACGGCACGAAAATTTTCTTAAAAGACGGCGAAAAACACGGCAATTTTACCATTATTGATGATAAAAATACCAAAACCGCGCTGAAATACCGCGATTATCCGCAAATTATCATTGCCGAAGGCATCGCAACCGCCATTTCGCTTTACGAAGCAACCAAAATCCCCGTCGTTGTCGCCTTTGATTCGGGGAATCTTGCCCCCGTTGCGCAAAATATCCGCGCCCAATTCCCGACCGCCCATATCATCATTGCCGCCGACAACGACCACAAGCGCGAAGTAAATGTCGGTATCGCGTGCGCCACCAAAGCATCGCAATTAATCAATGCCGAAGTCCGCACCCCAAATTTTGGCAAAAGCGAATTAATTCAAGGCTTAACCGATTACAACGATTACGCAAAATCCCGCGGAATCCCCGCCCTTGCCCAAGAATTTAACGGAAATTTTTATGAAAAAAAATCTGAAATAGTTTTAAAATAATTCATATTCTTTAACTTTGTGTTTTTTAATCAATTCTTTCAAAATATCAAAATCCCATAACTCTACATCTTTGTTCTGCGCTTCATTAATTGCATTTTGGTTAAATTCAAAATTCGTTGCGCAAATTAATTTTAATTTATATTCAGGATGCGATTTTTTGTAATTATCTGCGCCATAAAAAACCTCACGAATTGAATCATAACTTAATTTATTTTGACTTGTTGTTGATTTGCATTGAACACAAATAATTTCTAAATTTTGATTGTTAAATGAAATAATATCAATACCTTCATCACCAGCACCATCTCTTAATTCCGTTAAGTTTTTAGGATTTTGTTTTTCAATAATTATTTTAATTAACTTAACAAATGCTTTGGAATTAATTGATTTAAGAAATTGTTCATCAATATTTTGCCAATTTATTTCATTTACTTCTTTGGGAAGCAAATCATTAATGCCACGCAAAAAATCTTGTTCGCTTATTGAACCGCCATATCCATTATAGATATTTGTTGCTAATTCACGCTTAGCATTCAGCAAATCATTTAATTTTTTATCAAAAGTATCAAAATATTGAGATTTAATTTGTGGGTAATATACAAAAACCTCTTTATCTTGCCCTATTCTATAAGCCCTATCGGTTGCTTGGTCTTCCTTGGCAGGATTCCAATGACGCGTAAAATGCACAACATGATTTGCTTTTTGAATATTAAAGCCTGCCCCGCATGAAAGAGGCGACAATATAATAACATTAAAACCATGCTTATTTTGAAAATCATCAATTTTCTTTTGCCTGCTATGGATTTCATCTTGAACAGGAGTATCACCATTAACAATATTAATTTCCAAATCACTAAATTTTTTGGTAATAGCAGTATGCAGTCTTAATTGTATATCTTTTTCGGATGTAAATATTATGACTTTTTCTTGCTTTGATTTTATTGTTGATAATTTTTCTAATAACCACTTTAATTTTGGGGAATCTTTCAGCCAATCATCATTGTGAATATTATTTTCAATTAAACTTGAACTAAATTCAAATGGAAAGGCGCATATTTTTTTGTAATAATGTAGAAATTCTAACATTCGTTCGGGTGAGATTTGATTGGCAACTTTAACGATTAAATTATGTTGTTTATCTGAAATTTTTAAATCTTGACATTCAAAATCAATAACTTTCTTTGGTAAATTTGCTACATCTTCTTTCATGCGTCTTAAAAATTGGGGTTCAATGATTTTTTGCAATTCTTCAATTGCTTTTTCTTCTTGGTCTGTTTTTCTTTCTATTGGGCTTTTGTATTTTTTGCCAAAGCTATTTAGTGAACCTAATAAACCAGGTTGAATAAAATCAAATATTGACCATAATTCGGCTAAATGGTTTTCAATTGGCGTGCCTGTGCAAGCAATGGCAAATTTATATTTTAATTTTTTAATTGATTTTGTAAAGCCACTTGATGGGTTTTTTATTTTTTGAGCCTCATCGCAAATAATGACTGACCAATTAATTTTTGCAAGGCTGTATTCATAATCTCGCATTGTTTCATATGTTGTTAATACGATGTCAAACCCATCATGCCAATCATTTTTTAAAGTTTTTTGTTTTAAATTATTAATATCCAATGAAAATTTATTTTTAATATGGGTAATATTTTTATCATAAAGTTGTAAAATTTTATCATTTGAAAAATTAAAAAATTTATCAATTTCATTTTGCCAATTTTCTAATAATGAAACTGGTGCAACAATCAATATTTTGTTAGCCTTTTGTGATTCTAATAATTCAAATATAAAAATTAATGTTTGTAAAGTTTTACCCAACCCCATATCATCGGCTAATAATGCCCCTTTGCAATCTTTGGGCGCACAAGAATATAAATGTTGTAAAAATCGCACTCCGTCTATTTGGTGGTCTTTTAGTTCGGTATATGCTTTGCGATTATCAGGTAATCTTATAGGCATATCGTTATTCATCAATGCTACATTACGATTTTTTATATAATCTTCGGCGATTATTTGTTGATAAAATAGCAATTCGTTTTTAGGAGTTTTATTTTTTTCAAATGATTTTTTTAGTTTATCCACTGATTGATTAAAAACTTCGGTCATGGTTTTAGCATCTTGAATAGGAATAACATAATCATTGTTATTGATTTTGACATGAATTTGCTGTTGATTTTCTTGGGCTTTATTTACAGAATTTTCAATTTGTTCAATTGCCTTATCATCACATTTAACCTGCTCTATCTCGCCCGTTAGATTATTTATTACCGAAAAATGCTTAACAATATTTTCGGGCAACCAACCTTTTTTTTCTTGTAATAATGAAATGTAGGGTGAAAATTCCTTTTTTTGTTGACCAATCCCATAAATCCTATCGCTTAAACCTTTCAAAAATTCATCGGAATTAATTTGTGATAAATATTCATTTATACGGGTATTATGTTTTTCAAAATTTTCTCCAAAATATAATTTATAATTATGCCATTCAACGAAATGAATATTTTTATTATTTGCACCAGACAACAAGGATTGAAATTTTTTTATTTCATCATTATCATTAAATTCAATAATTTCTTGGTTATGATTAATATTAATATATAATTTTTTGTTTAATGAATTATATTCAATTTCAAATAAATTTGGCATTTTTCTTGTAAAATTTTCGTTATTTTCGTTTATAATATTTTCATTATCATCTAAAAATGCCTTGGGATTTTCTATAAACTTAATTGCGTCATTATCTTTCAAAATGCGTTTAGGATATTGTTTGATTTTACGCAAAATTGGTTGCACGGAATCACTAATAATCACCTCTGTAAGTTTTGAATTTTCACCGATGACATATTTTTTTTCAACATTGGGATATTTGTCAAAATTTTGCATAAAATTTGCGGGGCAATCTTGAAAATCAATGTCAATTTTAATTTCATATCGTTCATTGCTTTGTTCGGTATGTTTAAGATTTAAATTTTCGGGCGTTACAATAATTGTGTTTTTAATATAATCACTGATGGTTAAATTGGATTCAAGCGCGATTTTGCGAATTTGCCCAAAAAATTCTTTTATTAAATTATTATCTTGTGTTTCTCTTTGTTTTTTAATTAATTTTAGTATCTTGGTAATATTTGAAGGTAAAATATAATTATAAGCTTTAAAACTAACAAAATTTATATCTAAATCACTTAAACTAATATTATTTTGACCCGATTTTAAATCATAATTAATTAAATATCCATCACTATATAATCGGCAATTCAAATCAGGTAAAAATTTAATGCCTAAATTTTCAAGGTTGCTTTGAAATAATTTATCATTTTCATTAAATATTTGATAAAATTTTTCCCATGAACAATTATAATCTTTATTAATTATATCAAATTCAAATATTTTTGCTAAACCCGAAATATCTGATAAAATACATTTATGGTTGCCGATTTGATTATAATCGCCCCAAATTATTCCATTTTTGGCGTATTTACAAAAAATATCGGTTTCTTCGTTTTCATTAAGTTTTTTAATCCAAGATAATATCATTAATTTTTGCTCCAAATTCTTTGCCAAATATTTTGCAATTGGTGGGGTGGCTTTTTAACTTCAAGAATATCATTATCAGCTTCGATTAATTGCCATGATTTTTGGGAATTTGAATTTTCAATTGGTTTAGGTATTTCAATGTTATCAAGAATATCAACACCTGAATCATTTATTTTATTTAAGCTAATAATTTTTGATTCGGTGATTTGAGGGGTTGAATTATAGGAAAAATTTTGTGAAATTGGTTGCATTGGTTTATTGGCATTAATCATATTTATAGTTTTTTTTGCGTTTAATTGAGTAAATTTTATAATAATTTCGTTTGCTGTTTTTTCCCAATCAATATTATGGCATATTCTGTCTTTAGCTGCACCTTTACGCTTTAATTCATCAATTTTAAAAAATTTTTGATTCGTTGTTTCAAAATTTTTGTCATATATATAAGCAGCATTTCCTGAATCACTAAATTCTATGATTTTAATATTGCCAATTACCATCGCAAAGGCATTGGTTTTGTCGCGTAAATTATATTCACCATAATCTTTTATTATTCTTTTAATTTCTGAGTCACCACGCAATGCAGTGTTTTTACCCATAAAAAACTGAATATCATCAATATAATCTACCCATTCTTGCCAAAATCTCGCGCGCCTTGGGTCGCCACTATCATCAGCAAGTAGGGTGAAAAATTTTTGAATGCCTTCGGATATAAACCATTTTTTGATTAACCCTTTTCCTTGGTCTGAAAACTGCCAATAATGCGCATTTTTTGGTGAAATTGGATTGCCAAATTCTTGAATTGCGTCTTTTAATAATGGTTCATATTTAGGGTAATCTGCCTCTTTGCTAAGGCGAATTATAATTTTCTCTAAGCCTTTCTTGTATATATTATTTTCAATAAAAAAATCTTTGAATATAAGATATTTTTCTATAATCTCTTTAGTATCATTATTACTTAAAATATTATAATCAATATATTTAAGTATAAAATTACAAGCCCACCACGAATTATTGGGTAATCGCCAAATTTGTTTAATTTCATTAAATTCAAAATTATTAATGGTATTTTTATCAAAATTATTAAATGAGTTAGAATCAAGTAAAATCTGATAATTTGACTGAAAATTCTGCATTCTAGTTGTAGGTTTTATGTTCGTATAATTAAATTTTTTATTTAATTGCGCCTGTAATAACTGATGATACTTAGTATGCCGTAAAAAGCACGCAACCCATCCTATATAAATTCGGTTTGGAATTTTATTATTATTTTCCATTTTAAAATATTCATCAGATATTTCAAAATATCTTTGTAATTTTTGTTCGTTTTCTAATAAATTAAATTCATTATCATCTAAATTTTCGGCAATAACGCGAATATTTTTCATATTATTCGTCTTAAATACTTCATTATCAAAAAAAAATTTCAATATTTTTTTTATTTCTTCGGGTGTAGTAATTTTAACATTCTCAATATTATTCAAATATTTTGGTATTGCTAACTTAATCGCGGGAATTATAATGGGCGCAATAGAAATTTTATGTAATTCTTGTGATAAATTTTCTATTGACATTTTCCAAACATTTCCTTTACATAATCATAATTATTATTTCTTGGCTGGTTTTCCTTATAAAATTCAAGTGTTAATTCTACTCTTTGCGATTCATAATCTGATGCTTTTGAATCATTAAAGGAATAACCGCCAACACTAAAATATTTTGCGACTTGCTTTTTTTCATCTAGGCTAATGTCAAGATTAGCATCGTTAAGCAATGCACAAATTACGGATTTTCCACGATTAAGGCTTAAAGTTAAATTGGTTAAATAATCGCCCGTTCTGCTTGCATATCCTTCACTTATGATTTTTGATAATAATTTTTCTTGTGCTTTGTCGCATTTTGTTTGAATCGGAAATATGACTTCTTTGACAAAATTGGTTAAATAACTAGCTTGTTCGGTGCTTAATTGAAAATCACTCGTCTTAAATTGGGCTTTTGTGCCAAATTGAATTTTATTTTTTGTTAATTTAATTTGTTCATTATTAGGAAATTTTGCATTATAAATATTAATTAATTCCCCTGCGCATGTAAGAAAATTTGCTTCTTTATCCGCTTGGGTGTTACCGCCATCTTTGTTTGGTTTGGCAATTAAGGCAATTGTAGCGCACATTACCACCAAAAATAGCACCATGACTGCCGTCATCATATCCGAAAAACTTATCCAAAATGGTTTTTCTTCGTGGTCAATATGGGATTGAGAATTTTTTCTTCGCATTAATTTTAACTTTTATTGTTTGGCAATTTGTCAATTATGCTTTTAATAGCGTCATTAATATTTTCATTTAAATTTATCTTGGCAAACTTTTTAGCTATATTATCAGCAAGCGATTCTTGTAATAAAGCATTATTTGGTAATTTATCAATTAAATTTTCAATGGCTTCATTCAAATTTTCATTTAAATTGGCAAATTTGTTAACTATATCTTGAAGTGAATCTTTTAATACTGCATTGTTTTCCGTGATAGTTTCATTAAGCTGTTTGCTATAGGTTTGGTGGGAATCTATTAAAATATTATTAATTTTTGATAAATAATCATCATAATTTTTTTGCACTTCAGAAAATCTTTGAGAAATTTCACTAATAACGCCAAGTGCATTATTAATGTCATTTGTCATTGTTGCTAAAGATTGACTGCTTTCCTCAGATGATTTGGCTATATTTTCAGATGATTGATTAATATTAATTGCTGCTTGGTCAAAAATTGTGCTTGCATTAATTAGTTTTTCGCTTGATTGGATTAATTCTGTTCCTAAGCCCGTCATAGCATTAATAATTTCATAAAATTTCACAATACCTGCGCCCAATTCTTCAACTTTATTATTTAAGTTTTCTTGAATTTTACCATTGGCGATAATGATAGCTAATAAGGCGTCTTTTAACTCATTGTAATTTGTATCGTGAGATTCGGAAATTTGCGTTAATTTATCGCTTAAATCAATTGCATTACCCCCTAATTTATTGGTTGTGTTTTCTAAATTTTCAAACATTAAAGTTTGGGCATCAGCAATCTTTTTCAAAATATCTTGTAATGCGCTATCTGCTTCTTTACTTATATCAATTTTGCCTATTTTGCCAATTGCATCAGCAAATCCATCAGTTATTATTTGAGCGAAAGCTTGAGTTTGCGCCTCAAAAATGGGTTTTAAATCATTAATAAAATTTTCTTTTAAATGTGTCAATTGTGTTTGCGATTTTTCGTTGGATTCAACCAAAGCATGCAAGTAATCTTCACTGGTTTTGGAATGAATTTTTTTATCAATTTCATAATTAAAATTTTCTAATTTTCTTTGTAAAACCGATACAACCATTTTTTCAATTAAGGTAATTAATATCGCAATGCCAATAGCGATTGCCGATAATATAAATGCTTCGCTTACGGCATCAAGTAGCTTGAACAAGCCAGATTGCAATTCATCTTGATTAGTACCATTTTTTTGAAAGGCGTGTAGTCCGTGAATTAAACCGTTAAAAGTGCCAATAATCCCCATACCTGTTAAAACACCAGGTATATGTTTAAAAAAATCAGCATGACAATAATTGCCAATCAAATTATCATATCGGAAGTAATTTGATGCCGTTTCGGTTTTAAATTCTTTATAATTTGTGCTTCCATCAGCATTTTCACTCTTGGCATTATGCCAAGAAGTTTTAAATTCAGCATAAGTATCGTTTAAAATATCAAGCTTGAATTGATATTTATTTTCTTTAATTAAATTAACATTCAAATTATTACCTAAAACAAATGACGCAATACAAAAATTAATGAAAAACATCAATGTCAATACGCCTATGCTACAACCAAGTATAAACTTTAAATAATCTCCAATATTCCATAAATTCCAGAAATTATAAAAAAAATCATAAAATCCCAAATAAAAAACAGCTAGCATTATGGCGACTGAAAAAACAAACCCCCAAATTTTTCGTTCAAATACTTTATTCATGTTTTTCATTGCAATATCCTCAAAATTATTACTTTATAATTATAATTTCACATAAAACATATATAATCCAATCATGAATCACGCGAAGTTAAAAATTACAATATATTATTATCATTATGCAACCGATGAGTCAATATATTGTAAAATTATTAATTCAAATTAAAAAATTATCCGCTTGCATTTGTTGTGATTAAGGCGTATACTCAATCATAGTAAAAATTCATTTTGTTTTAGCATTTTATATTTATCGTATTTTTAAGTTTTATTTTACCGAATTTTCTCTCAATTATCCAAATTTTTATCAAAATCTTTATCTAGGAATCCGTCAAGATTCCCCCCCAAAAAACAATCCCCTACCCTAACCAAAGGAATATCATGAATGATAAGTATTTACCCGTTTTAGAAACCCAAGCAAAATTACTTGATAAAACCATACAAACCGCGCCTTGCGGGCAAGAAATCATCGTAAGCAAGGAGCTTGCCGAATATATGGGCTTGGACGCATTCACCGATTTTGAAAGCAACAAAAATGACGAATAATGCCATAAACGAAGCCTTCACGAACGAAGTCGCACAAAGCTTTATTCAAGCTTTGCAAGAAAATACAGCACCTTGGACGCAAGGATGGGAAGCAGGCGAAGCACCGAACTTGCCCAAAAATGCCAAAACAAATGTTGCGTATAATGGCATGAATTCGCTGAAACTAAGCATGAAAGCCTTGCGGGCGGGGTATAAAGACCCGCGCTGGCTGACTTTTAACCAAGCCAAAGAACTAGGCGCAACGATAAACAAAGGCGCAACTAGCGAGCAAATTATCGTATTTAAAGAGCATGGATTCAAGGTAATGACCGAAGAAGACGGCACAAACCAAGTCGTGCGCTTCAATTTCCGACAACCGATGATAAAGATTTACCGCGTATTTAATGCCGAACAAACAACGGGATTAGAGGCTTACATCGCGCCCAAACCCAAAATGCCAAGCTTTAACGACATTGAAAATATTGAAAAATTAATGGCGGACACGAACATCGCGATTGAGCATATCGCGTCCAAAGGCGCGTATTATATGCCCCATAGCGATAAAATTATTCTGCCCGAAAAATCACAATTTCATTCGCAATATGAATATTACGCCACGGCTTTGCATGAAATTGGACATGCCACGGGGCATGAATCGCGGCTTAATCGCCCATTTTTGCACAGCGTCAAGGGGTCGGTTGCTTACGCCAAGGAAGAACTTCGCGCCGAAATTTCTTCGTTCATGGTCGGCGTAAAAACGGGTTTGGGGCATTATCCTGAAAATCATCAAGCCTATATCAAAAGCTGGATTAAAATCTTGCAAGACAAGCCCAAAGAAATTTTTGAAGCCGTCCGCGATGCCGATAAAATCACAAAATGGGTCATTCAACCCGAACTTCGCCCCGAATTAGAATTAAAGGCAAAGCCCGTGGTGCGCAATACCGAAGCCATTCGCGAACCGCTTGCCGTGGCAAGTCTTGAAGCCCGCAATCAAGAGCCTTTGTTTAATGTTATTAATATGCCCAAGCCCGATTTAACCCCAAAAATCGTGATGATAGCCGATATTTTAGAAAAACCATTAAGCGTAAGAATGTAATGAAAGCCTTGCTAAGCAACGAATTAAAGAAATCGCGCAAATTTGCCATCAAGCTAAGCCAACGCGAATTTGGGCATGTTTCGGACTTGGCACAGGCATACCGAATTTCGCGCGCAGAATTAATTCGGCGGTTATTTTTGGGCGCGAACATGCCAACGCCCAACGCGGATTTGCTGGTTTATCGCGATTTTGCCCGCGCTTTGTTTAAAACCAACGCGGATATTGCCCGTTTGGGCAATTTATTCAAGCTGGCGATTGAAGCCCTTGACGACCATAAAAAAGCCGAACCTTTGGTGCAAATTTCGCGCGATATTGCCATTCATCACACGCAACTTAAAGAATTAGTGCAAAATATTACCGCCTTAAAAATTGTGAAATAGCATGATAGCCAAGAAAATTGCCAAGAAAATTGAAATAAAATCAAGCTTTGGTAATTTAGCCCGTTATATCGCGAATATCCTTGACAAAGGCGAAAAATTGCAATTTTTATACTCGCAAAACCTTAGCGCAAGCCAAAATGAGCATGATAGCAATTTTGCGCTTGACAATTTAGAGGCAATGATAAGTGAGGTAAATTTTACCCAAAGCCTGAATAATTCGCAAACAAGCGATAAAAATTATCATTTAATTATTTCGTTTCATGAACGCGAACAACCGAACTTTGCCCAAACCACCGATATAGTCAATGAATATTGTCGCGCTTTGGGGTTTGCTGACCACCAAAGGCTTGTCGCGTGCCATATTAACACGATTCATACCCATATTCATGTCGCGATAAATCGGGTGCATCCGGCAACGCTTAAATGCCATGCGCCGAGTTTTGATTTTCTAAATCTTGAAAAAACTTCACGCGCCATGGAATTAAAACATGGATTCCAAATTGACAATGGCATGAGCGATTCCCCTGAACGCAAAAGCAAAATTCAAAATATCGCGAATGATATTGAAGCGCATTCGTGGCAACAAAGCTTTTATAGTTATTGCCAAGAACACAAGCCTTTTTTGCAAGAAATCATTGCAACGGCGCAATCATGGCAAGAAATTCACACAGGCTTTGCCAAAGTCGGCTTGACCATTAAAAAATCGGCGAATGGTTTAGCCATCGGCGATTTGCATTCCAAAAAACATATTAAAGCATCAGATTGCGGGCGTGAATTTGCCAAAAACGCGCTTGAAAAGCAATTTGGCGGATTTAAGGTATCTGATAAATTATTTGCCATTTCTGATAATACCACAAAATTTGAAGCCAAGCCCATCACCAAGCACCCCAAAACCACGCAATATTTCCAAAAATTCCAAGCCATGAAACGCCCATCATTCGTATCAAACAAGCAACTTAAACAAGCGGGCATATTCACCAATTCATTCAAGCTTTACCTGCAATATCTGAGCATGGAGGGCGACCTTCTCGCCCTTGCCATCATGAAATTTCACCAAAAATCCATCGCCATTATCGCGGGACTGGGGGAGTGATTGGAAGATTTTAAAAATAAATTTTTCGTAATTTTACCTTGACAATTACGGGGTTAGTTGTTATATGTTAATCATAACTTGCCGAAAGGCGATACCCCGCTTGGGTTAAACTAAGCGGGGTCCATTTTTTAAATCCCCAAATATTCTGCAAATTTTTGTTTTATATCTTGAAATTTTTGTGCATTAATTTTTTCAATTTTGCTTGATAGTCGTTTCGTTGAAAAAGTTCGTATTTGATTAAAGCAAATATCAGTTTCTTGACCATCAAGCGAGATGGGATAAAATATAATATTTTTTTGCATATTTGTTGATGTAGGTATTCCAATAAAATTCTGGGCATTTATTTTTCTCAAAATCAATACTGGGCGGGTGAAATAATCGCCTTTGCCATAAATTTCTGAACCAATATTTAATCCAACATTGCACCACCAAACCTCGCGTTCGCTAAATTTTGGTAAACTATTAGTATTTCTGGCATCAATGGCTTGTTTTTGCCTGCTCCATTTATCAAAATCTTTCATCATGATTTTCCTTGTTCCTTATTTTTATTATTATAGAAGTATAAAATAATTTCAATAAATAATTTTTACAAAAAACTGATTAAAAAAAATTTGATTACTAATTATGAATTAGATTTATATTGTATTAATAATTTGAAGGAATATAAATTATTTGTTTTTTTATTTCCATGCAATGTTAAAATCCCCCCGTTAAGCATATATGCGCATAAGATTTTGATAATCAAAATGGGCAGGGTAAAGGTGCATACCTTGACATATCCTGCCTTAATTTTTTTGGGTTATTTAAAGTTATGGGATTTTTGGATAAAGTTATCAAAAGTTATGAATAGTTATTTATGGTTATAGACTATCATTACTTGGTTAATTAAGGTTAAATTAGGTTCTTAATGGTTAATTAAAGTTATGCAAGGTTATTTTAAGTTAATTATTCTTCAGATTTTGGTAAAAACAAAGAATAATTTACCCAATTTTTAATAAAAAATGCCTTTATTTTTGCGCGTTAATCTTAATAAATTCAGTAAAAAAATACCAAAGTTATTTAAAGTTATGCAAGGTTATTTAAAGTTAGCTGGTCGGTTCATGATGTTATTTTTGGTTAATTTAAGTTATGTAAGGTTATTTTAAGTTAAATATTCGTCAATAAAAATTATTATTTTTTGATTTTCATCAATAAATTATCGCAATTTTTGTCAAAATTCTCCATGCTCAGTGTGCGCATTACCCTTAAAGTTATTTTAAGTTAGCTATTAGTTATTTTCAGTTATTTTCAGTTATTTTTGGATAATAAAATATATACAAGGTTACTAAAAGTTATTGCTTGGTGCATTCTAATTGTTTAAAGTTATTTTTGGTTGATTTTAGTTATTTTGTGCTATTTATAGTTATATTAAGTTATTTAAGGATATTTTAAGTTATATTATTATTTATCATATATTTAAAATACATATTTAAATTGTTTTTTTACTTGACTCATGCCAAAATTTCAGCATTCATATATTTATGAACATTGTTATTTACGCCCGATTTAGTTCTGATTTACAAAATGATAAATCAGCCAAAGACCAAATTGCACTTTGCCGTGCTTATATTACCAAAAATTACCCCAATGCTTACATTGCGAAAGAATTTTCTGATGAGGCAATTTCGGGAACTTCTGATAACCGAAAAGGCATGAAAAGCTTGATTAATTTTATTTCTGATAAAAAAAATTCGGTAGATAAGGTTATTGTTGAAGATATTGACAGGCTTTCAAGACGCATAAGCAGTATGGGATTGTTTTATGAAACTTGTGAATTTTATGACATAAAAATCCAATCGGTCAATGAGGGTGAAATTAACGAATTGCATGTTGGCTTAAAAGGCACAATGAACGCCTTGCAAATTAAAACAATCAAACAAAAAACATGGCGCGGTTCTTCTGCAAGGGCAATGGAGGGCAGAATTGTTGGCAATCGTTATGGTTATGTTGTCGCCCCAAAAATTGATGAACGAGGGCGCGTGCAAAGGGGCTACCGCGCCATTGTCCCGCACGAAGCCGAAATTATCAAAAAAATTTTTACTGATTATGCTAATGGATTATCACTTTATTCAATTTGTCAAAAGTTAAATGGCGATAATATTCCTAATCCGCGCGGTGGACTTTGGAAAATAAATAATTTATTCGTTAATTATGTGCGCCGTGAAGGAATTTTATGTTGCGAATTATACAATGGGATATACATATATAACCGAACCCATCGTAAAGTAAACCCAATAACTGGCAAAAGCCATCATAAAATTAAACCTTTGGATGTTTGGAATATTATTAATGTTGAACATCTTAGAATTATAGAAAAAGATTTATGGGAACGGGTGCAACACAGGATATTCCAAAAGCCCGACAGAATCCCCAAAGAAAAAAACGAAAAAGTCGCCCCGAGATTAACCGAATCTACTCGCCCTTTAACGCATTTAATTTATTGCACCGAATGCGGTGCGCACGCCACGATTGCTAATTTATCAAGATATGTTTGTAGCACAGCGCGCGTAACCAAAGCTTGCAAAAATTATCGTGGCAAAAAAGAGAGTGATTTCTTTGAACTTATATATGAGCATATTAATTTTTGCCATAGCAACCACAAAGCAATTTTCAATGACATAGCATCTTATTTTCATGATATTGATAATAATATCATGAAAATGAAGCAAGACTTATCTAACTTGCAAATTCAAATGGATAATCTTATGGAAGCTATCACTAGCGGGCTTGAAAAATCTGATACCACTATCAATAAAATTAATAAATTATCATTTTTGCATAAAAGACTACATGCAAAAATTGAAAATGAAAAATTATTGCACGTATATTGCCCTAATAATTTTATTGAATTTCAGCAATTATACATTAAAACCATACAAAAAATTCATCTTGAATATGATAATTCTTTGCACCATGAACCCATAAATTCAATGATTAAATGCTTAATTGAAAAAATTACCATGACACCAGACCATCAAAAACATTTTGGCGTGCATGTCAATATTATCCCAAAAGAAAAACCAAATTATATTGATTTTTATCTGACGGCTAAAAAAATTGCTTGATTTTTATAAAAAATCTAAAATATCCATCTGCGCAATTTTAAAATACGCCTCATAACTAAGGATTTTTTTATGCTCTATAATTTGTTTATTAATTTCAAGAATTTTATCACAAGTAAAAGGGCATCTAACTTTTAAAGACCTTAAATTTTTTAATGAATCATAATTATATTGGTGCGCTTCGCAAAATTTATTCAAATAACCATGTTCTTTTGATAATGCTATAAATTCTTGCCTTGCTTTTAATAATTGCATTAATTGAGTTTCAGTGGGTTTATGTTTTGCCATAACTACTCTCCTGTCTTAATGAATTTAATAGATTGTATTTGCATGTTTTCTGATTGAAATTTAAGCAAAAATTCGTGATGTATTTTTGAAAAAATTAAAATTTCATCGGAGCTTGCGCGTAAAATTAAACACCCATTCACCATGCCCAAGGGCTTTATTTCATTAAATTTTCTTGACTTTTCTATACTTAAATTATGTTGCACTTGGGATTTAACTATCCTATATTGCTTTTCAAGCCTTGCGTCCAAAATTGGCGAATCTTTTACAAATTTTTGCATTAAATCTTGCACTTCAATTGGTGCAATTAAATCATTGATTTTATCGCAATTATCATGTTTAATTGCTATCGCTTTTAATTCACTATTTTGTTTATATTCTGCTAATTCAATGCGTAAATTAAAACAATTAAAGCCTTTGATTACAAATTCTTGTTGCTGGGTTTTGCTTGCTTTCCATCTTAACCACGCAAAAAATGCGCTGGGATTCGTTATTGCCCGCGTGCCAAATTTATTATACCAATATGTCGCAACCAAGCATAATAACGATAATTTCGGATGATGCACCATCGCCCGCGTTAAGTCGGCTTGCTTGATAGATATAATTTTATTCATTTCATCTATCGGCGCGATTAATATTGCTTCTTGAATTTCTGGGCAATCGTCAATCGTGGTTTTTATTAATCTTTCTTGTGAAATAATAAAATCAGTATTATCGCCTTGTCCTGATACTACTGATTTATTATTATCTGTATACTTTAAACTATTATATCTGTTGTTCAAATTTGAGCAGGCAGCAGAATGCTCTTGCACCCCCATTTCAGCATAATATTTATTTAAAACTTGCGTTGACTTATTCGTCAAAATATAATGATTGGCAGATTGTTTATTGCAAATAAAATCCTTGTGAATATCCAGTAATTTATTGACAATAGCGTAATTTATCGCCCGTCTTACCGTAGCAACCGATATTTTACAATGAATGGCTATAAATTCATGCGCAATCTTTAATTCACCGCCATTAAGCCAAATTTCCCGCATTAAATAACCAAGCGCCGTTAACTGCTTAACCGAACCTAATATTTGTGCATTCCCTAAATCTGACATTAAAATGAACTTGACCTTTGATATATCATAGTATTTTGCTAAGCCTGCTTGCTTAGCTTGGGTAGTAGGCATTATATTCTCCTAAGAGAAAGGCAATCGTAATAAAAAAATATTGCAAAATATTAAATAACACTTGACAACACTTCCCCATTAGCTATAATACCCTTATTAATTACGGGGTTGCTTATAGCATTCCAGAAAAGCCCAAGACGCCAATCTTGGGTTTTTTATTTTAAATTTTTATGAATTAAACGATTTTGAATAAATAATCGTAAAAACACCCCTTCACAAAATTATTGTGTTGACTTACTTTCCGCCATAGGTTATAATGAATCACGAGTTTAGATGGTGGGAAGTAAATCCTTTTATTTCTAATTTTATTCCAAAGATACCCTAATAGATATATTATTTTTATTATGGAATCAAGTAAAAAATTTTTTTACTTGTAATATAAAATTATTGATATTTGATTTGGAATTATATATAAAATGTGCATGAAAAGAAATTATGACATTGCTATTTATGCAAGGTATTCAACCGATATGCAAAATAAAAAAAGCACTGACGACCAATTCAGGCTTTGCATGGAATATGCAAAAAAGCATTTTAGCTTTAATATTGCGGATAAATATTATGATAATGGAATATCTGGGACAGATGGAACGCGCCCGGGCGTAAATGATTTAATAGCAAATTTATATACGAATAAATATCAAATTGTCCTGTGCGAGTCAATCGATAGGTTAAGTCGGAACATGGCATTTATGGCAAGGTTTTATGATATATGCGAATATAATCAAGTTAAAATCTACTCGGTGCAAGATGGCTTAATAACAAAATTGCATATAGGCTTTAAAGGCACTTCTAACGCGCTTATGATAGATAATATTTCAGCGCATTCATTACGCGCCAAATTAGCACGGGCGCATGAGGGGCGCATTCCCGCGGGGATATGCTACGGTTATGATAATGATATAAGGGTTGAGGGCAGTAAGATTGAGCGCGGGTTTCGCAAAATCAATCATGAAAAAGCCAAAATTGTAAAACAGATATTTATTGAATTTGATAATAATATTCCAGTGTCCCAAATATGCCATAAATTAAATCAAGAAGGCGTGCCGTCTCCATCGGGGCATATATGGCGAACGAATACGATATTAGGTAGCTATAAGCGATTAGATGGCTTATTAAGCAATACCTTGTATAGTGGCGTTTATGTGTATAACAAAAAACGATTAATAACCGATCCTTTGACGGGTCGGTCAAAAAATATTCTTAAACCTGAAGCCGAATGGGTATCAGTGAATTTGCCCGAACTGGCGATTATTGACAAGGCTTTATTTAACAGGGTGCAAGATAAATTACATCAAAATAAATATAATATTATCCCGCCGAAATCCAAAACATACCATAAAAAACCATTAACAAGTTTAATATTTTGTGAGTGCGGTTCATTAAAGGTTTTGCATTCAAAAAGTTTTTATGTTTGTAAAAACGCAAAATATATAGGCAGGTGTAAAAATAACCGTGGAACAAATGCAAAAAATATTTACGACATGGTGCTAAATCATATCAATTGCACCATGCTTGATAATTATGAATTTTATTATGCCGTTAAAAATTATTATGATGGCATCGATGCAAATATCAAAAAACTCAATAATGATATAACAAATATTAATAATAAGCGAATAAATTTGATGGATTTTATGGAAAAAGGAATTGATAAGTCTGGGCTTGTTGAACGATTTAATGAATTATCAATAAAGCAAAATCAATTAAAAATACAGCTGAATCACGATACAAAATTATTAAGCTATAAAATTAATAATTTAATCGTGCTTAATTCAATTATACATAAATTAAGCATTATTCTAAATGCCAATTTCGATAAATTCATTTATGCGCGCAAAATCACTGAAATTTTTAAATGTTTTATCGAAAAAGTTAAGGCTTTACCCGATCATGAAAAAACCACGGGGGAAATAATTGAATTTGTCCGCGTAAAAGAAATTGATTATATAAAATTCTGGACTATCGCAAATGAACTAATAGAGGTTGAAAAAACTAATTGACAAATAATAAATTGTAATTATTATAGTTTTATATCTTAGCTTATTATTAGGAGAAAATTATGAGACGATTATTAACTTTTGTATTGCCATGGTTATCATTTTTTACAATAGGATCGCCCTATTGCTGGTTTATTTTGCTTGATATTGCAAATTACACTTATCGGCTGGATTCCTGCGGTTGTATGGGCAAATATTGCATTGATTTATATTATTATCCAGCATATTCCAAGCGCAAAATTTTATATTAATTACCAATTTCACTAAGATATTTTGGTTTGATTTAATTCGTTGAGCAGTAATTTTACTCACTTCGGGAATATATTAATATTTTTAATATATTCTCGAATAATAAGTATAAATCGCACCATGGCTTAATAATGGCTTTGGTAATTATATTAATTGGATTAATATAATACCATATTGATTTTAAGATTTTATAAAAGAATTTCAATATACCCATAATGATCATGAATATACCATAGGCTTTATGCTTGCGATTGGTTGTGAATTTGTTTTTTAATGAATTAATCATATCTACCTGCTATATCTTCTAAACCTTTGATATTTTTTTCATAGCATTGCCAAGTACTGTTGCGCTAAGTCTGCACTGGCCGTCGTTCCCGCTGCACCTGCTGTTTTAGCTAGCCCTTTTACGCCTTTAAAACCAACTGCATATGGAGCCGCGATTCCTGCCGCCATCGCCGCCGTTGATAAATTGCTTAATTGTGTTTGGAAAATTGAGTTTGCGATAGATACCCCGTGCAATAACAGCGCGCAAAACACGCTTGGAACGACTAAAAGAAATATAAATTTAGGACTCAATATTGATATGCTTGCGTGGATGTCCGTAGCTACATGTTCGTAAGATTTTAAAACTAAAGACATAAATGCAAAAATTGCTGAACTTACAAATACAATTAAAATACTTCCAAAAGCAGTTTTAATCAAGCTCGCAATTGTTTGTTCCCACATTTTAAATATTGATAAACATATAACAAATGGCATGCACATAACACAAATCATTAAAGTAAATACGGCAATAATAATTTGGCAAAAGAATATTATATATGAAGCAATTAATGGTATATAAATGGTATATATAAGCATCCACGCCCCTACATCTAACCAACCAATATCATTCGTTATTTTGCGAATTAAGGTAAAACTTTCGCCATAATTTGCATTCATCGCTTGAAATAATGCCCCCATACCTGAACCATCAATTGAAACACCGCCAATTGACATTATGGTTATGCCAATTCCCGACATAATAGTAATAAGAAAACTATACGATTCAATCATTAAAGAATCAAGATATGTAAAACAAATCCCACCTAACATATACTTTAATAAATGCGTTAATAAATTATCGCCAACATTGCCTTTTATCACATAATGCACGGCTTTATATGTTAGTAATAATGATAAAGTGCTTCCATAAATTATTAAAAAATCTGGTTTCAAAGCTATTCCTAATTTAGCAATAAAATTCTGCATGTTAATAAATAAGTTTTCGCCGATTTCACATAAACCGCATTGTTCATATACATCTATCTCTGGCATATTTTTCATTTTTATTCTCCTTTATTCGTGGTTGCTGGGGGTGTTGGTTCGGCTTTGGTTGGTTCTGGTTCAATTATACCATTGAACAGGGGCTTATCGCGTTCCTCGACCTGTTCTAAAATAATATTATAAATTGTCGTTGCACTGGACTTAATGCGTGCATTATCCGAATTTAAGGCTTTGACTAGCAAAGCGCCCAATATAATTTTACGGCGTGCATCTGCTTTACGCGCCATGCTCGCTTCGCGCGATGCGCGTGCATATGCGCTTTCGATGATTTTCTTTTGCTTTTGCTTTAAATCCTCAAAGCGCTTTTTTTCATCGATGTTTAAAATGCTTGTTTTCATGATAGAATCCTTTCTTATTTATGCAAAATATAACCCGTAAAAATAACCACAAAGCTTATAATGGTTATTACGCTTGCCGTGCTAACTAAATATTGCGTAAGCTTTGTCCATTTCAAAGCCTTTTCCATAGCTTCGTATTCTTTGATTTTGACTTCAAAGCTTTTATATGTGCCATCGATATGTTTGGTTAAACCATTAATGCCATTATATAATTCTTGAAATTTCACTAAAATATTCTTTAATTCAATCATGCCTTTGGCTGTTTTATCAATTTCTTGCAATTTCGGTGTAATGTCTTTCATTTCTTTAATGATGTGTTCATGATATTCAGTATAATCTTTAAAATGTTTATTCAAACCACCAATTGAAATTGTGATTGAACCTAATCCTAAAACTGAATTTTGCATCGTGGATGAAAAACCATCTAATTTTTCTTGGTATGTTTCAATTATTGCATTAATTTCTTTTATCGCATCGTTGTGATTTTGCAGTATTAATTCAATTTGCGCTTCGTTTATTTTGGATGTTTCGGTCATAAACTCATTCCTTTCTTAATTTGAGTAAATTTCTGTTGTTTATTTGTTTCAACTGGTTTATCGTCAGTTAAAATTGCTTGCCCTTGTTTTACCAGTTGCAATTTATTAATAAAAAATTCTTTTTGTAGGGCGCGTTTAAAATCTTTATGTTCCTCGGTTGCTTCATCATTACGCGCTATATATTTCTCAAAGCCACTAGTTTTATTTTTATCTATAAACCATTTTTTCAATTCGCCGTCAAATTGTGCGCCGTTTTGCTTTAATTCATCTAATTCAGATTTTAAAGTATGATTAATATAAAGTCTTTCGCCCGTGGGAATTATTTTACTTGGAACGGGCTTTAATTGGTCAATGTCTATTATCCCCCGTCCGGTGAATTTTGTAAATAATTCTTGTTTATCCTTATCGGTAATATAATATTTTTTAAGCTCTTTGTCCCATATTCCCCCAAGTTCTGTAATTTCATGCACTTCATCATAATTTACTTTAATATAAATTCTCTTTTCCTCGGGTTTATCTTGTGCTTGTTTATTGAAAATTAGTGGTTTTGCATTTAATTCTTTCAATGCCTGTATAGCTTTAAAACTATGCGAAAAAATTTCACGCGTATTATTTATCGATGTTGACCAATCAGTTGTAAAATCGATTAATTTCAAAAGCATTTGCATCGCCAAATAATTTTGCCAACCCATCACGGCGCAAAGCATTAGCGTTTTATATAAAGAAGTTTTTGCAACGACTCGGTCTTTCCTGATATTATCATAAACTTTTTTATATAATGGCTTGCCATAATTATATTTAAAGCTTCCTTTTGGCATTCTGTTAAAAGTCTCCGCGTGCTTAATCGCTTCGGTTGCCATCATGGGATTTTGATATGCGCCTTTTAAGTTTTTTAGTTCTTGCGCGATTAAACTTTCATGCGTTATTCGTTCGTTTATACCTGCTTTCTCTAAATGCTTATTTGTCATTTCCGCCCATTGCTCGCGTGTATTATATAAAAAATTTTTGCTAATAAGCTCGCGTGCTTTGGGGGTTCCTGATTCTGCTGGATTTTTAATATCGCTTCGTTTAAAAAATAATTCTGCTTCGCGGTCAATACCATCAAGCTTGCGGTGCGAATATATAATATGAATATGCGGATTATCACCATTCTTGCCGTTATGAATTGCCCAAGACAAAGGCATGTCTTTAAGGTTTTTCTCAATAAATTCATTGATTAAATTTAAATTCTGTTCGGGTGTAAATTCTCGTGGTAATGAAATTTCAAGCTCGGAACATAAGCGCGCGTTTGCCCGTTCATATTTTTCAGCATTTACCCAAAATTCCTTCGGTGCATTAGCATTAGCATTAACCCATTTAGGCATATTCGCGCTTCCAATTGCTACAACCTGTTTATTATCATTTTCGTATTTATCAAGACGGCAAATATAATTAAATTTTGCCACGGCGCTTTTACCTGTCGCTCTTGATACATGACGCAAATTCAGATGATATATTGCCATAATTTCCTTTTGTCTTTTATCGGGGTGCGGGGCTTGCCCTGCCTGATTGCGTGCAATCAGTATAAAACGGGTGCAGGGTTTCCCTGCCATGCTATCGTTTCTGTAAAGAAACGTGTAAGCGTGCCCTTTTCAACTTCGTTAAAAACGGCTTGCTTTATTATAAAAAATTCTCTGATAGAGAAAGGCAAAAATATTTTATATGGATTTATTTAATTTTAATTTAGCATAGCGCAATTTTCTACGCGCATTAATTTTTTCACGATTATTTGCTTCGTAATTTTTTACACGCTCTATTATTTTGATTTTATTAGCTTCATAATAATTTCGTTGTCGGTTTAATATTTGGATTTTATTGGATTCATAATATTTTCGTTGCTGGTTTAAAGCGTGGATTTTATTGGCTTCATAATAATTTATTATGATTACCTTGTATTAGTTTTTTACTAATACCATTTTTTATTATGTATTTTGTGCCTGACTTTATTATCATAATCAATAATTTCATGTATGAAATCATACTTAAATCTCATTGGAATTAAAAGTCTACGAATTTTCATCGGCAAAGGATAACCAATATTTTTTACATATTCCTTGATTTCGTGAATACCCAACTCATTAAAAAATTGCATTATTGTTTTTCCTTTTATGTTAAATTATAACTTATTATTATATTCCTATAATCTTTTCTTCTATTAGCCTCGCGATATATTTATCAACGATGTTCAGAATTTTCCATGCGCCATTTTTTACTATATTGCTTTGCAACTTTTTCACGATTAGCCAATCGCGCCATATTTTTATCGTTGTTCTGAAATTTTTTCAGCGATTAGCCATCCGTACCTTTTTTTATCGTATTCTTCTTCAACTTTTTCACTATTAGACTCGCGCCATATTTTTTGGCGTTCCTTCTACAATTTATTCAGGATTAGCCAACTTGATAAATTTTAGTGCTTTTTCTTTTATTGTTTCAGGGTTAGCATCGCGCCATTTTTTACTGCTATTGCTTTTAACTTTTTCACGATTAGAATCGCGCCATCTTTTTACTATATTCTTTTAGTACTTATATCACGATTAGAATCATTGCCATTTTTTTATGTTGTCAAAATTAACCTCTCTCCATTTTTTAATATGCAATTTTTTATATCCTTTAATATAATCTTTGACATAATCATATTTATTTAGCAAGTTGCCGAATTAGCTTTAAAACCCGTTTAGGTATATTAAAGCCCATCACATCCAAATAGGCTTTAATCGCGTCAATTCCATGTTCATTAAACATTTACAAAGTCCTATATTTTTTATTAAACATTAAAACATATTCGGAATAGGTCAATTTAGCCAAAACATTCTCCGCGTTGGATTGCCAATTGTGCGTTTCAACTTCATTTATTAGCTCGCTAATATTAATAAGTGGCTTTTCTGGTTCTTCCTGTTCCGCGCGTGCTTCGGCTTTAATTAAGTTGCTTAATGGGTCGTTATTATCAACCAATATCAAACTTAAATTGCCTTGTTCCTTACTTCCTTCGGTGGCAATTTCTTGGTTTATATCCGCGCTTCTATCAAAATTATGATATTCACCAAAATAAATACTATAAAGCTTATTGGATTTTTGATGAAAGATTTTAATCAAAGCCTCGTCCGTTTCGTGCTGATTCTCAAACCATGCCAAATATATCTCGTTTAAAAAATCCAACCTATCAATTATGTATTTGGAATTATCATTAAAAAAAGATTTGACAATTTCGGGGATAATTTCTAAAATTTTGGCTAATATCAATTTTTCATTGATAATTTGATTTTCTGATAACATGGTTTAAATCCTTACTAAATACTAAATTTAAAATTGCGAATATTTTTATTAAATTCGCCTTGCAAAGCCTTAATAAATCGCGGTTTTATGTATTGATTAGTTAAAATCAAGATGGCGTTTTTATCGTCGGTTTTTAAAATTAAATCATCGCCTTGAATGCCTAATAATTTAATTTTTCTAAGCAATTGGCGCGTTGTAAAATTATCACCAAATAAATCGGTCAAACCCCATAAATTACTTAGCTTACGGTGCAATCGTTCGTCTGGTTCTGATAAATTTGGTATTATTTCAATCAAATTAGCCTGAATTTGAGTTGCCTGTTGCGTGGATTTGATTAATTCATTTTTAGCGCGGTCAATAGCAAGCTGGCTTAGTTCGGCGCGGTTTTGATAATAACTCCAAGCCTTATGAATAAACTCCTGCCTTTGAATTAGCGTTGCTTTCCACCTTAGCCAAGCAAAAAATGCGCTCGGGTTCTCAATCTTGCGTGCCGTGAATTTGTTAAAATAAAACAAGCTTAGCAAGCAATTTAAGGTTTTATTGGCATCATGAATTATGGCACGGCTTAAATCACTGGGCTTAATTTTAAGCGCGGATATGATTAAATCAATTCCGCCTGCTTCACTGGTGGCTTTGTCCAGTTCGGGATTTTCTTTTAAAGCTAAATCAATAAAATTAACCGAAGAATCCGCAACCAAAATTTGCGATTCGGATTCCATTGTTTTATTATATTTATAATTATAACTTAGTTTACTCTTATAAGGGGTGCAAAGCTCTGCACTCCCCCCTAAATTATCCTCGCGGGTATTTTCACCTTGATAATATTTACCCAATAATTGCTCGGCTTTGGCGGTCAAGCTGTAAATATTATTAATCTGATTACCAAATAAATTAAATTGATGATAGACTTTTAGTAGGTGATTATCAATTAAAGCTTTAACGGCGTTTATCGCGGTGCGTTTGGAACATTTAGCCCGCGCTATAATGTCATTATAGCTTAAATTATGCTGTCCATCATAAACCATGATTAAAACATTCATCGCGCAATTAGCCATCACGGGGCGATTTGCCCCATTAGCTATAATACATAATGATAATGCTTTAATAAAATTGCATGGCACAATTACCGAATTATCGGCGTGATTAAATTGTTGCATGTTTTCCTCAAAGCAAGGAAAAGCTAAAAAATTTTAAAAAAATCCCCAACACTTAAAAAAAGTGCTTGACATTTGCATTTTTTGGGGGTAAAACAAATTTGAAGTTATGTAAAGACCCCCTCGAAAAGCAATTTTCGGGGTTTTTATTTTTAAATGGTTCGTTTAATTTTTAATGAAAAAATCGCGCGTAAAGCCTTTCCTTAAAGTTGCAAAAGGCTCTACTTTCCCTTATTCTTTGGTATATTGGTGGGAAGTACAGGGATCGAACCTGTGGCCACTGCGATGTCGACGCAGTGCTCTACCGCTGAGCTAACTTCCCCAAAAATTAACTTCTTAAAATTAACTTATATATTTCAAACAATTAAATACATAAAGGTTTGGTATGCGTGGGGGGTATCGAACCCCCGACCTACTGATTAAAAGTCAGTCGCTCTACCACTGAGCTACACGCACAAAATTCAAAGTCGCTTCTTAATAGCACATAAATTTTAATTTTCAAGGTATTTTTTTCAAATATTGCATTTTTTTATTGCACCGAATATTTTATTATGATTAAATAGTGGCATGAATCAATATTTTATCATTCCTTGCCCCGTTAATACCATTGCTGCGATGGGCGATGGACCATTTGCAAAATTAGCAAAATTATTAAGCACTATCACGCCGAATTGCCAATTTGGCGAAGTAGTAAATTTGCATTTAGGCGAACCCGATGGGGCAATTCCGCAATTTGCGGCAGATTATTTGCAAAAACCCCATGATGGATGGGCGAAATATCCAACTCCCACGGGGTCTGATTCGTTTCGCGCCATTGTTGCCAATTGGGCAACGAATCGCTTTGGTCTTGATGATGGCTTTATTACCCAAGCAAATATTTTACCTTTAAGCGGCACAAGAGAGGGTTTATTTGTAATTGGCGCATATTGTGTTATGCTTAAACAAAGTAAATTATCACACAATATCAAACCAATAACTATATTTCTTAATCCATTTTATCATGTTTATAAGGGTGCGGCATTTTTTACGCAAACCGATTCGTTAATCGCCGAGGGGAATTTAGCCCAAGTTGTCGCCGATTTACCCGAAGAAATTTTAAAACGGGTTGCCCAAGTGATTTTATGTTCGCCAGACAACCCAACCGGTCGCATTATGCCCGCCCAAGAATACAGAATTTTAATAAATATGGCAAAAAAATATGATTTTTTAATTGTTGCCGATGAATGTTATTCGGAAATTTATTTTGGCGATGAACCTAAATTATCTTTGCCCATTGCGCAAGAATTAAATGCCTTAAATCAATTGATTGTTGCAAATAGTTTATCTAAAAGGTCAGGTGCACCCGGGTTGCGTTCGGGCATAGTCATTGCCGATACGCCCCATATTCAAAATTTAAATCAGTTAAGGTCGCATATTTCGTGCATACCACCTGCCCCCATTATCGGAGTTTCTGAGCTTTTATGGGCAGATAATGCCCATGTTGCATTAAATCGGCAAAAATATCTGGAACGACTAAATATTGCCCGTCAAGTTTTCGGCAATCATCAGGCGTTAAGAATTCCAGATGGCGGATTATTTTTAAATATATCAGTGCCTAATGGTGAAAAGTTCACCCAAATTATTTACCAAAATTATGGCATTAAAATTTTACCCGCGCGATATATGGCGTTTGCGAATCCAGATACTGGTTTATCAGCTGGCGATGATTTTGTGCGCGTTGCCATGTTGCAATCGGGCGAAAAATGGCTTAAAATTTGTCAAGCTTTATACGAAACAATTAAACAACAAAGGAACTAAAATGAATATATTTCAAGGGGTTTTACCCGCAGTAACAACAAAATTTAATGAACAAGATGAATTAGATCACAAAGAAATGGAGCGTTGCTTTGGCTTGCAAATTGATGCGGGCGTGCATGGCTTAATCATTGGCGGGTCATTGGGCGAAGGTCCAATGTTAAGCCCAGAAGAACGAATCGCCGTCGTCAAAACCGCCCAAAAAATCGCGGGCAAAAAACCCGTTATTTTGACAATTAACGAAGCTGATACAAGGACAGCATGCTTACGCGCCAAGGAAGCCGCTAAAGCTGGCGTGCAAGGCTTAATGGTCGTGCCAAGCTTGGTTTATAAAACAAATCACAAGGAAACAGTGGCAAATTTATTGGCAATTGCGCAAGCATCAGATTTACCAATAATGATATATTCCAACCGAATAGCTTACCGAGTTGATGTAACACCTGAAATTATGCAAGATTGCGCCGTGGATAATCGGATAATGGCAATTAAAGAATCTTCGGATGAAATTCGGCGCACCACGGAAATTATTAATGCCTTAGGCACAAGATATAATGTGCTTACGGGCGTAGACAACCTCGCCTATGAGGCTTTGATAATGGGGGCGGTAGGCTGGGTTGCTGGCTTAGTTGTCGCCTTCCCTAAGGAGACTATGGCGATATACAACCATATTCAAAACGGCAATTTAAGCAAAGCACTTGAAATTTATCGCTGGTTTCGTCCCTTATTGGATTTAGATGTCAGCAGTTATTTAGTGCAAAATTTGAAATTAGTGGAAGCCTTAGTGATTAATTCCAATGATCGCGTGCGCTTGCCCAGAATGGCTTTGAGCGGTGAATTGCGTAAAAACATTGAAATAATCGTTGCCAAAGCCTTAGAAAATCGTCCAAAATTATAATGCACCAGCCCGCTTATTTAGCCATAATGGTAATGCCGAATCATTATCATCTTGCGTTGCGGGTGGGCGATGCGATTTTTTGTGAAAATTTTTTAGTGGCAAGCACGCTAAGCGAAGAAATTTGTGATGCAGTTTTGCAATTTTGCCAAAAAAACAATTGCGAATTATCCAATTTAACGGCAATTTATACCATGACGGGTCCAAGTGCTTTTACAGCTTTAAGAATCGGATATAATTTTGCCCAAGGCTTAGCATTTGGCTTAAATATCCCCCTTTACGGCATGAATCACCCGCAAGCTTACGCCTTGAAATATCAAGCAGAATTTCATGATATGGTGGTAATTTGCGATTTGCGGCTTGCCAAGGGCTTAGCGATTCGTTATAAAGACGGCAAAAAGCTGGGAGATTATTACCTAATAACCAAAGAAGATGCTATTTTTGAAAATATGGTCGGGCATTTTACCGCCAATCCCATCAATGATATTGGTTTTTTATTATCTGACGAAAATTTAGCCTTTTTTATTGAAAACCCTTCATTAGATTATGGTTTAGCCCCCTCCACTACACCGCCACCACCGATTTCAAATTCACAAATTAGTTAAAATTTAAATTAAAATTTATGCTAATTTAATTATTTTATTTATTTTATCTAAAAAACATGTATTATTTACTTGACGATACTAACGAATTATTTTAGGATTAATTGATGAACAAAAATAACATGCAAATAAACAATGTCATTGCACTTGATCGTGAGCTTATGTGGCACGATTCCAAGTGGGTGCATTTATTGGTTATTTACACTGATTTAGAGATTGACCCTTATGCCGATGGGTATAATTCTGAAAAAATTAACGCAATGGTTGCCAAAGTTGCGCAAGCGCATTCCCAAGAACAGCAAGGCTTTACATCAATTACCATTCGTTCGGTGAATGGTTATGCCATGCGGTTGGTGAAATCTGCTATCGCTGCCGACTAATGCTTAGCGAGCCAAAGATTCGCAACCGCGCCCTTTGGTATATTGGCAAATATGCCCCTTCGGAAAAAAAATTACGGCAATATATTAAAAATTTCATTCAAAAATCACATTTTGAGCAAAATTTAGCCTTAGATTTCAATGAATATCATGAAATAATTGAAAAATTACTTGCAGATTGCCAAAAAAATCAATTAATTAATGATGAAAAATTAAGCCTTGCCTATACGAATCAATATCAGCGCATGGGGCTTTCATTTCGCAAAATTCAAGAAAAAATGCAATTAAAGGGCTTTGCTTTGCCGAATTGCACCGAATATAATCCCGAAGAAGAATATAATAACGCCTTAAAATTTGGCAAAAAACATAAAATTTGGCGTTTTGATGATAAAAAATTTTACAATAAAATGCAATCGGGTGGCTTTAATTATGAAATCGCCCAAAAAATTTGGCGAATTCGCCATGATTTAGCCAATGAAGGCGCGGAATTTTGATGGTAAAGGAATTTAACATCACCATGCCCATTTCCACAAGACAATGGGATTGCAAGGAGAATATAACCTATTCAACCCTTACAATTATTGGCGTGGAAGCATTTGGCGAGAATATAAATTTGATGATAATTGCCGTGCAATTACGCAAATTATGCCGAAAATTAATCGGGGTCTTGCCCAATGAATTAGTGGAATTAACAAAAAATTCCAATTTATTTGACGAAGTCATTGGATTTTCGCAATCAGTCACGGTGCAAACTGATTTTTACGCGAATATTCTTGATATTGCGCAAAATATTACCCTTGAATTAAATGGTGAACCTTATTTAACCCCTTCACAGGCAAGTTTAAATAAATGGCAATTAAGGTTGGCGTCAATGCCGAAATTAAAAATTGGTTTAGCATGGCAAGGCGAACCGACAAGGCTTGGCGATGCCGTCCGTTCAACAGATTTACCGAATTTTGCGCCTTTATTTACCAAATTTTCTGATGCTGGCTTTGTTTCATTACAAAAAGGCAAAAAACAATTAGAAACTTACCCAGAATCTTGGCAAGATAAATTATTTAATGCCGCGCCTTATTTGCATAATTACGATGAAACTGCGGGCTTAATAAAAAATTTAAGCATTGTCATCAGCACGGATACTTCTGTGCCTCACCTTGCCGCGGCGCTTGGCATACAAACGATATTATTATTGCCCAATCAAGGCACCGATTGGCGATGGGCGCAAGACAAGGTTGAATTGCCATTTCATAAAACTATGTGGTATAAATCCATGGTAATCATGCGCCAGCACCCCAACGAATCATGGCAAGACACAATTAAGCGCATAACCACGCATTTATCGTTAAATAATGAAATTTATCCGTAAAATTATTATGTATTTCCTAATGTAATGCTTGTCTTTTGCTCTTGCTTTTAAATAAATACAGGAATGAAAAATAGTAATAAATTTTATTTTAGCTTAGTGAATATTTCTAATGGTGCTTGAATCCCATCTTCTTTTACTAAACCATCAGCAGATTGCGCCAAAACTTTTGATAATATTTCGTAATAAACAGGGTTTTTTACCGTGATTTTATTGTTATTATCAATTTTCTCGTCATTGAAAAAAGAGCGTTGTTCCAACATTAACAATGATTTTAAAATAATTTTCTTTTGCGCAACATCCTCCGCCAAATGTTTTTGCGCAGTTTTGTTTTTCATTAAATGCCCCATTAACCAATAAAATAATGAAACCAAAATAATTGAAGAAGCTAAATATGGTAATAATTCAATGAAAATGTTAACTTCATAATTTTTAAGTTTTTCAAGAATAGGATTATTTTTAAGTGTTTCAGGATTAAGAGTATTTTTAAATTCTTCTAGCTTTGTTATTAATTTATTAAGTTCATCAAATTTATTTGGGAGCAAATCAAAATCTAAATAACAAAATACCGAACCAAAACCAAAAATTAAACATATTATATATCCAATATAAATATTTTTGCTCTTATTATGCTTTTTTTCCTTTTTATCCCAAAAATTTATCACTTCGCCAAAATTTTGCAACAACATTTCGTCAATAATTTCAGGTGGTGCATTTTTTATTTGTAATTTCACTAATTCTAAATCAATGGAAACATTCGTGATTATAGCATTTTCAAATGAAATATTGTGATAATTTACCCCCGTAAAATCGGCATTACTAAAATTTGATTTTTCAGTAAACATATCTAGATTTTTAAATTTCTTAAATTTTAACTTAAGAATTTTTGAAAAATAAGTGGAAATATCTTCATTAAATTTAAATATAAAAATAAATAAAATTATCGTAAATGTAATGAGATTCAAAACAGATATAACAATATTTTTTGCAAAATCAATTTCAGAAAAATTTAAAATAAGCCTATATATAATAAAGGCAATAAGCAAATTAATTAAAAAAATAACAGATTTTAATAACCTAATTTCTAAATTTGGCAAAATTTTAGTTCCTTTAAATTCTGAATTAGTGAAATTAACAAAACTGAAATTACCACTTAAATTAACCCAATCTAATCGGCAATTAATAAAACTTGCGCCTTCAAAACTAGATTTTTTAAATTCAGAATGAACTAAATTTACATTATTAAATTGCGTATGATCGAATATACCAACATGATTAGCAATATTAAAAAACATATTGCTATGCGTTTTCTTTTTTTCATCGCCAAATTTTGTGCTATGGAAATTTAAAAATTGGGATTTTTCATTTGGATGCGTCACAATAATTACATTACAGGGGAAAATATTATTGGTGATTTTAGCTTTATTGTGAAAAAAATTATTATTCAAATCAAAAAATTTTAAATTACATTTATTAATTTCAAAACGATTGAAAAAAATTGAATTTTTAATCTCTAATGTGCCTAATGATTTGATATATTCAGCTGATAATTTTTCATAATATTCTGCTGTATCTGGATTATAAGTTTTTATTTCGTTAAATAAAAAATCATTAAAAAAGAAACAGCCATTGAATGATAATTTTGACAAACAATAAAATTCTTGCACCTCGTCATCACAATAAACCGAACCATAAAAAATACTATTATAATTATCATAAATTAGTTGGTATTTTAATTCACCGTGAATGTAATATTCTTCTGAACCAATTTGTTCGGATGTATGTCCATAAGGTTCTTTTTTAAAACCAGTTTTTTTATTATTTTTTATTTCATTTAAGTCACCGATTAAGGGGTTAGAAGGAGTTATATTCGTGAAAAAACTAATTTCATTTAATGGCGAATATTCATCATTATTATCAATATTATTTTTATCATGTTTATTTTTGTTATGCGCATTTATTTCATTAATTTTCTGATTAATAGCGCGTATAAACCTAAAATAGCCGACTTTATTTAATTTTCCTGCAAACCATTTTTTTGCTAATTCTGTTTCTGATAAAAATTCACATATTACGGCAAATGCTCTTTGTGGTGCATCTGGCGTAAACTTTTCAAAAAAATAATAATCATTCATAATATTCACCTTAACCTAAATGTTGAGTTGTCAAAAAATCTTGAAATTAAGCAAATAACTTAATTCTTAAATTTAGAATCAATATCAAAAAATACCTAAAGTTACGAAATATGCAAAAAATATGCCTTTGTCAAGTATTTTTTTATGATATTGCGCCTAACTCACAACCCGAATCGTTGGGGCAGGAATTCGTCAATTGGAATGGTCGTTTTTTCTTGATTAATAAGTTGGGCAACTAACTGCCCGCAAATTGCCCCCGTTGTAAAGCCTAAATGCTGATTACCGCAAGCCATAAAAATATTGGGAAAGCGCGATAAAGCACCCATCATAGGCAATGAATCAGGGGTTGTTGGTCGCCTTCCCAGCCAAATATCTTCGTGCAATTTATCAATGGCGATGGCTTCGTTTGCGCGGGTTGTGGCATGATTAATTTGCTGATAATTGGCGGGCGCATCAATAAAATTAAGCTCTACGCCTGATGAAATGCGCACGCATTCGCCGATATTGCCAATATTCATGGGCGCCATGACAAAGCTTGCATCGCAATCACGAAACGGCTGATTAACCTTAAAATTTTCGGCTAAAAAAGCGTGGCGATGATAACCGCGTTCGGATATTAACGGCACATTAAGCCCCAATTTAGCCAATATTGGTTTCGCCCAAACCCCAAGCGCAACGACCAATTTATCAGATTCATGATGATGATTAATTACGATTTTATCGCGGTTAACTTGAATATCATCAATCGCTTCAATGATGATTTTGCCACCATTTTTAACAAAATAATCAGCATAACTTTGGCAAATAAGGCTTGGATTATCAACCGAAGCCGATGATTTAAACCATATTCCATGTTTATAAATTGGATGAAGATGGGGTTCTTTCTTGGCAATATCATTTTGGTTTAAAACCGAATAATCAACGCCTAATTCCGATAATTTCGCAATAAAACCCCGCGATTCATCAAATGATTTATCCATGCGATAAAAAAAAGACCAGCCATTTTTTTGGCAATGTTCGGTAATTTTGCAAATTTCCATTAATTCGTGATGCGCGTCAAAAGAATTATCCATAAGTAATTTCAAATTTTCACTGATTCGGTGGTTGTTTTTTGGGCGCGCATGGTTAAGAAATTGCGCAAAGAAACTCAAATTACGCATTAAAAATAACCAATTAAATCGTAAATCATAACTTGAATTTGCGATTAAACTGGGAATTTTGGCAAATAAAGACGGATTATTAATTGGGATAATATCATCAGTTTCAATAATACCCGCATTGCCAAATGAAGTTTCCCTTGCAACGCCAGATTTATCCATAAGTATAACTTGAAATCCGCGGTTTTGCAAATGCACGGCGGTGCAAACCCCTAATATTCCCGCACCAGCAACGATTATTTTCGCCTTATTTTTCATTATAATCCAATATTAAACCCGACAGATAAAGCGAACCAGCGATAAGCACCCTGCCCTTAGGTTGATAATTTTTCAAAATTTGCAAAGCTTGCTGATAATCATTGCACATGCCCAAAACTTCAAGCCCGCAATCAAGCGCGGTTTGCCCCAAGATTTTTGCATCATGGGCATTATGCCCCAATTCAAAACTTGTGGTGATGATTTTCGGCTTAAACTGCATAAAGTTTTTTAAAAAATCATTGGGGTTTCGGTTGTTCATTAAGGCGACAAACATGACTAAATCTTGATTTTTATCATGTTTTTTTGCCAACCAATTTGCCACGGCGATTGCCCCATGCGGATTATGGCAACCATCAAGCCAAAGGCTTTGCGCGCATGGCGTAAAATCGTGAAATATCCGCGTTTTTGTTAAATTTTGCAATCGCGCTTGCCATGTTGTATTGCTAAGAGCTTGGTTAATTTGTTGTGGTTTTAGTGGGGTCAGAAAACTTACCGCATTCACCGCCAAAGCCGCATTTTCATATTGATGAATCCCCGCCAAGCTTGGTTCATTAAGGGTTAAGCCCTTAATCTGCCACGAATCATTGGGCAAAACAGAATATTTCGGCACGATTAATTTTATATTTTTCTCGTTTGCCCTTTGTTGAATAATTTTTTTAACAATCGGTTTTTGCACGGCACTAATAACAGCCTTATTTACTTGGGTAATAATGCCAGCCTTTTCCGTGGCAATACTGGTAAAGGATTTTCCTAAAAATTCGGCATGGTCTTTGTCAATCGGCGTGAAAATTGCGACTTCTTTATGGGGAATGACATTCGTGGAATCTAGCCTGCCACCCAAGCCAACTTCGCAAATAAAGAAATCAGCGGGATTTTGCGCAAAAAGCATAAATGCGGCGATAGTCGTTAATTCAAAAAAAGTAATCGCCGCGCCATTATTTATTTTCAAAATATATTCCAGCGTCTCAATCAACGCCTCATCGCTGACTAATTCGCCCGCAACCCTTATTCGTTCATTAAATCGTTGCAAATGCGGCGAAGTATAGGCATGACATTTATAGCCTAAATGCGTCAAAAGGCTTAAACAAAACGCATGAGTTGACCCCTTGCCATTCGTGCCAGTAATATGGATTGTCGGTGGCATTTTATAATGCGGATTGTCCAATTTCGCCAATAAAACCAGCATCCTATCCAAAGATAAATCAATCTTTTTGGGGTGCAAAAGCTCAATTTGCGATAATAATTTTTGTAATCTTGGCGATTCGTGCATTTTTTCCCTTTTTTTCATATTATAACAAAAATTTTGTTGCATTAAGAATTTTTGGCTTCGCCTCTCTACACAAATTGCAGTCGCAATTTGCTTCGGGTTAAAGCAATAGAGGGCAAAAACATACGAAAAAGCGCAGAATACATAAAGTATTTGAGCATTTTGAGGGTGTTTTTAACCGATTAGTGCAAATAAAAAACTTAATGCAAAACATTTTAACAAATTAATACCATAAATCAAGCTTAATTAATTTTTGAAATGCCCGTTTTTATATTTGACAAATATATTATGAATATATTAAACTAAACGCATGAAAATAATTTCTTATAAAATAAACGGCTTAAAAGGCAATGCGGTAATACCGGGCGATAAATCAATATCGCACCGATCCTTAATGTTTGGCGCAATCGCGCGTGGCACAACGAAAATCAGCGATATTTTAGCCAGCGAAGATACTACGGCGACAAAAAATGCTTTGGTGGCGTGCGGCGCGCGGATTGAACAACCACAAAATCAGGGCGAACCATGGGTTGTGCACGGCATGGGATTAGAATCTTTGGGCGAACCAAGCCAAGTTTTGGATATGGGTAATTCTGGAACTTCCACGCGGTTATTAATGGGTTTGTTAAGTGGTTTAGGATGCCCAATTTTCATGACGGGCGATAAGTCTTTAACGGGCAGACCAATGGCGCGAGTTTGCGAGCCTTTGAAATTAATGGGGGTTGAGTTTTTCACCCGTTCAAAAGGCAGATTACCCCTTGGCTTTCAAGGCAAATTACCCCTGCAACCGATTAACCACACGATGAAGGTGGCTTCTGCGCAAGTAAAATCGGCAATTTTATTGGCGGGATTAAGCGCGATTGGCGAAACTTCGGTCTTGGAAAATGAAATTACCCGCGACCATACCGAACGAATGTTGGCGCATTTTGGTGCGCCCCCGCAAATAAGCAATACGCCAAATGGACGAATCATTAAAGTTAACCACGAAATGCGCCTAAGTGCGCGTGATATTCAAGTGCCTGCGGATATTTCTTCGGCGGCTTTTGTTATGGTTGCGGGTTTAATCACGCCCAATTCTGAAATAAATTTAAAAAATATCGGCATTAATGCCACGCGCGATGGCATTATTGAAAGCTTGCAAGAAATGGGCGCGAACCTTAAAATCACGGCAAACCGCGATATTTCTGGCGAACCGACCGCGGATATTATCGTAAAATCTGGTGAATTACACGCAATTACTATTCCCGCTGACCGCGCCGCACGCATGATTGATGAATATCCGATTATGGCGGTTGCTGCGGCATATGCCAAAGGCACTTCAAGGTTTGAAGGCATTGGCGAATTACGCGTCAAAGAAAGCGACAGATTATTAGCCGTGGTTAATGGCTTGACTCAAGCTGGCATCACCACAAGATACGGCGATGATTGGTTGGAAATTGACGGCACAAATGGCAAAGTAAAAGGTGGTGGCACGGCGATTACCCATTTAGATCATCGCATCGCCATGTCGTTTTTAATTTTAGGCTTAAATAGCATTGAACCGATGGCAATTGATGACGGCGAACCGATTAATACTTCATTCCCAAGTTTTCTTAGCATGATGCAGGGTTTAGGCGCGGATTTTCAAACAAATTAATTTTTTAAGGCATAATATCGCGTAAGCGAAAAGCCAGCATTGCCAATGCTAATAATGGCGTGCGAATTTTACCGCCGGGAAAGGCAACATGCTTAAATTGCGATAAAATATCAAAATTATGCGTGGTATGCACAATTGCATCGCCAAGAATCTTGCCGCAATAACTTGACAAAACTACGCCATGCCCTGAAAAACCTTGCACAAAAAGGGTATTTTTGCCAATTTTACCCATATGGATTTGCCGATTTTGGGTAATATCAATTAAGCCACCCCAAGCATAATCAATTTTGACATTTTTTAATTGCGGCAAGACTTTATATAATCGTGGCAACATCCACGATTCAAGATTGTCTGGTTGCAAAGTCGTATAAGAACATCTGCCACCGAATAGGACTCGCTTATCCATCGTTGGTCGGTAATAATCTAAAATAAAGTTAAAATCACACACAGCAACCGATTTTTTAAACGGGTTTGCATCACCCAAAGGTTCTGTAGTAATAATATACGACCCTACGGGCATGACTTTTTTATATAATTCATCGCAAAGTATTTTATTATAATTAAGCGTGGCTCCGCCACAAATTATCATATTTTTTGCCTGAATTTGCGCAAAATCTGTATGAATTTTTGTGTTTTCTGTATCAATTATCCGTGCGGGCGATTGTTCGTAAATTATCCCCCCCATCGCCAATAATTGTTTTTTCAAGCCTAATAATAATTTAAGGGGATGCAAATGCCCTGAATTCGCGTCAAATGCGCCACCATAATAAACATCAGTTTCTAAATATTCATGAATATCTTTTTTCGCAATCGGCGTGATAATATGATTTTGCGCCGCTGCATCGCTTATTAAATCGTCCATTTCGCGCAAATGCGCGGGTTTATTTGCCATATAAACATATCCAGATTGCCAATCACAATCAATTTTTTGCCGTCTTTCATGCAAGAAATTCATGGCATCTTTGGCAATATCCCATACTCCATTGGCAATATCAGTGCCATATTCGGCTTGATAATCGCGCCACAAGCCATACATACCCATGATAGCTTGCCCGCCATTTTGCCCCGACCCCCCTGCACCAACGAATTGTGATTCGCATAAAATTACTTTTAAGCCTGATTGTGCAACCTGTAAAGCCGCCGAAATGCCCGCAAAACCACCACCGACAACCAAAACATCGCATGATAATTGCCCGCGCGCAATGGGGCATGGCATTAAATCCTCAACGGAATCTAAATAATAACTTAAACTTGGACGAAATTGTATCATGGGCGTTAATTCTGTATTTTTTCAACTTTATGACCATAACGGCGCAACCATTCGGCGATGATGCGTTCCTTATTCGCCATTGTAAAAGTATAATTTTGCCTGACCAATGATTTATCAAAGTTATTGGGCAAAAATGGGCTTCGTTTTTTGACATTATTATGCACGGCAATCGTGGTAAATCGGCTATAAAGTTCATTGGCATCATTGCTTACCGCAAAATCGGCTAATTTTTGAGCTTCGGGCAGATTTTTTGTGCTTTTAAGAATCGCCGCAACCTCTAAATCCCAGCCAATTCCTTCGCCAAGCGTTAAAATTACAAGGTCAGCACCCGATTCTATTAACTGCAAAGCACGAAAATCCAAGCCAATCGCCGTAATATTATTGCCAATTGCGACTGATTGACAAGACTTAGTGGCATTCGCCGTATAAACCATAATATTTTTATCAAGTTCGTCCATAAATTCCCATGCTTGCGTTTCGCCATATAATTTAAACCACGACATGATGGCGTTAAATCCAATGGACGATAAATTCGGTGCAGGCATTGTTATTAAGCCGCGATTACTGGGGTGGATTAAGTCTTCCAATGAAATGGGTTTAACAATGCCATAAATTTCTGCTAATTTTGGGCTAAAGCAAAGGACGCTACTGAAAACACTCATGCCATACCAAGTAGGAATTTTAGCTTGATCCACAAATTTAAAATTAAGATTTTCAAAATTTTTCGGTTTATATTCCAAAAGCGGCGTGGCTTTTCGCAATTCCAACAATGAAGTCAACGATAATCCCCAAATAAAGTCGGCTTTTATATCAGGATTTTCGTTAATAATTTTTTTCGTAATGACGGGCGTTGTATCGTAAATCCATTTAATTTCTATGTCTGGGTTCAATTTTTCAAACGCTGCTTTATAGCTTGTTCGTTTTTCAACTTCCATTGCCGTATAAACAAGCAATTGTTTCGCATATAATATATTCGGATTTAAAATAACAACACTCAGCCAGATGGCTAAATTAAATACATATTTAAAAATTTTATTCATAATATATACATATTAAGATTTCTTAGGTAAATCAAGTTTTTTTATTGAATTATTTAAAATTTTTGATAAAAATAATCAGTATGATTCAGCCAGAAATAAATTACGAATATTTTTTAAGCCATATTATTGAAAAATTTGGTTTTGCAAATGCGCAAATTATTAATTCTGGTTATAGCACCCGCAATTATATTTTAGAATACGCCGACAAAAAATTTATCCTTAGAATCGCCCAAGATTACCCAGTTTTAGGGGTAAACAGAATTAAGGAAATTGAAATTAGCCGCCAAGCAAATATTGCCGAATTTTCCCCAAAAATTATTTATGAATACCATGAAAACGGCGTATATTTAATAGTTATGGAATATATTCCCGCCCCCGCCATTGATTTAAGTTATTGCGATGAAAACTTATCAAAAATTGCGAATATATTATATAAAATTCATCATAATATGGGGGATTTTATAAAAAATAAAAATCATCAATTTAATGTTTGGCACGCAATTAATCTTTATTATGAATATTGCACGCAATTTGAATATTCAAAACAATTTCCCTTGCAAAAATGTTTAGAAATTGCCCAAAAATGCCAATTAAAATTTACCGATAAAAATCTTATTTTTGGGCATAATGATTGTTTATTGGGTAATTTTATTGATGATGGGCAAAAATTATGGGTTATAGATTGGGAATATGCGGGGTTTGGCACAAAATTTTTTGATTTAGCCGGCTTTGCATGTTTTGCCCCCTTGAATCCAATCCAAGAACAAGAATTATTAAATCATTATTTTGACGGCAATTTAAATGACGAAATTTGGCAAAATTTTAAAATCATGAAATTAATGAATTATTTGCGTGAAGCCATCTGGTTTGTCGTTGCCAGCCAATATATCGCAAAACCAGAAATTGATTATATCGGGCGCGCGAACGAAGTTTTAAACGAAGCCATTACTTATGAAAAGGAGATATTATGACCCAAGAATATGATGTTATTGTAATTGGCGGGGGCATTATCGGTTGCTCTACGGCATATCATTTAGCAAAAAATCACAAAAAATCCGTGCTTTTATTGGAACAAGGGCGATTAACTTCGGGAACGACTTGGCACGCCGCGGGCTTAGTTGGGCAATTGCGCTCTTCGGCGGCGATTACGCAATTATTGCGCTATTCCGTGGAATTTTATGAATCAATCACCCAAGAAACAGGGCTTGACACAGGCTGGCGCATGACGGGTTGCCTTAGATTAGCGCGCAACCACGAACGAATGATTGAATTTAACCGCAGCGCAACTACCGCCAAAAGCTTTGGTTTGGACATGGATATTTTAACCCCCAAGCAAGCCCAAAAATTATTTCCGTTATTGGATATTAATGGCTTAGTCGGCGCATCATTCTTAGCATCAGATGGGCAAGCCAGCCCCAGCGATATTACCATGGCAATCGCCAAAGGCGCAAAAATGCACGGCGTTACCATCATGGAAAATTGCGAAGTTTTGGATATTTTAAGCGAAAAACGGCGAATTACTGGCGTAAAAACGACTAAGGGCGAAGTGCGATGCGAAAAAATCGTCAATTGCGCGGGCATTTGGTCCAGACAATTGGGCGAAAAATCGGGCGTGCATATTCCCATTGTCGCCATTAAGCATCAATATGTCATTACCGAAAAAATAAATGGCATAAATCCGAATACGCCAACAATTCGCGACCCTGATTTGCGCACTTATTTCAAAGAAGAAGTAGGCGGTTTAGTGTTTGGCGGGTATGAACCTAATCCCCAAGTTTATGAAACGGGCATTATTCCCAAGCATGAATTTCATCTTTTTGATGATGATTTTAATCATTTTGAGCCAATGTTAAACGCCGCCATGCAAGCAATTCCCGATTTAGCCAAAGTTGGCGTGAAAAAAATGATGCACGGCGCGGAATCTTTTACCCCTGATGGTAATTTTATTTTGGGCAAAGCTCCCAATTGGCAAAATTATTTTGTCGGCACGGGGTTTAATGCCTTTGGTATCGCCAGCGGCGGCGGTGCGGGGCAAGCCCTTGCCTATTGGGTTGCCCATGACGAAAGCCCCAGCGATTTATGGTCGGTGGATATTCGGCGATTCCATGAAATTCAATCAAGCACGCAATATTTAGTGCCAAGAACTTGCGAAGCTTACGCAAAACATTATACGATTGCTTACCCCAATGACGAATATCTATCAGCGCGCGATATATTAACTTCGCCAATTTATCATGAATTAAAATCAAAGGGAGCTGTTTTTGGGTCAAAATTAGGGTGGGAACGGGTAAATTATGTCAATACAACCCAAAAACCCCATGATTTTTATGAAATTCCCAGCATGAACCGCGCCCCGTGGTTTGAATTAGTCGGCAATGAACATCACGCCGTGCGCAATCAAGTCGGCATTTTTGACCAATCAAGCTTTGCCAAATTTATTATCAAAGGGCAAAATGCACTTCAAGCATTAAATTTCTTATCAGCAATGCCGATAAGCAACCAAAATATGCGCATTAATTATCGGCAATTATTAAATCAACGCGGTGGAATTGAATGTGATTTAGCCATCACGCAAATCAGCGAAGATGAATTTTATATCATCACAGGCACGGGATTTCGTGTCCATGATTTTGCGTGGATTGCCGAAAACACGAAAAAATTCCAATTGCAATTGACCGATATTACCCATAATTATGGCGTATTATCGCTTATGGGACCGCAAAGCCGCAATATCTTAAATAAACTTGCCAACGCGCCGTTAAGCGCGAATTATGGACGGGCGGAATATATAAATATTCAAAACATATCGCTTTTGGCGTTAAGAATAAGCTATGTCGGTGAGCTTGGTTATGAATTACATATCCCCATTGAATATATGGCGGATATTTTTCACGCTTTAATGGCGCATGATATTGCGATATGTGGCTATCGCGCGATTGAATCCTTACGGCTTGAAAAAGCTTATCGCGCTTGGGGTGGTGATATAGCCAGCACCGATGACCCCATCGCCGCGGGCTTGCCGATTAATTTAGGCACAAATCGCGATTATATCGGCAAAGATGCCATTGAAAAAATTGCTTCGCAACCTAAAACTCGCCAATTAGTTAGCCTTAGCGCAAGCGGCGATGCAGTCTTATCAGGGCGCGAAACCATATTACGCAATGGCGAAATTGTCGGTTATTGTCGTTCGGCGGGTTATGGTTATACGCTGAACCAATCCATCGGCATGGGTTATATTCGCAATCAATCGGGCATTAATGATGATTATTTATTATCAGGCAATTATCAGTTAGTTGTCGCCAACCAAATTATCCCCGCACAAATTCACTTAACCGCGTTATATGACAAAGAAAACTTGCGAAAAAATTAAATAAGCCACAAAAAAAATCTTTACAACAAAATAAATTTATGCTAATTTCGCTTACCATAACAAACTAAAAATTAAGGGAAATTTATGTTTCAATCTTTAATCTTAGAAAATTTTCTAAAAATTGAAAAAACGAAATTTGAATTTGGTAAAAATTTAAATGTAATTTATGGTGAGAATGGCACTGCCAAGACTTCAGTTTTAAAATTAATTTATACAATCATTAAGGCGCATTCAAATGGAGTCGTATTGGATTCTTTAATTAGAAGTAATTTTGGCATTCTAAATGAATCGCAATTAATATCCCATTCAAGTTTAAATTCAACCCTAAACCTAAAATTCCAAATTAATGATAATCAGAATTTTATCTCCATTATAAAAAGTAAAAATGAAAGTGAGTCAGATGAAGTTTTGAGTGATATTGATGTAGACAATGATTTAAAAAATGTTTTATTTATTCCAACCACCGATTATTTAGATTATATGAATAAAAATATTATTGATATTTTAATTAATAACAAAATTGATAATGGTATTGGATATGATTTAGTTACAAATTTAAATAAAAGCACAAACCAATCAACAATCCTTCAATTTAAATCAGATGCTTTAAATGGAAAAATATCCTTAAATGAAAATAATGAAATTATACTGATTAGAGATGATATTGAAATACCCCTTGCCATGCTTTCCGATGGCGAACGCAAAATTGCAACATTTGCATTATTGAAAGCAAATGGGACATTGGATAATTGTGAATATATAATTTGGGATGAACCAGAAACATTCATAAATAATAAAAATTTAAGAATCATTGTGCAATATATATGTGATTTAAGTTTGTCAGGTAAACAAATTTTTATAACTTCGCATAATACTTTTTTCTTGCGTGAATTGGAAATTTTATTAAGCGATAAAAAATATCAAGGCTTTGATAATAGATTTTTTAATTTTGAATTAACCGATAATCAAGTAAATATCCAACAAGGCAAAACAGCCAATGATATGGGAATTCCAAAAGCATTCAGCGAAGAATATGACCAATCCGACAGATATATTAAATGGCAAAGCAGTAAAGAATATGACTTTTATTAAACAAGAAATAATTGAAGGTGGTTTTAAGTTTACAATGTTATCAAATAATTGTAAAGCCATTATTCATGATGATGCAGATTCATCGTTTCGTAAATTTTGGTTAAATGAAAATTGCCTTAATTTTAAACATCCAGATAAAAAATATATTGGTTCGCTTAAAATTTGTGATGTCATGGTTTATGATGCAATATCAAATAAATTATTTCTTATTGAAAACAAATCATCTCAATATGGAAATAAATCAGATGGAACAGCTTGGGACGAGAAAGATTTTCACAATGAAATAATGCCAAAATATGTTGGGACAATTAACAGCTTAATTTATGCAAAATTATTTTATCGCAACAACACGAAACCATTTAATTTTTATAATGACATTGTAAATTGTAAAGAAATAACCATGATTTTAAATTTTGATATTATAGGAACTTCAAAAATCAGACCAAATTTATGGGTGAAATTTAATGAATTTTACAATAAAAACAATTATAATAATTTTTTCAAGAATAATTTCAAATTTTTTGCTTCATCGCCATCAAGAATCAACGAATTAAATTTGCCATTTAAGATTGAGAGAGCATAATGAGAGTATCATCAGAAAATTTATCAACTATATTAAATGGCAAAAAGCAATTTAAGATTCCTGTATTTCAACGATTATATCAATGGCGTGATGAACGATTAGATTCATTTTGGAATGATTTAATGAATTTATATTATTTAGAGTTAGAGGGAAATAATTCCGCGATTAATCATTTCATGGGCACTATCATTATCAAAAGATTTGATTCAAGCATTAATGGCACACAAATTTATGATGTGATTGATGGCCAGCAAAGATTAACAACGATACAAATTTTACTCAATGTATTTTATCATCAATTCAATCAACATGATGGTAATTCTTTTGATTCTGATAATTTATTTAATAAATATTTACCCGATGTTCAAAAATATACATCAGCCGAAGCAATACCAGAGGAATATTTTAAATTATACCCCACAGCAAAAGATAGAGAAAATTTACGGATGATTTATTTTAATGTCATTCACAATAAAGGCAATTTTATAATAAATTTAATCAAAAAAGAATTAACTAAAAGTAAAAGAATAGGTAAAAATAAATATTTGGATTTGCCGCCAATACTTAATGCATTTTCTTTTTTTAAAGAAAAAATTGATAGTAATTATCATTTAGGTATTTCGCGCAATCAAGTGCAATTTAATATTGAAATAAATTATGATAATGAAATGATAGAATTTTTAAAACATAAAAACGATAATGAATATTTGGAAAAGAAAGCAAAAGAAAAAAAAGAAAACTTTGAATTTATAAAAAAATTATACAATATTTTGTTAAATAAATTGAAATTTGTTATAATTGAATTAGAAGAAAATGACGACCCGCAAGTAATTTTTGAATCACTTAATGATAAGCGTGAGGCTTTAACTCAAACTGATTTATTGCGTAATTTGATATTTCTTAAAATTGAACAACAAGTGAATCATGGACAAAAAGATGAAAAAGATGTTAATGTTATTTATAATGAGAAATGGCAATTTGATGGCGATGGTTTAAGCTTATCATTTTGGCGCATGCAAACAAACGAAAGATCTAAGCCCACTTATTTTGAAGCATTTTTCCGTCAATATGTTTTATCACAAATAAAAAAACCAAATGATTTTTTAACCAATCAAACTTATATTGAATATAGTAAAATACTTGGCAACAAAAATCCAATTGAAGAGTTAGATAAAATAAATAAATATGCCGAAATTTATGAATATTTAGTCAATCCTAACAAAAATGAAATTTCAATTGATTTTTTTCCAGAAGTCTTAGAACAAATGCAAATTGCCAAATTATTAATTACAAATTTTAATTCAAGACTTTTTATGCCCTTATTTTTATTTATTTTGGGTGATGATAAATTTCATGAAACCAACAAAATATTTGCCATCAAGCATATAATTACATGGCATATTAAATATTATCTTCATGGTTTAGAGGCAAGAAGCGCAAATAAAGCCATGATTAGCATCTTAAAAGATATACAAGATATAAAAAATATAAATTTAAATGAAGTAAACGAAAAGAATAAACAAGAAATCATCAAAATCTTTAATCATTCATTTGAAAAAACTGAACTAAGTTCAAATTCTGAAAATATTAATAATTCAAAACAAAATTTTAGCCTGTCCTATTGTCAATCAATTATAAGCAAGAGTAGTTTTAGAATTTGTCATTATAAACCAATAAATGATTCTGAATTTTATGGAATTGGGCGTGATTTTTCTGTATTTAATATTCAAGATAATTTAACAATTGAAGAATGGATTGAATTTTTAAACCAAGACGGGCTTGAAATAAATCGTAAAATTTACGATGAGTATAATGTCGACAAAACACAAAAATTTCATGATATTGTTAAAAAAGTTTGTCTTTCAATTTTAGCCAACCAAGATTAATAAAATTTTTAATTTAAATTACAACGCACCCAATTAGTTATAAAAGAATTTAAGGGTGTAATCGGAAATTTACCAAGAATAAAATCTGCTAAGCAGATACTCTCAGCATTTATTCATTCAATGAAATCTATAAAGTTTACACGCAAATAAATAGCAATAATTATCTTTGAAGGCTTTTAGACAAGCCAGTAGGCATCCTAAGCATATTAAATGAATATATTCGGGATTTTTACGATATAGTAAACCCTTTATATTCTTGGCGTAAAGGGTAAGAGTTAATGCCACCCCATGATTCTGTTGACCGCGCGGCTGCTTTAACGGCAATTTCTGTGGCGCAATGAATATCCGTGGTTTGCTGATAAATACTTAAAAAACTGCCCGTGAAGCAATCGCCCGCGCCCGTTGTGTCAATTGTCTTGACTTTGGGCGGGCGAATTGTGAATTTTTCTTGACCATTTGCCATAAAAACACCATCTTTGCCCAAAGTTAAAGCCAAAATTTTGGGATTATATTGCAAAAAATTATCGGCAATTTGCGATAAATCATCAATGCCCCATAATAAATGCCCGTCTTCTATACTGGGAAAAAGGTAATCTGCCTTCGCCATAATTTCGCTTATTTTTGGTATCGCTGTGGCTTTGTCCCATAATCTTGGGCGATAATTAATATCAAAACTTGTCATTACGCCTTGCAATTTTGCCATGTCAAAGGCTTTATTAATCGTGGCAAAACTGGAATCGCTAATCGCCAAGCCAATACCGCTGGCGTGAATAATTTTTGCCGATGCGATTAATTCAGGCGTGATAAAATCAGGCTGTATCAGGCTTGCCGCGGAATTTTTGCGCCGATAAGAAAAATAATGCCCATCAGGCTTTTTATGAATAAAATAAATTCCCGTATCGGTTTTGGGAATTTTGGGGCAAAATTCATCGGACAAGCCTTCGGTTTGCATAAAATCTGCAATCATTGCGCCAAATTCATCATCGCCCAATTGGCTTACCAACGCCGATTGTATGCCCGCGCGATTCGCCGCAACAACAACATGCAAGGCATCACCGCCAATGCCTAATTGCACTTGACCATTGGTTTGCATGTTAAATTCAACCATAGGTTCGCCGATGACTAATAAATCAAATTTAGCCATAATTTAATTTGCTTTTGATGGGTTATACGCGACAACTTCAATTTCAACTTTGGCGTCAATCATTAATCTTGCCTCGGTCGTGGCGCGGGCGGGGCGATGTTCGCCAAAACATTCCATATATACGCGGTTAAAAGCGGTAAAATCGCGGGCATCTTCAAGCCACACGGTCGCCTTGACAACATCTTCAAGCGTGCAATTAGCAAGCGCAAGGGCTTTTTCTAAGTTTTTAAATACTTGGCGGGTTTGATTTTCCACATTGCCACCGACTAATTCGCCATTTTCATTAACAGGAACTTGTCCAGATACAAAAATAAAATCGCCCGCGCGCACAGCGGGGGATAATGGGCGGGCTAATCTATCTGATGCGATGGGCGCACCGCCTAAACATTCAATTTTTTTCATTTTTTCTCCTTAAATTTGGGGGTTATGGTTAGGTTGCAAATATCGTCCATTGCCGTGGGTCGTTATTTGTTGATTGGGGCGCACCGCAATTTCGCCATTGACAATTACCCATTCAATGCCAACGGATAATTGCCGCGAATTTTGAAAATCGGCGCAATCGTTGATATTTTCGTAATCAAAAATCACAATATCGGCAAAATTTCCGTTAATTAATTGCCCGCGTTTTGTTAATTGAAAATTTTTCGCCGATAATCCGGTCATTTTGTGAATTGCCAAAGGCAAGTCTAAATGGTGTTCATCACGGCAATATTTACCAATAACTCTTGGAAATGTGCCATATAATCTTGGGTGCGGGTTTTTATCATGCGGCAAGCCATCAGACCCAATCATACCCAACGGATGCGCAATGATGCGGGCAACATCATCGGCGCGCATTTGAAAATAAATTGCCCCTGCGGGCTTTAAGCGCAAACAAGCATCATGGCGGCTTATTCCCCATATTTTTGCAATATCATCTAAATATTTTCCAACCATTTCGGGATAAGCATCACAAAAGCTAATCAGAATTTTTTCCGTGCCAACAATAAAATCCTCGTGCAAGATTGTAGACCCCGCTTCATATGGGTAAGCATCAAATGCGACGGGTTGATTTTGATTTAATTTCAAAATATGGTTTAAGGTTTCATTACTGCGCCCGTGGTTTGCCTTGCCTGCGCATTTATGATGCGATAAGATTAAAGGCACGGGCGCATGGTTTGCCCCGCCTGCGGCTATGCTTGCCTCGTCCATGGAATCAATAATATTATCCCGTTCATCGCGGATATGGGTGGTATAAACACCGCCATGGCGGGCTAAAACCGCGCTTAAAGCTTGAATTTCAGGGATAGTTGTAGAGCGCGCAGGGTGATAATAAACCCCGCTGGACAAGCCCAAAGCCCCTTGTTGCATTAAATTTTCTAATTCATTTGCCATATTTTTAATTTCCGCATCGCTGGCAATTTGCATCGGGTCGCGCATATATTTAAACCTTAACGCCGTATGCCCAATTAACGCGCCAACATTAACCAAAGGCTTTTGTTCGCTGATGGCTTGGCGATAATCGCTTAATTGCCGAAATTTAAAATATTCCCCGCTAAATAAATTAAATGGCGCATCGTGTATTTTATAATCAAGCGGCACGATGGAAATACCGCAATTGCCAACAATAACCGAAGTAATGCCTTGGGTAATTTTTGGGTGCATTAACTGATGGTTAAAAATCGCTTCGTCATCATGGGTATGCACATCAATAAATCCGGGGGCAATTTTTTTACCCGTGCAATCAATGATAATATCGTCTGGCTCGGGGGTTATTTCTTGGGCAATTTGGGCAATAACATCGCCGATAATTTGCACATCGGCGAAATATTCTGCCCGATTAGTGCCGTCAATAATTGCGCCATTTTTTAATATAATTGCCATTAATTGCTTCCTTTTGCATCTTTATTGGACCATAACCATGAAATTGTCGGGTGTTTATTGCCGTCAAGCCCATTTTTTTCCAATAATAGTTTAAATTTTGTCATTTGTTGCAAGGATTCATTACCCATTTGCTTGGCGGCAAGCACCATGATAATTTCAATGGTCAATAAATAACATAAATATGATTCCGTGCCAACGGGGGCGATGGCATCTTCGGGCACGCTTATCGCGATAACTTCATCGCATAATTTGGCAAGCGGGGTATTAGGCTGGGTAAGCCCAATGATTTTCGTGCCTTGACTTTTTGCCAATGATACGGCTTCTAATAAATGGGGCATTTTGCCGATATAAGAAATTGCAACCGCCACCCCTTTTTTGCCAAGACTTGCGGCGGAGACTAATTGCCAATGGGCATCGGCAAAGGAATTTGCGCTTAACCCTAAACGAAATAATTTAGTTTGCAAATCATTCGCCAAAAAATTTGAAGTCGCACCAACCGAATAACAATCAACCCGTTTAGCATTAACCAATAAATCAACGACACGAATTAATGTCGTTAAATCAAGTTGTTGTTCTAAATCAATCAGGCTTGCAATGGAACTGGATATAATTTTTTTGATAATATCATTGGGCGCATCGGAATCATTTATCGCGCGGTGAAAATGCCCTTGGCTAAAAGTTTGGTCTTTGGCAAGCGCAAGACGAAATTCGCGCACGCCTTCAAATCCAAATCTTTCGGCGGTGCGCAAAATCGTTGGTGTGGAAACTTGGGCAAGCCTTGCCCATTCATCAACGGGTAAATTTAAACAAGTTGACGGATTTTCAAGCAACACGCCTATTACTTGGCGCATTGCGCGGGGTAAATTCGGCAAGTTTGTTTTTAATTGTTCCGTTAACATCATCATATATCCTAACTAAAATCTGTGGTAATTATATCTAATATTTCATAATTATCGTCAACTAAAAAAATATTTTGCCATTTTTCAAAAGTTGTGCATGGGTGCGATACGCCCAAAGCAAGCCGCATACCAATTTTTAAACGCATTTTCGTGGCATCATATTTCAAAAAACCATGCTGGTCGTTAAGCGCGGTTAATTGCCAATCATCTGGCGAAGGCACAATTTGATTTTTGTCATTAACATATTTAATTGGTTTTGGCAAATGCAAGTCATAGCCAATATCACGCTTGCCAATTGTTAAAATTGCCAAATCATCTTCGGGCAAAGATTGCACCATGCACCAAACTTCAATGGCTGGTTTTAACGATAATTTATCGTTGCGCCCTTGAATCGCTTGCAAATGTTGTTCATAAAAAATATGGTCATGGGTGATATAACAACCCGAACGCAAAATCGGCAAATATCTTGCGCCAAATAATTTTTTAAAATCATCGGTTATTATATCAAAAACGGCTGAACCACCCGCGGTAATCAAGATTTTTTCGCCATCATCAAAAACACCATTTGCCAATAATTCTTGGCTTAATTTTAAGACATCTTGCATTAATTGGCGAACCGCGGTAATTTCATCGGGCTTTTGCTTGTTAATTAGCACACCTTCGTAAGTTGCAATGCCAATAATTTGAAAAATAGGATTTTTCGCTATCGCTATTGCGGCTTTTTTCGCATCATTAATCGCCCGAAATCCCGTGCGCCCGCCCTTCACGCCCAATTCAATGAAGATTTTTAACTTGGGCGAGTTTGCGGGGTAAATCGCGCTGATATATTCGGCTAATTCCACGCAATCAACGAAAAAAGCAATAAAAATTTCGGGATTTTCTGATTGCAATTGCGCTAAATCCAATAAATCAATCTTGCTTATAACTTGATTGGCGATAATAAGATTCTTCACCCCCCAATTCACCGCTTTAATCGCTTGATTAACATTCGCAATCGTCATGCCCCATGCACCATTTGCGCATTGTTTTTTTAATAATTCGGGCGACATAGTGGTTTTGCCGTGCGGGGCAAGCACGCAATGAGTATTTTGCGCTAAATCCGCCATGATTTGTAAATTATGCTCAATCACCGAATTTTTTAATATCATTGCGGGAAATCCCACGGAATCTTGCATAATATTGGCTTTTTTGGGGATTTTTTGGTAATGGGAAATGGCTTTGGGCATTTGATTATTCCTTTATATTATGGCAAGAAACCAGATGGCTTGCCGTGATATTTGCCAATATCGGCGCAATGTCAAGACATTTTTGGGTGGCAATCGGGCATCGGCTTTGGAATGGGCAACCGATAATTTTTTGCGATAAATCGGGAACTTCGCCTTTTAATGGCGTGGATAGTATTTTTTCGTCAGGGTCGGGGCGCGGTGATGCCGCCAATAAGGCTTGCGTGTATGGGTGGCGCGGGTTTGCAAATATATCCGCGGTTTTTGCCGATTCAACAATATGCCCCGCATATAACACAATAACGCGGTTAGCAAAAAATTGCACAATTTCTAAATCATGGGAAATAAACAAGATGCTTAATTGCGATTTATCACGCAAATCAATTAATAAATTCAAAATTTGGGCTTGCACCGAAATGTCAAGCGCCGCCAAGGCTTCATCAGCAATTAAAAGGTCGGGATTGGGTGCTAAGGCACGGGCAATCGCCAATCTTTGTTTTTGTCCACCCGAAAATTGATGCGGATAACGGGTTTTAACGGCACTTGGCATAGCAACCATTTGCAATATTTTATCAATATCCGCATCGGAATAAGGCTTATTATGCGTTTTCAAGACTTCTTTTAACATGGAATCAATGCGCATTCGGGGGTTAAGGCTGGAATGCGGGTCTTGGAAAATCATTTGAATTTTGGCGCGCAAAGGCAACATTTTTTTGGCATTAAAGCCGCTATATTCAATATCATGAAAATAAATTTCGCCCTTAGCAATATTGATTAATTTCGCAATTGCCCGCGCAATCGTGGTTTTACCCGAACCAGATTCGCCCACCAAAGCAATGGTTTCACCTTGATTAATGGTTAAATTAATATCGTGCAAAACTTGAATTTTGCCTTTTTTCGTATCAAAAAAATGTGATAATTTCTTAATTGTTAAAATATTAACCATGATTAGCCTCAATTGGATTCCAGCAAGCAAATAAATGATTATTTTCAAAAATATCATTCGGAATTTGCGTGCATTGGCTTGATTGATGGGCGCAACGCGGGGCAAAGGCACAACCACTGCCCCGCGCAAAAGGCGTGGCGGCTATGCCTTCAATAGTTTGCAATTTTTTCATACCAATCTGCTTACTGGGAAGGCTTTGCAATAAGGCATTCGTATAGCGATGACGCGGATTTTTAAAAATATCATGCACATCGCCATATTCAATAATTCGCCCCGCATACATAACCGCCACCGATTCAGCATATTGGGCGACAACCCCTAAATTATGGGTAATAAATAAAACTGCCATTTGAAATTCGGTTTTAATTTTTGCGATTAAATTCAAAATTTGCGCTTGAATAGTAACATCAAGCGCGGTCGTTGGTTCATCAGCAATCAAAAACGAAGGGTGGCAAGCCATTGCCAAAGCAATCATCACCCGTTGGCGCATACCGCCCGAAAATTGATGCGGGTAATCGTCAAGGCGATTTTTGGCTTGGGGAATTTCCACTAAATCTAGCATTTCAAGTGCACGAGTTCGGGCTTTTTCATGCGAATAACCCCATTGTTGAATCACGGATTCGGCTATTTGATTGCTTATCGTCATTAAGGGGTTTAAGCAATTCATAGGTTCTTGAAAAATCATCGCAATTTCAGTGCCGCGCAATTTATTAAATTCGTGGGTATTTAATTTTAATAAATCAATGGGGCTTTTATCAAGGTTTTTATCATTGGGGATAAAATTTATCGCGCCGTCAATTTGCCATTTGCAATTACGCGCCAATAACCTTGCGATGGTGAAAGCGGTAATGGATTTACCACTGCCCGATTCACCCACCAAAGCCAGCGTTTGTGAAGGATTTATCGTAAAATTTAACCCTTCAATAAGGGCTGTTTTGCGGTTTTCTTCGCAATAATATGTGGTAAGATTATTTACTTGAATACGCATTATCTTGATATTTTCTTTAATTTAGGGTCTAAAAAATCGCGTAAAGCATCACCCAATAATTGCAAGGATAATGCGGTAAAAATGATGGCTAAACCCGGAAAAATAATGCACCAAATCGCTTTATCAGTATATTGCACCGCCGAAGCAATCATCGTGCCCCAAGTCGGCGTTTCGGCACTGACTCCAATACCTAAAAACGATAATCCTGCCTCCGCCAAAATGGAATAAGCGAAAATAAATGAAAATTGCACCATTAACGATGAAACTAAATTCGGCATTAAATGGTTAATAATTATGCGCCAATCCGATAAACCGATAGTGCGCGCCGCATCAATATAATATTGTTCGCGAATGACTAAACAAGCCGACCTGACAACCCGTGCCACGCGGGGAATATAAACTAAAATCAAGGCTATTACAACATTCGTTGCCTTTGCCCCCAATAATGAAACTAAGGCAATTCCTAATAAAATATCGGGAAAAGCCATCATCGCATCGCATAATCGCATGATGGGATAATCACAACGGCGATAATATCCCGCCAACACACCAATAATCGCCCCCAAAACCACCGCGCCAATCGCCACGGATAAGGCAATGCCAAGCGTATATTGCCCGCCCAATAATACCCGCGCTAAAATATCCCTGCCTAATTCATCGGTGCCAAATAAATGGGTGAAATCTGGGGCGTGAAGCCGTTTACTTACCTGCATTTTATTGGCGGTAAATGGTAAAATATAAACGATACCAAACGAAGCAACAATTATCATTAGCAAGGCAAAGCTGGGCAGAAAAAAATGATTAAAAATGAGTTTTTTCATGAATTACCTAACCTTATTCGCGGGTCAATCACAATATAAATCAAATCAATCAAAAAATTAATTACGACATAAATAAAAGCAATCGCCAATAAAGCCCCTTGAATCACGGGGTAATCGCGTCTTAACACGGCTTTTACCACTAAATTACCGATACCCGGTAAATTAAAAAGCGATTCAGTGACAACCGCACCACCAATTAAAAGCGCAAAAGTCAGCCCAACCACCGTGATTATTGGAATTAAGCAATTACGCAAGCCATGTTTAAAAATTATCGTGCTTTGGGGCAATCCCTTGGCGGTTGCAGTGCGCATAAAATCCTCGTTCAAAATATCCAACATCGCCGCGCGGGTAAATCTGATAATTAACGCCGAATTTAAAATGCCTAAAACCGAAGCAGGCAAAATTAAGTGATAGGTGCGTTGCAGGAAATTTGCGTCTGGTTCACTATAACCAGATACGGGAAAAATCCCTAAATATACGGCAAAAAATTGAATGAATAATAAACCAAGCCAAAAACTGGGCACGCAAGAACCACCCATGGCAAAGAATCTTATCAAAATATCCGATTTTTTTCCTTGAAACAACGCCGAAATTACCCCCAAGGGAATACCAATCAATGATGCAATACTTATCGCGAAAATTGCCAATAAAAATGTTATTTCAAGGCGCGATAAGATTATTTGCAAAACGGGAGCTTCCAAAAAAATTGAATTGCCAAAATCACCGACAGCAACCCGCCCCAACCAATAAAAATATTGAATCAGAACGGGTTGATTTAAGCCGTAAGTTTCGCGCAATTTCGCAACATCGTCCATGCTTGCGCTATCGCCCAAATATAAAGCAATCGGGTCACCATGCGATAATCGCGTAATGATAAAAACCAATACCGAAACCAACAAAAGCACAGCTAACAAGGTCAATAATTTTTGAAATATTTGCCTGATAATTTGAATAAACATCTGAATATAGCTAATAATTATTTCAAATAGCTATTCCAAAAATAAGGCCAAGTTGACGCGGTATATCCTTCAAGCTTTTTAGATTTTGACGATAAAGCACTAAATTTGCCGACATTAATATAGGGCACTTCGTCATAAACCACGCTTTGGACTTTACCCCATAAAGCACCGCGTTTATTAATATCGGTTTCATGGTTAAACGCCAATAAGCTTGATTTCTTGGCTTCTGTATCCCACCATCCGGGCGCACCTTCACCCAATTGCGGAGGGGACAACATGGGTTCAGGGAACTGCCCAGAATGCGTGAAATATAAATCATATAATTTAGGGTCAGCGCGTCTTTGCACCAAAGTCGCCCAATCAACAACTTGAATATCAACCTTAAATCCTGCATTTTTCAATTGTTCCGCCATAACTAACGCCATGTTATAATGAAATTCATATTGACGGCTTGCCATTATGCGAATTGGTTCGTCCTTATAACCTGCGTTTTTAGCAATTTCTTTGGCTTTATTTGCATTACCTTGGTCGTAAACTTCTTTGCCTGCATCGGAATAATACGGCGTGCCATTGGGAAAATGATTCGCTTCAACTTTATAGAATCTTTTGTCCCCAAAAGCCGCTTCAAGCATTTCTGATTCCTTGGTTGCCAATTGCACAGCTTGGCGCAGGGCTTTATTGGCAAAAATACCTTCTTTGGTATTAAACACAATGTAAGGAAAGCCAAAACTTTCGGTTAAAACCGCCACCGATGCATCAGATTTTTCTAATTTTGCGATGGAATCAACGGGTAATTGGTCGGCAAAATGAAATTGCCCCGCAATTGCGCCTTCAAGCCTTGTTTGCGCATTTGACACGGGAATAAAACGCAATTCGTCCAAATAAGCCATTTTCTTGACGCCATCATTACGCACTGAATAACCATCAAATCGTGTCATGATGATATATTGGTCTGCTTTTCGTTCCTTGAATTTATAAGGACCTGTGCCGACATAATCACTTAAAGTTGCGTTAATTGATTCCTTTGCCATAATCGCCGCCATGCCCGAAGGTAAAGCTAATTGTGCTAGCAAAGACGCATTGGGAGCTTTTAATTTCCATGAAATAACCATGCCATTTGCGGTTAGGCTTGCCGATTCTTTGGCAATTGATTTACCGCGGGGCGATAATTCCATCCACCGATTCAACGATGCAATCACATCATCGGCGTTTAAATCGCGCCCATTATGTAATTTTACCCCCTTACGGATTTCAATTTGATAGGAAACTCCGCCATCTGATTCTTTGGTAATTTTTGGCATAGAACTTGCCAACATTGGCACGATATTCCATTTGGCATCAAATGTGTATAAAGGTTCGTAAATATGCTGCATAATTGTGCCAACTAAGTCAGCCGTGGTTGTCATTGGGTCAAGCGTTTGTGGTTCACCAATCATGGCAAGATTCGCAACCCCGCCCTTTGTTTGCGCTTGAATCGCGCTTATCGGCATTGCCAATAAAGCCAAACTTGAAAAGCTGTATAAAAATTGCTTGCGGTTTAACATTTTATCCTCCTGTTAATTTTAATTTAAATTATTTGCAAAATAATGTCAATATTAATATTAAAAATTTACGATTAATATAATAATATCTAAATTATTGCAAAATTTAATGCTAAGATGTAAATTAATTACAAATTAACATTATTTTGGTTTAATTGCACTTTATATCGCATCATCAGCAAATGATTGATTTGCATTGATAAAACTAACAGACAGGGCAACAGCACCGGTTTTTGTTAATAAATTTCTGCGATTAATTGGGTTATTGTAATTCATTTTATCCTCCATTTTAAGTAAATAATTACCATTTTTTTTAAAATATATGTAAATTATTTACATGTCAAGAAAAAATTATCAATAATTTATAAAAAAGTCTATATTTATGTAAAAAACATACTTTACAATGTTAATTATTTATGATATTATGATTTTGAATGAAAAATTACGAAAGAAAAAATGAAAAAAAATATAGCAATTAACGGGTTTGGGCGAATCGGCAGATTAATTTTACGGGCATATATTGAAAATAAATTAAAAAACCATGATTTATTTAATTTTAATATTGTGGCAATTAACGATTTGACAAGCCCAGAAATGAACGCGTTTTTGTTAAAATATGATTCGGTGCATGGTATATGGGACGCGCAAGTTTCTTATACCGAAAATTCAATCATTATTAATGACATTGAAATTGCTTGTTTTGCCATAAAAGACCCTGAATTATTGCCATGGGGGCAATTAAAAATCGCTTGTGTCTTGGAATGTTCGGGCAGATTCACTGATAAAACAAGCGCAAACAAGCATTTAAGCGCGGGTGCAAAAAAAGTCTTAGTATCTGCGCCATGCAAAAATGCAGATTTAACCATTGTTTATGGCGTTAATCATCACTTGATTGCGCGCGATATGGCGATATTTTCCAACGCAAGTTGCACGACAAATTGTTTAGCTCCCATCGCGCATGTTATACATCAAAATTTTGAAATAGTTGCGGGGACGATGTTAACTGTGCACGCTTACACGGGGGATCAAAACCTTACCGACCAAACCCATAGCGATAAGCAACGCGCCCGCGCCGCGAATTTATCTATGATTCCATCAACGACTGGCGCGGCAAGTGCCGTGGGTTTAGTCATACCCGAATTGCAAGGTAAATTATTTGGTTCGTCAATTCGCGTGCCAACCGCCAATGTATCTTATTTAAAATTTTCATTTGAAACCAAGCGCAAAATTTCGGTTGCCACCATAAATTCCGTGTTATCAAAAGCGTGCGATAATGAATTAAAGAATATTATGGCAATGAATTTTTTGCCTTTAGTTTCCCAAGATTTTAATCATCAAGCTTATTCGTCCATCGTCAATGGCGATGAAACCAGCATCATGCACGATAATTTTGGCAATGTCAGCGCGTGGTATGATAATGAATGGGGTTTTGCGAATCGTATGTTAAATACAACAAGCAAAATTATATTTGCAAATAAATAAAACAACGATTATTATTTACCCAAAGGGAGTTTACAATGATCAATAATAAATTTAAAGCACGCATCGCCCAAGGCGAAAAATTAGTTGGTGGCTGGTTAATGTCCAATCACATTCAAATTGCGGAAATTTTTGGACAAGTTGGCTATGATTTTGTGGTAATTGATTGCGAACATTCATTAACCGATGCCGTCAGTGCTTACCCGATTATGCTTGCCTTGCAAGCAACAGGCACAGAAATTATTGTCCGCGTTGCCGACCAGCAAATGATGAGCATTCGCAAGGCATTAGATTTTGGCGCAACGACTATCGTTGTGCCTTTTGTTGAAAATGCCGATGAAATGCAAAAAATTATTGACCATTCTTATTATCCCCCCATGGGCAGACGCGGTTATGCAGGCACAATTCGTGCGTCTGGTTATGGCGCAAATAAGCAATATGTTCGCCAAATTTCCCAAGAATTAATGATAATACCCCAGCTTGAAACCCCCAATGCCGTTAAAAATATGGAATCTATCGCTAAAATCAAGGGTGTTGGTGGTATTTTCTTTGGTCCCGGGGATTATTCGGCAAATATCGGACAAATTGGGCAGGCTTTTGGCGCAGACACAACCAAAATTATGCACGAATGCGCGAAAATCGCCCAAAAAATGAATTTATCGCTTGGCACGGTTTCCGCAACCCCTGAAATTGCCCGCAATCAAGTCGCCAATGGTATAAGCTGGACTGCGCTTAAAAATGACCTTGCCTTAGTTGCCGCGGGCGCAAAGGCATCAATCGCGGAATTTAAGCAAGAAAAAAACCAAGAATCAGCAAATTATTAATTCGCGGTATTCTTGGCTTTTAATTTTATTTTGAATAGAATTTTTGGAATTTATCGGCAATTTGCTTGATAAATTCGGGATTTTTATCACGCCAATATTGCGGGTCGCGCATCATTTTTGATAATTCTTGCTTTTGTGCTTGCATTTCTTGGGGCGATAATTGCGGTTGTGGATTTGAATCTTGTTCGCCTTCAACCAAAGGTTCAAGAATAAATGCAAATTCTTGACCAAAAGCTTTGGTTAATAATTGCGCAGTTCTGGGGGTTATCATTCTGTCTAATTCCGCCAATTCGCTATCGGTTAAATTACTTAACCCCCCTGCCATTAATGGCACTAATAAAGGGTGCGGGTGTGGCATGTTTTTGTCCATTGTAATCGTGGTATTTTCGTTCATAATTTTTCCTTGTTAATGTTAATTGCCGTATAAATTCGCGAATCCATCAGCCACTTGTTTCAGCAATTGCGGGTTACCTTTTTTCCAATAATCTGGGTGGCGCATAATTTGCCTTAACGAATGTTCGGGGGATTGCGAATTTTGTGGATTAGAAATAATTTTTGGCAATTGCGTTGCATTTGTTTTTTGCTGTTGCACTTGCAACGAAGCCGTCATTAAATTATGCAATTTCTTTAATTGTTCGGGGTTATTGGCGACTTGCCCCCAAATTTCTGTGCCAAAATTTTCTGTGGCAAATTCTTGTAATTGCGGTTGCAATTCTTGCCATTTTTCAGCACCGCCCATTTCAAAAACAAGATTTTGTTGGGCTAATTCCGCACGGGCTTGGTGTAATTCATTGTTTAATTTCGCAATTTCATCGCTTTGGCTTGATTTTTTAGAAAATTGCTTTTCCAATTCGCTATAAGATTTTGCCATTTCTTCCACGCGAATTTGGTTATTTTGCGGATTCCAAAATTTTTCTGGAATATATTCCGGGCGCGATATATTGGCTGGTATTTCGCTTGGATTGGTTTCAATTGAAATTTCAGCATTTTCAATAATGCTATCATTTAAGTTTTCGTTGCTCATAATATTCTCCTTGTTAATATTTATTGAGTGGATTGATTGGTATTAGTTGGGTTTTGAAATTGAATCGGCAAATTAAATGAATTAGTTAGCCAATTTAAATTTTCAGGGGTAATGATGGGGTTAATATCAACACCCAGCAATTTCATAGTTTTTATCAATTCCAAAGCCGATTGGGCTTGCATCATTTGCATTCTGCGTTGCAAAGGCGAACTTATTTTAATGCGCGTAAGCGATTTATCGGTAATTTGCGGTGGAATTTGATTAAGACGCACTAAAATTTTGGTAATGGCTTCAATCAAAGGCAGCATTAATTCAGCAACTAACCTGCCATAACTTGCGCCTAAGATTCTTGTCAATTGGGCTTGGCGTTCCAAAATTTCAGTTGCCGTCATATTAATATTGTCTGGCAAACTAAATTTATCCAATAATAAAGCCGATTGGATATTATGGCGTAAATCTTGTAAAATTACTTGCGATAAGTTAAAATCGCCCGCCGATTGCAAAGGGGTTAAGCCTTGCGAACCAACGGCTTTGGTAATAATAGTGCCGGGTTTTAATTGAATATTTGCCGGATTTAACACGCCATCATCATCGGCTTGCCAAATTCCACTTACCGCAATATTAGCATTTTTCAAAATAAGCTCAACCACTTTATTTGCCGTGCGAATATCGGGCAAAGCGCGCATGATGGGCGATCTGCCGTAAATTTCACCCGCGGATTTCATGAATCTAAACCCAATTATCGGGGAAAATTCAAATTCACCTTGAAATAAAACACAATATTCATTATTTGCTTGATTATCCGTATTGGGAATAAAAATTATATAATCATATAAGCCATCGGTGTTTTTTAATATCGCTTCCACCACAAGATAACTTGCATCAATTTTACCCCGAAGTGCAGAAATATCAAAATCAGGGAATTTTTCAATAATTTGGGCTTGGGTTAAAAAATTTTGCCGAAAGCAATTATTTAATTGCCCATCGCCATTATCTTCAAATATTACTTGACCAATAGGAATGGCGGATAATTTAATAAAAGGATATTGTTCATCAGCCTCAATCGCAATCGCTGCTGTGCCTGCAATCACTAAATCAAGCATGGATTGGTGCAATTCCAATTGATAATTCGCGGCAAGACAAATTTCCTTGATAAATTCATTAATTTGTTGATATTGTGCATCGTTTTGTGCATTTATAGCATTAATTTCAAACCATTGACCATCTACGGGCATTAATTCAGCCATAATATTGTTCGCCAATTGTTCCGAACCCGTTATTGCCGTGCTGTCAAAAATATCAGAATTTTTAGACGAAATTTGCGGGGCAATTGTTAAAGGCGCTCCCGAATTACTGCCGCCATTATTGCGTTGTGGTATCGTAAATTGAAAGCAATTTTGCCATTCAGATTCCCAATATCGCCGATTTTCTAATGCCCGTTCATATCGGGTTTGAATTGAAATTGTGTCGTTCATTTTGTTCTCCTTTTAGAATATAATAAGAACATAATAAGAATAAAATTAAAAGTCAACCCATATTATCAAAAAAAATTAAAATATTTAAAATCATTAAGTAGCAAAATATTACTGTTACGGCAAGAAATAAAGTCACCTAAGTAGCCAGAAATAAAGTCACCTTTTGAGTATAGCGAGTAGCGAATATTCAATGCGTAGATAGTATCAAAGATTAAGATAAAATCAAGCGGCATCGGTAATAATTTTGTTGATAAAATCATTAATATTTTTGCTTGTGGCGATTTTTGGTGTTTTAGGGGTGATATTTTTTAGCACAGAATGTTGTATAATCATTTGATTCCATTTAATAAAGTTTTCACCATTAAAGCACCGATAAAGTCGGACGGACTGCCCTTGCAAGCGATTTTTGAAGTTATTATCCAGTTGATATTTATGCGCTTCAAAAGAGATGGAGTTATTTTTTGCGACGCGTCTTGCATCTTGTTTGCTTAAAATTAACCTAAGCTCTTCATCAGATTTAATATTAATTTGATGGGCATCTGTTGTATTTTTGGGGGTTATAGCGTATTTTTGATTATGTTTGGCAATAAAGATTGGCGTAAATTTATTGGCATCTTCGATGGTGCAAATATTTTCCAGACGCATGAATTTAATCAGCCGCTCTTGTAATGTTCTGTTGCATCGTTCAACTCTGCCTTTGGCTTGGGGGGAATGGGCATTGATTAATTCAATGTTTAATTCTTCGCAAGCCCTGTGGAATTGGGTAGGTTCATTATGTGGGTCATGTTGCTGGTTCGGGCGATAAGTTCTGAAAATACTATGTTTATCAGCATATAAAGCCAATGGAATACCATTTGATTTAATAGTGTCATATAAACATTCCATATAGGCAAATGTTGTTTCGGTGGGGGCGAATTTAAGCCCTAATATCCGTCCCGTGGCATCGTCAATAAATACTATCAAGGCGCATTTATCACCGCGTCCTTCAAACCAATCATGCAAAGAAGCATCTATTTGCACTAATTCCCCCAATCTTGGTCGTCGTTCGCGGGTCAAATGTTTTTTAACAGATTTTTTGATTTTGGCTTGCCACAAGCCATTTTTTATCATCAATTGTCGCATTGTTTCTTTGCTGAATTTTATTGCGTGCCGTTCGGTTAATATCTCGGACGCAAAACTGGGCGCAAAGCCCTTATATAAATCAAGGTTAAGTATTTCTAATGCTTGTTTTTTGTCGGCAATTGATTTTTCTTTGCGTCCGCGCCTCTCGCCCATTTGAAAATAAGACAATCCAAATTTTTTATATTGTTCGCTTAACCGCAATACCTGTCGCTTACATAGCGTTAATCGTTCTTGCGCTTCTTTAAGCGTAATCAATCCAGAACTATACCGAATTATCGTCTCTATGCGTGTATTTTTTTCTTCCTCTGTTTGCATTTTTCACCTGCTTTCTTGTGTTGCTTTCATTATAGCAGGTGACTTTATTTCTGGCTACTTAGGTGACTTTATTTTTTGCCGTAATAAGTAGTAAAATATTACTTGACATGGCGCAAAATTTAACTTATATATAATAATGAAATAGATATTATGAAAATATCTATATCAACAACAACCAGCTTTGTGGTGAAATGGAGTAATACATGCGAGCATATAAAAGGGATTTTTATGAATTTAAAAAACAACCAAAACCATCGGGATATTATCATCAATATTTACACCCAAACCAGAAATTACCAAATAACTGAGGAATTTAGACGCGATATATACCGACTTGATTTTCTGGAAAATGAACTTATTCATTGGTTATGTAGCGATAATTGTTTATGGCAAAATATTTCGTCAAAAGCCATACCGCAATCAAACTTCATTCGCGTAAACATGGAAATTCCGCACCCCAAAAACAAGAATAATTTGCAATTTAAATTGCAAATTGCCTACAACCAAGCTGATAAAAAAGTTAGATTAGAAAAATTAAAATGACCACAAAACCATATTACCCACTATTAAATAGCCAATTTGTGCAAGTTAATAACATATCAAGTTATTTTGACAATGAATTGCATGATTTAATTTATGAAATTAATAATTACGATAATCTTAATCAAGTTTTATTAACTTCGCTTTGCCAATATCCATATTTCCTAAACGGCGAGGCAATTAAATATTTACGCAAAGCCACAGGCTTAGACCAATCGCAAATCGCGCAAGAATTAGCAGTTTCACGGCATACTATTATGCGCTGGGAAAATTCGGGAATTAATAATAAATTATCCGAAATCGCGTTTAGAATATTCATCATTAATAAAACCAAGCTTGAAAACATTAATTTATTTAAATTATTAACCATTTATAAAAATAATGAACAGCCTCAAATAATATTAAATTATGATGAAAAATCAGAATCATATCAGGCATTGCCAATTAAAGTTTCAAAACCTAATATGAAAATTGCAAAAAGACATAGCAATCAAAATTTATCACCTGCTCTAAGTTAAAAATTTTATTTAACGACGCAAAATAAGTTAAATACCAAATGCTAAAAACCACTAGTTAGCTTAGAGTGCTAGGCAAAGAAAATTTTTCAAAGGTAAGCGAACTTAAGTGTTCGTGCGTTTGAAAAATTTTATTTAACGACGCAAAATAAGTTAAATAGTGGTTTTTAATACTTATAATAGTGTGTTGCATTAAGAATTTTTAAAAGCAATAGAGGGCAAAAACATACGAAAAAGCGCAGAATACATAAAGTATTTGAGCATTTTGAGTGTGTTTTTAACCGATTAGTGCAAATAAAAAGCTTAATGCAACACGCTATTATAAGAACCTAACCCCTTAGCTTATCACTAAGGGGCTAGTCTTCAATCAGAGAGAGAGAGGAGAGAGAAGCTTTTTATCTTACTAATTGCAAGATGGATTGTTGTTGTTGCGATGCTAATGATAAGGCATTAACACCCAATTGTTGTCTTGTTTGCAAGGAAAGCAGGTTTGCACCTTCTTCGTTTAAGTCGGCTAATACTAATTCATCAGAACCGGTTTGCAACCTACCTATATAGCGATTGGTAAAATTTAATCGGGTTTGCAAAATTGACGCATTATTACCAAGTTCGGTTGAAATCGCCCGATTTTTTGAAATTGCTTTATCAATTGTGCTAATTAAACCATTGACTTTATCAACATTTGATGAGTTTGCACCAATATGGCTAAATCCTTGTGCTTGTCCTGTTCCATCTGTATAACCTAATGCCCGAAAGGCAATCGCCCGATTGGCTGAATCTGTAAACACATTACCGTCAAGCTTAAAAATTTTATCGCCGGCAACTCCTGTAAACAAAGAATTTTCACTTACCGTTGCGCCATTAACATTTAAACCATAACCTTTAATGCTAATTTTTGAATTTGATCGTTCAGAAAAACGAATAGTTAAATTATTATTGGTATTATTTAAAAGATTTAAACCTTGATAGCTTGTATCCTCTACGACTTGACTAACTTGTTGAATAACATTAAAAAATTGGTCAGTTGCAACTTTTCGTTCGGTTTGCGAAGAAGATCTTGTGCCTTCAACAATACCTTTTAGTTGCTTTAATAAATTATCCAAGGCATCTGTGCCTTCAAGTGCTGCATTAATCGCCGCGACACCTTGTGAAATATCATTTTTTCTGTCCGCAAAATCAGACGCACGATTGCCCAGCGACCTTGAACGAAAGAAATTAACCGCATTATCTGACACACTATTCACTGCCCGACCAGTTGCCAAACGCAAGGTTGTTCTTTGGGCTAATTTATCCGTATCTTGTAAATTAAGTAATGCACCACGCTGTGAAGTAGATAATGTAATACCAGTCATATCTTTGCCTTTCAGTTTTCCTCATGCTAATTTTATGCCAAATAAATTTATTTATTCATTTTTTAGCCAATTATCATGTGCTCTTTGTTTTTTTTTTGCAGGTAAACCCTGCTTATTATTTTTATGATTTTCACCATAATATTTATTCATTATCATATTATTTAAGTATAGTCAAGTATTATTTTATTTAATTTGCATTTTATTTAGTTTTACTTAAATATTATTAAGTATTACTTAAATATTTGTATTTCTTTTGATGATAAATACTTGACAATTATTATCAATTGCTGCTTTTATCTTTTGGAATCCCTTCTCTCCGCCGCTATCGCGGGCGAATAATGCGCTGATATTTTTCTTAATGATAAATTCGCATTCGCCTTGGTAATCAAGCGGTGGGCTTATTATTATTTCTTTATATGGAATATTTTTGGGGAATATTATTGGGTTTATCATACGAAAAATACCATTGGCATTTTTCAAGCCATGTAATAATGGCATTAATTTATGCCCACCTAGCGCAAATAAAATATTGCCGTTAATAAGATTTGCTTGGCGCACTAAGTCTTGGGCATTAATTTCATATTGCGTCAGCCCCCAACTTGGACGGTGCATTTCATTCAATGGAATTTGGCAAATTTCGGCGCATTTTTTGGCATTTTTAGCAATGTTATCGGCAAAAACATGCGTTAAAAGCCAAATTTGCGCAATGTCATTTGTCTTGCAATAATCAACCATGCCCTCAACTCCGCCAAATCCGCCGATATGATGGGTGATATTTTCTGCCAAAGGTAATTGCGGTTTATCCGTAATGCCAGCTAAAGAATAAATATAATTTATTTCAGGGTTTTGCCCTGCTAATTCCACGGCTTGTATCCGCGCATCTTGCGTGCCGCCTAAAATCAAATGCTTGATTATTTTTAGCAATATATCGCCCAACTGCCATAACCGACAACTTTATCCGAAGGAATCGCATCGCCCGAATGGCAAAGATTAATTCGCTCAATTTGCAGTTTTTTCTCTTCTTTTAATGCCAATAAAGCCGATATTCCTTGATAACCACAAGCGCGCTTGCCGTCCAGTTGCGAATATTGATAATTTTCAACAAAATTTGCCGTTTCATCATCAAAACTTCTACATATTTCGGGCGCGGTGTAATGGCTTAAATCCGAAGAAATAATGATAATTGTCTCCTCGCTACCCCAAAAAACATCTAAAAATTGGCGCGCTAATTCTAAACCGCCTTGCGAAGCCAAAAAAGGCATTAATTGCGCATTGGGAAAACATTTCATAATAAAAGGCAATTGCACTTCTAAGCAATGCTCGTTCGCGTGGGCTTGGTCTATGGCATTAATATAAGGTTGCTGTTCGCATAATTTCGTTAAGGAATCTTGTTCAATTTTATAAGCACCCAATGGCGAAGACCAATAATCCGCGCTTGTCGTTGCCAACCCTTGAAAGCCAATTTTATGCGCAGGTCCAATTAAAATTACCCGTTTAATATGCTCACCCTTACCATAGTATTTACTATACGCCATGCCCGCGCATCTCCCCGAATATCGCCAACCCGCGTGGGGAACAATTAAAGCTTTGGGCAGGGTATTATTGCCTTGCAATGTTAAATATTGCGATAATTCGGCATTTATTGCATCGCTTGTGCCCGGATAAAACGCATTTGCAATGGCGGCTGGACGATATGTTGACATGATTCACCTCTTTTGAAATTAATTACGCAAAAATCACGCCAATATCTTCTCACTTCGGCGTATTATGGTAAAAACTGATATTAATTAATAATTCGCGCAATTTTTTGCCTTGCCCATTTTCAATTAATTGGGTGATGTTTTCAAATGATTCTAAAGCATAATTTAATGGAATTTGCGCATCTTTTGCCATGGATATTTTTGGGTGATTCGTTTTTTCCGCGCTGGACGCATCAATTAATAATTCTTCGTATAATTTTTCACCGGGTCTAAGCCCGGTAATTTTAATTTCTATATCGCCATCAGGGTTTTCCACTGATTTTAACGATTGCCCTGATAAGCGAATCATATTCACCGCCATATCATAAATTTTTACGGGTTCGCCCATGTCTAATAAGAATACTTCGCCGCCTTTGGCATATTGCCCTGCTTGAATAACTAATTCAACGGCTTCTTCAATTGCCATGAAATAACGGGTTACATCGCGATGCGTGATGGTAAGCGGTCCGCCCTTATTAAGTTGCGAACGAAATAAAGGCACAACCGAACCCGAAGTGCCAAGAACATTACCAAATCTGACAGCGGTAAAAATAATATGCGGATATTTTGATTGGAAAATTTGCAATAATATTTCGGCAAATCGCTTGGTTGCCCCCATAATATTAGTGGGTCTAACGGCTTTATCCGTTGAAATAAGCAAAAATTTCTTGATGTTTTGCTCGGCAGCAACGCTTAATAAATTATATGTGCCCATAATATTTACCCGTGCGGTTTCAATCGGATTCGCTTCGGCGATGGGAACATGTTTAAGCGCGGCGGCGTGGTAAATCATGGTGATTTTAAATTCTTTAATAATTTCTTCAATTCGGCTCTTATCATTCACTGACCCTAAGCGAAAATGAATATTTGCTTTATATTTATCGCGCAAAGATTGTTCAATACTATATAAATTAAATTCGCTTTGTTCCAAAATTACCAAGCAATCTGGGTTAAGACTGGCAATCTGATGGCATAATTCCGTGCCGATGGAACCACCACCACCAGTTACAAGCACCCGTTGATTTTCAACAGCTTCTTTCATATAATCATTATTTGCTTGGACTTTTGACCTGCCTAACAAATCAACAACATCAACATTTTTAATATAATCAACGATATATTTGCCCGAAGCAACATCCATTAATGACGGCAAAGTGCGCAATTGCACATCAAATTTTGTCACGGCTTTAAATATTTTTTGTTTTTCTTCGTTAGTAATCGCGCCCTTCGTTAAAATTAATTCCTTAATTTCATATCGCTGAAACACGAATGCCAAATCGTCCATTCCGTAAATGCGCAACCCTAATAATTCGCGCCCTACCCTATCCGCGCTTGACGAAATTATCGCAACAGGCACTAATTCCGCATGATTGCGAAGAGCATGAATCAATTGAATGCCCGCTTCACGCGTGCCATGAATCGCAATGGGTTTGCGCCCATTTAATTTTTTAATCGCGCCGCCATAAATTAAATATTTCGCCAGATACCGAATCCCGATTAATAATGCACAAGCATAGGCGAAAAATAATACTGGCACAATATTAGGGATATTTTGAATTCCAAAAAAATCATCAATAAAAGTGCTAAAAAAACCCCAAATTACGGCGCATAAAGCCAAGCCTTTAAGTGTCGCAATAATATTCGCATACCCCAAATGTTGCAACACAGTTCGGTAATGACCGCTGACATGGCAACAATAAATGCCAACTGGGGCAATCGTAAAATAAAGCCAATAATCATTGGGAACGGGTTCATACCAACGCAAAGGTTGCGTGATAATCGCCAAAGCCAATGCGCCATAAAGCAAGAAAAAATCAACAACATGCACGATGATGATTTTTTTCATAATTGTCAAAAATTGTAATTGGTTAAGGTTATTTCGTATCATCTAAACCAACCTTAGCATACCAAACAATGAGAATCAACGGCAAAAACACCAAAATTAAGGAAATTAAATAACTTAATTCATGAAAAAAATAAAAATAGCTTATTGGCAATATCCAAAAAATATTATAAACCCCAACCGCCCATGAAATTTTGCTGTGGGATTGGAATTTGACGGCTAATTTTTGATACGCATGGCTTCTATGAGCTTTTAAAGGGTTTTTACCTTGCAATGCGCGCAAAATCAAGCAAATTGTTGCGTCCCACCAAAATACCGCGCCCATGATAGCTATCAGCAACCAATCATTCGTAAAATTTCCAATTATATAAATAATAAACAAACCCAAAGCAAGCGCGCCGACATCGCCCATAAATAATTTACCTTGAATATTAAGAATAAATAACCCCAAAATCCCCGCCATTGCCACCAAATTCATCGGTGAAATTGCTTGCGAATCAAAATATTGCAAAATCAGGCAATTTAAAATCATCGTAAATGCTTGAATTAAGGCAATACCATTAATGCCGTCCATAAAATTAAATAAATTTACCCACCATAATATCATGATTGCCCATAAAGAAATTATTAACCAATGCGGGTCGCTAAATTGCCAATTTGCAAGATGAATTACCCCAAAAGCCGAGGCATCAAACAACACACCCATTGCAATTAATTGCCCGGCAAATTTAATTTTTGGCGGTAATTCTTTTAAATCATCAATTAAACCCACCATTGCCATAACAGCAACCCCCAAAGCGGCAATTTTATTATCAAAATATATTAACCCCGCGCAAAGCACGAAAACCAAGCCAATTGCCCCAGAGCGCGGCGTTGGGTATTTATGCGAATCGCGGTAATTTGGAGCACGCGCTAAATTTAGTTTATTGCTTAATTTAATCGCCAAAATTCCCCCCAAAAAGGATATAATAAAACCAGCGATAATTAATATAATGACCACCGCGTTCATCATTGCTACACATCAATATCTTGAAATTGCGCGGCATTTTCTTTGATAAAATTTAAGCGCAATTCAGGGCGTTTCCCCATTAAAATCTCAATTAAAGCACCCGCGGTTGGCAATCCTGCCTCCGAATTAATATCAACTTGGTATAATCGGCGCGATTTTTTATTCATCGTTGTTTCTTTTAATTGCATGGGGGGCATTTCGCCCAAACCTTTAAATCGGCTTATCATTACTTTATCCGCGGCTTTTGCAAAATGCTGACGAATAATTTTATCTTTTTCAATATCATCATGGGCATAAAAATTTTTATTTTGATGGGTGATTCGGTATAAAGGCGGGGCGGCTAAATAAACATGTCCAGTTTGAATAAGTTGCGGCATTTCTTTGTAAAAAAAAGTCATTAACAAACTGGCGATATGTGCGCCATCAACATCCGCATCCGTCATGATGATTATTCGTTCATAGCGCAAATTTTTAATATTAAATTGATTGCCCATACCGCAACCCAAAGCCCTTGATAAATCTTGAATTTCTTGGTTAGCCTTTAATTTATCAACCGAAGCCGAAGCCACATTAAGAATCTTTCCTTTAAGCGGTAAAATAGCTTGTGTTTTTCTATCGCGGGCTTGTTTTGCCGAACCACCTGCCGAATCACCCTCAACCAAAAAAATTTCGCATTCTTGGGGTCCTATATCCGAACAATCCGCCAATTTACCGGGTAAATTACGGCGATTCGCTGGAGTTTTGCGGATAACTTCTTTTTCTTGTTTTTTTGCCAATCGCATTTCGGCGCGCATGATGGCGCGTTCCAAAATCATCGCGCCATTTTCGCGATTATCGGTTAAAAAATGCTCAAACCTATCTTTAATTACCGATTCAGCGAATTTTCCAGCCGAAGGCGAAAGCAATTTTTCCTTCGTTTGCCCTTGAAATTGCGGGTCGGGAATAAACACCGAAATTACACCAATTGTTGCGTCAAGCGCATCATCATTGGTAATTTTACTGGCGCGTTTATTATTGATAATTTCGCCAAATGATTTTAAGGCACGCGATATGCCCGAACGAAATGCTGATTCGTGCGAACCGCCTTGCGGAGTTGGCACTGTGTTGCAAAAGCTTTTGAAAAAATCATCACCATTATCATCGGTAAAACCCAAAGACCATTCCATTTTGGAAATGCCGTCTTCGGATTCAGAATAACCGAAAAAATTATCTTTAACCAGCAATAATCTATCGGCGGATTCCGATGTAATAAAATCATTTAATCCACCCGCAAAAACAAATTCATTATCCGCAGGGATAGTGGAATTTTTGACTAATTCATCGTCAAATTGGCATTTAATTACCACTTTTTTAAATAAATAAGCCTTTGATTTCGCTAATTCATATAAAATTTTGGGATTAAATTTAATGGTTTCAAAAATTGTTCCATCTGGTTTAAATTTAATGCTGGTGCCACGGCGATTCGGCATTGCCCCGACTTCTTGCAAGGCACTTACAGGCTTACCCTTGTGATATTCTTGACGATATAATAATTTATTACGGGCAATTTCAACAATTAATACTTCACTTAACGCATTAACCACGCTTAAACCCACGCCATGCAAGCCACCCGAAGTTTTATAGACATTATTGCTAAATTTCCCCCCCGAATGCAGCATGGTTAAAATTACTTCAAGTGCTGATTTATCGGGATATTTTGGGTGATTATCAATGGGAATCCCGCGCCCATTATCGCTTATCGTTATAAAACCATCGGCGGATAATTTTATGGTGATTTTATCGGCAAAACCCGCCACGCATTCGTCCATGGAATTATCTAAAACTTCGGCAATTAAATGATGCAAAGCCTTTTCATCAGTGCCACCAATATACATACCCGGGCGCAACCGCACAGGCTCAAGCCCTTCAAGAACTTGAATTTCTTGGGCGTTATATTGCGTTTCAGACGATTTCTTACTATTATCAAATAATTCCATGATTCGCAAATTATAGCTTTTCCATCACGCTGTCAATTAAGAATTACTTATTATCATTAAAAATTATTGACAAGAATATTAAAAATGGCATAAATATATTCTTAACCATAGGTTTACCAATGAATATCAGCGAATTTTGCATCAGAAGACCAGTTTTCACCATTTTATTAATGGTGTCTTTATGCGTGTCTGGAATTGTCGGCTACCGCACATTAGTTGTGTCGGCTTTACCCAAAGTAGATTTTCCAACAATTTCGGTAAGCGCGCAATTAAGCGGCGCAAACCCCGAAACCATGTCGCGCACCGTGGCAACGATTTTGGAAAAGCAATTTTCAACAATATCAAGCATTACGGCGATGACTTCAACCAGCACAACCGGAAGCAGCAATATTATCTTGCAATTTGACCTTGATCGCGATATTGACGGCGCAGCCTTGGATGTGCAAACCGCAATTTCTGGGGTTTTACGCAAATTACCCAAGGAAATGACAACCCCGCCTTCGTTTCAAAAAGTCAACCCCAGCGACCAACCCGTCTTATTTGTTTCGTTAAATTCCGAAAAATATTCAATTAGTGAATTAACAAAATTCGCTGATGATTATTTTTTACCGAAATTATCAACAATCAACGGCGTTGCTCAAGTTAATATTTTTGGCGCACAACGAAGTGCCTATCGCATCCAAGTAAACCCCATCGCCATGCGCCAATTTAACATTGGTTTTGCCCAAATTTCCAGCGCAGTCTCACAGGCAACCTCCAATGCCCCGCTTGGCAGTATCAACGGCGAAAAACAATCGTTTGTTTTGGAATTTAACACCGAATTTGAAAAAATTGAAAATATTGAAAATATTATTGTGGCGTGGCGGGGCAATAGCCCGATTAAATTATCGCAAATTGCGAATATCAAACAATCGGTTGATAATGTGCGGGTTTCTTCGTATCGCGATGGCGTGCCAGCTATTAATATTGCAATTTCCCGCCAGCCCGGCGCCAATACCATTGATGTCGTTGATAATGTCAAGAAAACTTTACCCCAAATTAAAAAGCAATTACCCGAAGGCATTGATATTATCGCGTCATTTGACCGCGCCCAATCTATTAAAGACGCCGTGCATGATGTGCAATTAACCTTGCTGTTTACTATTTTCTTAGTTGTAATTGTAATATATGGATTTTTAACAAATTGGCGCGCGACATTAATTCCCGCCATCACCGTGCCTTTATCAATTATTGCCACGGCGGGCGGTATGGCTATTTTAGGATTTTCAATAAATAACATAAGCTTAATGGCAATAACTTTATGCGTTGGATTAGTTGTTGATGATGCGATTGTTGTCATGGAAAATATTATTTCGCATTTAGAGCGCGGAGAGAAAATATGGCACGCCGCAATTAACGGCGCAAAAGAAATTAATTTTACGATTATATCCATTACATTTTCGTTGGTTGCCGTATTTTTACCGATATTATTAATGGGTGGAGTCGTTGGCAGGTTTTTTAAGGAATTTGCCCTTACTATATCCATGTCGTTAGTAATTTCTGGCTTTATTTCATTAACTTTAACGCCGATGCTTTGCGCGAAATTATTGGGGCATTATAATCATCACGATGCAAAATCAGCCACCAGCAAATTTTTCAATTTACTTTACGATAAAATGGAAGGATTTTATAAACGCACTTTGCAATGGTTTCTTGTCAAGAAATTTATAACTTTATCAATATTTTTCATAACTTTATTTGCATCAGTTGCACTTTATGTTTATACTCCAAAGGGATTTATACCCCAAGAAGACACGGGCTTTATTTTTGGTTTTATAGAGGGCGCACAAGATGCGTCATTCACCAATATCGTGCAAAAGCAACAAAAATTAGCCGAAATTATTCGCGCCAATCCCGCCGTTGATTCGGTGAATTATTCCACCAGTGGCGGTTCAAGCCGAATTTTCATTGCCTTAAAAGAAAAGTCAAAACGCCCGCCAATGCAAGCAATTATTGGGCAATTAAAGCGTGCCTCAGGCGAAGTTGAAGGCGTAAGAGTATTTTTTAATCCCGTGCAAAATTTAAATATAGGGGGCAGATTTTCAAAATCCGCGTATCAATATTCATTATTATCGGCAGATTTAGATATTTTGCAATCTTACCATGATAAAATGTTGCTGGAATTGCAAAAAAATAATAAATTTCAAGATGTAACTTCTGATTTATCAAGTAAAAATTTAACTGCAGAAATCGTGCTTAATCAAGCCGTATTAGAAAGGCGCAATATCAACACCGCCGAAGTTCGCAACGCAATTTACGCAAGTTTTGGCAATAATTATATTTCGTCAATTTATAATCAAGGCACGGAAATAAGCTTAATCGTGGAAATTGACCCCAGCTTGACCATCAATATTGATTCTATTGCCGCTGTGCCCATCGTCATCAATAATCCCAATGGCAATCAAGTTGTAAGTTTAGGCGAAATTGCATCCGTAAAACGCAACATAAGTTCAAGTTCGGTTAATCACCAAGGGCAATTACCATCGGCGACCATTGCTTATAATCTTGCCCCCAATGTTTCGTTAGGCGAGGCGCAAGAAATTATTGAATCACTTAATAAAAAACTTCAAAAACCCGAATCAATTTCTGCGCTTGCATCTGGCACGGCGCAAGCATTTAAAGATTCCAACAAAGACCTAATTTTTTCTTTAATTTTAGCAATTGTCGTAATTTATTTGATTTTAGGCATGTTATATGAAAGCTTCATTCACCCCATCACAATTTTAAGCGGCATTCCTTCGGCGGGGTGCGGAGCCTTGATATTTTTAAATTTATTTGATATTGATTTAAATTTAATCGCGATGATTGGCATAATTTTATTAATCGGCTTAGTCAAGAAAAACGCAATAATGATGATTGATTTTGCGATTAACGCCCGCAATCAAGGCAAAAGCGCGCATGATGCGATTTCAGAAGCATGTTATGAGCGGTTTCGCCCGATTATGATGACAAGTTTTGCGGCATTTTTTGGCACATTACCCATTGCAATTGGCTTTGGCGCGGGCGCAGAATTACGCCAACCATTAGGGGTGGCGATTGTCGGTGGTTTATTAATTTCGCAAATATTAACGCTTTATATCACGCCAATTATCTATATTTATATGGATAAATTTGCCGCAAAGAAAAATATAATTAATGAGTATTAATCATATTATTGTGCAAGCTGGCGGTAAAGGCACTAGGTTAGATTTTTTAACAAAAAATCGCCCAAAAGCACTTGTTTCTGTGCAAAGCAAGCCAATATTATTTCATCTTTTTGCACAATTTCCCGATGCTAAATTTACGATTATCGCTGATTATAAGGCAGAAATTTTAGAAAAATATTGCGCAATTTTTGCCAATTCTTATGATTATAATATTATTAAAACCACGCATACAGGGACTTGCGCGGGCATAAGCCAAGCATTGCAAAATATCGGGGATAATGATAATTTTATGCTTATTTGGTGCGATTTAATTTTAAATAAAAATCTTAAAATTCCCAATGAAATTGCCACAAATTATTGCGCGATAAGCCATGATTTTGTCTGTCGCTGGCGATTAGAAAATCAGCAATTTAGCGAAAACCCATCAAAAATATTTGGGGTTGCTGGTATGTTTATTTTTCAAAACAAGCAAAAATTACAAAATATCCCGCAAAATGGCGAATTTGTCAAATGGCTTAGCACCCAAAATTTTGAATTTCAAAATCTTGATTTAAGTGGTAGCCAAGAAGTCGGCACTTTGCAAGCTTTTTACAGCAATGAAATGAACGGCATAAAGCATCGCCCTTTTAATAAAATTACCATTCAAGACACCTTGATAATTAAAGAACCAGCGGATAATCAAGGTGCGGAACTGGCGCAAAAAGAAATTATTTGGTATCAACAAGCCATGAATGCCGAATTTCATGACATACCCATTATCCACGAATTTCGCCCATTAAAAATGGAAAAAATTCAAGGTAAAAATATTTATGAATTAGGCTATTTAACAAAAAATTTTAAAACTTTAATTTTGAAAAATATTATCGCTAAATTGCAAAAAATTCACCATTTATACCCACAAATTACGGCGAATTCATCAGATTTTTATGAAAATTATTATGAAAAAACCATTTCAAGATTAGCTAAAATTCAAGATTTAGTGCCTTTTGCCAAGGATAAAATTATCACCATTAATGGCAAAAAATATCATAATATTTATTTTCATTTTGATAAAATTAAGCAAATTCTTAGCAAGCATATCCCCGAACAATTTCATTTTATTCACGGCGATTGCACTTTTTCCAATATTATCTTGCGCAATCAAGATATGGAAGCCGTTTTCATTGACCCAAGGGGCTATTTTGGCAACAGCATATTAATGGGCGATAAAGATTATGATTGGGTGAAATTATATTATTCGTTAATTGGTAATTATGATCAATTTAATAATAAAAATTTTTCATTGATTATTCATGATAATTCTGTGGATATTAGCATCACAGCTTCAGGTTTTGCGGATTGTGAGGCTGAATTTTGGCAATTGACGGGCGCGAATCAAGAAAAAATACATTTATGTCATGCGCTAACTTGGTTGTCGCTGACAACATATGCTTGGGACGATTACGATGCAATTTGCGGGGCGTTCTATATTGGCACGCAATTTTTAGGAAAAATTTACCCATGCAGCAATTAAACTTATCCGCGCTTGCGAAAACTTGGTTTATTGATTTTGATGGCACTATTGTCAAGCATGGTGGTTATTATATCAATCAAAAAGATGAAATATTACCCAATGTTCTTGATTTTTTTAAAAAAATTCCTGCATCAGATAAAATAATAATTACAACGGCACGCGAACAAAATATTTACCACAGCGTCAAGCAATTTATGGACGAACACGGCTTGCGATATGACATGATAATAATGGATTGCCCAATTGGCGAACGAATTGTCATTAACGATAAAAAACCATCAGGTTTATTAACCGCATTTGCGGTAAATCTTGAACGCGATGTTGGTATAAATTTGAAAATAACCGAAAACCCAAATTTATAAATTTAAGGCATTAAAATTGCTAAAATTCTGCCCAAAGTTTCTTTCAAAATTTTTCGTTCCACAACCATATCAACCATGCCATGCTTAAGCAAATATTCTGCCGTTTGAAAATCGGTTGGTAATTGTTCGCGCACGGTTTGCTCAATTACCCGTTTGCCCGCAAATCCAATCAACGAACCGGGTTCTGAAATATGAATATCGCCCAGCATGGCAAAACTTGCCGAAACGCCGCCTGTTGTTGGGTCAGTCAAAATTACAATATACGGCAAACCTGCATTCTTAACCATTTCAACGGCGATGGTTGTGCGCGGTAATTGCATTAACGACATGATGCCTTCTTGCATTCTTGCGCCACCCGAAGCTGTAACTGCAATAAAGGCGGAATTTGTCGCCACCGCAACCTTGGCGGCTTCCACAAAATTTGCCCCTACGCTTGTGCCCATTGAACCCGCCATAAATTCAAAATCCATCACGGACACAACAGCATTTTTGCCGTTAATAAGCCCCTTCGCATTCATTAAAGCGTCTTGATTTTTAGTTTTTTTGCGATTTTCAATTAATCTGTCGGAATATTTTTTGCTATCACGAAATTTTAATGGGTCATCAGTGGTCTTGACATTCGGAATTATTTCAAAATTTTCTTCGTCAAATACCATTTTAAGCCGATTTTCTGCGCTAAGCCGTGCATGATAGCCCGAAGGAAAAACATAAAAATTAGATTTTAATTCGCTTTCATGAATAATTGCCCCAGTCAGCGGGTCTTTTTGCCAAACATTATCGGGCACTTCGGTGCCGTTATTTACGCGTTTTTCAATTTTTTTCTTAACAAAATCGGAAACCCAATTCATTTCAACCTCAACCAATCGTAATTAATGAAAATTTGCCGCGATATATCGCTCAACATCTAAGGCAGCCATGCAACCAAACCCCGCCGAAGTAACGGCTTGGCGGTAAATTGGGTCGGCAACATCACCCGCAGCAAAAACACCAGCTACCGAAGTTTGCACGGTGCCTTTTTGCACTTTAATATAGCCGTAATCGTCCATATCCAAATGCCCCTTGAAAACATATGTTGCAGGCGAATGCCCGATGGCAATAAACACGCCTTGCGCTGGGATAATTTTCAATTCCCCGCTTAGCTTATGTTTAATCTGGACGCCAGATACTGATAATGGCGAATCCGTGCCTAAAATTTCCACAAATTCTTGATTAAATTCAACTTGAATTTTCGGGTTTTTAAATAATCTATCTTGCAAGATTTTTTCCGATTTAAATTTATCGCGCCGATGAATAATTGTAACTTTTGACGCATGATTGGTTAAATATAAAGCCTCTTCCACGGCACTATTACCACCGCCAAAAACAACAACCTCCTGCCCACGAAAGAAAAACCCATCGCAAGTGGCGCATGCCGACACGCCATAACCGCGATATTTGGTTTCAGAAGCCTCACCCAACCATTTAGCTTCCGCACCCGTGGCAATAATTACTGATTTTGCGTGATAAATATCCCCCGAATCACAAGTTAATTGATGAATTTTTTGGGAAAAATCAACAGATACCACGGAATCATAGCGAATATCAGCCCCGCAATTCTCGGCTTGTTTAAGCATTTGCTCCATTAACCAAGGACCTTGAATCACATCGGCAAAGCCCGGATAATTTTCAACATCTGTGGTAATGGTTAATTGCCCGCCGGGTTGCATTCCCGCTAAAACAATGGGTTTTAAATTTGCTCTTGCCGCATAAATTGCCGCACTAAGCCCAGCTGGACCCGCGCCAATTATGACTAAATCAGCTTGAATATTTTGCATATTTTACGATTTTGTGCGATAAACATCATGGCAGGCTTTACATGTTTCACCGCCCATGGCTTTAACCGCACCAGTCGCCTCATCAATTGTTTTAGATTGCGAAATTTTCATTCCAGCTCCGCCTAATTTCGCTAAAATTTCTTCAAATTTAGCTTTTTCAGTCCAGATTTTTGCTTTTGCCGCATTTTCAGGTTTTTTTACCTCATCTTCGGAAGTTCCAGCTGGAAATAAGTTTTTTAAGTCCGCGGCAATTTTTTGAATATCCGAACCTAATTTATTAACAACGGCAATATCCGAAGGGTTATTATTAAGTTCTTTGGCAATACCGCCCAATTGCTTCATTAATTTTTGGCGATTTACAATCGTTTCGCCAGCATCTTGGGCAAAAGAAATTGAAGACATGCCCAACAAAGCACAAGCAAATATAAATTTTTTCATGGTTAATCCTTATAAGTTATTATTCTTCTTTATTTATAACAGATTCTTTGGGTATTGCAAGCAATAATTTACCATGACATTCCCTATTTTTTACCCTGATGGGTATATATACTAATTTGCGTCAAGAATTAGTATATAATTCTTGAAAAAAACCTAAAATATTGTAATATTTTCGTATGCGACCACCGATATTAAATATTTTCTTTATTCCTGTTCCAGCCATTAAAGGCATTGGGGCTAAGCTTGCGCCGTTAATTGAGCGGCTTTGTGGTAAATTAAGTAAGGATGTTATTTTCACGATTCCCCGCAAACTTAATGACCGCAGGCGCAAAGAAAATTTAAGTAAAGTAATTATTGGCGAAAGTAATTGCGTGCAATGTAAAATTACGCAACATATCGCGCCCAGCAACCCGCGCCACCCATTCAAAGTTTTAATGACCGATGGGCGCAGGGTATTACATGTTGCCTTATTTAATGTCAAACAAGAATGGGTTTTGCGGCAATATCCCATTGGTGTTGAAGTGATAATTTGCGGAAAGATTGATATTTATGCCTCGGACTTAACTATGACAAACCCCGAATTAGTAATTTTAGCCACGGAATCTTTTAAATATCCTGATTTTGAACCTGTTTACTGGCTGACAAGTGGCTTAAGCCCGCGCATTCTTTATCGCACCATTCAAATTTTAATTGACCAATTGCCAATATTACCTGAATGGTTAAGCGAATCTACTATCAAGCACGAAAAATTTATCGGCTTTACCGAATCTTTATGGGCGTGCCATCGCCCGCAATCCATGAATGACGCGAATCCCAGCAGTCCCCATCGGCGCAGATTAGCATATGATGAATTATTGGCGCATAATTATTTGTTAAGACGCATGCGCGCGCAACATTCGGTGCGAAAATTGGGCAAATCTTTGGTTTTTAACGGCGAAATTTGGCAAAAAATTCTTGCCCACTTGCCTTGGGGCTTAACCGAAGACCAAGTTTTGGTGATAAATGAAATTGCCCAAGACTTAAAATCCCCACACCGCATGACAAGATTATTACAAGGCGATGTCGGTTCGGGCAAGACTATCGTTGCGTTATATGCGATGATTTGCGCCGTGGAATCGGGCGGGCAAGCTGTATTAATGGCGCCCACGGAAATTTTAGCCAACCAACATTTTATGACTATCCAAAAATTTTGCGCGCCGATTAATTGCGAAATTACGCTTTTGACGGGCAAAGACAAGGGAAAAATTCGCAAAGAAAAAAGCCAAGCGATTCAAGATGGCAAAACCCAAATTATCATTGGCACCCATGCTGTTTTTTCTGATGATATTAATTACCAAAATCTTTTATTCATTGCCATAGACGAACAGCACCGATTTGGCGTTAAACAACGAAGTGAGTTATATGCCAAGGGCGAAAAACCTGATTTTTTAATCATGTCGGCAACCCCGATTCCAAGATCGTTAACCATGGCAATTTACGGCGATTTATCAGTGTCAAGGCTGGAACAAAAACCCAAAAATCGCCAACCCATTAAAACTTCGGTGCTAAGCGTGGAAAAATTCCCCCAATTAGCCCAATCGTTGCTTGCCCAATTAAATGATAATCAAAAAGCATTCTGGGTTTGCCCGTTAATTGAAGAATCTGAAACACTTACCCAAGCTTCCATTGAAAAACGATATAATGAATTAATTCGCATTATCCCGATGCAGATGGTCGGCGTGATTCACGGCAGGCATACCCCCCAAGAAAAAACCGAAATCATGAATCAATTTACATCAGGGCAGATAAAATTGCTTATCGCCACCACGGTGATTGAAGTCGGGGTTGATGTGCCTTCGGCAAATATTATGATAATTGAAGGCGCGGAGCGGTTTGGATTGTCGCAATTGCACCAATTGCGCGGACGCGTAGGCAGAGGCGAAGAATCAGCCCAATGTATTTTAATTTACACCCCGCCAATTTCCCAAAAAATTCAACAAAGATTGCAAATTATGCGCACCCAAGACAACGGATTTATCATCGCCGAAGAGGATTTAAAAATGCGCGGGTCTGGCGATATTTTAGGCACAAAACAAAGTGGCTTACCCGATTTTCATTTTGTTGATTTTGATGAACATTCGGACATAATGATAAAAGCCCGCCTTGAAGCCGAATTAATTCTTCACAACGATCCTGATTTAACTTCCCCAAGGGGTGAGAATCTGAAAATATTACTGCATTTATTTTCGTGATTATATCATGTTTTGAAATATTATAAAAACATAACCGCCCTTTGATAAAGAGCGGTTAGAATTTAGTATCAATTCTTATGTTCATTATGTCCTGATGGGTATAATGAACACCATGATGCAAATGAAATTTGTAAGCGAGGGGGGTTATCGCAAAATGCTTTAAATCTTTTGAAGAATCAAAGAATAAAAATAAAAATGGACTAAATAAACTAACAACCCCCAAAGCCATGGGAATGCCAAATTCATAAATACGAAAATTATTAAGCCATTTCTTTGAATGATGGTATTTCTTGTAATTTATAAACAAATTATTTCTTGTTTCCGAAAAATCTATCAAATCATAGTCAATGAATTGCGTTGAACTATTTTGCTTCATAAATTTAATTTGAGTATAATCTTTGCCACTTAAATCTGTAAAGCTAATAAGCGCATTACATTTTAATGCGCCTTAATAGTTTTTTTATATTATTTCACAATTTTTGCAATTCAGATGCTAATTTTGCGATGGGTTCAGCCCAAAGATGCAATTTAGGCTGTTTGTAAATTTTGCATTTTGGATAAAAAGCGGGGTTATCGCCACGCCCCCATCGCCATTCAGACGCAAAAGTTAATAATAAATCGCAATTTACCCCCAACCCGCCCGCAAGATGCACGGTGGTATTATCAATAGTAATGACTCTGTCAAGTGCGCTTACTAACGAAGCCAAACCATCAATATCATCAGTTGTGTCAAGTTCGGGCATGCGGTAAATTTCAATGCCCGTTTCCTTAAAAAACTTATCAATAGATGGGTTTGTATCTTTGCCATATTGCAAATTAACAAATTGCCAATCGGGATTTTCTAAAATCGGCTTTAATTGTTCCAAAGAAATATTACGGGGATTATAATCAGCGCGGTCATGGCGCGTAAACCAACTTAGCCCCGCAAATTTTTTATGGGGAAATTTCATTTGCAAATGTTGCCGATAAGCATTCGTACGGATTTCATCGCTTTTGAGCCAAGGCATAAGCTTAAATGGACCAAAGAAAAACCCGCCAATACGCCAAGCCACCGAACCCAAAGGAATATAATAAGGGATATTTTTCTCAATCGCGATATTTGGTTCGTTCAAATAACCACCCACGCATACTTCAACCGGCAAAGAACGCGCCATTAATGTTTCCATGCGCGGATCCACGGTGATATAAACTTTTTTGGCTATCCCCGCAAGTCGTTCCACGAAGGACATAAAAAATATTATATCCCCCAAACCTTGCTCACAATGGACGATAATTGATTTGTCAACTAAGGGTTGCCCCTCCCATTTGGTAATAGTCCAAGGCAAGTTAAACCCCGAATATTTTTCGGTTTTCCATCGCCATTCATATTGTTGCCAACCTTTAACAAAATCACCCAACAGCAATAATAATTGCGAAATATTCCAATTGGCATTAACTTGTTCGGGATTAATTTCTAAGGCTTTATTATAGGCAATTAAGGCTTCGTCAAACCTGCCCGATTGCTGCAAGCAAGCCCCTAAACCCGCAAATGCTTCCGAAGATTGCGGGTCAAGGGCAATGGTTTCTTCAAACGCCTCAACCCCTTCGTCATAACGAAAAAATTCCATCATATAAGCCCCAATATTATGATAGCACGCGTGTTTTTCTTCATGAACATTATCATGATGCAATTTGGCGTAATGATAGGCTAATTTTTTTTCACCACAAGCTAATAACGGGCGCATTGCGTCTGGATAATGTTTATAATCATCGGGGCGAATTTTCAAATATTGTAAATATATTTCGCCCGCTTCTTTATAACTATCACCCAAATATAAGCAAAACCCCTGTTTTCTAAGCGCATCGGTGTTTTGAGGGTCAATTTTGTATGTCAAAGCAAAATATTGCGCGGCGCGCAAATGATGCTTCATGGTTAATAAAAATAAACCAAAGCTGTAAAGAATTTCAGGTTGTTTAGGGAATAATTTAACGGCTTTTTCCCCCAAAGCCAAACCCTCTTCGGCGCGTTCAAGGCGTTGATAAATAACTAATAATAATTGATAAATATTATAATTATTGCCAAGTTGTTTTAACAAAATTAAAGCCGCAGGCAAAGCCTCTTCATGCCTTTGGTCATTAACCAAAATCGCTAATCGTTCATATTCCTTGGCAAGCGCATTTGTATTTTTAGTCATAGTAATAATATATATATAAACTTTGCATTTGTGCAAGTTTTTTTTATTTTAACAATAATTTTGAATGTTAAAGGAATATTTTTTCTTGCAAGAAAAATTCTTTAAATGTTATTTTTTTAAAACCAAAAAAATTAGAATCAAATATATATTTAACCATGGGCTAGACCTATATTATTTTTATATTCTTGGTCAAAATTTTGCCAAAACTCGCTGATAAATTCTAAGGTTAAATGATTGTTGTTTTCAAAAATACCATATCCGTTAAAATGAAAATTATTATTTATATCTACTCTATTGAGTTTATTACTATGATAATCAGATTCAATGGCAGAAAATAATAAATTTCCTAACCTAGCGCGCTCTAAAATTTCTGGCTTAATACCACCAATTATTTTTCTTTCTGCTTTTTTTGCATAAAAATTTAAATAATATTCATCATAATAATTTTTGTAAATATTCCAATTTATAAAGCCCATTTCATAACAACGGCGCACAACTACTAATTGACTTATATTAAATTTATTCGCAATATTTTTAAAATCATTTTTATGGTCGTGCCAAATTTTTTGTAATTCTTCTGCGGGCAATAAAAATTCAGCCGCAAATTCATTGCAAAATTTTTCAGTAATTGTATTTTTCTTATTATCATTATATTCATCAATATTAATGTCAAGTCCAGTTGGGCAAAGGGCATTATCGCCCAATAAAATATGGCAAAATTCATGAAAAAGTGTGAAATTTTGCGCCTCATCACTATCATTTTTATTTAAAACAATTAACGGCGCATATTCATCATGGAATGCCAAGCCTCTAAATTCGTTTATATCTAATTTTCGCTTACTATGTGCACCATGAGTATAGCCAATTCGCAAAACTAATATCCCCAAATCTTCAAATAATTTAATATTTTCAGTAAGTTTAGCGGAATGCTTAAAATTATATCTTTTTTTAATTTCTGTAATAATTAAATCCAAACTATCATTGAGTTTAAATTGTTTGTTTAATTGGTTAATATTTGCACCATGTTCAATTAATCGTTCACGATAATATTGTTGATAATAATTAACTTCATTAATACAATCAAATAAATTAACCGAAATATTTTGCTTAGGTCTGTCGCCAATGGTTCTAAAATCCACCATAATTTCGTTAATTATGCTGTTAAATTCAATATTTGGGGCGTTATCGTCAGATAAATATAAATAACTATTGTCAACAAAGGCTAATTTAGAAATTTTTTCAATCATCGTTTTGCTTAATGAAATTTCGCCATTTAAAATTTTATGATATTTTTCATCGGAAATACTAAGTTTTTTAATAAAATCTTGGCGCGTATAACCACCACGATTGCGCGCCCATTCAATCATATTTAAATTAATTAAAGTTTTTTTCATTGAATTAAATTTCGTTCATGGTGTATAAATTTTAAGATATTATACACGAATACAGAAAAAAAACAATAACTATTTCGCAACAATAACCATGGCGGGGCGAAGCAGGCGGTCGTGCAAAATAAATCCTTGCTGCATGATTGCGGTAATAGTTCCCGAAGGATTCGCTTCGTTCGCGGGGGTTTCGCTGACGGCTTGATGAAAATTAGGGTCAAATTTGCCACCGATATTGGCGGCTTGTTTAATGGCGACACGCCCGAATGCTTCGTTAAACATGGTAATGGTCATTTCCAAGCCAAATGCTAAATTGTCAAGATTTTTATCATTTTGGCGCGAATCGGGGGTAATCGCTTTAATGGCACTGAATAAAGTATCAGCAACGCCAAAAATTTCGCGCGCCAAAGGGGCAACGGCGTATTTTTTATAATCTTCAATATCTTTAAGCGCGCGCCGTTTGACATTTTCGGCATCCGCATGGGCGCGAAGATATTCGCTTTTTAATCTGTCAATTTCTTGCAAGGCAAGGTGATATTTTTCTTCAATCGTAGGTTCTGGCGCTGGAGCTTGTGGGGTTGATTCTGGGGGGGTATCAATAAATTCTAAAAATGGCTCGTCCTTTGCTGTATTTTGCGCGGTATCCTCTTGATTTTGATTATTTTTTGTTGTCATCCTTTTAACATCCTTTCAACCATTGTTGCTGTGAAATCCACCACGGGAATTATGCGGGCATAATTCATTCTTGATGGACCAATTACCCCGATAGTCCCCAATATTTGCGAATTATCGGCACGATAAGACTTGAATACGGCTGACCAACCAGAATATTGAAATAATTCGTTGTCTGCGCCAATGAAAACTTGCACACCTTCGGAATTATTTATTTCACCACATAATGTAAGCAGTTTTTCCTGCTGGTCAATAGCTTCAAATAAATTTTTTATCTTTGCAATGGAATCTTTATCTGATGCTTCGTCAAAAAGCAAGGCTTGTGAATTAATTAATAACATGCCATTTGATTCTTGCTTGCCAATCCATTCGGCAACGCCCTTGGCGACAAGCACTTCACCAATTTTGCGAAGTTCGCTTTGATAATCGCTAAGCTCTTGTTCAATAATTTGCGTGATATGGTTAAAATTCATGCCCGCCATTTTCGCGTTAAGATAATTGCTTAATTCATTAAGCTGATGCGGGGCGATTTCGTGCATTTTTTCCAAAATAAAATTTTCAACAATACCATGCGTATTAACAACAATCGCCAAGATTTTATGATCGCTAAGAGGCACAAATTCAATATGTTTCATAAATTGCTGAGTGGAAGGCATGGCGACAATACCCGCACAATTTGCCAAACCCGCCATTGATTTTGAAACATTATTCAATAATTGTTGAACTGATTGCCCATGCAAAGAACATTCATCTTCAATTTTTGCCTTGTCATTGGGTGAAATCACGCCGTTTTGCAAAACACCTTCCACAAAAAATCGCAATCCTTGCATGGTGGGCAAGCGACCAGCGGAATGATGGGGGGCATAAATCATGCCTAATTGTTCTAAATCGGCTAAGGTATGGCGGATAGTTGCGGGCGATAATTTATGATTTAATTGCGAACTTAAAAATTTTGAACCCACGGGCATGCCGTTATCCATATATGATTCCACCACTAATTGCAGGACATTTTTTGCCCTTGAATTTAAATCATCGTGCATAATTTTTTATCATTTTACACCATAAATCAACGGCTTGAACGCTATCGTTAAGGCATGGTATATATTGAAAAGATTTATTAGTATGGGATTGATGCAAATGATTCAATTCAACTTGAATTTCTTCTAAGGTTTCAAGGCAATCAGTTGCAAATCCCGGTGAAATTATTAAAACCGATTTATTTTCTTTGCCATATTGGGCAATAACTTCGGCGGCATATGGTTGCAACCATTCTTTTGGTCCAAATCTTGATTGAAAAACAACCTCGCAATTTTTAATGTTCAAATATTCTTGAATTAATCTTGCACTTTTCCTGCAATGACACGCATATGGGTCACCTTTAAGGACATTTTCCTTGGGCAAACCATGAAAAGACAATAAAATCTTGTCGTAATTTTGCGCATTGGGTAAAATTGTTTCGCTGATATATTTAATATAATCTTGATTATCATAATATGGTTTAATTATTTGAATATTTGGCTGATGGCGCACGCTTAAAAGATATTTTGCCACGCTATCAACAACTGATGCGGTCGTGGTTGCGCTATATTGCGGATACATGGGGGCAATTATAATCTCTCGGCACCCTAATTTTTGCAATTGATGGCATTGTTCGGCGATACTTAATTTGCCATATGAATAAGCGTGGCGCACAATAAATTTATCTGGAAATTCATTGTTCAATGATTCTTGAATTTTATTGCTTAGCGATTGCGTGTAATAATCTAAGGGCGATAAGTCATCTTCGCGCCAAATTGTCGCGTATTTCTTGGCAACAACCCGCGGGCGAAATGGCAAAATAAAGCAATTAAGTATTATTTGCCATAAAAAAGGGGTTAATTCAATCACGCGCCTATCGGATAAAAATTGTCTTAAAAAAGCCCGCACCCCTTTTGCAGTAGGAGTTGCGGGCGTACCTAAATTTACCATTAGGACGCCAGTTTTTTTGGGTGATACAGCGTGTTTTGTCATTATGGGTAATAAATCTGATGTTGCCAAGTGCTATTTATATAATCATAAATTTGCCTATCATGCAAGCGAAATGGTTTATCTTGCCAAAATTCTATATGATTGGGTTGAATTAAAAATCCGTGCCAATGCGGCGGGCGGGGCACTTTTCCCAAGCCAAATTTTGCGGTAAATTCGGCAATCCGCGCCATAAATTCCGCACGATTTTTCATCGGACGCGATTGCATAGATGCCCATGCACCAATTTGCGAATCGCGCGGACGCGATGCAAAATAATCATCGGCTTCTTGATTCGCAACTTGACTCACGATACCTTCAACGCGAATTTGCCGTTGCAAGCTTTTCCAATGAAATAAAGCCGCAATTTGCTGATGTTGCGCCAAAGCTTGCCCCTTGTCTGATTCAAGATTCGTGTAAAACACAAGCCCATCTAACGAATAAGATTTGCATAAAACCATGCGCGAAGATAACCGCCCACTTGCGTGCAATGTTGCAATATTCATCGCATTGGGGTCGTTTATTTCTTTGGATTTTGCTAATTCCATCCAATCATGAAATTGGGCAAGAATTTCGGGGCTAAATTGTGTTTTTGTCATAATTATTTAAATTCAACCAGTGCTTCAACCTCTACGCATGAGTTAAAAGGCAGGGCATTTGTGCCAACCGCAACGCGTGCATGCAAGCCCCGTTCGCCAAAAATATCGCCAATAAGCACCGAAGCACCATTAATAATAGCAGGCTGGTCGGCAAATCCCGCAACACAATTAACAAAACCGCCGACGCGCACAAATTGCACAACCCGTTCCATATCACCCAAAGCCGCATTAATTTGCGCCATTAAGTTAATGGCACATACCCTTGCTGCATCGCGGGCTTGGTCAATATTCACATCAACGCCGACTGTGCCGGGGTGCAATAATTTCCCATCAACAAACGATAATTGCCCCGCTAAATAAAGCAAATTACCGCTTATTTTCCATGGCACATATGCCGCAACGGGTGGCACTGGTGTTGGCAGGGTGATACCTTGTTTCTTCAAATTTTCTTGAATTGTCATATTAATCCTTTGTTGTTTGGTTGCGTTGATATTGATGATATTCTTCAATATAATTGATATTGGTAAACGGGTCAATATCTTTATAATCAAATATTACATGAATTGGATTATAATTGCACGAAAATTTTTCAATTTTATGTATGCCATTCATATAAGCTTGCTTTAATGGTTCATAGAGGCTTTTATGCCACAAAGCAATCACGGGGTGATTTTGCCCATTGCTGCTGGCGACAATAATTTTTTGGTTATTTGTGATGGCTTGGCTTAGTTTTTTAACGCAATCTTGGGGAATAAAGGGCGCATCGCACGGCGCAGTAAATAAATATTCGGCATCAGAATGCTGAATCATATAATCAAGTCCCGCGCAAACCCCCGCCAAAGGTCCAGCATAATCATCGGTTAAATCTTTAACCATTGGGTAATTAAGATTAAATCGGCTTAAATCGCCATTGGCATTGATAATTAAATCTTGCACTTGGGGGCGAATTAGCTTGGAAATATGCCCCAGAAGCGTTGATTCGCCTTGCCAAGGCAATAATGCCTTATCTTGCCCCATGCGCCTTGATAAGCCCCCTGCTAAAATGCAACCGAATATTTTCATATCAATTTACTTAATGGAAAAATATTTTGATACCCTATCACAAAATTACAATTATTATTTTTATTAAAAATTTCGTCTAATTGATTCAAAATAAATTTATGATGCTCATTATCTAAAGACTTTAAAAACCAAAGCAAGATTAAAATAACATGATATAAAGGTTGTTTAATTTTGTTATAATTTTGACCAGCCTGTGGTATTACAGAAGATAATATGTGATTATTATGTGGGTATAAACAATCAAAATTATTGCAATCCGCTATAATTGCATGATGCGCACAATAATTGCGCAATATCGTAATATTTTTTATCCAATTTGAAATTACATAATGTTTAATCCTAATATCACCAAGAATAAGTTTAAAATTCTGCAAAATATCTATATTATTATCACCTTTATAATTAGCAATCATTTTTGAAAAGTCAGATAAATTTAATTCTTGCATAATTACCCATAAATCTGGTTTATTGCCATGTTTTTGAATATAGTTTTTTAAATAATTTTCATTCTGATAGGTAATAATATTTTGAATTTTAATAAGGAAATCATTGTGTTTATTTGAATTTTTAAATAGATTTTGGTTATAATGTTCATTGCCAAAATTGGGGTTATGATTGATACAAAATAAATTAATCCAATGACTCTTTATAATTAATTCAAACCTTGCTATCGCATCAAATAAAATAATTCTAAGCTGATAATCAAATTCAAAATAAGCTACAATATCTTCAAATTTAATATAATTCTTAAATTTTCCCGTTAATTTATCAATATACCGATAACAATAAAATCCAAAACGATAATAATTTATTTTATTTAAGAAATTTTCTGCTAATAGTTTATCATTAATTATCAAGCCTTTTGATTCTAGCTTTGTAATTTGCTCTGTAATGCTTAGGGGTTTTTTTGACATTTAATTCCTAAATAAAACCCTCCTCAAATTAATTGAAGAGGGTTTACCAGCAAAAAGCGCAAAATTATGAATTCCCATAATAATACGAAATCCCTTTGCTTAGATTAATTTAAATATAAACCACTATCAACAAAAAGTCAACAGCTATAACGACCTTTAGTTATGTAATTGCGACCTTATAACAAACTAAAACCCCCTTCACTATCGTGAAGAGGGTTTAGCCTAAAATCGTAATTTTATAATCCCAAATGTTTTTTAACAGCCGCTAAGCCATTATCACCTTTGGCAGTTTTTACATTTTTCAACCAATTGTCAAGCAATGCTGGATTTGCTTTTAACCAATCCATTGCCACCGCGTTTGGTTCGGCTTGTTTGTCGGCAATTTCACCCATGATAGTATTTTCAATATCAAGCGTGAATTCAAGATTATTCAAGAATTGCGCGACATTGGGGCATTCTTTGGCATAGCCAGCACGAATAACCGTATATACTTGCGAACCGCCAAAATCAGGACCAAAAACATCATCGCCACCCGTTAAATACGACATTTTGAAGTTTTTATTCATGGGATGTGGCTCCCAACCTAAGAAAACAATAGGTTTTTTGTCTTTATCGGCACGGGCAACTTCGGCTAACATGCCTTGTTCCGATGATTCAATGACTTTAAATTTTCCTAAATCAAATTTATTTTCTTTAATCATGTCTAAAATCAAGCGATTGCCATCATTACCGGGTTCAATACCATAAATCGCGCCATTTAATTCTTTGGAAAATTTTGCAATATCAGCAAAATCTTTAATCCCCAATTCTGCGGCAACTTCATTGACGGCTAAGGTATATTTTGCGCCCGCTAAATTTACGCGCAATTGTTCAACCGATTTTTTATCTAAATAAGGGCGAATATCGGCTTCCATCGTTGCCATCCAATTACCCAAGAAAACATCAATATCTTTGTTGTCTAACGAAGTAAAGGTAACAGGCACGGATAAAGTTTTAATATCTGTTTTATACCCCAATCCTGTTAAGATATTATGGGCAACAGCATTGGTGGCTATAATATCAGACCAACCAACATCAGCCATGCGCACAGTTTCGCATTGTATTGGGTCGCCTTTTTTGCCCAATGTAAAATATCCTACAGCGGCAACTGCGATTGCAGCAACAGCAAGAATCCGTATTTTTTTATTATTTAATATGCTCATTATTTTCTCCTTAGCAATTACGGAGCTAATTTACCATATTTTATACCAAAGTCAATATTAAACTCCTCAAAATAAGATAAAATTCAAAGTTTTTTTTAAATTCAAACAAGCGATAATTTATTAAAGATATTTTGTAAGCCGATTCGGTAATTTGGGTGAATTAATTTCACGCCAAGTTCGGTTTTAATTTTATCATTTTTGACGCGTTTATTATCCAAATAAAATGATTTTGCCATGGGTGATAATTCAGCATTATCAAAATTTTCAAGCTTGGGTGGTGGCATTTTTAACAGGCTTGCGCCAAATTCAACCACAATATGCGGGGGTGTCGGTTCGTCATCGGCGCAATTATAAATTGTGCTTGGATGCGGATTCATCAAACTTGCCAAGCAAATTTGCGAAATATCTTCGTGGTGAATCCGTGAAAAATACTGCCCCGCCTTAAATATTCGCCGTTCCGTGCCATTTAAAAGCCGCAATAAACAATTGCGCCCATCGCCATAAATCCCGCTTAAGCGAAAAATATGCCCGCCTTTTTGCTGATAATAGCTTTCAATGCGCAATCTTGCGATTGAGCGCGTATTTTTGGGATTAACCAAAGTTTGTTCATCAACCCAATCACCATTTTTATCGCCATAAACCCCCGTCGTGGATAAATACCCCAAATAGCACCCCGCGCGAATATATTTGCCATATTCAATAATAAACCCATCGGATATTTCATTGGGCGCAAGCGATACAAAAATCGCATCGCATGATTTTATATGCTTCACCATGTCTTCGCCCCCAAACAAGACAGGAATCAGCCCAATTTTAATATATTCGGCAAATTTTGTGGCATCGCGGGTTGTGGCGATAATTTGATAATTTTTACCAAAGGCTAATTTATTCACCAAAGGTTGCAAGGAAAAACTATACCCAATTAGCAATATTTTTTGTTTATTTTTCATGATGCGATTGCGTCCTCTAACATTAATTCAATATTACCATTCCACGAAGAAATTTTTAATTGCCCAACAATCGCAAATTTTCTGCCGTTTTTCGTTTGGCTTAATTCATGGGCAAGCGGCATACCAACGGCATTAAACATCATGGTTCGGATTTTATTACCACTTATATCATCTTGGAACACGCATTGCAAATGCTTTTCCTTCAGCCATTTTTTTTCAATCAAGGCGCAATTTTCAATTAAAATATTGGGAACAAGATTCCCCGCCCCAAAGGGTTCTAAAACTGATAATTCTGCAACTAATTCTTGGCTTAACGCCGACAAAGGCAAACAAGCGTCAATATTTATCATAGTTTTAGGGGCTTGGAAATGCCCCAATTGATTCATGAAATTCTTAATAAAATCTTGAAAATCATCAATTTTATCTTGCGCAATTTTTAAGCCACCCGCCATCGCATGACCACCACCAGACATAAGAATTTGTTGATTTTTTGCACCAATAATCATCGCGCCAATATGCACGCCATGCACCGAACGCGCCGACCCCTGCCCGATGCCATTATGCCATGCAATTGCGATGCAAGGTTTTAAAAACCTGTCTTTAATGCGCGACGCAATAATTCCGACCACGCCAATATGCCAATCATGCCCCGATACAATAATATACGGCAAATCTGCTGGAAAATCATTAGCAGCTTCAATCGCTTGTTCTAATATTTCGGCTTCAATCATTTTGCGCTGTTCATTAAGCAAATGCAATTCAAGGGCTATTTTTGTGGCGGTTGCTTGGTTATTGGCGGATAATAATTCAAACCCTAACGAAGATTTACCAATGCGCCCGCCCGCATTTAAGCGCGGTCCCAATTGAAACCCTAATAACGAAGAATTAAATTCTTTGGCTGCGCTAACTTGGCACAAGGAATCAATGCCCAAACTTGGATTATCGGCGATAATTTTACACCCTTGATGCACAAAGGCGCGGTTTAAACCCACCAAAGGCACAACATCAGCCACCGTGCCCAATGCGACAATATCAATATAATCTAAAAGATTAGGTTCTTTAATTTTATCGTTAAAATAATTTAATTTTCTTAATTCGCGGTTTAAAGCAACTAAAAATAAAAAACACACACCCACGGCGGCTAAATATTTATATTGGCTGGTTTCATCATAGCGGTTGGGGTTAATTATTGCGTCAGCATCAGGGAAATGCTGTTCGGAATGGTGATGGTCAATGACAATAAATTCACACCCGCAAGATTTCGCCATAGCAATCGCGTCAAACGCCACTATCCCACAATCAACGGATATAAACATTTCTGCGCCCGCATCGGCTAATTTTTTAATGGCGGTGGGGTTTGGTCCATACCCTTCGGTATGGCGGTTGGGAAAATAAGATTGCACGGCAATGCCAATTGCCTTGAAATATAAAAACAACAGCGAAGCCGAAGTTGCACCATCAACATCATAATCACCCCAAATAACGATTTTTTTGTGATTTTTTATCGCATTTATTACTAAATTCACCGATTTCTCGCAATCCAATAATTCAAATGGGTCGCTTAATTCTTGGCGAATTTTGGGGTTTAAAAATCGCTTAGCCGAATCAATGCTTTGAAACCCGCGGTTTTGCAAAATTTGCGCCGTTAAATACGAAACTTGGCATTGATTCGCGATTTCTTGCGCTGGTTCGCTTAGATTCTGGGGGAATTGCCAGTATTTGCCGCTGATAGAAGGCATGGCATATGGCATTATTCGGCAACCTTTATAATGCAAGGTTCGTCCAAAACAAAATCCATTTTTTGAATTTCTTGGCATGCCTTGGCTAATTTCCCAAATTCAACCGCATGGGTAATGAAAATTATACTGACAGGCAAATTTTCTTGCCGTCCATTTTGCAATAATTTTTCAATGGAAATGCCGTATTTATGAAATATTTTTGATATTCCCGCCAAAACGCCCGTTTTATCAATCACGACTAAACGAATATACCAAGTTGAAATTGTCGCTTGTCTGGCAATGGTTTTCATTGGCTTTATTTGTCTTAACGGCTTATTGAAAACTTGCTTGTCATGAAATTTAATCATATCCACAATATCCGCCACGACTGCCAATCCCGTGGGACCCGCGCCCGCACCGCGCCCCTTGATAAATATTTTTTCATTCAAATCATCATAACATTTAATAGCATTATAAACATCATTGGTATTCGCCAATTCATCATTTTGATTCAGCAATACTGGTTCAACCGAAAGACTTATACCATGTATAGTTTGTTCCGCCGATGCAATTAACTTGATGCGATAGCCAAATTCCCCAGCAAAATTAATATCATCAATTTTAATGTTTGTAATGCCAAATATCGGCATTTTTTTGGCATTAATCCAGCCACCGAACGCTAAATTTATTAAGATAGTTAATTTATGCCCAGCATCAAAACCGCCAATATCCAAGGTTGGCTCTGCCTCGGCATAGCCCTTTGCTTGCGCGTCTTTTAGAATTATCGGTAATTCTTGGCGTTCATCATACATGCGGCTTAGGATATAATTACAAGTGCCGTTTAAAATAGCTTGAATTTTAGTAATTTTCGTGCCTGCTAAACCTTCCTTGATAATTTTAATAATGGGTATACCGCCCGCCACGCTTGCCTCATATTTAATGGAGCTGTTATATTTATTTGCCAATTTCAAAAAATATTCGCCTTTTTCGGCTAATAATGCTTTATTCGCCGTGATAATTTGTTTTTTGCGCAAAATAGCTTGATGCCAAATTTCTGGCGCGACACCTTCCACGCCACCAATTACTTCAATCAAGCAATCGTAATCGGCTTGTTTTGCCATTATAATTGGATCATCGTAATAAATTTTATCAAAATTTGTAATATTAAGCAATTTCGCTTTGGCTTTATTGCGTGCACTAATTGCCACAATTTCAATGGGCACTCCGCCCGTTCGCGCCAAAATATCAGGGGCATTTTGATTTAAAATCTTTATGACCGAACCGCCCACTACGCCAAGACCTGCAATCGCAATTTTAAAATTTTTAGCCATTTTTTTCCTATCTTTTATTGGAAAGTGTATAGCGAATAAATTTGAAAATTGCAAGAGTTAAGACTTGAAAAACATTCAAATATATTATATAGCAAACCAATGCTAAAAAAACTATTTCAACTTTATTTTCAATTTCCTCCCATCAAAGCGTGGATTTTTCTTATGGTTATTGGATTATTAACAATTATATCGGTGTTATATGCCGATATAATCGTTTATAATTATATTAATGATAATTTGGCGAATTATGAAATTTTTGCCCAAAAAACAACCCATTTTGCCAAGGGGCTTTATTGGTTTATTCTGGCTTTTGCATTATTAATTTTATCGGTTTGGCAAAAAAAAATCCGAAAATTTGCCGTGCTTTTGTTGGCGAGCTTGACAAGTTCGGGCATAATTTTGACTTTGTTAAAAAATTTAGTTGGACGGGCAAGACCCGATACGATTGAAAATGCGCAAGACATTGGGCAATTTTTTGATGCGAATAATTTTCTTGCCCATATTGGTAATAGCGATTTTAATTCATTTCCATCAGGGCATTCGCAAACAATAATGGTGGTTTGGTTTTGTTTGATGGTGCAATCACGATATTTAGGGTTATTAACCCTGCCCGTTGCTTTATGGCTTGTAAGCACAAGGCTTTTAATCAATGCGCATTATTTATCTGATGCTATTTTTGGTGCTGGGTTAGGGATTTTCTTTTGCATTTGGATTCATAAATTATATAGGTTATCTTCGTCATGATTGAACCAATTATTTTAATTCCTTCAAGATTAGCCGCCACAAGATTCCCCAATAAACCATTAACCAAAATAATGGGGCGCGAAATGATATTGCGTGTCATGGACCAAGCTTATAAAACAAAGCTTGGGCGGGTTGTTGTTTGCGCTGGCGACTGGGAAATTCACGATTTAATCTTAAAAAATGGCGGTGAATCGGTTTTAACCGACCCTGATTTGCCTTCGGGAACGGACAGAATCGCCGCGGGATTAAATGCAATTGACCCGATGAAAAAATATAAATTTATTATTAATTTGCAAGGCGATTTACCTGTAGTCGCCCCTAAAATTTTAACGGATATTGCCCATGAATTACGCAAAAATAATGCCGATATTGTCACCGCCGTTGTGCCAATTCACGATAACGAAGAAATTCATAACCCTAATATAGTTAAAGTTGCCTTGGAATTTGACCATCTTGATAAATTACGGGGCAATGCGTTATATTTTTCGCGCCTTGCGATTCCTTGGCAAGAGGGCGCAAATAACCCACAATTTTATCATCATATTGGAATTTATGGTTTTTTAAGGGATTCACTGATGAAATTTGTGCAATTACCACCAGCTTTTATTGAAAAATCCGAAAAACTTGAACAATTAAGAGCCTTAGCAAATGGTATGAATATCCGCATAATCACGGCTGATTCCGCGCCATTATCCGTGGATAGTCCCCAAGATTTAGATAAAGTGAATGAATTTTTAAAAAATCAGTAAACTTGCATTTTTTTTGCATATTGTTATTTATGGAAAATAATTATGGATGATTTATTCAATGCCGATGACCGCATAAATCAACACGAAGATGAAATTGCGTCTGGCGGACAAACACAAGCTGCTAATTTAGACGGCGATGTAATATTACATAGTCGCTTTCAAGTAATGATGGCTGTGCCATACCCACAATATTCAAGGGGTGGCAAGGCTTTTGCTGTCAAAGATTCTCAAGAACAATACACGAATTTATACGCCTATATCACCGAATCGGATTTAATGCCCCGCACTGATGTTAGCGAATTATTATTTCGCCGTCCCATTGACCAAATGCACAAAATTTATGGGTGGAGCATAACTTACTGGCCCGCATATAATAAACGCGTGCCGATATATTTAATTGAAATTCCAACGGGTAAAAGTTTATCTGAACATAAATCAGCTAAAAACAGGATATTTAACGAAGATCAATTGATTAAAACCCTAATCAAGCCAGCAGTTAAACTGCTAACAAGTCTTAAAGATGTGAATTTAGCGCATCGTAATATTCGGCTTGACAATATTTTTTGGTCGGGCGAAGAAGGGCATGAAGCAACTTTTGGCGAATGTTATTCCACGGCACCGGGTTATATGCAGCCGATTTATTACGAAGACATTAATAAAATGCTTTGTTCGCCGTTATTACGGGGCAATGGCAACCAAAGCAATGATATTTTTGCGCTTGGCGTCGCCATTGTGGAACTTTTATCATATGAAGAATTGCCTTGGGTCGGGCAAAGCCCCGATAAAATTGTTCAAACGCGCCTTGAACAAGGAAGTTATCAATATTACACGGGGAAATTAACACTTTCGCAATCGCTTAACGAATTATTGCGCGGTATATTATTTGAAGTCGGGTCGGAACGATGGGATGTGCATAATATATATAATTGGACGCATGGCAAGCGATTATCGCCGCGTAGCCCGCATACCGCAAAAAAAGCGCGCAAACCCATAAAATTAGCGAATAATATTCAATGCTTAACCGCGCGTGAGGTTATTTGGCATATAACAAAGGAATGGCATAAAGGCATTGATTTTTATCAAACTGGTGTTTTAGAAGCATGGCTTCGTAATGATTTAGGCGATAATGTTTTATTAGAACGATTCATGGTTTCGCGATATTCCACGGTGCAAGTCAAAGATGCTAATAATAAATTCACGCTTGCCTTGATGGCAATGGAGCCAAGAAATCCATTTTATCTTGAAAAATGGGTGGTGGCGATTGACGCGATTCCAACTTTATTTGCCATGGTGATTGAACATGTTGATTATGAAAAATTTCAGCATTTTATCACTTCAGATTTATTAAATATTTGGTCGGAATTTAACGAAGCCGATAATAATGCCAAGCGCGTTATCAGTAATTACACCGCGGCATTTGGTTTTATGTCCCGCGAAGCATTGGGATTTGGTAAAGAACGAGTTTTATATCAATTAGGCAGAAATATACCATTTTGCGGGGTTATTTCGCAATATGATTTTATTCCCGAAATGTGGTATTTATTGCCAGCAATTGACAGGGCGATGGCTTCTGGATATAAACCCGACAGCTTGCTTGAACCGCATATTGCTTGTTATATTTGCGCCAATTTTTCCCGTAATATTGACGATGATTTACGCAAATTAAATATGTTGCAACAATCATTATTAAATGTTAAAAGTAAATCTGCGCTTGATGTGGTTAAAGCAAAAATCGTGGTTTCAGAGGCAAAAATTTTTGCCGAAATTCAAACAAAGACTAATAATAACATGGAATTTCCAAATTTATGCCGATATTATGTTGAAAGACTGGGCGATGCCGTTAATTTATTTCATTCACGCGCAATGCAACGCCAAGTGCGCCGTGATATTAAAGAATTAGGCAGAAGAGGTAATCTTAAAGAAATTCTTGATTTAATTGCTGATAATAAACGCATTGAAATTGACCAAAAAGGATTTGATGCCGCGGTTGAACGATATACTAAAATTGTTACGGAATTAAATATAACCCGAAAAAATATTCATAACCGAATTGGTTTGTCCGATGATTTAGGGGGGCGATATGCGGTAACTATTTCTTCAATGTTATCAGTATTGGGCACGATTGTAATTTTCTTAATAAACGTATTTTAAAGGATAATAATGGCAAAAAAACCAGTTGTTAAGCGAAAACTAACCAAAGAAGAGTTAGAAAATCAAAAAATGCGCCGCTTGATTATGGGGGCGGCAATTTTAATTGCTGTGGGATTTTTTCCCTTGTTTTGCGTGGTATTTATTGGCATGTTGCCAACGATTGCTTTATTAATCACAGAAAGAACCATTAACCGATATAAAACAAAATCAGTGGGTTTTCCAAATTTCATTGGCACATTTTATATGGCAACGCCGATGCTTAAATACGAAGGCATGCAAACAATTGAAAAAGCATTGGAAATTATTACCAACCCGAAAAATTTAATCGTGCCTTATATTTTATCGTTATTGGGGTTATTGTTAGTTTTATTTTTACCCATTATTGTGAATTTATATTTATCAAAAGCCCAATTAGTGCGCGAAAAGAAGCTAACAGATGACCGCAATAAGCTTATTTCGCTTTGGGGTGAAGAAGTCAATAAAAACGCGCCACCCATCATTACCTTAGACCAATTAAGGGTTGAGGAAGCGCAAAAGAAACTCCGCAACGCCGCGCAAAACAGCAGTAATTTTGCGCATAACAGAAATTAGGTAAAATGATAGCCGTTTTTGATTCAGGTTTAGGTGGTTTATCGGTGCTTAAAGCCTTACGGGAAAGCATTCCGCATCAAATTTTTTATTATCTTGCCGATTCTGTCAAAGCCCCATATGGCGAAAAATCTTCGGAATTTATTCAAGAACGATGCCGTGTTATTTTTAATTTCTTTATGCAATTTCACCCAGATGCGATAGTTATTGCGTGCAATACCGCAACCGCCCAAGCAATTGATATTTTAAGATTAGAATATAATTGCCCCATCATTGGCGTGGAACCGGGCATAAAACCCGCGTGCGAACTAAGCTTAAACAAAATAATTGGCGTGCTTGCCACGAAATCTACGCTTGCATCGCCACGATACGAACGGCTTTGCCATGAATATGGACAAGGCGTTAAATTTATTTCAATTGCGGGGATTGGCTTGGTTGAACAAATTGAAAAAGGCTATCTTTATGCCCCGAAAACTTACGAATTATGCGAAAAATATTGCGAAAAAATTTTAAGCGAGGGGGCGGATACTATTGTTTTAGGGTGCACGCATTATAGTTTTTTAATTCCAATCATCAGAACATTTATTCCCAAAGAAATAACATTGATTGATACCCCGCCAGCGATTGCCAATCATACCGCAAAATTATGCAATTTAACCCAAGTTTTTAGCTCTACTCCCTTGCCGACTAAGTTTTTTACGACGGGTGATTCCAAAGAAATGACAAAAATTTTGCATTTATTACGGATATATGAACCAGAAATTACCGAAATTATTTTATAGCCAATTATTCAATAATTTTAAATTTAATAACGATGTGGACATTCCCCAATTTTTATACAAAAATTTTATTTGACATTAATGAATATTTGGTTATTTTGAAATTATGAACTTATTTAATTTATTACAAGAACGCGCAAAAAATAATAATCCCATCAGGGTGGGTTTAATTGGGGCGGGTAAATTTGGCACAATGTTTTTATCGCAAGCCTTGCGCCAAAAGGGAATTCATGTAGTCGCCGTCGCTGATTTAAACCCTGCCAATGCCATGGATAATATGAAATATGTTGGTTGGACAAAGGAACAATATGATGCCCAAGATTTAAGCGATGCTTATAAAAGCGGTAAAACTTTTGTTGGTGATGATTGGCAAAAATTGGTTAAATTCCCGCCAATTGAAATAATTATTGAATGCACGGGACACCCTATTCACGCAGTTGAACATATTTACAGCGCGTTTAATCATAAAAAACATGTGATTAATGTCACCGTGGAGGCAGACGCTTATCTTGGTTATGAAATTGCCCAGCAAGCAAAAAAACATGGGGTAATTTATTCATTGGCTTATGGCGACCAGCCCGGTTTAGTTTGTGAATTAGTTGACTGGGCGCGCGCTTGCGGGTTTCCGATTGTCGCGGCGGGGCGCGGGCATAAATGGTTGCCGCATTTTCGGCAATCTACGCCCGATACAATATGGGATAATTGGGGAATTAATGCCGAACAAGCCAAAATTGGTCGGCTTAACCCCAAAATGTTTAACAGCTTCCTTGACGGGTCAAAACCCGCCATTGAATCATCGGCAATTGCGAATGCTTGCGGTTTAGATGCCCCCGATGATGGTTTAGCCTTCCCGCCCGGCTCCATCGGCGATATTGCCAATTTAATGCGCCCACAAAGCGAGGGCGGTATTTTACCCAAAAAAGGCATGGTTGAAGTAATTTCAAGCCTGAAATTAGACGGCACGCTTTTACAATATGATATTCGCATGGGGGTTTGGGTTGTGATTGAAGGTGATACGCAATATTTGCGCAATTGCTTTCAAGAATACCGAGTTGAAACAGATTCCACGGGTCGGTATATGACAAATTACAAACGATGGCATTTAATTGGTTTGGAATTACCGATTTCGGTTGCTTCGGTGGGAATTCGCGGTGAAGCAACGGGGATTGCATCAGAATTTCGCGCCGATGTGCCCGCCATGGCGAAAAAAGACCTTAAAAAAGGTGAAATTCTTGATGGCGAAGGCGGATATACTATTTCTGGCGCGCTTCGTCCCAGTGCTGTAAGTTTGAAAAATGGTTATGCGCCATTGGGTTTATTGCATAATGTCCCGTTATTGCGCGATGTTAAAAAAGATTCCTTGATTACTTGGGACGATGTCAAGCTTGATGAAACAACCACTGCCTTCATCGCCCGCAAAAAAATGGAATCTCGTTTTAAGTAAGGTTTTTTCATGTTTACCAATCGCATGGGGAATGCTTAAAAATTAAGAAATTTGTTGCGTTATTTCGGGGATATTTTTAATTTGCTGAATAAATTGTTGATTATATTGCACTAATATTGCCGTATCAAAAATTATTTCTTTGCCTTGTTTTTGATATGCTAAATAAAGTGGGCAATTACCATTTGGTAAGTTTTGAATTATCGCGGCAATTTTGCCGACTGATTTTTCATTATCAATCAGTAATTTCACCGATTTTGCTTGTTTCATGGCGATATTTTCCAATAATTCAACATTTATAATGGTGATTCGCAATGCGACTTCTTCTTCGGTTGAATCTTGTCTTCGTTCAATGGCGATTGTTAAGAATATTTTCGCGCCAACTTTTAAATCACGGCTAAGTTTGCCATGAATTACCTCATCAAATGCGGTTGCTTCAAAATTGCCTGCGTCATCTGTGCATGTTATAATCGCAAACGCCTTGCCTTTTTTCGTGCGCATTTCGCGAATATCGGCAATTATTCCCGCGATTTTACTGGGTTTACCGATATTTTGTGCAATTTCATTGGATTTAATCGCGTTATGGGTTGCTAATAAATCATGATACGCTGTTAAAGGGTGGCGCGATAAATATAATCCCAAGGCATCATATTCTTGGTTTAATAATACTTCTTCGCTATATGGTTCAATTTCGGGTAAGTTTGGTTCAAATTGGGCATCTTGCGGGTCATTAAAAAGATTATCTTGGTCAGAATTTTCCGCAAATTCAACGGCATAACGCGCCATAACCGAAACAGATTCCAATAATTGTCGCCGATTGGGGTTAAAGCAATCAAACACGCCAGACTTGCTAAAATTTTCTAAAATTTTCTTGCCAAGTCTGGGTGCTTCTTGGGGGTTATTACTGGCGTTGCGCCTTAGAAAATCCCATATATTTTCATATCCACCATTATTTATTCGTTCTTGCACCAGAGATTCTGTCGCTTGTGCGCCCACGCCTTTAATCGCCGCCAGCGCATATCGTATGCCAAAGCTTTGGCTTGCTTCGTCCCATTGCACGCTAAACAACGATTCGCTATGATTTATATCCAGCGGCAAGATTTTTATACCCATGCGCACCGCTTCTTGAATATAAAGCGCGACTTTATCGGTATTGTGCATTTCATATGATAAAAATGCCGCCATAAAATCAGCGGGATAATGAGTCTTTAAATAAGCCGTTTGGTATGAAATTAACGCATATGCTGCGGCGTGCGATTTGTTAAAACCATAACCAGAGAATTTATCAATCGTATCAAAGATTTTGGACGCATCTTGCGCCGAAATTTGATGCGTTTTATAAGCACCAGCAATAAAAATTTCTCGTTGCGCGTCCATTTCCGATTTTATTTTTTTACCCATAGCGCGGCGCAATAAATCCGCCCCACCCAAGCTATATCCCGCCAATATTTTTGCCATTTCCATGACTTGTTCTTGGTAAATTGGAATGCCGTAAGTTTCTTGCAATACAGATTCAAGGGCTGGGTGCTCGTATTCTACGGGTTCTTCGCCATGTTTGCGCCGAATATAGCTTGGAATATTATCCATCGGACCCGGGCGATATAAAGCCACGGCAGCGATTAAATCTTCAAGCCTATCAGGGCGCATTTTGCGCAAAACATCGCGAATCCCGTCCGATTCAAATTGAAATACGCCAATGCCATAACCTTTTTTTAAATCTTCAAAACACAGCGCGTCATTCATTGGAATTTTGCTTATATCAACAATTTCACCATTGCGTTTGGTAATATTTTCTAAAGTTTTTTTAATAATTGACAAAGTGCGCAAACCTAAAAAGTCAAATTTCACTAACCCCGCGCTTTCAACATATTTCATGGAATATTGGGTGGCGACTAAGTCAGATTTACCATCGTAATAAATCGGCACTAAATTTGCTAAATCTTGCCCCGCAATCACGACACCCGCGGCGTGGGTAGACGCATTGCGGTATAAGCCTTCAAGCTTGATTGCTATGTCAATAATATCTTTGGCAACGGAATCTTGGCGATATTTGTCTTTTAAATTTGTATCATTATCAAGCCAATAGCTAAGGGGTTTAGTTTTGCCATCAAATAATTTATTGGGGATTAGCTTGCTTAAACCATCAACTACGGGATAAGGCACACCCAAGACCCGCCCAACATCGCGCACGGCTGCTTTGGCTTGCAATGATCCAAATGTTATAATTTGCGCGACTTGATTTGCGCCATATTCTTGTTGCACATAATGTATTACTTTATCGCGTTCGTCTTGGCAAAAATCTATATCAAAGTCGGGCATGGACACGCGTTCGGGATTTAAAAACCGCTCAAACAGCAAATTAAATTGCAACGGGTCAAGATCGGTGATTTTTAAACAATAAGCAACCAAAGACCCAGCACCCGAACCGCGCCCGGGACCCACGGGAATATTTTGGCTTTTGGCGTAATTAATAAAATCATAAACGATTAAAAAATATCCGTCAAAACCCATGCTGTTAATAACGGATAATTCATATTGCAATCTTTGCCGATATTTTTCTTGGATTTCAGCATCGGTAATTTGTAATTGGGTAAATCGTTCTTTTAAACCCGCGCTTGATTCTTCTTCTATGGCTTGTTTTTCGGTGCGCCCGTTAAGCTTAGTGTATGAAGGCAACATTGGGGCGCGTTTTTCAATCACTAAACTGCATCGTTTGGCAAGAGCTTCGGTTTGTTCAATTGCTTCGGGAATATCACGAAATAATTCTTTCATGGCTTGGGGTGATTTATAATAATGTTCGGGCGATAAAATCGGACGATTATCATCATCAAGCGTTGTGCCCGCACCAATTGCCATTAAAATTTCTTGAGCTTGGGCAAAATTAGGTTCTATAAAATGGCAATCATTAGTGGCAATCATCGGCAAGCCTAATTCAAGGGCAATATCGCATAAAAATGCTTCACAATATTTTTCATTGGCTAAATTATGGCGTTGCAATTCAATATAAAGCCGATTGGGAAATAATTTTGCTAATTCTGTGGCGATTTTTTGGGCATCTTTTTCTTTGCCATCAAGGATGCGTTGTGATAAAATACCATTCATGCCACCGCTTAACATAATAATTCCGCCAGCATCATGCCCATCATCGCGCCATTCATTTAAATTAAAAATGGGCGTGTCGCCACCGCATTTTCGGTAAGCATTGGATATATAATGCGATAATTTAATAAACCCTTGGGCAGTTTGGGCAATGAAAAGCCCCCGTGCCGTGAAATTTTCCCACTGAAACATGGCATTAATGCCAGTTATCGGTTGAATTCCCGCATTAATTGCGGCGGAATTAAATTCCAAAGCCCCAAAGAAATTATCAAAATCCGTCAAACCAACGGCAGGTTGTTTATGAATAATTGCTTGCTTAATTAACGCATCAATACCAATCGCGCCACGCGCCAATGAATAACCAGACGCATTACGGATATGAATAAAATGCGTCATGCACCCAGTATTGAGCGTTTGAGTGCTTCAATATCCTCAAGCGTTTGGGGATCAGTTGCCATCATTTTTTCAATTTTATTGAGGGCATATAAAATTGTTGTATGGTCCCGTTCAAATTTTTGCGCCAAAAAAGTATAAGAATGTTTGGTAAGTTTGCGTGATAAATACATGGCAACTTGCCGTGGATATGCTAAATTCGCGGGGCGCATTTTGCTTACCAATTCTTTTTGGGTTACATTAAATCGTTGCGCGGTTAATCGTTGAATTTCTTCAATTTTTGGTTGGGCGCGGTTAATTATCGCATTTTGCGGTAATTGCGAAGCGACAAATTTTTCACCGATAATTTCGGTAATATGAAAATTCTCTCTGCCTGTAAAATATAAAAGCCTTGTCAATATTCCATCGCAATCGCGCCCGCATCGTCCTTGGGTGCGTTCGGTTATCAACTCTAAAATACGGCTGGGGATAGACATATTTTTATTTTGGGCTTTAAATTCAAATAATTTAAAACGGGTTTCAAAATCTAATTCATGTATTTGGCTAACCATGCCGCCTTGGATTCTTGAAATTAATCTTTCGCCTAACTTATCCAATTTTTGCGGGCTTTCGGTGGAAGCAAAGGCAATTTTTTTGCCATTATCCACGATAAAATCAAAAATTTCTTCTAAAATAGTGATGGAAGCAATCTTGCCAATAATGAAATGCAAATCATCAATTAACACGCATTCCGTATCGCGAAATTGCATCTTAAAATCAAAAGTTTTTTGCATAATCGTTTCAACATATTTTTCAACAAAATCCTTAGCCGTGATTATTTGCACCTTAGCTTCTGGGTTGTCTTGTAAAATTTGGTTGCTTATCGCATTTAATAAATGGGTTTTGCCGCACCCCACATCACCATGAATAAATAATGATGAAAAATCTTTTTCTTTTTTGGATTCGCTTAATTTTAATGCCATAGCATAAGCAATTTGATTGCATTCGCCGCTGATGAAATTGTTAAATAAATATTGGTTATTAAATGATTGTCCCCATTTTTTTTCGGATTGTTTTTTGGTTTCTTTATTTTGGTTTATATCTGATGAATCTGGTAATTGCTGGTCGCTTGATTTTGCCATTTTGACAATTATTTGCACCGCGCCTTTGTTTTTATTTTCGGAACGCCATTTATTATTTAACCAACTGCCATATTGCTTGGTAATAAAATTTATCGCCTGTTTATTGGGGGCAAGCAAAACTAAATCATCGTTATCAATATGCAATGGCACTAAATCGCCCATCCATTGACGATGCGAATTTTCGCCATATTCAGCACGAAATTGAGAGGCAATAAGCCGCCATTTCTTTCGTATCAAATCATTATTATTAGTCATTTTTTCCCTATAAGTTAAATTTAAGCTTGTCCAAAATTTTAAAATCAAACAAAAGCCACTAAGCAAAATCCCAGCAATTTTGCCTTGAAAATCTTCATTATGTCCGTGAGTTTGATGCTAAAATTTGCGCCAACAATTTCTATAAAGCAAATAAAATTTTAAATAACAAGCAAAAAATTTTATTTTTTTTTAAGTTGACCTGTTGACAAGAATTCAATATAATAAAACTAAGCAATCAAATAAATAAAATATTGAAAAATAACGAAATTTTTTTTTAAATTTTTTTGTTTATTGTATTTTTTAATGAAAGTAAAGTATTAAAATGAATAAATTCTTGGCAAGAAATCGGCAAATTATCACTCAACCAGCACTGCACTTATTGCTTGCGGTATTTTTTGATGGTTTGGGTATTGGAATTATTACCACGCTTATACCACTTTTATTATCAAGCCAAGGCGTATCAAGCGATGTAATCGGGTGGGTGCATAGTTCAGTGGCGTTGAGTATTATTTTATTTATTGGCAAAGTATCTAAATTATCCAAAAAATTTGGGCATGAAAAAATTATAAATTATTCGGCATTAGGTTTAGTGGTGATTATGCTGGTATCTTATATATGGCAGGACCCATATATATGGATTGGTTTGCGGATTTTTTCGGGTGTGTTAATTGCTATTCGCTGGATGGGGTTGGAAGTTTGGGTTAATATCATCGCCGATGATAAAACAAGGGGCAAATTATTTGCGATTTATGCGGGATTTTTTTCTTTATCCGTGGCAATTGGCGCGGCAATTACTTCGCCAATTTACAATTGGGGATTTTTGCCGTTTGGACTTTATTGTGTTTTTTTAATTATTTCAATATTTTATGTGCGCAAAATCAAGCATCTTGAGCCAAGCTTTGGCGAACATCAAAGCAAATTTTGGCATTGTATCACGCTACATAAGGGTATTTATATTTCTGCATTGGCTTGTGGTTTATTATACGGCTTAAATCCTATGCTTGTCTTGCAAGGGAAATTGCGCGATTTTTCCGATGTGCAATCGGGGTTTCATATTTCAGTATTTTTAATCGGACCGGCAATTTTTGCCTTGCAAATGGGTGATATTATTGACAAGTTCCCCAAAAGATTCGTCATTGCCTTTTGCGGTTTAGCCATCGCAGTTTTTGCCATTCCTTCAATGATTATTTATATTTATGAATTATCGTTAATTGGCACTTTTATTTTAGGCTTTATGGATTTTTTAATGTATAGCGCGTCCATGAGCATGCTTGGCAACCGATATAAAAACGAAGAATTAATGGCAATGTCGGCAACTTATATTATTATTTTTGAAATTGCGGCTTTTATTGGTGCGCCATTGGGCGGATATTTGATGAAAGAATTTAGCATTTGGGGCTTGCCAGTAATGGTGGTAATTATCGGCTTGACCAGCCTTTTTATCTTGACTGAAAAGCCTTTGAAGAGTTTGAAGTGAAAAAAAAACTTGACTTTTGATTAAATGCGTTTAAATTTAATTAATATACTCAAAAGGATAATTTAATGTATGGCAACCCATCATCAACACTAAGAATAAATAAAAATTCATTCCATACGGATAATGTTATGTTAGGTGAGGTGTTGGGAAATGGCAAGAAATATTCCGTGCCGATTTATCAGCGAAACTATGCTTGGAACATTGATCATTGGGAAGAATTATGGGCGGATATTTTAGAAATTTACCATGGAAATACCCAAGGACATTTTATCGGCAGTATAGTTTTATTATCGGATAATCAAGAGGATAATATTTTTGAGATTATAGACGGGCAGCAACGGCTTACAACCATAAGCATTTTAGTTATTGCGGTTTTATCACGCATGAAAAACCTGATTAACGGCAATGCGGATTTTAAAATCATTTATGACGACAGAAATTCTCAATTCATCAGTAAATTTGCGGTGGGCGGAATAAGACAACCAAAACTAACGCTCAATAAAGTTAATAATGATTATTATAAATTTACTATGGTGCAAATTAATATTCATGATAAACCAACAAAGAAAAATGATAAAAATCTCTATGATTGCTTTCATTATTTTGAAAAAAAAATAGATAAATGTTTAAGTGAAATTAATGATGATTTCATGCAATTAAACGATTTTTTAGAGAATATTATTGCCAAAAAATTATGGTTAATTCAAATTATAACGGCGCAAAAAGAACTTGCCTTTACATTGTTTGAAACATTAAATGCAAGGGGCGAGCATTTAACCGAAGTGGATTTAATAAAAAATTTAATTTTATCCGATATTGGTTTTGATTCCAGCCAAGATTTAATAGATTTATGGCGCAATCTTGAAAATATTATTGATAGCGCAAGTTTGCCCATATTTATTAGGTATTACTATAACAGCTCAATTCATTTTGTGCGAAATAATAAATTATATAGTGAAATAAAGAAAAAAATTCACAACGGCGAAATTCACCCATCAGAGTTTATGCTAGATTTAATAAAATATGCTGAAATTTATCAAGCTTTGGGTGATAGCAATCATGCTTATTGGCGCGATAATAAAAAATTACAAATTCTTATTCGTGATTATAATTACCTTAACCACGGGCAAAGTAAAGTATTACTAATGCAAGCTTATAATTCATTTGACACGAAAAATTTTATAAATATTTTATATAATCTAATTAATTTAATTTTTAGATATGCTGTAATTGCTAGGCGGGCAACCAATATCATGGAAACATTATTTTCAAGAATCGCCATTAAGATAAAAAATAAAGAATTTAAAACATTTCAAGACTGCATTAATGATTTAGTTGTTTTGGGAATTTCTGATGAAGAATTTGAATCGCAATTTAAAAACTATGCCATTGAAATTAAAGACAAAAATAAAAATCTTGTGCGCTATATTTTGCATAAAATTGAAAATCACTATAAACCAAATACAGATACAAATTTAGCCACGATTGAGCATATTTTACCAGAAAAACACCATGCAAATTGGGTTGATAAATTTGACGAAAAGCAACACGAAGAATATAATAGTTTTCTTGGTAATTATACATTATGGGAAAAATCATTGAATGACGCCCACCCAAATAAAGATATTTTTGCCGATAAATGCCCTGATTATTTTAAAAGTGAATATGAGATGACCAAAAAATTACACCAATATCCAGATTGGAATATTGATTTTTTATTGCATAGACAAACCGAGTTTACTGAAATTGCTAAAAATATTTGGGCAAAAAATTTGGATTACCTTGACTTAGAAGCCTTTGAATAGTTTGAAGTGAAATTTAAAATTAGCTTTTAACAAAAAAAACGCTTGACTTTTAATTAATTGGGTATAATTTTATAATTAATTTAATCAGGGGTTCGTTATGTTAAATAACATCGCAAATTTAACACAAGAAGAAAAAAAACAATATCACCTTGCATTAATGGCTTGCAATCCAAATATAAGATTTGGAATAAGGGGTATTGATGATGGACATGGCGAATATTTATGGTCAGCAATTTTATTGTCAGAAAATTACTATAAGTCTTTAAGAGAACATAGCAATGATGATAATTTGCAAATTTATGCTTTGGGCACAACAACCCATGTAAATAATGAATTAAAAATAAAAGATACAGAATTTCATGGCTTGCAAGCGATGCATTACCGCGTAGCCCAATACGCGTGCCAAACTTTATTCAAAGGATTAATTCAAGAATTTGATGAATCAGAAATAAGCGATATTGCTGAACCTTTTGATGATGGTGATTCACAATATGGGTATTATGCAAAATTTGCCGATAGATATAGCTTATTTGCAGTTGGTCATTTACGCCGAGAATAAAATGCAATTCATGGATAAATTGCGCACGGAAGGCTTAATTGAATATGTTTCAAATCTTGAAAATGTAAAAATACAATTGCATTCAAAAAAGCGCGATACGGAAATACCGCTTTTAATAAAAAATAAAAAAGGTTCAGTTTGTAATATTAAAGTTATAGTTGGCTATAACAGAGGTGAATCTTGTCCTTTTGTGTTTAGTGCTGAACAAGCAATTAAAGAAATTAAAGACCATATCGCAAGCCCATATTAACATTTAAAAAAATGAAATAAAATAAAACAACTAACCAAGGATTATTTATGATAAAAAAACAATATGCGCAATTAATGGCAAAATATAATACATGGCAAAATGGCGAATTAATAAAAGCGGTGGGCAATTTAGACAAAATATTATTAAATAAAGATTTGGGAATATTTTTTGGGTCAATCCAAGCGACTTGCAATCATATTTTATGGGCGGATAATTTATGGTTTTCGCGCATCATGCAAAAGCCTGAATTATATGCGAACTTACCCAAAAAATCGGACAATATTTATCAAAATTCGCGATTAATTTGTGAAGATTTTGCGCAATATGCAAAAAATCGCGCGGCAATGGACGCGATGATTGAAGAATGGGCAAATACCACCAATGATGAATTTTTATCAAGTATATTGCATTATAAAACTACCGAAGGAACAGATAAGCAAAATTATGCAGCCATTGCCATTTGCCAAGTCTTTAACCATCAAACGCATCATCGCGGGCAAATTCACGGCGCGTTAGGGCAAGTTGGTGTAAAGCCTTACGAAACAGATTTACCTGCATTACCCAATAATCCTTTTACAATTAACAATTAAATAATTATTGATTTTATAGCTATTTTATGTAATGCTATGAAAATGAAAAATATTATAAGCAAAATCACGGCTACGGGGGCATATTTGCCCAAAAATATCATTACCAATAATGATATTGCCAAGCTTACTGATACTTCTGATGAATGGATTCATAAGCGCACGGGCATTGAAAAACGCCATTTTGTCAGTGAAGGCGAAACATGCGCAGATATTGCGGTGCTTGCCGCCCAAGATGCAATTAAAAAATCAGGATTACGCATTCAAGATATTGACGCAATTATAGTCGCAACCACAACCCCTGACCAAACTTTCCCCGCAACCGCCAGCAAGGTGCACCGAATTTTAGGGTGCAAGCCTTGCCCATTTTTTGACATTCAAGCCGTCTGTTCGGGGTTTATTTATGCCTTACAAATGGCGGATAATATGATTAAATTAGCCCAAGCTAACCATGTTTTAGTCATAGGCGCAGAGGTGTATAGTAAAATTATCGCCTCGCATGAACGGGATACTTTTGTGTTATTTGGCGATGGCGCGGGCGCGGTGATATTATCGGCTGACAACGCTGACCTTGGAATTTTGAAAATAAATATTATGGCTGATGGTAAATATCAAGACATGCTTTATGTTGATGGCGGGGTGGCGACAACGGGGTTAAGCGGCATTGTGCGCATGAATGGCAAAGAAGTTTTTCGTCATGCCGTTGAAAAAATGAGCGACATTGTCGCGCAAACCGCGCAAGAGTTAGGCTTAGACTTAGCGCAAATTGATTGGCTTGTGCCGCATCAAGCAAACTGGCGCATTATGTTAGGCGTGGCGCAAAAATTAAATATTGCCGAAGAAAAAGTTATTAAAACCGTGCATTTGCACGCCAATATTTCCGCGGCAACGATTCCATTTGCGTTAAATTATGGGTTTGAAAATCGCATGATAAAGCCCCGTCAATTAGTGGCGTTAACTGCCTTGGGTGGTGGATTTGCTTGGGGTGGCGCAATTTTAAGGATATAAAATGCAAGCACGCAGTTTTTTAATTATTATTACTGGTGGCATTGCCGCTTATAAATCATTGGAATTAATCAGAATTTTGAAAAATAATGGGGCGCGGGTTATCGCGGTTATGACAAAATCTGCTTGTGAATTTATTACGCCTTTATCTGTGTCGGCTTTAAGTGGCGAAAAATGTTATACCGACTTATTTGATTTAACTGATGAACAAGAAATGGGGCATATTAAATTGGCGAAATTTGCTGATGCTATCATCATCGCCCCCGCAACCGCCGATTTTATCGCGAAAATGGCGCATGGCATTGCCGATGATTTGCCAAGCACGATTATCGCGGCAACGAAAAAACCAATTTTTATCGCGCCGTCTATGAACCCTGCGATGTGGGAAAATCTTGCCAATCAAGACAATATAAAATTATTAACACAAAGGGGCATGAATATTATTCCGCCCAATTCGGGCGCAATGGCTTGTGGCGATATTGGACAAGGTCGCTTGGCTGAACCCATTGAAATTAGCGAATATTTAAAAATATATTTTGCAAATAATGGTGCTTTGGCGGGCAAGAAAATCGTGGTAAGTGCCGGTCCAACCATTGAAAAATTAGATTCCGTGCGTTATTTGTCTAATTTTTCTTCGGGAAAGCAGGGTTTTGCCATCGCAAATTCGCTTGCCAAGCATGGCGCAGAAGTTTACTTAGTGGCGGGAAATTGCGCATTATCCACGCCTGAAAATGTTAACCGAATTAATATTTTAAGCGCGCTTGACATGCTGGACGCAATTACAAATCTTTTGCCGTGTGATGCGTTTATTGGCGTTGCCGCTGTGGCAGATTGGCGCGCAAGGGAAATTTCACCCGAAAAAATTAAGAAAAATGGCGATGTCCCGCAATTAGACTTAGTGGAAAACCCCGATATTATAAAAACTATTGGCGCGCATAAACTTCGCCCTAAATTGCTAATTGGCTTTGCCGCGGAAACTTTTGATGCGGTCAATAAAGCCATACCAAAATATGCCAAGAAAAACCTAGACTTGATTTTAGTTAATGATATTGGCTTAGATAATAAAATTTTGGGGGGCGATAATAACCATATTATTGCTGTGCAAAAATCTGCGCATGGCGAATGGATTACCGACGATTGGGGATATGATTCAAAATCCGCCCATGCCGAGCGTTTATGTGAATTTGTTATTGGTAAGCTTGTTTATAGCCAAAATACCCAATAGATTTAAAATAAATCTATTGGGTTGCTTTTTCGTAAATGCGTATTAACTACGCCCGCAAAGCATGATTTTCAGGGTCATATGGGCTTTCAGGCACGATTCTTGCGTTCAGCAATTTATCTAAAATTCGCACTTGGCATTGCAAACCGATTTTCGCATATTCGGTTTTAACATACCCCAAGACAATGGATTTTTTGATAAAATGCGCATAGCCACCCGCGGTTGCCCGCCCGATAACTTCGCCGTTCAGAATAATTGGCTCATTACCAAAACTATCTGCATCTTCGGCGTCAACTTCCAAAGTGCAATATTGCGTGGGTATGCCTTTTTCCATTTGTTTCAATAAAGCTTCTTGCCCATTAAATACGCCTTTATTCATGCGCACGAATCTTGACAATCCCGCTTCAAGCACCGAATTTTCAGCATTTAAATCCGTGCCAAAACCGCGGTATGATTTTTCTAAGCGCATGGAATCCATGGCGCGCATACCAACCAAGCCGATGCCATATTTTTTACCTTGTGCCATAATTAAGTCATATAAATGATTTTGATATTCAATGGGGTGATGCAATTCCCAACCCAACGAACCCACGAAATTTACCCGTAAGGCACGAACATTGGGGCAATAACCCATTGCAATATCTTTACCCGTAAGCCAAGGGAATGATTCGTTGCTCAAATCACCATCGGTAATAGGTTGCAAAACATCGCGGGCATGCGGTCCAGCCACGATAAACACACCATATTGGGTCGTTAAATCGCTAATAAAGACCGAACCATCACGGGGCGCTTCCTTTGTGATAAAATCAAAATCAATATCATGGGTGCGTGAAGGACCAACACAATAAAATTTTTCACCATAAATTCCATCTGGCATTCTTAAAATTGTAAATTCGGCTTTTACGCCACCATTATTTTTATATAAACTATGGCAAAGATTTAATTTACCGATAGTTTTTGGAATCGCATTGGCGAATAATCTGTCTAAGAATGCCCTTGCCCCCTTGCCTTCAATGCAATATTTGGCAAAAGTCGTTAATTCCATTAAGCCAACTTTTTCACGCATTAAGCGAACTTCATTACCGACATGTTCAAACCAATTGGAACGGCGGAATGAATATTCATCTTCGCGCTTCACGCCTTTTGGGGCAAACCATAATGGGCGTTCCCAACCGAAATTTTGCCCCCAAACTGCGCCAGCTTCGTCCATGCGCCCATAACAAGGCATGGTTTTAGCAGGTCTGCCTGCGGTTTTTTCTTCCATGGGGTAATGAATGATGAATACATGGTCGTATGCTTCTTCGTTTTTAATTTTTGTATAATTTTTGGAAACTACGCCGAATCTTCTGGGGTCAACGCCAATCATATCAACCGAAGGTTGTCCTTCAACAATCCATTCTGCTAATTGCCACCCTGCACCACCAGCGGCGGTAATGCCAAAACTATGCGCTTCGGATAGCCACATATTTTGCATACCAAATGCTGGTCCCACCATCGGATTACCATCGGGGGAATAAGAAATTGGTCCATTGACAATATCTTTAATGCCGACTTTTTCTAATGAAGGCACGCGATTCATCGCGGCTTCAACATGCACCATTAAGCGATCTAAATCACCGGGGAATAAGTCTTTTTCAAAACCTTTATCAACGCCATCAACAAATCTTGCGGGCGCGTGTTTTTCATATGGTCCTAAAATCCAGCCATTACGCTCTTCGCGGAAGTAATATTGCGAGTCTGGTTCGCGCAAAATCGGCAATTCTTTATGCCCTTCGGCGCGGTATTTTTCTAAAACAGGGTCAACATCAAACACAATATATTGATGCTCAACAGGAATTGCGGGAATTTGCAAGCCAACCATTTTCGCGGTTTGCCGTGCATAATTGCCCGTGGCGCAAATTAAATGCTCGCATCGCACTTCGCCTTTGTTAGTTTTTACAATCCATTCCAAAGAATCGCTTCGTTCAATCCCTAAAACTTCGGTTTGCAAGATAATTTCAGCACCGCGCGATTTTGCACCCTTTGCCATTGCCATGGTAACATCCACGGGGGCGATATGCCCATCGGTCGGATGCCACAAAGCACCAATTAAATCCTTGGGGTTAATCAGGGGCCATAATTTTTTAATCTCATCAACCGAAATTAAATGCGATTCCACGCCAATAGTCTCGGCGGTGCATTGATAATTGCGGTATTCGTCCATGCGGTCGCGGTATCGTGCCAAACGCAAATTGCCCGTGCCATGAAAACCAACTGGTTGTCCAGTTTCGGCTTCTAATTTTTTGTAAAGCTCCACAGAATATTGGTGCAATTGCCCAACCGAATAAGACATATTAAACAATGGCAATAACCCCGCCGCATGCCAAGTTGAACCAGCGGTAAGTTCGGTTCGTTCCAATAACGCAACATCGCTCCAACCTTTTTTGGCTAAATGATATAAAATAGAAACGCCATTCACGCCTCCACCAATTACAACTGCACGATAATGAGATTTCATAATTCCTCCGATTGGTAATAAATAATATTTAATGATTAGTCGTTTTTTAAATAATTAATCATACAAAAACGACAAAATTTATTAAAAAAAGCAGAATTTTTTTTATTTGAATTATATTGATTTTTTATATTTTTAATTGTATATTACAATAAATGAAGCGCAGATTTTTTACCAATAAATTATTGTATAACGCAATGCTTAGCCCCATTGCGATTGGTATGGCGTGCAATGATTTATTTGCGCAAAACGCCAATAATAAAATCAGCAATAAATCTAAATTACCGCCATCACGGCTAAGCGTAGCTTTACCCATTGCGTCTGGTGAAAAAAGCTATTTTCAAAATTTTATGGATTCGTTTAATGTTGATATGGTGATACGGTATTTTGATAATTATTATGATGTAGATATGGGGATAATCAATGATTCATATCAAGTTGATATTTTGGTTACAGATTACAACCACGCCACGCATTTATTAAATCATAACAAGCTTGCCCCATTAGATTATCAATTAATCGCCAATTACCGCAAACCCACAAGCAGTGTTATTGGCGAATCAAGAGCAGACGAATCTAACTATTTTGCAAGCCTTGCGCGTGCTTACTCGGTCTTAGGGTATAATAAAAATATTTTTCCCAATCCCCCAAAAAGTTGGAGCGTGATATTTGATAAAATCCCCAAAAATGGCGTTGTTGCATGGTATGATTTGGATTATAATACCTTAATTCGCGTGGCGATGCAATATTTAGGGTATGGATTTAATACAACAAACCCAAAACATTTAACAATTGTTGCCGAATTTTTAAAAAATCACCGAAAAAATGTCAGATTTATTGCCACGGATACCCATAAATACATTGAAAATAAATCGGCAAATTTAACCAACAGCTTAACAACAAGCATGTTGCAAATTGCGAAAACCAATGACCATGTCGGGTATATATTTCCCAAAGAAGGTATTTTTCAAGATGAAGTTGTTTTGGTTATTCCAAAATCATCAAAAAACATTGAAATGGCGCATGCTTTCATAAATTATCTTAATATTCCGCTGGTTTTAAAAACTTTATTGGAAAATTCTTACGCTGGCGCAACCCATAGTCATGCTAAAAATTTAACGGGGGCGCAATTTCAAAATAACCCTTTTATATACCCAAAAATTGACGATGTAAAAATTGAAAATGTATTATATATTGACGAACAAATTATGTATAATATGGCTGAAATTTGGAAAAAGTTAATTTTATAGTTAGTTGGGAATGTTTTTTGCATCAATAAATTTATGCCTATTTTATTTTCGCGCGATGACAGGTCGCAAATTTCACAATGGTGGTGGTCAATTGACCGCCATTTAATTTATTGCGTATTTTTATTAATGGTGATTGGCTTGGCGTTAGTATTCACCGCATCCGCGCCCGTTGCCAACCGCATTGGCGCGGGCAGCATGATATTTTTTTCCAAACATATTTTTGTGTTAATTCCGACAATCGTCATTATGTTAGCAATATCCATGCTGACATTGCGAAGGTTAAGATTAGTTGCCTTAATTATATTTTGCGTGGCATTGATTGGGGTTGCCATGACTTATTTTGTTGGTGCCGAGATAAAAGGCGCAAAAAGATGGATTTCCTTGCCCGGTTTTTCATTGCAACCTTCGGAATTTATCAAACCTGCTTTTGCGTTAATCCTTGCTGATTTACTGGTTTTACAACGAAATGGCGCGACAATACCGGGGTATTTAATTGGCGGTATTATTGCGTTTATAACTATTATTTTGCTTGTATTTCAACCAGATATTGGGCAAACCTTGCTGATTTTAACAATTTTTGGTATGGAAGTATTTTTAATGGGTTTGCCTTATATGTTAGTTTTAGGCGGAATATTTTTATCAGTTGGCGGTTTTATTGGCGCATATTTTGCTTTTTCGCATGTGCAATCGCGGGTAAACCGATTTTTAGACCCAGCTTCGGGTGATAATTATCAAGTATCCCAAGCGGGACAAGCCATTAGCAATGGTGGATTTTTTGGCGTAGGTCCGGGCGAAGGGCAAATCAAAAATCATATTCCCGATTCGCACGCGGATTTTATATTTGCCGTTGCGGGCGAAGAATTTGGTATGATTTTTTGCATGTTTATCATTACTATTATATTATATATCATTATTCGTGCCGCAATGCGCGCCATTGAAAGCGAGAATTTATTCTTATTAACCGCAACCACGGGCATTATTACGCAATTTTGCGTGCAATCGTTTGTTAATATAGCATCATCTTTAAATTTAATTCCAACCAAGGGCATGACTTTACCTTTTATTTCATATGGTGGTTCTTCAATGCTGGCAATGGGGATTGCCATGGGGTTTTTAATTGCCTTAACCCGTGTCCGCACTGATATATAGTTAAAATTTGTTCAGGCATTATGGCTTAGCAATTATTTTATTAATTCTTCGCATAATCCGCCCCCAATATATTGGGTGGAAAATACCATGCCATTATATACAGGCATTATTACTTATATTTTAGGGTTTGTCATGGTTTTTGATTGTATTTTCGCTTCGCTTTAATAGGATTAAGGGATTAAGGGATTAAGGGATTAAGGGATTTTAGGATTATTATAGATATGTTGAAACTCTAATTTTGTATGCCCAAAATTTAACAATAACCCATTTTTATATTTGCCTGCTTTTAAATAATTTAACAATTGCGCACTATGGCTTTGCGCTAATTGTGATACAGCTTTTACTTCTATGATATAATTTTCAACAATTATATCGGCGCGAAATTCCCCAATAATTTGATTATTATAAAAAACTTTAAGAATTTTTTCATAATCTGCATCTAATTTATTTGCGTCAAATTCAATTTTTAAGGCATTTTTATATATAATTTCTAAAAAACCTGCGCCTAATTCCCGATGAATTTTCATTGCAATGCCAATTAATTTATGTGAGGTTTCATCCATAATATCCTATAATCCCTTAATCCCTTAATCCTATTATAGCGCAAGCGTTAATAATACCATAATAAATATTTTAGTTTGAATGTCAAATAATTTTTGGCACTAAATATATACGGGCATTATTACTTATATTTTAGGGTTTGTCATGGTTTTATGTTTCTAAATGTTGTTCGGCAATAACCGAAACTCTATAAATTTCACGGGATTTAAGGGCATTTTGCGTGAAATTTTCGCGGATATTTGCGTTTTTTGCACAATATTCCATGGCTTGCGCTAATTTTTCGCAATTACCATTTTCAATTAAAATGCCATTGACATTATTATTGATGATATTTCTTGGACCTACGGGGCAATCAAAGGCTATCACCGCGCATTCATAGCACATTGCTTCGCTTATCACGCAACCATGCGCTTCGGTATTGGAACTTAACACAAAAATATCGGCTCTTTGATACCAATCGCCCAAATTACCGCAACTTCCCAAAAGGTGAATTTTATCCGCGCAAGCCAAATTATCAATTTGCGCTTGGTAATTATTGCGCTCTGCGCCTTCGCCCAAAATGACTAATTGCCAATCAGGCAGTTGCGGGCTTATTTGCGCAAAAGCCTTAATTAGCTTATCAAAACCTTTAATATCCACTAATCGCCCTACGCCAATAAAAATATGGCGCGAATTGACTAATTCCAAGGGTAAAATCGGTGCTGAATTAACCATCGGATAAGCAACGGGCGTATCAATAATACATGATTGTGCTTTGGGTAAATTATCATTTACCCATTGTCTACAATCTTTATTTGCTAAAACAAGCCTATAAGCAAACGGATAAGTCAGTTTGCGTAAAAAATCCCAAAATATATTTAATGGGAACATTGGCGGATATAAATCAATACGCGCCAAAAATTTTGCCTTCATTTGAAAATTCGCGATAATGCCCATAATATTCGCCATATCACCAAACGAAATTATTAAATCTGGCGATAATTTCATAAAATAAAGACGCAATTTTAATATTGTTAATATTAAAACTCCAATTGTTTTTAATTTATTAAAAATGCCCGAAGTATTGGGAAATTCATCAAAAAAATAAATAATTTTAACTTTCGGGTTTATTTGAAAAAAATTATCGACAGGTTTGGAATATAATAATAAAATACTTACTTCATGCCCTTGTTCGGCATAATAATTCGCTAAATCAGCATTTACCCGCGAAGTCCCCCCCATAATCAAGTAATGATTGATAAACGATATTTTAATTTTTGGCGTCGTCATTGTTTTTGATTGTGTTTTCGCTTCGCTTAGGCGGGGAAGAATACTATTTTTAAAAGCACTAAATTTCATTGCAAAATACTATCCTTTCCCCTCCAATCGTCAGATTTTCGGCGAAGCCGAAGCGGAGGGGTGCGCCGACAGGCGCGGGGTGGTTAAAAATCCTTAGAAAAAATCAATAAAAATTATTTTAATCCTAATTACAGCGCAAGCGCTAATAATACCATAATAAATATTTTATTTTGAATGTCAAATAATATTTGGCACTAAATATATACGGGCATTATTATTGATATTTTAGGGTTTGTCATGGTTTGCCTAATAAATATAATTCATAATTTTCTAAATACAAATTCATTGCATCCAAGTCCGCCACGGCAAGTTTTTAATTTTTCCAGCGCAAAACCTTGATTTTTGAAAAATTCAAATATTTGTTCAGGTTTGGCGTATTCAAACGGATACCCCCCCGCCCAATCAATCAAATCATGCCACGCCGACATGCCCCGATTATTATCGCCATAATGATTCCAAGTATATAATGGATTGCATTTAGTAAATAAGTCATAAATCATTCGTTTTGTCCAACATCTAAAAAAAGTATATAAAACTACGAAGAATTTATTTGCCGCGCCCCCTTGGCAATAAAATCGTTTTAAACCATGCCAAATTTTTGATTCAACCCCTTGGTCATTATAAATTGAAATAAATAATTTGCCATCGGGTTTTACCATTTTTGCGACATTGGCAAAGGCAAGCGCCATATCGCCCGTATGATGCAATACGCCCCAAGAATATAAATAATCAACTTGCCCATATTTTTGCAAATATTCGGCATCTAAGACCGAGCCTTGCTCTATTTGCCAATTTTGCGATTCATTAGCATATTGTGCATGCAAAAATTTTGTGGCTTGCACGGAATTTTCGTCATAATCAAAGCTATAAATTTGTTTTGCGCCCAATTTATGCGCCGCCAAAGAAAATAATCCGCTCCCGCATCCAATATCCAAAAATGTTTTTCCTTCAAGCGTATTTAAAGCTAAATTATTTTTAATACTGATGATGGCTTCGTTAATGCGCGCGTCATTCATGGATTGCAAAAAATTTTGCCAATTTTTGCCGAATTGGAATCGTTGTTTTTTAATCATCATTTATTTATGAATAATTTTCGCGCATAAATCAAGCCATTTTTTGTAAATTAAATCAGGATTATACCGATTAATTACTGAAATTTTGGCTTTTTCGCCCATTGATTGGCGTAATTGGGGGTTATTGGCTAATTTAACCATGGCTTGCGCCATTAACGCAATATTTTGCGGGGGAATTAATATTCCCATTTCATCATTTTCAATGATTTCAGAAGGTCCCGATGGGCATGCAAACGAAATAACCGCCATGCTATTTTGCATTGCTTCAACCAATACCAAGCCAAAACCTTCAAATCTTGATGATAAAACAAAAATATCCGCATGTTGAAACCATTGTTTAAGATTTTTATGCACCCCCAATAAATGCACGGATTGTTGCAAGCCATATTCATTGATTAAGCTGATATACTGATTCTTTAATTCCCCCTCACCCAAAATTACTAAATGCCAATTTTGATGGCATAATTGTGATTGCGCGAAAGATTTTATTAATAAATCAAAACCTTTTTGCGCGGTAAATCGCCCTGCTGCTAAAATTATATTGCCTTGTGGCATTAAAATTGGCTTTTCAAAAATTTCACTATCATTAATATTTCTTATTGCATTATTTATAACAATAATTTTATGATTATCCATAATTTTACAAGCCCAATCTTGAACATCTTTCGTTAAAATTGTTAAATAATTGGCTTGATTATATGATATTTTACGCAATATTTCCCAAATTAAAGGCAATTTATGGAATTTTGGATTAATATGTTCCGAAATAATTATTGGCACACCCATGCCCATAGTGCTTATCAACATCATAATATTCGTTAAATCAATAAAGCTTATAATACCATCAGGGTTGGTATTTTTGACCAATTGGCGAATTAATTGTATGCGTTTAAAGTTTATTGATAATTTTTGCCAAATATTTTGGGGATTCATGCGTAAATCAACCGAAATTCGTTTGACTTGCGGAGAAATTTCATAAAAATCATCACAAATTGACAGAGTTGCAAGGGTAATTTCATGACCATTTTGCGCCATATAATTACAAAGTTCCGCCATTACCCGTTCTGCACCGCCCGCGCCCATACCATAAATAACGCATAAAATCTTTTTTTGTTTAATTTCATTCATAGTTTTTCCTAAGGATTATTTGATTATAATTTCTGAAATTTCTTGATTTTGCATATTATCCTTAAAATCTTGTAATACTTAGCATATTTACCATTTTAAAATAAATCAAGTTATATTTATTACAAAAATTATAATTTTAAACCACCCCGCTTGCTTATTGCCAAGGCAATTACGCAAGTATTGCATCAGGGCATAAAATTACCTTTTGGTAATTTTATATAGAAATTGAAGTAATTCAATTTCTGCCCTTCAACCTCCACTTCGGCTACGCCGAAAATCTGACGATTGGAGGGGAAGGATAGCAATTTGCATCGGGATTTAGGGCGTTTAAAAAATCTTGAAGAAATAAAAACCACCCCGCGCCTATCGGCAAAAATATTTCGGTTGGACGGGAATAAAAGTATTTTGCATCGGAATATCTTATATCACTGCATTGCTAATAAAATCTCTTGCGCGGTTGCGGGCGCGTTGATTAATTTTGATAATTTGCCATTATTATTGCGGTATTGATTAACGGCGTTGCATAATGCTTGAAATACCGAAATCCCTAACATTAATGGGGGTTCACCCACAGCTTTGGAACGAAAAATTGTTGCGCTTTGATTCGTATTTTTGAATAAATTAACTTGAAATTCTTGGGGAATATCGCGCATGGTCGGAATTTTGTAAGTTGACGGCGCGTGCGTCATTAATTTACCTTGATGATTCCAAAATAACTCCTCGGTGGTAAGCCAACCCATGCCTTGCACAAAACCGCCCGTAATTTGCCCAATGTCAAGCGCGGGATTCAGCGATTCACCGACATCATGCAAAATATCCACGGCTAAAATTTCATATTCACCGCTAAGGCAATCAATTTCAACTTGGGTTTGCGCCGCGCCATAGGCATAATAATAAAACGGCTCGCCTTGATATTTCACGGGGTCAAAATATATGTCGGGAGTTTTGTAAAATCCGCTGTCCCATAATTGCACGCGCGCCCAATGCGCATCAAAGCAAATTTTGCCAAGCGGAATTTTTTCATGATTAACATGCACAAAATTATCGTCAAATTTTATAGAATCTGCGGGGCATTGATATTTTTCAGCAATAAAGCCGATTAATCGCGATTGAATTTTACCGATGGCGTCTTTAATCGCCATGCCGTTTAAATCCGTTCCCGCCGAAGCCGCCGTCGGTTGCGTATTGGCAACTTTACTGGTATTTGTGGCGCAAATTTGCACTTTATCTAAGGAAACGCCCATTAACCGCGCGGCAATTTGTCTTGTCTTTTGGTAAAGCCCCTGCCCCATTTCGGTGCCACCATGATTAATTAATAATGACCCATCAGTGTATAAATGCACTAATGCGCCCGCCTGATTCATGCCCGTATTGGTAAAGCTTATCCCGAATTTTACGGGGGTAAGGGCAATGCCACGGGTTTTAAAAGCGGAACTTTGATTAAATTTTTGGATTTCTTGCAATTTTTTATCGTAATTTGCTTGATTTTTTAATTCGCTAACTAATTTATTAATCACGCCGTCTTTAATGGGTTGATGATACGGCGTTTTTTGCATGTCGCCTTTGGCATCATGGTCGCGATAAAAATTACATTGCCGAATCGCCAAAGCATCTTTTTTTGTATAAATGGCGATAGATTCAATTAATCGTTCGGCTAATAACACGCCTTGCGGACCGCCAAAACCACGAAATGCCGTATTAGAAACCTTATGAGTTTTACATGGGTAAGCCGTTAAATGCGCATTCGGGTAATGGTAAGCATTATCAGCATGATATAAAGCCCTGTCGCAAATCGGACCCGATAAATCGGCGGAAAATCCGCAATCCAGCATGACCGAAGCAATGACAGCTTGAATTTTACCATCATCATCAAACCCGCATTGATATTGCCATTTACCGCCATGTCTTTTGCCCGTAATCATCATATCATCGTCCCTGTCAAGCCTTAACTTGCAAGGTTTTTGATATTTTTGCGCCGCAAGCGCGGCTAAACATGCAAATGCAACCGCTTGAGTTTCCTTGCCCCCAAAGCCACCACCCATTCGGCGCGTTTCCACCACGATTTTATGGGCGTTAAGCCCTAAAAAATGGGCAACTAAATTTTGCACTTCGGTTGGGTGTTGGGTTGAACAATAAACCATAAATTGATTATCTTCATTCGGAATCACCAATGAAATTTGCCCTTCCAGATAAAAATGATCCTGCCCGCCAAAGCTAAATTCCCCGCGAATAACATGCTTGCAATTTGCAATCTTGTTGGGCGCATCGCCAATTTGCATGGTGCGCGGTGGCAAAACGAATGATTGTTGCGCCATAGCATCATCAACCGACAAGATAGCGGGGCTTTCTTGGTAAGTGATTTTGGCAAGTTTGGCGGCTTTAAAGGCGGCTTGGCGAGTTTTGGCAACAACTAAACCAATCACTTGCCCGTGAAAATAAATTTCTTTACTTGCCAAACATTCCTCGTCATGCGTGCCCGTTGGGCTAACATCATTAATACCACGAATATCTTCGGCAGTTAATACCCCTATAACATCAGGCAATTGGGTGATTGCGCTAAAATCCATGCTTAAAATTTGCCCGCGGTTAATGGTTGCTAAAATCGGTTTGCAATGGATAAATTCGCCGGCAATGGCAATATCATCAATGAATTTTGCGCTGCCCGCAACATGCAGTGCCGCGGAATCGTGGGGTGTGTTATGGTTGGGCATGGTTTAATTCCAAAAAGGCTTTGGTTAAAAGATTTTTGGCGGCTAAGGCGCGGTATTCTTGGCTGGCGCGCATGTCGCTTAGGGGTTGGAAATCTTGGGCGATATATTCGCTTGCTAATTGCATGGTTGGTAAAGCCCATTTTTTACCGATTAAAGCCTGTTCGCTCTTATCCGCCCGTTTAGGTATACCCGCCATGCCTCCATAACAAATACGGATATTTTCAATGATATTTTGCGCATTTATATCAACCATCATCGCCATCATGACGGCGGATATATCGGAATCTTTGCGCTTGGTTATTTTATGGGTGTAAATTCGTTCGGTTGCTTTGGGTTTGGGCAAGATTAAACTATGAACAATTTCGCCTTGTTTTTTATCTTGCTTGCCATATTCAATAAAGAAATCTTGTAAATTTATGATGCGTTCACCATTTGCCGATATTAATTTTAATCGCGCATTCATGGCAATAAATAAGGGCGGTCCATCACCAATTGGCGAACCATTCGCAATATTACCGCCAATTGTCGCCAAATTGCGCACTTGATGCCCCGCAAAGCGATTGAGCAATTCGTCTATAAAAGCATTCTTGCCCCGCATAAAATCGTAAAAATTGCTGTATGTAATGCCTGCACCAAAATGCCATTCATTATTATTTTCGGTAATACCACAAATTTCTGGTATGGCATGAATAAATAAAATTTGCGAAAATTCCATCAGTTTTTTATTAATCCATAAACCAATATCAGTTGCACCCGCAATGATGCGTGCGTTAGGATATTTTTTCATATATTCAAGCGCATCTTTTAAATTTCTTGCCACGCAATAATTCGCGCCATATAAAGAATTTTCATAAATTTGATTCGGTAATTGATTAAAATACCTGAAATCATATAATTCTGGGTTCGCCATTGCGGCTTGGGCGGCGTGCAAAATTGGAGTATAGCCCGTGCAACGGCAAAGATTGCCGCTAAGGCTTTGTTGGATATTGGCTTTGTCATTAGTTTTTTGATTATAATAATGCCCCGCCAAAGACATCACAAAACCCGGAGTGCAAAACCCGCATTGCGAACCATGAAATTTTATCATTTTTTCTTGAATAATATGGTTTTTTAAGCCATCAATGCTTAAAATTTCACAACCATCAATCATGGGTATTAGCGTTATGCACGAATTAATCGCTTTAATTTCAGTTTTACCATTAATTTTGCTTATCATCAAAAGCGTGCAAGCCCCGCAATCGCCTTCTTTGCAACCCTCTTTTGTGCCCGTATAATCACGCGCCCGCAAATAATCTATCAACATTTCATGCGGATTTTCGCAAATATATTCGCACAACTTACCATTAAGGATAAATTGAATTTTATCGCGGATTGTTAAATTACTCAATTTAACTACCCCGATAAGTGCTATAACTATAAGGTGTAATCAACAAAGGCACATGATAATTTTGATTAGCATCGTCAATGCCAAATTCAATGGGCACAATATCCAAAAATTTTTCTTGCGGTAAATTTAAGCCTAATTTATCAAAATATTCACCGACTAAAAACGATAAGCGATAGCGACCTTTATGAAAATTATCGCCTTGCAGTAAGGGCACATCGGTTCTGCCGTCTTGATTCGTAGTTGCTTCGGCGACTAAGTGATAATGATCGCCGTGCATTAATTCGCAATAAATGCGCACGCCACCTGCTGGCTTGCCAAGCGAAGTATCTAAAATATGCGTTGATAATTTTCCCATAATTTTCCTTTGTTAATGGTATTTTAACTTGATTATAATTAAAATCAAGCAAATTATAATCCAAAATATTTTATTCCGTTTTTTTGTGTTGCCTATATTATAGTAGGTGACTTTATTTTTTGCCGTAATAAATTTATAAATTTTGTTGACTTATAATTTTATTTGTGCTATAAGTTGACAACATTTTTAAGAATTCATCAATCAATTGATTGCATTTCTAAAGGTGTAAGCCATTCGTTAATTGATTACTTTTACTCATTGGACTTAGAGAATTTCTCCGATTTATTGGAAATGTTGTTTAAGTTTATCAAAAAAATTGCTAGAATTCTAGCATTACCAAAAGGAGTTTATATGGTTTTATTAGTTTCAAATGGCTGGGAAGCTGATGGATTTACACCGACTAGAAAGCTTTAATTGTGAATAGTTCCCGCCATCGCCAAATTTATGATAATTTATTGTTAGAACCAAAAATATTGACAATAAATTATTTCTGTGTATGACTTGATTAGGCGTATTAATTGCTTATTTCAATGAAAATTAAGGTTAACAATGAGAATTATTGATTTAAATACCGAAAATGGTGAATCACAAAGAGAAGATTTGCGTGCGCAAGGTTGGGATTTATTAAAAATATTCCGTGATGATGATGGACATTTTGAATTTTATGATTCGCCTCGTGATGGCGATATTATGCCGTATAATATTATTAGCAAAGAACAACGAGTAATAAATAACCATAAATTAACAATTTGCAATATTGGCATTAAAAATCTTGATGGCGAACCTTTAATTGATTATACGGCATGCGTGCTTGCCAATTCGCAAGAAAGCGAAGATAATAATGCGCTTGCACAAAAAATAAAAGGTGCAAAATTAGGATATGAAAAATATTGGAATGATTTTGAAAAACAGCCAAATTTTACCAAGAACCCCTTTGGTTTGAAAGAATATAATGTTATAAACAAGCTAAATTGTCAAAATTATTCCGAAAATAAGAATATGAAGGTCGTGCAAGATGACGAAGAAATTCCAATGGTTTCAATGAAAGGCGATGTTATTGAAAATTACACGCAAACACGGATAAAATTTAAAAGCGGTATACAAATTCATGCTGGACAATTTATTAGTGTCGGTCATGTTTATGGTGTCATTAAAAATGGCAATCAACCCCATAAATTGCATTTAAGCGAAAATAATAATAATTTACCTGTATTTAAATGGATAAAATTATACCGATTAAATAATATTTTAGCAATAAATATCAAAGACAAAACAGAATTATTTTTTCGCGGTTATTTTTACGACAATCAAATTAGATTATACAGCGATTACATGCCTTTTTCGCATATAGTAGGCTTTAACCCAATATTCTAAATGACTTGTATCAATAAAAATGCTTGCATTATTAGAAAAAATGGGAAAAGAAATATTTACCCTAAAAATTTATTTTTCCATAAGGTCAAATACAATGGCAATATTGTAAATAATTATAATAATGCCCATTTAATTGTCAGCGAAGCGCAAATTGAAGAATTAAAATTAATTTATAAAAAACTAGGGGTAGAGCATATAAATCGGCATTTTAATTTACCTAATATTCAAAAGAATTTTATTGAACAAGATTTCATTAAAAACTCAAATTGCTTTTCAGATTTTGATTCAGATAAATATTTAAAAACTTTTATTATAATTATTCCAGCACAAAAAAATTCAGCTGGTGAAGTAAATATTCATTCTTGCGTATTATTTTTTACTCAAGAAAAAAATTCTATAAATAACAATGTCTGGTATTTAGATGAAATATGTTCAATCTGGCAAGCGCATGGATAGCATCTTGAAGCGGGGTTTTATTGGATAGGGTATAATTTCCTTCCAAAACGAATCAGTTTACAAAGTTTTCGCTTATTGCGCATAAGTTGCTTAATCTGCTGTTTTATAATCCAAAACCAAAATCGCGGGGGCTTGGAAATTGCAAGCATGGTGCGGTAAAGAAATTGGCTAAATAATCATCATATTGCGTAAAGAAAATTTGGCGTTCGTCATGGGAAATATACGGGATATGATAAGCGACAAATGGCGCAATAACATCAAAACCAACATATCCCAAAGAACCACGCAATAAAGGGCGCATCATGTCGTTTAATTCGCCGTGAATCGCCTCTTTGCCAAACATATTATCGCGCGAACCCGCGGTAAAGCATAATGATGCGCGTTTGCCTTTCATGGCGCCTTGGTCATAAAATCTTTTGCCACCATAAATAGCCCCTGATAAAAATACCCTGTCAATCCAGCCTTTAAGAATCGCGGGCACTGAAAACCAATATAAAGGAAAATGCCAAATCATGGCATCGCACCAAATTAATTTTTCGGCTTCTTGGATTATATCTGGGGCTAGCGTTTTATTTTGCCAACCATGGCGTTGCTCCAAAGCATATACGCAATAATCATGATTCTTTGGGTCTTTAAAATCAGTTTTATCGGCAATTGGATTAAAATTCATGGCATGTAAATTGGAAACCTTAACTTCATGCCCTTGGGATTCAAGAGTTTTGACGCTATGATGCAATAAAGCCGCACAAAAAGATTCGGGTTCATTATGCGCGAAGATGATTAAAAATTTCATTTTACCTCCTGCTTTGCATAATTAATTTGTCCAACATATTTAAGCATAATGCGATTTGCGAAATGGCAATATATTCATTCGGGCGGTGCGCTTCGTCAATGCGCCCGGGTCCAATTATCACCGTGGATGCGCCTTTGGCTTGAAAATGTCCGGCTTCCGTGGCGTAAGCCGCAGCATATGAGGCATTTTCCCCCGATAATTGTTTCAAATAATTTTCGGCAACCGATTGATTTTCGGCGGCTAAACCTTGGGTAATATTGCTTAATTCATGAATAATACGACAATTTTCATCGCGCAATTGCAATTCTTGATTGCATTTATCGGTAAAAATATTTAATTTATCAAGATAAGTTTGATAATTTTCCGAAGGCAAAACCCGCATTTCCCACCAAAGTTCTGCAAAATTTGGAATAATATTGACTTGCAAGCCCGCATTTAATATGCCAACATGAATCGTTGTATAATTTAAATCAAATTCGCCCGCCGAAGAATTTGCAAAAATTTCGCGGTTTAAGTCGTCTAAAAACACGGCGATTCGGCTGGCATATGCAAGCGCATTCACGCCAATATCCGTGCGTGAGCTGTGCGATTCTTTGCCAAAAACTTGCGTTCTAAACCGCACGCAAGTTTTATGCTGATTAACAATTTTCATGGAAGTCGGTTCGCCAACCCAGACAAGCTTTGGCAAGGGCAATGATTCCCCTAATTCATTAACTAAATCAAGCACGCCACGGCAACCAATTTCCTCGTCATAAGATAAAGCAAAGGCAATGGGTGTTGATAAAGGTTCGGCAACCATTTGCGGCACTTTGCTAAGGGCGCAAGCCAAAAACCCCTTCATATCGCAAGTGCCACGCCCATATAATAATCCGTCTTTTTCGGTTAAGACAAACGGGTCTGTATGCCAATCTTGCCCAACGACTGGCACAACATCAGTATGCCCCGATAATACAACTGGCGGGATTGTTGCATCGCCTACGCACGCCCAAAGACATGCCTTATGCGCTTGGTTAGATTGAAATCGCTTGCTTTTCACGCCGTAATGGTCAAGATATGCCTCAACCCATTCAATTAAAGGCAAATTTGATTGGTCGGATATGGTATTAAAGCTGACTAATTTAGCTAAAATTTCTTGGGCTGAAAGATTTTCAAATGACATAGTCCCCTCCTTAAATTCCGCTTGACCCAAAACCACCAGCACCGCGCACCGATACCATGCCACCCGCACCATCACGCGATAATACCTCGGCGGGCAAGTCTTGCATTTCGGCAAATTCAAATTTTGGAATTGTTAAAACCACCATTTGCGCAATGCGCATTTTGGGTTCAATGATAAAATCTTCCTGCCCTAAATTAATTAAAATCACGCCAATTTCCCCGCGATAATCGGCATCAATGGTGCCGGGGGCATTAACAATGCTTATGCCATATTTTAATGCCAAACCTGAACGGGGGCGAATATCCGCCATTGTGCCACGAGGCAAGGCAATGGCAATACCCGTGGGAATTAAAGCGCGTTGCAAGGGTTTTAAAACCTTGTTTTCTTTGATTGCCGCCATTAAATCCACGCCAGCGGAAAATTCGGTGGCATATACAGGCAAAGGTAAATCCGCGCCGTGCGGTAATTTGGTGATGGGAATTATTAACATTTATGCCTCTCTTTAATTTTAATAATAAGGCACGATTCACGCCATAAATCAAGCAATAAAATTCAATATTTCAATTTTGATTGATATTTTTTAAGCCACATAACCATGTCATTTTTATTGTTAAAATTCCAAGGGTGAAAATTAGGCAAGAAATATTGAAAATAATGCATGAAAACATACCAACCTACGCCATTATATCGGTAAAAAAACCATAAAAAATCAAAAATTGTCTTGGGTAAATTCCATGGTTTAAGACAACCATCTTTGGCAATTAAACCCAAAAAGCTTCGCATAAAAATAATATTAAAATTAATTGTCACAAAAAAATATGCGCAAACACGGCGCAACCAACCACCGCCGCATTCTTGGTATAAATCATAACAAACGGCTTTATGTTCGCTTTCTTCCAAAGCATGCCACCCCCAAATCAAAGCAACATCAGGGTTTGATTTGGCTAAAATATGATAATTTTTAAGCAAAAATCCGCCCATGATGGCGGTAAAATGCTCATATGCCGCAACAATGGCTAATCTTGACATAAGGCTTAAATTTTTTTCTGAAAATTCTCTGGTTTTATCAAGATATTCTTTGACCGAATTATTATATCCTTCGGCGATTAATTTATTATTATATCGCAAATGAATCGTGGAATGCAAGTTTTCTTGTTTGCAAAACCCTTCAACTTCTTGATGTAATTCGGGCGATAATTTATGTTTATTGCATTCAAAGGCTTCACGGACATTATCAACAAAAAATGATTCACCTTGGGGAAACACAAATGAATAAGCGTTCATAATATGGCTATTAACCCGTTTATTACTATACCAAATGGATAGATTTTTAATTTGTTCCCAAGCAACATCGGGAATGCGCGGGGTAATTTCGTGATTAAAATTCATTAATGCGTCCTTATTTACCTTAATTTTACCAAAAAAATTTTAGTTGTAAAGTTTAAAATATAAAAATACCACAAAAGAACTTTCCCCAGATTTTTGCTTAAAAATAACTAAGAATAAACGGCACCATGGGATTGAGTGGCATTGCAATATGCGGTGTATGTGTTTTGTCGCAAAAATGATTATTTCCGATAACTATTTTGACGCATGCGCTTAAATGTGATAAAATAATTATCAGAATTAAAATAATTTTATAGATTTTTTATATAGTAATTTTAAATCAAAATATAGTGCTTTTAAAAATACTATTTTTCCCCTCCTAAGCGAAGCAAAATGGAGTTAAAAAAAAGTTTGAACAAATTAACCACCCCGCAATAATGTGTTATAGTAGCCCACCGAAACTGCCCGTGATATTTGCTTGCTTATCAATCCGTTTAGCTATCATGGTTGAATTACAAGCCCTTACCCTTAATTTGAGTTAAATTAGTGTCTTTACCCAATACTTGCTGCTGCATATTGGTATAAATATCACCAGCAAGGCGGATATTAACTTTGCGGGCATCCAAAATATTCTGCTTGTCTTTGGTGGTTGGTATTTTATACATATTAACAAATCGCACCGATTGCGACTTAAAAAATTGTCTTGCGTCATCATTCGGCAAACCATTAATAATGTTTTTCGGATCTTGAAATAAATTTGCGTGATTAATATATTTATCAGGTTCATTTTGTATGGTGCGTATTAAATTATTGGTGCTATCAATACTGGCTAATGATTGTTTTATACTGCTATCAGATATTTTATTTATGCTATAAAATTGTAATTCATGCTCATTAATTGCGTTTTCGGCAGTCATAATCAAATTTATATCGCGTGTTTTATGAATTGCTTGTAATACCTTGACAATTTGCTTTTGTGAATATGCTTCGGCAAGGGGATTTAAAGCTAATTTAGAATTATTCTCAAAGTTTAATAATTCACCGAGTTTATTTATATAGCCAGTCATTGCCAAACTTTCTATTTGCTAATGTTATATCCAATTTTCTATCAATAATCCATTGAGCTCCAAATATTTTTTTTGATGCCATTAAAGAATCAGGTGCATTCAGAATTTGTGATTGATGAAAAAATCGTGCTTCCTCATCATTAGCTTCATTGGCTTCAATTAATTTATTAATATGATAGTTGTTATGAGCCATTTCCTCATCGGTTAAGTCCCATGGTTGCTTTTGGGGGTGAGTTGCTTCAGATGTAAATTTGCGGTTTAACATGATATATCCTTTCGTTGTTTATTAAATGGTTTATAGCATAAATCATGCAAATTGTCTATTGATTTATTAATTTTTTTATATTGTAGATTAATGATTTTAATGAATTTAATGAATTTAATGAATTTTGTGAATTAAATAATTGAGTTAAGTTGGGTTGAATTTGTGATAATTCAATATTATTATGTTTTTGCATTAATAATTTTAAAATCAATCTTTGGGGTTGGTAATGGTTCATTGTTCCTATTGACCACCCTGCAATAATGTGTTATAGGTTATTTTGCGAATTTGTGCCAAACCCAGCGCGGATGCGGTTAAATTCCAATGGTTGAATATATCGCATACCACCGCGTTTTTATGGTCAAGGATAATTGGGGCGGGTTCGGCGTGGTTATGTCCATAATTTCGGGGGTATAGCCATCAAGATGATTGTGGGTGATAATTTCCATTGTTGCCTCGCTTGGTTGGGTTAAAGTTGGGTTAAAGTTTACTAAGGATTACAGGATTTAAGGATTTTAAGGATTTTTTGCTTGACATTGGTTGATAAAGTTTGTATTGTGGTTTTAGATTAAAGGACGCGATGATGTGCGAGTGAATGACCTTTAATTGAGGGCGAACATTCATCTTGGGTCGCCCATTTTTTTTATTATCTCCTGTAAATTCTTTTTTGAATTTTTTAATGTCCAGCCCGGAATATAACTAGTTGCTAATTTCCAATCAGAATTTATTTTATGAGCAACCGCAAATGAGTAAAATTCACCATCTTGGATTTGCCATTTTTTTGTGTAATATTTTCTTGGATATGTATTTGTTTGTTCATTTCCCTGCACAATTATTGTTTTATCAGGCGCAATAATTGTTTGGGCATATACTGGTGTTAAGTTAATTGGGTGATCATTTTTACCCAATTTTATATTACCTTTTGCATCTCTAAACAAATCATCTGTAATTTTAATTAATAAGCCATCATTATCTAAAAACCATTTTTCTATATTATCATCTATCGCTACATCCTTATAAATTGCGAATTGGCTATAAAATTCTAATATAGCGTTGTCAATTGTTATATCATCGGCTAATTTTAAATCATTAATGTTAGATGAAAATAGTTTTATCGGGGCGGCAAGGTTTTTTTGTTTAATATAATCCAATGATTTGATTATCGCTTTATTATCATGATATTTATCCGCGTAATATTGGTCGCGGGATTTGCCAACATTATATGCAAATCCTTCGTCAATGCCTTTATTTTCTTGGCTTAATAATTCGCCCTCGTCCGCGTGGCGCAAACCCATTTTATCCATGGTTGATTGATCCATTTGAATCACCGAACAACGGCATCGCCAGCCATTTGGCGGATAATGCGTATCCCACCATTTGGAATTTACCGGTAAAACCGTGCCATTCCATAATTTATGCAAATACCGCGTGCGTCCATCACGCACGGCATTATACATAATATATGGGAAAATATCCGCGGTTGATTGAATGCGCGCCCAATGCCCGTAAGCCGATGCCCATGGCAATTGCATACGGATTAATTCTGCGGTTTAAGCTCAATAAGGGAAAGAAGATAATTGGTATTGAGGCAAGCTTTCATGAATTTTCGTGAATTTGGCATTTTATTCTTATCAAGTTTTAATAAATTTAGACAGAATCTGCGAATAGTAGCATAATTTAAGGGCGAATTGTCTTTTTAGCATAATGAAAGTCTTCGCCCATATCCACATCCAAAACCCAATGCAAAGAATTTTCAATTCCAAATAAATTATGCTATAATGGGGCGGGCAATGGCATTACCATCACCATTATTATAGCTTCCATTCCAAATAAATTATGCTATAATTTGCCTAGTAAATTAAATGGTAATACTAAAATTATAGCTTCCATTCCAAATAAATTATGCTATAATACACCCTTGTGCCCATGTAAAGCTAGTTCGATTATAGCTTCCATTCCAAATAAATTATGCTATAATTGCACCGATAAAAATATGCTTGATTTTCTTATTATAGCTTCCATTCCAAATAAATTATGCTATAATTTTGGACTGTTAAACTAAACGCATTAATGTATTATAGCTTCCATTCCAAATAAATTATGCTATAATTATATATGATTAAAATCAATAACCATTCAAATTATAGCTTCCATTCCAAATAAATTATGCTATAATTTACTTTAGTAAAGGATAAATTGAATGATAATTATAGCTTCCATTCCAAATAAATTATGCTATAATAAATTTTATGTAAATTGAATTATTTTCTTGATTATAGCTTCCATTCCAAATAAATTATGCTATAATATAATGAATTAATGAATAATCAATAAGATAATTATAGCTTCCATTCCAAATAAATTATGCTATAATCGAATTGTCATAAATCGCCTTAACAGCAGGATTATAGCTTCCATTCCAAATAAATTATGCTATAATGAAACCGACTGATTTATCGGCTAATTTGGGATTATAGCTTCCATTCCAAATAAATTATGCTATAATTCTACATTATTTAATGCCAAAACGGGTAAATATTATAGCTTCCATTCCAAATAAATTATGCTATAATTGTCTTATAGCAACGGTTATTGCATTCAAGATTATAGCTTCCATTCCAAATAAATTATGCTATAATTAAATTAAATAAATATAAATTTCGCATAAAATTATAGCTTCCATTCCAAATAAATTATGCTATAATATAGTGATAAAGTCTTAGAGTTGTTAAATTATTATAGCTTCCATTCCAAATAAATTATGCTATAATACACCTTAAAGATTATCGTTAAGTTTCAACGACTTAACGATAATTTTTTTTAAAAAAATATCGTTAATTTCGTCAAAATAATTGTAATTGAAGTGGTTTTTTTTCATTTTCTGCCACGGCATTGCCATAAAAATTTTCGGTTAAACCAAATTGTTTATCGGTTAAGTAGATTATAGTGACCCTGCCAAATGGTGGGACTTGGGGGCTGATTTTATTTGCGAGCGATTTTGCTTTTTCAAAACTATCAAAAAATTTTAAATAAACGGAAAATTGTTTCATAAACATGCCATTTTTAATTAAAAAATTACGAAATTTAGTCGCCGCGCGTTGTTGCTTGACTGAATTAACAGGCAAATCAAACATACAAATCACCCACATTGTTTTATATCCTGAAATCATTTCATTAATTGTATTGGTTCAAATTCAAATTTTTTAATATCACCATTATATATTAAAAATAATTGAAATGCAAGTAAATGCATTAATCGTTGCAAAGAAATTTCTTCGTTTTTATATTTTATTGGTTGATTTATAATATTAGCCAAAATTGTTTTACCCGCAATATTTAATTCACCCGTAAAAATTTGAGTATTTTGTTTAATTATATTATCAATTATTGGGCGAAATGGTTCCATCATATCATCAATTAAGCAAAATGGATTTAACTGATTGGAATGATGCACGCCCAGCGATGGCGATAATCCCGTGGCAACGATTGCCCGCGCCATGGCGGAGCGAATCACCGCATATCCATAATTAAGCCCAACATTAATACCATGTTCTGCTTCTTGGACGCGCCGAAAATCCGCACCAAAAAGGCATTGCCAATAAATACGGGCGGCTTGAGCTTCGGTATTTTCTTTATCACCCAGCGAAACTTGATTTGCCATTACAATTAATGAATTATATGTATCATGGTTGATTTTTTCAATATTACGGGCTTGTTCCATAATTTTTTGGCGAATTATTTGGCGCCATAATCTGTTTTTCGTCGGTAAATTGACCCGTGATTGAATATCAATGCGGTTGCTGGTTTTATAATGGTTGGCAATGGGCAATGACATGGCAACGGGGGCATATTTTTCATCGCAAATGACAATGGGAATATCATTCATTGCCAAAAATGCCATTAATCGTACGGTTAAAACACCATTATTATTGGCAATAATC